>NZ_JAGSPB010000001.1 GCF_019204025.1 Erythrobacter ani
TGTGACGAAGACCTCGATGCCGGGAGTTTCATGTGGGATTTCCACCGCTCGCTTCGGACTGACGAGTTGCCGGATGGCGAGACAGTGATCAGCGTGACGCTAAGTGATGTTGAAAACCACGGACGTTGGTGGGTCATCGCCGGAGCGGGCGAAGTGGACCTGTGCACAGATGATCCCGGCAAAGACGTGGATTTCTATCTCCATGCGAAGATTGCGGAGATCGCAGAAGTATGGATGGGAGATGTCGATGTGAGAGATGCCATTTCACAACACGGCTTGAAGGCTACTGGCTCACACCATTTGATGCGCACAATTGTGAGCTGGTTCCCGCAGTCGCGTTACTCGAAGGTCCGCCCAAAAAGAATGCTAGAATGAAGCTAGACGGCCGCTTTCGACACGATATTGCGGACATCAGCTAACGGGTCTGATCACTGATAAATTCCGATCGCCGCTAAGCCTGTGTAACCAGCGCGTTCGTCCTGGAGTAATTCATATGGCATTCGAAGCTGACTTATCTGAACATTATGCCGAAGAAGGACTGCTTCAACGGATCATTGAAGCGCTCGCCGAAACCGGAGTCTCGTCCGCATCTGCGACATCACAGGACTTGAAGCCAGTGGACGAGTTCCACATTGGGGGGATTTCTGCAACGGCTGCACTGATCGATCAACTCGAACTAAAACCTGCGATGAAGGTTCTTGATATTGGTTCAGGTATTGGTGGCACCGCCCGTTTTGTTGCGGAACGGGCTGGAGCACATGTTACTGGCATTGATCTCACATCAGAATACACTCTTACGGCGACAGCGTTGAGCGAGTTAGTCGATATGGGTGGGATGACCGAATTCCAGATTGCCAGTGCGCTTGAGCTACCATTCGATGATGATAGCTTCGACGCTGCGTTGATGCTGCATGTTGGCATGAACGTCCCTGACAAACCCGCCCTAATGGCAGAGGTTGCGCGCGTGCTGCGCTCTGACGGCCTGTTCGCGATTTACGACATCATGAAAGTTGGATCTGAGCCGGTTTCATTCCCCGTTCCTTGGGCAAGCGTCGCGGAAAATTCATTTCTTGCAGACCTGCAAACCTATCGAGAAGCGTCGGCGCACGCGGGTTTCGAGGAAATTTCAAGTCGCGACAGGACGACGCAGGCACTGGAGTTTTTCGCCGAGCAGAAAAGACGCAGTGGGACCCATGGTTTACCAGCAGTCGGGTTGCATCTTTTGATGGGAGCCGACTACCCAACCAAGCTCACGAACATGGTGGGGGGTATTTCGGATCGAAAGCCTGCTCCTACAGAGCTCATTCTCCGCTTAGAATAGCCACCTTTGATGACACCGCCCCAGCGTCTTATGACCACCCCATCTCCGACGCGAAGCGAGGTCTCGGCAGCTAAAGGACCGCTCTACACCCTGTTGCCTCTGTGAGCGGAGCGACCATTACCGGCCCCCATGCCGCCAGCGATAGATGGCCACAACCGAGTGGAAAGCAGTCGCTGATATAAGAAATGGGAACTAAACCTTTATCCCCAGAGCGGAAATTGGAAATCCTGTCACGTTCCGGGAACAGAAGCACGACGCTCTTCAGGTTGTATGAGTATATTGGCCAATCGGCTCCGGCCCAGCAACTCGGGAAGAAGTTTGGCATACTTTTCGTCACCGAGGACTTCCAGTTCTCCCGTTGCAATCGCATCGTCAAGTTCAGATCTTCCCAGATAGATCCTAGCCAGAGTTTTGGCGGTTACGCTGATCTGCATATCGACGTCAAAGTCGCGGTCTATGATGCATAGGTCAACCTGATCTCCCTCAAATATCAGCCAGCTGTCCTGGCGTTTTTTTGTCTGGTCATGCAGAAAAAAATGGACAATGAACGGATTGGGAAGTTCAGGATGCGGTTTTGCTTTGTGGCGGATGTTCCACATCAAATGATCACTGTCAAAATCCTCCAGCGCGGGTTCTATCCGGAGCCATTCTTGTGCCCAATCCGCCATACTGAAAACAACCTTGCTGAGCGCATCGCCAGCCGGTGTAAGTGTGTATTTGGTGTGGTTGTGAGTTGGCGATTTCGTCTTTTTGACAATGCCAGAATTTGCCAGCTCTTTAAGCCTGCTGGACAAAAGAGAACGTGACATCCGGGGCACTCCTCTGCTGATGTCATTGAAGGACGTGTAGCCGAAAACCAATTCTCTCATCACAAGCATTGTCCAACGCGTGCATAATATTTCTGCGGCCATCGAGAGAGGGCAGTATTGACCGTAGCCAGGCGCCTTAATCATGTTTGCTGTCCTTCGGTCCATTTAGCGATACCGCGATCTGCCTGTGACAATTGTTCAAGGTTTGAAATATTGCGAGTACACTATCTGTACCACAGGGTCCTACTTCAGGACTAGAGCGCATCATAGAATGAGCCGACGACCGACAGCGCTTAATCCCACCGCCTCTGGAGTGGGCAAGAGCCACACAGGAGCGATCATGCGCAATCTGCAAAAACATAAAATTCTTTTGGTCTCGGGGGTCTTTTTCGCGCTAGGTGCGAGCGTTGATGCCCGCGCCGATAGTGTGATGGAATGGAATATAAAGGCGCGAGAAATTGTTGTTGATGCAAAATTACGAACAGCACATTCTAACCGGGCTTTAGCGATCGTGCACACGTCAGTTTATGAAGCTGTCAATGCCATCACAAAAAAGTATCCGGCCTCCCTTCCTCTGAAAGCAGCTGACAATTCATCAATAGACGCCGCGATCGCATCAGCTGTCCGGGTTTCGCTATTGTATCTGATGCCTGACAGGAGCCGCGAGCTTGAGGAAGTATATGCGGAGGCTTTGGCGAAGATCGAGGACGGTGATGAGAAGGCCCAAGGCATTGCAATCGGTCAACAAGCAGCAAACACCGTCTGGGCCGCGCGTAAGAATGACGGCAGCCAGTATCCGGAAACATACAGGCCTTACACAACGGCCGGCAACTATGTTCCAACGACGATACCGGCTGTGCCGAGTTGGGCAAACCGTAAGCCCTGGATGTTTTCTGACCCGACCAGATTCCGTCCGGGACCTCCGCCAAAATTAGCAAGTGATGTCTGGGTGCGCGACTTTAACGCAGTCAAGAGAATGGGCAGCAGGAATAGTGAGGATCGTTCCGAAGAACAGACAAGAATGGCGAAGTTCTGGGAGGCGACTTTACCGCCAATCTATCATGGTGTTGTGCATTCCGTCGCCAATATGCCGGGACGCGACGTCACACAAAACGCGCGCCTGTTTGCAGCCGTGACGAGGGCAACGGATGATGCCATGATAGCGGTGTTCGAGGCGAAATATCACTACGGGTTTTGGCGGCCCATAACTGCAATCCGCAACGCTGATATCGATGGCAATGAAGGCACCCTGACAGATCCTGCGTGGGTACCTTTCATTCCCACTCCGATGCATCCTGAATATCCATGCGCCCATTGCGTGGTGGCGGGAACCGTCGGCGCTATTTTGAAGGCCGAAATCGGGGAGAATGCAACACCGGAATTGTGGACTGTAAGCTACACGGATGGTGGCGCCCGAAGGAGCTGGACGAGTGTGGACGACTTCATCCAAGAGGTTTCAGATGCGCGCATTTATGATGGCGTTCATTATCGAACTTCTACAGAGGTCGGATCCGCAATGGGATTGGAAATTGGAGCTCTTGCTGTCGAAACCTATTTGTCACCGTTGAAGTCAGCCGGAAATCCGGAAGATAATTAGAGTCCTTCGCGACAACTTAGGTTATAGCCGTGCAAAGCAAATAGAAGCCTGCTTTTGCGCTCAATAGCAGTCATTGGATCCGATAATGGCGAACGTCCACCTATGGGCCGGAAGCGGACTGTCAGCTTTTGGAGAGGAGGGCAGCGAAAGCAGTCGAGGTGCCGGCCCGTTTTAGATTTCGGTGGCTTCGGTGAGTTTCAGCGCGTCCTCACTGTCCCAACCCACATTCCGTTTATTCCTGCTTGATGAGAAAAATGATCGGGTCCTGAAGAGTTAGAAACGAGACGGTGTGGAGCTTAGCTGGTTTGCTGGAGAAGCCTAGAATCGAGTCAGATCTGTCTAAGGTGATCAACTTGAATGCGGCGGCTGAAGCCCATTTTTCACATATAACCCAGCGATGATAGGCGCAAAAAGTGCATGGCCTAGGCGCTCCTTCTCAGAATAGGCTAGATGATGGGTTGCCTGCTTATGCATCAATGCGACCCCTTTGCCGAGCAAGCCTTCTTCGTCGAGATATCTTCTAAGGTTAGAGTGCTTGGGCAATGCCCCTGCGGTTCTCAATAACGACAGGTCAATCAGGGTATCATTGGCTGTGATTACCCAGGCGTGACCGTCCCACTGCGCAACGCCCGGTTCTGAGCTGATCGGACGAGAGTATTTGAAGGCTAATTTGCCCCTGCATTTCAGCGATCCAAGGGCCACGTAGTTCTCGCATTCGACAGAAGAAAGTCTTTGAGAAAGCAGCGCAGAAACACCAACGCACTGACCGCGAGTTTCTGGAAACTCAAAAAGGATATCGCGGCATATCACGCCGATTTGTTGTATCGGATCTAAAGAACTTATCATGCGGCATCTTTCAAGAATTACATAGGAATCGCAGACTATGGCTGAGAAACAAGTAAGTGAACCCGATCCAAATAGGATCGAAATGCTTGCTGATCTCGCGGGTATGTTTCCAGGGATGTTCAACGAAACTCCAATTCGAAGTTTCTTTGATGAAGACCAAGCGCCCTTCGCAAGGATCTCAAGCCTCGATCCTCTCAAAGCGGCTTCAGTTTTTGCAGGGATGCTGCTCGACCCTAGTCTCCAAAGCAACTGCATAAGGTTGGAAGCACTAGTCCATATTGTGCTTCATCAAGCAAACGGCAGGCAGAAACTTAACCCGAAGCTCGCTGCAAAGCTGTTCGCCGCAATGGAAGAGTCGTTCTGTGCGCGTTTGGAAGACCCTGCCGAGGACCTGTTCGCCTCTTCTGTTCGGACTGAACAGGGTAACTTCCGAATTCTGGAAGGCGTCTGGGAGGGCAACACTTTTTATCTGCAGCTATTCCTCAATACCATTTCTGACATGCCTCGAAACAGCTCATATGATGAGCTTCGAGAATGTGTGTTTGCGCTACTCAAACTTTCTGACATGGCTGCTGAGCGAGCCGGTGTTGATCGTAATTGCCTTGGTGAAGAGTTGCCGAGCGAAACGTTGAATGCCAGCCAGGTTTCTAAGCTGGCCCGCTACAGAGGTTGGGTACGCTTTTCATTTGGCGAATTGGAAGAAGCTGGAATTAACCCCTTAGCGCTTTCGCCTTTCATTTTCGAAGTGAGAAAGCGCGATGAGCTAGTCGACCAAAGCTTGGGCTCAAGTCTTCTGGAGAAGCACCCTTTGGTTCGCGACGCCAGCCATGTCTATCTCATACTGCCAAGCGCCGTAAGTGCTGCAATTCGTCTCTTCATTATTGATCGCATGCTCGCCTCGGGCATGCGCGAACATTTCGCGGCTGGACTGGGGCGCGAGTACGCCAAGCTCTTTGCCCGCACGCCTCTATTGGGCGACAGACGAGATCCTAATCTTAAATTTCATAAGATCGATGGGCACATCGTAACCGGTGCGACCATTCAAGTGGACATAGGCCGCTATGTGAACTTTGTTTTTGTGGCTGATTCCTTGGAGGCGATCGAGGAAACCGGCCTGGTTGGGCTCAATCCTGCTGCAGTAACATTCAGCGATCATATCGAGGAATGGATAGACTTCTCTTGGTCGACTGTCCCGGAAGACCCAGATTTCAAAGGTTGTCTTCAGGTCTTTGTATCTTGCGGGATAGGAAGGCCATTGGCGGCGGGGATGCCAGAGCTAGATCGGGACGGATGGGAGTATGCATTTCTGTCGGCCTACGACTTTTTCACGCTGAGCTGGCTCCCCGACTTCAAACCATTGACGCTCTGGCGGATATTGAACTCAAAGAAGAAGGCGACCGGACTAGGTGCCTCGCTCCAAAACATAAATGGGCTCATCAATCTCGTGGCCTGGAGCCGAAGTCTGGACAGCCACCTCATTCCGCATGGACAAATGCCCGACGAATTTGCAGACGGCGGACCAGCATTCATTCTGATCGACCAAAATAGTCAACGAGCGCTGCGACACGAAGTTCGGACGGTCCATGATCCGATTGTAGCGCCATTCATTGACGACCGATGGATCAGAATTCGAAAGAACGCGATTTCCAAGCTGAAAGAGGATGAAGAAGCCCCACTTTACGCCCAAGATGATGGCTCTAACGATCCAATTCTATCGTGCTTCATTGCTCCCAAGAGACCATGGTGGGCTGCGGCAATAGCCCCTGATGAGGTGCCTGGCTTCATTCGTTACGAGCGTTTCAGAATGATATCTATGTGGCTAGCACGGGCGGCTCCGGTACTTGATGCAATCGGCAGTTTGCCTGCCGGACCAATTTACTGGGAAGCCGCATTCGATCAACGTCCCACTGATCTATATGAGAGCGAAGGACCGATTTCTGCTGTCGAGGCTTTGGCGACTATCTCGGTCGAGGTCGACCACGCCAATTGCACGGTGCGAACACGGTGCGAAGCGAAGTTCGAGCGAGCCTTTCAGAACGTCGAGAATGTAGCAGAAACAGCTTTGGTTTCGGCTTTAGTTCAAGGCGTACTCGAACTGGGCAAGTCAAAGGCTGCAGACGCCAATATCCTTGTTCAAGCGATCGTAAAGAGCCCTGAGGTCCGACACGGCCATGCTTTCAAAGCCAAGGGAGTTCGTGATCATTTACGCGGCGACCTTCACGGCCACGTGACCTACATCGATGACTATGATGACGCTGATCTAAAGCTAGGGTTGGGTTGGCGAGTTCGGGAGCGCAAAGCGGGCAACAAGATCAAGGGCAAGCAGGAATGTACTTCATTCCTCAATGCATTGGTTGAAGACTTAAAGCGCGAGCTGCTGCGTGATCTTGCACGGTTTGAACGCGCTGATCTGATCCATTTCTTGGTGCGAAACTATGAAATTTCAGTCGTCGACCGCGAAAGGTGGCGCCGAACTGCGAGAGCCGTCATCGCAATCAGAGAAGATAAGGCCGCGGCAATGCAGTGGATTGCGGAACACCAATTTCGCCTTAACGCCGTTTTTCAATCCACGCGTATGCTAGTAGAAATGGCGTCTTGCACGTCGCCCCTTGGTGAAGGCGAAAGGGCCGGTGAAGTGGAGTTATCGCGCCTGATGGCTCGGGCAGGAGAGCTCTACCACCTTGGAGGATTTTCAGATGCTATTCGCTGGGGCGTAATGAACCCAGAGTTGCGCATCACTCCGCTCGGTGACGTTCATGCGAACTTTGACTTTGTCGATGAGATTTTCGAGCCCCACTCACTCGATACTGTGCGAGTACGGACGCAGCACGACATTGATCGATACGCGGAGTTTGTGACCGAATTTGATGACGACGATGACACAGAGAAAGAGCCAGAACCCGCCTTCTTGGAAGCCTGGGAAGAGCAATATGGCGCAACATTTGACGAAACTTGCCTTCTGATCAGCCATTTCGAAGAGATTGGAATAGAGCGCGGCAAGGCAGTGCTTCAAATGAGGAGAAGTGAACTAGGCCAGGTTGAAAGCGATAAGATAGAAGTGCGTGAGGGGGCGATCGAGAACATGCTCAATGCCCTTACATTGCCGCGCCGAACGTCGTTTGACGAGCTTCCTGCTGGATTTCAGCAACGCGACCTTAGAATGTGGCAATTCAGGAGGGAGCTCTCTTTTCTACGGCGCCCAATCGTGCAACTCGATGATGCACAGGACCCCCTGCTACTTTTCGCACCGGGCATGATTCAGGAGGCGGTGTGGTATGCAATGGCGAACCTGCTTGATGGAACATTTCCAGAAGATCAGCTGAAGCCAAAGATGCGATCTTGGAAGCACAAGGCAGAAGGCAGACGGGGAACTAGATTCGCAGAGAAGGTAGCGGAATCGTGCCGAGCTAGCGGCTGGCGGGCTGAAACCGAGGTGAAGATTACAAAAGTCCTAGGCCGAGCCACCGAACGAGACTTTGGCGATGTAGATGTCTTGGCATGGCACGAAGAAACAGGGCGGATCCTGATCATTGAATGCAAAGACGTGCAATTTCGAAAGACCCTTGGAGAGATGGCAGAGCAGCTTGCTGATTATCGCGGCGAGCTCAACAGCAAGGGCAAACCCGATTATCTCAAGCGCCACCTAGATCGGATGGATATCCTGATTGAGGATAGGGGAGCTTTGGAAAGATATATCTCGCTGTCGGTCGCGACAGAGCTCGAGAGCCATCTGATGTTCCGCTATCCAGTGCCGATGGAGTATTCGCTGAAATCGATGTCTGATAAAGTGACGGTTACCAACTTCTCAAACATTGCAGACATTCTCTAAGGCTCAATGCATTCCGCTGGGCCGATAGCGGAAGGTCTGCTGCAGTTTGATTGAAGACAGCAAGCGACAAATGGTTAGAAGGCCGCTTGTTGGGCTAGTGCCCACGCCTCTCCGTAGTCGGTTTGCCCATCTTTGAAAGGTCAGCTTCAGGAAAGTACTTCGCAGCGAGATTTTCCCGTTCAGCCGCTTGTTCCTCCTGTGCAACCGAATTTCTCTCGCCAATCATGTCACGTGCAACGGTAAAGCTATCATCAGGATCGATCACGAACCTATGTGCAAAGAATGCTTGCAGTGAATTGTAACACTCGACCTGTTCGGGACCGACCGCAATCGGTTGGCCAGTTCTAATGGCCCTTATCAGAGCCGCCACCGGATCGAGGTCGCGAGCAGCATCAACAGCTTGCTTCATCTGCTCGCGGGAAATCTCTCCGGCCATTAGCTTGGACAGCGCGTATCCCGCTACCTCCTTGTCGCGGATTTCGTCAGACGCCTTCATCATCTTGCCGAGCACTGCTTTGTCATAGGCGCAGAGCATCACGTCTGACCCGAGCGGCAAGTAGATCTGGATATAGGCGGCCCCAATGCCCAAGTGGCCAGTATGCACAGTCCTTGGCTCGTCATTGTGCAGTACCACGGGATGATCGCCTATATAGAATGAACGCCCATCCGGCGGCGTCATTAGAAAGAATTCCTTTTCGGCCATGATCTCGGCATACTTTTCGAGATTCTGCACCTGATGGCGGATGTGCTCTTTTTTGAGCCCTTCCTCGTCGAGGTTCATCAAGCCATCAACCTTCGCTAGGTCGAAGCCCATCCTTTTCACATGCCGACGCAGTTGATCATCTAGCCGCTCTGGCATCAAACGCATGCCCTTGGTTCTTACGAACTGGAAGGCCACTAGAAACGCGAGGTTTGCGACCTCCTCTGGTGTGCGTTCCAGCGTCTTTTCCACCCTGATCCGTTCGATGATGGGGGCAAGATGCGACTCAATGCGACTTGTCCATGGCTCAATGGTCGCAAGCACATCATCATCGACCCAAAATTCGTTGAAGCGACGCTCGCCCATGATGTTGTCGATGGCCGTTGGAAAGGATCTCTCTGCTTCGAGATCGAGAACGTGAACTTGCTCTTTCGCAGCGCGCTTGGGGTCACAGCTGAGGAAGCCGCGAAGAAGGAGCTTTGGAACATAATGTTGATGCTGCGCAGCCATTCTACAAAGATGGGCAACAACGTCTCAAAATCTAGACTTGTCGACCTCAGCGCAGCTAGATTCCATTGGCAAGATAGCGTCTGCTTTCAGGAGCGAGGAATCCGGCAACCTACGTCTTGGATTGGGGCGCAAAGCTGACGCAAGCAATCGACTCCAATTTGCAGAGATTGGAGCCGCTCTCCTCTGCCGATCAGCCTGATTGCTCCGCCTCAAACGCCCGCTTTCCCTTGCGCCGAAAGAGCACCAGCGCCTGCGCCCCATCCGGCCCGCGCAACTTGGCTGCGACCGTGAGGAACGCGCCGTAGAGCGCGGCGCGATCATCATCGGTTAGCTCGACCAGATCGGCCTTCGCGACCAGGCCGCCCAGCTCGATCAGTTGCCGGGTCCGCTCGCGTCGTTTGACCTGCCATTCGCGCATGTCGGTTCGTGCCTTTGCCGCCTCAAGCCGATGCTGCGCCGCCATCGAGCGCGAGAGTGCCTTCCTGCTGCTGGCGAGGTCCGTTCGCAGTGTCGCGTGACTTGCCCTGAAAGAACGCCGCGCCGCGCTTGCGCCAGCCCTCCCCCGTGGCCTTGTCAGTGTTGGCAACCGCGTCGAGCAGCACGCCAGCCAGGACATCGGCATCGAGCGCGTCGGCTCCGGTTGCCGTGACCAGCGCGCCTAGGTCGCGCACGCGGCGTTCCTTCAACTGCTTTGCCTTGTCGGCCAGGGCCTTCAGTTCCGAATCAAAATCGCGGGGTTTGCGCATGTGTTGTCTCCATCGTTGGTGTCATGGAGCCATGATAATCGGTGAGCTTTCTCAATGCAGTAAGGTAGCCGGGACAGTGTGATACGGCCTAGTCCCGATCAGGATTTTATCATGAGAGGGCGCGCTTATACGTCGTGCCGACGTGGCGTTTGCGGTGTAACTGGATTGCCGTCATGGCAATCTTTCACTTCAGCGCAAAGGTCATCGGAAGGTCTAGCGGACGCAGTGCCGTGGCGGCCGCAGCCTATCGTTCTGGCGAGCGACTGCACGATGAGCGGATCGACAGAACCCATGATTTCACCAACAAGGCAGGCGTCCTTCATTCCGAAGTGATGCTGCCCAAAGGCGCGCCCGAAGCCTTCGCCGACCGGGCCACGCTGTGGAATGCAGTTGAGGCCGCCGAAAAGCGCAAGGATGCCCAGCTTGCCCGTGAAGTGGAGTTCGCTCTGCCGCGCGAGCTGACGAAGAAAGACAACATCAAGCTTGCGCGCGAGTTCGTGAAGGCGGAGTTCATCGAGAAGGGGATGATCGCCGATCTCAATTTGCATTGGGATATTGGCGAGGACGGCAAGGCCAAGCCGCACGCACATGTCATGCTCACGATGCGCGAGGTTACCAAGGACGGCTTTGGCGCAAAGGTCCGCGACTGGAACAAGACCGCGCTGATCGAGCAATGGCGCGAGCGTTGGGCCGATCGTGTCAATCGCGCCTTGGCCGAACGCGACATCGACGCGCGGATCGATCACCGCAGCCTGGAAGCGCAGGGCATTGCGCTGGAACCGCAAGACAAGATCGGTCCCGCCGCCTCGCGCATAGGCGGGCGCGGACTGGAGGCCGAGCGGATCGAAGAACACCGCGCAATCGCCCAGCGCAATGGCGCGCGCATAATCGCCAATCCCTCGCTGGCCTTGGATGCGATCACGCACCAGCAGGCGACGTTCACCAAGCGCGACCTTGCTGCATTTGTTCACCGGCATAGCGAAGGCAACGAGCAGTTCGATGCCGCCTACAATGCGGTGCGCGGCTCCACCGATTTGATCGCACTGGGGAAGGACGGTCGCGGGCAGGATCGGTTCACATCGCGGGCGATGATCGAGACCGAACAGCGGCTGCATCGTGCCGCCGACGCGATGGCGCAGCGGGCCAAGCACAGCGTCAATGATGTCCAGCGAAGTGCCGCATACGCCAGCGCTGCGAAGCGCGGTCTGGTCCTTTCCGGCGAGCAGAAGTCGGCCTTCGAGCACGTCACCAACAGCAAGGGTCTTGCGGTTGTCGTTGGCTATGCCGGGACCGGCAAAAGCGCCATGCTGGGCGTGGCGCGCGAGGCATGGGAAAGTGCGGGCCACAATGTGCGCGGCGCGGCCCTGTCCGGCATTGCCGCCGAGGGTCTGGAGAATGGCTCCGGCATCGCATCGCGCACCATAGCCAGTCTTGAGCATCAATGGGGCAAGGGGTGCGAGCAGCTCACTTCGCGCGACGTACTCATCATTGATGAAGCGGGCATGGTCGGCACACGCCAGATGGAGCGCGTGCTGTCCCATGCCGCCAACGCCGGTGCGAAGGCTGTCCTGGTCGGTGATCAGCAGCAGCTTCAGGCCATCGAAGCAGGCGCTGCCTTCCGTGCGATCCATGAGCGGCACGGCGGCGTTGAGATCAGCGAGGTCCGCCGCCAGCTTTCCGCTTGGCAGCAGGATGCGACCCGGCAGCTCGCCACGGGCCGAACCGGCGAAGCGATCCGTAGTTATGAAGAGCGCGGCATGGTCCATGCCGCCGACACGCGCGAGGATGCACGAACGACGCTGATCGAGCGGTGGGATCAGGAAAGCCAGAACTGCCCCGGCGACAGCCGGATCATCCTTACCCATACCAATGACGAGGTCCGCGAGTTGAACCAGATGGCACGCGGGAGAATGCGCGAGGCTGGCGCGCTAGGTTCCGATGCTACGATCAAGACGGCACGCGGCGAGCGACAATTTGCATCGAGCGACCGCATCATCTTCCTGCGCAACGAGCGGGGGCTTGGCGTGAAGAACGGGACGCTAGCAACGGTCGCGAAAGCAAGCGCGCAGCGCATGGCGGTGCGAACCTACGATGGCCGCGAGGTTGTCTTCGACACCAAGGATTATTCCCACATCGATCATGGTTACGCGGCCACGATCCACAAGGCGCAGGGGATGACGGTGGACCGCGCCCATGTGCTCGCCACACCGGGCATGAACAGCCATTCCGCTTATGTCGCCATGTCGCGCCACCGTGAAGGGCTGGCGCTACATTATGGCCGCGACGACTTCGCCGATCAGTCGAAACTTGTCCGCACGCTGAGCCGCGAGCGCGGGAAGGACATGGCAGGCGATTACAAGCCCGAGCAGGCCTTCGCCGAACTGCGCGGCATCACCTTCGGTGAGAGGGTCTTCGAGATCGTTCGGCAGGTGCCGAAACGCGCCAAGTCCATCTTCGGAAACTTCCGTCCGCAGGCGCGGCAGCTTGAGCCGATTCCGGCATTGGCGAACATGCAAGACGACCAGCGTCGCGCGGTCGAACGCTACGCCCGGGCGCTTGGCGATATCGGCACGATGCAGGCCCAGGGCTTGCCCGTGCTCCCGCACCAGAACGACGCGCTGGAGAAGGCAGGAAAGGCACTCGAAGCGATCCGGCCCTATGCCGTTGCCGATCTCGCCAAGGCGCTGGATCGGCGTCCTGAGTTGATTGCAGAGGCCGTTGGCGGGCGCAGCCAGGAGGCCATGCGCGTCATGAGCCAAGAGGCCGCTGTGCGCACCGATCCGGCGCTGCGATCCGAGCGTTTCGTCAGCGACTGGCAGGGGCTGAGCACGGCACGCAGGCAGCTTGAGCAGCAAGGCGACCGTACAGGCGCTGCCCGTGTGTCGGCAAAGCTGACCGAACTGGCGAAGGGGCTTGGACGCGATCCGCAGGTGGAAGGCCTGCTACGCGGAAAGACGCGTGAACTCGGCATCGATCCGAAGCCCGAACGCAGCATCGCCAACGAACTCACCGCAACCCTAACTCGCGAGCGCACCCGTGCTTTCGACATGGGCATTTAGGAGAAACGACATGGAAGACGACCATATCGAAGAAGTGCAACTGGACCTGGAAGCTGAGGAGCCACCCGCCCCCGACCCAGAACCGGAGCCGGTGGCAGAATCCGATCCGGCAACGGAAGCCTTCGCCCGTCTCGAAGGCGAAATGGCGATGGTGCGCCACACGGTCCAGAACATGGCCAGGGAGCGAGCCGACATCGTCATCCCGGACTACACGGCAACGCTCGGCCAGATGGCCGATCAGCTGGCACAGGTCTCCAAGACGCTGACCGCAATCGGCAACAAGCCCGCCATCGAGTTGACCCCGGAAGACATTGCAGTTCAGATCAAACGCGCCTCGCTCAACATGCTGCGCGATAGCAGCGACCTTTTCCGACAGGGCCGCAAAGACCTGGACAATGCAACCGGTCGCCTCGCTGCAATTGTCGGGCGTGTCCTCACCGAGGACGAGCAAAAGCGCCAGACCTGGCGCTTTGCAGGCGCGGGGTTCGCTGCCGGTATCCTGCTATGGTCGATCCTCCCTGGCACCATCGCCCGCGCCATGCCCGAATCTTGGCATTGGCCAGAATGGATGGCCCGCAAAGCCATTGGTGAACCGACTATTGTGGAAGCGGGCATTCGGATGATCCAGTCGCAGAACCCGGAAGCATGGGAAGAACTGGCAGAGGCGCAGACCATTTTGAGTGCAAACCGGGAAGCTTTGGAGCGCTGCAATAGCGAAGCAACTGAAGTTCAAAGGCCCGTAAGTTGCTCTATCGAACTATCACCTTGACCTTCAGCTCTTTGTCAAAGCCTCGCTCGTTTCTGGCTTAGGAACCGCTAACGTAGCTATCGGCACACGGTCTCATCCGGCTACCGGCTTCACCAGCATCCAGAACGCCATACCGATCATGAAGAGGTTCTCGGTGAGCGAGACAAACCCAAGCGGTACGTTACTGTCGCCTCCGACGCAGGCGCATTTGAGTTCTCGCTTGTCGAGATAGACCGCCTTGAAGACGCTGACCGCGCCAATCGTACCGATGAAGAGCGCGACGGGGATCGAGATTACGTTTAGGATATGCGCCGTCATCAAGACACCTGCCAGCCCCTCGGCGAACGGGTAGATGTAGCCGTAGGGCACCCAGCGCTTCGCCAGCAGGTCGTAATTCAGGAACATGGTCGAAAAGCTCTCGACATCGCGCAGCTTGAGGTAGGCAAGGCCGCACATCGAAAAGCTCACAAACCACTCGGCGGTTAGGATCGACAGCGGTTGCCCGGTGGCGACCCATGCCGCACCCAATGCCATCAGTGCCATCATGCCGAAGAGCGCAGCGACCGGCTGATAGCTTGTGCCCTCCTTCTCGACAGGGTTCCCGAAATGCGCTGCAAGGTCGGTGTAGCCTCCGATGCGTTCATCACCGACCCATGCCTGCGGCGTGGTCTTGACGCCATGCTTCTCCTTGAAAGCGTCGGTTTCCTCACGGGTGGTGAGGTAGTGATCGTCTACCTGATAGCCCCGTCTTTCGAGGAGCCATCTCGACTTGATGCCATAGGGACACACATGGTCGGGCATCACCATCCGGTAAAGCGTTGCAGTCTTTGGCTGTTTCATGGGAGCGGTTCCTACTTGCGGGTGCGTTCGAGAAGCTCGACGAGTTCTTCAAATTTTTGTCGCTGTTCGGCTTCATCACCGCTTGCGATGGCCTCCGCGACACAGCACGCGGCGTGGTCCTTGAGCACCTGGCTCTCGACCTTCGCCAAGGCCGACTTGATCGCTGCGATCTGGTGCAGGATGTCCATGCAGTAGCGGTCATCCTCGATCATCTGTGCGACGCCACGCACCTGTCCGGCAATACGATTCAGTCGCTTGATCTTGTCGGTGCTGCTCATCTCGTCTTTGTCTGTTTACATACCATAGGGGGGTATAGTATCCCACCAGCAAGTTTGCAGCAACCCCGAAGCCAAAATGACCTTTGATCCTACCCGCCGCACTTTCATTTCAAGCACCGCTGCGCTTGCGGCCGCAGCATCCTTACCGATGCCCGCATGGGCGCGAGGTAGCTCGCTGGCCCACGCGCAAAAAGGTTTTGGCGAGCTCTCCGGTGAAGACATCAGTCTCTCCATAGGTGACGCGCATTTCTTGACGGGTGGCCGTTCGGGCCATGCCTTCGCGGTGAATGGCACAGTGCCCGGTCCGCTTATCCGCTTGCGTGAAGGGCAGGACATCCGCCTGCACGTAACCAACCATCTCGATGAAGACAGCTCGATCCACTGGCACGGCCTGCTACTGCCATTCCAGTTCGACGGTGTGCCCGGTGTGAACTTCCCCGGCATCAAGCCCGGCGAGACATTCACCTATGAGTTTCCGGTGCGCCAGACCGGCACCTATTGGTGGCATTCTCACTCTGGCCTTCAGGAGCAGGCTGGCCACTATGGCCCGATCATCATTGAAAGCGCCGAACCCGACCCGCGCTACGACCGTGATTACGTTGTGCTGCTGTCGGAGTTCACCCCGATTCACCCGCACCAGATCATGCGGCTTCTGAAGGTCGGTGAGCACTACTTCCAGCGCCAGATGCAAACGGCCAGCGAAGGCGAGATGACAGGCGAGATGCGTCGAATGTGGGGCCAGATGCGGATGAATCCCCGTGACATCTCCGACGTGACCGGAACGACCTACACCTATCTCATCAACGGCCACGGCCCTAACGATCACTTGCAATTGGAGTTCCGGCACGGCGAGCGGGTCCGGCTGCGCGTCATCAACGGCAGCGCCATGTCGTTCTTCAATGTCCGCATCCCCGGCGTGCCGATGACAGTCATTCAGGCCGATGGGCAGGACGTGGACGAGGTCGAGGTGGACGAGTTCCAGATCGGTGTTGCTGAAACCTATGATGTAATCGTCGCCCCTTCGGATGGCAGTCACGCCATCGTGGCAGAGGCAATGGATCGCAGCGGCATGGGTGTTGCCAACCTCACCAGCCACAGGGGCCATATCGCAGCGCCGCCTGCGCTTCGCGAGATTCCCACTCTGACAATGACCGACATGGGCATGATGGACCACTCCGCGATGGGGCACGATATGGGCGGCATGGATCACGATATGCGAGACACCTCGCTGCTGCCCGACGATGTCGAAATCGGACCCGGTATCGACATGGTGGCTCCCATGCCCACCGACCGCATGGACTTCCCCGGCCTCGGTCTCGACAAGGTCGATCACCGCGTCCTGCGTTACACCGACCTCAAGGCGAAGCGCATGAACCCGCACCGCGAGGTCGAGCGCGAGATGGAGATCCATCTCACCGGCAACATGGAACGCTATATGTGGAGCTTCGACGGAAAGAAGTTCACAGCCGTGACCGACGATCCGATCCGCTTTGGCTATGATGAGCGGGTGCGCGTGAAGCTGGTTAACCAGACCATGATGGCGCATCCGATCCACCTGCACGGTCATTTCTTCGAGATGGTTAATGGGGCGGATCACATGCACCAGCCCTTGAAGCACACGATGGTCGTGCAACCGGGCGGCACTGCGACATTTGATCTCACCGCGAACGAGCCGGGCGACTGGGCCTTCCACTGCCACCTGCTCTACCACATGCACGCGGGCATGATGCAGGTCGTGACCGTTCGTCCGTTCCCCGATGGCACGCCAGAGTTTTTTGGGAAATGATGCGCGTTCTCCTGCTTGCCAGCGCGAGTTTGATCGCCGCCCCTGCCGCCGCGCAGGACCATTCAGCGCACGGACGCGATGATGAGCCGCAGATGGATCACTGCGCTATGGGGCACCTCCCGCCTGAACAGTGTCCGCCGAAAGAAGATAATTCGGACCATGGCACCATGGATCATTCCGCTCATGGTTCAACTGATGATGACGCATCGCACGAAGCGATGGACCACTCTACCATGGACCACTCACAGCACGGTTCGCCGGTCGATAAGTCTGCACCGGGGGCTGCACCGGAAAGCGCCGTTCCCCCTCGCGCTTTCGATGGTCCCCGGCACGCTGCTGATGCGATCTGGGGGGAGGATGCCATGGCACCGAGCCGCACCCAGCTTGCTCGCGAGAACGGGGGCATGCGCACCGGGATAATGATGGTCGAGCGGCTTGAAGCGCGCATTCCGACAGCTGGCGGTGAAGATGGCTATTTGTGGGATGCGCAGGCTTTCTACGGCGGCGACATCAACCGCTTCGTGCTCAAAACCGAGGGTGAAGCCGAATTTGGCGGCGAGCTTGAAGACGCCGAGATACAGGCCCTCTACAGCCGCGCAATCGGTCCCTTCTTCGATCTACAGGCCGGTGTTCGCTTTGATCCAGAACCCGATACGCGCGGGCATCTGGTGGTCGGCATTCAGGGTCTTGCGCCCTATATGTTTGAAGTGGACGCGGCTCTGTTCCTCTCCGATCGGGGCGACCTGACCGCGCGGATCGAAGGAGAATACGACCAGCGGATCACCCAGCAATTGATTATTCAACCACGTATTGAGGTCGAACTGGCGGCACAGGATATTCCCGAACGTGGGATCGGTCCAGGGATCACCAAAATCGAACCTGGAGTACGGCTACGCTATGAAGTTAAACGCGAATTCGCGCCCTATGTAGGCATCGAATACGAGGCCGCTCTTGGAGAAACCGCAGACATTGCCCGTGCCGCTGGTGAAGACCCGGATGGCATCAAGGTGCTGGTCGGCTTGCGAGCTTGGTTCTAAGTTTAGCAGCTTAGCTCAGCGGCTGCGCGGTCCTTGCTTTCGAGGTGCTTTAGCACACCTAGGAAGCCTTCCCATTGCAATAGCGCCCCCACGCTTCCATCAGTTGCACCCGCGCACCGGGATTCTCTGGCGTGCCAAGATAGGTGGTGCGGCGATATGCAGCCTGCACCGCATCCGGTGTCTTGTGCGCCAGTGCCGCTTCGACAACCGCATTAGGGAATCCTTCGTTCGCGGCCCAATCGGTAAAGCTAGAGCGGAAACCGTGGACGTGGAAAGGCTCCTGCATATCGCGCATAACCTTAAGCAATGTCATGTTGGACATCGTCTTGCCGGTCATGCCCGGAAAGACGACTTCGGCTCCCTTCATCTGCATTGCCTCCGCCTTCACAAGAACCGCCATTGCCGCTTCTGATAGCGGCACGATGTGCGCCCTGCTGCGCTTCATGTGTTCGGCTGGGATTGTCCAAAGGCGCTGGTTCAGATCGAATTCGTCCCATTTCGCGAGCCGTACTTCCTGCGAGCGAACGCCAGTCAGAATGAGGAGGTCCAACGCGAGGCGCGAATAGGAGGGCTTGCGACGCAGCGCGGTAAGGAATGATGGGACGGCGACGTATGGCATCGCCTTGCGGTTTGACGGTTTCTTGATCTGTCGCGGCAGCCCTCGCCCCGCTTTCAGGCTGCTGTTGCCCGAGGGAGCCTCCGTAGAGCGCCATCCCTTCGCGTGGGAGTAATCAAGCACAGCGCAAATCCGGTTGCGAACTTGGCGGGCTGTTTCGGGAATTTCCTGCCAGATCGGCGTGAGGACCGAGATGATATCCGCAGCGGTGATTCCGCCAGTCGTCATGTCGCCAAGCTTCGGGAAGGCGTAATTCTCCAGACTGGCGAGCCACTGGCGACCGTAGACATCGCTTTTCCAGCCTGCCTCGTTCTCTGAATGATATTGGGTGGCAGCTTCACGGAATGTGACCTTGGCGGCTTCCTCGTCCTTCCGCTCGGTCAGCACGTCGCGTTTCTCGACCTTAACCGCCTTGCGGAGTTCGGCGGCTTTCGCGCGCGCCTCGGCCAGCGTCACCAGCTTTGCGCTACCCAGACCAATGTCTTGTCGTTTGCCATCGCGCTGGAGTCGCAGGAGCCAAGAAGCCGCACCAGTTTTTCCAACTTTCAGGAAAAGTCCGTCGCCGTCCTGATAGGTACCCGGATTCGCTAAAGCGGCCTTGACCGCCACCGCCGTAAGTTTGCCCATTCTCGTTCCCCACATTTCTGGAGGCCAATTGAGAGAGCCGCAGTGTGGGGAAGCCTACTTCCTTCCCCACACCTTCCCCACACTCACTGCCGATTGCAGGCAAACAGCAGCGAACAGGGACGGCCATTTGAACGCATAATACCCTTGGTTTTCTGCGATTTCTAGGGCTTTTCGGGGATGTTGTGAGAAAGGGCGGTGGTGGACAGGGCTGGATTCGAACCAGCGTACGCTTGCGCGGGCAGATTTACAGTCTGCTGCCTTTAACCACTCGGCCACCTGTCCACGCCATGCCTTGCAGGAATAAATCGCTGCTTTGCCGGGAATCGCGCCCTGCCCATTCGGGTCATTGCGCTGCCGAGAGGCGCCCCTTTGGCGAAGCGACGCTTGCCTGTCAATGGGGCGGCTGGCAGGGGGCAATCGAAAGAACACGCATATTGGAGAAAGCATGGCCAAGGGTGACCGAAAACGCGCATTGAGAGGCCGCGCAGGGCGGATGAAAGGCGGGCGTGGATCGGGCCGCGCAGCGTCTGGTTATGTGCGGCTATGGGGCCGTCACCCAGTTGAAGCCGCGCTTAAAAATCCTGACCGACAGCACCGCAAACTCTGGGCGACCCGCGATGCCATCGAAACGCTCGATGGCGAACTGCCGCCTGACTTTCCGGTGGAATATGCCGAGGTTGCCGACCTCGCGCGGCTCGTTGCCAAAGATGCGCCGCATCAGGGGCTTGTGCTCGAATGCGAGCCGCTCGACGGCGTGTTCCTGGATGATGTAGCCAATGCCGACCCGACGCGCCCTGTGGTCGTCCTTGATCAGGTGACAGATCCGCACAATGTCGGCGCAATCTTGCGCTCGGCCGCTGCATTTGGCGCAGCCTGTATCGTCACGCAGGACCGGCACGCACCGCCCGAAGGTGGAGTTCTCGCGAAGTCGGCATCGGGCGCGCTCGAAACCGTCCCCTGGGTCCGCGTCGTCAATCTCGCTCGTTCCCTGGAGGAGCTGGCGGACGCGGGATATTGGCGGATCGGTATGGCGGGCGAGGCCGAGGAGACCCTGGCCGTAGCACTCCCATCCGGACCGGTAGCCATCGTGCTAGGCGCCGAAGGCGAAGGTATGCGTCATAATATCGCGCAGCACTGCGATGCCTTGGCGCGGCTTCCCATCTCATCGTCTATCGAGAGCCTGAATGTTTCCAACGCCGCTGCGATCTCATTATATGCGGTGGCAACCAGATCGTAATCTAATAGGGGGAGAACAGGGGACATGACCAAGGATACATCGATGCGCAAATACGCTGCAGGTTTGCTTGCCGCGCTGTCGCTGCTCTTGACCGGCTGCTTCATTACGCCGGGCAAATTTACTTCCGAGCTGGTGCTGACCGAAGATGAAAGCTTTAGCTTCACCTACGAGGGTGAAATCTTTTTCCTCGGCCTTTCCAGCCTTGCGCAAATGGGCGCTGGCGCCAAGGACTTCGAGCCTTCCGACTGTTATGACGACGAGACATTCGAGACACGCGAGTGCACCGAAGCCGAATTGGCAGAACAACGCATCGAATGGGACGAAGGTGCAGAAGCACGGGAAGCCAAAGCAAAGGAACAGGCAGCACAAATGGCCGCTGTAACAGGCGGGATCGACCCGACGGATCCGGAAGCGACCGCAGAACTACGGCAATTGTTGCTCCGCCATGAAGGTTGGGACCGGGTCGAGGACAAGGGCAATGGCGTTTTCGATATCAGCTATCGCGTAAGCGGCAGGCTCACACACGACTTCATGTTCCCGGTGATCGAAGATGTGCCGATGACCAACCCTTTCGTCCATATGATCATTCGCCAAGACAACGTCGTGCGGATTAATGCACCGGGCTTTGCAGCACAGAGTGGTGACAACCCGATGAGCGCGATGATGGGGGGAATGGGAGGTCTGGCCAGCCTTGCCGGCATGGCCGCGCTGGGCGAAGGCAAAGAAGGCGAGCAGGCGCTCGCCGACATGCCGCAGCTGGAGGGTACGTTCACGATCGTCACCCAGGGCAACCTGGATATTCGCGCGAACAACACCGATGAAGGAGCCAGCACAACCGCATCCGGTCAGACGCTCACCTGGGAAGTGTCACAGCGCAGCACCTCTGCTCCGACAGCACTGATTGCCGTGGGCGGGAACTGACCGGCCGTGCGACGTAACTGACAAATAAGAACCCCGCCGGGCGCTCAGCGCGGCGGGGTTCTTTTTGTTGTCAGCGTTCCACCCTACACCGACGATCTTTGCGGCAGTAATGCCTTAGTTGACTGCATCCTTCAGGCCCTTGCCAGCCTTGAATTTCGGCTGATTAGACGCCTTGATCGTCATCGGCTCACCCGTGCGCGGGTTACGCCCGGTCGACGCTTTGCGCCGCGCTACGGAGAAGGTTCCGAATCCGACCAGCCGTACTTCATCGCCGTTAGAAAGGGACTTCGTGATAGCTTCAAAAACGCCTTCGACAGCGCCCGCAGCATCATTCTTTGATAGTCCGCTGGTTTCGGCGACGGCAGTGATCAGATCATTCTTGTTCATTGTGAGAACCCCCTCAGGTTTTCTAGAGCGCATCTTTGTTCAACTTGTTTCGGTGAATCGCTTCACCGAAAGCGCGTAGGATGAGCCTTTTTGCGGGGGTCTGTCAAAGACAAATCACGCGGAAATGCGGGCTTTTTAGGCAATTGGTAAGCATTTGCGACGAACCGAGCGCTGCAGTGACGCGGCACAATCCGGCACGGTGAGTGATTTGGGTCAGACGCCATGCAAGCGACAGCTGAGATGTAGCACCCGTCCTCTAAGCGAGGGATCAGTGCGCCGTCGGAACGTCCGAGCCGGCAGACCCCGTGCCCGATTGCCCCGTGGGTTGAGATGCAAGGTCATCCGCATCGGTCCACTCGATTGGCGCAGGCATGTCTGTAAGCGCATGCTCCAGCACGGCATCGACGTGATTGACGGGGATGATCTCCAACCCGTCTTTCGCGTTTTGCGGAATTTCAGCGAGATCTTTCACGTTCTCTTCCGGAATAAGAACCGTTTTGATCCCGCCTCGGAGGGCAGCGAGCAGCTTTTCCTTCAACCCGCCAATCGCAAGCACGCGACCGCGCAGCGTCACTTCGCCTGTCATCGCGATATCGGGTCGCACGGGGACGCCAGAGAGTGTGGATACAATCGACGTCACCATGCCGATACCCGCGCTCGGTCCGTCTTTCGGCACCGCACCTTCAGGCAAGTGAATATGAACATTCTTTCTTTGGAAAAGCGAAGGCTTGATACCGTATGCAGGCGCGCGCGCCTTCACAAAGCTGAAGGCTGCGGAGATGCTTTCATTCATCACCTCGCCGAGCTTACCGGTCGTCTTGATCTCGCCCTTGCCCGGTGTCGTGACGCTTTCGATGGTGAGCAACTCACCCCCGACTGATGTCCATGCAAGGCCGGTGACTGCGCCGACCTGCGCGTCCTCTTCGCCCATGCCGTGCTTGAATTTGCGCACTCCTGCAAAATCGCCGAGGTTTTCCGGCGTTATCCGCACGGTTTCGACCTCTTTTTCAAGGATCTTGCGAAGGCTTTTGCGTGCCAGGCGCGCAATCTCTCGTTCCAGAGTTCGGACGCCGGATTCGCGCGTGTAATAACGGATGAGATCGCGCAGGGCCTCTTCTGTCAGCTCGAACTCTTCGTCCTTCAGGCCGTGCTGTTCAACCTGCTTGTCGATGAGGTGACGTTTCGCGATCTCAACCTTCTCGTCCTCAGTATACCCTTCGAGACGGATGATCTCCATTCGGTCGAGCAAGGGTTGCGGAAGGTCGAGACTGTTCGCGGTCGTTACAAACATGATGTCCGAAAGGTTCAGATCGAGCTCCAGATAATGATCCTGGAATTTATCGTTCTGTTCCGGGTCGAGCACTTCAAGTAGTGCCGAGGCCGGATCGCCGCGGAAGTCCTGACCAAGCTTGTCGATCTCGTCCAGCAGGAACAGCGGATTGCTCGTACCGGCTTTCTTGAGATTGTTGACGATCTTGCCCGGCATCGATCCGATATAAGTACGACGGTGACCACGGATTTCCGCCTCGTCACGCACACCGCCAAGTGACTGGCGCACGAACTCGCGGCCGGTCGCCTTTGCAATCGATTTGCCAAGCGAAGTCTTGCCCACACCCGGAGGGCCCACGAGGCAAAGGATCGGTCCCTTCAGCTTGTTGGTGCGCGCCTGGACGGCGAGGTACTCGATAATCCGGTCCTTGACCTTTTCGAGACCGTAGTGATCGGCATCGAGCACTTCTTGCGCTTTGGCGATGTCTTTCTTTAGCTTCGATTTCTTGCCCCACGGCAGACCCAGCAGCACATCCAGATAATTGCGGACAACCGTCGCCTCCGCGCTCATAGGCTGCATCCCCTTGAGCTTCTTCAGCTCCGCATTGGCTTTTGCCTTTGCTTCTTTCGAAAGTTTCGTCTTCTCGATTTGCGCAGTCAGCTCGGCGATCTCGTCGCCTTCCTCGCCATCGCCACCACCAAGTTCGCTCTGGATCGCCTTGAGCTGCTCGTTGAGATAATATTCGCGCTGCGTTTTCTCCATTTGCCGCTTCACGCGGCCGCGGATTTTTCGCTCCACCTGGAGAACCGAAAGCTCGCCTTCCATAAAGGCCATCACCAGTTCCAGCCGCTTCAGCGGGTTGGCCTCGGTAAGAAGCGATTGCTTATCCGATACCTTGGCGTTGATTGCCGCAGCAATCATGTCGCCAAGTCGCCCGGCATCATCGACTTCGCCATGCTCTACGGTGGTGTCATCGCCCAGCTTCTTGTTGAGCTTGGAATACTCGCCGAATTGCTCGGACACCTGGCGCATCAGTGCAGTAACTTCGTTGCCGGCGACAGTTTCCGGCTCGAGCATCTCGACCGACGCGAGCACATAACCTTCTTCGGAGCGAAGATCGGTCAACTTCGCGCGGTGCGTGCCTTCGACCATGACCCGAACTGTTCCGTCGGGCAGTTTGAGCATCTGCAAAACCTGCGCAACCACGCCGATATCATATAGGTCGTCACCCTCGGGATCGTCACATCCCGGGTCGAGCTGAGCGAGGAGGAAAATATCCTTACTCGCCTCCATCGCGGCCTCCAGCGCGGCGACAGATTTGTCGCGGCCCACAAAGAGCGGCACGACCATGCCGGGAAACACGACGATGTCGCGCAGAGGGAGAAGCGGGAATGTTTGAGTCATATTTCGATATCCGAGACCGCCATTAGGGCGCGCCGTTTGATGAGAATATGGGAACCACCCCGCCAGCTCGCAATGGCTGACTGAAGTAAGCTGTGGATGCCAACTTGGAGGGTGGACGAACTTAAGCAGAAATTAGGAAGCCAACAATATCTCCGCTGACATGGCTAAAAGAATTATCCTTTCGAGTGCTCTCTGCGTCGCCGGCCTTTCGGTTTTCTTGGCTGATCCGGCAATGGCTTGTGAGCAAGTGGACCCTTGCCGAGCGACTGATGATTCGTCCTTCAAGTGGATCGTCATGCTTGCTATTGGCCTAGGATACGCAGCCTTTGAGTTCATTCGCTCGCGGCTCAATGCTTTTCCAGAACCAGTGCTAATCGATCCGGACGATCCTCGAATGGCTAGAGCAACACAAAAAGCGCTTCAAACCATCGACAGGTTCTGGGAACACTACAACGATCCGGCCGAAGACGAGGATGATTTCGCACTCAAAATCAGGATGCCGATCGAAGACGGTAATGAGCAAATCTGGGTAGGCGAAATCTCCAACCGGAATGGTCGGTGGTTGGGCCGATTGCTAAATGAGCCGGTTTCAGGCGAGTTTCAAATCTATCAGACCGTCGAGTTCGAACCCGACCAGATCTGCGATTGGACCTACGCCAAGGCCGACGTGCTTGAGGGCAATTTCTCCCTTGCAGTCATGCTCTCCGAACTTCCGGAAAAGAAGCGGCAGCGTGCCCTCTCCGATTTTGGCTGGTCATCCAACGATCTTGAGCTTCGCGTGAGCTGAGATCACAGCGCATGTACCTTATCCCATACCCGGAAGGTTGAAGCCCGGAGGCAGACCCATGCCTCCCTGCATTTCCTTCATCTGTTCGGCGGAAACACGGTCGGCCTTGTCACGCGCGTCATTGAAGGCGGCGGTTACAAGGTCTTCGACCATTTGCTTTTCTTCGGGCTTCATCAGGCTGTCGTCGATCGTCACGCCGAGAATGCGGCCCTTCGCAGTCGCACGCACCTTGACCAGACCGCCGCCGGACGCGCCCTCAACCTCGATGTTGTCGAGCTTAACCTGCATGTCGTTCATTTGCGTCTGGATACTCTCGGCAGCTTTTTGAGCCGCCTGCATCATTTCTTCCATCGATTTCATCGAAACTACTCCATCAATTCCATTTTCTGCCGGAAGCGCTGGCGACGTTTTTGTCGGCTTCGATCAACTCGGCGTCGGGAAACGCATCCAATGTGGCTTTCACCAGCGGATCGGACAAGACCCTGTCGCGCGCGGCAGCGGCTTTAGCTTCGGCTTGTTCGCGCAAACTCGGGAACGCCTCACCAGATCCCTTCTCCACCATCCAGCGCTTCCCCGTAAGCTTGAACAGCGCATCGCGCATGTCCGGCACCGGGTCATCGGGGAAACTGTCGGCTTGCTCGAATACCAGTTTCTCGGGCGAAAGCTCGACGACCCGCACCCGGTCGCGCATCATCTGGGCAACACGCAATTGGCCTGCCTTGTCGATCCGGTCGACCAGTTCTTCCCAGTCGGCAAGCCTTCCGGTCGCGCTAGCATCCTGCCTAGCCGTCTCGCCGCCAACAGTTTCCGTCGTCGAGATGGGGGCCGCAGCGGCGGCCGGAGCGCTGCTGGCCAGTTCCTCAATGCGCTTAGCGAGCTCTCCCGGATCTGGGAGCCCCGATGCATGAAGCACCCGCAGCAGCGCCATTTGCAAGGAGACCAGGGGATCGGGTGCCTGTCGCACCTCATCGTGGCCCTTGAGGAGCAACTGCCAAAGGCGGTGCAATTCGCCCGCACCCAATCGCTGCACGAACTGACCCAAGGCGGCGCGCTCTTCTTCGCTGGGTGCGTCGGGATCGCTACCTGAAACCTGCGCCACGGTGATCTTGTGAACAAGGTCCATTAGCGCGCGCATCAGAGCAATCGGCTCGACCCCGAGTGCGTACTGTTCCTCGATTGCCGAGAGCAGCGCATTCGCATCGCCTTCCAGGAGATGAGTCAGAACGCTACGTTGCGCGCTCTTGTCGGCTAGGCCGAGCATGTCGCGCACTCGCAGCGCCGTTACCTTGCTGCCTTCCTCAAGATCGGCATGCGCAATCGCTTGATCGAGGATAGACAGGCCATCGCGCACGGACCCTTCGGCAGATGCCGCAATGATCCGCAAAGCCTCGTCCTCGGCCTCAACTCCCTCCTGCTCGCATATATAACGGAAATGCTTGGCAAGCAGCTCCGATGGAATGCGCCGCAGATCGAACCGCTGCGTGCGGCTGAGCACAGTTACGGGAAGCTTTTCGACCTCGGTTGTAGCAAACAGAAATTTGACGTGCGCAGGTGGCTCTTCAAGCGTTTTCAGCAATGCATTGAACGCATTGCGCGAAAGCATGTGAACTTCGTCGATAATGTAGATCTTGTAACGTGCCGAGACCGCCGCGTAGCGTACCTGCTCAATGATATCGCGGACATCGTCTACCCCGGTGTGCGAGGCCGCATCCATTTCTATCACGTCGATATGGCGGCCCTCCGCGATGGCCCTGCACGGTTCGCAAACACCGCAGGGGTCGATCGTTGGTCCGCCATTCCCATCCGGGCCGACGCAATTGAGCGCTTTCGCGATGAGGCGCGCCGTCGAGGTCTTCCCCACACCCCTGATCCCGGTCATCAGAAAAGCATGCGCCAGCCGATCCCGCTCGATCGCATTGGCGAGCGTGCGCACCATCGGTTCCTGCCCGATCAGTTCGGAGAAGGTCTGTGAACGGTATTTGCGGGCGAGCACGCGGTACGGTTGCGCATCTTCGCGTGCCGGTGCCGCCACTGCCGGCGGAGAGGATGGTCCGACCGGTACGGTGACAGCATCGGGCTCTACGGGCTCCTCAGCGGGAGTTTGCGCGTCTCCGAACATAGAATTCTGCCCAGCCGCCTCCAGTTCTGCAGCCGTTGGCTGTTGCTCGTCCTGCGGCTCCCCATCCCAGGGGGGCGAATCCGAATTGTCGGGTGAATCAGGCATGCCCGATTAGCTACGCGTTGCGCGCGCATTTGTCATGACGATGATTGGAGAAATTAAAAGGAGCCGAGCGACCCGCCGCAATTCACCTGGGCTGCTTCCTTCCGGACCTGACCCGGTGAGCGAACGCAAACGTCCACCCGACTCCCAAGGCTGCATATGGCGGGGGTACTTCGAGATTTCAACAGCGGAAATACGGTGTCGGCGCTATCTGAAGTTGTCAGCGTAGGCCTGGATCTTAAGCGACTTCGGCGGCGTTGCATGGACGCGGGCCGGTATGCCGTACTTTTCGGCATATGCCTTTGCCGCATCCTTGGTAGGAAAATTGAGCTTTACCTGAGCCTGGGTGTCACCGCTGCCGGTCCAACCCATCAGCGGATCGGGTTTGCGTGCCTCGGTCTGTTCGAATTCAAGCACCCAGGTATCGGTCTTGGCCTTGCCCGATTGCATCGCGCTTTTCGGTTGCTGATAAATTCTCGCGGTCATTTCCTGTTTCGTCCCTCAATCGACGGGCGGCGTGCATTCAGCCCTCCAGTTGCCCAGCAACCGACTCACGCCCGCAATAAGCCAATCTCATCCGCGATTAAACGCGTTTTTCGTCTTGAGGCTTGGCTTTGCTTCCCAAGGCCTATCGGGCCAGCGATGCTTGGGATACCGCCCTTTCATGTCCTTCGCCACATCGGTCCAGCTGCCGCGCCAGAATCCGGGAAGATCACCCGTGGCCTGGATGGGGCGTCCGGCAGGACTGGTCAGCTTGAGCAGTAGCGGCGTGTTACCAATCATCGGGTGGGTATCGAGACCGAACAATGCCTGCACGCGGATCTCCGTGCTTGGCGCGTCGACGCCCGCATAGTCGATCGAATGCCGAGTATTCACAGGGGACGCAAAATACGTGGGTGCTCGCGCATCGAGCCGCTGCTTCGCATTCCAGTCAAGCATTGCGAGCGCTGCGTCGCCATAACGGTTGGCAGGCAAGCCGATGTCACGACGCCCGGCCAGCAAAGGAGCGAGCCATATCTCCGAACTCTTTCGCAAACTGTCCTCCGCCAGCTCGTCGATCCCTGCAAAAGCCGCCCGCGCGAGAAATCCGGGCGGCAAAAGTTCCCCCAGTCTATCCAGAGCCTTTTCCACAAGCACCCGCCCAACCCGATCGGGATCGGGCGATGGGTCCGGCCCGCGCGAAAGGACGATCGCGTCCAAACGCTTTTCTCGTCGGGATTCAACGCGGTTTTCTGTGTCGTTCCAACGGATTGCAGAGTGTTCCTCAATCCGGCTCGAGAATAACGCTTCAATTCGCTCGGCGCCGATTTCAATCCCGGATGTGATCCGTGCTCCCTTCGCGCCGCCCTGTGCATCGGCGATCACGATCCATTCGGCGGACGCCAGCGGCGAGGAGGGATCCAGCTGAAACCCTCTTCCGCCTGCGCTGAGCCACTGCTCACCCTTCTTGTCGCGGCGTTTCGCGACAAAGCCAGGCCGTGCGAGCGCGAGGCATTCGGCTGCCGACTGCGTGGTTGTTTGCAAGCTAGCATCCGTTTTCTCTGCTGTCCGCGCCCATCCTCGTGCGATGCGGGCAGCGCTCTGCGCGCGGCCTGAACGATCGCCGCGCCAATGCGCAAGGCGCTGCGCGAGGTCCTCACTCCTGCCGCCCAGCCCGCGCTCCTGGACCAGCATCACCAATTGTGCCGCTTCCCCGGCGCAATCTGCACTCGCTCCGTGGAGTACCGCCGCTGCGTGGTCAGGAGACATCGGCATGCCCGCGATGACCTCACCCCAATTGGTGATACGTCCAGCGTCATCGAGCGCGCCAAGGGCCTGCAAGTCCGACTTGGCTGCCGAGATCGAAGCCTGTGGAGGCGCGTCAAGCCATGCTAGCGAAGCCGGATCGCTATTGCCCCACCTCGCCAATTTCAGAAGCAGCGGCGCAAGGTCTGAGATCTCGATCTCGGGTGGGGAAAACTCAGGTCGTCCGCCGTGTCCACCTTCTTCCCACAAGCGATAGGCGACGCCAGGCCCCTGTCTGGCGGCCCGCCCTGCCCGCTGCGTCGCTGCTGCCTGACTCGCGCGGCGGGTTACGAGGTGCGTGGTACCCGCTGCCCGGTCAAATTCGGCGTAGCGTGCCAGACCTCCATCGACCACCACCGACACTCCGTCGAGTGTAAGAGATGTTTCAGCGATTGCCGTCGCCAGCACGATGCGTCGCCGCCCTGCGCCATCACGCCGGATCGCGGCACGCTGCGCGGCGGGTTCAACCTGACCATGCAGCGGCAGGATCGGTGTCTCGGGCAATTTCGGCTCCAGCCGCTCACGCACCCGCTCGATTTCTCGCACACCAGGAAGAAAGGCGAGGATGTCGCCCTGCTCGTCCCGCCACGCGATCATGATCCCGCGCGCCACCTGATCTTCGATTGAGGCCGTAGCATCCGCGCCGAGCCACCGAATTTCGAGGGGAAAACTGCGCCCCTCGCTTTCGAGAACCGGCGTGTTCTCGCCCATTAGATCAGCGAACCTGGTCCCGTCGATCGTCGCCGACATGACCAGCACTCGCAGGTCTTCGCGCAGAATTTCGCGCGTCTCCAATGCCAGGGCCAAACCGAGATCGCTGTCGAGATGGCGCTCATGCGCCTCATCGAACAGCAACGCCGATACACCAGGTAATTCGGGATCTGCGACCAACCGATTGACAAGGATCGCCTCGGTAATGACGACGATCCGCGTCTTGGTCGATACCTTGCTGTCGAGGCGGGTCATGTAGCCGACCGTTTCGCCCGGCTTTTCGCCTAGCGCCTGTGCCATCCGCTCCGCGGCCGCACGTGCAGCGACACGGCGAGGTGATGTGATGATGATCTGCCCGGTGCACCATTCCTCCGCCAGCAGTGCCGGCGCAACCCCCGTAGTCTTGCCCGCTCCCGGAGGTGCGATAAGTACGCAAGCTCCTAAGCCGGATAGAGCATCGCGAATTCCGGGCAATACATGGAGGATGGGAAGTTGATCGGACACCCCGTCCCCTTGGCACAATTGCGTTTCCGAGACAGCCCCTTGGTCTCAAGTCACTCAGTTCATTGAAGTGTTCCGCGAACTGAGCGCTCGATTTGGATAATCACTACAATTGCTGGTATTTGAACGCCGGGGCGCAGTTGAATGCACTGGCTGACAAACCGGTTCAATCGGGTCAGCCAGGCGAAACTGAAGTAGGGGAAATCCATGAACAAGATGATGACGGCTCTTGCCGTAATGACTTTGGCGACCAGCCTGACGGCCTGCGGTGGTGCAGCAGACACAGATGCGGTCGTGGCCGCTGAGACCGCGAGCCTTGCGGGAACCTGGAAGGCAAATCTCGAGTCAGCTGAATTCGAAAACGCCAACCGCAATTACACGATCGCAGACGGCGAATACGCGTGCAATCATTGCCTGCCTCCATTCTCCGTCACCGCGAACGGTGAATGGCAGACCGTTGATCGTCCTGGTATGGACAGCATGAAGATCAATATCGTCGATGACAACACGATCGAAACCGCATCTCGGCTGGGAGACAAGGACCTCGGCAATTCAACTTGGACCGTGGGCGACGATGGCAATTCAGTTACGATTACCTGGACCAACCTCGATGGCCAGGAGGTGGTCGAAGGAACCACTAACTACAATCGCGTCGCCGCAGGGCCTGATGGTGCGCACGCAGCGTCAGGCGAATGGGAAGTGGCCGAATTGACCAACCAAAGCGACGCCGGACTTGTCTTCAGCTATGAAATAGATGGTGACACGATCACAAGCACTGGCAACAGCTTCGGATACACAGCTACGCTTGGCGGGGAGCCGGTAAAGCCCGAAGGTGACGAAAGCGGCGGCATGATCGCAGTAGAAAAGACCGGCGAGAACACGTACCGCGAAACTTATACGCGTGATGGCGAAGTGGTGGATGTGCTCGAAATGACCGTCGAAGGTGACACAATATCGGCCGTCAGCACCGACCCACGCGATGATAGCGTGGTTCGCTGGACCGCAACCCGCCAGTAAAACTGCGCAATCTTGCAAGATCGGACCCCGGCCTCTTTAACGGAGGTCGGGGTTTCGTTTGTCAGTATCCGCGAGCTACGGCGAATTGCGCCGCTTCGGCCATGGCCGCACGCGCCGAGCTTTCGGGAAAGATCGAAATGGCATCGATCGCACGCTGGGCAAAGTGCCGCGCTTTTTCCCGCGTGTCTTCGACTGCATTGTGCTTGTCGATCAGCATGATCGCATGCGCAAGATCATCATCAGAAGTGCGATGGCCCGCGATGGCGGCTTTCCAGAACTTGCGCTCATCTTCCGAGCCGCGCGCATGCGCCAGAATCACTGGAAGGGTCATTTTCCCTTCCCGGAAATCGTCGCCCTGATCCTTGCCCATTTCGGCTGCATCGGAATCGTAATCGATCGCGTCGTCGACCAGCTGGAACGCGACCCCGAGGTTGCGCCCATAATCTTCCAGAGCACGTTCCTGCTCTTCACCACATTCGGCTACAACCGCGCTGATCTGGCTCGCAGCGGCGAATAGAGCAGCGGTCTTCGCACCGATGATATGCAGATAGCGCTCTTCGCTGGTTTCAATCTGCCGCTGGGCCGTAAGCTGCGACACCTCGCCCTCGGCAATGACGGCACTGGCATTGCTCAGGATCTTGAGCACCTTGAGCGAGCCATCTTCCGTCATCAGCTCAAACGCACGGCTGAAGAGGAAATCACCGACCAGAACGGTCGCGGGGTTTCCGAATATGATGTTTGCCGCGGCCTTCCCGCGGCGCAGCTCGCTTCCGTCGACAACGTCATCGTGGAGCAAAGTCGCCGTGTGGATGAACTCGACAGCTGCTGCGAGCTTGTGATGGCGTGTTCCCTGATAGCCCACCAGTTCTGCGCCGGCGAGTGTCAGCATCGGGCGCAGCCGTTTGCCGCCTCCGGAAATAAGGTGGCCGGCGAGGCGCGGAATGAGCGGAATTTCGCTATGCATCCGATCGAGAATGACGGAATTGACCGAATTCATGCCACTGGCAGTCAGTGACAGCATCGGATCGAGCGTAGGCCGCTTGCGCGGGATAGGGACGACTTCTGCGGTCATATGCTGCGGCTTTGGTCGAGCCTCAAGCGCTTGGCAAGCGCTGAATTGCTGCTAGCTTTGCAACCAATGTCCGATGAAACTCACGCTCCGACCGCGGAAGATCCGCAGCTCGCTTCATTTCGCAAGAGCATCGATAATATCGATGCGGCGATCATTCACATGCTGGCCGAGCGGTTCCGGATCACTCAGGCGGTCGGCGAATACAAGGCGAAAGTCACTTTGCCACCCGCAGACCCTGCCCGCGAAAAACGGCAGATCGAACGCCTGCGAAAGCTGTCGGAAGAGTCCGATCTCGATCCCGAATTCAGCGAGAAATTCCTGCGCTTCATCATTGATGAGGTAATCCGCCACCATGAGAAAGCGCGGGGGAAGTAAGGCCGGTCAGGCGCGAGGCAGCCGCAGCTCTACGAGCAATCCGCCGAGATCTTCGCTTTCGTCCAGCTTCACGCCGCCGCCGTAGATCTCCGCCACATCTCGAACGATCGCCAAACCGAGACCAGTGCCAGGCTTGCCCGTATCGAGCCGTGCACCACGATCAAATATTCGCGTACGCTCACTCGCGGGGATGCCAACACCATCATCCTCGATCCAGATCAGGCAGTCTTCGCTTTCCGGTTCAACGTCGACGGTGACGAACACGCTTCCGCCACCATACTTCGCGGCGTTCTCGATCACATTGCCGAGAATTTCATCAAGGTCTTGGCGCTCGATCGCAACCATGCTGTCGCGGCTGCCTGCAATATCGAGCCGGCCTTCGGGGTAAAGCCGTTCGACCGCGCGCCTGACGGCCTCTGCGCTCGCGCGGACATCGGTGCGAGCGTGGCCGACGGCGCGCCGTCCAACCGCCCGAGCGCGGGCCAGATGATGATCGACATGACGCTGCATGGTGCGGGTCTCTCGGAACACGGCCTCGTTGAGGTCGGGCGATCGCGCGGTCGCAGCGTTTGTAAGTACGGTCAGGGGCGTTTTCAGGGCATGGGCGAGATTACCAGCGTGAGTGCGTGCCTCCTCTGCCTGTTTTTCGGAGTGTTCAAGCAATCCATTAAGCTCCTCCACCAGCGGTTGAACCTCGCTAGGCAACGGCTCCGTTATGCGATTTTCCCCGGTCGTTCTTAGCTTCGAAATCGCAGCACGCACACGCCTGAGCGGCTGCAGACCGTAGCGGATCTGAAGCAAGGCCATCACAATCAGGCCAAAGCCAAGCACCGCAAAGCTCCAGACGAGGATCAGGCGGACCTGCTGGATTTGATAGTCCATCTCCTCGGTCGCGCTTGCCACGGCAAAGGTCCAACGGGTCTCGCTGCCCGGCAGGATAATCGTGCGCTCAGCAACCCGCACTGGCTCACCTTCAAATTGATCCGAATCGTAGAAATGCGCCTCATTGTCGAAATGATCGCCGCTTACTTGAAGGGTGCGATCCCACAGGCTTCGGGAGGGCCACGGATCGGTCTCGCCGCCGCTGATTTGCCAGTACAGCCCGCTATTCGGCTCGAGGAAACGCTGATCGCCGAGGCTGCGATAGAAATACACGTCGCCAAAGGAATCGATCTCTGCCGAGGCAATCATCGCGGTTAGGATGTATTCGAGCTGCTCGTCGAAATTCTGCCTGACCTGATTGGTCAGCGTTCGGTCGAGCGCTAACCCGCCTGCCACCAAAAGGACGGTAATCCAAACAGCCGCGATCAGGCCCATCCGCCGGGCGAGACTACCCAAACGGGACGAGGACGCCCGCGGATTGTCAGCACCCTCGCCTACCGCGTCCCCTGCGGGCTCGTGCGGTGGCGAAGCTGGACCGCTCTCTACAGCGCTACGCTCTGGGCGCGTCTGCGGGGTCGTCGAGGCTGTAACCGAGGCCACGGATCGTAGTGATTACCTCTGCGCCTAGTTTCTTGCGGATGCGGGTGACAAAAACTTCGATCGTGTTGGAATCGCGGTCGAAGTCCTGATCGTAAATGTGTTCGATCAATTCCGTGCGGCTGACCACTTTGCCCTTGTGGTGCATCAGATAGCTCAGCAACTTGTATTCCTGAGCCGTCAGCTTGACTGGTTCACCATCGAGCGTAACCCGGCCCGATCGTGTGTCCAGCCGGACATTGCCAGCCGTCAGCTCGGATGATGTGTTGCCTGAAGCGCGGCGGATGAGCGCGCGTAGGCGGGCGATCAGTTCTTCGGTCTGGAACGGTTTCGCAAGATAATCGTCGGCGCCCGCATCGAGCCCGGCAACCTTGTCCGACCAGCTGTCGCGCGCCGTCAGAACCAGCACCGGGAAATCCCGGCCTTCCTTGCGCCACATGCCGAGCACGGAAAGCCCGTCGATCTCAGGAAGGCCGAGGTCGAGCACACACGCGTCGTATTCTTCGGTGCTGCCCAGGAAATGACCATCTTCACCATCGGTCGACAGATCGACGGCATATCCGTTCTGTTCGAGTGTGGATTTGAGTTGCTGGCCGAGAGTGGGTTCGTCTTCGACAATCAGGATGCGCATATTCCACCAGATATATTCTTAAAAGTCGCCGGGTTCGTGCGCTTTTGCACGGGTCGCGTCAAGCGAGCAGCATGCCGATCACCAGCCGCTGTCCCCCAATGAATGGGTGATGACGAATGTTCCAATTCAGCGCGAACGATTGATGACCCGGCCACTTCGCGCATCGACATCGATGTAGGTGACGCGGCCGTCCCTAATGAACTTGAGCCGATAAGCGCGTGCCGTAGCATCGTATGATGGGCCGAGATACTCGCTGCCCTTCATCTGTGGCAATATGCGCTTCTCGATCTGACGCAGCGAAAGCTGATTGCCCGCACGCATCTCCTTGCGCGCTTGGCCTTGGTCGGTGCGTGTCTGTTCCTGCACACCGCGTTCGGCTGCGCCAACCGGAGTAAACCCGGTCAGTGCCAGCATCGCAGCAGAAATAACGGCGAAAATCGCTTTCATAGTGCCGTAATGCCTAGAGACTTGGCATTGAACAAGTCGTGAATGGCGTCAACCGGTCTGGTTCAGCCATCCTCATCCTCTTCCTCGCTCTCGCCATCATCGATCATCTCATACTTGATCGATATATTTACACCGGTGCTTACCTGGCCCGGCTGGACCGGCGACGCTGTCACCGCGACCGCGCTTTCCGCAATGTCGCGGCTTGCGAATTGCGGAACGGGCCCCCGTCCCTGTAGCGCTTCGCTGATGGCGAGGACGCGGATGTCATCGAACCCCATCATTTCGGCATAGGATTGCGCCTGTTTCTGGGCGCGTGTGATTGCGCGTTTGCGAGCTTCCGATTTGGCCGCTTCATCATCCTCGATCGAGAAATTCGGACCACTGAGATCGGTCGCGCCGGCCGCAACGAGCGCATCTAGCACTTCGCCCGTTTCGTCGATGTCGCGCAGCAGCACACTGACGCGGTTGGAAACCTGATATCCGCGAAAGACCTGGCGCTCGTTCGTGCGATCGTAATCGTACCGGGCGTTGAGATTGATACCGGTGGTCTGGATATCCTTCTCATCCACCCCAAGCGATTTGATCCGGTCGATGACAGACTGCATGCGGACGGCATTCTGACGCATCGCTTCGACAGCGCTAGGGGCATCGGTCGTCACACCCGCTCCGATCGTCACGATGTCGGGCGCAACGGTCACGCTCTCAAACACCGAAAGTTCGACTACCGGACCATCGGCTTCAATCTCCACGGTGGTCGCTGCCAAAGGTGCAGCATATACGCTGGCCAGCAAGGCTGCACCAGAAATGAGCATGGTTTTCATAGGTCTGTCCTCCTTGAAACAACCAATGATCGCTCGGTGCTTTCGATCCTGTGAATGCAATATGTGCAAACGTAGAAGTCGCCGCTATGCATGTTGCGAGAGGGGAATTTCATGCTCAGAAGACTTTTCGCCGCTGCCGCAATTGCACTTGCGACGCCATCGCTGGCACAGCCCGTCATGGAGCGCGTACCTCAGCGTCCGGTTGGCGAAGGTGAAGGACCGTTCCCGACGCTGCTCATCCGGGGAGCGACGATGATCGATGGCACTGGTGCCCCTCCCGAAGGTCCGGTTGATATCGTGGTCGAAGATAACCGTATCGCCCAGATCGTGCGCGGCGGCGGCTCCGATGTCACGGCGGATCGCGTGATCGAGGCCGATGGCATGTATATTCTCCCCGGTTTCATCGACACCCACGGACACAATGGCGATCCGGCCAAGGCGCCGCAGCCTTCCTACGGTTTCAAGCTGTGGCTGGCCCACGGTGTCACCAGCGTGCGCGGTGTCGGCTTCGGTTTCGGGCCGAACGATCGGTCCATCGACCAGAAGAACAGGAGCGCGGACAACACAATAACTGCACCGCGCCTGTTCGCATACACAGTGCCCGGAGCCGTCGGCCCGCTAGGCGCAATCGATACTCCGGAAAAGGGCCGCGAGTGGGTGCGATGGATCAAATCGGCAGGATATGACGGGATCAAGTTTTTCAACAACGAACCGCCACACATTCTCGGCGCAATCCTCGAAGAGGCAGAAGAACAGAACCTCGGCACTGTGGCCCATCTCGGCCAACGAGGCGTTGCAGAGGTCAATGCGCAAACCGCGGTCGAGCTGGGTCTCGACGGTGTCACCCATTTTTATGGGCATTTCGAAAGCCTGATCGATGACAGCCGCCTTCCGGATTACCCTCCAGACTACAACTACCTCGACGAGCAATCGCGCTTCGCTTGGGTCGCACGCCTAGCCGATCAGGTAGGCGAACCTGGAAGCGAAAAGTGGAACGAATATATCGAACTGCTGATCGAGAACGGTGTGACACTCAGCCCGACATTCAACATCTATTCGGCCGGCCGCGATGTAATGCGGGCGCGCAATCTGGAATGGCACGACAAATACACCCTGCCGACATTGATGCAATTTTACGCGCCGAGCCTGACCAATCACGGGAGCTATTACCACGATTGGACGAGTGAGGACGAAACCGCATGGCGCGGATTTTACAGAAAGTGGTTTGACCTCACGCGAGAGTTCAAGGATCGCGGGGGGCGCGTGACGGCGGGATCCGATCCGGGCTACATCTATCAGACATGGGGCTTCGCCTATATCGCGGAACTTGAAATGCTCCGCGAAGCGGGACTGACCCCGCTCGAAGTAATCCAGGCAGCAACGATCAACGGTGCGCGGGAACTTTACGATGCGAAAGGCGACGAGCCGCCCATGGGTTCCATCAAGGTCGGCAAACTGGCCGACCTCGTCATCGTTCCGGAAAATCCGCTCGCCAATCTCAAGGTTCTCTACGGCACTGGCCACACCCGGCTCAACCGCGAGACCAACGAACTGGAAACGGTTGGCGGCGTGCGCTGGACGATCAAGGACGGGATCGTTTTCGATGCGCCTGCCTTGCTCGAAGATGTTGCTGCCATGGTAGAAGCCCAAAAGGCTGCGCAACCCTGACCCGGGGGTTGAGATAGCGGCCTTGCCGTAGCCCGGCGGAGCGCCTAACTCGCGCGTCCTATGGCGCAACCTCCTATCCTCAGCCTCGAAGGGCTTGGCCTCCAGCAAGGCGGCCGTTGGCTGTTCGGCGGGCCGGAGACAGATGCGATCGACCTGCATGTTCTCCCTGGCGATCGGCTCGCCCTGATTGGCCGTAACGGGGCAGGCAAGACGACGCTGCTGAAGCTGATCGACGACCGGATCGAGATGGACCGGGGGACACGCCGCGTAAAACCGGGCACACGTATCGTTTTCCTCGAGCAGGAGCCCAGTTTCAGCGACTTCGAAACGCTCATGGATTTCGCGCTCTCAGGTGAGCACCCGCCAGCTGAACATGAGGTCGAGGCGATCGCTGGGCAGCTTGGCATAGACATGGCGACCGAGGCGGCAAGCGCAAGCGGGGGCGAGCGGCGGCGCGCTGCCATTGCCCGCGCTCTTGCACAGGACCCGGACCTGTTGCTGCTCGATGAGCCAACCAACCACCTCGACCTGAGCGCCATCGACTGGCTCGAAGACTGGCTGACGCGGTACAAGGGCGCGTTCATCACAATCAGCCACGACCGAACTTTCCTCAAACGCCTCACGCGTGCGACGTTATGGCTCGACCGCGGTACGCTTCGGCGGAAGGAAGTCGGCTTCGGAGGATACGAGGCATGGGAAGGACAAGTCTATGCCGAGGAAGCCCGGGCTGCCGAGAAGCTCGATGCCAAGCTGAAGCTCGAGGCGCACTGGCTCGAACGCGGGGTGACCGCCCGGCGCAAGCGCAATCAGGGACGGCTTGAAAAACTTTACCAGATGCGCGCCACCCGCGCAGCGATGATTTCGGACAGCGGCACTGCAAAGCTCAAGCTGGCCAGCGACGAAGATTTCAAATCGAAGTCGGTGATTGTTGCGGAGAACGTCACGAAAAGCTTCGATGACCGAACCATCATCAAACCGTTCTCACTCCGTATCCAGAATGGTGACCGGATCGGGATCGTCGGTGCGAACGGCGCGGGCAAGACGACGCTGCTGCGCATGCTTACCGGAGAGCTCGAACCGGACAGCGGAACCGTAACGCGCGCCGCCACACTGTCGGGTGTGATGATCGACCAGCAGCGCCGCCTGCTCGAGCCGAATTCCAGCGTGCGCGACATTCTGGCCGAAGGCGGCGACTGGATCGTTGTTCGCGGCAACCGCAAGCATGTCCAAGCGTATCTCAAGGACTTCCTGTTCGACCCCAAGATTGTCGATACCAAGGTCGGCATTCTATCGGGCGGCGAACGCTCACGCTTGTTACTGGCGCGCGAATTCGCCCGCACCGCAAATCTTCTCGTGCTCGATGAGCCGACCAACGACTTGGACCTGGAAACGCTCGATCTTCTGCAAGAAGTGATCGCCGATTTCGACGGGACCGTCCTGATCGTCAGTCACGACCGCGACTTCCTCGACCGGACCGTGACCCTCACGCTTGGCCTCGACGGCTCAGGGACAGTCGATATCGTGGCAGGCGGATACGAGGATTGGGAGGCAAAGCGCACGCGCCGGGTCGTCGGCAAGTCCAAGCCCAGCACCGCGTCCTCATCGACACCGAAACCAAGTCCGGCGCCCTCCCCACCGAAATCGGCCAGACTATCTTACAAGGACCAGCGCGACTACGAGATCCTGCCCAAACGGATCGAAGAGCTCGAGGCCGCAATTGCCAAGGGCGAGGCAATTTTGGCTGATCCCGACCTGTTCCAGAACGATCCGCAGCGGTTCAGTACGATCTCTAAGGGCCTTGAGAACGCCCGCAGCGAGAAGGATGCGGCGGAGGAACGCTGGCTGGATCTTGCCGAACGGATTGAGGGATGAGTGACCGGCAAGTCGCGGAACTCCAGGCGGAGATCGCGGCCTGCACTATCTGCGCCGAGCACCTGCCGCTCGGTCCGCGACCGGTGGTGCAGTTCTCACCGCGCTCCCGCATTCTCATTATTGGGCAAGCCCCAGGCACCAAAGTCCATGCAAGCGGCACACCATGGGACGATGACAGCGGAGACAGGCTGCGCGGCTGGCTCGGCTTGGAGAAACCAGAATTCTACGATCCCGACTGTGTCGCGCTTATGCCGATGGGGTTTTGTTATCCGGGCAAGGCGAAGGGAGGCGATGCCCCACCGCGAAAGGAGTGCGCGCCCGCGTGGCACGAACATATCCTCGACCTGCTGCCGGAGAATCGCCTAACGCTGCTCGTCGGCGCCTATGCCCAAGCCGCCTACCTTCCGGAGGCTCGACGACTGTCGTTGACAGAACGGGTGCGCCGCGGCCCCGAATTTGCCCCCTTCCTGCCGCTCCCTCACCCGGCTTGGAGAGTGCGGGTATGGATGACCAAACAACGGTGGTTCGAAGCAGAGACCCTCCCGCGTTTACGCTCGCTCGTCACGACTTCGCTAACGGGCTAAGCCGCCGCGATCCTGCCATAATCGCGCGCCATCATCTCACCTCGCAAAGAAGGGAGATAAGCCATGTCGATCGAAAAACTTGCCAAGGATTTCACCCAAGCCGTCGCAGAGAACGATGCGCAGACCTATCAGTCCTACTGGTCGGATGAGATTGTCAGCCTCGAACCGCAGCAGGACAGTCCAATGGCCCGCGTCGAAGGGCGAGAGGCACTTTTGCAGAAGCACGCCTGGTGGGAAGCGAATGCTGAAGTTCACGACGCCAAAACCGAAGGCCCTTATGTCTTCGGGGATCAATTCGCCGTGAACTACGAGATGGACGTCACAATGGATGGCGAACGTTCACAGATGAAGGAAGTGGGGGTCTACACTGTCCGCGACGGCAAGATCGCAGAAGAGCGCTTTTTCTACGGAAGCTGATCCGGTCGAAGAATTCCTGTCCGGCGCGGATCACCCGATCCGGTAAAAATCGGCGACCCGTTCGAGCGCGAGCTTGAGCACCAATTTACCGCTTCGCGCGGGCCAGCCTAATGTCTTTTCAGCCTCCGGCAGCGCCTCCCCCGCGCACACCACGCGCCATAAGACATCTTCGAGGCCCTTTCCGGCCTCTGCCAACACCGCATCGAACCTCGCTTTCGCCGCGATCTGTCGTTCGGTCCCACTCAATCCTTGGTCACCGGTGGTTTTCGCCCGCACCGGATCCCACCGCATTGTAACGCCCTGTGAGAGCTGCGCACGCTCATAATCCCGCCGAAGTGCCTCACCAGCGTCGAACAGACGCGTCTCGAGATGTCCACGCGCATGCAGCCATGAAATCGGGCTCTCGCCAACATTAACGGTGACGGTCCGGCGCTTTCCCTGGGCCCCACCCGACCGCCTCGGACCTTCGCTCGTCAACTCTGTTTCCACCAATTTGCGCGGCATCGTGCATTCTCCATCACCGAAACGGTGAAAACTCTTGCAATGAGTGTAATGCTGTAGGAAACACAAATATTACCATATAGGTTCTCGAAAGGGAGGGGCGTAGCGAATGATCAACCGCATCAGAGATATTCGCAAAGCGAAGGGAATGACCCTCGCTGAACTGGCCGAGGCGTGTGATCCACCCACTACTGCACAGACAATAGGACGGCTCGAGACAGGCATGCGTAACCTGTCCATTAAGTGGATGGACCGCATCGGGGACGCATTGGGGGTCGATCCGGAGAACCTCGTGCGGTCGGACGGCAATCCCCAACCCCAAATCGTGGCGCGCCTTGCTGCCCAGGGTGCCGAAGCGCTGGACACACCGGCGGAAGCCGTATTGCCTTCCGATCTCGCAGTGCAATCTTCGGACCGTCCGCTGACCGTCCTCAGCGTGTCGGAAAGCATCGGGGAGTATCGCCCCGGGGACTTGCTCTGGCTGCGCCAATTACCACCGGATGAGGCAGCCGAGGCAATCAATCGCGATTGCTTGGTCCCGCGGCCCGGCGGACGCTTTGCGTTTGGAAGGCTGATCGACAGGCGGGGCACGCTAGTCGGGTTGCTCCCTCCCGGTGCGGGGCAGAAACAGCAGGTCGTGGACAATCCCCCATGGGTCGCTGTAGCAGTGATGCTGGTTCGACCGCTGTAAGATTGTCCCGTAACTTCGGTATGTTAACTGTGTTTATTGAAAGCATCTTACAAGATTTAGTCGGACGCTGAATGAATCGCGTTAGGAAGCTTTGGTGAAGCACGTCCTTGTCATCAGCACTCGTTATCCCAATGCGGTCAGCCCGCATGTTGGGATGTCTTCCGCGCGCTCGTTCGCGGCGCTGACGCGGCGCGAGGGCTGGCGGGTGACAGTCATCAACCCTATCAGCAGCACCCCGTCCATTGAATATCCTAGCAACCAGTTTTCAGGACTTCCGCAAATCTCGGTTCAAGAGGGGATCGAAGTTCACAGCCTGCAATTAGCTGGTGAGACCGGAACTGGGGTTACGCCGGAGCCGGCCGCCATCGCCAGATTGGCGGTGCCACTGGCTCGGCGCATCGACACTGCCCATCCGGTTGATATCGTTGATGCACAGTCGCTTTTTCCCGATGGACCCACCGCAGCGGCCATTGCGAAAGCTCTGGGCAGACCGCTTTCGATCAAGGCGCGAGGTCAGGATATCTATCATTGGGGCGCGAAAGACTACGCCTTGGAGCAGATACAAAAGGCCTCCGATCACGCGGATAGCATCCTTTCGGTGAGCAAGGCTCTGGCGCACGAAATCGTGGGACTCGGCCTACCCGCGGACAAGACCAAGGTGCACTACACAGGTCTTGACCGCGACCGGTTTCGTCCGCTGGATCATACGCAATTACGGAGCCAGCTATCGCAGGAACTCGATTTCGAGATCCCCGACAATGCCCCACTTTTGGTAAGTGTGGGCTCTCTGATCGAGCGAAAGGGGCAGCACCTGGTCATCGCTGCCCTACCCGACATTCCACGAGCGCGCCTGATACTGGCTGGCACAGGCGAAGATGAATTGGATCTGCGCCGCCTCGCCAGCGAAACGGGCGTCGCCCACCGCATCCATTTCGCCGGGTCACTCGATCACGACGTATTGCCGCTGGTCCTGTCGGCTGCAGACGTAATGGTGCTTCCGGCCGCGAATGGGGGATTTGCAAATGCATGGATCGAGTCGCTGGCGTGCGGCACGCCCGTGGTGACGAGCGAAGTCGGCGGAGCGCGCGAAGTCATTGCAAACGATGTTGCGGGCCGCCTGCTGCAAGAAAGAACACCGCAAGCCATCGCGAAATCAGTGAATGCGGTGCTGAACAGTCCGCCCAAGGCTATGGATGTAGCCGCGCTGGCAGAACGATTCAGCTGGGACATAAACGCAGCCGAGCTTGCTACGCACTATGACCGACTGATCGCGAACACCTAAAGCGCGGGTTTCAGACCTGACCGCGGGCCTTCTTTTCCTGCAAGTCGGCCTCGGTCTCTTTGGGCACGAAACTGTCCGACGTTACGCCCAGCCAGATCAACATTGGCGCAGCGAGATAAACACTCGAATATGTACCGATGAACAAGCCTGCCGTGATCGCGAGAACAAGGCCGAACAGACTGGCTGGGCCGAACAACAGAAGCGGCAGCAACGCAACCAAAAGGGTGAGCGACGTCATCACCGTTCGCGCCAAGGTCTCGTTCACAGAAAGGTCGAGCAATTCCGGGAGCGGCATCTTGCGATACTTTTTCAGGTTCTCACGGATCCGGTCGTACACAACGATAGTGTCGTTGAGCGAATAGCCGATAATCGCAAGAATAGCGGCAATGATCTGGAGCGAGAATTCCAGTTGAAAGATCGCAAATATGCCGAGCGTGACGGACACGTCATGGAACAAAGCGAACAGTGCGCCTGCGCCAAACTGCCATTCAAACCGGATCCAGATATACATCGCCACTCCGAGCATCGCGAGCGCAAGCGCGAGGACGGCGTCCTGCCGGAACTCACCCGCGACCTTGCCCGATACGGTTTCGTTGCCGTCGGTCCGAACGCCGGGATATTCCTCATTGATCATTGAAATGACCTGATTGCCGATCTCTGTCGCCGCGCCAGGCGTCTCCTCTACCGCTTCGGGTAAGGGCACGCGGATGGACACGACGTTGGGAGCGCCGAATTCCTGCACGACCGGGGTGCCGTAACCGAGCCCTCCCACAAGTTGGCGCAACTCGCCAACGGGCGCATCATCACGCTGTTCGAAAGTGAGGCGAACTTCTTGGCCTCCAGCGAAATCGACGCCGTAATTCAGGCCTTGGGTCAGCACTGCGGCCCAGCTCCCGACGATCAGCACGATGCTGAGGATGAAGAACGGGACGCGCAGCTTAAGGAACTTGATGTTCGTGTCAGCGGGTACGAGTTTGAGCAGTTTCATGGATCAGCCCTCCTCAAACGTTGATGTCACTAGGACGCTTGGCACGGAGCCAGCCCGAAACCCACATGCGGGTGAGCGTCAGTGCGGTGAAAACGGAGGTAAAAAGGCCGATGATGAGCACGACGGCGAAGCCGCGCACAGGCCCTGAGCCGAACAGGAAAAGCAACACACCGGCAATGAAGTTCGTTATGTTGGCATCGTAAATCGCGCGGCTGGCTTCCTTGTAACCGTTCTCGACCGCCGCGATGACGCGTCGACCCCGCTTGCGTTCTTCACGGATGCGCTCGTTGATGAGTACGTTCGCGTCGACCGCCGCGCCGATGGTCAGCACGAAACCGGCAATGCCCGGCAACGTCAGTGTGGTGTTGAGCCCCGCCATGATGCCGAGGAGGATCAGAACGTTGAAGAACAGCGCGATCGTCGCATAAATACCGAAGCGGCCATAGGTCGCGATCATCAGCGCAATAACCGCCAAACTACCTATGAGCATGGCGATAAGCCCGCGCTGAATGGAATCCTGGCCGAGCTCCGCGCTGACCGTGCGTTCTTCAATCACCGTGAGCGGCACCGGCAGCGCGCCCGAGCGCAGAGAAATCGCCAGGTTGTTCGCGCTTTCGGCGGTGAAGCTGCCTGATATCTGCGCTGATCCGCCGAGGATCGGCTCACGGAAGACAGGCGTGGAAAGCACTTCCCCGTCAAGGATGATGGCGAATTGTTTGCCTACATTGCGGGTCGAGAGCTGCGCGAATTTCTGGCCGCCCTGCTGGTCGAACTGGATATTCACGACGTCTTCATTGGTTTCGGGATCGATCCCCGATTGCGCGCCGGTGAGGCTGTCGCCGCGAATACCGCCCAATCGCTTCACGGCGACCGACTGCCCTTCGAAATCGCTGCCGACAGCGTAAGGGAATATCTGGCTGCCGGGGGGCGCAATACCGGCCTGGATATTCGTGATGAGTGCATTCTCATCGACCAGTTTGAATTCGAGCTGCGCGGTCTGACCGAGCAATGTCTTGAGCGCTTCGGGGTCTTCGAGACCGGGCACCTGTACCACGATCCGCGTATCGCCCTGACGAATGATTGTCGGTTCGCGTGTGCCCAGTTCGTCGATGCGGCGGCGAACGACTTCCGTCGCGCTTTCCATCGCATCATTCACGGCGTTCTCTATTCCGCCTTGCGTTGGGGTCAACACCATGCGCTGCGTATCGACCACCGAAAGGTCCCATTCTCGCACGAGGTTCTGGCCCTGCATCATCGGTTCGAGAATGCCGCGCGCACGGTCGATATCGGCTGCGCTGTCGAGCATGAAAGACAGTTCGCCATTTGCCGTCGATACGTCGCCGATGCGGATACGCGGTTCGGCATTGCGCATCGCGGCGCGTACGGCCTCTTCCATATTTTCCAGCCGCTGCGCCGCGACTTCGTCTGATTCCGCCTCAAGCAGGAGGTGCGATCCGCCAGCGAGGTCGAGCCCGAGATTGACTGTCGGCGAAGGCAGAGTTTCCGGCCATTCTCCGCCGGTCGCAGTGTACAGCGATGGGATCGCAGCCGCGACGGCCAAAAGGGTCACGACCCAAAGCCATATCTTCTTCCAGAGGGGAAAATCGAGCATTAGCGCTGTATCTCAATCGTATCGGGGGAAATGCTTGTCGGGGTTCAGTCGTTGGCTGCGCTGCCGCCCGGCGGGATGATATCGCCGATCGTGTGCTTGACGGCCTTGACCCGGACATCCTTTGCGAGGTCGATTTCGACATAGGTGTCGTCAACTTTGACGACCTTGCCGACAAGACCACCCTGCGTCACAACCTGATCGCCCTTCTTGAGCCCTGCGACTTTTTCCTGATGCTCCTTCGTCCGTTTCATCTGCGGGCGGATGATCAGGAACCAGAAGATCAGGATCATGCCGATGATCGGCAGCCAGTTGATCCAGGCTGGCGGCGCTTCACCGGCGGCTGCACCTGCTGCGGCGAGAATTTCAAACATGTGTCATTGAACCCAATAAATGATGGCAGAAATTAGCGTCTGGCTCGGAACGGCAGCATAAGCGACTGTCAGCATCCTTATCTTCGGCTACAGGTGGGCGCGCCTAGCAGCATTGCAAGCGCGTCGCAATCGACCCAATCATTCGCCTGAGCAGCTTTTCCGGAAATTCCGAAATCGGCGCGTAGCAATCGCGCTTGCAAGCCGACTTTCATCACCGTATAGGCCGCGCCTCCACTGGAACGGGACGTAGCGCAGCCTGGTAGCGCATCACACTGGGGGTGTGGGGGTCGCTGGTTCGAATCCAGTCGTCCCGACCAGTGGAACGTTCATCGAAAATTGCCGTTAAAATTCAAGCTTCGCGCTTGTTCCAGAATAATATTCGTTCATGGCGCGAGATGAAACGTGCGCAGAACAAAAGCAAAAATGCGGCCTATGGCAATGCACAATCTCCTGATCGCGGCCGCGACCGGTGCCCTGACCGCAATGCCCGCGCTCGCCGATACCACCAATGTCGTGGCGTCAAATGATAAGGGCGATACCGGCGTGCAGGAAGGTACGGCCGAAACGGGCTCAGCCCGCACCCGCCGCGTTTTTTCGCCCGAGGACTTCGAGCGTTTTGCGCCGCGCAGCGCGCTGGACATGGCGCAGCAAATACCAGGGTTTTCGATCCGCTCGGGCGGCAGCGACCGTGGCCTTGGCCAGGCGGACACCAATGTCATCATCAATGGCCAGCGCATCTCGGGCAAATCGAACGGCCCTGTCGAAGCACTCCAGCGGATTCCGGCCGAGGAGGTGGTTCGGCTCGAAATTGTCGACGGCGCGAGCCTCGATATTGGCGGCCTGACCGGTCAGGTTCTCAACGTCATAACCCGCTCGACCGGCGGGATTACCGGACAGTTCCGCTATTCGGCGGAATGGCGATCCTTCGGCGTTCCATTCCGTTGGGGTGATGGGCAAATCTCGCTTGCTGGCGGAGGCGAAAACACCGAGTGGACCCTAAGCTTTGAGAATGACGCGGGTCGGCGTGGGAACGAGGGCATCGAGCGCGTTTTCGATGCTGAAGGTGTTCTGATCGACACACGCGACGAACAGGCAAACTTTAACTCCGACCGACCAACGCTGTCGGGTTCCTATGCCCGCACGGCCGCCAACGGCAACATCCTCAACATCACCGGCAGCATAGGCGGAAATATCCGGCGCAACCGCGAGGTGTCCAAGCGCAGCGGACTCATCGATCCAGCCGACCGGCTGCGGATCTTCAGTTCACGCGAGGACGAATTCAACATCGAAGTCGGGGCGGACTATGCGTTTGCGCTCGCGGGCGGACGACTGAAACTTATTGGCTTCAACCGCTACGAAGACAGCCCAACCGAATCCGCGGTTGTGACCTCTTTCGCGGATGACGGCCCACTCGAAGGCTCAATTTTCAAGCGCGACGCCGATGAGGGCGAAACGATCGTTCGCGGGGAGTATACCTTCCGCGGCCTGGGCGGAGATGTGCAGATCGCAGTCGAAGGCGTGAGGAATTTTCTCGACATAGAGTCTTCACTCGAACAGCGCGACGACGCAGGCGAGTTGCAGCCCATCAGATTTCAAGGCGCCACCGCGCGGGTCGAGGAAGATCGAGCCGAGACCAGTATTACGTATAGCCGCGCCTTGGCCGACACTTTGCAGATGCAGCTCTCGCTCGGCGGCGAATACTCGCAGATCAGCCAGACGGGCGCAGCGGGCCTGACCCGGACATTCTACCGGCCAAAAGGCGCCGCTGCACTCGATTGGAAAGCGAACCCTACACTGAACCTCTCAGGCCGAGTCGAGCGCGTCGTCGGACAGCTCAATTTTTTTGATTTCATCGCCACCACCGATCTTGATCAGGACCGTGTCGATGTGACCAATGCCAACCTTGTTCCCCCGCAAAGCTGGCTGTTCGAAGTAGAGGCAACACAAGATTTGAGTGCGCTGGGCCTAGGCGCTCTGGGTTCGCTGAACCTGCGCGCATTTTATGAAGAGATCAGCGATATCGTGGACCAGATCCCGATCGCAGGCGGCGGCGAGGCGCCGGGTAATGTCGACGCAGCGACGCAAAGCGGGGTCGAGGCCGAGCTCACCCTACTGTTCGATCCGATCGGCGTGCCTGGGCTACGCTTGGATGCCGAGGTCGAATGGTCCGACAGTGAAGTACTCGACCCGTTGTTGGGTACGCCGCGACGCCTTTCCGATTTCGAGTTTATTGAAGTCGACGTCGATCTGAGAAAAGACTTCATCGGAACACCTTGGGCGGCAGGGGCATCATATAGCTTTGACGAGGACCGGCCGAGCGTGCGCTTGAGCGAGATTTCCAGAGGCGTTGCAACACGCGGCTTTGCGCGGGTCTTCATCGAGCACAAGGACATCTTCGGCATGACCGCGCGCTTCCGCGTCGGCAATTTGCTCGACCAGAAAGACAATTTTGATCGCACGATCTTTCTCGATAGGGTCGCGGGCCTGGTCGATTTTCGCGAAGAACGCCGCCGCCGCTTCGGCACGATCTATTCGTTCGATATCGAGGGGTCTTTCTGAGCGCGGTTCTGGCGGTTGCGCAGGTTACCTCCCCCGACTAATCGATCCACCCGAGAGGATGACCCGATGACCGACATTGACACTTCGCTTCCCCGAATGCGCTCTTGGCTGTTTGCGCCAGGCGACAGCGAGAAGAAAATGGCGAAGGCCATCGCGAGCGAAGCCGACATAGCGTTGCTCGATCTGGAGGACTCGGTCACTCCCGAGAACAAGGCTGCGGCGCGTATTGCCGTGGCCAGCGCCATCGCGGGCGCGGACGATCGCTCGCGCGTTTGGGTCCGCATAAACCCTCTTTCCGGCGAATGGACCGAAGGCGATCTCGATGCGGTGGTTCCGGCGGCTCCGGGTGGCATTTTCCTTCCCAAAGCGGAGGGCGGCCACGATGTAGAGCAGCTCGACGCCATGCTGACCGCGCGCGAGGTGGAGGCGGGAATGGAAGTCGGCGCCATCCGGATCGCCGCGCTCGTCACTGAAACCGCGGCGGCAATGTTCACGACCGGCACCTATGACGGAGCGCCGAGACTGGTCGCGATGAGCTGGGGCGCGGAAGACCTTTCGAGCGAACTCGGAGCGCGCGAACAACGCAGGCCGGACGGCGAATACACGCACGTTTACGAAATGGCGCGCAGCCTGTGCCTTTTGGGTGCGGTGAAAGCAGGCGTCGCTCCCATTGAAACGGTGCAACCCGAATTTCGCGACCTTGAGGCTCTCTCTGCAAGAGCAAAGAGCGTGCGCGCTCAGGGGTTCCGCGGCATGCTCGCCATTCATCCGGCACAGGTCGCTCCGATCAACGCGGCCTTCACACCGAGCGAAGAAGAAATCGAGCATGCGCGTTGCGTGATCCAGGCTTTTGCCGACAATCCGGGCGCAGGCACGGTGTCGATGGATGGCAACATGCTCGACCGCCCTCACCTCGTTCTGGCAAAGCGGCTGCTTGCGGAGGCCGGCGAAGCTTAGGGGATCAGGTTCTTTCCTACACGAACCCATATGGTTATTCGGCGTGCGATTCACACAGCTGGAGCGCAATGCATGGCCATACTCGAGACCCTGATCGGCCCACTCACCTCGATCATCGACAAGATCATCCCCGACAAGGAGGCAAGGGCCAAGGCAAAGATTGAACTGATCAAGCTTGAAGGCACGCAGGAGATGCGGATGATCGAGGCGCGCCTCCAAGCGATCGTCGCAGAGGCGCATTCGAAGGATCCGTGGACCAGCCGCGCCCGTCCCAGTTTCCTTTATGTGATGTACGCCTTGATCCTTTGGGCTTTACCGATGGGCATCCTCGCCGCCTTCAATCCCGAAGCGGCGCGCGACATCGCAGCCGGGATGAACGCCTATCTCGCAGGTCTGCCCGAACCGCTCTACGCGCTTTTCGGCACAGGTTATCTTGGCTACACAGCCGCGCGCCAATGGGGCAAAGTGAAAGGCGTGGACAGATAGGGCGCGTTGGCAAGTAACGGATGCGCGAGACAATCCTCTTTCTGTAGCCCGCCGAACATGCAATGTTTTGCCCCGATCAAGGCGCTCGGGGGAGAACTCGCAATGTTTCGCACTTTTGGAATCGCTTTGCTGGCGGTCCTGTCGCAGTTGATCGCATTCCCTGCACTCGCATCCGAAGACAATGTTTTCGCGACCAAGAAAGCACTGGTCGGGGGCACCCTCGTCGATGGCCTAGGCGGCGCGCCGATCTATGACAGCGTTGTTCTGGTGGACGGTAACACCATTGTCGATATCGGCACGGTCGACAGCCTTGCGGTTCCAGAAGGTTACGAAGTTATCTCGACCGAGGCGATGACGGTCATGCCCGGCCTGTGGGAAATGCATGCGCATCTAATGCTCAACGGGCACAGCGATTACGCGCACTGGGACAGGACCTATATCAATCGGCTGTCCAGCGAGATCATGCCCGCATCGGCCGTGCAACTCCTCCTCGCCGGAATTACGACTGCCCGCGATCTTGGCGCCCCGTTGGAAGATTCAGTTTCGATCAAACGCCGCATCACAGATGGTACGATTCCAGGGCCGCGCCTGTTCATCTCCGGACCTTTCATACAGGATCAGGCCTATCCCGGGACCGAGGCATTTCGCTGGGGAGTCGACAGCCCCTCAGACGGGCGCGCCAAAGTGAGACAACTGGCCGAGACCGGTGTCGATGTCATCAAGTTGATCGATCAAGACGTCATGAGCCGCGACGAGGTCAATGCGGTAGTCGAAGAGGCGCACCGGCTTGGCCTCAAAGTCGTCGGCCATTCGCACAAGCCGGACGAGATCCGCATCGGCCTTGAAGTGGGCATCGACAATTTCGAGCATACTGGTCTGACCACCGCTCCCGAATATCCCGCTGACATCATGCAGCTGCTCAAGGAACGCACTGCAAAAGGGCGCATCGCCGGTGGACCGCTCTACTGGACGCCCACCGTCGAAGGCCTTTGGAATTACGAAGAGTCACGCGATAACCCCGAGGACGCCGACAGCACCTGTTGGCACCGCGGCCTTCAGCCGGATACGATCGCAGATATCAAGGCCTCCATCCAGCACCCGAACCGCCTCGATTATTTTCAGCTGACACCTAAGCGCAAGCCGACCCTGAAACGAAAGTTTGCCCAGCTGCGCGAGGCTGGCGTCGTCCTGCTGATCGGCACCGACAGCGGCATTCCGCTAAAATTCCATTGTCAGTCCACCTGGAACGAGATCGATGTATGGACGCGGGTGATGGGCGTTCCGATCATGGAAACAATTCAGGCCGCAACCTACTGGCCATCAAAGATGATGGGTGTGGAGCAGCAATGGGGCACCCTTCAGCCCGGACGCTTTGCCGATATCATCGCGATCGAGGGCGATGCACTCAAATATCCAGCGCTGTTCCAGCGAGTTGATTTCGTCATGAAAGACGGCGTCGTCTACAAGCACGGCGGTGATCCCGTGGAAGAGAACCTGGAAGGTCGACCTTGAGGCTTTCGCGGTGCTGCAATCACCGCTACGCCGCTTCGCATGACTGACATCGTCTACGTCCTCAACGGACCGAACTTGAACCTGCTCGGCCTGCGTGAGCCCGAAATCTACGGATCGACCACCTTGGACGAAATCGCAGGAATACTCGAGGATCGCGCGCGGCAACTGGGTATGGCGATCGACACGCGCCAAACCAATCATGAAGGCATGCTGGTCGATTGGCTGCATGAGGCGCAGGCTGAGGGCGCAAGAGCGGTGCTTCTCAACGCGGGCGCCTATACCCACACCTCGATTGCATTGCTCGACGCGATCAAAGCGATAACGACGCCGGTGATCGAAGTGCATCTGTCCGACCCGAAACTTCGCGAAAACTTTCGGCACAAAAGTTATGTCGGCATGGCTGCAGCAAAGACAGTAGAAGGGTACGGAGCCGACTCCTATCGGATCGCGCTCGAGGCGGTCGCATCGGGAGAGGTCTAACCTGCCTATCAGATTGCGGGTTTTGCACCGATTGCCACTTGCCAGCCGCAATTGGCGTCAATACTCACACTCGAAACTACACAAGGGGTATGCATGGCTACGAGTAAGCCGGGTGCTGGAAAGAAATCCGGCATGAATATCGATGCAGCGCTGGTTCGTGAGCTCGCAGAGCTTTTGAACGAAACCGGGCTAACGGAGATCGAAGTCGAGGATGACGACCGCAAGATTCGCGTATCGCGCGGCGGCGCGGTTTCGGCGCCGATGATGGCTGCACCTGCCTCACCCGCTCCGGTGGCCGCGCCTGCCCCGGCTGCCGCGCCTGCATCGAGTGAACCGTCGGCTGGAGAAGACCACGCCGATGCTATGAAGTCGCCTATGGTCGGTACAGTCTACCTCGCCCCGGAACCGGGCGCAGACAACTTCGTGAAGGTCGGCGATAAAGTCGCCGAAGGCGATACCGTTCTGATCGTGGAGGCCATGAAGGTGATGAACCCGATTGTCGCGGATCGATCCGGTACGGTAAAGGCTATGCTGGTCGACAATGCGCAGCCGGTCGAATTCGACCAGCCGCTCGTCGTCATCGGTTAAGCTGCCATGAGCATTTCCCGCATCCTGATCGCCAATCGCGGCGAAATCGCGCTGCGCATCCACCGAGCAGCGCACGAAATGGGCATCGAAACGGTTGCGGTGCATTCTACCGCCGACGCCGATGCCATGCATGTACGTCTGGCGGATCACGCCGTATGCATCGGTCCGCCAGCTGCAACCGACAGCTACCTCAATCATGCAGCGATCATTTCCGCAGCCGAGGTGTCGGGTGCCGACGCCATCCATCCAGGGTATGGGTTCCTTTCGGAGAACGCAAAATTCGCCGAGATCGTCGAAGCGCACGACATTGCCTGGATTGGGCCAAAGCCTGAGCATATTCGCACCATGGGCGACAAGGTCGAAGCCAAGAGGACGGCGGGAGCACTGGGAATACCGCTGGTTCCCGGATCCGACGGTGCGGTGTCCGATCCTGACGAAGCGAAGAAGATTGCTGCCGAAATCGGCTATCCTGTTATCATCAAGGCCGCATCAGGCGGTGGCGGGCGCGGGATGAAAGTCTGCGAAAGCGAGGAAACGCTCGCCAGCCTGATGCAGGCCGCCGGTAACGAGGCGAAATCCGCCTTCGGCGATGCAACCGTTTACATCGAAAAATACCTCGGCAACCCGCGCCACATCGAATTCCAGGTCTTCGGCGATGGCAAGGGCAATGCGATCCATCTGGGCGAGCGCGATTGCTCGCTGCAACGCCGACACCAGAAAGTACTGGAAGAGGCTCCCTCCCCCATCATCTCGGACGAAGAGCGAGAGCGCATGGGCGAGGTCTGCTCGAAAGCAATGCGCGACATGGGATATCGCGGCGCGGGGACGATCGAGTTCCTGTGGGAGAATGGTGAGTTCTACTTCATCGAAATGAACACCCGGCTCCAGGTCGAGCACCCTGTGACCGAGGCGATCACTGGCGTCGATCTCGTGCGTGAGCAAATTCGCATCGCCGATGGCAAGCCGCTTTCCGTCTCGCAGGGCGAACTGGAATTTCGCGGCCATGCCATCGAATGCCGGATCAATGCCGAAGACCCTTTTACCTTCGCGCCATCGCCCGGCGAGGTGACCTATTACCATGCATCGGGCGGACTGCATGTTCGCGTAGATTCAGGCCTTTACGCCGGATATCGCATACCGCCTTATTACGATTCCATGATTGCGAAGCTGATCGTCTATGGCCGCACCCGCGAAGGCTGCATCATGCGTCTGCGGCGAGCGCTTGAGGAGATGGTTGTCGAAGGAGTGAAGACCAACATCCCGCTGCACCAAGAGCTGCTGCGCCAGAACGATGTCCTCCACGGCGACTACTCAATCAAGTGGCTGGAAGATTGGCTGGAAAAGCGCGAAGGGTAGTAACTCTTCACTTGCCTTTGGGCACAAAGCAGCGGTGTGGTAGTTGAAAGCGGATGAAACATGATCCCGCTCTCAGCGCCGAAGGTAACGAAATGGCGAGTGAAGCGCTCACGGTAGCGCCAAATGATATGTTGCCAGCCATGCACGGCGTAGACGACACTTTTCGAGACAATCGCGACCGCAAAACCCAGATTGTTGTCGTGGGCGGGGGTGCCGGAGGCCTAGAGCTCGTACGTAAACTCGGCGCAAAGTTCGGGCGCAAACACCATGACATCATCCTCGTTGACAAGAACCTCAGCCACATCTGGAAGCCACTGCTGCACGAAGTCGCGGCAGGTTCGCTCGATGCCAATCTCGACGAAGTTGGCTATCGCGGACACTGCTATCGCTGGGGCTATCGGTTTTTCCAAGGCAGCCTGGATGGCATAGACCGCGAAACGCGCACGATCAGCCTCGCCCCAATGTACGATGAGGAAGGCAAAGAGGTCATCGCAGGCCACACCATCCGGTACGACTATCTTGTGGTTGCCGTAGGCTCGGTATCGAACGATTTCGGCGTGCCCGGCGTGAAAGAGCATTGCATTTACCTTGATTCGAGGGATCAGGCCGACAGGTTTCGCACACGGCTGCTCAACCACTGCCTCCGCGTTAGCCGCGCGATGATGGCCAATCCGGATGCGAACGAGCAGGTCAAGATCGCGATTGTGGGCGCAGGCGCGACAGGCGTCGAGCTGGCTGCGGAACTCTACAACGCGGCTGGCGCGCTGCGCCACTACGGGCTCGAAGTGTTCGACGAGAGCCGGCTGAATGTCACACTCCTGGAAGCTGGTGGGCGCATTCTCCCCGCCCTGCCTGAGCGCCTTTCCGATGCGGCACGGCACGAACTCACAGAGCTTGGCGTGACAGTGAAAGTTGACACCCAAGTCATTGAGGCCCGCCCCCGCACCCTCCTGACCAGCTCGGGCGATCATATCGATGCCGACCTGATCGTATGGGCCGCAGGTGTGAAAGGCGCAGAATTCCTCAGCGAGCTCGGCCTCGAGACGAATCCGCGCAACCAGATCAAGGTGCGCGAGACGATGCAGACCATCACCGATGATCGCATTTTCGCACTCGGCGACTGTGCATCTTATATCCCTGAAGGAGCAGAGGCCCCTATCCCGCCGCGCGCGCAGGCGGCGCACCAGATGGCGAACACTGTTTTCGACAACATCGTTCGATCACTGAAAGGCAAGGCGCTCAAGACCTTCTCCTATCAGGACAAGGGTTCGCTGATCTCGCTAAGCCGCTTTTCAACGGTTGGCAGCCTGATGGGCAATCTCGTCGGCGGCAGCTTGGCGGTCGAAGGCCGCATGGCGCGCTTTATCTACACCTCGCTGTACCGCCTGCATTTGCTCGGTATCCACGGCTGGGTAAAAGGGCTGTTTCTCATGTTGATCGGCCGCGTGAATCGGATCGTACGGCCCAAGCTCAAGTTGCATTGAGCCGCAACTAAAAGTCGATCTTTACCCGCATTTCGCCGCCGTTTGCGCTGAAACCGCCAACGCCAGTCTGAGCGCCGTTCAATTCGACGCTTGCATTATCCGACAGCTGCCAGCTCGCGCGCGGCACGGCGCTGCCTTGAATGAGCTCGTCGGCGCTGGGTCCGTATTCCGTGCCGAGCCTAGGTGACAAAACGGTTTCACCGCACACCACGATTTCGGGATTGAAAGGATCGGGTTCCGGCTCCTCTTCAGTGCATTGTGTGGGCGGAGGGGAGAGCGGCATAAGATCGATCAGAACAGAACCGTCGGCGCGCTCTCCCGTCGGCAGGTGAGGCGCGACCGCCTCGGTTTGTTCGGATGGCTGCGCGATTGAGGGGGGTTGGTCGATCAATATCAAGCCTCCCACCTCAATCGAAGCTGAAACCTGCAGCCTTCGCCTCGGCCATTATTTCCTCGCCCGTTTTCATCGGGCTCTTTTGCGCAAGGTCGTACCAATCCGGTTTTTCATCGACGAAAATCTGATGCTTGATGCCCAGCCCCGCTGGCAAGTCGAACATTCCGGCGAGGAACGTTCGATTTCCTGTCGGCAGGAACCGGTACCACAGGTTGGATCCACACTTGCTGCAGAAAGCGCGCTCGGCCCAGTCGCTGGATTTGTAGACAGAGACGAGTTCCTCGCCATCGACAGAAGTACCATCTGCCTCGATTCCGGCATACATGGACCCGCCCCAGCGCTGGCACATCGCGCAATGGCAGACATCGACCTCGCTGTGTGCGTCGGTAAGAGTGATCGTCACGCCGCCGCAGAGGCAACCACCGCTGAGCGGTTGGGAAAGACGCTTCGGATCGCTCACAGCGGAACGCCTGGCACTTGCTTGGACGTACGAATCGTCAGCGAGGTTTTCACACTTTCGACATTGGGCGCCGGCGTCAGCTTCCCGGTCAGGAATTCCTGAAAACTTTGAAGGTCCTGACTCACGATCTTTAGAATGAAGTCGATCTCGCCATTGAGCATATGGCACTCCCGCACCTCGGGCAGGTCCGCCATGTGGTCCTCGAACTCACGCAGAGCGCTCTCAGCCTGGCTTTTTAGGCTGACCATCGCGAATACGGTAATTGCGAAACCCAGTTTCGAAGGGTCGAGATCGGCGTGATAACCTCGGATGACGCCGTCTTCCTCAAGTCCGCGGACGCGGCGAAGGCACGGCGGCGCGGTCAATCCGACGCGCTGCGCAAGTTCGACGTTGGTAACTCGCCCTTCGGCCTGCAATTCCGCCAGGAGGCGCTTGTCGATCTCGTCTAGATTGGCCATTGGTGGGCAACTCCCCAAAGCATAGAGGCGGCGATCGCTCGCTCGCTGTTTGGAATTTAACCCCAAAGCGTAAGAACATGCCTGCAAGGATGCGCACAACGCTAATATTATTAGGTTTGCCAGCAATTGTCCCGCTTTGCAACGCACAGTCACTGTTCACCTGTAACATATGCCGCATGGTGTAAGGCCGACGATGGAATCGGTGCGCCCGAAGCATGGTGCGCGCCTCGATAATAGCTGGAGCCTCGATGTTCTTTGACGACCGCCTTGCGACAGTGCTGCGCCAACGCGCCGCGAGCGAGGCAGGTGCGCGTACGCAATTCAGGCAATTGCTGGACATATTGGGCAATCGCAAATTTGCCCGGCAGGATAATCGAAGCCAGAGCCTTGTCGCTGCGGCGTGGCTCCGGATGGACAAGCTCGCCGAGGAGATCCCTGCAGAGCATCGTGCAGGCATGATCCGGGAAGCCGGCTGGAGATTCCGTAGCGCCGACCTTGCCGCGCATCTTGCCGAACACGAACCCGATGTGGCTTCCGCCGCGCTCAATCGTGCGCAGCTGTCATCCGATGACTGGACGGCTCTCATCCCGAGGCTGCCTGTGCGTGCGAGGGGCTTTTTGAGGCTACGCCGCGATCTTCCGGTGGATGCCGAACAGCTTCTCGATAGGCTGGGAGTTTACGATCGAGGTCTGCCCCGCCCCGCTCAGCAAGCGGCGGACGATCCAACCGACCGCGAACCGCAAACAGATCAGGTAGCCCCGCCCGCAATGGAGGAGGCGACCGATCCTCGGCAAGAGCCTGTCGTTGAAAACGAACCGCCGCCGTTTCGCCTCGCCGATCCAGCCGAGTCTGGCCGCAGCGAAATCTCCGCGCTGGTCGAACGGATCGCCCAATTCCGCCGAACTCGAGATTCCGCACCGACCGACACCGACCGCTCGCCGCGCTTGCCGCTGGGTGAGGTCGCACAGACACGCGAACGGATTATCAGAGGATTCGGTTTTTCGGCAGATGTCGCAGGCCGGATCGATTGGGCCGAAAGCGAAATCGCGTCGATGATCATCGGCACACGGCTCATTCGCCCGCAAACTCTCGGCGGGAATGAGGACGAAACAGCGCTTGAGCGAGCATTTGCCAGACGTCAGCCGATCACGACCGCGAAGTTTTCGCTGCAGGGTGCGGAAGCTATTGCGGGTGAATGGATCGTCGATGCGCAGCCATCCTTCACCGAGGAAGGCAATTTTTCGGGCTATCTCGGGCGGTTTCGCCGGCTTGGCGGAGCGGGAGACAAACACCTGTCTCCTGCCGCGCAGGAGGCCGACAGGATTCGTCAATTGCTGCATGAACTCAGAACCCCCGTCACAGCGGTTCAAGGTTATGCCGAAGTGATCCAGCAGCAATTGTTTGGCCCGGCTCCGCATGAATATCGAGCGCTAGCCGCAGCCATAGCGGCCGATGCGGCAAGGATACTAGCCGGGTTCGAAGAACTTGACAGGCTGGCAAAGCTCGAAACAGGCGCGATCGAAATCGAAGAGGGTGTGATCGATCTTTCCGCGATCGTCGCACGCATCACGAACCAGATCGGACAGGTTCTCAGGGCGCGAATGGCGGGTATCGATTTCGATGCTGATGCGGCTGGGGCTGTGCTGGTCGGACTTGACCCGGATGATTGCGAGGGTTTGATCTGGCGATTGCTCGCTACGATCGGCGGGCTATGCGCATCAGGCGAGATGCTGTTCGCCACGATCGAAACGGACGATGGTCTTGCGCAGCTATCCTGCGGACTGCCGGCGAACCTGATCGCCGAAGAGGACGTGTTCGCAGCAGAAGCAAAGCCGGTCGACACGGCCATCAACGCGGGACTGTTCGGAGCGGGCTTCGCCTTGCGTCTTGCAAGGGCCGAGGCTCGAAGCGCGGGAGGAAATCTGACCGTTGACGACGAGCTCGTTACTCTGACGCTTCCCCTGTCCTCCAGCTTCGAAGATCAATCGGACGAAGCGGAAAACCAAAGATCGGCCAGATGAGAGGCCTGCGCGGGTTCATGCCGTTTGATCGGTAAAACCCGCAAAATTTGGGGGCTTGGATGGAAATCCGTCATTTAGGGCACGCTTCGTGCTTGTGAATCGCAAAACACCGCTGTAGGGGCCGTGCTCGTTCGCACCGCGATACCTACGTGGGCCTGTAGCTCAGTTGGTTAGAGCTGGCCGCTCATAACGGCTAGGTCGCGGGTTCGAGTCCTGCCGGGCCCACCATATCGCCACGGCGGTGTGGGCGAGTGAGATGAATGTCGGGGAGTGGCGCAGCCAGGTAGCGCACCTGTTTTGGGTACAGGGGGTCGGAGGTTCGAATCCTCTCTCCCCGACCATCATCTCGAAATGCCCGGAACGAACCCTAACCGGGATCGGACCTCACGTTTTCAATCAGCCGTTCGTCCAGTTTTTCGCCGTGAAGCACGGACACGTCGCCGGTTGTTTCGAGCACGACCGCTCGCACTTCGCTGAAATCCAGTACATTGGCCTCGCGGAGTTTTGCGATGAGGTCGCTCTCCGCAACGCGCGATTTTGACATGGCGTCATGCAGAATCTCACCATCGCGCATCAGCATCAGCGGTTCGTTCTGCGCGATCCGCTCGAATGTGTCCGACGCCTTGCGCAATCTCGCCGAAATGACCTGCGCGATGATCAGGCCTACCATCGCAAGCATCGGCTGAAGAAAGCCGGACCAATCGCTCGCTTGCGCCGCGCCTGCCAGCAGGCTGCCGAGCGCGATGGTCATGACAAAATCAAAGTTCGTCATCTTGGACAGGGACCGCAGCCCGTTCATCCTGATCAGCGCGGTCATCCAAATCAGCGCGACGGCGCCGAGGATGAAGCTGCGGGCAATGAGATCGATTTCGGTCTGCGAAGTAAAGATGGACGTTCTCCTATTGCCTTAGAGAACGATTGCCGGCGAAAACGGGTCCGATTAGTTTTCCATAGTAGCGGGTGCTGTCGGGATCATTCCCCCCGTCTGGATTGAGCGTTCCTCATTCGCAAGGATACCCACGACCTGGGTCCACACCGCGACGTTCTGCTGCAATTGCGCAGGGTCGACCTTGTCGAGCGTGTCATCGGGCGTGTGGTGCAGATCGAAATAACGAGTGCCGTCCTGCTGCAGATCGATGATCGCGCCGCCCTGGTCGCGCACTATGTTCAGGTCCGCCCCGCCGGATGCCTCGATGGTCGAATTGGCCACTCCGAATCGCGCAACCGAGTTGGCGATCCTCTGGTGCAGGTCAGGATTGGTTTCCCGGAAATTGCTCTCAAAGCGCCAGATGCGATCGGCGCCGAAATCGCTTTCGATACCTACGCCGATCGGTTCATCGATATGCGCCTCGCTATACGCTGTTGAGCCAATAAGGCCGACTTCTTCCGCTCCCGCGAAAAGAACACGGATAGTCCTCAAAGGCTGTCCCGAAGCTGCTACGTGGCTGGCCGCTGCGGCGATAATGCCGCAGCCTGCGCCATCATCAAACGCTCCCGGAGCGTTCCACCAACTGTCGATATGGCAAGCCAACAGTACCGGTGGCAAATCGGGATTGCGGCCCACGATTTCGCCGACGACATTGCCGCTTAGGGTCGTGCCCAAGTTGCGCGGGTTCATCTCCAGTCGAAGGGTGATCGGCCTGTCCCCCTTCCGGTCGAACATACGTTCGAGATTGGCGGCATCGGGCAGGCTGATTGCGCCAGCCGGGATCGGAGTGGCGGAATCGCCCCAGCGTGTCGTTCCGGTATGCGGGTTGCGGTGATAATCCGTGCCGACCGACTTGATCACGATCGCCGCTGCGTCCTTGTTCGCTGCAACGGTTGGCCCGGCAAAACGAGCGAGGCCGAATTGGCCATAATGCGACCCATCCATCGACACGCGCATGTCATGGCTGAGATAGACGATTTTTCCCGTCAGACTTCCATCGGGCACAGCCAGCAATTCGTCGAAGCTTTCGAATTCGACCAGTTCCGCCTCGATCCCGCCGATCGGCGTCGCGGCGCTATTGCCCAACGGGAGGACCGCGAGATCCTGCGCAAAGGGAGCGGTCACGCGTGCCTTCGCAATGTCGCCCGGCACCCACGTTTCCATCTCGAACGGCTCGTCTGCCACATTAAAGAAGCCGTGTTCCGCGAGCCAGGCCCGCGTCCACAGGCGTGCGCGCTTCTCCGCTTCCGTCCCGGCCTGGCGCGGGCCGACCTCGGTCGTAATACCTTCGACGAAATCCCAAGCGAGCGTATCAGCTTCAAGCGCGCGGTCCGCCGCTTCTTCGATACTGGCGGGTCCCGCCTGATCCTCGGCAGTCACAGTGTTGGAAAGCGCAAGAGCGGTGAGCGAGATCAGGGTCCATTTCATGCAAACGCTGCTATCGGCACTCGCGAAATCTGTCCAGTAACGCGAAGCCTACGCAGTCGCAGACCGCGGCAATTCACGGCGAAATGTACCCGTCCACGCACCCTGGTTGAGGCGCGGTTCATCCGACCCCACGACAACTTTGTCGCGGCCGGACTCTTTTGCGCGGTAAAGCGCCGCATCCGCGCGCGCGAACAACCGGCTATAGGCCTCTCCTTCTTTCGCAGCCACGACGCCGAAGCTAGCGGTCAGGCGCATGTCCTCTCCCATGCCCGGAAGCACTGTCCGTGCGAAGCTGGAACGGATCCTTTCGGCAAGGCGCTGTGCTGCGGATTCCTCACAATCCCAGACTGCGATGCAAAACTCTTCTCCCCCAATCCGGGCAGTGACGTCGCATCCACGCACCATTCGCCCGATCAGGTTCGCAAACTCGCGGATCGCCGCGTCTCCAGCCTGATGGCCCCAGATGTCATTCACCTGCTTGAAATGATCGATATCGGCCACCACCAGGCTGAGCGCTCGGCCCTGTGATTGCGCTTGCGGAAGAAGGGTACGCATCGCGTCCTCAAACGCGCCGCGATTCCTCAAGCCGGTAAGGTCGTCTCGTTCGCCCGTTTCGCGCAGGCTGGTCGTCCATTCGGCCACGCTTGCCCCTATCAGCAGGATGGCAGTGGCGACAGATTTCACGCCTAGCACAAGGCCGATGAGCGAATAATAGATCGAATCGCGATACGCCGCCGCCGCGATCGACTGTTCGAACATCAATGTCATGTTCGGTCTGACAAGAAAATCAGCCGCTTGAACCGCCATCACCGCGATGATCGCGGTGTCGATCATGGTCTTGCGCCGCGCGGAAAGCAGGGTCGTGACCGCCATCGCAAACATCACCCCATAGCCGGTATTAACGATGATGAGGCGCGCTCCGACCTCATTGGACACGCTCACCGCAACCGTGAGAGCGGCCGCGCTGATCAGGTAGACTGCGGCAAAGCTGCCTAAGTGGACACGTTGTCCTACGCGATCACACAGCGATGCAAGAAACACAGCGGCACCGAGCGAGTAAAACGCCTGCGTCGTGTGGAACAGATAGACCGCATCCGGCGGTAGGAGGTGGGTCGAGAGAAATCCCGCAGCAAACAGCAGATAGGAGATTGCGAACCCGAGCACGTGGCGTTTCAATCGGCCAAAGCGCCAAAGCGCAGCGAAAGTCGCTGCAAAAACCAGCGCCATCAGCGGCGTAAGCAGTCCAAGAATTTGTGTTTGCATCGACCCCTCGCGTCCCGAGCGTCAGGGGTTAGGAGAATAAGGTTAAGGCGTTCTTTCCAAATGACCGGCCTAGCAATGTTTGTTGCTCTTCCAATGGGAGCCAAACCCGCCTTGCCTCTGCGCCGGTCCGGCCCTATCTGGCTGTCGAAGAATTCAAACAATTCGACCCATGAAGGACGACCCGCAATGGCCGCGCAATACGCCTATGTCATGAAGAACATGACCAAGACTTTCCCCGGCGCTCAAAAACCGGTGCTGAGCAACATCAACCTGCAGTTCTACCAAGGCGCAAAGATTGGGATCGTCGGCCCTAACGGCGCAGGCAAATCGACGCTGATGAAGATTATGGCGGGGATCGATACAGACATCACTGGCGAGGCTTGGCCGGGCGAGAATATCACGGTCGGCTACCTTCCGCAGGAACCGCAGCTCGATGAAAGCAAAACCGTGCTTGAAAACGTGCGTGAAGGCGCAGGCGAGACCGCTGAAATGGTCGAGCGCTTCAATGCGATCTCTGCAGAGATGGGCGATCCGGGAGACGAAACCGATTTCGACGCCCTGATGGAAGAGATGGGCGTGCTGCAGGAAAAGATCGACGCGGTCGACGGCTGGACGCTCGACAATCAGCTCGAAATCGCGATGGAGGCGCTACGCTGCCCGCCCTCAGATGCACCGGTTACCAATCTTTCAGGCGGTGAGAAACGCCGCGTCGCCCTCACCCGCCTGCTGATCCAGAAGCCATCGATCCTGCTGCTGGACGAGCCGACAAACCATTTGGACGCGGAATCCGTGGAATGGCTCGAAAACCATCTCAAGGAGTATGCTGGCGCCGTGCTGATGATCACCCACGATCGCTACTTCCTTGATAACGTGGTGGAATGGATCCTCGAGCTCGATCGTGGCTCCTACTACCCGTATGAAGGCAATTATTCGACCTATCTCGAAAAGAAAGCCAAGCGGCTGGAACAGGAAAGCCGCGAGGAATCCGGTCGTCAAAAGGCGCTCAGCCGCGAACTCGAATGGATCAAGCAGACCCCTGCCGCACGCCAGACCAAGTCGAAGGCGCGGATCCGCAAGTTCGAACAGCTTCAGGATGCGCAAAACGATCGCAAGCCGGGCAAGGCGCAGATCGTCATTCAGGTGCCCGAGCGGCTCGGTAGCAAGGTGATCGAGGCGAATAACATCTCGAAAGCGTTTGGCGACAAGCTGTTGTTCGAAAATCTCTCCTTCAAACTGCCGCCCGGCGGCATTGTCGGCGTGATCGGACCAAACGGCGCGGGTAAATCCACCCTGTTCAAGATGATCACCGGTCAGGAAACGCCCGACACTGGCAGCATCGAAATCGGTGACACCGTACACCTCGGTTACGTCGATCAGTCGCGCGATGACCTGACGCCGACCAACAATGTCTGGGAGGAAATCTCCGACGGACTCGATTACATGCAGGTCAACGGCCACGACACCTCGACGCGTGCCTATGTGGGCGCGTTCAACTTCAAGGGCGCTGACCAGCAGAAGAATGTTGGCAAGCTGTCGGGCGGTGAACGCAACCGCGTGCATATGGCGAAGATGCTCAAACAGGGCGGCAACGTGTTGCTCCTGGACGAGCCAACCAACGATCTCGACGTCGAGACGCTGGGCGCGCTTGAAGAAGCGATCGAGAACTTCGCTGGATGCGCCGTGGTAATCTCGCACGACCGCTTCTTCCTCGACCGCCTTGCAACGCACATCCTTGCGTTCGAGGGCAATTCACACGTCGAGTGGTTCGAGGGCAACTTCGAGGCCTATGAAGAGGACAAGCGGCGCCGGTTGGGCGATGCAGCGGATCGGCCCACTCGGTTGGCTTACAAGAAGCTGACGCGTTGAGCGCAGGCAAGAATCCAAACGAAGACGCCCTACAAACCGTGCCTGAGCGCACGCCCCTTTTTTCGTGGGGTGCCGTGGCCACTTCCGCCTATCTCTTTGGCATAGGGATTCTGGCACTGAATTTTGACAAAAGTCTGCTTGACCTTGATCCAAATGAACTTGGAGATTTTCTGGCCGGCGCCTTTAGTCCGCTGGCCTTTCTTTGGCTGGTCCTCGGGTTCGTGCAGCAGGGTCAAGAACTGCGAATCCAAGCAGTGGAGCTCAACAACTCCGTCGAACAATCACGTCAATTGGTTCAAGTGACACGCGATCAGTTAGAATTGGACAGAGAGACTGCCCGAGAAGCAGGTGCGAGGGCTAGCTTGGAGCTTTCTCCGAAGCTGAGGGTTCTTCCCCAAGGGAATAGCAGTTCTGCCGGGAATCGCACCTTCCATTATCTCATCACCAATGTTGGAGGAGATGGGATTGATTTGGAGTGCGATCTTGTCTGGGATGATGGGTCACAAACTCAGTGGTTCAAGAAGGCACGTTTCGCGAAGGGTGACGAGATCCGGCCAAGTTTCGGCACTCCTTCTCGAGAAGAACGCAGAGGAAAAATTGAGTTTCGCTTCAAAAATCTAGTAGGAGTCGAATCGATTTTGACCTCGCTGGTATGGTTTGATGGTATGCAAATCGAGGTTGACGAAGTGCCTTCACCCATCGCGCCAGAAATCGTTGAATAGCTTCCAGGAAGTATCTCCCGCAACCCACCTCATTATCCACGGCAACGTCAAGGCGCAGTCCGGGAGCGCAACCCACCGCCATTTCCAACCAGCGCCGATTAAGCCCTCGTCCTAAGCACTCCGTTAACCAAAGCCGTCTAGATAGCTCACTGGCCAAAGGACGGTAAGGACGCGTGCAGCAACTCATACTCGGATTGATCAACCCGCTTGTTGCGGTGATTTTCTCGGTCACATTTCTTCTGATGTGGCTGCGCGATCGCACGCGCCGCGACTTGGCGGCGTTCGTTGTTTCGTATGCCATGCTGGGTATCGGGTTCATTATTTCGCACCTTGCCCATCTGCAGAATCTGCCTTCGGTTGTGCCGATCACCCATGTGCCTTTCTCGATCGGAACGATTGCACTTGTCGCGGGACTTTGCATGCGGAGCCGCTTTTCCACGCCTTGGGGCGGGCTTATCGGCGTCTTCGCCGCGAGCGGACTGTTGCTCGTGGTCAGTCAATCGGCAGCAGCGAGCGTAGTCGTCAGTCTGTACATCACAAACACTGCTCATGGCGTGATGATCGTCATGGGCGCGCAGATCATGGCGCGCAGGCCGCGCGAGACAGTGTCCGACAAGGTTGTATTCGCAATGGTCATACTCGCGGCGGCGCAGTTCTTTGTACGCCCGGCCTTCTCTTTCATCTTCGAAACCGGAATCACCGAAGTAGCCTTTCGCGAAACGATCTATTATTCTGTGCTCAACGCAACCATCGCGCTCGGCTCGCTGATTCTCGCCCTGACGCTGATCGCGGCCAGCATCCAAGACCAGTTCCGCAACCAGCGTACCGAAATGGAGATCGATCCGCTCTCCGGACTCCTGTCGCGGCAATCGTTCGAAACCAAAGTCGAGGAAGTGCTCGCCGCCGGACTGGTTGAAGACACTCGGGCCGCGCTGATCATCGCCGATATCGACCACTTCAAGAATGTGAACGACATCTGGGGTCACCAGACCGGCGACCGTGCCATTGCGCAATTCGGCGCGTTGATCGCGCGGGAGATCCGCTATTACGACCTTGCAGGGCGCATCGGCGGCGAGGAATTCTGCATTCTGATCCGCAACGCCGACACGGAAGCCGCGCTTGGCCTTGCCGAGCGCCTCCGTTTGAAACTGTCCGCCACGCAGATAGAGGGAATGAGCGAAAATGTGCGCCTCACCGCGAGCTTCGGCGCGACTGAACGGCTTCGCGCGGAAAGCTACAAATCGATGTTCACCCGTGCAGACAAGGCGCTCTACCAAGCGAAGGACACCGGCCGCAACCGCGTGATTCTATCGGACGACGAGCAGGCCACGGGTCCGGACAAACCAACGAAGGGTGCTCAGCAGGCTGCCGCCTAGACCCATCGCCGCTGCGGCGATCAGGGTGAGACCCAGCGCCCCTCCCATCTATCCCCATCGCTGCGTACCAATTTCGCCCGGACATGCCCGGTATGCGCGAGGTAGAACCAGTCGATCTCGTTCAGCTCTACCATCAAAACCGCGAAATTCTCACGCGCCGGGATCAGTTCCTCATCAGCCGGTTCGACACCTTCGAATTCCGGCGGCAGACCCGAAATCGGCTCGTCGGAGACGGTGCCAGGCCCCTCTCCCAGGTAGCAGCGCCGTGCGAAATTATCCCCGCGGTCCCACGCGCGGTCCGCGATCAGCCCGCTGCGCAGAATACGTCCCTCGCCTCGCACCCTGATCTGAATCTTGGCCGGCTTGTCGTAGAACAGGACCGCCATGCGTGGATCGGCCTCAATTGCAGCGACTTTCGGAGCGCGGGTATCGGTGTGAAAACGCAATGTCCACGCAGCGGCATCGAAATCGCGGAGTACCATCGTCCGCGCGTCCACGTCACTCGTTACGACCGCTGGCGTGTGCATTGGCGATTTCCGATCCTTCGCGGCTGAAGCCAGCCGGTCGATCACGTTGCGGGTCACATCTTCGAAAGTATGCAGCATGGCGGCCCTGCAATTGGCACTTTGACACAGTGCGTCAAGTTGTTAAGAAAACTCACCTTCAACATGAACGTAAGCCTGAATGACCGGTTAAGGATCAGGACAGAGACTCGCCTTTAGACCGCAACATATCGAAAAGAATTACCAATGCCGTTTGTGGTGGGGCGGCGACACAGGAGGCACTCTTGAATATCAATTTGTTATTGAAGGGTAGTGCGCTGTCGGCTCTCGCTTTCGCGTTGGCTCTCGTCGCACCACCCGAGGAAGCGCACGCCGCCACCGGCGCAATCGAGTCCGAAACCGCCGCAGAAACTGCACAGCCTGAAGGCCGACGAGACCGCCGGGCAGAACGACGTGGAGAACGCCGCGAAGCTCGCCAGAATCGCGGCCAGCGCCGTGAAGGACGTCAGGATCGCCGCGCTGCAGATCGCAACCCCGCTCGCGTCGATCGCGGTGATCGATGGCAAGGCCGGGGTGACCGTGCCCGCTCGGAAAGACGCGCCGAAAGTGTCGATCGCCGCAGCGAGCGCCGGGCCGACCGCGTCGACCGTCGCAGCGAACGTCGTGCTGACCGGGTCGAACGCCGCGGAGACCGCCGTGCGGACAGACTCGATCGGCAGGGCCGTGATCGCGCAGCAAATCGCGTGGATCGCCGCAGCGAACGCCGGGCAGAGCGCATAGAACGCCGCGGTGACCGCAACGCCAATCGCATCGAGCGCCGTGGTGACCGCCGGGCTGACCGCGTCGACCGGAGAGGCGATCGGCGCGGGATTCGGGATCGTGGCTTCTCGGACAGGGTAGAGCGCCGCGTCGACCGCGCGCGCGATCGGGGTTTCCGCGAAGGAAGGCGGGCAGAACGCCGCGCTGACCGGCGCAGGGATTTCCGCCGAGATGGACGTGATTTTCGCCGCGACCGGCGCGATTTCAGGCGTGACCGACGCGACTTCCGCCGGAACGACCGCAGAGCTTACAATCGAGGGTTCCGCCATGGATATCGTGATGGTAATTTCCGGCGCTGGGATCGCGGATGGCGTAGCCACCGCCGGTACAACTGGCGCGGTTGGCGCGGATCGAACCGCAACGCGTTTCGCCTTGGCCGGTATTACGCCCCGTTCCGTGCGCACCGTTACAACAGGTTTCGCGTAGGTTTCTTCCTCGACAACCTGTTTTTCCAGCCACGCTATTATATCCACGATCCGTGGGCATATCGCCTCCCGGAGGTCTACGGTCCGTATCGCTGGGTCCGGTATTACGACGACGTCGCGCTCGTCGATATTTACACCGGTGAAGTGGTCGACGTGATCTACGACTTCTTCTGGTAAGACCCTCGCGATTTTCATCGCCTTTACGATGAGGCACATGCCCCCGCCGGAGCAATTCGGCGGGGGTTTCTTTTGTAGCACGCCTTGTTTGCAGCCTTTGCGTCAATTGCTAATCAACGCGCATGGCGAAAACGGATGTGATTCCCGATCAGGCCGCGCTGAAGCGGTTAGGAAAGACCGTTCGCGAACGGCTCGAAGCCGATCCGGGTGCGTACAAGGTCGACACCGATAAAGCTGACATGTTCGCAATCGGCGATTTTCTCAGCGCCGCGGAATGCGAGCGCTTGTGCGTGATGATCGATCTGGTCGCGCGGCCATCGTCCTTGCATGAACTCGGCTATGAGAGCGGCTTTCGCACCTCGTATTCAGGCGATCTGGATCCACTCGACAGCTTCGTTATGGCAATATCGCGGCGGATCGACGATCTGCTGGGCATGAATCCGGTCGTTGGCGAAGCAATTCAGGGTCAGCGCTACCTTCCCGGCCAGCAGTTCAAACCGCACAATGACTGGTTCTACACCTCGGAAAAATATTGGGAGCTCGAGCGCAAGCGCGGCGGCCAGCGCAGCTGGACCGCGATGGCCTATCTCAACGCGGTGGAAGAAGGCGGCGGCACCCACTTCACAGAGATCGGCATCAATATCGAGCCGAAGCCTGGAGTGCTGCTGGTATGGAACAATGCTCGGCCTGACGGCACACCCAACGAAGCCACCATGCATGCTGGTACGCCCGTGCTGAAAGGCAGCAAGTACGTCATTACAAAGTGGTACCGGACCCGCACCTGGAAATAGGGCAGCGGGTGCCATGACTTCGGCACTCAGGCCTTGGCAAGCGCCTCCGCAATGAGTTTGCGGCTTGGTTCGACCCCGTAAAGCGTGATGAAGCTGCCCATGCGCGGCCCCTGATCACTACCGAGCAGTGTTTCGTACAGCGCCCGGAACCAGTCACGCAAGGTTTCGAATCCATATTCTTCGCGCTTGCCGATTTCGTAGACGATGGTTTGCAATTCTTCCGCCGAAATGCCCGGCTCGACCCGCGCCAATTCTGAATCCAGCGCCTTTAGCGCATCGATCTCTGGTCCCACAGGCGCACGCTTTTTCAACGTAGGCGCGATGAACACACGGTTGTAATTTATCGCTTTTTCAACAAGTAGGTCCAGCTCGGGATGCGCGGCAGGATCGGCGTTTTCGATATAATTGTCGAGATACGACCAGACCGCATCCTTGCTCGCTTCTGCGCCCAGCACCCCGACCAGGTTGAGCAGCAGGCTGAACGGCACCGGTAAACTGTCGCCCGCACCGGGCGCCTCTGGCCCTTCGTGATGCTCGTTCGCGCGCAACAGATGCCAAGCTGCATTGCCGAGCTGCTTTTCCAGGGGCTGCTCAGCAAGCCGCTCGCGGAACTGCCAGTAATCGTCGATCGCACGCGGAATGACGCCCGCATGCAGCTGCTTGGCACTTTTCGGGTTGGCGAAGATATAGAAGCCGAGACTGTCCTTGCTGCCATAATCCAGCCATTCATCTATCGAGAGGCCGTTTCCTTTCGACTTCGAGATCTTCTCGCCTTTGGCATCGAGGAACAGTTCGTAGATCAGGCCTTCAGGCTTGTTCCCGCCGAGCACGCGGGCAATCTTCCCCGATTGCACCCCGCTGTCAGTTAAATCCTTGCCATACATCTCGTAATCGACACCCAGTGCGACCCAGCGCATCGCCCAGTCGACCTTCCATTGACACTTGGCCTTGCCGCCGAGCGCGCTTTGCTCGACCACATTGCCGTCTTCGTCGGTGAAACGGATTGTCCCCGCCTGCGCATCGATCACCTCGATCGGAACCTGCAGTACAGCGCCGGTCGTTGGGCTGATCGGCATCAAGGGCGAATATGTCTTGCGGCGCTCTTCGCCCAGGGTCGGAAGCATGATGTCGAGGATCGCATCGAAATTCGCCAGCACGCCGCGCAGCGCATCATCGAATGCGCCTGAATTGTATCGGTCCGATGAGCTCACGAATTCATAGTCGAACCCGAAACGGTCAAGAAACTCGCGGAGCATTGCATTGTTGTGTGCAGCAAAGCTGTCATGTGGCGAATTGAATGGATTTGGGATGCGTGAGAGGGGCTTGCCAAGGTGTCCTGCCAGCATTTCCTGTTGCGGCACATTATCGGGCACCTTGCGCAAGCCGTCCATGTCATCCGAGAACGCGACAAGCCGTGTCGCCGCGCCGCCGGAGAGCGCCTCATACGCGCGGCGAACCAGCGTCGTGCGCAACACCTCCTGGAATGTGCCGATATGGGGGAGACCCGATGGTCCGTAGCCCGTTTCGAACAGCACAGGCTCAGGCGACCCATCGTTGGCCGTCTTGCCGTTCCGCAGGCGTTTGGCGAGGCGCTGTGCTTCCTGGAAAGGCCATGCCTTGGACGAACGGGCGGCTTCGATAAGTGTGCTTTCTGTCATGACACCGCGCATATGCGGATGCGGAGCCATGTTGCAAGCGCGAAGACTGACGGGTGCCACGCATGTACCATGCCATATCGAACACGGCAGGGCAGGAGGCTTCATGCGAGGCGCCTCTCACAAATCAAAGCTGAAGCGTCTCCCCATCCGCTGGAATGTAAAACCGACCGCGGGTATCAGCATCGAGGTTCGCAATCGCTTCACGCAGATCCTCGCGCGTCGAAAAACAATGGTCGAGCGATTCCATGTGGACGGCGACCAACTTAACGTCCGCATTGAAGGCTTTTGCCATCTCCATGGTGCGGACGGCTTGCGCCGCATCCATCAGCATGATCTCAGGGGAAAGCGCCTCGACAATCGGACCGCCGGTATGCGCGATCACAATGTCAGGGCGGAACCGCTCAAGTATAGCTCCCACCTCATCCTCATCGAGGATGGAGTCGCCTGCCCAGTAGATTGTCGGGCTACCTTCTGCTTCCAGCACAATACCGTTCACATTGCCGAGCACTACGCCAAGCTGGCCGCGACCGTGGAGACCCCAGACTTGATGGAGGGTAACCGCTCCGAATTGCGTCGGACCGGCGTCCGACATGGTCGAGACATTTGTGAAGCCCCGATTTTCCAGATCATCTTTGAACGCAAGGCGAGGATCGTCGGGCCCGCGATTAGGCGTATAACTGTTGTCCGGAGTGACCATCGGAATGTCCTTGGGCAACATCGCGGTCGCCGCCGGGTCGAAATGATCGGAGTGCATATGGCTGACGATCACGCCGTCGATGCCGGCGATAATCTCCTCTGCCGGTTTGGGCAGATCCACAGTCGGATTCGGCGCGATGCCTGCGAAGGATTGAAGCGCACCTTTGGACGAAAGCATCGGATCGAGCAGCAAAGTCATGCCTGCATAGCTCAAGCGGGCGGTAGCATTACGGATGAATTCATAGGTGACGGTGGTCCGAGCCGACCTGGCTGGTGCCGCAGCGCCACCGCAACCGGAAAGCAAAGCCACTGTGCCCAGACTGCAAGTGCCAACGAAGTGTCGCCGGGAAAGATCGATCATGGTCTTCACATCCTTGTGTGCCGACCCCCGATCGTTGCGTCGCACATGGGCGATGCTGGAACAACCCCTTGTAACCTATACTGCCTGCGCTAAAGCTAAGGTAACAATGTATCTTGCTTCCCGTCCTTTCCTGCTGGCAATGATGCTGCTGGCCATCGGCCTGCGCAGCGTCTTCGGCGCGCCGTGCTGCATGGATGGGGCGCTGGCTGCGAATGCTCCAACCGTCTCCGCGTCGGCGCATCACTCGGTATTGTCATCTGACAGTGATGAGCATGATGGCGAGCACCATAGTGAGCATGGCGAAAGCCCGTCCGCCAATCCCTGTTGTTCGGCCTGCGGGCCGACATTGCCGCCCGATGCCGCAACTGCATCCGCACCGTCTCAGGACCGCGATTTCGCGGAACCTGCGCCTGTCCGCGCGCTGAAGACCCGGCCACCCTTCCCTGCATATGATGCAACCGGACCTCCTCTCCTGACCTGAATACCACTTCAGACTTCAGGAGAAATTTTATGAACGCGTTTTTCAAGGCGGGCAGTATGCTCGCACTTACCGGTGCACTGTGCACTGCCGGCCCCGTCCTGGCCGACGAAGACCATGACGATGCCAAATCGAGCGGCGTCAACGCTCTCGACCATGCGCCGATTGGCGTCATGGGCGACCACCGCCATTCCAAGGGCGAGTGGATGATTAGCTACCGGTTCATGCACATGGACATGGCGGGCATTCAGATCGGTACGGACAGCGTCACCCCCGAACAGGTCGCCACGACGGTGCCCAACCGTTTCTTCGGCGCGCCCGGTCAGCCACCTACCCTGCGTATCGTACCGACTTCGATGCGGATGGACATGCACATGGCGGGCGCGATGTACGGCCTTTCCGACCAAGTGACTTTGATGGTGATGGGCAATTACATCACGAAAGAGATGGACCACATCACTTTCGCCGGCGGCATGGGGACCGACATCCTCGGTACCTTCCGCACTCGCACGGCCAATTTGGGCGATACGAAGGTCGCCGCGCTCATCGGCCTGACCGATACAATCCATCTTAATGCAGGCATCTCGATTCCAACCGGCACTATCACGGAAGAGGATGACATCCTCACACCGATGGGTGGTCGGCCGACTGTACGCACGCCTTACCCGATGCAGATCGGCTCAGGTACATGGGATTTGGAACCGGGCGTCACCTATATCGACCGCAATGACGCGTTCGGCTGGGGCGCGCAGATCCGAGGCTCAGTAAGGCTCGGCGACAATGACGAAGGCTATTCGTTCGGCGACCGCGCAATGGCAACCATCTGGGGGCAGGCTTCGCTCTCACCCGCAGTGGCCCTCTCTGGACGCGTTCAGGCGGAGACGCTTGGACGGATCGATGGGATAGACGCTCTAATCAGAGGGCCGGTGCAGACTGCAAACCCCGATTTCCAAGGCGGCGAGACAGTCACCGCCTTCGCAGGGGTCAATTTCGCAGCGACCGGCAGCGTGTTCAAAGGCTGGAGGCTCGGTATTGAGGGCGGATTGCCCATCGTGCAGGACCTGAACGGCCCGCAAATGCCGCTGGATTACAGCTTCACGGTCGGCGTGCAAAAGAGTTTCTAGGGAGAATTCAGGCATAGGGCGACGCGGCGCAGTTTGACTCTCGGCTGCGTCGCCCGAATTTTATTTGAAATCCTGTCCTAGGGCTCAAAAATTTGCTTCGAGATGACTGATCTTGCCGTTTACCACAGTGTACTCGGAATACGAGCAACACATCTTGGTTCCATCGGCGAATACGAAGGCGATCACGAGGTAAACTCTGTCGTCGACCATGCCGCTTTCGACCACATCGATTGACGGTGCTGCGGGACCAAAATTGGCAGCATAACTCGCGCGGATCTGTTTGTGGCCGGTTACGACAATCCCGTTAGAGACCACTGTTGCATCCTTGGCGAAAATGGCGACGAACCGATCGATATCGCCTGATCGGTATGCTTCGACGTGTCGCTGAACCGTCTGCTCTGCGAAGTTTCGTTTATCTGATCCGGACGCGTTGGTCGGAATAAAAGCGCTCGCCAGCGCACATGCGATCATCACCGACTTGCGCATCACCGCACCTCCTTCGGAAAACCCCATAAACAATCGCCTGCAATCGTTTACTTTTCGTTCCCGCTCCCGCATTTCTCCCAAGGTGAGCCCGCCCACCTCCTTTCGTGAACCGATCCCCCTGCCTGCGCTTCATGCCAGCCACGGTGGCAACTGGTTGCGTCCGCCGAACGGTGCAACCGGTGCCGTGTCGAAGGGCGATGCGATTATGGCAGCCTCCGACACACCGGTCCTGATCCTAAATGCGCCGCTCGTCGCCAACCGGCTTGGCTATCCCGACCTGTCAGGGCTCGATTTGCTGGAGTTGTTCGCATTCGTTCATCCGGCGCGGTTCTGCGTGCCAACGCCGCGCGGACTGGCGCAGGCGCTCGAAATAGAACAGCCTGCCGCCGACGAGGATGTCCCGGCTTTCCTGCAAACTGCCGCGGGCGCATTGATTGGCGCGTGCGAAGACCCCGAATGGTTTGAGCGCGAAGGCGCGTGGAGCGCGCTGCAATCGCTGGAGCGGCTGCGCTGGCCATGGGCCCAGGTGATCAAACCCCATATCGCCCGGCCGGAAAAGGCTGAAAAATGGCTGTTTGCGACTCTGCCGGAATGGGAGGAAAGACCCGAGCGCGGCTCACCCCGGCAGGTTGAACTGCCCGAAGAGGACGTGCTGCAGCAGCTTGATCATCTTACTGGAGAGAAAGCGGAGAGGCGGGAAGGTCAGCGAACATACGCCGCAGATACTGCGCGGATCTTCGCCCCTCGCAACAAGCAAGAAGTGCCGCACTTCGCCTTGGCCCAGGCCGGGACTGGCATCGGAAAGACCCTTGGATATCTCGCTCCAGCATCCCTATGGGCGGCGGCATCGGGTGGCACCGTGTGGGTTTCGACCTTTACAAAGAACCTCCAGCGCCAGCTACGCAGCGAAAGTCGCCGGGCCTGGCCGGTAAAGCGCCCCGATGGCACACCTCCGGTTGTGGTTCGCAAAGGACGAGAGAACTACCTGTGCCTGCTCAATCTCGAAGATGCATTGCAGGGAGGATTTGCTGGTCGCCCCGCCATTCTAGCGCATCTCGTCGCGCGTTGGGCTGCATTCACACGTGACGGAGACATGATTGGCGGCGATCTCCCCGGGTGGCTTGGGACGCTGTTTCGCAAACGCGGCATTGTCGCGCTCACAGATCAACGCGGAGAGTGCATTTATGCCGGCTGCCCGCATTACCGAAAATGCTTCATTGAACGTTCGGGTCGTGACAGCGCGCAAGCGGATCTCGTCATAGCGAACCATGCACTGGTGATGGTCAATGCCGCACGGGGGCGCGACCATGCGCAGCGACCCACGCGCCTGATATTCGATGAGGGACACCATGTTTTCGAAGCGGCAGATTCGACCTTCGCCGCCACGTTGTCGGGACAAGAGGCGATCGAGCTGCGGCGCTGGATCACCGGTCCTGAGCGAAAGAACAGGGGGCGGCGCCGAGGCCTCGCGGCAAGACTCGCCGATGTCGCGAGTTATGACGATGCTGGCGGAGAAGCGATCGAGGATGCATGCGAGGCAGGCGCGGCGCTGCCGAGCGAAGGGTGGCTGCAACGGCTTAGCGAAGGCGATCCGCTAGGCCCGATAGAAGCACTGCTGTTTGCTGTGCGCGCGGCAACATACGCGCGCGATGAGAGCGGTGGACAGGAGGCCGGATACGGCATCGAAACCGAAGCGTCCGGCTTGCCCGGTGGTGTGATCGAGGCCGCCGGTAGTGCAGCGGAGGCCCTTTCGGCAATTCGTACCCCTCTTGTCCGGCTTGCAGGCAGGCTCGAGGCGATCATCGCCGATCCGCCCGACTGGCTCGATGGACAAGGCCGAGCCCGGATCGAAGGCGCGAGGTTCTCGCTTCAATGGCGGGTCGATCTGATCGCGGCGTGGGAAGCGCTGCTAGCGCGGCTTGGCGGGCCTGCCGATCCCGAATTCGTCGATTGGTTCGCAGTGGATCGAAGCGACGCACGAGAATTTGACGTGGCTATCCATCGCCGCTGGCTCGACCCGATGAAACCTTTTTCCAAGGTGGTGCTCGAGCCCGCGCACGGTGTCATGCTGACCAGCGCCACTTTGACGGATCGGATCGGTGTCGATCTAACCGGTTCGGCAGCGGGCGATCCGTGGGAGGCTGCGCTGCATCGATCCGGTGCTGCGCATATCGAAAGCCAGCCGCTGCTCTCTGCCGCACAAAGCCCGTTCGATTATGCGAGCCGCGCCGAAGTTCTGATCGTGACTGATGTCAAGAAAGGCGACTTGCCTGGGCTTGCAGGTGCATATGCGCGACTGATCGAGGCGAGCGAAGGCGGGGTGCTGGGCCTGTTCACCGCGATCCGCCGAATGCGTGCAGTGCATGGCCGCATTGCTGACCGGCTCGCACGTGAAGGCCTGCCGATTTATGCCCAGCACGTCGATCCCATCGATACGGGGACGCTGGTCGATATTTTCCGGGATGATCCGCATGCCAGCCTTCTCGGCACCGATGCCCTGCGCGATGGAGTAGACGTTCCAGGCCGCAGCCTTCGCTGTGTGGTGCTGGAGGCGGTGCCATGGCCCCGGCCCGATATCCTGCACAAGGCGCGCCGCGCCGCATCGGAATCCGGCAGTCAATATGACGACCGTATCATTCGTGCCCGGCTCGCTCAGGCGTTCGGACGGCTGATTCGGAACAAAGACGATCATGGGCATTTCGTCGTGCTTTCCTCAGCCTTTCCCAGCCGCCTGCTCAGCGCGTTTCCCGACGGGACTGCGATTCACCGCGTGACTCTGGACGAGGCGCTCGGGCGCGTCCGCAGCGGGGAAATCGGTGAAAAGCCGAATGGCGACCACGAAACGGCTGGAAAGGCCAGTGCAGAGCCGCCAGATATGTTTCCATGATCGAGCAATGGGATTTCTACCTCCGGCTATTCGCGATCGGGGCCGCACTGATGCTCATCGCGCAGCTCGTTGCGGGCGAGGCGCGGACCGCCATCAAAGTGCCACTGGTCGGCGCTCTGGTGGGTGCCGCCGCATATCTCATCAATTCGAGCGAAATCGTGCTGGGCCGCGGACCGTTTGATCCCTTCATCGACCTGTTCGCCATCTCAACGCCGTTCTGGGTCTGGCTGTTCGCCCGCCGGCTGTTCGAACGCGACCCAGAGGCGCGCATTATCTTTACCGTGGCATCCTTGATGACCGTCGCTTGGTTCATCGCAAGCTTTGTGCCCATCACCGGAAGCGCAGGCTTTCTGATCCTCCATTTCGCCGCGCTCGGCTTGATGGCAGACCTGCTCCGCGTGGGGCTGCTAGAGCGCGAAGACGATCTGATGGAGGAACGCCGCGCCATACGTCTGTGGTTGCCGCTCTTCGCCGCCGCGCAAACGGTCGCGATAATGGTCTACGAGCTGTTCGAACTTTTTACGGGGCTGCGTCAGAACATCCCGATCATCGAGTTCATAGTCGGGCTGATCATGTTCTTGATCATTCTGTTCGCCGGGCTCGCGTTGCTACGCACCGTGGGCGAGTTGCTCGGCGAGATGCCAGAGGAGACCGAGGCCGAAAAGCCTTCGAAACTCGATCTCTCCCCTCAAGAGCAAGTGCTCCATGAAAAGCTCCAGGCCGCGATGGCCGAAGGTGTCTACCGCGAGCCGGGCCTGACCATCGCGGTTCTTGCCGAACGGCTCGACACGCCAGAACATCGCTTGCGCGCGCTCATCAATCAGCGACTCGGCCACCGCAATTTCTCTGCCTATCTGAACCGCCATCGCATCGGCGAGGCGCGCGAGAAATTGTCGAGTCGCGAAGATGTCGATCTTCCAGTGCTGACGATCGCGATGGATCTGGGCTATAATTCGCTGCCCACATTCAACCGCGCTTTTCGTAGTGAAACAGGCACCACACCCAGCGAATTCAGACGTTTGTCCTTTAACGGTGAAGGTCTCAAAGTGACCGAACAAAACTGAAAAACACCGTTCGATTTCGAAATCGATGCACATTTTGTGAGCTTGACGAGATCGGCTCGCCCAGCTCAGCTAGTCAGCGGTTGTCTCACAACCACGGGAGTGCCCCATGAAGGCATCTGACACACCAATGTCCCTTGAACGCCTATTCGAAACGGTCGGGCAGCATTTCCTGAACGTCATGTACTTCGATGGGGGCCGATACGTCATCGCAGCTGGCGTGCTTACGGTCTTCCTGCTCGTGTTTCGCACATGGGCGGCGAACCGGCGAATCCAGCGTGGCAAGAATGCCGGGATGAAGGATTACCGGCGCGAGATACTGTCCTCCGGAAGAACCGTGCTCGTGTTCGGCGTGACTACGATGGCGACTTTGATAGGCCGGGAAATCGGGGTCATAAATTTTGCGCTCGACGACGCGCCATTGCTTACAATCGCGTGGCAATTTGCGCTTATCGTGGTCGTGCACGATGCCTATTTCTACTGGATCCACCGGGCTATGCATTCCAAGCGGCTGTTCCGTGCGACCCATCTTCACCACCACAAATCGCGTACGCCGACGCCGTGGACTGCTTACAGTTTTTCAAGCTGGGAGGCGATGGTCGAGGCCGCGTACATGCCGATCTTCCTGCTTATCACAAGCCTGCTTGGTATCACCTATGCCGGCTTCGCCCTGTTCCTGTTCCTGTGGCATATGATCATCCGCAACGTGATGGCGCATGCAGGATCGGAATTGTTTCCCGCCGGCTGGGTCGACAATCCATTGACCGACTGGATCAGCACCACGACGCATCACGATCTGCACCACAGCGACCGGCATAATTACGGGTTCTACTTCACCTGGTGGGATCGCTGGATGGGCACAGAGCATCCGCGCTACAAGGAAGAATTCCGCAAGAACGCAAAGCCGGTCGTCATGTTCGGAGGCCAGCGCCAACCCACTGCTGAACGCGCATAGACATTCCAACAGTCCCCAACGGCCGACGCTCTCCTCGCGCCGGTCCGAGGCGGCAGCCCATGCTTTTCGCTTCGGCGAGAGTCATGCGGCTGCCGCATTTCCTTTACACACGGGCAACTTACGTGTTGAGGATCGCTGTGAGATGCGCCGACCCGGTCTGGCAAGCGCAATTGGGAGTTGGAGCGAGTGACCAAAATCCTCGGATTGTTGCGGCATGCCAAGTCCGACTGGGATGACGTGTCCCAGCGCGATTTCGATCGCGGCCTCAATGATCGCGGGCGTCGCGGTGCCAAACTGATCGGCGACCACATTCGTGCGCACGGTATCAAGTGGGACCACCTGTTGGCGAGCCCGGCAGCGCGCGTGGTCGCGACCCTCGAAACCGCCCTTCCCGCGACGACGCCAGAGTTCGACAAGCGCCTTTATCTCGCCAGTTCCGACACGATCCTCGAAACGGTACAGGATCATGCGCGGGCCGACGCCAGCGACCCGACAGCAATCCTGATCGCAGGACACAATCCGGGTTTGCAAGAGGTGCTCCTCGACCTGGTTTCGCCGTCCCGCGAGAACGATCTGTTTCAGGAAGCTTCGGTCAAATTTCCGACTGCCACTTTCGCCGTGCTCGAATGTCATATCGACAGCTGGGCGAAACTGAAGAACCACTGCGCAGAGCTGGTGCATTTCGCACGCCCGCGCGATCTCGATCCGGAACTTGGGCCCGAGGGCTAATCGGCGAGCAGCTGGCGCGGCCCTGGGCCCTTGGCTGCCAAATGGTCGTCAGCATTGTAGAGCGCGCATTTCTTCAGGCTTAGACACCCGCAACCTATACATCCGTCCAAGCGATCGCGGGTGCGCTCCAGCTCGGCGATCCGATCATCGAGTACTCTGCGGATTGCGGTGCTGATCGAGGACCAATCGCGCGCTGTCGGCGTGCGTCCATGCGGTAGCTTGGCAAATTCCGCTTCGATCTCGCCGAGTGTCAGACCGAGCTGCTGAGCGATGCGAATGAAACTGACCCGGCGAATATCAGACCGCAGGAAACGCCGCTGATTGCCTGACGATCGGATCGGTTCGACCAGCCTCTTATCCTCATAAAAGCGGATTGCCGACACCGAAAGCCCGGTGCGGCGTGCCATCTCTCCGATGGGTATGAGATCTGATTTGCTTAGGCGAGCAGCCATTAGTCTGGTCCTTGAAGAAATATCTTGATCTCAAGTTAGGTTGAGATTGCATCCTGCTCAAGTCCGGCGATTCGGATAACACGGAAACAGGAGGACAAGCCATGCCAAACGGAAAGATCGAGCACGCCAATCTATCGGTAACACAGCCTGACCGAAGCGCGGAGTTACTTAAGGGACTGCTTGGCTGGGAAGAACGTTGGCGCGGGCATTCCGCTCTTGGCGGCGATACCCTCCATATCGGCGAACCGGGCAACGGGGCGACCTATCTCGCGCTCTACACCAGCGAGCAGGTGAAAGGCGATTTCGCGAAGGGGCAGCCGCTTAACCACATCGGACTGATTGTCGATGACCTTGCTGAGGCAGAAAGGGTCGTCATCGACGCAGGCCTCAAGCCGTTTTCACATGGCGATTACGAGCCCGGCAGGCGATTCTATTTCCTCGACTGGGACGGAATTGAATTCGAGGTCGTAAGCTATGCGGGGGACGAGCAATGAACGAGCCGATGCTACGCAGCCCTATGTTTCCTAACCGCCCAAACACGTCATCAAATGGAGGCAAACGCGCCGTAGTGGCCGCCAAGGATCCAGATCGACGCGCCGCCACGAATATGTCCTTAGTGGCTTTCGCGCTGTCGCTAATCCTGAAAAAGGCGTGATGCGTCACGCATTTCCGACAACGAAGCACGCGGCAGCCATCAGCGCCCCGGCCCAACGATTCGATCGAAAGCGTTCTAGCGGATTTGTCGGATCAGCCGGATCGAGCGTCGCAACCTGCCACATCAGATGCAGTCCTACCGGTGCGAGCGCGAGGAGCGCCAACCAATCGGGCCGGTACAGCCAGATGCCAAGCCCCCAGAAGCTGATCGTCGCCGCGTAAAAAAGGCCTACGCCTGCGTGCACCCTGTCACCCATGCGCAGCGCGGAGGATCTTATGCCGACGAGCGCGTCATCCTCGCGGTCTTGCAACGCGTAGATCGTGTCGTATCCGACGACCCAGCAGATACATCCGGCGTATATGCTGGCGAGGACTTCCCAATTGTCGAAGCGTAGCTGCGTCCACCCGACCAGCAATCCCCAATTGAACACCATGCCAAGCCAGGCCTGCGGCCACCAGGTGATCCTCTTCATGAAGGGGTAGGCCGCGACCAGCGCAAGGCTGGCGAGCGCGACAATTTGCGCCTGCCAGCGCAATTGCAGCAGGACTGCCAGACCAATTAGACAGAGCGCGAGTAGCCATGCCCACGCCGCTTTCTTCGATACCCGCCCGCTCGCAACCGGCCGCGCGGCAGTGCGCGCGACTTTCCTGTCTAGATCAGCATCGACGATGTCATTGTAGACACACCCCGCCCCGCGCATCGCGATCGCCCCGAGCAGCAACCAGCCTAGCAGCGGCAATTGCCAGCCTGCGCCGGTAAGCCAGACGCCGAAAACACAGGGCCAAAAAAGTAGCCACCAGCCGATCGGACGATCGAAGCGCGCCAGCTGAGCGAGATCGCGGGGCAGTTGCGGCAAGCGCTCGACGAGTCCGCGGTGCTCACTGTCGGGAACGACCGAGTTGTTCACAGTACGGCTTCGTCACTCTTCGCTGCGCGCCAACCGATGATAGCGAGCGCCAGCATTGTCACATTCCCGGCAAAATCGAGCATCCCGATCGAACTGAGCACCGGCATTTCGTAATGGAAATACCAGTTGAACACGAAGAACGGCAACAGCAGCACCGCGAACACCGCAAAACCGGCCGATGTCCAGCGTACAACCAGCGCCATGATCCCGAACAGCACCGCCTGCGAGCCAAAGGCCGCCATGACGAAACGTGTAACGAAGGTATTTTCCCGGTATCCTTCGGTGAAGGCGAGATCGATGACGCTTCCGGGTGCAAGCAGCGCCCATCCCCCAAGGATGAGAAAAACTGCTGCGATCCCGTATTGTGCTATTCGTGCGGTCATGGCTTGCTCCCTAGCCTCCTCACCGCCTAGTGAAAAGTCATGCCCGCCACTCCGCGCCCAAGGACACCAGAATGGCCGCCGCGCAGCGCGCCGCGACTGTTTGTCGAAGATGAGCTCGGCGAAGGGTGCATTCTTGCGCTAGACGGCGCTCGCGCGCACTACCTCGCTAAAGTCATGCGCGTTTGCGCAGGAGACTCGGTTGTCCTTTGCGACAACCGAACTGGTGAATGGGCAGCCCGCATCGACGGGGTGGAGAAACGGCGCGTCATCGTGCGGGTAGTCGAGCGGCTGCGTGTACGTGAGGAGGTTCCCGACCTGTGGCTTTGCCCCGCACTGCTCAAGAAAGACCGTTTCGACACTGTGCTCGAGAAAGCTACCGAATTAGGCGCCGCACGCATTCAGCCGGTCGTGACCAGGCGCTGCGTCGCGGACAAGCTAAATATGGACCGCGCACGCACGATCACGACCGAAGCAGCCGAGCAATGCGCCCGCACGGCCCTGCCCGAAGTCGCTCAACCGGCAAAGCTCGAGGCGCTGCTTCGCGAATGGCCGGCGGACCGCGCCCTGTTCTTCGCCGACGAGCTGGGCGGCGCGCCCTCCGCGCACACTTTTGCTGCGCATGACGGCCCGGTAGCGCTTATCATCGGACCCGAAGGCGGCTTCGACGATGCCGAGCGAGAGGCGATCCGCGCGCACCCGTCAGCCCGCGCTATCTCACTTGGTCCGCGTATCTTGCGCGGCGAAACCGCTGCGATTGCGGCGCTTTCGATATGGATGGCGACCGCGGGCGATTGGCGGGAAGCAGAATAACTTTGTTGCGAGCAACGCAATTTGCGCTTTCCACGCCTGAATCGGTTTCCTAAGGCAACCCGAAACAGAGGAAGGTGCCCAGCCGAATGAGCACACGCGAAGCATCAGACGCCAACGAGCCAATCATCCAAAGCCGGGAGGACCTGATCGCGCCCATGATCGGGGGCGAAAAGCCAGAAGCCGACTGGCGCATCGGGACTGAACACGAAAAGTTCGTCTATCACCAATCCGACAAGCATGCCCCATCGTATGACGAGGAGGGCGGCATTCGTGATATCCTGCTGAGCTTGCAGGAGTTCGGCTGGGAGCCAATCGAGGAAAATGGCAAGGTCATCGCAATGAGCGGGGCTGACGGTACCGTCAGTCTTGAACCTGCAGGCCAGTTGGAGTTGTCGGGCGCACCGCTTGCAAACTTGCATGAAACGTGCGCGGAAACCGGCCGGCACCTGAACCAGGTCAAACAGATCGGCGAACGCTGCGGTGTGGGTTTTATCGGACTCGGCATGTGGCCCGATAAGACCCGCGAGGAACTCCCGATCATGCCAAAGGGGCGATACGAGATCATGATGCGGCACATGCCGAAGGTCGGGGCTCTCGGCCTCGACATGATGCTGAGAACCTGCACAATACAAGTCAATCTCGATTATTCGTCCGAAGCCGACATGGTGAAGAAGTTTCGTGTCGGCTTGGCCCTGCAACCGCTAGCGACCGCGTTGTTTGCCAATTCTCCCTTCACCGAATGCAAACCGAACGGATATCTTTCCTATCGCAGCCATATCTGGTCGGACACCGATCCGCACCGCACGGGCATGCTGCCTTTCGTGTTCGAGGACGGCTTCGGATACGAGCGCTGGACCGACTACATGCTCGACGTGCCGATGTATTTCGTATTCCGAGACGGCAAGTATATCGACGCCGCAGGCCTCAGCTTCCGTGACTTTATGGAAGGCAAGTTGTCAGTGCTTCCCGGCGAGCGGCCGACCGCGAGCGATTGGTGGGACCACCTCTCGACTGCCTTCCCTGAGGTTCGCTTAAAAAGCTTCCTCGAGATGCGCGGTGCAGATGGAGGTCCGTGGAGCCGGATCTGTGCGCTACCGGCGTTCTGGGTCGGCCTGCTCTATGATCAGAGCGCGCTCGATGCTGCTTGGAATCTGGTCAGGGATTGGTCGATGGAGGAACGTGAGCGACTACGGAACGAAGTGCCGCGCTTTGGCCTTGCCACAAAGCTTCCCGGCGGAGGAACGATGCAGGACCTTGGTCGCGACGTTTTGAAGATCGCGCATCAGGGACTAGCGGCACGTGGGCGCCTCAATGCGAGCGGCGACAACGAGACCGGTTATCTGGAGACGCTGGACGAAATCGTCAGCACCGGGAAAGTCCCGGCGCAGCGCCTTCTCGACGCCTATCACGGCGAATGGAACGGCGACGTGTCGCGGGTCTACAAATACGCGTTCTGACAGGAGAGACGTCATGCTGATCGTACTGGCCGAGGCCAAACTGGGCGAAGGTGCGCTGGAGGCTGGGCGAGCGGCATTCACCAGCATGGTCGAGGCCTCACGCAAGGAGGACGGCTGCATCAGCTATGCCTATGCGCAGGACGTCATCGACCCCTCCACATTGCACATTACCGAAAAATGGGTCGATGAGGCGGCGCTGGTCTCACACTTTCAGGAACCGCATATGGCGGCTTTTCAAAAGGCGCTGGCATCACTCGATGTAAAGGTCACGGAAGCGCTGAAATTCCAGGCAGATGACGGAGCGCCGCTGCTTTAGCCTGCTCATACAAAGCAAACGCAGTTATTTCGCGTGTGTCTTCAGTGATCGTTCGGTCAGCAGCCAATCACCGATAAGCGTGAATGGTCCCGCTATCGTCCAGCACATAGAGATGCTCTCCTGCGATGATCGGCGGTAGGCTGACCGAGTTGTCGATATCGTCGAACAGCTGGGACGAGCCCTCCCCAGCGCTCACACGCCAGATTTCACCGCGCGAACTCGCGACCCACAACTGGCCGCCAGCAAGCGCCGGACCGGTCCAGAATATCTGGCCTTCGCGGTCCTTTTCATCGCGGTACTGCTGTAGCTGAGTGATCCAGCGTACACGGCCCGTCGAACGCGCAATGGCCAGCAGACGCGCATCATCGGTTAAGGTGAAAATCCACTCGCCAGCAATTGCGGGCGTGGAAATCCCGGCAAGGTTCAGTTCCCAGATGCGCTGCCCGGTTACGAGTTCGTAAGCCGCCATCCGGCCGCCCTGCCCAAGCGCGTATACGCGGCCGGAATCGATAATCGGATCCGCATCGATATCGGTGATCGAGCTGACCTGCGTGGAAATGTTGGTGCGCGCCAGAGCGTCTGCCCACAGTACGCGGCCATTCTCGTAACGATAAGCATTGAGTTCGCCGCTTGAATAGCCTGCAATTACCGTACCCTGGCCGGCAGCCGGAGCAGCTACGCCAAACACGCCCGATTGCGTGGTGGAGCCGGATTCATCCCAAACCAGCGAACCATCCGAGGCCTGGAGCGAAATAATCTGGTTGTCCTGCGTCATGACGAAGATTTGCCCGAAGGCGATCGTCGGCGAACCGCGCAGCGGCCCGGCAGGCTTCACCTTCCAGATTTGCTCGCCCGTGCCGGCTTTCAGCGCCTTTACCTCACCAGCGCCGTTAGTGGCGTAGAGCCGCCCGCTATCGTAGCTGACACCGCCGCCGAATGCGGACGGGCGCATGTCATCCTCCATCACCGCGTCGGAGCTCCACACTTTTGCTCCTGTTTCCTTATTGAACGCGTGAATCGTGCCGTCCGAACCGACTGCGAACAGCTTGTCACTGCCAACCACCGGCGTTGCCGCGAGGCGTTCCCGGTTACTGGCGCCAGCAATTTTTGCAGTCCAGGCGCGGGACGGACTCTCCGCGAGCGCCAGATGGCCGTAGGATTTGCTGGCCGAACCGCCGACTTGCGCCCACTCAGCATTTACCTGCGCTGGCGGAAGCACCACGCTGATGCCTGCAAGCGCGGGATCAACTTCGGCCCCGCTCTCGATGCGCGAAAGGATCGGCATACGGTCACCGACAGTCGGCGTTTCTTTTTTTCCGCCGCCGAACAGACCGCCGGAACAGCCTGTCAGCGTTGCCGCCAATGCACCTGCAACAAGTGCAGTTCTGGCTCGATACAGTGTAATCATCATTCGTCCGTCCAAATATCTATGGGCAGTGCTTAACCCCTGGGAGAAAGCGTTTATTGCGAGAGGGGCACCAGCCCCTGCTCTGCATCAACACCTTCATCTTCGAGCAATTGCTCGACATCGTCGATTGCATCGACGCCTAGTAATCCCGCCATCTGCCGCGCGCGGGTGCGTAATGTTTCAGGCTGTTCTTCATCCTTTGCGATGGCTGCGAAGAGTGCCCCCGCCTCGGCCCTGTTGCCCGCTTCGAGGTGAGCAATTGCCGTCAATTCAGCCGCGCTTCCGAAAAAGGCATTGTCCGGCTCGGTCAGTCCTTCGAGCTTGGCGATCACTTCGGCAGGATCACGGTCATCGAAATTCGAGGCGACTTCGCGAATGCGGGCGAGATCGCGCAAGACCGCGGGTGCAGACGCGTCAGCGGCAATCGCCGCATACAGGTCGACTGCTTCGGCGGTGTTGCCTTGTTCGAGCGCGGCCCCAGCTTGAAGGAAGCGCGCTGCAGTGCGCGGGCCTGCCTGACCTGAATCGACCAGTGAAGCCGCGGTCTCGCCAGCTTGTTCGAAATCCCCAGCCTGCGCGTAATCGAGCGCAGTTACAAGCGTTTCGGACTGCGCTTCGAGTTGCCCCTCTTGATATCGATCCCACGCAAGATATCCGCCGAAAGCCGCCAGACCCAAGACCAGAGCTGAGCCCAGCGCTACACCGTATTTCTTGAAGAATTGCTGCGCGTCATCCTGCCGGACGGCGTCATCGATTTCACGCATCAGGATTTCGTCCTCTGCGCTCGTCTCGCTGCCAGCGGGGATGGTGTCTTTTGCGGGGTTCCTGGAACCTTTTGGGCCTAGCGCCACGGGGCTCTTTTCCTCATGCCATTTGCGTGTTTGGCGGACCTTTAGGCGGGCACGCGCCCTTCCGCAATGCCGCACCGCGACACTGGTCCGGTCTCTCCCCGCCTCAAATGCGGTTGCCAACTTGAACCGCCCATTAAGCGAGCATCATCTGCCGTTCTCTCGCGGCCCCTTCCAGGCGCCACCCAAAGCACTCGCATAAAGGTCACCGTACCGCTTTGCCATGCGAGACACGTCGAACAGTTTTCGCGCTTTCTCGCGGTTTTCCGCACCGACCTGCTTCGCAAGATCGGGATCGCGAACGAATTCTGCCAGCATCGCGCCAAGTGCCTCGGAGCCGCTTGGTACAGAGATGAATTCGCGGTTCTTTTCGGCCAGCATCGTTTTGATATCGCCAACATCGGGCGCGACTATGGGAAGGCCCGCAGCCATCGCCTCGATCATGACAAGCGGAAATTGTTCGTATTTCGAGGACATCGCGAAGATGTCCAGGAGGCCCATTATTTCGGTAGGATCACTGACAGCGCCGGGAATGTGGACACGGTGGCTAATCTCATGCTCGACTGCTGCGCTTTGTATGGCATCCTTTTCAGGACCGTCGCCGAAAATGACGAGGTGATAATCGTCAGGAAGGTCCGCGACCGCTGCGACCAATAAAGGCAATTGCTTGACCGCACGCAGGTCGCCGAGCGTGCCGATCCATTTCTCGCCCTTGCGTTTGACGAGGCGAAGGCCACCGGTGTCAGGCCTGCGAGCGAAGCTCTTCGTGTCGATGCCATTGGGTATGCGGATCACGCGTTGACGCGGTTGTTTCCATACATCGATCGCGATCTTCTCTAGCGATTGGCTTGGTACGACCAGCGAATGCGCCCGGCCCAAGGCGATCCGGCGGTACCAATTGCGAGAGAAAGTCAGCTCCTGCGCCTCCTCTGCATTGAAACCACCCTCGTGGTGGATCAGCGGTGGCAAGCCAAGCTGCTGCGCAAACACGGTGTGCGCCATCGCGACGTTCATCGCGCCCCAATTGTAGGTCAGGATCAGGTCGTACGGCTTCAGCGCCTGCGCGATGCCGATCAATCGGCCCGGTGTGGGACGTCCAGAAAGCGAGGGAAAGTCGTGAGGATAGCCGACTTGGGTTGCTCGCCGGTCGATGAGTGTACGCGCATCCATCCGATCCGGCTCGGCAGATACGATCTGATGCGTGAGGCCTTTCCCGAAAGTGTTTATCAGCCGAGCGCTGCGCGCTCCTCCCCCTTCTGCAGCGAAAGTCGAGTGGCAGTGCAGTATTCGCGGCGTGGCGGTCATTCCGCGCTGGCCAACAGCTCGTTGATCGCCGCGCGTGCGATGGGTTCATCCAGTGTCGGTGCATGGCCCACTCGCGGCACGATGACGGTGCTCATCTTGGGATTGCGGGCCTGCATCTGTTTCACGGTTTCCGGCGTGAGAAGGTCGGACAGCTCGCCGCGTATCAATACCATCGGGACATCCCGCAAAGCTTCGAATGCAAGCCACAGATTGGCAGGAGCGGCATTGCCTGGTTTGGCAAAGGGTTCCGCAATGGCCATGTCGTAATCGTAGCTGATCCTTCCATTCTGGCACACGCTGAGCGTTCGTTTCGCCATCTCGAGCCATTGATCGAGGTCGAAATCCGGGAAGGCCGCGCCGTGCACTTCGTTTAGCGAGCGCGCAGCGTGTATCCAGGTGGGGTAGCTCCCCCCCTGCCCCACATAGCCGGCAATTCGTTCAATGCCCGATGTGTCGATCTCCGGCCCGATGTCGTTCATCACCACCGCGGCGATGCGGCCCGGCTTCGCATGCGCTAGCATCATGGTCATCAATCCGCCCATGGACGTTCCGATCGCGATGAAGCGGTCGATGCCTTCCTCGCCCAAAAGCCTTTCCACATCGGCAACATATTGAAGTGGATTGTAGGTATCGGAATCCGGCGCATAATCGCTCATCCCGCGCCCGCGCATTTCGGGCACGATAACGCGGCGTGTTTCGCTAATTTGTTCGGCAAGATCGGCAAAATCGCGAGCATTGCGTGTCAGACCGTGCATGCAAACAGCAGGCAGTCGATCCGACCCGGCTGGCCCCGGATAATATCGATAATGCAGGTTGAGCCCGTCCTCGCTCGCCCAGGACCGGTCTTCGTAGCTCGATGCCATAGGCGGCGGATTTCCCTTACAGATTTTGCCGACAGGTGCGGTTGCGCCCGCCATCGCTTGCGCCCACTATTGCGCCATGCGAGCAGAACCGCAACCATCGAGGTACATCGCCGATCCCGCGATTTTGGAGCTGGCCGGCTGGCTTGGCTCTCCGGTCGAGGCAGCGGATTTCCCGCAAACAATCCTGCGATTTCGCAACGATCGCTGGGCGAAGTCCGTGGGGCTCGACCACCTTTGCGACGACGAATGGGCAGAACACTTCGGTCGCTTCGAACCGCTGCCCGATAACCTTCCGCAGCCGCTGGCGCTAAAATATCACGGGCATCAGTTCCGCGTGTACAATCCTGATATTGGCGATGGTCGCGGGTTCCTTTTTGCCCAAATGCGCGGCGCGGATGGTCGGTTGCTGGATCTTGGCACGAAGGGATCGGGACAGACGCCCTACAGCCGTGCCGGTGACGGACGGCTGACATTGAAGGGCGCGGTGCGTGAAATACTCGCCACCGAAATGCTCGAAGCGCTCGGGGTCAACACTTCGAAGACCTTTGCCGTCGTCGAAACCGGCGAACAGCTGATGCGCGGCGATGAACCTTCCCCTACCCGGTCTGCCGTGATGACACGGCTGAACCACTCGCATATCCGCATCGGCACGTTCCAGCGGCTGCTTGCGCTAGAAGAACGCGAGCGGATGGAGGCGCTGGTCAATTACTGCCTACACCACTTCCCCGGCCCATTGCCTCCCGAAGGCGCGCCGGGGCGCGATGAGCCTGCGGTGATCCTGATGCACCAGGTGGTCGAGCGACTCGCCGATCTTGCCGCCAGCTACATGGTCGCAGGGTTCGTTCACGGCGTGCTCAACACCGACAATATGAATGTGACCGGAGAAAGCTTCGATTACGGTCCCTGGCGTTGGCTGCCGACATGGGATCCAAGCTTCACCGCCGCCTATTTCGACCATGGAGGCCTCTACGCGTTTGGACGACAGCCGGAAGCCCTGCACTGGAATTGCGGGCAATTGGCAGTCTCGCTGCGGCTGCTGGCCGACACCGAACCGCTGGTCGCAGCGATGAACCGCTACGGAGAACTGTACATGACGGCAATTGCGCGGCGGTGGTGCTGGCGGATCGGAGTGCAGCCGCGAGGAACACAGGTCGATACGGCGCTGGTCTCAGCTTGCGAGAAACACATGCGCGAAACCGGCGAGGGTCCAGACGCTTTCTTTTTTAGATACCGAGCGAAGCGCGAAAGCGCGGATGGCGAACTTGCAGAAGCCTTGGCGCCGTATGAATCAGTCGATGCGGCGCACGAATATTGGTCGGACACCGCACCGCAATCCATGCTGATTGATGAGGTAGAGGCGATATGGGCGGCAATCGACGAGCGCGATGACTGGGCTCCGCTCCATGACAAGGTGGCGCAGCTAAGGCGGATGGGCCAAGCGCTCGGCCCCGCGCCCAATCCGCAAGGACATTGCTTGCCCTGATGAAATGCGGATGCTTACCCGGCTAACCTTTCCGTCACCCTTTAGTAGCAATTTGCTATGCCGCTCTTTCTTTTCAATCCGTCTCACACTACCGACTTTGTTCACGGCTAACGCTGTGGTTGCTTGGGAAGCAGTTTTTTGGGGAAGATGAAACGAAAGGTGACCTGTGAAGCGTGTCCGATAACGTTCTGATTTCCTATGATCCTGCGACTGGAGAAGAGCTTTGGCAGGGTACGCATGGTGACGTCGATGCGGCCGTCAGCGCGGCTCGACGAGCTTGGCCATCCTGGGCTGCGCGCCCGCTCGCGAACAGGATAGAGCTTGTCCGCAGGTTTGCTAACGAAGTCCGAGCCGAAGCCGAGGGTCTCGCCGAGTTGATTGCCCGCGAAGCGGGAAAGCCGCTGTGGGAAGCAAAAACGGAAGTCGATGCCGTTATAAACAAAGTCGATATCTCGGTCGGTGCCTACGCCGAAAGAACTGGCAAGAAAAAACTCGACAGCGGGCTCAACGGCAGTGCCTCAGTCCGACACAAGCCTCATGGTGCGATGGCGGTGCTCGGCCCGTACAACTTCCCGGCACACCTTCCCAATGGCCATATCATCCCTGCATTGATCGCGGGGAATGTGGTCCTGTTCAAACCTTCGGAAAAAACGCCTGCAGTCGGGGCGGCGCTGGTTGAGTGCTTTCGCAAAGCCTCATTCCCCGAAGGTGTCGTTCAGCTGATCGTGGGCGGACCTGACGAAGGTAAGGAGCTGGTCGCTCACCCGGGCATCGACGGCGTTCTTTTCACAGGCTCAGCAAACGCCGGCATCGCAATCAATCGGAAGCTCGCCGCAAACCCGGGCAAGATCGTCGCTCTCGAAATGGGTGGCAACAACCCGCTGGTCGTGACCAACACACCGAAGTTGAAAGATGCGGCGATTCTTATCGTCCAAAGCGCATTTACGACAGCAGGTCAGCGTTGCACCGCCGCACGCCGTCTGATCGTGATCGACAGCGTTTACGGCGCGCTGATGGGAGAGCTTACATCGCTTACCAAGAAACTGATCGTCGGTGATCCTCTGGGCGAACCGCAGCCGTTTATGGGGCCGGTGATCGACAACGACACGGCCGACCGCCTGAGCGAAAGCTTTCTTGCCCTGGTCACCGCCGGGGGCAAACCGATCGCCCACCTGCGCAGGCCCGATCCGGACAAGCCTTTCCTTACCCCTGGGATCATCGACACGACCGATATCGAGGATCGCCCCGATATCGAGCTGTTCGGACCAATCCTTCAGGTAATCCGAGTACCCGATCTCGACAGCGCCATTACCGAGGCAAACAACACCCGCTTCGGCCTGTCTGCCTCGCTGATCGGCGGATCGCCCGAAGACTACGGGCGCTTCTGGGCCAACATCCGTGCAGGCATCATCAATTGGAACCGGCCAACCAATGGCGCATCATCGGGTGCGCCATTTGGCGGTATCGGCCTGTCCGGCAACCATCGCCCTGCTGCCTTCTACGCCGCAGATTATTGTGCCTACCCGGTCGCCAGCACAGAGATGGAACAACCCCGCGCGACGATCGGGGTTGGCCTGAAAGATTGAAAACCGCAATTTCACGGCCTTTTCCGGCTTTTGCAATTTGCACCGCTGAAACGAAAACGCCCCCACTCCCGAGAGGAATGGAGGCGTCTTCCACGGCTGGTGGTTGCCGCGCTCAGGCCGTTGGTGGGGACGGCCCAAGGAATAGGAAAGGGGCGTAGTCTCGCTAAGGAATGCCAGCCCCTCTCGATGTGGTTGTTCATATATAGTCTTGATTATCTGAACGAACCACAATCTGACTTGAAAGGTTTTGTTCAGTAAAGCTCGGTGAAATCTGAATGAGTTTGAGCGCAAGCTGCGCGCTTGCGTGGTCCTCGGGCGGAGCCTAGGGCCGCCAGTGCATGGCAACTTCCCAAACCGCACCGCAGGCCGCACCCCGCTCAAAGCCCTCCGGCCTGCCCGCAGCGCTTGGTGCATACGTCATATGGGGCTTCATGCCTCTCTACCTTTTGCTGGTCACCGCAGTTCCACCGTTCGAATTCGTCGGTTGGCGGATAATCTGGACGCTTCCGTTCTGCCTATTGTTCGTTGCGCTCCGGAAGCAGTTCCCCGCTTTGCGCGCCGCCATTGGCAATCCGCGCACGATGCTCGCCCTACTCGCAAGCGCGATACTCATCGCCATCAACTGGTTCGTCTATATCTGGGCGATCATGGAAAACGAGGTCTACGCGGCGAGCCTTGGGTATTATCTGAATCCACTACTCAATGTCCTGCTGGGCACGCTTCTATTGAAAGAGCGGCTGAGCAAATGGCAGTGGCTCGCTGTCGCTATCGCTGGCAGTGCGGTCGCCCTGCTAGCCGCAGGCGCGCTCACGACGCTGTGGATCAGCCTGACACTCGCACTCAGCTTTGGAATGTACGGCATTGTAAGAAAACAGGTTGCCGTCGGGTCATTGCCCGGCCTGACCATCGAAAGTGCGATCCTCCTGTTACCGGCGGCAGGCATCGTTTGGTGGTATGCCCAGAGCTCCGCCGGTTCGACTTTCGGCGTCGATCCAGTGCTTAGCGCTACAATCGCGTTTTCCGGGCTTGTGACCGCTGTACCCCTGCTCATGTTCGCCATCGCAGCGAAACGGATGGAATACTCGACCCTCGGCTTTATTCAGTATCTCGCGCCGACCATCGTCTTCATCCTCGGTCTCACGATCTTCGGCCAAGAGCTCAAGCCGGCCCAGCTCGGCAGCTTCCTGCTGATCTGGACTGCGGTTGCAATTTTCGTTGCTGATCTATGGGCAAAAAGCCGGCAAGCTAAAGGTACGGCCTAGTCCGCCAATCGCCAAAAGAGCCTCTGCCCGGCATGAAACGGGACGATGTCTTCACCAATCATCGGCAATGTTTCGGGAACGGTTACCTCCGCCCGTTCGAGCGTGATTTCCTGTTCGTTGACCGGCAAGCCATAAAAGCCAGGCCCGTGGAGCGACGCGAACCCTTCAAAATGCTCGAGAGCGCGCTCCTCTTCGAACACCACGAGATAGCTTTCAAGCGCAAAGGGCGCGTTGAAAATCCCTGCGCATCCGCAAGCGGATTCCTTGGCTGAGCGCAGATGCGGCGCGCTGTCTGTCCCTAGGAAAAACTTCGATGAACCCGATGTCGCCGCGTTACGCAGAGCCAGTCTGTGTGTCTCGCGCTTTGCCACTGGCAGGCAGTAATTGTGTGGCTGGATGCCGCCAACCAGCATCGCGTTGCGATTGATATGGAGGTGCTGCGGCGTGATCGTTGCGGCCACGTTAGGGCTGCTATTCTCGACAAATTTCACAGCATCCGCCGTCGTGATGTGCTCGAATACTACCTTAAGCTTCGGGAAATCACGGACGATGGCGCGCATGTGGCGCTCGATGAATTCCGCTTCGCGGTCGAACACATCGATGTCGTGATCTGTCACTTCACCGTGAATGCACAGCACGATACCTTCGGCTTCCATGCGCTGAAGGACGGGGTAAATCTTCGAGACATCGCTTACGCCGCTTGCCGAATTGGTTGTCGCATTGGCGGGATAGAGCTTTGCGGCGGTGAAGATTCCTTCGGCGGCCCCGCGCGCGAGATCGTCAGGATCGGTCGTGTCGGTGAGATAACACGTCATCAGCGGTTCGAACTCAGCGCCTGCTGGCACTGCCGCACGAATGCGCTCCCGATATGCGTTGGCAAGCGCAGCCGTGGTTACGGGCGGGTTCAGGTTCGGCATCACGATCGCGCGGGCGAACTGGCGCGCGGTGTAAGCCACTACGCCGCGCATAATATCGCCATCGCGAAAATGCAGATGCCAATCGTCTGGGCGGCGGATCGTGAGGCTATCGGTCATGCCCGATCCCATAAGCGCGCGCGATAGCTCTTTCCAGTCCCGCCGCACCCGAATAGAGGACGCAGCATGCCGACCATCGCATTCCTCGCCTGCGAGACTACTCTCCCCGGAAGCGGCGACCGCCGGGGCGACGCATACGAACACGATCTGATGGTTGCTGCTCTGCAGCCCTCTTTCGACAAGCACGGCCTCGACCTGCGGGTTATCGATTGGGAAGCGCCGCTCGAAGATTTCGGCGGCGTGGATCTTGCGCTGCTCGGGACGGCCTGGAATTACCATGACAAAGCCGAGATATTTCTCAACCGGCTCGAGGAACTCAGCGCGGGAGGCATAACCGTCTGCAATCCGCCCGGCATCGTGCGGTGGAATGCGAGCAAGACGTATTTAGTAGAGCTTGCAGAGAGCGGCGCGCGGACCATTCCAACGCGTTGGCTGGATGACGTCACCGCTGCCGACGGACTTGCAGCGATGAACGAATTCGAATGCGAAAAATTGGTTGTCAAACGGCAGGTCGGCGCAGGGGCGATCGATCAGATTCTGCTGCGCCGTGAGGCGCTACCCAACGAGAATTGGCGGTTTGGCCATCGCGCGATGATCCAGCCATTCCTCCCGGCAATCGCCAGCGAAGGGGAACTCAGTTTCATCTTCATCGACGGAAATCTGAGCCATGCCCTGCGCAAACGTCCAGCCGCCAGCGATTACCGCATCCAGTCGCTTTATGGCGGGACAGAGACCGTCTACCATCCTTCTGCAGAAGAAATCGCAGCCGCAGCCGCAATCATCGCTGCACTTCCTTTTCCAGTGCCCCTCTATGCGCGGATCGACATGCTAAGAGCCGAGGACGGTGCGCTAATGGTCATGGAAGCCGAGCTGATCGAACCCTATCTCTATCCTGAGCAGGGGCCAGATCTGGGAGATCGGATCGCCAGCGCGATAGCAAAGAGAGTGGCGCCGAAATGACCGCAAAGAGATTTGATAAGAGATCCATCATCCGCGTTGCTCCGAGAGATAGCGAGGAGAACGTCGCAGACTTCCTGCAGGGTCTGGTCACCAACGACGTGGCGAGCGGGCTTCCCACCTATGCGGCCCTTCTGTCCGCCCAGGGCAAGGCGATGTTCGACTTCCTCGTCTGGCGCGGGGAGCACGGGGCATTGCTGCTCGACTGCGAAGCCGAAATCGCTGATGACCTTGTAAAGCGTCTCTCGCTCTACCGATTACGGCGCCCGATCGACATAGCGCGAGACGAGGGATTGGCCGCCTATTGGAGCCCTGAGCCATTCGAGGGCGCATCGATCGATCCGCGCCTGCCAGGGCTTGGCTATCGCTCAGTAGCTCCGTCAGGGTCGGGCGATAGCGCCGACGCAGCCTATCTTGCTACGCGGCTGGCGCTGGGAGTGCCTGAAGGCAACGCGGAATTAGGCGATGTACTCTGGCTGGAAACCAACGCTGTCGAACTTCATGGTGTGAGCTTCGAAAAGGGTTGCTACATCGGCCAGGAAAACACAGCGCGGATGAACTGGCGCCAGAAGGTCAATCGGCGGCTAGTGATCGTTCCCCTTTCCGAATCGCAGGAGAAACGGCGCAAGGCGGCGTATCCCGACCTCGGCCTGGCGGTCGATCATCTGCGCGTCGCCGATCTCGATCCGCAGATGCTTCCGCAATGGCAAGCCTCAGCGATCGCCGACTAGATCAATTCTGATAATGCTCGGCCATTGATGCTTCGAGGTTGGCAGCGGCCCGCTCTCGCGCCGTATCGCGCGGCAGACCGAGCGATTTGGCCAGCGCCGCGCCGATCAACGCATCGCCCAGCGCGAGCAAGACCAGACTAAGCGTGTCCTTGTGCACATGCATGTCATCACCATGCGTCTCCGCCTCCTCAGGCGCGATCTCGTCCACGAGTTCATGAATGGTCGAAATGATCGGATTGAGCGCGTCTTCATTCCCGGTCAGCAACATCCAGCTGGTCAGTGCGCCGGCTCCCTCGCGATCGAACGCGTCGAAAGCGAGGTCAACGACTTCGCGCGCTGAACCAAGCCCTGCGCGGCTGGCGCGAACGGCATCTATGATCGTTTCGCATACCGTTTTGGCGAGATGTTCTGCCAACGCCTTTTGCAGCCCGGATGCCGAGCCGAAATGATGTAGCAGATTGGCATGCGTGCGCCCGATCCGGCCAGCCACCGCTTTGAGCGTGACCGATTGCGGCCCCGTCTCGATGAGTAAAGCGCGCGCGGCCTCAAGGGCGGAACTACGCGACTCTTCTGGCGTTAACCTCTTGCGACTTGTCATTAATTTGCATCCCTAATAAAAAGTAAAGCCATGAACAAGCAAACCTCGTTCGAAATCGACCGCTCCAAGCCTGTCGATAGTGCCCGGAAGGGCGATGGCTCGCTCGGCCTTGCCCGCGGCAGTGCAACGCCTGCGGAACACGAGTTGATCGTTCGAAACGAGCGTTTCCCCAGGGAAGCGATGGTCCCCCGCCACTGGCACTCCGGCGATCCCGTCGCGACCGCATGGTACAATTCGGTGTCCGCCAGCCTGCCGCGCGGTGAGGCATTCTTCATTGATACCCTGCGGCTGTTTCGCGACGACTTGCCCGCCGAATTGGCACGCGAAGTGAAGGCTTTCACGACTCAGGAGATTAACCACACCCGTGAACATGTGGCTTTCAACAGGCTCGTGTCCGACCACGGCTACAACGTGGAAAGCATCGACCAAGGTATCCAGGCCATGCTCGCGCTGACCGAGGGACGGCCCAAGGAATTCAATCTCGCCATCACAATCGCCCTCGAACATTTCGCTGCGATAATCAGCCGTCATCTGCTGCAATATCCCGAATATCTGGACGGTGCAGATCCGGTCGCTGCAGAGGTCTGGCGCTGGCATGCGACCGAAGAAATCGAACACAAGGGCCTCGTGTATGACGTCTGGCTGCATGCAACGCGCAATTGGAGTGCGTGGAAACGGTACAAGACCCGCGCAATGATCGCGGCCCTTATTACGAAAAAGTATTTCGGCAATCGGATCCGGGATGCGATCGGTTTGCTGGAGCAGGACGGCTTCACCCGGAAACAGGCAAAGCGTAAGCTGTACGCATTCCTGTGGTGGAAACCCGGCATGATGCGCCGCATGTTCGTCGAATGGGCGAGCATATTGAAACCGAGTTTCCATCCTTGGCAGCATGACGACCGCGAGCTGATCCAAAAATGGGAAAGCCCATACAAGGACGCGGTGATGCCCGCCGAATAAAGCGGTAGAACCCGAAATTGAAAACCCCGATGCTCGGTCGAGCAATCGGGGTTTTCTTTGGATCAGAAGAATCTAGATCAGGCAGCTTGGATCGCAGCGACGGTCATGTGCACGGCATCTCGCCCCGCCAGAGATATCTCATACTCGGCTGTCGGAGCCTTCGCTCCTCGTCCGCACGAATGGCGTTCGACCACTCTTCCTGTCGGTGCGAAACCAAGCTTGCGCAGGACAGTCCCCGATGCGGGATTGTCGAGGAAATGCGATGCTACGACGGTTTCGTGTCCGAGTGTTGGGGCAATGGCAAGCACGGCCGCACCGGCCTCGGTCGCGAAGCCTTGCCCCCAAAAGGGGCGCGCGATCCAGTATCCCAGTTCGACAGCATCTGAGCGGTCGTCCAGTGGATCGATGCCAATGCAGCCTACCACTTCGGAGTCGCTCGCTCTGGTAATCAGAAAGCGCGGAAACTTAGGCTCGATCGGTAAGGATACGAATTCGCGGGCGTCCTCTGCGACATATGGCCAAGGGGCACGGGCAAGATTGCGCACCACACCTTCGTCGGAAATACCTGCAAGTACTCCCTGCCAGTCTTCCGGCCAAATCGGTCTTAACAACAATCTGTCGCTGCGATGGAACACGAACTCTCTCTCCTCAACAAGGTCGAGACCGCCCCTGTTCAAACAGATAGGGACGATCCATGACGAATACATGGCGGCAAAATAAATATTCCGCCGAAATGTGAGGGAGATACGACAAGAGGGAGACGGGCTCCCTGATTACCAGGAAAGCCCATCTCCCTCTTCGTCTGCCGACTTATCGGCTGGGACCGTCCTGGAGGACGATCCCTTTAACGAACCGTCCGGTTATTCGGCTGCTTCCGCAATCGCGTCGACCGACACGTATTTGCGGTCTTGCTTGCCTTTGTGGAATCGCACCACACCATGCTCGAGCGCGAATAGCGTGTGATCCTTGCCCATCCCGACATTGGTGCCCGGATAGAATTTGGTGCCGCGCTGACGCACGATAATGTTGCCAGCAACCACGTTTTCGCTGCCGAACTTCTTCACACCAAGACGGCGACCTGCTGAGTCGCGACCGTTACGCGATGAACCGCCTGCTTTTTTATGTGCCATGGTTCTACGTCCTTACTTGCTATCGTCAGCCTTGGGCGCTGCCTTTTTGGCAGGCGCTTTCTTGGCTGGTGCTTTCTTCGCGGCGGGCTTCTTCGCAGGAGCCGCCTTCTTTGCTTCGGTTGCCGTCGCTTTTGCTTCGGCGGCCGCGCCCTTGGCTGCAGGCTTCTTGGCAGGAGCCGCTTTGGCTTCGGTCTTAGGAGCAGCGGCCTTTTTGGCCGGCGCCTTCTTCGCGCCTTCGCCCACGTCAGTAATACGCAGCAGCGTCATCTGCTGACGATGACCGGCCTTGCGGCGATAGTTGTGACGGCGACGCTTCTTGAAAACAACGACCTTCTCGCTCTTCGCCTGCGCGATGATCTCTGCCGAAACGCTCACCTTGGAAGCGTCAGCGACATTGTCGCCCTCGCCTGCCAGCAGGACGTCGCCCAGCGTGATCGTGTCGCCGGCTTCACCAGCGAGTTTTTCAACGGCAATTTTATCTCCGGCGGCAACCCGATACTGCTTGCCGCCCGTGCGCACTATCGCGAACATGGCTTATACTCTCAATCTCTTGGCGTGTCTGATATCGCGCGGACGGTTCCGCACCAATCAAACGGCAATGCGGCGCTGCAAAGGATGCAGCGTCGGAAAGATGGTCGCCGTTAAGGGAAACACCGGCTCAAGTCAACGCTCCTTCGCGGACATTTTGCCCAAATACCGACATTTCCGATTCTCGATCGTTGCCGGGTTTCCGCAGTGTTACCATCGTGATATTCGCTGATGTCACAATGAATCGTGCAACTCCATCCTTTCTAATGGCGGCAGTCGCTGCCGCGACGCTCGCCGGATGCGCCGGGGACAGCGGGCGCTATCCTTCGCTCGCCGTGCGCGATGTGGAACGGGCCATGGGCCAGTTCACGCCAGCCGCAGTAGAGAATGCGGAACCGATTCGTCCGGTCGCGTCAGCTGCCGACTTGGCGCAGGTGACGCGGCGCGCGCAGGAATCCCACCGCCGGTTTCAGGATGCCCGGTCCGGTGCGACTCGGCTTGTCGAAAGCGCTCGCGGCCTGAGCATCGAAAGCAATGCGCGCCAGCGCGCTCTTGTAGCCCTCGCCGACCTTACGACCCTGCGCAGTGACACGACCCTCGCAGTGGGCGATCTCGACCTGTTGAAAGCCGAGGCAGCGACCACTTTTGCGCCAACAGAGGAGATCGACGCAGCGCGTGCGGAGGTTGCGGCTTTGGTTGATGAACAAAACAGCGCGCTCGATCACCTGTGGGACCAGCTTCGATAGTGAACCTCACCTGCGAAACCTGCCCCGTAAAAGAGAGCGCCGCTTGCGCCGTTTTGACGGAAGAGGAGCGCGATGCCCTTGCCTCGGCAGGCCGAACGCGTGCATTGAAACGCGGCGAAATGCTGTTTGCTGCGGGTGACGAAGATGCTGCTTGTGCCACATTGGTTTCAGGCGCGCTGAAAGTTTCGGCTATAGACCAGGATGGAAACGAGCAGATCCTCGCTCTGGTTCACCCATCGGGCTTCATCGGCGAGTTGTTTGCTCCGTTCGCGCATCACGATGTCGTCGCGCTTACCGAAAGCCGCCTTTGCACCTTTGCTCGCAAAGATATCGAACGCGCCATCGAAGAATACCCTGCACTTGCCCGCGCGCTACTAAGGCGAAGCCAAGAGGACCTTCTGGCAACGCGCAGCCTGCTCGAGCTGACGGCGCAGGCCGATGCCGAAACTCGGCTTGCCGCCCTGCTCCACGATTTCGCGGCGGCTGCAAGCCAATCGTCCTGTCACCTCGCGGATGAATTCGAGTTGCCGCTGACCCGAGGTGAAATCGCCAACATGCTTGGACTGACGATCGAAACCGTGAGCCGCAAACTTGGCGAAATCGAAGAATCCGGAGCGATCCTGCGCAAAGGAAAACGCGGGATCGAACTGGTCGACCCCGCGCTTCTTCAGGCCCTCTCTGGCCGCCAGACCATTTAGGCCCGGCAGATATCCAGCGTCTGGGCAACCGAGCCCCTTCGATCACACCAGCGCGGCGATCGTGATTGCAGCGCAGGCCCAAAGTACGATGAGAACTGGCAGGATCAGGACCTGGATCGCCGCGTCGCGCGGAGCGAGCCGCCCGGTGTTGGTCATGATGCCGACCTGCTCGAATTTTCCGCTGGTCATCGGCTTGGTTTCGTTGTTCGCCAAGCGAGTCCAGATGGCCGGAACACCAAATCCGGCAATGATGAATACCGCGAAAATCGCCATCGGGATGAGGAGCCCTGGTGTGCTGAATGCCGCGAACATGAGGCCGATAAAGGCGAGGTAGCAACCGACGGTCGCCGCATAGAGAGCTGTAGGCAACTCGAAATTGCGGTCGGTGTCGACTTGGTGTCGAGGGCCATTCGGAATGTGGACAGGGGCATCGACAATGCGCGCCTCTCCGCGGGCGATAAGGTCTTCGACTTGCTTACTCATGGGGCTTCTCCTTGGTTGGAAGGAGATTTATGCGCTGCGGTGACGTGCCACCTTGATTCAGATCAAATTGCGAGAATTATTCCGATTTCCAGCGCGCGAGGTCACTGTGGTCGGCGCCGCGCGGTTCGATCCAGTGCCAGGTCCCACCGCGCAGTTCGCGTTTCCAGAACCATGCTGCACTCTTGAGATGGTCCATCGCAAAATCGACTGCGTTGATGGCATCTCTGCGGTGACGCGAAGCAGCGGCCACGCAAACGATCGGATCGCCCGGCACCATCCGGCCCAGCCGGTGAACGATCGTTATCGCCGTGATATCGAAGCGGTCCCGTGCCGCTCTCGCAAGATCTTCCATACCCGGGAGCGTGAGCGGTTCGTAATGCGACAACTCCAGCGCTTCTACGTCGCCGCTTGAGCTGACATATCCGGTGAAGTTTGCGACACCGCCTTTGCTCATGGTGCTATCGGCGGTCGCCTGGATGATCTCCTGCGGGTCAAACGGGCCGTCCAACAGCCGAATATCCTCGAACATTAGGCGCGGCATCGCATTGCCATATCAACCTCCACTCACTGGCGGCAGCAGCGCGACCTCATCCCCATCCTTCGCTTGGAGAGAGGTCTTGTCTGCGAGGACTCTCCCACCGCAGGCAATATTGACGCGGTCATCGGCAAGCTGCTGCGCGATGTCAGTGCCGACCGCCCCGATCAAACCGGTCCAGTCGAGCGGTGCGGGGACAGCCCGACTCTCCTCGCCAGCCGCGTCGCGCAACGGACCGAGAAACAGGATCGTGACGGTCAACCCTAACCCCCAGTCATCGACATGTGGCGCGGCTGAGCAGGCTCCGCTCCGCGCTCGTCCATCCGGAAATGGTGTTTCTCCGGCTTGATCATCATCGCCTGCGCCAGTGCATCGGCCAGATTTCGCTCGGGATTATCCGAACGCAGGGCCGCTCGCAGATCAACGCGCTCCGCTCCGCCAAGGCAGGGGTAGAGCTGCCCCGTCGCGGTGACCCGGAGCCGGTTGCAGCCCGCACAGAAATTCCCTGTCAGCGGCGTGATGAGACCAAGCCGCCCGCCGGTTTCAGCGATCCGGACATAGCGCGCAGGTCCGCCTGTGCTGTGATCGATGTCCTCAAGCTGCCAGCGCTGCTCGAGTCGATCACGGACCACGCTTAGCGGCAGGAACTGATCGAGCCGTTCTTCATCTACGTCCCCCAACGGCATCACCTCTATCAGCGTCACGTCATGCCCTTGCGAGTGCCCCCAAGCGATGAGTTCAGGCAGTTCTTCCTCATTTACGCCTTTGAGCGCAACGGCGTTGAGCTTCACCTTTAGACCGGCATCCCGAGCTGCGGCGATCCCGTCGAGCACTTGAGGCAGCGCATCCCGCCTAGTGAGCACGGCAAAACGATCGCGATCGAGCGTATCGAGCGACACGTTCACGCGGCGAACACCCGCCTTTGCCAGCGCATCAGCGTGCTGTGCCAGCTGCGTCGCGTTGGTCGTCAAAGTCAACTCTTCGAGACCGTGGCCGATGCGCCGCCCCAAAGCGGTGAAGAGATCGACGATATCGCGCCGCACCAGCGGTTCCCCCCCAGTGATCCGTATCTTGCTCACACCGCGCGCAATGAAACCCGTGGCCAACTCATAAAGTTCTTCGAGTGTGAGAACCTCGCGCCGGGGAAGAAACTTCATCTTCTCCGGCATGCAATAGGTACACCGCAGGTCGCAGCGGTCGGTCACAGACAAACGCATATAGGATATCGAACGCTGGAACTGGTCGATCAGCGGGGCCGCAGCTCCGCCGACGGAGATTATGTCGGGGGTGCGTGGTCCCCCAAGGGCTGTCAGCTTATTCATCAAGCGCAATATACTGACCTGTGACGCCGGGCGCATCCCTCAAATATGCGAGCGTTTCCCGAAGGCCCGCGCCCGAGCCACCGATCACGTTGACCCGTTTAGGCGCATATTCGCGGGCTAGATCTCTGGCCAGCGAGCGCCGCCAGTCATCCTGCTCGCTCGTGGCTGCGGGCAACGCGATGGCCAAGGCCGAAACGCCCGGCTGGCTGAGCTTATGTCTCGCCGTCTCAAGATGATCGGCGAAGAACACGGCGCTTGCTGAGAGACCACCGGCCGACAAGATTTCGATGGCCAGCACTTCCTGCATCAGTCGGACGGCCGCTCACGGTGCAGCGTGATGCCGATCTTTTCGTTCGCCTCGGCAATGGCGAGCTTCACGATCTTTACCGTGATCGCCTGTACCCGCGCATCCTGCACGAAAAGCGTTTCACATATATGGTCGGCAACCGCCTCGATCAGCTTGAAATGGACGCCTTCAGGCAAGCCTTCGGACGCCGCGAATTTAAGATCCATGTAGTTCTTGCTCGCATCAAGCGGTGTGTCGGGATCGTAGCGGTCTGCAACATCATAGCGCGCCTGAACGGTAATGCGGAGCGGCTGTGGCTTGCCGGTTTCCTCCGAATAGATGCCGGTAAGGACATCGACTTCGAGATCGGCAACTTCGAGAATAAGCGAATCGTTCATATGATTTTGCCTTTAGCCGGGATTTGACCAGCGTGCGAAGATCGCGGTCGGCATAAGGCGCTGCGGGTGGCGTTCGCCAGCGGGTTCCTCGCGCACCGCAAGATCGCCGTGCTCGATAACTCCCGGCAGGTGGCGCAGCTTTTCATCAAGCAAGCCGGCAAGTGCGACTGAACTCATGCGCACCGCGTAGACGGTCAGGAAAAGAAATGCGCTTTTCTCATCGAGGAGCTTTGCGCAGTCACCGATCAGATCAGGGAGGCCATCTTCGATGCGCCAGGTTTCATTTCTCGGTCCTCGTCCGAATTTTGGGGGATCAAGGATAATCCCATCATAGCGCCGCTCCCTGCGGACTTCGCGAGCAGCAAACTTCGCCGCGTCGTCGACCAGCCAGCGGATTGGGCGATCGCCCATGCCGGATAGAGCTGCGTTTTCGCGGGCCTGGGCGACTGATTTCTTCGACGCATCGACATGCGTGACCTTGCCATGGCCGCTAAGCGCAAGCGTGCCGAGACCGGTATAGCCGAACATGTTCAACGTTTCGGCATCGCTACGCTTGCCAAGTCGCTCACGCATCCACTCCCATACGGGCGCCATATCTGGGAAGAACTGCAGGTGCCGGAATGGTGTCGGCTGGGCGGTGAAGCGAACTTCGTTCCAAGCCAGTTCCCATCCATCCTCGGGAAGCTCTCGTTCAAGATGCCAGCGACCGCCGCCGTCCTCGTCAGAGCCAGGAATGAACTCGCCATCCGCCGGCCATTCGGAAAGCCGCGGCTGCCATAGAGCCTGCGGTTCAGGACGAATGAAAGCGCGGGGGCCGAACGCCTCGTATTTGCGCCCCGCACCGCTATCGAGCAGCCGATACGCGTCCCATCCAGTGCATTCCATCACCACAGGCTGCGATGCGATTGCGGCCATCAGGCAGAGACGGCGTTTTGCAGTACGAAATCGCGCACGGATTCGTATTCGCCGGAGATTTCCGAGAAGTGCTCTTCGCGGCCGAACAGGTCGCCCACGCGCTGCGGCAGGGCCGGTCGCACGCCAACAGCTCGCTCGACAGCATCGGGAAATTTCGCAGGATGTGCGGTGGCGAGTGTCACAATCGGCACATCCTGACCGACCAATCCGGTTTTGCCTGCTTCGATTCCTGCGTGCAGGCCGACGCCAGTGTGAGGGTCGATTACCTGCGCAGTTTCCCGGTACGCCCAGGCGAGCGCCCGCGCGGTATCATCCTGATCGGCACGAATGCTTGTGAAGAGTGCCGAGGCGCCTCGCGCCTGCTCGTTCGTAAGTCGCATCGCCTTCGATGCTTCGAATGCCTCCATCTGTCCCGCCAGCGCCGGGCCATTGCGCCCGCCGCAATCGAACAGCAGCCTTTCGAAATTGGAACTGACCTGGATGTCCATGGACGGTGTGATCGTTGGCGTGACCCCGCCAGCCGAGTAATCGCCATCGGACAGCGCGCGGTGAAGGATGTCGTTGACGTTCGTCGCGACGATAAGCCGCTCGATCGGCAGCCCCATCTGCGCCGCGACATAGCCTGCGAACACGTCCCCGAAATTACCCGTCGGAACGCTGTAAGCAACCTTGCGCTCCGGGCTACCAAGTTGCAGCGCCGAGTAGAAGTAATAGACCACCTGCGCCATCAGCCGGGCCCAGTTAATCGAATTGACAGCCCCAAGCTTTAACGTGCCGGTGACATCCTCATCGCGGAACATGCGCTTAACATGAGCCTGCGCATCATCGAAACTGCCGTCGATAGCGAGGTTGTAGACATTGGCTGCGCGCACCGTCGTCATCTGCCGCCGCTGGACATCGCTGACCCGGCCTTTTGGGTGTAGCATAACGATCGCGACATTATCGCGGTTCGCCACAGCGTTTATCGCCGCCGATCCCGTATCGCCGCTGGTCGCGCCGACGATCATCATCTTTTGATCGCGCCGGGCCAGGAAAGTCTCGAACAGATGGCCGAGCATTTGCAGTGCGACATCCTTGAACGCCAGGGTCGGACCGTGGAAAAGTTCGAGCAACCAGTGTTGCTCGTTCAGCTGGACAAGCGGTGTCACCGCCGCGTGGCCGAAATGTCCGTAAACTGCGGCGCACATTGCATCGAGCTCATCGTCAGTCAGGCTACCCTTCACGAATGGCCGCATGATTGTAGCCGCCAGTTCGGGATAGGGCTTGCCTCGAAGCGCGCGGATCTCCGCTTCGCTGAAACGTGGCCAATCGCCCGGCAGATACAGGCCGCCATCGGCGGCGAGCCCGGCCAGCGTGACGCCTTCGAAATCGAGCCTTGGCGCGCTTCCTCTAGTGGAGATGTATTCCATAAGTTCGCTGCGGTTAGCCCGGTCGAATGGTCAGAGCAAGCAAGCTCGGTTGCGGGTGCCCCTAGTCCTTCTTTCGCAGCCGGGACCGAAGCGCAAAAGCATAGATCAGCAGAGCTGTGAGCGCGAACAGGAACCATTGTCCCGCATAGGCAAGGTGATTGTTGGGCAAGTCGCTTGGATCGGGACGCACGAGCGGCTTCAAGTCGGCCTGAGGCGGATCGGCAACCAGGCGTGGGCCCGGAGCGATCACGCCGCTGACTTCTCCTCCGTTCCACGCAGGTGCTTCGATCACGCGCGAAAATCCAAGGTCGATAAGAGCTGTGCCTCCATCGATTGCGCAGGTGTAGCGCTGAGCCCAGCCCTTCTGGCCGCTGTGCGCTGTTCCCGCGACAGTCTCCACTTTAACCACTTCGCCGCAATCGAGTGTAGCGCGGCGAAACCAGACATCTTTGCCATCCCCGGCTACCGGGAAACGCGCCTCGTCGCCGGCAGCGATTGCAGCATCATAGCGCGCGAGCAGCTCAGCCTTCTCGTCCGCGCGGCCAAGTTGCCAGAAGCCCAGCCACGCCATCGTGATCACCGCAGCTACAACGACTACGGTCGGGAAAATGGGAATGCGATCCGTCATTCGGCGGCGGGCCCTTCCTGCGTTTGCACTTCAAATTGGCGGTAAAGGAGCGCTGTCTTGTAAAGCCGCAGCACGGCGATGACGGATGCAATCGTGACAGGGCCCCAGAACAGGACCTGAAGCCAGAACGGGGGCGCAATCTTCATGTCGATAACGGTGGCAAGGCCGATCAGAGCTGCGGCGATCAAGACGGTGACAAGACCCGCGAGACGTCCCCCGCGCTCCAATCCGGTAAAATCGAGCTGACAGCTTTTGCACTTGAGCGCGATGCGGGCCGGTGCTTCGAACAGCGTGGCATTCTCGCACCGCGGGCACAAACCAGAAAGGGCAGCCTGGACCAAGCCCGGCTGCCCCTTCTTGTGGTTCGGACTTTCGCCCGTGCTCATCAGTGTACCGGCGCGCCCCAACCGCCCCAGATGTAGATGGCGATGAAGAGGAACAGCCACACAACATCGACAAAGTGCCAATACCACGCAGCAGCTTCGAAACCGAAGTGTTGGCGCGGAGTGAAGTGGCCCTTGTACGCGCGGAAGAGGCAGACGGCGAGGAAGATGGTGCCGATGATCACGTGGAAACCGTGGAACCCGGTCGCCATGTAGAAAGCCGAGCTGTAGGTATTCTGGCCGAAATTGAACGGTGCGACAGCATACTCGTATGCCTGGATCGCGGAAAACAGCACGCCAAGCGCGATGGTGGCCCAGAGACCCTGTTTCAGGCCTTCACGATCGCCATGGATGAGCGAATGGTGGGCCCAGGTCACAGTCGTACCGGAGCACAACAGGATCAACGTATTGAGAAGCGGAAGGCTGAATGGATCGAGCACTTCCATGCCTTCGGGCACTAAGCTCGCCTGCGCACCGGCGACACCGAAATTGTTAATCGTCTCCTGATCGGCGGTTCCTGCCCCAATCACCTCGAGCGGAGTGGGGAACAGGGCAAAGTCGAAAAAGCTCCAGAACCACCCGACAAAGAACATCACTTCGGACGCAATAAAAAGAATCATGCCGTAACGCATGTGCAGCTGAACCACGGGCGTATGATCGCCCCGCTGCGCCTCTACGACGATGTTCTTGAACCACATGAAGAAGGTTGCGATCAGCCCGGCGAGGCCCGCCCACATCACGATGCTGCTCGCCGTACCGAACAGGTCCGGGTAGAAGCTCAGAACCATGCCACTGGTAAAGGTCAGTGCCGAGATCGAGCCGACAAGTGGCCAGATGTCCGGTTCGAGAATGTGATAATCGTGGTTTACGTTGCCAGCCATTGTTTGCGTTCCATCCCTAAAGGATACGTGGTCAATCGGTTTGCGCGTCAGGAATCCGTGCTTACGGCCTCTTTCGCGCGGTGAAAAGTGTAACTCAGCGTAATCTGTTCGACATCGGCCATGAACTCGTCTTCGAGGATCGCCGGATCGACATAATACAGCACGGGCATGTTGACTTCCTGCCCCGGCTGCAGCGTTTGTTCGGTAAAGCAGAAGCACTGGATTTTGTGGAAATACTTGCCCGCTTGCGCTGGCTCGACATTGAAGGTTGCCGTGCCGGTAATCGCAACGCTGTCGTCATTACGAGCGATGTAGCTCGCGATATCGCGCTGACCGATGCGTACGGTATCGGTCGCTTGTGCGGGGCGAAAACTCCATGGCACGTCGCGCGCTGTCGAAGCATCGAAGCGGATCGATATCTCGCGGTTGATGCCCGCTTGAGCAGCCTTATTGGCATCAGCCTCGCTAGCGATCTGGGTGGTACCACCGAAGCCTGTTACCCGGCAGAAAAGATCATAGAGCGGCACTGCAGCGTATCCCAGGCCGAGCATCGCCAATGCGCCGAGTAGCGCAAGACCGCCCGTGCGCAGGTTCTTGTCATCGATCGAAGGATTGGCCGCACTCATTGGCTGCCCAGCCTTGCAATGGTTATAAGGTAGAAGAGGACGACGAAGAAAATCAGCGTTCCGCCGAGAACGAGATTGCGCGCTTTCTGGCGCCGTTTGGTTTCCGTTTCATCTTCGGGCGTCATGCGAGCATTCCCGCGGAAATCAGCCCGCTTTTCTCAAGGACACGATCCGCGACAAGCGCGCCGAAAAGGATGAAAAGGTAATAGATGCTGTATTTGAACAGAGTCTTTTCCTCGGTCATCATGTCTTCATCGGCGCGGGTTCGCGTCCCTACCGGCATTGCAAGCGCCAGGAACAGCAACGATAGGACGACCGCTACCGATCCATAAACCCAGCTCGTCGCTCCGATCGCCCATGGAGCGATCGCCACTGGCGCGAGTAGGACAGTGTAGACGAGAATCTGGATGCGCGTCGACCGCTCGCCTGCGACGACTGGCATCATCGGAATGCCGACCTTGGCGTAATCGGATTTCATGAACAGCGCGAGCGCCCAGAAGTGCGGCGGCGTCCACATGAAAATGATCGCAAACAACAGCACCGGCATGAGCGTTATCTCACCGGTTACCGCAACCCAGCCAATGAACGGCGGGAATGCCCCCGAACCGCCACCGATAACGATATTCTGCGGCGTTCGCGGCTTGAGCCACATCGTATAGATAACGGCGTAGTATACGATGGCAACGGCGAGGGAAGCTGCGGCCAGCCAGCCGATCGCGACGCCCATCAATCCTACCGATGTCACCGAAAGGAAAACCCCGAAATCACGGGCGTCCTCGCGCCGCATGCGTCCGCTTGGCAGGGGGCGATTGGCAGTGCGCTTCATCCCCTTGTCGAGATCAACTTCCCACCAATGATTGAGAGCGGCCGAACCGCCAGCGCCCATCGCGATGGCAAGGATCGCCGTGAAACCGAGGACAGGATGGATGCTGCCCGGAGCCGCGAGTAAGCCGCAGATGCCGGTAAAAATCACCAGCGTCATCACGCGCGGCTTCGTCAGCGTGAAAAAATCACGCCAATCTGTCGGCATAGCCTGCGATTTTGCGGTCGGGGTTAAAAGCGTTTCCATCAAGTCGTACTGTTTCGGTTCTCTATCGAAGAGAGAGCGCGCCATTGCCAGCGCGCCCTCTCATTGTTCTATCCATCATCCGGCCGGGCGGCGAACACAGCGGCCCCAACCCAGTCCTGCGATCAGGCTGTCGCAGGCCGCTCATCGCGCGGCATGTGGTCATGGTAATCGTGATGATCCTCGATGACGGGCAGTGTTTCGAACTGGTGGAACGGCGGCGGGCTGGACAGCGTCCATTCCAGCGTCGTTGCCCCTTCACCCCAAGGGTTGTTTCCGGCCTTGCGGCCAGCGGTGAACGCGTAAGCCAGGTTCGCGAAGAAGATCAGCATCGAACCTGCCATGATCAGATAGCCATAGGTGCTGATCTCGTTCCAGAATGCGAACGCCTCGGGATAGTCCGGATATCGGCGCGGCATGCCGTTCATCCCGAGGAAGTGCTGCGGGAAGAAGATCACGTTCACGCCGACGAAGAACAGCCAGAAATGAATGTGGCTGAGCAACTCGCTATGCATCTTGCCACTCATCTTCGGGAACCAGTAATAGAAGCCCGCGAAGAGCGAGAAGACCGCGCCCATCGACAGTACGTAATGGAAGTGTGCCACCACATAATAAGTGTCGTGAAGGTTGTCGTCGATGCCGCCATTGGCAAGCACGACGCCGGTCACACCGCCCACGGTGAACAGGAAGATGAAACCCATCGCCCAAACCATCGGCGATTTGAATTCCATCGATCCGCCCCACATGGTGGCGATCCAGCTAAAGATTTTCACGCCGGTCGGGACCGCGATGACCATGGTTGCCGCCGTGAAATACATCTTCGTATTCACGTCTAGCCCTACCGTATACATGTGGTGCGCCCAAACGATGAAGCCGACGACGCCAATCGCTACCATGGCATAGGCCATGCCAAGGTAACCGAACACCGGCTTGCGGCTGAAGGTCGCCACGATCTGCGAGATCATGCCGAAGCCAGGCAGAATCATGATGTAGACTTCCGGGTGACCGAAGAACCAGAAAAGGTGCTGGTAAAGGACCGGATCGCCGCCACCGGCAGGATCGAAGAAGGTGGTGCCGAAGTTACGATCGGTCAGCAGCATCGTGATCGCTGCGGCGAGCACAGGAAGTGCGAGCAGCAGAAGGAACGCGGTCACGAGCACCGACCACACGAACAACGGCATCTTGTGCAGGGTCATGCCCGGCGCACGCATGTTGAAGATAGTGGTGATGAAGTTGGTCGCGCCGAGGATCGAGCCAGCGCCTGCAAGGTGCAGCGAGAAGATCGCGAAATCGACCGCCGGGCCGACCGACCCGGTCGTCGAAAGCGGTGCGTAAACTGTCCAACCAACGCCTGCACCCGGTCCTGTACCGCCCGGCACGAACAACGAGAACAGCAGGCTAAAGAAACCGGCCACAGTCAGCCAGAACGAAACGTTGTTCATCCGCGGGAACGCCATGTCGGGCGCGCCGATCATAAGCGGAACGAACCAGTTGCCAAAACCGCCGATCATGGCAGGCATGACCATGAAGAACACCATGATGAGCCCGTGGGCGGTGATAAACACGTTCCACATGTGCAGAGCAGTGTTGATATCGCTCGTGCCGCCCATGAACTGGGCCCAGAACTGCAGGTACTGAATGCCCGGCTCAGCCAGCTCCATACGCATGATGCCTGAGATTGCGCCGCCCACAATCCCCGCGATGATCGCGAAAATCAGGTAGAGCGTGCCGATATCCTTGTGGTTGGTCGACATGAACCAACGGGCAAAAAAGCCCGGTTTGTGGTCCGCATGATCATGCGAGTGATCCCCGCCATGTCCGGCGGTCGGGGCGTCAAAACCTTCTGCGGTGGTTGCCATCGTTCAGTGTCTCTCGGTTCAGTCTTATTCGTCGTTCAAATTCTTGCCGCGCTCAAGGAGCGGGAATGTCGGCGTCGGCTGCATCGCTGTCGGCGTCGACTTCGACACCGGTTTCCTGGCCCAGCGGAAGAGCTTCTTCAGCGGCTTCCTCTGCGCCGGGCAGGGAGCCACCCTGCTCCAAAATCCACGCTTCGAATTCCGCCATCGGCAGCGCTTCGACAGCGATTGGCATGTAGGCATGGCGAGCGCCGCACAGCTCAGAACATTGACCATAATACAGGCCAGGCTCTTCGATGGTCAGCATCTTTTCATTCAGGCGGCCAGGCACTGCATCGATTTTGAACCACAGCGAAGGCACTGCAAAAGCATGGATCACGTCGGCGGCGGTTGTCTGGATCCGCAGCGGCACACCGGCAGGGACAACCATACGGTTATCTACGGCCAGCTGCGCCGGCTCGCCATTTGCAATGGCATCGGCATCGGAAAGCATGTTCGAGATGATCTCGACTTCGCCGTGATCCGGATAGGTATAACCCCAGTACCACTGATACCCAGTCGCTTTGATCGTAATCGCGTCTTCCGGCGGCGTTTCGTACTGCCGAGCGAGCAAGGTGATCGAAGGCACCGCGATAATCACAAGGATGATGACGGGAACGATCGTCCAGACAACTTCGATCAGAGTGTTGTGCGTGGTCTTCGAAGGCACCGGGTTCGATTTGCGGTTATAGCGAACGATAACCCACAGCAGCAGCCCGAGCACGAACAGACTGATGAGTGTGATCACCGGCAACAGGATGTAATCGTGCATACCCAGCGCATAAGCGCCATCGGCTGTGTACTGGTCCTGGAAGGTCATGCTCGCCCAGATGTCATCCTCGGCGCTTGTCGGCATTCCTTTGCCTTCGACCGGGTCCATCGGGACATAACCGCTGGATGCGTCAGGCGCCTCGGTTTCGCCGGCAGGAACTTCCATCGGCTCCGCACTGGCCGGGACATCTGCCCCAACAACTTCCTGTGCAATTGCTGCTTGCGGCGCCAAAACTGCCATCGCTGCGGCGAGGAGCGCTATAAGCCCCAATTTCAAACGGGTGTGGATATGACCCATCATAAAGGTGTCCAGATCGCTTTCGATTTTAATCCCATGCCGTCCAACTGGAATTGCTTCAAATTCGAGCCATTCCGAACAGCGCCTGTGCCGACACTTCTGTCAGCTTTGCGTGCCTATTAGCGGCGCTTGCCCACTGCCTCAAGCGCTTCTAGGGAGAAAATTATGCAATGCGCCATGACAGATGCGCAAGACAGCCCGTTTCAAACCCACAAAATTGGTTTCTCCAGCTTATGAACACCCCTGCAAACCTGCCACGCACCGAAGAAGAAGTGCTTGCCGAATTCCGGGCGTCCGGCGCACTATTAGAGGGCCATTTCCAACTGTCATCGGGCAAGCATAGCGGCCACTATCTTCAGTGCGCGCGTGTGCTCATGAGCCCTGCCCGGGCCGCGCGACTCGCCAAAGCGATGGTGGCTGGCATCCCCACAGACGTGGTCGAGCGGATCGACGTGGTGGTGTCCCCCGCGATGGGCGGGATAATAGTGGGTCACGAAGTTGCACGCGTTCTCGGCAAGGATGCGCTCTTTCTTGAGCGGCCCGAAGGCACATTTCACCTCCGCAGAGGCTTCGCACTCGACACTGGTGCGAGGGTCTTGATGGTCGAAGATGTCGTTACGACCGGCCTTTCCAGCCGCGAAGCGATCGACGCGGTCGCTCGGGAAGGCGGCGAGGTGATCGCCGAGTGCGCATTGATCGATCGTTCGGTTGGCAAGGTGGAATTGGGTGTGCCGTTCTACCCACTCGCGGCGTTCGATTTTCCCACCTATGATGCCGACAGCGTCCCGGAAGCGCTCGCCCGCATACCTATTACAAAGCCGGGAAGTCGTAAGGCATAGGCCGCGAGATAAGTATTCATGAACGCATCGCTCCATCCCAACCCTCTTAGGCTCGGCGTGAACATCGATCATGTCGCTACCATCCGCAATGCGCGCGGCGGCGACCATCCCGATCCGGTGCGAGCGGCTGAAATCGTCGCGAACGTGGGCGGCGATGGCATTACGGCTCACTTGCGTGAGGATCGGCGGCACATCCGTGACGAAGACCTTGCGCGCATACAAGACGCGACCGATCTGCCGCTGAACCTGGAGATGGCAGCGACGCGCGAGATGCTCGACATCGCACTGCGGCACAGACCTCACGCAGCCTGCATCGTCCCGGAAAAGCGCGAGGAACGCACGACTGAAGGTGGACTGGACGCGGCGGGTCTTCATAACACGCTTGTCCCCATCATCGATGAACTTCGTGGTGCTGGCATTCGCGTGTCGCTATTCATCGAAGCCGACGAGAGGCAACTCGAAACCGCGCTCCGCCTTGGTGCTCCCGTCGTTGAATTTCACACCGGCGAGTACGCGCATGCCATTCTCGATGGGGACCGCGATCGCACGGCGCGCGAGCTCAAACGGATTGCCGACATGGCAGCGCTTGCAGCCAAAAACGGGATCGAGCCGCATGCGGGCCACGGTCTGACGTTCGACAATGTGCAGCCTATTGCAGCCATTCCGCAGATCGCTGAGTTGAACATCGGCCATTATCTTGTCGGAGAAGCAGTGTTCGTTGGCTTCGAAAACGCGATTCGCCGGATGCGCGACCTGATGGACGATGCGCGCTAACATGGATACCAGCCAAGCCCCCGAACTCACTTCCGAGCAGAAGCGCTGGGCGTTCTTTGGCTCGACCCTCTTCCTGACAGCAGTCGGCTTTCTCGGCTATGCATTAGGCGAAGGAGCGATGATCCTGTTCGCCGCCGGATGGGTCGCACTGCAAATTTTCGGCTTCGTTGGCTCATTGCGCCTCGCGAAGGGTGACTTCGCGCAACCCCTGTTCAAATCGCAGGTGTTTCTGCACGTCATTGTTCTAATGATGCTTATGGCGCTAGTTTTCAGGAGCGGTGGATGATCATCGGGCTCGGTTCGGACCTTTGCAATATCGAACGCATCCAGAATTCGCTCAACCGTTTCGGCGAGCGTTTCGAAAATCGCGTCTTCACGGACGTCGAGCGCGCGAAAGCGCAACGCCGCCCTTTCACGATCGCCGGCACGTATGCCAAGCGCTTTGCTGCCAAAGAGGCATTCAGCAAGGCGGTCGGCACCGGATTCAGACGCGGCGTTTTCATGAGGGACATTGGCGTCGTGAACGCGCGATCTGGCGCTCCGACGCTCGCATTGACGGGAGGAGCCGCAAACCGGCTTGAAGAAATGGTCCCGGGAGGCCATGAGGTAAATATTCACCTTACCCTAACCGACGATCATCCATGGGCGCAGGCTTTCGTTATCATCGAAGCCACGCCCAAGTGAGCGCGATCATGAAGCAAAGCCTGTGACCACGAGCAAGTTCAATCCTATGAATGCCAGCCCAACTCCTGCGGCAATCGAAGATAGCGGCGACGAAAAAATCAACTGGTTCGCCGAACTGCGCGGGCTGGGGATCATGCTCGTCGCCGTATTGGCATTCCACAGCCTCGTCGCGAAGCCTTTCTACATCCCGTCTACGTCAATGATGCCCGGCTTGTGGGTCGGCGACCGGCTTGTCGTGAGCAAATATCCGTATGGCTGGTCATGGGCCTCGGCGAGCTTCCACCTGCTGCCCCGCGGCGAATGGCGGCTGTTCGCCGATACGCCCGAATATGGCGACATCGTCATCCCTGTGCATCCGACACGTGACGAAGATTATATCAAGCGCGTGGTCGCCTTGCCCGGCGACACTATCGAGGTACGTGATGGGCGCATCATTCTGAACGGGACACCGGTGACGCGCGAGCAGGTTCCCGATATGCGGATTCCGTTCGAGCCGAACCTGCTATGCGATGGCAGGCCATGCCTTACGAACTTCGAGCCTTACCGGGTGACGGGCGCTGATGGTCAGGACTATTTCGAGGTGGAAACCTACCGCGAGACCTTGCCCAACGGTGCGACTTACCTCGTGATGGATCACAGGCAGCAAATGCTCGACAATTTTGATGCCTACACGGTCCCTGAAGGTCATGTTTTCGTGATGGGCGATAATCGGGATGAAAGCGCCGACAGTCGCGCCCCTGCCGAAGCGCGCGGACTAGGCAAGGGCATTCCGCTCGAGAATATTGGCGGGCGCGCCGAATTCATCACTTTCTCTCTCGACGGGTCGACAACCTGGAACCCCGGCACGTGGTTCAGCAGCTTTCGCCCCGAAAGAGCCTGGACAACGCTGCGCCCACCAATCGCCGAGGGATATGAAACCGACGAATAATAGGCGCGTTTCCAGAACATATGGCCAAGAAATTCCTCTATTTCATCGCGATCTGCATCGTCCTCTTCCTTGTCGGCCGGATCGGTTACGAGATATTCAAGGACGAATTGGCCGCTTTCGCGCTTGTCCCGTCGAACGAGTTCACGCCGACAGAGCCTCTGGAAGCGAATGCCTATCAGGATCCAGCCCTGTGGTATTCCCGGCCGGGCATCGGCATCAATGATCCTGCCCGTTGGCAGCCTGCCTACGCAGCCACTGCGGCAGAAACCCGTGAACCCGCCACCGATCGCGATAAGGCTGGATCGCTCCCGAATTTCGCCGTCTTTTTCATCCATCCGACCAGCTATCTTAGCCGAAGTAATTGGAACGCTCCGATTGGAGAAATTGCTGACGAAGAAGCCGAGCGGATCGCGCGTGTCTACGTTCGTGGCATGGCAAGCCCGTTCAATGGTGCAAGCGAGATTTGGGCTCCCAAGTACCGTCAGGCAACGATGGGAGCATTCCTGACCGACGCGCCCGAAGCCGAACAAGCGATTGATGCCGCTTACGCCGATGTGCTCGAAGCTTATCGATACTTCCTAGGCTCGCTCGATGACGATACGCCGATTGTGCTCGCAGGCCATAGCCAAGGATCGCTCCATCTGTTGCGGCTGCTTCGTGAGGAAGTGACCGGTTCACCTGAGGCCGATCGCCTGGTTGCAGCCTACGCGATCGGCTGGCCAATCTCGGTTGATCACGACCTGCCAGCACTGGGCATCGCGGCATGTGCAACGCCTGCACAAACCGGCTGCCTGCTTTCGTGGTCGAGCTTCGCCGAGCCTGCCGATCCTTCCAGTGTGATTGAGGCATATTCCAATTCGGTGGGATTCGACGGCGAGCTGCGGGGCGACAGCACTATCCTATGCACGAACCCGCTGACCGGGAAATTCGGCGGTTCAGCGCCTGAAAGCGCCAACCTCGGCACTTTGGTTCCTGATGACAGCATGTCGAACGGTGAACTGGTGCCGGGCGCAGTCCCCGCACGCTGCGACGAGCGCGGCCTGCTGCTTATCGGCGACCCTCCCGAGCTTGGCTCCTACGTTCTGCCGGGGAACAATTATCACGTGTACGATATCCCGCTGTTCTGGGCGAACACACAGGCGGACGTTGCGCAGCGCGCGCAGGCTTTGGAACCGGCAAACTGAGCGGCGTCAGTCTCATCACCGAGGCGGCACCCGATTTCGCAGATGCGCTGCCCGATGGCGGAGTTCTGCTTGGCTTGGATCTCGGCACCAAGACCATCGGAACCGCGACCTGCGATGCTGGCTGGCGGTTCGCGACAAACGGTAAGACGCTGGCCCGCGGGAAATGGACGCGCGACAAGCCGGTCATTGGCGAGTTAATTGCGACACGAGCCATTGCGGGGATCGTGCTGGGACTTCCACGCAATATGGACGGCAGCGAAGGCCCGAGAGTTCAGGCGAGCCGCGCCTTTGCGCGCAATCTCTCCGAAGCATTTGGCCTTCCCGTGCTACTGTGGGACGAGCGCTGGTCGACCCAGAGCGCTGAAGCCGCGTTGATCGGTCAGGATGTAAGTCGTACCAAACGCGCCAAGTCCATCGACAGCCATGCTGCGGCTGTCATCCTGCAGGGGGCGATCGACAGACTGGCGGGCGGCGTTATTTAGCCGTCAAGCGCCGCGCGTCGAACCTTCGCAACGGCGGCCACCATCCTGCTCCCCGACATCTCCCCCGATCGCCAAAGATCATCAGTTTCCATTCCGCCGCCGAGACGCGCGGCCCGCGCCTCGAAACTCGCGAGGCGCAAGCGCTCACTTGGATGAGCGTCGCCGACCCGCTCGGCATAATCCAGCGCCTCATCACTGCCGAGCCCAACGGCAACCCGCAGAAACGCTTCGGTCGCATTGGGGCTGAGCACGCGCGTCACCTCGCGCCGCTCAAGATCAAAGCCATATTGATCGTGCCAGCATTGGGCCGGATCGACATGCATGACGTTGAGCGATACCGAAAGGCTTTCTGCAGGCAATTGCGAATGAACGTCACGGTGCGCGCGATAGAGCAGCAGCTTGCCCTCATGCAGCGCGCTCCGCTCGACGAAACGCAACGGCGCTGGTTCGCCCGCATATCCCGTTACCTGTTCGTAGGCGTATTCGTAATAATCGCTGCAATAGCCTGGCCCGAAATACCCGCTCGTCAGAAACGAAAAATTGTGGTCGTGCGGGATGCCATAGACGAACGCCTTGGCCCCGCTGGTTCGAAAAAGGAGGTCGCTTTCGGAGGGCCAGATGTTGGCGCGCAGGAACATACCGCCCCTTAGAGGGCTAAGCACGATGGCCTGCGGTCCAAATCCACTGACGATCTCGTTCTCGCTGCGCCCTGCCAGCCGGTCGATCAATCTGTCAGCCAGAAATGTCCGGTTGTTTGTCAGGCGGCGCAGCCATTTGGCGGCCTCCAGCGTGCTTGCCGGATCCCGGGGATCGAAACCCAGGCTAGCGAGCGCTTCGATACACTCAGGTAATGAGCAAACGGTGTCACTCGAATTATCTATCAAATGCGGCACGAGAATTCCTCCAGCTTCGGTTTGGTATGGAACAGGTGCTGCTCCAGATCGGCCGCAGGACGCGCCAGTTGATCGCGTGGAGATGCCCGCAGCTCGGCCAGAAGATCCATGCCGCGCTGTGTGTTGAGGGCAAGCGTTTGCCTCACCGCCTCCCAGCGCACGTCCGCATCTTCATTCTGGTCGCGCGCGCGATCGGCCATCAGGTCCAGCGCCAGCCCATGGTGCATGGCACCGATCACCGCCAATGCCATCTGCTTTTCGCTGGCGGATTTGTCTCCGCTCACCGACCGCATTAGCGCACCATCCGCAAGCCGGAATTCTCGGGAAGAGCGCGGTCTCCGCGGCGTCCTCGAGAGCTGGAGAAGCACTAGCGATCCGCGCACATCCAACACTTGCCGAGTTTCGTGCAGCCCCGTCATGACAATGACGCAACCCTCGCGCCAGTCCGCATGAATGGTCGCAATTTTCGATTCTGCGCTTGTGCCGTTTTCTCTGCGATGAAGCACGCTCCTGGCCGACCCCGAAAGCACTATTTCCCGGCTCTCCCGGTCGCTGAAAAGCGCTGTCTGTGGTTCCTCCGGGCCCGATTGGTCGCGCCTCTCATAGGCCAACAGGCTGAGTGTCGCTTCGCCGCTTTGCATCAATTGCACGCTCGTCAGACCGTCAGAACAGCGATAACGGTGCTGCACCTCTGCCAATGGCTCATCCTGCAAGGCATGGAGCATCGGCTTAAGCCACGCATCCGCAAAACTGGTCGCTACCGCCCGCTCGGTCGTCAGTTCCCCAAGCGATTGGCAATCTGACAGATCACAACCGGAGCCATACCCCTGCAACTCGGCTGCAATCGTTTGGACAATTCCCTGATCGCGCCATTCATCAGCCGCCCGGCTCATTCGCGAACGAACGCGGCGCTGCAGAGCAGGATCGCTCCGCAGCGCCGCAATGTCGAAATGCGTTTGCATTCTTTGGTGCGCCTATCGATCAGGCGACGATGGCGTGGGCGCCGGTGTCATAGACGTACACCATGATCGCGACGACGGAATCTTCGTAAGCTGCACCGAACTGGGTAGCCGAACCATAAAGACCTTGAGCCGTTTCGAGGCCCGGAATGGTGGCTAGGTCGATCTTTGGCAGGTTCATTCATTTTTCCTTTCGTGAAATGCCCAAAGGCAGACTTGCCGATGGCGCATTCGCAATCTGGCGGCATGAAAGCGGTACGAGAAATTAAAGGATTGTAATGCGCTGGCATGCCTTCCAAGGATCACTTCCATGACTAAGCCGCCGCCCGTGTTCGATCCTGCCGAAGCATCGGAATCGTTCTTTCGCCATGGTCATACCGGCTGGTTGGGGATGAAATATTCCGCGCACGGCGACGATTGGGTGGAACTGGAGCTGCCATGGCGCGAAGATCTGCTTGGCGATCCGGAGCGCGGCGTCTTGGCATCGGGGCCGATTATCAGTCTGATGGACATGGCGAGCGGGATGTCGATCTGGCAGGTGAAGCAGCAATTCGCGCTGATCGCTACGCTCGATCTCCGGGTCGATTATCAGCGACCGACAAGGGAGCGCAGCTCGGTCTGGGGCCGCGTCGAATGCTATCGCACCACCAAATCGGCCTCATTCGTTCGCGGGATCGCTCATGACGGCAACCTCGAAGATCCGGTTGCCCATGTGGCGGGCGTCTTCATGACGATAGGCAAATATCGCAACCCGGCGGACGTGCCCGAAAGCGTCCAGGCGGGCAGCGCTGCGGGGACCGGCGATGAGTGATCTTGAACTTCCCCCATACGCCCGGGCGCTCGGCATAGAAGTCAGTGGTCACGAAGACGGCGTGCCTGTGCTTACCGTTGGATTCGGATCATCCGTAGAAGGACGGCCCAGGCATTACCATGGCGGGGCGGTCGCAGGCCTGCTTGAGAATGCTGGCTACAGCGCGCTGCGCGCCCGGCTGCAGGAAGAAGGTCGCAACGCGCAATTGAAACCGGTGAATATCACCGTCCAATACCTCTCCGCGGGAAAGTCTAAGCCTAGCTTTGCCGTCGGCCAGATCACCCGGCTCGGCAGGCGCAACGCCAATATTGCGGTCGAGGCATGGCAGGAAGACCGCGACAAACCGATAGCTACGGCGATCATGAATATCCTGATGGCGTGAGCGTTACCTGTCGGGCTCGGCCGACTCCACCGCAAGGCCGTTATCGTCCAGCCTGAAATCGAGCGGCATTCCTTCGATTTCGGTGCTTATCGTTATTCCATCATCGTCGAAGCTGATGCTTGAACCATTGTCGTCGAGCGGAATTGTGGCCCCGTCCTCGACATCGAAGGGCTGGATCGGGCCTTCGGGATCGGGCGACGCGCTCGGCCTAGGTTCGGGCAGCGATAGCGCGCCGCGCATGAAGTCTTTCCAGATACGTGCAGGCAAACCGCCACCGGTCACGCCGTCCAAGGGCGAATTGTCATCGTTGCCGACCCAAACACCGACAACGAGATCCCCTGCATATCCCACGAAGAGCGCATCGCGATTGTTCTGGCTCGTCCCGGTCTTGCCGTAGTTTGCGACGGGCAACGTCGCCGCCCTCCCCGTCCCGCGATTGATGACCGCGCGAAGCATCTGTTCCAGATCGCTATGCGCGCGGCTCGAGATGTTATCTTCCGGTGTCAAAATCCAATCCCACCAGCTTTCCTCCGCTTTTGGAAACGCGTACGCTCTGACGGGAAAAGAATTCGCGGCCACTCCTGCATAAGCAGATGTCAGCTCGAGCAGCGTCATCGAGGATGTCCCCAGCGCCAAACTCGGATCGCCCTCTGGCAAGGGTGACGTCACGCCTAGCGATCTCGCCGTGCGGATCACATTTTCACTGCCTACTTCGTCGAACAGGCGGACAGCGGCGACATTGCTCGATGTTGCAAGCGCGTCTTCCAGAGTTATCGTCGGTGAATAATTGTCTCGCGAATTCTTTGGCCGATAGCTGCCCTTTTCGATCGGTGTATTGGCGATCGTGTCTTCCGGTTCCCACCCAGCTTCCAGTGCAGCGAGATAGACGAACAGCTTGAAGGTCGATCCCGGCTGGCGCTTGGCCTGGGTCGCTCGGTTGAAGGGAGAAGAGGCATAATCCTTGCCCCCAACCATCGCGACTACCTCACCCGTAGGCCGCATGGCGACCAGAGCGACCTGCGCCCCGCCAAGTGCGGCTCTGCTGGTGACACGCCCGGCAAGCCCTTGGAGCCCTGCGTCAAGCGTCGTCGTAAAGGCCTGACGCGAATAGCTCGCCTCTACACCTTCGCGCGCAATAGGCAGTGCCCAATCTGCAAAATAGGTGCCGGTCGGCAGATCGTCGCGAGTGCGTACATCCAGCCTCGGTGCAGGCAAGGCCGCCGCCTCGGCTTCGGTCAGATAGCCCTCTGCAACCATCGCGCCGACCACCAGGTCCATTCGCCGCTTGGCGCGGTCGTAATGCTTGGCCGGATTGTACCGCGACGGGGCCTGTAACAGCCCTGCCAGCATCGCCGCTTGCTGCGGCAGAAGATTTTCCGGCTTGCGATAGAAGTAGTGCATCGATGCGGCACGGAGGCCGTATTGATTGTCTCCGAAATACGCGTTGGAGAGATAGCGTTCGAGGATTTCATCCTTGGTCAGCCAGGTTTCCAGCCAGAAGGCGATCAGCGCCTCGCGGGCCTTGCGGGTGAGTGTCTGTTCCGGAGTGAGAAAGGTGAATTTCGCCAGCTGCTGCGTGATCGTGCTTCCACCGCCTCGCCCCGTCCAGATAGCGCGGGCAATGCCACGCGGATCGACGCCCCAATGCGAGTAGAACCGTCGATCTTCTATCGCGAGGAAAGCTTCAACGACGTGCGGCGGCAATCTCCCCACCTCGACCGGCGCATCGACCATTGCGCCGCTGCGCGCGATTGGTGTTCCATCGCTTGCCAACAGAGTTATCTGCGGCGCGGCGATGGGCTCCAGTGATTTGGAAAGCGGGGCAGTGATCGCCAGCCATGCCACAATTGCGAAGAAGAGGAGTATAGCAGCGACGAAAACTCGCACCGCCCACCAGCGTTTGCGGCGTCCGCGATATTTCGATGGGCGCCACCATGGCAGCCTCCGGCGACGCTCGCGCTCTACCTCACTGTCGAGCGAAGAGAGCCTCTGATCCCACTTGTTATAGTCCGGCGAAAAGCGCGGCGTCGCAGACGGTGCGAAATCGTCGTCTGCGGAAAAGCCGCGCTGCGATTCGTAGAGCGGAAAAAACCCCGTTTCACCATCACGCTCGTGATCGTGCGGGGAGCGTCTACGGAATCGGGAGAATAGACCCATACGCACTGTATTAGCAGGCTATTACACCTGCAGGCAAGTGGCTTCGCTTACCTACCCTGGGCAGCGCTCTCGGGCAGGTCTTCGTCGAACACCCGCTGGTAATATTCACTCACCAGCGTGCGCTCGGCTTCGTCGCATTTGTTGAGGAACGAGAGGCGGAACGCAAACCCGACCGAATTGAAGATAGCGGCGTTCTGCGCCCAGGTAATGACCGTTCGCGGGCTCATCACGGTCGAAATATCGCCAGTCATGAAACCCTGACGAGTCAGCTCTGCGACCTTCACCATGTCGGCAATCAGCGCATCATCGCAATCGGGCGTCTTCGACTTGACGATCTGCTGTTCGATTTCGGCAGGGAGATAATTCAGCGCCACAACAATGTTCCAGCGATCCATCTGCGCCTGGTTGATTGCCTGGGTGCCATGATAAAGGCCACTTGTATCACCCAATCCGACTGTGTTGGTCGTCGCAAAAAGGCGGAAATACGGATTAGGCGTAATCACGCGGTTCTGATCGAGCAGCGTCAGGCGGCCATCGAATTCGAGAATGCGCTGGATTACGAACATCACGTCCGGGCGGCCGGCATCATACTCATCGAAAGTAAGCGCGACGGGATGCTGCAAAGCCCACGGCAGGATCCCTTCCTTGAATTCGGTGACTTGCAGACCGTCTTTCAGCACGATTGCATCGCGCCCGACAAGATCGATCCGACTAATATGCGCATCGAGGTTGACACGGATACTCGGCCAATTGAGCCGCGCAGCAATCTGTTCAATGTGGGTCGATTTACCGGTGCCATGATAGCCCTGCACCATGACCCGGCGATTGTGCGCAAAACCGGCGAGTATAGCGAGGGTCGTGTCGGCATCGAACACGTAGCTTTCGTCAAGCTCGGGCACATGCTCGTCGTTTTCGCTAAAAGCAGGAACCTGCCAATCGATATCGATGCCGAATGTGTCACGCACATCGACCGTCGTATCCGGCTTCGAAGGGATGGCGCTCGCGCCTGCGAATTCTTCTGAGGAATGTGAGTTCATTGCGCGCCCCGGTTAGAGCGCATGGGCCTGCGCTGCAAGACGCGGCGACCTGCTAAATTTGCAAGTCAGGCGATTTTTCTCGGGTTAATTGCCGGGAATACGGATGGCCCCGAGATGCCCACGCTTTATCCAGACACGCACGCCTTCACTGCCTGCCGCGAATTCTGACGATCTGCCGGAAGGCAATCGAATCCAGTCATGAACGCCGAACGTTTCTCCCAAGTAGCCGAGCGAACCTCTTAGTATGAGCAGCTCGGCACCGCCCTCACTCTCCAAGTTCACCTCAATCCCAGCGATCCAATCTTGAAGTGTCACCTCCTCATAGGATCGTTTGGCAAGGACGGCGGTGCTGACACCCGGGCGCTTCTCGTCCGGTACCGTGTCGAGACCATTGAGGTCGACTACCATCTGTTCTTGGTCGGCCTCGTCGAACTGCCACAATTCTACGAAGATGGTGCATCCGGGATCGGAGCGCGGAACGTGGTGCGTTCCAATCGGATTGCGGACGTACGTGCCTGCCGGGTAATCGCCGTGCTCGTCCTGAAACACGCCTTCGAGGACGATGAATTCTTCCCCGCCAGAATGCGTGTGCTCCGAAAAGGCGCTGCCGGGGGCATAACGAACAATCGAGGTGGCGCGCGCCACTTCGTCGCCCAGGCGGTCCAACATCCTGCGGTCGACACCCGCCATTGGCGAAGCCTGCCAATCGAGTCGGTCGGTGTGGATCGCCACAGGTTCGTCGAAATCGGCGTTGATGTGCATCACAGGAAAATGGCGCGCGGCGTCTTAAGAATAAAGGGGCCCCTGCTCGAAATATCCGATCATTGTGATTACATTGGCGAAATGGCCGATCCGATTGAAACTCTGCGCTTGAAGCTCGTCGAGCAGGTGCGCGGCGTATTCAACGACACTTCCCAAGGGCAGAAACCAGTGCCGCCTTCGGACGACGCACTGTTCGAACGTGATACGCCGATCCGCATGGTCCACGCCGATCTGGTGGGCATGATGACCGGTGGCATCCGCGGCCTGATGCTGCAAATGCTTCACCCGCACGCGCTTCAGGGTGTGCTCGACCATTCCAATTTTCGTGAAGATATGCATGGCCGATTGCGCCGAACCGCGAAATTCATCGCTGTAACGACATTTGGTCACCGTGATGAAGCGATGAAGGCGATCGATAGGGTGAACCGCATTCATGCGAAGGTGGGCGGTACCCTGCCCGATGGCACGCCTTACATAGCCAACAATCCCCGCACGCTTGCATGGGTGCATGTGGTCGAGGCGCAGAGTTTCCTCGCCGGATACGTGCGGCACGTACGCCCCGACATGTCTTACGGCGACCGCGACGAATATTATCGCCAGTTCGCGGTGATTGCCCGCGCGCTTGGCGCCGATCCGGTACCCGAAACACAGAACGAGGCGGACGCGATTTTCCGCGAGCTGCGCGGTGATCTTCGCGCTTCGCCGGAGGCACGAGAAGTGGCTCAGCTCGTCCTCAGTCAGAGGCCGAAAGGCACGCCGCCCGCACTGCAGACGATGATCGGCGCCGAAGCGGTTGCCATGCTGCCGGATTGGGCGCGGTCCATGCTGCGGCTGAAACGCCCGGTAATCACCGCCTTGCCCGCGCGCGCGGCGACATGGGGAATGGGCAGGACATTGCGCTGGGCGTTCCGACAGAATTGACGGCAAATCGCCGCATTCCTGCTCTAGCTTAGCGGAACAAGCTTGAGGGAGAATTAGCGATGTATGTTGCCTGTGCGGTGTTGTCAGTGCTGGAAGAGGATCGCAAAAAGTACCACGAAGCTGCTGAATTTATGGCAAATTGGTCGATGGATCACGGCGCGCTCGAGGTCATGGAGGCTTGGGAGGCCGATGTTCCGGATGGAAAAAACACCGATTACCGAAAGGCAGTCAATGCCCCTCCAGGTGAGAAAATCGTCACCGGTTGGGTGATCTGGCCAAACAAGCAGGTTTTCGAAAAAGCCAATGAGGCGTTGATGAGAGGTGAAGGATTTGAAAATCACAATGGCGACGACATGCCATTTGATGGCTCTCGCTTGATCTTTGGTGCCTTTGAACCGATCCTGACCAAAGGGCGCTGAGGGGAGAGGCAGAAATGGCCGAGTTCACATTCTACACTGTTGCAATGAGCCGCGGACAGATTTCGCGCTGGGCACTGCATGAGGCGGGAGCGGATTACGAGCAGGTCGTGTTCGACTTTGCAACGCGGCCCGATCACTTCACCGATATCAATCCGATGAATAAAGTGCCCGCTTTGGTTCACCATCACGGTGCCCATGATCACGTCATAACCGAGGCCGCCGCGATCAATCACTACCTTGCCGAAACGCATCCCGATGCAGGACTGCTGCCAGACACCCACGAGAAAGCTGCCTATTTCCGCTGGTTGTTTTTCGCCGCTGGCCCCCTCGAGCAGGCCGTCGTCGCGCAGGCGATGGATTGGAAGGTGCCCCAAGAACGCGTTGGAATGGCAGGTTTCGGCAGTCTCGAACTCGCGCTCTCGGCGATGGAGAGCTGGCTTTCGGACAACGACTTTGCTGCAGGCAGCCGTTTTACCATGGCCGACACGTATGTCGGCAGCCAATTCATATGGGGACTCCGTTTCGGCTCGATCCCGGAGGCACCCGCTTTCAGGGCTTATGTAGATCGGGTCACAAACCGCTCAGCTTATTCCGAAGCAAATGCGATCGACGCCAAGCTGATCGACGAAGGCTGAGGAGGCTAAGCGATGACCTTGCTCTTCCGCAGCAATTGATACGCTTCTACTACTTTGTTCAGCCGCGTCTCGTATCGGCGGTCTCCGCCATTTCTGTCGGGATGATAACGCCGAACCAGTTCGGAATAGCGCCGCCGCAATCGCCGGCGATCCGTATTGCTGCCTAAACCCATGATTTCGAGGGCCGACGCTTCGTCTTTCGAAAAGCGTCCGTCCATAGCCATTTTCGCCTCGCGTTCTGCGCGGCTGCGAATGCCGCTCGCCCGCGCAGAGATTGCATCCAGCGGATCGTCATAATCGGCCCAGCGGGGCATTCCGTCGACGGCCGCCTTCGGAGAGAATGCAGCGCTTTCGGTGCGCCAACCGCTGGCAGGTGACTGCGCGGCAATGACTTCCTCCGCGCTCATCCCTTCGAACCAGTCGTAGCCTGCATTGAATTCCCGCACATGATCCAGGCAGAACCAGCGCCATTCGCCCGGCCCATCAAAACCGTTGGGACGGTATCCCGGCGCACGAAACTCACCAGCGTCGCGGCACGTGGGATGCTCGCAAATGCGGTCCTCGTCTTCATGACGGCCATGGAACTTTGCAGAACGCATAAGGGTTGAGAATGGTGACTTGCGCACCAGATTCCAACCATAACGTGATCGCAAGAAAAGGGATAAGCGGGAATGAGCGGAACAATCGCCGAGGAAATGCAGCAACGACTTGAGAAAGCGTTCGAACCGTCGCGTCTCGAAATTATCAACGACAGCGCCAGCCATGCCGGTCACTCGGGTGACGATGGTTCAGGGGAATCGCACTTCACCATCGTGATCGAAGCGGACGCGTTCGCGCCGATGAATCGCCTTTCACGCCAACGCGCGGTGATTGCCGCGCTCGGCGATATTGTTGGCGAGCGTGTCCACGCGGTCGCGATCAAGGCGAGCGCCCCGGCCTGATGGCCGATTTGCCCCCTGTCAAACGCCTGCGCCGCTCTGCGCGAATCATCGTTCTCGATCCGCAGCACCGCGCTCTGATGTTTCGGTTCGACGTTCCCGGCCGACCGCCGTTCTGGGTCACGACCGGAGGAGAATGCGAACCCGGCGAGAGCTTCGAAAGCGCAGCGAGACGCGAATTGTTCGAGGAGACCGGGATTCATGCCAAACCCGGCAGGCAAATTGCGCGCACGAACCCTGAATTTGTGACCGTCGAGGGCGAACCGGTTCAAGGCGATGAGCGTTACTTCGTCGTGCATGCCGCAAAGGCGGAAATCGACACATCGCACCACACGGAGCTCGAACAAAAGCTCATGACCCGGCATCGCTGGTTTACTCTCGACGAACTTTCCGATTGGCACGAGGCGCTTTTTCCGGAAAACCTCAGAGATATGATCCAGAAGGAGCTCGCCGGATGATCACCGAGACAATCACGCCGACCACCCACGATCTCGGCCAATTCGAGGTCCGACGCGTGCTTCCCTCGCGCCAGCGTACGATGGTTGGTCCATTCATTTTCGTCGACGAATTCGGCCCGGGCCAGCTGGATGTCGGGACAGGCATGGACGTCCGCCCGCATCCGCATATCAATCTCGCGACGGTAACGTGGCTCTTTCAGGGGGCAATCGACCACCGCGACAGCATAGGGACATTTTCGACCATTCGTCCCGGCACGGTAAACCTGATGACCGCCGGGCGTGGCATCGTGCATTCGGAACGCTCGCCGCAAGAAGAAAAAGCCAAAGGCCCGATGCTATACGGGATGCAGACCTGGCTCGCGCTGCCGGACGGCCGCGAGGAAATCGATCCCGCATTTGAAGCGGTTTCCGATTTGCCGATGATCGAGGATACTGCCGCCACGGCTTGGGTGATCATGGGTAATCTGTGGGGTGAAAGCGCCGCGACAACGACCCATGCCGATACGATTTACGCCGAGATTCTGCTCGGTCCCGGTGGATCGATCCCGATCGAGGCAGACGCCGATGAACGGGCGGTTATCCTAGTCGGCGGCGAGGCATCGGTTGACGGGGTGGCCCTTGGCTCCTTCGAGCTGGCGGTGCTCGCGCCGGGCACGGAAATGACACTTTCGGGCCGTGACGGTGCTCGGGTCATGTTGCTCGGCGGAGAGGCCTTTACCACGAAACGCCACGTTTTCTGGAACTTCGTGAGCTCGGACCGTGAGCGTATCCAGCAGGCAAAAGAAGACTGGCGCGAGGGACGTTTCCCCAAGGTGCCGGGCGATGAAAACGAATTTATTCCCTTGCCCGAAGTGCCCAAGACCGTCAGCTATCCCTGAAGCAGGACTTCGGGAGAGAGCAGTGGATTACGCCGGCAAGGTCGTCTGGATAACGGGCGCTTCATCGGGAATAGGTGCGGCGCTAGCGCGAGACGCGGCATCGCGCGGTGCGCATTTGGTGCTGTCGGGCCGAAACGAAGGCCGCCTTGCCGAAGTCGCTGCGCAATGCAGTGAAACACTGACCCTGCCATTCGATGTGCGCGATGATGCCGCGCTTGCCGATGCGACTGCAAAGGCAATCTCCTGGAAAGGCGGCGTCGATATCGCGTTTGCCAATGCCGGTGTCTCGCAGCGCAGCAGGGCGCTTAAGACCGACATGCAGGTCTACCGCGACATCATCGATATCGATCTGACCGCCCAGATCGCTTTCAGCCAAGGGCTTATCGGACACATGGCCGAGCGTGGCTCCGGTGCGCTCGCCTTCATCTCCTCGATCGCAGGAAAAGTCGGTGTGCCGATGCGCACTGCGTACAGCGCCGTCAAATTCGGGCTCGCCGGATATGGCGATGCCTTGCGAGCGGAGCTTTCCCAAACGGGTGTCAGCGTTCATGTAATCTATCCCGGTTCGGTCGCGACCGACGTGGCACGCAATGCGCTGGTGGCGGACGGAAACAAGCGTGGGCGCAGTGACAAGGTGATCGACGAAGGCATTCCCGCAGCCGATGCAGCCAAGGCAATGCTTGACGGCATGGCGGCGGGCGAACGCGAGATCATCGTTGCACAAGGGATGGAAGCGGGCATGGGTGAACTGCGCCGCACACCCGATCAATTGTTCGACCAGATCGCAGGGATGGTGGCGAGCGGCTATATGGAAAAGATGGAAAGCGAGGGCTGACGGCCATGGAACAAAAACGTGTCGACCTCGCAAACGGAATTCATCTGAATGTAGTGGACGAAGGGCCAGTTGATGCGCCTGCCCTTATATTTCTGCACGGCTTTCCCGAAAGCCACCGCACATGGCGCCACCAGATCGCACATTTCAAGGACCGCTTCCGCTGCATCGCGCCCGATCAGCGCGGCTATCGCGGATCGTCGAAGCCACAAGATGTCGATGCCTATACCCCCGACAAGCTGATCGGCGATATCTTCCTGCTTGCCGATGCGCTTTCGATTCCGAAATTCACGATTGTCGGTCACGACTGGGGTGGAGCAATCGCATGGGGTGTGGCGCTCGGCGGGCAGCATATGCGGGTTGAGCGAGCGGTCATTGCCAATGCACCCCATCCGGCAATCTTTCAGAAGCTGCTCTACACCCATCCGGGTCAGCGCGAGGCAAGCCAGTATATCCGCGGGTTCCGCGATCCGGCGAACGATGCACTGGTAAAGGATGAGGGCCTCACGGGATTGATGCTAAAAGAGGTAAAGTGGGACCGGCCTGCCGCGATGGAACCGGAAGAGCGTGAGGCTTTGCTGCGCGACTGGCAGAACCGCGACGCCGCGTTCGGAATGCTGAATTATTACCGTGCCAGCCCGATGTACGTGCCGACGATGGACGAGCCGTTCGAGGTGCCTGAAGGCTATTCTCCGCCGCAGCTGCCCAAACTGACCATCCCGACGATGGTGATCTGGGCGCTCGACGATCTCGCGCTGCCGCCCGAAAACCTTGAAGGGCTGGACGCGATCATCGACCCGCTCACCATCGTCGAGGTACCCGATTGCGGACATTTCGTCCCATGGGAAGCGCCCAAAAAGGTGAACGCGGCGATGGAGCCATTCCTGACGGCTTAGCCGCCAAGCCATTCAATCCAGGCCCCGTGCGGATGCGCGACGGCGAGCTTGCGCCATTTCTCGCCGCCCGGCCAATAGCGCACGGTCAGTTCGTGGCGGTGAGTATCCCTGTTCGCTTCGAGCGACACCCATGCCAGCGGCTGGGTTGCGGTTGCCTCCGCTCCGGCTATTTCGATGCGTTCGGTGATGGCCTTGCGCTGCACCTCGGGCACGTATTGCCACACGACCGAATGCGCAATCAGCCGCGTTACGCCCGACACAGCCGGTTCGGCCAGCACTTCGTCGACAAAAGCATCGGCTGGCTGGCGCGAAATTTCGGGCGGTATCGTGTTGGCCGCTGCGATCGCCGCATCCATACGCGCAAATCGCTCTGTAAATTCCGGCCAGATATAGGCGCGCAACCGCAATGCCTGTTCGGGGTCGGTCAGATCGACCGGGGCGATATCGCAGCCGCGCGCCGCGACGATATCGATGTCATGTGGTGGCGGCGGATTGCCGAGCCACTCGGGCTTGAGCAGCATTCGGGTGCCCGCTGGCCCCAACGTGGTCCCGCCCAGATCGTAGAAATAGCGGCCCATCATCAGGTTGATGCCAGCGCTCGACCCTAGCTCATTGAGCGCGAAGCGCAGCGGCAGTCCCTCATCCGCCAGCCAGAGCATTGCTGCAGCATAGTTGCTCGATCGTCCCGCTTCGTTGGTTTGCGGCGGCCCGTCCAGCCAAGGGAGCAGTTCTGCCTCATGCCGTTCGAGCACATCGGCGACCACATCTGTCGCACCGGATATCCGTTGCCCGGCATAGATCGGCGCAAGTTCAGGCGCGTTGCCCTTCAGATGGAGCGCGTGCAGCCCGCCCGCCACGCGCAGCGGCAGCGCATCGGCAAGTGGCGGACCGGCCCATTTGCGAAGTCGCAGCATGACCGTCCCGCCGCGCTCTCCTGGCAGCAATTCCAGCAGCGCCTGGCACACACTGGCGGTGATTTCGGCTCCGTTATCGCGGCAATAGGCGACCTGGTTTTCGAACGCCCGCGCGATTGCATTTGCCCCGGTGGCCTGCGGATCGACCACTTCGTAACGCGCATCGGTGGTATCCATATTCGTTGCCCTTTCGCTCCACAGTGCCTAAGTGCCCCGCGACCATGAAAACCGACCAATCCCACGACGCTTTCGAACAGCTGACCTTCGCTGTCCCCAAGGGCCGCATTCTCGACGAGGCACTGCCGGTGATGGCGCGTGCGGGCGTGGTGCCCGAGGATGGCTTTCACGACAAGTCCAACCGGTCGCTGTCTTTTGGCACCAATCGAGGCGACATGCGCATGATCCGCGTGCGTGCATTCGATGTGGCGACTTTCGTGGCTCACGGTGCGGCGCAGATCGGGATCGTCGGTTCGGATGTGATCGAGGAATTCGATTACGCCGACCTCTACGCTCCCGTCGATCTCGATATCGGCCACTGCCGACTTTCCGTTGCGCGGCTCGAGACCGATTCTGAGGAAAGCGAAGCAGTCAGTCACCTGCGCGTCGCCACGAAATATCCGAACCTGACCCGCAGGCATTTCGAGGCGGCGGGCATTCAGGCCGAATGCGTAAAGCTGAACGGCGCGATGGAGCTTGCACCTTCGCTGGGGCTCGCGCGGCAAATCGTTGATTTGGTATCAACCGGGCGGACACTAAAACAGAATGGCCTGGTCGAAACCAGCCGCATCATCGACATTTCCGCCCGCCTGATCGTCAATCGAGCCGCGCTCAAACAGGACCCGCGCGTTGCTGATCTGGTTGCGGCCTTCCGCGCAGACGCGCACGCCCGAACCGAGAAAGCCGCCTGATGCAGACGCTCTCCACGCTCGACCCGGATTTCCAGAAGAAGTTCACCCGCTTGGTCAATGCCCGCCGCGAGACCGAAGAGGATGTCGCAGGACAGGTGGCCAGCATCCTGACCGCTGTGAAGAGCCGAGGCGACCATGCGTTGATCGAATACAGCCAGCGCTTCGATAGCTATCCACTCGCGTCGGATGAAGACTGGGTCATCACGGCGGAACGCTGCAAAGAGGCATATGACGGCCTGAATGCGGATTTGCGTGATGCGCTCGAACTCGCCGCGAACCGGATCCGCGCGTATCACGAAGCACAATTGCCGAGGGATCGAGACTATACGGACGATGCCGGTATACGCCTAGGAGCGCTCTGGCGTCCGGTCGATGCCGCCGGACTTTACGTTCCGGGCGGGCGGGCTGCCTATCCATCGTCACTGCTGATGAACGCGATCCCAGCTCGCGTAGCGGGGGTTGAACGGATCGTCGTCGTTACACCGACCCCGCGCGGGAACAGCAATCCGGTCGTCCTCGCAGCGGCGCACATTGCGGGGATCAACGAGATTTGGCGCGTCGGCGGCGCACATGCGCTTGGCGCGCTCGCTTTTGGCACAGAACGGATAAAGCCAGTCGATGTCATCACCGGGCCGGGCAATTCCTATGTGGCTGAAGCGAAGCGCCAGCTTTACGGCGTTGTCGGTATCGACATGGTTGCCGGACCGTCCGAAATCCTGGTCATTGCCGATGGCAAGAACGATCCCGATTGGATAGCCGCAGACCTCCTGAGCCAGGCGGAGCACGATCCGACCTCTCAATCTATCCTAATCACCGACGATGCCGGTTTCGGCTCGCTGGTAAGCGATTGTGTGCGGTTGCAGCTCAATCAGCTCTCAACCGGTGAAACCGCGAAAGCGAGCTGGGAGGCCAACGGCGCGGTTATTGTCGTGAACGATCTCGATTCCGAAGCACCTGCACTGGCCAATCGTCTCGCCGCCGAGCACGTCGAACTCGCCATCGATGATCCCGAAACGATGCTTTCCAGTATCAAACACGCCGGTAGCGTCTTTCTCGGCCGGATGACGCCCGAAGCGATTGGCGATTATGTGGCTGGCCCGAACCATGTCCTGCCAACCGGTCGCCGCGCTCGCTTTTCAAGCGGGCTGTCCGTGCTCGATTTCATGAAACGGACGAGTTTTATCGGTCTCGACGAAAAATCGTTTGCCGCAGTTGGTCCGGCCGCAGCCACACTCGCCCATGCCGAGGGCCTGCCCGCGCACGCCCGATCGGTGGAGCTTAGAAGCAAATGAACACGACTGCCCGATCTGCCGCACGTTCGACGGCCCGCCTCGCTGCCGTTCAGGCGCTCTATCAACAGCAGATGGAAAAAACGCCGCTCGCCAAGCTGCTCAACGAATTTCACCAGCACCGGCTTGGCCGAGAAGTTGATGATGACGAGCATGAAGGTGAGGCGTTTGCGGATGCCGAAGTGGAATTCTTCGACGATATCGTTCGCGGCGTAGATGCGAGGCGCGACGAAATAGATGCAATGCTGGCTGAAAAGCTTGCATCCGGCTGGACACTTGCCCGGCTGGACAAGACGATGCTGCAGGTGCTGCGTGGCGGCACATACGAACTGCTTGCCCGCGCAGACGTACCAATGGCCACCGCGATCAGCGAGTATGTGGATGTGGCAAAAGCGTTCTTCGACGACCGTGAGGCCAAGTTCGTGAATGGCATCCTTGATGCGGTTGCCAAGGAAACACGCCGCTGATTTCCCAGGCATGGTCCGCCGTGTTACTGCGTTCGGAATGATGACCGAAGGCGAATTTCTCGCGGCGCTGCGCACGCTGCCGCTTCATCCAGGTTCGCGCGATCTCAGGGATGATTGTGCGCTCATCGAAATCGGCGAAGAGACACTGGTCTTCAACCACGATCTGATGGCGGAGGACACGCATTTCCGCCGTGAGGCTGATCTTGCCGACGTCGCTTGGAAGCTCGTCGCGCTCAATCTGTCAGACCTTGCATCCAAAGGTGCGAAACCGATCGGCATCCTTCTTGGCCATGCGCTAGGCGGCAATGACCAACGTTTCGTAGAAGGCTTGCGCGAAGTCCTAACGACCTACGATGTGCCGCTGATGGGCGGTGACACAATCGCTGCGACCGGAGCCAGTACATTCAGCCTGACGGCTATCGGCCGGGCAACCAGTCGGCCCGTTCCTTCACGAAGCGCAGCGGTGCCGGGTCACAGTGTATTCGTAACCGGGACCGTCGGCCGCGCCATGCTCGGCTTTGAGGGGTTCGACGAGCACCTCGAGGCGTTCAACCGGCCGCGACCGCGGCTTGAAGAAGGGATCGCACTTGCACCCTTGGTGGGCGGCATGATGGACGTTTCGGATGGTCTGCTCCTCGATGTGTTCAGAATGGCCAAGGCCAGCAATACTTCAATCGCGATCGAAGCGTCGGCGGTACCGGTTGCAGACCCCGATAGGGCTTCAGAGTGCATGCGGTGGGGGGACGATTACGAATTGCTTTTCACCCTGCCTTCGGGCGCTGCTCTGCCTGTCGCGGCGACCATGATCGGCACCGTTGAAGAACGCGGTAGAGCTCCATTACTGCTCGATGGTAACGCTGTGAGCGATCCCGAAGGTCTCGGTTACCAGCACGGATAGAGCCCGCCGCGCGCTCTTCCCCTCCCAAAACTGGTGAAACGGGCGCCCTCTCCCGCCATTGAGGCTTGTCAGCATGCAGCAAGCCCGTATGACTGTGCGTCCTTGCGCCGCATAAACATAATTCGGGATCATCTAATCAGGCGCATTTCCCATATCTGTTTTCGCGTCACGAGAGGGGATTATTCGTGAACCTAATACTGATATCTATCGGGCTGGGACTGCTCGCCGTGGTTTACGGCATCTTTACCCGCGCCCAGGTGCTCTCCGCGAGCACCGGCAATGAAAAAATGCAAGAAATCGCGGGCGCCATTCAAGAAGGTGCGCAAGCCTACCTCAACCGTCAATACACCACGATCGGCATCGTTGGCGTGATCGTCGCGATCATTGTCGGCGTGTTCCTGGGTCTTATCCCGGCGGTCGGTTTCGTCGTCGGCGCGCTGCTTTCGGGCGTGGCCGGGTATATCGGCATGAATATTTCCGTGCAGTCGAATGTGCGCACAGCGCAGGCGGCAAGTGTGGGTCTGCAAGAGGGCCTCACGCTGGCGTTCCGCGCGGGTGCAATTACCGGGCTGCTTGTGGCTGGCCTCGCGCTGCTCGCGATTGCCGTGTTCTTTTATGTCCTGGTCGGCCCCATGAATCTTGAACCGAACAGCCGCACCGTGATCGACGGCCTTGTAGGCCTCGCATTCGGCGCCTCGCTGATTTCGATCTTCGCACGTCTGGGCGGCGGCATCTTTACCAAGGCTGCAGACGTCGGAGCCGACCTTGTCGGCAAGGTCGAAGCCGGTATTCCCGAGGATGACCCCCGCAACCCTGCCGTGATTGCCGACAACGTTGGCGACAATGTCGGTGACTGCGCGGGCATGGCCGCAGACCTGTTCGAAACCTACGTTGTCACCGTGGGTGCCACGATGGTTCTGACTGCATTGCTGCTGACACAGATCGGAGACTTGCTGCTCCCATTGATGGCGCTTCCGTTGCTGATCGGCGGAGCATGCATCGTGACCTCGATCATTGGCACCTACTTCGTCCGTCTGGGCGGAGGAACCAATGTAATGGGAGCGATGTACAAGGGCTTCCTCGTCACTGCGATACTCGCCATTCCGCTGATCTACGTCGTCACGCAATATGCGCTCGGTACGGTCGGTATCGACATGAACACCGTGCTCAATCCGGGTACGGACATGGTTCCCTTCACAGGCAGGGATTTATTTTACTGCTCGTTGATCGGACTTGCGCTGACCGGCATCATCATCTGGATCACCGAGTATTACACCGGCACGAATTACCGCCCGGTCCGCTCGATCGCCAAGGCTTCGGAAACGGGGCACGGCACCAACGTGATCCAGGGCCTCGCCATCAGCCTCGAATCGACCGCTTTGCCGACCATCGTGATTATCGCCGCCATTATCGGTGCGTATCAGCTGGCCGGTCTTCTCGGTCTCGCTTTCGGTGCGACCGCAATGCTGGCTTTGGCAGGCATGGTCGTGGCGCTCGATGCGTATGGTCCGGTGACCGACAATGCCGGCGGCATCGCCGAAATGGCCGGACTGGACGATAGTGTGCGTGAAAAGACCGACCTGCTCGATGCGGTTGGTAACACCACCAAAGCCGTGACCAAGGGCTATGCAATCGGCTCTGCCGGTCTTGCAGCGCTCGTCCTGTTTGCGGCCTACACCGCCGACCTTCGGGCCTATTTCCCCGATGCGACCGTCGATTTCAGTCTCGAAAATCCTTATGTGATTGTCGGGCTGCTGCTCGGTGCCCTGCTCCCGTACCTGTTCGGTGCGATGGGGATGACCGCCGTCGGCCGCGCTGCGGGCGATGTGGTCAAGGACGTGCGCGAGCAGTTCAAAGAAAAGCCGGGCATCATGGATTATTCCGAGAAGCCCGATTACGCGCGCACAGTGGACCTCGTGACCAAGGCGGCGATCAAGGAAATGATCGTTCCTTCGCTGCTTCCGGTCCTTGCTCCGGTTGTCGTGTACTTCGTGATCTACGGCCTCGCGGGTCAGGAAAACGCCTTTGCGGCGCTGGGCGCTCTGCTGCTCGGCGTGATTGTCGGCGGCCTGTTCGTTGCGCTTTCCATGACCGCTGGCGGCGGTGCATGGGACAATGCAAAGAAGTATATCGAAGACGGCAATCATGGGGGCAAAGGTTCGGAAGCTCACAAGGCTGCCGTCACCGGTGATACTGTGGGTGATCCTTACAAGGATACCGCCGGTCCTGCCGTGAACCCCATGATCAAGATCACGAACATCGTCGCGCTACTTCTGCTCGCGGCGTTGGCCGGGACACACTAATTCCCGACCAGGTGTTGGGACAAGAACCCCGCTCGGAGCGATCCGGGCGGGGTTTGCTTTTTCCGGTCGGTGCGATCTTGACCTCAACCATCACCACCGCGATGGCAGGACATGACTGAAAAACCGACACCTGACAAACTCGTGGGCGGTCTCGTCCGCCTCCTGACAGTCGAAAAACGCGCGGCCGACATCTATTCCGGCCATCCGCAAAAAGGTGGCGTCGGGCGCGTCTTTGGCGGCCAGGTGCTTGCGCAGGCTCTTAAGGCAGCGCAGGCCTCGGTCACCGATGGAAAGACCGCACATTCGCTCCACGCCTATTTCCTGCGGGGCGGCAAGGAAGGCATCCCCATCGAATACCGGATCGAGCGGGACTTTGACGGTCGCAGCTTTTCCAATCGCCGCGTGGTGGCAGCGCAAGAAGCCGAAGATGGAACGATCACGCCGATCCTCAATCTGACCGCCAGCTTCCAGGTGGCCGAGGATGGTATGGAGCATGTCGATTCGCCGGTGCCCGATGTCGCACCTCCCGAGGATTTGAAGTCCGACATGGAGATGCGACGGATCATGGCGGACAAGATCGGTGACAAGCTTTCCGACGCGCAGCGCGCCCTCATGCTCCGTCCGCGTCCGATTGAAATGCGCACCATCGACAGGCTGCACTGGATGAATTCCGAACCACGCGAACCGCGAGCGCACACGTGGTTCAAAACCGCAGCGCCCCTGCCGGACGATCCGGACCTGCACCGCGCAATCCTGACCTATGCCAGCGATTACACCCTACTGGGCACCAGCGCGTTACCCCATGGCCTTTCATGGATGCGCGGCGAATTGGTGGGGGCCAGCCTCGACCATGCGATCTGGTTTCACCAGGAAGCCCGCGCCGATGAATGGCTGCTCTACGCCACCGACGCACCTTGGTCGGGCAGCGGGCGCGGGTTCAATCGCGGGCGTATCTTCAACCGCGCAGGAGACCTCGTTGCCAGCGTGGCGCAAGAGGGCATGATGCGTCGGAGAAAGAAAAAGCCTGGCGGCGGCGAATAATCCCAACGGACTCAATGCGCCAAAAATATCGGTAGCTGCGGATCGGTCAGGGACCGCCGGGTGACCCCGCCCAAGAGCATCTCCGCCAAACGCGAATGTCCATAGGCACCCATGATCATCATCGAGCAGCCGCGTTGCTCGGCCGCTGAAAACAATGTGTCCGAGATCTTCGCTTCGCCGCGCGGAATCTCGACGATCTCAGCCTCGATCCCGTGCCGGCTGAGGTATTTCGCGCCTTCGCTCGCCGGAAAATCGAACCGCTGCTTGTCGCTTTCCTCCGCGATGCTGACCAGATGGATTTCGCTCGCATGCGCCAGCAGCGGCACTGCGGCGCGCAGTGCAACGCACGCTTCGGACGACCCGTTCCACGCGATCATCACGGGAGCTTTAAGATCCAATCGCTTGGTCTCGCCCGGCACGACCAGAACTGGAACGGGAGCCTTCAAGACCAGGTTGCCGACCATTGCCGAAGGACGGTGTGATCCTTCTTCCCCGATATCGCGTGGGCCGACCAGGATTAGATCGTGCAACGCAGATTGTTCGAGCAGCCGGTGTTCGGCCATGCCATACATGAACTGCCATTCCCATGCAGCGTCTTCGTTGGCGAGATCGGTTTCGATCTTTTCGCGCAACTCTTCGGCAGCCTCCTTGATGCGCGGCATGGCCGCTGCCATCGCCGAACCGTAAAAATCGCCGGGGGCGAAGACCTCGAAACTGACTGCCTGAAGGAATGTGATATGCGCACCGGTTGCTCGAGCGATGTCGAGCGCGATCTGCATCCTTGCTTCCATGCAATTGTCGTCGGCGGCGTGAACGAGAATAGATTTCATGAGACTCTCCTTTGATCTTGGAAAACATCATGCGCCGTTTTCCAGCTGGTCACCTTGATCGAAATCAAATTTGAGCGAGATCCTGTGGCGGTTTTCTTGATCGTCCACCTGCGCTACGATTGGGTCTCTTGGGAGGAATTCGCCATGCAGGTCACGCGCCAACCGCCGGTTAAAACGACGCTCGAGCCGTCCAACCATCCCTATCTGAGCGGACCGTGGACCCCGGTGCACGAGGAACTCGATGTCGACCGGCTTGAGGTGATCGAAGGTGAAATTCCAGCCGATATCGACGGTATTTATCTTCGGAACACCGAAAATCCGGTGCACCAGCCGCTCGGTCGTCATCATCCCTTCGATGGAGATGCGATGATCCACCAGGTCAGCATTTCGAGTGGTAAAGCAAGTTACCGAAACCGCTTCCTTCGCACGCAGTGTTTCATCGAAGAGCAAATCGCTGGCGGCGCGCTGTGGGGCGGTCTTATGGACGCGCCTGCACTATCGAAGCGTCCCGGTTTTGGCGCGCATGGCAGCCTGAAGGATACCGGCAGCACAGACATCGTCGTCCATGCAGGCGTGGCGCTCGCGACATTCTATCAGTGCGGCGAGGCATGGCAAATGGACCCGGTGACGCTGGACAATCTCGGCAAGGCGTCGTGGGGGCCGCTCGACGGAGTGTCTGCGCATCCAAAGGTGGACGAAGCGACGGGCGAGCTGATGTTCTTCAATTATTCGAAGCACGCGCCTTTCATGCATTACGGTGTCGTCGATCGGTCTGGCAAATTGGTGCACTACGTGCCGATCCCCCTGCCCGGCCCGCGGCTGCCCCACGACATGGCAGTCACGAAAAACTGGTCGATCCTCAATGACATGCCACTGTTCTGGGATGAGGAATTGCTAAAGCGCGACATTCACGCAGCGCGGATTCACGATGGCGTGCCGACACGCCTCGCTCTGATCCCCCGGCATGGGCAGCCCGAGGAGATCCGCTGGTTCGAGGCATCGCCGACTTACGTCTTGCACTGGACCAATGCTTACGAGGATGGCGATGAGGTCGTGCTCGAAGGGTATTATCAGGACAAACCGATGCCGGACCCGATCGAAGATGCGGGTGAATACAGCCATATGATGGCCTACGTGGACGAACACTCGTTCCAATCACGTCTGCACCGCTGGCGGTTCAACTTGGAAACGGGTGCCTGCACTGAAGAGCGCCTGTCCGACCGAATCGTCGAATTTGGCATGATCAATCCCGACTATCTGATGCGCAAAAACCGCTTCATCTGGTCGACCACCACAAGACCCGGCTGGTTCCTGTTCAATGGGTACGTCCGTCATGACACGGACAACGGAGAAGAGCAGGTCTTCGAATTACCTGATGGCGTTTATGCGAGCGAGAGCCCGGTCATTCCGAAAAAGGGCTGCGCTGCTGAAGACGACGCATACCTCATCACTTTCCTGATCGACGAGAATACCGGCACATCCGAATGTGCCATCCTCGATGCAGGCGACATTGCTCGTGGGCCCATTTGTCGCCTTGCACTGCCGCATAAGGTTTCGAGCGGCGTGCACTCGACCTGGATCGAGCATTCGCAGCTTGCATCGGACGCTGCGTTCAGGCGCGCAAACTTTGCCGCCTGACGCCCAGACGTTGCGAGATGGCACTGAAACTTTTACCGCGCCGAGGCGTTGACCACACAAGACTTTCAAACTGAAAAAGAGAGGCCCGCAAATGGCGTTCAACCTGATTGACCTTCCCTATTCCGACTCTGCCTTGGACCCGGCGATTTCCGCGGAGACGCTGTCGTATCACCACGGCAAGCATCACCAGGCTTACATCGACAAGACCAACAACGCGATCGAAGGGACCGCACACGCCGACAAATCGCTGGAAGAAGTGATCGGCGCGGCGCGCGATAGCGATCAAGGCCTCTTCAACAATTCGGCGCAAAGCTGGAACCACGGCTTCTACTGGCATTCGATGGCGGCGAGCGAGACTGCACCGTCGGATCAGCTCAAATCGATGATCGACAGCTCTTTCGGTTCGGTCGATGCTCTGAAAGAGAAACTGAAGGATCGCGGTGCAGGCCACTTTGCAAGCGGCTGGGTCTGGCTCGCCGAAAAGAATGGCGGCCTGACGATCGAAGAGACTCATGACGGCGACACGCTGGCCGATCATGACGGCGTAAATCCGCTCCTCGTGGTCGATCTGTGGGAGCATGCCTACTATCTCGATCACCAGAACAAGCGTCCGGCCTACCTCGACGCGGTCGTCGGGTCCAAGCTGAACTGGGCCTTCGCGAGCGAGAATCTCGAACGCGGGACGACCTGGACTTATCCGAAGTAGGTCAGCGCTTGTCATTATGGCTTAAGATAAGGGCCCGGCTCGTATAGAGAGCCGGGCCCCTTCTTATTTGTCCATGTTGTCGAGCAGACAGAGCGCGTAATTAGGGTGGCGCGCTATGGGCGCTTTAGGCAGGCAACCGCGCTGCCTCACGGAAGCTCACCAGCTTGCGCCGGTTCTCGTCCCATAGAGTCAGAAGCAAAGGCTTGATCGTCTGACGGGTCGTGAAGCGGTTCACTTCAGTCAGTTCCGGATGCACCTTAAGCACGTGCGGCAAGCGATAAAACGGAATGCGACTGGCGAGATGGTGAACGTGGTGTATCCCGATATTCGCGGTGAACCAGCGCAGCGCGCCCGGCAATTCGAGGTATGAACTTCCAAGCAGAGCCGCATCGTGGAAAGTCCAATCCTTGGCATGGTCCCAGTGCGCGTCCTCAAACTGGTGCTGGATGTAAAACAGCCAGACACCCACCGATGCAGCCGTCAGCAGGACCGGCACGAAAACAAGCACGGTTGCCAACAATCCGAACTGGAGGATCAATCCGATCATGATGACCGCGATGACCGCATTGGTCGCCATGGCGCTGATCCAGTATATCGACCCGGCCTTCATCAGCCCGATTGGCAAACGGTGACGCAGCATAAAGAGATATGCAGGGCCGAAACCGAGCAGGACGATGGGGTGCCGGTAAAGCCGATAGCCGAATCGACCCAGCCAAGATTTCTCGCGGAATTCACGGACCGTCAGGGTGTCGACATCGCCGAATCCCCGCGCATCCAGATTGCCTGTGCTCGCGTGATGCAGCGCATGTGACCGGCGCCAGCAATCATAGGGCGTGAGCGTCAGAACCCCAATCGCGCGGCCCAGCCAGTCGTTCGCTTTTCGGCCTTCGAAGAAAGCTCCGTGGCCGCAATCGTGTTGAATGATGAAAAGCCGCAGTAGAAACAGGCCGGCCAGCGGTGTCGCCAGTAATGCGAGATAATGCCCAGCGGAAACAGCGCTCAGCAATGCTGCGAAGATCGCGACAAATGGTACGAAAGTGATCGCGAACTCCAACCAGCTTCGCACCGCGTTGGGTGTGCGGAACTTCGCAAGATCGCGCGCAAGCTGGCGCGGGTCGAGCGCCATCGCAGCGCCATCGGCCTTCGTCGCCGCAGCGTCGTTTGATAAAGTCGCAGTCACGTTTCTTCCCGAATGTGTTTTCATTTACAAAGCTAGGCAGCAATTACTGCAATGTCACGACATCCTTTGCGGAATCACCCTAAGCCCCGGCATGATAGAAATCGTAAACCTGCCGCGCGACCTTATCGCTCACGCCAGGCGCACGTTGCAGGTCTTCCAATGCGGCCGCGCGGACTTTGCTCGCGGTGCCGAAGTGGAGCAACAATGCGCGCTTGCGTGCCGGACCGATGCCGGGGATTTCGTCTAGCGGCGAGGCGGTAATCGCTTTCGATCTCTTCGCCCGGTGTGCGCCGATGGCGAAGCGGTGCACTTCATCGCGAAGTGTCTGGAGATAGAACAGCAGTTTCGAATTGGTCGGCAGCGTTTTTTCTCTCCCATCGGGAAAGTGAAAGACCTCGCGGCCTTCCCGCCCGTGATGCGGACCCTTTGCGATGCCGATAACGGGGAGGTCTTCGATGCCGAGTTCGCCGAGCACTTCCATCACGCTCGACATCTGGCCCTTCCCTCCATCGATGAGGACGAGATCGGGCCAGATCCCTGCGCGCTCGCGGTCCGGATCATCCTTCATCGCGCGGGTGAATCGCCGTTTCATGACTTCGCGCATCATGGCGAAATCGTCATTGGTTTGCGCCTCGCGAATATTGAACTTGCGATATTGCGACTTTTCGAAGCCTTCAACCCCGGCCACGATCATTGCGCCCACCGCTTTGGTGCCTTGTATGTGGCTGTTGTCATAGACCTCGACCCGTTCCGGAGGTGCCTCCAGTTCGAGAAACTCCGCAAGTTCGCGGTTGACCTTTGCCTTGGTGCCGGTTTCGGCCAGGCGGCGATCGAGCGCTTCAACTGCGTTGCGGCTGGCCTGCTCCATCAATTTGCGCCTGTCGCCCCGCTGGGGGATCGAAAGGATGACCTTTTTATCCGCGAGTTCCGATAGCGCGGCTTCGATGAGCTCACTTTCAGGCAACTCGCGATCAACCAGCACGGTCGCCGGGGGCGGCACTTCTTCGTAAAATTGCAGCATGACATCTGAAAGGACCTGCGCCTCGTCGATATCCTTGATGTGAGCCGGAAAGAAAGCGCGGTGTCCCCAATTCTGCCCGCCTCGGATGAAGAAGGCCTGCACCGCAATATGGCCTCCTTTGGCGGAAAGCGCGAACACGTCCGCGTCACCCACGCCGCTCGCATTGATGGCTTGCGAACCCTGGATGAATGTCGCCGCCCGCAACCGGTCGCGCAGGATCGCAGCGGTTTCAAAATCGAGATCTTCGGCAGCCTTCGCCATTTGCCTCTCAAGATCGGCCTGCACCTGCCCCGACTTGCCGGCAAGGAAGTCCTTGGCCTGCCGAACCAACCCTTCGTAATCGTCTTCGGAGACCCGGTCGACGCAAGGCGCCGAACACCGCTTAATCTGATAAAGCAGGCAGGGGCGATCGCGATTGTTGAAGAAGCTGTCGGTGCACGATCGAAGCAGAAACAGCTTCTGCAGTGCGTTGAGAGTGGTGTTGACGCTGCCCGCACTCGCGAAGGGGCCGTAATAGTTGCCTTTCGCACGCCGCGCACCGCGATGCTTGTGAATGCGCGGAAACTTGTGATCGCCGCGCAACAGGATGAAAGGGAAGCTCTTGTCATCGCGCAGCAGCACATTGAACGGAGGGCGGAAGCGTTTGATCAGCTGCGCTTCGAGCAGCAATGCCTCAGCCTCGGAATTGGTAGTGACGATTTCCATGCTGCGGCACTGACTGACCATTCTTTGGAGCCGCCCAGACAGCCCGGCAACTTGCGCGTAATTCGCTACGCGAGATTTGAGGCTGCGTGCCTTGCCCACATACAGAACGTCACCGCGCGCATCGATCATCCGGTAAACGCCCGGCACGGGCTTGAGCGTCTTTACCGTTTCGCGCACCGCAGCGACGCCAGCCTCCAGGTTCGGCTGCGCACGTGCAACCGTGTAGGCCGCGCGCTCTTCGTGGAAGCGTTCGGCCCCTTGGGGGTTGTGAGGAGTGCCGGCAGACGTTTTCGCCATGGGGTCCAGATAGGGCGAGATACATGGCGTGCAAAGGGCGTGTCGGTAGGCGATTGGCAATCGGTGCGATCGCGCCTATCCGCAGGGGCATGCAGCAATTCGATGTAATCGTTCTCGGCGCAGGGGCCGCAGGCCTGATGTGTGCGGCACAGGCCGGACAGCGCGGATTGCGAGTAGCCGTGCTTGAAAAAGCGGAAAAGCCAGGCAAGAAAATCCTGATTTCCGGCGGTGGGCGCTGCAACTTTACCAACATCAATGCCGGGCCAGGAAACTATCTCTCGGACAATCCGCATTTCGCGAAATCCGCACTCGCCCGGTACACGGCGCAAGACTTCGTCGATCTGGTCAACAGGCACGGTATCGCTTGGCATGAGAAAACACTCGGCCAATTGTTCTGCGATGGTTCGGCGGAGCAGATTGTCCAGATGCTGCTCGACGAATGCCCCGACGACCATGTCCAGATCATCTGCGATGCCGATGTGAGCGCTGTGGAAGCCGTCGATGGAAGTTACGGCGTGATGGCAAACGGCGCGAGCTACCGCGCACCAAACCTCGTAATCGCGACCGGTGGCCCCTCCATCCCGAAGATGGGAGCAACCGGCTTCGCCTATGATCTTGCACGGCAATTCCGCCTCAAGGTTGTCGAACCGCGTCCCGCGCTTGTCCCTTTGACCCTCGGCGGAGACGACGTCTTGTTCCGTGAATTGTCGGGCGTGTCGGCACCGGTTCGCGCAACAGCGGGAGCGGGATCGCGTAAAACGAGCTTCGATGAGGCTGCTCTGTTCACGCACAAAGGCCTTTCCGGACCAGCAATCCTGCAAGTCTCTTCCTATTGGAAAAGCAATGAAGCCATCAGCATCGCTTTCCTGAAGCAGGCGGGACCGGAATGGCTCGTAGAGCTTAAACGCGAACGTCCAAAATCCGCACTCAGGACCATATTGCGCGAAGACCTCCCGGACCGACTTGCCGATGCCCTTGCCGATCGCCTTGGTATCGATCGGGAACTGGGCAATGTTTCCGACAAGGAATTGCGTTCTGCTGGGGAAAAAATGGCCAATTGGGAGTTCTTGCCCAACGGAACCGAAGGTTTCGCGAAGGCCGAGGTGACAATCGGCGGCATTGCAACCAGTGAGCTGTCGTCGAAGACCATGGAAGCCAGGAAATCGCCCGGCCTCTACGCCATCGGTGAAGCCGTGGACGTGACCGGCTGGTTAGGCGGCTATAATTTCCAGTGGGCATGGTCCAGCGGATACGCCGCAGCGCAGGCGTTCTAGCGTCGGCAGGCTTAAATGCTGCTGCAGCGCAACAATATTGCTCCGAATCCTTACCTAGCGGCAACGTTTGCCGTCTGCGTAAGGTTGTCACAGCACTGAAACACTCCTAGGCCTTGTTTCAGAGCCCGAAAACGGGCCGAAGCGAGCCTAATTTCGGCTTGCTTGCGGGAGAGAACCTTGCGGCAATTGCAAGGCATGGATTCCTCGTTCGTAGCGTTGGAATCGCCGAATTCGCCGATGCATATCGGCAACCTTCTGATTTATAATCCGGCTACTGCACCGGGCGGTTTCGTTCGGTTCAAGGACATTCTGAAGTTCTTCGAAGACCGGATGCAGCTATCGAAGACAATGCGCCAGCGTCTTGTCCGCGTACCATTCGATCTCGATTACCCTTACTGGATCGAGGATCCGAATTTCGATCTCGAATATCACGTTCGCCATGTCGCCCTTCCGAAACCTGGTGATTGGCGGCAATTGTGCATTCAGACCGCCCGCATCCACGCACGGCCCATGGACCTGACTCGCCCACCTTGGGAGTTCACGGTCGTTGAGGGCCTCGACAATGTCCGCGATTTCCCGAAGGGCTGCTTTGGTTTCGTGACGAAGGTCCACCATTCGGCCATCGACGGAATGAGCGGTATCGACCTGATGGAGGCGATCCATACGTTGTCGCCTTCTACCGCGCCGCCCAATGAGCCGGACGACTGGAAGCCGGAGAAGATTCCGGGTGCCGTCGAACTTCTCGGCAAATCCTATGTCAACGCTCTGCTCAATCCGCTCAAGCAGGCTCAAGTCGCCGCTCAGGCGGTTCCGGGTGTGGCGAACGCGATCAAAGGGTTGGTGACTCGCGACTTCAAACTCTCCAGCGACTATGTCCCGCCGCGCACGCGGTTCAACCGTTCGATCTCGTCGCATCGTGTGGTCGAAGGGCGCAGCTTCAGTCTCACAGAGCTCAAATCGATCCGTGCCCTCCTGCCTGAGGCGAAAGTCAACGATGTCGCTCTCGCCATAATCGGCGGGGCGCTGCACAAGTATCTGACGGCCAAGGACGATCTTCCGAAAGGCACCATGACGGCGATGGCGCCGATTTCTGTGCGTTCGAACGATGAAAAAGGCGACATGGGCAATCAGGTCGCGGCCATGATCGCACCCCTCGGGACCCATATCGCGGATCATGCCAAACGGCTGGAGTACGTTTTCGGTCAGACCAGCAATTCCAAGGCGATGACCAACGCGCTCGGCGCGCGCACCATGACAGAGGTCAGCAAGGTCAATCCCCTGCTCTACATGGCGCTCGGTTCGCAGCTTTTCAGCCGCGTCAGCCTCGCCCACCGGGTCGCGATGCCATTCAACACCGTGGTCACGAATGTCCCCGGACCGCCGGTGCACATCTACTCCGCCGGCGCGCGAATGGAGAGCATGGCGCTCTCGCTCATTTGCCTGACCGACGGATTGGGCCTCGCCCACATTGTGCAGAGCTATGTCGATGAGGCGATCATCAGCTTCACAGCCTGCCGCGATATCATGCCGGATCCCGAATTTTATGCGGACTGCCTGCAGGAAAGTTTCGACGAGATGCTGGCGGCTGCAAAGGCGGTTGACGCCGAACCGACGAAGAAAACACCGCGCAAGCGGGTAACCAAAACCGCAAAAAAACGAACAACAGGTCGTACAGTCAAGGAGACGAAGTAATGGCTAGCATGGCACCAAGTATGCATGCAGGCGGGCGTGAATTACCGGCAGCGGTTCCTCCGAACCGTTTCTGGACTTTCACAGAGGGCCGCGCATTCTTCGAGCTGGGCGCTTTTTACGCCGCCCGTCCATTTCTTTCCGCACTTCCGAAGGGAGACGGCCATTCTGTTGTCACCCTTCCCGGTTTTATGGCGACCAACAATTCGACTGCGCCAATGCGGAGACTGCTGAAACGTCTTGGTTACGACGCCCATGGCTGGGATTCCGGCAGGAACGTCCGCGTGAATGAAGCGCTGCTGTCGAAGCTGGAGTCACAGCTGAGCCGTCTCCATAAGACGAGCGGGCGCAAGGTTTCTCTTATCGGCTGGAGCCTCGGCGGCGTGCTTGCGCGCGAATTGGCGAAAATCCACCCGGACAAGGTGCGCCTGGTGATGAGCCTCGGCAGCCCGATTTCGGATGATCGAAATCATACGAACGCGGCGCGTCTGTTCGAGTTCTTCAACGGCAAGGAGCCGGAAGAGTTGCGCGGCGGTCAATTCCAGGGCCTCGATACGGCACCTCCGGTTCCAACGACCTCTGTCTACACCAGAACTGATGGCATCGTGCATTGGCGTGGAAGCGTACAGCATCCAGAGAATACGCATGCGGACCATCCCAGCGAAAATATCGAGGTTTATGCGAGCCATCTCGGCCTCGGCTTCAATCCATCCGTGATGGTGGCAATGGCCGATCGGCTGGGTCAAGCCGAAGGCGAATGGTCTCCGTTCGAGCCGAAGCTTCACCAGCGGCTCCTCTTCCCGAAAGTGAAACTCAGCTAGAACAGTTTGCGAATGTCGATGCCGACGAAGCGGCCTACCGGATCGATAAGAAACGGCTGGTAGTTGATGGGCGTCTCGCCGTTCTCATCGCGCACCTGACGTTGAGCATCGAAGATATTGTCCGCGCGCAGGCTGATCCGCAGGTTCTTGAGCGCATCGCTTTCCGATCCGAACAACTCGGCCAGATTGGAAAATACGCGCAGGTCGAACGTCGTAAGATCGCTGAAAAAGATGTCGCTGCTGCCCGGTAAACCAGACCCGCTAAGCCTCGTCTCCCCCGTGTATCGCGCCGAAATCCGCACGCCCAATCGCCTGCCAAAAACGCCCGCTTCGAGACGCGAGTTGTGGCGCGGAAAGCCGAACTGGCCTGTCCCGTCCCCATCAAGCTGATCGAGCCGTGTGAGCCCCGGAGCGATCAGAATGTCGTTCCGCAATTCGATGGTGTGGTTGAAGCTAGCGAAATAACGCCAACCAGGCCGGCGCCCCGATGCGAACGGATTTCCGCCTCCAAACGGGCCGCCTCCACCGCGAGCAACATCCTGCTGACCACCCGGACGCCCCCCACCGGAGCAGATCCGTTCCCGGAATTGATCGAGCGCTTCCTGTGAGATTGCGCCGTCATCCCCGCGCGAGCGGTCTATGATGCGCTTGAGGAACTCTGGCGGAAGTCCTGGCAAGATATTCGAGGTATCCTCTCCGTTTTCGACCGCGCTGATCATCCGCGCCAGCTGGTCGCGCCCATCATCGGCACAAATCCGCATCCGCAGCTCTTGAAAACGCTCCCGTCTCTCCGCGTTTTGCGGGCCATTGGCGCCGGGGCGGCCATCGTTCGCTCGTGCGCTGCGCGAGGCTCCTGGCCCCCCGCCGCGTGCGGATCTTTCGCCTGCGCTCGGTTCGGGTACGCCGAACGTCCCGCGCGTAAACAGGTTGAATTGCAAACGGTCCGACCGGGTTTCGGCAAACGTCACGAATCGCGTGTCGACCGCTGTCAATTGGCCTGCGGCGTCACGCGTGATCCGCCCTGGGAATGCAGCTTCGATCTCAGCAGTGACCGTGGGAAAATCGGCGGTCACGTCATCCGAACGATTGCGAATATACTCGACCGAGAATCTGGTATTGTCCCAAAACGGCAATTGCCAATTTGCCGCGAATTTCCAGTCTCGCTGGGTTTCGGAAAGCAAATCGGGATTGCCGCCCGTGACGACCGTCGCAAGCACCGTTTCACCATTCACGAAGTCGAACACTGGCGTGTTGAAGGTTGTTATCTGCGGATTTCCGAGTTGCGACAGAGACGGGGCAACTACTCTCACGATATAGTTAGCCGACAGGTCGAGCCCATCGGTCAGCTCCCAGTTGAGCCCGACATTATAGTCGCCGAGCAGACCGAAATCGGAAAGGTCTTCCAGCCCAGCCTGTGCCGTCAAGGTGAAACCGCCCAGCGCGTCGGCGAAGCCGTTGCGTCGACTGGTAAGCGGGACGACGAAGTTCGTGCCGGTCGAAAGCCGTCGCCGCGTTAGCTGGGTATCGAACGAAGCGCGTGTATCGGCGCTTTCGATCTGCAACCAGTCACCGCCCGCGTCGAAGGTTGCGATCAATTCACCGGCTGGCAGCGCTGCGATCGGGCCTCGCAGCGTGTTCTGCGCCTCGGTCGTAATCGTGCGGCGATTGGCAATATCGAACCCGGCATTGGCATTCACAGGAAGCGGGGCATCAATCGCAAGCAATCCTGCGGAAGCTTCGGCTTCGAGAGCGCTCGTATCAAATGGCTGATCGATCTGCGTTTCTGTCTCGCTGAAAGATCCGTCAAATGTACTGGTCAATCGGAATACACCCACGGATTTGCTGAGCGAGCCCGAACTAGACACCGTATCGCTCGATATGCGGCGTTCCAGCGAGGTTTCTTCCCCGAACGTCCGAGTGACACTCTCGCCCGCAGCATCTGTCAGAGTGACAGTGTTCAGTCCGGACAACGCGGTGCTGTCACTCCGCGTATAGTTGAGATTGGCGGAAACCGACGTTCCGCTGTCAATGAAAGCCTTCGCCCAGCTCACATTGGCTTCAAGAGATCGGCTGTCGGCAATGAGACTGCGGAACTCCGCCTGATCGGGATCGCCGGCAACCTCTGAAACCGAGCCCGGTGTCTGGATAATATCGCGTTCCGATTCGGTCAGCAGGCTAGTATCGTTCGCCTCGAAATTCAGATTGAGCCGCCCCCCATCGGCGATCTTCAGAAAACCCAGTTCCTGTTCGTTGACGAAGTATCCGCCTCGCGATGGTCCCTCGAATTCCAGCTCAATTTCGCGGCTTGCGAAGTTGTCCTTTAATATCAGGTTGATAACCCGGCGATCGGGTGGGAAGCCGAAGCGTTGGGCGACTTCTTCAGGGAACACTTCAACTCTGGCCAATGCCTCGGGAGGGTACTGAAAGAATTCTCGAAAACTCCCGACCCTGATCCCGTTGATCAGCGTGATTGGTCGCCCACCGCCGCGACCTCGCGCCGATCCTGTGCGAGCTGTGATTTGCTCGATCAGGTCCGCGATCGAGGCCACGCCTTCGGCAGCGATATCTTGCTCATTCAGCTCCAGCAGCGGAGGTTGTTCGACGACCAATTGTCCGCGCAGGCGCTCCGCCTGAACAACGATTTCATCCTCCAGCGGTGCGGCCACTTGGTCAGGTGCAGGTGGGTCCGATTGACCTGACGGCTCTGCCTGCAACGATGATGTGGTGACCGGCATCCCGGTCATGCCGATAACCAAGGCCGACAGACATGCACCTGTACGCACAAAGGCAGGAAAAGAGACTGAGGGGTGCATGGCTGCCTTTTCTTGAGCAAAGTCTGAGGGCCGACAAGCGTCTGAATTGTATCGGTTTGCACCATTTGTTACGCGAGCAGAGATGAACGGGATGCACACCGTGCCTTAGCGAGCCGGTCACGGCGTATACGCACTAGGCTTCCATTTTGTTCTCGGCATCGCTAAATGGCCGCCGAGAGCCGACGAGCGGCTGCAAATTTACCTGCGCATTTTCGCGCCTTAGATGACCGAAGGAACTACATGGCCAAAGAAGAACTCCTCGAAATGCGCGGGCGCGTTGTCGAATTGCTGCCCAATGCGATGTTCCGGGTCGAGCTTGAAAACGGTCACGAGGTTCTGGGCCACACGGCGGGCAAGATGCGTAAGAACCGCATTCGCGTGTTGGTCGGCGACGAAGTGCTGTGCGAGCTAACCCCTTACGACCTGACCAAGGCGCGTATCACCTATCGTTTCATGCCCGGTCGCGGCGGCCCGGGTCAGGGCCCAGGCCCAGCGTAATTGCGCGGGCAGCCCGTGAGCGCCCTTCACCTGACACTCGCCTCCGCCAGTCCGCGCCGGCTTGAGTTGCTAGCGCGGCTCGGGATCGTACCGGACGAGATTTGCCCTGCCGACATCGACGAAACCCCCATAACGGGCGAACGTCCGCGCGACTATGCCCTGCGCATGGGTGAGGAAAAAGCGGCAGCGACGAGCGCCCCGCAATTCGTATTGGCTGGTGATACGGTCGTGGCAGCAGGTCGCCGTATCCTGCCGAAGACGGAGGGCGAAGGCGAAGCACGGCGGTGCCTCGAATTGCTTTCCGGACGCCGACATACGGTCCTTTCCAGCGTTGTCCTGCGCGCGCCCGATGGGAGGTGCAGGTCGCGCCTGAGCGAGAACATCGTGCGGTTCAAATCGCTCTCCCACGCCGAGATCGACTCCTATCTTGTGGGCGAAGAGTGGCGCGGAAAAGCGGGTGGGTACGCGATTCAGGGCGCAGCGGAAGGCCTCATCCAATGGATCAGGGGTAGTCATTCCAGTATAATGGGCCTGCCTCTTTACGAAACCCGCACGCTGCTCAAATCGGCAGGGTTTCCGATTGGCTGAGTGGTTGATCGAACGCGGCATCGGCGAAACCCGCGCTTTGCTTGTAGACGCCGACAAGGTTCTCGCGGCGAAACTTCATTGGCCGGGGGAGTTGCGCGCGGGGAGCGTGCTCAATGCCGCGCTCACCTCGAAACCGGCGGGCGGGCGGCGCGGCACAGCGCGTCTTGACGACGGACGCGACGTGCTGGTCGACCACCTTCCGCCCGAAGCAACCGAAGGCGTGAAGATCGTCGTGCGCATAGCGCGCGCGCCCATCGCCGAACGCGGAAGATTAAAGCTGGCTCAGGCTAGGTGCGTCGGTCTGGCTGACAAAACCGAGAGCAAACTATGGGCGTCAGACGTACTTGGTACGCATGACGCCTTCGCGCTCGGTACCGAAGTCCGTTATCTGCCCACCGGGCTGTGGGAGGATGTTTGGTCGGCGGCTGCCTCTGGCACACTCGACTTTGCCGGTGGCGAAATCCTGATCAGTACGACGCCTGCGATGACGCTGATCGATATCGACGGCGACGGAGAGCCAAAGGACCTTTCGCTGGCGGCTATCCCTGCAATAGTGCGCGCTCTTGGCTGGTTCGATCTTGGCGGCAGCATCGGGATCGATTTCCCAACCATCGCAGAGAAAACTGGGCGTAAGGCTGTCGATCGAGCCCTCGGGGAGGCTTGGACCGATTGGTCGCATGAGCGCACCGCAATGAACGGTTTCGGATTTGTCCAGCTTGTCGCACGGCTTGAAGGGCCATCGCTGCTCCATCGCTTCGCCACCTCACGGACCGGCATGTGCGCCCGGATGGCTTTGCGCCGAGCGGAACTCGCTGAAGGCATCGGCCCATCGCTCCTGCTGACGGTCCGCCCCGCACTCAAGGCTAAGCTCAAGGGTGAATGGCTGGACGAGCTTGCAAGGCGCACAGGCAAACAGGTGCGGATCGAAACGGATCCCGGACTTGCGCTCGAAGCAGCCCAAGCCCAAATTGTCGCATCATGAATACGAAGCGCTCGAAACCCTGTCCGATCTGTAAGAAGCCACGCTCCGAACAGCATGCTCCGTTCTGTTCGATCCAGTGCAAGGATCGCGATCTCGCGCAGTGGTTCGGCGATGGGTATGCCGTGCCCAGTCGCCCCGCGAGCCCCGAAGAAATCGCGACCGCCGATTGGGACACGCAGGAATAGGCTGGGATGTCCACAAATCCCCATTTCCCTCTTGCCAAGCGGGCGCAGCTTCGCCATAGGCCCGCTCTCATTTGCTCGCCGGTTTGGGCCTTTCATGCCAGACCGTCGCCGCAGCGAGTGCCCGGGTAGCTCAGGGGTAGAGCAGCGGATTGAAAATCCGCGTGTCGGTGGTTCAAATCCGCCCCCGGGCACCACTTTCTGCGGTTTATAAGCCGAGCTTGGAGGCTGCTCACATGTCCCGTCGTCGTCAGATTTACGAAGGCAAAGCCAAGATCCTTTATGAGGGTCCGGAGCCGGGCACCATCATCCAGTATTTCAAGGATGATGCGACAGCCTTCAATGCCGAAAAGACCGGGACCATCAATGGCAAGGGTGTGATCAACAATCGCATCAGCGAGCATGTGTTTAGCCGCCTTTCGCACATCGGTATCCCGACCCACTTCATTCGCCGCCTGAACATGCGTGAGCAGCTCGTGCGTCAGGTCGAAATCATTCCCATCGAAGTGGTGGTGCGCAATGTCGCGGCAGGCTCGATCTGCAAGCGGCTCGGTCTCGAAGAAGGAGAACCGCTCCCGCACACCCTGATCGAATATTATTTCAAAGACGATGCACTTGGCGATCCGCTGATCTCTGAAGAGCACATCGCGTGCTTCAATTGGGCCAGTCACGAAGAGATGCACGACATCTCCTCCATGGCGATCCGCATAAACGATTTCATGTGCGGCATGTTCGCCGGCATCGATATCCGCCTAGTCGATTTCAAGCTGGAATTCGGCAGGCTTTACGATGGCGATTACAGCCGCGTAATCCTCGCCGATGAAATCAGTCCTGATGGTTGCCGTCTGTGGGACATGAAATCGGGCGAGAAATTGGACAAGGACCGCTTTCGTCGGGACCTCGGCGGCGAGGAAGAAGCCTATCGCGAAGTCGCGCGGCGGCTCGGCTTGTTGCAAGACGAAGATAATGGGCCTGGCGAAGTGCTCGACCTGTCGAGCCACCGTTCACGGCTTCGCGGAACGCCCCCGACCAAGAAATAGACTGACAGCGCCAGTTCATTCGCTAAGCTGCAAAGCCGGGGGATGAAGAGGTACTGCCAAGAAATATGAAACTGTCTGCACGTGTTATTGCGGCGGGGCTGACGCTTGCCCTTCCCAGCCTCGCACTGACCTCTGGCCTCGGCGCACAAGAAGCCCCTAATCCCTCGAAGGAAACGTCAGACCAGGAATCGGTCCAAAGCGAACCCGCCTGGTTTTTCGAAAGCAGCGACGTCGAGGTCGATCCGGGGTACGTGTTCGGCAAACTCGATAACGGGCTGCGATATATAGTCCGGCAGAACTCGACGCCTGAGGGTACAGCGCTGGTCCGAATGCGGATCAATTCCGGATCGCTCGACGAAACGGAATCCGAACGCGGCCTGTCGCATTTTCTGGAGCATATGGCGTTCAACGGGTCCACCGGCATACCCGAAGGCGAAATGATAAAACTGCTTGAGCGTGAGGGACTGGCATTCGGTGCAGACACCAATGCCACTACGGGTTTCGATGCGATCACATACCTGCTCAATCTGCCCCGCAATGATGCCGACCTCCTCGATACGGCGCTGATGTTGATGCGTGAAACTGCGAGCGAGCTCACCATCGCTCAGGACGCGGTCGAACGTGAGCGCGGCGTCGTGCTGTCAGAACGCCGGGATCGCGCGGGATTTCGCCAACGGGCGCAGGAAGACAGCTTAGAATTTCTTGCGCCGGACGCGCGCTTTTCCAAACGGCTGCCGATTGGTACGATTGAAAGCCTCGAGACGGCGTCCGCCAAGCAACTGCGCGGACTTTATGAGCGCACTTACACACCTGCCAATACGGTGCTTGTCATCGTTGGCGATTTTCCGGCCGAGCCGATGGAACAGAAAATCCGGGCCCGGTTCGCAGATTGGCAGGCGGCCCCTGCACCAGTCGAGCCGGAGACCGGCCCGATCGACATTACCCGTAGCGGCCTGACCGATATCTATGTCGATCCTGCACTGTCCGAGAGCGTCGCCTTCACCCGATTGGCGCCGTGGCAGGATCGGCCCGACAGGGTCGCCGAGCGGAAGGCGACGATCGTTCGATCACTCGGATACCGTATCGTCAATCGTCGCCTCTCTCGGCTCGCGCGCGGGGAAGATGCACCGTTTCGTGCAGCACGTTTCGGCAGCAGCGATGTGTTCGAGGATGCTCGCGCAACCACGCTGACGATATCGAGCGCGGACGGAGAATGGCGAAAAGGTGTACTTGCGGCAGTGCGCGAGGTTCATCAAGCGATGACCTTTGGTTTTACGCAAGCCGAGATAGACGAACAGTTGGCCAGCATTCGAACGGCTCTGGAAAATGCAGTCGAGGGCGAGGCGACCCGGACCAACCAAGCCTATGCCGGTGCTGCGCTGTCTCTTGTTTCCGATGACAGAATACCGACCACACCGAGCTATCGACTTTCCTTGCTTGAGGACGTGCAGGGCCAGCTCACACCAGAAAACGTGCTTGCCTCGCTGAGAAGCGATGCAGCGCCTCTCCTCGAGCCCCTTATCCGGTTCCAAGGGCGAGAAGCGCCAGACGGCGGCGCGGACGCGCTCAGGTCAGCTTTTCTGAAAGCAATGGAACTGCCAATTTCCGCGCCCGAGGACATCGGCTCCCTCGAGTTCGCATACACCGACTTCGGCGAGCCCGGCTTGGTCGTCTCAGACACGACCGAACCTCGTCTCGGCTTTCGCTATGTCACCTTTGCGAATGGCGTTCGCCTGACTCTCAAAAAAACCGACATCCGCGAAGATCGCATCCGCTTTCGCATGTCCGTCGACGGCGGCGACTTGATGAACACGGCCGAGGATCCGCTGAAAACTGCGATGATCTCAGCCCTCGCAGGTGGCGGTCTGGGACAGCACAGCCAGGATGAATTGCGCACCGTTCTGGCAGGACGCACGGTCGGCTTCGGCCTTGGAAGCAATGCAGAAAGCTTCGTGATGGGATCCAACACGACGCCGCGTGATCTCGAACTGCAATTGCAGGTAGCGGCGGCAACGCTGGTGGACCCAGGCTATCGGCGCGAAGGTATGGAGCGATATCGCCGGGGAATAGAAAGCTATTTCGCCACTCTCGATGCGACACCTTCCAGCGCACTAAGCACCCGCATCGGCAGCATCCTTTCAGATGGCGACCCTCGGTTTTCTCTGCAGCCGGAGGCCGATTTCCTCGCGCTCGACTACGCCAAGCTGAACGCAGCGATAGAGGATCGTCTTCGCAGCGGAGCGATTGAGATCGCTCTGGTAGGAGACCTTGACGAGGATGCAGCCATTTCTGCAGTCGCGGCCACCCTTGGCGCACTGCCGCCGCGCGAGGCAGAGTTCCAGCCCCGCGACGAAGCACGCACGCGAAGGTTCACCGATGACCGGTCCCCGCGCACCATAACCCACTCCGGCGAAAGCGATCAGGCAATCTTGCGGCTCTATTGGCCGACAACCGACGACGATGATTTTGAAGAGACGTTGCGCATTTGGTTATTATCGCAAGCGGTACGGCTGGAAATGCTCGACCGGCTGCGGGAAGAACTGGGTCAGGCCTATTCTCCCTATGCAACGACGAGGAGCAGCCGCATTTACGAAGATTACGGCACCTTCTCTCTCGGCGCTTCAATCGACGTGGGGCAGATTGCCGCGACACGCGAAGCCATTACCGAGATGCTGACCGATATCCGTGATGGCGATGCCATCGACAGCGATCTGATCGAGCGCGCTCGAAAGCCGCTGCTGGAAACCTATGACAATGCGCTCAAGAGTTTGGGTGGATGGATGGGCCTTGCCGACAACGCACAGAGCCAGCCGGATAGGTTGGAGCGATTTTTCCGCGGTCCCGACCTGCTGATGGGAATTACTCCAGCGGATTTGAAGGCCGTGGCCAATCGATATCTCGATCCGGAAAGCGCGCTTGAAATTCAGGTCGTACCGGGAAACGACGCGCGGGATATCGCGAATAGTTGAGCAAAAAAGGGGGCCGCCAGTTCGCCTACTGACGGCCCCGCAAGATTTAGCCCGGTTATTGTCTTAGCGCAGCCGGGACCCGCAGCTCTCGATCAGTAATCGAACCCAAGTGAAACTCCGAACACTCTGGGTTCGTTGACGAAGGCAGTGTTGTTGTTGAAATCGATCACGCCCTGGACGTTATCTTCCGACGTGATGTTGCGAGCAAAGGCTGCAAGTTCCCACGCCCCGTTATTGGCGCGATACCCTACCCTCAAGCCGCCTTCGAATCGGCTGCCCGCATTGAATTCGAGGCTTTCGTAAAGCAGAAAATTGGTATCGCCGAGATATACCCAATCGGTGAAGATGAAGAACTCATCATCGTCGCCCACCGGAATCGTGTAGCTCGCAGTGAGATCGCCGCTCCATTCCGGTGCATTGGGGAAAGGATTGCCGTCAACCGATGCAAAAACGACCGGGCCAAAGGGTCCGGCTATCGTCCGCGTCGGATCGGTAACGGTGCACTGCGCGCACGTTCCAACCTCGAGATTGGGATCCTTGATCTCTGTATCGTTGTAAGCGATGCCGATAGTGACTTCGAAATTCGGCGTGATCTGGAATGCGGTGTCCAATTCGAAACCGTACGCTTCGCCTTCGTTGGCGTTGATAAGCTGCACCAGGTTGCCTGCGCCGCCGACTGCTGTGAATTGCGGATCGTCGACTGTGTAATAGAACACAGCGCCGTTGATGCGCACTCTCCTGTCGGCCAGCTCGGTTTTGAAACCGGCTTCATAGGACATGATGTTCTCTGACTGCGCAACCGATGGCGGATTGAAGAACGCGACATCGCGTCCTTGAATGGTCGGGCCGCGGAATGCGTCTGCCACCTTGCCGTAGACGCTCACATCATCGGACAGATCGACAAACAGGCTGACATCCCAATCGAACTGGTCGTCCTGGACGCTGACAGGCTGCGGTGCAGCACCAGAGACGACGAAGAAATCCTTCTCGTCATCGGTATAGCGCAAACCGCCGGTCAGACGGACGGCTTCCGTCAACTGATAGCTCGCTTGACCGAAGACGGCCCAGGCATCATTCGTGTGATTGACGGTGACGGGAGGAGGAAAAGTGAATCCTACCGTCGAAACGTCGAAATCACTCTCGAAATAAAATCCGCCGATCTGCCATGTCAGTGGGCCATCGGTGTTCGAGGCCAGACGAATCTCCTGCGTAAACTGGTAGAGATCGATCGAATCCTGCGTGTCCGAGGGGAAAGGGATGAATCCCGGCCCGGTCACCAGATTGCCGCCGTCGATATCGCCGCGGCTGAACCCTTCGCTTTCGTAATAACCCGTGATCGACGTCAGCGTCGCGCCGTCGAACTCGTATCCTAGGTTTAGCGTCGCACCCCATTGCTCATATTCGGCGGGGTTACCGCCGCCCGCGTCATAAAATACGGTATCGCGGTCGTAATTCGCGTTCAGATCGTTGTCGCCCGGTCCAAGCACATTGGCGCGGAAGAAAGTCGAGCTGCCTTCGAGATCGCGGTACTGGATCTGCGCCAGCGCAGTGAAACGCTTCTCCTCGTCAGGGGTAAGCAAAAGCTGCCCACGCACGGCGAAATCGGTGAACCCTCCGAGTGCGTCATCCTCGCCGGTGAAGCCGTTGTCGATCCAGTCGCTGCGGCGCTGGAGCTGGGTCGACACGCGGAACGCCAGCTTCTCCTCGACGATAGCCCGGCCGACAGCTGCGTTCAGCGAGACCGTGTCGAACGATCCGTAAGACACGGATCCGCGAATGTCCGCCTCGTCGCTGGGCCTCACCGTGTTGATCTTGACGATGCCGGCAGGTGTGTTGCGACCGAACAACGTACCTTGCGGTCCGCGAAGGACTTCGATGCGCTCGATATCGAAGATGGGAAAGCTCTTGAGCGTCACGTTTTCGAGAACAATGTCGTCCATGATGACTGAAACCGGCTGCGAGGCGGCGAGATCGAAATCGGTGTTGCCGAGACCGCGGATGTAGAAACGCGGCGCAACGCGGCCATTGGAACTTTCCACGTTCAGACCAGGGACCGAGCCTGCGAGTGCTGTGGTATCCCCGGCTGCCGCGAAAATATTGTCGACTCGTGTCTGGTTCAGGATGTCCGCGGAAACCGCAACATCCTGAAGGTTCTCCTCGCGGCGGTTGGCCGTGACGATGATCGAGGAAAGCTGGCCGGCATCGGCCTCGCTTTCATCCTCGGCGTCTTGCGCCGCGGCCGGCGCGGACAGCCCGAATGCGGCAGCGGTGAGGATGGTTGAGCTTGTGAGGATCGAACGGATGGAAACAGCGCAGGATGTCATCGGAATAGCCTTTGATTTGGGTCGATGAAGGGCGAAACTGCCAAAAACTACGACCCAGCAAGTGCCAGACCAGCGCGATTCTGGCGAGTTCGACCAATCAGAATCCTGCGAGAAACTGCTAAAGCGAGGTCACTCTGCCATTCGCTGTTGCACTCGGGCGACACCTAGGCACGGCACGAGCTGCCAGGCACACATCCCAGACAGCCAATATAGTGGGAAGGCCCACCACAGGAATTGCGCCCACCCATGCGCACGCTATAGGGTCGGACAAATTCGCACCTTGCCGTCACGCTGAGGAACAATCTCATGAAAGTCCGCATTCTCGTCCGCCTCAAGCCAGGGGTTCTCGATCCGCAGGGCCGCGCTGTCCACCATGCTCTCGAAGGACTCGGATTCGAAGGCGTGAAAGATGTCCGGATCGGACGCATGATCGACATGGATGTCGCCGATGGCACGAGCGACGACGCGCTCAACTCGATGTGCGAAAAACTACTGGCGAACATGGTCATCGAGGATTTCGCGATCGAGAAGCTGGACAGCGAGAAGGAGCCAGCCTGATGGGTTTCCGAGCGGGCGTAATAACCTTCCCCGGTTCCAACTGCGACCGCGACATGGCCGTCGCACTAGAGGCTGTTTCCGGCGAACCAGCCCTAAGGATTTGGCACGGTGATGCGGACCTGCCGACCAATTTGGATCTGCTCGCCCTGCCCGGCGGCTTTTCCTACGGCGACTACCTGCGTTCAGGCGCAATGGCCGCGAAGAGCCCGATAATGCGGGCGGTTGTGGCCGCAGCGCAGAGCGGCGTGCCCGTACTCGGCGTATGCAACGGCTTCCAAGTCCTCACCGAAAGCGGGCTGCTGCCGGGCGCGCTGATGCGCAATTCGGGCCAGACTTTCGTGTGCAAAACCGTTCCCCTCAAGGTCGAAAACACCTCCTCGCTCTTCACAAGAGGATTCGAGCCGGGCGAAATTCTGCGAGTTCCCATAGCGCATCATGATGGCAATTATTTTGCCGATGAGTCAGTGCTGGATCAGCTTGAAGGTGAAGGCCGCATCGCGTTTCGTTACGGCGAACCCGTCAACGGATCGCGCCGCGACATTGCGGGGATACTCAGCGCTAACGGAAGGGTGCTTGGCATGATGCCTCATCCGGAACGCGCGATTTCACCGGCAGCGCATCCCTCTTTGGGCGGCGCGGATGGTCGCAGACTTTTCGAGAATGTCATCGCGGCGTTGGTCAACGCCTGAACCGAAGACGGAGATCAGCTCGCCTCGCGCTGGTCGTTCATGGTACGAAACAGGCGGATGGCTTCTTCTTTCGACATCGGCCTTCCGAAATAGAATCCCTGAATTTTGTCGCAGCCAAGGTTGCGGATAAGCTCGGCTTCCTCTGCCGTCTCGACACCTTCGGCAGTGGTCGTCATGTCCAGGCTCTGCGCCATCGCCACAACCGCGTTGATAATGGCGAGACTTTCATTGCTGCCCTGAGCGGCGCCCTGCACAAAAGTGCGATCGACCTTGATGGTAGAGAATCGCAGCTTTCGCAGATAGCCTAGCGAAGAATACCCGGTCCCGAAATCGTCCAGCGCAACCGAACACCCGAGAGCCATGATCTGCTCAAGCGAATTGCGAGCCGTCGTCGCGTCTCGCACGAAGATGCTTTCGGTGACTTCGACTTCAAGCCGCTCTGGTCTCAATCCGCTGGCTGCAAGTGCGTCGATCACGTCCTGGTGAAATTCGGGCTCAAGGAGCTGCTCTGGCGACACGTTGACGTTGACCTTGATGTCATCGGGCCATGCCCGCGCTTCCATGCAGGATTCTCGCAAGATCCACCGGCCAAGGGGCACGATCAAGCGGGTGTCTTCCGCCAACGGAATGAACTTGCCCGGGCTGACGAACCCGTGCTCGGGACTGTTCCAGCGCACGAGCGCTTCGAAGCTGACGATCTGCTCGTTTCTTGCATCAACGACTGGCTGGTAATGAAGGACGAATTCGTCTTCGAGCACAGCCTTGCGAAGCGACACCTCCAAACGCCGTCGCTCCTCCGCCGTGGCGTGTAGCTCGGGTTCAAACCGGCAATGCTCGCCCCCACCGACATCCTTTGCGCGGTAAAGCGCCAAGTCGGCGTTTCGCATAAGCTCTTCGACCGAGTTTCCGTCGCGCGGACCGACCGCCGAACCGACGCTCGCCCCCACATACAATGTGTGCTGGTCAACCTGATATGGCTCGGAAAGCACTTCGATCACCTTGAGCGCGGTGCTGCTTATAAGGTCGCTGTCGCTGGCATCGCGGATGACGATCGCGAACTCGTCACCGCCAAGGCGCCCGCAAAGCAAATCGCCGCCAATGATCGTCTGAAGCCGAGAAGAGACCTGCGCGAGCAGCTTGTCGCCTATCATGTGCCCAAGCGAATCGTTCACCGCCTTGAAGCGGTCGAGATCGACCATCAGGAGCGCACAGCGTGTGCGCCACTGGGCGGCATATCGAAGAGCCTCGCCCAGGCCTTCATTGATCTGTAAACGGTTGGGCAGCGCTGTAAGAGTGTCGAACCGAGCGAGGTAGGCGATCTTCTCGCTTGAAGCTCGCTGCTCGGTCACGTCCGACCCAACGCCGCGAAACCCTATGAACTTGCCGCGGTCGTCGCGCATAGGAGTGCCTGATAATTCCCACCAGCGCTCTTCGCCCCGGATCGAAACGTGCACGATCAGATTCGAGAAGTTTTCATGGGCCTTCAGCCGCTCAGCCAGCTCACGCAGGCTCGGCGCATAATCTCGAGGATCGCAATCCCGTGTCGCGATCAGTTCAAGCAATGGCTTGCCCTCGACTTCTGATTGTCGGTGCCCCAATGCAAAGGCAAATCGGGGGCTGACCGAGCGCAACCGGCGAGTTGTATCTATCTCCCAGAGCCAATCTGCTTCGTTCTCTTCGAATTCGCGCAGGAGCAGCGAGACGACCTCCTCCTTCTCGACCAGGCTGGTCTCGGCGATGCGGGCCGCCAGATGCACACGGCCGACTTCGATTGCACCCAGAACAGATGCGACCATGAAGACAAATGTCATGCCTACGAGGATCCACATATCCGACAGGGCAGCGTGGGTCATCGTGGCCAGTGAGATGAGGATGGTCGCGCCCACGATGCTTATCGGTGCGTTCGTGGCGAAGTAAATGGAACCGGCAACGATTAGGACGAGGACAAGGAGCAGGGAGGCAAGGTCAGTCGCTGTGCCGAACGGGGCAAAGACAAGAACAGGAACCGACCACATCAGGCCCGAAAGGATCGCACTTGAAAGATTCCGTCTGAAATCCTGCGATGTCACCGTCCGGCTCTCGGAATCTGCCAGCTTGTTATCGATCAGAATTCCGCGAGCATGCACGAGGCACAGACCGAGCAACCACGCCGCAAGCCAATGGAGCGGAACGGTGCCGATATAGATTTGAGCGACAAACAGCGCGAGCACGGCCTGACCGCATCCTCGGCTCACCGTAAGCTTCGCCAGTGAAGCGTATTGCAATCCGCGCAGACGCACCCAATCGGCATCACCGCGGTTCTTGAATCCAAGAACCGCGGATACTGACAACTCAGGTGGTCTTGCCTGCTGTTGGGAAGGAACCGGTTTGCTCACACGAGACCAATTAAGGAGCAAAGGTTAGAGGGGGGTAAAATTGCGGAACAAATCGGCAAGTATTTCCAGATCGCGAGTTGGGTATTTTTCCATTTTGTTACAGATTGTTAGGGAAAAACACGCGCCATCGCCGAGCCATATTTAGTCCAACTTAACCATGCCATCCATTTGAGAACCTGGCAGGCCACGAATTCTCATTCGACAGTGACCGATTTTGCAAGGTTCCGCGGTTGATCCACATCTGTGCCTTTCACGACGGCCACATGATAGGCGAGCAATTGCACTGGGATCGCATAGACGAGCGGAGCGATCAGAGGATGCACTTGCGGCATTTCGATGGTCGCCATGCAGCCCTCGCCTGCATCCTCGATACCCTTGGCATCGGAGATCAGCACGACTTTTCCGCCGCGCGCGCGGACCTCTTCCATGTTGGATACTGTTTTCTCGAAAAGCGGGCCTGATGGCGCGATCACCACGACGGGCACATCTTCGTCGATCAGCGCAATCGGCCCATGCTTCATTTCGCCCGAAGCGTATCCTTCTGCATGGATATAACTGATTTCCTTGAGCTTGAGCGCGCCCTCGAGTGCGAGCGGATAATCCTGGCCTCGCCCAAGATAGAGCACATCGCGTGCTGGAGCGATCAGATGCGCCATCGCGGCTATATCATCATCATGATCCAAAGCCGCGTTGAGACAAGCGGGTGCTTCGAGCAGGTGCTGCACCACTCCCATCTCGTCTTGGCGGCTCATCAGCCCTCGCTTGACCGCCATATGCGCTGCAAGCGCGGCCAGCACGGCGAGCTGGCACGTAAATGCCTTTGTCGAGGCAACTCCGATTTCCGGACCGGCATGGGTCGGAAGCAATAGATCCGCTTCCCGTGCCATGGTGCTGGTTGGCACGTTGACGACCACACCGATAGTCTGGCCCTCTTCCTTGCAATGGCGCAGCGCCGCGAGCGTGTCTGCGGTCTCTCCACTCTGGGAAATGAAGATTGCAAGGCCGCCTTCTTCCAAAACGGGTTCGCGGTACCGGAACTCGCTTGCAACATCGATGTCGACGGGAACGCGGGCGAATTGCTCGAACCAGTATTTGGCCACAAGCCCGGCATAATAGGATGTCCCGCATGCGACGATCGTAAGTCGACGGACGGATGAGATATCGAACTCGAACTGCGGAAGCGCCACCGAGTAATCATCGCGTCGCAGATAGGAACCGAGCGTCTGCGCCACGACCGTTGGCTGCTCGAAAATTTCCTTCTGCATGAAGTGACGGTAATTACCCTTTTCCGTCGCCGTCGCGGAAGCGCCCGACGCCCGGATTTCTCGCGTCACTTCGGTACCATCGACGTCGAAAATCTGAGCGCCCTCGCGAGTGATGACCGCCCAGTCTCCTTCTTCGAGATAGGATATCTGCTGCGTCAGGGGAGCAAGGGCGAGCGCATCAGAGCCGAGATACATCTCCGGCGTTTCATTTGCCAAACCATAACCAAGGACTAGCGGCGAACCCAGCCGCGCTCCGATCAGCATTTCGGGATGGTCGCGAAACGCGACGGCGAGCGCGAACGCGCCGCGCAGTCTGGGAAGAACATTGCGAACAGCCTCGGTCGGACTCTCGCCGTTTTCGACCCTCCGAGAGATCAGGTGCGCGACGACTTCGCTGTCTGTTTCGCTTTCGAAAGAGTGACCATTCTGACGCAGTTCCGCCCGCAGTTCCTTGTAGTTTTCGATGATGCCGTTGTGGACGATCGCCACCTCGCCGGTCGCATGGGGGTGTGCGTTTTCAGCCGTGGGCGCGCCGTGTGTGGCCCAGCGTGTATGGGCGATGCCCACATGTCCGGGAGCGCCATCTTCGCGCAATACGTCGATGAGGTTCGAAAGCTTTCCCTTGGCTCTACGCCGCACAAGCTTGCCATCATGCAAGGTGCAGATGCCCGCGCTGTCATAGCCGCGATATTCCATCCGCTTGAGACCATCGACCAGCCGATCTGCGACAGGTTCACTGCCTACGATTCCGATAATACCGCACATGTTTCGTATGATTTCCTGCTTATGCGAGCGCAAATGGCCCGGCTAGATGAATAAAACTCTGAACAAGGCCGCGTTCCTAGCCTCTATCTCATAGACGGCAAGTTCCCTGAACCCGAGCTGGCACGCATCCCATTTCGCCAAAGGATCAGGCCAGCCAGAATTATCAGGCCTGCACCTAAAAGTGTCATCACGTCGGGCCGGTCACCGAACCACCACCAACCCAGCGCGATCGCAATGAGCATCTGCACATAAATCGCGGGAGCCACCTGCGAAGCCCCTGCCTTCGATGTGCCGATATATGCAAGCCAATGCGCGGTGGTCGCGGTGAAGGCAACCACCCCGCAGCGCGCAACCACATCCCAGCTCGGCCAGCCGAAATCCAGCTGCTCAATGCCAGAGAACTTCAAGCCTACGCTCAAAACGATAAGGATCGGGGCACAAATCGCCGCCATGAAGACCTGCATCGAAAGAGCGCTGCCCTGCCCTGCGCTCGCGCGATTCGCAATCATCAGCAACGCGAAGAACACCGCCGAAACAAGCGGCAGGAGTGCGCTCCATCCCAGTTCGGCCAGATTGGGCCGGAGGATGATCACGACCCCCGCCAATGCCAGGAGCGACACGCCATAAACCGACGGCCGCACTCGTTCGCCCAGCAATGGGCCTGAGAGAACCTGCGTGAGCACTGGAGAGAGAAAGCCGATGGCCAAAGCTTCGGCGAGCGGCATGATATATATCGCAGAGAAGAAGCATACCGAAGCAAGAGCGAGGCAAACCCCGCGTGCGACCTGAAGCCAGGGCTGTCTTGGCTTAAACGCCTCAGGACCCTCGCTCCGCAGCAGCAGCACCGACAGCACAGCTGCTCCTAAGAAAAACCGCAACGCCGCGACTGCGAAGGGTGGCCACTCGCCAGCCATGGTTTTTACCACCGCGTCGCCCACAGCCAAGGTCGCGAAACCGCTCGCTGCATAAGCCAGCCCGATACGCTCTTCGTGGGTCATCGTCTGATCAGAAGCCGCCAAGACATGCTGGCGCGGTGAACGCAGCCTGCTGGAAACGCAAGCGTAACGACTGCCTTAAGCATGCCGAGCATTGCTTATTGTGTTAACCACTCGGCGGTCACCCGAAATTTAGGAAAAAAATAAGGTTTCCGAATTATTCACCAAACTTCGAGAGGCGCTGTTCGCCCTGATGCGGGCAAGCGTAGTGTTATGAATTTATAGGCCTCGGGGGCTTGGAATGAGCGCATTCGGTAAAAAAGGCGGTGCAGGCGGTTCGAAAACGGGCGGACGTCCGGCATTCGGCGTCGCACGGCCAATGACGACCGGGAAACCTTCGGGCAGTGGCGCGAAGGGCGGCGAACAGTTCCCGCCGCTCCCCGAAGAAGGGGAGAAAGCCAAATCCGCTGCCCCGCCGCCCGCCAATTCCAAGCCGCAGAACTCTGCAGAAGCCATGGACCGCCTCGCCGAGCGGATGAATGCGACGCACGAAACCGAACATGATGCCAGCGGATTCGAAGCAAGCGTCCACAAGATCAAGGAGCAGGTGCTCCCCCGTCTGCTCGAACGGGTCGATCCGGAAGCCGCCGCAACGCTCTCCAAAGAAGAGCTGAGCGAGGAATTCCGTCCGATCATCATGGAAGTGCTGGCCGAGCTCAAGGTCACGCTCAACCGCCGTGAACAGTTCGCGCTTGAGAAAGTCCTGATCGACGAGCTGCTGGGCTTCGGCCCGCTCGAAGAATTGCTGAATGACCCGGACGTTTCCGACATCATGGTCAACGGTCCGGACCAGACATACATCGAGAAAAAAGGTAAGCTCATCATCGCGCCGATCCGGTTCCGCGATGAACAGCACCTCTTCCAGATCGCACAGCGGATCGTGAACCAGGTCGGCCGCCGTGTCGACCAGACCACGCCGCTCGCCGATGCCCGCTTGAAAGATGGTTCGCGTGTCAACGTGATCGTCCCGCCACTCTCATTGCGCGGCACCGCGATCTCCATTCGTAAATTCTCCGAGAAGCCGATCACCTTGGACATGCTCAAGGAATTCGGTTCCATGAGCGAGAAGATGTGTACCGCACTGAAAATCGCCGGTGCCTGCCGGATGAACATTGTCATCTCCGGCGGTACGGGTTCAGGTAAAACGACCATGCTCAACGCCCTGTCGAAAATGATCGACCCGGGCGAGCGCGTGCTCACCATCGAGGATGCCGCGGAACTTCGCCTGCAGCAACCGCACTGGCTACCGCTCGAAACGCGTCCACCAAACCTTGAAGGCCAAGGTGCCATCACCATCGGTGACCTCGTTAAGAACGCCCTGCGTATGCGCCCTGACCGGATCATCCTGGGTGAGATTCGTGGGGCAGAATGTTTCGACCTTCTCGCCGCCATGAACACGGGCCACGACGGCTCGATGTGTACGCTTCACGCCAACTCACCGCGAGAGTGCCTGGGCCGTATGGAAAACATGATCCTGATGGGCGACATCAAGATTCCAAAGGAGGCGATCAGTCGCCAGATCGCGGAAAGCGTCGACTTGATCGTTCAGGTCAAGCGTCTTCGCGACGGTTCACGCCGCACCACCGACATCACCGAGGTCATCGGGATGGAAGGCGATGTCATCGTGACCCAGAACCTGTTCAAGTTCGAGTATCTGGACGAGAGCGAGGATGGCAAAATCCTCGGCGAATTCCGCTCCAGCGGCCTGCGCCCGTACACGCTCGAAAAAGCGCGTCAGTTCGGCTTCGATCAGGCCTATCTCGAGGCCTGCCTCTAACGCAGACGGGCGCTGCCGGTGAGAGGAGCAATGAATGCCACCTCGCTGGGCTGCAAGATCACAAGTTTCCCAGCACCACGGGAAGGCTCATCGCGAGCATTCCCCCGCCGATGATTGCGCAAAGCACGAACAAGGTCGTCCACGGCATGAAACCGACTCGCTCTAGGCGGTCGACCGAGCGCGCTCTGCTCCGGCGGCGCTCCATGAAGGCGCACAAGGCCGCGACGACCCAGAACAGGCCGCCGGTGGAGGCCAGCAAGACCGCGTCGCTTGCGAAGGCAATTTGCGTCAGGAAATCCATCACAGTCTGGCGATGTAGTCGCTCACAGCGCTTGCGCAATATCGAGACCTGCCTACAGCCCGCGGTCAATGGATGGATTCGTCGCCCGCCCCCGCCCCCTGCTTGCACTCGGCGTTAGACTTGCCACCGCGGCGACGCTGGCAATGATGGCAATGCTGGTCAAATTAGCGGGAACACGCGGGGTCCATCTGGCCGAGTTGGTATTCTGGCGGCAGGCGATCACACTAGTTTGCGTTGCCGGACTCCTCGCCGCTTGGGGTAGGCTGGCGACGGTTAAGACCAAGCGGTTCGGCGCCCATGCACGCCGTGCAGCATATGGCCTCACCGGCATGTTCTTCGTCTACGGTGCAGTCATGCTGCTGCCGCTGCCCGAAGCCACTGCGATCAGTTTCACCGCCCCGTTTTTCGCCGTCCTGATATCGGTCATGTTTTTCGGTGAGAGCGTAGGGCGCTACCGTTGGGGCGCAGTGGTTCTCGGCTTTGCGGGCGTGCTGCTTGTCACCGAGCCGAGCTTCCTTGGAGGTGGAAGCGATCTGGTCGACCCATTCGGCGCTGCGGTCGGCCTTATCGCGGCACTGCTCGTCGCGCTCATCAGCTTCCAGATTCAGGATCTCAACAAAACCGAAAGCCCATGGAGCATCGTGTTCTGGTTTACTGCAATCACCGCGCCGATCTCGGCAATTGCGCTCCCCTTCGTGATCGGTCCACACGATCCGGTGACTTGGGCAATCATCATATCTGTTGCGCTTTGCGGGGCCCTGGCTCAGATTTTGCTCACCACCTCGCTCCGATTTGGTTCCGCGGCGGTGATACTCTTGATGGACTACACCTCCCTTCTCTGGGCGACATGGTATGGTTGGACAGTGTTCGACCAGGCACCAAGTCAGAACCTGTGGTTCGGCGCCCCGCTGATCATTGCGGCCGGCGTGCTGATTGCATGGCGCGAACGTCAATTGGCCCGAATAAACGCACCTGCGGGCGATACCGGGGAACCCGAACGCCCTGCCAAGCATTAAAATCGCGTCATAACTCAAGGAGGTATTTATGATCCGCAAGACCATGATCGCAATCGCGCTGGGCACGATGACTCTCTCCGCTGCTGCGTGCAACACCGTGCAAGGCGCTGGCGAAGACATCAGCTCGGTCGGCCGGGCAGGCGAAGAAGCTATCGATTAATCGACATAAAGCGTTACCGAAAAGGGGGCGGCCGCTATGGAGCGGCCGCCCCCTTTTTCATTGCACATTCAGATGATCCAAGCGATTATATGACTTTGTCACCATAGGCTTCTCGACATGAAAAACCGCATCACGCGCACGCTTACCATCACCGCGATTCTGGCATCCATTGCAGGATGCAACACGGTTCAGGGACTGGGCGAAGACATTTCCTCAGTCGGCCGCGCCGGCGAAGAAGCCATCGACTGACCTCGCAGTGCCTCAGTTACGGCGATAAACCAGCGCCAGGTTGTTTGCCGGCATTTCATGCCGCGCAGTTCGACTAAAGCCATGTTGTCCGGCCAGAGCATCGACTTCATCGACTTGGCGAATTCCCCAGCGATTGTCTCTTGACCTCAGGCTGAGGTCGAAGTCGACATTGGACCGAACCGGCTCGACGTCCTTTTCAAAATAGGGTCCGTACAGAATAATCGGTGCGCCCGTTTCGCTGAGGACACGAGCCGCGCCCTCGAACATTCCAATGGTCGCCGACCAAGGACTGATATGCGCCATATTGCTGCAGAGCAGCGCATCCGCTTCATGCACTTCCCAGCTATCCGGATCGGCGGCGTCGATAACGGTCGGCAGCCGTAAATTCGGCGCACCATGATCCTCTTCCCAGGCGAAGATCGACGCCAGAGCTTCGCGTTCGTGGTCACTCGGCTGCCATTCCAAATGAGGGAAACGGTGCGCAAAGTAGATGGCATGCTCGCCCGATCCGCTCGCTATTTCGAGGACTACGCCGGTCTTGGGCAGCTCCTTTGCCAGAACTTCTGCGATGAACTCACGATTTCGCTCGGTAGCGGGCGCGTGCTTTTTCACGCCTAGCTCACCTGCCGATCCTGTCCCTGCCAGTAGGGATCGCGCAACTGGCGGCGGAGGATCTTGCCAGAGGCATTGCGCGGCATTTCCGGGATGACATCAACGCTCTTGGGAGCCTTGAATGCCGCAATTCGCTCGCGGGTGTAAGCGATAACCTCGCCTTCGTCGATTTCTGCACCAGCCTTGCAAACAACGCAGGCTTTCACTTCCTCGCCCCATTTTTCGGATGGTATGCCAATCACCGCCACCTCCGCGATGGCCGGGTGACCGAAGATCGCATTCTCGACCTCAGCGGGGTAAACGTTTTCGCCGCCCGAAATGATCATATCCTTGATCCGGTCCTGGATATAGACGTAGCCGTCCGCATCCATAATTCCGGCGTCGCCCGTATGCAGCCAACCGTCGTCGTCGATGGTGCTCGCCGTGGCTTCCGGAAGCTTCCAATAGCCTGCCGTATTGGACGGTGACTTGATGCAGACTTCCCCGATTTCACCGCGGGGCACCTCGTTGTTGTTGCTGTCCCTCACTTCGATCTGAACACCGGGCACGGCCTTTCCGGCCGAACGCATCCGCTCATTACCTTCAAGACTGTGGTCATCCGGCGGCAGCAGCGAGATTGTCCCGCTCGTTTCCGTCATGCCGTACGCCTGCAGGAACTTGGTCGTCGGCATCGTCTTGACCGCTTCCTTCAACAATTCGAGCGGCATCGGCGCAGCGCCGTACATCAAATATTTGAGGTTGGAAAAATCGGTGTCGGCAGCGCGTGGATGCTGCACTACCATCTGCAACGCCGCAGGCACGATGAACATATGGGTCGCGCCGTTTTCAATCGCTTCGAGCACGCCGATCGGGGTGAATTCACCTTGCACCTCGCTGCGGATGCCGTTGGCGACGGCGATATTCATCAGACCAGTTCCGCCGATATGAGCACACGGCATGGCGATGAGCATGCAGTCTCCATCCTCGTAGAAATTCCAATCCAGACCAGCTTCGTTGCCGGGGTTCCGCAGACCGAGAAGGTTAGCGTTGGAAAGCACCGCGCCCTTCGGATTGCCGGTCGTGCCCGAGGTGTAAAGTTGCAGGATCGGCTCGTCTGCGGCGGGAGGATCGTAGCTGGCCGGCGGTAATTGGGACGCTTCGCGCCGCGCCGCTTCGGCTTCGATCACTTGCGGCTTTGCCGGTACGTCCTGCGACACGGTTTGCGCAGTTTCGACGAATTCATCGCCACAAAACAGAAGCTTCGCGCCTGTATCTTCAAGGATATAGGCAATCTCGCGCGGTGCCAGCCGCCAACCGATCGGGACCATCACCGCGCCCATACGCGCTGCCGTGAGGTAAAGCAGGAAATAAATATCCTTGTTCTTGCCAAGCCATGCGATCCGGTCGCCGTTTGCCACGCCGCGATCCTTGAACAAGGTTACCAGACGCCGCGTCAGGTCATCGGTCTGCGCGTACGTCGTGATCCGGCCATCCTGTTCGAAAGCGGTCGCATCGGGGCGTTCGCTCGCCCAGAACTGCAGGATTTCATCGAACGTGGTGTAGCTGTGATGAGCATTCTGCTCCATGGCTTTGGCCTCTCCCCAATGTGACTTTACCGATAAGCCTAGGGCAAAGCGGCGCTGGCGGTCCAGCGCTTTACGCTACTGGAACCTGCCCGATGCGCGGGCTCGCCGTTCGCGGATCAGTAGCCAGATGAACAGACCAAGCGGTCCGGCCATCAGAGTTGCCAGCAAAATCGGAGCCTGCAGCCATCGAGAGAAGAATTTCGCATCGGCATCCCGCGCGATCCAGAGGCCCACAAACAGATCGAATGCGAGGTAGTGTGTCCAGCCTATGGTCACGCCGACGTCGGTGGAGAAAATTGCGCGCACGCCATCGATAGAAGTGAAATTCGCCCCTCCCCCTCCGGTGGGCAACACACCCGACAGCACCGCGATCAACCCCGCCGAATAGATGAGGCAGAGCAGCCCCACGCCCATATAAAGCACGGCGGAAAGAAGGGACGGCCAACGCGGGAATGCGATGAGAAATACCCATGCGACAAGCGCAATCAGATTAACCGCACTAAAGACCAGTCCCCAATCCATCAGTCGTCTGGTTCCCGATCCTTATCGGCTTTGGCGCGCCATTCGCGCGCGGCGCGCTTCATCGCGTCGAGATCATGCGTGAAGCGTCCCTGCGCACGGCGCATCGCCAGACCAAGCGCAGCTTCGGCGACCAGATCGGCGCTCACCGAATGATACATGCCGTACTTGGCTGGAAGCATCGGCTCGACCAGAGGTGCGACCGTCATCGCGGCCTTCTCAGCGAAGCGGAAATCATCTTGGCGCGATCCTCGAAGTAGTCCGGGCCGAAGGATATCGAGTCGTTTGAATCCGACCTTGGACACGAGCTGCTCGGTTTCGCCTTTTACACGCATGTACAAATTCTTGGAGCCCGGATTGGCACCGGCTGCGCTGATAAGCACCATGTTGAGCACGCCAGCTTCCTTGGCTGCTTCCGCCGTTTGCAGGATCAAATCCTGGTCGACCGCCCGGAACGCTTCCTCGTCGCGGCCAGCCTTTTTCCACGTAGTACCAAGAGCGCAGATAAAGGACCGCGGCTGGACCGCCTCGAACACCTCACCCCATTTGGCAGGATCGGCGACGAACATTTCCATCCGGGCGCCTTCAGGCAATGTGATCTCCCGGCGGGCGATTCCGACGATCCGGGCCTGATCGGTCTCGCTGGAAATCTCGATGACGCGACGACCGATCAGCCCGGTAGCCCCGACCATACCGATGCGTTCGGGCGACTTCCGGCCCATCGTCCTGTTTGCTTGCCTGCCGCTTCTGAGGTTAGACATTGCTCAATCCCTGCGGTTGCTCCCCGTATATCCTACCACACGCCTTCATTGCAAAACTGTCACTCATCCCAGCGATGAAATCGGCGATCATACGCGATCGATGAGGTTCTACGGGCGGCAGCCGCTCACGCCAATCGGCAGGCATCAGCTGTTCGTCCTGCGAATAGGCAGCGAACAGACGTGCAATGACATCCCGTGCGCGCTGCGCGGCTTCGACCTGCTCAGGGTGATAATAGAGCTTGCGATACATGAAGCGTTTCAGCGCCCTTTCATGCTCGGCCATTGCCGGTGAGAACCCGCCGATCTGCCGGTCCGCATTTCTGACATCGGCAACCGACCCCAGCCCAGCCGCCTGCGTACGTGTATGCTCGATCACATCATTGACCATCAGCCCGATCTGGTCGCGGATCAGTTCGCGCAGCATCCGGTCGCGGGGAGCGTTGGGAAACCGCTTTTCGACGGCTCGCCATTGATCAGCCAGGAAATCGAGCTCCATGAGATCATCCAGACCCAGGAACCCTGCTCTCAATCCGTCGTCGATATCGTGATTATCGTACGCAATATCATCGGAAACAGCTGCGATCTGCGCCTCGAGCGACGGCCATGTTGAAAGATCCAAAGGAAACGCATCATTCAGCTGCGCCAGCGCCCAGTTCGGTGCGGAGACGGGTCCGTTATGTTTGGCCAAACCCTCCAGCAAGTCCCATGTCAGGTTGAGCCCATCATGCGCGGGATAGGGACTTTCGATCCGCATCACCGTGCGAAGTGCTTGGGCGTTGTGGCAGAAGCCGCCATATCTGCTCATCGCTTCGGAAAGAGCATCTTCCCCCGCATGGCCGAACGGCGGATGACCGAGGTCGTGCGCAAGGCAGAGCCCTTCGGTCAGATCCTCGTCAAGTGCGAGAGCCCGCGCCAGAACGCGCCCGATCTGCGCGACTTCGAGACTGTGTGTCAGGCGCGTGCGGTAATGATCGCCGTCCGGAGCAATGAACACCTGGGTTTTCGATTTGAGGCGCCGGAAGCTCATCGAATGAATGATCCGGTCGCGGTCCCGTTGAAATTCGCTCCGCGGCCCTCTCGTTTCCGCTTCCCTATGGCTCACATGGCCGCCTCCGTCCGGGCGGGGCTGAACACCGAATTCGCGCCCGCGTGTTTGCGAAGGGTCGGCTGCATAAGGGACGCGGGTCATCACGCATCAGCGATTAGGTCAGCGCGGGCAGCGGCTCAACGGGAACAGATCGGCAACGTCCAATGATTGCCGTGGACAGCGACCGGTTCGCCGACCTTACTGCGCAATGTGGGAGAAGGACCGGGATCGCTCTTCAATGTATTGGGGTTGAAGAGCGATCCCGCGGACCTCAGGCGACCCGAGAGCCCAGAGCTTGTCTGCTTCATTACAATGACGAACTCATATTCGGGCCTAGACAGTGACGATCGGCGACGCATCATTTGTTAAGACGCACCAAGCCGGACCGTGGCCGGAAAGCGACGAGATGACCGCTATTCCACCAATTCCTGCTCCAGGATCCAGTCGGCCGCCGCCTGGCAATGAATTCGAGTGGAATCGAAAACGGGCAGGACGTTTGCATCCACGTCGACGATCAGGTCGAGTTCGGTGCAGGCGAGAACGATGGAATCGGCACCCTCCTGAGCCTTCGTGGTGATGATGCTCCGCAATTGACGCTCCGCATCTCTGGTCACCTTGCCCACCATCAACTCGTCATAGATGATGTGGTTGAGTGTCTCGACCGTCTTCATATTGGGCGGCAGCAGATCGATCCCGTGCGAGACCAATCGTTTGCGATAGAAACTTTCGGTCATGACATTACGAGTGCCGATAAGCGCCGCGTTCTTGTGACCTGCCGCCTTCAGCGCAAGCCCGACGTGCTCGGCAATATGGAGAATCGGTATCTCGACCTGCGATGCAACCTCATCGTAGAGTTTATGCATAGAATTGGCGCCAATGATCAGGGCCTCGGCCCCGGCACCTTCCAGCCGCTTGGCGCTGTCACCAAGCACGCTTGCCGCGCGTTTCCAGTCCTTGTCATCCTGCAGGCCATACAGCTCACAGAAATTCAGGCTTTCGATGAGCAGCGGGGCGCTGGCCATCGGGGCGGAGCGTTTCTGTACGAGCCTGTTGATCCGCTCGTAATAGATGCCGGTGGACACCCAGCTCATGCCGCCGACAAGTCCGAGTTTGCGCAAATGTATTTCCTTGAATTCGATCAGAAGCAATAGAACGATCTAGCGCCAAACTTGATCCTGCGTCCACGTCATGAGGTTAATTCTCGGGCGTTTCACTCTCGGCTGTGGCGCCAAGACCGTCCAGCCATTTCCTGACATCGCTTAGCGTCGCTTCAGGCGCTTCCTTCTGCGGAAGATGACCAATGTTGGGATAGGCGATAAGCTGGCTGTTGGGCATCATCTCATCGAGCCACTCGCCCGCAGCGAGTGGGATGAGCCTGTCTTCCGTGCCCCAGAGGATGAGCGTGGGCGCTTCGATCCCCGCGATTTCGCCTTCTGCCAGCGGATCGTACTCCGTAGCAAATCGCCGCATCGTGGCCCTGCGATTGCCGGGATATCGCAGCAGCTCCCAATAGCGATCGACCATCGCATCGGTGATGATCGCCGGATCCGAAACCGATTGCTCGAGCGACTGCTGGATCAGGCTTCGCGGCGTAATCTGCTCCGCGATGCTATTGATGATCGGGGTGCGGGCAATGGTGAAGCCTATATTTCCGCTGTCCTCTCCATCGTCTTTGCTCCGGATCATCGGTCCGCCGCTCGCATCCACCAGGATCAGGCCCGTGACTTTCTCGGGATAGGCCGCTGCGAAGGCCAGCGCGTGCTTGCCGCCCATCGAATTGCCGCCGATGATGAAGCTTTCAAGGCCAAGCGAAGCCGTGAGCGCGCGGATGTCATCGGTGAAATTGGCGCGGCTGTAATCGTCGTTCGGATCGGCACCTGTCAGACCATGCCCGACCTGATCGAAACGAACCACACGATAATCCTGCTTTAGACCATCGGCCCATTCATCCCATGTGCGCAGATCCGAATTGGACCCGTGCAGCAGGACGATTGCAGGCGCATCGCGCGGGCCTTCGTCACGTACGTGAGCGATTACGCCGTCTCCAATCTGCACGAATTGCGAGGGTGCGGCACCATATTTGGCCCGCATTTCGACAAGATCGGTGTCAGGTGTTCGGAACACCAGAAATGCTATTACGACGAGCGCTATCAGCGCCAAAAGTATGCGGAGAGGCCATTTCATTGTGTGATTTCTGTCCCAGACATTTCAGCGATCCAGCGGCGTACAACCTCGACACCATCGTGATCAATCGTCGAACGGCCCAGTTCCGGCATCGCAATGCCGGGCTCAGCGGAGTTCATCCGGTACACGAGGATGGACGAGTCAGGATCACCCGGAGCGATGGAAACCGTGTGCCCACCCGCGCCCCGCCCTGCGGCAACCGGCGGCTTGCGCACACCGAGCGCGTGGGGATCATGCTGCTCCCAGCGCAGGTCCAAGCCTGAATTCGATGCGCCGCCGCCAGGTTGATGGCAGTGCGCGCAGTTCACATCGAGATAAGCGCGCGCGAGGCTTGTTGTGGCTTTCTCGCCGCGTCGGTTCCAGTCGGGAAGCATGTCCGCACCTTCTGGAAATGCATCGAGCTGGCCGCTTTCGACCATTGCAGAGAGCCACTCGGCGGAAAGATTGCGCGCCTTCGGACCTATGGGGATAACTTCGCCATCCTTGCTGTGGCACGTCTTGCATTCGTTCTTGTTGGGAATGCGGTAGCTGATCTGTTCGCCTGCGGGAGTTGTAATGGGAAGCCGTGCTCCTGCGAGGGCAAGCTTGGCCTCGGACTGCGCATCATCCCACCGGTATGGCAGCGCGGTCCATCCGTCCGCGCGGTGCAGCAGCACCCTGGTTTCGATGAAGCGCTGCTCGTCGCCCTCACCAAAAGCGAAAGTCTTGATGATCGCCGCTCCCACCGGAAACTGCAGCAGCCCATCGCCATCGGCGCTCATTTCAGTTCCGGCGGGCAGATAGATATAGCGCAGCTTGTCGGCACCGTCCGAAAACAGCGGAGTGTTGAGGCTGTACGAGGTTACGCCTGAAACTGCCTCCCGCCCAGCGCTATCGGCAAAGAAACCGAAATCGGCGAGTGCGCGCGGAAGAGTATCGCCAGCGATGACATAATCGTTGACCTGCGGTGGAGGAAACGCCCGGCCAGCAATCGCTCCGCCAAAGGCAAGAGCAGATACCGCAAGCAGCGCGAAAGAACGTCTCACCTGAGCCGCGCCTCCAATTCAGCGGGAGCGCCGATCCCGCTCATGTCCCATTGCTCGATTTCGCTTGGCGCGGTCATAGGGCCAGGCTGCGCCTCCATGATCGACTGGCCCTGATTCGCGAGATTGAGCGAGACACCCGGAATGCCTGAGGTGACAATCAACGCCGGTCGATCCGAATCCGACAGCCCGTCCCACAGGATCGGAGGTATCGCGCCGCCAAAGGCCGCTGCAAATTGCTCTCCGCCGGGAAAATCCGGATTGCTGCCCCCATCTTCGACGACATTCGCACCGATCACCACATCACGCGGATACGGATTGTAACGAGGATCGTCGAATTCCTGCGTGTAGGCGATAACCATAAGCGGCGCGGTCGAATTGCCGTTCGCCAGGTTGTTTTCGATCCAGACCTTTTCATTGGCCATCACCATGATGCCGGTTCCGCTCGGCACGCTGGCGACGATATTACCTGGAGGCGCGAAGTTCGGCGTTGTGTTTTCGCTGACGATATTCTGCCGCACGATGACATTCCCTCCGCCGACCACCGGCAGGCCCGGCAGGTCGAAGACAAGGATACCGCCGGTGTTCTTGGTCGCGATGTTGTTTTCGACCAGAGCATCGCGGCTGTTCTCTATCTCGATACCAGCGACGTTCTGCTCGGCGATCGAATTGCGCACCGTGATTTTGCTCGACTGACCGACATAGATGCCAGCATCCGAAGCGCCGGACACGTAGACACCATCGACCAGCACGCCAGTGCTTTCCACCGGGTAGATCGCATAGGCTCCATTTGACGCGTCAGGGCCGTTGGTCCATGTCACCTTGAGCGCGTGATAGACGATGTTATCGGCGCCCTTCGATTTGATCCCGTCGCCTTTTGGGTTCTCCATGGCGAAATCGCGCAAGGTGACCTCATCGGAGGTGACAAGCAGTCCTTCACCCGACCCCTGCTGGCCCGTAAAGTCCAGCACGCTTTCGTCCATTCCCGCACCGCGAAGCGTAACTCCATCGACATCCAGGCTCAGCCCGTCGGTCAGCTCGTAACGTCCTGCCTCCAGCACGATCTCGTCACCCGGTTCAGCAAGGATGAGCGCTTCCTGCAGGCGCTCCTGAGCCCCTTCGCCCGGCGTGATCGTGTGTGTTTCGGCAAAGACCGGCGCCGCACCACAAAGCGCCAATGCAGCAATCGTCAATCTGATCATGAATGTCTCCCTATCCCGCAGCCATAGTGCCGCAAGATAGCCGGATTGCAAGAGCGCTCGGCTGTAAATGATGTCGGTGCAGATCAGCGGTGAAGTCCCAGTCGCAAATGGCCCGTCATCCGATCCAATGTTACCGCGCTTGAACCGCAAGGGGACAGCCTTGGTTATCGCCCTTGCAACAGGAGTTCGAACCCGCATCCGCCCGCGACCGTCACGACCGCCTCCAGCGCTTCGGGATCATCGACCCGTCGCAGCCTCGCCAGCGCTTCGCCGGTCGACAGGGGAATCCGGCTTTCGCCGTCCTGTGGAGCCGCGCGTTCCAGCTTGCGCAACTGGTTCAGGCTCAGCCGATCGACCAGCCGCGCCGCCATGCATTCTGCCATCGGTGCAGGCACACGGTTAGCCAGCAAGGCCTGCTCCACCCGGGCCTCGGTCACTTGCTCCAGCACACCGTCCTCGCGCAGAAAGAACCACGCAGCGAGGCCGACCAGGAACACGATCAGCAAGATCACGATGGTGCGCATGGATTGCGAACCCTAATCGAGCGCCTTGACGATTTCCTCGACCATCTTCTTCGCATCCGAAAGAAGCATGACGGTCTGGTCCATGTAGAAGACATCGTTGTCGACTCCGGCATAACCCACACCGCCCATCGAACGCTTGATGAAAAACACCTGCTTGGCCTTGTCCACGTCGAACACGGGCATTCCGTAGATGGGTGAGGACTTATCGGTCTTGGCCGCTGGGTTCACTACGTCGTTCGCGCCGATAATGAAGGCGACATCCGCCTGCGCGAATTCGGAATTAATGTCCTCGAGTTCGAAGACCTTGTCGTAATCGACGCTTGCCTCTGCAAGCAGCACGTTCATGTGGCCCGGCATCCGGCCAGCAACGGGGTGGATCGCGAATTTAACTTCGGTCCCGTTTTCCTCAAGCACGTCACACATTTCCCGCAGCGCATGTTGAGCCTGCGCGACCGCCATGCCGTAGCCCGGAATGATGATGACCTTCTCAGCCTGCTCGAGCATGTAAGCAGCATCTTCGGCGCTCCCCTGTTTATAGGGGCGCTGTTCGCGGGGTTCGGCGCTGCCGCTGCTATCGTCCGCGCCGAAACCTCCGGCAATCACGCTGATGAAGCTCCGGTTCATCGCGCGACACATGATATAAGACAGGATCGCACCCGACGATCCGACCAGCGCGCCGGTGATTATCATAGCAGTGTTGCCGAGGGTAAAGCCCATCGCTGCCGCCGCCCAGCCGGAATAGCTGTTCAGCATTGAGACGACGACAGGCATGTCCGCGCCGCCGATCGGGATGATCAGCAGAAAACCGATGGCAAAGGCGAGCACGGTTACCGCGACGATGAATGGCAGGGTTGCTGCAGGCCCTGTCGCCGCTGCAAACAGACCCGTTAGGACGATGATCGCTGCAAGCGTGCCGAGGTTGATGATATGGCGCCCGGGCAGCAGGATCGGCGATCCGCTCATCTTGCCCGAGAGTTTGGCAAAGGCGATGACCGAGCCGGAGAACGTTATTGCCCCGATTGCAATGCCCAGCCCCATCTCGATTTTGCTGACCGGCGAGATTGCCCCGTCGACCAGCAGGCCGAATGCACCCGGATTGAGGTAAGCGGCCCAGCCGACCAGCACAGCTGCCATACCAACCAGCGAGTGAAAACCTGCAACCAGCTCTGGCATCGCGGTCATGGCGATACGGCGTGCGATGGTGAAGCCGATCAGGCCGCCGATCGCGATCGCGATACCGATTTCGACGATATTCGCGATGTCATGCGTGACAAGCGTCGTCGCCACTGCGATCAGCATACCGATAATGCCGTTGCGGTTGCCCGCGCGGCTTGTCGCGGGGCTCGATAGCCCGCGTAACGCGAGGATAAAGAATACACCCGAAACAAGGTATGCGAGCGGGACCCATGCGGGGGTCGATGCAGCGTCTGCCGCGCCTGCGAGAATGGAGAAGATCATCTCTTACTTCTCCTTTTTCTTGTACATGGCGAGCATCCGCTCGGTCACGGCAAACCCGCCGAAGATATTGATGCTTGCCAGGACCACGCCTGCGAGTCCGAGATATTTGGCCGTGGGACTGCCTGCCTCTGCCGCAGCGATCAGCGCGCCGACAATAATCACCGACGAGATCGCATTGGTCACCGCCATCAGCGGCGTATGCAATGCCGGGGTGACCGACCAGACCACGTAATAGCCGACGAAACACGCCAGCACGAAGATCGAGAGAATGCTGATGAAATCCATGGATCAGGCCCCCTTCAGCCGCTCGTTCACAACTTCGCCGCCTTTTGTCAGACGGATTGCGTCGCCAATCTCTTCGTCAAGCTCGGGTTTGCCCGCCTCCTTGTCCCAGAACGCGGAGAGGAAATTGAGGTGATTGCGCGCGAACAGCGCCGACGCGTCGGCGGCGAGATGTGCTGGCGTGTTGGCATAGCCCATGATTTTGACACCGTGGCGCACCACCATGTCATCAGGGACCGACCCCTCGACATTCCCACCTTGCGCGACCGCAAGGTCATAAATGACGCTGCCCGGCTGCATGGTTGCAATCTGCTCATCTGTTACGAGGCGCGGTGCGGCACGGCCCGGAATCAGCGCGGTGGTGATGACGATGTCCTGCTTGGCGATGTGTTCGGAAACGAGCTTTGCCTGAGCGGCCTTGTATTCATCGCTCATTTCGGTGGCATAGCCGCCCGAGCCTTCGCCTTCGATCCCCTCGACCTCTTCGACGAAAATCGCTTTTGCGCCAAGGCTTTCGATCTGTTCCTTCGTAGCCGACCTCACATCGGTTGCGGAAACCTGCGCGCCCAAACGCTTGGCCGTGGCAATCGCCTGCAAGCCGGCGACGCCCACGCCCATCACGAAGCACTTGGCCGCCTTTACGGTGCCGGCTGCCGTCATCATCATGGGAAATGCGCGGCCGAAAGTGTCGGCGGCGGTCAGGACGGCCTTGTATCCGGAAAGGTTGGATTGGCTCGAGAGCACGTCCATGCTCTGCGCGCGCGTGATGCGCGGCATGAATTCCATCGACAACGCTTCGAGCCCTGCCTTGGCATAGGCATCGACAAGGTCTTTGTTGCCGAACGGATCGAACAGCGCCGCCACCCAAGCGCCGGGCTTGGCACCGTCGAGCAGAGCGGCTTCCGGGGCCTGAATGCCGAGGATTATGTCGGCATCCTTCACGCACGCAGCGGCATCGCCGATGGTCGCCCCCGCCTCGCTATAGGCATCGTCCGAAATCGAAGCGCCGCTACCGGCACCGGTTTCGACAGCGAAATCATTGCCTAAAGCAATGAATTTCTTGACCGTTTCAGGCGTAGCGGCAACCCGCTCTTCGCCTGCGGCGCGCTCTTTCAGGACAGCAATTTTCACGTGGCGGTGTCTGCCTTCAATCAGCGATGAGCGTAATTACGAAAAGTGTTATGATGGCAATGACCGGAACAGCCCATTTAAGCGTGCTCATGAAGCCGCTGTAGGTCTGTTTTGCCTTGTCCATATCGTGCGATGCCATGGCTCTCATATCCCCTTGGATGTCTAACGTTGAGAACGGCGAAAGGTGCCGGTCTTGGATAAACATTGCCCGTATCGTGGAGAGCCGCTGCACTCAAGCCCGCTCTGATGAGGGGGATGGACGCAAAAACAGGACAAAATCCGCTCGTGAGGCACCTCAGCCTTAATTCGGTCTTTACCTCATCGGCGTAGTCTCCCCCGACGTTTCACCCTGGGACGGTTTCCGGGGAGAGTGGAGGGATTGCGACTTAACCTATGTCCGACATGGATTCGCACCTCGAAAACCTGACGCCTGCGGCGGCCGATACGCGTCTCGTGATGCTCATTGATGATGAGCCTGCGCAGAGCCGCCTTATATCGGCCATTGCCGCGCGCGATGGCTGGCGCACTGTCGTCGCGGCCGATGGCGAATCTGCGATTGCTATGCTGGGCACTCGCGAGGGAATGCAACTATCCGCGATCCTGCTCGATCAATGGGTTCCGGGCGATGATGCCTGCGCGCTGATCGAAGAGCTCAAGAAACGTCGGCCAGCCCTTCCCATCCTAATGCTGACGACCAGTGCATCCCCGCTGCTCGCGGTCGAGGCGATGCGTGCTGGCGCGAGCGATTATCTCGTCAAACCGGTATCACCGGACCGGTTGATGGAGGCGCTACGCAGCGTCACCACCCGAGAGGCACCGCAGGCCGAGCTTGCACCGCTGACCGAAAAGATGTCCGCGACGCTGGACTTCGACGCCATGATCGGAACAGCGCCGAAATTCCGTACCGCCCTTGCGCAAGCAGCGAAGGCGGCTCGCGGTCACGGCCATGCACTGATCGAAGGGGAAAGCGGGACTGGCAAGGAAATGCTGATGCGCGCCATGCACGCCGCAAGTCCACGTTCGAAGGAAGCGCTCCGCTTTATCAATGCCGCCAGCGTGACACCCAATTCGATGGAATCGGTGCTGTTCGGGCACGAACCGAACGCGTTTCCTGGCGCATTCGACCGTCAGATTGGCGCGTTGCAACAATGCGATGGCGGCACGCTGGTGCTCGACGAGGTCGATCGGTTGACCCCAGACGTTCAGGCGCGGCTCGCCGAGGCTTTCGAAACCGGGATCGTCAGGCCCGTGGGTGCAACCCACGGCTTTCGGGTCGACGTCCGGATGTTTGTCGCGAGCAACATCACGCTTTCGGCCCTCGTGGATGCGGGCCATTTCCACGCGGGCCTTGCAGCGCGCCTGTCGGCCAAGCGTATTGTTCTTCCTCCCTTGCGAGAGCGCAGCGGCGATATCGCCGCACTGACCCGTCATTTTCTGGGCCGGATCGGGGAGCAGCCCGGTCTTAAGCATCTGTCCGTATCCGACAGCGCGCTGGCTTTGCTCGCCGCTTATGAATGGCCGGGTAATGTGCGCCAGCTGCAGTCGGTACTGTTTCGAGCAGCGGTCTATTGCGAAGGCAACACTCTAATCGAAGAGAGCTTCCCGCAACTTTCCGAAATGCTGGGCGAGATCGAAAGCGATCCGCTGGCCAGTTCGCATGACGGCATGGGCGTGATGCTTTACACCGAAGACGGCAACCTGCGCCCGCTTGAAGAGATAGAAGCCGACGTCATTCGGTTGGCAATCGGGCATTACCGCGGACGCATGACCGAGGTCGCCCGCAGGCTCGGCATTGGCCGATCGACGCTATATCGCAAGCTGTCGGATCTGGGGATCGACAACGCGGCTTGATCGACAGCGCACCGTGCCTTAAGCGGGAGACTGCAATATTGGGAGAAGTCAGATGAACAAGAGCATCCGCTAAAGCGGAAAATCCTTAGCTCCGGACGTCGCTACGTCCGTTTTGTTATCTGAATTTCGAGGTATCTTCATGTCTAGACTTTCCAAGTCGCGCTGCGTCGTAACCGGCGCTGCGCGAGGTATTGGCGAAGCCATCTGCAAATCCTTCCTCGACGAAGGCGCCGACGTCATCCTTACCGACATCGATCGGGAAGCGGGCGAGTCCGCCGCAAAGGCCCTCGGCTGCGAATTTCGCCAGCTCGATGTGCGCTGCGAAGGCGACTGGGCGACGCTGGAAACCGAATTTCCGGCTATCGATGTCTTGGTAAACAATGCCGGGATAACCGGTTTTGAGGGCGGACAGCGCGCCCACGACCCGGAAAACGCCTCACTCGAAGACTGGCATGCCGTCCACTCGGTCAACACCGACGGCACGTTTCTCGGCTGCCGCTATGCGCTGCGGGCGATGAAGGCGAAGGGCAAAGGGTCGATCATCAATATGTCGTCCCGTTCCGGCCTCGTCGGCATTCCCGGAGCCGCTGCCTATGCTGCGAGCAAGGCCGCGATCCGCAATCACAGCAAGTCGGTGGCGCTCTATGCTGCACAGCAAGGGTGGGCAATCCGCTGCAATTCGGTGCATCCCGCAGCGATCCTCACTCCGATGTGGGAGCCTATGCTCGGCGATGGCCCCGACCGGGAGGCCAATATGGCGGCTCTGGTTGCGGACACACCGCTAAAGCGCTTCGGAACGGTCGAGGAGGTTGCTGCGGCGTGCGTTTTCCTGGCCAGCGACGAGAGTGCCTACATGACAGGCTCGGAACTCACGCTCGATGGCGGATTGCTCGCCGGCAGCGCGGCGTCGCCCGGCTAGGTTCTCCTAAAAGCTAACGGTGCGCGTCACCCGAACCTCACCCTCGCTTCCGCGCAGGCTGGTGGTGAAGGTGCGCGCATCCCAATCGATCTCGACCAGGCCAAAGTTCTCCTCGGAAATAAAGTCGGTGAGCCGCTTTGGATCAGGTTCGCGCGCAGTGTTCCGCTCGGTAGACGAGAATGAGTAGTTGAGCGAAGAGCTCGTCAGCTCCCAAATCTGCTCACCGGCTGCCGCCTCCGGTGTGTCGGAATAGATCCCGCCTGCATGGCGATCACCAGACAGCAGCACCATTCCACTGTCGGCGCGGGCTGCCAGCATTCCGTAAAGCTTGGCGCGCTCAAGCGGGAGAGCCTCCCAACTTTCATAATCATGGGCGTCGGTGATGACCTGGATCGAGGAAACGACCACGCGCAGGTCTGCGGGCTTGGCAAGCTCCTGCTCCAGCCATTCCCACTGCGCGCCGCCCAGCATGGTCTTGGCCGGGTCTTCGCTCGGCACGTACGGGCCTAGCGGAGGACGCTCCAGCGTGTAGGGCATCGTCGCGAGGTCGGAACGGAAGAAACGGGTGTCGAGCATGATTACCTGCGTGACCTTGTCATCAGTCCCGAACATACGGCTTTCATAGATGCCGGGGCGCGATTTCACTTCGTTCGATGCACCCCAGAACGTTTCGAAAATCGTCTCCGACCAGTGGCGGTACGTGAAGCTCGCTCCGCCGTCATTGAAACCGAAATCGTGATCGTCCCACGTGATCATCATGGGAACTTGCGCGCGAAATGCGGCCAGCTCAGGCGTTTCCGCCTGTGTCTGGTAGGCTTGACGCAAAGTGGTCAGCGCAGCGTCGCCATCCCAGCCCTGATCGCCGTAATTGTTATCGCCGATGAAGAGGAACAACTCGGGATTGGTAGCAGCAATCTGCGCCCACATATGCTGCGAGCGCGACTGATGATTGCAGCTTCCAAAAGCCAGCCGGGTGATGACGGTTTCCGGCGCAATTGCTGTGTTCGGCGGCGCGACGGGCAGATCGACCTGGTCTTCAAGCTGCGCGTAGTACGGTGCCAGCAAATCCTCTGCCGACACAGAAACATGTGTATCTCCGTGCAAACGATCGGGCTGTTCGAGATGTGCGCCGTGCTGATCCGCGATGACGGGTCCGGCTGAGAGACCTGCCGCGGCGGCTGTAAGAGCGAGAAGCGAAAGTCGGCGCATGTGCGAGTCCCCTGGATTGTGCTGTGCCTCTATTTGCACAACCCATAGGATCACACCATTACGGTATCACGACTTTCGCCCAACTCTCGCGATCAGGCTTCAGAAGCGGTAGCGCACACCGGCCAGGACGTTGATCGTCTCGAACCGGCCATCGAGGTCCGCGTTGAACAGGTCGGCACCGCCGCCGACGAAGCGCCGTTCAAAATCGAGCCCGGTGATGCGCTGATAGCGCACGCGGGTTTGCAGCTCGATATTATCGGACAGAACGTACTGGATACCGATATTGCTCTGCAAAGACAGGCCCGTGTCGCCGCCGGTCACGGCGAATGTCGGCGCAGTCGCAATGCCATCGGCGGGGAAGTAGTTCGCGTTGTGATCGACATCGGCGATACCGATGCCACCGCCGATGAACGGGATGAAGCGCTGCTCGTTGGACCACCGGAAATCCGTCTGGTAATTGAGCGAGACCGTGTGCACTTCGACATCGCCGTCAAACCTCTGGATACCGCCGTTGAAGCTGCCGCCGCTGACATCGGCTTCGGAATAGGCATATTCGATTTCTACGCTCGGCTGCAGAAGGCCGAACACGGCCCTGGGAAGGCGATATCCGATCGCGGCGGTTCCATTGAAGCCTTCGTCGTATTCCACCTCTACCTGAGCCGGAGCGCCTGCCACTCCAGGTGATCCCGCGACCGGGTCCTGTATTCCGTCGAAAGTCTCATCCGTCGGCGAGGAAACACCGGCCTGGACGGACACGTAGAAACCGCCTTCCGGGTTGAACTCCGATGATTGCGCCGAAGCGGAAGAGGCGAATGCCGCCGCAGGAAGCGTGAGCGCCAATGCGATCGTGCGAGGAGCGTTTATCTTGATCATCGGAAGGCAACCCTTTTTACCGTTATGGATACCTCCCGTTCGCCGCGTTTTTCGGTTCGGTTACACTGCCTTCGTTTTCTTTTCCCGTTTCGATCAATCCATTGGTAATTGGGCGAAATCGGTGAGCGCTGCATCGCGCAGACCGCGCCATACATTGCGCGCCTGAACGGTCTCTTTCACATCGTGGACACGGAGCATGTGGACGCCTGCATCCATGCCGCGCATCGCCAGCGCAAGCGACCCACCGAGCCGGTCGTGAGCCGCCTCCTCATGCGAGAGCGCACCAATCAGACGCTTGCGGCTGACGCCCAGCAGCAGCGGCGACCCCAGCGCGTGAAACAGCGGCAGCGCGTTCAGCAAAGCGAGGTTGTCCGCCAGGCTCTTGCCGAAACCGATGCCGGGATCGAGCATGATGCGATCCTCTGCGATGCCGCCTGCAATGGCGCGCTCTCGCGCATCTTTGAGGAAGTCGAACACGTCGCTGACCACATCGTCGTATTCGCCGCCATCATGCAGGTCATCGCCGCTTCCCGGAGCATGCATCAGGATCACAGGACATCCTGCATTGGCCGCGAGCTCGGCCGAGCGCGGATCGTAACGCAGCGCGGACACGTCGTTGGCGATGTGCGCTCCTGCCTGCAATGCCGCCTCGAGCACGCCTGCGCGCCGCGTATCCACACTGATCGCCGCGCCCATTGCGGCGCAATACTCGACAGCGGGCAGCACCCGCTCCTTCTCGTCTCCCTCCCACGTGGCAGCAGCACCGGGCCGCGTGCTTTCGCCGCCAATGTCGATAACCGCCGCACCCGCCTCCAGCATTGCAGCGGCATGGGCTTTGCCAGCATCTGGGCGCTCGAGGAAGTCGCCGCCATCGGAGAAGCTGTCGGGCGTCACATTGAGCACACCCATCACCTGCGGCTGATCGAAGCGTATGGTTCGCTCGCCAGCCTGCAGCGGAGCATGCGCTTTCTGCAGGTTGCCCCATTGCCGCCGCGCTTCCGTTTCGAGCGCGGCATCGAGATCGCCGAGCGCGCTTTCGAACTCGCGTACTCCGAACAGAGACCGGCGTACCGCTACTGCTCCCTCGCGTGTGACGAGCGCGAACCGGCTGGCATACACCATCGAACCGGCCAAACGGATAGCTGCCCCGTCCTCCGCCTGCGGGCCAGTAGCGAACGCGATCGGGTGGATATACACCCCAGCGCCGACCGCCCCGCTCATGGGATACACCGAGACATGGACCGCATGTTACACGGTCCCGAGCATGAAATCTCTGAGCGTTCTACGTCCGCAATGGTGGAGTGATGGGAGCTGGGTCCAGAGGGGTGATGTGTCATGCCGATCTCGATAGCGTCTCGCTTGCGAGTAGGACAGCACCGCTCGGCCCGCTGTTAACAGCCGGATCGCAGAAAACGGCATCCACATGCAAAAAAGGGGCCGCGCATCGCTGCGCAGCCCCTCTCTAGTCAAAGCCGGAAATCGGCGGATTATTGTCCCAGCTGGAACCGCACGCCCAGCGACAGGATCGACTGTGACGAATCCACACCCAAGGTCGCAGGCAGGAGGGTGAGCGGGATTTCCGCATCTTCTGTCGTGTCGCGGTAGGTGTACTGTCCGAACACGTCGAATCCAGGCGACACTTCGAAGCTGGCACCAGCCATTAATTGATAGGAAAATGCGCTGTCATCATCGTCGGCGACAGCCACGCCGGACGGGCTGAAATCGACGTCGACCCACTGATACCCGATGCCCGCACCAATGTAAGGCTTGAACGCACTGCCGGTATTGATGTCGTAATACACGTTGCCGAACACGCCGAAGTTGGAAACATCGCCCTGACCATCGGCGATCACGGTTCCGACAGTCGGATTGGCGACATCGGGCACACCGCGGGTCAGCACCGCAACGTCCGCACCGTCGATATTGGTTCCGCCAACGGTCAGGCCGCTGTGCGTATCGACATCATATTCGGAATAGGCAGCTTCGAGTTCGAGGCGGAAGCCATTGTCGAATGCGTAACCGGCCTGCCCGCTGATTGCGAAACCGGTATCAAATTCGGTTTCCCAGCCGAGGTCGGTCCCGGCAGCGATTGCGCCGAAATCGTCGGTGGCCGGAACATCGAGATCGAACTCACCCGAATTGGAGCTGTCTTCTGGCAGGGCAACGCCGCCGCTGACGCCGATATACGGACCATCGGCCAAGGCTGCGGAGGGCGCCGCCAGTGCCGCGATCGCTGCCGCGGGAACCAGGCTACGTTTGAATACTGTAATCATGTCTTCCTCATTCATTTCTGGACGACAAGCGCTTTGGGGGATGCGCCCGTCCGAGCCCATGAACGAGGGAGATTGCGTCAAGTTTCAGGCACTTGCGACCAACTGTTCGCTTGCCGCGACAGAATGTTGCGCGTGAATGTTATAAACGACGAGCTGAGGATGCCTTGCCCTGCGTTACCCGTCTTCAGAGGCAAGCAAGTGGATCTGCCGGGCAGCGTCCACCGGCTTCATCTCCTTACCATCCGGACCGTCCACTTCGTAATGCCAGAAGGTCCAGCCGTTGCAGCTGGGTGCGTCCTGAAGGTCTTTTCCAAGCCCGTGGATTGATCCGGTCTTGCCGTTATGATCAAGCGATCCGTCGGCGCGGACGACTGCGGACCAGCGGCGTTTCTTGTCGAAAACTGTCGTTCCGGGCGGAATGAGGCCGGTTTCGACAAGCGTGCCGAATGCGACGCGCGGCGCGCCTTTCTTGGACTGCATCGTCTTTAGCGCGCTCTCATCGAGCGGCAGTTCCTTTTCGATCCGCTTCATCGCGACGCCGCGGTAGAAATCTTCGCGTTCGCAGCCGATCCAATCGCGGCCAAGACGCTTGGCCACGGCTCCTGTCGTCCCCGTACCGAAGAAGGGGTCGAGCACCACGTCGCCGGTTTCGGTGGTCGCCAGCAGCACGCGGTATAGCAGCGCTTCCGGTTTTTGCGTGGGATGCGCTTTCTTGCCGTCTTCCTTCAAACGCTCTCCGCCCGAACAGATCGGTAGCACCCAGTCGCTGCGCATTTGCAGCTCGTCGTTCAGCGTTTTCATCGCGCGATAATTGAAATGATAGCGCGCCTTTTCACCCTGGCTCGCCCAGATCAGAGTCTCATGCGCATTGGTGAAACGGGTACCCTTGAAATTGGGCATCGGATTGGTCTTGCGCCAGACAACATCGTTGAGGATCCAGAAGCCGAGATCCTGCAAAATCGCGCCGACACGGAAGATGTTGTGATAGCTGCCGATCACCCAGAGCGCGCCATCGGGTTTGAGCACGCGGCGCGCCTCGGTCAGCCAGGCGCGGGTGAATTCATCATAGACACGGAAACTGTCGAACTGATCCCAGTGATCGGTAACCGCATCGACCTCGCTGCCGTCGGGGCGGTTAAGGTTGCCTCCCAGCTGGAGGTTGTATGGCGGATCGGCGAAGACGCAATCGATCGAATTGTCCGGGAGCGAGCGCATCGCCTCGACACAGTCGCCAGACAGGATCTGGCCGATCGGAAGGAGCGAACGGATATCTTCCGCAGCGAGTTTCTTCGTTGCTTTCGAAGCGCGCCTTGTGCGCACCTTCGCTGTTTCGATCACGCCCACGACACCATTCTCCACACACCGGACCCAGAGTTATCCACAGGGTGAGTCCATCGGGACTCCCCGTCAAGCAAAGATTCTGGAGGCTTATGGTTAATGCACCGTAAAGCACGTCGTGCTTCACACGGAACGAAAGGTGACCGCCACAAGATGTTGAGTCCCTGAACAAATTGGGGACTCGATATGGAGGGGTGTGTTCGCGAAGACTCGGTGGCGGTATTTAATTGAAGACGAGCACCACATTAGCGGCGAACGCGGCAACGAGGCCCGCTCCGAGAAGCCGCCCAATTACCTTCCCGCGCCATAGCAGCCCGAGCAGCAAAAGCGCACTCCCGGTCAGCAGCGTCATCTGCAGGCCGACCAGCTCAATTGGCAACGCGAAGGGCGCGATGCTCATCGTCGCCCCTCCGATCAACAGGATGTTGTAGATGTTCGAGCCGACCACATTGCCAAGCGCAAGGCCTGGCTTTCCGCGCAGCGCCGCTGCGATCGAGGCTGCGAGTTCGGGCAAGGACGTGCCGACTGCAACCACCGTCAGACCGATCACCGTCTCCGGCACCTTGAAGATCGTCGCCAGCGAAATCGCTCCGGTAACCAGCGCATTACCGCCAGCGATCAGAATGCCGAGGCCGACGAGGAACAGCAGGACCGCGATCACCGTGTTGGAGGGGCCGTCCGTGTCTTCCTCCTCGATCTGAGCGGCGCCGGGGTGGCGATAACGCCAGACAATGTATACCAAGATGCCCACAAGCAGAGCGATCCCGATCCAACGCTCACCCCATTGCGACCAGACAAGCGCCCAAAGCAGCAGCGTCGCACCAAGCGCCACAACCGCGTCTCGCCTGCCGGTGCCGGTCAACACGATCGGCATGACCAAAGCGGAGACGCCAAGGATCAGGAGAGTGTTCGCTAGGTTCGATCCGACGATATTGCCCCATGCAATCTCCGGCGATCCGGCAAGAGCAGCCTGCACGCTCGCAACCATTTCCGGCATCGAGGTGGCGAAACCGACAATGACAAGACCGGTAAACAACGTCGAGACGCCCAGTTTCTGTGCGATACCCACCGCCCCGCGCACCAGCAGCTCACCGCCAATGGCAAGGCCGACCAGTCCGGCTAGGCTCAGGAGAATCGCATTCAGCATGGGCGGCGCTTAGGGCAAGCGGGCCCTATAGCAAAGTCGCTTGCGCGACGGGAGCAAAGCTTCGGCGGTGCAAGGGTGTCGGTCCATGGAGGCGCAACGCTTCCATGTGCTCTCTCGTTCCATACCCCTTGTTCCGTTCCCAACCGTAATGCGGGTGCAAGGCGGCGGCTTCGATCATCATCCGGTCGCGGCACTCCTTCGCGATGATCGAGGCTGCGCTGATCGCAGGCTCGATCCCGTCCCCGCCAATGATAGCGCGCGCGTGCCAGCGCCAGCCCTCGCGCCGACCGGCAGGCGTCATGTTGCCATCGATCAGAACCTCGCAATTGTCGCCGGTTTGTTCGGCCAGTTCCGCCACACAGCGCGTCATCGCCTCCATCGTCGCCTGGAAGATATTGAGCCGATCGATCTCGTCCGGCTCTACTAAAGCCACCGCCCAGCGGCATGTGCGGCGGATATCTTTGTCGAGTAAAGCCCGCCGTTTGGCCGATAATTTCTTGGAATCATCGAGCCCTGCCGGTACGTCTTCGCCCAGCACCACCGCAGCGGCCACGACCGGCCCCGCCAACGGTCCGCGTCCGGCTTCATCGACTCCGATCACGGCGGGCCGGGCACCGAACTTACCAACGGGAGTTACTTCAACCATGACACACGCATCCAAGCTTCCGCTCGCACTTTCCCTTTCCGTCTTCGCGCTCGCAAGCTGCGCCGCCGCCGAAACCGGGGATAGTGCTGATTCCGCAGACAACACCGAGATTGCTTTCGAAGTCACCGATATGGGCACGTTCGATGAACCTTGGGCGATCGAGTTCGCGCCGGGCAGCGCGTTGTTGTTCATCACCGAAAAGGAAGGCTCGCTCAAATTCATCGACACCGCCGCCAATGATGGCGCGGGCCGGATGGGCACGGTTACGGGCGTCCCGGAAGTTGCATATGGCGGACAAGGCGGCTTCGGCGATATTGCCTTTCTCGCGTCCGAAGCATCCGACACCTTCGACAGCCGAACGGTCTATCTCAGCTGGGCAGAAGCCGGTGAAGGCGACACGCGCGGCGCAGTGGTCGGCCGCGGCACGATGGTCTGCGAAGAAGCCGATGCGTGCGCGATCGAGGATCTGAATGTCATCTGGAGGCAAGCGCCGAAAGTGACCGGACAGGGCCACTATTCGCACCGCATCACCTTCTCGCCGGACGAACAATACATGTTCATCGCCAGCGGTGATCGGCAGAAACTCGAACCGGCTCAGGATATCTCGAACACGCTCGGAACCATTGTCCGGCTCAATCTCGACGGGACGCCAGCAGACGGTAACCCAATGGCGGATCAAGGCGGTAACACCGCTGAGATATGGTCTTATGGACACCGCAATATCCTCGGGATGGACTGGGATGCCGAGGGGCGGCTTTGGGACGTGGAGCACGGCCCTGCAGGCGGCGATGAGCTTAACCTTGTGGCTGCGGGCGCGAATTATGGCTGGCCGTCGCGCTCATACGGCAACCACTACAACGGCGACCCTATCGAGGATCATTCCGCCGATGACGGATTTACGAAGCCGGCGGCGACCTGGACACCGGTAATCGCGCCGGGCGACATGATTATCTATTCCGGCGACATGTTCGGCCCTTGGAAGGGCGATGCGCTGATCGCAGGGCTGAGCAGCCAGGCGGTGGTTCATGTCGCAATCGACGGCGACGAAGCATCTGAGGTCGCTCGCTATGATATGGAGGGCCGCATCCGGTCGATCGAGGAAGGGCCGGATGGCAGCATATGGGTTGCCGAAGACGGTCCAGAGGGCCGCGTGCTGAAACTGAGCATGTGATTTTTTAATGGGCATAGCGCGCCAAACCGCTTAAGCGCGCCGGCCCATGTCAGATCACGCTGCGACCCTTATACCGTTATCTGCCGTCGACCCTGCAATGGTCGACGAATTGCTCGACCGTGCGTTCGGGAAAGACCGTCATGCACGCACGGCGTATCGCATTCGTGCCGGCATGGCTCCGCTCGACGCGCTCAGTTTCGCGGCGCTCGACGAAGACGAGATGCTCGTTGCCACAATCCAATGCTGGCCGATTGCACTGATCGATGACGACGCGCGCGCTGTGCCGCTCGTCATGGTCGGTCCGGTAGCAGTGCTGCCCGAACGCCAGGGCGAAGGGTTCGGCATGGGTTTGATGGCCGCGATGCTGGATGCCGATACGCGCCTCGCCGAAACCGGATCGCCCTCGTTCCCGCAAGTTCTGATAGGCGACGCGGATTATTACGGGCGCTGGGGATTTTCTTCTTCGGTCACCGGCGGTTGGCGATGTCCCGGCCCGTTCGAGCCCGAGCGCCTGCTCGCGCGCGGTGCGGCCCTTTCTGCGATGCCATCCAGAGGCATGCTAGGCCCATGGAATCCCGCAGGCGGGATCGCCGGACGCGATTAGAATTTCGCTCGACTTGGCGGGAACGCAGAGTTCTGGCATCGCATTAAAGTCTTATGCCTTACGAACCGCCCCCATACCTCGCCGAACTCACCCTCGCCCAAATTGCGGAGCAAGTTGAGAACCGCAAGCTTCCCCCGGTCGAAGGATGGGCTCCGCAGCAGATCGGTGAAAGCGAAATGCGCATCGCCGCGGACGGCACCTGGTATCATGAAGGCGATCCGATACGCCGTCCCGCCATGGTGCGCGCTTTTTCAGGACTGCTGACCCGTGACGACAAAGCGCAGCATTGGCTCGTCACGCCGTTCGAAAAGCTCAGTATAGAGGTGGACGATGCAGCCTTTATCGCGGTCGATTGCGTCATGCGCGACGGCGAAATCGCTTTCCGGCTGAACACCGACGAGCTGGTTGTCGCTGGCCCCGACAATGCGATCCGCGCAGCGGGCGATCCAGATACCCCTGCGATCTATCTTCATGTGCGGCGCGGCTGCGAGGCGCGGCTCAACCGGTCAACCTATGCGCAATTGGCCGATATCGCGATGGAGACGAGCGGCGACGATATCGAACAGGGCCTGATGGTGACGAGCCAGGGCGCGATTTTCTCGCTGCTTCCCTGAAGGAACGCGCAGGCTGCATGAGCACTGTTTTCACCTCCCTAAAAGCGGCATTCGAGGCGGGGCATTCCCGCGACATGCCCGATCTTCTGACCGACGCGGAATTTGCCGATGGCCGCTCCACCCCTGCCGCCGTTCTGATCGCTGTCACCGATGTGGAGGAGGATCCGCAGGTCATCCTGACCCAGCGGCCACGCGGCATGCGCGATCATCCAGGCCAGGTCGCCTTTCCCGGTGGCAAGCTCGACCCCGGCGAAGATGCCGTAACCGCTGCGCTGCGTGAAGCGGAGGAAGAACTTTCGCTGCCCCGCGACAAAGTGCGCGTGATCGGCACAAGCGACGAGTACCAGACCGGCACGGGGTTCTGTGTTACGCCTGTGCTGGGCGTGGTGCCGTCGGGAATGGAGCTTGTGCCCAACCCTTCCGAAGTCGAAGCATGGTTCGAAGCGCCACTTGCACTGCTGCTCGAACGCAGTAACTGGTCGGTCAACGAAGTGTACTGGCGGGGGGCGAACCGGCGTTATCTGGAAATGGATTACCAAGGCTATCGGATCTGGGGCGTGACTGCTGCGATCATCGCGAACCTTTCGCGTCGTATTTCTTTCGAGCAATCGGCATGACCGGACCGGGTTTTCCCGGCTCGCTTGGTGCTGCAGAATGGCCGAAGCGTGCTGGGCTGCAGACACTGACCGACACATTGGGCGCAGAGAATATTCGCTGGGTCGGGGGAGCGATCCGCGATACTTTGCTGGGCTCACCCGTGAGCGATGTCGATTGCGCCACCACGCATCTACCCGACGCCATCATCGATCGTTGCCGCGAGGCGGGCATCCGGACCGTCCCAACTGGCATCGATCACGGCACCGTCACTGCGCTGCTGGAAGATGGACCGGTCGAAATAACCACCTTGCGCCGCGACGTCTCGACTGACGGCCGACGCGCCACGGTCGCCTTCGCAAGCGATTGGCGCGAGGATGCGGCGAGGCGCGATTTCACCATCAATGCGCTCTATGCACATCCTGAAACGCTTGAGATATCGGACTATTTCGGGGGCCTGGAAGACCTTGTACCGCGCCGCGTACGCTTCATTGGCGATGCCAGACAGCGGATCGCGGAAGATCACCTGCGTATCCTGCGATATTACCGGTTCCAGGCACGGTTTGGCGCCGAACTCGACCAGGAAGCCGAGGAGGCGTGCGCCGCCCTTGCCGATACGATGAAGGGTCTGAGCCGCGAACGCGTGGCCGATGAATTGCTTAAACTGCTGGCGCTGCCCGATCCGGGTGACACGGTCGAACGTATGTTCAACCGCGCCGTGCTGCGGGTGATCCTGCCCGAGAGTGCCCTCCCGCATGTAGAACTGATGCGTGACGTCATCGAGCGAGAAAGGCAGTATGGATATGCGCCCGATCCGCTGCGCCGCCTCGCCGCCCTGCTCCCGCCCTCGCCTGACGTCGCAGAGATCGTAGCGGCACGCCTGCGGCTGTCCAAGGCTCAGCGCAGCGTGCTGGTCGGCACTGCGAAACGTCTGCAAAGCGACCGGTTCCACCCAAAGGCGCTGTCCTATGACGAAGGTACGGATATCGCGGTGAACCGGCTCATCCTGCTTGGCGACAGCGCGAGCGAGATCAGGGATTGGGACATCCCCACCTTTCCGCTCAAGGGCGGAACGATCGTTGCGCGCGGGGTCGATGCCGGGCCCGAAGTCGCGCGCATTCTTCGCGCGGTGGAAAGGCGCTGGGTCGAAGAGGGATTCCCGGACGAAGACCGCGTCGCGCAGATCCTCGATGAGGAACTGAGAGCCTCTTAACGTTTACGTTAAGGTTCGCTTCACCTGCGATTCGTCATACGAGACTAACAGGTCGCCCGGTTGAAATGCGCTTCGTCCCTGTCTAGGGGAACTTCCTGCGCGTTTCGCACATTGGTCGGGTGCGCGCATTTCATCGCTGTTGGCGTCGACATTGTTGGCCCTCTCGGGTCCGATGCCAAACATGCGTGCGCTGCCCTTCCGTTATGCGGCGGCCCTTACGAGTTTGATCAACGGAGACTTAATCTTATGAAGTTTGCAAAGCTGGCAATTCTGGCCACCGCAATGACCGCGGCCCCGTTCGCAGCATCCGCGCAGGATGCAGGCGCAACCGTATACGGCAATGACGACGCGCCGATCGGCACTGTTGAAAGCAATGCCGATGGCATTGTGACCGTCGACACTGGCGCGCACAAAGCTCCGCTGCCCGCAAACCTGCTTGCCGAACGTGAAGGCAAATGGACCGTCAACGCGACCAAAGACCAGATCAACAGCATGCTCGACGCGCAGAAGGCCGAAGCCGATGCAAAGCGTGATGCCGCCCTCGTCGCAGGTGCGGCGGTCATCAGCGCGGACGGAATGCCCGCTGGCACCGTATACACCGTGGACAGCGAAGACACGGCCATCGTCAAGAGCGATGCCGGTATCATCACGCTCAAGCGCGAATCCTTCGTCATCGATCCCGACGGTGCCCTGATGGTGCTGTTCTCGGCTCAGGACATCGCAGCGAACACCGTCGAAGTCCCCGAAGGCGCGGAAATCCTTACCCCGGCGCAAGCCGCTGCAAAGCAGGCTGAAACCGAAGAGGAAGCTGCAGACGCAGGCTAAACTCGACTAATTCAAAAAAGGGGCCGCGAGTGTCATTGCGACATTCGCGGCCTTTTTTGTTTCTGCGGAACAGCGGGCGCCCGGGCTCAGGCCGTTCAGTCGAAAGTGTTATCCTTCGGAAAGCCCTGCGGCGGTAGTCGTCCGGCCGCACTGCGCGCGACCTTCCACTGCCAGATGTCGGTTTCAGTGCGAGTCCGATCGCCCGATCCGCCCATTTTCCAGCTCAGCCCATCTGCCAGCCTTAACGTCGTCGCATCGGACAGTCCGCCATCGCGGTAACGTTGCAGCATGACCCCCTGACCGCGCGCCATGACCGGCATCTCTTCAAGGTTGAAAACGATGAGCTTGCGGTTGTCGCCCACGCAGGCGACGTGATCATGCTCTTCGGGAATTTCGCGGATGACCTGCAGCTTCGCATCGCCCTTGAGGTTTACCACCTGCCTGCCCTTTCGGGTTTCGGCGAGCAGTTCGTTTGTTTCCGCCACGAACCCTTTGCCGATCGAAGATGCCAGCAAAAGCCGCCCGCCCGGCCGGTGGACGATCATGCTCGCGATCGCGGTATCCGCCTCCAGATCGATCATTGTGCGCACGGGTTCCCCAAAACCGCGCGCGCCAGGCAGCTTATCGCAGCCCAGCGTATAGAACCGCCCGTTATGCGCCGCGATCAGCAGCTTGTCGGTGGTCTGCGCGTGAAGGATGTTGGCGAGTGAATCGCCTTCCTTGTACTTGAATTCCTGATCGAGTGGGACGTGGCCCTTGGCCGCACGAATCCAGCCCTTCTGGCTCAGGATCACGGTGATCGGCTCTTTCTCGATCATCGCATCCATCGAGAATTCGACAGCCGGCTCCGCCTCCTCGATGCGGGTGCGGCGTGCGCCTAGCGCGGTATCCTCGCCGTAATCCTTGCGCAGGGCGCGTAGATCTTTCTTGAGCCGGGTCCGCTGGCGCGCCGGACTATCGAGCAGCTTTTGCAGGTCATCCTGCTCTGCCAGCAGGTTATCCTTTTCCTGCTTGAGCTCCATTTCCTCAAGTTTGCGCAGGCTTCGCAGCCGCATATTGAGGATCGCTTCGGCCTGTCGGTCGGAGAGGCTGAATTCCGCCATCATCACCGCCTTCGGCTCGTCCTCGTATCGGATGATCTCGATCACCCGGTCCAGGTTGAGAAAGGCGATGATATAGCCTTCGACGAGCTCCAACCGCCGGGCAATCTGGTCCAGCCGATGCTGCGTGCGGCGCTGGAGGATCTCGATCTGGGCCGCCGTCCAGTTGGCCAGCAATTCCTTGAGCCCCATCACCATCGGCGTCCGGCTCGCATCGAGCACATTGAGGTTCAGCCCAAACCGCGTTTCCATATCGGTAAGCTTGAAAATGCTTTCCTTCAGCAATTCGGGATCGACATTCCGGCTCTTGGGAACGAGCACGATGCGGATCGTCTCGTCGCTTTCATCGCGTACGTCTTCGAGAATAGGCAGTTTCTTGTCGGCAATCGCCTGCGCGATCTGTTCGATCAGCTTTCCCTTGGCGACCTGATAGGGAATTTCGGAAATGACGAGCTGCCATTGGCCGCCGCCCAACCGCTCAAGCCCTGCTGCCTTGTCCTCCGCCTTATCGGCTTCGGGCGCTTCGAATACGCCGCGCACCCGGAACGAGCCGCGCCCGGTTGCATAGGCTTCGGAGATGATGTCCTTGCTGTCGATGACCTGCCCGCCGGTGGGTAAGTCGGGACCGTGGAACAGCTCCATCAAACGGGCATGTTCGACATGCGGATTGTCGATCAGCTCCAGCGTCGCATCGATGATTTCGGCAACATTGTGGCTGGGAATGTTCGTCGCCATGCCGACTGCGATCCCGCTCGCGCCATTAGCCAGCAGATTGGGGAACAGACCCGGCATCAATTCGGGTTCCTGCTCTTCGCCGTTATACGTCGGAATGAAATCGACCGTGCCGGCGTCGAGCCCATCCATCAATTGCATCGCTGTCTTGGTCAGGCGCGCTTCGGTATAACGGTATGCAGCCGCGTTATCGCCGTCGATATTGCCAAAGTTTCCTTGCCCTTCGACCAGCGGATAGCGCAGCGAGAAATCCTGCGCGAGCCGAACCATTGCATCGTACGCAGCAGTATCGCCATGCGGATGATACTTGCCGATCACTTCGCCCACGACCCGGGCCGATTTCTTGAAAGTGTTGGACGGGTCTAGTTTGAGCTGACGCATGGTCCACAGCAGCCGCCGGTGAACCGGCTTCAACCCGTCGCGCAGATCCGGCAGCGAACGCGCAGTGATCGTGGAAAGGGCATACACGAGATACCGCTCGGACAATGCAGCATCGAACGGTGCATCGACAATTGCGTCAAATGGATCAGAATCGTGTTCGGTATCGGTCTCGGACATGCGTCCCGCTTAGCAACGCACGCCGTGCGCGGGGAGAGGCGTTTCCACAGGAATGGGTCGAAAGCGCTCCTCGGTCCTTGATCTTGCCATTGCGTCCGATGTCTGTCTAGAACCCCTGCAGAGCTGGTCGCATCGGTTCCTTCCCGATTGGAAACATATGAAACTGAGCGATTGGCAACGGGCGGCTGGTCCCGGACTTGTATTTTCAGGCTCGGCAATCGGCGTCTCGCACCTCGTCCAATCCACCCGTGCCGGAGCGATGTTCGGCCTGGCGCTGATTGTCGTGATCGTCACCATCAACGTACTCAAATATCCGGCTTTCCGCTTCGGCATGGATTACGCTCACTCCACCCGCCGAACGATCATAGGCGGTTACCGCGAGCTGGGCGTTTGGGCCGTCATTCTATACGCGGTTACATCGTTGACGATCGCACCTATCGGCCTTGCCGCAGTCAGTGCGACAACAGCCGCAATTCTTGCCGCTTTGACCGGCATCGACTTGCCGATTCTGGCGCTTGCAGGGATAGCAATGGCGGCGACGGTCGCCCTCTTGCTCGTCGGCGGATATGGCTGGCTCGACCGGGTGAACAAACTGCTGATCGCATTTCTCACGGTCGCGACGATCACTGCATCGGCCTTGGCGCTCCCACGTGTCCAATGGGCGAGCTTCACCAGCGTGGACTGGGCGTTGGACCCGCTCGCGCTGTTATTCGTGGTGGCTCTGGCCGGGTTCATGCCAAGCCCAGTAGGTCAATCGGTGCAGATCTCGCTCTGGACATTGAAATCGCAAGAGACCGACGCAGAAGGCGACCGTCTAAGCCCCGAAACAATGCGTAAGGGCTTTTTGGCGTCATATCTGTTGACCGGCTTTCTTGCGCTGTGTTTCTGCGTCATGGGCGCCGGTGTTATGCATTCAGGCGGGATCGCGCCAGAAACCGGCGCAGCAGAGCTGGCTTCGCAAGTCATCGACCTGTACCGTCAAACCCTTGGAACAATCCCAGCCTATCTGGCGGCTATCGCTGCCCTGTGCGTCATGGCGACGACAATGATCGCGTCGTTCGACGGAGCGGCCCGCGGGTACGGCGCCATCCATCAGGAATATCTCGGCAATGTTGGTGGCAGAGCCTCCACCCGGACATACGCAGTTTTCCTGTCGATCATTGCTGCGCTCAGCTACGTCATCTTGGCCACAATGATGGGCAATTTCGCCGTCTTTATCGATCTTGTCACTTCGATTTACTTTGTCGTCGGACCGGTGATCGCCCTCTTGAATCATTTGGTCATCACTCGCTGTGGGATGCCTGAAGAAGATCGGCCTGGCGCAGCTATGAAGACGCTCAGTATCGCAGGCATAACCATCATGTCTGCGATGGCGGTCATGTTCTTTGTCCTGAAAGCTGGATGATGCGCGCGGCGTAGTCGGCGGATCATCGTCTCCGTAGTCTGGTTCGGCGTGGGCAAGCGCTCCTATGGCTGCCCGCGATCCCGCAAGGCCACAACCTCCTGCCTCAAGGCTCTCAGCTCCTCGATTATCATCTCGCGCTCGTCATGCGCTTCTTCATCGGTGGCCTCGGCCATGGCGTTGACGATCACACCGATGAAGAGGTTCAGCACGATGAAGCTGGTGACGAGGATAAACGGGACGAAGAACGTCCACGCCCACGGATACACCTCCATCACAGGTCGCACGATACCCATGGACCAGCTTTCGAGTGTCATGATCTGGAACAGCGAATACAGTGAGGCACCGAGAGTGCCGAACCATTCGGGAAATGCGGTGCCGAACAGCTTCGTCGCCATGACAGCACTGATGTAGAAAAGCAGCAGCAGCATCACGATGACGGTGGCGATGCTGGGTATCGCGCTGAATAGGCCGACGATTACCTTGCGCATGCTCGGGACGACAGAAACCAGGCGTAATGCGCGTAGAATGCGCAGCGCGCGCAACACCGAGAATTGCTCGCCCGCTGGCACCAGTGCCGCACCGACGATCGCGAGGTCGAAAACATTCCAGCCATTGCGGAAGAATGCGAGCCGGTACGCGAACAGCTTCAACGCGAGCTCGACCACGAAGATCGCAATCGCAATCTGGTCAAGCCGGCGGATCAGACCGCCGGCCTGCTCCATCGCAGCAGGCGACGTTTCCAGTCCCAGACCGATCGCATTGATCACGATCACAGTGACTATGAAACGTTCGAACCAGCGCGCTTCGACCAGGCCCCGCGCACGTTCCTGAATTGTCATTCGTGAATTCTCCGAAAGCCCGCAGGTGCCCGAGCGAAATGGTGCCGGGGCGGACAATTACAACTCGCCTTACCATCGCAACGGCTCGGCGGCTATCGCGGAACGATCGAGGGTCTCATTCGTAGGATTATCAAAGCAATTACAAGGAGATATATCTATGGCACGCGTTCTGATCATCGCTACTGACGGGTTTGAACAGTCTGAACTGATGGAACCGAAATCACTGCTGGAAGATGCCGGTGCCGACATCACCATCGCCAGCCTCGAAGATGGTGAAATCAAGGGCTGGAAGGACGGAAACTGGGGCGACAGCGTCAAGGTCGATCTGACGGTCGAGGAAGTGTCCGAAGGCGATTACGACGCGCTGCTGCTTCCGGGCGGACAAATCAACCCGGACGTGCTGCGGATGAACCACACTGTAATCGACCTGGTCAAGCAGTTCGATGGGGCGAACAAGCCGATCGCCGCGATCTGTCATGCGCCATGGCTTCTCGCAGAAGCCGATATAATCGACGGCAAGACCGTAACGGGATGGCCTTCGATCCGGACTGACCTCGAAAATGCAGGCGGCGACATCGTCGACAAGACGGTCGCACTCGACGGCAACCTCATCACCAGCCGCAATCCCGACGATATCCCGGCCTTTACGGCGACGCTGATGAGCGCGCTCGAAATGGCAGGAGATATGGATCGGGTTCCGGAAAACGCCTGATATCCGCGATTTACACCGCCGGGCGGGGCTCAATCCTCCTACAGACCTGTCCCGGCCGGCAATCCAGTCCCGCCACGTCTTTTGTCATGACGTGGCGGGATTTGTGTTTCTAGCGCAGGAGCGCGCTAATTCTAGCTCAGCTCGAGTTGGGTAAATTTGGGTACGCTCATCGCCCCCAAGAGCAGCTTCTCCATTGGATAAGCACCCGATCCCAAGGCTGCGAGCGGCATTCCTGCTTCGGCGAGCACATAAGGAGAAATCCGATTGCGCGTGACCAGGCCGTTATATCCATCGCTGACCAGCGGTACTTCAAATTCTACGCCCTGAGTTCCATCCTCGGAATGAATGACTTTGCTGACCACCAGCTGACCGCCGCCAAGATCGAGAACAACTTCCTCACCCTGTGGAACCCCCGCAAGACCTTCGATCCGCGCACCGGTCTTCGACAGGTTACGCAGCATGACGTCGTAGTAGTGATCTTCATGGATCAGCCCGATCTTGCGGAAAACGGTCATGCGATCGGCCCGATAGCGCGGCGGGCCGTTTGGCCGGAAAACGAGATTTCCGTTTTCGAGGCGTTCGAGAACCTGTTCGTGGGTCAGAGGCCGTGAGTAAATGTAGCCTTGGACGAAGTCCGCTCCCCGGTCTTTCACAAGTTTCAGCTCGTCCATCGCCTCCACTCCTTCGGCAACGGTTTCCATTTCGAGCGATTTTGCGAGCGAAACGATGGCGGTGATGATGGCCGGATTGGTGTCACCACCCTCGGTGCATCCATGAACGAAGCTCTGGTCGATCTTGATCTTGTCGAAGGGCGCGCGCTTCAGATAGCCAAGCGAGGAATACCCCGTTCCGAAATCATCCATCGCCATGCGCACGCCCAACCGTTTGAGCGAAGCGAAGGTCTTGTCGACATGTTCGACATCGCCGACAAAGACGCTTTCCGTGATCTCCAGCTCAAGCCGCGCGGGGGGCAATTCGCTCGCAGCCAGCGCTGAGGCTACGCTCTTGCGGAAGTCGCTCGACATGAACTGCTTGGCTGATACGTTCACCGCTACGCGCGCGTCGCCTGGCCATCGGGCCGCATCCATGCAGGCCTGCCGCAAGGCCCAATCGCCAAGCTTGATGATGAGGTCGGTCTGTTCAGCGATCGGTATGAAAAGGCTCGGCGAGATCGGCCCTTCGTCGGGATGCTGCCAGCGCATCAGTGCTTCGAAGCTCTTCACTGTATCGCTCTTCGGATCAACCAGAGGTTGATAATTGAGCGTCAGCTCGCCGCGATGCAGCGCATCACGCAGGCCTTCTTCAATTCGCACACCGCGCGATGCGTCGTCCTTTAGATCGGCGGTATAAAAACGGAATGCCCCCTTCCCGCTCTCCTTGGCCGCGTACAGCGCAAGGTCGGCGGCGGCGTGGATTTCATCGACATCGACTCCATCATAGGGGGCTATTGCGATTCCGACCGACGTCCCGATCTGCGCGCGCCGCCCATTGATCGAATAAGGTTGAGACAGCATCTGGATTATGCGGCGTGACAGCTCGCCAAGCTCGTTGCGATCATCCATGTCCGGCAAGAGGATCTGAAATTCATCGCCGCCCATGCGGCCCACTTCGCCGCGATCCTTGATCAGGGCCTGAAGACGCTGCGCCACCTGTTTGAGCAACTCATCGCCTGCCGGATGACCCAGAGTATCGTTCACCTGCTTGAACCGATCGAGATCGAGCATCAGCAACGCGCACGAACGCCCTGATGTCTTGAAAGAGTTCAGCATGGTCGACAATTTGTGGCCAATGCGCCGGCGGTTGGCGAGACCGGTCAGCTCGTCATACTGCGATTGCTTGGCGATGCTTTGCTGATGGCGAAATTCGCTCGTGATATCCGTTGCAACTCCGCGATATCCGATGAGGCCGCCGACCCGATCCATTTTCGGGCGGGCCGTGATGCGCCACCAATAATGCTTGGACGGGTCGTCCCTGCCAGCTTCGTTCAGATTGATCTCGACAATCTGGTGGTCGATCTTGCCGTTAGCCTTCATTCGCAATTTTATCGAACGGCCGGAATATTCTCCCGCTTCGATCGAAGCTTCGGTGAAGACAGAGGACAGCTGCTGGCCAATGAGGCTCTCACCCCCATCACCCAAGGAGTCCAGCGCTTGCGTTGAAAGGTAGGAAAGCTCGCCCTTCTTGTTGGTCGCCCAAAAGAGTCCGATTCCGACATCCTCGATATCGCGTAGCACATCGGTGCGGCGCGGAGGCGAGTTGGATTCTTCCGCCGCTTGCTGGTTCTCGGCTTCCTCTTTCCAGCCGCGACTCATTCGATTGAGCAATCCGAATGCCAAGTTTCATTCCCCAACGTACCGTTCTGCGCGTCTGTTGATCAACGGTATGACCCGCCAACCAAGTGCGCGCTTGCACGGCAATATGACGGGAATGGCTTAGGAAGTGATTAACCGCTCGAAATACCGGTGATGGAGTTCAAATTCGGCGTGCGTCGATGCTTTCAGCCGGAACATTAACTGTAAGTCCATCGTGATCTTGGGTGAGTTCGATTTGACAGGAGAGCCTGCTGGTACGCCGCACCCCGGCGGCGAAGTCGAGCATGTCCTCCTCTTCCTCGCTTGCCTCGGTCAGCTCGTCGAACCATTCGGCGGCGACGATCACGTGGCAGGTTGAACAGGCCATCTGACCTTCACACGTGCCCTCGAGCGGAAGTCCCGCGGCCTGCCCCGCACGCAGCAGGGTGTCGCCTTGCTCAGCACTCGCAACGACGCGCGCTCCGCGCGGATCAATGAAAGTGACTGATATGCTCACAGGCCCTGATCCTTCGCCGCCTGATTGATCGCGCCAGCGGCCTTATCCAGATCGGCCAGCCGGGTGTAGCGACCGAAACCGAGCCGGATAGATGATTTGGCCTGAGCCTTGGACAGGCCGATCGCTTCGAGCACGTGGCTCGTCCGGCCTGACCCGCTCGCGCAGGCGCTGCCCGCCGAAAACATCACATTGCGGCAATCACTCATCAGGCGATTGACGTCCAGACCGTCGCGGCGAATGTTGAGATTGCCATGCCAGCGCGCATCCGCGCTGCCGTTGAGTTCCCATCCGGAAAAAAGCTCGCGCGCGCGGTTCCAAAGATCCTCGGTATGGGCTGCGTCTTCGCTGCGGACTTCCTTCGCGAGGTGCGCAGCTGCGCCCATTCCGGCGATCAGCGCGGGCGACAACGTGCCGGATCGCACGCCTTCCTGAAGTCCGCCCGTCACTTGCGGCTCAAGCTCGATCCCGTCGCGGATCCAAAGCGCGCCGATGCCCTTCGGACCGTGGAACTTGTGGGCCGAGATCGCGATCATGTCTGCGCCGGTGACTTCCATCTTCCCGTATGCCTGCACCGCGTCGATCAGGAACAGCGCATTGTTCTCTTTCGCCTTGCGATGCCAGTCGATGGTCGGCTGGATCGTGCCGATCTCGTTATTGACCTGCATCACCGCGATCAGCCGCACATCCGCGGGCACATCCTGGGCGGTGTTGCACTGTCCCTCTTTCGAAACGTTGAGGATGTGGGCTCCGCCGACCGCTTTTGCGGTGTCGAGCACGGCGGCGTGTTCGATCGCGGAAACCGAAACACTGCCCTTTGTCCCGCTCCCCCGAATCGCGAGATTCAGCGCTTCGGTCGCGCCGCTGGTGAAGATGACCTGCCCGCCTGCCGGGAACAGCGCGGCCACGCGATCGCGCGCGAGTTCGATCGCTGCCGCCGCCTGCCGTCCCATCCGATGCGGTGAATGGGGATTGCCGAAGCCCGTGCCTTCCGGACCATCGAGCCAGCGGAGCATGGCATCGCGCGATTCTGGCGCGAGCGGGGTGGTTGCTTGATAGTCGAGATAGATCATTGGGCTGCTAGCTCTATCCATGTGTCGGCGAACCGTTCCACGTCAGCGCGCGTGGTCGACCAGCCGACGCTCACCCGGATCGTGTTGGCTGCGACATTGTGAACCAGACCCATTGCCTCAAGCACGTGACTCGTCTTCATCGTTCCGCTCGAACAGGCGCTGCCCTGCGATATGGCGATACCGGCCATGTCGAAACGCATGACCTGCGCGCTTCCGGACATATTGGGCATCGCGATGGCGTAAATATATGGGCTCGGATCGGAAAGCTGGTGGGAAAGCCAGGTGCCGCCCATCTCTTCGCACCGCGCCGCCAATTGCTGGAACGGTCCCAGTACCTCGGGCGCCAGATATGTCCCGCCTGCCGTCTCAAGCGCCGCCGCCATGCCCAGCGCTCCGGGCAGGTTCTCGGTCCCGCGCCTGTACCCTCGTTCATGCCCACCGCTCGGTTCGAGCATGGCGTAATCTCTCACAAGGAGCGCCCCGATGCCGATCGGACCTCCGAATTTGTGTGCCGAGACGATAGCCATATCGCAGTCCGGCAACGCGAGTTTACCTGCGCTCTGTGAGCAATCGGCTAGCAGCCAGCCTTCCGCATCGCGGACGAGCGCGGCGACTGCGTCCAATGGCTGCGCAGTGCCGGTTTCGGAATTGATGTGTTGGACAGCGACCAGTGGACGTTCGCGCTGAACCGCTTCTGCCAAGGTATCGAGATCGAGCGCACCGTCGCTACCCACGGGCAGACGCTCTGCCTGCGGTGCAGCCTTGAGCACAGCGTCATGCTCCGTCGCGCCCACCAGTCGCGCACCGGCCTTTGCCGATTTCAGGGCAAGGTCTGCCGCCTCGCTCGCGCCGCTGGTGAAGATCAGTTCGCCGTTCCAGCCCAGCGCCGCCTTGATCCGCTCACGCGCCTCCTCAAGCGCGGCCTTGGCCTTGCGTCCCTCCGCATGAGGCGAAGACGGGTTCGCCCAGATGCGAAAACCCTCTTCCATCGCAGCGCGTGCTTCGGGTCGCAGCGGCGAGGTCGCGGCATGATCGAGATAGATGCGATCAGGAATAGGACGCCTCTACAAAAAATTGCGAATTCTGCATCCGACCCTATATAGAGCCCGCTTTCGCGCACGCCACCCGGCGCGCGAACACCATATTAGCGCAAGGTCCGTTCATGCCATCAGTCATCTTCCCCGGCCCCGAAGGCCGTCTTGAAGGTCGTTTCTCCCCTCCCCCGCGCCCGCGTGCGCCTGTCGCGATGATCCTGCATCCGCATCCGGAGGGCGGTGGAACGATGAACGACCGGATCGTCCAGCGGCTTTACAAGACATTTGCCGACCGCGGCTTTGCGGTTCTGCGCTTCAACTTTCGCGGCGTCGGCCGCAGCCAGGGAAGCTTCGACAATGGGATTGGTGAATTGTCCGATGCGGCGAGCGCGCTCGACTGGGTGCAATCTATCCATCCCGAGGCGCAAACGACCTGGGTTGCAGGCTATTCGTTCGGCGCGCTGATCGGCATGCAATTGCTGATGCGCCGCCCCGAAGTGCGCGGCTTCATCTCTGTCGCACCGCCTGCAAACATGTACGATTTCAGCTTCCTCGCGCCGTGCCCGGCCAGCGGGATCTTCGTGCAGGGCGCAGCCGATACCGTGGTTCAGCCAACCGCCGTGCAGAAGCTCGTCGACAAATTGCGCACGCAGAAACACATCACAATTCATCACGACGAAATCCCCCGCGCGAACCATTTCTTCGAAAATGAAATGGACGATATGATGTTGTCGGTCGACAATTACCTCGACTTCCGCCTCTCGCCGGATTGCCCAATCAAGTAGGCAACGATTCGGCGTATTTGCGTCCGATCCGCTGATGACGAAAACCAGAGCTTTAGCCGCGTCCGGGCAGGATTGCGCTCGCTTGGGGTGCGCCACAAAACGCGTCATCACCCGGCGCGACGGGCGCGTTCGTCTACGGAAACCAGGAAAGGTATTGAAAAGAAACGCGAAAGTGCTTTCATTACCTCTGTTATGTTGTAACATTGCGACTGAGAGGTGCCGGTTTCGATTATCCACCCCCCTCGTTGCTGGCGCCGCTCACCTGATAAGTGAGAGAGGAGCCTTGATATGAGCTACGCGCAATCCGCCAACAGAGCGAACCCTGTGGCAGCGCTGGGTGCACTGGGAGTGCCAGCCGCCTTCGGCGCCATGCTGGTCATCGGCCTTGCGGTGAAAGGTGTGATCCCCGACATCGTGGAAAACCCGGACGTGTTCGACGTCACCCCGATCGAGCCTGAAATCGAGCCGCCGGTGGAACAGACCGAGCAGCAACCCGCGCAGTCTCGCGAAGTCACCCCCAATTACGAGACGACGGTCGAAACGCCGTTCGATTTCGAATTCGACCCCGGCCCCAGCGCGCCGATCGACACATTGCCCGACCTTGGAACCGGAACCATCGGCCCGGTCGACGTCGGCGGCCCCATCGGCAACGCTACCCCCACCTCCGCTTTGCCCGACCCGATCACGGCATCTCCACGGGGTAATCCCGGCCGATGGGTGACCGACAGCGACTATCGTAGCCGCTGGGTGCGTGAGGAGCTTTCAGGCGTGGTCAGCTTCGCCCTCACCATCGACCGCGATGGCAAGGTGAGCGACTGCACGATCACGAAGTCGACCGGACACGCGCAGCTTGACGAGGCAACCTGCAGACTGATCGAGCGCCGGGCCCGGTTTGATCCGGCCAAGGACAGCTATGGCAATCCGATATCCGGCACCTATCGCAATTCGGTAAACTGGAAACTGCCCGAATGATCGGCCCGCGGCTGGCGGGGTATTACCCGCCGGCCTGTTCGGCCCGCTCGATTGGCGAGCTCCCGTCAGATGTCGGCACGGTCCAGATCAGCACATTCGCGATCGCGATCCCCGCCAGCAGCACCATCAGCGCGGGCTGCTTCAGCTCTCCAGTGCGGCGCCAATAGACGAAAGCGCCCGCCAACAGGGCGAACGCTGCGAGCATCACGATGGAAAGAACGATATCCATGAACGAATAGCCTCGTCGAACGTTGGTTGCATGAAGTGTCGGTTCGGTGTGACATGCACATGCGGGCGCAACACTTGCAAGATCATAACGAGGAGGAATGCATGGGTATTTTCAGTTCAATCAAAAACGCGATTTTCGGGGACGACGACAAGGAAGAGATCAAGGGCAACCCCCAGCCTACGGCGACATCCGGTCCAAAAGAGCGCGCGCCGATCAGCCAGGAAGAGGTCGAGAAACGCATCGCCAATATCCCCGGCGCAGAGGATCTCAACTGGCGCACTTCGATCGTCGACCTGATGAAACTGGTCAAAATCGATCCCAGCTACGAAAACCGGAAAGAGCTCGCCCAGGAAATGGGTAACGCGGGTTATTCGGGTTCAGCGGAAGACAATATCAAGCTGCACCGCGATGTCATGGACGAGATCGCCAAGGCTGGCGGCGTCGTGCCCGGCGAACTCAAGAACTGATTTGACAGCTTTCAGGCGGACGGTAACACCGGTCGCCATGAGAGAGACAAACCAGAACATCACACGCCGTCAGGCCCTTTATGGGCTTGGCGGCGTTTCCGCCTTGGCGCTCATCCCCGGCTGTGCAGGAGCAAGCTATTCTGCCGCAGATGCACTGCCACCAGCTTCGCTGTCGCCCGACGCAATGCTGGACCGCATCGCTTACGCAATGCTCGAACATGAACCGGCTCGTGCGACCGGCCTGGGTGTCGACACCGGGGAATATGCGGCATGGCGCGGCACTATGGGCGCCGCAGGTGAGGAAGGGCGCGAGGCGTATAAAGCGACCCTCGAGCGACTATTGGCAGATGCCCGCGCCTATCCGAAAGACAACCTGACAGCCGATCAACAAGTCGGCTTCGACGTTGTTGAAAGCGCGTTTTCCAAGGCTATCGAGGGCATGAACCTGCCCTATGGCGATGTGGCAGTCGGCAGCTGGCGCAACGCACCTTATGTCGTGATCCAGAATGTCGGCGGATATATCGATTTCCCGCGCTTCTTCGGCGCGACCCAGCCCCTTCGCGACAGTGCAGACGTCGATCATTATCTGAGCCGGATTGCCGAAGTGCCCAAGGTGCTGAACGGTGAGCTGGAGCGAATGCAGCAAGCCCGCGCGTTCGGCGTTGTCCCGCCAGACTTCCTGCTCGACAAGGCGATCGGCCAGATGCGCACTGCACTCAAGGACGCGATGGAAGGTGGATCGCTGGTCGAACCTCTCCAAAGCTCCGATCTTGGCAGTGCCGATGCCGGCGCAGCGCTGGCCGATACGCTCGTACAAAAGGAAGTCGCCCCGGCATTGGAAGCGCAGCTCGCCGAACTTTACTCGATGCGCAAGGTAGCCGATTCGGATCCGGGCATGTGGTCTCAGCCGGAAGGCGAAGCGTGGTATTCGTGGGCCACGAGCGCGTCTACGACCACCTCGCTCAGCCCCGACGAGATTCACCGGCAAGGGCTGGACGAGCTCGCCGAACTGCATGGCCGCATGGACCCGATCTTGCGCGAAGTCGGCTACACGACCGGCAGCGTCGGGGAACGGATGCAGGCGCTTTCCCAAGATCCGCGGTACAAGTTCGCCGAAGGTGATCCGGGTCGCGAGGAGATCTTCGAATTCATCGATGAACGGATCGACTGGATCAAGGGACAGATGCCGCGCGCCTTCAACCAATTGGTGGACCCGAACATGGAAGTGCGGCGCATACCCATTAACGAAGAACCGGGCGCGCCCGGTGCCTATGGCGGTGCGGGCAGCAAGGACGGCTCGATCCCCGGCCGCTTCTGGATCAATTTGCGGACCACCGACCTGCACCGAAAATACGACCTGCCCGATCTCACATTCCACGAAGCCATCCCTGGCCACGTATGGGAAGGCGAATATTCGAACCGCCTGCCCCTCATCCGCTCGATCCTTGCCTTTGGCGCATTCAGCGAAGGTTGGGCATTGTACGGCGAGCAGCTCGCCGATGAGCTTGGCGCGTATGACGATTTCAAGGTCGGGCGACTTGGATATTTGCAAAGCCTTGCCTTCCGAGCCTGCCGCCTCGTCGTGGATACCGGGCTGCATTCAAAACGCTGGAGCCGCGAACAGGCTCGCCAGTTCTTTGTCGAGCGTAACGGATCGAAATACGAAGAAGTCGCCAGTGAGGTCGATCGGTATTGCAGCTGGCCCGGACAGGCTTGCAGTTACAAGATCGGCCATAGCGAGATCGTGCGACAACGCGCGAGAGCCGAAGCGGAGCTGGGCTCCGCCTACGACTTCAAGGCTTTCAACACCGCAGTCATTCTCGGCGGGAACGCGCCGCTTGATGTCGTCGATAAAACGGTCTCGCGCTACATTGCAGGTGCACGCGCCTGACCCCATCTAGGCCTTGGCGATCATTCAGGAGGCTCGCATGGAACAACTCGGTGAAGATCTCGAAACCATGCGGCGCGTGCCGCTGGCCGATGCTCATGTAGACGCCATCTGCGAGATCGGCGAAGAAAAGACCTATCCAAAAGGGCACTGGTTCGCGCGCAGCGGTGATCCGATGGACACCTTCGTCTATGTGCTCGAAGGCGAGATCGAAGTCGTCGACCCCTATTCGAAAGAGCGACTCTTCGATGCAGCGCTCGGACCGACGCAGTTCATGGGCGAAATCGGTTTCATGAACCGGGGCACCTGGTTCCTGCCGATGCGCGCGGCGCAGGAAACCCGCGTGATCGAAGCACCGCGGACGGCAATGCTCGACCTGATGAGCCGAATTCCCGAACTCTCCGATCACATCATCACTGTGTTCGCTGCGCGGCGTCGGCGGCAGTTCGAGCTGAAGAATTCATCCGTCAAGGTTATCGGCGCAGACCGTGATCCGGACGTGCAAGCCGTCGAACGGTTCCTCTCGCGCAATCGCATTCCCTTCCAGAGCTATGACATGGATGCCTCGGACAGTGAGACCGCGCAGGTGTGCGACCTTACCGGGCACCAGCCCTCGGTCGTGCTGGATTCCGACCGTAAACTCGACGATCCGACTCCGCGCAAGGTCGCGCAATATCTCGGGCTCGATCTCGACATCTGTTCGCAGCGCGAATTCGACTTGCTCATTGTCGGCGGCGGACCTGCCGGGGTGGCTGCGGCGGTCTATGCCGGGTCCGAAGGGCTCGACGCCCTCGTGATCGAGGACACAGCAGTCGGCGGGCAAGCGGGCACTTCGAGCCGCATCGAAAACTACATGGGCTTTCCTACCGGCATCAGCGGCACCGATCTGACCTATCGCGGCCAGATTCAGGCGCTCAAATTCGGCACACGTTTCGTCATGCCTCGGCGGGTCGTCGGGCTGATCAAGCGAGACGATGGCAGCTTCTGCGCCACGCTGGATGACGGTGACGAGCTTTGCGCAGGGTCCATCCTGGTGAGCACGGGCGTCCAGTATAATCGCCTACCGCTCGACAATCTCGAACGGCTCGAGGGAGCCGGAATCTTTTATTCCGCCACCGAGATGGAAGCCCGGTTCTGCGGTGGTACGGAGGCAGTCGTGATCGGCGGCGGCAATTCAGCTGGACAGGCAGCGATGTTCCTGTCGCGAACAGCGGCGCATGTTCATCTCGTCGTGCGGTCGGGAAGTCTGGCTGCATCGATGTCCAGCTACCTCAGCCAAAGGCTGGAAGCCGACCCCAAGGTAACAATCCACTATCACACCGAAGTGACGGCGCTCCACGGTGAAGACTGGTTGGAAGCTGTGACCTTCAAGACCAAGGACGGTGAGCGCCGCGTCGACACACGAGCGCTGTTCATCATGATCGGGGCGGCGCCAAACACAGAATGGCTTTCCGGCCTGGTGGAAACGGATGACAAGGGATACGTACTCACCGGAGCGCAAGTCGGCCGCGAAACCCCATTCGAAACGGGAACGGACGGCATCTTCGCTGTAGGAGACGTGCGATCCGGTTCGATCAAGCGAGTGGCCAGCGCAGTCGGCGAAGGGTCCGTAGTCGTCAGCCGGATCTGGACCTATCTGGACGAGCGCCGACGAGCTGAGTGATTGGCCAGAAGTCGCGAAACGCCGATATTCGGATGGGAACGGCGCAGCCGATAAGCCGCGCCGTTCCCATCCGATCGCGACTTACCGTTTCATCATCCCGCCGACAATCGATCCGAGGATCCCGCCAAGCGGGTTCTGCGAAGGTGCAGCGCTTCCTGCGCCACCGCCAGTGGCCTGCTTTGCCATGTAACCAGCGACAGCCATTGCGAGGATCGGGAGCATCTTCTTGAGAAGCCCCTCGTCCAGACCCGTCATCGAGGCGACTTCGCCCGCGACCGAACGGCTTACATCCTTGCTGCCGAATATATTGCCGAGAATATCGTTGCCCGGCGCCGTTGGCGTTGGGCTGCCGCCCAGTACCGCATCGAGCAGGCCGCCAGCAGACGACCCGCCACCGCCGAGGATCGCGCCTGCAAGGCTGCCGAGGCCGCCCATCGGATCGGGTGTCGTCGAACCGCCAGTGGCACTGCGCCCCATCCCAGCGACGATCGCAGGAAGAAGCGCGCCCGCCGCTGTTTTCGCGGTCCCTTCATCGACGCCGAGTTCTCTCGCCATCGAACTGATCGCGCCGGTCTGTTGCAGCATTTGAGCAAGGCTCATCATATCTCTCCTGAATGTGGGAGCGCTGTCGCGCTTATTTCTTACCGAACAGGCCCGACGCCATATCGGTGATATCGTTCAGCGGGTTACCGTCATGGTCTTGGTCAAGCAATTGCATGAAACCGGTCAGCGAACCCTCACCGCCGACATGTGCCATCACTTGCGAAAGGATGTTCTGATCGAGACCGCTTTTCGCCGAGGCCACCTCCAACGTGTCGCCATCCGCCTGATGACCGTCGGTCAGGGCGGCGATAGCCTTTTCTGCAACCGACTGATCGATGCCAAGTTTATCAGCCATGTTTTTCACGGTCGGGTGGTTGTGGGCCGCGCCCAGGATTTGATCGAAAAGGCTCATTGATCTGCTCTCCAGTCTCTTAAGTATCCCTGTCCCTAATCAGACGTATCAGCACAGCTTTCGTGCCGAAAAAAGCCCCGCCCGGCGCAGATGCACCGGACGGGGCTTTTCCTCTCCAGCTTGTAAAGCGCAATCAGGCGGCAATGGGCGCAGCAGGTGCGGCCTGGCGCACGCCTTCGTCCACATGCGGCGCGAACTCGGCAAAATTGTCGATGAAAAGCTGCACCAGCTTGTGCGCGGTCCGGTCATATTCGGATTTGTCGTCCCAGGTGCTGCGCGGGTCGAGGATCGTCTGATCGATCCCCTGCTCCGCTAGGACTGGGACATGGACCGGCACTTCGAAACCGAAATTGCCATCCTTGCGATATTCGACATTGTCGAGATCGCCGTCGAGAGCCGCGTTCAGAAGCGCACGCGTTGCCTTGATCGGCATGCGGTTGCCGGTGCCGTACTTGCCGCCGGTCCAGCCGGTGTTGAGCAGCCAACACTGGACCTGCCCCTTGGCGATGCGTTCTTTCAGCAGGTTGCCGTAAACGCTCGGATGACGCGGCATGAACGGCGCGCCGAAACATGTGCTGAAAGTGGCTTCCGGCTCGGTCACGCCGATTTCAGTCCCTGCAACCTTTGCAGTGTATCCAGAAAGGAAGTGATACATCGCCTGATCGGGCGTCAACCGCGCAATCGGAGGCAGCACGCCAAATGCATCGGCGGTCAGCATCACGACATTGCTTGGAACCGGGCCGAGATTATCCTCGCTGGTATTGGGGATATAGTCGATCGGGTACGCGCCGCGCGTGTTTTCAGCGAGCGAGTTGTCGTCGAAATCGAGTTCACGCGTCTGCGGGTCCATCACGACGTTTTCAAGCACGGTGCCAAATCGGCGCGTGGTCGCGTAGATCTCTGGCTCGGCCTCTTCCGACAGGCGGATCATCTTGGCGTAGCAACCACCTTCGAAATTGAAGACCGCGGTGTCCGACCAGCCGTGCTCGTCATCGCCGATCAGCGTGCGCGATGCGTCTGCCGAAAGCGTGGTCTTGCCCGTTCCCGACAGACCGAAAAACACTGCGGTCTTGCCATCTTCGCTAATATTGGCCGAGCAATGCATCGGCATGACACCCTTAACCGGCAGCAGGTAGTTGAGGATGCCGAAGACGCTCTTCTTCATCTCGCCGGCATATTTGGTGCCGCCAATCAGGATCAGTTTTTCAGTGAGGTTGACCGCAATCACGGTTTCGCTGTTCGTGCCGTGGCGCGCCGGGTCAGCCTTGAAACTGGGAAGGTCGATGATTGTGTATTCAGGCGCAAAGTCGGCCAGCTCTTCCGTGGTCGGACGAACCAGCAAAGTGCGGATGAACAGGTTGTGCCAAGCGAGTTCATTGATGACGCGCACATTCACGCGGTGCTCCGGCTGCGAACCGCCGAAAAGGTCAGCCACATATAGTGTTTCCTTGCCCCCTAAAGCTGTCATGAAGTCCGCTTTGAGATTGGCGAAGTGTTCGGGTGTCATCGCCGCATTGACCTTGCCCCACCACACCGTGTCTTCGGTGGTTTCATCACGAACGATGAACTTGTCTTTCGCGCTGCGGCCGGTCTTTGCGCCGGTCTGAACCACGAGGGCACCATGCTTTGACAACGCGCCCTCTTCGGCGGCGAGCGACGCCTCGACCAGCGCGGGCGTGCCAAGATTGGGGTGGATTTCCGCTCGGGTTTCGATCCCCTGACTGGTCAGCGATTGGGCAAGAGGCGTCAACGTCAAATCTCCATCAAAGGACTGGCTTCATTTCATACGGAAGCAGGCAGTTCCCAGCGATTCATGCACCGGTATGCACGGTGAAGCGCAATAGCCTGCAGAAAGGGCAAAAATATGCCCGCAGAATCCGTCTAATCCCATTTTTTATCTCGCATATATCCCCACTCTGCGCACGTCAAACGCGCACACGGCCATTAACCCAAAGAGGTAACGTGCACTCAACTGGCCGCATAAACTGGGCTCCGTTGTCTCTCGTTCTCATACGCGCTAATCGTCTGGAAACGCGGCTGTACCCCCGCAAGCCGCAGGAGAGTAAGTATGACCGATACGATGGAAGGCGCCACCGGCGATGAGGGTTCGCAGGCGTCCCCGGTCGCCTCGGAAGACGCACCGGTAATCGCTCTCGTGGATGATGATCGTAACATCCTGACAACCGTTTCTATCGCGTTGCAGGCGGAAGGTTTCGTGACAAGGCTGTATTCCGACGGCGAAACCGCGCTCAAGGCGCTGATCGAAAACCCGCCCGCGCTCGGCGTGTTCGATATCAAGATGCCGAAACTGGATGGTCTGGAACTGCTCAAGCTGGTGCGCGAGCATGTCCCCCTTCCCGTGATCTTCCTTACGTCGAAGGATGATGAGGAAGATGAGGAAGCCGGCCTTGAACTCGGCGCCGACGACTATATCGCCAAACCCTTCAGCCAGCGTCTTCTGATCGCGCGCATCCGCGCCATCCTGCGCCGCGCCGACCCCGTGCGGGAGCTTGGCGGAGAAGATACCGGTACAGGAGAAGCTGCGCACCAGAGCCTGGAGCGCGGACGGTTGCAGATGGATCCTGCCCGGCATCACGTGACATGGGATGGACGTCCGGTCAGCCTGACCGTCACCGAATTCCTGATCCTCGAAGCGCTCGCCGCGCGTCCGGGCGTCATCAAGAGCCGCAATCAGTTGATGGACGCGGCCTATCCCGACGACATTTTCGTAGATGATCGCACTGTCGACAGCCACATCAAGCGGATGCGGCGCAAATTCCGCAGCGCCGATCCGCAATTCAGCGCGATCGATACGCTATACGGCGCAGGCTACAGCTTCAACGATGGCTGAAGACGCTTACCAAAGCGCCAGTCTGGAGACGCCGCAGGTCGGCAGCGGCAGCGAAACATTGAGCGGGGGCGGACGGTTCTCGCTCACTGCGCGTATTCTGGTGGTGAACATCCTGCCGCTCGCATTGCTGGGCGGGGGTCTGTTCTACATCGATAGCTACCGCACTCAGCTCATCAACGAACGGTTCAAGCTGGCCCGGATCGAGGCGCAGATTACCGCCGAGGCGCTCGCCGGTGCCACTCGTGAGAGACAAGAGGCCCTGCTCGTTCAGATCGGCAAGGAGCAGGGAATGCGGCTGCGCATGTTCGATGCCGAGGGGCTGCTTTGGGCGGACAGCTTCGCACTCGATGAACCTTCGTTCGAATTCGATGACATCAGCGACGATACGTGGGATCAGCAATTCGCGCGCTGGCTCGATCGTACGGTCGATACAATCGTCAGTGCTGAGGCCGTAACCGATTATGTCGAACCCGAAGCGCAAACCGCAGATGCATGGCCCGAGCTCGTCCGCGCGCGCGAAGAACGCCTTAGCCAGATCACCCTTTACGATTGGGAAGATGGTACGCCAGTCATCACCGCCGCTGCTCCGGTTGGCCTAAACGGCGCCACATTGCTGACTGTACGTAACGCCGTGGACATCACCGCGACCGTTCGCGCCGCCCGGACTACGCTTGTTACTGCGGTTCTCCTGGTGTTGTTCGCCTCTGCAATGCTGTCGCTTTATCTTGCGCGCACGATTGTCACTCCGCTGCGAGAGCTTGCCCGCGCCGCAATCAAGGTGCGTCAGGGGCGCGAGCGGGACGTCGAGGTGCCGCGACTGCCAGAGCGCAGCGACGAGATCGGACTGCTCGCCCGTGCGGTTTCCGATATGACCGGCGCCCTGCGGCAGCGGATTGACGCGGTTGACAGTTTTGCCGCCGACGTTGCCCATGAAATCAAAAACCCGCTCGCCAGCCTGCGGAGCGCGATCGAATCCCTGCCCCGCGTGAAAGACGCCGAGACCCGCCGGGAACTGGAACAGATTGCTACGCATGATGTACGCCGCATCGACCGCCTCGTTTCGGAAATATCGGACGCCAGCCGGATCGATGCGGAAATGTCGCGCGCCACTTTGGAACGGATCGACATGGTCAGCCTGGTGCGGGAAATCATCGGCAGCCGAGAGCACCGGGCAGAGAATCTCGACCATCGCATCGAACTCAACACTCGTGGTTTCGCGGCGCATGTGCTTGGCGTGGGCGCACGGCTGGAACGCGTGGTCGAGAACCTGCTCGACAATGCCGTATCCTTCTCCCCGCCCGAAGCCCCAATCGAGGTCACGATCGATAATGATGGCAGCTGCGTGACTGTCGTCGTTTGCGATTCTGGCCCGGGAATACCTGAAAATTCGCGGGAAAAGGTGTTTCACCGCTTCCATTCGGTCCGCCCCGAAGAAGAAGACTTCGGCAATCATTCAGGCTTGGGACTGGCGATCGCTCGAGCCATCGCAGAAGCCCACGATGGATCACTGGCGGCGGAAGCTCGCCCGGATGGGAAAAGCGGTGCGTGCTTGCGTTTCAAGCTTCCTGCTGCATGACAGGCGCCCGGTCGATGACATTCCGGGGCACTGGTGTCGCGATTGGCAGCCGAGCCCTGTTGCTGGAAGGGGTCCCAGGCACCGGTAAATCCAGTCTTGCTCTCGCACTCATAGACCGAGGCGCGCAGCTGATCGGTGATGACGGTGTGACACTGGAGCGGCACGGCGAAGAGGTTATCGCTACGCCGCCTCCAAATATTGCGGGGCTTCTCGAAGTGCGCGGCGTAGGTCTGGTGGAATTGCCGACCGCGCAAGCCGTGCCGGTCGCACTGATCCTCACCTTGGGCGAAAAAGGCGACCGGCTGCCCGAACGGGTTGCAATTCGTGATCTGCTTGGCGTTTCGGTGCCTGTGCTGCCCTTCCTCCCGGGCGAGATCGCTCCGGCCCAGCGCGCCGAGCTGGCGCTGGCAAGGCACGGTCTGAGTGGCATCTAGCGTCTGCCAATCCACAACCCTTGCAAAAAACGCGCTTTCCATTCCGGCGCAATCTCGCGAAAACGAAGCCATGGATACTGCGCATCCTGCCAACAACCCTGCTGCCGAACCCGGCCCGCAACGCATTCTCCTCGTGACCGGACTTTCTGGTGCAGGGAAATCGACGACACTCGATGTGCTCGAAGACCTCGGCTGGGAAACGATCGACAATTTCCCGGTCCGTATGCTTGAACGACTGGTCGCGCCGGGTGATGAGCCGATCGACGAGCAACGCGGCCCGCTCGCTATAGGTTTCGATTCGCGCACCCGGGGGTTCGTGCCGGCGGACATTATCGAGCTGTTGGGCAAACTCGCCGACCGGCCCGATCTTTCGGTCAGCTTCATGTTCATCGATTGCGCCGATATCGAGCTTGAACGCCGGTACAACGAAACGCGCCGCCGCCATCCCATGACCCGCGGAAGACCGCTGCTCGAAGGGATCGCAGCCGAACGCGATCTGCTCGAACAGCTACGCCACAGAGCGGACACGGTCATCGACACGACCTCGCTCGCCACGAATGAGCTGCAAGGTCACGTGCGTGATCTGTTCGACATTACCGAGGCCAGCGATGCCACGCTCACCATCTCGAGCTTCGGTTTCGCCCGGGGCATGCCTCCGCTGGCCGACTTGGTTTTCGATATGCGGTTTCTGGACAATCCGCACTGGGTCGATGGGCTGCGTGAACTAACGGGGCGCGACGCGCCGGTCGGCGACCATATCGAGAAAGACCCCGCCTTCCACGCCGCCTTCGAGCAGATACGCGACCTCTTGCTGACCCTCCTTCCGCGATACCAGGCTCAGGGAAAGGCATATGTGCACGTCGCTTTCGGATGTACCGGGGGGAGACACCGTTCGGTTTTCACCGCCGAACGCATGGCGCAAGGCTTGCGTGAGGCAGGATTTTCGCCCACTGTCCGGCATCGAAATTTGGGCTCGCGTGCCGCCGATGAAATCGAGCGTGTGCCGGGTTAGGTAACTTACGGACGTGACTTCCCGCATGATTGGCTTGATCCTGGTCACCCATGGCCGCCTCGCGGACCAGTTTGTCGAAGCGATGGAGCACGTTGTCGGCAAACAGTCCGGCATTGAGACCGTCTGTATCGGCCCCAGCGACGACATGGAGCAACGCCGCGCCGATATCGCCGCGGCAATCGAAACCGTCGATACCGGTAGCGGTGTGATCATCCTCACCGACCTCTTTGGCGGCACTCCGTCCAATCTTGCGATATCCCTGCTCGAAATCGGGCGTGTGGAGGTCATTGCCGGGATCAATCTGCCGATGCTCATCCGCCTCGCCGGGGCGCGCGGCAAGATGCACGTGGTCGAGGCGGTCGAAGCCGCCCAGCAGGCGGGCCGCAATTACATTACCGTGGCCAGCGAACTTCTCGGCGAGGATGCCGGGCAGACCGCTGCGAAGGCGTGAGGTCGCCCGGATGAGCGAACTTCGCCGCAATGTCACCATCGTCAACAAGCGGGGGCTCCACGCTCGCGCCAGCGCGAAGTTCGTCGGCGCGGTCGCGGCGCTGCCGGATGGTGTAGATGTGCGCGTTGCGAAGGACGGGCACGAAGCAGCGGGCGGTTCGATCCTGGGATTGATGATGCTCGGCGCGGCCAAAGGCGACAGTGTCGATGTCATCGTCGGCGGGAACGATGCCGAGAACGTGCTCGGGGAGCTGGTCGGGCTGATTGAAAACGGGTTCGGCGAAGAATAGCGCAGCCGGATATGCGCAAACAGATCACCGGGTTTTCCAATCCGACCGTCAAATATCTGCGGTCCCTGCGAGACAAGAAGCACCGCAAACGCGCCGGGCAATTCCTTGTCGAAGGTTTGCGCCTGCTTGAAGATGCTCGCGAAAGCGGGCGACTGCCGCGCCAGCTCGTCATGGCGGAAAACCGCGACGCGCACCCGCTGCTTTCACGCCTTGAAACCGAGGTGTCGGGTGCAGGCGGCGAAATCATCGAAACCTCGGCCGATATCCTCACGAAGATCACCGGCAAATCGAACGCGCAGAGCGTCGTCGGCGTTTTCGATGAATGGGAGACGGCGCTTGACCGATTGGACCGCGACGCCGCGCCGATCTGGCTGGTTGCGCAGGCGCTGCGCGATCCCGGCAATCTCGGTACGATGCTGCGCACCGGAGACGCCGTGGGCGCAGGCGGTCTGATCCTGATCGACGATTGCGCCGATCCGTTCAGCGCAGAGGCTGTGCGGGCGAGCATGGGCGCGGTCTTTACACAAGGCGTGGCACAGGCGCGGTGGGAGGATTTCGTCCCATGGCTGCGCGGCGGGGCAGGACAGCTTGTCGCGGCAAGCCTGCGCGATGCCGTTCCCTATCGCGGTGCCCCTTATGCATCACCGTGCTTCGTTCTGGTCGGCAACGAATCCCAAGGACTGCCCGAAGCATACGAAGCCGAATGCGATCTGCGGGTGACAATGCCGATGCGCGGACGCGCCGATTCGCTGAATGCCGCGGTTGCGGGTGCGGTGCTGGCCTATGAGGTGCTGGACAGCCTGTAGGGAAAGGGTGACACATTACGCAAAGTGTCATGCATCTCCTACAGATGGTTATCGCCTGTTTTCAGACTGTTACAAATGTAGGATACGGGTGACACTTGTCCAACAGGGACGCACGCGAAGCGGTCGATGAGAGCCGCACCGGTGGGGAGCCGACAATATGAAAGAGCCGCTCGCAAGGTGACGCTTTTCGTCGGAGTAGGAAAGCAGTCGCCGATTTGGATGTCTGTGATGGGGTGGTAGGTGGAAGGTCTGGTTTTGGCGCTGAATGCCTTGAAAGCGGACACTGTTCTCGCATTAGCCTGGGTTCCAGCCTTTGACCTAATCTCAGACTTGGCAATCAACCCTTCAGAATTTCTTGCTATCGACGCCGTATGCTTCGTTGGATTGCCTCCTGCACACTAGCCACCATGATGCTGGTTGGACCACAGCCAGCAGCGTCCAAAAATGCACCGTGTTACAGCGCAAGACCAATCACCATTGAGAGAGTCGCAGCCTCGAAGCCGTATTCACGATCACAGGGTCCCTCGAAACTGAAGTTTGCTTTTGAAGCAACGACACCTTTACTAAGCGATAATGTCAAAGATCCGCCCGACGCCAGTAAACATTACCTTCGAGAGGTGTTTTGGCACATTCAGCCGGACTATCGACTCGTTGGTCCGATCAACGTCCCCGACCATCTAGTTCTAGGGACGGACGGCCATTTCATATACCTTCGCGAAAGCAAGCATCTCGCTGGTGGCTACGAAGAGTTTGTGGGGCGAACTCGCGAAGATCGCATCTGGTCTTTAGCTCCTGATGGTCAGATGGAGCTTGTCGAAGGTCCCTGGACCGAGGAGAGGTGGGCGCTTTCAGTTGAGAACGCGCAGTCTGGTTTGGGCAAGGTTTTTCTTGTTGGGTGGCCCCAAGAACCAAGAAGCTCGACCCGTCAAACCTACTTTGCGCTCAAAGAAGGTCGCGTTGAATTTTGGGGTGAGGATAGACCATTCATCCCGAAGAAGAGCTTCCCAGAATTTAATTTTGCTGTTCAAGATGATGGACATGGTCTCTCTCTGAAATCCAGTAAGAGTGAGGAGACTCATGCGCTATCCTTGCCGCATACGATGGAGCATGGTTGGTGGGAAAGTCTGAACATTGATCGCTACGGGTGGCTGTTTGCGGAAGGCTACGGCAACGACTACGCAATTAAGCTGAATTTGGAGAAAAGTCTGAATGTTGACCAGGTCCATCGCTTCACCGGCCGTAGTTGGTTTGGGCGGCTAGCCGAATGGTTATTCGGTATCGGACCAGAAACCGACATATCCTCAACGCAATGGTCGTCGCAGTGCGCGGATTTCAGTCCGACACTGCGCCTCACACTCTTTTGCGATCCCGCGAAGGTGCTGCGCGAAGGAGTGCTGCAGGACTTCCCGCAGCACTCCGGTGAGCTGGATCGCTATCTGGGTGATGCTTCAGGCCTAGAGGTTGCGCTTATTAAAGGGCCTCAGAACGAACTCTATGCCTTCGATGGGGAAGCCATCCAACTAGTCTCAGATAGCCTGGGAAGCTTTGTCAAAGCGCATGATGTGCCGGAAGCAAAACGGACCTTTGTCACAGGCGGAAGCGGAGGATATGAACTTACGGGGTCTTTCCCAAATTTGGCCTTGGTAAAGCTCGCAGATCGAACCAGTCGTGTCGAAGGTTCATACGAGACTGAAGGCCTGAATCAGGCATTCCGCAGAATGACTTTCATGTCAGCGCCCGGCTCAGGAGGGGTCCTGGGTATTAATCGAAATAGTGTTTGGCATATTGGCGAAGGATCGAATGACCTGATCTGGCAAGCCTCAAATGCTCGAATCTTGACCAGTGAAATTGCACCAGTAGCGGACTGGGATGGACTGATATTCCTGACAGAAGATAGTCGAGCCAACCTCATCAAGCGGTGCTCCGAATAGTCCTCAGTGTCTGCTTCTGGCGAAATCGAAAGTTCGAAGTTCCGTCCCCAAATGGGATCGACTCCCGCCAACCCGCACCCAAGCACCCTATTCCGCCGCGTCGCGCCCTATTCGGTTCGCGTTTTCCAACGCATCTACCTCACCCGCATCGGCGGCGTTGTAGTTTGGAGTGCTTTCGACCAGCGGGACTTCCTCGATTTCGGCCTTGCCGATCTCGATGCCCTTGTCCGCCAGCCGCTTGCCCGATGACAGCACGTTGCGTTCAAAGCTGCCGACGAATTTGTTGTAGTTCTTGACTGCGCTATCCAGCCCCCCGCCGACGCGTTTCAAATGCTCGGCGGCGACGCGCAGGCGGTCGTACAGCTCTGCACCCATCTTGCCGATCTCCTGCGCTTCTTCCGCCATCTTGTCCTGCCGCCAAACTTGCGCGACCGTCCGTGCGATGGCGACGAGGTTGGTCGGGGTCGCGAGCAGCACCTTGTTACGGAAAGCGAAATCCCACAGTTCGGGATCGTGCTCGAGCGCGGCGGCCACGAAATGCTCGCCCGGAACAAACATTACGACGTAATCGGGCGCGTCTTCGAACTGGCTCTGATAGCTTTTCGACCCGAGCGTCTGGACATGGTTGCGCATCGATTTGGCGTGGAGGTCGAGGTGAGTGATGCGTTCGGCATCGTCGTCCGCCTCGAACGCGGCCTGATAGGCATTCAGCGAAACCTTCGCGTCGATCACCAATTGTTTCTGGCCCGGCACATTGACGATCGCATCGGGACGCTGGCGGCCAGCATCGGTATCGACCGACTGTTCGAGGTGGAAATCGGTATGTTCGGCCAGCCCGCATTGCTCGAGCACGTTCTGCAACGCCCGCTCGCCCCAGCGCCCGCGCGCTTTTGGCGCATTGGTCAGCGAATTGCCGAGCCGCTGGGCCTCGCGCCGAACCTCTTCCTGCCCTTCGCGCATCGACTGGATCAGTCCATGGAGCTGTCCGAACGCATCCTTGCGCTGGTTTTCGAGCGTTTCGACCTGCTGTTCGTATTTCGCCAGCCGCTCGCCGACCGGAGAAAGCAGCGCCTTGATCTTTTGCTCGCCCGCTTCCTCCGACTGTTTGAACCGCTCGTCGGCGCGGCGCAGAAACGCCTCCTGCGCTTTTCCCAGCACCTGCGCGCCGGTGTTTTCAAACTCCTTGAGCAATGCGCCGCGCGATTCTTCGAGCAGGCGCTTCTGCTCGGCGAACCCGGCACGCTCCGCTTTGAACGAAGCGTTCTCGGCGCGCGCGGCCTCCAGCTCCTTGGCCAGAGCATCGGCCCTCGCTGCGCGCTCATTCGCTGCCGAAAGGTCGATCTTCGCCTCGCCAAGCTCCGCAATCGCCGTCTTGAACTCGCTTTCACGCTCGCCCAGGCGCTCGCGCAATTCGCCGGCCGGCCTACCGCCCAGAAACCAGCCAACGCCGAGCCCGATGAGCAAGGCCAGAACACCCACAGCAGCGATCACAACATTTGCATCCATCAGCGGAACATAGCTGGAACGAAGCCGCAGGCCAAGCGTGAAAGCCGGCATTTCGGAACCAATCCCCAGCCCCGTTCGCTCCACTTACAAAGGAGAGCAATTCGATGTCGATCAAGGAAATGATTCAGGATCACCCGCACGTGGGGGACGATTACAATTCGGACCTGGGCGAGGCCGTGAAGCACGCCATGTACGGCGCTGCTATCATCAATTCGTGCGCCGATGCCTGCCTCGCGGAAGACGATGCAAAAGAGCGCGCCGAATGCATCCGCCGCTGTCTCGATGCGTCGGACGCGTGCACGGCGTTCTACCGGATGGGGTCACGCCGCACGGGACAGAACGTCATCGCGATCCGGGCCATGGGCCTTGCGACGATTGTTGCCTGCGAACAATGCCTTGAGCACTGCTCGATGCACGATGACCGGCATTGCAAGCGCTGCGTGCAGATGTGCGAAGAGGTGATCCGCGACGTGAAAAAAGCGGTCGGCCGAATGAAGACCGAGGGATGAGAGATCTTGGTTTGCGCACGCCATCCGGCGTGCGATTTCCTCGCTCATGCGACCTGAAGTTCGCGTCGCTGCGGGCGGGCGGTCGCCCTTGCACCGCCTCCGGCGCTGATTCGTTCAGACAGCATCGACAAGGTCGCTGCGCCCTGCATATGAGCGCGAAGCGAAACTAAGCCGCCTGGCGCAGTTTCTTCAGCTTCTTCAGCGCCATCTGCCGTTTCAACCGCGAAAGGTGGTCGATGAATAGGATCCCTTCGAGGTGGTCCATTTCATGCTGGAGGCACGTTGCAAGCAACCCTTCGAGATTTTCCTCATGGCTGTTGCCGTCGAGGTCCTGATACCGCACCGTGCAGGTCGCTGGGCGATCCACATCGGCGTAGATTTCGGGAACCGAGAGGCACCCTTCCTGATAGGTTGAAAGCTCTTCGGCCGGATCGACGATCACCGGGTTGATGAAGATGCGCGGCTCTTTCTTGGTCGGCTGATGCGTGTGCTTGTGCCCGTCATGCCCATGGTCGTGATCACATTCGACGGGTTCCGCGTCGGGATCGTCGGGCTGAAGATCAATCACCAGCACCCGCTTGGGGACGCCGACCTGGATCGCCGCAAGGCCGATGCCTGGCGCGTCGTACATCGTTTCGAACATGTCATCGACGAGCTGCTTGAGATCGTCGTTGAACTCGTCCGCTTCGACGGGGACGGATACTGTTTTGAGCCGGGGATCCGGCACTTCGAGGATTTCGCGAATAGCCATTTGCATAATTTAGTACGCACAAGCGGTGCTCGCAAGCGCGAGGCTTCGATGACGGTGATCGTTTATGGTTTAGGTCGCAATCGGTAGTAGGCCCGGCCTGCCTCAATGCATTCACACTCGAGCCCTTTGCGCTCATAGAATCGGCGCGCGCCGGTGTTGCTTTCATCTGTTCGCAGCCAGAAACCAAAGGGCATCTCGCGCTGCGCAAGTTCAAACATTCGGCGCCCGATTGTGCGATTCTGAAATTCAGGAGCGACAAAGAGCTGGCTCAGGCAGGCATCCTTGCGGTCGATGGCGAGGAATGCAGCGACCTTGGCGTCCAATCGCGCCACCCAGATATCCCAGGGCTCGCCGCGCAAGCGTCGTTCCAGGACGTCTGGAGTCACTCCCTCGCCGTGTTCCGCCCCGGTTGAAAGCCAGCTTTGATACCAGAGATCGGCAACGTCGCGAAAGTCGCCGTCAGCCAACACCTCGATCTGTAGCGTCATTAGACCGGCCGCCGTGCCCTCAGCGCCTGCGCCAACGTGCCTTCGTCGAGATAATCCAGCTCTCCGCCTACCGGCAGGCCGTGGGCGAGCTGGGTGATGCGCAAGTTGTGCGGCTCCAGCCGTTCGGCAAGGTAGTGCGCGGTGGTCTGGCCCTCCAGCGTGGCGTTCATGGCGAGCACGACTTCGTCAACGCGGCCGTCGGCCACTCGCTCCAGCAGACCCGCTATGTTCAGATCTTCCGGCCCCACCCCGTCGAGCGCGGAGAGCCTTCCGCCCAGGACATGATACCGCCCCTGGAACAGCCGCGCCCGGTCCAGCGCCCAGACGTCAGCGACATCCTCGACCACGCAAATCGCCTTGGCATCGCGCTTCACATCGGCGCAGATCCCGCAGGGATTGCGCGTGTCGACATTGCCGCAAGTGGCGCATTCGACCAGCGTTTCCGACACGGCATCGAGCGCTTCGAGCAATGCGGGCAGAGCCTGTTCGCGGTTCTTCACCAGCCACAGCACGGCACGCCGCGCACTGCGCGGTCCGAGGCCGGGAAGCCGGGCCAATGCGCCCGAAAGCGCTTCGATCTCTTGCGATGCCATGAGGGGAGAGATAGGGGCTGGCGCGTGATCGAGAAAGGCCGGGGCGAAGCGTCATGCGCATAATTTTCATGGGAACGCCCGATTTCGCGGTGCCTGCGCTGTCCGCCATCCATGCAGCCGGTCATGAGATCGCATGCGTCTACACGCAGCCCCCGCGTCCGGCCGGGCGAGGCAAGAAGCTGCGCCCCTCCCCCGTGCAGGCAAAGGCGGAAGCGCTGGGCATTCCCGTGCGCTCGCCAAAATCGCTAAAGGGCGAAGAAGCACAGGCTGACTTTGCTGCGCTCAAAGCCGACGCGGCAGTGGTGGCGGCTTACGGTCTGATCCTGCCGCAAGCGGTGCTGGATGCACCGGCCCATGGCTGCCTAAACATCCATGCCTCGATCCTGCCGCGCTGGCGCGGGGCTGCGCCGATCCACCGTGCGGTCATGGCAGGCGACGAAGAGACGGGCGTCACGATCATGCAGATGGAAGCCGGGCTGGATATAGGCCCCATGCTGCACATCGCGCGCACTCCGATCGAGGACAAGACGACCGGCGAATTGACCGAAGAGCTGGCGGAGCTCGGCGCAAGCGCGATGGTCGAAGTGCTTGCCGATCTCGGTGGCTATGCTGCACAGCCGCAGGATGAAGCAAACGCCACCTACGCGCCAAAGATCGACAAGGCGGAGGCGCGAATCGACTGGTCGCGCCCGGCAGGCGAGTTGGTCCGTCATGTGCACGGCCTCGCGCCATTTCCCGGTGCGTGGTTCGATCTCGCGGGAGATCGAGTGAAGTTGCTCAAGGCCGAAGCGCGTGATGGCTCCGGCAATCCGGGCACTGTGCTGGACGACGAATTGACGATCGCTTGCGGGGCCGGCGCGCTGCAACCGCTTCGGCTCCAGCGCGCGGGTAAACCGGCAATGGACCGCAGCGACTTTCTGCGAGGGCGCGCAGTAACCGAAGGGGCAGTACTTTCTTGACCCGCTTCGCGCTCACTTACGAATTCGACGGCACGCCGTATCAAGGCCTCCAGCGGCAGAAGCACGGGCCGAGCGTGCAGCAGGCCATCGAGGACGCGCTGCATGCGATCACCGGTGAGGATGCGGTGCTTCATTCGTCAGGCCGTACCGACGCCGGGGTGCACGCGCTCGCCATGCGCAGCCATGTCGATCTGGAGCGTGATATCGCCCCCTTCCGGCTAATGGGAGCGATCAACGCGCATCTCCGGCCGCAACCGATTGCGGTGAATGCGTGCGCAATCGTGTCCGAGGATTGGCATGCGCGGTTTTCCTGCGTCGGTCGCAAGTACCTTTACCGCATCGTCAACCGCCGCGCCCCACTGGCGCTGGCAAAGAACCGCGCATGGCAAGTCGCGCCAAAGCTCGAGATCGAGGCGATGCAACAAGCTGCAAAATCGCTGATCGGTGAACACGATTTCACCACCTTCCGATCGGTCAAATGTCAGGCGAAGGATCCGGTCAAAACGCTCGACCGGCTCGATGTCACGACAGCGGAGGGCCCCTACGGCCCGGAAATCCACATCCATGCCGAAGCGCGCAGTTTCCTGCATCACCAGGTGCGCTCAATGGTCGGCTGTCTGAAATTTGTGGGAGCCGGAACTTGGGAGATCGGGCAGGTCGCAGAAGCGCTGGCCGCACGCGATCGTCAGCGATTAGGGCTTAACGCCCCTCCCCAAGGCCTCTACTTCGTCGAAGCGATCTATCCCGACTCAGGAGAAGAAGAATAATGACCACGACCGGCAAACAGCTTTTCACCACGCTCGACAAGGGCGGAAAACTTACTCTCGAGATCAGCGAGGAAAGCTTCCCGCAGCCCACCGGCAACCAGGTCCTGGTCAAAATGGAGGCCGCGCCGATCAATCCGTCGGACCTTGCGATCCTCACCAGCGCTGCGGATTTTGACAATGCCGATTACTCTTCCGGCAAAGTCATCGCCGAGATGCCCGAGCCATTCCTTTCAGGACAGAAGAACCGCCATGGCCAGCGCCTGCCTGCAGGCAATGAAGGGGCCGGTGAAGTGGTCGCGACCGGCGATGGCGACATGGCGAAAGCGCTGATGGGTCAGCGCGTCGCATGTGTGCCGGGAAATGCGTTCAGCCAGTATGCCATCGCCGATGCGATGATGTGCCTGCCGCTGGGCGATCATTCGAGCGAGGTTGGCGCGTCCAGCTTCGTCAATCCGATGACAGCATTGGGCTTCGTCGAAACTGCGAAGATGGAAGGGCACGACGCCATCGTGCACCTCGCTGCGGCTTCCAACCTCGGCCAGATGCTCAACAAGATCGCGCTCGAAGACGGAATGAAGATCGTGAATGTGGTGCGCAAGCAGGAGCATGGCGACCTGCTCAAGGGCATCGGCGCAACCCACATCGTGAATTCGTCCGACGACGATTACATGAAACAGCTTCGCAGCGCGATCAAGGAAACCGGGGCGTTTCTCGGCTTCGACCCGATCGGCGGCGGTCAGGCGAGCGACAACGTGCTGAAGGCGATGGAACAGGTCGCAGCGTCGCAAATGGACGAATATTCGCGTTATGGCTCCACGCAGGACAAGAAGATGTACATGTACGGGCGGCTCGATCTCAGCCCGACCATCCTGACTCCCAGCTATGGCCTGCAATGGGGCATTTCCGGCTGGCTGCTGACGCCGTTCCTGCAGAAGGCCGGCATGGAGACCGTCGTCAAAATGCGCACCCGCGTACAGCAGAACCTGACCACGACATTCGCCTCGCATTACAAGGCGAAGGTCAATCTCGAGGAAATGCTGACCAAGGATGCGATCACGGATTATCGCCAGATGAAAACCGGCGAGAAATATCTGGTCACGCCCTGGGCGTAGATTTGTTCTAAGGGTTATCGAAAGCGGCCTGGATTTCTTCCAGGTCGCTTACCCCTTCGCCGAGCAGCAGTTTGAGCAGGATCCGCGATTTCTGCGGATTGAGCGCGCGGGCCGCGACAAAGCGATTCGCATCGTCTTCGCCTTCTTCGCGGTCGACGAGCCCTTCATCGACGCGGCTAGCGCGAACGACGACCAAGCCCCGCTGCGCATGTTCAGCCAGTCGCCGACGCACGTTTTCGGGCATGTTGCCTTCCCCGGCCCCGGCGACGATAATCCCCTTTGCATCGTCCCCGAGAATTCGATCGACGAGATCCGGCCCGATCCCGGCAGCCACGTACAGGATTGGCACTTCCGGCAGGTCTTCGCGGTAGCCGAAACGCGCGCCCTCGCCTTCGCGCCATGGATTGCCGAACCATTCCAGAGCGCTTGGCGTTACCAGAGCGATGCCGCCCCTCGGAAAACCGCGAAACGCATCATCGGTGCCGCGGGTGCGCACCTTTCGCACATCACGGGCGGCAAGCACTCGGTCACCCATGACGACCAGCACCCCGCGACCGCTCGCACCTGCATCTCCGGCAACGCGCACCGCGTTCACGAAATTGCGCATCCCGTCGCTACCGACAACGTCCGCGGGGCGCATAGCCCCGACGAGCACTACCGGCTTCGTTGCGGGCAATGTCAGGTCGAGCAGGAATGCGGTTTCTTCGGCCGTATCGGTCCCGTGGGTAACGATGATCCCATCGACCGCATCATCGGCCATCGCGGCGGTAATCTCGCTATGAAGGCGGGTCCAGATTGCGGGCCCGATATCTTCCGAGCCGATATTGGCAATTTGCTTGCCGGTAAGCTCCGCCGAAAGCCCGAACTCAGCCGCATCGGCAAGCCAGTCTTCGATGGCGATCTGCCCGGGGCGGTAATCGTGGCGAGTGGCCGCGCCTGCGATACCGGCAATGGTTCCGCCAGTGGCGAGGACGAGGAGATTGGGTGCGCTCATCCGTCCAGCCTTAACGTTGAGCCCCGCATTTCACTACCGACAATGTCGCTCCCTCACCCGGTGCGGAACCTTCATGGCGGCCACCAGTTTAAGGCTCTGTCTCTAAAGGAGAATTCCAATGCTGAAATGGGCCATCATCTTCTTCGTCATCGCCATCGTCGCCGCGATAGTTGGATTCGGAGGTATTGCGGGCGCTGCCACTAACATCGCTTACGTTTTGTTCGTGATCTTCCTGATCCTTGCGGTGATCGCTTTCCTGCGCCGCGCGACCTGACCGCATACATCTGGGCCGTCCTCGATCGCGAGGGCGGTCCAAAACATTACATCAGCGATTGCTTTTGCGTTTTTAGCCGCTAGATAGCGCTTTCGCCCGGTCAAGGGCGCCCGTGGTTGGGGCGATTAGCTCAGTTGGTAGAGCATCTCGTTTACACCGAGAGGGTCGGCAGTTCGAGCCTGTCATCGCCCACCACGTTTTTCCAGAAAGTTCTCGATTCGCGTCCTCTGGCGCAAAGCGCGCCGCGATGGGATCATTCGCCGCCGCCGGAGGATCCGATTGCTTCGGAAATCTGCGCGACCGCTTCCTCGCTGTCCCATTCATATCCGCCCGCGACCCGAAACAGTTCCTTGCCCTCGCCATCGAACAGGATTGTTAGCGGCATGAGACCGTCTTCGTTCAGGGCCGCATTCAGCGTCGCGTCTTCATCGAGCCATTGTTCGAGATTGGCAAAATCGCGCTGGGCAAAAAACGGCTCGACCAGCTCCGCCCCGCGCACGTCCTGGCTCACGGTCAGCACTTTCAGATCGTCACCCATCTCGGTTGCGAGCGCGTCCAGCGTCGGCATCTCGATCACACAGGGTGCGCACCATGTCGCCCACAAATTGAGCAGGACCGGCGTGCCTTTGAGATCGCTCAGGCTCAGCTCAGCCCCGCCGGGATCAGTAAAGCTGAGGTCCGGCAGCTCCGTCCCCGCCTTGAACCGCACGATCTGACCCGGCAGTGGCGGCGGGGTTGGCGCGCCTCCATTGGCCTCTGCCGCGTTACCGCGTTGCGCAGTTTCCTCTGGCGCACTATCGCACCCGGCAAGAGCAAGCGCCGAAGCAGCCAAAACGAGTGAAATCCGGATCATGAGCGACTCCTCAGACAACGCCGATACCCAGTCGAACACGATGTGGGGCGGCAGGTTCGCCGAAGGGCCTAGCGCGATCATGCGCGAAATCAATGCCTCGATCCCCTTCGACAAGGCGTTGTGGCGGCAGGATATTGCGGCATCGCAGGCGCATGTCGCGATGCTCGCGGCGCAAGGGATCGTCAGTCCCGAGGACGCCAAGTCGATTTCGGATGGCCTGTCCGACATCGCTGCAGAGTATGAAAAGAATGGTGTGCCCGAAGACTGGGACCTTGAAGACATCCACATGACGACCGAGGCGCGGCTGTCCGATCTCATCGGTCCGGCCGCGGGGCGCCTGCACACCGCGCGGAGCCGCAACGACCAGGTCGCCACCGATTTTCGGCTCTGGGTTCGTGAAGCGATCGATCAAATGGATTCCGGCCTCGAGGCGCTGCAACGCGCACTGGTCACTCGGGCGGGCGAGCATTCCAGCACCATCATGCCGGGCTTCACTCACCTGCAAACCGCGCAGCCCGTGACCCTCGGCCATCACCTGATGGCGTATTACGAGATGATCCGGCGCGACCGTTCGCGGCTGGCGGGAACGCGCGAGCGGCTCAATGAAAGCCCGCTGGGCAGCGCCGCGCTTGCCGGAACCGGCTTTCCCATAGACCGCGATGCGACTTCGAGCGCGCTCGGCTTCGACCGACCGACCGCCAACTCGCTCGATGCTGTATCGGACCGCGATTTCGCGATGGATTACCTGTATGCGGCGAGCGTTTGCGCATTACACCTCTCGCGCTTTGCCGAAGAGCTCATCATCTGGGCAAGCCAGCCCTATGGCTTCGTCCGGATGCCCGATACCCTTTCGACCGGCAGTTCGATCATGCCGCAGAAGAAGAACCCCGATGCGGCCGAACTCGTACGCGGGCATGCGGGACGCGTCATTGGCTGCCACACCGCGCTGATGATCACGATGAAGGGCCTTCCCCTCGCCTATTCGAAAGACATGCAGGACGACAAGCCGCCCGTTTTCGAAGCCGCCGGTCTGATGGCGCTCAGCATCGCGGCGATGACGGGCATGGTCGCGGAAAGCACTTTCAACGCCGATCGGATGCACGAGGCAGCAGAGCTGGGATATGCAACCGCGACGGATCTTGCCGATTGGCTCGTGACGGACGCTGACATTCCCTTTCGCGAGGCGCATCATATCACCGGCGCGGCAGTGAAGCTCGCGGAAAAACGCGGATGCGCACTCGATGAACTGCCACTCGCCGACTTGCAGGAAATCGACAGCCGGATCGACAGCCGCGTGTTCGATGCGCTGAGCGTGGATGCCTCCGTTGCGGCGCGCGCAAGCTATGGCGGAACCGCCCCGGAGCAGGTAGACAGGCAGGTGAAGCGCGCCCGCGCCGAGCTTGGAATGGACAGATGATGCGTACGGTTTTGCTTTTGGGAATGGGTTTGGCGCTCGCCGCATGCGGTTCGCGGACGCAGCTGACGCCGGTCGAGGGCGCAAGCCTTCCGGTTGCACCCTACGGCGCGCCCGATCAGCCGACCGCCGAAGAATTGCTTGAACTCAGCACCCTCGCCGCTCCTGAACGCAGTGTCGAATTACGCCGGCGCAGCGAAGAACGCGAAGACGATCCGTTCGATCTTCCTCCCGAATAAACGAGAATAGCCTTGGATCACTTTGCCCTGAAGGACGGCGTGATGCACGCCGAAGACGTACCGCTGCCACAGATCGCGGAGCAGGTGGGAACGCCCGTTTACGTCTATTCGCGTGCCACGCTGGAACGGCATGCCCGCGTGTTTCGCGAGGCGCTCAGCGAAGTGCCAGACAAGCTAATCGCCTTCGCGGTCAAATCGAACCCGAACCTCGCGGTGCTCAAAGTGCTGCAAAAACAGGGATATGGCGCCGATTGCGTGTCCGTCGGCGAAATGCGCCGCGCGCTGGCAGCCGGAATGGCTCCGGAAATGATCGTTTTCTCGGGCGTCGGCAAGACCGCACGCGAGCTTGCCGAGGCGCTCGATGCAGGCATTGGCCAGTTCAACATCGAAAGCGAGGAAGAAGGTCTCGAACTCGCGGAAATCGCCGCCAGTATGGGAAAGACCGCTCAATGTGCCTTGCGCATCAACCCCGACGTCGATGCCGGCACGCATGACAAGATTTCGACCGGCAAGGCGGACAACAAATTCGGAGTCCCCATCGATCAGGCCGGTCAGATCTTCGGGATGCTCGCGAGCAAGCCCAGCGTGAAACTGCGCGGTGTCGCGGTGCATATCGGCAGCCAGCTTGGCGAACTCGCGCCGCTCGAACGGGCATTCGAAAAACTCGGCACCCTGGTCAAATCCCTTCGCGGGGCAGGCCATACGATCAGCCATGTCGATCTCGGCGGAGGCCTCGGCGTGCCTTACAAGCGCGGCGACGAGATGCCCTCGCCTGCCGAGTACGGCGCCATGGTTGCACGCGTCACCAGGGAATGGGGCGTTTCGCTCATCTTCGAGCCCGGCCGTATCATCGCCGGGAATGCGGGCGTGTTGCTGACCCGCGTAATCCGCGTGAAGCGCGGGCTCAACAATCCGTTCGTGATCGTCGATGCGGCGATGAACGATCTGGCGCGCCCTGCGCTCTATGGGGCGTATCACGATTTTGCAGCGGTTCAGCCCCGCGGCGCGCAGATGACAGCCAACATCGTCGGCCCGATCTGCGAAACCGGCGATACCTTTGCGATGGGCCGCGAATGCGACCTACTTGAAGGAGGCGATCTTGCTGTATTCCGCACAGCCGGGGCCTATGGCGCAACCATGGCGTCCAGCTACAATTCGCGCGGCTTCGTCGCCGAGGTGCTTGTCGATGGCGACAAGTTCGCAGTGGTTGCCGACAGGATCGAGGCAAGCGCGATCATGGATGCAGAGCGCGTGCCCGACTGGCTCGTATGAGCGGACCGCGACCAGAGATCGGCAGCCTCCCGCTGTTCCACCAGATCGCAGGTCAGAAGGTATTGGTGCTGGGCGAAGGCGAGACGGCTGAACCCAAGCGGAGACTGGTTCAGCGCGCCGGAGGCATCGTTGTGGACGATATCCAACGCGCGATCGACGAGGGCGTGCGGATCGCTTTTGTCGCTTATTACGATGCCAAGGCGTGCGAGGCAGCGGCGATCAACCTGCGATGTGCGGGGATGATCGTGAATGTCGTCGACCGGCCGGAACTGTGCGATTTCACCACACCGAGTATTCTCGACCGAGACCCGCTGCTGATCGCGGTGGGGACCGGAGGAGCGTCGGCGGGCCTCGCGAAGCACATCCGCTTGCGGCTCGAACGGCTGCTGCCGCAATCTCTGGGTGCGCTGGCCGAGGCTCTGAAGCGGCTCCGTCCGACCCTGCGCGAGCGCCTTCCCGATGGCGGCGAGCGGCGCAGGGCCATCGATGCGGCGCTGCGCGAAGGCGGTGCGCTCGACCCGTTCGACCCGGACTCAGCCGAAAGGGCTGACCATTGGGCATCCGGTGAACTCGATAGCGGCCTCGGCGAAACCGTGGAGTTTGCCATCCGGAGCTCCGACCCCGAAGACTTGACCATAAAGCAGGCGCGCTTGCTGGGAGAGGCCGACGCTGTATGCTGTGACGGCGACGTTCCGAGCGAAATCATGGCCCGCGCACGAGCTGATGCCGAACGGCTCGTCTGCGAGGGAACCCGCTGCCGGGAAGCGCGAGAGGGAAGCCGGCAGGCGCATTGCATGCGGTCATCCAGCGCCGCCGAGCAAAATCGCCTGACCGTCATCCTCCGATGGCAGGGTGAAGACCGGCAAGCCTGAGGCTACGCCGCCTGCGCCAGCGGGATTTCGACCTCGGCAAAATAACGCGCCATCGCTTCGACCGAACGCTCGCTCAAGGCGATGAACGCACGCCGTTTATCCGATCTGTCCGCGACCCGTTCGAAGATACCGCTTTCGACCATCTGCTTGACCCAGCGCAGCGCAGTGGTCGCCGGAACACCCGCTGCGATGCAGAGGGACGTTACCGATACCCGCTTGTGCTCCGCGTGCGCTGCCGTGAGGTCGAGCAGCATATCCCACGCCGGGTCTGCAAACAGCTCTCCATCGAAAAACCGCGCGCGTGCCTGCCGCGCCGCGAGCATCTGCCGGACCATGCGCGGGTCGGGCAGCGGCGGATAAGCAGACCTGGCACCCAAACCCTTGTCGCCGGGCAGCGGTTCGCCCGCACCGCGAAATTCGCGCTTGTAATCGCTCAGACGCTGCGGTTTCGGCGCATCGGACAGGGATATCCGGTCAAGTTCCTGCGCAATGCCATCCACCTGCTGTGATAGCCGCAGCAACGCCATCCTATCTTCCTCGCTCATTTCGCGCGCGCGCGAACCCGAAACATTCGCGAGGGTTCGGCCCACGGCGACCACGCGTTCGGCCCGGCTTGGCTCGACCAGTATCTGCGGCCGTGACTGATCGAGGACCGCAAAAATATCGTCCAGCGCCTCAAGCGAAGTGACCACGATCAATTCCGCACCGGATCGCGCAATTCGCATATCGAGCCGCGCCAAGGATGCGAGCACACTGCCATCCAGCACCGGGCAATCGACCATCACCACATCGCCCAGCAAGGTGATCGGTCCATCGAGTAGCGCGGCAATCTCCCCGCCATCAACGGTGCGAAACCCGGCTCCTGTCAGATCCTCCGCGATTTCCGCCCGCATTCGAGGCCGGTCGGCGAAAATCGCGACCCGCGCAGGCAACCCAGCGGAATCCCGCGCCACATCATACGTAAAATCGTCTGCCATCGCGTTCGCCTCGCCCATCGAATCATCACCGCTAAGGGAACGAGAGTAGAACAAAGAGGGATCAGGTCAAGTAAATCGTGGAATTTCCGCGCTGTCTGGCATCGCAATTGAACCAATTGCGCCTAACACCCGACTACACTTGTGATGACCGAAAAATCTTGCCCTCCTGCGCCGAAACCCGGCATTCTGTTCGACGAATTGCTCGTCGTGATGGTGCAGCAGGGTGACCGCCACGCTTTACAGCGGCTGCATGCTCGCTGGAACGCACGGCTGGTGCGCGCTGCATATCGCTTCACCGGTGATAGCGATCTCGCGCGCGATCTGGCGCAGGAATGCTGGATCGGGATCTGGAAGGGAATCGGCAAACTGCGCGATCCGGCGCTGTTTCGCAGCTATGCCTTTGCGATCCTGCACCGGCGCGGGGCCGATCACCTGCGCGGCCAACGTCGCATTCCGCAAACCCACGGCAGTGATCCTCCGGAACCATCAGAGCAGGCCGTCCAGGGTGAAGCGCTCGCGCTGCGAGAAGCCTTTGCCGCCCTGCCACCGGACCAGCGTCTCGCAGCGCACCTTCACTTCGTCGAGGGCTTCACTCTCGCAGAAATCGCTGCGGTTCAGGGCATCCCCACAGGCACCGCCAAGAGCCGCCTGTTCCACGCACGCCGCAAGTTGAAAGCGGCGCTGACCGAGACTTCACAAGGAGAAACGACATGATAACCCCCGATGATCGCATCAAAGATGCGCTGAGCGATGATGACTATGAGTTCCTGAATGCCCTCGAAGGCGATCGCGGGCTTTTCCAGCAGATCGGCGATACCTGGAAAGGGCCGCTGGGCGGCTGGGCGAAACTGATCTTCGGCTTCACCGTGGCGATGGGAATCCTGTTCCTGTTCGTTATCTGGCAAGTCGCGCATTCTGCCGACCATCCGGTCGTTCACGCGCTATGGGCGATTGCCGGCGTCGCTTTGCTGATCATCATTGGCTTCGCAAAGGAATTTATGTTCGCGCGCATGAACATGCTGACGATCCTGCGCGAAGTGAAGAAACTTCAGGTGCAGGTCGCTTTGCTTTCGGAGGAGAAGGATCACGATTGAGCCGGCGGCGCGTATCACCCAACGCCGCCGCATATGTGGTCAATCGACGAATGGATCGCGCATCAGGATCGTGTCGTCCCGCTCAGGGCTGGTGGATACCAACGCAACCGGGCATTCGATCAGTTCCTGCACGCGCTGGATGTACTTGATCGCATTGGCAGGCAGGTCGGCAAAGCTGCGCGCGCCTGCCGTGCTTTCGCTCCAGCCTTCCATTTCTTCGTAGATCGGTTCGACTTCGGCCTGTTCGCCGGCGTGGCTCGGCAGATAATCGTAGACATTGCCGCGCAGGCGATATCCGGTGCAGATCTTCACCGTGTCGAGCCCATCGAGCACGTCGATCTTGGTAAGGGCGATGCCGGTCACGCCGCTGATCGCACAAGTCTGGCGAACGATGACGGCATCGAACCAGCCGACCCGGCGCTGACGCCCGGTGACAGTGCCGAATTCATGGCCCCGCTCGCCAATACCCTGTCCGACCTCATCATCGAGTTCGGTTGGAAACGGGCCGGACCCGACGCGCGTGGTGTATGCCTTGACGATGCCGAGCACGAAGCCAGTCGAATTGGGGCCCAGGCCGGAGCCGCTCGCCGCCGTCCCGCTGACCGTGTTCGAACTGGTGACGAACGGATAGGTGCCGTGATCGACATCAAGCAGCACGCCCTGCGCACCTTCGAACAGGATCTTCGCGCCGGCCTTGCGGACTTTCTTCAATCGCTTCCACACCGGCTGCGCGAACCGCTGAACGAAGTCGGCGATGTCGCGCAATTCCTCGATCAAAGCCTCACGGTCCACCGGCGGCTGGTCGAAACCTGCCCGCAGCGCATCGTGATGCGCGCATAGCCGGTCAAGCTGCGGGTCGAGGCTGTCGAGATGAGCAAGATCGCAGACCCGAATGGCGCGGCGCCCGACCTTGTCTTCGTAAGCGGGTCCGATACCGCGTCCGGTGGTCCCGATCTTGCCCTTGCCAGCCGCAGCCTCGCGCAAGCCATCGAGATCCCGGTGCATGGGCAGGATCAGCGGGCAATTGTCGGCAATCGCCAGGTTATCGTCATTGATGACAACGCCCTGCCCTTCGAGCTTTTCGACCTCGTCGCGCAGCGCCCATGGATCGAGCACGACGCCATTTCCGATCATGCTCATCGTGCCTGAGACGATCCCGGATGGCAGCAGGCTGAGCTTGAACACTTTCCCGTCGATGACCAGCGTGTGCCCGGCATTGTGGCCGCCCTGAAACCGGACGACGACATCGGCGCGGCTGGCAAGCCAATCGACGATCTTGCCCTTGCCCTCATCGCCCCACTGGGCGCCGATCACGGTGACGTTGGCCATTCAAAAGCTTTCTTTACGGGTATACAAACGGCGCGGGCGTAGGCGGTTGGAAGGGTAAGGGCAAGCTGCTTGCGATGAGCCTGTGAAAAGCATCTAATACATTTCGCGACACGGTTTCTCTTGGCCTGGTGTTCGCTTCGGTCGAGACAGGGGGATGGCGGTGCAGCATCGCGGGAGAATCGGTTTGAAATATGCAAGATCAGCCCTTGCCGCCTTCACTGTCTCAGCGCTTGTGGCAGCGCCGATCTTCGCCCAGCAACGCGACCGGCCATCACGTGAGTGCATTCGCGAAATCACCGAGCTGTGCGGGCGCGATCGATCCGTGATCAGGGCGTGCATGCGCGAGAATGCGGCGCAGCTTTCTGACGAATGCTCGGGCGAACTGCGCGGCCGCGCGCAACAACGCAGGGAAGCGCGCAGCGGCCCTCCTCCCCAGGCGCAAATCCGCGCAGACCGAACGGTAATTTATGGCAATGACCAGCGTCAGCAGGTCGACGTCTTCGAACCGGAAGGCGCTGTCGATGAGTTGCCACTGGTGCTCCACATCCACGGCGGCGGATGGTCGGCGGGCAATCACAAACTGGTGCAATCCAAACCGAGGCATTTCACCGGTCAGGATTATTACTTCGCCTCGACTGGTTACCGTCTGCTCCCTGGCGTTACGGTTGAAGATCAGGCCGCCGATATCGGGGCGGCCATCCAGGCGCTCAGCGGGCAGGCCTCGGCTATAGGGTTCGATGCCGACCGGATCGTCATTATGGGTCACAGCGCGGGCGCTCACCTCGCCGCGCTGATCGGAACCGATCCGAAGTACGCCGGCGCTGCATTCGAGGCCATACGCGGCGTCATTCTACTGGACAGCGCCGGTTACGACATTCCGAAGAATATCGCTGAAGCAGCTTCGCGCACACGGCACCTGTATCTCGATGTGTTCGGTGACGATCCTGCGCGGCAACGCGCGCTTTCGCCGGTGACATATGTTGGCGCGCCGGACGCTCCCAGCTGGCTCGCGCTTTACGTCGCGGACCGGGAGCGCTCGGCCGGGCAGGCGCAATTGCTGGCAAGCGAACTCACCGCCGCCGGAGCGAATGTGCAGGCGGTCCCGATCCCGAACACCGATCATGGACGCCTCAACCGCGAAATCGGCACCGAGGCAGGGGCCGCGCAAACGCAGGCGATCGATGCTTTCCTGAAGGACGTCTTCGGTTAAGCCGACGCGATCACGTCGATTTCGACGAGCAGTTCGGGCAGCGCCAGCGAGCTGACCTCGACGGTCGTATCCGCCGGATAAGGCGGCGTGAAATGCTTCTTGCGCGCTTCCACGATTTTCGGGAAGTTTGCCATGTCGGTCAGGTAGATCGTCACTTTTACAATTTTGGACAGATCGCTTCCCGCGGCCTCGAGCACGCGCTCGATATTGGCGAGCGTCTGGCCGAGCTGGAGATCGAAATCATTCTCTCCGACGATCGAGCCATCCTCGGCAAGGGCTGCCTGCCCCGAAAGAAAAACGAGGTCACCCACGCGCCATGCCGGGGCCAGCGCGTAGGGTTTCAGCGGGTCCGGATCGATCGAAACAGGCACCGGCTTTTCACTCATCGCACATCCTCTTCGGCAGTTTAAAGTTCGGCGGGTTCGCCATTCTCGAGCACGTGCGAACATCCAAGCGCGCGCGGGTCCTCGTGTTCCGATAGCTGTTCCAGCGTCCTCCATCCCGCGCTTCGCAATTGCTCCGCCTTGCTCGCATCGAAACCGAGCGGGAGGTAAACGGTCCGCGGCGTTTCGGGCTGAGGCGCCGCTTCGGCCACGGCGTCGACGTAAATGGTAAAGCCGGTGGCCGCCTCATCACGGCCGCCGATCTGATACGTGCCTCCCCGCCCCGCCGCACCGCGCACACCGTGCGCGTAGAGGGTAAATCCGAACCAGCTCTGATATTCGAAGCCGTGGCGTTCCGTCGGGTCGAGCGTGATACGGGCAGTGTCACCGATCCGCGATGCAACCGCTTCGAGACCTTCGAGGCGACTTTTTAGCGCACCGCCCGCATCGAGCTCGCGCAGCTTCGCCATCGCGTCTTCGAATGGCCCGGTGGCATAGAGCAAGGGCAGATAGGCCTCGCCGCCAGCGGCCTTCAGTCCGCCCGCATCCTTCGTATCCAGTTCGCGGCGCACCTGCTCGACCGTAGCGGGTGCGAGCGGCATCGCCTTCGCTGCGAGCGTGTCCACTAGATCAGGTAGAGTGAAATCGACCGAAATGCCCGTCAGCCCGGCGGCGCGAAGGGCACGTACCGCAAGAGCAACGACCTCGCCTGCGGCAGCTGCGGTGTCGGCTCCGATCAATTCGGCCCCGAGCTGCAGGCGCTCTCGTGCGGGATCGAGCTGGCTCGCACGGATCAGCGCGGTGTCGCCGCAATAGGCAAGACGCAGCGGGCGCGGCGCATTCGCCATGCTCGTCGCAGCAATCCGTCCGATCTGCGGAGTGATATCGCTGCGCAATGCCAGCGTGCGCAGGCTCGCCGGGTCGACAAAGCGGAACATCGACCGCGTGGTGATCCCCTGCATCCGATGCTCAAGCGAGCCTTCGAATTCGAGCAGGGGTGGGCGCACCCGGTCGTATCCGTGATTGTCGAGCACATCGAGGCAGGCCCGCATCGCGGTGTTGATGCGCGCAGCCGAAGCAGGGAGGCGGTCTTCCAGCCCTTCCGGAAGGAGATCGGATGTATCAGTCATTTCGAAACGCCGGTGCGGCGATAGCGTCCCCGGGTCAAGCCCCCAAAGGCCAAACCCGAGGACGCGCTATTTTCAAAAGGCCAGCGATTTGACCAATTTCACCCCTTCGAGGTTTTCAGCGTCGGTGAGCGTTTCTGCGCTCAATGGCTGGTCGAGACTCAGCAGCAGTACAGCCTCGCCGCCCGCGTCCCGCCGACCGAGGTTGAACGTGCCGATATTGATACCGCGCTCACCCAGCAGCGACCCGATCCGGCCGATGAAGCCCGGTTTGTCATCATTCACGATGTAGAGCATGTCGCCATCGAGATCGGCTTCGATGCCAATGCCGAAAATCTCGACCAGGCGCGGCTTATCCGCACCGAACAAAGTGCCCGCAACCGAACGCGGTCCGGCGTCCGTTTCGACCGTCACGCGGATCAGCGTGTTGAACGCGCCATCGCGCTCATGCCGGATTTCGCTGACATCGAGCCCGCGCTCTTTCGCCAGATAGGGCGCGTTGACCATGTTCACAGTGTCGGAATACCGCCGCATGAACCCGGCCAGCACCGCACCTGTGATCGGCTTGCCATTGAGCTGGGCCGCAGCGCCTTCGCGCTCGATGCTGATCTTGGTGAGATTGCCGTGGGCGAGCTGACCGACGAGCGAACCGAGGCTTTCGGCGAGCGCCATGTAAGGTTTGAGCTTGGGCGCTTCCTCCGCGCTGAGCGAAGGCATGTTGAGCGCGTTGGTGACGCCGCCATTCACCAGATAATCGGCCATCTGCTCTGCTACCTGCAGCGCGACGTTGACCTGCGCTTCGGTTGTCGATGCACCAAGATGCGGTGTGCAAATGAAATTGGGTGCACCGAACAGAGGGTTTTGCGTGGCGGGTTCCTCGGCAAACACGTCCAGCGCTGCACCTGCAACCTGGCCGCTTTCCAGGCAATCCTTGAGCGCGACCTCGTCGATCAACCCGCCGCGCGCGCAATTGACGATGCGGATGCCCGGCTTGGCGTTCTCCAGCCGCTCACGCGACAGGATGTTGCGGGTCTGATCGGTTAGCGGGGTGTGGAGCGACACGAAGTCTGCGCGCGACAGCAGGTTATCGAGGTCGACCTTTTCGACCCCGATTTCAACCGCCCGTTCTTCGGTAAGGAAAGGATCGTAAGCGATCACTTTCATCTTGATGCCCTGCGCGCGCGCGGCGACGATCCCGCCAATGTTGCCGGCACCGATAAGGCCCAGGGTTTTTCCCGTGACCTCAACGCCCATGAAATCCTTTTTCGGCCATTCGCCCGCTTGCGTGCGGGTGTTTGCCGCGGGGATCATCCGGGCGAGCGCCATGATCATCGCAATCGCGTGCTCTGCAGTCGTGATCGAGTTTCCAAACGGGGTGTTCATCACGACCACACCCTTGCCGCTGGCATAAGGTATATCGACATTGTCGACGCCGATGCCGGCGCGGCCAATAACCTTGAGGTTGGTCGCAGCGTCGAGAATTTCCGGCGTGACCTTGGTCGACGAACGGATCGCAAGACCGTGATATTCGCCGATGCGGGCCTTCAGTTCTTCGGGTGTCTCGCCGGTGATGACATCGACCTCGCAGCCCCGCTCTTCGAAAATGCGCGCAGCGTTGGGGTCCATCTTGTCGGAGATGAGTACTCTGGGTTTGCTCATGGGATTATTCCTTGGGTCAGCCGCGCGCCTCGGGGATCGCGCAGCTCATACAGTTCAATGTGGCAGTTCGATCTGGAAAAAAGGTGGCGGTCCGGCAGGCGGACCGCCCGGCATCAGCCGTTCTTGACGGTCTCGTAAGCCCATTCGATCCACGGCAGCAGGCGTTCGATGTCTTCCGCCTCGACCGTGCCGCCGCACCAGATGCGCAGGGACGGCGGAGCGTCGCGGTAGCCGTTGAAATCGTAACCGACATTGCGCTCTTCGAGCAGCTTGACGATTTTCTTTGGCACAGCGGCTTTGTCTTCGTCCGAAAGACCGTCGTACCATTCGCCCTGGAACATCATGCACACGCCGGTATTGGTGCGCTGCGCCGGGTCGGAGACCATGTTGCGCAGCCAAGGCTTCGCCTCGATCCAGTTCTTCACCGTGTCGGCGTTTTTATTCGCACGTTCGAACAGCGTTTGTCGACCGCCGATCGACTTCGCCCATTCGAGAGCCGCGATATAGTCTTCGGTTGCGAGCAGCGAAGGCGTGTTGATCGTCGCGCCTTCGAAGATTCCGCGATTGAGCTTGTCGCCCTTTTTCATCCGGAACAGCTTGGGCAGCGGCCACGGGGGATCATAGCTTTCGATGCGCTCGACCGCCTTGGGCGAAAGGATGAGCATGCCGTGCTGAGCCTCGGACCCCATGACTTTCTGCCAACTGAAGGTCGTGGCATCGAGCTTTGCCCAGTCCATCTCCATCGCGAAGATCGCGCTGGTCGCATCGTTGATCGTGATGCCCTCACGCCCCGGCTCCAGCCAGTCGGTGTTGGGTATCATCGCGCCACTGGTCGTGCCGTTCCAGGTGAACACCACGTCATTGCGCTGCGGGATGGTCGAAAGATCAGGGATCTCGCCATAATCGGCAGAAAGCGTCTGCAGGTTGGGCAGCTTCAGCTGCTTCACCGCATCCTGAATCCACACATTGCCAAAGCTTTCCCACGCAGCGACCGTTGCCGGGCGCGCAGGATCGAGCATCGTCCACATCGCAGCTTCGAGCGCCCCGGTATCCGATGCGGGCATGATGCCGACAATGTAGTCGTCGGGGATGCCGAGCAATTCCTTCGTCAGGTCGATGGCATATTTCAGCCGCGCCTTGCCCACAGCCGAGCGGTGGGAGCGTCCGAGCGATTCGGTTTTTAACTTGTCGAGGGACCATCCGGGGAACTTGACCGTCGGGCCGGATGAAAATTGAGGACGCTCAGGCTTGAGCGGCGGCTCATGGCTGAGCCCACGTGCATATTCAGTCATGTATTCTCTCCTTACAGAGAGCTCGCGCGGCGTTGGGACCGCGTGGCCCGTTGGCCGCTCTAGTGATGTCGTTTGAGGAGTCAACGCAGGAGGCAAAGAATTGTTGCCGCTCTTACCTCTCGCAATATTTGCGACACTCGCTTAAACGTCGCTCGCAATGCAGACTTCGGATCTTCGCATCGCCCTGTTCAGCGGCAACTACAACTACACCCGAGACGGCGCCAATCAGGCGCTCAATCGATTGGTGGGATCGTTGCTGGGCAAAGGCGCAAACGTACGGGTGTATTCCCCGACAGTGGCCGAGCCTGCGTTCGAGCCGACCGGTGATCTTGTCAGCCTGCCCTCCGTCGGTTTCCCGTTCGGGCGCGGCGAATACCGGTTCCCGACGGGGCTCAACGGCCGGATCAAGCGCGATCTTCTGAAGTTCAAACCGAATGTCATGCACTTGTCATCACCGGATGTGGCGAGCCATGCCGCACTCAAATGGGCGCAGGATCACGATCTTCCAGTGCTCGGGTCGGTTCACACCCGGTTCGAAACCTATCCGCGCTATTACAAGATGGCGTTTCTCGAACCGATAGTGATTCGGATGCTCAGGCGGTTCTACAATCGCTGCGACGCGCTTGTCGCTCCGTCGGATAGCATGATCGAGGAATTGCTCGAGATGGACATGCACGACGACATCTCGCTGTGGTCGCGCGGGGTGGATCGCACGATCTTTTCCTCCGAGAAACGCGATCTGGACTGGCGCCGGTCGATGGGTCTTGCCGATGACGATGTGGCGATCGTGTTCCTGGGACGTCTGGTCATGGAAAAGGGTCTCGATGTCTTTGCCGAAACCATCGTCCAGCTGCGTAAACGACAGGTCCCGCACAAGGTGTTGGTGATCGGCGATGGACCGGCCCGTCGGTGGTTCGAAGACATACTGCCGGGTGGCATCTTTGCCGGATTCAAGACGGGTGAGGATCTTGGTCAGGCGTTGGCGAGCGGCGACGTTTTCTTCAACCCCTCGATCACTGAAACATTCGGCAACGTCACACTCGAAGCGATGGCCAGCGGGCTTCCCGTCGTGGCAGCTGGCGCGACGGGGGCATCCAGCATCGTCAATAACGGGGTGACGGGCCGTCTGGTGCCTCCCGGCGATATCGCCGGTTATGCAGAGGCGATTGCGCCCTATTGCACCGATCCGGCGCTGCGCATGTCTCACGGCAATGCAGGCGAAGCGCGCAGCCGTGAATATGGCTGGGAAGCGATCAACCAGGTTGTCGCCGACACTTATGTCCGGCTGATCGAAGATCGCCGCGCGCTGCAACTGGCCGACGAAACGCAGGCAGCAGCGGCGTAGCGATCAACGCAAGACGCCGGCGCGCTTCATACGGCTCGCATAAAAGAACAGACCGATGGTGATGATCCAGATCACGGCTGCGAAAACATCCTGCCCTGTGGTCTGCATCGAATCCGGCATGGCGGCCACAGCTCGTTGATAATACGTCGTTCCGAGTAAGCCGACGATCGAAATGCCGAACAGCCATACAGCCCACTTGCTACGGATCAGCAGCGCGAGCGATCCGAACAGGCAGCCCCACACGCCCAGTGCCCAGAACGCGACAGCCCAGGCAGGAAAGCCATAGAAATAAGCAAGCTGTTCGGGCGGAAAACCCAGCCCCTCCAGCATGCCGAGTTCCGTCATGGTGTAGCTCGCCGCACCGACCGCATTCCAGAGCAAGCTGACCACACCAATCACCCAAAGGTGCCATGGTGTCCGCACATCGCCAATTCTGTTCATGTTCCCCTCCACGCAATGGGCGGCCTTATCGGCTGGCCGCTCCGATGCGGGGGAGACTAGGCGCGCAGACCGTTCGCCGCAAACGCGTTAACGATCGGCGTTGCAGCGACGCCGATGAAGGGCGTCAGAGCCGCTCGATCCGTTTTGCGACCTCATCGATAATGTCGACGATTTCATTGATCGTCCCCTGGTCAAGCTTGCCAGCTTTGGCGCGGTTCTTGAGCACATTGGCAAGGTTACCCATGGCGCGGAAAAGGTCGGGAGATTTTTCCTTTACGCGTTCGGCTCGCTCGCCGTGCTCACCGAGACGGCCCATCAATTCGTCGACTTCCGAGGCGCGTTCTTCCAGTTCGGTCTTGCCCGATTTGGTCACCTTGAACGGCTTCTTTCCACCTGTCTCGCCGTCATCATCCTTGGGCTTGGCCTGTTTGATCTGACCTTCTTCTTCGAGCATTTGCAGGGTGGGATAGACCGCACCGGGGCTTGGCGCGTAGGCGCCGCCGGTCATGTCCTCGACCGCCCGGATCAATTCGTAGCCGTGACGCGGCTCTTCATTGATCAGCGCCAGCAACACGAGACGCAGTTCGCCCGTGCCGAACATCCGCCCTCGCCGTTTGGTCCGTTTGGGCCCATCCTGCCAGTTTCGCGAGCGGCGCGTTCGGCGCTCCCCGTCTTCCCAATCGCTAGCCGCCGAAGCCGCCATCATCGCAATCATGGGACCGAGGTTGTTCCAGCCGCCTTTGCCATATTTCTGCCAGGTCATCCGTCTTCTCCAGATATCATTAGATAGGTCCAAGATATATCTTAGAGCTATCGATACAAGAGCGGATTGGTAATTTCCGACGAGCGGCTTATTTCGGTCCACGAATGGCAGACCTGTTTGGAAATGATGCGCCTGCTCCCGCTCGGGACGACACCCCGCGTGATGACGCGCCCCTGGCCGATCGGCTGCGCCCGCGCGCGCTTGCCGAAATCATCGGTCAGGATCACCTGACCGGCCCAGAAGGCGCAATCGGGCGCATGGTCGCAGCGGGCAAGCTTTCCAGCATGATCCTGTGGGGACCGCCCGGCACTGGCAAGACCAGCATTGCCCGCCTGCTCGCCGATGAAGTGAACATGCGGTTCGTGTCTATCAGCGCGGTCTTTTCAGGCGTCGCCGATCTCAAGAAAGCTTTCGCCGAAGCGGACAAGATGGCGCAGGCGGGCCAGCGCACGCTCTTGTTCGTAGATGAAATCCACCGATTCAACCGGGCGCAGCAGGACGGTTTTCTGCCCTTTGTCGAGCGTGGCACCGTCACACTGGTTGGCGCGACGACCGAGAACCCCAGCTTTGCGCTCAACGCCGCCTTGCTCAGCCGCGCCCAGGTCCTGATCCTTGAACGGCTCGATCACGCCGCGCTTGAAGCGCTGCTTACGCGCGCGGAACAGCTCGAAGGCCCCCTGCCCCTGACCGAGGACGCGCGCGCCGCGCTGCTTGCTTCGGCCGACGGCGACGGACGTTTCCTGCTTGGCCAGGCGGAGACGCTTTACAATGCGTCTCTCAACCAGCCGCTCGATCCCGGCGCTCTGGGTGCGTTTCTGCAACGCCGTGTCGCCGTCTACGACAAGGACCGCGACGGACATTACAACCTGATCAGCGCGCTGCACAAAAGCCTGCGCGGCTCGGACCCGCAGGCTGCGCTCTATTACATGGCGCGAATGCTCACCGCCGGCGAAGAGCCGCTTTACGTACTGCGGCGCCTCGTGCGCTTTGCAAGCGAAGATATCGGCCTCGCCGATCCCCAGGCTCTCACACAATGCCTTGCAGCGAAAGACGCATATGAGTTTCTCGGCAGTCCCGAAGGTGAACTGGCGATAGTCCAGGCGTGCCTGTATTGCGCCACCGCGCCCAAGTCGAACGCGGCCTATGCCGCTCAGAAATCCGCGTTCAAGGCCGCCAGGGAGACTGGCAGCCTGAGGCCGCCCGCCAACATCCTCAATGCGCCGACCAAGCTGATGAAGGATATCGGTTACGGCGCGAACTACTCCTACGATCACAACGCCGAAGAAGGCTTCTCCGGCGACAATTACTGGCCCGAAGAAATGGCGCCGCAAGTCTACTACGAACCGGTCGAGCGCGGTTTCGAGCGCAAGATCAGGGAGCGGATCGAATATTGGGACAGGCTCCGGGAGGAGCGTCACCCGCGCTCTGTCGGCGAAGCGGTGGCGCAAAAGGATGCGTGAATGGGACCACTTCGTCGCGATCGACTGGTCCGGTGCCAAGGGTGAGCGGCACCAGGGAATTGCGATCGCCATTGCCGAAGCAAAGGGCGGCGCACCTGTTTTGGTCGACCCTCCCGAAGGCGGATTCTCACGCAATGACGTGATGGAAATCCTGCGCGATGACCTTCCCGCAAATTCGCTGGTCGGCATCGATCTGGGCATCAGCCTGCCGTTCAACGACGCAGGCGCGTTCTTCCCCGGCTGGGACGCGAGCCCCAAAAGCGCGAAGCGGCTATGGGCGCTGATTGACGATATCTGCGAAGGCGATCCGCATCTCGGCGCGAACAGTTTCGTCGATCACCCACAGGCTTCGCGATATTTCCGCCATGGTAAGGACCGCTTGGGCGACAAGTTCCTGCTGCCGGGAGCGATCACGCGAGAGGGCCGCTTTCGCGAGGCCGAAACCGCGCAGCGCGCGCAGAAATGCCGCCCGGTCAGCAATTTCAACCTCGTCGGAGCAGCGCAGGTCGGCAAAAGCTCGCTCACTGGGATGCGGATGCTTCACCGCCTGCAGGGCCATCTGCCGGTCTGGCCCGTTGACCCTATTCCCGACCGGAGGCTGAAGCAGGGCGGATCACTGCTGGTCGAAATCTACACCGGCCTCGCATCGAAGGAGACCGCAGCACTGGGCGGGCGGACGAAACTGCTTACCTACGCCGATCTCAACGCCGCGCTCGAAGTGCTGGATTGTCCCGCTGTCGACCGCATCGGCGAAGTGGACGACCATTCGTCCGACGCCTTGCTGACCGCCGCATGGCTGCGGAAGGTCGCGCCCGAGAAACGCCGCTGGGAACCGAAATGCCTCACCGCGCAAATTGCCTATACAGAGGGGTGGACATTCGGCGCGCTTTGAAGCATTTGGCGCGCGTTCCGATCGGACGCGCTTGTGGTCGAGGAACCGATGGATGGGCCGGCTTAGCTCAGTTGGTAGAGCAGTTGATTTGTAATCATCAGGCCGCGGGTTCGACTCCTGCAGCCGGCACCATTTTTGGGGGACGCGATCGAAAATGCCTTTGAATGGACGCTCGAACAGTTCGGTCGGTCCGGCATCAAAGGCTCCAATGTCAGCGGCAGCGTCTCAACTTTCGCCGCTCTCAAACGCAGTAATGTTACTTGCTTTAGCCATCGGGCTCGTCGGCGGTCTGCAGCTGTTCTACAGCCATATTTACTGGATCCACCCCGATTTAGGGGGCGGAATCCTGTCGGGACGCCTTTCCACAACGCTCGGCAATTCATTCGAAAATTACAGCCTCTATTTCCCACCCGCAGAACGCGCTTGGTTTTCATTCATTGTATGGGTGAGCGGCATTATCGGATTGAGAATCGATCTGACCGCCATTTTCCTGACATCAGTCGCAGTCTTGTTCTCTGCGGGGCTTGCATATCACGTCCGGCGCAACACCCTGGGTGCGTCTCCCCTTTTTCTCGCCATATCCCTCGTTGTGCTGGTCGCCCTGCCGATCGCGTTCCTGAACGTTTTCGGGCTACGTGCGCACATAGTCGTTCTGGGTCTCTGGCCTTATCTCGTTCTCCGCATCTCCGACCCCGACGGCACAAAAATCGGCTGGAAGACCCGTCTTCTGGTCGGCCTGTGGCTTGGTGCCACATTGCTGCTCAAATATCTCTATAGTTTGATTGTACTCTTGGTCGAAATCGCGGATGCCGCTTTGCAGCGACAGCCATTCATCCTTTTCCGCATTGAGAATGTTGTTTCCGGCGCTATCGTCGCGGCTTACATATTGAGTTGGTTGGTCCTTGATCCGGACCAACGCGAAGCGATCGGCGTGATCGTCAACGCAATTGACGCCAACCTCACCGACAGCGTTACCAACTTACAACAAGCAGCCATCAGCATGGCCTTGGCAGTTTTTTTCGTCCTGATCGGATTTGTCTTCAAAGTTCCCGCAAGACCAACCGTGATCGGGCTCGCGGTAGTTTCAGGGGCTGTTGCGGCTGCGTGGATCCAATCCCGCTGGTACAGCCACCACCTGTTCCCGGTCACTTGCGCATATGCCGTTTGGTTATGGTTCATACACCGCGACGTCAAAGCGATCTGGCTGTTCGCCATCGCCCTAGTCCTTCTACGGCCTGTGATCGGAGAATACCTGAGCACAGCTCCTTATCAAAAGGGTGTGACCGAGCTTGATAAGGCAATGAATACGGCCGGATTGTCGGTCGAGGGCAAACGGGTCGGTGTCCTCATCATGAACCCGTCTCCAGTCAATCAGTATTTGGCGGTGCACGGCGCGTGGCGTTGGAACGCGAGCGTTAACAATTCCTACGTCGCGGCTGAATTGAAGCCTTTCGACACGCCCGACAATCTAGGCCTCAAACCGCCCCCGCTCACGCTGGAAGAGCCCGGAAGGCGGATGCTCCATGACGAGTTCCTCCGGCTGTGGGAGGATATGCCGCCGGATGCCCTCATCCTCGATCAGACGACGAGCTGGCCGCTGCGGAACGTCGTAGTGGACTGGACCCACGTTTTCTCGGAAGATCCGCGGTTCAACGCTCTTTTTTCGCAATACCGCCTGGTGCTGGAGCATGACGGAGAGCACGTCAGGTTCAGGTATTTCGAGCGGAGAGAATAACGCGCCTTACGCTGCCTAGACTATCATCGTCCAGTCGAGCGGCTCACCCCGTTTCAAAGCCCGCACAGCCGTCTTCCCAGTGATCTCGGGCAGGTGCTTCGGAGCGAGGCCGTGGCCGGGCCGAATCGAGCGGACATTCTGCGATGTCATCGTCTCACCAGCAGCAACATCCCGGACAATATAGAGCGAACGCCGAAACTGGATGGAAGCGCTTTCACTTCCCTGAAGATCGTATGTCGCCTTGCCCAGGGCCCGCCAGGCGCGTTTGCAATCCCGCACGAGAGCGGTGAACTCCTCAGGTTCGAGACTGAACGCTGAGTCCGGCCCGCCATCGGCGCGCCTGAGCGTGAAGTGCTTTTCAACAACGGCCCCACCCAACGCAATGGAGGCCACCGCCACCGGAGACCCGGATGTGTGGTCGGAAAGTCCGGAGACGACATCAAAACGGTTCGCCAGATCGGGAACCGTCCGCACATTCGATTGCTCGTCGGGTGCGGGATAGGAACTCACGCAATGCAGCAGCACGATTTCTTTACAGCCATTGTTCCGAGCGGTCGCGACAACCTCATCAATCTCGTCCAGATTGGCCATACCGGTGGAGATGATCAGCGGCTTCCCCTTTGAAGCGCAGTACGCCACGAGCGGCAGGTCGACTGCCTCAAAGGAAGCGATCTTGTAGGCAGGCGCGCCCAGTTCCTCCAAAATGTCGACGGCCGTTTGGTCAAATGGCGATGAAAACAGCGTCACGTCCAGTTCTTTGGCTCTGCGAAAAAGCGGTTCGTGCCATTCGAACGGCGTTTGCGCCTCCCTATAGAGGTCGTGGAGCGTGCGGCCGTCCCACAGACCTCCCTCGACCCGGAATTCGGGCGCGTCATGGTCGATCGTGATCGTGTCTGCAGTGTAGCTCTGGATCTTGATTGCGTCGGCGCCTGTCGCAGCTGCGGCTTCGAGGAGTTCAATGGCGCGGTCGAGGCTCCCATTGTGGTTTCCCGACAATTCGCAGATTACATAGGGATCATAGCAAGATCCGATGCGCCGACCGGCGATGCTTATTTCTGGGGCGTCGGTCATGCCTGTTCTTTCTTCATCTCGAAGCTCGTGAGTGGCGCCCGCCGGCCTGAGCGGATGATTTCAAGAGCCGATGGATAGCCGCAATTCACGAGCAGATCGACAATGCTCATATGGCTCGTGAAGACATCCATCGTTTGCGGATAATGAGGGTGAACGAAATTGTGATAGCGCAGATCGACACCCGACCCTGCAAACGCGCCGCTTTCGTGCTCGCGCTCGATGTAATCCGCACTACCTTGGGCAGCGATATAGTGATCGGATCCGATAGCCCTGCATATCGCGAGCAGCCGATCGTCTTTTCGGCCCTCTGCGTCTTCCACACAGGACGACTGCGCGAAAGGCGTGTCGATACCCATCTTCCTCGCGGTGCTGGTGATGAAATCCATGTTCAACGCGCCGATCGTCTTGTGGCCCGCAGACATCAAGGCTTCCAGATTGCCGAAGACATCGGCAAAATGCGGAGCTTTGGCGTAGGCGTGGCGGATGGTGGCGAGGTGCGTCCTCATCCATTTCGGACCAGGGTCGATCGCGGTATTGGCAAACGTGCTGTCTGATTGTTGGCTATGACCCACAAGAGGCACGGTGAGATAAGTCTCGCCGTTCTGGCAAAGGATGCGATTTCGAACACCCCAACTGCGTTTCAGCACCTGAGCGTCGTCGAGAAACACGAATGTATCTGCGCTGTCGATCAGATCGAAATATCCGATCCACGGCAGATATGTGGGCTGCATGATAGCGCTTATCATGATGCTTTCGCAATCATCCCGGTCCCAAGAGCCTTTTGCAAGCCAGCCTCGACTTCGGTGAACTTTTCGCCTTTGGCGTATGCTTCCCATGCGCCGGGGACAAAGTTGTCACCAAGGCGGTCCATGAGGACCATCCTCAGTCCACCAAGCTTATCCATAGTGTCGACCGTGTGGTAAAGCCATCGCGGTTTGATCGAACGATACAACAGGCCACCGATCGTCAGTTCGCCTTCGAACCCGTCGAGCAGGAGATGGATATCCTCGGCCAGCTCATCACCTTCGGCCTCGTAAACACACTCGGCGGTGAGTAACTTGGCTCCGCCGCTTTCATAAATATACACTCTGAAGCAGCTGCCAGTGGCCGTGAAATTCTGGGCGTAGAAAGGCGCAGGACCGGTCCAGTTGACCTCGAAAGTGTAGGTTGCGAATTTCTTTGCAGGAGCTTTGGGAGCTTCGAGGCCGACAGCTTTGAAGAGCGGCATCGGGCTCGCCGCCCAGACCAGCACGTCGTCGGATGAAACTTCACCGAGCACGTTGGCGGGGCGAGCAAGGCTGCGTTGGTTGATGTCGACACCGATAGAGCACAGTGCGCTACGGCACTGATCAATCAGCGCCGTAAAGCCGCCGACCGGCAAGCTCGCCTGAACATTGTTCGAATAATCCCACATGGATCGTGGGATGCCGAACAGCGCGTTGGCGTGGCCATCCAATCGCTTCGCTTCCGAAAGCGCCTCAAGTGGCGCGCCGGTTGCGAAAACCCGGTTGATGGCGAGCGGATCGGCTGCGCTGGCGTGCAATTGCGAAGGCGCGCAGCCGACATGCCACCGGACATAACGCGCAAGCGGGAATGCAAGCGCGTCCTCATAGCAATCGAGGCGGTCGCCCAGGTTGTTGCCATCAAGGGGATGCAGTCGAGCTTTCGATCCCGGTAACGCTGGTCCACCGAAATCATCGGTGTAGACCGGCCCGTCCGGCCCGGGGCTGACCGATCCGAAACGGTTATCGAAGTCTTTGAAAACGGCGCCATGCTGTTCGAGCAGCGATCGAATCGGGTCGCCTTCCGGGCCGAAATATATGCACCCTTCGCGCATTTCGCGCCCGTTATTGACCTCCGGCAAGGCAATGCCACCGAGCCGATCCAACCGCTCATGCAGTTCGATATTCCTTGCGCCGAGACGGTGAGCCTGAAACGCGGCGAGGATCCCTGTAAATCCTCCGCCGACAATCTTTATGCGTTTCATGCGCGGTCATCCCCATGTCGAGGGACCGTCAGGATGTAGAACGTTGGTTCAGCTAGCATGGCCAACCCCACTAAGGGGAAGGCGTAGACAATTCGTTAACTACGATTGCTGCTGCAACCGGGCTACGCTGAGTTGAGAGCGCGCGGATCGATGTCGCTGCGATGCACGTAAATGGTAAACTCGAATGGGATCGAACCGGGCCGCACAGCATAATCGTGGCGCAAGTTGACGAGCGGCGACAGCTCTTCCTTGCAGAAGCGGAAGGCATGCATCGGATCTTCGTAATACAGCCCGTCATCAAAGTAGTCGACGAAGCGGCTGAGCATGTTGAACGCGTACCCGGTTCCAGCCTGCGCCATCAGCCGCTTGGAAACCTGTTGGAAGAAAGCTCTGTTATCGGACATGGCGTTGTTGAATACGCCGCTTACCAGCACGTAATCGAACATCTCGTCCGCTGGGTTTTCCAGAATATCGCGAACCTCGAACCTGCCGTCCGGGTGTGCAGAGCGCGCAAACTCGATCGCTTCAGACGAGATATCGTAGCCGATATATTCTCCTTCGAAACCGAAAGAGCGCTGCAGCAGGCTAAGCATCTGACCGGTCCCGCAACCAAAATCGAGGATTTTGCTATCCTTGGACACGCCGATTTCGCACAGCACCTGCATCCGCCGTTCCTGCGTTTGCCGGTCCGCATATTGCGCGCTTTCGGCAGCGTCGCCGTGGCGTTTAACCAGTTCGCCGTAATGCTTCGCCAGGGATTCGATGTCGTCCTTGAAAATATTGGTCATTTCAACGCTGCACAGCCTCCAGAATTGCCTTTGCCGCTTTCGCAGTTGTGTCCGGCGGAAACACCGCGCGCGCGCGCGCAGACAGGCGCGTACGCAGCTCCGCGTCCGAGAGAAACGAATGAAGAGATGCGGCCAGCTTCTCATCATCCACGGTATCGGCGAGCCCCAGGTCGTGTACGAGCCCCGCACGGGCAAAGGACTGGCTTTCGCCGTCCTGTCCTTCGTTTTGCGCGATCGCGGCGGCAGGCACGCCCATATATGCGCATTCATATTTGATAAGTCCGCCTCCGGTTAAGGCGGCATCCGCCCATAGCAGGGACTGCGAAAGGTCTGGTTGCCTCTTGATAACACCACTGCCCGGCGCAAACTCATTCAGCATCGCTGCGAGGTCGCCGCCCTCTTCGGCGATCGCGCGAAGGCAAAGACGAGAATAATTGTTCTGCAGAAGGTGGGTCAGGCGCTTCGCAATCCCTTTTGGATCTGATCCACCGATGGCTATCAGCAAATTCTCGATTTCGCGGGGGCGCTCGCGTCCGATGCTTTGCTCGCGGACTTCGACCAGCCCGCGCCGGGCAAGGAGATATTCGGGACCAAGGAGCAGCACCGGGTCGTCAGGATAACCAAGCGATCCGGCATCCCATGTGAAGTTAAGGATCACATCACAGGGATAAGCTTCAAGCGATCCAAAATCGTCAATCACGATCAGCGCAACGCCAAGCGACCGGATACCGGAAAGGTAGCCTTCGTCGGCACGGTAGCTGTCCAGCACCAGGAGGTCGATACCACCGTCAGCGATCGCGCCAGCGAGCTCCTGATCAACGGTTGCTGTATTCACTTCGTGCGCGAGGCATACGGTGTCAAAACCTGCGATATCGATCTGGTCCTGCGCAGCCTTGTCAAACTTTCCTGCATAGGTGCTGCGCACGCCGCAAATTCTGAGGGCTTCGGCGAGCGCGATGCAGCGGCTCAGATGTCCGAAACCGATATCTGCGGTAGCATCGCACCGGAAAAGTGCATTCACCGTTCCTGCTCCCGCATGGCAGAAAACAGGCTCTCCGCGATCGTCCAGTCTTCGGGTCGGTCGATGTCCCAAGCCCGCGTTTCGGGAATTTCGATGAAGCGCGTTCTCGAACCGAAGAAGGAACGACATTCGAGCCATGCCTCGCTCTTGCCCCAATAAAACTGTCCGGGATCGTGAAAGACGGGGGGAAGATCCTGAGTGCGCGTGGCTTGGTGCCCGGGTTGCAGCAATTGGGGGCTTCCGTCGGCGGCGGTCACGAACCCGCGTTGCGGCGGATGTCCGTAGCGGACAGCAGGGAACGCGAAGTCACATTCTGACGAAAGCAAGGAATACGCTAAACGAAGGTCATCGGCCGAGATAAAGGCCGCGGTTGCATAGATGCAGCATGCGGCGTCTATCGCTGGGCCCGTGTCCAATAACGCGGACAAAGCATGGACGACGACATCGGTGGTCCCGCTGTGGTCATCGGCAAGCTCGGCTGGTCGGATGAACGGCGTTTCAGCGCCTGCGGCGCGCGCAATCTCTGCGATCTCGTCATCGTCGGTCGACACGATTATCCGATCGAACAATCCGGAATTCGTCGCAGTCTCAATGGGCCATGCGATCATCGGTTTGCCGGCAAAAGGTCTGATATTCTTGCGTGGGATGCGCTTGCTCCCGCCGCGGGCCGGGATGATCGCGATATTCATCGAGGGGCAGCCTCGGAAACCGCTTTTGCGACCTCAGCGATGACGCGCTGCTGCTGCTCGTCAGTCATCGTGGGAAACATCGGCAGGCTGATCGCCTCGGAATAGTATAATTCTGCGTTCGCGCAATGACCGGGTTCAAATCCCAGACCGCGGTAGTAGGGCTGAAGATAGACCGGGATGTAGTGGAGATTGACCCCTATACCGGCGTCACGCAGCGCATCAAAAACGGCGCGTTGGCCCTCCACGCGAATAACGTAGAGATGCCATGCGGAATCGGCATTCGGATGTTGCCATGGCGTCCGGATAGGGAGGTCGGCGAAGGCCGTATCGTACGCATCTGCAATGTGTTGCCGACGCTTCACGAAGTCGTCGAGCCGATCCAATTGGCTGAGGCCGAGCGCCGCATTTATGTCGGTCATGCGGTAATTGTAGCCGAGGCGATGTTGCTCGTAATGCCACGCGCCCGGATTTTCCGCCTGGATGGCATGGGTATCGCGCGTGATCCCATGGCTTCGGTCTAGGCGCATGAGCTGGGCCAGTTCATCGTCGTTCGTCAGGGCCATGCCGCCCTCGCCAGTGGTCACGATCTTCACCGGGTGAAAGCTGAAGACAGTGATGTCGCTGAACCTGCAATTGCCGACCGGCTGAGAATCGAAGCGCCCCCCGATCGCGTGAGAAGCATCCTCGATGATCTTCACGCCGTATTTCACAGCCGCAGCATGGATGGCCGCCATATCGCAGGACTGGCCGGTCAAATGCACCGGAATGATGACCTTCGGCAGTTGGCCCGACGCCGCGGCTCGATCCAGCTTCTCCTGGAGCTTGGCCGGACACATGTTGTAGCTTCGCTCATCGACATCGACGAAGCCGACGTCAGCACCGCAATAGAGGGCGGCGTTGGAACTGGCGACGAAAGTGAGCGGGCTGGTCCAGACGCAGTCCCCCGGTCCAACGCCCAATGCCATGCACGCGAGATGCAGCGCGCTGGTCGCGCTATTGGCGGCTACCGCGTGCCGTGCTCCAGTTTCTGCAGCGACTGCTTCCTCGAAGGCTGGGACCACCGGACCTTGCGTCAGGAAATCGGACTTTAAGACATCGACGACAGCGGCAATGTCAGCCTCCGTAACCGATTGGCGTCCATAGGGTATGTAGCTCGCCATCAGACTTCATGCGTTGGATCGACATGCTTGCGGATCAATCCGCGCAATTGCTCGACCGTTAGGAAGTCCGGATTGGTGCCACTGTTATAGGAAAAACCTGGCTCAACGCGCTTGCCCCCGACCCGGTCCAGATAGTCGTCGGCCATCTGGTCGGTGGTGGTTGGCAAGATCGCATAATACGGGCCTAGGTCAACAGTGTTGAGGCTGTCGCTGGTCGTGATCATCTCTTCGTGGATTTTCTCGCCCGGCCTGATGCCGACCATCTTGAGCTCGCATTCGGGCGCGACCGCTTCAGCCAGGTCGGTAATGAGGTAGCTGGGTATTTTGGGGACGAAAATCTCGCCACCTTGTGCGTTTTCAAGCGCCCAAAGTACCATCTGCACCCCTTCGTCCAGCGAGATGTTGAATCGCGTCATTGTCGGGTCGGTGATCGGGATGACACCCGTCTCACGTCGATCGAGAAAGAACGGAACGACAGAGCCCCTGCTGCCGATGACGTTTCCATATCGAACCACGGACAAGCGGAGATCTCGGGCGCCCTTCACGTTGTTGGCAGCGGTAAAAAGCTTGTCCGAACACAGCTTGGTCGCGCCGTATAGATTGATGGGCGCAGCGGCCTTGTCGGTGGAAAGCGCAACGACATTCTCGACCCCGCTGTCGAAGCAGGACTCAATAACGTTCTGCGCCCCCAGCACATTCGTTTTGATGCACTCGAACGGGTTGTATTCAGCAGCCGGCACCTGTTTCAGGGCGGCAGCGTGAACGACAATATCGATGCCTTCGAATGCCCGCCGCAGACGGCCCTGATCACGAATGTCGCCGATGAAATACCGCAGCGCCGGATAGGCTTGCGGAGAGAATTCCTGGCTCATTTCGTACTGCTTGAGCTCATCGCGCGAATAGATGACGAGCCGCCGCACGCCCGGATATTTATCAAGGACCTGACGAACGAAGGCTTTACCGAATGAGCCGGTGCCCCCGGTCACGAGGATGCTCTTATTATCCAACAACGGCTTTCGCTCCCTTACGAAGGTTCATATATCGCGCCATGACAAGCATCCCGCTAATAATGAATGCCGCACCGAACGAAACTGCTGTCGCGAGCATGATCCCCCGAATTCCCATCGCCTGCACCCAAACGATGCTGAGCCATATATTCAGCCCGATCGTCGCCGCGCTGAAGATCGACATCAGCTCGATGCGCTTTTCGAAATGAAGGAACTTCATGTTGTGCATGAAGTAACCCTGCAGGACGATCGCTATCATGACGTATTGCAGCAGGGGTATGGCGCTATGAAACGCCTCGCCAAGCAGGGTCGGCGCGACCAGAAGCGCGAAGAAATAGAACGCGGCAGCTGCAATTGCTGCCATCACGAAATACAGGATAGACACCGATGCGACCTCTTGCAGGCCCTCGCTCGCGGCGAGTTTGAGCTTGCGGAATAGCCAAGGAGTCCATGCCAGTACGAAACTGTGATTAGCCATCCAGAATGCGGATGCGAACAGAGCTGCGACGCCGTACATCGCGCTTGCTTCCACCCCGAGATAGTGTGCGGCGATAACCTTGTCGGCTGTTGCCATCGCCATGACCACCGCGCCCGCGGGCCAATACACAACTCCGAACGAAGCGATGTTGCGGTAAAAAGAACGCTCAGGGACACGGACAAGCGCAGAGAACGTAAAGCCCAGCGACTTGAGCGAGAAAAGCGTGGCGATGCCCATGCTCAACATGCGCCCGAGAACGACTCCGCGCCAGTCCCAGCCAGCAAGCAGGAAGCAAACGATAAAGATCAGACTCAGGACTGCCTGGATCACTTGAGTCGTAAGGAAGGCACCGCGCCGGTTGTGGAACTGCTGAAGCGCGAGGACTGTGTAAAACACTTCGTAGAGAAACGCGGCAACAACGATGCTGATCAGCCAGGCTTCGGGGAATTTGGTCAATGTCGCCACTACCTCGCCGAACACCAGCGTAACCGCCGATACAAATGCCGCCAGTACCACCATCACGAACAAAGCCGTGTGCGTGAACCGGTCCAGCTGTTTTTGATCCAGATCGTAGAAACGCATCCGGATCGCATCCTGCGTCGTTAGCCCGACGATGGGGCGCATGAACGTCGCGTAGGTTACGAAGAGCACCCAAATGCCATAGCCAGTGGGGTCGAGCATACGCGTGAGGATCGGTGCCAGCAGCAACGGCACGAGCGCCTCGATGCTGTTGGCAAGAGCGTAGAACAAAGATTGCAACGCCAGAAATTTCTTGGCGTTTAAACTGAATAGGTTCCGGATCATCGACCGTTCTTGTGCCCTCACGCGTTTGGCGCCCGCCCCTGCGAGTACTTGAGGAGTTGTAAACCTAAATTGTTAACGATTGCCTGAGATAGCTTTGCTCAATCCGGAGGGGCTGACCCTGTCGGTCTGTGTGCAATCGGTTTTCATGAGGTAGATCAGCGTGGCTTTCGATGCGGTTAAAAAGCACGAGATGCTCAGCGAGGTGCAGGAGCAGTTCGCATCAGGCATTGGCGACCGTACGAAGCGCAAAGGCTACGACCTTCGAACCGCACTTGCCATTGTCCGCGAAGTAGAAACGTCAGCGGGTCGAACGGCCGTCTACGAGGAAATCAAGAAAAAGAATGCACTCTATCGCCTGGTCGATATGCTTTATGCTCGGGCCGGAAAGCGCCTGGTTCAGCCAATCCTTCTGTTCGTCTACATGGTAAAATGTGTTGTCGCGTTGGGCCCTGTGAGAACTGGCGATGCCGATGCCGCAACGCTCCACAACTTTCCCAATGAAGAGAAGACGATCGATCGTATCGCATCCCTGGTGCCTGACGCACGACTTCTCCGCCTATCGATCGCGCGCAAGCACCTGTTGGACTTTCGCCAGTTGGCGATCGCGTTGAAAATGATCGGCACGATCAAAGATATCTGGCCATTCTTGCGGGTCCTTGCCCGCAGGCACAGTTTCATGCCCTCCGCCCGGCTCGCAAGTGCGCTCGCATATTATATTCGTTTCTCTTGGCTCTTCGCAAAGCGCCCTGACATCAAGGCGGCAATTATAGCGAGCAATTACAGCCCTGAAGCGGTCGGGATGGCCGCAGCGGCCCACCGGATGGACCGCCGTGTTATCTATTCCAACCACGCCCCTGTGCCAGCGAACGTAGAGGTGGTACCGCCTGTCCTGGCTGATTGTGCATTAGTCTACGGCGACAGGACGATTCAAATATACAAACGTCGCAGCGCTTGCACAGCCGAGGTCGCGCTGATCGGACAGCCGGGTACGGCGCGCGACATGAAATGGAACGAGAACGTCCAGACGGTGGGCATTTTTCTCACCTCCGGAACCAAGATCGATGTGCTCAAGAGCCTGATCGCAACGATCCGCGTCGATCTGCCACAAACGCGTATCCTGATCCGGCAGCATCCCGTAACGCTGCTCAAGACGGATTTTGCCGGTCTCGCCCTGAATGACGACAAGGTCGAGCTGACCATCGGTAATCCGCTGGACGACGAGATCGCCGCTTGCGATCTCGTGATTTGCGGGAATAGCGGGGTCGCTATGAACGTTCTGAGCGGCGGAAGACCTGTTGCCTACCTGTCTAGCCTCGACGGCATCAAGTTCGACGCGAACGGCTTCGTTGAGAGTAGACTCGTCTTCTCAATGCCTTGGTGGAGCGAAGACATCTACAGCCGTTTGAAAGCATTCTACAGCCACCCCGGATGGATCGAGGTGATGCAGAGCTATGATGCGTCCTACGGTGCCGACCTGGACGAGTTGAAAGCGCAAGCGGCCAAGGTGCTTGAACGCCATCTCCGCGCGCGGGCGACCGGGGCGGAGCAAATGCCGGACAGCAGCAAGGTGAAGCTAGTTGCATGATGTGATCTCGCTCACGACGTTTGTCAGCCAGCGTGGAAAGTACGGTTGCACCCGACATGCTGCGGCACGGTCAATTACCCCGCGCGAACGGCCTTGCACCTCAAATTAGACAACAACCGCAACGTTCGAATTCTTTTCGAGCAACAGAGACGCCTGCTTGGACAAATCTGCGCTTTGCTAAAACTTGTATTGCGTGGAAATCTGGACCTTTTGCAGGTTGCCCGACTGACCGTCCTCCAATGTACGCTCCGCATACATGTATTCGATCCCGATCGTCAGCGGATCGACTGGTGACCAGATCAGGTTCGCGAGTGCATTCCAGCTTTCGTCGGTTACTTGGTCGGTCGTCAGCAGGATCGGATTGTCGGCCTTGAAATAGGACGCCGCGACGGTCGAACGCAGCTTGTCGCTCCAGAAATGGCGGTATGCGCCGAAACCCGAATAGGTGAAGATGGGATCGAGATCGCCGTCAGGGTCGAGGGCCGCATCGTTGACGATGTTCAGACCGATATAGCGCCCAAGACCGTCGCCCGCCGTCGCCATGAAGCGGAAATCATCGCGCGATCCCACTTTGAGCTTGCCTGCAAGGCTCAATCCATAGGCCGCCGCGCTGTCGCTGCCAGTGCCAAAATCGTCATCGGTTATGCGAAGATTGCGGTATATACCCGCCGCCGAGAGCGAACCCCAATCGCCTGCAAAATTGTAGCGCGCGATGATATCGGGAATGTTGTCGTCACCCGGCAAGACCCTGGTACCTGCCGGCGAGGTGATCTCTGTTTCCGGCTGCTCGACCGCGATTTGAAGGCCGCCATTGGTGTAACGCACCATCGGCTGGCGATCGAAAACGGTGCCGGGAGTCGTTCCGATGAAATCGAGACTGTCAGGTAAAGCTCCGACATTCTGGAAGGTCGACCAGGTCTGGCCGAACAACCAGTTGTCATAAGTGATGTAAGCCTGACGCAGCCGCGGGACGAAGCTGTTCGAAACCCGCTCGTTCCCACCATCCGTAACCATGAAATCGAGTTCGATCAGCGAATTCAAGGAGTGCTCTGCTCCGACATCGGTCTCAGTCTTGAAGATAAACCGCGTCTGCCGCGCGCTGAAATCGGTATCGAAACCGGATGGATCGCCACCGATCGGGATTGCCCCGGGCACCAGGAAATCGCGCAGGATGCTGCTGCTCGGCACGTCGCCGCCGCTGAAACGCTGGCTGATGGCGTCGAGCTTCACATAACCCGTGTAGGCAAAGGTCGTGTTGCCGACCTTGAAGCCCCTCCCCTCATGCGTCGTGGGATCGGCGATCTGTGCGGCCAGTTGCTCTTGTCGCGCTTGCAGCGCGCGAGTTTCAGCCATCACCGCCTCGGCGGCGGCGGCGGTTTCTGCCTGCTGTTCATTCAGCGTACCCTGCTGCGCGTCGAGCCGTTCGATCAGTCCTTCCACCAAAGCTTCCAAGCGGTCCAGGCGCTCATCGACCGTCGCGTCCTGCGCTGCGACGGGGCTGGCCGCCAGACATGTCGCGCACAGCAATGCAGCGCGCAGTTCCTTGCGAATCAATCGATGCGGCATGGTTTCTCCCTCCCTCGTTATTTGATGACGGAGAATGGGACGCACGGCACAGCGTGCACAATTGGAGGAACGTCGTAAGACCTTTGTCTGAAGGCGCGCCCCCACGCTTTCGCGTTATCCATGGAACCGCAAAAGGGAGACTCGCCATGATCCAAGCCATCTCACGCCCATCGATGACACGCGTCACACACTGCGTTTCAGAGCAGTATGATGAGATGTATCGTCAATCGGTCGAAGACCCTGACGGTTTCTGGCTCGACCAGGCGAAACGGCTGGACTGGTTCAGCGCGCCGACCAGAGGCGGAGAATGGTCCTTCGATCCCGCTGATATCAGCTGGTTTGCCGACGGATCGCTGAACCTCTGCCACAACGCGGTTGACCGCCATCTGAGAACGCGCGGAGAGGATACTGCCATCATCTTCGAGCCGGACGATCCTGCAAGCGCAGGACGGACTCTCACCTACCGCGAACTTCACGCAGAAGTGATCCGCATGGCCAATGCGATGAAGGCAATGGGCGTCAAAAAAGGCGACAGGGTCACACTCTACATGCCCATGATCGTCGAAGGCGTCACCGCAATGCTCGCATGCGCTCGGATCGGTGCGATCCATTCCGTAGTATTCGGCGGGTTTTCTCCCGAGGCCTTGGCTGGGCGGATCGAGGACTGCGGCAGCCGCTTCGTCATCACCGCTGACGAAGGGCTTCGCGGATCCAAGCGTGTTCCCCTCAAAGCGAACGTCGATGCGGCCCTGAACGAACTCGATCACGACACCCCGATCGATGGAATGCTGGTCATAAAGCACACCGGTGCCAAGATCGAGATGAGAGAGGGCCGCGATCACTGGCTTCATGATGTCGCCACGGATGAAGATTGTCCTTGCGAAGGAATGAACGCGGAAGATCCGCTGTTCATCCTCTACACTTCGGGTTCGACCGGAAAACCCAAAGGCGTGCTGCATACCACGGGCGGATACGGCGTGTGGACAGCGACCACTTTCAACTACGTTTTCGATTATCAGCCCGGCGAGGTGTACTGGTGCACTGCCGATATCGGCTGGGTCACCGGCCACTCTTACATTGTCTACGGCCCACTGATGAACGGCGCGACGAGCGTCGTATTCGAAGGCGTGCCGAACTATCCGGACCATGGCCGGTTCTGGGACGTGGTCGACAAACACAAGGTCAGTATCCTCTACACCGCCCCCACGGCAATCCGTGCGCTCATGCGCGAGGGTGACGAATTCGTGACCAGCCGCGATCGCTCATCACTGCGGCTGCTGGGATCTGTCGGCGAGCCGATCAATCCCGAAGCCTGGAGATGGTACTACGATGTCGTGGGATCGGGGCGGTGCCCGATAGTCGACACCTGGTGGCAAACGGAGACGGGCGGCGTGATGATCACCACGCTACCCGCGGCGCACGACATGAAGCCGGGAAGCGCAGGCTTGCCGTTCTTCGGCATTCAGCCGCAGTTGGTCGACAATGACGGCGCCGCGCTCGACGGCGCGGTCGAAGGCAATCTGTGCATCACCGCGAGTTGGCCCGGACAAGCGCGCTCGGTCTATGGCGATCACGAACGGTTCGAACAGACCTATTTCAGCACCTATCCCGGCAAGTATTTCACAGGTGACGGATGCAGGCGCGACGAAGACGGGTATTACTGGATCACTGGCCGCGTCGACGATGTGATCAACGTCTCGGGCCACCGCATGGGGACCGCGGAGGTAGAGAGTGCGCTGGTGCTGCACGAATTGGTCGCAGAGGCCGCCGTCGTGGGTTATCCGCATGATATCAAAGGCCAGGGTATCTATTGCTATGTGACGTTGAACGCTGGCGTAAGCGGATCGGACGAGCTTCACCAGGCGCTGCGCGCGCATGTCCGCAAGGAAATCGGGCCCATCGCGACACCGGACCATATCCAGTTCACCGATGGTCTTCCCAAGACTCGTTCTGGCAAAATCATGCGCCGCATCCTGCGCAAGGTGGCCGAGAACGACTACGGCGCGCTTGGGGACACTTCGACCCTTGCCGACCCATCTCTGGTTGATCGCTTGATCGAAGGTCGGCAAAATCGCTGAGACCATGTCCAGTCGCATCATCATCGCAGACGATCATCCGCTGTTCAGAACTGCGTTGAGCCATGCCGTGTCGAAGGTCTGGCCCGATGCCGAGATCGTGGAAGCTGGTTCTGCCGGAGCGGCCCGCGCCGAGCTCGATCAGAATGCGGAAGCTCTTCTGCTCGATCTCCATATGGAAGATTCGCACGGGCTCTCGGTACTTATGGACCTGCGGCAGGATTTCCCGGCGCTGCCCATAGCGATTGTATCCGCTAGCGAGGAACCGCGCGTGTTTGGTGCGGCAAAACAGCTTGGCGCGGCCGCTTTCATTCCCAAGTCGGCAAGCCTGGACGAGATGCGAGACGCCCTTTCCGCGGTGCGCGAGGGGGACCATTGGTTTCCTGATACAGGCGCCGAAGACGATGACGATCTGGACCGTATCGCCAGTCTCACACCTGCGCAGCGGCGCATATTGGGGGCTATACGACAGGGCCTGCTGAACAAGCAGATCGCATATGAACTCGATATCAGCGAGGCGACCGTTAAGGCACACATTACGGCGATCTTCCGCAAGCTCGGCGTCGTAAGCCGCACGCAAGCGGTTTTGCTCGCGGCAAAACTCGACGTCGAACAGCCCGCCGCCGATTGTGCCGCCAGCTAGACTTCAGCCGTCACTTTCCGGCGATTGAGACAATCGGATATCAAAGCGCGTAGTGCCGCAGGTGAAGATGGCTTTAGCAGGCGGTTCGCGCCCATCCGTTGAGCAGCCAGTTCGGTTTCTTCGCTGGCTTCAGCGGTGAGCAGGATAGCGGGCGGCGCATCCCCCCAATCACGGGCTAGGGCAAGATACACGGCGTCGCCACGCTCATCCTCATCCAGCCGGTAATCCATGATTGCAATGTCGGGAACCGATGGGCACGCAGCCCGTGCGTTCGTGAGCGAACGTCCGGTGACCACGTCCAGACCCCATTTTTCCAGCAGCGTCTTGAGCGCGCTGAGAGCGGCTGGCTCATTTTCAACAATAAGCACTCTCGCGTTTCCAACTTTCGCTGCGGTTCCCGAGGGCTTTTCGCGCGTGGCAGGCGTTTCCCATTTCAGCACCGGCAGATGCAACGCGAACCGGCTGCCCTTCCCCACCTCGCTTTCGGTTTCGACATGAACGTCCAGCAGCCGGGTGATGCGCCGCACGATGGCAAGGCCGAGCCCCAGACCCTCGCGGTCGCTGGAGGATGCCCGCTCGAATTCATCGAAGATCCGGCCCTTGTCCGCCTCCGCAATCCCGCGCCCGGTGTCATGCACGCAAAGCAGCACATCATCGCCCGCCCGGCGTACACCCAACAGGACGCCGCCCGATGAGGTGTACCTGATCGCATTGCTCACGAGATTGCGAACGACGCTCGTAAGCAGGGCTCTATCGGTCATCACCCAGGCCCTGGTGTGGACCCGGCGCAGTTCCAGCCCTTTCGCCTCTGCCTGTACGGCGAATTCTCGCATCACCTCGTCAAAGACGACATTGAGCGGGACGGAAGCAAGCTTCGGCTCGATGCCTCCGCTGTCGAGCTTGGAGATATCCAGCAGCGCGCGGATCAGTCGGTCTGCCGACGCAATTGATCCATCCAGGTCTTTCACAAGCCGTTCGAGGTGGGCTTGCCCAGTCACCTCCTCGCCCACTGCAGATGCAAACAACCGCGCGGCGTTGAGCGGCTGGATCAGATCGTGGCTGGCCGCAGCGAGGAAGCGGGTCTTGGAGCGCGTGGCCTCCTCCAGCGCCGAATTGACCTCGCTTAGTTGCTCGGTCCGCTCGGCCACTTTGGTCTCAAGCGCCTGCTCGGCCCGGCGGTCGGCAGTGATATCGGTGTAGGAGGTCACGTATCCGCCGCCCGGAGCGGGAGATCCGACGATCCGCATGATACGTCCGTCGTGCTGCTCGCGCTCCATCCGGTGCTCGCGTCCGGCACGCATATGATCGAGCCGCCGCTGAACCTGCAATTCAATGTCGGATTCGCTATTGTCGCTCAGGCGCAGATTGTACCGGATGAGGTCGGCGATCGGTGTGCCGACCGCAACCAATTCGTCCGGGAGATCGAACATTGTCTGATATCGGCTGTTCCACGCGACCAGATTCATTTCAAAATCGACAAGCGCGACACCTTGATCGATGTTTTCGATCGCGATCTGGAGCAGCTCGGCGCTGAAGGACAGTCGCTTGTTCGTTTCACCCATCATTGCGACGACCTGCGCAAGCGGGATCGGATCACCGTCTGACCAAGAAGACACGAGCATTCGGGACGACGACGAACCGATCACGCCCGAAATCGTCCGCTCGGCCATCGCCATCACATGGTCGTCCGCAGTGTCTTTATCGCGATAGGCTTGCGACATGGATGCAAGGGCCGCATTCGCTCTGTCCTTGCCGACAAATTGCGCGAGCAACAGGCGGACATCCGCGACACGTTTGTTGGTCACCACATTCAGCGCCGCGCCGTTTGAGGGCAGACCGACAAATGCAGCGGCCTGAGCCTGATCGACCAGGCTGGGCCGAAACCAGACGGAACCGATCCAATAGGCGGTGCAGTTCGCGGCAAGACTGATAAGCACGCCTGAGACAAGCGGATCGGGGTGAATAGAAATAAGGGGTTCTGAGCCGATCGCCGAAGGCAAGATCAGCAAAATCAGCCAAAGTGCAAAGCCAGATACGAGCCCCGCAATCATGCCACCCTTGTTCCCGGCGCGCGACAGCACACCGAGCACCAGGCCCGGTGCAAATTGAGCGACAGCCGCAAAAGCGAGCGTGCCCAGCCCGGCAAGATTGGTGATCGCACCGAAGCCGAGATAGAACAGATAGGCAAAGAACAACAACGCGGCGATGACGCCGCGCCGGATCGTCAGCAATTTCGGCGCGACGAGACTGCGGTCCCCGCTTCCGCTCAGAACCCGTCGGAATGCGAGCGGTGCAATCAGGTCGTTTGTTATCATCGTCGAAAGAGCCACGCTGGCGACCACGATCATACCAGTCGATGCCGAAAACCCGCCGATGAAGACGAGCAGCGCAAGCGCCTCGTTTCCAGTCGCAAGCGGCAAGGCCATCACGATCGTGTCAGCGTCGGTGCTCTGCGGGAGGACCATCAGCCCCGCAAGCACGATCGGAACAATCACAACAGAGGTCAGCAACAGGTAGGCAGGAAATATCCAGCGCATGGTGGGTGTTGCGCGTTCGCCGTGGGCCTCGACGATCGTCATGTGAAACTGGCGCGGTAGACAAAGCGCAGCACATGCCGCGATCAGTGTGAGCACTGCAAAGCGGGCGTCGAGCTGAGCCGGTTCGAACGCTGACGGCAGGCTTGGCGCATCGCTTTGCATCAACACGCCGACAGCGAGAGCAGCGACGGCGATCAGCGCGACCAGCTTCACGACCGCCTCCACGGCAATCGTGAGCACCAACCCGCCGTTGTCTCCTGCCTGATCGGCGCGCCGGGACCCGAACATAATCGCAAAGAGAGCCATCAATCCGGCCACCAGCAGGACAAGTTCGTCGGCAGCGACCTGGTCGACCAGGCTTGGATCCAGCGTCAGCAGCGAGCTGCCAACCGATTGGAGCTGTAGCGCCATGTATGGCAGAGAGCCGATGGTCGCTATGACGGTGACGAGCGCAGCCACGCTCGCGCTCTTGCCGTAACGCGCTGAAAGGAAGTCGGCGATGGAGGTTGAATGCTGCGCCTTGCCTTGGGCGAGCACGCGCCTCACCAGCCCGAAGCCAATCGTGAACAACAGGATCGGACCGAGATAGATCGGCAAATAATCGAGGCCAGACGTGGCCGCCGTGCCGACGCCGCCATAAAACGTCCAGCTCGTGCAATAAACCGCGAGCGAGAGGCCGTAGATAAGACCCGTGTACCGGCCAAGCTTACCGGCACCCGCGCGGTCTCTTCGGGCGGCCAACCAGAATAGAAACGCCAGATATGTCGTGGCAGCCGCGACAGCCGCACCGAAGAGCATGATCTTCGAACCTCCCCTCTTTCGAAAGCTAGCCAAACACGGCGATTGTGCAAGAAAAAGGGGCGGCACCACATTCGGCGCCGCCCCCAGTGCGATCCGTGGAGAGGTCGGATCAGTGTACGTGCGCGTCCCCAGCCCCGCGCGGGACACGGATGGAATCCACCAGTTTGCGAATTTCCAGCGGGGTCGACTTGGTCACGCTGGCGACAGCGATTGCGATACCGAAATTGATCAGCATCCCGATCACACCGATGCCTTCAGGCGAAATACCGAACAGCCAGTTCTCCGCTGTGTTCGCTGCCGGATCCAGCAGTTTGAAGTAGAGAATGTAGCTGAATGTAAACACCAGCCCGCTGACCATGCCGGCAATTGCGCCTTCCTTGTTCATCGACTTGAAGAAGATGCCCATGAAGATCGCCGGGAAGAGGCTCGATGCCGCAAGTCCGAAAGCAAATGCGACAACCTGCGCCACCCAACCCGGAGGATAGATGCCGAGGTAACCCGCGACGATGATCGCAGCGGTTGCCGCAATACGCGCCGCAAGCAGCTCTGCCTTGGACGAGATATTGGGCGCGAAGGTGCTCTTCAGCAGGTCGTGGCTGACCGAACTGGAGATTACCAGCAACAGACCCGCCGCCGTCGACAGAGCCGCCGCAAGGCCGCCTGCAGCCATCAGGGCCACAACCCATCCGGGAAGGTTCGCGATTTCCGGATTGGCGAGCACCATGATGTCGTGGTCGACATACACCTCGTTGGCGCTTTCGGCATTCGGCGTGTTCGACAGGAGTCGCTCACCCGATTGGCCGGACTCGCCAGTGTATTCAGGTTTGCCCTCGAAAGCATTTCCAGGGCGGTACTGCATCACGCCGTCGCCATTCTTGTCCTGGAATGCGAGCAATCCGTTGCTTTCCCACAGCGGGAAGAACTCATCGACCTCGCTATAGGCGGTATCGTCCACCTTCTCGACGAAGTTCAGCATCCCGAATGCACCAACGGCCGGTGCCGTGGTGTACAGCAATGCGATGAACAACAGCGCCCAGCCGGCCGATTTGCGCGCATCCGATGCCTTGGGCACGGTGAAGAAGCGCACGATGACGTGAGGCAGACCGGCGGTCCCGACCATCAGCGCGAGCGTGATGCAGAACACGTCGATCATGCTCTTCGACCCATCCGTATAGGCGGTGAAGCCCAAGTCCACCAACACGGTATCGAGCTTCTGCAAGACGCTCATTCCCGAGCCATCGGCCACCCCCGAACCAAGACCGAGCTGCGGGATCGGTGTCCCCGTGATCATGAAACTGAGGAAGAACGCCGGGACCATGTAGGCGAAGATCAGAACGCAATATTGCGCAACCTGAGTGTAGGTAATGCCCTTCATTCCGCCGAGAACGGCGTAGATGAACACGATCCCCATACCGATGATAACGCCCATCGTGATTTCGACATCGAGAAAGCGCGAAAACACAATCCCGACGCCGCGCATTTGCCCGGCAATATAGGTGAAGCTGATGAAAATCAGGCAGATGACCGCAACCACGCGAGCAGTCTTCGAATAGTACCGCGTGCCGATGAAATCGGGGACCGTGAACTGTCCGAATTTGCGCAAATAGGGCGCCAGCAGCAATGCCAGCATGACGAAACCGCCGGTCCAGCCCATCAGGTAAACCGAGCCATCATAGCCCGCAAAGGCAAGTATGCCCGCCATCGAAATGAAGCTTGCCGCGCTCATCCAGTCGGCTGCCGTGGCCATGCCATTGACGACCGGGTTGACCCCGCCGCCCGCGACATAGAATTCCTTGGTCGAACCCGCCCGGCTCCAGATTGCGATACCGATGTAGAGCGAGAAGCTGAGGGCGACGAAGATGTAGATCAGAGTTTGCGTTTCCATGGCTACGCCCCCCTCAATCGTCGAGATCGTATTTGCGTTCGATCTGCTTCATACGAACGACGTAGAAGAAGATGAGCGCGATGAAGATGTAGATCGAACCCTGCTGCGCGAACCAGAACCCTAGCGGGTATCCGCCGATCATGAACTGATCGAGAAAGTCGCGAAACAGAATGCCCGCTCCAAAGGAGCACGCGAACCAGATCGCCATGAGTGAAACGAGCAGCCGGATATTTTCCTGCCAGTACGAGTTCTCTGCCTCGCTCGTTTGCTCTGTGGGTGTGTCGTCGTCCATGTTCTCCCCTCCTTCTGGTGCCGGGAACAATTCCCGAGCTTGGATTGACGCTAAGCGCACCCTGTCATTGGCGCGAGATGGACTTTAGTCTTACGGGTGGAATCAGAGGTCAGGTTTGCTCGAGTTCCCCCAATGTTACGCCGGCAGGCACGCGTGAAAGCTGCGCCTGAAAAAGCTCTGCAGCCGCTATGGCATCGGTCAGTGCATCGTGCGCTTCGTATTCGGGGAGGCCGTAACGGGCGCGGCTTGGTCCGAGCCTGTACGCCTCGGTTCCGACGAGGTTGGGTCTGAGTTTCCTTTCCAGAGCGAGCGTGCAAATCGAACGGACCGGCAGCTGCACGCCCCATACTGATGCCGCCATCCGCTCGATCGCGCTCACCTCTATGTCAGCTGCGTGTGCAATCAGGATGCGTCCAGACAATTCCTTGGCCAATCTCGGCGCGACTTCGCGAAGTTTCTGTCCTCTGGCGGCGCGCTGCTCTCCTATCCCGTGGATGGTGACGGCGGCGGTATCAAGATCAGCTTTGCTGCGGATATCGACCGAATGCGCTTCAGCCAGACAGATCGAGCTGCCTTGAAAAGGCACCCAGCCTACCTGAAGCAGATGCGCTTCGATGCCCAAGCCATCGAGCTCGAAATCGAGCGCAAGATAGGGCGCTGTCGATGCCGCGCAACTGCGATCCGGCCAATCTGCTGCGGCGTAGTCCTGCAACACTCTGTGCCCGGCTGCGGCGAGACTTCGCAATCGTCTTTCAAAACGCCACCGGGCAAACATTTCAGGCAATGCCGCCCGCATAGTTTCGCCGCAGCGCGTCGACCCCGTTACGGATGACCGCAAAGGCATCCTTCAGATAATCGCGCTCCAGCGGCGAAAGCGAATACGGTGATATCAGATTGTCAGGCTGCATCCCGCTTTCCACTTGGCGCACTTGGTGGGCGATCCGCAATTCATTGACGAACAGCATGGCGTCGGTGAGGCTCTGGCTATCATCTTCACTCATTTTGCCCTCTCTCGCCAGAGCAGCGAGCCGATCGGCAGTGCTGATCTCCGTGCGACCGTGCGCTAGCGCCAGCGTGCGAGCAATATCGACGATCGGCATGATTGCCTGTGCCTTGGAATCGAACACCTTTTGTCCATCATCCGATTTTTCCAGAACAAGATTGCGGAAGATGCCCAAGGGTACTTTGTTTCGGAGCGCATCGCGCGCGAGGTAGCTGATAAAAATGCTCGAAGATGCCGCTTTCGCGACAACTTCGCGACGGAGCGATCGAACGAGGTCGGCTTCACCGTGGACACAGCGCATGTCGAAAAAGATCGTGGCCTTCAGGATACGGTCCTCGGTTGGCTCGGCAATCCACTTTTCGTAGCGATCCAGCCAAGCTTCCTGCGTCAGGCGCTGCCCGGCATTTTTCGCCATGATCCCGCCTTTGCAATAGACGTATCCCGACGCGTCGAGCAGGTCGGATATGCGCGTCCCGAGCGCCTCGAAATAAGAAGCGCCCGCCGAATCCGTATCTTCGGCAATGACAAGCCCGTTATCCTGGTCAGAACCCACCAATTGCTCGCGTCGCGCGAGCGAACCGAACACGACCAGCCCATAGGGACAAGGCGGCGCTCCCAGCTCCTCCTCCGCCAGTTCGGCAGCCCGCCGGTGGACCGCCTCACCAAGGGCGGAGGTGAACTGCATTGCGTGGCTCGCCTGCAAACCTGAGGCAGTCATCGCTGCGAAGCTTTCAGGAACGCGCTTGGCAGCCTCGATCAGAGCGTCCCCAGTCCGCGCGCGGGTGATCGCCGTTCCGGTGTCGATCGCATTGTTGCCGATGGCAGAAAGGATATCCGTCGCGCTCAATACGCCCGCAAGTGCACCATCCGCACTGACCAGCGGAATATGGCGGAACCCGCCAGCTGCCATCAGTGCCATGGCTTCGGCCGCGGTTGCCTCGGTCGATAAAGTTTGCGGAGATGCAGTCATGACGTCGCGCACGGGGATATCCAGAGCCACTCTCTCTGCCACGACACGATTGCGCAGATCCTTGTCGGTAAAAATGCCTTGCAGTCTTTGCCCATCGCAAATGGCAAGCGTGCTGACATCATGTTCATGCATCAGGCTGACCGCACTCGCAATCGCGATATCCGGCGGGCAGGAAACCGGGTTGGTGTTGACGATCAGATCGCCGAGACGCTTCGTATCAAGCTGGAACGCGGATGTTTGCTTGCGATTGTCCAGAGCGTGCTTGATCCGAGCGGCTTCGTCTTCCGCGAAAAACTGGCGAAACGCCGGGACTTCGTCGCGGAGTGCGTGAAATTGCTCTGCGGGTATCGTGTAAAGAAGCGTGTCCTCGCTCGCGGTTGTCGTGTTGTGCACTTCACCGCCGCGCAAGAGCGAAGGGTAAGCGAATGTGCTCCCGGTCCCCAGGCGTGCGGTCAACTCGTCGCCGGCCAGCCGAAGTTCGACCGCGCCGGAGCGCACGACGAAGAGATGGTCGTTGTGCTCGCCGGCCCGGATAATCTCGCTGCCCGACCTGGCGTAGCGCACCTCAACGTTGCGAGAAATCGACGCAATCCGCTCCTCGCCGAGGAACTGGAACGGCGCTGTTTGCGCAAGGAAGTTTGCGACGGCTTTGATCTCGCTGGTCATATCAGCGATCCTAACCACCTTTGCCCTGCTACGATATCCGACATAGGTGGCAAGCGCTGACGGAATGCTTGAGTGTCGAACCAGATCGGAGTAGCTCAGTTTCGATTGAAAACCGACAGAGGAGGCGCTCCCATGCTTGACCAACCCCTTACTCTGCCATGCGGCGCAGAGCTTCCGAACCGTATCGCCAAGGGCGCGATGACGGAAGGGATGGCGACGCCGGACGGACGACCGACCGAAGAGCTTGAGCGGCTCTATGGCATCTGGTCCGATGGGGGCGCTGGCATGCTTCTGACCGGCAATATTATCATCGACAAAGATCATCTCGAAAGGCCCGGCAATGTCGTGATCGAGCGGGAGCCCGACGCCGATATGGCAGCACGCCTCGCCCGCTGGGCAAAGGCTGGAACGCGGGGCGGAAATCATTTGTGGGCTCAGCTGAGCCATGGCGGACGCCAAACGCCGAAGGTCGTCAACCCGAACCCGAAATCGTCATCCGATGTGGCGCTTGCCCTGCCCGGCGGACAATTCGGCAGACCCACCCCGCTGACCAAGGATGAAATCGCCGATCTCGTGCAGCGCTGGGGCATCGCTGCAAAGGCATGCAAGGAAGCTGGGTTCACAGGCGTACAGGTCCATGCCGCACACGGTTACCTGATCTCGCAATTCCTGAGCCCGCGCGTGAACTTGCGCACCGACGAATACGGGGGCAGCCTGCAGAACCGCGCCCGGATCCTACTGGAAGCAGTCGGCGCTGTCCGGTCCGCGGTCGGCCCTGATTTCCCGATCTCGGTAAAGCTCAACAGCGCGGACTTCCAGAAAGGCGGCTTCGCATTCGAAGACAGTATCAACGTTGTCCAATGGCTTGAGGCGGCGTCGGTCGACCTGATTGAAATTTCAGGCGGCACATACGAACAGCCAAAGCTGATGGGCGTTGCCGGGATGGAGGACGAGGAAGCGCAGAACGTTGCCCCCTCGACGGCCGCGCGCGAAGCCTATTTCGTCGATTTTGCCAAAGCGATGCAGGACGAGGTCAACGTGCCTCTTATGGTTACGGGAGGATTCCGGACCCGGGCCGCAATGCAGCAGGCGCTGGATATGGGCGCGGCCGACGTCATCGGGCTTGGCCGGCCCATGTGCCTTGTGACGGATGCACCGCGCCAGCTTATCGAAGGGCGCGAGGCGCTGCCACGATACGAAGACAATCTCGACCTCATCCCCAACTGGCTGGGCTTTCTCAAGCGGTTCCAGATGATGAAGGCAATCAACGGTTTCGCCGGAATTTACTGGTTCTACCAGCAGCTCTGGTTGCTCGGCCACGAAGGGCGCGTCGACGAGGCCTACTCTGTGTTCAAGGCGTTCCGCACGATCGAAGCCCGGAACAAGGCGATCATGGAAGCGCGCGGGTGATGACGGCAAATCGGCGAGCGTTGGCCACGCAGAATTCTGCGCTTAGGATTGGGGCCGCTGCGTTCAGCCTCGCCCGCGGTAAGGCTGCACACCCTGATCGGGCAGCCACAGACCTTCCGGCGGGGCTCCGGTCTGCCAGAAAACGTCGATCGGAATGCCGCCGCGCGGATACCAATAGCCACCGATCCTGAGCCATCTTGGTTGCATCTCTTCGGCCAGACGTTGACCGATCCCGACCGTCACGTCCTCATGAAATCCGTTGTGATTGCGGAAACTTCCGAGGAAGAGCTTGAGGCTCTTTGATTCTACGATCGTGTCGCCCGGTGCGTAATCGATGACGAGATGCGCGAAGTCGGGCTGCGATGTGACCGGGCAAAGCGAAGTAAATTCCGGAGCCGCGAAGCGCACCAAGTATAGCGATCCCTGACGCGGATTGGGCACGTAGTCGAGCACCGCTTCATCGGGCGACGCGGGAAGCGGGGTGTCCTTGCCGAGAAACTGCGGTTTAGGTTCGTTTTCGGGTGTGCTTTCCATGCCGCGCTGTTGCAGCGAAATGATCTTGGGTGCAAGCTCGGAACTGGACTGGATGCAACAGGAAACTATTATGTTGCCGTTCCCCGCCCACCACAATTTGTTTAAACGACTTACCCGCACCATGCGCGCGCATACCATCATCACACGCATTCCCCCCCGGCTCCGCAAGGCGCTGCTGATTGCCAGTGCGCCAGGTCTGATCCTGACACCGAGTGCGATCGCCGCGCAGAGTTCGCCCGGCACTTTCAGCCTGCCCGAGCCCACCCCTACGCCAACACCCGCGCCGCAGGGGCCGGTCGATGAACGTGATGGAGTGGTTCTCGGGCCAGTCACCATCCCTGATCCTCGCGAGCAGCAGGCCCCAGCCAATCCGCAGCCGTCTCCCGAAGTGCGACCGGCTCCGCCACCTGCGGAGGCACGGACGACGGAAAGACCCGTTGTAACGCCTGAGACGGTGGAGCAGACAAGTGCTGTTCTGCCGGACGCACGACCGGCGCAGCCGCAAACTGGCACCGCGTCTCCGAAGGCCGAAGTCGCTGCTTCGCCACAAGAAAGCGAAGCGGGATCTCCGCAAACGAACGCCGTCCCACAGGTCGGCAGCGATATTCTGAACGACATTGCGCCTGACGCCGCCACAAGTGGACTGCCTGATCTGGAAGTGCGCGAAGCCGGTTCATCAGGAACGGGCAAAGATGGCTTCGGAGCCTCTGCCCTGGCCGCTCTCATCGCATTGCTCGCTGGCGTGATCGGTCTGGGCTGGTGGATTTGGCGCAAGAAGGTCAATTCGGCTGCTCGCACCAATCCACGGGAAACCAGCGCCTACAATCGCACTTCGATTGACCGCCCGATCGGTACGGCACCAACAAGAGGCGTTCCCTCGGCGGCAAAACCGGCAGCAGTGCCTGCTGCTCACGGTCCGCTTCACATCGACTTGCAGCTCGATATCGTCAGGGCGCAGCGCAGCGTGATGAACTTCTCGGTCGAATACCGGATCGCAATCTGCAACCGTTCGGACCATGCCGCCCGCGACGTGTCCGTAGGTGCCGTGCTCACAAGCGCTGCAAAAGATTCTGGCCTCGCTGCACCGGCAGGCGTCGGACGCGCGCAGAAGATCGAGCGTATCGGGCCGCATCAGAGCCGCACGATCACAGGCGAAGCGCAATTGCCTCTGGGGCAGGTACAGGGGTTCCGCCAGGGCAAGACCCCGCTCTTCATCCCGCTGCTGCACGTCACGATAGCGGCGCCGGACCTCCCCGAGCGCACGCGCACATTCGTGGTGGGCGTGCCAAGCTCTGCCAGCCAATCGCGCCTGCATCCCATCCAGCTCGATACACCGCCTGGCAGTCTTTCCGGATTGCGGGCGCAGGAAATCAAACAAAGCGCAGTGCCTGAGCCCGCCTAATTGCTCTCGCACTTGGCGAGCCGTGCGGGCCGCGCTACCGCTTGCGATCATGACTGACACGATCCCGAGCCTCGTATCGACCGACTGGCTGGCCGCGCGCCTCGGCAGCGACAATCTCGTCATTCTGGACGCGTCCTACCATCTGCCCGCAGCGAACCGCGATTCCCGCGCGGAATTCGAGGCGGCGCACATCCCGGGGGCGCGTTTCCTTGACCTGGCTAGCCTGACCGACGCCGCGTCGGACGTTCCTTCAGCCCTGCCAACCGCAGACCAGCTGTCCAACCGGCTGGATCGGCTCGGCGTCGAGCCTGACGATGCCGTTGTGATCTACGATGACAGCGACCTGAAAACCTCGGCGCGGGCGTGGTTCACCCTTACCGCGCATGGGATCGAGGACGTCGCTATCCTTGATGGCGGCCTCGGCAAATGGAAAACGCAAGGCGGCACTCTCGAACGCGGAAGTGCGTCATTCGACCCCGTCGCGACTGGAGGTGTTTTCTCACCTCAAGGGGTTCGCAGCAAGCGCGACATGCTCGGCAATCTCGACACGGAAACCGAGCAGGTTCTTGACGCGCGCAGCGCCGACCGCGTTTTCGGGAGCGGCACCGATCCGGTGCATGGCGGGCAAAACGGCCGCATCCCCGGTTCGCTAAATCTGCCCTTCGGGAAAGTGTTCAATGCGGACGGCACCTACAAATCCGCAGACGCCTTACGCGAAGCCTTCCGCGAAGCCGGTGTTGATCTCGAACGACCGGTAGTCACAACCTGCGGCAGCGGCATCACGGCGAGCGTGCTGCTGTTTGCGCTTCATCTGATCGGGAAGCGCGATACCGCGCTGTACGACGGCAGTTGGCAGGAATGGAGCGCCGACCCCGACACGCCGAAAGCACAAGGACCCGCATGAGCGGCAAGGACCCCAAGAACACACGGCCCGCTACGCGCGTAACGCAGGCGGGACGGCGTGCCGAATGGACCGGGCCAGTGGTCAATACCCCGGTCTGGCGCGCATCAACCCACCTCTACGATACAGAGGCCGATCGCAAGAATGCGGGCAAAACCAATGCCGATGGCGGGTTCTTCTACGGGAGACGCGGTGCGCCCACCCAATGGTCGCTGGCCGACGCCCTTACCCAGATCGAACCCGGCGCGCATGGTACGGTCCTGTACCCGAGCGGCGTTGCGGCGATTGCAGGCTGCATGTTGGCGGTACTGCGACCGGGTGACCGGCTACTGATGACCGACAACGCCTATGACCCGACGCGCAGCATGGCGACTGGCCTCTTGAAACGGCTGGGGGTCAGAGCCGAATTTTTCGATCCGCTTGATCTCGATGCTTACACTGCGTTGTTCGATGAGCCCGTACGGGCAGTCTGGCTCGAAAGCCCCGGCAGCCTGACAATGGAAGTCTGCGATATCCCTGCATTCGCTGCCGTCGCCCGTGAGAACAAGGCCGTCAGCATGATCGACAACACCTGGGCCAGTCCGCTTGGCTTCGCTCCTTTGCAGCATGGTTGCGACATCACGATGATGAGCCTGTCGAAGCATGTCGGCGGGCATTCCGATTTGATGATGGGTTCTGCCAGCGCGGGCGAGCGGTGGTACCGCGCCTTGCGGCGCACCTCTCAAGAACTGGGTCAGGTCGTCTCGCCCGACGACGCGGCACTCGCTTCACGCGGCCTGCGGACCATGGCCATCAGGTTGGAACAGAGCACCGCGAGTGCGCTGCAAATCGCGAACTGGCTGGAAGAACAGCCGCAGGTCGCGCAGGTTCTGTGCCCGATGCGTCCAGGGGATGCCGGACACGCGGTCTGGAAGCGCGACTTTACGGGGGGATGCGGGCTGTTCAGCTTCCTCCTCGAAAGCGATGATCCGCACGCGTGCGGCCGCGTGGTCGATGCGCTCGACCATTTTGGCATAGGCTACAGCTGGGGCGGATTTGAAAGCCTCGCCCTGCCGATCGTCCCGCAGGAATACCGCGCAATCATGGCTTCCCCCACCCAGCCGGTCGGCGACACTGGTACAAAACCCGCCATTCGCCTATCGATCGGTCTTGAAGACCCACAGGACCTGATCGCGGACCTCGCGCAGGCGCTTGCAAAGATGGAACAAAAATGACGACGTCCGCCTCGCTGCCAGCCGATGTTACGGAGACAGTAGATCCCAGCGCCGATGGCGCAGCGGCGGATGAAACCGGCACAGTCGGTGAGGCGCCCGCAGATGAAGCCACGCCTACACCCGAGCCGACGCCCGAGCCGACACCTGAAGAGCCGGTTGAGGCCATCGAAGCCTCGCAGGAATTCGTCGAGGGGGTAGGCGAGAAAAGCGAGACTGCAGGTGCGGTTCTACAATCACTTCAGGATGCTGCGATTAATGTCGGCAACCTGCGAGTTTCGATGCTCGACGTGCTGCTTGTCATCGGTGTCATACTGCTCGTTATCACTCTCGCATGGATCGCGACGCGGCTCAGTCGCGGGCTGATCCGCCGGATTTCGAAGTTCGACAGCACCCAGAAATTGCTCGCCGAGAAGCTCAGCACAATCGCAATCTGGGCGCTGGCATTCCTGATCGGGATTGATCTGCTTGGCATTGATCTGACCGCACTGGCGTTCTTTGGCGGCGCATTCGGCCTCGCCATCGGTTTCGGTTTGCAAAAGACCTTTGGTAACCTGATTTCGGGGATTCTGTTGCTGCTGGACAAGTCCATCAAGCCGGGCGACGTGATTTCGGTCACGGATCAGGCGGGCAATGAGGCGATCGGGCAAATTCGCAAGATCGGCATCCGCGCGATTTCTGTCATCACGCGCGACCAGACCGAACACCTGATCCCGAACGAGAACCTGATGATCAATCAGGTGGTCAACTGGTCCTATTCATCACGCGATGTGCGTGTGAAGGCACCGGTCGGTGTGTCTTATGGCAGCGACCTGAATCTGGTTACCGAATTGCTTTATCAGGCGGTGGCGGAAACCGACCGCATCCTCAAACGGCCAAAGCCGCGCGTGAACGTCATGGAATTCGGCGACAGTTCGATAAACTTCGACGTGCGATTCTGGATCCAGGATCCCGAGGAAGGCATCGCGAACATTCGGTCCGATGTCTACATGCGCATGTGGGAGCTGTTCAAGAAACACGATATCGAAATCCCGTTCCCACAGCGCGACCTCAATCTGCGTGCGAGCGAACAGATGGACCGACTGATCGGCGCCCTCGCGGACCGCCATTCAAAGCCCGATTAGGCCAGCCGCAAAAGCTTTCCTTACGCATCGCAAATCCATTCTCGCTGGTGTTGGCGCGTTCTCCCCGCCATTTCAGCACCATGAGCACGCATGGAACCATCTATCTCGTGGGCGCAGGCCCCGGCGATCCCGACCTCTTGACCCTTCGCGCAGCGCGCCTGATCGAGCGCGCCGAAATCATTGTCCACGATGGCCTTGTCAGCCGTGAAATTCTCGCGCTGGCTTCGCAGGACGCCCGGCTGATCTCGGTTGCGAAACAGCGGTCGAAACACACCTTGCCGCAGGATCAGATCAACGCTCTATTGGTGCGCGAAGCTCTCTCCGGGCGCGACGTAGTCCGGCTCAAGGGCGGCGATCCTCTGATCTTCGGGCGCGGCGGCGAGGAAGCCGAGGACGCCAAGGCGGCCGGCATCCGGGTAGAGATCGTTCCCGGGATTTCCGCAGCCAATGGCGCCGCAGCCGCATCCCAAATCGCCCTGACCCACCGCGATGCCTCCAGCATTGTCAGTTTCGTCGCTGGCCAGTGCAAAGGACTGTCGGACCAGGATTGGTCCGGTCTTGCAGGAAAGGGGCGCACACTCGTGATCTACATGGGCGTCAAGACTGCCCCCCAGATTGCCGAGAAGCTGATGGCGGACGGTCTCGCCCCCGACGTTCCGCTCGCCGTGATCGAAAATGGTGCGCGCCCGGACATGCGCGTCGTGCGCGGTCTTCTTGCAGGTTTGCCTGATCTCGTCATTGAGCGTGACATCAAGAGCCCGGCGCTGATCGTGATCGGAGAAGTGACTGCGCGCGGCGATATCGCGCTACGCCAGATCGCAGCGGAGGTTGCACAGTGAAGATCCTCACCGGAAACGATCTCAAATCGGGCGCTGTTGTCTGGTGGAGCGGAGAGGGCTGGTCGATCTATGTCGACGATGCCGTCGATGTCGGCGAGCAGGCAGACGAGATCATGGCCCGCGAAGAAGCTGCGCGCCGGGTAAATGTCCCCTACTCACTCGATGCGACGCACGAGGAGGATGGCAAGGTTCGGCCCGCCCATATCAAGGACCGCGTTCGCGCCCTCGGCCCGACGGTGCGCCCCGACCTCACGTTGAAGCCGCAAAATCCCGAAGCACTCGACTGGGTAATCTGACATGTACAAGTACGACAATTACGACCAGCAGATGGTCGATGCCCGCGTCGAGGAATTTCGCGATCAGGCGAAACGCCGTCTCGAAGGCAAGCTGACCGAAGACCAGTTCAAACCGCTGCGGCTGATGAACGGACTGTATTTGCAGTTGCACGCTTATATGCTGCGCGTTGCCATCCCTTATGGCACACTCAATTCGCGCCAGATGTCCGCGCTCGGCGACATCGCCGATAAATACGACCGCGGATATGGTCATTTCACCACCCGTCAGAACATCCAGTATAACTGGATCAAGCTGGAAGATGCGGCCGACATCCTCGAAGACCTGTCCAAGGTCGAAATGCACGCAATCCAGACCAGCGGAAACTGTATCCGCAACATCTCTTCGGATCACTTTGCCGGCGCGACCCATGATGAGTTGGTCGATCCGCGACCCTATGCGGAGCTGCTGCGCCAATGGTCGAGCTTCCATCCGGAGTTCACGTATCTGCCGCGCAAGTTCAAAATTGCCGTGATCGCGGCTGAAAAAGACCGTGCGGCGATGCGGCTACACGACATCGGCATCCAGATAGTCAAGAATGACGCTGGCGAGATCGGCGCGCGCTTCTATGTCGGCGGCGGGATGGGCCGTACCCCGATGATCGCGCCCATGATCCGCGATTTCGTTCCGCTCGATCAACTGGTGACCTATGCCGAGGCGTGCCTCAGGGTCTACAACCGCTACGGACGGCGCGATAACAAGTACAAGGCGCGGATCAAGATCCTCGTCCACGAACTCGGCAAGGAGGAATACACGCGCCAGGTAGAAGAGGAATTCGCACACCTGCTCAAGCAGGGCGTCGAACCACCGCGAGAGGAGCTGGAGCGGATCAAGCCTTTCTTTGCCGATCCACCGTTTGAGGATGGCCCCAAGACCGTCGATCGGTCCGACCCCGATTTCGCTCTATGGGTTGACCGCAACACAGTGCGCCACAAACACGACAGCTATGTCTCGGCAGTGATTTCGCTCAAGCCGGTCGGCGGTATCCCCGGCGATGCGACTGGCGAACAGATCCGCATCATGGCGCGGCTCGCCAGGCAGTACAGCTTTGACGAACTGCGCGTCATGCACACACAGAACATCGTCCTGCCGCATGTGAAGATCGCCGATCTCCACGCGCTGTGGACACAACTTGATGCGGCCGATCTTGGTGCACCCAATCTCGACACGATCGAGGACATCATCGCATGCCCCGGGCTCGATTACTGCGCGCTCGCCAATGCTCGCTCTATCCCCTTGGCTCAGCGCATCTCGGAAAGCTTCGACCAGTCAGGCAAAACGAGCGAACTCGGCGAATTGAAGCTGAAAATCTCCGGCTGCATCAATGCCTGCGGTCACCACCATGCGGGCCATATCGGCATCCTTGGCGTCGATAAGAAGGGCAAAGAAAACTACCAACTCTCGCTCGGTGGCAGCGAGGCAGAGGATGTCAGCCTCGCCAAGATTACGGGGCCCGGTTTCGACGAGGACGGCGTGATCGAAGCAGTCGAGACCGTCACGGACGTTTACCTCGCCAGACGCGAGGAGGGCGAGCGTTTCCTCGACACCTATCGCCGTATCGGCATGACACCTTTCAAGGAGGCGCTTTATGGCAAATGATGACCTCAGGGCCGTCGCTCCGACCGAAGCGAGAGTTCATTCTCACAAAGGCAAGGCGAGCGGACAGACCGCACAAGGAACCCATAATGGGAAATGATTTCGGCACATCCCCCGACGACGTCCAGTTCCGGTTCCGCGATGACGAGGTCGCCGATCACGGCACCGTGACCGTCGACGCGTGCTGCGATCAGACCAACGCGACCGCCGTGCGGATTGAACCTGGTGACGATGCGCGCGCTCTGCTCCCCTTTCTCGATCGGCTCGCCCTGGTGGAGGTCAATTTCCCCACATTCGGCGACGGGCGCGGCTATTCGGCCGCCCGGATATTGCGCGAGGCAGGCTACCAAGGCGAATTGCGCGCGGTCGGCGATGTCCTGATCGATCAGCTTTCGCATATGCGGCGCTGCGGTTTCGATGCCTTCGCGCCCGATAAACGTCTCGATGAAGACGACGCGGCCAAGGCTTTCGCGACGTGGGACAACGTCTATCAAAGCGCCGCCGATGGCCGCAAAACCATTCAGGAATTACGCCATGAATAAGCCAGAAAGCTCCGCTCCCTTCGATCAGCACGAAGCGCTCGACCGGGCGATTGATCGTATCGACACCAGTCCGCGTTTTTCCGATCACGATGCGGTGCGCCTCAACCGGATGTTCCGCGGCAGCTCGACGGCAGAAATGCTCGAAGGCGTCATCAAGGGTAATCTCGCAGGCGATCTGGCGGTTGTTTCCAGCTTTGGCGCCGAAAGTGTAGTCCTGTTGCACCTCATTGCGCAGGTCGACCCCAATGTGCCGGTGCTGTTCCTCGACACGGGAAAGCACTTTGCCGAGACAATTCGCTACCGCGATGAGGTCGCCGAGAGGCTCGGCCTCACCAACCTGCAAATCCTCAAGCCGGAAGAAGCGGAGGTCGTGGCAAAGGATGAGACTGGCCTGCGCTGGTCGTACGATCCGGACGGCTGCTGCGAAATACGCAAAGTCAAACCGCTGGCAAAGGCTCTTGCCGAGTTCGACGCCAGCTTCACGGGCCGCAAGGCATTCCAGTCGGAAACGCGTGCCAACCTGCCCCGGTTCGAAGTCGACAGTTCGGACGAGCAGGGCCGCTTGAAGATCAACCCGCTGATCGATTGGTCGGCCAAAGATATTCAGGCCTATTTCGAAGAACACGATCTGCCGCGCCACCCGCTCGTCGCGCAAGGTTTCCCATCGATCGGCTGCGAGCCATGCACGAACAAGGTCGCCGATGGCCAAGACCCGCGTTCGGGCCGCTGGAAAGGCTGGGACAAGACTGAATGCGGCATCCACAAGCCCGGTGAAGAACCCTTCCTCTAAAACGAAAGCGCCGCCCGGATTTATGGTCCGGGCGGCGTTCTTCAGTCGCATCGTAAACCTTCGAACTTTATTCGGCCTCAACGTCCCCAGTCACGCGCTCCACAGTCGAGGATTCGCCGTCATCCGGATCGGTCGAGATCCAGACGCCCTCGTCATTGACCTCTTCAGCGTAGCACGTCATTTCTGCATCATCGTCATCCTTTGAGCAGAATTCGTTGGGCGATCTCTGTTCGTAGGTGCCCGTCGTGACCTCGCCATCCTGATCGGTTGCGGTGAATGTTCCGTCTTCCGCAAGCTCTTCGACGATTACGTCGCCATTGGCCCGCGTGATCCGGAAAGTGCCATAGGACGGACCGCCATCGGCGGCAGCCGTTTCGGCCACAATTGCGGTTTCTTCGACAGCTGTAGCATCTGCGGATGCAGCTTCGTTGGTTTCGGCGGCGGTGCAGGCCGAAACTGCGGTCAGTGCTCCCGCCAGTGCGATGTATCTCATAAGTTACCCCCAGGGAAATGTCGGACCCGCATGCTTCGCATGGTCCGAGATTGATGCGACCCACGCGCGTCATACCCGTACCGCAGTCCGCGTCAAAGCGGCGCTGCTAAAGCCAGCCCTCGGCCTTGTACCACTCGGCAGTCATTTTCAGACCATCTTCACCGGACCATACCGCCTGCCAGAGTGAAATCGGCGGTGCCTTTTTCATATCGCAGACCCAATCTGGGTGGAGCATGTAGCCGACCCGGTCGGGCGTCAATTTCGCCATGGGACCGCGAATGGCCTGGTCCGCTCTCGCCGCGAGATGCAGAATGCCCGCCGGAAGCTTCGGTGCGATCGCATTTGGATTACCGACCGCCTCTGCGATCATCTTGCCCAGCTCGGAATGCTCGTAGCCGAAAGCATTGTCATCCCACGGCTCGAAAACCTGGCCTGCCACCATGTGGCTGTAGGGTATCAGGGCGATGAGCAGCCGCGCCAAATCTTCGACATGGATTATCGACGTTCGGCCCTCTGGCGGGACCGGGACGATCCCGTATTTCGCCGCACGGAACAGTTCGAACATGTCGGCATCGCGAGGGCCATACACTGCTGGAGGACGCACAATGGTCCAATCGAGATCGCTCGCTTTGACCAATTCCTCGGCGCGCGCTTTCGATGCGCCATAGGCAGACAGTTCGGGCTCGCGGGCAGATAGGGAAGAAACGAACACGAATCGCCGGACGCCCGCGGCCCTGGCAGCGGCGATCATATTGGCGGTGCCGGCGACATTCGCGGCCTCGAACCGCGCGGGATTGGGAGTGTTTGTGAGGCCCGCAATATGGATCACGGCGTTAGTGCCCCGCATCAACTCATGCAGGGCGCTCTTATCGTCGAGAGTTCCTTTGACCCAAGTCACACCCGGCTGATCGGTCTGCGGCCTTCGCGTCAAGGCACGCACTTCGCTCCGTTTATGCCGGGCCACCTCTAGGACGGCGCTGCCGACAAATCCGGTCGCACCGGTAATTGCGACGCTCATGATCGCACCATGTGGTCGCGGTGCACGACCGCTGCGCGTGGAGCGTAACCTAGCTTTGCTTCCTGTTCGCTTTCGCGCAGGCCGCAAATGGCGCGACATTCTGCGGCGCTGTATTCGACCAACCCCTGGCCCAGTCCCTCTCCGCCTGGTCCGTCAACCTGTACAAGATCGCCACGCTGAAACTCACCCTCGACCCGTGTCATTCCCGCAGCCAGCAGGCTTGCGCCCTTGGCGATGGCCGAAACGCAACCGGCATCAACGATAAGCGTGCCCTTGCGCGCCAGCCGTCCGCCGAGCCATGCCTTGCGCGCGCTGTCCGACCGGACTGGCAGGAAAACCGTGCCACGATCGGAGGCAATCGCACCGGCAATGGGCGACAGCCGCGAGCCATTGATGATTGCAAGCATGATACCAGCGCGCCCGGCGATCTGTGCAGCTTCCAGTTTGGACGCCATTCCGCCCGAGCCCAATCCTGAAGACGAGCCGTCGCCTGCCATCGCCAGTATCTCCGGCGTTACGCCTTCAACCTGGTCGATCAGCGTTGCACCTGCTTCATCTGGAGACCGGTCGAAAAGGCCATCGACATCGGACAGGAGCAACACGGCATCCGCGCGGGCCGCTTGCGCCACGCGGGCCGCCAGCCGATCGTTGTCGCCAAACCGGATTTCCTCCGTCGCAACGCTGTCATTCTCGTTTACCACCGGCACCGCGCCGGTTTCCAGCAGGCGTTCGAGCGTGGCTGCCGCATTCAGGTACCGCCGACGATCCTCGAGATCGCCGAGCGTGACGAGCATTTGGGCCGCCAGAATGTCATGGTCGCCGAGCGCCTGTGCCCATAGCTGCGCCAGAGCGACCTGCCCGACCGATGCCGCTGCCTGCGCATCGGCGAGGCTGGCACGCCCGCCTTTCGGCAATCGCAATCGAGCTGCCCCCAACGCAATCGCGCCGGAGCTGACGACAATGATGTCGGTGCCCTGCTCCCGAAGAGTTGCCAGATCCTTCGCCAAAGAGTTCAGCCGCTCAATCGCAGGCTTGCCCTCTTCCACCAGCAGCGCGCTGCCGATCTTGACGACCAATCGCCGCGCCGAACCTATCTCGCTGATCGCTTCGATGCGCTTCACGTCAGATTGGCGACCACTCACTGCCATTCTCATCTTCGCTTTCAAGCTCCGCAGCGTTGGTCTCTGTGGAGGTCTGATCGGGTAAATAGCCGAGCACGGCGTCGAGCAATTGCTCGATGCCTTCGCCGGTCGCGCCCGACACGTTGAAGACCTTGTCCGCGCCAGCCTCGATCAATTCCTGCGCGAAAGCCTGGCCCAGTTCCTTGTCTGCAAGATCCATCTTGTTGAGTGCGATGAGCTGCGGTTTATCCTCAAGACCTGCGCCGTAAGCTGCCAGCTCAGCCTGCACTGTCCGCATGGCCTCCGCCGGATCTTCACCCGCAATGTCGACCAGATGGATCAGCACTCGGCAGCGTTCGATATGGCCTAGGAAGCGGTCGCCAATGCCCGCGCCATCCGCCGCCCCTTCGATCAGGCCCGGAATATCAGCGAGCACGAATTCCCGCCCCTTGTGCCGCACCACGCCAAGCTTTGGGATAAGGGTGGTAAAAGCATAATCGCCGACCTTTGCGCCAGCGTTCGAAACCGCGTTGATAAAGGTGGATTTGCCAGCATTCGGGAGACCCAGCAGGCCGACATCGGCGAGCAGCTTCAGGCGCAGCCAGACCCACATCTCTTCGCCCGCTTCGCCCGGCTGGTGCTGCCGCGGAGCGCGGTTGGTGGAGCTTTTGTAAGATGCGTTACCGCGCCCGCCCATGCCGCCTTTGAGAAAAGTAATCCGCTGGCCGATCTCGGTGAAATCGGCGAGCACTTCTTCCTTGTCTTCGGACAGGACCTGTGTGCCTACCGGAACCTTGACGATGAGGTCGGGCGCCCCGGCGCCGGTCTGATCGCGGCCCTGCCCATGATTGCCGCGCTTGGCCTTGAAATGCTGGGCGTAGCGAAAGTCGATGAGCGTGTTCAGGCCCTGCACCGCTTCAAACACGATGTCGCCGCCCTTTCCGCCATTGCCCCCGTCGGGACCGCCATATTCGACATATTTCTCACGCCGAAAACTCACCGCGCCAGGTCCGCCCGCGCCCGATTTCAAATAGATTTTAGCCTGATCGAGAAAATGCATGGCTTCCACCTATGCATTTTCCCGAAAAAAGCGAGCGTTCTCGAACGGGCGCCCGACAGATTGTCAGAAACTCGCGCTGAGCCCGGCGGTGGCGGTCCGGCCCGGCGAAACGAAGCTGAACACCTGCTCGAATGTTTCATCGAAGATATTCTCGACCCGCGCAAACGCATCGATCCTGTCCGTCAGCTGGACCCGCGCATTGAGGTTCACGAGCGTGTAATCGTCGAGCGTCACGCGCAGGGGAATGAAGCTGGGATCTGTGAAGGCCAGATCTTCCGCTTCACCATTGTGACGCACGACGAGAGTCGCCGAGGCTGCGTCCCTAGGATGTGTCCAACTGACCGCTGCGCTGGCAATGTTGTCTGGCCGTCGGACTTCCTCGATCCCGTCTTCTTCGGCATCGAGGAAGCTGTATGCCGCATCGAGGCTGAACCCGCCGCCGAGACGGGCGCTGGCTGAAACCTCGACACCGCGCTGCGTGCTTTCGGTGTCACGGTTCGCCGGAGTTGCTATGAAATCCGGTGGTGGAAACGTCGTGAAAATCTCGTTTTCCAGCTCGCTGTCGAAATAGGTGGCGGAAAGCGTAACAGCCCCATTCGCCAGCTGCTGATCGATACCGACCTCCCAGCTGTTCGACTTTTCAGGCGTCAGGTCCTCGTTGCCGATGAACTGCCCGTCGAAAAAGCCGAAAAGCTCGAAAAATCCGGGGTTCTTGATCCCTGACCCCGCACTTGCCCTCAAACGGGTGCTCGCTGTGACATCGAAGCCGGCGCCAACACGAAACGTGGTCTCATCCGCGAACCGATCATTGATATCGTGGCGGACCGCAGCCGCAATATCGAGACGTTCTCCGCTGAACCGGTATTCTCCGACGAGCCCGACATTCTCGATTTCCTGCCGGGTGCCGGACGCGAATCCGAACGGATCATCGTTGCGAAACCGTTCGCGTTCCCAATCGGCGGCGAAGGTCAGGTTGTGCCGTCCGTCAATTGCGAAGGCACTGACATAGGACGCTTTCAAGCGGTCGCCTTCGCTACCGCTGGTACGCCCAAACGGTCCGAAGCTGTCACGGCTGATATCGGCAATCTGCGCGGAGAGATCATGTGACCAGCGATCATCTAGGACCGAAGCACGCGCGCCAATCAGGGCATAGATCGCATCATTCTTAAACCGGGTGCCCGGACTATCGATCACCAGGCCAAATGTTGGTGCGGTCGGATCGAAATCGCTGTCGTTGAAATCGCCCTCGGTGCGGATGAAACGACCCGCCGCGCGCAGCTCGAAACCGGGGGCAAACTCGACCGCGCCCTTCCCCGAAGCGGTGTAGCTATCGCGCCCGATATCTCGCGTGCCACCTCTTGCATTCGGTTGGCCATCGGTGCTGACCACGGTTGCAGACAGGGCTGCGTCCCATTGGCCACCAACAAGACCGACCCGTGCCGAGCCGTTGACCGTGTCATCAGTACCGCCTTCGATCCTCGCGGCGAATCCGTTGAGATCGCGGCCGCTGGCGCTTTCATAGGCGACAACGCCGCCGATCGCATCGTTGCCGTAAAGCGCCGATTGCGGCCCGCGCAGCACCTCGACTCGGCTTCCGATTTCGGCCTGCAAGGTGCCGATATCGAACTCGCCCGCAAACGGATCCGAGACCTCGATCCCGTCGACGAGGACAAGCACGTGATTGGCTTCGAAACCACGCAACCGGATCTGGGTCTGTCCCGCAACTGAGCTGACAGCCACACCCGGCACGTCGCGCAACACATCGCCAATATCGCGGACCTGCCGGTCGACAAGATCCTGCGCCGAGATAATCGATGCGGACCCGGTATAGTCCTCTAGCGCGACCGATCTGTCGGTACGGCTCGCCGTCACCAGCACTTCTGGATCTTCGGCCCGATCGGACCGTTCCACGGCCAAGTCCTGCGCCAATATCGGCGTGCACCAACCGAGTGCCGCAATCGCGACACCGCATGACTTCAATTTCTTTCCCACTGAGGATTCCTCCCGCTCAAGCAACACGATTGGACGTGAGGAGAAACTCCTGCACGGCCAGCTAATCGTCGCTCGAAACGAAAGGTCTTCGCGCCGGATCAATCCCTGAACCAGGCAACAAGCGACACGCCTCGGTCGGTCTCCTGGCTTGCGGGTCAGCGCGTCTGCATCTCACCTTCCCAAGGTTTCCCTCAGTGGCTGCGGCCCGAAATGAGCCACACGAAACGAACACTCGCCGCTTACAGTTGCAGGGACAGCCGCGGATTCGAACCGCGTTCCCGTTACCGAAGTGATGAAGGATGAATTAGCGTGGCAAAAGCGAATGGGCAAGCGGCCTCGGACCGCCTGCCCATTCGTTGTGCGAAATTCGCTTAATGCTGCATCTTACCGAATACCACGAGGTGCGGGCGCCGTGGCGGCTGCCTGCCCGTCACTCGGGATTGGCTCCACGACAGGCTGAGAGACCACGTTCTCGTCGACCGGCACCACAGGAACTTCCGCACCGGATTGGCTCTGCACCACCGTGCCGCTCACCGAAGAGGGCGAGGCGAGCGTTGCGGTCGGCGCGCTCGCGCCCACGGTCGGGATTATGGCACCATTCGCGCGCGCAGTCTGCACCGCGACCCAGCCAGGCTGAGATGGTCCGTATTGCCGACCGTATTTCGCGTCCCAATCCGCCGAGAGTTGGCGATACTCTTGGTATTCTGCGAAGAATTTCTCAAACGGCGCTTCAAGTGCGTCGAAATTGGCCAGTGCGAAGGCCACCGCATCCTCTGGCGGAGCCGCCATGGCCCGGTTCGACATATCGAGCGCTGCGCGGCAGAAACCGGCGCGCGCAGGCGGTAGGGCCCAATAATTGTAAACGCTCGTCATCTGCGCTTCGCGGGTGCGCATGGCCTGACGCCGCGAGGAGCCCTGCTGCCGGTACATCTGGTCGATGCGATCATTTAGCCGCTTCAACGTCCTCGCGTGATCCTTGATATACGCGCTGTAGCCGTCGAGTATCGGCTGATACTGCGGGGCGGTGCAGTTCAGTGCAGCCACGTTCCAGCCAGAGCGGAAATACCAGACCTTCTCATCTTCGGTGATACTGCGGTTGACCGTGAGATGCATCCCATCTGCCCCACGCTGCGGAATGTTCATGACGTAAGCAGCTCCGCCAGGGGGAAGCGGGCGATAGGGAACGGCCTCCACCTGAGGAGGCGGAGGCGGCGGTGGAGGCGGCGGAGGGGGAGGCGTTGCGCACGCTCCCAGCATCGCTGTCGCGATGGCGATCGAGGTGATCCGAATTCCCGACGAAGGCTTTTCGTGGTGTTGCAAGGCACTTGCTGGGCGACCATCCGCATGTGTCATATTGTGTACTCTCTCATTGCCGATGCCGGATCATGCCCGACGCCGCATTACCATGATATTAAGGCTGTTTTGATAATCCCAAACACAGGCAAAGAAAATGCCCGGAACCCCGCTAAGGGCCCGGGCATTCAAGATGTCACCAGTTTGATCGAGGAACCGTGCCTCCGATCAGGTCAATGCCTCTAAATCAGTCGCGATTGCCGAGGAATTGAAGCAGGAACATGAACATGTTGACGAAGTCGAGATACAGGCTCGTCGCGCCCATGATCACGGCCTTGCCGGCGAATTCGGTTCCGCGCACGTACTGATATTCATTCTTCAGTCGTTGCGTATCATATGCCGTCAGTGCAGCAAAGACGAGAACGCCGATCCCGCTGATCACGAATGCGAATGCCTCGGACTGCAGGAAAATGTTGATGACGCTCGCGATGATGAGCCCGACAACACCCATGATGAGGAAGCTGCCGAAACCCGACATGTCCTTCTTAGTGGTATAACCGAACAGCGACAGACCGGCAAAAGCACCAGCCGTTGCAAAGAATGTCACGGCGATCGATTCACCTGTGTAAACGAGGAAGATCGTCGAAAGGGACAGCCCCATGACGGTTGCAAAAGACCAGAAAACGATCTGCAGCGTCGACTGGCTCATCTTGTGCAGGCCAAAGCTCATCGCGAGCACGAAAGCGAGCGGCGAAAGTTTCACGACCCACAGCAGGATGCCGCCATTGATGGCAAGCCATGCCGCAGGCGATTCCATACCGCCCCACGAGAACAGGATGGCCACGATACCGGTCCAGAGGACGCCGGAAGCCATATAGTTGTAAATCGAGAGCATGTGCTTACGCAGACCCTCGTCATAAGTGACACCAGCGACATCGCCGCCGGCGCGCGGCACCGAGCCAAATCCGGTGCGCTGTGTGTTCTTCCAATCAGCCATATTGGATCCCTAACTCCATTGACGGCGCGACTTGCCGCGCCTTTCCCGAATAATATCGGTGTTTTGCCGCAGAATTTCAAGTGAAACCGGTACGAACATATTGACAGGCATTAACCCTGATCGGTGCGTCAATTTCCCAAATAATCAATCGCTTCCAGCTGAAAGTTGCGCGCCACGCTCAGCCGTCGCCTGTAGGGTTTCGACCAGCAACTTGTGCAGTGCCTCGTCTTTATCGAGCACATTCAGACCTTCGCGGGTCATGCCGCCTGGGCTGGCGACCCGTTCCGCAAGCTCTCCCGGAGAGATCGTTTCTCCCGCTGCCAAGGCTGACGCTCCCTCCACCATGCTCAATGCAAGCGCCTCCGCTTGCTCGCGCACCAAGCCCAGCTCAACGGCCGCCCCGACAAGCGCATCGATGAAGCGGTAAACGAAGCCGGGCCCGGAACCGGCCAAGGCGGTGACCAGGTCGAATTGTCCTTCATCATCCAGCCACAGCGCGGTGCCGAGGCTATCGAAGAATTCGTATGCAATGCTCCGTTCGGGAGGCTGAAGGCCTTTCTCGAGCAGAATAATAGGCGATTTGTTAATGCGCGAGGCGAGGTTGGGCATCACCCGCACATGCGCCCGTGCACCGGGAAACGCAGTTTCGAGCTGGGCCAGCGTAAGCCCAGCGAGCAACGAATATACCACAACGCCCTCGGACGTGAGGCTCTGCAAGCCAGGCGCGAGCGCTCCCAATTGCTGAGGCTTGAACCCGAGCAGCACTGCGTCATGATCGCCCGCCGTTTCCGCTTCCTCTGGGGAGCGATAGAGCGCAACGCCCTCCGGTGCGTCGCCGAGCGCGGGATCGAGAACGGCAAACCGCGCGGGATCATATCCCGCGGCAAGCCAACCCGCGAGCATCGCCCCGCCCATGTTGCCGCATCCGATGATGAGGAGCTTCTTGATCTCGACCATGCAGCAGAACCACCTTTCGGCGAAACCTTTGCCTATGCTTCGCCGGCCGCGTCAACCATCGCTGCATCCAGTGCGGCGCGCGGGTCCTTGTCTCCCCACAGCACGAACTGAAATGCCGGATAAAACCGGTCACATTCATCAATCGCGTTTTCAACCAGTGATTGCGCCTGCGTCAGGCTGAGCATTCCGTCATCGCCGAGCAGCGCTCCGTGACGGTAAAGCAGGACCTCGCCATTCGACCAGATATCGAAATGGCCGAGCCACATCTGTTCGTTGACGAGGCTCAAAAGTTCATAGGCGCGCTGCTTCTTTTCATCCTGGACGCGGATATCGGGGAGACAAAGGAATTGCAGGACATTGTCCTGCGCCCGCCAGATCGCCCGCAGCTGATACTTTGCCCAGCTGCCCTGAACCTCTCCGACCATCTCGTCGTCGGACACCACCTCGCAGGTCCAGCCGCGCGCCTCGAACAATGCCGCAAGCATGTCGACGGGCGCGGCATCATCCTGCGCAGAGAAATCATGCTCGCGCGCTCTCATGTGGTTGAGGTCTCGTTAATCATCGATTGCAGGGATGCCTGCACAAGCGGTCTTTTGGCAATCTAGCTATGCAGCGCGGCTGGGGAGAACGCTTTTCGCCTGTTCAAAGCTTGTGCACAGAAAGCGGTGGATGACCCAATCTTCTTACTTTAATTCTTTTATTTCAGTGCCTTCCAAACTCTCGAACCGGAAAGCGTCAATGCCCTTCTCTTTGAGAGCATTGATCAGGTCACGGGCCTCTGACCGGTCTGCAACCGGCCCCGCGAGCAGCCTGTTGGCTTGACCCCATGGTGTCACATGAGCGTCAAACTCGCCAAGCAGATCGGGGGCTCGGCCGGCTAAGCGCCGCCAGTCGAATTTCAAAGCCGCTATGTCGCGGCCCGTGGCGACCTGCACCCAGATCCGACTGGGATGTGCAGGTTTGGTGGGAGTCTCCGCCTGTTCGACTTCACGGGGAATCTCAAGCGCGGCAAGATTGACTGCATTCCCGGTTGCTGCTGCATCGGGCAATGATCCGCTTCCCATGTCCGCAAACGCATCTGCGACGCTTGCTGGCTGCGCTGCGGTCGGTTCGCTTTGAACCGCCGCCTGTCTTTGCGCGCCTAACGGTTCGCCTGCAGGTTCCAACCTGCTCGCGACATCCCGAACCGGACCGCTATCGCCAGCACCGCTGACGAAGGCAGCGATCCGCGGGTCGTCCCTGCCGATATCCGCAGCGCGCGGGAATATACCTAGATTCGCCGCCGCAGCTTGCTGTGAACGGGTCAGTCGCGGCATGTACGCAAGATAAGGCGTGATCCGACCCGCGAGATCGCGAGGCATGACTGCGTCAACAATCGCCGACGCCCTGTCCTGTTCGCCCAGGATCGCGAGACCGAACGCCCGCGTCCGGAACGATGCCAGATCGCGCCGATCAAGCATTGGCCGCAGCGTATCTTCAAAACCGGCGCGATTGCCGGTGATCGCGTAGCTGAGCGCGAGACGGCGGCGTGCTTCCATATCCTCGGGACTTAGGGTTATCGCCCGCTTATACGCGGCTTGCGCACCAGCGGAATCGCCCACCAGATCGAAAGCCAGCCCCCTGTCGCTCAACAAGTCCTTCGCTGCCGCACCCGCACTTTGTGCAGCGGCGTAGAGTGGAAGCGCGTCGACCGGTCGGCCCGAGCGTAGATAGACACTCGCCATTCCCAGCTTCACACGGGGGTTATTCGGTGAGAGATCCTCGGCACGTCCATAGAATCCAATGGCTGCATCGAGGTCGCCGACTTTTACCGATGCCTCGCCTGCGTCGATCAATGCATCGACGCTATTCGGGCTCTTGGCGAGCCGCATCAATGCACGATTAAGTCCCTGCGTTTCTTTCGACGGGAGCGGCTGGACGACAGCGCGCGCCGTCGCATCCTGCGCGGCGGCGGGGGCAATTACCAGAAAAGAGGCCGCAAACGCAGTCCCAAGCAGGAAAAACGGCTTGGCCGTGGCATCGAAAAACGGGAAAAACGGAAACGTCATATCAGTCAATCAGCTAATCGGATTCTCGCCGCGCGCTAGAGCATTCCGCCTGAATGCGAGGCGAATAGCACCGAGCGCCCGCCCAAACGCCGACAACGGGGAATCCGTATTGCGGACGCGATGCGTGTGATTACTGGTTGTTTTGGCGACCCAGGAAGCGCGGGATGCTGAGCGCTGGACCATCGTCATCACCGTCTTCATCGTCTTCGCCCTTGTCATCCGAGCCGCTTCGCGAAAGGTTCGCCATGCGTTCGAACAGAGTGCTGCCCGTGGCGGCAGCACCAGCAGCTTTGTCAGACCCAGCATCGCCGGGCCCACTTCCGTCGCCTGTGCCAGCTCCTGCACTTGAGGAACCGCCTCCGAACAGGCCGGGCTTGCGTTCACCGCCGCCGCGAGCTTCGACCGGATTGTCATCGGCGGCAAGACGATCTGCATTTCCGAGCAGATCGTCGTCCGCCCCGAGATCTCCATCAGCGGCATATTCGCCACCCAGTTCGAGAGGTTCCTCATCATCGTCAGCATCCGCGGACGTGCTGGAGAATCCACCCTCGCCAGCCGAACCGAAATTGCCATCTTCGGTGGGCTCGGCCAAGGAACCGCTATCGCCTGCGCCGCCGAGATTATACTCGTCGTCTTCTGCATCGCGCAGACCGGCGAGTGGATCGACGATGTCATCAACGTCGTCGCCATCTTCGCCCATGTCGTCTCCCGCTTGCATTCCTGTCAGGTCGAAGGGCTCAGCTTCGTTTGCTGGTTCGGGGATAGCTTCGATCGCCGGTTCAACTTCCGGCTCGGGTTCGGCGAGATCGAGCGGCGTTTTGGCAACCGGTTCTTCGCTGGTCGTGCCCAGATCCAGGATCGGGCGCTTGGGCGCGCGGGCATTGGACAGAGAAACCGGCTGCGATCGCTCCGCTTTTCCAGCGGCGCTCTGCTCGATCCCTGTCGCGACGACCGACACGCGGATCTTGCCTTCGAGATCAGGGTTGAACGCGCTTCCCCAGATGATGTTTGCGTCTTCATCGACAAGCTCGCGGATGTGGTTAGCCGCTTCGTCGACCTCAAGCAGTTTCATGTCTTCACCGCCCAGGATCGAAATGATGACCCCTTTCGCGCCCTGCATGCTCACTCCGTCGAGCAGCGGGTTCGCGATTGCCTGTTCGGCGGCATCGAGCGCGCGGTTTTCACCTTCACCCTCGCCCGTGCCCATCATGGCCTTGCCCATTTCGCTCATCACGGAGCGGACATCGGCAAAATCGAGATTGATCAGTCCGGGCATCACCATCAGGTCGGTGATCGAACGAACGCCCTGTTGCAGCACCTCGTCGGCAAGGCCGAATGCTTCCTTGAAAGTCGTTTCCGGGCTGGCGATCAGGAACAGGTTCTGGTTCGGGATTACGATGAGCGTGTCGACGTGGTCCTGCAATTCTTCGATGCCTGCTTCGGCAGCGCGCATGCGGCGCGTGCCTTCAAACAGGAACGGTTTCGTCACCACGCCCACTGTCAGCACACCCTTGCGCCGGGCAGCCTCGGCAATGACAGGTGCCGCACCGGTACCGGTGCCGCCGCCCATACCAGCCGCGATGAAGACCATGTTCACGCCCTCGAGAGCTTCTTCAAGCTCTGCGACGGTCTCCTCAGCGGCAGCCTTGCCCACCTCTGGACGAGCGCCTGCTCCAAGACCGCCCGTTATATCGGGACCAAGCTGGATACGCTTTTCTGCCGGGCTGCTGCTCAGCGCCTGCGCATCGGTGTTCGCCACCAGGAATTCGACGCCCTCGATGTCGGAGGCGATCATGTTGGCGATGGCGTTGCCGCCTGCGCCGCCAATACCGATCACGGTAATGCGCGGGCGCATGTCGTCGCTGGCTGCTGGTCCGATATTGATGCTCATCTGGTTCTTCCTTTAAGCAGGCGGGGGCGTCCCTGTTTTATCTACCGCCTGGCCTTGCCGTTCGTTAAATCGCTTGTGACACATACGCCATCAAGCCCGTTATACCGCAGAAATCCTTATCCACAGTGGTTTATAACACTCCATTCACGCTCTGCCCACGCAGTAGGCCGTATGCGGACGTCAAAAGTATTCCTTGAGCGCACGAAACAGACGTCCGAACGCGAAAGAGCCGGAGGCCGACGGGCTGAAACCGTGCGCCTGCTGATGACGCCCTCCGACAGCGCGAATATCGACCGGATCGTCCGCTGCATAAAGGCACAGGCCTGCGAGTGTAGCGAAACCCGGCGTCGCGTGAGCCTCTGGCAGCCCTGTTAGTGACGGCGCGCGCCCGATGCGTACGGGCATGCCAAGCGCGCTCTGCGTGAATTCAGCGAGGCCCGCCAGCTCTGCACCACCGCCGGTCAGGACCACCTGCCCTGCACGCGATCCGGAGAACCCCATGTCCTTCAGCGCCCTCCCTACCTCGCGGGTGAGTTCCGATAGCTGCTGTGTCACTACCGAGACAAGCTCGGCGCGAGGAATGCGGTTCTTGTCGTCGGCACCGCGTGCGACTGGGCCAGACGTGCCTTCCTCCCAGCCATCGTTGGGACCGTTCACGGGGATCATCTCGCGGTGATCGCTCGGGCTTGCGATGGCAGAACCGGACACGCATTTGAGCCGCTCTGCCTGAAACCGCCGAATACCGAATGCGCTTGCGACTGCATCGGTTATGTCGCCCGATCCGATCGGTGCTGCGCGCAGACCCAGCAGCATGCCGCCTGCGAAGACGGAGATATTCGTGACATCCGACCCGATCTCGACGAGCGCGACACCCAGATCGCGCTCTTCCTCCGAAAGGCAGGCATAGCCCGCAGCAAGCGGTGCGGCGACCACGCCCTCAACCTCGAGATGCGCGCTCTGGACTGCTTCCATCAGATTGCGGACGGGCGCTCCGTCCGCGAGCATGACATGCACGTCCACGCCAAGCCTTTCGGCGTGCAATCCGCGCGGATTGGCGACACCATGCGCTCCATCTAGCGTGTAGTGAGCCGGCTGCGCATGAAGCACCGTCCGACCGTCTGGCTGAATGGTGTCGCGCGCCGCCATCAGGAGGTGCTCGACATCCTCTTCCTCGATGCGTCTCCCGCCAATTTCGATTTCGACCTTGGAGACGGTGCTTTCCAGCCCTGCACCTGAACACGCAATCCACACGCTCTGGACGCTCTGCCCGGCGCTCTTTTCTGCGCGTTCGACGGCGTCGCGTATGGCGTAGGTCGCTGCCCGCATGTCGGTGATGTAGCCGCGTTTGACCCCGGCGCTGGCGCGGTGGCCGGACCCGAGTACAAGCAGGTCGCCCGCCTCGGTCTCGCCCATGATCATCGCGGAGATGCGGAAGCTGCCGATATTGACCGCGCCGAACACCTTAGCAAGGCGGGCCTTTGGGGTCGCTGCTTTTGCGCGGGAACCGGTTTTGGAACTCGTCATCAGGGCGCATTCTCGGCGAGGGTCTGAACCGCGTCGGCGCGGCCCGGAATACGCATGTAGATGCGCGGTGGGTCGCGCATGTCGAAACTGGCGACCTTGCCGCCGATAAGGCGATTCTGACCGTCCATGCGCGCGAACTTCACCAGTGCAGAGGCTGCCTCATCATCGCCTTCGGGAAGGGCGAGAACCTGCTCGCTCTTGAAGGTAACATTCCAGCGCCGGTTGCCGATCCATTCTGCGGAGACGACCTGAGGTTGAAGCGCGGGCGCAGCGGCGAGCAAGCGGTCGAGACTGGCGACCTGTTTCGTCGAGCCGGGTCCGGATATCTTGAGCATCCCAGCGGCAGCCTCGCGCGAAATGGGCGCCAGTTCGTGCCCGCCGGCATCGATCAGCATCAACCGATCGGGTTGTTCAAGAACGGCGTGCGGCTCACGCTCGACAATATCGATTGCGAGCGTTTCTGGCAGCTGGACCGAAACACGAGCATCGGCGACCCATGGCAGTTCGAGCAATTCTGCGCGCAGCTGCTCGATATCGACCTGCGGCATCGGCTGGTCGCGCTGCGCAAGTGCGCGGGCATAGACCTCGCGCTCATCCATCCTGTCGGTGCCAGTGACACGCACGTGCCGCACCTCGAAACCAGCGTCGGAGGCCAGGTGCGCGACCTGAGCCTGCGCCATGGCGGGAACGCCTGCAAGGTTGGCGATGACCCAGGCAAGCGCGACCGCTCCGCCGATGATGATTGCGAGCCAGATGCGGCTCCATTGGTCCTCTGTGAAGGGCAGAATCCCCATGGCACTGTCGACCAGGCCGGTGGTCTTCGCCTTGGCCCGGCGAGCGCCGGCTGCGCGTCCTTGCGCCTTCGCCGCCCGGCGGACGCCCTTGCCGCCCGAACGCTTGATATTAGGCATGTACGTCCTCCACATGTTTTCCGGCATGTACCCGGAGCGCCTCGCGTACGATCATCTCGACGAGCTCTGCATAGTCGATCCCGGCATCTTTTGCCTGCTCTGGAACTAGGCTGAGCGGCGTCATGCCAGGCTGTGTATTGGTTTCCAGCACGAACAACCCGTCTTCGCCTGCTTCGTCGTCCCAGCGATAATCAGTTCGGCTGGTGCCGTGACAGCCGAGCACCTGATGCGCCTTGATAGCGTATTGTTCGCACAGCCGCACGATCTCCGCAGGGATATTCGCGGGGCAGACATGCTGCGTGCGCCCTTCGGTGTATTTGTGCTCGAAATCGTAGAAACCGTTATCGATAATGAGTTCGGTCACGCCGAGCGCACGAGGCCCTTCGGCGCTGTCGATGACGGCGGTTGTCAGCTCGCGCCCCCGGATAAAGGGTTCAGCAAGCAATTCCCTGAAGTCCTGCCACGGTCCCGCAGCGTCGCGGGCAATCGGATTGCCGACATTGCTGTCTTCGGTGACGATTGCCACACCGACCGACGATCCCTCGTTCACCGGCTTCAAAACGTAAGGACGCGGCATTGGATCGCGCTTGAAGAGATCCTCCGACTTTACGATCCGTCCGCCAGGCATGGGGATGCCGTGCGGTACAAGCGCCTGCTTGGTAAGCTGTTTGTCGATGGCGATGACCGACGTCGCAACGCCCGAATGCGTGTACGGAATGCCCATCAGGTCAAGCATCCCTTGAACCGTACCATCTTCGCCCGGCACGCCGTGCAATGCGTTGAAAACGACGTCAGGTGCGGCCTCTGCGATACGCGCAGCCACGTCCCGGCCCATATCGATCCGCGTGACCCGGTGGCCGCGGCTTTCGAGAGCATCGGCCGCGCCATTGCCCGACATGAGCGAAACTTCCCGCTCATTCGCCCAGCCGCCCATCAGCACGGCGATGTGGAGCTTTTGGTCGAGCACGTTCATCTCGCCCTCTCATAGAGAGCAGGCTGAGCGTCGATTACGGTCTCGTCGCAAGTCGCTTCCCACGGGAATAGCCTTTGCTGAACGCCGGGCCATACGATCTGAAAAGCGGCGCTCATGTTTTGCCCAGTGCGATACCGCTCGTACCAGATTGCCGACGCGAACCAATCGCTGACGATGTTTTCCGGCAATACCTTCTTGGCGACACATTCATAATCATCGAGCAAATCGTCAATGATCAAACCATCCTGCAGTTCGAGACCAGACCGACATTGATCGAGTAGAGCATTAATCATCGAATGCATGACATCGTTTTTGAGTCCAAAGACAATGACCTCTGGTTGTCCCACGGTCTTTGGTAGACCGACGGAATAACTAAAGCGCGGACTCGCCCCATCAGGGTCAAAAACGTGATTCACCTGACAGCCGTGATCGGCAATATTCTGAAGAATTCTTTCCTCGAATTCGTTGAGGGGCTGCCCGCTCATGGTCGCCCCACCCGCTGGATTTCCCATTCGAGCGCGACGCCGGAGTTTCTGAATACCCGCTCGCGAACCTCTTCGCCCAACCCTTCGATATCGGCGCTGGTAGCATCGCCTGTATTGATGAGGAAATTCGTGTGCTTTTCGCTTACCTGCGCGCCGCCGACCTTGAAGCCTCGGCATCCGGCTTCATCGACAAGCTGCCACGCCTTCATCCCACCGGGATTCTTGAATGTCGATCCGCCTGTCTTGGTGCGCAGCGGCTGCGAGTTTTCGCGCGCCTCGGCAATGCGGTCCATTTCCGCGCCGATCTCTTCCGGATCGCCGGGCGTCCCCTCGAAACGCGCGGACACAACCACCGCGCCTTCGGGCAGTGCCGAGTGGCGATAGGTGTATTTCAGGTCGGAATTGGGGAGCGTCACCAATTCGCCATCCGGCATGATGACATCGCAATCAATCAGGATGTCGGCCACTTCGCGCCCATAGGCCCCGCCATTCATCCGCACGAACCCTCCGACTGTTCCGGGGATACCGCGCAGAAATTCAAGTCCGGCAATACCGGCATCGCGAGCAGTCGACGCGGCGAGTATCCCTGGCGTCCCTGCGCCGCAGGTGATCGTCGTGTCACCCGTGACTTCGCATTCGGAAAACGGCTTGCCCAGACGGATGACAACCCCGGGCACACCGCCATCACGGACGATGAGATTCGAACCAAGGCCCAACGCCATGATTGGCATCGAACCGCCCAGCCGTTCCATAAACAGTTTGAGATCTGCGAGATCGGCAGGTTCGAAGAGCCAGTCTGCGCAACCGCCGCTTTTGAACCAGACGAGTTTCTTCAGCGGAGCATCGCGTGTGAGGTCGCCGCGAATGTCCGCGATGGGCACCGGCGCATCCACCGCGCCTTCGACCGCGCAGGTCGGTGCGGACCCATCGTCTCGGTCTGACCGGTCGTCGGGTTGAACCATATCGCTCATGCACCCCGTTCTGAGTCGATTGCGCTCGCAAGGCCAGCGGCCCACCGGGTGATATCCCCCGCGCCGAGGCACACAATCATGTCACCGGGGCCGATTTCCCTCGCAAGTGTGCGCGCAAGGTCACTTTCATCCTCGATCGTCGCAGCGGACCGGTGCCCGTGCGACTTGAGACCTGATACCAGTGCGGGAGCGTCCGACCCTTCGATCGGGTCTTCACCTGCTTCATAAACGGGGGTCACATAGACGATGTCGGCATCGTTGAAGCAGCTCTGGAAATCATCCATCAGATCGCGGAGACGGGTGTACCGATGCGGCTGAGCAACGGCGATAACCCGCCCGCCAACGCCAGCTGCATCGACCTGCTCGCGCGCAGCACCGAGTACCGCGCTGATCTCCACCGGGTGGTGGGCGTAATCGTCGATGATCGTCGCCGCGCCGGTGTCGAATGGAACCGTGCCCACCTTGGTAAAGCGCCGGCGCACCCCGCCGAAGCTGGCAAAGCCGTTGCAGATTACGTCGTCGGGACAGCCCATTTCCACCGCGACGGCGATTGCTGCGAGTGCATTTTGAACATTGTGCTTGCCCGGCATTGGCAAATGTACGCCCTCGATGCGCCGATCCTCTTCGCCGCGTTGACGCACGATCACATCGAATGTGTTCCCGCCATCGTGTGGGCGTACATTTACGCCGCAAATATCGGCCTGAAGAGAGAAGCCGTAGGTCAGGACCTTGCGGTCGCGGACTTGGCTGATGACGGCCTGAACCTCCGGATGGTCGATGCAGAGGATCGCCGCGCCGTAAAACGGGACGTTATGAATGAATTCGACAAAGGCTTTCTTCACCCCATCGAAATCGCCGTAATGGTCGAGATGTTCGGGGTCGATGTTGGTGACGACCGCAATGGTCCCGTCGAGCCGCAGGAAGCTGCCGTCGCTTTCGTCCGCTTCGACCACCATCCAGTCGCTATCGCCCAGGCGCGCATTGGAACCGTATTGTTCGATGATCCCGCCATTGATGACGGTCGGATCGATGCCCCCGCAATCGAGCAGGCTTGCGATCATGCTCGTCGTCGTGGTCTTGCCGTGCGTGCCCGCTACCGCGACCGTCGATTTGAGCCGCATCAGCTCGGCCAGCATCTCCGCCCGGCGCACCACCGGTGTTCGGGTTTCGAGTGCATGCGCAACCTCGGGATTGGTCCGCCGGACCGCACTGGACGTGACCACGACGCCTGCGCCCTCGACGTTCTTTTCGTCGTGCCCGATCTTGACCGAAATGCCTTGTTCACGGAGCCGATCGACAGTGGGCCCCTCCTTGATATCGCTACCCTGCACTGTGTAGCCAAGATTGTTCATGACCTCGGCGATGCCGGACATCCCGATCCCGCCAATGCCCACGAAATGGACAACGCCGATGTTGGTGGGAACGCCCTTCACGCGGCGCGGTCCTTGGTCGATCCCTGACCGGCGGGCGCGCCCTGCGTGGCGCCGCGCGCATTGTTTCCGCCGACACGGATTACATCCATCATGTCGATGCCGCTCATGCTTTCGACCAGATCGGCTAGATCCCGCGCGGCATGTGGCCGCCCGCAATTCCATGCGCCGTGAGCTGCATTCGCGAGGCTGGCCGGATTTTGCGCCATCGCTTGGATTTGCTTTGCCAGCTCCTTCGGCACGAATTTCGCTTGGCGGATCATTCGCGCACCGCCCGCTTTCGTGATCTCGCGGGTATTGGCCGCCTGATGGTCGTCGGTTGCGATCGGCAGCGGGATCAGGATGCCCGGCCTGCCCACCGCGGTCAATTCCGCAATTGTGGAGGCTCCCGCGCGCCCGATGAACAGGTGTGTGTCGGCAAGCCGCTCGTCCATGTCCTCGAAATACGTGCCGAGTTCTGCAGGGATATCGTGGTTGGCGTAGCGCTCACGCACGCGGTCGACATCCTCGCTGCGGCATTGCTGGGTAACCTGCAGCCGCTGGCGCAGCGCGGGGGGCAGCATTGCGAGACCATCGGGCACGACGTCGGACAGGATGCTCGCGCCTTGGCTGCCGCCGGTTACCAGCACGCGCAGCAGGCCGTCTTCCGTGAATGGCGGGAATTCCTCGTCGCGCAGCACCAGCAGCTCTTCGCGAACGGGATTGCCGACCAGTTGGGCCTTTTCCAGATGTTTGGGGTGGAGCCGCTCGACTTCAGGGTACGACGTCGCGATTGCATCGACGCGGCTCGAAAACAGGCGATTGACGCGGCCCAGCACGGCGTTCTGTTCGTGGATTACGGTGGGGATACCGGCCGAGTTAGCCGCCAGCAGGGCAGGCAATGCGGGATAGCCGCCAAATCCGATCACCGCGCTTGGCTCGAAACTCTCGAACAGCCGCAGCGCCATGTTGCGCCCTTCCCATACCAGCCGCGCACCGCGAAACCACTGGAGCGGGTTCTTGCCGAAACGACCCGCAGGCAGGACATGTGCGGTGAGGCCTGAAGGCTTGCCCGGAATGTTCGCACCGCGCGCGTCGGTAATCAGCGCCACGTGGTGCCCGCGCGCCTGCAGTTCGGTAGCCAGTGCAAATGCCGGGATCAGGTGGCCGCCTGTGCCGCCCGCTGCGAGCACGAAGTGGCGATTTGCGCCCGTCGCGACATGCTGTTTCGTTTCGCTGGTCATGCCCGCTCCTCCCTTGCGCCGAGTTTCGGTCGCTCGAACAAGTCTTTCAACCCACTGCTCTCACGCTCGAGAAACGGATTTCGCCGAGTGATTGCCAGAAGCAGCCCAATGGTGAAACACACGGCAAGCGTAGACGATCCGCCGTAGCTGATCAGCGGCAATGTCATGCCCTTGGAGGGGAACAGTTGCAGGTTCACCAGGATGTTGATGAATGCCTGTCCGCCGATCTGCGTGACCAGCCCTGCCCCAGCCAGAAGCGCGAAGAGATTGTCCTCATCGACAAGTCGCATCAGCGCCTTCCCGATGATCGCCAGATACACCAGCACTATGAGCCCGCACATTAACAGACCGAATTCTTCGCCAATCACGGAAAAGATGTAGTCGGTATGCGCCTCCGGCAGGTTCATCTTGCGCATGCCCAGCCAAAGACCGCTCCCGGTCCAGCCTCCAGCCAGCAAAGTCCGCTGCGCCAAATCTACCTGGTCGAACGCCGTGCCCCCGCCCAGGAACGAGTCGATCCGGTAGCGCGCATTGTCGTAGAAAAAATAGGCCGCAGTGATTGCAACAAGTCCCAAGCCGATCAGCCCACCAATCCGCTGAATTGAGACACCCGCGAGCAAGACGAGCACGAACCAGATCCCGCCGAAAAGGATAGTAGCGCCGAGGTTCGGCTGAAGCATTAGAAGACCCGCAATGAGCGCCATAATCGCCGTCACGAAAGTCAGCACCGGAAGGTTCTGATCGCGCAGCTTCCACGACAAAATCCAGGCCAGCATGATCGCGAAACCGGGTTTCAGGAACTCCGAGGGCTGCAACGACATCCCGAATTCGAGCCAGCGCCTCGCGCCGTTCTTCTCGACGCCGACAAACGGGACCAGAAAAAGCAGGAAAAGGAACCCGGCAAATGCGAGGATTCCGAGCCTTCGGGCCGAGTCCCGGTCAAGGAAGGAAACGCCGATCATGCCAATGATGCCTAAGGCCTGCCACATGATGTGTTGCCTGAGGTAATAGAATTCGCTCACGGTGACACCGCGCCGGCCAAGCTGTTCTGCCGCTGCAGGTGCTGCCGCCGCAACGGCAACGGTTCCAAGCGCCATCAACAGCAGGACAAGCGCCAGCAGTCCCTTGTCTACCTCACGCCACCAGATGCGCGCGTGTTCGGCCCAGTTCCGGCTTGTGGCCATGGGTGCGCGGCCACTGCCGCCACCGCGCGCAGGAGCGAAACTACCGGCACCGCTCATGATCCGTTCACCGTATCGATCCCGGCAGCGCACTGGTCGTTCTCGGCCATGACACCGACCAGCTGGCGGAAATGCTCTCCGCGCTTCTCGTAATCGCGGAACTGGTCAAAACTGGCGCAGGCGGGAGAGAGCATCACGACATCACCGGGCTGCGCCGCCGCGCGGCTGCGGCTCACCGCCTCGCTGATAAGCTCGCAGCGTTCGACATTCGGAATTGCGCCGGTCAGCCGATCCGCGAACATCGGACCAGCTTCGCCGACGGTATAGGCCGCCGCGACATTGCCTAGGTGGTCTGCGGTTTCACCAAGACCGTCTTCCTTGGCGAGACCACCGACGATCCAGTGAATGCGCCGCGCGCCGCCGCGAATGTCGGGCCGCGGCGGGAAAGCAGCAAGCGCGGGCGCTGTCGATGCCGGGTTCGTCGCTTTGCTGTCGTTAATGAAAAGCACGCCGCCTTCTTCGCATACGATTTCCATCCGGTGCGGGAGATTGCGGAACCGGGGCAGAGCATGACGCCATTGCGCTTCGGTGACGCCAAGCTCTTCCGCGAGCGTGACCGCAACAGCCACGTTTTCCAGATTGTGCGGACCCTGCAGTCCCGGCCATTCGGCCTGCATCTTGGCAAACCGTTGAAGATCGGCGGGGACTGCGCGGCCCATCGGGCGTCGCGCCTGCTCGGCCCGCATTATCGCACCCGCTGGTTCCGCCGTGCATCCAAACACCGCGAACTGGCCGGAACCCTGCATCGCAAACAATCGTCCCTTTGCAAAAGCGTAATCTTCGAAGCCGTCATAGCGGTCGAGGTGATCAGGCGTGATGTTGGTCAGCGCGGCGGCCTCGCAGGCCAGCGAACGCGTTAGATCGATCTGGTAGCTCGACAGCTCGAGCACATAGACGCCCACGCCTTGCTCATTAGGCTGAAGCGGATCCTGCGCCAGAATGGGTTCACCAATGTTACCGCCCAGCAGCGCCGGGAAACCCGCCATCTCAAGGATGTGATGCAGCAAGGCGACCGTAGTCGATTTGCCGTTGGTCCCGGTGATGCCGACAACCTTGTGTTCGGTAAGGCTGCCTCGCGCCATCGCAAAGAGCTCGACATCGCCTATCACTGGAACACCATGTTTTTCCGCGTGAGGCTTTATCGGATGGGTGTTGAGGGGCACACCGGGAGACACCACTATCCCGTCATAACCGGTCAAATCGAGGCCCAACGGATCAGCCAGCCTGCAGCGCCCCTCGAACGGTTCGCGCGCGATGTCCTGACGATCCCACGCGGTGATTTCGGCTCCGCTTGCCAGCAGTGCCTCGACCGCCGCCGCACCCGATCGCGCCAGGCCGAGTACGGCATAGCGTTTATCGGCGAAGGCGGGGGAAGTGATCATGGCCGCCGCTTTACCTCAGCTTCAAAGTCGAAAGGCCGATCATCGCTAGGATGATGGCGATGATCCAGAACCGTATAACGACTTTGCTTTCGCTCCAGCCCAATTGTTCGAAATGGTGGTGGATCGGCGCCATGCGGAACACGCGCCGTCCGGTGCGCTTGAACCAGAAAACCTGCACAATGACCGACACCGCTTCGAGCACGAACAATCCGCCGACGATTGCGAGCACAACCTCATGATGGCTGGCGACCGCAATAGCGCCGAGTGCACCGCCGAGGGCGAGGCTGCCCGTGTCGCCCATGAACACTGCGGCGGGCGGTGCATTGAACCACAGGAACGCCAGCCCCGCACCCATGATCGCAGCTGAGAACACGGCGAGTTCGCCCGCACCGTCCACGTGCGGAATGCCGAGATAGTCGGAATAATCCACTCGGCCGACGAGATAGGCGATGAGCGCAAAGGTGCCTGCGGCTATGATCACCGGCATGATCGCCAATCCGTCCAGACCATCGGTCAGGTTCACCGCGTTGCCGGCCCCGACGATCACGAAGGCCGCAAACACGTAATAGAACGGCCCGAGCGGGATTTGCACGTCGGAGAAAAACGGAATGTAGAGGTTCGTGTTAATCTGACTGACAATCAGATACGACGCCACACCGGCAACCGCGAATTCGAGAAGCAAGCGGACCTTGCCCGACACGCCCTTGTGCGAATTCTTCGAAACCTTGTCGTAATCATCGAAGAACCCGATCACGCCGAACCCGACCGTCACGGCGAGACAGGCCCAGACCAGTGGGCTGCGCAGATCCATCCACAGCAGCAGCGCAAACACCAGCGCGACGAGGATCATGAGGCCGCCCATTGTCGGCGTGCCGCGCTTTGCAAGATGGGTTTGCGGACCGTCCTCGCGGATCGGTTGACCCTTGCCTTGGCGGACGCGCAGCATGTTGATGAAACGCGGTCCGATGATGAGGCCAAAAATCAGCGCCGTCATCAGCGTCGCGCCGAAACGGAACGTCTGATAACGCACGAGGTTGAGTGCCCCTTCGAAGCCCAGCCATTCAGCGAGTAGATAGAGCATCCAGGTCCTTCGCCCCCCGCTTAGCTCGAGGTGTTCGTAAAGTGTGTCACCAGTTTGCCGAGACCAAGGAAGTTCGAGCCCTTGACGAGTACCGCATCACCATGGGTCAAGCCGAATTGCTCGAGCTGCGCGATGGCCTGAGCGCTGTCTTCGCAATGCGCGAAGCTCGGTGCAAAGCCAAGCGGGTCGACTGCCGCTTTCCCCAATTGTGCAGCAAGGTGGCGCATCTCATCGCCGACCAAGATCGCATGGTCGATCTTGGCATCGGCCAGCGGTTCGGCGAGTTGGCGATGGAACTTGGCCGAGAAATCGCCAAGCTCGCCCATGCTGCCAAGCACCGCCACCCGGCGATGCGCTGGCGTTTGGCCCAGCTGCCGCAGAGTTGCGCGCATGGATGCAGGATTGGCGTTGTAGCTTTCATCGAGCAACAAGGCCTTCCCGCCGGGCACTTCGATATCGAAACGCGCGCCCCGCCCCTTGAGGCCACCCATTTCGGCGAGAGCCAGTCCGGCAGCAGCCAGATCACCGCCGGCAGCGCGAACCGCCGCCATCACGCCAAGCGAATTGTCGATCCAGTGCTCGCCCGGTTCGGCCACTGTAAAACAAACCCTCCGGTCGCCCAGTTCCGCCGTGACGAGCGATCCGCCATGCGCACTGGGGATTGCATCGAGGAGACGCACATCGGCCCCAGCGCTGCGCCCGAAGGTGACGATTTCGGCACCCAGAGCCTGCGCATGCTCGATCAGGCGGGGAGTATGCACATTGTCCGCCGGAATGATTGCAGTGCCGCCTTTCACCAGGCCGGTGGAAATCTGCGCCTTCTCATCCGCGATCGCCTCTTCGCTGCCGAGATGTTCAATGTGAACTGGCGCGATCGTCGTGATCAGCGCCACATCGGGCCTGACGTGGCCTGCGAGAGGAGCGATCTCGCCCGCGTGGTTCATGCCCATTTCGAAAACGCCGAACCTTGCGCGCGCGGGTAGCCGGGCAAGGCTCAGCGGAACCCCGACGTGGTTGTTGTAGCTGCGCACACTGCGATGCGCTGCGCCGCGGCTCGAACGATCGAGGCTCGCAAATATCGCTTCCTTCACACCGGTCTTTCCGACCGATCCGGTGACCGCGACGCGCACCGCCGAGGAGCGTTCGCGCGCTGCATGGGCGAGGTCGTGCAGCGCCTTCGTGGTGTCCTCGACCAGCACATGCGGATAATCAACCGGACGATCAACCAAGGCCGCAACGGCACCTTTCTGAAAAGCGGCGCCGACAAACTTATGTCCATCCATCGCCTCGCCTTTCAGCGCGACAAAAAGGTCTCCCGGACGCACATCGCGCGAATCCATTTCGACCCCGGATGCCCTGAACGCGTGGCTGGCCGTCCCGCCGGTCGCCGCTTCGATGCCCGCAGCATCCCATAGCGCTAGCGGACATTCATCTCGCGGATCGGCGGGCCATGCCCGCAACAGCGCGTGTACCGCACTCATGCGATGCCTTCCCTGGTGGTTTCGGCTGCGCATTCGCGCGCCACCTGGACATCATTGAAGGGCAAAACCCGCATATCGTCTCCCGAACCGATGATCTGGCCCTCTTCGTGGCCTTTACCTGCGATGAGTATAATGTCGTTCTCCCTCGCTTGCCCGATTGCAGCCGCGATCGCATCGCGCCGTCCGCCAATTTCCGAGGCATTGCCGCCCGCGCCCGAACGAACCGCTTTTCGAATGCTGGCTGCGTCTTCGCCGCGTGGATTGTCGTCGGTAACAATGACAATATCGGCGTTCCGCGACGCCGCTCCGCCCATGGGTGCTCGCTTGCCCTGATCGCGATCTCCGCCTGCGCCGAACACGGCAATAAGCTTACCGCCCCTGTTCGCATTCACATGTGGCCTGAGAGCGATGATGGCAGCCTCAAGCGCATCGGGTGTGTGCGCGTAATCAACATAGACGGGAGCGCCGCTGGCGGTGATGACCGCGCGCTCAAGCCGCCCGCGGACCGGCTGCAACCGCCCAACCGCGTCGAACACCTGCGATGCGTCAGCACCAGTAGCCAGCGCGAGACCCGCCGAAACCAGCGCATTTGCAGCCTGATAGGCTCCGATCAGCGGCAGTCTCAACGTCCGGCTCTCACCGTCATGTTCTACCGTAAGCGACTGCCCAAGCTGGGTGGCCTCCCGCGCGGACAGGCGCAGGAAATCGCCCCCCTCGCCGACCGTCCGCACTTCGAGGCCGCGCCTCGCGGCATGTTTGATCGCCCTGTCCGTCCATTCATTTGCGTCCGCTCCCGCCCAGATGATCGCCGGCGCGCCGCTATCGACGACCTCGTCAAACAGACGCATCTTGGCGGCGAAGTATTCTTCCATCGTGCCGTGATAATCGAGGTGGTCGCGGCTGAAATTGGTGAAGGCGCAGGCAGTGACCGGCAGACCTTCGTTGCGGAATTGCGAAAGGCCGTGGCTGGAAGCTTCGTAAGCGACATGCGTCACCCCTTCGCGCGCCAAGCCGCTCATGTTTGACAGAAACGTGACGATGTCCGGTGTGGTCAGGCCGGTTGAGACACTTCCATCGGGCGTGGTAACGCCAAGCGTACCGATGCTGGCCGCGCGTTCGCCGCACATGCGCCATATCTGGCGAGTCATTTCGGCGGTCGAAGTCTTGCCGTTGGTCCCGGTGACCGCGACGATCGTTTCGGGCACCGGAGTAAAGAATTGTGCAGCAAGGTTCGCAAATGCGCGTCGCGGCTCGTCGCTGGCGATATGGAGCGCGCCTAAAACCTTGACCTCAGGCCGCGCCACAATCGCTACCGCACCCGCTTCGATTGCAGAAGGAATGAAGTCTTCGGCGTTGAATTTGGCGCCTTGGAACGCCCCGAACACGGTCCCCGGTGCGACCTTGCGGTGATCGATCGCGAAGCCTGTAACGCCGATGTCTGGCCCCGCATCACCGATTGCCAGGCCCGCCTCTTCGATCAGTTTGCCGAGCTTCATTTGTCCTTTTCCACCAGATAGCGGAGGTCTGAAATGTCTACGTCACGCTTCGCGTCCGGGCGCACTCCCAGCATTGGACCGATGCGCGGAACCAACCGGCCAACCACCGGCGCAGCATTGAACGCGGCGGTGCGCTGAAACGAGCTCGCCACCGTGCCGCGTGGTTCGTCGATCATCGCCACCACGACGAAGCGCGGGCGATCCATCGGGAAAGCGGCGGCGAAAGTGGAAATTATCTTGCGCTGGCTATACCCGCCCTTGCCCGGTTTTTCAGCAGAGCCGGTCTTGCCTCCGACACGGAAGCCGGGCGCATCCGCGCTGCGACCGGTGCCATAAATCGAAATCATACGCAGCATCTGCCGCATCCGGGCAGACGTCGACGCCTTGAACACGCGCTTGCCCCGAGGAACATCGGCAGAGTCGAGCTTGTGCAGAGTTGCCGGACGCCAGATACCGCCGTTGACCATTGCGGCGTAAGCGTTCGCCAGGTGCAGCGGTGTTACCGCAAGGGAGTGGCCATACCCGATCACCATGTTCGTATGGCGGTTATCGGGGTTTTGCGGCCAGAGCGGTTTGCCCCGTGCGGGAAGCTCGATGAACGGCCGTTGATCCATGTTGAGATCAACCAGCATTTGCTGGAGCCGTTCCGTGCCGAGCTTGTCCGCGACGCGCGCTGTCACCGTGTTTGAGGAATAGACCAGCGCCTGCGGGACATTGAGCGTGTCACCCTTCGGCTTGAGGTCGCGAATGCGCCGATTGCCCACCTCCACTGTGGTAGCGTCCCAGTCGCGGCCAAGATTGCGAACAACACCCGCATCGATGGCGGCAGCGACTGTCAATGGTTTGAAGGTCGAGCCAAGTTCGTAAAGGCCGTTCGTTGCACGATTGAAGACATTCGGCGCACCATCCGCGCCGACCACGTTGGGATCGAATTCGGGCAAAGATGCCATCGCCATGATCTCGCCGGTATCCACGTCGAGCACGATGCCTGCCGCACCGAGCGCGTCCGTCGCCAGCATTCCCCGGCGCAGCTCGTCCTCAAGTGCTCCCTGCACCCGCACATCGATCGAAAGCGCGACGGGATTGGCGCGCAGGGTCGGATCGGACAGCCGCTCTTCAAGCACTTCCTCCATGCCGATTTTCCCGCCTTGCTGCTCGACCACATAGCCAAGCACGTGCGCCGCAAGCGAGCCCTGCGGGTAATGGCGGTCGGGTTCCTGCGGGAATTGCAGAGCGATTTCGCCGAGTTCGAACACTCGGTTGGCATCTTCGGGCAATACACGGCGCCGCAAATATCCCCCGCGGCCGCTGGCGAGCTTTCGTGCGGTCTCAGCCTCGTCCATGTCGGGGAATATCGCGGCAAGTTTGGCCGCGATTTCGGATGGCTCTCCGACCAAGGGCTTGCCCCCATCGCCCATCGCATCTGGATCGTACCACAAGGCGTAGGCCGGGAATGCCCGCGCCAGCGGTGCGCCGTTGCGATCGGTGATTTCGCCGCGCGGCGGCAGGAGCCGGTCGGCCAGGCTGGACTGCGTCGGTGCGGAACCCGCGAATCCAAGCCACGTGATACGTAAAAGCGCCGCGGCGGCGACTGCGGTGAAAATGACCGCGATGAAGAGTATCCGCATGCGCGCGGTGAGAAGCGACTGGAACCGCAACTGGACCAATTGAATGCGTCCGACGGGAATCGCGGGCCCTTGCGCAGGCTTCAGTGGAGCGCGCAGCGAGGTTCCCAGCGCAACCGGCCGTGCTTCCGCGAAACCTAACCCCAGTTGCGGCGTAAACGCATTCATTCGCGGACTCTTGCCGCTTCACCGACAAGGCCGGAGCTCGCATTGGTCCGCGCATTGGCCGCGCGGATCGGAGAGGCTTCAATCAGAAAATCGCCGAATGCGCTTGCAAAAACAGTGCCCGCATCCTGCTCGGTCGCGGCAGCAGCGAGCGTGATCGGAGTTCCGGTGATGGGCGATACCATTTCGCGCTCTTGCGTTTCCTCCCCGCTGGCACCTGGCAATTCTGCGCGCGCTACGCGTATCTGCCGCGGAGCATCCGGACCGAGCGGCTCGCCGAGGCTAGCAAGCTGGCGTTCGCCTTCGAGATATTGATCCGCACGCGGCGCTTCGAAACCGAATTCAACCGAATTCCAATTGGCAAGCTGGCGCTGACTGGCGCGCGTCTCGAACTCCGTTTCGAGGAGTTTGGTCTGGCGTTCAAGGGAGACGATCTGGCGTTCCGCCAGCAGCACTTCGCTTTTTACGGCGTGAACACGCAGGCTCAGAACCACGAACAGGCCGAGGCACATCGCGAGGACAGCAGCCCAGCCGAGCGAGCGAATTTGAGTGCGGGTAACCATCATGGTGCCAATTCCCTTGCTGGAGCTGCCGTTCGGAGCGCGTGGCGGAGCGTGGACGAGCGCGCGCGCGGATTGCGTTCGATCTCTGCTTCTGACGGGCGGATCGCTTTGGAAACATTCGTGAAGACCGGGGCTGGTCCGGGAAGCTCGCCCGGCAAGTGCCGCGATACCGCACGGCCCGCGCCGGACGCTTCTTTCAGGAAGCGCTTGACGATGCGATCTTCGAGGCTGTGAAAACTGACCACGGCGAGGACGCCGCCTTCCCTGAGCAATGCCTCGGCGGCGAGCAGCCCCGCTCTCAGCTCGCCGAGCTCATCGTTCACGTGAATCCGCACCGCCTGAAACGTGCGGGTGGCGGGGTCTTTCTTGTCATGCGGTTTGTGGCCCAGCGCCTTGCGCACGACACGAGCGAGTTCGCCGGTCGTCTCCAGCGGGCGCGCCGCGACAATCGCGCGGGCGACGCGGCGCGACTGGCGCTCCTCGCCATACTGGTAGAGCACGTCGGCTATCGCCGCTTCGTCTGCCGTATTGAGAAAATCCGCCGCACTCTCGCCCTCCTGGCTCATGCGCATGTCGAGCGGACCATCGTTTGAGAACGCAAAGCCGCGCTCCCCCTGATCGAGCTGCATCGAGGACACCCCGATATCCATGACGACTGCATCAACCTGCGGCACGCCGATGCGCTCCATCTCTTCGCGCATGCGCGAAAAGCGTTCGGCATGAAGGGTGAGCCGCCCATCGTAGGCATCGACCATTGCCGCGCCATCGCGGATCGCATTTGGGTCGCGGTCAAATGCGTAGACCCGCGCGCCACTGCCTAGCAGTGCGGCGGAGTACCCGCCGGCCCCGAAGGTCGCATCGACGATCTCCATGCCCGCGATTGGACCGATGGCCGCGATCACTTCATCGAGCAGGACAGGGATATGAGGCGCACTCATCACTTGCCGCCACCCTTCTTGGATGCTTTCGCAGCGGCTTCCTTGACCATGCTCGCACAGGTGACCTGCGCTCCCCGGAAGCTCTTATCCATGCGAGCGAGCTCTTCCGGGTTCCAGACGAAGAAAAATTCGCCTGCCCCGTGATAATAAAGGCCGTCGCCGACATTGCCGAGGTCGCGAAGGTGATCCGGCATGACGAAGCGCCCGCTGTCATCGAAAGGAAGCTGCTCGAATCCGAAGAGCTGCTGGGCGCGGATGTCGCGATCGAATTCGGCGATGTTCATACGTATCGCGCGCTCTTCCTCGCGGTCGAGCTGTTTGTGCAGTTCATCTATGCGAGAGAGGCCGAAACCGATCAGGCAATCGAATTTCTCGTGCGCGGCAAGGCACAGGGTCTTGCTGCCTCCCGAACTCTCCTTGACCGCCTTGCGGAATGCGGGGGGCAGGACGAAGCGGCCCTTATCGCCTGCCGGCGAGTAGGCTTTGCCACTATATGTCCCCAGCGCAGACACGCTTCCCAATCCCCTTATCCCTGACCGGCCACTCCTCCATGAAATAGCCGCCGCATCAGACACACCTTCTCCGTCGCCATCGCCGCGCGAGCGGTGACGGCACGCCAACCGACCGAGGTGACGCGGAGCAAACGAGTATGTTTGATGGAACCCGGTAATATCGGGGATACGAGCGGGATGGAAGGGGTTTTTACGGGAAATCTAGGGATTAAGCGTTAAGTATATGATATTTTTATGGATTTACCCACACTTCGGCATATTGACCTCGGCCCGAAACCCCTCCTGGTCCCACTATTTCCCGCTCGAAGGCGCTGAATTCAGACCGTTTCCCCGAGTTTTCCGCCCGAGTCCCTGACCAGAGTCGCAGGCTCGCGGCGTATTCCCGCGTTTTCCCCATTCCATTGCTATCGGAATGCGAAGTCAATGACCTCGCTCAGTTGGTTCGGCTGGTCGAGCGCGTGATCGTGGTCATGCTCGGCATTACCTTCGAACGCGTGGGCGTCGGCAATCAGAGTCACCTCCCCTTCCCCGATCCGGCAGCGGGCGACGACGGCATCACCCATTATGTCGCAATCATCCGCGCCACTATCCCGCACCCTGATACCACCGGCGAGCGCGACAGAAAGCTGCATGTCGCCGAGTGCGACCTTACGGGGCACCGGCTGGTCTTCATCGAAGTCTATCTCAAGTCCCCAGCGGCCAACCACGGGGGGGATCAAGGCGATGTCGACGGGACGCCTGGGATCGCCCAGCGGGAGATGATGATCCGCCGTCAGCATGGGATCCAGTACGAGCAGCAACCTCCCGCCTCCCCTCACCCACGCGTCCAAGGCAACATTGTCCGCGGGCGAGAGACCGCGAGGCTGGATTACCGCGAGCCGTTCCAGACCCTCGAGCGGATCAAGGTCGGGCTCGCCAGCAGAAAGTCCGGCGATGGGCGACAGCGTGTCGAGCGGCAGCAATTCGAAGCGCGCCTCAAGCGCTTGGCGCTGATCAGAAATCGGCGCGTCCGATGACAATAGTTCACCGAACTGAGCCCCGAGAGGCCAATAAAGCGGCAGGCTGGTCATCAATCCCAGGCGTGGTTTTTCGACTTTCGCCAATGGATCCGACTGTTCGATTGCCTCGGCTTCGGCTGATCTGGATTCGCAGGCTGCAAGACTGCACTGCACCGCGAACAACAGCGCCATCACCGATGGCCGAAAAGATAGTCGCACTATGGGAAGTCCACATCGGCAGGCGGTGCGGCACTTTCCGGCGGCGCCTCGGAATTCGTGCTCGCCTCGTCATCTTCGTCCGAGTTCTGCGGGGATTCGGCCGGGATATCGGGCACCACGCCCGCATCGACCAAGGGGTCGCGCTGAGGCGGCGCCTCGCTTGGCTCTGTAGTAGGTGCTGCCTCGGGCACGGCAGTCTGTTCGGTTAATGCCGCCTGCCCGCCGATGATGCTTGCCAATCCGACCAGCAGGACCATGGCGAACAGTCCGAACAGACCGACCTGCAAGCGCTGTATCGCCTCGGCACGAGTCCCGCCGAGCGGAGCGCCTTCAGGCGGCAAGCTTTCTGCGGGTTTTCCGTCTTTCATGCGTCCAAGAAGCTTTTCGCCTGCCATCGCTGCAGACTATCAGGCGGTCGCCGCCTGCGCCAGCCAGTCGAATACCGGCAGGTCTTTCGAGGCCAACCATTCAGCGTTGTAAAGCGTGGAAAGATACCGAAATCCGGTATCGCATAGAATGGTGGCGACCTGCGGATTGTCGCGCCCTTCCGCGACCAGTTGCTTGCCCAGCGCAATCGCGCCCGCAACGTTGATACCCGACGAAAGCCCAAGGCAAAGCCCTTCCTCGCGCAGCATACGCTCGACCCAGACCAGGCCTTCCTCATCGGAAATCCGGAATTGAGTGTCGATCGGCGCACCTTCGAGATTGGCGGTAATGCGGCCCTGCCCGATCCCTTCGGCAACCGAGGATCCTTCGCTTTTCAGCTCGCCGTGAGCAAAGTAATTGTAAAGCGCTGCGCCGTGCGGATCGGTAAGCGCGATACGAACGTTCTCGTCTTTTTCCTTGAGGCCCATGCCTACCCCGGCGATCGTGCCGCCGGTGCCTGCGGCGCAGGTGAACCCGTCTATCCTGCCGCCAGTCTGGTGCCACAATTCCTGGGCTGTCCCTTCGATATGAGCTTTACGATTGGCGACATTGTCGAACTGTCCGGCCCAAATCGCGCCTTCGGTTTCCTCTGCCATACGCCGCGAGACATGCTGGAAATGCGCCGGGTCGGCATATTTCGTCGGTGGCACCAGGACGAGCTGGGCACCAAGCGCCCGCAGTGTGTCCATCTTCTCCTTGGACTGGTTATCGGGCATCACAATGACCGTCTTGTACCCCAGCGCGTTGGCGACCAGAGCAATGCCGATGCCGGTATTGCCGGCCGTGCCTTCGATCACGGTCCCGCCGGGCTTCAGCTCGCCGCGCTCCTCAGCGTCGCGGATCATGTAGAGGGCAGCGCGATCCTTTACCGACGATCCGGGATTGGCGAATTCGCACTTGCCCCAGATGTCACATCCAGCCGTTTCGCTGGGACCGGCAAGTCGGACGAGCGGAGTATTTCCGATCAGGGCGAGTGTATCGCCGAAAGGTTGGGTGATGTTCATGACCGGGATTTAGGGCCTTCGCCCCGCCCCCGCAAACAACATTAATCTTCTTCGGCGATAGTTACCTTGAGCCCGTCCAATTCGGCCGTGAAGGGGATCTGGCACGACAGGCGCGAATTCTCGGTTCGATGCTCGGATGATTCCAGCAGGTCGTCTTCGTCCTCGCTCATCGCCGGGAGCTTGTCGGTCGCACCGCCATCGATGTGGATGTGGCAGGTTGCGCAGGAACAGCACCCACCGCACAGCGCAAGAAGTTCATCGAAACCATTGTCGCGGATGGCTTCCATCACCGTCAGGCCGTCCTCAACCTCGATCTCGCTCGTTTCGCCTTCGCGATTGGTGACGACCAGCTTTGGCATGGATTCGAATTCCTTTTTGACTCAGGTTGAGCGCAAGAATGCGCGCTATCGCTAAAACAGCCGCGCTGCTAGGACGTTCCGAATTCCAACGCAAGCTAAGGAAATGATGAGTGGGGCTGACGGCGCGGCAGATCAAGAGCGGATTGGACACATTGGCGAGCTCCGATCCCAAACTCGCCGCCGAGCTAGAGCGCGTCGGCTATCCAGAACCGCGGATGAGAGAGCGCGGCTACATGACACTCCTGCGAACGATCGTCGGGCAACAGGTTTCTGTCGCGGCGGCCAGCTCCATGTGGAACAAGCTGGAGGCGGAACTTGGTGCGAATTTCACATGCATCGACCTGCTGAGCCGCGACTTCGATACCCTTCGCGCCTGCGGGTTGTCACGTCAGAAACAGGGCTATGCGAGAAGCCTGTGCGAGCTGGTCGACGCCGGGGAGATCGACTTTCATTCGCTTCCAACCGACGACGAAGCTGCCATCGAGGAGCTGACCCGGATCAAGGGCATCGGGCGCTGGTCGGCTGAGATATACCTTCTGTTCGCTGAAGGTCGCGCCGACATCTGGCCAGCCGGTGATCTCGCGGTGCAGGAAGGCGTGAAACGCCTGCTGGAACTGAACGAACGCCCGACTGAAAAGGCCGCTCGCGAGATCGGCGGGAGATGGTCCCCGCACAGAGGCGCGATGGCGATCTTCACCTGGCATTATTACGCCAATCCAGCGCTTTAATACGGCTATCGGTTTGGCTTGCAGGCTCTGCGCCCATGTGTACGGTGCCTCCAATGCATTTCGCGTAACACTGGCTTGATTTGGAGGGTCTCAAAACCATGTTTCATTCTGCAAAATCCGCTCGCATGCTTGCCGCCTCGGTGGCGGCTCTTGCACTGTCAGCTCCGGCAATCCTGTCGGCTGACCACCATGCCAATTCAACTGCTCAGAACGGAGCCTCGATGACGTCTACTGCCGAAGCCACTCCCCTGATCCCTCGCGACGCGCTGTTCGGAAACCCGACCAAAGCGCAAGGTCGCCTGAGCCCCGATGGCCAGTGGCTGAGCTGGCTCGCGCCCAAGGATGGGGTGCTCAACATCTGGGTCGCCCCGCGCGATAATCCGGACGATGCCAAAGCGATGACGTCTTCGACCGACCGCCCCATTCGCCAGCATTTCTGGGCACCGGACGGCAAGAGTGTCAATTATATCCAGGACAAGGGAGGCGACGAGAATTTCCTGCTGTACAAGGTGGATGTAGCGACCGGCGAAGAGACCACGCTGACACCGTTCGAAAACACCCGTGTGCAGATCATTGGCACCTCGGAGACGATCAAGGACAGCATCCTGGTTGGCCTGAACAACCGCAACCCGCAATTTCACGACGTTTATATGCTCAACCTCAACACGGGTGAGAGCGAGCTGGTTCTCCAGAATGAAAGCTATGCAGGTTTCATGGCCGACGACACGCTGACCGTGCGTATGGCATTCCGGCAAAACGCCGAGGGTGGGACCGACTATTTCAAGGTCACGGACAACGTGGTCGCCAATGAACCGTTCGAGGCCACGGCGATGGAAGATTCCCTCACGACCAGCCCCGCAGGATATACCACGGACGGCTCGACTCTTTACTGGATCGACAGCCGGGGACGCAACACGGCTGCACTTTATGCTCAAGATACCGCGACCGGTGAGAAAACCATGATCGCCGAGGATGACAAGGCCGATCTGGGCGGCACGATCCGCGATCCGAAGACCGGCGAGGTCGAGGCGTATTCCGTCAATTACCTCCAGAACGAATGGGTCGCGATCGATCCCGATCTGAAGGCGTCGATGGAATGGCTCGATGAACGGCTCGATGGTGAGTTCGGAATTTCGAGCCGCACCGATGACGACCAGACCTGGATCGTCTGGAATGACCCGCTGACCGCACCGAGTGCGACCTATATCTATGATCGCGCCGCGAGCACGCTGACGCCGTTCTACGTTGCCCGGCCTGAGCTTGAAGGCGCGCCGCTCCAGCCGATGCAAACGGTTGAGATCACGAGCCGCGACGGGCTGACACTTCCGTCATACCTCACCCTGCCGCCGGGCTCGGACACGGACGGCGATGGCCGGCCCGATGAAGCGGTGCCGATGGTATTGCTCGTCCATGGCGGCCCTTGGGCGCGCGACGAGTACGGGTTCAATTCCGCACACCAGATGCTCGCGAACCGCGGCTATGCCGTGCTCAGCACGAATTTCCGCGGCAGCACCGGTTTCGGCAAGGATTTCCTCAATGCTGGGAACAAGCAATGGGGCTTGAAGATGCACGATGACCTGATCGACGCGACCGATTGGGCCATTTCCGAAGGCATCACGAGCGAAAGCCAAGTTGCCATCATGGGCGGATCATATGGTGGCTACGCGACGCTCGCAGGCCTGACCTTCACGCCGGACAAGTTTGCATGCGGTGTCGATATCGTCGGCCCTTCGAACCTCGAAACGCTGCTCAGCACGATCCCGCCTTACTGGGCACCGCTGGTGAAGATCTTCCACGAGCGCATGGGCGACCCGAACACGGAGGAAGGCCTGGCCCTGCTCAAGGCGGCAAGCCCGCTTTACAAAGCGGACCAGATTACCAAGCCGCTGCTGATCGCGCAGGGCGCCAATGACCCGCGCGTGAAGCAATCGGAAAGCGACCAGATCGTCGGCGCAATGAAGGAAGCCGGGATCCCGGTTACCTACGTCCTCTATCCCGATGAAGGGCACGGCTTTGCCAAGCCTGCGAACAATATTGCGTTCTTCGGCATCGCGGAAAACTTCTTGTCGGAATGCCTTGGCGGACGCGCAGAGCCGCTCGGCGATGTGCTCGAGCCGTCGACCGCCGAAATCGTCGAAGGGGCAGAACACGTCAAAGGTCTGCAGGACGCCCTTGGAAGCTGAGGATCGAAGCAAACCTAGCTGACATTGCTGTCAATTGCTGACAAACCGATCGCCCGGAGATAGACCTCCGGGCGATTTTGTTTTTTGGAGGGATCAGATGAGCGCGACAGAGCAGCGGCGCAGCATTTTCATAACTGGCGGCGCTTCGGGCATCGGCCGGGCGACGGCGCGATACTTTGGTGAGCGAGGCTGGTTCATCGGAATTTCCGATGTTAACGAGAGCGGAATGGAAGACACGCTCGGCCTGATCCCCGGCGGATACAAATACATGCACAAACTCGATGTACGTGACCGCGATGCATGGGACGTCGCGCTCGAAGCCTTTTCAACCGCGGCAGGCGGACGGATCGATGCGGTGGTGAACAATGCCGGGATCGGCACAGGCGGCCCGCTGGCCGAGCTTGAGCAGGATGAAATCGAACGGTGTCTCGATATTAATCTCAAGGGTGTGTTGTGGGGCGCGCAGGCGGCGTACCCCTATCTCAAGAGAACCGCGCCGGGATCATGCCTCGTCAATATTGCAAGTGCAGCGGGCATTACCGGTGGCAGCGGGATGAGCGTCTACAGCGCCACGAAATTCGCCGTGCGCGGAATTGCAGAAAGCCTTGATGCCGAATGGGCGCCCGACGACATTACGGTGTGCTCGATATGCCCAAGCTTCATCGAGACGCCGCTACTCGACGGCACTGGCAACCGCCATTCGAATGAGGCTGTGCGCGACCGCGTGAAGGCGGCGGGGCTAGAAATCACCCCTGTGGAAGAAGTCGCCGAGACAATCTGGCGTGCGGTCCACGGGCAGGAGATGCATTACATCGTCGGCAAGACCGCGCGGCAGCTCAATTTTGCCAAGCGCTGGATGCCGGGTAAAATCCGTAAGCAACAACGCAAGGCGGCATCGCTGCTAGGAAAGTGATCAGCTGACCAGCCTGTCAATTGCCCGCGCCAATTTGGCGTCGCGGTGCGACAGGCCGCCTTGCGTGCCAGCATCATGGGTCGTGAGCGTGATCTCGACCTTGGCATACACGTTGAACCATTCCGGGTGGTGATCGTGCGCATCCGCCAGCAGTGCGACGCGGCTCATGAAGCCCCATGCTTCGGAGAAATCACCGAACTGGAATGTGCGAATTATCGCCTTGCCTTCGCGGGTCAGCTCCCAGTCGGGATGATCCGACAGAAGCGTCTCGCGTTCCTTGTCATCGAGCTCTGGAACATTGGCCATTGGGAAACTCCTAGGGGAGAGTGTTGTTAGCAGGGTTGCTTTTGCCTAACGCACATCTCGATGCAAGGTTCTGCCACTCCTTCCCTTTCGTCGAAAGACCTCGCCTGCCGCCGCGGCGACAGAGTGCTTTTTCGTGGTCTTTCGTTCGATTTGCAGGCAGGCGACGCGATGCATGTGACAGGCGCCAATGGCACCGGGAAGACGACACTCATTCGCGCTTTGGCAGGTCTGATCACGCCCTATGGCGGCAGCGTGGTGAGCGAAGGAGCAGTCGGACTGCTGGACGAGCGCACCGGGCTCGATCCCGACCAGCCGCTGGGTACGGCGCTGCATTTTTGGGAAAGCGTGGACCGGTGCACCGATCCTTTCGCGACATTCGCGCTGCTCGGGCTGGAGCCGCTGCTTGATGTGCCGGTGCGCTACCTTTCGACGGGACAAAGGAAGCGAGCAGGCCTCGCCGCGTTGGTGAACCGCAAGGTGCCGATCTGGCTGCTCGACGAGCCGCTGAGCGGGCTCGATGCGCGTGCCATTGACCAAGTCACCGCGCTCATAAGTCAGCATGTCAACGAAGGTGGGATCGCGCTGATCGCCTCGCATCAGCCGTTGGCGATAGGAGAACTTACGACGCTCGCGATCGAGCCATACGTTCCCGCTGCGGAAACCGCTTCATGATCGGCGCCCTGTTGAAACGCGACCTTGGCAAGTTCTTCCCCTTCGCCGGCGGAGGGGCCGCGCTGCCGGTCGTCTTCTTTGTCGCGGTTGCAATGCTCTATCCCTTTGCGGTCGGCCCGGATCCGCAAATGCTCGCGAGAACGGGCGGCGGCATCGTATGGATTGCGGCACTGCTTGCAGCGATCCTTCCGCTAGAAAAACTGGTCGCGCAGGACATTGAACTCGGCGTGTTTGACCAGCTCAGGCTGCGCGGCATGACAGAAGAGACAATGATGGTTGTGCGCCTGTTCGCGCACTGGCTCAGCTTCGGCCCACCGTTGATCCTGGCCGCTTTCCCTGCCGCTGCCCTGCTCGCGCTGGATGGGCCGGCCCTTCACCTGCTGCTACTCGGCCTGATTGCCGGCACGCCGGGCCTCGCCGCAATCGGCCTGATGATCGCCTCGCTCACCGCATCTCTGCGTGCAGGCGCAGCGCTTTCGGGTCTGCTGCTGATCCCCCTCGCCCTGCCCATACTGATTTTTGGCGCGGGAGCATTGGCCCGTCAGGATCAAGCAAGCCTCGGCTTCGTTGTTGCTACGAGCCTTCTGCTGGTGGCGATTGCGCCGTTCGCAGCGGGCGCCGCAATCAGAGCCGCAAGGGACGTTTAATTGCTCGAACCAAGAGACCAGATCGCTGCCAATATCCGGCTGCGGCGGATCGGCAACGGCCTGCTGCTGTTCTCGGCGCTCGCTTTTGGGGCGAAAGCGTTGATCCATACCGAGGTGCAAGCGCGTTTCACCCCGATAGTGATCTTTCATGCGGCAGTAATGCTGGCGTGGCTCGCGCTTTTCGCAAACCAGGCCTCGCTTGCCGCATGGAAGCGGTTTGGTTTGCACAAGACGCTTGGGCGGGCGTCGGTATTGCTGGTCGCAGCGATGGTGGCTTCAGGCGTGATAATCTCATGGAAGATCGGACAGGAACTCGGCCGGTTCGAGGTCACCATTGTGAACGTCGCCGCATTCGTGACGTTCGTACCTCTGTATTGCGCGGGCATCTATTTTGCGCGCAAGCGGAGGATCCACGCACACAGGCAAGCAATGCTGATCGGCACGCTTGCACTGATGACCCCCGCCTATGCCCGCGTTATCCAGGTGCTCGGCCTGCCTGACCCGCTCGCGATAGTCGTCCAACTGACGATTACCGTCCTGATGGCGATCAGCTATGAATGGCTGACGATGGGCCGGTTGACGCAAGAGGTCCAGGCCATGCTGGGCTATTCGGTCGCGGTGGTGATCGTCATGGTCGCTGTCCTTGCGGCATTTTTCCTTTAAGCGCCTGCGCCGCGCCCCCTGATGAGAAATACACTGCCGATGTCAGCCCGAAATTGTCGCAGCCGCAGCGTCGCGATGATGGATTCGAGATTGGCAGCGATGCCAACGGCGAAGACAGCTATCAGGAATTCTCGCGAATATCCGGCAGCGTAGAGAAAGACGATAAACAACGCTGCGAGGACCGCGCTGAGCTTCGACAGATACAAGTGGTAGGCTGGCAGCACACCGAACTTAGCCAGGCATGCGATTGCCGCGGCGGTGTATGTTGCGAGGAAGGCATAGAGCCAGCCTATGTCCGGCTGCAAAGTCGCTCGCTCGAATATGTAAAGTCCCAGAAGGGCCGCGATCGTGGTCAGCGCGTCGGCAATCGTATCGAGCCGCGCTCCGCGACGGGACGCCGTCCCCATCCACCTCGAAATCGGACCGTCCGCAGCATCGGTCGCGATACTGATAATGAGCAGAATGAAAAACGCATCGCGCACCCCGGCAAGCGCTACACCCGCTACGACCGGCGCAGCCGCTATGCGATAGATAGTGAGTAAGTCTGCAAACGAACGCATATGACCCCGCCTGCGCCGTAATATCAGGTCACCCGATCATCAATAAGGCGGCTTATTGCGCCCCGTCGGACTTTCGGTGAATATCTCGACCCCGTCTTCGGTTATCGCCAGGCTATGCTCGAACTGAGCGGACAAGGATTTGTCGCGCGTGACGGCGGTCCAGCCATCACCCAGCACCTTCGCCCACGGCTTGCCGAGATTGATCATCGGTTCGATCGTAAAGAACATGCCGGGTTTCAGCTCAGGGCCGGTCCCGGCTTTTCCAGCATGGACCACTTCGGGTGCATCGTGGAACAACCGCCCGAGGCCATGGCCGCAAAATTCGCGCACCACGCCGTAACGAAACTGTTTCGCATGCGCTTCGATCGCCGCCCCGATATCGCCAAGCCTAGCGCCAGGTTTGCTTGCTGCCTCGATGCCGAGCATCAGGCAGTCATAGGTGACATCGACCAGGCGCTTCGCCTTGATAGATGGCTCTCCCGCGAAGAACATGCGCGAGGTATCGCCGTGCCAGCCATCCAGCAGCGGCGTAACGTCGACATTCAGGATGTCGCCTTCCTTCAGCACCTTGTCACTGGGTATTCCGTGGCAAATGACATGGTTGATCGAGATGCAGCTCGAATGGGCATACCCGCGGTAACCCAGTGTCGCTGGCACCGCGCCTGCATCCAGCATCATTTCGCGAATGCGGTCGTCGATCTGCGCCGTGGTGACACCTGGCACCACAAGGTTCGCGACTTCGTCGAGGATAATCGCGGCCAGTCGCCCGGCCTTGCGCATGCCTTCAAAGCCCTCTTCTGTGTGCAGCTTGATCGTTCCGTCGCGGTAGACGGTGTCGCTGCTCTCTACGAGTTGGTATTCTGCCATGCCTGACCATGTAGCGAAGGTGACGGCGGATTTCCACTTCGTGGCCGAAATCTAGTCGAGGATGGCGAACGCCTCTAGATATTCAGGCTTCACGGTTTCGAGTATGCGGCCGGTCACTGGCACGGCAATCTTGTACGATCCTTCCGCAAACGACCCGGCGACATAGGGCGCCGCGAGGAGTGTGAGCCCATTGATAGCAACGCCATCCCGGGAGCTTCCGGACAGAACCAGTTCGGATAACGCGGGACAGCCAGCGAACATGTCCCCCTCAATGACCACCGCGTCTCCGCGCTGCTCTTCCTGCGCGGCGAGCAATCCCTCGCAATAAGGCTCACGAAGCGCACTTTCCAGCGCGTCCGCGGAGACGAACAAGCCGAGCGGCGCGAGCGCCTGTCCGGCGTCGCGGTCCCAGACGAGCGCGTCAAACTCAGAATTCCCATGCGCGCCGCCTGTGTAGAAAGAGCTTGTCGCCGAAAGCCACAGCAAGCGCGGCGTATCGGCGGCAACCTCCCATTTCGTTTCGCGGGTGTAGCTCCTGAACGGATAGCCAAATTCCTCGGCATCGGATCGGGATTCGCTGGAATCCTCATCAAGCGCGGCCTTTTCCGCTTCCGCCCGCGATCTCATCAGGTCTCGCAAGACAGGAATGGCGGCCGCCTCGCTCGGCCATGAATAATCGAACTCGTATTCGCCGGTTTGGCTTCGCAGCCCTTCGGCGGTGAAAGCGCCGCCGGTGTCGACCCCCACGTCATCGCCGACTTCGGCAGGCGACGAACACGCGCTCAACGCAATTGCAGACAGCGCCGCATACGCTCTGTTGGTTCCCATTCTGCTTTCCCTCCCGCGAAAGTTTGCGTGACATGCCGCCGATGGTGACTAATTGAAACAGCATGACCGATATAAATGACTTGATCCAGGCCGACCGCGGCCAAGACGCCATCGCCATTCACCTTGTGAACTCGGAAGGGTTCGATGATTTTGCCAAGACGTTGAGCGCTGCGCAGCGCGCCAGTCTTGCGGGGCAGAAATTCGAAGGCCACGGATATCAGGTCGGAATCGTGCCCGATGGCGACAGTTTTTTCGCGGTTGGCGGGGTCGCCGATCCGCATGAGCTTTCAAGCTGGTGCCTTGCCAAGCTTGCCGAACAGCTTCCCGGAGGCACATACCGGTTGGCTGGCGCAGCAGCGGAAACCGGGGCCGGCCCCGCGATGTTCGGGTGGCTCACCGGGCAGTACAGCTTCAACCGTTATAAAGAGGAAGAGAACGCCGCCGGGCCGCGCATTTTGCTGACAGACAAGCCTGGCCGGATCGACGCTGTCGCGGCCGAAGCGCAGGCCGAAATGCTCGTGCGCGATCTGGTCAACACGCCCGCCGAAGACATGGGCCCAGCCGCGCTGGAGGCCGAGTGCGACAAACTTGCCAAAGCCCATGGCGGCAAGCTCATCGTGACACAAGGCGATGCGCTGGAGCAGGGATATCCCATGGTGCACGCCGTCGGCCGCGCCGCTGCGCGCGCACATGCCCCGCGCATCATGCACCTGACCTGGGGTTCGGAAAGCGATCCCGTGCTTGCGATCGTCGGCAAAGGCGTGACCTTCGATTCCGGCGGTCTTGATATCAAGCCGGGTTCTGGCATGCGCCTGATGAAGAAAGACATGGGCGGCGCAGCGCACGCAATCGCGCTTGCGGGCCTGATCATGGCCGGCAGGCTGAAAGTCCGGCTGCACTTGCTCGTCCCGGCTGTCGAAAACGCCATTGCGGGTAATGCCTTCCGTCCCGGTGACGTTCTGAGCAGTCGCAAGGGCCTCAGCGTCGAGATTCACAACACTGACGCCGAAGGGCGACTCATACTCGGCGACGCGCTGACGCGTGCAAGCGAGGAGCAGCCTGAACTCATCATAGATTTCGCGACGTTGACAGGTGCCGCACGCGTTGCCCTGGGTCCGGATTACGCTGCCATGATGGCGCGCGAGGATGCGACCGCACAGGCGTTGATCGATGCGGGCAAGGCAAATGACGACGAACCCTGGCGCTTGCCTCTGCCCGAAGCGTACCGCGAATACCTCAAATCCGACATCGCCGATATCGCGAACGCCCACACCAATCCCTATGCCGGAGCGAGCGTTGCTGGTCTGTTTCTCGACCGGTTCGTTGGCGATGATATCGATTGGGTCCACTTCGACACCTTTGCGTGGCGCCCCTTTGCCAAGCCAGGCCGCACCAAAGGCGGCACCGCCTATGGCCTGCGCGCCGCCTGGAATATGCTTAAGGACCGCTTCTCAGCCTGACAAACGTCTTCCCGCGGGACGTTGGAAAAACGCCGACTTGCCCGTGCATCCGCTTGCCGCTAAGCGCGCATCTTCATTGCGATTGTCTCTTTGGCAGAGCAAACCGAACGGGGCGGAAGGTCTTTCCTGAATGAGCGGCACAGGCGTGCAATCAGGCAATTACGGTATACCGGACGGCATTCTTGGCCTGACCGGTCCGGTCGCGAAACCGGCTCCCGGCAGCCTGCCCCTTCGCGGAGACCTCGCCCATATCGCGCTCGCCGGAACGCACCTAGCGGCGCATTATGTCGTCCCCCATGTCCGCACGATCGGCGATCAAGGCGCCGACCTTTATCTCGCCGCACGCGATGACAGCGAGATTATGCATCGCCTCGCCGCAGGCACGCGTTTCGAGCTTCTCGACTTCGCTGGAGAGTGGGCCTGGGGCTGTGTCGGGCCTGAAGGGCCAAGCGGCTATTGCAAGGCTGCTTGCCTTACCGATTGAACGCCGGGCGGAAGCCGTTACAAACCTTGCAATGACGACGCGCATTTTCATCGACGGGGCAGCCGGTACGACCGGCCTTGAGATCCGCGACAGGCTGAGGGGGCGGAACGAATTCGACCTGATCGTTCTTGACGATGCGCAGCGCAAGCAAGCCGAGCCTCGCAAACAGGCGCTGGTCGATGCAGATGTGGCAATCCTGTGCTTGCCGGACGATGCCGCGCGAGAGGCCGTGGCGCTCGCAAGCGGCAGTGATACGCGGATAATTGACGCCTCCTCGGCCCACCGCGTCGCGGAAGGCTGGACCTACGGCTTTCCCGAGCTGACTGGGCGGGACGCGATCGCTTCGGCGCAATATGTGGCAAACCCTGGATGCTATCCGACCGGGTTCCTGGCGCTGGTAGGCCCACTGGTAAAGGCTGGGCTCCTGCCGCTCGACTGGCCCTATACCGTCAACGCCGTGAGCGGATATTCTGGCGGTGGAAACGCACTGATCGACCGTTTCTGTGATGAAGGCGACATTGCATACCGCGCCTACGGTCTCGGATTGGGGCACAAGCATTTGGCCGAAATGCAGCATGTTGCAGGGCTGGCTTATCCGCCGGTCTTTTCGCCAAGCGTCGTGCACGCACACCGGGGTATGGTGGTCGATGTGCCTCTGCCCCTCTCAGCCATGACCGGCGCGACTTCGGCGGCCTTTCTCGAAGGGGAACTCACCGGTTTCTACGAAGAGAGCGAGATCGTAACCGTCCGCTCCGCTGCCGATTTACCCAATGAATTGCTTTTGCGTGAGGGCGCGAAGGCCTGGGACGGGATCGACCTGTTCGTCTACGATTCCCAAGACGGCGCGCAAGCGCGGCTCGTCGCCGTGCTCGACAATCTCGGCAAAGGCGCATCGGGTGCGGCTATCCAGAACCTGAACATCATGTGTGGCCTGCCCGAAACGACGGGATTGGCGCTCTCTCACGCTGAAGCATAGCGCACGGAACTGCCCATTTATTGGGCAGGCAAGGGCTGTAAACTGGGCAACGGATCGCAGCGCGGAACTATCTTTCGTAGCTGTCAGGGCAGCGAGCAAGACACTTGCGTCTGCGCGAGTATCAAGTAACTCGGTATGCTCGTCACTTGGCACGATTCTTGGTTATATAATTGCCAATAATGATACCGATCCGGGGGAAACCGCACACGTGAAGAAGATCGAGGCGATTATCAAACCTTTCAAGCTCGATGAGGTGAAAGAGGCGCTCCATGAGATCGGCGTGTCCGGCATCACCGTCACCGAGGCGCGCGGCTTTGGCCGACAAAAAGGGCATACCGAACTCTATCGGGGTGCAGAATATGTCGTCGATTTTCTTCCCAAGGTGAAACTCGAAGTCGTGGTCGCAGACGATCAGGCTGAACGCGTGGTCGAGGCCGTGGCCGCTGCGGCCCAGACCGGGCGGATCGGCGATGGCAAGATTTTCGTCAGCCCCGTTGAAACGGCGCTGCGTATCCGCACCGGCGAGACCAACGACGACGCGATTTGACGCCTGACTTTTGAACGATTCCCGCTCTCGCTCGTCATAGTGACGAGCTTTCCTCTCGAACTACCAGCTGGAGAACACCACCATGGCTAGCACCAAAGACGTCCTGAAACAGATCAAGGATGAAGAAATCGAATGGGTCGATCTGCGTTTCACCGATCCCAAGGGCAAATGGCAGCACCTCACGATGGCTGCAGGGGTCATGGATGAAGATGCGCTCGAAGACGGCCTGATGTTCGACGGCTCCTCGATCGAAGGCTGGAAGACCATCAATGAAAGCGACATGATCCTGAAGCCGGACATGGACGCGACTTATATCGATCCGTTCTCGGCCACGCCGATGCTGTCGATCTTTTGCAACATCGTGGAACCGTCCGATGGCCAGCTGTATTCGCGCGATCCGCGCTCGACCGCAAAGCGGGCCGAGGCCTATCTCGCATCGACCGGAATTGGCGACACTGTCTATGTCGGACCGGAGCCTGAGTTCTTCATGTTCGACGATGTCCGGTTCGAAGACGGCTATGCCGGTTCAGGTTATGCGATCGACGATATCGAGCTGCCGACCAACACCGGCAAAGAGTATGAAATGGGCAACATGGGCCACCGCCCGCGCGCCAAGGGTGGATATTTTCCGGTGGCACCGGTCGATAGCGCCATGGACATTCGCGGCGAAATGGTCGCGACGATGCTCGAAATGGGCCTCAACATGGACAAGCACCACCACGAGGTGGCCGCTGCCCAGCACGAGCTCGGCATTACGTATTCCTCGCTGACCACCGCAGCCGACCAGGTGCAGGTCTATAAATATGTCGTGCAGCAGGTTGCGCATGCTTACGGCAAGACCGCGACATTCATGCCAAAGCCGATCAAGGAAGATAACGGCAGCGGAATGCACTCGCACATGTCGATCTGGAAGGACGGCAAGCCAACATTCGCGGGCAACGAATATGCCGGGCTTTCGGAAACCTGCCTCCATTATATCGGCGGGGTCATCAAGCACGCGAAGGCAATCAACGCCTTCACCAACCCGACGACCAACAGCTACAAGCGTCTTGTGCCTGGTTTCGAAGCACCCGTTCTGCTCGCTTATTCAGCGCGCAATCGGTCTGCATCGTGCCGAATCCCGTATGGAGCAGGCGACAAGGCGAAACGGGTCGAATTCCGCTTCCCCGATGCACTCGCGAACCCCTATCTCGCGTTCTCCGCGCTGCTGATGGCCGGGCTCGACGGTATCGAGAACAAGATTCATCCCGGCGATGCCATGGACAAGAATCTCTACGACCTGCCGCCGGCCGAGCTTGCCGATGTGCCGACCGTGTGCGGTTCGCTTCGTGAAGCTCTCGAAGCGCTCGAAGACGATCACGAATTCCTGCTGAAGGGCGACGTCTTCTCCCAAGATCAGATCATCGCTTATTCCGAGCTCAAATGGGAAGAGGTCATGCGCCTCGAAACCACGCCGAGCCCCGTCGAGTTCGACATGTATTACAGCGCCTGATCGCTACGCGCTCTCAAACAAAAAGGGCCGTCCGGTGCGTTCCGGGCGGCCCTTTTCGTGTGGAGAGGCCCAACCTCCCTCAGTCGTATCAAGTGGCTGGAGTTAACTCTTTCATGAACCCGAGATTCGGCGATGCGAACCGGCCGATATTGGGTGATATGATCGGCAATTCGGAATCGGAAACGCCGAACCAACGCGCCAGAGTCGCAGAATATTCATCAACCGAAGTCGTCGGAAGCAGTCTGCCCCGTCCGACCTGATCTGCCGTCTCGACCGAAACCTGTGGCGCGCGGCCATAGAAACGCCCGCCATTCACATCGCCGCCCATGATAAAGTGGAAGCTACCCCAACCATGATCGGAGCCATCGCCGTTCGATGCAAGCGTCCGACCGAAATCCGATGCCGTGAAGGTCGTGACTTTATCGGCGACGCCAAGCTCTATCGTCGCGCGATAGAATGCATCGAGAGCAAAATCGACCTGCGCCAGCCGTCCCTCGTGCTGCCCGATCAGTCCGTCATGGTTGTCGAAACCACCGATTGAAACCATGAACACCTGCCGGGTCACACCCAGCGAACCGCGCGCGGCAATTAACGCGGCTACGGTGCGCAATTGGCCTGCCAGCGAGTTATCGTCTCCGAAATCGGTCGTGACCGCTGTCGAAGCGATCGCATCGTTCACGAAAGTGCCGTACTGGATCGAGCGATCGTTGATCAAAGCATGATCGGCGGCGAAGATGTTCCCGGTACCGGTTCGCAAGACGGTTTCCAATGCCGTAGCCGCCGCCTCCGAACGATAAAGGCGTCCGTTTCGGAGCGGCCGGAACAGCGTCGCGCCGTTTGCTGAAACCTGGTATGGAACGGCCTCGTCACCGCTCAGGAAGACCGCATTTCCAGTCGCGTTGATCGCGGTGAACATGGAATTGGTGTTCGACGATTGGGCGAGATCGCCCATGCGCCCGCCCCAGCCGGTGCGCGACCCCTCAGGCTGCGAACTTTGCCATGTCGATTGCTGATCGTTGTGAGAAAACAGCTTTGCGGGACGCGGCACGCTGCGATCGTCATATTGCGCGCGGGTAAGCGGTGCCTCCAGCGGTCCGACATTAAGCAGCGGCGCCATAACGCCCTCATCATAGCGCGCCTTCAGAAGCGGCATCGTAGGCGCGAGCGAATACGTGATGTCGTCCGTCAATGTCTGATCATCCGGCGTCATCAGCATCGTGGAGGCGAGGCTGTCACGCGCCAGCGCGATCCCGCCGCCAGCTTCCGACCCCCCACCGCCGCGGATATTGGAATAGCGGGCATAGTTGACCGGATCGAACGGGATCAGCGTATTCCCGTGGTCGTTGCCGCCATAGAGGAACACGCAAACCAACGCCTTGTAATCGCCGCCCGTAGAAAAGGCCGCCGCTTCGCCGATTCCTGCAAGCCCAAGCGCATAGGAGGAAGCACCGCCCATGGCCGCCAATTGCCCCGACCGGCGCAAGAATGCGCGGCGCGACAGTTCGATATCTTTGCCGATGTACATGTCCGCGCCCTTATTTCTGTACGAGGTAATCGGTTGAGGCCATCGTCAGCAGTATGCCGATATGAACCCTGCGAAGCTTGTCTTCCGTCGTGCTCATTTCATCGAGGACCACATCGTCCATCGCCGCCTTGATGATGTCCCGAACTTCCGTGGTCAGCTGGTTTGCCGTGAGCAAGAGATCGAGCCGGTCCAGCAATTGCTGGCTGTCATCGGCAATTGCGACCTCTTCCGAATAGTCCAGTTGCAAATCGCGAAAACGGTAGCCGCGCATCTCGATCGCGCGCTCCATGAAGTTCACATATCCCGCGACCGAGGTTTCGTTGACGATTTGGAACTCGGGCGCCAGCAGGCCGTTATCCGCTGCCTGCGAACCTGTCGGGAAATAGGACGGCCGAAAGAAATTGAAGACCGAAGGGGAGCGAAGCGGCGATTGCCCCAACTGGTCCGAAGCGTCGGAAAAATTCCCGACTTGCCAGTCACCGCTAATGGAGCTGACACCGAAAGTCCGACCCAACTGGACGAAGCGGAGCATCGGTTCTCGCAACTTGCCAAACCCTGCCGCCGTCACATTCGCAGGATTGAGAGCTTCGTCGTCGAGCAACACTGCCTTGAATACCGCTTTGAGATCGCCCCGCGTGCCGCTTCCGTTGTCATCGAACGCTGCAGCCACACGCTGGACATACCCCGGACTCGGATTGCTGGTCACCAGCCTCTGGATCATCTGCTTGCCGAAAAACGGCCCGACATTCGGGTGCTCGAACAAGTGATCGAGCGCCATCGTGAGACTATCGGCTGCGCTCGTACCGGCGGGGATGGTCATGCCGAGGAACTGCTTTTCCTCTTCAGCGTGGAAAGATCTGTCCCTTGGGTAGCGCCACTTGGCCGGATCGGCCGTCATGGGTTGGCGCGCGAATTCGGCATCCGGGATATCGCGGCTGCCACCCACTTCCGTTGTGAAGCCGATATCCGTGTAATCGAAGTCGTAGCCGGTGAACACTTTGGCGATGCCGGTCACATCATCGTTGTCGTAGGTTTCGATCGGCTCGCCGCCGGAGAGCCGCTGTGTCCCATCCGGATTGAGCTCGTACAGCCCGATGGAGAACAATTGCATGATCTCACGGCCATAATTTTCATCCGGGACGCGCCCGGTTCGGGGGTCGGCTTTCTTGTTGCCGCGCGTGTTGAGGAATACGCCCATTGCCGGGTTCAGCGTGATGTCCTCGATCAGATCCCGGTAATTGCCGAATGCATGGCGGTTGAGGATATCCCAGTATTCCCCAATGGCCGGGGATCGCCATGTCATATCGACCGAGTTCAACGACACGACGAAGAATTCTGACAGCGCCAGCGCCGCTCGTTTGCGAACGCTGCTTCCGCCGGTCATCAGCTGCGACCAGATCATACCGTCGCCTGTTTGCGCTGTATTGTAATGCTTCTCTGCGTTCACTTGGTCGAAATTGCGGCTGGAGAAGAACTCGCGGGCGCTCTGTGAATTCGAGCTTGCCATCTGCCGGTCGAGCCATGGCTCGTACCCTTGGGTCGTCACCTGCTCGATCGCGCCCGTGCTCACGGCAAAAGACGACTGGAGAAGGAACCGCGCAGCCTCGGCATCATTTTCGGGCCGCCGCACCACAGGCGCTGCAGGCCCCGGAGGGGGTGTGCCGACGGTGGGAGTACCGCCTTCGCTCGAGCCACCGCCGCCGCACGCGGCAGTAGCCATTGCCAGCCCCGCTACGCCTGCGGTTTTCGAAAGGGAAAATGATTCTGGTGTGTCGCCGTTGCTGGCGTTCTCGTCAGTCCGATGATCTGCAACGCAATCATCATCGGACACACGCTCAATGGTTGTGCTCAAAGCTAGTTTTCCCGCCATCTGACCCCGGCCACGAATTCATATTCGCCGCCAACCCAAGCTCGCCGACAATGGCTAAGCTCGCCTTTCGAACCATGGTTAATTCGATTGGGTGACCCTGCCTGCCGACGACCTCGGGGTATCACGAGCGAAAGGATATGCACCCGCATGGCGGCGAATTGCATGCTTAAACGGTTGACCTGAGTGGCCTTTTGGGGCGCATTTTTCCGGTGTGAAGTTAAGGTGTGTAGCGCGTAAGCTAACGCGAAATTCACGCCCAAGTGCACTCCCGCGCGCGTCCCTGACTGCAGCGGTCCGTGAACACCATCAACGGGTCGGCATAGGCGACGCTTGGTGACAGGCAGAGTTAGCTAAGGCAGCAAAGTGTTTTCCTACTTCGGTCTTTCGTGCCTAATTGCCCGGTCTCCCCTTAAGCTTTGGAGGCCTGTTGATGCCCGCACCCAAATCCCGAAAGATTCTCTTCGATACCATTCGATCCATGCTGAAGCGCAGTTTCCGCCAGTCCGAAGTCGATGCGATCGATGATGCGCTCGATGCGCTGGGCGAAGATGCGACAAAGACACCGCACGAAACCCCTTCAGCAATCGGGCCTCGCGGCACCGCGCTCATCAAACGTTTCGAGGGATGCGCACGGCTGAGACCGGATGGCTTGATTGAAGCGTATCCGGACCCGGGTACCGGGGCGGAGCCTTGGACTATCGGTTGGGGCGCGACCGGATCGGACGGGCACGGCGGCCGCATATCGGCCGGCACAGTCTGGACGCAGGAGCAGTGCGACACCAGGCTGACCAATGATCTCAAACGCTACGCCGCTGGCGTGGCGCGTGCAATCGGCGACGCCCCCACGACGCAGAACCAATTCGATGCCATGGTCAGCTTTCATTACAACACCGGTGCAATCGCACGCGCGACTTTGACGAGGCGCCATATCGCTCGCGATTACGAGGGCGCGGCAGGAGAGTTCGCCCGGTGGAACATCGCCGGAGGTCGCGTTCTGAAAGGGCTGGTCAGGCGACGCGCGGAGGAAGCCGCGCTTTACCGGCGTGAGGACTGATCAGGGATAGCGCGGAGACCTCACCGTTTTGGAACCGGCGATCAGCGCTGTAGTTGTTGTCCTCAATGGAGGATTTCTCATGCTGAAATGGTTCGCAACCACCGCCGCAATCGCGCTCATCGCCAGTCCAGCCGCTCTTGCGCAGGGTCAAGGCAATGGAAACGGTAAGGGTAACGGAAAGGGCGGCCCTCCGGTCGCTGCTGCGAAAGGCAATCCCGGCAATGGCGGTGGCAACAAAAACCGCGGCAACGGCAATGTCGGCAATCGGGGCGACTCGCCTGCGCAAATCCGGCGTGGCGGCGGCAATGGGAACCGTGAAGCAGGAAACCGCGGGGGTCCTCCCGTCCAGGTCGATCGTGGCAATGGCAATCGCGGCGGACCTGCAGTCGTGCGCGGAAATGGAAACCGCGAAAACGGGGGACGCGGCAATTCCGGTCGTAGAGATCGCGATGGCATCGACATCGATATCGGATTCGCCCCCGCTCTGCTCAGAGACACATTCGGGACGCGGACGCGCGTGATTGGCGGATGTCCGCCAGGCCTCGCGAAGAAGCGCAACGGTTGCCTCCCGCCGGGCCAGGCGAGACAGAGCTTTCGCCGGTACGATCCCGGTTTCTTCGGTCTGTTCGGCGCAGATGCTGGGCGCTTTTTATACAATGACGGGTATTTGCTGAGATACCGCGCTGATGGGCTGGCCGGGTTCGTCCCTTTGCTCGCAGGGGCGCTTGGCATCGGCAATGTGTGGCCCAGCGATTACGAGGCGCGCCGGCTCCCGCGATATTACGAAGACTTTTATGGCTTTGATGACCCCCGCGGTTATCGTTATGCCGACAATGTGATTTATCGGGTTGATCCGGAAACCGCTGCGATCACATCGGTGGCCGCGCTGCTTACCGGCGACGATATCATCGTGGGCCAGCCCATGCCGCGCGGTTACGACGTCTACAATGTCCCGTATGCTTACCGTGATCGTTACTATGACCGCCCCGGGGCCCGCTACCGCTATGCCGATGGCTATATCTATGAGATCGATCCGGAAACCGCCTTGGTCGCCTCTGCAATCGACCTTGCAATCTGAGAGAATTACACATGGCCCACAACTCGCCAAAGGCCGGTTTCATCGCCGGTATTACCCTGCTGCTTGCTGCATGTGGCAGCGAGACCGACGATATCGAAACCTCCGGCAATATCGCGGATCGATCTGGTGACGCGCTTTCGGAAATTGTCGGCGACGTAGGCGCAATCTCTATCGCGGCGGGTGCGTTTGAGCGGACAGGGCTCAAGGGAATTTTGGAGGGTGATGCCAGCTACACCGTGCTGGCACCGACGGACACGGCTTTCGACGGTCTTGGAGAGGATGCCAAAGCGGCGCTCGCAAGCGAAGACCGGGGCGCAATTGTCGCCGCTGTCTTGCGCGATCATATGGTACCCGGAGCCTTGACCCCCGACGCAATCCGTTCCGCCATCCAGGAAAATGACGGCGAGGTGAGCCTGGCAACCTTCGGCGCAGGAAACCTCACGCTCACGCTCGATGGCGAACAAATAATCATCCGGAATGAAAGCGGACAGAGCGCGCGTCTGACCGGCGAATCCATCGCCGGGAACAATGGCGTCATGATTCCGATCGATGCGGTTTTGGTAGATACATCGGCGCTACTCGGCGCGAGCGAATGATATCCCGCGAATGACCGTCAGTAGTCGCGGCTGATTTCCGCCAACACGCTGTCACGGCCTATCGTCGATACAGTTCCCAGCAGAGCAAGCCACCGTGTGACGCGATACTCGATCGAAGTTGCGCTGTACCCGCGCCCGTCCGTCACAATCTCGACGTAGACCCTGCGACCGATATTCTTTCCGAGCGCGACCCCGGTTTGCCGCCCGAGGGCAGGATCTGCGCTGACGATACGAAGCTGGTCGAGACCGATCGAGCGCCGCAACTCGCCGATAGGATCGATGCCCCCACCCCCTCCTCTGAGCGATGCGAGAGCGGCGCCCAACTGCACCGCGTCGGTTGCCGAAAGCGAAGTGACCGAGCCGCCGAACAGCAGCTGCGCCAGGATCTCTTCCTCTGGCAGCGTCGGCTCGGATGAGAAAGCGATTTCAGGCGCTTGCGCATTCCCGGTGATCGAGACGATCACATTCGTGCCGTTGGCGCTCGTTTCCGCTTCGATGTCGAGCCGTGGGTCGATCGGGACATTGGCATCGAAGGCGATGCGCCCTTCGGTCAGTTCGAACCGCGTTCCGGCGAAGGTGTAGTCCCCGCGGACCAATCGCGCCTCGCCTCCAAGGCGCGGATCATCCACCGTGCCCCGCAACGCGATATCCACGCCCCATTCGCTTTCCAGGCCGAGGCCGTCGACCGACACACGGCTGGGTGCGGAAGCGTTGATGAGATAGCGCCACGAATCCGACGCCGTCCGGGTCTGGGTGCCGAGACTATCCGGCCGGTTGATTTCCCGGGTTTCGATCTGCGGCAGAGACATGTCCTCCGCTGCTATCCCGAGCTTCCATGTTGCCCTGTCGATGGACACGCGGCCTGCGATCGTGCCCCCTGATCCGTTCGATACGATACGCAAAGGTCCGGTAATTGTGGCATCGAGACCATTGGCCGCCAGCAGCCTTGCATCGTTGGCGGCTGCGCGCAAATCGATCTGCGGTCCACGGTTCGCACCCATCGAAGCGAGGTCTACCGTTCCGCTACCGCTGACCGTGCCGCCCCCTCTCGTCGTGCCGGAGAATCGGGAAAGGACCAATCGCGAACCCGCGAAGCGTCCGCGCGCCGATACGTCGTCGATATCGGTGCCGGATACGGCACTTTGCAGGCGAAGGTCATCGCTCGCCAGACTGCCATTGATGCTCGGGTTTGCGAGGGTTCCGGTCGCGTTCGCGCTTACGCTGATAGGTCCGGTCAGGTCGAATGTCTCGATCGCTGCGAGACGCCAAAGCGCCGTGGCGCTACCATCATAGGCGAAGTTGGCATTGAGCCGTCCATTCATGATCCGGCGGGCAAGATCGTCACCCTCACCCAGCGCGGTTATGCGGGCGTCCAACCGCCCTAACGGATCATCGTCAACACGCAGTCGCGCGCCGAGCGTAAGGCTTTGGGCAGTCAGATCGGCCACGGCGAGGACGTCAATGGGGGTCGACGACAGAAGCAGGCCGGACCGTGTGAAATCGTCGATCCGCACTCTGGCGTTCGCGATCGGCGGGCCTCCGGCGCCTTGGGTCCATGTGAGAATACCCGACAAACGACCGCCGAGGCCGAGGTCAGCGCCTGCGAGATCCGCAAGCCGGAGCGGCATTTCGGCAAGCTTGGCGCTTAGTTGGGTTTCGCTGCCCCCGAATTCGCCTTCGAGGATCGCGAAACCGCGTGCGAACCCGATCTGGGTTGGCGCCAGGCGCCACCCGCCGCCTTCCTGCGCTGTAAGCACGGCGCGCCGCGGCATGGTGATATCTCGCCCGCCATATTCGCCGCGCGCATAGAGCGCGATCCGTTCCGGCGCGATATCACCGTCCAATTTGAGCGCAAACCCATCGCTACGCCGACCGGCAATCGAAGCGGTCACATCGCCAACACCGTTTTCGATGGATGCTGTTGCCGCGAAATTGGCGATTTTGAGTGCCCCGTATTCCAGGCCCCTGCCTTGTATGTCTGCCGCAACCCGGCTGCTGCCCTCGCGAAAAGTGCCGGATGCATCGATATCCGCGAAAGCTAGACCTATTGGCGTATCGCCGCCGAATCGAGCTTGGCGAGCGGCCATATCGACATCGAAGCTTTGGGCACCATTGCCTGAAGGCGACAGCGAGATCGTCCCGTCCAGCCCGCCGCCAGAAAGCGCGAGGTTGCCCGCGATCCCGGCGTCTTGCAGCGTCAGTTGCCCTGTCACATTCGTCCTGAAAATCCGCATCCGATCAACCGCGATGCGCGTTGGCGCGTCGGCGGGAAGGACGAGGCCGAGCGAACCTTCAAACGGGCCGAGAAGCGAACCGCCCGACGCATCAATGGCGAACCCATTGTCGCTGGGTGCGATCGCGAGCCGCACGTCTTTGAGCCCGGCAGCAGGCAGCGGATCGGCCAGCACCAGATTGGCGCGTGTCCCTTCTCCGCCGAGCTCTGCATCGACGGTAAACGGCCCGTATTCACTATGGCGCCCGGTCCCCTCCAACGAAGTCACACCGCCTGCGATCTGCGTATCGAACTCAGCCGTCAGCCGATCGCTCTCGAGAGAGACGTCGCGCAGCACGATCGGTTGATCGGCGGCCACACCGAAGGCACCTTCGAACGCTAGCGTTTGCCCGGCGACATTAGCGACGCTGGCATTCGAAACATCGCCCAGCTCTCCATCAAGGTTCGCGCGGACGCTCCAAGGGATATTGGTTCCGAAACGCGCCACGAGATCGGCCCTCGCATCGATCGTTCCAATATCATCCAGAACCAGATTGTCTGCGGTAACCGGGCCGGCGACAGCATAGACGCCTTGCGCCGTGTTTCCCCTGAGAGCGAGCACGCCTGTCAATCCCGGGAAGGTCACACGCGCATTGTCTGCATTCAATTGCGTACCCGCGTAGGTCAGTGTGCCTGTCAACGTGCCATCGTTCAGCCTCGGATCGACCAGTTCAATCCCGCTCACAACCTGTTCTACGCGGGCATCCAGCGGGAGAACAAATCTCTCGCCGTCGAACGTCGCGGTGCTTGATTGGGCGATACCTTCTATCAACGTGGTCCCGGCGGCGAGTTGCTCGACGGTAAGATCATGCGCGATGGTCAAATCGCGGAAGGGGCCGTCAATTGTCGCCGAAAGGCGTGCGGCTTGCAGGGTGAACGTCTCGCCAAGCAGGTCGGGATCGCGCAACACGACGCGTGCATCGAAATCGTCGAAACGATTGCCGGCAAGATCGACCGCACCATCGCCGCGCACGTCGAGCGCGGATGTGATCGCGGCAACGCGCCCGTCGAAGACGCTCTCCTCCAACGTGCCGCTGACGGCGAGCGACACTGCTTCACCAAGCGCCCGGCCGACGATCCCGCCGCTGCTGACCGGAGCGCTGATCTGGCCGAGCGCGCTGTAGGTCCCAGCATTGTTCGTCAGTCTGAGCGCCGCGACACGCTCTGCCTCTGAATCACGGCGCTGGCGCGTCAAGAGGGCATAGCCGATCCATTTCGACCATGTGCCATCGCCCTCGATCTGCGCGTCGTAAGCAGCATCGAGACCGGCTATCAAGGCGATCGGGCCATCCGCTGCGGCGTGATAGTCGAGCGAGATATCGAACTGATCGCCATCTGGTTCCGCGTCGAGGAGCAGCGCGAGCCGATCCTCGGGCCCGACGCGGCCATCCGCCTGAACCAGCGCGCGCCCAGAGCGAATATCGACCCTGCCGGTCAAATCGACGGTATGCGCCTGATCCCCCGCAATACCCGGAGCGAGGACAAAGCTGTCGATGACCAGCTCATCGACGCGGATGTCGAAATCGGGAAGCAGCGGAGCGTCGGGATCGCCCGGCAAAAGCTCGGGTAAACGCTCCAGCCGTCCGCGGCGCGCCGTCAACTCCCTTACATCGATACCGCTCCACAGGAAGGTCAGAGGATGCCAATCGAGCACGACTTCGGGGATGGTCAGAAATTCACCCTGCGGATCGCTGAAGATCACGTCGTGGAGGACAGCCTGGCCGTAAATATCGCCCTCGATCCGGCCCACTTCGAAACGAAGGCCCGATGCCGGTGCGATCTGAGCGATCTGTTCGGTCACAAAACGCTTCCCGATCGGTGAGCTCAGGAACAACGCGGCGAGCACCAATGGCAGCAGCAGGATGGCCATGGCCCAGCCCGCTCGCTTGGCCCAGCGGCGTTTGCGCTTGCGAACCGGAGTGTCCGCATCGCCTTGCGCCATGACGTCTTCTTCCGCCATCAGAATGCCTGACCCAGACTGACATACACAACGACCGGCGCATCGAATTCAGTCGGATTAAGCGGCGCCCCTACGTCGACGCGGATCGGTCCGAAGCTGGTCTTGTACCGAATGCCTATACCTGCGCCATATTGGATGACACTGAAATCCGGCCGCGAACTGCGAGCAACGGAGCCTGCATCGACAAACGGAACGACTTCAATAGCTCCATCAAGGAAACCTGTCTGAATTCGCGCTTCGAGAGACAATTCTACAACCGAGCCGCCGCCCAGCGCTTCACCGAACTCATCTCTGGGTCCGATCGCCTGGAACGCGTATCCGCGCACCGACCCGCCGCCGCCTGCATAAAGTCTGCGCGATGGCGCAATTTCGAAAGCCTCGGCACCGACGATGGCCGCGGCGCGAACTCTTCCAGCGAGCACCGTTGTGCCGACTTCCTGGTAGTAGCTCGCATCGGCCTGAGTGCGCACGTAATAGGTGGTTTCGCCCAACGATCTCGACACTTCGGGCGCGGCAAAACCCGTGATCCGGTAGCCGCTCGTCGGGTCGAGCAAGTCGTCGCTCGCATCGAGCGTCGCGCTGCCAAACAGGCTACCGATCGTATAAACCTGGCGCGGACCAGGTTCACCTTCCTCGACGCGGTTGCGTTCATCGGTGTAAAGCACCTCCGCGCCGACCTGCCAGCTGAGCGGCTTCTGGAAAAGCAGGTTTGACACTCGTTCGAAAGTCCCGCGCAAACCAAGGGTACGTGCGTCGACTGCTTCGGTTTCGATATCGCTCGCATAGGTATCGACAGTCAGCACCTGGTCGCGGTCGCGAAAGTTGTTCTTCTTGTAGGTCACACTGGCGAGCTGTTCGCGCGTACCGAGGATGCCGCGCAACCTTAGCGCACCTTCGGGCGGGAACAGGTTGCGGTGTTCCCAGCTAGCCTCCAACTTAAGCCCATCTTCGGTGCCGTAGCCGATAGCGCCCGCAATGGTTCGCGTGGGAGCACGGTCAAACTCGACATCGAGGGCAACCTGGCCCGGCTCTCCCCCTTCCGGCGGCTCTATCTCGCGCGGCGTGACCGCAACGCTGGTCACCAGCCCGGTGGCGATCACAGCGCGCCGCAAATCGGCTTGCAGGCTCGTCTGGTACACATCGCCGTTGTCGAACCGCGCGATCCGCGAAAGATGGCGTCCGGAAAGAAAGTCGGGGTCGGAGCTCTGCACTCCTCCGAATACATACTTGCCGCCGGGCTGCACCGGAAGCGACAAATCACCTTCATTGCGAGCATGATCGACGAGCAATGACGGTGCATCGACCTCGGCGAAAGGATACCCGCTCTCGCCAAGAGCCACGCGCAAATCGAGTTCTTCTTCTACGATCCTGTCGGATTGAAGGGGATCGCCGCTTTCAATCGCGAAGCTCGCCCGCAATTCTTCACTGTCGGGGGCGCTGACCAGATCGCCCAGGTCGATTGCACCAAAGGAATATCGCTCGCCCGGAAGAATATCGAAACGCACCTGCGGATCGATGTCGGCGCCCGCTATATCGCCATTGTCACCGCGCCTGCCGCCAGACAGCTGCCGCGCGACCTCACCGCCGTAATAGCCATAGGTGCGCAGCATCTCGAGCAGCAACTCCTCATCCGCCCGCGCCCTTGCGGCGAGTTGCGGAACGGTATCGTCGCCGCTCTCTAGCGCCTCGACGGTCGACAAAGTCCTGAACCTCTCGAGGAAATTGGTGCGTTCAGGAAACGCATCGTTGTCGGCTGGAAATGCGAGGATCAACTCGTCGCTGACCTCGAATTCCTCGAGCTCGGGAAACTGCATGAGGTCCGGCGCATCGATTTCGGCCAGCACTTCGCCGTCGGGATCGGGCTCCAACCTCTGAGGCTCCGGAATTTCAAACCCGTCGAGAGTCGCCGCGATGGCCGGATCGGGAGCATCTTCCAACCCGTCTTCTGCAGCCTCCGCGACCGCTTCGGGGTCCACCTCGGCTCGCTCAGGCTCGCCTACGCCCTGCCTCGCCCAATCTTCCGCCTCCTCGACGGCGCTTTGCGGGATCAGCTCATCGAGTGTTGTGCTGGTAGGAACCTGCACCCTTGGCGGTTCAGGGGCCGCGGCCGGTTCCTCCTCTTGCGAGCTAACGGTTTCCTGCTGGGTTTGCGCACTGACCCCACCATGCACGAGCATGCCCGCAGCGCAGAGCCCGCTCGCCAGGAGAAGATCTAATTGTAAAAGTGGCAAATATTAGCTCGCGGGAAATTTGACCGGTTGCCCGTCTTTACCCCTTGCGCCACCCAAGGTTCCAGCCTTTTCGCCGCGAGGTGCAGTCGCCTTGGCGATTAGCTTGCTCTGTTCTTCGCGGTCCATCCGCTGCCAACCGTCCCGCGTAAGACGTTCGAGCGGACGGTAGCGGACTTTATATTGCATTCGCGGCGAGCCCTCGACCCAATAGCCGAGATACACATAAGGGAGCCGGTCCTGCGCCGCGCGCTGGATATGGTCGAGGATGATATAATTGCCCAGACCCGCGCGGCCCTCGTGGTCGGGATCATAAAACGAATAGATCATCGACAGGCCGTCGCCCTGGCGATCGGTCAGGCATGCGCCGACCAATTTACCCGGTTCGCCGTTCGTCGTCGGCTCGCGATATTCGATGACCGTGCTGGTCACCGGCGTATGCTCGATCATGTCAGCGTAATCGAGTTCGTCCATGGCGGACATCCCTCCATCAGGGTGTCTGACGCTGAGATATTTAGCGAGAAGCTCGAACTGCTCGTCGGTTGCCCACGGACGACATTCGGTCACGACAAGATCGGAATTGCGCCTGATCTCACGCTTTTGTGTGCTCGAAGGTTTGAACTCGCAGGCGACGACCCGCACCGACACACACGCCTGGCAATCGAGGCAACTCGGGCGATAGGCCACTGTCTGGCTGCGCCGAAAACCAATCCGGCCAAGCGCTTCGTTAAGTTGGTCCGAATGCGCCCCCTTCAGCTCCGTGAAGACCTTACGTTCCTGCCGGTCGGGCAGGTACGGGCACGGTGCCGGACTGGTCACGAAGAAACGGGGAAAGCGGATCGGGGCCGTCACGGGATTGGCTGCGTCCTCTGGCTGGAAGAATCGATTCTGTATTTGTTAAGGCGATGTTATGCCTTTTCAGGCCGGGCGGTAAAAGACCCTTAACCATGAAACAGGGTGAATAAAGGCTTAGTTTGCACAATACGGCCAGCGTCCAGGCGCTGGTCTCGAATGCCCCCGCTTCGTGAATCCGTTCCGCCGATGCCGCTCGACTACTCCGGCATTCTAGTTCAATTCGACAAGCTGGACGTCGTATTTCTTGGCTCGCAACCCTTCGACCAGCCGCTCGACCTGCTCCGCATCGCGCGCTTCGCATTCGATGTCGGTAATCAAGCCCTTCGCCGGCAGCGAGGTGAATATCCGCTGGTGATAGATTTCGATGATGTTGACATTGTGCGCATCAAACAGGCGCATCACCTTGAACAGGGCACCCGGACGATCCTGCAGCGTGATGCGCAATCGGGCGAGACGCCCCTGGCGCGCCAGATCGCGCAAGAGGACATTTGCGAGCAAACGGGTATCGATGTTCCCGCCGCAGAGGACGAGGCCGATGGTCTTCCCGGCAAAGCGTTCGGGGTTGCTGAGCACCGCGGCGAGGCCCGCCGCGCCTGCGCCCTCGACAACGGTCTTTTCGATCTGGAGCAGGAGCGATACCGCTTTTTCCAGCGATGGTTCGTCAACCAGCAGGATATCGTCGACACGCTCGGCGATGACCTTGCTCGTGAACTCACCCGGTTTCTTGACCGCGATGCCTTCGGCCAGGGTGTCCCCGCCGCAATCGTGGCTCTCTCCCTTTATCCTGTCGAACATGCTCGGAAAGAGCGCGGCCTGGACACCGACAACCTCGATATCCGGATCGGCCGCGCGCGCGACAGTCGCCATGCCTGAAATCAGTCCGCCTCCGCCAATCGGCGTCACCAGGCAATCGAGCTTTGGCTGAACCTCCAGCATTTCGAGCGCTACGGTGCCCTGCCCTGCAGCGATAAGCGGATCGTCGAACGGGTGGACAAACGTAAGGCCCATTTCCTGCTCAAGCTTGCGTGCATGGGCGTGCGCCTCGTCGAAGGTTTCGCCATGCAGTACGACCTTGCCGCCGACGCTCTCGGTCTGCATGACCTTAACCGTCGGTGTGGTCTTCGGCATCACGATATGGACCGGCACGCCAAGACGGGTGCCGTGATACGACAGGCCCTGGCTATGATTACCGGCAGACGCCGCGATGACGCCGCGCCTCTTCTGCTCGTCGGTAAGGTGCAAAAGTGCGTTGAGCGCACCGCGTTCCTTGTAAGCAGCGGTGAACTGCAGATTTTCGAACTTCAGCCAGATCTCGGCACCGGTTATTTCCGAAAGCGTGATCGAATGCATCATCGGCGTTTTGACGACCGCACCTTCGATCCGGGCGGCGGCGGCGCGGATGGTGTCGATGGTCAGTTCATCGGGGCTGGCTGTGCTCGCCGCGAGCGGGGCTATCGGTGCGGTGTTGGCTGTCATGGTGCTGGCGGGATTAGGCTTTCGCGCGGCCAAGGGCAATTCGAATTGCCGACCCCTGTGCGAAGAATTGCTTTCATCCGTGCGACCGCCGCTCGGAGACCTGAAAACTCCGACGGTCCGATTGGCTTCTCATGTGAAACGGATTAGGGCTGCGGGTCATGACTTCACCGCTATCAATCGCATTTCTCGGCCTCGGCGTGATGGGCGGCCCGATGACCGGACATCTTGCCCGCTCAGGTCACCGCGTAACCGCCTTCAACAGGTCCGAAAAGCGTGCTGCGCGCTGGCAAGAGACCTGGGCGGAAGAGGGGCTTGAGATCGCTTTCGCCAAAACACCTGCCGAGGCTGCGCGCGAGGCGGATATCGTCTTCATCTGCGTCGGCAACGATGATGACCTGCGCGAAGTCGCGCTCGGCGACCGAGGCGCGCTCGCGGCGATGCGCTCCGGATCGCTGCTGGTCGATCACACAACCGTTTCGGCCGACATGGCTCGCCACCTGGCGAAAGAAGCCGGGGCCTGCGGCATCGAAACGCTCGATGCCCCGGTCAGCGGCGGTGAGGCAGGAGCGGTGAACGGACAGCTCGCGGTCATGTGTGGCGGATCATCCAAAGCCATGGACCGCGCCCGGCCCGTGATGGATTGCTATGCGAAATCAATCGTCCATGTCGGCCCCAGCGGTGCGGGGCAGACGGCGAAGATGGCCAACCAGATGTGCATCGCCGGCGTGCTCGGCGGCCTGTCGGAAGCGATCCGGCTGGCAGAGGCCGCGGGCCTTGATCTTGGCAGGACGTACGAGGCGATCTCCGGCGGTGCAGCGCAAAGCTGGCAGATGGACAATCGCTGGAACACGATGACGGCTGAAAAATTCGATTTCGGCTTCGCTATCGACTGGATGCGCAAGGATCTCGGTTACGCGCTCGACGAAGCGAAAAGGCTCGGCCTGTCGTCCCCGATCACTGCGCTGGTGGATCAATTCTATGCCGATGTGCAAGCGGCGGGAGGCGGCAGGCACGATACCAGCGCGCTGATCACCCGCCTTCCCAAAGGCGCTTCTGAAAACACCCGCATTCAAGGATGAACACGATGCGATTTCTGACCCGCGCGATGGCCGCAGCGGCGGCGCTTGTTACGGTGCCTGCATCAGCAGACACGCTGATCGACAATGTCGATGGAGTGACCGTTTCCGAAACCGGTGAGATCGTCCGTTTCACCGGCCTCGTCTTCGACGACAACGGAATTGTAACGCAGGTCCTGGACCGTGAAGACGAGCGCCCCAGAGATATCGAATTCGGCATCGACGGCGAAGGCCGCGTGATGCTTCCCGGAATGATCGATGCGCATGTCCACGTCATGGGAATCGGGTTCGGTGCGTTGCTGCTCGATCTGTCTGACACGACCTCGCTCGAAGATGCGCTGGCGAAGATCGCCGCTTTCGCAGAGGAAAATCCCGGCAGACCATGGATATTGGGCCGGGGCTGGAATCAGGAGAAATGGGGCCTTGGCCGCTTCCCAACCGCAGAGGAGCTGGATACAGCTGTGCCCGATCGTCCGGTTTGGCTGCAGCGCGTGGATGGTCATGCCAGCTGGGCCAACACCATCGCCATCACTGTCGCCGGTGTCACAGGCGCGAATGAAGACCCCGTCGGCGGCCGCATCATTCGCAAGGCGGGCAGCCGCGATCCATCAGGCGTCTTCGTTGACGCAGCGGAAGCGGTTATCGCCAAGGTAGTGCCCGCACCCCGCCCCGAAGACCGTGACGCCGCGCTCACAAAAGCGCAGGAAATCCTGCTGGCAAACGGGATCACGGCTGTTGCCGACATGGGTACCAGTATCGAGGATTGGCAAACCTTCCGCCGCGCGGGCGATGCAGGACGGCTCGGGATCCGGATCATGTCCTACGCCACCGACGCCGATACGATGGACCTGATCGCTGGTCCGGGACCAACCCCGTGGCTGTATGACGACAAGCTTCGTATGGGCGGGATCAAGCTGTATCTTGATGGCGCGCTCGGCTCGCGCGGGGCAGTCCTGAAGGCTCCTTACGAAGATGAGCCGGAAACAACCGGCCTGCCGCTGCTTACGCCCGCGCAGCTGCGCAACCTGATGAGCCGCGCCGCGCTCGACAATTTTCAGACCGCCATTCACGCCATCGGGGATGCGGCCAATTCCGAAGTTCTCAATGCGATCGAGGAGCTTTCCGAGACATATGAAGGCGACCGGCGCTGGCGGATCGAACACGCGCAAATCGTCGACCCGGCAGATCTCGAGGAATTCGGCAAGCATGGGGTAATCGCTTCCATGCAGCCGCTGCACCAGACGTCAGACCGAACGATGGCGGAGGCTAGGCTGGGTCCTGACCGGCTGGACGGCGCCTATGCCTGGCGCAGCGTGTTGAAAGTCGGCGGGAAGCTGGCGTTCGGGTCCGATGCTCCGGTCGAACCTGCGGACGCCTTCGCGGGGCTCGCAGTCGCAATCAGCCGCACCGACGCGAACGGAGAGCCGTTCGGCGGATGGCTGCCAAGCGAAACCGTAAGCCGCGAAGCAGCGCTGAAGGCCTTCACCGCTGATGCGGCCTATGCCGGTTTCGCAGACGGCCGGTTTGGGCGTCTTATACCAGGGGAGCGGGCCGATTTCATCTTGGTCGACCGCGATCCGATGCTGGCATCTCCGGCAGACATTCGCGAAACCAAAATCCACGGGGTGTGGGTCGGTGGCAAACGGGCGCGCTGAACAGACGTCGTTCAATGACTCGTTCATCGCTGGTCTTGGGGGCCGGTCGGCTATCGTAACGACGGCCCAAAGGGCTTTGGCGTCAGGCCTCGACCTCGGTCTGCTCCTTGCTCGCGGCGTCATCTTCCCGCTTCGCTTTCTTGGCGATCGAGCGTTCCTGTAGGCGCATGAGAAGCAGCGACCCTTCAAACAGGACGAGTAGGGGCAGCGCAAGGATCACCTGAGACCCTGGATCGGGCGGCGTCACGATCGCAGCGAGCGCAACCACTCCGACCACGACATAGCGCCGTGCACCGGACATTTGCGCACGCGTCACGATGCCGGCCCGGTGCAGCAGCATGAGGAGCACGGGAAGCAGAAAAGTAAGCCCGAATGCGAGGATGAACTGCATCACCAGATCAAGGTAATCGCCCGCGGCGGGCAACGCCTCCACAGCCAGCCCGCCCGCATCTCCGCCAAATCCCAGGAACCAGCGGAATGCGGTCGGCATGACGACGAAATAGGCGAGCGAGGCACCGCCAATAAACAGCACCGGCGTCGCGATGAGAAACGGCAGGAACGCCTTCTTTTCCTTCGCATAAAGGCCCGGCGCGACGAATGCCCAGAGCTGGTTTGCGATGATTGGAAAGCTCACCATGAAACCGGCGAACAGTCCCACTTTCAGATCGACGAAGAACAGCTCCGGCAACCGGGTGAAGATCAGCTGCCCTTCTCCGTTTGGAAACGCGTCTTTCAGCGGTTGGACCAGAAATGCGAGAATCGGATCGGCGAAGTAGAAACAGATGCCGAAGCCGATCATCAGAGCGAAGACAGATCGCATCAGCCGCGAACGCAGCTCGACCAGATGGTCCAGCAGGGGAGCGCGGGTCTCGTCTATATCTGAAATTTTGAATGCCATGACCGTTATCCAGCTGACTTTTTGCTGACGGTCGCAGAGTCTTCGCGCGGGGCGAGCGGCAATTCCGGGGCCGCATCATCTGCTTTGGGCTGGCGGGATTCAGCGGAGACCTTCGGCGCGGGATCGTCGGCTTCCGGATCTGGGCCATCATCGGTGGAAAGCGGAGGCGGACCGGTCATGACGGGCGTGTCTGCGCCATTTTCCGCAGTTATGGCCGTGCGCTTCATGATTTCCTCATTCTGCGCCTTCCACTTCTTCTCCATGTCCTCAAGCTCGGCTTCGCGAACCATCGCATCGATGCCCGTCCGGAAATGCGCCGACACCTTGCGAACCTGACCGATCCAGCGGCCTGCAGTACGCATGGCGCGCGGCATCTCCTTGGGACCGATCACGAGGATCGCCACGATGACGATGACAAGAAGTTCAGCAGCGCCGATATCGAACATTGAAAGCCTTCAAGCGCGCAAGCGATGCGCCGCCGGGTAGGTCAGCTGGCGGAATCGCTCCGCTCGCTTGTTTTGGTGTCTTGGGCGGGCACATCCTTCGCCGGAGCTTCGATCTGCGCCTTTGAAGCGGGTTTCGCCTCTTCTTCCTCGGTCATGCCCTTCTTGAAGCTCGAGATACCCTTGCCGAAATCGCCCATCATTTCAGAAATGCGCCCGCGTCCGAACAGGATCAGGACGACGAGCGCCACGATTACAATTTGCCAGATGCCGATACCGCCCATGCGAACTCTCTCTAATAGTGTGTGAGGCCAATATAGGCGCGATCATGCCTTCGCGCTAGTCGGCGCTGTATCTGGAGTGCAATTGGCAGGATCAAGTGGTAAGGCCGATATCTTCCGAGCCGTCGACCATGGGCTCGTCCTGTGCATTGTCATCGCCCGATTGGTCAGACCCAGCACCCTCCATCGCTTCTTCCAGTGCATCGTCGACCGGGTCGAGCAAACCAGCAGCGCGCAGTTCGTCCATGCCGGGCAAATCGCGGCGCGAGGTGAGGCCGAAATGGTCGAGGAATTCCGGCGTCGTGGCGTAGATCACAGGGCGACCGGGAACCTCTCGCCGTCCTGCAAGCTTGATCCAGCCTGCCTCCATCAAGACATCGAGTGTACCCTTGGCGGTCTGGACTCCGCGGATCGATTCGATTTCCGCGCGGCTCACTGGCTCGTGGTAAGCGATGATGGCGAGCACCTCGGTGGCGGCCCGGCTCAGTCGGCGAACCTGTTCGCGTTCGCGTCTCAACAGGTGCGCAAGATCAGGTGCAGTTTCGAAATGCCAGCGCTTTCCGCGCTCGACCAGATGTACGCCGCGTTTGGAGTAATGCACCTCGAGCGCCTGCAAGCCTTTGCGGATGGCCGCGTTGTCCAGCCCGCCCAAATGGGTGGACAGCGCGTCGACGCTCATGGGGTCTTCGGAGGCGAAAAGGGTCGCCTCCAGCGCGCGCACGATCTCATCGTCGGAGCGCGCAGGCGCGGCATCGGTCACCGGTATGCCGTCTTCGGATACGTCGTCGCTCACGCCGTCACCCGTTCTTTCAAGCGGCGGATGCGCAGCGGCGAAAACGGCATGTCCTGATCGATTTCCGCGCGCCCGAGACGCGCAAGCTCAAGCGCAGCCACAAAACTCGAGGCGAGCGCTGACTTGCGCAGCTCCGGATCGGCATGGCGCGGCAGGAAATCGCGGATTTCCATCCATTCTAGAGTGACGCCCAGCATCGCCGACACGCGGTCCAGCGCGCTGTCGAGCGTCATCACCGGGCGATCGGCGACATGATAGATGCGCGGTGCGGTGCGCGCCTTCACCTGCCCATAAGCCTGTATCAGCGAATAGGCGTCGCTCTTCCACTGGGTTTTGCGGTCTATGCGCAAACCCTCGGGCGATCCGCGCAGGAAGGTGTCGCGTCCGATCCGGTCGCGCCCCATCAACCGCGCCGCGGCTTCGCGCATTGCGCCGAGCCGCTGCAAACGCAATTGCAAGCGCAGGGCGAGTTCTTCCGGACTCGGATCTTCCTGCTCTTCCTTGGGCAGCAAAAGCGATGATTTGAGATAAGCCAGCCAGGCCGCCATCACGAGGTAATCGGCAGCGAGTTCGAGCCGAAGCTCCTCTGCCCGCTCGATATAGGTCAGGTATTGGTCGACGAGAGCGAGTATCGAAATCTGGCGCAGATCGACTTTCTGACGCCTTGCGAGATCGAGCAACAGGTCTAGCGGACCTTCCCATCCATCGAGTTCGAGATAGAGCGCCTTGTCGCCGGATTTTGCGCCGTGCCTGCTACTCTCGTCGTCCGCCCAGCCCTCGGGCAATTCGGCGGTCGGTTCTGGCACGCCTGCCGCGCCGCCTTCAAACATGAAACCGTCTTCTGCATTAATGGTCATGCCGCCTCTCCCGTCAGCGCCAGCAAGGCATCGCGCTTGGCGAGCAATTCGGACTGCGCGGCGGTCAGTTCAGAGGCGACCCGCGTTTCCGCGAGCGCGCGGTCGAGCCGTGCGGACGTGGCATCGGACATGGACGGCAGGGCCTCGCAAATGCCCTCCATATCGTCCATCTTTGCCCAGCAATTCAGCACGATATCGCAGCCGGCCGCATGTGCGAGCGCCGAACGCTCAGGGATGGTACCCTTGAGCGCTTCCATGTCGATATCGTCGGTCAGGAGCAATCCTTCGAAACCGATCTCGCCGCGAATGATATCCCGGATGATCGTTGCTGACAGCGTCGCAGGGTTATCGGGATCCCAAGCGGTGAAGAGCAGGTGTGCGGTCATCCCGATAGACGCGTGATTGAGCGCCCTGAACGGAGCGATGTCGGTCTCCAACTCCTCAACGCCTGCGGTCACGGTGGGCATTTCGTGGTGGCTGTCCACCGTGGCCCGGCCATGGCCAGGCATATGCTTGAGGCAACCTGCTACTCCGCCCATTACCATCCCGTCGAGCACGGCGCGGCCTAGCGCGGCAACCTGCATCGGATCGCTGCCGAGCGAGCGGTCACCGATGGCGTTATCTGTCTCGGGCCGGCGGACGTCAAACGGCGCGTGGAAATCAATCGTGATCCCCATCGCGGAAAGCTCGAGCGCCATGGCATGCGCATTGGCCCGGGCAGCTTCGATGGCGCTGGCGGGGGCTAGGTCATAAAGCCGGTCGAAAGCCTCGCCTGCAGGATAGGCCGACCAATGTGGCGGACGCAGCCGCGCGACGCGGCCGCCTTCCTGATCGATCGAGATCAGCAGGCGCTCCCTGCCATGCAGCGCGCGAAGCTCATCGGTGAGCGCGCGAAGCTGCTCTGGTGTCACGCAATTTCGGCCGAACAGGATGTAGCCCGCGGGATCCGCCTCGCGGAAGAAAGCGCGCTCATCGGCCGTCAGCTGCGGCCCGGAACATCCGAAAATAGCCGGAATCATGAACGAAGAGTTGCAGGAGGTGTCCTGTCAGGCAAGCGCACTAACCTTCTAATGTGGGGGAAAACGGTCCGGTGCCGTGGATAGGCCTCGCACGAAGCGCGCCCGGCTTACGATTTCACGGCGCAGTCGAGCCCATCCTCTTTGACCTTGCGGCACAGCTCGACAGCTGCGGCCCGGTCAGGAAGAACAGCCTGGAGACGGTAGACGGTGCTGCCATCTACCACGCCTTCGACGACGCGATATTTCAAGCCGTTGAGGACATCGGTCTGGCGAGTGAGCGTCTCCCAACCGGTTCGCGCTCTCGATCGGGTGTTGTAAGCGGCTAATTGCACTCCGACACCCTCCAGCTCAGTCTGGGGCGCAGGCTCCGGTGAGGCTACTGCGACCGCAGAACTCTCTGCTGCGGATGTCTCCCCGTCCGGTGCGGTATCAGGGGCCTCGGCTACGTCGGTGTTGCCCATCTGCCCTTCGCGCGCCTGGCCTTCTCCGACGGCTGGTGCGACATTGCCGGTCCCGGCAAATTCCTTGCCACCCGGATCTTCCGGTCGTTCTTTGATCGGGCCCTCAGGCGCTGCGATAGTGCTGCCATCGGCCACGAACTCGCTGTCGCCCACCGTATTGGTGAGCAGATAGATCGTTCCGACAATGCCGATCAGCAACGCAAACAGAACCAGGGCAAACCCGACGATTTGCCCCTTGTCGACGCCGCCAGCAGCCTCGTCCTCCTCATCGGCCTCCAGCCAGGGAAGGCTGTCGCTTTCCGACAGATCGAGTTCGTCCGCGGAACCGCCCGTATTCTCGAACTCAGCTTCGACCGACATGGATCATCACCTTTCCATCAAGCCCCGACACAGGATGACGTTAGCTAACCGTTACAGAGATTCAACGGCTTCCACACCCAGCACATTCAGACCATTACGGATTACCTGCCCGATTGCCTGCGCAAGGAAAAGCCTCGCCTCTGTCAAAGCTTGGTCCTGTTCCACGATGAACCGCTTCTGCGAATCGTCGTTACCTAAATTCCAGAATGCGTGCAGTTCTGCAGCAAGATCATACAGGTAGAACGCTATACGGTGCGCCTCACGGGCTTTTGCGGCGGATTCGATAATGCGCGGAAATTGCGCGGCGTTGCGGATGAGAGCGATCTCTTCGTCCCCGAGGCGATCGAGCGCTGCGTCCGCAGGCGCGAACCCCGCATCCGCCGCCTTGCGAAGGGTCGAGCGAATGCGTGCATGCGCGTATTGAACGTAAAAAACAGGATTGTCTTTCGACGCTTCGACCACCTTGGCGAAATCGAATTCCATCTGCGCTTCGGGCTTCCGGCTCAGCATGGTGAAACGAACGACATCGCGGCCGACTTCATGAACCATGTCGGCTATCGTGATGAAATTGCCCGAGCGCTTGGACATTTTCACAGGCTCGCCGCCACGCATCAACTGGACCATCTGGACCAGCTTCACGTCGAACGGGATTGGCTGGCCCTGCCCCTCGGACAAGGCGGCGACGGCGGCCTTGATCCGTTTCACCGTGCCCGCATGATCCGCACCCCAGATGTCGATCAACTCATCGGCATTCTCGGCTTTCTGCATGTGATAGGCGAGATCGGCGCCGAAATAGGTCCACGCGCCGTTCGATTTCTTGATCGGGCGGTCCTGATCGTCACCGAATTTCGTCGAGCGGAACAGCGGCAGTTCGACCGGCTCCCAGTCTTCGGGAGGCGCCTTGCCCTTGGGAGCTTCCAGCATGCCATCATACACGAGATCGTGTTCACGCAGCCAGGCTTCCGCCTCATCGGGCTTGCCCGCCATGTGGAGGGCCGCCTCAGACGAAAACACGTCGTGGTGGATACCCAGCAGCGCCAAATCACTCTTGATCAGCTCCATCATGCGCGTGACGGCTTCGGCGCGAAAGATCGGGAGCCATGCGCCTTCCGGCTCATCCTTGTGCCGGTCGCCAAGCTCCTGTGCGAGGCTTTCGCCTACGGGCTTAAGGTAATCACCGGGATAGAGGCCTTCGGGAATATCACCGATATCTTCGCCCAAGGCCTCGCGGTAGCGCAGGTGCGCGGAGCTAGCGAGCACATCGACCTGTCCGCCCGCGTCGTTGATATAGTATTCGCGCGTCACCTTGTGGCCTGCGAATTCGAGCAGGCTCGACAGCGCATCACCCACCACCGCGCCGCGGCAATGGCCCATATGCATCGGCCCGGTCGGATTGGCCGAGACATATTCGACGTTGACCGTCCGTCCCGCACCCATCGAAGACCGTCCGTAGTCATCGGCCTGAGCCGCAATGGCAGCGAGCTCGGCGAGCCATTCTGATGCCTGAAGCCGCAAATTAATGAAGCCAGGACCGGCAATCTCCGCGCTGGTCACGGTCGGCTCGGCTTCGAGCTTTGCGGCGATCTGTTCGGCCAGTGCGCGCGGATTGGTCTTCGCCGCCTTCGCCAGCACCATTGCTGCGTTGGTCGCAAGATCACCATGCGCAGGATCACGCGGCGGCTCGACTGCGACACTGGCAAAGCTCGCATCGGCGGGCAGCACGCCTTCGGCTGCCAAGGCAGCGAGCACGCTTTCGATTTTCGCCGCGTATGCGGCGTAAAGGGTTTTCTTCTCGGTCATTTCATCGGCGCAGTTAGCGGAAAGTGAAAAAGGGACAAAGGCCGAATATCGGCCAACTCGCGCGGCGCGAGCGAACGATGGCGCGATCGGCCGCAATCGAGCGGAGACACCAATGCGGAGCGCTTTGCATGCACGTCACCGTGCGGGTGGATCAACGCGTGGCGTTATAAGCCAGTTGATCCTCGGTAAGCTGGAACCCGATCAGCATCTCAAAGCTGGTTCGCTGGATCGCGGCTTTCACCTCGGGGGCGGACAGCGGATCAAGCGCGGCGTCGACATCCCCGGGGCGTCGGCGTCGCGTGATCTTCTCTCGAATATCGGCAGGCAAGGTCGAGGCAGCGCGATCGACGAAAGAGCCTGCCTTGCCGGTCGCGCTCGCGCGTTCCTGGCCGTCGGCGAAATTCAAGGTGACTTGCCCGACACGTTTGGTCACGACCGCACTGCCTCCGCGCAGCACAGTGACGTAATAAGGCAGTGTTACGCTGCGGGCACCGCTCACATCGGCGCGGCGGGCATTCACGTCGAACGTCGCCTCGCTATAGACGCGCTCACCCGACTCATCGCAGACCGACCGAAGGTTGGTCATCGAGGCTGTCATATCGAGATTGTCGAGCGTCGGGTTGCCTGCGGTGAGAAATACGGTGACGTCGCCGGTATAGTCGGGAATCCCTACCGAAGGACATGACGAAAGCACGGCGGTGATGCCGACACCCTGGTCAATTACCAGATCGCCCTCACCGGCGCATCCTGCCACTGCAGCAGCCAGCGCGACTGCGCCAAAAACACGGGTGCGAAATGCCATCAAAAACACGTCCTTGAATTGTCGATCCTGAGAGCCGCTGCACAATCGGCGCGGCATTCGCTCTCGCCCTAGCGGTGCGCGCAGCAAAGCGCTAGAGGGAGGGACATGAACGCGCCCTTTCCCAATTCCGACACCGCTGGCGGAAACATGACCTCCGCCGACGAACCGCTAAACCTGCTTATCGCTGCGCCGCGCGGCTTTTGCGCCGGTGTGGATAGAGCGATCGAAATCGTCGAGAAATCGCTCGAGCGTTACGGCGCGCCGGTCTACGTCCGGCATGAAATCGTCCACAACAAATATGTCGTCGAGGGGCTGAAGGCCAAGGGTGCGATCTTCGTCGAGGAACTGGACGAAGTGCCTGCCGATGCGCCGGTCGTGTTCAGCGCGCACGGCGTACCCAAATCCGTGCCGGCAGAGGCCGAGCGGCGCAACATGATCTACCTTGACGCGACCTGCCCCCTTGTGTCGAAAGTGCACCGCCAGGCAGAGCGCCAGATCGAGAAGAACCGCCACATCATCTTTGTCGGGCACGAAGGTCACCCTGAAGTGATCGGGACGATGGGGCAGGTGGCGCCCGGCCAGATGACGCTGGTCGAGACTATCGAGGACGTCGACAAGCTGCCTTTCGATAGCGACGATGAGCTAGCCTATCTTACGCAGACGACGCTTTCGGTAGACGACACCGCGGAAGTGATCGCTGCACTGGAATGGCGTTTTCCGAATATCAGCGGACCGAAGGCGGAAGACATCTGTTACGCTACGTCCAACCGCCAGGCGGCGGTCAAGGATCTCGCCCCGGATTGCGATCTCGTGCTGGTGATCGGAGCGCCGAACTCTTCGAATTCGCTGCGTCTGGTCGAAGTGTCCGAGCGTCTCGGAACGCCCGCGAAACTGATCCAGCGCGCGGACGAGATCGAACCGGGGTGGCTAGAAGGCGTGAAAACTCTAGGCCTGACGGCTGGAGCCTCCGCCCCTGAGGTCCTCGTGCGCGAAGTCGTCGATGCTCTCGGGAAATTGCGCCCGATCAGGGAGCGCACCATCACTGCGGCAGAAGAAAAGATGGTGTTCAAACTTCCACGCCAGCTGACCGAATAACAGGAACGCGCGCACGCTCGCATGGCGGTTTACACGCATCTTGGCGCTGAGGAGCTTTCGGAACTCATTTCCCAATACGATGTCGGCGCACTGGTTTCGGCGAAAGGCATCGCCGAGGGCGTGTCCAATTCGAACTGGCTGATCGACACGACTGGTCCAGACGGCCATGGCGCGCGCTACATACTCACCATGTATGAGCGGCGCATAGAGCTGTCCGACCTGCCCTATTTCCTTGGACTGCTCGACCACCTCTCTGCCAGGAACTGCCCGGTGCCGCGCACCATCCATGACCGCGAAGGGTCAGCCTACAGGATGGAGCAAGGCAAAGCGGTCGCCCTGATCGAATTCCTGCCAGGTGTCTCTCCGACACAGCCGAGCGCCGCGCAGGCGGGCGCTGTTGGCGAAGTCCTTGCCAGGATGCATTTGGCGAGCCGCGACTTTGGCCGCAGCCGTGCCAATACCATGAGCTTTGCAGATAACCTCGCTTTGCTCGAACGATGCGGCGAGGACCGGCTGGGTCACATCGATCCCGACCTGCCTGCCATGCTCGCACCGGCCCGGGCTGCGGCCGCGCTCGATCTCGACCAATTGCCTCAGACGAACATTCATGCCGATCTTTTTCCCGACAATGTTCTCATGCTGGGCGAGTCGGTGACGGGCCTCATCGATTTTTACTTCGCCTGTACCGGATCGATGGCGCTCGATCTTGCCACTACACACGCAGCATGGTGCTTTGACGATCAGAACCGATATCGCCGCGACCTCGGGATGGCGCTCATCGCGGGATATGAAAGTGTCAGACCGCTCGAAAATGCAGAAAAGGCAATGCTGCCTCAGATCGCCAAAGGTGCCGCCCTCCGCTTCGTGGCGAGCCGTGCGGAGGACTGGCTCGACACGCCGGACGACGCACTGGTCACCCGCAAAAACCCGATGCAATTTGTTGCAAGATGGCGCGTTTACGACGATTTAGGCGAAAACCTGTTTGACCGAACATAAAGACGAACAGATGAAGCGTCCGATGAAACACGTTGAAATTTTTACCGACGGGGCCTGCAAGGGCAATCCCGGTCCGGGCGGCTGGGGGGCTCTGCTGCGTATGGGCGCGCATGAAAAAGAGCTTTCCGGTGGCGAAGACGATACCACCAACAATCGCATGGAAATGACGGCGGTCATCAAGGGGCTGGGTGCATTGATCGAACCGTGCAAGGTCGATCTTTATTCCGACAGCAAATATGTGCTCGACGGCATAACCAAGTGGGTCGAAGGCTGGCAGAAACGCGGCTGGGTGACGGCGAGCAAGAAACCGGTGCGCAACGCCGATCTCTGGCATGAATTGATAGACGTATCGGCTAGACATGAAGTGAGTTGGAACTGGGTCAAGGGTCATAACGGGCACCCGGAAAACGAGCGCGTTGACCAACTTGCCAGTGACGAGGCGGAGCGGGCCGCCATCGCTGCAGACGAAGAAGAAGCGCGGCAATAAAAACGGGCGTCGCCCCGCGAAGGGCGCGCCCGCTCCTACTAATAAAGCTATGGCTTAGCTGTTGTCTTCAACAGGTGCGCCGGGACCATTTTTCTGGATCGATTCGATCGCGCTTTTCGCACCCGACTTGCTCGAATACCCTTCGGTCGAGAACATGATTTCGGAATTGTATTTGAAGCGCACCCGATATTCTCCGGCCTTGTCCTTATAAATCTCGAACTTGTGAGCCATGCCTTTTCTCCTCTGATCTGGTCCCTGGAAACTCGCGCCTTACCTTACAGATTGAAACGCCCTTGGCTAGACATCGGCAGCAGCTTTGGCCCGGTGGAAGCGAGCAGGTGAATAAGTGTCCGGATCGATGGCCTGCGTCATCGCATCTGCAGTCCGGCCCAGAATGATCTGCGCGCCCAGCCGCGCCGCCGCCGGTGCGGTCTGAATGCCAAATCCACCCTGCCCCGCGAACCACAGAAAACCCGGAATTTCCGGGTCTGGACCGTAAACCGGCAGACGGTCGGGGGCGAAACTGCGGAGGCCGGCCCAACGTCTCTCAACCGCTTCGACGTTCCAACCGGTCGCTTTCTGGAAGCGATCGACAACCAGCGCCACGTCGATTTCCTCAGGTGACGCATCGCATGGATCGCTGGGAATCTCGTCGTGCGGGCTAAGCCAAAGCCGCCCACTGTCCGGCTTGAAGTAAAACTCGCCGTTGATGTCGAGGACCAGGGGTTGGTCGCTTCGCACTTCGGGCGAAACACGAAGCTGAACGACCGTCCGGCGCTTTGGATGTATCCCGAGTGGACGAGCTCCGGCGAGATTGGCGATCGGGTCCGCCCAAGCCCCAGCTGCGTTCACAACTCTGGCGGCCGAGTATAATTCGCCGCTCTCCGTCAGCAGTTCCCACCGATCTGGTGAGCGATTGAGCATCGCGACGCGCGCGCGGCAGGCAAGCGTCGCGCCCGCCCGCTTCATCGCTTTCAGATAATGCTGGTGGAGTCCTGCAACATCGATGTCGGCGCAGGCGGGCTCCCAAATCGCATCGCACCACTCCTCGCCCATCTGCGGGACGCAGCTGGCAAGTCGCTCGCGCCCCAGCCGCTCGATCGTCACGCCGGTGCCGGCGAAGGTCTCGAAGAACTCGTCGAGCTTTTGCCGATCTTCTTGTTTCCCGACATACAGCGCGCCGCGCGGACTCAGGAAACCATGTTCGCGTAAGTAATTACCCGATGCGAGCGTCAGCGGGACGACGCCCGGCCCTCCATAACATTCCTCCCAAAACGCAGCCGAGCGTCCGGTCGAATGGTATCCGGGCGCATCTTCGGCCTCGAGCACGAGGACACTTGCATGGGGTGCGAGCTCAGCAGCGATGCTCGCTCCGGCCATTCCTGCACCGATGACAGCAAAGTCGTAATGCGCCTGCGCCATTTCGGTCAGGAAGCGTCTGCCGGCGCGTGCGTATCCAGGAATTCGGCGATCGCTTGCATCGCGGCGTCACGCACTTCATCCGCCTCGCGCAGGATTTCATGCGCTGCTTCGTCCCCGAACGCCTGTAGCTGTCCATTGGGAAGACGCGCCGCCGCGCGAACATTCGCCGGATGACTGACGAGCTTATCCGCGCTGGTCGACACGATCAGCACCGGGGTCACAACATTTTCGAGCGCGCCCGGCTTTTCAAGTTCACGCCACGAGGCATAGGCTCGCTCGACCCAGCGCCAGCTGGCGGGCCCCATGACCAATTCGGGCCGGTGATCGCGCCACCACTGCTCGTCTTCGTAACGGTCCGGATCATGTGTCAGCAGGGTTGCGCGCCCGGTCGGCAGTTCGCCCGGTTTCTCGCTCCACTTCCATGCCTGACGTGTTGGATCGCCAACCTTCGTCATCACCGTCGCAACGCCGTGCAACATGGGCAAAGGCAGCGGCGGCCCGTTCATGCCAAGCATCGGCGCGCTCAGGAACACAGCCTTCGGGTTCACCCGCTTTTCGACGAGCGCACGCATCACGAGATGGCCGCCCATCGAATGCGCAGCGAGCACATGGGGTGCGGGCGTTTGCGCCTTCCAAGCGTCCCAAAACTCGGCGAGGTCATCGACCCAGATGCCGAAATCCTCGATATGCCCGGTAACCTCATCCTTGCCCAGGCGTCCGCTGCCTGCCTGCCCCCGCCAATCCGCAGCAGTCACACGCCAACCTGCGCGGTGCCATTCTTCCAGGCTTTCGAGATATTTTTCGTAATTGTCCCCGCGTCCGGGCAGAAACAGGATCGAACCGCGAGCGCGTTCTTCATTGCCGGGCCAGTCGATGCGGCGCAGCCGGTGACCATCGCGGGTTTCCCAGATTGCCTCATTCGCTGCGGGCGGGATGACACGGCGATCAATCGGCGGTTTCGCAGCGTATTTGCTGGTAACTGAAGAAGCTTTGCTCACGTGGCTAATGCCTGGCCCTTGGTCTTGGTTACTATTCGGTAAGCAATCACCTGTAGCACACCGGTCAAGAGAAGCTGCGGGATTGTCCGGCAGTTAATCTCGGGGGCCACATGCTTACTACGTATCTTCACTACGGACTGGTGATTGCCTTGGCAATCGGGCTGGTCATTGCCGCCTTTACCGACATCCGTAGCCGCCAGATCAGCAACAAGCTGAACTTGGCAATCGCGCTTGGCGCACCGCTTTTCTGGTGGACCAGCGGCCTGTCGATCTGGCCGGACGTTGCCATGCAGATCTTGGTCGCGTTTGCAGCCTTCGCGATCCTCGCCGGATTGTTCGCCGCCGGGATGATGGGCGGCGGCGATGTCAAATTGCTCACCGCGCTCGCGCTTTGGATAGCGCCGACGTCTTTCGTGCAATTGCTGGTCGTGATGGCGCTGGTCGGCGGTGTCCTGACCATCGTGATGGGCGGATGGCATTTTCTCCGCCGCCAGAAAGAACGCCTCGCCATACCTTACGGCGTGGCGATCGCTGTCGGCGGCCTGTGGGTGCTCGCCGTCAACTATCTTCCGAGCGACATGCCGGTCGCGTGAACTTCATTTTAACCAATTCAGACGTACGGATTGAAACCATACCTGCCCGACAATTCTTTAGGGCCGAAACGAGGGGGCTAGAATAGCCATGGATAGGAAGAAGCTGGTTCTGCTGCTTGGAGCGCTGATCATCGCGGTCGGCACTGCTTTTGCTGCGCGGAGCATGTTCGCCGAAGGTTCTGCACCGGAGGCCGTGGCGGCCCCCGCACCGACAGGACCCAAAGTTCTCGTCGCTAACCGCGCATTGCCTGCAGGCACTATCGTTACTGCAGAAGCGCTTGGTTATCAGCAATGGCCGGAAGAGCTCGTTCAGGACGCATACTTCCTTGATGGCGAATCCGATGTGAACCAGCTCCTCGGCACCGTCGTGCGCTTTCCGGTCACTGCCGGTGAACCAGTAACGCAGGGCTCGCTCGTGAGCCCTGGTGACCGCGGATTTCTTGCTGCGGCGCTTGGCCCAGGCATGCGCGCCGTGACCGTTCCTGTGTCCGCCCGTACGGGTGTTGCCGGGTTCGTTTTCCCGGGTGACCGCGTCGATCTCGTGCTCACGCAGACGGTTGCGAATGCGGCCGCCGAAGGCTCGCTCGAAGGCGCTGAAACAATTCTGCACAACCTTCGCGTTCTCGCCACTGACCAGTCGACCGAGACGGGTCAGGACGAAGAAGGCAAGACCGTTGTCCGCGCTTTCCGGACCGTGACACTCGAAGTTACTCCGAAACTGGCCGAGCAGGTCGCCGTCGCCCAAACGATGGGTACACTCAGCCTGGTCCTGCGCTCGATCGCGGACAACCAAGCCGAACTGGACCGCGCGATCGCCAACGGCGACATCGATATCCCCGATGGCGCTTCGCCTGAAGAAGAAGAGCGCATTCTGCGCAGCGCGCTGTCCCGTCCTGTGGATGGAAAGCAGACCTGGCAGACCGCTCTCGATGTGTCGAAGTTTCGTCTTCAGGAAGAGCGCAAGGCACAGGCTCTCGCCGCGATAGCTCGCAGCAATGCCGATGCAGGTGGCGCTGGTGTTGTTATCCATAACGGCCCGACAGTGCGCGTCACTCGCGGCAAGGCCACGAGCGAAGTGCCGGTCGTGCGCTGAGGGGAATTGCAATGCTTCGTCACACACAAAGCTTGAAAACCGCGATTGCGGGAACAGGGAAACCCATGGGGGGTCAAAAAATGACACGCCAACTTACTGCCAAATTGCTTTTGGCATCTATCGCCGCAGCGCCGCTGGCCGCGGTTCCGATGAGCACTGCGACTGCACAGCAAGTCGCAAGTCCGACACAGGACATCGTCCTGTCCATCGGAAAAGGTGAGCTCGTCACGATTCCCGGATCGATGGCAGACGTGTTCGTCGCCAATGACGGCGTAGCGGACGTTCAGATCAAATCTCAGCGTCAGCTCTATGTTTTCGGCAAAGCCGGCGGTGAAACCACGATCTACGCCAGCAATGCTCGGGGCGACGTAATTTTCTCGGCCAACATTCGGGTCGGATCCAATATTGGCAGTGTCGACCAGATGATGGCGCTCGCAATGCCGGAAGCCAAGGTGAATGTCTCCACGATGGGCACGAACACCGTGCTCCTGACTGGTACTGTTGCTGCCCCTGAAGACGCTGCGGAAGCGCAGCGCCTGGTAGAAGCCTTTCTGGGTGAAGAAGCCAATGTCATCACTCGTTTGAAGACGGCCACTCCATTGCAGGTCAACCTTCAGGTCAAGTTCGCTGAAGTCAGCCGTAGCCTCGTCCGCGAGATCGGCGGCAACCTCTCCACATACGATTTCTCTCTCGGCGGATTCCGGGGCGGTGTCGGCACCGGGCGCAATTTGCTTGCCGGTGAAGGAGCATTCGATCCCGCTGGCCCCGTTGCGGTCGCTAACAGTCCTGGCCAGATCGCGCTCGGTGAGGTCACAGGTCCAGCGATCGACTCGGATGGAGGGACCACAATCGCTGGTCTTGGCCGCCTCTTCGGCCTTGACGTGATCGGCGCGCTCGATCTGTCGGAAACTCTCGGACTGATCACCACGCTTTCGCAGCCCAATTTGACCGCGCTTTCGGGTGAAACCGCCACGTTCCTTGCGGGCGGCGAGTTTCCGATCCCGATCAGCCAGGGCCTTGGCAACGTTGCCATTGAATACCGTGATTTCGGGGTGAGCCTCTCTTACACGCCGACTGTGCTGGCCAATGGCCGGATTTCACTCCGGGTTCGTCCGGAAGTGTCCGAGCTGTCGTCGCAGGGCGCGGTTACCCTCAACGGTTTCCAGGTCCCGGCGCTGACAATCCGCAGGACCGAAACGACCGTAGAACTTGGCTCCGGCCAAAGCTTCATGATCGCGGGCCTGATGAGCGGCAATTCGCAGAACCTTCTCGAAAAGGCTCCAGGCCTCGGTGACATACCGATCCTCGGCAACCTGTTCCGATCGCGCGATTTCCGTAAGGGCGAAACCGAACTCGTGATCGTCGTCACGCCATACCTGGTCAAACCAGTGAACGCCTCGGACATCAAGCTGCCGACCGACGGTTTCCGCACGGCCAGCGAGCTTGAGCAGTTTATCGGATACCGGGACAATGCCGGTGTGTCGGGCGAACAGCGCCCTGGCCCAACTGCCAAGGATCAGGATGCGCCCAACCCGGACATCAGCAATGCCGATCCGGCTGCGATCATGCCCAATAGCGCACCTAAGGATCCGCGCCGTGCTGACAAGAAGAACCGCAAAAAGGAGCGGTCGGCCGACGCCGTAGCTCCTGGTTTCAGCCTGTAACTCGAGAAAGGTGAGAACAATGCACACAGCATTTAAAAGCAAACTGGCCAAAGCGCCGCTCCATGCTCTTGCGCTCTCGATGGGGCTGGCTGTCGCTGGCTGCGGCGGGATGCCAAGCAACACATCGCTGTACAGCACCAAGCAACCGGTGGTCGAGCGGACGAATTATACGCTCGATGTCAACACCAACGCCCAAGGTCTGCCGGTGTCTGAGCAATCGCGCCTCAACGGCTGGTTCGAGACGATGGACCTTCGCTATGGCGACCGTGTCACAATTGAAGATCCGTCGAACAGCCCCGCTGTCGCTGACGCGGTCAACGAACTGGCCGGGCGTTACGGGTTGATCGTCGAAGCGGTTGCTCCGACCACGGTCGGATTTCTTGAGCCCGGACAGGCACGCGTCGTCATCACGCGTTCGGCGGCGTCGGTGCCGGGCTGCCCTGATTGGTCCGCCAAGTCCGACATGAACTACAACAATGGCATGAGCCCGAATTTCGGCTGCGCGAACAACAGCAATCTCGCTGCGATGGTCGCCAATCCGCAAGACTTGCTGGAAGGCCAGGAAGGCTCCGGCGAAACCGTGATCGCTACCGGTACGAAAGCGATCGATACTTATCGTGAGACGCCGCCGACCGGTGCTGGCGGCCTACGGAACGCTCAAGGCGGGCAAGGAGAATAGTAATCATGAACGCTCCCTGGAAATCGGGCCTGCCCGGAAATCGTGACGCGTTTGCAGCTTACATCTGCGACGATGCCGCCCTCGACGTTTTGCGTCCGGTCGTCATCGAGATGGGCTGGCAAACCGAGAAGTGCAACAAAGGTGGCCTCCGCAATGCGATCCAGTCGCTTTCGGTCAGCGCGAGCCCTGCAATCCTGGTCGTCGACCTGTCGGAAAGCGGAGATCCGCTGAACGACATCAACGCCTTGGCAGAAGTCTGCGAGCCTGGAACGGTCGTGATCGCTATCGGGCAAGTTAACGATGTCCGCCTCTACCGCGATCTTATCGCGAGCGGGATCCACGACTATCTGCTGAAGCCTCTGAACGCCCAGCAGGTGCACGACGCTCTTAATCAGGCGCTTGCCGTCTTTACATCGCCCAAGGCGGGTGATGGCGACGCGGTCAAGAAGCACATCTCGACTGCGATTGTAGGCACACGCGGCGGCGCGGGCGCTTCGACACTGGCAACCTCGCTTGCTTGGCTGTTCAGCAGCGAACACGATTCGCCGACGGCCCTGCTGGATCTCGACATCCACTTCGGTACGGGCGCGCTTGCGCTCGATCTGGAGCCAGGCCGCGGCCTGACCGACGCGATCGACAATCCAAGCCGTATCGACGGACTCTTCATCGAGCGCGCAATGACGCGCGCCAATGAGAAGCTGTCGATACTTTCGGCAGAAGCACCGATCAGCCAGCCGCTGATGACCGATGGCGCCGCATTCGTTCAGCTGGAGGAAGAATTCCGCCAGGCGTTCGAAATGACCGTCATCGACATGCCGCGTAATATGCTGATCAACTTCCCGCACTTGCTTGCCGACGTGAACCTGGTCGTTTTGACCTGCGAACTCACGCTCGCATCTGCACGTGATACGATCCGCGTGCTGTCATGGCTCAAAACCAATGCGGCACATGCGCATCCGATGATCGTCGCCAACAAGGTGCAATCGGGTGTTGCCGAAATCAGCAAGGCCGACTTCGAGGCCTCGATCGAGCGCAAGATCGACTTCGTGATCCCATACGACGTTAAAGCTGCAACCAACGCGGCAAAACTGGGTCAGGTTTTCGTGGATGCCAATCGGTCGAGCAAAGCGAGCTCGGTCATTCGTCAGATCGGCGAACGGATCATGGGCGCAAGCGAGGAGGACCTCGCATCGGTCAGCGAAGAGAAAAAGTCGCTGCTCGGCGGGTTCGATCTGAAGTCGCTACTGGCGAAAAAGGACAAGGCCGAAGTGAAAGAAGCGGCTGAATAGGCTGCGTCTTTCACCGCGCGATCCGTAATCTGCTCTGCAGATACGGATCGCGCGGTGAGCCCCGATAAAGGCTCGCAGGCCAAGCCGCGACTGGTGCGGCGCAATGTAGGATCTTGGCGGAAAGCAATAGTATGGACTTTACCCAAACACTGCTCGTTACCGGCGCTATATTCGCCGTGATCGTCGTGGGCTATCTGATCGCCACAGGTTCCGGTGCGGGCAAGGCGCAGAAACGCCGCCTCGATGCATTGCGTTACCGCCATTCCGAAAGCACCGACACCAAGGTCGAATCCCAGCTTAAGAAAGCTATCGCTGCGCGAAGGCCGAAGGCCCACCGCATTGCGGGATCAAGTTCGCGTGTCGAGGCCCTTGAGATACGTCTGGATCGCAGCGGCAAGAAGTGGACACTGACGCAGTATGCCTACGCGTCAGGCGGTCTCGCCGTCGTGGTGGCCATGGCAGTTTTCCTGCAATCGGGGGCTTTTCTACTTTCGCTCGGCGTCGGACTTTTTATCGGCGCAGGACTTCCACACCTCGTTCTGGGCTTTTTCATCAAGAAGCGCACAGGCGCTTTCAATGAGAAGTTTCCCGATGCGATCGAATTGCTTGTCCGCGGCCTCAGGTCCGGCCTCCCCGTGACAGAAACGCTTGCGGTCGTGGCGCAGGAAGTTCCCGGCCCCGTCGGTGAAGAGTTCAAGGGCATCGTAGAGCGGATCAAGATCGGTAAAACCATGGAGGATTCGCTCCAGGACACAGCCAATCGGCTCGGGATTCCGGAATTCAACTTCTTCTGCATCACGCTCGCCATTCAGCGCGAGACGGGCGGTAACCTTGCCGAGACGCTTTCGAACCTTGCCGACGTTCTGCGCAAACGTGCGCAAATGAAGCTCAAGATCAGAGCCATGAGCTCGGAATCGAAAGCTTCGGCCTATATCGTGGGTTCGTTGCCATTCGTCGTCTTCATCATGGTATACATGGTGAACCCAAGTTACCTCGCCGGCTTCTTCTATGAAGACCGCCTCATCGTGGCCGGTCTCGGCGGGCTTGTGTGGATGAGCATCGGCGTCTTCATCATGGCCAAAATGGTCAACTTCGAAATCTAAGCGGGAAGGAACACAGCCATGCTTCAACAACCCGCAGGACCAACGCTGCTCGGTTTCGACGTTATCCTCGTCGGGACTGTGCTGGCAGGCCTCGCCGCCTTTGCGGTGATCCTGGCAATCTATGCCGCGGTCACCATCAGGGACCCAATGGCAAGGCGCGTCAAATCGCTCAACGATCGGCGCGACGAGCTCAAAGCCGGGATCATCACTCAAGGCTCTAAAAAGCGCGCCAGTCTGGTTCGCAAGACGGACAAGACGGACAAGGTCAAAGAAAAGCTGAACAGCATGAAAGTGCTGCAGCAGAGCCAGCTGGACGTGGTCCAACAGAAATTGGCCCATGCCGGATATCGGAACAAGGAACTCGCGGTCTATATCATCGGTGCCCGCGCGATCCTGCCGATCGTGTTCGGAACCATCGGTTTCGTCGCCATCTATGTCACTGAAATGTTCCCGGACTGGGGACCCTTCACGCGGCTTGGGGCGATGGCGATGGTGCTGTTCCTCTCCTACAAGGGGCCCGAGCTTTTCCTTAAGAACAAGGCCGACAAGCGCACCAAGGAGATCCAGAAAGGTCTGCCTGACGCACTCGATCTGCTCGTTATTTGCGCAGAAGCCGGTCTTACAGTCGATGCCGCGTTCAATCGCGTGGCAAAGGAACTCGGCCAGGCCTACCCTGAATTGGGCGACGAATTTGCCCTCACCGCAATCGAGCTTTCATTCCTCAATGAACGCCGCGACGCCTTCAACAACCTCGCATACCGCGTCGATCTCGAAGCGGTCAAAGGCGTCGTCACCACCATGGTGCAAACTGAACGTTACGGTACACCGCTTGCCAGCGCACTGCGCGTCTTGTCGGCCGAATTCCGTAACGAACGGATGATGCGCGCCGAAGAGAAAGCCGCGCGTCTGCCAGCCATCATGACGGTGCCGCTGATCCTGTTCATCCTTCCGGTGCTTTTCATCGTGATCCTCGGCCCTGCGGCCTGCTCGATCTCCGATGCGCTCCTGAGCGAGTAACAGCCTACGCGGGTACATCGAGGCACGATGCTCGCACAGTAAAGAGGGTCGGTCAGGTTTGCCTGTCCGGCCCTTTTTCTTGCTATGAATTGTCCGCTAGCGAAGCCGCGCGCACATGCATCCGGTCGAGCAAATCCCGGAATTGAGCGCGTTCTCGAGGGGCGAAGCCGTCGAACAATTCGCGTTCGGTTGCCAGCGCCAGCGGCATGACTTCGCGGTGGATCGACCGGCCTTCCTCCGTCAGCTCGAGAAGGTGCGAGCGGCCGTCTGCCTCGTTCGGCACGCGCTGGATCAAACCGCGTTCCTCCAGGACCTTGCAGGCGCGATTGACCGCAACCTTGTCCATCCGCGTCACCTGGGTCAACGCCTGCTGCGTGCACGCTCGCTGCGTCCCGTCGCCCAGCACCGCCATGATCCTCCATTCCGGAACCTTCAACCCGAAGCGTTTGCGATATCGCTCCGCGATCAGATCGCTAACCGCGTTGGACGCGATCGAAAGCTGATAAGGAAGGAAGCCTGAAAGGCTCCACTCAGTGCCGGTTTCGGTAGTCTTGTCGTTCATCGCAAGTGGTTTCTCATGAAACCATCGCGATTGGCAAGGCCCGCCAGTGCGGCAAGCTCTCTCGGACGCACACTATTCGTAGGGTCGCTCGTCCCACCAAGGGTAGAAATCGGGCATGTCTTCGCTGACTTTCGCTGGATACTGCGGAGGCCGTTTCTCGAGGAAACTCGCAATTCCCTCTTTCGCGTCCGCACCGCGCGACAGGCGGTAAATTGCCCGGCTGTCGATCTTGTGTGCTTCCATCGGGTGATCAGCGCTCATCAATCGCCACATCATCGCGCGGGTCATCGCCACAGATACCGCCGAAGTGTTTTGCGCGATCTCCTGCGCGAGTGCACGCGCTTCGTTCAGAAGCACCTGCGGCGAGTGGACCGAACGGATGAGGCCACCATCCTTGGCTTCCTGAGCGCTGAAGACACGGCCTGAATAGCACCATTCCAGCGCCTGGCTGATCCCGACAATCCGCGGCAGGAACCAGCTCGAGGCTGCCTCCGGCACGATGCCCCGGCGCGCAAACACAAAACCGAAACGAGCGGTTTCACTCGCAAGACGGATATCCATGGCGAGTTGCATCGTCGCACCGACGCCGACGGCCACGCCGTTGCAAGCTGAAATGAGCGGCTTCTTGCTTTCGAACAGCCGCAGGGTCAGCAGTCCGCCGCCGTCGCGGACAGTCGGATCGCTCAGATCGTCGACCTCGGTCGGATCGGAAAAGACGTGGCCTCCCCCTTCCGGCGTCAGATCCGCGCCCGCGCAGAACGCTCGTTCACCCGCACCGGTAAAGATCACCGCGCGCACTTCGTCATCGGCGTCGATATCGTCCATCGCCGTCATGATCTCGCTTCCCATGGTGCGAGTATAGGCATTCATCTTGTCCGGCCGGTTGAGCGTGATGGTCGCAACGCCGTCAGCCTTGTTTACGAGGATCTGGGTGTAATCGGTCATTCTATCTCCAACCATTATTGCCCTGCCCGTCATGCTATCGAACCGGGCGGGCCGCGAGACATGGACCACGTGTTACGCGGTCCTGAAGCACAAAACCCGATCCGATCCGATCGGTCAATCGCGCCCGCCATATCGCGTTCGCACAGCTAACTTGATCGACCAATTCGATAGGCGCCAGTAGGCGCTGTACGAAAGCGCTTCGGACGCGCCGCCAACTATTCCAGCGAGGGTTCAGCGGCGGCGGCCCGCGCGAACCGATCAGAAAATTCACGAACCTTTGCGGGTAGGTAAGGCGTCTGCGGCCTCACCAGGTATAACGGAAAGGCATCGGCGGCCCAGTCCGGGAGTACAACACGCATCCGACCGGAGGAAACCTCCTTTTCGAACGCCCAAAGCGGCCCCTGATGCAAGCCAGCGCTTCCAAGCACCAATTGCTTGATCGCGGTAACGCTGTTCGCCGCCACCCGGCCGGTCACCTCCGCGCTTTGCCTTTTCTTTCCGTGAGAAAGCGTGAGCGGAAGGCGGCGCTGGCCTCCGCGATAAAATACAAAGGGGTGGTCGCCAAGCTCTGAGGGATGTTCCGGAAGGCCATGCATGTCCGCATACTCCGCCGAGGCGACGATTACGCGCGGCACTTCGGCCACTTTGCGCGCGATCAGACTCGAATCCGAAAGTCGCCCGATACGCACCACGATATCAAGTCCAGCCTCGGTGAGATTGTCGAAGCGGCTGCCGAGCACAAGCTCGATATCGAGATCCGGCGCATCGTGCAGCAGTTTGGCGATGACCGGAGCCACGAACCGCGCCCCGAAGTCGACCGGCGCCCCGATCCTGAGCTTCCCGCGCGGATCGTCGAGCAAGCCGGCAACGTCCGCCTCCAGCGCCATACGCTCATCCACCAGACGTCGCACGCCTTCGTAATATCGCCGGCCCGCCTCGGTCGGAATCGATCTTTTGGTCGATCGCCGGAGCAGTTTCGCCTGCAGGCGATCCTCCAAGGCCGTGACTTTGCGACTGACCGAAGAAGGATCGATCCCGAGCTCGATCGCAACCGCGCGCAAGCTGCCCGCCTCAACGACCCGGATGAATATATGATCGAACCCATCTTCATGCATATTCTGCAATTAACAGATGTAAAATATGTGTCTAGCTGCATCATGCTTGAACCCTCATATCTCTTTCATCGCCAACGCAAGTGGCTCAAACCGAAGGAGAATAAAGATGACACAGAGCAACCCGACAGCCCTTATCACTGGTGCCAGCCGTGGTCTTGGCCGAGCGATGACCCTCGCCCTTGCAAGCCGCGGGTGGAATGTGATCGGCACTTACCGCACGCAGCAAGAAGAAGCCGAAAAGGTTGTACAGGAAGCCGCATCCGCCGGTGGGCGCGCCGTGATGCTGCCTTTCGACGCGGAGGAAACCGACCCTGCTGCCTTCATCGAAGATGTGCGCAAATCGCTCGCCGACTTGGGTAGCGATACTCTGGATGCACTCGTCAACAATGCAGGTGCCGCGCATTATGCGCCGATTGCGGAAACCGATCTCTCCGCCCTCGACGGCCTCTACCGGCTCCATGTCCGGGCACCGCTCGCCCTGACACAGGCTGCACTGCCGATGATCGGCGAAGGTGGCCGCGTGCTGTTCATTTCAACCGGTCTCGCGCGGTTCAGCCTGCCCGGATACGGCGCCTATGCCGCGATGAAGGGTGCTGTCGAAGTGATGGCTCGCTACGCCGCGAAGGAGCTTGGCGAACGTGGTATCCGCGTAAACACGCTCGCCCCTGGAGCAATTGAGACCGATTTTGGAGGTGGTGCGGTGCGCGACAATCCCGAAGTGAACGCCCACGTCTCTGCCATGACCGCGCTTGGCCGTCCCGGCCTACCCAAGGAGATTGGCGATGCGGTTGCCGCGATCCTGTCCGATGAAATGCGCTGGATGTCGGGCGAACGCATCGAAATCTCGGGCGGCCAAAGCCTCTGATTGGACTGCGAAAAAAGAAGCCCCCGCCGCCAAGAGGCAGCGGGGGCTTTCTTATTTTTTGCGTTCGCGCCGGACCGTGAGGGTCAGGTAAGCAGCGCCGCGTCATAATAACGCGGCAAGCCTTACCGCGGTGCCATCCGGATGCCGCCGTCGAGACGCACGTCTTCGCCGTTGAAATAGCCGGTCTCGATCATGGTCATGGCCAGTTTCGCGTATTCCTCTGGCATGCCCAAGCGTTTGGGGAACGGGACGGACGCGGCCAGCGCTTCCTTCACTTGCGGAGGGGCAGCGTTCATCAGCGGGGTTTCAAAGATGCCCGGCAGGATGGTGTTCACACGGATGCCTTCGCGCATCAGGTCGCGCGCGATCGGCAAGGTCATGCCAACCACGCCGCCCTTGGACGCGGAATAGGCGGCCTGACCGATCTGACCATCTTCGGCAGCGACGGACGCGGTGTTCACGATTGCGCCGCGCGCGCCGTCATCGCCCATCGGATCGAGCGTCATCATCCCGGCAGCCGACTTGGCGATGCAGCGGAAGGTGCCGATTAGGTTGACCTGAATCACGAAATCGAACGCGCTGATCGGGAAATGCTTGATCTCGCCCGATTGCTTGTCGCGGCTGGCGGTCTTGATCGCGTTGCCGATACCGGCGCAGTTGACGAGGATACGCTCCTGCCCGTGGGCATCGCGCGCCTTGGCAAAACCTGCATCGACATCGTCATCGCTGGTCACATTGACCTTGCAGAACACGCCGCCGATTTCTTCGGCCATGGCGTTGCCCTTATCTTCGTTCATGTCGAAGATCGCGACTTTCGCGCCTTTGGCTGCAAGAGCGCGTGCGGTTGCCGCGCCAAGGCCGGATGCCCCGCCAGTGACGACGGCTGGGGTGCTCGATGATACTTCCATTGAAAAATCCTTCTTTGGGTGGGTCTGTTAAACGCGCTCGATGATCGTGACGTTGGCGACGCCGCCGCCTTCGCACATCGTCTGAAGCCCGTATTTCTTGTCGTGCCGGTGGAGCGCGTGGACCAGCGTCGCCATCAGCTTTGTTCCCGAAGCGCCCAGCGGATGGCCGAGTGCGATCGCGCCGCCATGGACATTGAGCCGGTCCGGATCGGCGCCTGTATGTTTGAGCCATGCGAGCGGCACCGGTGCGAATGCCTCGTTCACTTCGAACAGGTCGATATCGTCGATTTTCATCCCCGCACGTTCAAGTGCGCGGTCGGTCGCGAACAGCGGCTCTTCGAGCATGATGACAGGATCGCCCGCTGTCACGGTCAGGTTGTGGATGCGCGCCATTGGCGTGAGGCCGTGCCGTTTCAGCGCTTCTTCCGAAACGACCATGACTGCCGAGGACCCGTCGCAGATCTGGCTGGCGCTCGCCGCGGTGATCTTGCCATCGGGCGCGAGCAGCTTGACCCCGGCGATACCTTCGAGCGTCGCATCGAAGCGGATACCCTCATCGACCGTGTGCATCTCCTCGCCATCGGGTGTTTCGATTTCTACCGGGACAATCTCTTTCTCAAACGCGCCGGTCTCGGTGGCCTTGATCGCTTTGGCATGGCTGCCGAGCGCGAAGCTATCGAGCTGATCCTTGGAAAAATCGTGTTTGTCGGCAATCATCTGGGCGCCCATGAACTGGCTGAACTGTACGCCAGGGTACTTTTCCATAACGCCGGGTGACATGTAATTGCCCAGCCCCTCCTTCATATGGAGTGTCATGTTCGAGCCCATCGGCACGCGGGTCATGCTTTCGACGCCGCTCGCAATAACCACGTCCTGCGTGCCGCTCATCACCGCTTGTGCCGCGAACTGGATTGCCTGCTGTGATGATCCGCATTGCCGGTCGATCGAGACGGCGGGAGTCGATTGCGGAAGCAGTTTCGAGGCGAGCACACCCATGCGCCCGACCTGCCCGGCCTGCTCGCCCGCCTGACTTACGCAGCCGGTGACCACATCATCGACGGCTTTCGGATCGATCCCGCTGCGTTCGACCACGGCGTCGAGCGATTTGGCAAGAAGGTCGACAGGATGGACGCCGGCAAGACGGCCGCCGCGTTTGCCGCCGGCAGTGCGAACGGCGTCAACGATATAGGCTGTGGGCATGATGGGGGATGTCCTCTCGTTTACGTAAACGTTGCTGTTTGCCACTCGCCTATGTGAGCGAGAGCCCGGAATCAAGAACCCAAATTGATGGGCTTCGCGCCCGTTTCAATCCGCAATCGCTTGTGTCGCTACGGCAAGCGTGGTTAGCGCTCGATCAATCATGTCCGACAGCGATCCTGCCTCCGCCGCCCAGAGAGCGCTTGAACGCGGCGATCCCGCTGCTTTGACACTATTCGACCGCGCGATCAGGGGCGATCCGGGCAACGCCAGGTTGTGGCTGGGCAAGGCGCGCGCGCTCGCACTTACCGGCGATGCGAGGGGCGCCCGGATAGTCGCGGAGCAAATCGCCGACCAGGCACCCGGGTTTATCGAGGCGCAAGACCAGCTTGCCGAATTTCGGCTGGCCGTAGGCGATGAGGATTTCGCCTCCCATTACGCCAAAGCCGCGGCGAAGCAGCCCCGCGATCCGAACATCCTTGCCGCGTTGTCCAATGCGCTCGCCTCGCTCGATCGCTCAGCTGAGGCAGCGGATGTCGCGGCGGAGGCGCGCGCTCGTTTTCCGGAGGAGCCTCACTTCGCCTTGCTCGAAGCGACGCATGCGGGGGCGGCGGGCGAGTGGGACCGGGCAGAGGTCATCTATAGTGCCCTCGCAACGTTCTCACCCCAGCGCTTGGTCCAGGAGGCACGCCATCGGCTCCGCGCGCAGGACGCGGGTAAGGCCGAAGCGCTGCTCGACCGTGTCTTGGAACAGAACCCTTGGGATATCGCCGCATGGGCGCTGCTGGGGATCGCTTGGCGCATGAGCGGCAACGAGCGGGCGGATTGGCTCCATGTACAAACGGGCTTGGTGCAGTTTCGATCTTTGGCGGGGCGTGCGGACCTTATTGACGACGCCGCTGCAGAATTGCGCAAACTTCATGACATTTCGGCGATGCCGCTTGGACAATCGCTGCGCGGTGGCAGCCAGACCCGCGGCATCCTGTTCGACCGCTCGGAGCCGATTTTCGCCGAACTGCGAGGCACGATCGAAGCCGCACTGGAAGAATATCGCGCCGACCTCCCGGCGATTGATCGGGAGCACCCGCTGCTTCGCCATCGCGAGGCGGCATGGTCGCTGGCAGGATCGTGGTCGGTCAGGCTTACCGGCGGGTCAGACCATCACGCCTCCCATATCCATCCAGCGGGCATTGTCTCCAGCGCGCTCTATCTTACGGTCCCGGAAACGATTTCCAGCGAGATCGACAGGCAAGGATGGCTTGAATTGGGCCGCCCTCCCCGCGACCTGGGCCTCGACCTGCCGGCATTGTCGGCCATAAAGCCCAAGCCCTGTCACCTGGCGCTGTTCCCATCGACCATGTACCACGGTACGACGCCGTTCATCTCCGCAGCCGCGGACCAGCGCCTGACAGTCGCATTCGACGTAAAGGTCAGTTGAGCCGGCGCACTTTCACTGCGCGCTTGTTGTTCACTTTCGCCTTATAGCTTCCGAGAGCAGCTCGCTCGATCACGATCGTGTCGCCTGCGCCGAATTTGCGAAACCCGGTCGCGCTCTCGATCTCTATCCAGCGCGCGCCATCTTCCAGCTCGAATATGTGGCGGCCATTGCCGAGCTTCTCCGCGCTCGCGAGAGTTGCGGTGATTTCGTTGACATCCTCGTCACCTTCACCGCCCCCGAAAAGACGGATCTTCGGCAAGTTCAATCCAAACAGCCCACGCTTCGCCTCGACGATCTGCTCGCGCTCGGCAAGAACGAGTTCTCGCGACTCCTGAGCTGCGAACACTTTCGCGACCTCTTGGTCGAAGCAGGCCAGGCGCGCATCGGCATCGGTAATTTCGCGGCAACCGAACATCTTTTCGATAACCTCGGGCGTTTCAAGAGCATCGGCGGCGTCAGTTGGCGCTTGCGCCGGTTGGGCGGCAGCCGTCGCAGAAAGCCACACGGCAGCAAATCCTGCGGCCACTGCGATTATGGTGCGGTCAGCCCTTGGCGAAAGAAGCGCATTCATGTTTCAATTTCTCCGAAAGCCGAGTGCGGCGATAATGCCATCAACAAGTGTGGCAATGTGTTACCGGGGTCTTTGTCCGAATTGCAAGAACCCACGCGCTTTCGCACAAACCGATGGTTAATTCCCTCTCTCGGGGAGTGTTGCACCAGTGCTACACCACGATTTCAATTTGGCGAAAACGCCTGTAATCGCTTTCCAATTGAGTTCCAAGGAGCCTAACCCTCGACGCAGGGACCGGACGGGCGGATTCTGCGCAGAGTACGTGCGGGCCGTTAACGGATATCCCGACGCTTGGATGGAAACGTCGCTCAGTCATGTTTGGACCGAGCCGGTGGATCCATCCTTAAATGTGTCTTCCACTATTCAGGGAAGGCATCAGTCATGAGGGTAGAAACCATATGAAATTTTCCAAGCAGCTCCGACTGAGCGCCGGATCGCTGGCGGTTGGTTTGGTTCTGTCGTCGGCTCCGGCCTTCGCACAGGACGCTGACATCACCTCCGATGGTGATGCATCGGCAACCGCCGAAGATAACCAGATCCTGGTTACCGGTTCGCGTCTCAATGTTAACCCCAACCTCGAAGGTGCAAACCCTGTTCTCAGCGTCAGCGAAGAGCAGATCACCCAGCAGGGTACGGTCCGCATCGAAGACCTCGTCAACCAGCTGCCGCAGGTTTTCGCGGCTCAGGCCGGCGAAGTTTCGAACTCCGCGACCGGTACAGCGCAGCTGAACCTGCGCGGTCTCGGCGCGATCCGTACTCTCGTCCTGATCGACGGCAAGCGACTGCCTTACGGTTCGTCCGTCAGTGCGCCGGCCAACGTCGACCTCGTGCCGACTCAGCTGATCGAGCGTATCGACATCCTGACCGGCGGTGCTTCGGCAGTGTACGGTTCGGACGCTGTTGGCGGTGTTGCCAACTTCGTGCTGAAGCGTGACTTCGAAGGCGTCGAATTCGACATTCAGGGCGGCTTCCAGCAGACCGGTAACAGCAGCGATTTCTTCGAAAGCGTTCTGGGTGCTGCGCAGCAGCCGATCCCTGGTTCGACGACCGATGGTGCTGAATACTCGTTCACGGGTATCCTTGGCGCCAACACGGCTGACGGCCGCGGTAACGTCACCCTCTTCGGTAGCTATGAGCGCCGCGAGTCGGTGACGCAGAACGACCGTGTCTTCTCGGCTTGTACGATTGGTGAATCCAGCAACCCTGTGACCAGCTTCGGCGGCGCGGGCTGTGTTGGTTCGGGCAACTTCCGTCTCTTCGGTAGCGCAGATTCCACAGTGGTCGATGCTGCAGGCGACGCGGTTCAAAACGTGTTCCAGCAGGAAGACGGTACGATCGTTCCTTTCATCGGTGGACCGGCTCAGACGTTCAACTTTGGTGCGTTCAACTTCTTCCAGCGCCCATCCGAACGTTTCTCGATCTACGGTAAGGGTCACTATGAGATCACCGACAACATCGAGTTCTTTGCCGATCTTAGCTATACCGATGTGATCTCCGATGCGCAGATTGCGCAGACGGCTTCGTTCGGTACGTTCTTCTACAACATCAACTGCGACAACCCCCTGATCCAGGGAACTCCCGGCATCGCCCTGACCGACGTATTCGGTTGTAGCGCTGCTGATATCGCAGCTGGTAACGATGTGGCCGGTATCACCGCTTCGCACCGTAACGTTGAAGGCGGCCCGCGTAACTCGCGTCTCGAAAACTCGGCTTTCCGTCTTGTTTCCGGTCTGCGTGGCGACTTCGGTGACGGCGTCTGGGCATGGGAAGCATTCGGTCAGTACTCCGAAACCTCCGACACCTCGATTTCGAGCAACGACTTCATCATCGCCAATCTTCAGCAAGCGTTCTTCGCTGTTGATGATGGTGCGGGCAACGTCGTCTGCCGCGATCCTTCGGGCGGCTGTGTTCCATATAATCCGTTCCAGCGTACGCCGGACGGCGACACTCTGATTACGTCGGATCAGACCGACTTCATCCAGGGCGTCGGCATCGTGGTGGGTGAAACCACCCAGCTGGTCGTTGGTGCCAACGTTCAGGCCGACCTCGGTGCATACGGCTTCAGCTCGCCATTCAGTGAAGAAGGCGTCGCCTTCCTCGTTGGTGTCGAGTACCGTGAAGACACGCTCGACTCGATCCCTGACGAAATCAGCCAGGTTCCAGGCGGCGGCTTCACCGGTGTTGGCGGCGCAACGCTGCCGGTTGCCGGTTCGGTCAATGTCTACGAACTTTACGGTGAGCTTCAGATTCCGCTCGTAACCGATCGTCCGTTCTTCGATGAACTGACGCTTTCGGGCCAGTATCGTTATTCGGATTACACGACCGACGGTAACGGCACTTCGAACGGCTTCAGCACGGATGCCTTCGGTATCCAGGCTGTCTGGGCTCCGGTTGAGGACCTCAAGTTCCGCGCACAGTTCCAGCGTGCTGTTCGTGCGCCGAACGTCATCGAACTGTTCACCGGTCAGGACACGGGTCTCCCGAACCTGAACTCGGCTGGCGTTAACGCCAATGGCGTTCAGCTGTTTGACCCTTGCGCGTCGAATGCTCCGATTGCTTCGTTTGATGCCTGTGCAAACACAGGTGTCACCGCAGCGCAGTTCGGTAGCATTCTCGACGTCATCTCCGGTCAGACCCAGTCGATCACCGGCGGTAACACAGACCTCGTACCGGAAAGCTCAGATACCTACACCTTTGGTGTGGTGTTCGAGCCGACCTTCGTACCAGGCCTGACGATGTCACTCGACTATTTCGACATCCAGGTTGATGACTTCATCAGCGCGGGTATCGGTGCTCAGGTCATCCTGGATAACTGTCTCGCAACCGGCGACCCGACCTTCTGTGAACTTCTGCAGCGTGCACCTTCGGGTACACTCGCAGCGGCACCGGGTGTTGGCTTCACCGCGACGAACCTGAACATCGCTACTGTGAACACCGCAGGTTTCGATGCTCAGATCCGCTACGCGACTGAAATCGGTAACCTCGGCGGTCTGCAGTTCGATTATGCAGCCACCCTTCTGGACGAGAACGACTTCGTTCCGTTCCCGGGCGGCGATCCAATCGACTGTAAGGGCGTGGTGGACAATGGCTGTATTCAGCCGGTCAACCCAGAGTATCGTCACCGTATGTCGGCCACTTGGCAGACGAATGCCGATCTCGACCTGACGCTGACGTGGCGCTTCTTCGCAGGCACCGACGATGAGCCGGTTGCTGCGAACCCGGAAGTCGACGAAGATCTTCCTTCGATCAGCTACATCGATCTGGCAGCCGTCTGGCAGTTCAATGACACGATCGGCGTCCGCGCCGGTGTCCTTAACCTGTTCGACGAACTTCCGCCGGTTAGCACCTCTTCGGGCCCACCGCTCGGAAACGGCAACACCTTCCCGACGATCTACGACACCGCTCGTACGATCTTCGCAGGTGTCAACTTCCGCTTCTAGAGCCGAAGTAGACCGAACAAAAAGAAGCCGCGGACTTCGGTCCGCGGCTTTTTTGTTTTGTGAATAGGGTTGAGAATCACACCATCTGCAACGCGTGGTAACCGGCCGCGACAACACCCCCTTGGGCTGAATCTCGCGCAAGGCGCCCTCTGAGACGCCCGATTGTTGCATTTTCGCTACGTTCACCAGCGTGTTTTCAGAAAAAGCTCGCAGAGTCCCGGGTCACATCTTGCGTCCACTCTGCGAGATTGCTTTTTGGAAATCTGTTGAATTTTTTCAGCATACCACTGGGGACTAAAATCAATGACTAAAGTGAACTCTGCCGGCTTTGCCGGTCGTGCCCGCTTCTATGCGGGCGTCGGGGTCGCAGCCTTGGCACTTTCAGCAGCCGGGTCGCCACTCTCGGCTCAAGATCAGGAAACTAGCGCGGAAACGGTCGATTCCGATGCTTCAGTAGCCGAAGATACGCTCACCGCCGATAATGTGATCACCGTTACCGGTTCGCGCATCCTGCGACCGAACCAGGAGAGCACGAGTCCGATCGTCTCGCTTTCGCTCGAAGAGATCCAGTCAACTGGCGAAATCAATATCGGCGACGCTCTGAATGATCTCCCTTCACTTCGCTCGACATTCAGCCAAGCGAACTCGACGCGGTTTATCGGTACCGCTGGTCTCAACTTGCTTGACCTTCGCGGCCTCGGCACGAACCGGACGCTTGTGCTCGTCAACGGACGTCGTCACATAACGTCGCAGCCCGGCGTACCGACCAGCGTCGACATCAACACCATTCCGAATTCGCTGCTTGAGCGCGTCGACATCACGACCGGCGGCAACAGCGCCATTTATGGTGCCGACGCCGTAGCAGGTGTTGTGAACTTCATCACGAAGCGCGACTTCGAAGGTATTGAAGGCCAAATTCAGGGAGGCATCACCAGCGAAGGTGAGCGCGATACTGTTTTTGCATCCCTTACCGCTGGTACAAATTTTGCTGACAATCGTGGTAATATTGCGGTTGCCGGTGAGTACAGCCGTCAACGTGCACTGTTCAATACCGACCGTGACCGGGTTTCCGGAGCCTTTACAGGTCGGCGCCAGCTTCAGGCTATCGAAGATGCTTCAGGCGAGGGCCCGAACGCCTTTGACGGGATCCCAGACCGTTTGTTCCTTGGCGGGATTCGCAACAATAACATTTCGGAAGGCGGTCTCTTTACTGCTAGTTGTCCGGGATTGCCCGCGGCGGACTCGACAGATGGAGTTCCTTTCTCTTGCACTGGCGCGCTCGACTTCCGCGGGAACCCGTTGTCACAAACTTTCGTGTTTTTGCCTGACGGAAATCTGATTCCCAACCCGATCATAGCCGATCTGCGTGAGAACGCTGTGACAGGTAACGCGATTGGCGGTCTTGGTTCGACCCTGCGTCTAACGGGCCAGCTAGCGCCCGAGATTGAACGCTCCGTCGTCAACGTGCTGGCGAGCTTCGAAGTAACCGAAGCTTTCCGTCCGTTTGTCGAAGCGAAATACGCTCGTATCGACGCTATCCAAGAGGGACAGCCGACGTTCTTCAATAATACCTTCTCGATCAACAACCCGTTCCTGACAGCGCAGGCTCGCAACACGCTTGTCGAAGCAGGTGTGCCGGAACTGGTGGAGGTCTTGGACGCCGATGGAAACGGAACAGGTACGTTCGTACCTGGCGCCTTCCGTGCTTTCCGCTTCAATGTCGATTTTGGTGGTCGCGGTGAAGACCATCGTCGTGAGACTTATCGTGCAGTCGTCGGTGTCGATGGCACATTCAATGATGACTGGGCCTACGAAGTCGCATTCAATTACGGGCGACTGGAAACCGACTACACGACGGCTGGCAACGTTTTGATTTCCGAGTACTTCAACTCGCAAAACGCAGTGCTGGACGGTGCAGGAAATATCGTCTGCGGCATCAACGCAGATGCTGATCCTTCGAACGATGATGCTGCATGTGTCCCGGTAAATCTGTTTGGCAGCGGGGCTCCATCGGCCGCGGCGCTGGACTACTTCGTGATCGACTCGAACCGACAACAAGAAGCCGAACAATACCAAGTCACTGCATTCGTAGCGGGTGACACGTCGGAGTTCTTTGAGCTTCCGGCTGGCCCCGTGCAATTCGCTGTCGGTGGTGAATATCGCGAAGAGACCGCATTCTCGGCGTTCGATGAAGTCACCCGTTCGGGTGCGACCTTCCTGAATGCTATTCCGATCTTCGATCCACCAAACTTGGAAGCATTTGAAGCTTATGCGGAAATTCGCGTACCTCTTCTCGCTGATGTTCCAGGCTTTCAAGAACTTACGTTCGAAGGTGCGTTCCGTGTTTCCGATTACAATATCGGCAATGTCGGCACGGCCGAGACCTATAACGCTGGTCTGATCTGGCAGCCGATCGATAGTCTCCGCCTACGCGGCAGCTACGCTCGCTCGGTACGTATCCCGACGCAGAACGACCTTTTTGCAGAGCCGAGCCAGACGTTCTTGAATGGTCTTCAGGATCCATGCGGAGCGCAGTTCATCGATGCGAACCCTAATCGGCGAGCAAACTGTGCTGCTGATGGCGTGCCGACGACCATTACGGTGGGTGGCATCGAAGTCCCATTCGAGAATACTCCGAACTCGGGTATTCGGGGCTTGAACGGAAGCAACCCGAACCTCGAAGCAGAGGTTTCGGATAGCTTTACAGCTGGTTTCATTTTCCAGCCGACATTCGTTCCAGGGCTTTCGCTCTCGGTAGACTACTACAATATCGAGATCGACAACGTGATCTTCTCGCTATTGCCGCAGACGATCATCGATCAGTGCTACGATAGTACGACCGGCATCGATAATCCGTTCTGTGCTGCGGTCAATCGCCGGCCAGATGGGACCTTCCAAGGTCAGTCGGATCGCCGTCTACCTGACAACTCGATCGAAAGCTTTACGGTAGGACCGGATGATTCCTCGTTCCTGTCGGGTCCGTTTAACTTTGCGACTCAGAAGACTTCGGGCATCGATTTGGATCTCAACTACGCACGTGACTTTGGAGGTGTCGGGTTTACGTTCCGTGGCCTTCTGTCATATGTGATCGAGCGTGATAACTTCACCAACATCGAGGACCCGACCTTCATCGATCAGCAGCTTCTCGAGCTGGGTGACCCAGAGTTTGCGGGTAACATGATCGTTGGTTTGGATTTCGGTCTCCCGCGGGTCACCTACACCTTGCGCTACATCGGCGAGCAGTTCGTGGATGAATTCGAGACCTTCAACAGTCTCCAAGGTCGTCCGCCTGAGGATGCCGATTATTCGTTCCCGAGCGAGTATCCGGAAACGTTCTACCACAACATCCGCGTCGATTTCGAAACGGATGACGGCTATTCCTTCTATGTCGGTGCAGACAACCTCCTCAACACCATTCCGCCTCTCGGCGTTACTGGTACGGGAGCTGGCAGCGGCATCTATGATAACATCGGCCGTTTCCTGTACGCAGGTGCTCGTTTCACTTTCTGATCAAACGATCGGCCAAAGCCAAAAAGAAAAGGCCCCGGGAAACCGGGGCCTTTTATATTGGCGGCCTGCCTGGTTGGATAGCCGCACGTCAGCGAAGTGTCGCTATTCCTGATCCGCCCTCGCGGTGATTTTCAGCTCGCCATCGCCTTCGTCGACCGTAACCACCATCCCGTCAGCCACACGGCCTTCGAGCAGCATTTCGGCCAGCGGGTCCTGCAAGTACCGCTGAACCGCACGCTTGAGCGGACGCGCGCCATAGACGGGGTCATAGCCAACCCTTCCCAGCCAACGCAGCGCGGCATCGGTCAGGTCGATGGTGATTTTTCGGTCGTCCAGCAGCTTCTGCACCCGCTTGACCTGAATTTCGACGATCGGCGCCATGTGCTCCATCGCAAGACGGTGGAACAGGATGATTTCGTCCAGGCGGTTGAGGAATTCTGGGCGGAAATGCCCTCGTACCGCATCCATGACCTGATCCTCGACCTCCGCGACCTTTTGGTCGTCCGCCAAGTTCGACAGGAATTGACTGCCAAGGTTCGAGGTAAGGATGATCAGCGTGTTCGAAAAATCAACCACCCTGCCTTGTCCATCGGTGAGGCGCCCATCGTCGAGCACCTGCAGCAGCACGTTGAAGACATCGCTATGCGCTTTCTCGACCTCGTCGAACAGCACGACCTGGTACGGCCTGCGCCGCACGGCCTCGGTCAACACGCCGCCCTCATCATAGCCGACATAGCCCGGAGGCGCGCCGATGAGGCGGGCAACCGAGTGCTTCTCCATGAATTCGCTCATGTCGATGCGCACCATCGCGCTGTCATCGTCGAACAGAAACCCGGCAAGCGCTTTCGTCAGCTCGGTTTTGCCGACACCCGTGGGGCCGAGAAACAGGAAGCTACCGAGCGGGCGGTTTGGGTCCTGGAGGCCCGCGCGCGCGCGGCGGACGGCCTTGGAAACGGACTCGATCGCGGCCTCCTGCCCGATAACGCGTTTGCCGAGGATGCTTTCCATCTGCAGCAGTTTTTCGCGCTCGCCTTCCATCATCCGTTCCATCGGGATGCCAGTCCAGCGGGCCACAACGCCTGCGATGTCCTCTTCGGTAACCTCTTCGCGGAGCAGCGCGTTCTCGGTCGTTTCCTCAGCAGCCGCGAGCTTCTTTTCAAGCTCGGGGATCCTGCCGTAGGAAAGCTCGCCGGCTTTCGCGAGATCGCCTTCGCGCTGAGCCTGCTCCAGCTCAAGCCGGGCATGATCGAGCTGTTCCTTTATCTCGCCCTCGGCAGCGATCTTGTCGCGCTCGTTCTGCCAGCGGGTCGTCAGCTCGGATGATTCCTGCTCGAGCTCGGCCAATTCCTTGCGTAGGTTCTCTAGCCGGTCTTTCGAGCCCTGATCGCCTTCCTTTTCGAGCGCCGATTCCTCGATCTTGAGCTGGATGATCCGGCGATCGAGTTCGTCGATCTCTTCGGGCTTGCTCTCGACTTCCATTCGAATGCGCGAAGCCGCCTCGTCCATCAGGTCGATTGCCTTATCCGGCAGGAAGCGGTTCTGGATGTAGCGGTCGGAAAGGCGCGCGGCGGCGACGATCGAACCGTCGGTGATACGCACGCCGTGGTGCAGCTCGTACTTGTCCTTGATCCCGCGAAGGATCGAGATCGTGTCTTCGACGCTCGGTTCCTCGATGTAGACGGGCTGAAACCGCCGCTGAAGCGCCGGGTCTTTCTCGACATACTTCTGGTATTCATCGAGCGTCGTCGCGCCGATACAGTGCAGCTCGCCGCGCGACAGAGCAGGTTTCAGCAGGTTCGAGGCATCCATCGAACCTTCGCTGGCGCCCGCCCCGATCAGAGTGTGCATCTCGTCGATGAACAGGATGATCTGGCCGTCGGCGTTCTTGACCTCGTCCAGAACCGATTTCAGCCGCTCCTCGAATTCGCCGCGATATTTCGCACCTGCGATCAGAGCGCCCATGTCGAGCGACATGAGCGTGCGGCCCTTGAGGCTGTCGGGAACGTCGCCATTGGCAATACGCAGCGCGAGGCCTTCGGCAATCGCGGTCTTACCCGTGCCGGGTTCGCCGATCAGCGCCGGGTTGTTCTTGGTCCGGCGGGCGAGGATCTGGATCGTGCGGCGGATTTCCTCGTCGCGGCCGATAACCGGATCGAGCTTACCGTCGCGCGCCGCCTGTGTGAGATCACGGGCGAACTTTTCCATCGCGTCGTAATTGGCTTCCGCATTCGCGCTGTCGGCTTTCTTGCCGCCGCGAAGCTGGTCGATCGCTGAATTCAGAGCCTGCGGCGTGACGCTTGCCGCCTTCATCGCCTCTCCGGCGGCACCCGGCGCGAGCGAAAGCGCGACCAGCATCATCTCGACCGTGACGTAGCTGTCGCCGGCCTTTTCGGCGGCCTGCTCCGCCTGGTCGAGCACGCGCACTGCATCGTTATCGAGACCCGGCGTCTGCTGCGCCCCACCGCCGGTCACTGCCGGGATCTTCGCCAATGCCGCATCGACCGCGCTAACCGCGAGCGCCGCTTCGCCGCCCGCGCGCTGGATCAATCCAGCGGCCATGCCTTCTTCGTCTTCGAGCAGTGCTTTCAACAGGTGCTGCGGTGTGATCCGCTGGTGGTTCATGCGGATCGCGACGGTTTGCGCGCTCTGCAGGAAGCCTTTGGCGCGGTCTGTGAACTTTTCGAGATTCATCTGGGTGTTCCCCTCAATGGATTTTGCCGCCTAGATATAGTGTTGCATATTAGCAACACAAGCACCTGCGGAGGATAAATCGCAGGTGTGTTACTCGGATATAGGGGTCAGACCGATTCTTGCGAGGGGTGGCGCGTATTTTGCCGCATTCTGCGCCTGCGATCGCGCGCGTCAATTACCGCAAAGGGCTGCTACGCCGAGGCGTCTTCCAGGCCGGGGACCATCACCGTCCGCGCTCCGCCAAAATCTTCACGGACGACGATGACGCCCTGCTTCTCCAGATGATCGAGCAACCGACGAATGCGACCGGGAGAGCTGGTTCCGTAGGCTCTCGCCAGAGCGTCCTCATCCACTTCGGTTTCGCCTGCATGGGCCGCGCGGGCGATTACGAGCCATGGCGCCAGCAAATCCTGCTCAACGCTCTTGGCCAGACTCAGAATGCGGGCGCGCGTGGCTTCATCGAGATCACCCAGCCCCGCTCCAGCAATGGCAAAGTCGCGGCGGAACGCCTGCATGTCCGGCATCGGCCCGATAATGCGTTCGCGGCGGCAATGCATCAGGAACGTCTGATATTGCCCGCTGGCGGACTGAAAAGCCGCCTCGCTCGAGCTTGCGAGCTCCTCAATGATCTCAGCGATCCGCTGCTGCACGTCGGTCTGTGGTTCGGCTGCGTCGCCATTGAGGGTCGCCTCTTCGCTGCTCACGATCCGCTGCTCGACAGCCTCGATTGGCGGTGCAGCTGGCGGTGGAGGAGACGGAGAAGCCTGCGCAGTCTCGGCCGCAAGGTCGCGTGTCAGCAGCGCTTCCATGTCAGCCGGACCCTCCGATGGCATCGGCATCAAACCGCCCACATCGTCCTTCTTCCCCGATTTCACGGGCCCGATCTTGACGGCAACCGGACGGCGGCTGATCGCGGGTCCGAGTGCGAGAAAATAGCCCCGCTCCAGCTCGCGGATACGTTCGGCCTGACGCCGCTCCATCCCCAACAGATCGGCGGCGCGCACCATATCGATATCGAGGAAGGTGCGGCCCATCAGGAAGTTCGAAGCTTCCGCCGCCACATTCTTGGCGAGCTTTGCCAGCCGCTGCGTCGCGACGATCCCCGCAAGGCCGCGCTTTCGCCCTCGGCACATGAGGTTCGTCATCGCGCCCAACGTCATTCGCCGCGTATCCTCGGCAATTTCGCCCGCCACCGATGGCGCAAACATTTGCGCTTCATCCACCACGACGAGCGCAGGAAACCAGTGTTCGCGCGGGGCATCGAACAGCGCGGCGATAAACTGTGCAGCGCAGCGGATCTGTTGTTCGACCTCAAGGCCCTCCAGCGCCAGCACGACGCTTGCCCGGTGTTCGCGGATCCGGCGGGCAAGCGCCTCGATCTCGGGCGGGGAATAGGCCGCTCCGTCAATCACGATGTGGCCGAATTCGTCGGCGAGCGAGGTAAAGTCGCCCTCCGGATCGATCACCACCTGCTGCACCATGCGCGCGCTCTCTTCGAGCAGGCGGCGCAGAAGGTGGGATTTACCGCTACCCGAATTGCCCTGCACCAGCAGGCGCGTGGCGAGCAGTTCCTCAATATCGAACTCGACCGGCGGGCCGGAGGCTTCATGGCCGATGGTGATCTGCGCTTTCACCCCGCATGGGTAGCCAGCCGAATCCACAAAGCGGAAGGGCGCATGTGCCTCTAATCCCCAATCGCTTCCTCACGCGCACCCTTTTCCGGCGGGCATTTGCGCGCTAGCAAGCTTGCAAGCGAGAGGAATTGTCATGCGGAAATGGTTTGTCGGCACCGGTATTGCGGTCGCCGCCTTCATATTGGTTGCAGTGATCGGCCTGATGACGTGGGAGCCATTCTATGCGCACCGGGTCGATACGCCGCCACCGGGTGAATACTCGGCTGAAATCATCCGCAGCGAATACGGCGTGCCGCATATCTATGGCGACACCGATCCGGACGTCGCGTTTGGCGTTGCCATTGCCCAGTCCGAGGATGATTTCTTCACCCTCCAGGACGTGATCGCGATGTCACGCGGGCGTTACGGCGCGATCGCGGGCGAGGACGGCGCGACATTCGATTATGTGTACCATCTGCTCGATGCGCGCGGCACGGCAGAGCGCGAATATCCATCGCTACCGGAAGACACACGCGCCCTGTTCGAAGGGTATGCAGCCGGGCTGAACCAGTATGCCAAGGATAATCCCGACGAGGTCAAGCTCGCAAACCTGTTTCCGGTGAATGGCGAGGACGTTGCCGCCGGTTTCGTGCTGCGCCAGCCTTTCTTCTTCGGCCTTGCAAATGTGATCCAGCCGCTCGTGGCGGGCGAGCCGCTGCGCCGCGAATTCGGGCCGGATATTCCCGGCTTCCCGCGGGATGAAACGGGCACTGTGACCGACCGCGAGGAGCAGGCAGGCCTGCTTCACCCGCTCCCGATCGGCGACGACGCGCAATTGCTCGGGTCGAATGCTTGGGCTGTCGCGCCGGAGAAATCCGGCGGGCCGACGACATTGATTTCCAACTCCCACCAGCCGCTGCGTGGCGGTGTCGCGTGGTATGAATTGGTCGTCGAGAGCGGAGAAGGCTGGCACTATGCCGGCGCAAACTTGCCCGGCACGCCCTATCCGGTGCTCGGCCACAACCGCAACCTCGGATGGACCTACACCGTCAACCGGCCGGATCTGGTCGATGTTTACGAGCTTGAAGTGACGACCTCGCCCGGCATCGATGGCGATGACATCATGTACAAGCTCGACGATGAGTGGCTGAAACTCGACGCGAAGACCGTCACGCTCCCTGTAAAAATGGGGCCGGTCACGCTGCCCATTCGCCGCACGATCTATCGCAGCGTCCACGGGCCCGTGATCAAGAACGACAACGGTTATTTCGCGATCCGGTACGGCGGAATGGACAGCGTGAGGCCGATGGACGCGTTCTACCGGCTCGGAAAATCGCAGAGCATGGAAGAATGGCTCGCCGTTTATGAACGGCTCGATATCCCGAATTTCAACGCGGTTTACGCAGATGCCGAAGGCAACATCGCCTACATCTACAACGCCGCCTTTCCCGACCGGCCCGAACAGGACGAGGTGAAGGCCAATTGGCGCGGCGTCCTGCCCGGAAATCGCAGCGATCTCATCTGGGAAGGCACGGTCGAATTCGACGAGATTCCCAAGCTCATCAATCCTGAAAGCGGCTGGCTCTACAACGCCAACAACGAACCGTTCACCGCCGCCGGCGAAGGGAGCGATCTGAACCCGGACCATTTCTCACCGATCCTCGGCGTAGAGCGCAAACAGACGAACCGGTCCCGCCGCGCATATAAGCTGCTTTCGGAAGCCAGCCTGCTCGACCGCGAAACGCTGAAGCGGATCAAATACGATACGGCGTATGAGCGGGTGGGTTATGTGGATGACCTGTTCAGCGCGCTGGAAACTCTCGAAGTCGAAGGCGACCTGGCGGAGGCGCGCGATCTGCTGCTAACCTGGGATTTCAAGGCGGACAATAAAGGCGGAGCAGATGCGCTCGCCCTTCTCATGATCCGCGATTTCATGTCCGCCGAGTATCAGAACCGCGCCACGCCTGATGTCCGTGAGAAACTGCGCGACGCGGTGGACCATCTCAACGAGCATTTCGGTCGGATCGATCCTCCGATGTCGGACCTGCTGCGCCTGCGGCAAGGCGATGTCGACCTTCCGCTCGATGGAGGGTCCGACACGCTGCGCGCCTCGACCACCTGGCAAGTCGACGAAGATGGCCGACTGGGCCTCGTCCACGGTGACAGCTTCATCCAGTGGGTCGAATGGCACGAGGGCGAGCGCGTGACTTCGCGCTCGATCCAGCCTTTCGGCGCTGCAATTACCCGGCCCGACAGCCCACATCACACCGATCAGATGCAGCTGTTTGTCGATCATGAATTGAAGCCGGTTCATTTCTGGCGCGAAGACGTGATCGCCAATGCCAAACGGCGCTACACCGTGACCAATGCAGAGTGATTGATCCTTGAATTTCAACAGCTTTTGAACCAGCGTGGTTCGATCAAGCGTTCCTAAACAGAAAGAGAGTTTTCATGTCGCAGATGAACTCGGCCTACCGCCTCGCCACGACCAGTTTCACCGCAATCGCGCTGGCCATTGCCGCGCCCGCAGTCCCGGCATTCGCTGCAGAGGATGGCGCGCCAACTGCCACTGAAAGCGCGGAACCGGGCGACCTCACCCAGCTCGTTTCGCAGGTCGCGATACCTTATGAGCAATTCGAGCTCGACAACGGCCTGACGGTGATCGTGCATGAAGACCGCAAGGCACCCATTGTCGGCGTCGCGGTGTGGTACAATGTCGGGTCGAAGGACGAACCCGAAGGCAAGACCGGTTTTGCCCACCTGTTCGAACACCTGATGTTCAACGGCAGCGAGAACGCGCCGAATGACTACTTCCAGTACCTGCAGGAAATCGGCGCCACCGATTCCAACGGCACCACCAATTTCGACCGGACGAATTACTTCCAGACCGTCCCGCGCCCTGCTCTCGAACGCGCTCTGTGGCTCGAAAGCGACCGCATGGGTTATCTGTTGGGAGCGGTTACGCAGGAAAAACTCGATAATCAGCGCGGCGTTGTCCAGAACGAGAAACGTCAGGGCGACAATCAGCCGGGCGGCCTCGTCTTTTATGAGATCCTCGACAAGATGTTCCCCGAAGGGCATCCATACGGACATACTCCGATCGGCTCGATGGCGGACCTCGACAGCGCCTCGATGGAAGACGTGCGGAACTGGTTCCGTGACAAATACGGTCCGAACAATGCGACGATCGTTCTGGCCGGAGACATTTCCGCTGCCGAAGCCCGGCCCATGGTCGAGCAGTATTTCGGCCCCATCCCGCGTGGGCCGGTGAACAACCCGGCCGAAGCTGCGATCCCCGTGCTCGAAGAGGACATTCGCAGCGTCATGCGCGATCGGGTCGCGGCGACCACAATCACGAAATACTGGCCTGCCCCCGGCATTACGAGCGAGGAACTGACCGCGCTCAATATCGGCACGAGCATATTCGGCGGGCTGGCCTCAAGCCGTCTCGACGAAGTGCTGGTCCGCGATGAACAGCTTGCGGTCGGTGTCGGCGCAGGCAATTTCGATTTTCAGCGTATGGGCATCCTGCTTGTCAACGCGACGCTCAAACCGGGAGTGGAACTGGCAACGCTCGAGGCGCGCCTCGATGAACTCATTGCAGAATATATCGCCGAAGGCCCGACCGAGGATGAAGTGCGGCGTGCCGCCACAAGCCAATTGGCGACAACGATCCGCGGTTTGGAGCAGGTCGGCGGTTTCGGCGGCAAGGCCGTGACGCTGGCCCGCGGAGAAGTGCTGGCAGGCGATCCCGGACTGTTCAAGAAACAGTTCGACACCCTCGCCTCCCTGACCGCCGCCGACGTCAAGGCTGCGATGGAGCGCTGGCTCACCCGGCCCAGCTTCACCCTGGTCCTCGAACCGGGAGAGCGCGACAGCCAGTATGAAGAAGCGTCGTCGGTGGAAGCCGGAGAAGCGAGCGCTTCCCCGGCAGAACCGGAAGAGATCACCGTCTCCAAGGTTCGCCCCGCGCCGCCGATCGACACGATTGCATCGCTCGACTTTCCGGAGCTGGAGCGCGCCACGCTCGCGAACGGCATGCAGCTTACATACGCGCAGCGCGATGCTGTGCCGGCGACCTATGTGACGATGTCGTTCGATGCAGGCAGCGCGGCCGATCCGGTCGACAAACGCGGCCTCGAAGACCTCACGCTCGAGCTGTTCGATGAAGGCACGGCCGACCTGACAAGCCAGGACATTGCCGAGCAGCGTGAACGCCTTGGCGCATCGATCTCAACGGGAGGCGGCGCCGACCGTTCGACGTTCACGCTGTCCGCGCTCTCATCGAACCTGACTCCGTCGCTAGAACTGCTCAGCAGTGTCGTGCGCGAACCGGCGTTCAACGCCGCCGATCTCGAGCGCGTCCGCGCCCAGACGATCACCGGGATCAAGCAGCAGCTGACGACACCGCAAGGCATCGCTTTCCGCTCGATCGCACCGGAAGTGTTCGGCGCCGCTAGCCCATATGGCGGCAACAGCACGGTCGAAAGTGTCAGCTCGATCTCGCGTGAAGACCTCGTCGCATTCAAGGATACATGGATTCGTCCGGATAACGGAGAGGTCTTCGTCATCTCCGATCGTCCAATGGCGGAGATCGTCGCCGCGCTGAATGGAGTGTTTGGCGATTGGAACGCACCCGCTACGGCCAAGGGGACCAAGAGCTTTTCGCTCGATGGAGCGCCGGATGCAGGCAATCGCATCATCCTGATCAACCGCCCGAACAGCCCGCAAAGCTTTATCCTCGGCGCACAGCTCACGCCGCTCAACGCCGCCGATGACAGCTATATCGACTTCACCAACGCCAACAATTCGCTTGGCGGCAACTTCCTCGCGCGGCTCAACATGAATCTGCGCGAGACAAAGGGCTGGAGCTACGGTGTGCGCGGCGGACCGCAGGCGCGTGAGAACGCGGTGGTCTACAACATTTCCGGAGGCGTACAGGCAGATCGCACCGGCGATTCGGTCGCAGAGCTTATCCGTGAAACCGGCGAATTCCTGAGCACCAACGGCGTTACCGCAGAGGAATTGGCGCGCAACGTGGCTTCGGAAATCGGGGAGCTTCCCGGCCGGTTCGAAACATCGCCCGCGGTCTTGGGCGCTATGCAGAGCAACGCGCTTTTTGGCCGGCCGGACGATTATTACGAAAGCCTCGTCGCCAAATACGAGGCGCAGACCGCGAGCGGCCTGGACGCTGCGGCCCGCAGCGCCCTCGACGTGAACAAGTTCGTCTGGGTCGTCGTCGGCGATGCGAGCCAGGTGCAGAGCCAGCTGGAAGCGTTGGGCATGCCGGTCGAAGTGCGCGAGTTGCCCAGCGAAGAATGACGCGCGGCGATCAGCGTCGCGGCCACCCTGGGCGCATTGTAAACGACAAGGGCGGGAGCGGGCATTGCCAACTTCCGCCCTTCGCTTTTGCGAAGCCGGATTGAGGTTGAAAGGCACTGACACACGTGTAAACAACCGCACCAAGAGTTTCGCGCCCATGCGGGGCGATCACGCTCGAAAACCCTCTTGGGACGGTTTGCTGTCCCGCTTTATATGGAGATTTAGATGTCTGATGTTTCCGGTTCCTACAACACCACCGTCAAAAGCCCGATGGGCGACCAGAGCGGCACCTTCACCGTAGTCGAGAATGGCGACGGCACCTTTTCCGGCAAGATGGAAGGCGGCATGGGCTCGATGGACGTCGAAGAAGGTAAGGTCGACGGCAACACCCTCACCTGGAAAATGAACATGACCGTCCCGATGCCGATGACACTCGATTGCGAAGCCACGGTTGAAGGCGACACGCTCGCAGGCAACGTCAATGCAGGCGCATTCGGCGCGATGCCGCTGACCGGCACGAAGACCGCTTAAGGCGTCATTTCAAGATGGTGAAAGGCCGCCGGAGCATCTGCCTCCGGCGGCCTTTCTTTTACGCCGCTTCCACTCGCGGCGAGCTCATAGGCGGTCGGCCCTATTTGGGCATCTCTGTCCGAACTGCCTCTGCCGAAGCGAGGCGTGACTTTGCCAGAGAAGCTTCGACTGCCAGCTGAATATGCGCCTCGGACTGCATCTGCGCACGTGCCTTGCACCGCTGCGCCATGCGCTTCTGCTCAATATATTTGCGTAAGGTGGGCGCGCTGCGGTTCATGAGGCACGCTTTGTCTATACCGCGATCGACGCGCGACTGGAGCGCCGCCCGGCCCTCCTCGCTGGTAAGGTCGAGATCATCGTAGGCGATGGCCATCTGCTCCGGCTCAGCCGTGCTGGAGGGACTCTCCGCTCGCACCCCGCCGGCTCCGGCAACCAAGGCCATCGCCGCGCACAGTAAGGGAAGATGCCGTTTATGGATCATCCGGCTGCGGTTCATGATACGTCTCCTCTTCAGGTCGACGCGTAATCGCGCCGTCGCGAAAAAGAGTGGGCCTTCACGGCCTTACCCAACACAGCCTCGATGTGATGAAGGCATGATCGGGGCGCGATCTTATGCTTACGGCGAGCTAATGCGGCTGGATTGCGTGCCCTCGACCGCTATTCTCGCTTCGACTCGAAACGGCGTGGAGGTGCACGAGAATGGATCAGGAGCAGGAAACCGGCAGCGTCCGCCCGACCGACCTCGCGCATGAGCCCGATTTCCACATCGGTGCGATGCAGGTCCGCCCGTCGCTGCGCGTTGTCACGTCGGAACAGGGCGAGGAGGTCGTCCTCGAACCGAGAGTGATGCAAGTCTTGGTCGAACTCGCCAAGGCACGCGGCTCTATCGTGTCGCGCGATGATCTCACTGCAAGATGCTGGGGCGGGCAGGTTGTCGGTGACGGTTCCATCAACCGCGTGATCTCTTTGCTGCGCGGGCTGGCTGCGGACATGCCGCATGCGGACTTTTCGATCGAGACCGTTCCCAAGGTCGGTTACCGTCTGATCGCGGAGAGCAATACTGCCGATGATCGCGAAGCGGCCAGCACAGTCCAACGCAGCGGCTCGATCGACCGGCGCGGAGCGCTTTTGGGAGGCATCGCGGCAGCCGCCGTCATCGCGATCGGGGGTGCCGGATATTCAATGCTGGGCAACCGGCGCATCCCGCGCGAGGCGCAGCAATTCTTCGAGCGCGGCATGCAGGCGATGCGCGAAGATGACGGACCACAATATCCCTACGCCGCCAGCCAGTTCAGGGAATCGGTCAGGGTTGCACCGGAATTCGCCGATGGCTGGGGCATGCTTGCGCTCGCATATCAATTCGGCAGTTCGTACCAGCCCGATGAAGAGCAGGACGCAGCCGAGATGCGGATTCGATCGGCGGCTGACAGGGCGTTTGCGCTCGATACCGACAATCCTGCAGCGAGCGCAGCGCTTGCCTGGCGCGAACCGGTGTTTCGAAACTGGGCCGACGCCGAAGAGAAATGGCGCGCGCTGATAGCCCATTTCGATGAGCTCGCCGTCGCGCGCTGGGGTCTGGCCTGGGTGCTATACGAGGTAGGCCGCACGCGTGAAGCCGCAGAAGAGCTCGCGCCCTATGCGCAGGTGGTCAATCGCCCGCATACGCTGGCGCAATTGTACTGGGATGCGGGGCGGACCGATGAGGCGGAGATGGTCATCGAACAGGCGCTCGCCACCCGGCCGCGCGACACGGCCACATGGTTTACGCAATACTGGATCTATCTGAGATCGGGTCAGGAGGCCCGCGCGCTTAGCATGGTCGCCGATCAAAGCGCTCGCCCGCTGGGGATACCCGATGGCGAATTCGGCAGGCTTCGCGCGACGGCGACCGCCTATGCCGAGCGCACTCCTGCTGCGATCGAGGAAGCGATGTCGGCCAATCTCCTGGCAGCAACGCAGGGACGCCGGTTCTGCGAATCCGCCATCGAGGTCGCGTGCGAGCTGGGCCGGACATCGACCGCTTTCGACCTGACGGAATCGTATTTCTTCGATCCGCGCTTTTTCACAGGTGGCAACCGTTTCAGGGAGCATTCCAGCGTTTACGTCTCGGCACCGCGCACCGGGTTTCTGCTGGCGCCCGCATGCAGGCCGATGTTTGCAAGCCCGCGCTACACCGAAATCCTGAGCGAGATCGGCCTCGCCGAATACTGGGAGCAAACCGGCACCACACCCGACCGCTGGCCGGTGATCGTCGCGGCACGGGCATAGCGCGCGGCAGCAATCAGCCGAGCTTGTCCTTCAGGATCTGATTGACCACCGCCGGGTTCGCCTTGCCCTGCATCGCCTTCATCGTCTGGCCGACAAAGAAGCCGAACAGCTTGTCCTTGCCGCCCTTGTACTGTTCGACCTTGTCGGCGTTGTTCGCGAGGATTTCGTCGATTGCGGCTTCGATCGCGCCGGTGTCGGAGACCTGTTTCAGGCCCTTCTCATCGGCGATGGCTTCGGGATTGCCGCCTTCCTTCAGGACGATTTCGTAGATTTCCTTCGCCTGCCCGCCGGAAATCTCGCCCTTGTCCTGCATGGAGAGGATGGTCGCCTGCGCTTCGGGAGTGGAATTCGACAGGTCGGCCTCATCACCCAGCCCCTTCACCACGCCCGGCGCGACCGAAAGCGCCCAGTTGGCAACCTGCGTCGCGACCTTGGTTTCCGGCTTTCCGATAGCCTTCGCGGTCGCGGCAAGCAGGGTTTCGAACCGGGCGAAAGTCTCAACCTCGGCGGTCAGCTCGCGCGCATTGTATGGCGTGAGGCCCAATTCCTGCTCGTACCGCGTGCGCTTGGCATCGGGCAGTTCGGGCAAGCTCGCACGGCAATCAGTGAGGAAATCATCCTCCAGCACCAGCGGCAGCAGGTCGGGATCGGGAAAATAGCGGTAATCGTGGGCGTCTTCCTTGGACCGCATCGTGCGCGTTGTCCCGGTCGCGACATCGAACAGCCGCGTTTCCTGATCCACACTGCCACCGCTTTCCAGCACATCGACCTGGCGGTTCGCCTCGTATTCGATGACCTGCATGACGAACCGGACCGAATTTACGTTCTTGGTTTCGGTGCGCGTGCCAAGCTCGGCATCGCCGACCTTGCGCACCGAGACATTGACGTCCGCGCGCATCGATCCTTCTTCCATGTTGCCATCGCAGCTTCCGACATAGCGCAGGATCGAGCGCAATTTGCGCACATAGGCTCCCGCCTCGGCGGGCGAGGTCATGTCAGGCTTGGAAACAATCTCCATCAGCGCGACGCCGCTGCGGTTCAAATCGACATAGGACATGGTCGGGTGCTGGTCGTGCATCAGCTTGCCCGCATCCTGCTCGATATGGATGCGCTCGATCCCGATCACCTTGTCTTCGGGAATGCCGCCCTTTTCGTCTGCTTCGATCAGCAGCTGCCCCTCGCCAACGATCGGGTGGTAAAGCTGGCTGATCTGGTAGCCCTGCGGCAGATCGGCGTAGAAGTAGTTCTTGCGGTCAAAGCGGCTCCATTTGTGGATCTCGGCCTCGATCGCCATGCCGGTGCGAACGGCCTGCCGGACGCATTCTGCATTCGGCACTGGCAACATTCCCGGCATGGCTGCATCGACAAGGCTGACCTGCGAATTCGGCTCCGCCCCGAACGCGGTCGAAGCGCCCGAGAACAGCTTGGCATTGGAGGTCACCTGCGCATGGACCTCAAGGCCGATCACGACCTCCCATTCGCCCGTCTGTCCTTGAATGCGGTAATTACTCATCATTTTTCACCTGGTCTGGCGTGTCTGCTGTGTCGAGCCGCCGCGCGGGCCGGACGGGCCCGTCGCGCTCTTGCTTATCCTGCATTGGCTTGCCGCTGCTATCGAACCTTGCCTCGCCGTGGTCGATCGTTTTCGAAAGGTACATCACGATCCCTCCGATCACGACGAACGCGATGAGAAATATCGTCGCGAAGATGACGGTAAAGGTCATTTACCACCACTTCTCCGGCGCATGGTCGAACCCGGAACGTTGCTGGATCGCGAGGCCTGCATTCAATACCATCTGCTCGTCGAAGGGCTTTCCGACCAGTTGGAGACCCAGCGGTAGGCCGTCTTCGTTGAGTGTTGCAGGCACGCTCATTGCGGGAAGCCCTGCGAGCGAAGCGGGGACAGCGAACACATCGTTCAGATACATCGTGAGCGGATCGTTCTCGAGCGAGCCCAGCGGGAAACTTGCCGTCGGGGTCGTCGGCGCGAGGATCACGTCGCACTGCGCCCACGCCTGCTCGAAATCGCGCGCCACCAGCGCGCGGACCTTCTGCGCCTGGTTGTAATAGGCATCGTAGAACCCTGCGCTCAGAACGTATGTGCCGATCAGGATGCGGCGTTTCACCTCGTCCCCGAACCCGGCGGCGCGGGTTTCCGCATACATATCCTGCAATCCTGCGCCCTCTGGCAGGTCGCGCAGGCCGTATCGCACGCCGTCATAGCGAGCGAGGTTCGATGAGGCTTCGGCAGGCGCGATGATGTAGTATGCGGGCAGCGCGTATTTCGTATGCGGCAGCGAGATATCGACGATCTCGGCGCCTGCATCCTTCAGCCACGCCTTGCCCTGATCCCAGCTGTCGAGGATCGCCTGATCGGTCCCCTCCATCCGGTATTCCTTCGGGATGCCGACTTTCTTGCCCTTTAAGTCAGCACTGAGCGCGCTTTCCCAGTCTGGCACGTCCATCTGAAGCGAGGTCGCGTCTTTCGGGTCGAAGCCCGCCATCGCGCCCAGCATGATCGCGCAATCCTCGACCGAGCGCGCCATCGGCCCAGCCTGATCGAGCGAGGAGGCGAACGCCACCACGCCCCAACGCGAGCAGCGACCATAAGTCGGCTTGATCCCGCAAATGCCGGCAAAGGCAGCGGGCTGGCGGATCGACCCGCCGGTGTCGGTGCCGGTGGCGGCTGGCGCGATCCGCGCGGCGACCGCGCTGGATGAACCACCCGAAGACCCCCCGGGGCTCATTGGCTTGTTCGTGCCCTCTTTCCGCCAGGGCGAAGAGACGTTGCCGAAATAGCTCGTCTCGTTCGACGATCCCATCGCGAACTGATCGAGGTTGAGCTTGCCCAGCATCCCCGCGCCTGCATCCCAGAGGTTCTGTGAGACGGTGCTCTCGTATTGCGGCTTGAACCCTTCGAGGATGTGGCTGGCTGCCGTTGTCTGCACGCCATGAGTGGCGAACAGGTCTTTCATCCCGATCGGCACGCCTGCCATCGGTCCCATATCCTTGCCATCGGCGCGCGCGCTATCGGCAGCATCGGCCGCGGCGAGCGCATGGTCGGGGGTGGTGACGATGAACGCGTTCAGCTCCGCCGCAGCGGCGACGGCGCTGTTGAAGCTTTCCGCCACTTCGCGCGCGGTGAAATCTCCAGCGCGAACGCCGTCGCGGATGGCCTTCACACCCAGAGTAGTCAGCTCAGTCATATTATTCGATTACCTTGGGCACGCCGAAAAATCCGTGCTCGGCTGCGGGTGCGTTGGCGAGCACGTCCTCGCGGCGGCCGCCAGCGGTTTTCGGATCGGCATCCACGACATCGTCGCGCAGGCGCAGCGTGTTGGGGATCACCGCGCTCATCGGCTCCACCCCTTCCACGTCCACTTCACCCAATTGTTCGACCCATTCGAGAATGTTGTTGAGTTCTGGCACGAGATTTTCAAGCTCGTCATCGCCCATTTTGATGCGCGCCAGCGACGCGATCTTGGCGACGGTCTGTTTGTCTACCGACATGAAGATGCCTCTGGATTAGTTGCCGGGGACCGGAACGGGCGGCGGCTGGTTGCCTGGTACATTCTGCGCCGGACCGCCCGGAGGACCGCCAGGGCCCTGACGCTGGAGCGTCTGCTGCAGGATTTGCAGATTGCGGTCGAATGTCTCCTTGCTCAGGAAATCGACCAGTTCGATCTCGAAAATGAGGTCGGCGTTGGGCGGGATCGGCGCGCCGGGAGGCGGCTCTGCGCCGTAGGCTTGGTCTGCCGGGATATAGACCTCGTACTTGCCGCCCTTCTGCATCTGCTGGAGGCTGGTGAAGAATCCGTCGATGGTGGCGCCGTCTTCGATCGGGAAAGGTGTGCCCTCGGGAAACAGCCCCTGGACCGGCAGCGGGATATTCTGCGATTCGTCGAAAGTCTCTCCGGTCGATGCCAGCTTGCCGACATATTTGACGAATGCGACATCGCCCTCAGAAGGGTTTGGCCCCTCGCCCGCAACGAGAGTTTCGATATCGAGGCCTTTCGGCATGGCGGCCCATGCAAGGCCGCCGCCAAGCAGAATAGCAAGGGCGACGCCCAGCCACAGCTTTGTCAGCGAGCCTGCAGCCACGGGTTTAATGGGAACACGGGTAACTTCGGTCATTGTTTTTCCCTGATCGGATGCGCGCTTCTGGCGAGGGTTGCCTCGCGGAACCTGGATAGCAAAAGGGCGCGGAATGATACCGCGCCCTGATGGCTTATCGTGTCGGTGCGTTCAAGCGGGATGTTCGCTTTTCGCCCCGTCGAGGTGCGAATTTGCTACCCCATCTTGCCGAAGGGGTGACCGCTTGATCGACAGCATTACTTGATGCCGTCGCGCTCCATGCGCTTACGCTCGAGCTTGCGAGCGCGGCGAACGGCAGCAGCTTTTTCGCGGGCGCGCTTTTCGCTGGGCTTTTCGTAGTGGCGACGCAGCTTCATTTCGCGATAAACACCTTCGCGCTGCAGCTTCTTCTTGAGAGCGCGGAGGGCCTGATCGACATTGTTATCGCGAACCATGATTTGCATAAACGACTACTACCTCATTCCAATTGCGCAGCACCCGCTGTCGAATCGCGGATATGCGCGTAAATTTGACGCTGAAAACGGCGCTATTCCCACCCTTTCAAGGCTCGGAACGCGCTCAAACTGCGGCTCGTATAGCGATCAGTGGGTAAATTGGCAAGATATCAAAGCCTCAAACGGCGTTTTCCCGCCGATTGTCGCCCCCTCGGCGCTATGCAGGAAGCCGCGCGCTCGTTAAAGCGCTGCGAATGACCACCGCCACTATCTCTCCTATGGCCGCCTCTGCCACCGTCGCGATCGGGGGCGCCATCGGTGCTGTTGGCCGGTACCAGCTGGGCCGCGTGTTTGCGCAGCACGCAGACGCAGGCACGGCGCTTCCATGGGGCACGCTCGCGGCCAACGTACTTGGGTGCCTTGCGATGGGCGTGCTGTTCGGATGGCTTGCGCGGACGGGCCATACCAATGAAACGCTGCGCCTGCTCCTCGGCGTCGGGCTGCTCGGCGGGTTCACGACATTCAGCGCGTTCGGGCTTGAAATGATGCTGCTGATACAACGCGGCGCGGCGGGGCTGGCGGTCAGCTATGCCGCCGTCTCCGTGCTGGCGGGTCTGGGTGCGCTGTATATCGGCCTCCTGATTATGCGGGGGGCGGCATGAAACCCAAAGCGACAGCCACGGTCCGCCAGTTCACCGTCAGCGAGGACGATGACGGCATACGGCTCGACCGCTGGTTCAAACGCAACCTGCCACAAATAGGCTTCGCAACGGTGTCGCGCTGGGCGCGCACCGGGCAGGTCCGCGTCGATGGCAAGCGCGCGAAACCCGATGACAGGCTCGCCGAAGGGCAGACCCTGCGCGTTCCACCCGGCGGCGAGGCCCAGGCCGGAAGGGGGCACAAGGCCACCCGCCCGAAACGCGAGCTGACGGGCGACGAAATCGCCGAGGCTCGCGCCATGGTGATCCGCGAAACGCCGAGCGCCATCGTGCTCAACAAGCCCCCCGGCCTCGCAACGCAGGGCGGCAGCAAGACCACCAAGCATGTCGACGGTCTGCTCGATGCCTTTGTCGATGAGGATGACACGCCCCGCCCGCGCCTCGTCCATCGACTCGACAAGGATACGTCGGGCGTGCTGCTGATCGCGCGCACGCCGGGCAGTGCAGCCTCGTATTCACGCCGGTTCGCTGGGCGCAGCGCGCGCAAGGTTTACTGGGCGCTGGTTGTAGGAGTGCCCGAAGTGCGCGAGGGCACGATCGACGCTCCACTCGCCAAACAGCCGGGAACAGGCGGCGAGAAAATGCATGTCGACGAGGAAAACGGCGCGGCGGCGCGTACCCGTTACCGCGTGGTCGAGCGCGCAGGAACACGCGCAGCCTGGGTCGAACTGGAGCCGCTCACCGGGCGCACACACCAGCTGCGGGTCCACATGGCGGCGATCGGTCATCCCATCGTGGGCGACGGTAAATATGGCGGGCAAGACGCTTTCCTTACAGGAGCGATCTCGCGCAAGATGCACCTTCACGCGCGCCGTCTCATCATCTCGCAGCCCGGCAACGAAGCTGCAGGCGGTGCCACCGGCGGCGGTAAGCTGGACGTGACTGCCGAGCTGCCCGAACATTTTGCCGCCAGCATGGAAGCGCTGGGTTTCGACCTGACGTTGTCTGATGCCTCGCCAGTCCGCGACGAAGCGCCTGAACGCACGCCGGCCGAAAAGAAGCAGGCCGCTCGTCGCTTTGCCAAGCAGTACCGCAAGGACCGCCGAGGAGAGCGCCGCTCGCGCACGACTTCCGCGGAAACGACGAAGAAAAAGGCGAAAGCCGCGGCCAAGGGCAAAGGCAAGGGCAAGCCGCGGCCGGGACGCCGCAAGAAATGAGCGTGAAGCTGGCGGTCTTCGATTGCGACGGCACGCTGGTCGACGGACAGGCGGATGTATGCTGGGCGATGGAGCGCGCCTTCACGAGGGCCGATCTGCCTGCGCCGGACAGCAATACGGTTCGGCGGATGGTGGGGCTCAGCCTGGGTGTGGCCGTCCGCGAGCTCGCACCAGGCCTTGATGACAGCAAAGCGCGTGACGTCGTGGAATTCTACAAATCGAGCTTCCGCGCACGCCGCGAAGAAGGTCTGCTCGATGAGCCGCTTTACGATGGTATGGCCGATCTGCTTCACACTCTGCGGGATGACGGCTGGAGCCTCGCGGTCGCGACCGGCAAATCGGATCGCGGCCTCGCCGCGTGCCTTGCCGGGCACGGTTTGACCGATCTCTTCGTATCACTCCAGACCGCCGACCGGCACCCCTCCAAACCGCATCCAGCAATGTTGGAGGCCGCCCTTTTCGAGGCAGGCGCCGCTCCAGCGGAGGCGGTGATGATAGGCGACACCAGTTTCGACATGCAGATGGCGACAGCGGCGAACGTCCGCGCTGTCGGTGTCGCGTGGGGCTATCACCCGCCTGAAGAATTGCGCGCGACAGGCGCCTCCCAGGTGGTGGACCTTATATTCGACCTGAAATCCGCGCTGGAGAGTCCTGCATGAGCGAGATCGAGGAGCGCGAAACGCTCGCGCGAAAACGATACTTCATCCTCAATACTGTCAGGATCGGCGCGCTCGCTGCGGTCATTTTGGGCATCGCGATTGCCCGGGCTGTTGTCGACCTTCCCTATGCGCTGGGCGTGGTTCTGGCCGTTGTCGGACTGTTGGCGTTCTTCTTCGCGCCCCGCACTCTTGCGCGGCGGTGGAAATCGGATGCCGGAGACGACAATCCATGAAACGGTTTTTCGACACGGTCGGCACCCGTGAAGTCGATGGGGATCAGACGGGATGGCAGGTCACGCTGGATGGGCGCGGGTTGAAAACTGTCAGGGGCTCTCCGCAAATTGTAACCACGGAAGCGCTGGCCAAAATGCTGGCGAGCGAATGGGACATCCAGGGCGAAGAGTTGAATCCGAAACTGTTCCCGCTGAGAGACATGGCCGATTACGCTATCGACATGGTCGCCCCCGAAAGGCCAGCAATTGCTGAAAAGCTGGTTGCGTATGGCGACACCGACACCTTGCTGTATCGGGCCGATCCGGACGAACCGCTCTATGAACGGCAGCAGGAAGTGTGGGAACCCATCGTCAAGGCGTTCGAGCAAAGCGAAGGCATCGAAATGGTGCGGATCAGCGGTATTGTCCATCGCCCTCAAAAGGCGCGCACATTGGCCGCATTGAAAGCCAGTCTTGGCAGCAAGACCGTTTTCGAGCTTGCAGCACTCGAAGTCATGACCTCTCTGGCCGCGTCGCTCGTCATAGCTCTATCTGCCGCCGAGAAGCACGATGACAAGGAAGCCGCCGACCTATGGCGCTCTGCCAGCCTCGAGGAGGAATGGCAGGCCGATCTCTGGGGGCGGGACACCGAAGCCGAAGAGAGACGTCTGAAACGTCAAAACGACTTTTTGTCGGCATGGAAGTTCATGCGGGCCGCAAAGGGATGATGCCTGTCTGACGAGGGCGTTCAGCCTGCGTTGGTGACCCAGCTGGCAACTTCATCGGCTACCGTGTTGGCTGCGCGATTGAGCGCTGGGCCGACGGAGGCCGGTTCAGCCAGAATGCCCGTCTCGCGCGCTTCGAAACGCCGTGACATAACGGTGCCGTCCTCCCGTGTGCGGATCGCATCGAACCGAACGATTACCGAAGAAGATGGGGCGTCATATCCCATCTCCATCAATGTTCCGCGAATGCTTTGCGCGGCAAGCAGGGGCGTATCGTCATTGTCGAGCACGAGCGTTCCACCGCGAGCGCGCAATGTCTCGCCAAGCAGGCGGCGGAACAGCCTTGCCGGTTTTTCGACCCAGAACGCTTCCTGAAGGTAGGCGATTTCCGTATCCGATACGGCCACCGGCACACGCAGCGCATCGAGTTTTGCGGGAGCTTCAAGAGGCAAGATCGAAATCGCCGAAGATGCATCGGAGGTGCTCGCGTCGGCACCGGTGCCCGCATCGGCCGTTACCGACGGGCTGAGCGTCAGGAGGCTTTCGGGCGGTTCGGACCCCAGGCTGATGCAACCGGTCATAGTCAGAGCGGCTGCACCGATCGCGCCCATCTTTACCAGACGCGTCATGGCGCTGTGCGGAGACTTCATGTTTCGTGTTCCCCTCATGGCTCGTAATCCGGCAGGGACTGACCCTGAAGCAGCGCGCCTGCGCCCTGATTATCAAGCTTTTCGGTAAGCGAGCGCAGACTGCGGCTGGTGGAGCGCAGATCCTGCAAGGTGGCCTCGGCTGTCGGCAAGGTGGATTCGCGCAATTGCCTCGCTGCCGGACGGGTATCGTCGAGCGTTGCTGCCAGCGCAGCCGCCGCCTGATTGGCAGATTTCAGCGTGCCGCGAAGTTCTTCTGCCAGCGCTGGGCCTTCGCTGTTCAGAAGGTTTTCGGTCGTGATCGAAGCCTTTTCGAAAGCGTCGAGCGCCTCGCCAGCTTCTTTCAGCGTCACCTGAAGCTCGGTAAATGTCCCTTCGAGCTGGGGGGCGGTGCGGGCAAGTTCCGCAGTCAGGTTGTTCGAGTTGCGCAGGATTCCGCTGATCTGCTGCTGGTTTTCAGGTCCGAGTAGAAGGTTCAGGTTCTCGGTCAGCGTCGCCAGCCGCTCCAGCAGGAGCGGCGCGTTGTTAAGCAGCGCATTGATACCGCCATCCTTGGGCGGAATGACCGGGCGGCCTTCGGGGCAGGCTGTGGTTTCGCAGGTGATCTGAGGCGCGTCCTTGCGCGCTCCATCGAGCAGAATGCTGGAAACGCCGGTAAAGCTTGCCTGGATGGTGGCGGTCGTGCCGACCAGGATCGGCACCTCTTCGCGTACCCTGATCCGAACGCGCACGAATTCCGGATCTTCGTCCGAAAGTGCGATTTGCGTCACTTGGCCGACCGGCACACCCGCGTAAGACACCTGGCTGCCATTCGCGAGTCCGGATACCGACTGCGCATAGAAGATATCGAATTCGTTCTGATCGCCCTGCCCGAGCCGCGCGATCCATATGATGAACGCGGCAAGCGCCGCCAGCAGCAGCAGCGTGACTGCACCGACCCAAAGATGATTTGCGCGCGTTTCCATGTCGCTCCTATGGCCGCTCTTGGCCCGAAATGTCCATCGGCTTATCCATGAAGGTCCATCTCCCCCCGATCATGCGTATCGCGCGCGGCGCGGCCGCGCGGTCCGTTGAAATATTCGTGGATCCACGGATGTTCCGATTCGAGCAATTCGGGGATCGTGCCCACGGCGATCACGTGCCTGTCGGCGATGACCGCCACGCGGTCGCAAATCTCGTAAAGCGTATCGAGATCATGGGTAATGAGGAAAACGGTGAGGCCCAGCGTCTCCTTCAGCTCCTTCGTCAGGCGGTCGAATTTGGCCGCGCCGATCGGGTCCAGGCCCGCCGTAGGTTCGTCCAGAAACAAAAGTTTGGGATCAAGCGCGAGCGCGCGGGCGAGCCCTGCACGCTTTTTCATGCCGCCTGAAAGCTCGGAGGGGAATTTCGCAATCGCATCTTCGGGCAGGCCTGACATCTGAACCTTGTACCGGGCGATATCGCGGCGCAGGCTCGGGTCGATTTCGGGATAGAACTGCTTCAGCGGCACCTCGACATTTTCGCCGACCGTCAGGGTGGAAAACAGCGCCCCGCCCTGAAACAGAACGCCCCATTGGCAGCGCACGCCGATATTCTCGTCCGGATCGACACCGGTGATCTCGCGCCCCAGCACATGGACCGTCCCCGCATTGGGGTGCTGCAACCCGATGATCGAGCGCATCAGCACCGATTTGCCGGTGCCCGAGCCCCCTACCACGCCGAGGATCTCTCCCGGTTGCACGGTCAGGTCGAGCCCTTCGTGCACGGTGAAATCGCCGAACCGGTTGACGAGGCCCTCGACAACGATAGGCGGTTCGCCCTCAGGCAGGATTGCTCTTGGACCCATGGTTCAGCCCCACCCGACTTCGGTGAAGAACACCGCAAAAAATGCATCGAGGACAATCACGGCGAAGATGGCGGAAACCACTGCCAGCGTCGTCCGCTTGCCGACTTCCTCCGAATTCCCCTTCACCTGCATGCCGTGATAACACCCGGCCAGCGCCACGATCAGCCCGAAAACCGGTGCCTTGATCAGGCCGACCCATAAATCATAGGTCGGCACGACCTCCTGAATGCGTTCCAGGAAGGTGAAGAACGGAATGCCGAGCGCCAGCTGTCCCACGACCGCGCCGCCGACGATTGCCACCATAGAGGCATAGAAGCCGAGCAGGACCATCATGAAGGTGCAGGCAAGGATACGGGGGATCACAAGCACCTCGATCGGCGAAAGGCCGATGGTCCGCATCGCATCGACCTCTTCGGTCAGTTTCATGGTGCCGATCTGCGCGGCGAAGGCACTGCCCGACCGGCCCGCGACCATGATCGCGGTCATCAGCACGCCAAGCTCGCGCAGCGTGATCCGGCCGACCAGATTCACCGTCAGCGCCTCCGCACCGAATTGTTCGAGCTGGACCGCGCCCTGCTGCGCGATGACGACCCCGATAAGGAAGCTCATCAGGCCGATGATCGGCAATGCAGCGACGCCGACCAGCTCCATCTGGCGAACCAGCGCCTTCATCGGGAAGCGGCTGGGGTGGCGCAGCAGGCTAGCGAAACCAAGCAGGATCTGCCCGAAAAACCCGATGACGCCATAAATGCCCGACCGTGCATTGTAGACTTTCTGGCCCATTTCCATCGGCACGCGTTTCCAAACGGCGATGCGCGGCGGGGTCAGATCAGCACGGTGGCCGGTGCGGTCTATGGCATTGAGGACACGCTGGATGGAAGGATCCGCGCACCGCATCTCGGCATCGTGTTCCGAGGCGAGGCGCACGGCGATATATGCGCCTGTCGTGTCGATCTGCTCGATGCCGGACACGTCGATCGCCGACAGCGGACCTTCGATATCGAACAGCTCGTGATCGACGAACCCGATCGTAGAAATCAGATAGGAACCGGAAAGCACCAGCCGCTCGCCTCCGGCTCCATCATCCTCGAGCGAATATTGTGCGGCCGCCTCCATCGCATCGATCTATGTGCGCAAAATCGGCGCATCACAAGTATCGAGTCGCGAACAACCGCCGAGAATTGTTGCACCCCGCAAAGGCGGCTGGCATGGGCATCCTATATTATTGGGGCCGAGCCACGCGTGCCCGGTACAGCGAGACAACACACATAATGACCCTCGATACGACTTTCGATCCTGCTGCCATCGAGGCGCGCTGGTACAAACATTGGGAGGAGACCGGCGGCTTCCGGCCCGAGCGGCCTGACGCCGAGCCCTTCACTATCGTGAATCCGCCGCCCAATGTGACCGGATCGCTCCATATCGGCCATGCGCTCGACAACACGTTGCAGGACATCGTGATCCGCTATGAACGCCTGCGCGGCAAGGACGCATTGTGGGTGGTCGGCACCGATCATGCGGGCATCGCGACGCAAATGGTGGTCGAGCGCCAGATGGAGGAGCGGCAGGACAGCCGCAAGAATTACAAGCGCGAGAAATTCGTCGAGAAGGTCTGGGAATGGAAGCACGAAAGCGGCGGGACCATCACCAACCAACTGCGACGGCTGGGCTGTTCGATGGACTGGTCGCGCGAGCAATTCACGATGGACGAGCACTTTACGAAAGCCGTGCTCAAGACCTTCGTCGATCTCTACAACGATGACCTGATCTACCGCGACAAGCGGCTGGTGAACTGGGACCCGAAACTGAAGACCGCGATCAGCGATCTCGAAGTTGAGCAGCAGACGATTGCGGGCCATTTCTGGCACTTCAAATATCCGCTCGCCGATGACGTAACGCTGGATTCAGGGCAGAACTACATCGAGGTCGCCACCACCCGGCCCGAAACGATGCTCGCCGATATGGCGGTTGCGGTTCACCCGACCGATGAACGCTACAAGTCGGTCGTCGGCAAGCACGTGATCCTGCCGATCACCGGACGTCGCATCCCCATCGTCGCTGACGAGCATGCCGACCCGGAACTGGGCAGCGGCGCGGTGAAGATCACGCCGGGGCACGATTTCAACGACTTCGAGGTCGGCAAGCGCGCCGGGATCGCAGCCGCCGACATGCTCAACATGCTCGATGGCGATGCGAATGTCTGCCAGACGGCGGACGGGCTGGTGCCAGAGGAATTCGTCGGCCTCCACCGCTTCAAGCGGGACGGGGTCGATGGCGCACGCGAGGCCGTGGTCGCGCGGCTCAAGACCGATGGCTATCTCATCCCCCACATCGCGAAGACCAAGAAGGGCGACGAGGTCGAGCACGACGCCGAACCGCGCCAGATCGCGACGCCCTTTGGTGACCGCGGCGGTGTGGTGATCGAGCCGTGGCTTACCGACCAATGGTATGTTGATGCGGAAAAGCTCGCGCAAAAGCCGATTCAGGACGTGCGCGACGGCACGATCGAGATCGTTCCGAAGAGCTGGGAGAAGACCTTCTTCAATTGGATGGAGAACATCCAGCCGTGGTGTGTCAGCCGTCAGCTGTGGTGGGGCCATCGGATTCCGGCTTGGTTCGACGCGCACGGCAATGTCTTTGTTGCCGAGAGCGAAGCTGAGGCCATCGCTCAAGCCCAAGCGTTCCATGGCGAAGCCGTCGAGATTGAGGTCCGGACAGACCAAGCGATTACCAATGAGGAGCACTACGGAAAGCCAAGTGAAGGCTTTAATCTGAATCTAATTACGCTCTACCGCGATCCCGACGTCCTCGACACATGGTTTTCCTCCGCGCTGTGGCCGTTCGCGACGCTCGGCTGGCCGGAGAAGAGCGAGCTTCTCGACAAGCATTTCCCCAACAACCTCCTAATCTCCGGCTTCGACATCCTTTTCTTCTGGGATGCGCGGATGATGATGATGGGGCAGTACAATATGGGCGAGGCCCCTTGGCCGCGCCTGTATCTGCACGGTCTGGTGCGCGCTGCCGATGGCGCGAAGATGTCGAAGTCCAAGGGCAATGTCGTCGATCCGCTCGGCCTGATCGACCAGTTCGGCGCGGATGCGCTGCGGTTCTTCATGGCGGCGATGGAGAGCCAGGGCCGCGACATCAAGATGGATGAGAAGCGGGTCGAGGGTTATCGCAACTTCGCGACAAAGCTCTGGAATGCAACGCGTTTTTGCCAGTCGAACGGCATTGGCGCTTCGACCACTCTGAAGGCCCCGAGCGCGCGCCTCGCGGCGAACCAGTGGATCATTGGCGAGGTGCAGGCCGCCTGTGCTGAGATCGACGCGGCGATGGCCGACCTGCGCTTCGACGCGGCGGCGAACGCGATCTACCAGTTCACATGGTCCAAATTCTGCGACTGGTATCTGGAGCTGATCAAGCCGGTCTTCGCCGAAGGATCCGACCCGGACGCCATGCCGGCGGTCGAAACCCGCGAAGTCGCCGGATGGGCGCTCGACCAGATCCTCGTCATGCTGCACCCGTTCATGCCCTTCATCACCGAAGAGCTGTGGCATGCACAGGGCACACGCGGCTACGACCTCATCACCGCCAAATGGCCCGATCCCCGCGCTGGTATTGAGGTGAACGCCGCAGCCGATATTGATTGGCTGATCGAGCTTACTTCGTCCGTTCGAGCGGCCAAGAACGAGCTCGGAATACCGCCCGGAACCAAACTGAATATTGGGGTTGTCGTTGATATTATTGGCCAAGCGGTTACGCCAGATAGCGAACGTCAGAAGAAGATAAGCATCGCGCGAGATAGGTTCGCTAGACTTGGACCCGCGTTGCATCGCCTTGCTCGACTTGAGAACTTTTGGCCAGAATACGGTCGCACTGTCTTCGAACTTGCAACCGGAGAATCTACTGAGTTTGAAGACTCTTCCAATCTCATTGGCAGGCCGCAGTTGCAGGTTAGCGCAGAGGGGATAGGCTATTATATCCCGCTCGAAGGGATTATCGACATCGATGCGGAAAAGAGCCGCCTCAACAAAGCTCTCGAAACTTCGCAGAAAGAGGCGAAGTCACTGGAAGGCAGGCTCTCCAACGCGAACTTCGTCGAACGCGCCAAGCCTGAAGCGGTCGACAAGGCGCGCGAAGACTTCGCGCATCACTCCGCCGAAGTCGAACGGCTCGAAGCGGCGCTCGCGCGGCTGGGTTAGGTTGACGCGCCTTCCTTCGGGCAGGTGGGGCGAAATGTTTCCTACACGCGCCATTCATGGCATGGAGCACGGATGGAATATGCTGCGGCCCGCGTTTCAAGTTGGAAAAGTGTCACCCTCGCCATGAGGCGCATTTTCGGCGGAAATCCGCGGATTTTGCCCCAGAAACACCGGGTGACACAGTGTCAACTTTGTCACCCTGATGTGCCGGTGGCGCATGGCTGATCTCATCCTTGCCACCAATGATGACGGCGGCCCGGAGATTTTTGCGAGTCTGCAAGGCGAAGGGCCGAGTGCAGGGACGCCGGTCGCCTTCATCCGTCTGTCGCGCTGCAACCTTGCCTGCACATGGTGCGACACGGCGTATACATGGCATTTCGAAGGCGATGAGCGCCCGCACCGCGATGGTGTGACCTATGATCGAAAGGCCAATCAGGTCGCGGTCTCGCCGGCCAAGGCCGCGGCGAAGATCGCCGCGTTGGGGCAAAAGCGGCTGGTCATTACGGGCGGTGAACCGCTGATGCAGTGCGGTCCGATTGCCGATATGCTGGCGATCCTGCCGGATATCGAGGTCGAGATCGAGACCAACGGCACGACGCGGGCCAGTTCCCATGTCGACATCCGCGTCGATCAGTACAATGTCAGCCCCAAGCTGTCGCATTCGGGCAATGCGGCGGAATTGGCGCTGATTGAGGAGCGGCTGGAGCACTACGCCGCCGATCCGCGTGCCTTCTTCAAATTCGTGATCGCCTCACCCGATGATATCGAGGAGGTCAGGGAACTCGACCGGCGATATCGCTTCAAGCCGGGACACGTCTTTCTGATGCCAGAAGGAACGACGAGCGCCGCCTTGCGCGACAAGCAGGAATGGCTTTCCAGACACTGTGTGGAGAATGGTTACCGGATGTCGGACCGGCTCCACATCCATCTATACGGAGATGAACGGGGAACTTAGCCCTGCGACCGCCACCTGAGCACGACGCGTTCGACGATCTCTTCCTCGCCGCCGCCAGAGCTCCAGAGCTGGACAAAGCTGGGGTCTTCCGATGCAGGACGCTTGTGCTCTTCCAGAGTGTCGAAACTGACGCGGATCGGTATTGCAACGCCCTCGCCGCAGATGATGCATTCGCGGTTGCGCAAGGCGGGGATCGAATCGAGGAAACCGCGCGCGCCTTCGGGCATCGCGGCCTTGACGAAAGCTTGGTCGCGGTCGTTGTTGAGCCGCATCGAAATGATCGTGCCGCATTGCGACAACACGCCCTCGGCAAGGTCGGATGGACGCTGCGTGATGAGACCGAGTGAGATACCGTACTTACGGCCTTCCTTGGCGATCCGGCTGAGGACCCGCGCGACCGAGGAGCCATCGGCGTTCTTCTCGTTCGGGACATAGCGGTGCGCTTCCTCGCAAACGAGGAGGATCGGACGCTGCTGTTCTTCACGGCCCCAGATGGCGAAGTCGAATACGAGGCGCGAAAGGACGGCAACCACAGTGGAAGTGATGTCGGACGGCACTCCGGATACGTCGATGATCGAGATCGGCTTGCCGTTACCGGGCATCCGGAAGACCTTGCCGATGAAGTCGGCCATGGTGTCGCCCACCAGCATGCCGGAGAACATGAACTGGTAGCGCGGATCGGCCTTGAGTTCTTCGAGCTTGCTCTTGATCCGCATGTAGGGCGCAGACGACGTCGCCTTGTCGAGCTTGCCCATCTCGTCCTGGATGATGTTGCTGAGATCGGACAGGAGATAGGGAATAGGAGAATCCACGGTGATCTTGCCCATCGTCTCGGCCAAACGGTTCTTGGAACGCGCGGCGAGCAGACACTTGGCAAGAATATCCATGTCGACTTGCAGTTCGTTGCCATCGCTGGTGAGCAGGACTTCGCAGTGCTCCTCGAAGTTCATCAGCCAATACGGCATCTGCAGGTTCGACACGTCGAGGATCTGCCCGCTCTGACGGAACGCGGCCGAATATTCGCCGTGCGGGTCGATCATGACGATATGGCCGTTGGGCGCCGCCTCGCAGATCTTGTGCAGAATCAGCGCGGCGCTGGTCGATTTACCGGTACCGGTCGATCCCAGCAGAGCGAAATGCTTGCCGAGCAGAGCATCGACATAGAGACCGGCGCGAATATCACGAGTCGGGAAGACGCGTCCGATTGTGATGTTGGCGCGGCCATCGCTGGCGTAAATCTGTTCGAGATCCTGGGTGCTGGCCGGGTAGACCATCGCGCCCGGTACAGGATAGCGGGTTACACCGCGGCGAAAACCGGTGATGCGGCCCGTCAATTTCTCTTCGCCGCCCTCGCCAAGGAAGTCGATATGCGCGATAATCCCAGCTTCGTTGCGGCGATCCTTGCGCTGATCGCGAACGCTGGCAAGCAGCCACGCATCGCCGACACGGATCTTGATCTGGCTGCCAACTTGACCTGCCAGGACGATGGATGGATCGTCGTCGTCCATACATTCATTCAGTCGCTGGAGATCGAACGCGATCTGCGAGCCAGCACCGGAAATCTCCAGCACCACGCCGATCGGCAAGCGCGCATTGTCGGGCGCTTCACCCTGTGCGGCTGCCGGGCTCGCGCCGGAATCGAAGCTCTGACTGGCCATATCGTTCATTCGTCGTCCCTTACCCAAGCGGTAATGCAAACCAGACACGTCGGTGCCGGGCTCCTCGTTGATCACCGTGTTTGCAAGATTTCGGTTAAAATCGCGTCAACGATATTGCGCGGCCTTGCGCACTCAGGACCGGTTGAAGAATCGTCCGGCAAACCAGCCCATGCTGAGCGAAAGCAGGATCGCGCCCAGACCATAAAGGAGCGAGGCGCGCTCGGCGGCGTTCACCACCTCTCCTTCGAGACCGACTTTCTCGACTGCGATTTCCGCCGTGGCACTGGCCAGGACGCGGCCATCGGCGATCGCAAAAGTCTCCGCCGTGTAAGGGCCAGTGATCACGTTGGAAGGCAGTGCAATGCGCGCTTGATAGAGCACACCTTCGCTTATTCGCACGCCGTCGGGATCTTCCTTGTACAAACCGGCACGCTGGCGCATTTCGACAAGGCCGCTGGCAAAGCGCGCTTGCTCTTCGGGCTCGATTTGACCGCTCGGGCTGAGCTGGATGAACTGCGTGCCGAGTTCATAGATCGCAGCTGTGCGGGGATCGACAATCTCGCTGATCGGGCGGGACGATGCGACCGCGAAGAAGGACGGCGCAGACCGAAAATCGCTGGAGCCTGCATTCATCCAGATACCGGCGATGCGGTCCTTCTCGCGCAGGCGGATCGGTTCGGTGGGCCCTTTGAGCACCACGACGATATCATAATTTGTTGACCGCCGCGTTCCATCCGGGTCGATGACCGCACCATAAAGGAGCAGGTTCGCGCCGGTGAAACCCTGGCGCACTTCGATGCGCGACTGGCTGACCTCGGGAACGAGGATTGGTTCGCGCTGGCCGCTCAGGAACATAGCCGCGAGCGCTACAAAGATGATCTTCGCAGCGCGCCGGTTCGGCGTTCCGATCATAGCGGGCTGACCGTGTAGATCTCGTCCGGCTGGACGCCGAGCCCATAGAGCATCCTGAGAGCAACCGCGATCACGATTGCCGCGAGCACCAGCCGCAGGATTTCAGGCCTTGCCTTCATCGCGATCTGCGTGCCGAATTGTGCGCCGAGCACAGATCCAAGTAGCAGCAGGCCTGCGAGGATTATGTCGACGGCTTTAGTCGTCAGCGCGTGAGTCATGGTCGTAACCATGGTGACGAACAATATCTGAAACAGCGATGTGCCGACAACGACATTGCCGCTCATGCCGAGCAAGTACAGCATGGCCGGAACGAGGATGAACCCCCCTCCAACACCCATAAGCATCGTCAACACACCCACCAGCGTCCCAAGGATCAGGGGCGCGAGCGGCGAAATGTAAAGACCCGAGCGGTAGAATCGCCAGCGAAACGGCAGGCCCGCGACCAAGGGGTGATGGCGGCGCTTCCTCGGTTGCTTGCTACCGCTTTTCGATGCGGGCCTCAGCGCTTCCACCGCCTCGCGCATCATCAGCGATCCGATCGTGCCGAGCATGACGACATAGAGCACATTAATGACGACATCGATCTGGCCAAGCGATTGGAGCGCGCTGAACAGCAGCGCACCGATCAAGGCGCCAACGATGCCGCCGCCGACCATGACGGCGCCCATGCGGTAATCGACGCCGTTTTGCTTTGAATGGGCGAGCACGCCGGAGACACTTGCTCCGGTCACCTGCGTCGCTGCCGATGCCGCTGCGACAGTGGGCGGGATGCCATAAAATATCAGCAGCGGCGTCGTGAGAAACCCGCCGCCAACGCCGAATAGGCCGGACAAAATCCCCGTCAGCCCGCCAAGCAGCACGATGAACAATCCGTTCACCGAGAGATTCGCTATTGGCAGGTAGACATCCATGCGGGGAGCACTAACCCACAGCGCGCCGCGATGATAGCCGCTATACCGCTGCGATCCCCGTCAAACGCTGCGGATTGCCGCACATCCAGCGGACCGCGATCAGAAGCGCGTCGAAAGAGTGGCGGCAACTCCGGATCGAGGTGCGGCATCGCCTCCGACCTGCTCGCGCCAATCGACAGAGAGGCGCGCGGGCACCTGCCCAAGTGTCATGTCCAGCCGCACAGTCGGGCCGACATCGACCCGACTCGCGTCTTCCTGCGCGCCGCCCCATGCGCCCGCGCCTGCGCTCAGCCGCGCCCGGGTATCCAGCGGGCCTGCGAAGTTCGCGAATTCGCGCGTCACGGCCGCCTGCCCGTCCGCAAACGCGGTCGCGCTTTTCCCGCCAACATACCCGGCCCCGCCATAGGCTTCGAGTGTGAAATCGGCGGGCAAAGATTGCGGCGGCAGTTCGCTAATCGCAATTACGGCGGGACGCACCTCGCTGCCAAAGCGGTTTTCTGTGAAGCGGATCTCCGCGGCGAGGCGCACGGGAATGCGCGCGACGGGACGGGCCGATACACCGCCGGCCACTTCCGTCTCACCGCCGCTCACCAACGCGCGGTAGGCGCGCAAGTACAAACGCGGATCGCGCAGCGACGAAGGCAAGATGCGGTATTGCAAGTTGGAACCCAGCTGGCTGGCGCCGTAGATCGGCACCCGCCCTTGCGAAATCAGCGTAGCGTTGGACCCCTCGCGCCAGAACGCCCACGCATCGACCGACCAGCGATCCTGCTGCGCCGGCTCTTCGAACGGGGGTGACAGCGGCGTGACCCCGGTCAATTGCTGGGACGCCTGTAGCGCATGCATCATTGCTCGGTTCTGCACCGCGGGAGCAAAGGACGTTCCTAGCGCGCTGAGCCACATCATCTGGTGCCCCGCAGCAGCTTGGTAACCGTTGGCAAGAGCAATTTCGTTGGCAAATCCCGCGTAGCCGCTCAGCACCGATGCGTAACGATTGGGTGCTATGACTTTTTCCGACGCAGAAGCCCGTTCATCAGACACGGCAGGATTTTCATCCGACCGCGCCTGCGTCGCTCCCAGTCGATCAGCATCCGCAAATATCCCTCCTCCCGAAATGAAGTTCGGCAACTCGAGCGCGAAAGGGTTCTCCCAGGTGAGCGCTCGCCCGCCTGCCCATACCGCAAAAAGGAGCAGCAGCATCGCCAGCGGGCTTCCCCGCCGCGCCGTGGTTCCCGACGTCATCAGAGAGCCCCTTCTGCAGGGTTTGTGCGGGCAGGATGCCTGAAATGAGGTGTCTTGTCCCACTCGATTGACTTGCCCAGAAGCGTTTTCACATATGCGGACAGTGCACGCCTGCCCGCCATGATGGCGATGACGTTGCTGACCGGTATCCTCAGCACGGCCATCACACCCTCGGCCGCCCCGTATTCTCGCGCAGTGAAGCCGAACCTCAAAGCGGCCCGCCAGATGAACGCGCCGAAATTGGCAATCAGCAGCCATTTTAGGAGCGGTGAGAGCGGCACCGGCTCTGCGTATCCGAAGGCGATAGCCGACCAGCTTATCGCGGTCAGCGCGAGGAGCGAGTAGCCGATCACCAGCACCAGAGCCGCCAGCGGTCCACGCCGGTCACGGGCGCGCATCCATGTCTCGACCAGGCCCCGGCTCCATCCGACACGGTCCCAGCCCTGCAGGGCGATGCCGTGCACCCAGCGCGTTTTCTGGCGAACCACATGGCCGAGTTTCGCGGGGAAGTATGCGCGGGTCGCGATGAGCAATCCATCCGTCCCGCGAGCGCGGACAAATCGGGATACCCCGCCCGTCTCGGACACGCCAAGCCCTAGCTCGTAATCCTCGGTCAGGGATTCGGATGAAAACGGGTGGCCATCAGCGCGTCTGCGGCACAGCTTCTGCAATGCAGCGCGCGACACGGCGCAACCGACGCCCGCACCGGGAAGACCGGCACCCAACGCGTTGCGGACGACCATCGCCTTGGCATGGGCCTCGGCGAATTCTTCGCAGTAATGGCTTCCGAGCCAGCGACTGCGCGCTTGCTGCATCGGCTCGACCGGAAGCTGGGCGAAATCCGCGCCCTCTTCGATGGCTTTGTCCAGCAGTCCCAATCCCGCTGGATCAACCATGTCTTCCGCGTCCTGAAACACGACCGAGGCAAATTGTCCGCCCATGCGACGCTCATCGTCGCGCATGGCGTCATAAAGTCGGTTTAGGCAATCAGCCTTGGTTGTCGGGCCATCGCGGTCGTGGATGACGATCCTTATCCGTTCATCGCCTTGCGCCGCCTGCATGGCGGCGGCAATCGTCGCGGGATCATTGCGGTAGCACCCGACATACAATCGCAAATCGGTTTGCGGCCAGCTACTGAGGGTGTGTCCGATCGTATCGCCGATCACCTCGGCTTCGGACCATGCAGGAATGAAAATCGCTGCAGCGCCGTGCAATTCCCGGCATCGCAATTGTTCACGGTCGAATTCGGGAGTTCGCGCACGGCCTGTCAGCTTCAACCACACCCAGGTGAAGTCGACCGCGATATCATCAGCTGCGCCGATGAGGAAAAACACCCCGGCAAACAACAACAGTTCGTGTTGCAGCAATGCAAGCCATTGCCACAAGTCAAAGCCCCATAGAGCCAAGGCGACCCCCTTACCTCGTTTGAAAAAAGAGCCTAACGCGCAGTGATAGCCCTTGCAACAGCTTCAAGTTTTCTAAATGAGGGCGCGCAAGATGTCCGAAACAAACAACACCACAGCCCCGCCGCTTCGCAGGATTTTCGCGCCTGTGCGCGCCCTTTTCGTGAGCGATGCATCGGCAGGTATTCTGCTGATTATCGTTGCTGCGGCGGCGATGCTGGCTGCGAACTCCCCATTTGCCTACGAATACAAGCAGTTGTTCTACGGCGAGCTCCCATGGACTCCGATCCCGAAGCTGTATGATCTGCATTTGTGGATAAATGACGGCCTGATGGCGATCTTCTTCTTCGTCGTCGGGCTCGAAGTGAAACGGGAAGTCGTCTGCGGATCGCTGGCCGATCCCGCAGCGCGCCGCCTGCCAATGGTCGCCGCGGCGGCCGGGATGCTGGTGCCCGCTGCAGTTTACATCGCGGTTTCCGGAGGCGGCGAGTACAGCAATGGCTGGGCCATCCCCGCAGCGACCGACATTGCATTTGCGATGGGTGTGCTGGGGCTACTCGGCAACCGCGTTCCGGCCTCACTTCGGCTGTTTCTGCTTACTGTTGCCATCGTCGACGACATCGGCGCTGTGCTGGTCATCGCGATTTTCTACACACCGACAATCAAGATGGTGTGGCTGCTGGTATCGGCGGTCGTGTTCGGCCTGATGCTGGCGATGAACCGGATGAAGGTCGGAGTCCTGTGGCCCTACATCCTCATGTCGGTGGTCCTCTGGTATTGCGTTCTGAACACAGGCGTTCACGCAACCATCGCTGGCGTTCTCGCCGCGCTCACCATCCCGCTTCAGCGGCCAGACGGCAATTCCATGCTTGAAAAGCTGGAGCACGGGCTTGCGCCATGGAGCGCGTACCTTGTCGTCCCCGTATTCGGTTTCGCCAATGCGGGCGTCGCGCTCGGGGGAATGGGAATCGAGGCATTCACCGATCCACTGCCCATCGCGATCGCCGCGGGCCTCGTCATCGGTAAGCAACTCGGGATTTTCTCGATCGTCTATCTGTCGGACAAGGTCGGTTTCGCGCCGCGACCGGCCAATGCGACGTGGATGGAGATCTGGGGGATTTCTATCCTGTGCGGTATTGGCTTCACGATGAGTCTATTCATCGGCGGGCTCGCGTTCCCGCAGCAGCCGCTGTTCGTCGAGGAGGCCAAGATCGGGATCCTGACCGGATCAGCGATCTCCGCCATCCTCGGCTTCATCGTCCTGCGTTTGACTACGACACATCCCGAAGCGGAATGCGACGATCAAGGGAACCAGCCGAGCCAGGCGTGATCCGCCCCTCCCCGGCACACCGGCTTACCAGCTGCCGGTATTCTCCATATTGGCCCACGGCTCTTTGGGTTCGAGTTTGCCGTCCTGCAATAATTCGACAGAGATCCCGTCGGGTGATTTCACGAAAGCCATGTGACCATCGCGCGGCGGCCGGTGAATGGTGTGGCCCGCATCGGCCAACCTCAGACAGGTTTCGTAAATGTCCTCCACCCGGTAGGCGAGATGACCGAAATTGCGTCCACCGCCATAGTCCTCCGGATCACTTCCATCTTCCGCCGGCCAGTTATAAGTCAGCTCGACCTCGGCGACGCCCTCCTGCCCCGGAGCCGCGAGGAAAATCAGCGTAAATCGGCCCGCTTCGACATCGAAACGGCGCACTTCCTCAAGCCCGATGAGCTTGAAAAAATCGACCGTCGCGTCGGGATCGCTGACGCGGATCATCGAATGCAAATACTTGACCATGGGAATCCTTTGGCAATTCAAATTCAGTTCATCGACGAAGAAGCACAGTTCATCGTATGTCTAGGAGGGCATGGCGATGAATACGACATCAGATTTGGAAGAGCAAAGCATGACGAGCGCGGACAGCGCGCGCAAGGGACAAGCGAGCGCGACGACTGCGCGCTGGTTCGGTACTGCGGCGATAGCTTCCATCGGTTTGATCATCGGCGGATACCTCCTTGGAGATGGATTGCTTCGAGCCAAGGAAGCCGAACGCTCGGTCACGGTGCGCGGTTTGGCTGAGCGGGATGTGACGGCCGATCTTGCGACCTGGACCATTTCGTATTCCGCCAGCTCGCAAAGTCTTGCCGAAGCCCAGGGCAAGGTGCGCCGCGACACAGAGCGCATCGAGGCATTCTTCCAAGGCCTCGGTTTTCCCGATACAGCGCTGCAACCGACCGGCGCCAACGTCTCAAGCTACACCAATGACGGCGTCACGACTTACACCGTACGGCAAAGAATGACGCTTCGAAGCGGTGATATCGAGCGCGCGCAAAAGGCGGTGGCCCAGCAATTCGACCTTGTTGGCCAGGGCGTCTTTCTCGAAGAGGGCTCCGGCATGAGCTACACCTTCACTGGACTGAATGGCATCAAACCGGAAATGGTCGCCGAAGCGACCAAGGACGCGCGCGTATCTGCGCAGCAGTTCGCGGAGGATTCAGGTGCTGACGTTGGAGCGATCAAGGACGCAACCCAAGGGTATTTCTCAATCGAGGCACGCGACGGCGATGGCGGAGGATGGGGAACGTCCGACAGTCCCTATAAGAAAGTGCGGGTCGTCACGACTGTGAATTTTTCACTCGACTGAATTGAATTGGACACTGCAGTCCGATCAGAAGCCAATTGGCGCGAAACCTAGTGAGGTTCCGCGCCCATTGCGTTTGCCAACTGGCAGTGAAAGAATTCAGAAGCTGGCGCTAAGCGTGCCGACCACCTGATCTTTCGTGAAGTTGAACAGACCGAACGCTTGGCTGATCAGCGACGGTGATCCTTCGATCCCGATATAGGCTACACCCACAGTGATCGGGCCGAACACGTTCGCCTCGGCGCCAATCGACCAGTCGAATGCATCGCCGTCATTGGTGAAGGTCAACGAACCATCGGTGTAACCAAGGTGCCCCGTCACCGTGATCGGAGTTGTGGGAATGCCCACGCTGACATCGGTGTAGAGATAGAGGTTGTCATCGGTACCGCCTCCAAAATCGAGGCTGTTCTGCCCGGGAGCATAGGCGATACCGCCAGTGGTCGATACCGGACCGAGCGAGAAGCTAAGCGATCCGTAGAATTCGTAATAATCGAACTCGCCCGGAGGTGCGTCGGGGTAGGTGTAGGCAATGAAACCAATATCCGTGGACAACCCCTCGGTCAGATTGCCGCTCCAGCCGCCATAAAGATCGAGTTCGGTCGAGCCGTATCCGACCGTGTCTTCATCCAGGCTCGACGCCCAGGTTCCTGCATAAAAACCGGACGAATGGTTGACATCGAAGCCGCCTTGGATGGCGATCTCGCTACCCGAAAGATCGACCCCGCGGAAACGGTACTCGGTCACGAGCGCGACATTCGCGGAGAACGTGAAACCGGCCTCGCCGAGAAATCCGCTGCTGGCGGCAACGTCGACCGGTTCGCTGGCACGATCGACATCGGGCACCAGGCTGATGCCCGCTTCGCGGTCTGCGAGACTGGCAGCGGCGATCATCAATTCGGGACTGATCGATTGATCGAGAGCGGCAGCGCCGCTCAAGCTATCGACAGCGTTCGGATCGACGGACGTTTCGTTTGCAAAAGCCGGAGTCGCAGAGAGGAGGACACCGGCAGAAATTGACGCGACCGTGAGGCCGCGGATGGACGTGAGCATGACAACTTCCTTGTCTTTGTTGTTGCTTCGTCCCACCTGCACATCTGTCGGTCGCCATTTTCATCGGCAATCTCATCCAAATGTGGAACAATCGTGCACTCTTATACCGCATTGCACAAGAGAAATTGCGCGCGCAGCCAGAACGCCACAGAGGTGTGTGAATTTTACATCAAACTGTGCCAGAGGAAATCATACGGTCTAGTCATGCTCATTTGCCGTTCAGTCACGGTCTGTTTAAGCGGAGCTATCAAGCGGCATGATATGCCGCTTCAGACGACCAGATGCTGTTTGCGGACGGTCGGCTTTTGACGATCACAGGCCATGTTCGAAATCATTCGCTCCTTTTTCCGCTCGAGATCCGAGCCGCTTTCTCCGTCCGTTCCGGATGGTACGCGGTTCTATGTGATCGGAGACATTCACGGGCGGCTGGATCTCTACGAAGCCTTGATCGAGGCAATCGAGCGCGACGATGCACAGAGCGGCCCGGCGGACACCCATATCATCCTACTGGGCGACTTGGTGGATCGCGGCCCGGACAGTGCCGGCGTAATAGCGCGCACCCGCGAATGGCAATCCCGGCGCAATGTCCGCGTGCTCCTGGGCAACCATGAAGAGATGTTCCTCGAATCATTCGAGAACCCGGAAATTCTGCGTCACTTCCTGAAACATGGCGGCCGCGAAACGATCATAAGCTACGGCCTTTCGAAGAAGCAGCTCAACGAGATGTCACTCGACGATCTTTTCGAGAAGCTTCCGGAGATCGTCTCTCCGGCAGAGCGCGATTATATTGCCAATTTGGACGAGAAGATCGTCGCTGGGGACTATCTGTTCGTCCATGCGGGCATTGATCCTGCGTTTCGTATCGAGGATCAGCAACGCAGCGACATGCTTTGGATCAGAGACCGCTTTCTCGAGCATGAGGCCCCCTTCGAAAAGGTGGTCGTGCACGGCCATACGATCTTCGACGACGTCGTGAACCACGGGAACAGGATCGGCATCGATACCGGAGCGTTCCGCTCGGGCGTCCTAACTGCGCTGGTTCTCGAAGACGACCGAATGCGGACATTGCAGACCCGCGTCGATGGCGATGCAATCGCGATCGTGAGCAACAATACCGCGTTGTGATGCCGGTCTGCGCTCACCGGCACGGTGGACAGGCTCACCCATGTGAATATTGTAACCTTAGAAAGCCCCGGCGCGAACTCCTTTGCGGCAGGTTCTTTGGGAGGAACAATCGGTGACCGCTATTCTTGATGGGCTGACAAGCCTTTTTATCTTTGTCGTCGGGCTCATCGTCCTAGCGCTGATCGTGCTGTTCTTCATCGATCGCTATCAGACCAGTGATACCGTAAGGCGCAATTACCCCGTGATCGGGCGTATGCGCTATGTCCTGTCCGATCTCGGCGAATTCTTCCGCCAGTATTTTTTCGCGATGGATCGCGAGGAAATGCCATTCAACCGGGCTCAACGCGACTGGGTCGATGATGCCTCGAAGGCCAAATCCACCAACGTCGCATTCGGCTCGACCCGCAATCTCGATCCGGTCGGGACACCGATCTTCGTCAATTGCCCGTGGCCAACCTTGGAACGTGATGCGGTAGAGGCACCTGCCATGTTGATCGGAGAGGGTGCAGCGCGTCAGCCCTACCTCGCGCCATCGCTCTTCAACATCTCAGGCATGAGTTACGGTGCCCTGTCGACACCGGCCGTCCGCGCGCTTTCCAATGGCGCGGCAAAAGCGGGGTGCTGGATGAACACCGGCGAGGGCGGCCTTTCACCCTACCACCTCGAAGGAGGCTGCGACATCGTATTCCAGATCGGCACAGCGAAATACGGCGTGCGCGACGACGACGGCAACCTGTCCGACGCGAAATTACGCGAAGTCGCCGCTCACGAGCAGGTGCGGATGTTCGAATTGAAGCTGTCGCAGGGGGCAAAGCCCGGTAAAGGCGGAATCCTACCCGCTGAAAAAGTGAATGAGGAAATTGCCGAGATCCGGGGCATCCCAGTTGGCGAGGCATCTATCTCTCCCAACCGCCATCCCGATATCGGAAACACCGAAGAATTGCTCGACATGATCGCGCGCATTCGGGAGGTCACCGGTAAGCCTGTCGGCTTCAAGACTGTAGTGGGCGCATATGGCTGGCTTGAGCATCTGTTCGAGGAGGTCAATCGGCGCGGGATTCACAGCGCTCCTGATTTCATCACCGTCGACAGCGGTGACGGGGGCACGGGCGCTGCGCCGCTTCCATTGATCGATAATGTCGGCCTTACGCTGCAGGAGGCGCTGCCGATGCTGGTCGATCTCAGAGACAAGGCGGGGCTCAAGGACCGTATCCGGATCGTTGCAAGCGGTAAGCTCGTCACGCCGACCGATGTCGCCTGGGCGCTGTGCGCGGGCGCGGATTTCACCATTTCGGCGCGTGGATTCATGTTCGCGCTGGGTTGTATCCAGTCGATGAAGTGCAACAAGAACACTTGCCCGACCGGGATCACTACGCACGACAAAAGCCTCCAGCGCGGCCTAGATCCCGCAAACAAGGCCGTGCGTGTCGCCAATTTCGTCAAGCAAATGCGTAAGGAGGTGGGTGTGATCGCACACAGCGTGGGAGTAACAAATCCGCGCGCGATGAAGCGATATCATGTCCGCCTGGTCTGCGCTGACGGCCGTTCACGCCCACTCGACGAACTCTATCCCGCCGTGGGTGTGCAGCCCGATTAGGCCGTCAGAACCCGAACCAGTGCCGTGAATTTTCGGTTCGCCAGAGCCCGATCAGCGCAGCGAAGAACACCGCAACACCCGATCCGATGCACGCCCATGCAATCACATCGGCCTCTTGACCGCCGCGGAAATAGATGGCGGTCAGCGCCCAGCAAAACACGATGGCGTACCACGGGTTGCCGCGGCTGCGCACGGTCGCGATCGCAGCTATAGCGCCGCCGATCGCAACCATTACGGCAGTGATAAGCGGGTAAGTGCGATCTTCCGCAGTAAGACCTGAGTAGACGAGCGTAGCCGACACGTTCACGATGCTCGCAGCCGTCAGCCAAGCGGCCAGCGCGCTGAATACCAGCGCGGCAATCCAACGCTCACCCGCAGTGAATTCCTTATGGCGTACCAAGGCGCGCAACACCATGAGCAGCCCGATCAGCGACACAAAGATGATGACCGCTGATATCACGGTCAGGTTCGCGAACTGTGTGTATGTCGCCCACACTCCCTGTGCTGCCAAGGCAACAGCGGCGGGCCAACCTATGGCGTTCAAGAGAGCGTTATCGACCTGCGCCGGGAGCGCTTGCCAGATTGCGAACACTGCTGACCCAAGGAATAGCGGCCCCCATATCGAAAACGCCCAGCCGGATGGTGTGATGAGTGTCCGGACGCTATCGGAGCGGTCCCCTATCGGATCGCCAAAGCCCAGCGCGGGGAGGAAAGTCGCCCCAATCTGAACAATGACCGCAAGAATAATCGACGCGCGCTGCGCAGCGCTGCGAGCATGGGAGCCTGAATTCTCCATCGTGTCCTAACGATTTGCAGCGAGGGGTGTTCCCGCTAGCGGGTTCGCAGCGAGACAGAAAGCACGCGGGAAGATCATCAGGGGGCGTCATAAGCCGGGTTCTGTCTCCGCGAGCCGGTATCCCGAAGGACCTAAATCGCGGCGGCAACCATTCATCTAGGCTGCCCATTGCTGAGCAGCTCAAGCAGCCAACCCGGATCTCTCGGAGCGAGCCACTCCTGCCCTACCCTAAGGAGGGCGCGAGACCCCTATTTGGCCTTGCTCCAGGTGGGGTTTGCCATGCGGACGCTGTTACCAGAGCCCCGGTGCGCCTTTACCGCACCCTTTCACCCTTGCCTGTGCGCGCCGCTGCGAACAGCGTGCGCCATCGGCGGTATACTCTCTGTGGCACTTTCCCTGAACTTGGGTCAGAAAACCCTCGCCCGGCGGGCGTTACCCGCCACCATTGCTTCGTGGAGCCCGGACTTTCCTCGGTATCTTACGATAACGCGGCTGCCTCAGCCCCCTGATAACAGGCCTCATACAGAAAGGGCCGGCTCCAGGAAAGCCGGCCCTTGCATTAAGTTTCTGAAGCAGAAATCATCCGGTTCCGCCGATATTCTCGATCGCTTCGTCTGGCGCTAAGACCAGCTTCCAGATGAGCGCCCCCATGGCAGCACCGATTAACGGCGCAACCCAGAAGAGCCACAATTGCGGCACCGCCGCGGTATCGGCGTAGAACGCCACGCTAGTGGACCGTGCCGGGTTAACCGATGTGTTGGTCACGGGTATCGATATGAGATGTATCAATGTCAGCGCGAGACCGATTGCAATGGGCGCGAAACCGGCCGGAGCCTTGGGCGAAGTCGACCCGAGAATGACGATGAGAAAACCTGCTGTGAGCACGATCTCGATCAAGAGCGCCGACCTCATCGAAAACCCGCCTGGTGAGAGTTCTCCGTACCCGTTGGATGCGAAGCCCCCTGCCTGAAAATCTACAATTCCGCTGGCAATGAGATAAAGGAGGCCTGCCGCCGTGAACGAACCTAGGAGCTGAGAAACCCAATATGGAAGCAACTCCGACCAGGCAAACCGATTGCCAAGCGCGAGCCCGAGCGAGACGGCCGGGTTGAAATGTCCTCCCGATATTCCGCCGAGGGCGTATGCCATGGTGAGCACAGTGAGTCCGAAGGCCATAGACACGCCGACAAAGCCGATGCCCAATTCCGGAAAACCGGCAGCGAGGACGGCAGCGCCGCACCCCCCGAAAACCAACCAGAATGTGCCAATAAATTCGGCCGAAAGCTTCCTGAACATTCCCAATTCCTCCCCGCTCGATTGCGATCCGAATTTCTCAGGTCTACCTTCCGAAGCGGCGCAAGGCCAGAAACCCGCCGAAGAATGCTACCGCGTCGCCCCGCGATCCCGGTCCAACAGCAACTGCCACAGAATTGCACCCAATTGCGCATCGAATTCGCCTGAGATCTTTTCAGGACGCCAGCGCCGCTCGAAAGCCTCGATCGCTTTGCGACCTTCGGTAATGTCGTAACCAAACCGCTCTAGGCCCAGGATGAACGCGCCCATGTTCGGGAACGGATCGCCTTTTTCCAGTTTGGTCGGCCGCGGCAGACACAATCCGTACTCGGCGAGCCGATCCCATGGAAACAGTTCTCCCGGATCGATCTTGCGCATCGGCGCTACGTCGGAATGACCCAGCACATTGGCGCGCGGGATGTCGTGATCCTGTACGATCCGTGCGACCAGCGGGACCAAGGCCTGAAACTGAACCTCGGAAAATTCGCGATATCCGCCGCTATGCCCAGGATGGTCGAGCTCGATCCCGATGCTCGCGGAATTTATGTCCTTGTTCCCGCGCCAGAACGACAGGCCTGCATGCCAGGCGCGCTTTTCCTCCGGCACGAGCTGGGTGACCACGCCCGCTTCGCTGATCAGGTAATGTGCCGAGACCTTGGCCTCGGGATTGGTCAGCTTGCCCAGAGCACGCTCGACAGGCTGCATTTCCGTGTAATGCAGCACGAGCATAGTGATGGGCTGATCGCGTTCGTCGAAATTCGGCGAGTGGATCACTGCGTGGACGAGTTCGGTTTTCTCCATGCGGCTACCCGATCATCCCTTCGGGTTGGGGTATGACCGCGCCGAGCACGAGCGCGTCCTCCGTGAGCGCATATTGCAGACCGCCGCCCATTTCCTCTGCCAGTGTCGCAATCATGTGCGCAGCAGCGGTGCGGCTTGTGATTTCGACCGGAGAGATTTCGCCTTGCAGCGCGTGACCGATGACTTCGTCGAATGCGATCTTCTTGCCGGTTGCCCGCGCTACGATTTCGACGTTCCCTTTGCGTTTTTCAGCGCCGATATCGAGAGATCCGCCGCGGACCAACGCGTCGAGCGCAATCTGCGAGAGGTTGAGCAACACTTTCACTGCCGGTTTGGGCAGCGTGGACTCGCTCACGGCCCAGTTCAGCTCGACCCGCTTATTTCCCGCAGCAAGAGCGGCGATGACATCCTGTGCCTCCTCGACCGGCACGGCATCGCCGAAGCCGCCAGCCGCACCAAATGCGAGGCGGAAGAATTTCAGCTTGTCCGTGCTGATCTTGGCGCTCTGTTCGAGCAACTCGACGCAGCGCTTGCGCATTTCCGGATCCTGCTCATCGGCGAGCAATTCCAGCCCGTTCGACAGCGCTCCCACCGGGGAGAGCATGTCGTGGCACAGGCGCGAGCATAGCAGCGCGGCAAGATCGGTTTGCGAGGTCATCATGATTTTCCGTAGTCAGGGGTTTGCAGCGAGAGCGCTTGGCAAAACCACACAGGTTCCGCCCGAAGGCAAAATTGCAAGGTCGTCACGATTTTCGTTTCACCCCTTCTTGCACAGATCTGCTTATTCGAACCCTGCAGATCGGCGTGCTCGCCGCTTCCGCTTTCTATGGGCAAATCCGTAGCGCTATGCAACGCTGTATGGAACCTGCCGGAAGCCGTCTTCCCGATCTTCCCAGACCATCAGTTCATCTCCTGCGACGATAGCCCACAGCTTGCCATCATGCGCGGCCATTTCCCTGTCGGTTTGTGATGGCCGCGCCGCTCCGGTCGGGTGAGAATGGAAATACCCGATGATTTGAGCGCACCCTTCGCGCGCGCTGCGATGCGTATCGATCAACGCCTGTGGATCGATTTCGAAATTTGCTTGCGGGCACGTGTGGACGTTGGCTGTTTCTACCAAGGCTGTGATGCGACGATCCCCGCCTGTGAGAATACCGCAGGCCTCGCGCGGATGCGCCGCGATAGCGGCAGCCCGCATGGCTGCGATCACATCCCTTGTCACCTCGATTTCCATCGCGCATGGCTCTACCATGTCCGCGCCAGAAATCATCTCCGGAATCGTTGGCAGCGCCGGTCGGCTGGACAAGGCGCTGGCCAAAGCGACGGAGCTGTCGAGGGCGCGGATCCAGGCGCTCATCGCGGAAGAGAAAGTCGAAATCGACGACAAACTCGCGACGTCGCCCTCGCTTAAAGTCGGTGAAAACGCGCGCTTTCGCATCACTGTACCTCCAGCGGCCGAGGCCGAAGCGAAACCGCAGGACATCCCGCTCGAAATCGTATTCGAAGACGAGCACCTCGTGGTTGTCGACAAGCCCGCGGGCATGGTCGTGCACCCTGCTGCTGGCAATCCGGACGGGACACTTGTCAACGCGCTGCTGCACCATTGCGCCAAAAACGGAGGGGGCCAGCTTTCAGGCATTGGCGGTGTCGCGCGCCCCGGCATCGTCCATCGGATAGACAAGGATACATCCGGCCTGCTGGTGGTCGCCAAATCCGACGCCGCGCATGAAGGGCTTGGCGCGCAATTTGCCGACCATTCGATCCATCGGCGCTATCTGGCCGTGTGCGGGGGCATCCCCAACCCATCGAAGGGCACCATCGACGCCCGAATCGGTCGAAGCGACGCCGATCGCAAGAAAATGGCTGTGCTCGAAAAGAATTCCTCACGCGGCAAGACGGCGGTTACGCATTATACAGTTCTACAGCGTATGCATGACAGCGCGCTGATCGAGTGCAGGCTGGAAACCGGTCGCACCCATCAGGTCCGCGTTCACTGTGCGTCAATCGGCCATGCGCTACTAGGAGATCCAATCTATGGAAAAGCCCCGAAGTCGCTCAAACCGCTGCTTTCACAGCTAAAATTCGTGCGACAGGCACTGCATGCCGCCGAATTGGGTTTTCTGCATCCAATATCCCGCGAAACCGTATCTTTTCACGCGGCCACACCGCCGGATATGCAGGAACTAATCGACGAACTTGCACGTTCTAATCGATGAAAAGCACGCGCATTTCTGCGCAATTTCGCTATATGTAACTTTGTGGCCCGAAATGCCGGATGCCCATCAGGGGTCCGGTGCAGGAGGTCGACGCAAGAAAGGTTAGGGAATAAGTGAGTAAAGCCAAAACGACGGTCCCGTCCCTGAGCGGCGAGCAAGGTCTCAACCGCTATCTGTCGGAGATCAAAAAATACCCTGTGCTGACGGCTGAGAATGAGTACATGCTCGCCAAGCGCTATGCCGAACACGAAGACCCCGATGCCGCAGCGCAGCTGGTATCGAGCCATCTCAGGCTCGTGGCCAAAATCGCGATGGGCTATCGCGGCTACGGTCTGCCCGTGTCTGACCTCATTTCCGAAGGGAATGTAGGCCTGATGCAGGGCGTCAAGAAATTCGAACCCGATCGCGGTTTCCGCCTCGCTACCTACGCGATGTGGTGGATCAAGGCGAGCATCCAGGAATACATCCTGCGTTCCTGGAGCCTCGTGAAAATGGGCACCACCGCCGCGCAGAAGAAGCTCTTCTTCAACCTGCGCCGGATGAAGAAACAGCTCGAAGCGTATGAAGACACCGATCTGTCGCCCGATGACGTGACGAAAATCGCCACCGATCTCGGCGTGCCAGAGCAGGAAGTCGTCAATATGAACCGCCGGATGATGATGGGCGGCGATGGCTCGCTCAACACGCCGATGCGCAATGGTGAAGACGGCTCGGGCGAATGGCAGGATTGGCTGACCGATGACGGCCCGCTGCAGGACGAACTCGTCGCCGACGCAGAAGAGGCAGAGGTGCGCCACGATATGCTGGTCGAGGCGATGGATTCGCTCAACGATCGCGAAAAGCACATCCTCGCCGAGCGCCGCCTGACGGAAAAGCCGCAGACGCTGGAAGAGCTTTCCAAAGTCTACGACGTGTCGCGCGAACGCATCCGCCAGATTGAAGTCCGCGCATTCGAGAAGCTGCAAAAAGCAATGCAGCGCATCGCCGGCGACCGACTGCTACCTGGCGTCGCGTAAGCGCCAAGCTCAAGGTAATTCAAAGCCCTCTCCGGTTTGCGCCGGAGAGGGCTTTTTCATTTTAGTTGGCCGGTGCCAAATCCATGACCGCAGCGATCATCGCGCGCGTGCCCAGCGTTACACTTTCCTTGGGAGCGATCTTGAAGAGCGGTGAATGGTGGCTCGGCACCGCGGGCCCGCCGTTCGCTTCTGCATCGAAAGCAGCCTGCGGGGTTCCGCCCACCGCGAAATAGTAACCCGGCACGCCATACTCATCCGCGACGAAATAGGCGAAATCCTCCGCACCCATTCCGCGCTGCTCCCATGGCATCACCGCATCGGCGCCCAATTCACGCTCCATGACAGCATTGAGCCGCCGCGCGAGCTCGGGATCATTGTTGGTCACCGGCGTGCCCTCGCTGACCGTCACCTGCACCGGCAGCTCATCTGGGAGGCCGTGTGCCTTGCCGATGCCCTGAGCAATCCGCTTGATCGCGGCGTGGGTCTGTGCGCGCGTTTCCTCATCATTGGCGCGCACCGTCAATTGCAGGTCCGCGCGGTCCGAAATGATATTGTGCTTCGTTCCCGCCTGAAACGCGCCCACGGTCACCACGACCGGCTTAAGCGGGGATATCTCGCGGCTGTCGATCGATTGCAGCGCGGTCACGATTTGCGAGGCGATATAGACCGGGTCGCGGCCTCGGTGGGGACTGGCGCCGTGCGCTCCCACGCCGGGCACCATGATGTCGACGCTGTCCGCGCTCGAGTACTGGATCGTCTCGGATGCCGACACCTTGCCAGTCGGCATAACCGACGACACGTGAAACGCGAGTGCATAGTCCGGCTTGCCGAAGCGGTCGTAGAGCCCGTCTTCGAGCATCGCCTTGGCACCGCCGACACGCTCCTCGGCTGGCTGGACCACGAACATGATGGTGCCGCTCCACTGGTCTTTCATCGCTGCCAGACGCCGCGCGCTGCCAACCATGGACGTGATGTGCACATCGTGACCACAGGCGTGCATTACCGGGTATTCTTCGCCATCCTGCCCCACCTGTGTGGCGGTAGAGGCATAATCCAGGCCCGATTTCTCGACCACCGGGAGCCCATCCATGTCGGCTCGAAGCAAGATCAGTGGGCCGTCACCGTTGCGCATCATCCCCACGACGCCCGTACCGCCAACATTTTCCGTGACCTCGACACCGAGGCCGCGCAATTCTTCCGCCATACGCGCTGCGGTCCTGGTTTCGAGGAAGGAAAGCTCAGGGTTCTCGTGGAAATGCACGAACAGCGGAGCCAGATGCTCGTCGTAATCGGCCTCCACAGCTTGTGAGACGGCTTCGTCATTGGCGATTGCCGGCATGGCAAGGCTGGCGGCGACAAGCGCAATTGCGGCGGTCGCGGTACGAAGTGAGCGCATCGGTAAGTCTCCCCATTGATTCCGGTTTTGCTCTACAAAGCACGCCGCGCCGCGCTTCACAAGCAAACGCGCGATTGCGCCGATCCTACCTCGCAGATAAACGCGGCGCATGGTTATCAAGGCCGCGCGAATCCTCGCCAAGACACTCTTGCTCCTTTTCGGGTTGAGCCTGCTGCTGGTCGTCGCCTTCAAATGGCTGCCGGTCCCGGTGACGGCGACCATGCTGTTCGACGGGAACGGCATCACCAAGGATTGGGAGAGCCTCGACAACATCAATCCAAACCTGGTTGCCGCCGTGATTGCATCCGAGGACAGCAAATTCTGCGAGCATTCAGGATTCGACACCGAAGCGATCGAGGAAGCGATCAGGGAAAACGCCCAAGGCGGTAGGCAGCGAGGCGCGTCCACCATCAGTCAGCAAACCGCCAAGAACGTGTTTCTGTGGCAGGGTGGCGGATATTTCCGCAAAGGTCTTGAGGCCTATTTCACGTTCTGGATCGAGGCCGTTTGGGGCAAGCGGCGGATCATGGAGGTTTACTTGAACGTAGCCGAAACCGGTATCGGCACATATGGGGCGGAAGCTGGCGCTCGGCGTTATTTCGGGAAATCCGCAGCCAGTCTTACCGCTGATGAAGCAAGCCGTATGGCGGTCGCCCTGCCAAGCCCGAAGACCCGCTCGGTCAAGAACCCTGGCGGATGGCTCGCGCGTTACGGCAATACCATTGAGGCGCGGATGAACGTGGTCAAAGGTGACGCGCTCGATTCCTGCGTTTATGAATAGACCCGATGGGACCGGGTCACAGTCATAGTCGTAGTCATGGGGATCAAGCCGGCGGCTCGGATTGCCATGGACTGCACGATCATCACGGCCATCATCACGCGCCAAAGGATTTCGGCAATGCCTTCATCATCGGGATTGCGCTGAATTCGATATTCGTCGTGGTCGAGGCGACCTTCGGCTTCCTCTACGGTTCGATGGCGCTCGTCGCCGATGCCGGTCACAATCTTTCAGACGTGCTGGCCTTGCTCCTGGCGTGGGGCGCGAGCCTGGCTGCGAAACGGCCGCCATCCGAGCGCTACACTTACGGTTTCAAGAGCTCCACGATCCTCGCTGCTCTCGCCAATGCGCTGCTGCTAGCCATCGCCATCGGCGCGATCCTGTTCGAGACGATCCACCGACTGATGGAGCCGCAGGAGCCGCAGGGCATGGTGATGGTGATCGTCGCCGGGATCGGCATTGCCATCAATGCGGGTACGGCTGCGCTGTTCATTCGCGGGCAGGAGGACCTCAACATTCGCGGCGCGTACCTGCATATGGCTGCAGACGCGCTGGTGTCAGCTGGCGTGGTCGTTGCAGGTCTGGTCATTGTCTTTACCGGCCTTTGGTGGATCGACCCGCTGGTCAGCTTCGCCATCGTTGGAATGATCGCATGGGGGACATGGGGCCTTGCCAAGGACAGCTTGAAGCTTGGATTGCTTGCAGTTCCTGCAAGGATTGACGTGAACGAAGTGCGCGGCCATCTCGCAGGTCTGGAGGGAGTTAAGACCGTGCACGACCTGCATATTTGGCCGATGTCGACTACCGAAACCGCGCTGACGGCGCACCTTGTGATGCCAGGCGCGCCTTGCACCGATAGCTTCCTGCATGATGTCGCCCACTCGCTCCAGGATCGCTTCGGCATCAACCACGCCACGATCCAGGTCGAGCGTGACGATGGCACGCTGTGCGAGACCGGTTGCTGATGGCTGCCAAGTCCACTCCTGCTTCCACCGAAGCCCGTGAGGCCCTGCGGTCGGCCATGGTCCGTTTGGGCGAAGGCGACAGCGCGGCGCTTGAGCAGATTTACTCTGCGACGCGAGTGAAACTGTTCGGCATCTGCTTTCGTATCTTGGGCGATCAGAAGGAGGCAGAAGACGCCTTGCAGGACGTCTACGTAAATCTTTGGCAGAGAGCGGGGCGCTACGACCCCGAACGAGCGAGCCCGATCTCGTGGTTGGCGACCTTCGCGCGTAACCGCGCGATTGACCGGCTGCGCACCGGCAAGGTGCGTGGCGGCGCCGTGGCTGTCGAAGAGGCCGCACCGCTGCCCGACGCCGCGCCACTCGCCGATCAGATGATGATCGATGGCGAGCGTGCGGCGCGCGTGCACACCTGTCTCGAACAACTGGACGACCCGGCACGGTCGAATATCCGCGCGGCATTCTTCGATGGAAGCACATACGCACAATTGGCGGAGAGCGCTGACGTGCCGCTTGGAACGATGAAGAGCTGGATACGGCGCGGCATGTTGAAGCTGCGCACCTGCCTGGAGGCGGGCGAATGAGCGACGAGACCGAGATCGAACGCGGTGACGCGATGATTGCTGCAGAATATGCGCTTGGCCTCCTGCTGGAAGGCGAAGAACTGCTCATGGCGCGTGGGCGAATGGCGACTGACGCCGATTTCGCCGCCGATGTTACGCAGTGGGAAAAGCGCTTGGCGCCGCTGCTCGATGAAGTCGCACCGATGGTTCCGAGCGCGGAAGTCTGGGCCAGGATCGAGGACAGGGTCGAGGCTCAGCGTGCAGCGCAGGCTGAAGCCGAGCTTTCCGGAGGTGGCGGAGCGGCAGCGAATGTCGTCATGCTGGAACACCGCGTACGGCGTTGGCAGTGGACCGCAGCGCTGACCTCGACCGCTGCGGCAGTTCTGTTCGGTTTCATCGCGATCACGGGCAATCGAACACCGGTCATCGTGCCCGTGAATAATCCGCCGGAGCAGATCGCGGAGGCCGATCCGCTTGTGGCGCAGGTTCCGATCGGCGAAACCGGACTTCGGCTCGACGTGACCTACATACCTGAAAGCGAGCGCATGCTTGTCGGAGCCATTGGCCTGACGGCCGATGGCGTTCATGATCATGAGCTTTGGCTGGTGCCAGCCGATGGCAGCGCACTGCAATCACTTGGGGTCGTCGCTCCGGGCGAGGTGCGGAGCATGGAGCTGCCCGAGAACGTCACACGAAATATGGGCGAAGGCGTTCAGCTGGTCCTTACGCGTGAGCCGATCGGCGGGAAGCCCGAGGGCGTCGATGCCGGGCCGGTAGTGGCCGAAGGTGCGTTTTCCCAGGTCTGATCCAGCACGCCATTTGCGTAGCAGCTCCCCGCTAAATGCCGCCAGTTCATCAATCTTTTCAAAGAAATGCGGTTTTTTCGCATCCGGATCCGGCAGGCATGCGTAGCTCCACATGCAAGATCCGGGAGGGCTTGCAGACAAAGGAGAAACCAATGCCTGTAATCCCCAAGACTCTCAAATCAGCAGCTTTCGCTGTCTTCGCCGCGACAGCTAGCGTGGCTGCCATTTCAGCCGCACCAATTGCCGCGCACGATCATACCAGCAAGAGCGCACCGAACATCGTCGAAACCGCGCAGAGCACCGGCGTTCACACGACTCTGGTCGCTGCAGTGACGGCGGCCGAGCTTGCCGGGACGCTTCAAAATCCGGGTCCGTTCACGGTATTTGCGCCGACCGATACTGCTTTTGCCAAGCTGCCAGACGGAACCGTCGCGACTTTGCTTCGCCCCGAGAACAAGGGCCAGCTTACCAATGTCCTCGTCTATCACGCGGTATCCGGTTCGGTGACGTCGGCTGATCTTGCCAGCTTGATCGAAGAAAATGGCGGCGAAGCCAAGATTGACACCTTGGCCGGACAGCAATTGACGGCGCGCCTTTCCGGCGAAACCATCGTCATCACCGATGCCGCAGGCCGTGCGACCGCAGTCACGCAGGCCGATGTACAGACCTCCAATGGCATAATTCATGTCACCGATGGAGTGTTCCTCCCGGCCTGATTTGAGTTCGCTTGCTCCCGCTTCGCGTCGCTCCATCATCCCAACCCCTCCCATCCGGAGCGGCGCAATACCCACCCCGTTCGGCCCAATTCCTCCAGGCCGAACGGGGTTTCTTTAATCTCCTAAAGCAAAATCGACCGCAGCACGGGCATGCAATTGGGTCGTATCGAACAGGGGAATCGAGCTGTCGCCGGCTTCGATCAAGAGCATGATTTCTGTGCATGCCAGCGCGATGCCCTGTGCGCCGCGGGATTTCAGGTCGTCGATCACCTTGCAGTAGTATTGGCGAGATTCCTCCCGCACTTCGCCTGCGCACAATTCTTCGAAGATGATGCGATGGATTTCGGCTCGGTGCGATGGATCGGGAATCACCACATCAAGACCGTGTTCGGCGAGACGATCCGCATAGAATGGTTCCTCCATCGTGAAGCGCGTTGCCAGCAATCCGATGCTCGTGTGACCTGCCGCTTTGAAGGACTCCGCCAGAGGGTCTGCGATGTGCATGAGCGGACAGGAAATCGACGCGGCAACCTGAGGCGCGACCTTGTGCATGGTGTTCGTCGCAATGAGGATCGTTTCGGCGCCCGCGCGTTCGAGACCGGCTGCAGCATCGCCCAACATCTGGCCGAGCTGGTCCCACTCGCCCGCCCGCTGGAGCGCGGCGATTGCATCGAAATCGAAGCTGTGCATCAGGATAGGCGCGGAAACGATGCCGCCTCGCCGCTTGCGAACTTCGCGGTTGATGATCGCGTAATATTGCGCGGAGCTTTCCCAGCTCATCCCGCCAAGAATACCGATTGTTTTCATGGTCCATCCCCCGGCAACCAGCGGCGCATTCTCTTCCTGAGAAGCCGCACCAGTTCCGGGGCCATAAAGTCGTAATCGTCGGCGATATCAAGCACGACGACGCGCTTACCGTCCAACCCCGCGCAGAACTGGCCGAGCACCTTCTTGCGATGCGCATGCTCCATCACGAAGATGATGTCAGCCCATTCGATCAGTTCATCGCTGAGCGGCTCTTCGCTGTCCCTGTTAATTCCTGCGGAAAGAGTCGCGATCCCGTTTACGTCGGCAAACAGGTTCTCAGCCGTCGGGCTTCGAAGCTTGTTCTTGCCGCACACGAACAGGAAATGTCGATCGGACAAAGAGTGGCTTAGGCCGCCTCTTCCTTCTTGTCGTCATCATCGTTGGCAACGACACGGATCGGATCCTTCTGACCGGCCACAACTTCATCGTCGATCACGATTTCAGAGACGTTGTCCATATCGGGCAGGTCGAACATGGTGTCGAGCAGGATGCCCTCTACGATCGAGCGCAGTCCGCGCGCGCCAGTCTTGCGAAGGATCGCGCGTTCGGCGATCGCCTTGAGCGCGGCGTCAGTGAAAGTCAGTTCGACATCTTCGAGTTCGAACAGCTTGCGATACTGTTTCACCAGTGCGTTTTTCGGTTCCTGCAGGATTGTTACGAGTGCATCGACATCGAGGTCGTGCAACGTGGCAATCACCGGCAGACGACCGACGAATTCCGGGATCAGGCCGAATTTCAGAAGATCTTCGGGCTCACTCTTTTCGAGCAGTTCCCCGACCTTTCGCTTGTCAGGATCGGCGACGTGCGCACCGAAACCGATCGAGCGTTTCTGCAGGCGGTCAGCGATTATCTTGTCGAGGCCTGCGAACGCCCCGCCGCAGATGAACAGGATGTTGGTTGTGTCCACCTGCAGAAATTCCTGCTGCGGATGCTTGCGCCCGCCCTGCGGCGGAACGGAGGCGGTGGTGCCTTCCATCAGCTTGAGCAAAGCCTGCTGTACGCCTTCACCCGACACATCACGAGTGATCGAGGGGTTTTCGGCCTTGCGCGTGATCTTGTCGATCTCATCGATATAAACGATGCCGTGCTGCGCTTTCTCGACATTGTAGTCGCTGGACTGCAGCAGCTTGAGGATGATGTTTTCCACATCCTCACCGACATAACCAGCTTCGGTCAGCGTGGTCGCATCGGCCATCGTGAAAGGCACATCGAACGTACGCGCCAAAGTTTGGGCGAGCAGTGTCTTGCCGGTGCCAGTCGGGCCGACCAGCAGAATGTTGGATTTGGCGAGCTCAACATCGCCAGCCGCTTTGCCGGAGTGCTTCAGACGCTTGTAATGGTTGTGAACCGCGACCGACAGGTTCCGCTTCGCACTGTTCTGGCCGATCACGTAATCGTTGAGCGTTTCGAAAATCTCGCGGGGCGAAGGCACTTCGCCTTCTTTCTTGCCTGCGATACCCGCTTTCGTTTCTTCACGGATGATGTCGTTGCACAGCTCCACGCATTCATCGCAGATGAAGACGGTGGGTCCGGCAATAAGCTTGCGCACCTCGTGCTGCGACTTCCCGCAGAAGCTGCAATAGAGGGTACTTTTGCTGTCAGATCCGCTCAATTTGGTCATCCTGTTATCCTCGAATCCCTTACATGCAGGGGCATGCGCCCGGAAGGGATTCGCCAAGTGTATCTCCGACTCCAGATGAATCAACACATGGAGGCGTATTTTCGCATCGCGCAATGGGCCAAAAACCCCCATTTACGCCTCAAGGCTCGCTTCGGATAGGCCCCTGTCCCGCTCTGGGGCGGGATCAGGAGACGTCATGACGCCAGTTTATTCGGGCGCGCCGCCTGAGCCTTCCTTTTCGTCGCTCTCTTCGTTTTCCGGTCGGGTTTCGAACACCTTGTCCACCAAGCCGAATTTCATCGCTTCCTCGGCTTCGAGGAAGGTGTCGCGGTCCATCGCCTTTTCAATTTCCTTGAGGCTCTGGCCAGTATATTTCACATAAAGGTCATTCATCCGCGACTTGATACGCAGAATCTCACGCGCCTGAATCTCGATGTCTGATGCCATTCCGCGGGCCCCGCCCGAAGGCTGGTGCACCATGATACGGGCGTTCGGCAGCGCAACCCGCATGCCCGGCTCGCCAGCGGCGAGGAGGAAACTGCCCATCGATGCGGCCTGCCCCATGCACACGGTCGAGACGCGCGGCTTGATGTACTGCATCGTATCATGGATCGCCATGCCGGCAGTCACGACGCCGCCTGGCGAATTGATGTACATGCTGATCGGCTTCGAAGGATTCTCGCTTTCGAGAAAAAGCAGCTGCGCTGTGATCAGCGATGCCATGCCATCTTCGACCTGGCCGGTAACGAACACGATCCGCTCGCGCAGCAGGCGGCTGAAAATGTCGAAGCTGCGCTCTCCGCGGCTCGTTTGCTCCACGACCACGGGCACCAGTGCGCCGGTTAGGGGATCAGTCGTGAATTGGCCCTGTGAGCCATAGGTTTCGCCGGTTTCGCCGAGCAGATCGATCATGTGGGATTGTTCCTCTTGAATGTCGGAAAAGCAATGTCGGGCCCCGTGCCGCTGGATTCAAGTGCTTTAACCAATTGGAGGGCAAAACGCCGCCAGGGATTCCAGTCGCTGTGAATGCTGGCGATGTTCGTTTGGGCGAGAAGCAAGAGCGGGTAGCGGGCGCACCGCCTCAATCCATTGGCGCGCCCGCCGCCACTTGCACCACCCCCCCCCGGCACAAGCGGTGAGATACCATGGGGATGTGTTGCGAACGGACGACACATCATCAACCACGCATAAGCCTGCGTCCGGTTTTGAAACGATGCCTCCACCAAACCTTTCTCGGATCAAACGTGAACCCTTGCGACAGAGGCGGATTCGCGCGATCAGGCGGGAATGACAGCAAAACTCCTGATTTCCTCCGCTCTCACGATGTCTGCTATGAGCTTGAGCGCCGCCGCGATCGCGCAAACCGCCAGCGCCGACGAATCCGGATATCAAGGCGAGGATGCGTCGCCAGCGGCTCTTGCCGCCAAAGAATACATTGCCCGCATACAGACGCTGGATGATGCCGGGCCGCAGTTGAATGCAGTAATCATCTACAATCCCGATGCAGCGGAAGTCGCGCAGCAACTGGCGCAGACCGGACTCCTGCAAGGACGCAGCGTACTCGTGAAGGACAATATCGAGACCGCAGAATTTCCCACAACCGCCGGAAGTCTTGCGTTGAAGGGCAACGTCACCCGCCGAGACGCTCCTATGATCGCCAACCTCCGGGCAGCGGGCGGCGTCGTGTTGGGCAAGGCCAACCTGTCGGAATGGGCCAACATCCGGTCGAACGATTCGACCAGTGGATGGAGCGCGGTCGGCGGGCTCACACGCAATCCGCACGCCACGGATCGCAATGCGTGCGGGTCATCCTCCGGCAGCGGCGCTGCTGTCGCCGCAGGGTTCGCATGGGGCGCAATCGGAACGGAGACCAATGGGTCGATCACTTGCCCTGCCGCAGTCAACGGCGTGGTCGGCTTCAAGCCGAGCGTTGGCCTCGTCAGCCGTACGCATGTGGTGCCGATTTCCAGCACGCAGGATACCGCTGGCCCGATGACGCGTAGCGTTTACGATGCGGCTTTGCTGCTGAGCGCGATTGCAGGGGAAGACCCGGCCGACAGCGCCACGGTAAACGTACCGCGCAAAACTGACTACACTGCGGAACTAGCGGAAGCTTCTCTCGAAGGCGTTCGGATTGGGGTGATGCGGAACCAAGTGGGCGAACGCAATGATGTTGAGGCTGTGTTTGAAAGCGCGCTCCGTGATCTGGAGCGCGCTGGCGCTGTGCTGATCGATATCGAATTCGAGATGAACGATGCGATCTGGGAAGACAGTTTCACTGTGCTGCTGTTCGAATTGCGCGAGGAAATGGGCAAATACCTTGCTTCGATCCCTGCAATCGAAGGGCAGGAAACGCCGCGCAGCCTTGCCGACCTGATCGCTTTCAACGAGGCAAATTCTGAACAGGAGATGCGCTGGTTTGGCCAAGGCATTTTCCAGGCAGCTGAACGGACCACCGACCGCGAACGATACGAGACTGCAAAAGCGAATGCGCTGCGCATTGCAGGCGAGGAAACACTCGACACGCTATTCTCCGAAAACGACGTGCAGTTTCTCGTCGCGCCAACAAGAGGCCCTGCCTGGGTCAGCGATTTGGTGCGCGGCGACAATTTCGATGGCTCGATCGGGTTTGGCAGCCCCGCTGCGATTGCGGGATACCCGCACCTGACAGTGCCCATGGGGCACATCGAGGGACTGCCTGTGGGCGTCAGCTTTTTTGGTGCGAAGTGGGAAGATCACGCTGTCTTGAAAGTGGGGGCCGCATATGAACGCGCCCGCAGTGCCGAACTTGCGGAGCCGAATTTCCTTCCGTGGGAACCAAAGGATCAGCCTGCGGACTGATAGAGCATGGATCTGGAACCGCGCATATTGATGTTCATCATCTTCGGCGTCGGATTGATGTTGGCGGTTTCGCTTGAGCGGCGCCTTGCAAAACTATGGCTTTCTCTGCCGATCGTCTACGTGGGAGCAGGATATCTTCTCTATTCTGCGGGGATGGGATTTCCCAACATCAACCCGACGTTCGACGGGTTTGACGCGCTCGCACTGGAATACGTGACCGAATTCATCGTGATTGCCTCGCTCGCGGCGGCGGGCATCGCCATCGATCGCCCCGTCAGCTGGAAGAACTGGGGACAGATCTGGCCGCTGCTGGTCATCGCCATGCCCCTGACGGTCGCATCGGTCGCATGGCTGGGTTGGTGGGCGCTAGGATTGGCTCCGGCGAGCGCCATCCTGCTTGGTGCCGCCCTCGCGCCGACCGATCCCGTACTTGCACGCAGCGTACAGGTCGGTCCCCCGGGAGATTCCGAGCGCCACGATGTGCGCTTCAGCCTGACGGTAGAGGCCGGCCTCAATGACGGGCTAGCCTTTCCATTCACCTACCTCGCGATCGCTGCGATCGGGATGACCTCGCTCGGCATGTGGACAATCGAGTGGGCTGCCTTTGATGTCGGGTGGCGCATTGCCGTGGGCTGTCTTGTCGGCTGGGCGGTCGGACGGGCCGGTGCCTGGTATGTGTTCGAGCGCGAAGCCGACGCGCCGATGGCGGACATCGAATTGGAAGACCAGTCGGAACAAGAGGAGACGGATAAATCCGAATACTCGACGAGCGAGGGCTTGGTCGTGCTCGGGACTTTATTGAGCGCCTATGGTTTCGCTGAAATCGTTCAGGGCTACGGTTTCCTGGCGGTCTTCGTAGCCGCCGTCACGGCTCGCCAAAGCGAAAACGCCAGCCGCTATCACAAGATCAGCCATCATTTCATCGACCAGATCGAGCAGATCGTCCTTGTCGCGGTTCTGCTCGGCTTCGGAGCCATGCTAGCCAGCGGAGTGCTGGATGCGCTGACATGGCCAGCCGCCCTGGTCGGCCTCGCCCTCATTTTCATCATTCGCCCTATCTCGGGGCTTCTGGCCGAAGCGAATTGCGATCTGCCTTGGCCAGGCAAGCTTGCGGTCGCCTTCCTCGGCGTGCGCGGCATGGGCACGATCTACTATCTCGCCTATGCTCAGAACAAAGGCGAATTCGAGAATCTGGACCTCCTGTGGGCGACGGCCAGTTTCACGATCCTAGCCTCAATCGTGATCCACGGCGTCGTGGCTGGGCCCTACATCGCATTCGTGGAAGGTCGCGGGCACCACGTGCATATCGGAAAAGACAGCTGGATGGCCTCGCTCAGCCCGGACGATAGGGCTGCCACGCCGCAGGAACCGTCCAAGAAAGACTAACACCGCATTGAGAGCACAAAAAATGGCGACGGATCGCAATTAAGATCCGCCGCCATTCTTATCGAGCTTCGAAATTACTTCTTTGCCGGAGCCTTTTTCGGGGCAGGCTTTTTCGCCGCCGGTTTGGCCGCCGCTGCCTTTGCCGGAGCCTTCTTGGCAGCAGGCTTTTTCGCCGGAGCTTTCTTAGCCGCCGGCTTGGCCGTTCCGTCGGCTTTCTTGGCGGGCTCTTTTTTAGCAGCAGCCTTCTTGGCTGGCGCTTTCTTGGCCGGTGCCTTCTTCTTCGGCGCAGCCTTCGCCTTCTCGGCTTCGGCATCGTCGTCGGCTTCGATTGCTGCCTGCAATTCGTCCTGTGTCACTTCGCGTTCGGTGACTTCGGCCTTGTCGAAGAGGAAATCGACGACCTTGTCTTCGTACAGAGGTGCACGCAGCTGGGCTGCAGCCATCGGTTCCTGCTGGATGTACTGCATGAAGCGTTCGCGATCTTCCTCGCGGTATTGTTGCGCTGCCTGCTGAATCAGCATCGACATTTCCTGCGAGGTCACCTCGACATTATTGGCCTGGCCGATTTCGGAAAGTAGCAGGCCAAGACGGACGCGGCGTTCTGCGATCGCCTTGTAGTCATCCTTCTCGTTTTCGATTTCCTTGAGCGCCTGCTCGGGATTTTCATCGTTAGCAGCTTCCTGTTGAAGCTGCGCCCAAATCTGATCGAATTCGGCTTCGACCATCGTTTCCGGCACGGCAAAATCGTGTCCGGCAGCAAGCTGATCGAGAAGCGCTCGCTTCATCTGCGTGCGAGTGAGGCCAGCGGTCTGCTGCTCAAGCTGACCCTTCATGATCTCTTTCAGCTTGTCGATGCTGTCGAGACCAAGTTGCTTGGCAAATTCATCGTCGATCTTCGTTTCGGTCTCGACTTTCACGGCCTTAACCGTGACGTCGAAGGTTGCTTCCTTACCGGCGAGATGATTGGCCTGATACTCTTCGGGGAAGGTAACTGTGATGGTTTTCTCATCGCCGGTCTTCACGCCGACCAGCTGTTCTTCGAAACCGGGAATGAACGTGCCCGATCCGATGACCAGCGCGGCATCTTCCGCCTTGCCGCCTTCGAATTCCTCACCGTCGAGCTTGCCAACGAAATCGATGATGAGCTGGTTGCCGTCCGCCGCCTTCTTGGTCTTGGCTGCGTCCTTGTAGCTCTTGTTCTGGCCCGCGATGTTCTGGATCGCTTCGTCGATAGCTTCGTCGGAAACCGGAACGACCAGTTTCTCCAGCTTCAGACCGTCGGTGCTCGGCGCCTCGATATCCGGCAGCACCTCAAGCTCGACAGAAATCTCGGCATCCTTGCCTTCTTCATAACCTTCGCCGAGGTCGATTTTCGGCTGCATTGCAGGACGCAGGCTCTCATCCTTGATCACCTGATCGACCGATTCGCGGATCATGTCGTTAAGCGTCTGCGCGTGCAGCTGCTCACCGTGCATTTTCTTCACGAGATTGGCCGGTACCTTGCCCGGACGGAAACCCGGCATTTTGACCTGCGGCGCGATCTTCTTGATCTCGCTCTCGATCTTCGCGCCGATCTCGTCGGCGGTCAGGGTGATCAGATAGGCGCGCTTGAGGCCTTCGTTAATGGTCTGCTTGGTCTGCATGGGGTGTACTGGAGCCTTCTTAAGCTTGCATTCATTTGATTCGAAAGACCTTCGTTCGTGCTGAGGCCAGGGCGAGGTATTGGTGCGGGCGAAGGGACTCGAACCCCCACATCTTGCGATACCAGAACCTAAATCTGGCGCGTCTACCAATTTCGCCACGCCCGCTTGCCCAGACGAAGCCGCGCGGGAAACTCGAAAGCCCCCGCGCGCATCTGCGCTGGGCCTGTATCCTCGCTTGACGAAAAGGGCAAGCGTAGCGGCGACATTGCACGCTTGTTTCCCGCGCCGTGCCCCACTAAAGGCCCGCGGATGAGCGATAACAACACAACTGACACTCCGCCCGATCACCTCTCGGTCAATCCGCGCAGCCCGGCCTTTGATGCCGAAGCGCTGCAGCGCGGTGTCGGCATCCGGTTCAAGGACCGCGTCCGGACCGATATCGAGGAATACTCAATCTCAGAAGGTTGGGTCCGCGTGCAGGCAGGCAAGACTGTCGACCGCAAGGGGCAGCCGCTTACGATCAAGCTGACCGGCCCGGTAGAGGCGTGGTACGAAGATCTTGGCGACAATCCGCCGGTCGCGAAAAAGGACTAGTTGGGGCTCCAGCTTGCCAAGTGGCAGGTCAACCGCCACTTGCAGTGAGCTATGAAACCTCAGGTCATCATTATCGGCCGCCCGAATGTGGGCAAATCGACGCTGTTCAACCGGCTTGTCGGGAAGAAGCTGGCGCTGGTCGACGATCAGCCTGGTGTGACCCGCGACCGCCGTCTTGGAGATGCCGAGATTGCCGGATTGCAGTTCACTGTTGTCGATACTGCCGGGTGGGAAGATGACGACGATCTTACCCTGCCTGGCCGGATGCGGAAACAGACCGAGGCCAGCCTTGAAGGCGCGGATGCAGCGATGTTCGTGGTCGATGCGCGCGCGGGTCTGACACCGCTCGACAACGAAATTGCGCGGTACTTACGTGAATATGACGTGCCGATCGTGCTCGTCGCGAACAAGGCAGAAGGGTCTTCCGGCGAATCCGGCGTGCTCGAAAGCTATTCGCTCGGCCTTGGCGAGCCTGTTCCGCTTTCTGCCGAGCATGGCGAGGGGATTGCCGATCTGTTCGGTTCGCTCTGGCCGATCATCGGTGAGAAAGCGGAGGCCGCCGAAGCGGGAGCAGCGGCATTCGCAGAGGCAAATGAGGATGAAGACGCGCCGCTAGGCCCTTTGAAACTGGCTATCGTCGGCAGGCCGAATGCAGGCAAATCCACGCTCATCAACCGGATGCTCGGCGAAGACCGGCTGCTTACCGGGCCGGAAGCGGGCATCACCCGCGATTCGATTTCGATCGATTGGCAGTGGAATGATCCGAAGTCCGGTGAAACCCGTGATATCCGGATCATCGACACGGCAGGTATGCGCAAGAAGCGCAATGTGACCGAAAAGCTCGAAAAATTGTCGGTCGCCGATGCACGCCGCGCGGTCGATTTTGCCGAAGTCGTCGTATTGCTGCTCGATGCGACGCAAGGTCTGGAGCATCAGGATCTCAAAATTGCGAGCATGGTCCTCGAAGAAGGTCGCGCTTTGATGATCGCGATCAACAAATGGGACATAGCCGAGGATGCGAGCGGCCTTTTCAACGGCATTCGCGCCGCGTTGGACGATGGGCTCGCGCAGGTCCGGGGCTTGCCGCTGTTCGCTGTCAGCGCGAAGACTGGCAAGGGTATCGATGCCATGCTCGGGGCAGCCTTCGACTTGCGCGAAAGCTGGTCCAAACGCGTACCTACAGCCGCGCTCAATCGGTGGTTCGACGATGCGCTCGACGCCAATCCGCCGCCCGCACCGGGTGGCCGCCGGATCAAGCTGCGCTACATCACGCAAGCGAGCACGCGCCCGCCGCGCTTCGTTGTCTTCGGCACACGGCTCGACGACCTTCCGAAAAGTTACGAGCGCTATCTCATAAACGGAATCCGGTCGAAGCTCGGCTTTGATTCCGTGCCTATCCGGGTAACGCTCAAGAGTCCCAAGAATCCCTACAACGCCAACAAAGGCGGTGGGGGCAATTACAGCGGAGAGCGATGATGTTGGATTTGCTCGCCGCCGCCGACATCGCGACCGAATTGCTGGAGCGCACATCAAGTACCCCTGCTGTGCAGCAAGCCCTGCAATCCAGCCTCGCGCCTGCGTTTCTTCTTGTCGGCATCGGCAGCGTCATGAACGTCATGATGGCGCGGCTTACCTGGGTCGCGGGCCGGATCGAGCGTCTCGAGGCTCAGGATGAGGAAGACAGGGGGCCAAGGCACTCGGCCGAGGTAGATTGGCTGTGCAAGCGGCGCGCGCTCGCTCGTAAGGCGATCATGCTATCTTCCGCAGGTGCAGTGATCATCAGCGTCGTGATCGCGCTGCTGTTTGTCTCAACCTATATCAGCGTCCGCATTGGTACGGTGATCGCTGTCATGTGGGTCCTGACCATTGCATTCCTGATTTCGGCATTGTTTGTGTTCCTGCGCGAAACACAATTGGCGGCAGGCGGCCCGAACCGCGCCAAAAAGTAGAACCGCAATGCAAAAGGGCGGAGCCTTTCAACCCCGCCCTCGCTATCGTTGTTCGATCGTGATCGCCTATTTCAGCATTTCGACTTCGCGAAGCATGTAGGTGCCCTGGATCTTGCGGATCTTATTGTAGAGCTCCAGCACGGTCGTGTTGCCCTGATCGATGTTGGCTTTGCCGTAGGCATCGAGGAACGCCATATAGCGTTCCTTGCTCGGGCCGACAGATGCCGTGTCTGGAAAGACAACGACGAGAACCATGTTGAATTCGTTTTCGCCGTACGGAACGCCATAGATCGCGAAATCCTTGATATAGCCGAGGTCTTTCTGGACCTGGTTCGCGGCGGCCCAAGTGCTCCTCAGACCTTCGAGATAGGTCTCGAACTGACCTTCGTCGACTTTCACGAGCGTCATTTCGACGACTTCGTCAGACGGCTGATAATCCTCATAGACTTCGATATCGGCCAGTGCCGGTGTAGACATGGCTAGTGTCGCCGCGGCGAAACCGCCGGCGATGGATTTAACAAATTTGCTCATTAAACAGCTCCAAAGTTCGAAAGGTGCGACCCAATCGACTTGGAAGACGTACTTGCCCGAAAAAAACCGGCAAGACGGTTGTGTGAATAACCCCCGCTTCACGCCCCCTGGACGCACTGCTGCGCCCATGAATGCATGCTGTCAAACTTAGAGTTAACCGTCTTGTACAGATACGACAGAATGCGAAAAGGCGAGGCCGCCGAGGCCTCGCCTTTCACAATTAGTCGACAGGGTTCGCGCCTATTTCACGCCAGCGTTGGTTTCGCCTTCCCCAGCCGGATGACTTTGCAATTGCACGTAGTTCTGCAGACCCATGCGTTCGATCATGTCGAACTGGGTTTCCAGGAAGTCGACATGCTCTTCTTCGTTGGCGAGAATGTCTTCGAATATCTGCTCAGAGGTGTAATCCCGCACGCTCTTGGCATGTTCAGCCGCATCGCGCAGCAGCGGGATCGCCTCTTCTTCGAGCGCCAGGTCAGCCTTGAGGATCTCCTCAACCGTCTCGCCGACTTTCAACTGGTGAATCGCCTGAAAGTTGGGAAGCGCTTCGAGAAAAAGGATACGTTCGGCAAGCCGGTCGGCATGCTGCATTTCCTCGATGCTTTCGTGCCGCTCGTATTCGGCCAGCTTGGTAACGCCCCAATCGGCGAGGACGCGGTAATGCAGCCAGTACTGGTTGATCGCGGTCAGCTCGTTGGTGAGAGCCTTGTTGAGATACTCGATGACCTTTGCATCGCCTTTCATGGCGGTGTTCCCCTTCGCAAAAAGCCACATGGATGTGTGGCCAGACGGTGATTATGTGACACCGTATATGCGCGCTCAGCCGCCATTGAGCAAGGGGTCTAGACAAAAATGTCTTTAAGTTTCAGATGTTTGCAATCCGTTCGCAGTAGCGTGACCGAAATTCAGACTGCGACTTTTTCGCAAGAAGCGAGAGCGCGTTCCTGGTTGATGATTTCGCCAGCTTTACCAAGGCATTGGCCGCAATTGGGGCGTTTGCCGAGCGCCGCATAAGTCGCCTCGGCGTCGCCGCCATGGCCCAAAGCCGCTGTACGAAGGTCGGCTTCACGTATCGCGTTGCAAATGCAGATATACATAAGGCTAAAGAATCACTCCTGCGAAGCGTTTGCAGAGCCAAGATATGCGAATTATTCTCAATAGCAAGCGCAAAAGTTCAATTGCCCAAATCAGCGCCTGATCCGGAACAGCTTGCCGTAAGTGAGACAGCGCCACAGCCATTCGAGCGGGCCATAGCGGAACCGCTCCAGCCAGGGCTTCGACCAGAGCAAGATCAACGCGCAGGTAAGTATCGTCACGAGATAAAGCTGCGGACGGCCAAGCTCCCCGAACAATCCGAGTGCCCAGCCCTGGAATACGAACAGCATCAGGATCGAAGTGCCGAGATAATTGGTGAATGCGGCCCTTCCCGCGGCCCGCACGCGCTCGGCCAGCGCGCCTGTCCATTGACCTGAATATTCGACCAGCAAAGCCGCCAGCCCAAGCACCATCATTAACTGCGGAATCGAGCTCCAGCCGACGAAAGCCGCAAGCATCGCGTAATAGCCGAAGCCGGTGCTCTTCAGGAACAATCCGATGCCGAGGTTCAACATGCCGCCGACGATCAATCCTGCCCAGCCCCACTGGCGCATCTTGCTTGAGGCGAACTCGCCGCTGAAGAACCCCAGACGGTAAAGTGCGACGCCGAGCAGCATCAGCGGGAACGTTTCCAGAGCAAAAATCAGCACATTTGCGATAGGGTCGGTGCCATGTTCGTTGGCGCGGTGGGAGAGTACGCCGGGGTAGTCGCCCGATCGGATCAGCGCGGTCTCGACTTCCGCATCGGCGAGCGCGGATGTCTGCGCAGATAACATCCCTTCACGAGCCTCGCTGAATTGAGGCTGCTGACCCAAGGATGTTTCGGCAATCAGGTATGGAAAGGACAGAATCGCCGAATAGACCAGAGCGCCGAACACAAATCCGATGAGGCCGGTAAAGAGCTGCGCCTTCGCGCTCCATTTCAGGCACGGCACGACCAGAAAGCCGATGATCGCATAATAAAGCAGGATGTCTCCGGCCCAGATGAGAAAGTAATGGATCAGGCCAAAAAGCAGCAGGATCGACAAGCGCCACATCTGCCGCCACCGCGTACCGCCCCGATCCCACGTCCTCTCCATGAACAGGTACAGCCCCGCACCGAAAAGCAGCGTGAAAAGCCCGCGCATCTTGGAATCGATCAAGACGAACTGCGCTACGAGCAACCAATCGGATAACGGGCCATGCTCCGTCAGGAACGCGTCTGGATACATGTAAGCCTGAAACGGCTGGCCGAAAGCCACGATATTGGCCGCCAAGATGCCCATCACGGCGAACCCGCGGATGAAATCCAGACTGTGAATGCGCTCGCCTGCGGTCACTGGCGCGACAGCGCCTTCACCTGTGCGCTCGGTTTTTGCCGCCTGCTGCGCATTAGGCAGATCCGGCGTCGGCGCTGTAGTCATATGCGATCCCCAATGTATCCCGTCTTCGGATCGTAGCAGCAGTTCGCTTGAGAAAAAGAGCGTTAATGCCTTGCACGGCAGTTTGCCAAGACGATCAAGCCGCGGCGATCGCCGCTCCGTAATGCGTCAGAACAATTGGCCGCTTCTCCGTGCCTGTCCCCCGCCGGCCTTGCACCGCAGGTCAGCACGGTGCCGCCAACGTTAACCCAAAATTAGGGGTAGTCTGCGATCCCAGTCTCACTCAGCCGCAATCGAGCGGCAGAAGCAGTTTTAATTGGCGGTCTTAAATAGGGGGACCTGGCGTTGCGTGTACTTGCTTTGGCATCGCAGAAAGGCGGATCGGGGAAAACGACCCTTTCCGGACATCTGGCCGTACAGGCTCAGCGCGCGGGCGCTGGTCCAGTTGTACTCATTGATATCGATCCGCAGGGGTCGCTAGCCGATTGGTGGAACGAGCGTGAAGCGGAATATCCCGCTTTCGCCCAGACTACAGTATCACGGCTTGCGAACGATCTTGCCGTACTGCGTCAGCAGGGCTTCAAGCTTGCTGTGATTGATACACCACCGGCCATTACAATGGCCATTCAGTCGGTGATCGGCGTTGCAGAGCTGATCGTTGTACCGACGCGGCCCAGCCCGCACGATCTGCGCGCCGTCGGCGCGACAGTCGATCTATGCGAACGCGCTGGCAAGCCGCTGGTGTTCGTCGTGAACGCGGCCACACCGAAAGCCAAGATTACATCGGAAGCCGCCGTCGCGCTGTCGCAGCACGGTACCGTGGCCCCGATCACACTACACCACCGCACCGATTTTGCGGCATCGATGATCGATGGCCGTACGGTTATGGAAGTCGAGCCCGAGGGTCGCAGTGCAGCGGAAATAACCGCGCTATGGAAATACATCTCGGACCGCCTTGAAAAGAACTTCCGCAGAACCGTTTTTGCCGCCCCTCCAGGAGGAGGACAGGCCCAGGCTGTTAACGCCGGACGCGCAGCTGGTGGTTTCGGCCGCCGGGTCGCCCAGTAAGGAGCGCCCAGCGTGATGTCCGAAGCCAGCTTCGCCTCGCTCAACCCGGCTCTGCTCGCACGCAAAGGCGGCGCGAAACCCGCAATGCGTCCGCAGCTTGCACCGATGCCTCAGGATCCGGCGGCCATGGCCGCCCTCGCCGACGAGCAACTTGAAGATCTCGGCTGGAATGACATGGGTCAGGATGATGCCGACACTTCGATCATTGCCGGGCCGAGCGACACCGCCGATATTTTATCGATTGCATCCAGAGCTGCGAACGAGGACGGCTCGATCGGCAAAAGCCCGATCGTACGCCGCCAGCAAAAGGACCTGTCCGATCGCATCCTCGCCAATGCCGTGATGGACAGCGTCGGCGCCGAACATTTCGGTGAACTGCCGAAAGCTGCGCCCAAGAGCAAATCGGTCGGCAAGAAAGCCAAGGCCGCCGTAAAAAGCGGTAAGCGCGCAGCATTCACCCTGCGTCTCGACGCGGAACGACACCTCAAACTGCGCCTTGCATCCACGATGCAGGGCATCAGCGCACAGGCGCTGGTGACGGAAGCGCTCGACACGATGCTCGAGCAATTCTCAGAACTTGATGCGCTCGCCGAGCGCATGAAACCCAATTGAAGCTAACTGCCAGTCAAATGAGCAATACAGGACAGGGGATTAGGACAATGGCCGTGACCAATAGTCAGAACGAAAAGGGCGTAATCAACTCGCCAAAGCTTGGCCTGATCATGACGACGGCCTTGGCCAGTGTTGCCCTGACGGGTTGCACGACTTCGGTCGCTGCCCCAGCAGGAAGCTCCTTTGCCAAGGCGCAGGTCGCTCTTGAAAATGGTCAGGTCAATCAGGCTGTCACGCACGCAGAGGCTGCAGTCCTTTCCGAGCCCCGCAATCCGGGTTTCCGCGCTATGCTCGGTGCAGCTTATCTCGAATCCGGCCGGTTTGCCTCCGCAGCAACCAGCTTCAACGACGCTCTGGAACTGGGCGATGAGGACCCTCGCACGGTGCTGAGCTACGCGCTCGCCAAGACTGCCATGGGTGACCACAGTGATGCTGTCGCCATGCTCCGCAATTGGGAAGCTGCGATTAACCCTGCCGATCTCGGCCTGGCTTACGCATTGGCCGGTGATCCGCAGCGCGGCATCCATATCCTGACCAACACCCTGCGCGGTGGCCACAATACCGCCAAGGTTCGTCAGAACCTCGCTTATACATATGCGTTGGCTGGAAACTGGCGCGCAGCCAGCGTGATGGCGGCAGAAGACGTGCCTGCCAATGAACTTAAAGGACGCCTGTCCAGCTGGGCAGCAAACGCGAAACCAGAAGATCACCAGATCCGCGTCGCAAATCTGCTCGGTGTCAGCCCGTCGAGCGACGGCGGTCAGCCGACCTATCTCGCGCTTTCCAATTTCCCAAGCCAGGACATGATGGTGGCCGAAGCCACCGCGCAGGCTCCCGTGGAAGTCGCAGCGGATTTCGTCGCTGAAGAGCCAGTGGCTGCGCCTGCGCCCACGGTCGCCGCAGTCGCTGCGGCACCTGCGCCTGCAGCGGCACCTGCCGCGAAGCCGGCTCGGCGCTATATATCGCAGGCCGTCGTTCAGAAATTGCCTGTTCGAACGGCGAGCAAAGCTGTCACCAAACCCGCTGCAAAACCGGCACCGACCCGCATTGCAAAATCGCCTTCGCAGCGCCGCATGGCGGTCGCGACCGGCAAAGCCGCAACGCATCTCATCCAGCTCGGTAGCTTCAACAGCCGCGCCGTCGCTGAAACCAAATGGGACGAATTTACCGCGAAATTCCCTCAGCTGAAGAACCACGACGTCGTGATCACCGAAGCTGTGGTGAACGGAGCCACATATTTCCGCGTCGCGGCTGCCGGTTTCGGCCAGTCGACCGCGAACAAGATGTGCTCGGCCGTAAAATCGGCAGGCCGCGGATGCTTCGCCTATGCTGCTTCCAGCCCGCCAGCAGGTGCCGTGGATCGCGGCGTACGGATTGCCGCCCGCACCCGCTAAATACGGTCTTCGGTTCTAAAGATTAGCCCTCGGAGCGAACGCTTCGGGGGTTTTTCTTTGCAGGACTAGACCCGCACGCCGCCCTTAAACAGTGTGCTCACCCGTCCTTGAACGCCTTGCCTGTCGAACGGCGTGTTATCGGCGGTCGCTTTCATCCTGCTGCGATCGACGAACCACGGTGCGTCGGGGTCGATAATCGCGATATCGGCCTCAAGATCCGCCTCCAGAGCCCCCGCTTCGACGCCCAGCAGCTTTGCCGGATTGGTCGCAAGCAGCTCAAACGCGCGCGCGGTATCGATAACTTCATCACGCACCAGCCCCAGCGTCATCGCGAGCAGTGTTTCGGCCCCTGCCATACCCGGCTGCGCGTCGGCAAAAGGAAGCCGTTTGCCTTCGGGTCCGCGCGGATCGTGGCCGCTCGAAATCACGTCCACGACGCCATCACCGATGGCGGCAAGCGCCGCTTGCCGGTCGGCCTCTGAGCGGAGCGGAGGTGACAGGCGCGTGAAAGTGCGGAAATCGACCGAAGCGAGATCCGAAAGCATGAAATGCGCGGGCGTTATACCGCAGGTTACCTTGACGCCCCGCGCTTTGGCATCGCGAATGAGCGCGAAACCGCGTGCCGTCGTCACTTGCCGAAAATGAAGGCGCGCGCCTGACATTTCGGCGAGCGCGATATCGCGCGCGAGCGCGAGCGCTTCCGCCTCGGCAGGCGCACTGGGCAAGCCGAGCCGGGTCGCAATTTCGCCAGCGGTCGCGGCAGCCTCCCCAGTAAGCGCGGCGTCCTCGGAATGCGCGACCACCACTAGATCGAGCATCGCTGCATACTGCAGCAGACGCAGCATCACACCGCTATCGGCTATCCAGCTGCGGCCCGTCGAAACACCGCGCGCGCCCGCATCCTTCATGAGAGCAATCTCTGCAAGCTCCCGCCCCTCCAGACCGCGCGTGGCGGCGGCGAGCGGATGCACCCAGAGATCGGGTTTTCCGCTCTTGGCGATGTAATTGATCCGGCTGGGGTAATCGAGCGGCGGAGATTGATCGGGCATCAGCGCAGCGCGCGTGATCCCGCCGAAGCGAAATGCGGGCTTATCGATCGCAAAAACACCCAGATCCACGATCCCGGGGGCGACCAACTTGCCTTTGGCATCAATCACTTCGTCCCCGTCCCGAGCCGATGTTTCAGTCCCGATCGAGGAAATCAGACCATTTTTGAGCCGGATAGCGCCGCTCACGACCCCGCCGGGTGTCATCAGCCTTCCGCCCACGATCGCCAAGGGGCGCGTCTGTTTCATGTCCAGCCCTCCACCCCGCGCGCGGCGCGTGTCAGGATGTCGAGGCAAGCCATGCGGATCGCCACGCCCATCTCGACCTGCTGCGTGATAATCGACCGGTCGAGCATGTCGGCAACTTCGCTGTCAATTTCCACACCGCGGTTCATCGGCCCGGGATGCATGACGATTGCATCGTCCGCTGCATGGTCGAGCCGCGCTTTCGTCAGACCATAGAGGTGGTGATATTCGCGCTCCGACGGGATGAATTGTCCCGCCATGCGCTCAGACTGAAGGCGCAGCATCATCACCACATCAGACCCCGAAAGCGCATCGCCGAAATCGAAGAACGGCTCCACCCCGAGCGCATCGATACCTGTCGGCATGAGCGCGGGCGGAGCGCAGACGCGCACGCTAGCGCCCATAGCCTGCAGGCACAGGATATTCGAGCGCGCGACCCGGCTGTGCAGGATATCTCCACAAATCGTGACCGTCAGCCCGGTGAAATCCTCGGCGCTGTCTCCGCGCTCGCGCAGTTTATGCCGCAGTGCGAGCGCATCGAGAAGCGCCTGCGTCGGGTGTTCGTGACTACCATCCCCAGCGTTCAGGACCGGGCAATCGACCTTGTCCGCAATCAATTGTGTTGCCCCGCTCGACCCGTGCCGGATAACGATCGCATCGGCACGCATGGCGTTGAGCGTTATCGCCGTATCGATCAGCGTCTCGCCCTTCTTCACCGAACTTTGTGCGGCGTGCATGTTGACGACATCGGCCCCCAGCCGCTTGCCCGCGATTTCGAAGCTAAGCAGGGTCCGGGTGGAGTTCTCGAAGAAGGCATTGATAATGGTGAGTCCGGTCAGCAGACCGACATGCTTCGCGCTCTGCCGGTTCAACTCGATCCATTGCTCCGCCTGATCGAGCAGGTAGAGAATCTCATGTCGCTCCAGCTGGCCGATCCCGGTCAGATCGCGATGCGGGAATGCGAGACGTCCCGCGGGAAAGCGGCCAGACGTCGTGGAAGTTTCCGTACCTGTCATTAAAGCCATGCCCTTAGTCGAGCGGTATGTCCTGCTCAACCCATTGGTTGCACACTTCACAATGGAAATGACCCGGTTTCGTCCCTAGATGAGACGAGAAATCAATCGCGGCCGCGTGCCGCGACATTAAGGGCGCATGATATATGAGTTTTGTCGGCAAGATCTGGAAATTCCTGGTTGGGGTCAAGGATGGTCTCGTCCTGATCTTCATGCTGCTGTTTTTCGTTGCCCTGTTCAGCCTGCTTTCCGCTGCGCCCAATCCGGGTCAGGTGCGCGATGGCGCTCTCTATATGGATATCTCGGGATATGTCGTGGAAGAGCGCTCCGCAGTCGATCCCCTCGCCGCGCTGCTTGCCAGGGAAGCTCCTCCGATGGAGTTTCAGGCGCGCGATCTTGTTCGTGCACTCGATGCAGCCGCCAGCGACGACCGCATCAAAGCGGTGGTGATGGACCTCACCACGTTCATCGGAGGCGGGCAGGTTCACCTGCAGGAAGTCGGCGAGGCGATGGAGCGCGTCCGTAAGGCGGACAAGCCGGTCTTCACTTATGCACTCGCCTATGGCGATGATCACATGCACCTCGCCGCCCACGCGTCCGAGGTCTGGGCCGATCCCTTGGGAGGCGCGCTGATTGCGGGGCCCGGAGGCAACAATCTGTATTACGCCGACCTTCTCGACCGTTTGAACGTCAACGCCCGCATCTACCGCGTCGGCACATTCAAGGCCGCGGTCGAACCCTATTCACGCAATTCCATGTCGGATGAGGCGCGGGAAAACATCTCCGCGCTCTACGGCGCACTTTGGGAAGAATGGCAGGCCAACGTAAAAAAGGCCCGCCCGGCCATAGATCTCGACCAAGTGACCAAGGATCCGGTCGCCTGGGTCGAAGCCAGTCAGGGTGACCTCGCAAAAGCTGCGTTGGCCGCGGGACTTGTCGACAAGCTTGGCGACTCCGTCGAATTCGGTAACCGCGTGGCCGAGATCGTGGGTGCTGACGATTGGGACAAGAGCCCTGGCAGCTACGCGAAGAGCGATTTCCTGCCATACCTTGCCGATACCTCGCGTTCGACCAGTGGCAAGGCCATCGGCGTCGTGACGATTGCCGGCAATATCGTGGACGGTGACGCCGGACCGGGCACCGCTGGCGGGACGCGGATCGCCGACTTGCTCAACGATGCTCTCGACGATGATCTCGCCGCTCTCGTCGTACGGGTGAATTCGCCCGGTGGGTCGGTGACGGCTTCGGAAGAGATTCGCCGGGCAATCGCGCGGTACAAGGCCAAGGACATTCCGGTCGCGGTTTCGTTTGCCAATGTCGCAGCGAGTGGCGGATATTGGGTCGCCACTTCGAGCGACCGGATCTTTGCGCAACCCGAAACCATTACCGGGTCGATCGGCGTCTTTGCAGTCTTGCCAACGTTCGAAAACGCAGCACAGGAAATCGGCGTCAGCTCCGATGGCTATCGGACCACACCTCTGTCGGGGCAGCCAGACCTCATTGCGGGCCTGACGCCCGAGGTGGACACGATTCTGCAAGCCACAATTACCGATACCTACGCCGATTTCCTCGAGCGGGTCAGCGAAGCGCGCGGCATGACCCCGGCGCAGATCGACACCCTTGCTCAAGGGCGTGTCTGGGACGGCGGCTCGGCCCGTCAGCTTGGACTGGTCGACCAATTCGGCGGTCTTGACGACGCGGTTAAATGGGCAGCCAAGGAGGCCGGTCTGGAAGAGGGCGGCTGGCACTCCCGGTTCCTCGGCGCGCAGGCGACAAACTACGATTCGCTCATTCGGCAAATTCTGGCAGGCTCATCAACCCCGGCTCAGCAGGTGCGCAGCGCGGACCTGTTTGCCACAGCGGCGCATCAGAGGGAGATCACGCTCTCGCGCCTGCTGGCCGATGCCGAGCGGCTAACAGGCACGCGCGGTATTCAGGCCTATTGCCTTGAATGCCCGGCCGATGCTCCGCCCGCCCGCAGCAAAGGCGCAGTGGGCCTCATTGATGTGCTTCGGGCGCTGGTCGCCAAGTAGCGCCGGCCACAATCGGCAACTCTTGCGACGGCAGAGACGGCAAAGTAAATGCGCCCCCTGCCCTTGCCTCAAGGCAAGCGAGCGGGCGCGTAGCTCAGGGGTAGAGCACACCCTTCACACGGGTGGGGTCGCAAGTTCAATCCTTGCCGCGCCCACCATTGTTTCCAGATGCTTACGCTAAAGGGCCAACAAAAAGCCAAATAACTCTTGCCGAGCCATATTCCGTTTTAAGCAACGACGGTCCATGAGAGGCTGGCACGTTGAACTTGCTATTCGTCTGAGGGATTGAGGAAATCGTAGCGACTAGCTACGCTGCGATAACCTCCAAACCGGACTCTAAGTGACACTAATCAGGTCCGCAGCAACAAGCGGTTCAATGGCTTGTCGAAGCTCCCAGAACGGGCGTCCTATCTTCTCCGCAATCTCGAATAGCGAGCGCTCACCATCGCAATATGAAATCATATTCATCATTACACGGACGTGATCCGTCGATCCGCGAATGGACACATTCGGGTAAAGACCTCTCTTACCTAATTGCGGTTCACCAAGAACCCGAACTCTTGGCACAAAATCCTCTTCAAGAACGGTAATCGCCCGCTCTAACGCCAAATAACCACCTTCGAGCCCAGATGCGGTCACCACACCTCCAAGCGTGTCTTTCGACGTGTGATATTCAGGATATTCGCCATACTTTGAACGCATGATCGATGCCATGGGTAGGTCGACGCCAGGGGCGCAGTATTGGCGTTCATCACTGCCACGATCCAGCCACGTATAACGTGTGAATGCTGGGGCTTGATGGGTCAGCACATGAACGGCAATTCTGTCGGCAATTGAATTCTCTCTCCGGGAAGGGAGATATGAATAATCGCGGTCATCGCCGATACAGGTGATATTGAAACCCGCGACCACCCTGGCTTTCAAATGTGGGAGATTCTTGCTGAGGTACACGAGTGAACCGATAGTTTCGGGCACGAAAGCAATACGGTACGTATATTTGCGTTTTTTGCTTTGTAGCCAACGGACAATCGCGGCGGTCACAACGGGCCCAGATAATTCATTATTCGCCATCGAGGGGTGGCATATATATGTTGACAGGAAGATTTCGTCCTCGCTCTCACCAGGAATAATGATGTCTGCGTAGTTTAGATGGCCCGGCTCCAAGGTTGAGTCGATGTGGACGCGGTATTTGCCATTGGATAGCGCTTTTCGCGCTTTATCCGTTAAACAGAAACCCCAACGCCTACGATAATATGACGTAACATAGGGTATGGCATCCGGCTCATCGGGTAGCGAATAGAGGTGTTCCTGGAGCTCATCCAGATCGAGGGTAGCGTCTACTGGTTCCGAATACCCCATGAGATGAAGGTTGTTTTCAGAGAAATCAGCAATGCGTTTTCCTCCAGGGGTTTCGATAAAGGCGGACTTTGCACACCATTCATCGGGCACGGTCCAATCAAAAGCCTGGTATCCAGTCGGCACGGATTTGATGTTGAGAAGCGGAAGCTCGCGGCGCAGCCTTTCAAGCGTTTGCCGAACTCCTGGGCCGGTAAGCGACCTCGGAATCGGCCAAAGCTCCTTAGCGAGTTCATAACACCATTCGCCTACGCGCATTTGTCTAACTCAAATAGGTACTGCTCAGCTTCTCCGGCCCGAATGACAGCTTCGACTTCATCGAACAGATCATTAGCGCTTATGATTCGAAGTCCACTGTCTTCTTTCGGTCGATCTCCCCGATAAAGACCTTTCGCCCACAAGCGTTCACCCATTCGGTCCACACTCGTTTTTACGCCCGCGTCCAGATCACGGACGTAGATGCTGTACGTCCGCTCTGTGGTCATCCCTTCGCGGTCCACATATGTACCTGTGAAATCCTTGTGGAATCGATACGGGACTTCCAGCATCTCCTCCACATGATGGTAGATGGTCATCGATTGTTGGTCTGGAAGATCGATAACGCCAATCTCTCCCTCGAGTTCGCGTAGTTTGGCAAAGGGGGAGTCAGGACCATAAGCTGATTTGTTGTCCATTCCCTCAAATTCGGACGCATTCCGGCCGATTACGGCGAAGGAATAAACCGGGTGTCCAGTTCGCACAGCCCCTGGCCATTTCCGGCCAATTTCAGTCAGGGCCCCCATATGACTTGGAGTGGATCTATAATCAAAAGGCACACCCTCATTGAAGTCAAAGTTGAATAGAGGAAGAAGTAAAGTTCCTTCACGACCCAGCTTCTCCAATATTGCAGAAATAACATCTTCAGGCTTCATGCGATTCTGCTGTAGAGTTCGCGTGATTGAGCTGTGCAACAGAAGAGTACTGCCGGGCTTTATCGAAGCTTTTGCAAAAGGATTTTTCGGCGTGGTCATTTCTGTATGCTCCCGTGAACGATGACAGGAAAGTCAAGATTGACCACAGTTTCATTATCCAAACAACAGTCGGTCATCCGATTTGCCCAGATGAAGTTGCAAGTCCAGTTTCCAAGCGCGGCGAGCGGAACTCATTCCTCCAGTCAGTGGGCAGCAAGCCATTCGCCGGATCGTTTGGCGGCGCACCGCAGAGAGAGACCTGAAATCCATCCTCCTCATATGGACGCGAGGATTACGCTTTTTCCGGTCTGTATAGCCCATAAAAAACAGGCGCGACTCCCAAGGCGATCGCGGCCACCGCCAGGGCCCAAATAACGCGGCCAGCTTAGTTTGGCCTCTTGAAAGGGACTTAGGGGATTATCAGGCAAAAGATCCAAGCTGCCGACCGTCTCACGATTCCCAATCGTCAGCGGCAGCACCCGACCTTCTGACTTCTTTGGGCTTGCAATTTCGGCTGAGCCTCACCGTAACTGCTCGCCGCTTATAGAGTGTGAGCGATCGCCAAATCAGCATCCAGCCAAATAGATATCGCCGCTCTTTAGCATTTCGATGGTGCTCCAAATCGAAAGAGCCCAACTGACGTCAGCAAGGGATTTCCTGAGATCATACGGGCTGCCTCAAAAACCGCCGGTATCGACGATCAATAACGAGCGGGCTTCGCCACATAACGTCTCGGCTGCCTAAAATCGGCCAGCGATATTCATGAAAGGCCCATGGCTGGAATAGCTTTGATCTGTGAGGTCGTCCGAAAAATCTGACCAGGAATATCCGACGCCAACTTTCACTTGATCACCTACGTGGCGATAAATCGCACCCAGACCGCCCAGGCGTTGATCGTCTGCGAGCGGCACCCAAAGAGCCCGACCTTCTACGAGAACGTCCCATGCCTTCAGGACATTGTAATCGAGTCGTGCGACGGCGAGGTGTGCTTCCGAACTGACGAACACGTCCGAATTGCGACCGAGTGATACGCGGCCATCCCGATAGCCATATCGCGTGCCGAGTGTCAGCTTCTGCGTTAAATCGAAATTCACATCAGCGCTGAAAATTGTGCTGACCTGTCTCGGGCTCTCGATCTCGCTGGATCCGGTAATCTGGCCAACCGGCCCAAGGTCCTCGAAAAACTGAAACCTGAAGAGGCCGTTGATGCGCTCGTTGTCAACCGGTCGCCAGGCTAAACCGGCAATGGCTTCGGTGAATTCCGCCGCCCTTATCGATGTGCCATCGGTATCTGCCCGAGCAAGGTTAAGCTGTGCAAGCGCTCTCCAATCGGGATCGATTGTATAGCTCAGATTGTTGCGCAGCAGCCAGACGGTCTGATCGCTGAACGCCCCCCCGCCCTCGCCTTCTTCGCGGCGAACCTCCACGGCTGAGCCAGCGCGGAAGTCCTTGGCGGTGTATCCGAAGGCGAGAGAAGCTGCCACACGTTCGAAGAGACCTGTTTGCGGGTCATCGATTTCGCCGTTTTCAAAGGACGCCGTGACATTCATTCGCTCATTCGGAGCGAATTGCAGGCCGAAGCTTCGCGACAGGCTAGTTGCCACTCCGCCTACGCTAGTGCGGTTTTCGCCAAATACCGACAAGCTGTCCGAAAAACGCTGCCGGCCGCCAACAACCAGCGCGCCGCCTTGCTGCGTGGTAAACAGGTTTTGTGGCTCTACCCCGGTGTCTGTCCGGTCGGCCAGTAACGTGTATCCCACATACGCTTCTGATCCATCGCCCAGGCGCTGGTTCACTTGCAAATCTGCGCCCAAACCTCCGTCGCCGCCTGACATCTCGCCTCTGACCGAGGTGCGATCAGACACTTCGATGCTACCGCCAATGCCCGCGCGGTTATTTCGGCCGCGGCTGGCATCGCGATCAAGCGTTGCCTGACCGAAAGCGTGGACCACCAGATTGCTGCCAGCGGGCTGGAATTCCACCTCCAGCGCGGTGTCCGTCCGCTCGCCATCCTGCGCCGAATTAAACAATATGCCGGGCGCGAGATCGTCATAGCGAACCCCGATACTGGTCGTCAGGCCCCCGCCGGCTACAGCAAAGCGATTGGAAACATCCAGCTCGCCGGTGCGGCTCGTCCCGCGGTCTTCCGCCTTGAATTCGTCGTAGCCGACACTCAGTCTTCCGCTATCTGCCACAGGAACCGAGGCTGCCAATTTCCATCGACGTGTTTCGGTGGGCGCGAGGCTGCCGGCTGCCGAAAACCCGCGATCACGGTGTTCAAAGAACGCTGAAACGCTGCCGCGATCACCCTGAACTTTCGCAAGCTCAGCAAAATCGACCCCTAACTCGGCGCGAAAAGCTTCTGAGGTCTGGCCCGAACCCGGGTTCGCGATGTTGGCAAAAGAAAGCCCGCCATCGACAGAATTGGCCTGAGCAAAACCTGGTCCGTCGCTCTGAGCCAATTCTGTCTTGATGTAAGTACCGGCCGTCAGGCGCATCAGAAGGTCGGCACCAAGAAGGGTTTGATCCGCTTCTTCCACGGTGTCTCTCTGTGCGATTGCGCCCAATCGGACGTTTTCACCGAGCCACGCGGTTCCGCGACCACCCAGGGTATAGCCATCAAAGCTGCCGATACCGGGCGTGTATTCGTAACGCACTACAAGCACTGGGATATCGCCCGAACTGCTGCCTTCACGCACTGTGTCGCTGCGGCGGGCGTTCGACGAAAGCGGACGGAGCAACGTTAGTCTTCCGTTGAAAGGGTCGAAGTCGTAATCCTGACGCGGATTAAGGTCATAACTCTCCAGGGTGATCCCGGTCTCGCGGTCGCGTACCTCAACGCGCACGCGTTCCGACCCGATCGTGATATCCTGCCGCTGCAAGAAATAGAGCGATCCACCCGTCCCACGAAACTCCTCGCGAGCGGGAACAGTACCGGGATCGGAAGCAAAGGCGAGCAGTTCGGCCTTCCTTTCACCGAAGCTTGTTGTTTCAGCCGAATTGAGGTCAATTAATGCGCCGAACAATCCGCGATCCAGTTGCACCAGATCGGTTCCGGTCGCCTGCGCGACGAAGTTTCCGATCACGCCCTGGCTCAGCCCGTTCTCGATGCGCATGTAGAAGCGACCTTGCGTAGGCGCATCTTCGACCAGCGTGGAATCATCGCCATAGGTCGGATAAAACTGCTCGGAATTGAGCCGGCGCAGCAATTGGCGCGGATCCTTGCGATCAAGATTCGACAGCAGATCCTGCACCAACGCCTCGCGTGTATCGACTGAAGCGGTTATCTTCCAATCACGACCGAGTGGTCCTTTTGCGTAGAAAGCCGCTCTCCCGATGGCATATTCTCCATCCGTCAGCGTACTGCCGCTCACTTCTTCAGCTGGCCCGTCGGACCAGTTCGAACCGAGCGTCAATTCACCTTGGCCGACGATAAACCAGCTTTCGCGGCCGCGTTCTATGTCACGCAGCGCCGCATATCGGACCGATCCATTCTCGCTGACTGTAATCAGGATATCGTCGGTTGACTGAGGCAGAATTTGTTCGCTGACAAATCGCCCTTGATCGTCGATCGGTACGCTTTGGTCTCCAACCCGCACGACCTGTGACTTCTGGTTCGCTTGGCCGGTCACGGTGACGGTCGAGACGCGTCGGCCCACTATCGTCCGCGTAGCCGCCTCGTCTCTGCTCCCGAAGAGTGGCCGCTCGACAGGGTCATCCTGCTCAGGCCTTTCCTGCAGCAGGCTCAATTCCTGCGGTGCCGTCTCATCGAACCGGCCGGCCTCATCATAGACCCGGTAAACGAAGAACATGTCGGCAGGGGCGCTGTCATCCGGTTGCCAGGTGGCTTTACCGAGCTTGTCCGTGGGTAGAATGGCATAAGGGATCGAATTGGTGCTTGCACCGGCTTCGAAGAGCCGCACTTCACGATGAGCCACCAGTGCGCGGTAATTGCTGTATGTTGCGAACTCAGCGCGCTCTCCGCGCAGAATTGCGCGATGTTCAGCTTCCAACCGTACAGCGAGCACTGGATTTGCGCGCCGTTCTTCTACTCGAACTTCAATCTTGTGCGGGTCGGTATCAACCCCTGGTTCAGCTGTATTCCGACTCGTCGAGTTTATCGGGTTCTCTTCTCCCTCGACGGGACTTGCGAGCGCTGCGACATCGCTCTCCTTGGTGCCCCCAGATACAGCATTTGCTGGCGAGATTGCGACAAGCACTGATGCAATCGAACAGCCAGCCAGCATCGGGGCGCGTACCGAACGAAGGAATGGCGTTGAGAAAAGGGGGAAACGCATCAGCATCACTCCTCTCCCTCGCCATCGACCGCGCGGATCGCGTCGACGCTAATGAGAGCATCGTGACCATTTCGGCGGTCACCGAAAGCAGCTCTCAGCGCGTCACGAATAGCGGACAGTCTCTCGGCCACTTCGTTTTCGCTATCGGACGGAGCAATCCGATAAGTCGCCCGTATGATCGGCTTGCGATCCTGCGAATTCGCTTCTTCGAGGAGGCGAGCTCTGAACTCAGGAGAGATCGAACCGTCCTCGGCAAATGAGCTTGCATCGAGCACAAAGCTCTTGGTTTCGACTTGCACCGCACCAAAGTTGAGCTCGCCCATCTTACCGCGCGTAAGCCGGATGGAGCGGGGGTTATCTGTAGTGGCTGCCCAACCTTGAGGGAGTGTTTCCTCGTCGAGGCGCAGCACGAAGTTCGACCCGATGCGCGCATCGGGAACGGCGGCACACGCAATGTGGTAGCGGCCGAATTCGTCCGTAGTGATCAGCTCGCCATTGACCGTGGCGAGACGCACGGCCGGGATGCCGGGCTCGCCTTCGTCCTGATACCCATCTCGATCGCTGTCTTCGAAGACCTGACCAATGAGTTCAGAACAATCAAAGAGGGTGCTGGGCACAATCGAGACAACGGCGGTTCCGCGATTGGAAATCGAGCTACCTGTAGCGCCATCTTCGGCTACGGCCGTATTGATCGCGCGGCCCTCGGTGATCCCGGAGCCTACGACCAGGACCAGATCGTACGTCACACTACCACTGGCCGGAATGATCTGATCTTCCCATACCAGCTCGCGATTGGCGTTACCGGGTGATGGTTCGACCGGCGTGCCATTTACCCGCGCCGTGCCGTCGACATAGGCCAAACCGGACGGCAAGACATCGACGACATCGACGTCGGCTCGCCGGAAAGCCTCATCGTTGCGGACTGTGATGGTATACGGGACCAAATCGCCTGTGCTGGCCGAACGGCGGGTTGAGGTTTTCGTTACGATCAGTTCATTACGCGACAGAAACGGGTCGATCGGGATGTGGTTGTTGATGATGTCCGGATCGCCCGCCTCCAGTTCGAAGGCGATGAAATACACAGGGTCCCCGCCGGTCGGAGCAGTCGGTGTCGTACTGACTCGTAGAGGAGAGCCTCGCCCGGTAGGGTCGAGCGAATTGCCCTGCGGAGGCAGAATTGTCGAGCTGAAGCTGGAGCCCGCTGGAGGGGTGATCAGTATCGTATATGACGTTTCGCTAACCGGACATGCGGCGTCTGCCCCAGGGACGATATCGAACCGGTAGGCGCCCGACGACCCGGTTACCTGATCGCTCTGCGATTCATCGATGTAGCAGTCTTCGGGCAGCGCGGTGCCGTTGGCGTCTACGAGCGTCGCCGTCGCTCCAGCGACTGGCGCACGCGTGACAGCGTCGTAGATTATGCCCGACGGATCGATCGGCAGGTTCTGATCGGGGAGAGTTTGCCCATCCTCCAGCCGAATGCCGGTGATCTCCTCAAACACTACGCCCGTTTCGGGGTCGCGGAAACGGATGGCGTATTCGGCGCCCCCCGGTAGGCCAGGGAAAGTGTAGCTCCCGTCGGCCCCGGTCGTTGCACTTTCAACCAGCGTCTCTCCGCTGAGGACCTCTACCGTCCATCCGCTCAAGACTGGTTCTTGCGCGCTCAAGTCGCGGTCACCATCGAGGTCGAGGAAAACGGTCCCGGCCAGCTCACCAAGCGTCCGCACGACATCGAGCGTTACACTCGCGATCTCGCAATTGTCCGGCGCTGCTGTTTCGCAGATCTGGTAATCGAAGCTGTACTGTCCTTCGGGCGTGCCAGCGGATACGCCAACCGCACCCGTCGCGAGGTCGAAGGTAATGCCAGCGGGCAGCGTCGCCCCCGGTGGGATCGACAAACCAGCATTGGCAGGAGACGCAGCGGCCTCGTCCAAAGTGTCGTTGTCGAAGACATTCAACACGTCTGCCGCGCCGGTAGAGCCGTTGATATCACTGGCACTGTCGTCGGTAGCGGCAATTGCAGCCAATACATCGGTCACGAGCGTTGCGGAGTTGTTGGACGTGTCGCGGTCGACCGCAGAACCCGGCAAGGTAACAGTCGCTGTATTTGTCACATCACGCGCAAGCAGCACTCCCGCCGTCGCAACCGCGACGAACGGGAGGATGCTGGTCAGCATGCGCGCTAGCGGCATGCCGGGCAGCCCCAGTTGGCTCCGAGAGAGATACATAGGCAAAACCGTTGCGCCTCAGCCGCGTCCTGAGCCTCAGTCGACCGAACAGGAGTAGGTGACGGTGACATTCTCGCCGGCATTGATGGTGCCAAGCGCAACGCCTGCGCCCGTCAAGCTGCCGACAGTGGGGCTGCCGCTAGGCGCACCGGCCGAAGCCGTCCCGCCAAATGTAAGCGTGCCGGTAGCGGGGCACGTGAGGCCGGCTCCAGGGCTATCGCTGACGATTGCACCGACGGCGGCATCCGGACCGGCATTCGAAACGGTCAAGACGTACGTGAGCGTGTCGCCAGACATGACACCATCGTTGTCATTGTTGGTCTTGGCAATCGACAGGTCGACCGATGGCGAGACCACGACAGTTGCGGTTGCCGTATCGGTATTGCCCGAGTTGAGCGCATCCTCGATCTGATAGGTGATTGTATATGTGCCCGCGGGAGTGTTGGCCGGCACATCGATCGTGCCATCGACGGTGCTGAGTACCGGAACGATGCTGCTGCCGCCGATCCCGCTTGCCGGAGTCACAACCGTGATGTCGACATTGGCGAGGGTTGCTTGACCGCCGTTGAGCTCGTCATTCCCCAACACATCGATGACGTCGTCCGCCCCTGCTACTCCGTCGGAAACGGCAGCAGGACCATCATTCACGGCATCAATTAATGGCGCGACGACCGTGACCTGCGCGGTTGCTCGGGAGCAGTTGGTCGGGTTCAGTTCTTCGCAGATCTGGTAGACGATGTCGTAGGTTCCAGCAGGCGTGCCCGCAGGGACAGAGATATTGCCATCTGTGATGTCCAGAGTCGGAACCGGATCGCCCGGATTGACCGGGGTTGCGGCGGTGACGACGGTAATATCGACATTGCCGACATTGGCCGTGTTGGAGCCTACCCTGTCGTTCGGAAGAACGTTCAGTACATCGTCTGCTCCCGCAGTACCATTGATGCCGCCCACGCTGTCACTGGTCGCAGCAATGGTCGCAGCGACGACTTCCACATCGATTGTAGCAGTCGCGCAATTGCCGGAATTGACCACATCACAGATCTGGTAGGTAATTTGGTAATCGTCCGCAGGCGTGCCTGCCGGGACCGATACTTGACCGGTCGTAATGTCGAGGGTCGGAACGGGGTCACCTGTGTTGACCGGGGTTGCTGCAGTTACCACCGAAAGGGTGACATTGCCGCTCGCTCCGACAGAAGCTGCCACGCTATTGATAAAATCGCCGTCGAGAGCATTCTCGATATTGGCCTGCCCAGCAGCCCCTGCGATTGGACCAAGCGTCTCATTGTCAGCACTGATCGCCGGCGCAGTAACAGTCACTGTGACAGTCGCATCATCGCAATTGTCCGTGCGGCCCGCCTCGCAAATTGTGTAGTCGAATGAATATGTACCAGCCGGAGTGCCGGCGACGACGTCGACAGTCCCGTCATTGGTGTCGAAGGTCAGTTGACTAGGCACGGAGGAACCGCTTGCGACAGTGATGTCGACATCGCTTGCCGAAGGTACCGAGCCGTTGAAATCGTCGTTACCAAGGACGCTGATTATGTCCGTGATGCCCGGCCCACCCGCAGTGGTGCTCGCGCTATCGTCATTTGGGGTGATGTTCGCCAGCAATGTGTCGGTGTCAGAAGCCGAATTGTTGGCTGTATTCGTATCGGTAGTTCCCGAAGGGGCCGCTACAGTCGCCGTATTCGACACTGATTGAGCGAAAGCCGTGCCGGGCATTGCAAGCGCCACCAAAGGCAACGCACTCGCGAACATCCGGCCCATTGGAAGGCGAAGTCCGAAGCTTCCTGTCACCTTCATGTTCGAATTCCCCTGTTTGCAGAAAGTCATGTCAATTCACCTGGCAAGAGTAAGAAAGAGTGGCCGACTGGCCATTATCGAGGGTGCCCAGCGTGATGCCGGTCCCGGAAAGATCTGAAAAAGCGAATGAGCCGGCAGGAGCGCCGTCGCCTGTAATTGTGACTACAGCGCCCGGATCGCAGGAAATCCCTGCACCCGGTGCGTCGGTTACTAGCGGCCCAACAGCTTCGTCCGGCCCGTTGTTCGTCACGGTCAAAGTGTAGGTGGTGGTCGAACCGGAGAAGACTTCATCCACGCCGTTCGACTTGACGATCGCGAGGTCCACCTGCGGAGAAACCGTAATTGTGGCGACCGCGCTGTCGCAATTCGCGGGAACGCTGTTGATCTGGCAGATCGTGTAATCGACGGTGTAGGTGCCCGCTGGTGTCGCAGCAGCCACGCTTATTTCTCCACTGCTCTCGTCTAGAGTGACATTGGCATTCGTGGTTGCGTCTTGTGAAATCGTGACATTCGCCGTCGTAGCCGCGTCGCTACCGGCCGTGTTCGGATCATCCAGCGTGTCATTGCCAAGGACATTGAGCACATTGGTCTGACCATCAACTCCGTTTACTCCATCTTCGGAATCGTCCTGAGCGTCGATCGGAATGGGCGACCAATTGAAGTTCCAGAACGAAATGGTGTTGTTGCCGGAGATCCCGGAGTTCTTCCCGGCAAGCACTCGCACTTCATCGACCAACACGCCGGCCGGAACGGTGACCTCGCCATAATTTAGAGTAAGATCCTGGCTCGCGCCGTTATTGTTGCGGCTGGCGACTTCCAAGGTCGTTGGCGAAAGCAGCTGCGCCGAGATGACGTTGCTGCCGTTGACGCTCGAGCCTGTGAAATATGCAGTCGAGACGTTCAGGGCCGTGCCCTGGTAGAAAAACTGGATGCGGTTTGTGTCCTGAAAATCCAAGCCGCCGATGCGGAACGTCAGGTTTTCGACACCGCGCGTGAAATCGATTGTGTAAAATGCAAAACGATTCTGGTTAACCGGGACATTCGTTGCTTGCAGGTAGAGGATCTGGATCCCGTTCTGGACCCGGTATTCGACCCCCCCGTTCCACCTACCGCCACCGTTAACCGAATAACCGAAATCGAACTGCGCTCCGTTGTACGGCGTCGTTCCCGCGGCGCTGTCGCTGGCACGGTCTTGCAACGTCCCGGATGCGGTGTTGCTGCTATTTTGATCGGTGTTGAGCGGCACGCCGCCATTGTGGATATTGGCTTGCGCCCATGCCGAGGAAGAAGCAGCAAGAAGGGCGAACCCGAGCAATACGCGCACGAAGGCGCAGCGGATCGTGTTCGCCATGCGAACACCCGCGGTCTTATCGCCTATTTCTGAACCGCCGTATCCGGCGAACTCGCACTGCATTTCCAAGCCTTCGAATAATCTTTGTTCATCAAGATCATTTCGTGAGGTGGGCGCAGCAGAATTGGGTAAGCACCGCCCCCCTCGGTGAAACTCCGAGGGGGTAATGAACGGAAATGGTTAACAAATCGGTTAGGGAGTTGCCCTAGGATGGGGCTAATGAATGCTTAGGTTCTTGTTGCTGGTCGCAAGCCAAAATCTCGAGGCGCCTCGGATTGTCTTACGCCAGCGAATAGATGTGATCTGCTCCATCTCGGCTGCCCGTTCGGCACCGATGGTAAAGATGTTAGGTTGCGATTTACGGAGGATTTGGGCCTCGACGTTGTAACGAATGAACCAAATTCATGCTGAACTCCTCAAATACTGCAAGACCCATCGGCGCTCCTTGGCCAAGACGGATTACGGATCGTGCTGGAGGGCCTGCGCGGTAATAAGTCTATCGCCGACGAGATGAAGGATCTGCGCTTAGAGACGCACGATCTCAAGGAATGCGTGGCTGAACCTAATGCTGAGAACCGTCTGCTCAAACAAGCATCACGAGAATGGGCGAAGACGACGAATGAGGTATTCCGCATAAGAGTTGCTTGATGTCCACCGGATCGTCGAGATGGCACCGGAACATAGTGGGCTGGAGCCTAGGAAGCTGGGGATACGCTTCACTGGGGCGACGTGCGACTTCGTCTTGGAATCCACCATCTACCGCCTGCTCGAGGCCAATAATCCGATCACCAGCTCCGCCTCCACTTTGATAATCGCGGCAGAAATGTTCCTAACCAAGACCTTCCGCCCGGACGAGATGTGACAGACTACTTCATCCACTTCGATATCTCGCGGTGAAGCCGGGTCTACCTCTCGATCGTGCTCGGCGACTTCTCACGCAACATCATCGCCTGCAAGCTAGGTATTACCAAGTGGGCCGAAACCTCTCCGCGACGCTCAGCTTATAATTGCCGGCTCGGGCTTTGACCACGTCAGCGCGCTGCACAGGCCGCGCCTGCTCGGTGCCAATGGCGCCAGCTAGATTGCTGGCGAGCTGACCGACTACATTAAGTCCAACAGAATATTTCATGTGCGCGATGCACCATTCCATCCGCAGTCCCAGGGCAAGATCGAGCGCTGACGCAGGGCACTCAAGAACCGAATCCGGTTGGACAACTACGTTATGCACGGGTGACCATGGGCATCAGATCGAGGCCTTCGTCGAGCGCCGCAATCAGCGGCGCCACCACAATTACCTCGGAAATGTGACACTCGCCGATTCCTACTCCAAATGGCACCTGCCATCATAAAACGACGAGGAAGGATCAAGAGGCAGACACTCGAATACGGCAGCTTGTAAAATCGCAAGTTCGCCGCCCAAATGCCCCACCAAGACGAAGCCGGACTCGGCAAACCTCCGCCGCAGCTCGTGTCAGAAGTTCTGATGCGAGACAGCTGCCAATCCCGCTGTCGATCAATCGTAGCATCCAACGCTGCAAGCTCGGCAACAGCCCTCAATGCAGCCAATCTAACCAACCAACACGGTGTTGAATTCATGCTTGTAAAAACCGAAACCAAACAAAGAGATGACACAATGCTCTGCCACAGTTTGTCGTCTTAAGCAGTCTCAGCTTGCAACAGGCTTCGCACTTCACAAAGGTCTGGTCACAACCTCAGCTCATACCGCGCCCACCATTGCTTCGGCTCGGAAAATTGGCGATCGCTCAGTCGCCCTTGGCGATACCGTTTGCGAGTAATGCGTTTACCGCGCCCGCGATTTCGACAGAGGTCCGCACATCCTCATTGTCGCTCCACACAGCGTAGCGTAGCCCGACAAATACGTTCATTCCCATCACCGCCCACGCCTCTAGCTCGCCAAGCCCTGTTCGAAATTCACCAGCAGCGGATCCCGCTTCAAGTCGAGCCCGAATACGATCGGCGATCGTTTCGTAATGTGCGCGGTAGCTTTCCGGGTCGACGAATTCGGCTTCGTCGATAATGCGATATATTTCCTTATGCTCGCGCGCGAAATCGAGGAATGCAGCAAGAGCCGCCTGCTCGATCTCCAGCGCGCTCATATTCGGCACAAGCGCCGATCGTGCACTCGATTTAACGTTCTCGCTCATGTCCGCAACGAGTGCGCGGAACAGCGCGTCCTTGCTATCGAAGTAAGTGTAGAAACTGCCCAGCGCGACGCCGGCGCGGCGGGTGATCGAACTGACGGACGCTTCGTGAAAACCCTTCTCACCGAATTCCACGGCCGAGGCATCAAGCAATTTGCGCAGCGTACGCCGTCCGCGCTCTGTGCGCGGGATCTTTGCATCCGTTGACGCCCCGTCTGCGACTTTGGTCGGGCTGCCCCCTCGATCCGTCATTCGCTACTCCTCCCACGCTGGCACTAAGGGCGCAAGCGGTCTTGCACAAGACTAAACTTGAAAGTTGGTTCAACTTTCAATACTTAGAGCGCACAAGGGTTTTTGGGAGAGGGCCAACCTATGAATATGATGTTCGTCACACGCGCTGCACTGTTCTCAGGCTGCGCAAGCTTAGCGATGCTCGCGGCGCCTGCCGCAGCGCAAGAGAGCGAGCCGTCGGGCGCTCCCGGCGACGAAGACGCCGCGCCGCCCATGATGGAAACACAGGGCCAGGGCATGATCGTGACCGCAAGGCGGCGCGAAGAGCGTTTGGCCGATGTTCCGCTTTCGATAACGGCAATCACCGGAGAGGCGCTGGAACAGCAGGGCGTGCTCGAACTGACCCAGATCGCACAGCAGGTGCCAAATATTACACTCGAGGTCAGCCGCGGCACGAACACAACGCTGACGGCTTTCATCCGCGGGGTAGGCCAGCAGGATCCAGTCGCCGGATTCGAGGCGGGCGTCGGTTTGTATGTCGACGACGTCTATCTCAACCGCCCGCAAGCAGCCGTACTTGACGTGTATGACGTGGAGCGCATCGAGGTGCTTCGCGGGCCACAAGGCACGCTCTACGGCCGCAACACGATCGGCGGCGCAATCAAGTACGTGACGGCTGAGCTGCCCGACGATCCCAGCCTTTCGATCAGAGGCACCTATGGGTCGTTCGACCAGGCCGATCTTATCATCACCGGCTCGACCCCGCTCACCGACACATTGAAGATTGGCGCGAGCGGCGCGCGGCTTTCACGTGGCGGGTTTGGCGACAACCTCAATCTCGGCACGGAAAACTACAACAAGGACGTGTGGGCCGCACGCGGGACCCTCGAATTCGACAACGGCCCTGTGTTCGTTCGGCTATCTGGCGATTACATTATCGACGAGAGCGAAGCGCGGCAGGGCACACGCTTGATACCCGGACTGCTCTCGGGCGCCCCGGTTCTCGACGACGTTTTCGACACGCGGGCTGGTCTGGACATTGTGGAACAGGAGGTCGAGGCCTATGGCGGCGCGCTGAATATCGCGATCGAATTGACCGAAACGATCACGCTGAAATCGATCACCGGCTACCGCGAAGACAAATCGACCACGCCGATCGACTTCGACAGTCTGCCTGCCGCCGACCTCGACGTCCCGGCCATCTACGAAAACGATCAGTTCAGCCAGGAATTGCAGCTTCTTTACGAAGGCGACCGGCTCTCGGGCGTTCTTGGTTTTTACTATCTCGACGCCGACGCCTTCACCGCCTTCGACGTCGCGCTTTTCACGACCGGCGACTTCATCGGCCTTCCGGGATTGAACGCGCAAACCCTGGGCGATGTGGGCACGCAGACATGGTCGGTGTTCGGTGATTTCACTTTCGACGTTACCGATACGCTGAGCGTCTCGCTAGGCGGTCGCTATACGAATGACGAGCGGACCAGCCGCGTCCTGCGGACCACCTTCATCGGCGGGTTCTCCGATTTGTTCGATCCGAACAGTGCGGCGATCCCGATTGCGGTGACCAGCGATTTCGAAGGCAGTGAGACGTTCGAAGATTTCAACCCGCGCGCATCGATCAGCTATCAGCCAACGCCGGATCACAACTTTTACTTCACTTTCAGTCAGGGTTTCAAAGGCGGCGGCTTCGACCCGCGCGGCCAGACGACTGCGGCACCGGATCTCGATGGCGATGGCGATATCGATTTCGATGATCAGTTCGAATTCTTGCGCTTCGAGCCCGAAACTGTGGACAGCTATGAACTGGGCTGGAAGGCCTCGTTGCTGGATAACCGCCTCAACATCGCAATTGCGGGCTTCCTTGGCCAGTATGACGACGTGCAGATCCCCGGCTCCGTCGGGCTCGACACCAATGGCGACGGCGTGAACGACAGCTTTATCGGGATCACTTCGAACGCGGCCAGCGCGGACGTCAACGGGATCGAATTTGAAGGCAACGCTCTGGTCGGGCGGGATTTCGCGGGCGAGGGAAGCAGGCTGAACGTCAACTGGTCGCTCGGTATTCTCGACGCCGAATTCAACACCTTCATCGACGCTTTCGGCAACGACGTTGCCGACGAGAGGGTGTTCCAGAACACCCCCGATATCACCGGTCACATGGGCTTCGTGCTAGGCATTCCTGCAGCCGACGGAATCATCGATTTCCTCGGCAATGCTTCGCTCCGTTCGGATGCCAGCCAGTTCGAAGTGCCGAACCCCTTCCTCGACCAAGATGGTTTTGTGTTGGTCGATGCGAGCATCGTCTACACCGCCGATAGCGGACGGTTCTCGATCGGTGCGCACGGCAAGAACCTGTTCGACAAAGAGTACATCGTTGCCGGATACAACTTCGTCGCGGGCGGCACGCCTCCCGGCACACCGTTCGTTCCAACACTCGGCCTCGAAGGCACTTTGACGGGTTTCTACGGCGACCCGCGCAGGTTCTACGTTACGGCCGAAGTCAACTTCTGACCCTCTCTCCAGGGGACCGGGGAGCGCCGCGAAAACGTGCTCTCCGGCCCCAACCTCTTCTGCGCACTTTCAAATGTCATGCGAAGCGGGCATAGGCGCTCCCCATGCATGATATCCGCTTGATCCGGGACGATCCTGACGCATTCGATGCAGCGCTCGCGCGCCGCGGTGTTGAGCCTGTCGCTCAGGCAATCCTCGCTCTCGACGAAGAACGCCGAGCCGTTGCTACCAATCTGCAAGAGGCGCAAAGCCGCCGCAACGATGCCTCAAAAACGATTGGCGCAGCGATGGGCAAGGGCGACACCGAGACCGCCGAAGCGCTCAAGACCGAGGTGGCCGAAATCAAGCTGTTGATGCCCGCACTCGAAGAGCGTGAGCGCGAATTGGCGGAGCAATTGAACGACGTCCTGCTAGCGCTACCAAACCTGCTCGACCCGTCAGTTCCTGACGGCGACAGCGAGGACGACAATGTCTTCCTGCGCGAATGGGGTGAAAAGCCACAGTTCGACTTCGCCCCGCAGGAGCACGCAGATATAGCGCCGCCCCTTGGCATGGATTTCGAAACAGGCGCGAAGATTTCTGGTGCGCGCTTTACCTTCTTGCGCGGAGACATGGCTCGCCTCCACCGCGCTCTTGGCCAGTTCATGATCGACACGAATACCCGAGAATATGGCTTTATCGAGTGCAACCCGCCGCTGCTGATCAATGAGGCAGCAGGCTACGGCACCGGGCAACTGCCGAAATTTGCCGAAGACCTGTTTCGCACCACCGACAATCGTCTGCTGATATCGACCTCGGAGATGGTGCTTGGAAACTCGTTCCGTGAACAATTGTTCGCCGAAAGCGACTTTCCGATGCGGTTGACCGCGCTTACGCCCTGTTTTCGTTCCGAAGCAGGCGCTGCGGGGCGCGACACTCGCGGTTTCATCCGCCAGCACCAGTTCGAAAAGGTCGAGATGATCGTCGCCGCGCTGCCCCAGTATGCATCAGCAGAGCACGAGCGCATCACCGGCATCGCCGAGAAGCTCCTCCAGTCTCTGGGCCTGCACCACCGCGTGATGGCGCTGTGCGCAGGCGACATGGGCGCAACCATGATGAAGACCTACGATCTCGAAGTGTGGCTTCCGGGCCAGCAGGCGTACCGCGAAATCAGCTCGTGCTCCGATGGCGGAACCTATCAGCCGCGCCGTATGAATGCTCGTTACCGACCCGAGGGATCTAAGAAGAGCGAGTATTTCCATCTGCTCAACGGATCGGGACTCGCCGTAGGCCGCACGCTGGTTGCGATTATCGAGAATTACCAGCAGGCCGATGGCAGTGTCATCGTACCCGACGCGCTGCATCCCTATATGGGCGGCGTTACTAAGCTGGAGCCTGCGGGTTGATGCGCATTCTTCTGACCAATGACGATGGATACCACGCACCGGGTTTCGAGGTGCTGGAAGAGATCGCACGCCAATTCTCCGACGATGTCTGGGTCTGCGCTCCATCTGAAGAGCAATCGGGCGCTGGGCATTCGCTCACTCTCAACCATCCGGTCCGGCTCCAGCAATTTGCCGAGCGGCGCTTCGCCGTGACAGGCACCCCGACCGACAGCGTGATGATGGCACTGCGCGAGGTGATGGACGGCCCGCCCGACCTGATCCTGTCCGGCGTCAATCGCGGGGCGAATCTGGGCGATGACATCACCTATTCTGGCACAGTTTCGGCCGCTATCGAGGGCGCACTTGCCGGGATACGGGCGATTGCGCTCAGCCAAGTTTATACGCGGGAAAGCGCAGGCGGCGATCTGTTCGCGGCAGCGCGCGCATGGGGGCCGAAGGTGCTCAAACCGCTGCTCGATACGCCATTCGACGACCGCACGCTCGTCAACATTAATTTCCCGCCGCGCGTGCCGGATGATGTCCAGGGTATTCGCATCGTCCGGCAAGGCTTTCACGATTACTCGCGCGGCTCGATCGTCGAGGGGAAAGACCCGCGCGGTCACCGCTATTTCTGGTTTGGCCTCCATGCGATCGAACACACGCTGGATCACGGCACCGACCTCGAAGCAATCGATGACGGCTATATCGCGGTGACGCCGCTGCAGCTCGACCTCACGCATCATGCATCGCTCGAAGCGATGGCCAAACGGTTCCACGACTAGGCGGCGCGGCAGGGGACACAATGGCAAAGCGCGAAACCGACCGCATCTTTTCAGCGAAGCCGGACAAGGTGGTCGCAGCGAGCAAATTCAAGCCGCTCCGGCGTGCGGTGAAGATACCCGTGTGGGGCGATCTCGGCATCCGGATCGGACTGGCGCTGTTCCTGATCTTCATCGTGGTGATGATCCACTGGTTCGATCGCGGCGGGCTGGTCGACAGTGTCGATGGTGAGGTCAGCTTTCTCGATATCGTGTATTTCACGATGATCTCGATCACGACGACCGGGTTCGGCGACATCGCGCCGGTCACGGACAGCGCGCGCATGATCGAAGCGGTCATCGTGACACCGATCCGCTTCGCAGTCTTTTTCATTTTCGTGGGCACGGCCTACAATTTCATTATCAAGCGCAGCTGGGAGGAATGGCGAATGGCCCGTATCCAGGAAAAACTGTCCGGGCATGTTGTCGTCCTGGGCTACGGCATTTCGGGATCGCAAAGCGTCGAGGAACTGATCGAACGCGGCACCGATGCCCGCAATATCGTTGTCGTCGATCCCAGCGAAGAACGGCTGACATCGGCAGAAAAGCTGGGCGTCAATGTGATGGCAGCCGATGCGACACGCGACGAAACGCTGAAAGCGGTCCGCATTCAGGAAGCGCAGACTGTGCTCGTCTCAGCCGGGCGGGACGACACCTCGATCCTCATCGTGCTGACGGTGCGACACCTCGCACCAAAGGTGCCCATCAGCGTGGTGGTGCGCGCGGACGACAATGAATTGCTCGCGCGGCAAGCGGGCGCAAATAATGTCATCAATCCGGTCCGCTTTACCGGATTGCTCCTCGCCGGTTCAGCCAAGGGCGCGCATATCGCCGAATATCTCTCCGATCTCGCCTCGGTTACAGGCCGCGTGCAACTGGTCGAGCGTGTGGTCAAAGAAGAGGAATGCGGCTGCTCGATCACCGACCTGAGCAGCGGCGGACGGGGCCTGCGCATTTATCGCAACGGCCGCGCCATCGGTTATTGGGAAGAGGAATGCCAGAGCCTCCAGCCCGGGGACGTGATTGTTGAAATCGTCGCGACCGAGAATGGAACGTCCAAAGGCGACGGGCACTAGACCGACACCCGATCTCGGGCTTTCGGTTCAACGGAAGAGAACGAACACTCCGCCCATCGCTGCCATCCCTACCAGGAAATGTCCTGCGTCGATCATGAAATGGGTGAAAGTCTTCCGAAGGTAGAGGTAATTGATCCCGATGGCCGGGATCATTACCCCGATGGCAAAACCCACTGACATCATCATGATCACATGCGGAGCCGGATTGGTCCGGGCAAGCAAATGCCATAGCACCATAGCTATGAGCATTTCGAACAGGAACGTCAGGCCGAAGATGACGAGCATGTTTCCCGACTGGACCTGCTCGTCCGTGATTCCGGCGGCTTTCTGCCAGGCCTTGCCGAAGATCACACCGTACCAGAGTGCGCCGACGACGAAAAAGGCCGCGGCGCCTGCCAGTACCGGCCATAAAGCAAAATCGTTCATGTGAGTTCTCCCTCTCCCGCAACGTAGCTAGCGCAAATCGCCTTTGCGGTGTAGAGGGCCGCGCATCATGAATTCCAACAGCACCACCCTACCCGATCAGAAACGCGTCGGCATGGTTTCTCTCGGCTGCCCCAAGGCGCTGGTCGATTCCGAGCGCATCCTTACGCGCCTGCGCGCCGATGGTTACGCGATGTCGCCCGATTATGCGGGCGCAGACGTGGTGCTCGTCAATACGTGCGGTTTCCTCGATAGCGCAAAGGAAGAGAGCCTTGCCGCGATTGGCGAGGCGATCTCGGAAAACGGGCGCGTGATCGTCACCGGGTGTATGGGTGAGGAGGCGGATGCGATACGCGCGGCGCACCCGCAAGTGCTCGCAGTCACCGGCGCACATCAATACGAGCAGGTGGTCGAGGCCGTTCATGAACACGCCCCGCCGAGCCAGGGGCCGTTTGTCGACCTGATCCCTCAGCCCGACATCAAGCTGACACCGCGTCATTACAGCTATCTGAAGATTTCCGAGGGCTGTAACCACTCCTGCGCATTCTGCATCATTCCGCAGCTTCGCGGCAAACTCGCGAGCCGCCGGATCGATGCGGTGCTGCGCGAGGCGGAAAAACTGGTCGCCGCAGGAACGAAAGAACTGCTGGTGATCAGCCAGGACACCTCTGCATACGGGGTCGATACCCGGCACGAAGAGCGCGACTGGAAGGGCTCACCCGTTCGCGCGCACATGACGGATCTCGCACGCGAGCTTGGCAAATTGCGTACCGCAGACGATCGCGCGCCTTGGGTCCGGCTGCACTACGTGTATCCCTATCCGCATGTCGATAGGGTCATCCCCCTGATGGCGGAGGGGTTGCTCACCCCATATCTCGACATTCCATTCCAGCACGCTTCACCCCGAGTTTTGAAGCTGATGAAGCGGCCAGCCAACGAGGCCAAGGTCCTCGACCGACTCAAAGGCTGGCGGGATATCTGTCCGGACATCGCCGTGCGCTCGTCCTTCGTGGTCGGCTTTCCCGGCGAAACGGAGGATGATTTCAAATATCTCGTGGACTGGCTCGAAGAAGCTCAGCTCGACCGTGTGGGCGCATTCCGGTTCGAACCCGTCGAGGGCGCGGCGGCAAACGACTTGCCCGATCCGGTGCCGGAAGAGGTGAAAGAGGAACGCTACGCCCGCCTCATGGAGGTGACCGAGCGAATCAGCGCAGCCAAGCTCACCGCCAAAATCGGGCGCACGATCCCGGTCATCATCGACGAAGTTGGCGAGCCGGATGAAGACGGCGACATCGGCGCGACCGGTCGCAGCGAAGCCGATGCGCCCGAAATCGACGGCGCGGTTTATCTGCGCAACGCACCAGACACGCTTTTGCCGGGCGATATTGTCGATGCTGTGATTGAGGACGCGGACGCTCACGATTTGTTCGGCGCGATTGCTCGATAGGCAGACACTCCGCGCTTTATTGCATAACCTCACCAGCAATCGGGAACGAGTTCGGCTGCGGACCCTTGGCTAAGTAATGGCCATTCAGATCAACACCAGCTTCGCTTTCGAGACGGAGCAACTCACCGACGCCCTTTTGCAATTCGAAGCGGCGGCGCTGCCGGAACAGCGCATCGTGTCGGCAAAGACCGGGCTGGGCGAGGCAGAGCACGTAGCGCGCGTCGCGGCTCAGGACGATATCGGCGAGCGCATCTGGATCAGATCAAAAGGGCATTTCGAAGTAAGCTATGAGGCCGTTGTAGAACCCCAGCGCATCACCTCGGATATGACATCACTGTCCGCGCTCGACCCGCATGATTTGCCCGGCGAAGCGGTACAATACCTGCTCGACTCCCGGTACTGCCATGCCGACCGCTTCCAGAATTTCGTATCCTCGGAATTTGGCGGTACCAGCGGAGGGGAGCGTATTGCTGCCATTTCCGCCTGGCTCGATCAGCATTTCACCTACTCACCCGGCGCAAGCAATCCCTCGACCACCGCCATCGACAGCATGATCGCGCGCGAGGGTATCTGCCGGGATTATTCTCACGTCCTCATTACCCTCGCGCGGGCTTCGACCATTCCGGCCCGTTATGTGGCTTGCTATGCGCCTGGCGTTTCCCCGCCCGATTTTCACGCTGTCGCCGAAGTCTTCCTGGCAGATCCCGGCCGTGCGGATGGCGGCGCATGGCAGATTGTCGATGCCACTGGCATGGCTGACCCGTCGAAAACCGCGAAGATAGGTGTCGGCCGCGATGCCGCCGACGTCAGTTTCCTGACGACGTTCGGCCCCAATCGCTTTCTTAATTCAAGCGTCACAGTCAGCGATTCCGACGCGAACTGAAGGCAGCCTCGTCGAATCTGCGAGCAGGGCTATAGTCCCGGTGCCGTGATCGCGCTAATACGGGCGCGAAGACAGAAGTCGGCCTTCATGGCGAACTAAGGAACCAATCGTAATGGCCCCACCAGCGATTTCGGCAGATCGGCTGCTTTTGTTCGGTGCGACTGGCGATCTGGCTCGGCGAATGCTGCTTCCCAGTCTTTGCGCGCTCGATGCCGATGGATTGCTGGCCGAAAATCTTCGGATCATCGGGACTGCGCGTAGCGAAATAAGCGACATCGAGTTCCGCGATATGGCCCGTGAAGCGCTGGAAACCTTTCTGCCCGCAGAGCGGAGAGGCGGCATGGCGACGTTTCTGAACCGGCTCTCCTATCAGGCGCTCGATGCCACCACCCTTGATGGGTACGAGGCTCTGGCGAACAAGGTCGGCCCCTCGGACAATGCAAACGAGGATGGGGGCCTCGCCATCTTTCTGTCGACGGCGCCGAGCCTGTTTGGGTCGACAATCGCAGGGTTGAAGCATGCCGGGCTGACCGGAGACCACGTCCGCATAGGGCTGGAAAAACCGCTCGGCACCGATCTGGAATCGAGCTGCGCGATCAACGATGCGGTCGCCGACGCGTTTACCGAGGATCGCATTTTCCGGATCGATCACTATCTCGGTAAGGAGACGGTGCAGAATCTTTTGGCGCTGCGTTTTGCCAATATCCTGTTCGAACCAATCTGGAATTCCAATTATATCGAGCACGTGCAGATCACCGTCGCCGAAACGGTCGGACTGGAAGGTCGCGTCGCCTTTTATGACGACGCAGGCGCCCTGCGTGACATGGTCCAGAACCACATGTTGCAACTGCTCGCTCTGGTCGCGATGGAGCCGCCGACCAGCTTCGATGCGACAGCCGTTCGCGATGAGAAGGTCAAAGTGCTGCGCGCGCTGCGCCGGGTCGATGCAAGCGAAACTGTGACCGGACAGTACCGCGCTGGCGCAATCGATGGTCAGGCTGTGCCGGGCTATGACGACGAGCTGGGCAAGGACAGCGACACGGAAACATTTGCCGCGATCAAAGCGCATGTCGACAACTGGCGCTGGAAAGGGGTTCCCTTTTACCTTCGCACCGGCAAACGGTTACCTGAGCGCGTGACCGAAATCGTTGTGCGGTTCCGCTGCGTGCCGCACTCGATCTTCGAAGAGATGGGCGCAACAATGCAGCCCAACAGCCTGGTAATCGGCATTCAGCCCGAGGAAAACATTACGCTGTCATTGATGGCGAAGGTACCGGGTCTGGGGGTCGACGGTGTGCGACTGCGCGAAGTTCCGCTGGAAATCACCATGCCCGATGCGTTCGTCGGACAGCACCGCCGCATCGCATACGAGCGCCTGCTGCTCGATCTGATCAACGCCGATCAAACCCTGTTTGTACGGCGCGACGAGGTCGAAGCGCAGTGGCACTGGGTCGATGCCATTCGCGAGGTCTGGGAAGCGGCAGACATCAAGCCCAAGACTTACGGATCGGGCAGCTGGGGTCCGAGCGCGGCAATAGCCCTTGCCGAACGCGATGGAGTGAGCTGGCATGAATAGGCTTAACGACTGCGTCCACCGGGTGACCGAGCGGATCATGGAAAATTCGCGCGGCCCACGCTCATCCTATCTCGAGCTGATGCGGCGCGAGGCTGATCGCAGGCCCGAGCACAAGGATGTCGCCTGCTCGAACTTGGCCCATGCATTTGCAGGCGCGCTTGAAGACCAGGATGCGATGAAAGCAGGGCGCGGGCCGAATATCGGGATCGTCACCGCCTATAATGACATGCTGTCGGCGCATCAGCCCTATGGTCGTTACCCCGATCGTATGAAGATCTTCGCCCGTGAAGTCGGCGCAACGGCGCAGGTCGCGGGCGGCGCCCCTGCCATGTGCGACGGAGTGACACAGGGCGAGGACGGAATGGAGCTTTCGCTCTTCAGCCGCGATATCATCGCACTCTCCACCGGGGTCGCCTTGTCGCATCAGATGTACGATGGGATCGCTTGCCTCGGCATTTGCGACAAGATCGTGCCGGGCCTGCTGATCGGCGCGCTTCGGTTCGGGCACCTGCCGGCCATTTTCGTGCCCTCCGGCCCGATGCCGAGCGGGATTTCGAATAAACAGAAACAGGAAACCCGCCAGAAGTATGCGGCTGGCGAGATCGGGCGGGATGAATTGCTCGAAAGCGAGCTTGGTTCCTATCATTCGCCAGGCACCTGCACATTTTACGGCACGGCGAATTCCAATCAGATGATGATGGAGATGATGGGGCTGCATGTCCCCGGCAGCGCGTTCGTCCAGCCGGGCACACAACTGCGACAGGCTCTAGATCGCGCTGCCGTCCATCGTCTCGCCGAATTGGCTGGCACAAGCGAACGAACCCTCGCGCAGGTCGTCGATGAAAAAGCGATCGTGAACGCCGTTATCGGCCTGCTCGCCACCGGCGGATCGACCAACCACGCGATTCATATACCGGCAATGGCCCGCGCCGCTGGCATAATCATCGACTGGAACGACATGGCCGAGCTTTCCAGCGTCGTCCCGCTGCTTGCCCGCGTCTATCCTAATGGATCGGGAGACGTTAACCATTTCCACGCAGCGGGCGGCATGTCCTATGTCACGCGAACGCTGTTGGACGAGGGATTGGCGCATGGCGATCTCCTCACCGTCTGGGATGGTGGCATGGAAGCATACGCTGCTGAGCCCATCCTCAACGATGCGCGGGAGCTTGATTGGTCGCCCGTAACCGAAACGCGCGACGACAGTATGCTGCGCTCTGCTAACGATCCGTTTCAGCCCGATGGCGGAATGCGGCTCGTTACGGGCAATCTGGGTCGCGCATGCTTCAAATCGTCTGCGGTTGCGAAGGAGCGCTGGACAGTGCAGGCGCCCTGCCGGGTCTTCGAAAACCAAAAGGATGTTGTCTCGGCGTTCAAGGCCGGAGAGCTCGACCGGGATGTCGTCGTCGTCGTCCGATTCCAAGGCCCTCGCGCGAATGGAATGCCCGAACTGCATTCGCTCACGCCATCGCTCGCAGTCTTGCAAGATCGCGGACACAAAGTCGCGCTGGTCACCGATGGGCGCATGTCGGGTGCAAGCGGCAAGGTGCCGAGCGCAATTCACTGCACGCCCGAAGCCTTGGGAGGCGGACCGCTTGCATTGCTTGAGGATGGCGACGTGGTGAAGGTCTGCGCCGAAACCGGCGAACTTTGCTGCCAAGCCGACCTGTCGGGCCGCACCCCCGCTCCCGACCCGCAAAGCGAATGGGGGGTCGGGCGCGAGATGTACCGGATGCTCCAAACCCATGCCGACAGCGCTGAAAAGGGCGCATCGGCCATGCTTGCGAGCGCGGGTCTGTAAGCAGGTGAGCGGTAGCCGGAACATTGTGGCAATCGACATTGGCGGTACGCATGCCCGCTTTGCAATCGCATCGATAGAGCCGGGCGGCGCGATCACGCTTGACGAAACGGTAACCTTGCAGACCGAAGACCATGCAAGCTTCGAAACCGCCTGGGAGCATTACAGAGAGCGCATGGGCGGAAGTCTGCCCAATGGAGTGGCGATGGCCGTTGCTGGGCCGATAGATGCCGACATCATCAGGTTCACCAACAATCCATGGATCATCCGTCCGCCGATGATCGAGAACAAGCTTGCCTGTCCCCACTCGGTGATCGTCAACGATTTCGAAGCCGTCGCCCACGCAACCGCCAGAGCACCTGCTGGCGAGTTCCTCCATCTTGCAGGGCCGGACACCGCTCTGCCCCAATGCGGTGCGATCAGTGTCCTCGGCCCCGGAACCGGTCTCGGTGTGGCTTATTTTCATCGCCACTCCGATGGCACCTACCGCGTTCAGGCGACCGAAGGCGGGCACGGCGATTTCGCACCGGTAGATGCGATCGAGGACGCGATTCTCGCTCGGCTCAGGAAACGGCATACACGCGTGTCGAACGAACGCGTCGTATCGGGCCCGGCCATCGCGGATATCTACGCCGCGCTGGCCGCGATGGAAGGCCGCGCGGTCAAGGAACAGAGCGACGTCGAAATCTGGACGGCTGGAACGAGCGGTAAGGACAGCTTGGCCTCAGCTGCAGTCGACCGGTTCTGCCTCGCCTTGGGGTCGGTCGCCGGCGACATCGCGCTGGTTCAGGGTGCGAAGGGCGTAGTGATTGCGGGCGGCCTCGGCTATCGTATTCGCGAGACTCTTGCTGGATCGGGCTTTGCATCACGCTTCGCTGCAAAAGGCCGGTTTTCAGGATTGATGGCATCCCTGCCGGTTAAGCTGATTATCCATCCGCAACCTGGCCTGCTCGGCGCGGCGGCTGCCTTCGCCCAGAAACATCTCGGAGAAAATCGCGCATGACCCTCCCGCTCAAATCCACCGCCGATCTCAGCGCGCGCCTTCAGGAACTTCACGCGAGGACGCGGGAGACTCCGCTATTCAATCCGGTATTCCAGCTGGGGCTCGATCTGTCGCGCGCACTGGAAGCTGAAGCGATTAACCTCGATGCGCTCGAGGCGCTGGTGGAGGAGCTTGAATGTTCCGGTCTCGAGGCCCGCGCGAAGCGGCTCCAGCGTCTGGTCGCGCCGGTAACGCCGCAGGCCAATCGCGATGCTCTGGCAAAATCCTTATCGGCGCCAAAAGACTTCGAGGATTTTCGCAAGCAGTGGGAAAGGCCGCGCCTCCATGCCGTCTTTACCGCCCATCCGACATTCCTGATGACACCCGTGCAGACGGCTGCCGTGGCCGCAGCGGCGAGCACTGATGCGCCCGTGACCCGCGCCGTCTGCACGCCGCATTCGCAGAGGCCAGATATCACACTCGATTATGAACACGGCGAAGTGAGCAAGGCGCTGGCCAATGCGCAGGACGCGCGCGCGCAGATCGTTCACGATACGCTGACACATGCGTCCCAGACATGGCCGGAGAAATGGCTCGACCTCAATCCGTTACCGTTCCGTTTCGCGAGCTGGGTCGGGTACGACATGGACGGGCGAACGGATATTAAATGGTACACCTCGATCCGGTTTCGCCTTTCGGAAAAAGCGGAGCGCCTACGCCGTTTCGCGGATGACCTCGCGCGGATCAACCCCGGCCACGACGCGGTGGAAACCCTTCGCGCTGGCTCCGATCACGCCGCGCGCAGTGCCGAAGATTTCGCCGGAGACCTTTCCGAGGCAAACGCTCTTTCGCAGGCCGCGAATCGCCTGACATACGACCATCCCGACAAACTGATCTCGCTCCGCACTATTATCGACCAGCTCGAACGGGAAGCTCGCGCAAGTGACGAAACGGAGCATGCAATCGCGCTGAAGACGCTCACCGCATGCATGCGCGCGGACGGGCTCGGCATGGGTCATGTCCATTTCCGCGTAAATGCGAAGCAGCTGCATAACGCCATCCGCAGCCGGCTGACGGACCAGCCGAACCTGGACCTAGCTAGCAAAGGCGCAATGGCGACCCTGCGCACCCTGCTTGCGCAGATCGAGCCGATGCGGACCAATTTCGCCAGTCTCGCGATCGAAAGCTCCACGGCGATCCGCCAATTCCTGGCTATGGCGCAGATTCTCGAACATATCGACGCGGATACGCCGATCCGCATGCTCATCGCGGAATGCGAACAGCCCTCCACCATCCTGGCAGCGCTATATTTCGCGCGAGCATTCGGGATCGATGGCATGGTCGATGTGTCTCCGCTTTTCGAAACCGAAAGCGCGCTCGAACACGGTGGCCGCTTTCTGGAGGCGCTATGCGCAGAAGACCAGTACCGCGATTATGTGCGCCAGCGTGGGCGCGCTTGCATCCAGACCGGTTTTTCCGATGCCGGACGGTTCGTCGGTCAAATCCCGGCAAGCCTGGCCATCGAGAGGCTTCAGGGACGCTTTGCGCAGGCCATGGCCAACCATTCCCTGACCGATGTAGCCGCGCTCATTTTCAACACGCACGGCGAAAGCATGGGCAGAGGCGCTCACCCCGGCGGCTTCGAGGAACGTCTGACCTGGCCCATGAGCGCCTGGGCACGCGATCGCTTCGCTAAGGCGGAAATCACACTCGAACCCGAGGTCAGCTTTCAGGGCGGCGACGGATACTTGTTTTTCGCCGGGCCCGAACTGGCGCTCGCCACGCTTTCGCGCATTGCCTGCGCGCCGCGCCACGATCCGAAAGCGGCGGACGATCCGTTTTACGACCGAACGGACCTGAGCCTCGATTTTTACCGCGCCATTCGCGCGGATCAGCGGCGGCACCTGCGCAGCGCAACCTATTCACGCGCAGTAACGGCTTTCGGTCTCGGGCTGCTCAATTCGACCGGTAGTCGGGTATCGCGACGCCAATCAGATATTTCCGCCGATCGCGACATGAATCTGCGGCAGATCCGTGCAATCCCGCACAATTCGATCCTCCAGCAGCTCGGCTATCCGGTGAACGTCATTTCTGGCATCGGCAGCGCGGCCGATGGCAATTACGAGGAGATCGCGAGTTTGATCGAGTCCAGCCCGCGAGGACGACAATTGATGGGACTCGCCCGCGCCTCGAATGAGCTCGCGAGTATCAAGACGGTCGCAGCACACGGCGAATTGTTCAATTCAGCTTACTGGGCGAGCCGGCCATACCGGGGCACCGAACCGCATCTTTCGGCGGCGTGCGAAACCCTGGCCGAGTTCCTGACCAAGGATGATCGCACTGGCGTCTACCGCAGGCTTGCTTCACGGCTCCGCGTCGATGCGCTCAAGTTTCACCGCCTGCTGGACTTGCTTCCGGCAGAAAGCCGGGACAGCGAACGCGAGAATACACGCCGCATGATCGGGGCCGCTCAGTCCGTCCGGCTTGCTCTGATGCAGCACATTTTCCTGAAAGCAGTGTCAGTCCCGGTGTTCAGCCGCGCGAACGACGTCAGCCGCGAAGACGTGCTCGAAATGGTTTTCTCGCTCAGGATCGACGATGCACTTGCCCAGATGCGCCGCGCCTTCCCCACGCACTTCCCCGAGCCGGGCGATTTCGCCATGGATGAGCCCGCCGATTATCCCGACGCTTCCAGCGAAGGTTATGCCCAAATCGGACGCGATTTCATCGATCCGATCGAACGCGCTTATGCGTTGATGCTACGTCTGTCGGTCAGCATCGCCAACCAATTCGGTGCGCACGGATAAGTCAGATATCGATCGAACTGCGGCGATGAAGTTTAAGTGGTCTTGCGCGGCGGTTCAGGGCTGAAACGCCAGACTCTCATGGTTACGCCGGTCGGCTCGATCTTCTCGGTTCCTGCTACCGCGAGGACTCCGGCCAAGGATGCGTTTGCACCGTTCCATAGTCGGTCGAATGCCGCACCTGCGTCACTGCGCGATGCCGTGCCGCCCAGCTCCGCAATGATGCGGCAGATCGTTTCGATTGCAATCGCGCGGGGAACGTTGGCGAAATACCGGAACGCCCGCCCTTGCTCATCGGAATCGGGCACGACGTGCGTCTCCCAGTCCTCCGCAGCAAACCATTCGATTGCGCGCCAGGCATCTTCGAGATGCGTGGCACTGGTGGCCAGCGCCTGACTGTCGATCCAATCCTGTTCTGCAAGGAAACGCCGCACGCGCGCGCGGTCGAATTGTTCGTCTGTATTCGAGGGATCGCACACAGGGTCGATGCCCGCCTGCGCCACGACGCTTTCCAACTCCGCCTTGCTCCACCTGAGCAACGGGCGGAACAATGTGCCGCCCCAACCCGGAATCTCGGTTGTGGAACGGATGCCTGCCAAACCAGGTACGCCGCTGCCCCGATTCAGGCGCATGAGCAGGGTTTCGGCCTGGTCATCCGCGTGGTGCGCAGTCATGACGGCACCGACCCGAGCCGCGTCATGCCATTGGCCAAGCGCCATGTAGCGCGCAGAGCGGGCATTCGACTGCAGGTTCCCGTCGGAAACCTCGACCTTCAACGTTTGATGCTCGACACCCAGTTCCGCGCAGAGATCGGCGACAAATTCTGCTTCGTGCGCGCTTTCCGGGCGGAGTCCGTGATCGACAGTCGCAGCAGCCACATTCTCGTTTCCACGAACACTGTACGCCAGAAGCAGCAGGGCGAGGCTATCCGGGCCGCCGGAAACCGCTACTCCCAGCCGTGCATCGGCAAAACCGTAACGTTCGAGATTGGCGCGGAACCGCGCTGTCAGCTTCGGGTCGAGATCCGTATCAATGAGCGCCCCCTACCACTTGGATTATCAGCCTTCGCAGGTGATCCTGCGGCGATTGGCCTCGTACTGATCGAGCAAGCGCCCGCTGGCAACAGCCGGATATGTGTCCCCAAATTCGGCGAGCGCAATGCAGGCACGGCGTGTATCTTCCATCGCGATCATCGCCTGAGCAAGGTAAAGTAGGCTGTCCGGCGCGCGTGGTGCGGTGCGGTCTGCCTGATAATTGCGCAGGAACCAGCGCGCGGCCTCTTCTGCCATTCCGTCATCCAGAAATGCCCGACCAAGCAGGTTGCGCCCGTACGTGACACGCCAGTGATCCGGGTACTGATCGACAAAGCTCGATAGCTGCTGGCGGGCTTCCGGGTAAAATCCGGCATTCCACAGGCGGAATCCATAGGAATACTCGTCATCGGCCGCATCGTCGGTTTGAGGTTTTGCGATTTGCTGCACGGCCGCAAGCCGTTCATCGCTTGGTCCGACCTCTTCGGGCTCCGCGCTAGTCTGCGTACCCACCGTATTGGCCAACGAAGACGAACCGCCTGTCATCGCGCTGAGGTTGGTTTCCGTCGATGGCAACTCTTCGGTATCGACTGTTTCCGCAATGCTTGCGCCAGCAGCCGGCGACGCTTCGAGCAATGCGAGGCGGCTTTCCATCTGCGTGATGGAGTTCGTGTTTTCCTCGCTCAACGCTGTCAGGCGCTGCAATTGACTTTCCATCGCATCGAGCCGCGCGAGAATGTCCGTCACGGCAGTGGTCGAAGGAGCGTTCGGAGAGGACTGGTTGCCGGCCCCCTGCTCGGAAGAAATCTGCGGTTCGAAATACCGCCCATCCCCGCCCGGAAACACATTCCGCTGAAGCGCGCGGATCTCCGCTTCGATCTTGCGCAGCCGCGATTCAGAAACATTGTCCTGCGCCATGGCGGGCACCGGAGACGTCACGATTGTCGCGGCAATCGCGAAAGCCGTTCCTACTCGCAATACAGTGCCGGTAATGTTCGGTTTAAGAGCGATCTTCATGAGCTGTGCGGCTCCCTCTCTGATGGTTGCGCGATCGTTATCGAGATGGGTCTGAACGCTGCCGATTGCCCTTATCGGTGGCTCTTTCCCGAAGCGGCATCTTTGCCGGACCGAGCATGAATGTCAGCCGAATCTGTGACGCCTCCACTCTTCCAAGTCGAGCGGGGCAGGCACCAAAACAGTGGGAAAGAATGCTGACCCGTTGCGCCGGTCAGTTCAGTTGCGGCGCGGACGCAGCGTCGCTTTCGGAGCGGGCGAGCAGCGCGGAGGCGGAAATCGGGGTGTCGCCCAGCGTTATTGGCTCTTCGGAAAGCTTGGGCACCTCTTTCCCGTCGATCGTGATCGAAAAGGCATCGGGCCGACCCGTATTGATCAGCGGCGCTTCGGAATCTGCAGGCACCTCGAAAGTGTCACCGCTCGCCATTTGTGCCTCGAAGAACCGTTCACCCTCATCTTCATAGAAGCGTACCCAGATGCCGTCTTCCAGGGCGGTGAAGACCACCTTGCCCTCCGGGTCGATAACCGCTGCATTCGCATCGCCGCCTTCTGCGCCGCCATTCTCATTTGCTGCAAGCTGCTCTGAGTCATCGACATCCTGTGTTTCAGCAACCAGCGGAGCCGGACCACTGCCAGCTGCAAAATAGGTGCGATAGAAAGAGAACACGCCCACAGCCAGGATGATCGCCGCGACGGCGCCGAACCACGCGAGACCAGCCGAAGGCAATTTGGCCGGGTCGCCGGGCTCCATGCCTCCGGCAAGCGCGGACTGGCGCGCGTGGCCTTCGGCCAGTTCCTCGCGTACCAGATCAGTGATGTCGCGGTCGTCGAGACCGACTGCGCGCGCGTATGTCCTTGCGAACCCGATGGCGTAGGCGCGCGATGGCAGCTCATCGAAGGCGCCATCCTCGATCGCTTTCAGATGGCGCAAGGGGATGCGGGTTTCGGCCGAAATATGATCGAGTTCGAACCCCTTCTTCTCACGCGCAGCGCGCAGATAGCCGCCGGCAGTTGCCGGACCCGCTTCGGGATCGGCGATCGGACCGTCTTCGCTGCTTTCGTGTTCGTCTGTCATGATCTTGCCCGCTTTCGCGCGGGTTTTAGACTTATTTGCTGGCCAGCACACCATATTTTTCGGTCTGTACTGTCAATGATTCGAAAAGCTTGCTGCCCCGCACACGAGGCGCACTGTCTCTAGGCGTCGGCCATCAATCGGTTTCGATGTCGCGGGCCGCTGCCCAGGCGGAAAGTTCTTCGCGCAGATTGACTGACGGGTCCAGCAACCAGCCCGTAACCGCTTCGCTCAATTCCGCGAGGTCTACCTTGCGCACCAGTTCCTTGATCGGGCCAACAGCCGCCGGTGTGATCGACAAACGGCGGAAACCGATTCCGAGCAGCGCAAGGGCTTCGAGACGTCGACCGCCCATCTCTCCGCATACGGCCATATCGACGCCGCTTCCTACCGAGGATTGCATGACACGCCGCAAAAACCGAAGGATCGGAATGCTTAGCCAATCGTACCGCTCCGCAAGCTTCGGATTGGCGCGGTCGGCGGCGAACAGGAACTGCGTTAGGTCGTTGGTTCCGACCGACAGAAAACTAAGCTTGGGCAACAGCAGGTCAAGAACCTCCGCGAGCGCGGGCACTTCGAGCATGGCGCCATAATGAATCGCCTCGGGCAGCTGCTTTTTCTTGGACCGCAGGAATGCCAGCTGCTCGTCGAAAACCTTTTTGGCTGCATCGAATTCCCACGGTTCTGAGACCATGGGGAACATCACATAAAGCGAACGTCCCCCGCTCGCCTCCAGCAGCGCGCGTGCCTGCGCCTTCATCAATCCTTCGCGGGTGAGCGCAAGCCGCAATGCGCGCCAGCCCATCGCAGGATTCTCGTCTTTGTCGGCAATGTCCGATGCAAGATAAGGCACCGACTTGTCTCCGCCGATATCGACCGTGCGGAATATTACCGGCTTGTCTCCTGCTGCATCCAGGACATCCCGGTAAAGCCGCGTCTGTCGCTCACGTTGAGGCAAGGTGGCCGACACCAGAAATTGAAACTCGGTACGGAACAGGCCGACACCGTCGGCACCGGTCATGGCCAGCGCGCTTATGTCGTCGCGGAGGCCAGCATTCATCATCACTTGAATGCGCGTACCGCAGCGAGTGAAGGGCTCCACATCGCGCAGTTCTGCATATGCAGCCTGCTTCTCGCGCGATTTAGCAAAACGCGCCTCGAAAGCCTCGGCAACCGTGGCGGAGGGCCGAATGGTCGCGGTAGCAGCGCTTGCGTCGAGCAAGACCTCGTCGCCGTCACGGATGATGCCGCGGATACCGTTCGCGCGGCCCAGTACCGGCACCCCCATGGCCCGCGCAACGATGACGACATGTGCCGTCAGCGATCCTTCTTCGAGGATGACACCCTTCAGCCGTCTGCGATCATATTCGAGCAATTCGGCGGGACCGAGATTTCGCGCGATCAGGATCGTGTCGCGGCGCAGACCCTGTGATGCGGCGGTTCCAAGCTGGCCCGACACAATCCGCAGGAGCCGGTTCGCCAGATCCTCCAGATCGTGCATCCGGTCAGCCAGCAGCGGATCGTCGATTTCGCGCATCCGCATGCGGGTATGCTGCTGAACGCGCTCGATCGCGGCCTCAGCAGTCAGGCCGCTGTCGATCGCTTCGTTGATGCGGCGCGACCAGCCTTCGTCATAAGCGAACATCTTGTAAGTCTGGAGGACCTCTTCGTGTTCTCCGCCCACACCGAATTCCGCCTGCCCGGTCAGGTTGTCGATCTGTTCGCGCATCTTGTCGAATGCGCGGTAGACCCGCTGACGTTCCGCCTCGGTATCTTCCGCCACAACCTGTGTGATCTGTACGCGCGGCTGGTGGTAAACCGCATGACCGACCGCGAGCCCCGTCACCAGTGTCAGGCCGGAAACGGTCTGCTGGCCCGTCCTGCCTTCGATAAGGCCCCGCGCCTCCTCTTCATCGACCAGTTCGGCATTGGCGATCAGTTCTGAGAGGACCATCGCCGTGGTTTGCAGCGCCTCGATCTCGACCTCTTCGTAGCGGCGCGGTTCGACATGCTGGACGCACAGCACGCCGACGGCCCGTTCGCGGTAGACAATTGGGACACCGGCAAAGGAATGAAATTTTTCCTCGCCGGTTTCCGGCCGGTATTGGAAATCCGGATGGGCTTTCGCTTCGGCAAGATTCAGCGTTTCGACATTGTCAGCGATCACACCGGTCAGACCCTCGCCAATGGCCATCCGGGTCACGTGCACAGCGCTCTTATTGAGCCCGCGCGTGGCGAACAATTCAAGACTTCCCTCACGCAGCAGATAGATCGAGCACACCTCGCTCGTCAGGCTTTCGCCGACGATGTCGACCACCCGGTCAAGCTTACCCTGTGCATGCATGCGCGAGGCCATGACCTCGTGAAGGTTCGTGAGAATCTGGCGGGCGGAAGCGGCGGCGGTCATCGTGATCTCGGCTTAGGCAGTCCGGCGCGCAAAAGCAAAGCCAAGCAGTGCGGCCCGCCGAGCTCCGCCGATTGCGACCGGACTGCCCGCGCATTCCGGAAACGGGGCATGCGAACACACCCGTTTAGTGCTCCGGAATTTGACTTGGGTCAGGAAGGAATCACGATCGCGCCGGTCAAGATCGGCGCATTTCTTCCTTTAATCGCAATTTGTGTTTCTTAAGCTGTTGGATCGTCGCAGCATCAGGCACGGGCCGGGACATTTCTTCGCGAAGCTTGGCTTCGAGCCCGGCATGTTTGGATTGGAGTGCGTTGACGTGTGACGATGCCATACAGGTTCTCCTTTAGATCGGGGGAATGCCCCCGGGGGAACGACTCGGCACAAGGCGGCCGGGCCGCTGATATCGATGAAACCACAGTTGGGTTAACTTGCAAAGCTCTTCATTTGGGTGAAACGGTGTCTGCGCATAAATGCGCGGCAGGCCGTTGGCGGAACAGCCGCGAGAATAGGGAAATTGGGCGAATGAATGAGCAAGAGCTGGGCAAGACGCTGGAACTGCTCAAATCGGAGCACCGCGATCTCGATGCAGCCATCGCCGCGCTGACCGAGGCGGGTTCTTCCGATCAGCTTCAGATTGCCCGTCTCAAGAAAAGAAAGCTGCGGCTGAAAGACCAGATTTCGATCATTGAGGATACGCTGCTTCCGGATATTATCGCGTGATTTGACCCACTTCGGTGGGAATACCGCGCGCACAGGGCGACTTGCCTCATGAATGCAGAAGCAATTCTGTCCCGCCAAGGGACGGATTAAAATTGCGCGCGGATAGTAACCATACACCCATGGTCGTACGCGCAATCCGAGCGTAGCGAGCGATCCATACATGGCCCGCACCAGCAATCTTTCCCGCCCGATTATCGAGGCGCTCTACAGCGAAGCGCTCGTCCTTGCCGACGAGGTTCGCGCAGTTTTCGCGCTGGGAACAAGGGAACCGGCGTTGGATGAAGACGCAAGCGTTCGGCTCGCCCTTTCGACCGAAGGGCTGAAGACTACTACGCGCATGATGCACTTGCTCGCGTGGCTGCTGAACCAGCGGGCGTTTTTCTCGGGCGAATTGACCGACAATCAAGTGCGTAATCACGGTGCGCTGCCACCCGATCGTCCGGCCGACCCGGCCCAGCTCGACATGCTCGAGCCGGAAACCCGCGCTCTGATCGCTGAAACAGAGGCTCTGCACGGACGCATCGCCCGGCTGGATAGAGCTTGGCGCCAGGGCTTTGACATGGGATCGCCAGTGCGCGTGTTCCAGCACCGGATCGGGGAAGAATTTTCGCGGTTAGAAATGCGCCAGTCCGGACCAGCGCAACACTAAGTTTGGACCAACCTTGCGTGCCGATCAGGCCGTAGCTAGCGCCTTTTCCCAATTGGCCAGCCGAGCGGCCCTTACCTCCTCATCCATATCCGGCTCGAACCGGGTCAGCTTCCCACGCATGGCGTCTGCGGCCTCTTGAAGCCCGGAGTAGAGGTCCGCCCCGGCGGCGGCCAGCATGGCGGCGCCCAACGCCGTCGTCTCGATGAAATCCGGTCGCTCAACGGTGATGTTAAGCACATTCGCGAGATCCTGCGCCATCCAGGTGTTCGCAGCCATTCCGCCATCGATCCTGAGTGTTTCCCAAGCCGTACCGTCGGCGGCAAAGGCCTTGGCGAGGTCGCTCGTCTGGTGCGCCATCGCCTCCAGCGCAGCGCGCGCCAATTGCGGTTTTCCGCTCGCAAAGCTCAACCCCGATATGACACCGCGGGCTTCCGCGCGCCAATGCGGCGCGCCAAGCCCGGCCAGTGCAGGGACTATCGTCACTCCGCCAGAATCCGGAATCGACCGTGCGAGCTCTTCGGTCTGGCTCGCGACTTCGACAATACCCAGCGAATCGCGCAACCACTGGACAAGGCTCCCCGCGACGAACACCGATCCTTCGATCGCATAGGTCCGCTTCCCGTCGATCTGAAACAGGACCGTGCCGAGCAGTCGATTGTCCGAATGCGGGATCGACGTCCCCTGGTTTGTCAGCACGAAAGCGCCGGTGCCATAAGTCGCCTTGGTCTCACCGGGCAACAGGCACGCCTGCCCGATAGTCGCGGATTGCTGATCTCCCGCCATCCCCGCAATCGGGATTGCCCGGCCGAACAGCGCAGGATCGGTTTCTGCCAGCGGCCCCGACATGTCGCTCACCTCGGCCAGCGCGGCGCGAGGCACTCCGAACAGATCGCACAGCCCCTCGTCGAATTGCTTACCCGCAAGCTCGAGCAGCAAGGTGCGGCTTGCATTGCTGGCATCCGTCACGTGCAAGCCGCCCGTGAGCTTGAACGTCAGCCAGCTTTCGACCGTCCCGAACGCGAGGCTACCCTTATCCGACGCAGCGCGCACTTCCGGCACATTGTCGAGCATCCAGCGCATTTTCGTGCCTGAGAAATACGGATCGAGCAGCAAGCCCGTCCGGCTTTGCACCGACTTTTCATGACCGCCGTCCCGCAATTCCATGCAGAACGGTTCGGTTCGGCGGTCCTGCCAGACAATCGCCCTTGTCAGCGGCTCCCCACTAGATTTGTCCCACGCGATTACGGTTTCCCGCTGGTTCGTAATGCCAATGGCGGCGATCGCTGCCGCGCCGCCCGCCTTCGGGATCACGTCGAGCGCGCATTGCAATGTCTTGTTCCAGATCTCTGATGCGTCATGCTCAACCCACCCGCTTTGCGGATAGTGCTGCGTCAGTTCCTGTTGCGCCGAAGCCACCAGAACGCCGTCGATTGCGAACAGCATGGCCCGCGTCGATGTCGTGCCTTCGTCCAGTACAAGGATGTAGTCGGCCATGAGATCCCCTTCGTCTTCGGCGCATTTCTAACCGGTCGCGCGGTGACCGCAAGGCCCCGGCCTCGACAGGCGCGCTGCTGCGCCCCATATGAAAAAACATGGCAGGCATACCTCCGAAACCGTGGCCCACAGGCGTGGCCGAGCAGCTCGAGCCGCTGGTAAAGCGAGTGCTGGCGCCGAACCCCTCTCCCTACACTTACACCGGGACGCAGACCTATGTGGTTGGCGCGGGTCCTGATGTTGCGGTGATCGATCCCGGCCCGAACGATCCCGCCCACATCGATGCAATCATGGCCGCCGTCGGAGATGCGAAGCTTTTGGCGATCATGTGCACACATACGCACCGCGATCATTCGCCTGCAGCCGCGCCGCTGTCTGAAATGGCAGGGGCGCCAATCGTCGGCTGCGCGCCGCTGGTGCTCAAAACGGATCTGCCGCGCGCTGACGAGGCTTTCGACACGACCTACGCGCCCGACCGCGTGCTCGAGGATGGCGAGCAGATGCGCGGAACCGGCTGGACGCTAACCGCCGTTGCGACGCCCGGCCACACCTCGAACCATCTGTGTTTCGCGCTCGAAGAAAGCGGCGCATTGTTCACTGGTGACCACGTCATGGGCTGGTCGACCAGCGTTGTCATTCCGCCTGATGGTGATATGGGCGATTATATGGCGAGCCTCGAAAAACTGCAGACGCGCGAGGACATTGTGTACCATTCCGCCCATGGCGCCGCGATTACGAAGCCAAGGCAGCTTGTTCGCGGCATGATCGGCCACCGCCGGCAGCGCGAAAACCAGATCCTGCGGCTCATGGGCGAGCAAGCGCGCGCTGTCTCCGCCTTTATCCCGCAGATGTACAAGGGGCTGGATGAGCGTCTTATCCCCGCTGCCGAAATGAGCGTGACTGCCCATCTCATCGACCTTGAAAAGCGAGGCCTTGCTGGCCGCTCGCACGAGGCGGGCGTGGAAATCTGGCGCGCGCGCTAGGTACCGATTTCACTCGAAATTCCGCCAAGCCATCCCTAGATGGTTCGAAACGTGATCAGTGAGGGTTGCCCATGAGCATCGAGACCAAAGTTCCTTCCGGCGAAGACCTGCTCGCCGAAATCGACCGGTTGCGCAAAGAACGCAATGCGGTGATCCTCGCGCATTATTACCAGACGCCCGATATCCAAGACATCGCCGATTATGTCGGCGACTCGCTCCAGCTCAGCCAGATGGCGGCAGAAACCGATGCCGATGTTATCGCATTCTGCGGCGTGAAATTCATGGCCGACACGGCCAAGATCCTTTCGCCCGAAAAGATCGTCGTGCTTCCTGATATGGATGCCGGTTGCAGCCTCGAAGACAGCTGCCCACCCGAAAAGTTCAAGGCTTTTCGGGAGGCGCATCCCGATCACATCGCGCTGACTTACATCAATTGTTCGACAGAGGTGAAAGCGCTCTCGGACGTGATCGTCACCAGCTCCAGTGCGGAAACCATCCTCCAGCAAATCCCGGAAGATCAGAAGATCATCTTCGGTCCGGACCGCCATCTCGGCGGATATCTAAGCCGCAAGTTCGATCGCGAAATGCTGCTGTGGCCAGGCGTCTGCATCGTCCACGAAGCCTTCAGCGAAACCGAATTGCTGAAGCTGAAGGAGCAGCACCCCGATGCGCCGATCGCCGCGCATCCGGAATGCCCGCCGACCATTGTCGATCATGCCGATTACGTCGGATCGACCAGCGGGATCCTGAAATTCGCCCAGGAATTCGAAGGCGACACGCTGATTGTCGCGACGGAGCCGCACATCATCCATCAGATGGAAAAGGCGCTGCCGGAAAAGACTTTCATCGGTGCACCGGGCGCGGATGGAAATTGTTCGTGCAACATCTGCCCATACATGGCGCTGAATACGATGGAAAAGCTCTATGTCGCGCTGCGTGACCTGGAGCCGCGTATCGAGATCGAGGAGAACCTGCGATTGAAGGCGAAGGAAAGCCTCGATCGCATGCTCGAAATGGCAAGCAGCAGCGTCGGCAAAGGCGATATAGGCGAAGTCGAGATAGAGGATATTCCGGAGCACGACATTCCCAGCGGGGACTGAGCGACGCACCCGTTTCGGCATTTCGTGCGTTTAATCGCGCATGACTGCCGAAATCCGCTTTTTCTGGGCGCGCCTCAACGCCAATTACTGGTTCTATCCGGCCACCTTCGCGATTTTGGCGGCGCTGCTCGGCTTCGCGATGATCTATCTCGATCGCAACGGCTTTGCCGAATTCCTGAACGAAACCGACTGGCTCGTCCCTGTCCGCCCCAGCGGCGCTTCGGATATTCTCACCGTAATGGCCGGCGCGATGATTGGCGTCGCATCGACAGTGTTTTCGATCACGCTCGTGGCAGTGACATATGCCAGCGGCAATTATGGCCCGCGGCTGCTCACCAATTTCCTGGAGGACAAGGGCAATCAGGTCAGCCTGGCGACCTTCATCGGCACGTTCGTATACACGCTCATCGTGCTGCGCTCCGTCAGGGCCGAGGGAGAATCGCCAGCATCGGCAGGGCAAGCGGGAGCAGATATGCTGCCGGGCTTCGCGCCGCAATTGTCCTTGCTAGTCGCCTACCTTCTGATGGCCGCATGCGTCGGCGTGCTGGTGTTTTTTCTACATCATGTTCCCTCCTCCATCCGCATCAACAAGGTTCTTGAGACCATTGGTCGCCGCCTGCTCGATGCAATCCGCGAAACCTATCCCGTCGAAGACTCTTTCGCCGACGCGCGCGAGGGCGAAGGCGGAGACACTGTTACGGCATGGGCCACCGGGTATGTCCAGCTGATAGATTTCGAAGATCTCGAGAAGAAGGCGCGTGAATGCGGCAGCACATTTTCCTTGCGCGTGCGCACCGGCGATTTCGTCCATCGCGGCCTTCCGCTGATGGACGTGAAAGGCGCAGACCCGGAAGAAATCGAGCAAGCCGTTCGCGAAGACATCACTCTCGGCCCTGTCCGCACTCCGGAACAGGATCCGCAATTCCTCATCGACGAGCTGGTCGAGATTGGAATGCGCGCGTTGTCTCCAGGCATCAACGATCCCTTCACCGCGATAACCGCGCTGCATTGGCTTGGCGCGGCGATCTCCGACATCGGACGGCGCGACTTACGCAAGGATGTGTGCGGCGAGGATGCGGAGGACTGCCCCGTCATCCCCCTTTCCGACAGTTTCGATCACTATGTCGGACGCGGATTCGGCTCGATCCGAAGCGCAGTCGCTGCAAGCTCGAATGCCTCTTTGGTGATGCTGGATGTGCTTGCCGACGCCGCGCTTCCCATTTCTCACCATGGACGCAGAGCGTTGCTGAAAAATGAGGCAAACTTGCTGATCGAGCAGGCCCGAGTCGCGTTGGCGGGGCCCGACCTTGAACGGGTTAACGAAAGGTACAAAACATTCGAGCAGCGCTTTTCGCGCGAAAACTAGCCTTCGTCCGATCCAACCGGCCGTCTGGGCTGGCGGGCCCTTGCCACCACCAGTGCACCTCCCAAAAGGATCATCCCGGCGATATCGAGCGGCGTGAGTACCTCACCGAAGACACCGAAGCCGATGATTGCTGCGACCGCAGGTTGCGTAAGCAGCGCCAGACCGATGATGAGTGGTGGAAAGTGACCGAGTGAGAATACGAGCAATCCCTGCCCGATGAGCTGGCTGGTGATGAACAGGACGAGAATGGGCGTCCAGTTCGTCGGCCATACTGGCTCACCCAGAGCCAGCGCCAGAGTGAGCAGCACCGGACATGCAAACACGCTCACCCAGACGAGCAAGCTCCATGATCCGAACCGTGCTCGTTCGCCTTGCAGAGTGAGCAGGTAAACGGCGTAGAGCACACCCGCAGTCAAACAGAACAGATCGCCGACGAATGTCTCCGTGCCGATCTCAAGGCTCCGGCCAAGCAGGATGCCTGCCCCCCCCAGCGCGAATAGGATCGCGAGCCATTCCAGACCCTTGGGCAGTATCCGAGCGATAACAAAGCCCCAGAACAGGAGGATGATCGATCCCGCGTTGCCGAACAGAGTCGCATTACCCAGCCGTGTCAGGCCGATCCCGACATGCCAGCTGGCAAGGTCCATCGCGAAAGCGGTCGCACCGATCGCTACCCAGAACAGCGTCTTTCGCGGCATCCCTCCCAGTGGCTGCGACGCCATCCTTGCGAAGACGATCAGGAACGGCAGGGCAAGGAACAGCCGCCAGAATGCAGCAGAAACAGGTCCGGTATCGGCCAGTCGTACCAGCCATGGCCCCAGAGCCAGCGCGACATTTCCCGCGAGCAATGCAGCGAGCAGAAATGCACCGCGCGGATCGTAAAGTTTTGCTTCGCGGACCCCCTCTTTTTCCATGGTTGCGCCCTAGCGCACCGATCTCCAAGTGGATAGCCAAGCAAATCAGCAGGAGGATACACCGCTATGCACGACGTTCTGTTCCAGCCGCTCACGATGGGTGCACTTGAGGCAAAGAACCGTATTTTCATGGCGCCGCTCACGCGTGGGCGCGCTGCCGATCCTATGTTCGTTCCGAACGAGATGATGGAAACCTATTACCGCCAGCGTTCAGGCGCCGGTATGATCCTGACCGAGGCGACCGGTATCAGCCGCGAAGGGCTCGGCTGGCCGTCGGCGCCCGGCATCTGGAGCGATGAGCAAACCGAAGCGTGGAAGCCGATCACCAAGGCAGTCCATGACGAAGGCGGCCTGATCGTTATGCAGCTGTGGCATATGGGCCGCATCGTGCATCCGGTGTTCCTGGACGGCAACCCGCCCGTTTCCGCCAGCGCCACCACAGCGCCGGGAGAAGCGCATACTCCGCAAGGCAAGCAGCCTTATGCCGAGGCGCGGGCCATGACGAAGGAAGACATCGACCGAACCATTGGCGATTATCGCCGCGCCGCAGAAAACGCGAAAAAGGCAGGTTTCGACGGAGTGCAGCTCCACGGCGCGAATGGTTACCTGATCGACCAGTTCCTGCGCGACAAAACCAATCTGCGCACCGATGAATATGGCGGCTCGCCCGAGAATCGCACACGCATCATGCGCGAGGTGCTTGAAGCCCTGATCGACGTCTGGGGAGCTGACCGCGTCGGCATCCGGCTTTCACCCAATGGCGATTCGCAAGGGACCGATGACAGCAACCCGCCGGCCACGTTCGCGGCTGCCGCAAAAGTCTGCGAAGAGCTTGGCCTTGCATTCGTGGAGCTGCGGCAACCGGGGCCCGACGGTACATTCGGCAGCACCGATGTTCCCAAGCAGGACCCGGTTATCCGGGCAAATTACAGCGGGCCGCTGATCCTGAATTCGGACTATACCGCTCAGGAAGCGGCCGACGACGTATCAAGCGGGCGCTGCGAGGCAGTGACCTTCGGCCGGCCCTATATCTCGAACCCCGATCTCGAAAAGCGGATCGCTGTCGGCGCGGATTTCAATCCGAACAAGGATGTGCCCAAAAGCTGGTACTTCCCGATTCCGCAGGGCTATATCGACTACCCCACACTAGAAGAAGAGCAGGCCGCTAACGCCGTCTGATCCTATTCCCCTTCGTCCTGCACCGCTGGCGGCTCCGGCGGTGCGGGCGGAGCAGGATCGTCACCGCCGGAGGGGAAGGCGTTCAGCTCCTGCTCGGAGTCGTCAGTGGAATCGCCACCGGCATCGCTTGATGTCGCCGTGTCGCTGTCAGCTGCCGTTTCAAGCGGCGGAGACTGCGATGTAAGCTGGTCGAGCGGCAGCATGTCATCGCTGATCGAGCCGCCGAGCACATCTCCCCGGAGTTGTCCTTCCTGATCGACAGCGGCGCTGTCATTGACAGGTTCGTCCGATCCGCACGCAGCGAGAAGGGAGAATGCCGCAAGGGCGATAATCGGTCTGGTCATCATGTCCGGCACGCCTTTCGCGCAGGTTTATCGAGCGCGTCAAGAAAAGCCTCTGCACGGGCTATCAATGCTTCGTCCCATTCAGCAGATGAAACCTGCTTTCCCAACCGCGCGAGACTGGTGACGCCGAACTCCTCGATCCCGCACGGAACGATACCGCCAAAGTGGGAAAGATCGGGATCGAGGTTCACTGAAAAGCCATGCATTGTGATCCATCGGCGTACGCGCACCCCGATTGCCCCGATCTTTGCCTCGCGCCCGTCGATGTCTTCCGTCCAAATGCCGACACGTCCTGCTGCGCGCCAGCTAGGCACACCGAAATCGGCGAGCGTTTCGATGACCCATCCCTCGATGGCGTGGACAAAGCAGCGGACGTCTTTGCCCCGCTTGTTCAGGTCCAGCACCAGATACCCGACCCGCTGGCCCGGTCCGTGGTAGGTGTACCGCCCGCCCCGCCCGGCTTCGACGACCTCGAAGCGCGGATCGACCAGCTCGCTCGCATCGGCGCTGGTCCCGGCGGTGTAAACAGGAGGGTGTTCGAGCAGCCAGACAAGCTCACTTGCACTGTGATCTGCGACAGCCGAATTGCGTGCTTCCATCTGATCGAGCGCAGCACGATAGGGAACATGGGCGCTTTCGCACCGCCATTCTATCGGACCGGGGCCTGCCGGTTGTGGAGCGATGCTTGCCATCCCCTGTTGGTGGGGGCATTGATGGTTCAGATCAAGGGACAAGACGCCAGACGCGCTCGGGGGATCGATGAATTTTGACATGAACAAGGTGTGGTCGCGAGCGATCGAGCTGGTGCGCGACAATTTTCAGCTATTGGTGGTGATAGCGGGCATATTCCTCCTGCTCCCGACTCTGGCCGCCTATCTGCTGATTCCCGATCTTCAGGTCTTCATGGACCCCGCCGCAGATCCGGAGGTCATTTCTGCTCAACTTCAGGACAAGCTTGGCCCGCTTCTGGGCATCGGCATCGTCGCGATGATTTTTCAGTTCGCGGGCTACGGTGCGATGATCGCTCTGATGGGACATTCGCGCCCCACAGTAGGTGAAGCTTTGAAATCGGGCCTTAGAGTAGTGCCGAGCACGTTTGGTGTCTTGGCGATTTTCCTGCTTGCCTACGTTCTTGCTGCGATCGTGATCTCGGTGCCGGTCGGCATTATCGCGTCGCTTTCCGGCCTGGCATCGCTCGCTTTTCTGGCCGTCCTGGTGGTCTTGGCGATGGTAATCTTCTTGCTCGCACGGATGTCGATGAGCCTGCCGGTGTTGGTGCTCGAGCAAACGCTCAATCCCATCAAGGCCGTGTCACGCAGTTTCCGCCTCACCGGGCCGAAGAAATGGGCGATCATGCTGTTCTGGGGCGTGCTGTTTGGCGCTTACATGGTCGTCGCGGTGCTGCTGACGTCAATCTTTGGTTTGATCGCCGCCCTCGCCGGAGACAGCACGGTCGCGATGCTGATCCTCGGCTTTACCAACGGACTGCTCGGCATGGGAATCGGCATGCTGGTGTCCGGCCTTGCCGTGGCAATGCACGGGCAACTCGCCGGACCAAGCGAGGCGGAGCTGAAGTCTACGTTCGAATAGCCGCGATCAATCGCGCATCGCGGCTTTCCATGCCCAGTATAGTTTGCACGGCAAGATGTTGAGCCATTCGAACCCTGAATCGATCCGCTCGAAATAGGGCGCGGATTCGTCTTTCACTGCGGAGGTGAACTGGTAGACGAGAAAACCCCCGCCGGGTTTCAGAACATCATGCGTTGCTTTTGCGATAGCGGGCGCGACGCCAGAGGGTAGAGTTGAAAACGGCAGTCCGGAAAGGACGTAATCGGCCTGCGGCAGACCAAGGTCAGCCAGAATCTTCTCCACGTTTTCAGCCGACCCGAGCACCGCGTGAAAGCGTTTGTCGCGGATCGAGCGCGTCAGGTAATCGATATAAATCGGGTTGGTGTCGATCACGACAAGCGCTCCGTCACCGCGCAATTTATCGAGCACCGGGCGGCAGAACGTGCCGATTCCGGGACCATATTCGACAAAAACCTCGCATTTTCCCCAATCGACCGGTGCCAACATCTGCCGGACGGTAAAGCGGGACGATGGAATGATCGATCCGACCATGCGCGGATGCTCCAGAAATCCGCGGAAGAACACAGAGCACTGCGCCGCGTAATCGCGCCATCGGGCGCGAAAACCACCACGTTTTCCGAGTGCTACGTTGTTGCCGGTCATATTCCTCTGCCGCCCGGTCTCACCGGATCATCGATTGGATTCAATGTCTTCGGTTCGCAGACTGCATATCCGTTTGCAAGTCCCCAGCCGCTGGCTTAGCCCGTCCGCCTGATGGCCGACGTCGATCCCTCTACGAGCACGACCGCGCCGCGATCGATATCGCGCGGGCGCATGGCGCTGCTATTCACGGTCATGCTGGTCACGGCCGCCGGGAACACGGCGATGCAATCGGTAATGCCTTCGATCGGTACCGCGCTGAAAGTCGACGATGTCTGGATCAGCCTCGCCTATAGCTGGTCGGCGCTGCTCTGGGTTGTCTGCGCCCCGATCTGGGCGGACCGATCCGACCGGCGCGGGCGCAAGGCCATGATGGCGCTGGGGCTGACCGGGTTCATCGTATCGATGGCGCTGTGCGGGCTGGTGCTCTGGGCGGGACTATCGGGCTGGATGACCGCATTCTGGGCGTTGATCGCCTTTGCTGCGGCGCGCAGCCTTTATGGTGGTTTCGGCAGCGCGGCACCACCCGCTGTCCAGGCCTATGTCGCTGCGCGCACGCCGCGTGCAGAGCGAACGCAAGCGCTCTCACTGATCGCCTCGAGCTTTGGTCTGGGAACCGTGATCGGCCCAGCCTTGGCACCGCTCATGGTCCTGCCGTTCCTCGGCCTTGGCCTGACCGGACCATTCATCTGCTTTGCAGCATTCGGCCTCGCCGCGCTAATTCTGCTACGCCTGCGGCTTCCCAATGACGAGCCGCAATTCCCGGCACGCGGACGCGCCTACGACGCGCCCTATGCAAATGGTTCGGGCGGTGCGCCGCAAGATCATTATCACGATGACGAGGACGAAAACGACGTTGCGGTCGGTCGTCCGGCCAATCCGGGCGCGCCAGCAAAGCGCCTGCGCTGGTTCGAGCCGCGTTTGCGGCCCTGGGTGATCTCTGGCCTGATCGGAGGGCATGCGCAGGCGATGGTGCTCGGAATATCGGGCTTCCTCGTTCTCGACCGCCTTGGCCTGCGCGATAGCCCGGCGGAAGGCGCTGGACCGGTCGGCATCGTCCTGATGAGCGGAGCGATCGCCACGCTGCTCGCGCAATGGGGCCTGATCCCGCGCTTCGATCTGGGGCCGCGCGCGGCGACGCTTTCAGGAATTCTGGTCGCCGCGTTCGGTGTGGCGCTACTGGGCGCGGCAGGCGACCTTCACACGATTGCGCTCGGGTATGCGATCGTCTCGCTCGGGTTCGGACTGTTTCGGCCAGGCACCACCGCCGGAACCTCCCTCGCCGTATCGCGCGCCGAGCAAGGGCAGGCTTCGGGAATTGTCGCGTCCGTGGCAGGGGCGAGCTTTATCTACGCGCCGGCGCTAGGAGTCTGGCTTTATAATGTCAGCGACTGGCTGGGGTTCGGTCTGATCATCGCGTTGTGCTTGATTGTAGCCGTGGTGGGGGCAAAGACACTGCAACTCGACAGCAAGCTGACGCGCGACAGCGCCTAGAGCAGTTTGTAAACCTCGTCCTGCGGGCGGCAGATGGCGACACCCTTTTCGGTCTCGACAAGCGGACGATTGATGAGGATCGGGTCGGCCACCATGGCATCGAGCACGCTGTCCGCGTCCGCATCGGGCAAACCGCGTTCCTCGGCGTCAGTACCGCGGAGCCGTAATCCTTCGGCAGGAGTGATGCCTGCATCCGCATAAAGCTGCTTCAGCTTGTCGCGAGTCGGAGGAGTCTTGAGATACTCGACCACCGTCAGATTGACGCCCTCAGCCTCTTTGAGGATCGCCAGTGTCTTGCGCGATGTGCCGCATTTCGGATTGTGCCAGATGGTCGCTTTCATGCTCTAATCTCCCTCGCGATAGCATGCGTTCGCTAACCCAGGCGCGGCGAGTTTGCCACATGGAACGCGTTTTGCGATCTTTTCTCAATTTCACCTTGCAGTTGCGAGTAAGTTGCAATAGCGGCATTTCCAACGGACGGAAGGAAATAGCCAAATGATTCATCGCCTCAACCGCGCTGCCTTGCTGCTTGGCTGCGCTGCCCTCTCATTTCCGGCAATGGCGGAAACGGTCGAGAGTGCTGAGGATTCCGTCGATTACGGCGACCGCGAAATCGAAGTGCGCGGCGATGTTCTTTACAGCGATCAGATCAACTCGGTGAAGACCCCGACACCGGTGATCGACGTTCCACAATCGGTTTCGATCGTGACGCAGGAACAGATCATCCAACAGGGCTTCGACAGTATCGCCGATATTGTCCTCTACACGCCCGGTGTCACCAATTCCCAAGGCGAAGGCCACCGAGACGCAGTCGTGTTCCGCGGTGTGCGCTCCACGGCTGACTTCTTCGTCGATGGCGTGCGCGATGACGTTCAGTATTATCGTAGTCTCTACAATCTGGAACAGGTTGAGATCCTTCGTGGTCCCAACGCGCTTTTGTTCGGGCGCGGCGGCACCGGGGGTGTTCTGAACCGCGTGACCAAGAAAGGCGTGATCGGTGAACAATTCGTCGGTTATCTCGGTTCGGTCGATACGTTCGGCGCCTTTACCGGCCAGGTCGACCTCAATTTCGCCACCAGCGACACTTCCGCTCTTCGCATCAATGCCGCCTACGAGGAATTGAATAATCACCGCGACTTCTTCGACGGCGAACGCATCGGTCTCAATCCGACTTTCCGCGCCGAGCTGGGCCCCGCGACCATCATTGACCTGTCTTACGAATTCATCGATCACGAGCGCTTCATCGACCGCGGCATTCCAGCGACAGAGGCCGGCCTTCCGGCGGAGCAGTTCGACCGCATCACCTTTGGTGACCCGATCGACAATTTCACCACGCTTGAAGCGCACGTTTTCCGCGGAACGATCCAGCACGCCTTTTCAGACAACTTCAAAGGCAACGTCACGGCATCCTACGGCGATTACGACAAGGTCTACTCCAACCTCTTCCCTGTAGGTTTTGACGAGGCTGCGAATGAAGTCGCGCTTGATGGTTATATCGACACGACGCAGCGCGAAAACTTCATCGTCACCGGTAACCTGATCGGGGAATTCCAGACCGGAACCATCGGCCATACGATCCTATTGGGCGGCGAATTCATCGACACGGTGAACAACAACGATCGTTTCAACTCCTTTTTCGACCAGACCCAGGACGATGTCGAGTTCTTCACGCCTTCCCGGCCGCTCAGCATCCGCGGCGGCGTGGGCATCAATTCGTCGGGCGAAGCCACGGTCAACGATTTCTCACAATTGAACGACGATACGGAGGCCGATGTAACAGTGTTCTCGCTCTACATTCAGGACGAGATCGAACTGACCGAGTGGCTCAACGTGGTCTTAGGCGCGCGCTTCGACAGCTTCGATATCACGGTCGACAATATCGAGACTTTTATCGATACCGGAGTGCGCGATGTCGCGACACGGGTCGACGAAGAAATCTCGCCGCGCGTCGGACTGATCCTGAAACCTCAGGAAAACATCTCGATTTATGGCAGTTATTCGGAAAGCTTCCTGCCACGATCGGGCGAACAGTTCGCCGATATCAATCCGCCGGACGATGCGCTCGATCCCGATACTTTCGAAAACCTCGAACTCGGTCTGAAATGGGATTTCCGCGACGCGCTCAGCTTCACCGCAGCAATCTTCCGCATCGAGCAAAGCTCTCCGCAGGTGGCAGATGATGATCCGGGAACGCTCGACATCATCGATAGTGAAATCGAAGGTGTCGAATTGCAGCTTCAGGGGAACATCACCGATCGCTGGTTCTTCACTGCCGGGTACAGCTATCTCGACGGCAACCAGGTCGATGCTTTCGGCGTGGAAGGCAACCGGGTCCGTGAACTGCCAGAGCACATGCTCAGCCTTTGGAGCACCTATCAGGTGACCGAGCGCTTTGGCCTTGGCGGCGGTTTCACATTCCAGGACGATAGCTTCGCCGACAATGCAAACACCGTTACGCTGCCGGACTACATCCGTTTCGATGCGGCGGCGTATTACGATGTGTCGGACCGGCTGCGACTACAGGTGAATATCGAGAACCTGTTCGACGAGGACTACTTCCCCAACGCCCATATCGCCGACAACATCACGGTGGGCGCGCCGCTCAACGCGCGCTTCACGGTGACTGGGCGGTTCTAACCGCTCAGGAGCCGTCTTCCGCATCCCGTGCCCGCCTCAGCGCGGGCACATTCTCGGCTGCATCGGCAGCGCTGATGCCCGGTGCAGGGGCAGCGCTGATGCTTTCACCGCGCCGCATGACTCGCCCGGCCCGCTGGATCGCCTCGACCAGCCGCGGATAGACGCCGCAGCGGCACATGTTGGTGATTGCGGCATCGATGTCGGCTCTGCTGGGCGATGCGTTCCGGTCCAGCAGCGCCGCCGCTGCGATCACGATACCCGGCGTGCAATAGCCGCACTGGATCGTCTGTTCCGCAACCATGGCCTGCTGCACCGGATGAGAACGATCGCGCGACAATCCCTCAATTGTCGTGATGAAGCGCCCTTCGGCCTCGGCAATGGTGATGCGGCAGGATCGCAGCGCAGTTCCATCGACGAGCACCATGCAGGCGCCGACGCAGTCGCCGCCGCCGCAGCTTTTCGTGCCGGTAAGGTTTGCAGCCTCGCGCAGCGCGTAAAGCAGCGGCATTTCGGGATCGAGGTCGAATTCGACCGGCCGATCGTTGACTGTCATGCGCGGCACAAAACGCCCCTAATTCGCTTAATTCTCAGCGTGATCGCGCCTCTGGCACCGACAATGCCGAGCCGGAATCTGCAATTGCACAGGGGCGGTTACTGACGCCAGCTGTCGTCGATCTTGTCCACGCGGCGTTTCCACGCTTCGAAGTCGAAGACGCCCGCACCGCCCTGGCTGCTCATCACTGAGATGTCGCGCTGATGCACGTCCACAACCTCTTGCGGTACGAGATTTGGCTTGCCCATGCTCAGGGTTGCAACCTGAATTTCACATGCGCGCTGGAGCGCCCACATCTTCACGAACATTCCCTGGATGCCCTTGTCCATCACGACAGGACCGTGATTGCGCAACATCAGGATCGTATGATCGCCAAGGTTTGCGACCAGCCGCTCGCCTTCCTCAGCGCGCACTGTCACACCTTCGAAATCGTGATACCCGATCTGGTTCTGGAAATTACAGGCGTAGAAATTGGTCGGCAGCAGGCCATCTTCGTGGCTGCATACCGCCATGGTTTCCGTCGTATGGACGTGGCAGATCGCATTTGCCCGCTCGCCCAGTTTCTTATGGAAATAGGCGTGCTGGGTGAAGCCAGCCTTGTTCACCATGTAAGGCGATCCGCCGACATTGTTGCCTTCAACATCGATCTTCACGAGGTTGGATGCCGTCACTTCGTCATAGAGCAGCCCGAACGGGTTGATGAGAAACGTGTCCTCCTCATCAGGGACTTTCAGCGAAATGTGATTATAGATCGATTCTGACCAGCCGAGGTGATCGAAAATCCGATAACATGCCGCCAGGTCGAGCCGCGCCTGCCATTCTTCCTTGCTGCATTCGATATTCGGTTTGAGCTGTGTTGCCATGGTGCGGCTGTCCTTTCCTCAATTCGCGTTTGAGGCATTATCGCACGGCGAGGGGTGGACGCACAAGGATTCGCTTTACGGCAGAGCCGCCCTCCGGCAAGGCGAGCAACAATGAGCGACGCGGCGACCGCACCCGACAATTCATCGGCCAAACTGGTGCGCGGCGGCATTCCCGGGCATCTTGTCGGCCAGACGCTGCCAGCGATCATCGGCGTCGCCGCGATCATGTCGATCGGGCTGGTCGATGCCTATTTTATCGGCAAGCTCGGCAGCGACGCTCTGGCGGCAATTTCCTTCATCTTTCCCATATCCGTGGCGCTGACATCGCTCGGCGTAGGGGTGATGGTCGGGATCAATTCGGTCGTTTCGCGCGCGCTTGGCGAAGGTAACAACGAAAAGGCTGCGCGGCGCGCCAATTTTGGCGTGGTGTTCGCGGTCGGGTGCGGGCTCATCATGGGCCTGGCGCTGTTCCTGCTGCTCGATCCTCTCTTCATTCTCATGAACGCGCCGGCCAATCTGCTGCCGCTTATCCGCACATACATGCAGCCATTCGCGTTCGGATTTCCGCTCATACTAGCGATCATGGGCTTTAACGGAGTGCTGCGCGGACAGGGCGAGGCGCGCAAGACAAGTTACGTGTCGATCACCTATGCTGCGGCCAACTGGATCCTCGACCCGCTGCTCATTACCGGCGTCGCCGGCTTTGGCGGCTTCGGAATCGTCGGCGCGGCCTACGCAACCCTCATCGGGTGGGCATTCGGTGCGGCCATGGCCATGTACCTGATGACACGGGCGGAATTGCCGCTCGATTTGTCACTTCTGCGCAAGAGCAGCCTCGTCGATCCGGCGCTAGCTATTGTGAAAGTGGCAGGCCCTGCAGCTTTCTCAAACGCGATCAATCCGATCGGTCTGTCGATCCTCACCGCGCTCATCGCGAGCGCCGGTCAGGAGGCGGTCGCAGGCTTTGGCGCGGCCGGACGATTGCAGAGTTTCGCCACGGTGCCGCTTCTCGCACTGTCGGGCGCGATCGGATCGATCGTAGGACAGAACTGGGGCGCGCGCGAATATGACCGCGCCAGGCAGGCGGCGCTCTATGCCGCGGGCTTTTGCATCATCTGGGGCCTATCGACCGCAGTGATCCTGTTTGCGGCAGGCGAATGGTTTGCGCAGCTTTTTACCGAGGATGACGCGGTGATCGAAGAGTTTGCATTGTACCTTGAAATCGCCGCATGGGGATATGCCGGGTTCGGCCTTTTGATCGTGGCGAACGGCATCCTCAACGCAATCGACCAAGCGAAATACGCGCTGCTTCAATCGGTCGGGCGAGTGTTCCTCGTGATGTTGCCGGTGGCCCTACTGCTTCAGGGCGACTGGGGAAGTGAAGCGATTTACACCGCAGAACTGGCCGCCAACCTTTTCGGCGCGGTCACTGGCGCCGGATTGATGTACTACGTCTTGAAAGTCCGTGCGACCGGACGGCAGCAGTAGCCCTTCGTTAACCATCCTCCTGCATAGCGGTGCCTGATTAGCAACAGGAACGCTTGGGCCATGGATGACCTGCTGGCGGATTTCGTCGCCGAAACACGTGAAATGCTGGAAGCCAGCGAGGGCGAGATCGTCGCGTGGGAAGCAGACCCGGCTGATAGCGCGCGCCTCGATACGATCTTCCGCTTTGTCCACACGGTCAAAGGCAATTGCGGCTTCTTCGATTTCCCGCGACTTGCAGGGCTGAGCCACGCGGCCGAGGACGCACTTGCCGATTGCCGCGCTGGACGGCGCAAACCCGATTCTGCGCTCGTCACGGCCGTGCTCGCAATCGTCGACCGGATTTCCGCGATGGTCGATGCGATCGAGGCAGGCGAGGACTTCCCCGAAGGCGGCGATGAGGCGTTGATCGCTGCGCTGGGCAATGACAAGGATACCGAAGACCTGAGTTTCGAGGAATTAAAGGACGCTGGCCAAGGGAGCGCCGTAGAGCCAGTTTCGCCCGGTTCCGACGATATCGCGGCCGAAGGCGACGCGCCCAAGAAGGCAGATACGAGCCCTGCGGTCCAACGGAGCATTCGTCTGCCCGTTGACCTGCTCGACCGAGTAATGAGCGGCGTGTCCGACATGGTACTCGCCCGTAACGATCTTGGTCACAGGCTCCGTCAGGCAGGCAATCAGCCGACCATCGATGGCCCGTTCGAACGATTGACCACGATCCTTTCGGATGTTCGCGATGCGATCACCCGGATGCGCATGCAACGAATCGAAACGCTGTTTTCGGCCCTTCCTCGATTGGTCCGCGACCTGTCCGCCGAACTCGGCAAGCAAGTGATGATCGACCTCGAAGGCGGCGATGTCGAACTGGACCGCGAAATGGTCGAGATGGTTCGCGACCCGCTTACCCATATCATTCGAAACGCGATCGATCACGGGATCGAGACGCCCTCAGCCCGGCTGAAAGATGGCAAACGTGAAATTGGTTTGCTCTCCATCGCTGCGCGGCAATCAGGCAATACGATTTCGATCGTCGTGAGCGATGATGGACGCGGCCTTGATGAGGCAAGGATCGCGACAAAAGCGGTCGAGACCGGTCTCATTACCGCCAGCCAGCGCGCTGAAATGAGCCGCGAAAAAGTTCTCCAGCTCATTTTCGAGCCGGGTTTCTCCACAGCAGACACTGTCAGCAACGTCTCCGGGCGCGGCGTCGGCCTCGACGTCGTCCGCGACAATCTCGAAAAGGTCGGCGGGAGCATCAAGGTTTCGAGCCAGCCGGGCATTGGTACGCTGTTCACTCTGCAGATTCCGCTTACGCTCAGCATCATTGCAGGTCTCACCGTCGAAGTCGGTGATCAGCGCTTTGCCATTCCGCAAAGCTATATCGAAGAGATCATCCATGCCTCGGCCAAGGCGCTGGATTTCACCCGCGTCGGCGAAACGGCCCTCGTCACCTTCCGCGGCGACCGCGTGCCGTGCCTGATGCTATCCGAAGTTCTTGCACTGGATCACAGCGAGATCGAAGAGGACCAGCACACCATGGTGCTGCTCCGCCTGGCGAGCGGCGACCTGTTCGCCCTGGCTGTAGAGCGAATTCATTCGCACGGCGATCTCGTGGTAAAGCCACTGGCCCCCGCCGTGATGAAAAGCGAGATTTATGCAGGCTCTTCGCTGCTGGACAATGGTCAGCCGATCCTGCTCCTCGATGTGACCAACATCGCGAGCAGGTATGGGCTGGTCTCAGACGCCCGCACGCGAGTGCGCGAAATCGGCGACGACGTTATCGCAGCCGACAGGCACCAGGTCAGCCGTGCCATGCTGTTCACCGATTTCAGCAATCGCAGGTGCGCCGTCCGTCTTGAACTGGTCAAGCGGATCGAAACCGCGCCAGCCTCCGCCATCGACCTTTCCGGAGCAAGACCGCGGGCCGTCATTGATGGCATGATTTTGCCGGTTGTCGGTCTTCCGGAAGGACAGATTCCGACTGAAAAAGTCCGCCTTCTCCGTCTGAGCGATGGCGAGTGCGAATTGCTCCATGCCGTTCGCGAGATCGACGATGCGGTCGAACTCCCGGGCATGCTCAAGCCCGAGCGTGACGATCCGCTGATCGAAGCTATCGCGCTGATAGAAGGGTCAACGGTTGCGCTGATGGATGGGCACGAGCTGTTCACGCGTCACGGCGAGCCGCCGGAACCCTTGGCCCGGCCGCTCTGCCGCATCCCATCCGATGACTGGTCGCGAACCATCCTGGCGCCGCTCGTGGTGTCGGCGGGATACGAGATAGTAGACGGCGATGAAGATCACGGCGACAGTGAGAATGCCGTCCGCGTCGTCTTCGTCGAGGAAAGTAGCGCGGCCTCCGAAAAAGGGGATGGTTCTGTCATCCGCCTGCGAAGCGAGCTCGACGCGGGAGACGGCGATGGAAGCATCTATCGCTACGACCGCGAAGCACTGATGAGCGCCTTGAAAGAAGCACGAAGCGCAGGAGGGCTGATCCGATGAACGAGCTTATGGTGATGACCCAGATCGCGGGCCGCCGCTGCGCCCTGCCCGCCCATGACGTGAAGTCGGTCATAGAGCTTTCTACAATCACGCCCGTACCGCAGACGCCCGAATTCATTGCTGGGATCACCGCCATGCGCAGCCAGGCTCTGACCGTGATCGATTGCCGGCTCACCCTCGGTTTCGAACAAACGGATTGGGAGACGGACAACCGTGCTGCGGTCATATCAATTGGCGGACATTTTTATGCTCTCCTGATCGACGCAATCGAGGACATCACGACAACCACCGGCGAACCGGGCCAGGTGAGCGGGGGCTTCGGACCCGAATGGTCGCGAGTTGCCAAAGGCATGATCGAGACCGCATCGGGCCCTGCCCTGCTGATTGACCTTCACGCTCTCATCGCCGGTCCGGACGAGCGGCTGACGGGCAGCCTGAATGCAGCAGCTTAATCCAATAGTTACCGCTTTCCCGTACCGATCGGGCGATAAGAATAGGGGTTGTTCATGAAGACGTGCCTGATCGTCGATGATTCGCGAGTTATCCGGAAGGTTTCGAGGCATATTCTCGAGACGCTCGGCTTTGCCGTCGACGAAGCCGACAATGGCCAGACCGGACTTGACGCTTGCGAGGCCAACATGCCCGACGTGGTCCTGCTGGACTGGAACATGCCGGTGATGACAGGGATCGAGTTCATCACGCAATTGCGTCAGCGTCCGGGTGGCGACAAGCCAAAGGTTGTGTTTTGCACGACCGAGAACGACGTGGCTCATATTCGCGAAGCCATCCAGGCAGGCGCGGACGAATACGTCATGAAGCCCTTCGATCACGAGACGCTGCAAATCAAATTGCAGTTGGTCGGATTCGCGTGAACGCGCCATCTTCTCCTCACAAAGGCACCCTGACCCGCGCTGCGCGCGCTTCTGACTTAACGGCCTTCGGATACCGCGACAGTAGCGCTGCGCGGGTAATGATCGTTGACGATTCCCTGACTGTTCGCACGATCTTCAAGCGCATGGTGGAAAGCGACAAGGGGCTGGCGGTTGTTGCAACAGCAAGCAGCGCCGAACGCGCCATCGCCCAGCTGAGAACGACCGGTGTCGATGTCATCCTGCTTGATCTGGAAATGCCGGGAATGGGCGGATTGGACGCCCTGCCCGCTATTCTACAGATCGCCGAAAATGCGCAGGTCCTGGTGGTCTCATCGCTGACCGAAGACGGTGCCGAACACACGATGACCGCGCTTTCAATGGGCGCTGCCGACACGATGCTGAAACCGCGGCCGGGCGGCTTCAACGAAGATTACCGAAGCCAGCTTCTCGCGAAGATCCGTGCCTTGGGGCATACTTCACCGGATGACCAGACAGTCAGCGAGCGAACGAATAAAGTCGCCGCAGGCGAGCGCGTTCTGCGCGGGAAAAAGCGCCCCAAAGTGATCGCTGTCGGCGCATCGACAGGCGGGATCCATGCACTCAATATCATGCTGCGGAACCTGCCGCCGAGCCTCGATTTGCCGATTCTCGTCACCCAGCACCTGCCTCAATCCTTTATTCCGGTATTCGCCCGGCAGATCGAAATGGCGAGCGCACGCCGGACCATCATCGCAGACGATGGCGTGGAAATACATCCGGGTGAGGTGACGATTGCGACCGGGCATAGCCACCTTACCGTGCGCCGTGTCGGTGATCGCTTCATCTGCAAGGCATCGAGCGAACCGGCCGCCAGCGGCTGCATGCCATCGGTCGATCCCATGCTTGCCAGCCTGTCCTCGGCCTATGATGGCCATGTCCTTGCAATAATCCTTTCCGGCATGGGGCGGGATGGCCTCGATGGAGCCCGTGCATTGGTCAGCAACGGAGGAACGATCTTTGCGCAGAACGCAGAGACGAGCGCCGTTTGGGGCATGCCCGGAGCCGTCGCCAAAGAAGGACTGACGAGCCTCGTCGCGTCGCCGGATGAACTGGCTGCGGCGATCGTGGAAGAAGCTCTCGCAGCAGCTTCGAAATAGGATGCGTTCGGAAACTGCAATGGACGCGAGTCAGGCTTCATACCAGATCATCGACGACCTGCTCGAGGCGCGTACGGGCCAGCACCTGTCTGAAAGCCGTCGATGGAGGGTCGCAACCGCACTGTCGGGTGTCTTTCGCGAACACGGCATCAGCAATATCGACCAGCTTGTGTGCCTGCTCGATCTCCCCATGCGGACCCCGGGAAAGCCGGAACTGTCGCAGCAAATCGTCGAAGCTCTTCTTAACAACGAAACCTACTTCTATCGCGACAAGCCGACATTCGATCAGCTTGCCGATGACATCATCCCGACGATCGCCGAGCGGCGTGCGAGTTCGAAACGCATCTCCATCTGGTGCGCTGGCTGTTCAACCGGACAGGAAGTGCACTCGATCGCAATGATGTTTGCCGATATGCCTGATCGTTGGAAGGACTGGACCATCGATGTTCTTGGGACCGATGTTTCGCACCGCGCGATCAACGCCGCGCGAAACGGCGTCTACAGCCAGTTCGAGGTTCAGCGCGGGCTCGGCGTTGCTCAGATGCTCAAGCATTTCGATGAAACGAGCCAAGGCTGGCAGGTCGTCGAAGAAACGCGCGCGATGTCACGATTCCAGCAGCACAATGTGCTTGGCGATCCGCCGTCACGCCAGAAATTCGATCTCATCCTCTGTCGAAATGTCCTGCTCTATTTCGATCAGGCGAACCGGGAGCGTGCATTCCAGCGGTTGCACGGCGCGCTGGCCGAAGACGGCTTCCTCATGCTGGGCGCTGGCGAAACCGTTGTGGGGCAAACCCGGGCGTTCATGCCTTCCCCCAAACGGGCCTCCATCTACGAAGCAACACGTAGCCAGAATGAAACCCCCTTGCTGGCGGCCAGCTAAGCCAAAAAAGCACGCAAAACGAGGCTTTCCCAGCTTGTTAGGCATCGCTTTTACGAAAGATTAGCCATTCGTCTTTAGGAATTCGCTGAATAAGCGTCGGTGCGAAACAGCGTCGGCATCCGGGTTCGCAAAAGATGGGGATTGTCGTTGCAAGCAAAGGCTAAAAATGTGAGCCTGTCTCCGACGGGATTGGTTCTTGCCCCCCTCGTCATTCTGTCCGGCGTGTTCGCACTGATCGCTTTGATCGTGTTTGCGAGCAACCAGCTTGAGCTTATGGGGCCAGCAACCCTTCTGATCGCCGGAACGTCGATCTATGCGGCGGCTGTTCTTTTCCTGAGCCGGAGTGGCCTTGCCAATGTGCGAGAGCTGGAACGGGTAATCACGAAAGACAGCCTTACCGATCTCCCCAATCGCAGAGCGCTTCACAACGATATCGAGGCGCTATCCGCAAACCATGACGAGATCGCGATTGCTCTGATCGATCTCGATGCGTTCAAGCAGGTCAACGATCATTACGGGCACGCTGTAGGCGACCAACTGATCCAGAAATGTGCAGAGCTGCTCAAAGAAATCTGCGCCGGTGAAGCCAGCTGTTACCGGTTGGGCGGTGATGAGTTTGCCGCCGTGATGGCTGGCGACGCCGCCGGCACTCTGCTGGAAGGGCTGTGCCGATCACTCTTGGAGCACCTCGCAACTTCTATCGAAGTCGACAAACGTGAAATCGTAGTCGGCGCCAGCATCGGTCTTGCACGGAGCACCGCGGCTGCCCGTCTTTCATCATCGGAGATGTTGCGCCGGAGCGATGTAGCCATGTATATGTCGAAGCGGGGCGGCAAGATGCGCTGCACCTGGTTTAACGAGACATTCGACCAGCGCCGGGAGGCCGTACGGGAACTCGAAGACGATCTGCGCAGCGCCATTTCCAATGACGAGTTCGCCATCGCTTATCAGCCGCTGGTCGATGCAAAAGAGGGGCAGATTGTCGCCGTCGAAGCATTGCTGCGTTGGAATCGCATCGGAGGAACGCCCCTCGGCCCGAACATCTTCATCCCGGTGGCGGAGCAATCCGGCATCATCAATCCCATCGGTTTGTGGGTGCTGCGCCGGGCAATGTGCGACGCGATGCGTTGGGGCAGAATTACTCTGTCGGTCAACATCTCTGCTGCTCAACTCCGCAATCCCGAATTCCCGATCAAACTCGGCGAGATCCTCGAAGAGACTGGATTTCCGGCCGAACAACTTGAACTAGAAGTGACAGAGACTTGCCTCGTGCTCGACCCGATCGTCGCCGAACGTAGTCTCAATGTAATCCGCAGCTTTGGGGTGCGCATATCGCTCGATGATTTCGGGACCGGATACGCTTCGATAGGCTTCCTCCGGCAATTCCGGTTCGAGAAGCTCAAGCTGGATCGCAGCCTCGTCGTACAGGCGGGCCAGGATGATGGCAGCCGCGCGATGATGCTATCGAGCATTACCGTCGCCCGCGCGCTTGGAATGGACGTCACCGCGGAGGGCGTTGAAACCGATGAGCAGGCCGATCTCGTGCGTACCGCAGGATGCGACCAGATTCAGGGGTGGCTGTTCTACAAGGCGATGCCTGCAGAAGAGATCGACAAGCTGATCGCGGCGCAGGAGGCGCAGGTTAGATCGCTCGCAGATGGCGATAGAGGGGAGCAGGCGGCATGAGTTCGGAGACACAGGTGTTTGCAGAATTGGCGGACACAGAAGCGAGGCCAGAACGTCCTGCTTCGGATGAAGCGTATCGCTACGAAGAGAGCGTTGGCCCGGTCACCGGCTGGTACCGCCGCCGCAGCACTCCGCAAAAGGTATTCCTAACGATCGGAATGCCGTTGGCGCTGATCATTATGACAGCGGCCCTCGCCTTCTTGGGTCTCGGCAAGATTTCGGCCGATTTGCAGGCGGCACAGCCCGAAACAATCGAGGCCGCCGCAGCCCAAGCGGACGATCTGCGCTTTTTCATGTTAGTCGCTGTTGCGATCGGCCTGAGCATGATGATGGCCCTTCTCGCCGCGATCAGGACCGATATCGTCCGCACGTCGCAGCAGATTGTCGATTGCGTCCAGAGAATTGCTGCCGGGCAGCACAATATCGTGGTGCCACACCGCGACCGGATCGACGAATATGGCGCGATGGCAGTCGAGATCGAGAAACTCCGGCTGTCGAGCATCGAACTGGCCGAACTCAATCGTGAGCGTGCCGAGCGAGCCAGCGCCGAGCTCGAAGAGCAGACGCGGCTTCAGCTTCAGGCGGAAGAGGCGAGAAACGAGCGCGAAAGAATGCTGCGTGACCTCGCAGATCAATTCGAGCACATGATCGGCGATGTCGCGAGCAGCGTGGCCGCGGCATCAACCCAGCTGCAATCGACGTCGCAATCGATGGCTACCGCAGCCGACGAAGCGAGCCGGCGCACCAAGGACGTCTCCACTGCCATGTCGAATGCCAATACCGGCGCGACTGCGGCAGCGGCTGCCAGCGATGAGTTCGCCATGTCAATCGGCGAGATCAGCAGGCAGGCCGCGTCGTCCGCCGAACTGGCACGCACTGCCACCCTGTCCGCCAATGAAGCCGATCTCACGATCTCAGCCTTGTCGGATTCGGCGCAGCAAATCGGCCAAGTGGTCGAGTTGATCCAGACGATTGCACAGCGCACCAACTTGCTGGCGCTCAACGCTTCGATTGAGGCGGCCCGTGGCGGAGAAGCCGGGCGCGGATTCGCGGTCGTCGCCAGCGAAGTCAAAGAACTCGCCATGCAGACAAGCCGGGCGACCGAGCGCGTGGCGGAGCAAATCGCCTCTATGCAAAACACTACGGGAGCGAGCGTGACCGCGCTGCGCTCCATCGCAGACCAGGTGCAACAGCTCGAAAGCACGGCTGTTTCCATTGCAAGCGCAGTCGACCAGCAATCCGTCGCTGGACAGGACCTTGCCCGCAGCATTGACCTGGCCGCTCGCGGAACCGAGCAGGTCACCGGACACCTCGACGATGTGCACGAATTGTCGCTTTCGACTGGCTCGGCTGCGAGCCAGGTCCTTTCGAGTGCCACCGAACTTGAACAGCAGGCGTCTACCCTGCGCAGTCAGGTAAACGGATTCCTCGGTAAAATTCGCGCTGGATAGTGGCGCAATCCCTCGACGAACGCTTTTCCGGCAAGGAAATGGAAAGGATTTTCGTTCAGGACTTTTCCCGTGATGCACCAGACCGAAAATTCTCCCGCATGAATATGATCAGCCTGCAAGACGAGCGCGAGGAGCTAGCCGTGCCGGACTTTGCAAGTTCGCTTCATATCGATCTCGAAAACGAGATCGAGAACTCGTCCGCGAGCGCTCTGCAGAGCAGCTTCCTCGAGCGATTCCGTTGGTTCCGCGACCTCCGGACCAAGGGCAAGATCAATGCGATCTTCGGTACGTTTTTCGGTGTCCTGTTCGCGATCGGGCTCGTGATGACGCTTGGCCTGAGCGAGGTGTATCTGCGCTATCAAACTTCTGCTGAAGTCCAGGACGGCGTAGTCGCCGCCACCGAGCTGCGAGGATCTACCGGCGAACTCCGCTACAATACGGTCCGCATGATCTTCGGCGAGGAAGCGCAGGCTCGGGACCGCCAGGCCCGGAGCTTCGCGGCCGCGCGCGAGCAGCTCGCCGAATTGGCGAGTGTCGTTAACAAGCACGTTCCGCAACTGAACGACCGGCTGGACGAAAACCGAGCTAGTTTCGATGAGTACAATGCGACGTTTGAAAGCCTGTTGGACAGCCTCGACCGCGAAGGCCGGAGCGAAACGTCCGTAGCCCTGGCTTATCAATTGTCCGACCAAGGCGATGCCCTGTTCGCACTAGCGGACCAGTTCGCCATCGATCTGAGCCTTCAAGCGGCGGAGATCGAACAGAATGGCATCGACTACTTCTTCACGATGATCACAATCGTTGTGGTCCTGACGATGATCGGGGTATCTGTCCTTCTGGCAGGAATGAGCTATCTCTCGCTCGGCTTTTCCAGCAAGATTATGGAAATCACGCACGGCATGGTTCGCCTGTCCAAGGGTGACCGCGATTTCCAAATCGATGGTCTGGACCGCAAGGACGAGCTTGGCGACATGAGCCGCTCGCTCACAATGTTTAAACGCGCAAGCCGCCAGTTGGAAAAATGGGCTCGCGAACGTGCGGAACGCGCCGACGAAGAAATTCGGATTCAGCAAGAGCGCGAACGCGAACGTGAAGAGGCCGAGGGCCGCAAGGCCAGCCTGCTGACGGACGTTGCGATGCAATTCGAGCGAACGGTCGGCGACGTGGTCAACAGTGTCGGCACGGCTTCGCGTGAATTGCAAAGCACCGCCACGCGGATGGCAGGAACAGCCGAGCAGGCAAGTCAACGCACGAGCGACCTGTCCAACGACATGGTCGAGGCAAATTCCGGTGCCACTGCTGCTGCGGCGGCGAGCGATGAATTCGCCCTGTCCATTGGGGAAATCAGCCGGCAGGCGGCGTCCTCCAGCGAACTGGCACGCCTTGCGACCGACGCAACCGAAGAAGCGGATAGTACGATTTCCGCCTTGTCGGATTCTGCGGAACAGGTCGGACAGATCGTTGAGTTGATCCAGACGATCGCGCAGCGCACCAACCTCCTGGCGCTCAATGCATCTATCGAGGCAGCCCGCGGCGGTGAGGCTGGACGCGGTTTTGCTGTCGTCGCGAGCGAAGTCAAAGAACTTGCCATGCAGACGAGCCGCGCAACCGAGCAGGTCGCAGACCAGATCAGGGCGATGCAGGACACGACCGGCGCTAGCGTTTCAGCGCTGCGTTCGATCGCAACCCAGGTCAAGGAACTCGAAACCACGGCCGTCTCGATCGCGAGTGCAGTGGATCAGCAATCGGTTGCGGGGCAAGACCTCGCGCGGAGCATCGACCTGGCGGCCCGAGGCACGGAGAAAGTGGCGGCTCATGTCGACGATGTCCGCGAACTATCGCTTTCCACCGGAGCCGCTGCAAGTCAGGTTCTGAGCAGCGCCAATGATCTCGACAAGCAGGCCACCACATTGAATGAGCAGGTCGAGGCGTTCCTCAAGCAAGTGCGCGAGGGCTGATCGCGTTCGCCCAGTTGTGGCAGGCGTTTTCGAAAACTCGCTCGCCACCCTGGCCTTAATAAACCTCCAATCCCGCGCGCGCTGCGTGCTCTCGCGTTAACCGGTTGCCTTGCCACGCTCGCCCTCCACCTGCACACTTGTGCATGGATCGCTATGGGCTGGAGGCATCGCCATGTCTGCGCGTAAGAAAACTGCTGTGATCATCATCCACGGTGTCGGCGAGCAGCGCCCGATGGACACGCTGTGGGGCTTCATAGACGCCGCTTGGTCGAACGATCCCGAGATGGTCGATCCGTATCAACGCGAGGTTTATTCCAAGCCCGGCGGCACGGAGAACAACCACGAACTGCGCCGAGTCACGACACGCGGCGACAGGCACACCGGGCGGAGCTTCGATTTCTACGAATATTACTGGGCGCATATGATGCTTGGCAACAGCGCGGGGGACATCTCGCGGTGGCTGATTTCTCTGTTCTGGAGGCCGAAAAGCACCCTTCCGCCGGAATATCGGCATTACTGGATCGCGGGCTGGGCCGCAGTCGCCGCCGCGATCGCCGCATATATCGCATGGCTGGTGCTTGCCCCGGATCTCGGTTGGGTCACGCCCATCGCTGGTCTGGTTTTCCCCGCCCTCGCGGCACTGCTGCTCAGCAAGATCGTCAATGTGGCCGGCGATGCAGCTCGATATCTCCGGGCTGAACCTCGCAATGTCGAGGCGCGCCAACGCATCCGAGCAGAAGGCATTGCCTTGGTCGAGCGATTGCAGGCGACCGGGCGATATGACCGGATTGTCATGGTCGGGCACAGCCTCGGATCGCTAGTGGCTTACGACATACTCACGCATATGTGGTCGGGGCTCGACAGTGCGAGACTGAAGCAGCAGCACAGCGGTTCGGACACACTGATGCAGACGCTTGATAGTGTGGAGAGTGCGGGAGCTGCGCTTTATTCGCCCAATAAGCGGGACGACACGCTTGCCGCGATCACACCTGCCGAAGGGCTCTGCGAAAAGCGCAGATCTTACCGCGACCGCCAGCGAGAGTATCGGCGCGAATTGGCCGCGCAAGAAGATCCGTTATGGCTCGTCAGCGATCTCGTCACACTGGGATCACCTCTCGGCAGGGCAAACGTACTGTTGGCCGATAGCGAAGAAAGTTTTGCCCGCCGCAAGGAACGCAGGGAATTCCCAAGCACCCCACCTGCTTTCGAGTATTGGGCAAAGGATGTGAAACAGTTCACCTATCCGCGCGCCGCGCCGCATAGAGTTCCGCATCACGCGGCGCCGTTCGCGCCGACCGTCTGGACCAACATCTATTTTCCAACCCGGTACCTGTTCGCTGGTGATCCGATCGCGGGACCGTGCGCGCCGCATTTCGGACCAGGCATCCTCGATGTCGAATTGCCCAACCAGGGAATGCGTTTTCAACATCTCGATTATTGGCACGAGGCGGACAGCCCGGCTGCGCAGGCTGCAATCGCGGCCCTGCGCAAGGCGTTAAATCTGCGCGATCTCGACGAAGGTGCAGAGGCTTCTGTTCAAGAGTGCGAACCTAGTGGGTTTGCATAGCGCTCCCAGAGCAACGGTCACTCGGTGATGTGAACGTGAGCCGCAGTGTAAGGAAGCTGGAAATAATCTAGCACTTCTCCCACGGCACGCCCGACGGGCCTTTTTGCATCGCGGAAAAACAACTCGCGCAAATTCAGGCCGAGGCCGACGAAAATATGCCGCTTCGGCCGAATTCCCGCCGCGCGGTCTTCCAGCAGGAAGTCATCTCCATGATAGCCAGCGTGAAGCTCAACGAAGCGAAACGGGCTGCGCTTAAAAGCTTCGAAACCTGCCAGTTTGAGCGCGAAGAAATAGCGCTGCTGCTGAAAATGCTCTTTGCCGCTGGTCGTGTAGATGTCGTCATTCGGCCTGATCATCAGGCGAAAATCGAGCTTCTGATCAAGACCTGGCACGCTGTTGCGCAGGATCGATAGCCCCGCGCCCGCCGTGTTCATGGCGAAGTCTTCCCATGACCATCCACTGGTCGGTTCGATTGCGTCGAACAGTTCGGTCCCCGCCATGATCCCCGACGCGAGAGCCGCCGCAGTGTACTGGATACCCGGCGCACCGCCCGTCTTGTGCTTGAGCCGCGCGTAAAGAATTTCGCTGACAACATAGGTCGAGTAGGTGTGAGCAAGCTTGTCGACACCGACATTATTCGTATTCACCCCGAACCAGCCTTCGCTCTGGAAGCTGGGCCATTGAGGGTCATCGAACAGCTTCGGTACATTGATCGCTGCGTAATAGGCTGCAACTGCGGCCAGTTCCCATTTGATGGTCGCAACGTCCTCACCGAACGAAGCATACGGTCTCATGGGCTTCGCATCCGGTTCTGCTATCTCTGTGTTTTCAGGACCGTAGAGTGTAACTGGACCGACTACCGATGCGCTGTTCGCGAATGTAAGAGATCCGATCGGGCGGATATCTGCCACGAGTGGGACATCCGCTATTCCTGACAGGCTCGGATCCGGCGCTAGGGCTGCGTCAAGTTGGGCAATGCTGATCGGCGGCACTTCGATAAGCACGCTATTCCGGGTGGAAGTATCGATTGAGACAGGGTTCGATTGCGACGCCGCAGGCACCGCGGAAAGCGCGAGAAGTCCCGCAAACAAGTATGTTACAACACGCGCCGTCTTACACATCACGGCTCGGCACTTTCATAAACTTCTTGCAACACATTGGACAACCCTCTCCCTCCGGTGTCGGTTATTGGATTGAAGCTGAACCAATCCCGAAGAGCCTCCCACAAGTCCCGCCGAACAATATTGCCTGTAGTTCAGCGAGTTAACGAAGCAGTAACGGCAGCCATATCCATAAGCAAACCGAGAGCCGGACAGCTTCGCGATCGGAACCGGACTGTTGCCTTGAAACTACTTCGCAAGTTGCCTTCGGAGCCAACTTGAAGATTTCGAAGCCATTCGGAGGAAAGGCAACAAAAAGGCCCCGCTGTTTGCCAGCGGGGCCTTTTGATCTTTATCCGATGTCTTCGGTGGTTGCGGGAGTTGGATTTGAACCAACGACCTTCAGGTTATGAGCCTGACGAGCTACCGGACTGCTCCATCCCGCGGCACCGTTGTGTCCGGCAAACCCAGCTCAGCGGACCTGAAGGTCGCTTGGCTTCGGAGAACCGGGTGCGCTTGCGGATCAACGATCCGCTCGGCGCGGCATCCCTGCATCGACGGCAGAGACGCCAAAAGGGCCAACCTGTAAGGTCAGCCCTTTGACTTATGAATGGGTTATCCCGCTCTCCCGACAAGCTGCAATGCCTGGCGACGACCTACTCTTCCATGCCTTGAGACATAGTACCATCGGCGCAGTCTGGTTTCACGGCCGAGTTCGAGATGGGATCGGGTGGGTCACAGACGCTATAGCCACCAAGCAATGAAGCTTGTCGGAAATGCGGGTTTAAATCGATGTGCAACCTTCAATCAGGGTGCAAATTTTACTTGGGCGTATCTGGCTGGAGAATTTCTCCAACGCCAGACCCATTCAGGCCTGTCGTTGATAGTGCGAACTCTCAAGCGCGATATGAACTATTAGGACTGGTTAGCTTCACGCATTACTGCGCTTCCACACCCAGCCTATCAACGTCATGGTCTATGACGGTTCGAAGATACCTAATCTTAAGGGAGGCTTCCCGCTTAGATGCTTTCAGCGGTTATCCCGTCCATACATAGCTACCCAGCGGCACGCCTGGCGGCATGACTGGTACACCAGAGGTATGTTCACCCCGGTCCTCTCGTACTAGGGGCAACTCCTTTCAAGTATCGACGCCCACGGCAGATAGGGACCAAACTGTCTCGCGACGTTCTGAACCCAGCTCACGTACCACTTTAATTGGCGAACAGCCAAACCCTTGGGACCTGCTCCAGCCCCAGGATGTGATGAGCCGACATCGAGGTGCCAAACGATTCCGTCGATATGAGCTCTTGGGAATCATCAGCCTGTTATCCCCGGCGTACCTTTTATCCGTTGAGCGATGGCCCTTCCACGAGGGACCACCGGATCACTATGACCGACTTTCGTCTCTGCTCGACTCGTCAGTCTCGCAGTCAGGCAGGCTTATGCCATTGCACTCTCGCAGCCGGTTTCCAACCGGCCTGAGCCTACCATCGCGCGCCTCCGTTACTCTTTAGGAGGCGACCGCCCCAGTCAAACTACCCGCCATAGAGGGTCCCTGATCCGGATAACGGATCTAGGTTAGACATCAGAAAACAACAGGGTGGTATTTCACAGGTTGGCTCCACTCGGACTGGCGCCCAAGTTTCAAAGCCTCCCACCTATTCTACACAGTTCTTTCCTAATGCCACTCTAAAGCTGCAGTAAAGGTGCACGGGGTCTTTCCGTCTAACCGCGGGTACTCCGCATCTTCACGGAGAATTCAATTTCGCTGAGCATATCCTGGAGACAGTGGGGAAGTCGTTACGCCATTCGTGCAGGTCGGAACTTACCCGACAAGGAATTTCGCTACCTTAGGACCGTTATAGTTACGGCCGCCGTTTACTGGGGCTTCAATTCGGAGCTTGCACTCCTCCTCTTAACCTTCCAGCACCGGGCAGGCGTCAGACCCTATACGTCGTCTTGAAGCCGACTTAGCAGAGTCCTGTGTTTTTGATAAACAGTCGCTACCCCCTGGCCTGTGCCCCCCGCTAAAAGTTGCCTTCTAACGGGGCCTCCTTCTTCCGAAGGTACGGAGGCAATTTGCCGAGTTCCTTCAGGATACTTCTCTCAAGCGCCTTGGTATACTCTACCTGACCACCTGTGTCGGTTTCGGGTACGGTCTATATGAAGAGGCTATTTCCTGGAACGACTTGGCAGCATGCCCAATCCAATTAGGACACACTACTTCCGCCATCCGTCACACATCTTCAGGCCCACGAATATTAACGTGGTTCCCATCGACTACCCCCTTCGGGCTCGTCTTAGGGGCCGGCTTACCCTGCTCCGATTAGCGTTGAGCAGGAACCCTTGGTCTTTCGGCGAGAGGGTATCTCACCCTCTTTATCGCTACTCATGTCAGCATTCGCACTTCCGATATGTCCACCGTCGGTTACCCTTCGGCTTCAACCACTTACGGAACGCTCCGCTACCGCTCATAGTAAACTATGAACCCTAAGCTTCGGTGCATTACTTTAGCCCCGTTACATCTTCGCCGCAGGAACCCTTATTTAGACCAGTGAGCTGTTACGCTTTCTTTAAAGGATGGCTGCTTCTAAGCCAACCTCCTGGTTGTTTTGGGATTCCCACATGCTTTCCCACTTAGTAATGACTTGGGGACCTTAGCTGTAGGTTAGGGCTGTTTCCCTTTTGACGACGGACCTTAGCACCCGCCGTCTGTCTGCCAGACAAGACTCGATGGTATTCGGAGTTTGGTTAGGTTTGGTACCGCTCGCGCAGCCCTAGCCCATCCAGTGCTCTACCCCCATCGGCATACATCTGACGCTCTACCTCAATAGATTTCGCGGAGAACCAGCTATTTCCCGGCTTGATTGGCCTTTCACCCCTAAACACAACTCATCCGATAATTTTTCAACATTAAACGGTTCGGTCCTCCAGTGCATGTTACTGCACCTTCAACCTGGTCATGCCTAGATCGCCGGGGTTCGGGTCTAATCCAACATACTCAGTCGCCCTATTCAGACTCGCTTTCGCTTCGCCTACACCTAACGGCTTAAGCTCGCATGCTAGATTAAGTCACTGACCCATTATGCAAGAGGTACGCTGTCACCCCCTATGGGGCTCCAACTGCTTGTAAGCATCCGGTTTCAGGTACTGTTTCACTCCCCTAATCGGGGTGCTTTTCACCTTTCCCTCACGGTACTGTGTTCGCTATCGGTCATGTACGAGTATTTAGGCTTGGAGGGTGGTCCCCCCATGTTCAGACAGGATTTCACGTGTCCCGCCCTACTCAAGTCCTTTTCTAATCTTTTCGCATACGGGGCTGTCACCCGCTATGGCCACACTTTCCAGAGTGTTCTGCTAATAATAGAAAAGGCACTGGCCTGGTCCCGGTTCGCTCGCCACTACTACGGGAATCTCGGTTGATGTCTTTTCCTCCGGGTACTGAGATGTTTCAGTTCCCCGGGTTTGCTTCACCAAAGCTATATATTCACTAAGGTGATACCTTATCCACCTCTCTCAACCTCTCCGAAGAGAGAATGAAAGAAATGGTGAAGGTGGGTTTCCCCATTCGGAAATCGCCGGATCAAAGATTGCTCACATCTCCCCGACGCTTATCGCAGCGTGCCACGTCCTTCTTCGCCTGTACATGCCAAGGCATCCACCAAATGCTCTTACCTCACGCTTGAGAATCCACACCATCAACGACAGGTCTGCATAAAGTCCTGTTCGTCTTCACGATGGTGAGGAGAAATTATCTCAGCCAGATAATCAATTTGATTGATTTTGTGATGGTATGCGCCGCCATAGATCGCAGGCCCGAAGGTCTGCACCTTTGCGACGATACCGCCACGGCATCGATTTAAAAACCCATTCACAATGTCAAATGTCGGCGGCAATTCCGCCTGACCCGCCGAAGCGGGATCTGCTTTCTTTTCATCCTGGAGTATTGTTTGTCTGGTGGAGCCTATCGGGATCGAACCGATGACCCCCTGCTTGCAAAGCAGGTGCTCTCCCAGCTGAGCTAAGGCCCCTAAAGACCAGACAATAACTGGTAGGTCCGAGTGGATTTGAACCACCGACCTCACCCTTATCAGGGGTGCGCTCTAACCAACTGAGCTACGGACCTACACCGCCTCGAGCGGACTTGTGACCGCGAGGGGCGTGAGCCGGCTCAGGCATTTGCACCACGCACAGCTTTACAGCTGCCCGTGGGCAATCTCCAGTGATGAAAGGACATGAGGACGACGGCAATGTTCTTTGAAAATCCGCGAAGCACTTCCGATGGCTAGCATCGGCGCTTTCGTGGAAATCCTTAGAAAGGAGGTGATCCAGCCGCAGGTTCCCCTACGGCTACCTTGTTACGACTTCACCCCAGTCGCTGATCCCACCGTGGCTAGCTGCCTCCTAAAAGGTTAGCGCACTATCTTCGGGTGAAACCAACTCCCATGGTGTGACGGGCGGTGTGTACAAGGCCTGGGAACGTATTCACCGCGGCATGCTGATCCGCGATTACTAGCGATTCCGCCTTCATGCTCTCGAGTTGCAGAGAACAATCCGAACTGAGACATCTTTTGGAGATTAGCTCACACTTGCGTGATAGCTGCCCACTGTAGATGCCATTGTAGCACGTGTGTAGCCCAGCCTGTAAGGGCCATGAGGACTTGACGTCATCCCCACCTTCCTCCGGCTTATCACCGGCAGTTTCCTTAAAGTGCCCAACTAAATGATGGCAACTAAGGATGAGGGTTGCGCTCGTTGCGGGACTTAACCCAACATCTCACGACACGAGCTGACGACAGCCATGCAGCACCTGTCACTAGGTCCCCGAAGGGAAGGAATCTGTCTCCAGAAACCGTCCTAGGATGTCAAAGGCTGGTAAGGTTCTGCGCGTTGCTTCGAATTAAACCACATGCTCCACCGCTTGTGCAGGCCCCCGTCAATTCCTTTGAGTTTTAATCTTGCGACCGTACTCCCCAGGCGGATAACTTAATGCGTTAGCTGCGCCACCCAAGCTCTATGAGCCCGGACAGCTAGTTATCATCGTTTACGGCGTGGACTACCAGGGTATCTAATCCTGTTTGCTCCCCACGCTTTCGCACCTCAGCGTCAATAACTGTCCAGTGAGTCGCCTTCGCCACTGGTGTTCTTCCGAATATCTACGAATTTCACCTCTACACTCGGAATTCCACTCACCTCTCCAGTATTCTAGTTACCTAGTTTCAAGGGCAGTTCCGGAGTTGAGCTCCGGGATTTCACCCCTGACTTGGATAACCGCCTACGCGCGCTTTACGCCCAGTAATTCCGAACAACGCTAGCTCCCTCCGTATTACCGCGGCTGCTGGCACGGAGTTAGCCGGAGCTTATTCTCTAGGTACTGTCATTATCATCCCTAGTAAAAGAGCTTTACAACCCTAAGGCCTTCATCACTCACGCGGCATTGCTGGATCAGGGTTTCCCCCATTGTCCAATATTCCCCACTGCTGCCTCCCGTAGGAGTCTGGGCCGTGTCTCAGTCCCAGTGTGGCTGATCATCCTCTCAGACCAGCTATAGATCGTCGACTTGGTAGGCCGTTACCCCACCAACTATCTAATCTAACGCGGGCCCATCTAAAGGCGATAAATCTTTGGTCCGAAGACATTATCCGGTATTAGCTCAAATTTCTCTGAGTTATTCCGAACCTAAAGGCAGGTTCCCACGCGTTACGCACCCGTGCGCCACTAACCCCGAAGGGTTCGTTCGACTTGCATGTGTTAGGCATGCCGCCAGCGTTCGTTCTGAGCCAGGATCAAACTCTCAAGTTTGTGTCACATACTAAACAGACACGGGGAAAACCCCGCTAACCCGCTTGGCATGAGCTTCAAGGAGCCGATAACCTGCTGTCAAACGTAATGGATACGAATGAACATGCATCATCAAAGCCGAGCGTGGTGCTCAGCAAGGATGTGGCAATCGGCTTCATTTAACCGGTTACTGGAGCCTTGAGGTCCCCAGACCGGGCGCCGTCGCCCACATGTCCCTTCATCAAAAACTAACAATGTCAAAGAGCCAACCAACATAAATTAGCGGACAGCTAGTGTTTCCCCGATTTACACCGGGGGACCGGCTATCCGATTATGTTGGCGACCGAGTGCTGCGAGCCGGTTGGAACCGTCATCGCCGCGTCGGTGGAGCCCATCTAGGCGGGGTCGGAGATTCGGTCAACGCCTTTTTGCAATTTTATTTCAAGTTGGCGTATTTTTCTCAGAATTCCGCGGTTTCCCGTCCGCAGGCACGTGATGAAAGTAGGAACTCTCGCTACCCTTTCAAGGCGCATTTACCATTGAGATCCGCTTAGCATGCCGATTCAGGCGGCGATTCCGATTCAGGCACTGCGAATCCGATAAGGCCGCTAGAATGAGAGGAGATGAGCCGTGCCGGCGCGGTTGCTGCGGTAGCTTCTCGACGAACGCATTTGGTCCCGGACAACAGGTCTGATAGCTTCCTCCGAACTTGGGAGAGGAATACACTACATGCCGAAACCTTGGCTCTTCGCCGTATTGCCGCTGTCGCTGATTGGGTCGGCAGGACTTGCCAACTCCGTCGAGCCTCCGATCGAGGCGCTGCAACAGCAATCGATTGCGCCCGACTTCAGCAATCCGGCAACCGAAACGCTCGAACTGGAAGAAGAACGAAACCGGCGGATGACCATCCCGGTAACGATCGAGGGCTCCGGTCCTTATAACTTCATGATCGACACGGGCAGCCAAGCGACGGCCGTCACGCACCACATAAACAAGAGCCTCGACCTCACGCATGTTGGGCGAGCGCAGCTCGTCGGGATGGCTAGCATTCGTCCCGTTGACGTCGTCGAAGTGAACAATCTCGTCGTCGGCACGCATACCATTCATAACATCTCGGCGCCGGTGCTGAACCGTGCCTATCTTGGTGCGGACGGGATCATCGGGCTCGACTCGCTCCAGGATTTCCGCGTGCTCATCGATTTCCGCAAAGACACGATTTCGCTGGAGGACATCACCAAGAAACATTCGCGCGCCGGGTTCGAGATTATCGTCAACGCACGGCAGAAACTTGGGCAATTGCTCATAACCGACGCGCTTGTCGAAGGTGTCCGCGCAACAGTGATTATCGATACTGGAGCGCAGGCGAGCCTCGCGAACAATGCCCTTCGGGAGAAGATTCGGACCAAGCGTTCGCAGGAAGTCCTGACGATGGACGTCAATGGCGTGGAGATGGTCGGCGACCTGTCCTTCGTGCGCACGCTCGATATTCACGGCCTCTCGCTCCAGAATGTGCCGCTTGCCTTTGCCGACGCGCCTGCGTTCGAAGCGCTGGGCCTGAAAGACAAGCCCGTGCTCTCGCTAGGCATGCAGCACCTCAAGATGTTCGACCGGGTTGCGATCGATTTCACCAATCAGCGTATATTGTTCGACGTCCCGCGTGATGTCGCCCGCGCCATGCGCCGCGTGAATCAGTCGAACTACTATAGTCCGATGCGGCGCTAAGGCTGTGGACCACTGCGACTGAGGCCGTTGTTTATCCCGGCCTCATTCGCGCCTGCCTTGCTTAACACCTGACGCGCGCCCACATGGGCGAGCGCAATGCCGCCCGATACCGCAACCTCCGATAGGCCGACGAGCCCGCCCGACGCCGAAGGCTGGGCAACGCTTAAGCGGTTCATCCCGTATCTCTGGCCGAAGGGTAATTGGCCGCTGCGCCGCAGGATCATCGCAGCTATGGTATTCGTGCTGGCGGCAAAGGGCGTCACGCTCGCACTGCCGTTCGCTTACAAGGGCGCAGCCGACGCGATGGCCGGTCCGGTTGGCGACGGAGCTTCGGTGGCGCTCGCGTTGGTCGCGGCATATGGCCTGGGACGATTCACTTCGGTTTTGTTCGACAATCTTCGCAATGTCGCGTTCGAGCGGGTCGGGCAGGTCGCCACGCTGAGTCTGGCACAAGATGTCTTTCACCGGCTCCACCGCCTTAGCCTCCGTTTCCATCTGACCCGGCGCACGGGTCAAGTGACCAAGATCATCGAACGTGGAACCAAGAGCATCGATTCCATGCTCTATTTCCTGCTCTTCAACATCGCCCCAACCGCCATCGAGCTGATTGCGGTCGGCGTCATTTTTTATCTCAATTTCGGATGGGAATTGGTCGCGGCCACCGCCCTTACCGTTGTTGTTTATATCGCTGTTACCCGCTGGATCACCGAATGGCGCACCAAGCTGCGCCGCGAAATGAACGATCTCGATGGTCAGGCGCTGCACCGCGCGGTTGATTCGCTCCTGAATTTCGAGACGGTGAAGTATTTCGGCGCGGAGAAGCGCGAGGAAGAACGGTATTCTGGTGCTGCGAAGGCATATGCAGAAGCCGCGATCAAATCAGAAAACTCGCTTGGCCTGCTCAACATCACCCAATCGCTCATCACCAACTCGCTGATGGCGGGCGCCATGGCGTATACCGTCTGGGGCTGGAGCCGCGGCGATCTGACCGTGGGCGATCTGGTGTTCGTGAACACCTATCTAATGCAGCTTTTCCGACCGCTTGACCTCCTAGGCTGGGTCTACCGCACGATCCGCCAAGGCCTTGTCGATATGGGCGAGATGTTCCACCTGATGGATACCGACGTCGAGGTGAAGGATGTGCCCGCCGCACCGGCGCTTCTCGTCAAGGAGCCGCATGTCGCCTTCGATAATGTGACATTCCAGTACGAAGACGGCCGGACGATCCTGAAGCGCTTGAGCTTCGAGGTGCCCGCCGGCTCCTCGCTCGCGATCGTCGGTCCTTCCGGTGCCGGCAAAAGCACAATCGGGCGACTGCTGTTTCGATTCTACGATCCGCAAGGCGGGCGCATTCTCATCGACGGGCAGGACATAGCGAAGGTCCGGCAGGAAAGCGTGCGCGCGGCGATCGGCATCGTCCCGCAGGACAGCGTGCTGTTCAACGACACCCTCGCCTACAACATCGCCTACGGCGCCGAAGGTGCCGACGATGAAGTGGTGGCGCAGGCCGCCAGCGACGCGGCACTGATGCCATTGATCAAGCGCCTGCCCGATGGTTTCGACACGATGGTGGGCGAGCGCGGACTTAAACTGTCCGGCGGAGAGAAGCAGCGCGTCGCCATTGCAAGGACGCTCGTGAAAAACCCGCCGATCCTGTTGCTCGACGAGGCGACCAGCGCCCTCGATACGCGCACCGAGCAGGAAATCCTCGGAACCTTGAAGCGCCTTGAGCAGGGAAGAACGACGATCGCCATCGCGCACCGGCTTTCTACCGTGGCCGATGCGGACCGGATCATTGTGCTGGATGGCGGAGAGCTTGCCGAAAGCGGCACGCATGAGCAGTTGCTGGCCAAAGGCGGGCTCTACACCGAGATGTGGGCTCAACAGGCTGCCGAGCGCAGCAATGATGCGGAACCCGAAGCGGCGGAGTGATTTTCTCGCCCCACGCTGAGGGTGACGTCAATCCGCGCCGTCAGCCTCTGCGCTACCCACCGTCCTGCGCAAATCGGCAGAGGCAAGGTTCAGTTCGTGGGCCGGAATCACTTCGACATTGCCGCGCAGTTCCTGAAGGTCCTCGACAAAGTGCGATGCGTCACCCACAATCACAACGGTTGCCCTGCCAGGATCAATATAGGACTGCGCCGCTGCGCTCGCCGCGTCGGAACCAACCTCGTCGAGCCGCTCTGCGAGCTTTACTGCCTCAACGGGCTCCAGCCCCTGTTGGAGCAATCCTGCCACAATCGTGTTGAAGCCGCCGCTGGTTTCCAGGGCGCGGGCATAGCGCCCCGCTAAGTAAAGCCGCCGCTTCGCCAGCAGATCGTCGGCAAGAGGCTCGCTTCCAAGCCGGTCGAATTCGTGCAGCAGGATTTGCACGACTTCATCTGCCGTTTCGTTCTTCGTCTGCGCACTCGCTGCGAGGATCGAATCGTCCGCGCGATCGGCCAAGCTCGAATAGGCACCGTAGCTCAGCGAGCGTTTGGTCCGGATCTCTTCGAACAGGCGCCCGCTCGATCCCCCGCCCAAAATACTATTGGCAAGTTCCAGCGGATAGTAATCGGCATCATTTCGCGATGGCGCGCGCACGGCCGCGACCACCGAAGCCTGCCCCGCATCGGGCATGTCGACGACTATCGTGCGAACCGGTTGGGTTTCGCCTGCGGCTTCCTTCGGAATTTCTCCGACTGCCGAGGAGACGGTCCAATCTCCAAACATGTCTTCGGCAAGGGCGATGGCCGCCTCCGGCGAAATTCCGCCGCTGGCGACGATCTGCATGGTTTCAGGATGGAAATAGGCCTCACGGTGGGCGAGCAGGTCCTCACGCGTGATGGCAGAAAGCGATTCGGCCGTCCCATCGGGCAGGGTTCCGTAAGGCGCAGCGCCGTACATCGCGACCCTCGCGATATAGCGAGAGAGGCTGCCCGGCTCTTTCATCGACACCTGAAGGCCGTTTGCAGCCCGATCACGTTCCCGTGCGAACTCGTCTTGCGGATATGTCGCGCCGCGCACGATTGCTGCCGCAAGCGCTGCGGCCTCATCCATATTCGAAACCGGTGCTGTCAGGTTGAATGTCGTTCCATCGCTGCTGGCTGTTCCCCCGAAGGTCGCGCCCAGGCTTTCAAACTTGGCCGCAATCGCTTGGGCATCCATATCAGCCACCCCCTTTTCCGCGAGCGCAGCGGCGAGCTGAGCGATCCCGGCCTTGGCGCGTGGATCGGTCTTGCTTCCTCCCGGTACGAGCATGGAGATGGTTGCGATGGGCACATCACCGGTCTGAACCGCAACGACGCGAATCCCGTTCGACAAAGTGCCTTCCACAATTTCGGGCGCTGCAATGTCAGGTGTTGCTCTCGGCCCGGGGGGCATCATGCGTTCCCCTTCGGATTTCACCTGACGGATTTCACCGGTCGCATCTGGGAGTGTCCTGAATTCCGGCAAGGGAACCGGATTGGCGTAGCGCGCAGGATCGTCCTCGCCTTCGGTATAGGTGATGCTGACACGTTTCTGCGGATCGAGATATTTGGCGGCCACGCGCATAACATCTTCGGCGGTGACATGAGTAATCTGGGCAAGGCGGCGGTCGGCAAAGTCCGGATCGCCCGAAGACGCGAGCGCCTCGCCCAGTTCGAACGCGCGCCCACGTGCGGTTTCACGGCGGCGAAGCGTGGCCGCAACGATTTCGCTCTTGGCCTCCGCAAGTTCGGCAGGGGTCACTGGTTGTGCGCGCAGGCGCTCAATCTCGGCATCAAGCGTCGCACCGGCAGGTGCCAAGGCGTCCTGCCCCGCGACGACGGCATAGGCGGAAATCTGCCCGGCCTCCCGAAACAGCAAGACACTGGCCGCGACCTGCACCGCCTGACCGCTTCGCACCAATGCGTTGTCGAGCCTGCTGTTGTCACCGCGTGAAAGGATCGCTTCGAGTACCTCGAGCGCCGCCGCATCGGGATCGGTGATAGGCGGTGCTTTCCAGACTGCGCCGACTACTGGAAGCGGTACGTTCGGAGCAGTCGCGCTCACGGCACGTGGACCGGTAGCTTCCGGCTCGCGCGTCTTGATCGTAATCTCGACCGGGTTCGCGCGGGGCGGGATGTCGCCAAAATACTCGCTGACCAAGTCGCGCAGGCGTTGAATCTCGAAGTTGCCTGCGACGATCAGGGTTGCGGTATCGGGTCCGTAATACGCCTCGTAAAAGGCCCGCGCATCGTCGAGCGTCGCGCTATCGAGGTCTTCGATCGATCCGATTCCGGGCCGGCGATGAGGCATCACATCGTAAGCGTTTTCGGCCAGGACAAAGCGCTGCAACCGGCCATACGGCGGGGCAAGCACACGTTGGCGCAATTCCTCTTTGACGACACCGCGCTCGGTTTCGAAGACTTCCTCGTCCACCACGACTTTCGCCATGCGTTCACGGTGCGTCCACAGCATCGTTTCGAGATACGCCGCCGGCACCTGCTCGTAATAATTGGTGCGATCGATCCAGTTGGATGCGTTTCGCGTGCCGCCAATATCGGCGGTCAGGCCATAGATCATGTTGTAGGGCATGTTCTCGGTCTTGCGGCTCAGGATGTGTTCGAAGAGATGCGCGAAGCCGCTGCGCCCCTCGGGGTCGAGCTTCGATCCGATGTCGTACCAGAGCGACGTGGTGACCGTGCTGGTGCTCTCGTCAGGAATAGCGACCACGCGCAGGCCGTTGGCCAGCGTCCACATTGAGTATTTGATCGCAGGAACAGAAAGCTGCGCGTCTGCGTCTGTTGGATGGCCCTCTTTACCGTGACCCAAGACAGGTGCAGTCGCAACGAAAGCGGCGGCGGCAGCGCCGACCAGCATGGATTTCCTGATCACGATGTAGAGTCCCCGTTAAAGTTCTGCCTCGACCTTAAAGCGGCCAGGCGCAATTTGCTCAAGGATTTATGGCAGCGTGACCTGCCAAACGCCGAAATTCATCGACGCGCGGCTTCGCAGAGTCTCTGGAGAATTGCGATCGCCTCACCGCGTCTCTGCCAAGGGACGAACAGATAGTCGTGGTGAAACGCTGCAACGACATTGCAGGCGATTCCGGAGTCCGCGAGCGCACTCGCCACAGAAGCGGTCAGGCCCGTGGCCTCGAGATCCGATCTGACCTGCAACGTAATCCGCGCGAACCGAGGACCACTCTCCCCCGCCCGATCGGACGGAAGGATTACCGTTAATCCTTCGGCTTCCTTGATCGCTGCGAATGTCCCTGGAGGAGCCGCCCCGTCGCGGCTGATCACAAACTGCCAACTGTGGTCATCGAATAAATCCGGCTCCAATTCCGCCAGCATATCCTGAAGATCGCTGACGGACCGGGTCATCAGAGGATATATTTCGAAAGATCGGTGTTGCCGGCCAATGTAGCGAGACGGTCTCGCACATATGCGGCGTCGATCGTGATCGTCTCGCCCATGTGCTCTTCCGCTTCGAAACTGATATCCTCGATCAGCTTTTCCATCACTGTCTGCAGACGCCGGGCGCCGATATTCTCAACGCTTTCGTTCACCGTGGCGGCGATCTTGGCGACTTCTTGAACAGCATCTTCGGTGAAGACCAGTTCGACCTTCTCCGTCCCGATCAGCGCACGATATTGCTCAACCAGATTGGCGCGTGTTTCCGAAAGGATGCGAACGAAATCTTCTTCAGTCAGCGCGCGCAGCTCGACCCGGATCGGCAGCCGCCCCTGAAGCTCCGGCAGCATATCGGAGGGCTTCGCGACATGGAATGCACCGCTCGCGATAAACAGCACATGATCCGTTTTCATCGGGCCATACTTGGTACTTACAGTCGTGCCTTCGATGAGTGGCAGCAGATCCCGCTGGACACCCTCCCGGCTGACCGAGCCGCCACGCACATCGCTGACCGCAATCTTGTCGATTTCGTCGAGAAACACGATGCCGTTCGTCTCTGCGTTTGCGAGCGCGACGCGCGCAACGTCGTCCTGATCCATCCGTTTTTCGGCTTCCTCATCGACCAGCTTGTCCCACGCCTCGGGCACGCGCAGCTTACGCCGTTTGGTCGGGGCCTTGCCCATCGCCTTGCCGAGCATGTCGCTGAGGTCGATCATGCCCATGTTGCCGCCCGCACCGCCCATATCGAACGGCATGGAAGGCGCCTCGGTGACTTCGATCTCGACTTCGGTTTCGTTCATTGAATTGTCGGTAATCCGCTGACGAAAGCTTTCGCGCGTGGCTTCGCTTGCATTCTGGCCGACCAGCGCATCAAGCAGCCGTTCCATCGCAGCCTCGCTCGCCGCTTCGCGTACAGCCTCGCGCCGACGATCTTTTTCCAGCCGGATCGCCTCTTCGACCAGATCGCGGGCGATCTGTTCGACGTCTCGGCCGACATAGCCGACCTCGGTGAACTTGGTCGCCTCGATCTTGACGAAGGGAGCTTCGGCCAGCTTGGCAAGGCGGCGGCTGATTTCGGTCTTACCGCAGCCGGTCGGACCGATCATCAGGATGTTTTTCGGCGTGACCTCATCACGCAAATCCGCGCCGAGCCGTTGGCGACGCCAGCGATTGCGGAGCGCCACGGCCACCGCGCGCTTGGCATCTTTCTGCCCGATGATGTGTTCGTCGAGTGCGGCGACAATCGCCTTTGGAGTGAGGTTGTCGATCATGAAATACTGAAATCCTGGAAAAGCCGGCTTAGACGGTTTCGAGCGTGACGTTACCGTTGGTGAAGACGCATATCTCAGCCGCGACACCCATCGCCTTTCGCGCAATCTGTTCTGCGTCGTCTTCGTACTGCGCGACTGCACGAGCAGCAGCGAGCGCGTAGTTTCCGCCCGATCCGATTGCAGCAATTCCGCCTTCCGGTTCGAGCACATCGCCGTTTCCGGTCAGCACGAGCAGACTTTCAGCGTCGGCTACGATCATCAGCGCCTCGAGATTGCGGAGGTACTTGTCGGTCCGCCAATCCTTGGCGAGCTCGACTGCTGCGCGCATAAGTTGGCCGGAATACTGCTCCAGCTTCGTTTCGAGCCGCTCGAAAAGGGTGAAGGCATCGGCAGTTGCCCCAGCAAAACCGGCGACGACCTTTTCGCCTTCTCCAATACGGCGCACTTTGCGCGCATTGGGTTTCATCACGGTGTTTCCCATGGAAACCTGCCCGTCGCCTGCGATTACGGTTTTGCCTCCACGCTTCACGCCGACGATGGTAGTACCGTGCCACTGGATAAGGCCGTGGCTCGCCTGATCGTTGTTCATGCGCCGAGATATGGGCGCTCAAACAACAGGATCAAGCAGGTTGCTGCTCAACCGCCCGGACCTCCGCCGCCAGCACCGACCCCGCCCACCTGGCCGATATTGCCGAACAGATCTTCCAAGAAGCCACGCTCACGGCCCAGGGTTGGCGTCTTGTCGCCATCGGGCTGGAGAAATACGACATCATCGATCCCGCTATTGTCGACATTTGCGACATTGCCAGATTCGTCGAATTGCACCGCGAGAACCGAGTGAGTCTGGATACGCGGGCGCACGAACGGTTTGCGGCCCGTCACGCTCGAAACGTAATACCATGTCGGTTCGCCATATTGGCTGGTGAAAGTCGGACGTCCCAATGTCCCTTCGACAGAGCGCTGGTTGTCGATGCCGGGCTGGATCGTCTGGACCAAAATCGGATCGATGACATACCCGCGCGATTCGCGGATCGAAGAACACGCACCGAGCGCCAAGGCAGCGCCTGCAATCAACGCGGCCCTGCCGCTGCGACCATGCATCCAATCAAAAACTCGAATTCGTTGAGCCATCGTCTCGATCAATTCCTGTCTGCTCTGTCATTGCCGCTTCGTGGCGGCTTCCTATATCGGCTTGAAAGGCCCTTAAGGCGAAGCCAGCGGCCTTGCAATGTCCACCGGCGCGCTGGATTGGGATGAAGCGGTTGAATTGCGCCTGAATGCGTCGACGCACATGGTGCTCTCATCCGATGTTCGGAACGTCCGCCCGCGCTCCGGGTTGCCGAGACTGTATGAACAAATCGGTGTGCTTAAGGTTCAAGCGCACCTAGATCGAAAGAAACTGCCCTCAATGTCCTTCTTCTCCCGCATGCTTGGCACCGCACCAGACCCGCGCGAAGGTGTGCGTCCCCTGTGGCACCGCGTTGTCGAGCTGGCGCGGGAGCCATCTTTCTATAGCGATTGCCACGTCGCCGATACCGTTGCCGGGCGCTTCGATCTCATTACGGCCATCCTCTGCACTGTCATGGTCCGTGTCGAAGCTTCCGATATGCGCGCCGAAAGTGCCCTGCTGGCCGAGCTTTTCGTCGAGGACATGGATGGGCAGCTGCGTGAACTCGGCATCAACGACGTGGTCGTCGGCAAGCATGTTGGAAAGTTGATGAGTGTGCTCGGCGGCAGGCTTGGCGCGTATCGCAGCGCCCTGACCGACAACGACCGCGAAAAGCTTGAAGCGGCCATCGGCCGTAACGTGACGTTCGCCGATGGCGCAGACGACGAAGCAGCGGCGCGCTGTGTTGCGGGCAAGCTCCTGGCGTTGTCAGAGCGGCTTGGCCGGTACAGCGATGAGGAGATACTGAAAGCGAGCGGTATCTGGTGATGGCGTCGGAACTGACTTACTTCGTCAAGTCACGCCCCCTTCCCGCCGATCCGGTAATGATTACGGCGAACGAAGACGAGCGCAAAGCGCTAGCCGAGCGGTTCGGCCTCGCTTCGGTGGAACGGCTCCACGCCGAAATCCAGCTGGAGGACAAAGGGAAGGCCGTACGCGCCACTGGCCAGGTTACGGCGGAAATCATGCAGACCTGCGCCGTTTCACTCGAAGATTTTCGCGTCAAGATTTCGGATCCGCTCGATCTCCGCTTCATCCCCGAAGGCAGCTCGGAATATGAGGAGGGCGGGGAGATCGAGATCGAAGCCGACGATTGCGACGAGATCGAGTATGAAGGCGACATGTTCGATCTAGGCGAAGCGGTCGCGCAGACACTCGGCCTTGCCATCGATCCTTACGCGGAAGGCCCGAACGCCGATGCTGCGCGTAAGGAAGCGGGTGTCGTCGAAGAAGGCCAGCAAGATGGTCCCCTCGCAGATGCTTTGGCCGCGCTGAAGAAAACCTGATTTCGAAGCGGCACAATAAAGGCCCCGCAAGTCACCTTGCGAGGCCGGATTCTTAAACTGGTAAAAGCAGCGTTCGATCAGAACGGAATGTCGTCGTCGAGGTCGTCGTATCTGCCGCCCTGGCCGCCGCTTGAGCTGCCGCCGGAGCCGCCTCCACCCTGATTCCAGCCGCCACCGCCGCTGCCTTGGGCTCCGCCGCCCTGATTGCCGCCGCTATAGCCGCCTCCACCACCAGCGCCAGCGCCGCCGGCGCCGTCGAGCATGGTCAGCGTGCCATCGAAACCGCGCAGCACAACTTCGGTTGAGTAGCGATCCTGGCCATTCTGGTCCTGCCACTTGCGCGTCTGAAGCTTGCCTTCGATGAAGACTTTCGAACCCTTCTTCAGAAACCGCTCGACGACGTTGACAAGACCTTCGGAAAAGATCGCGACCGTGTGCCACTCGGTGCGTTCCTGACGCTCTCCGGTGTTTCGATCCTTCCATGTTTCACTCGTGGCGATCCGCAAATTTGCGACCTTGCCGCCGTTCTGGAAGCTGCGAATTTCGGGGTCCGCCCCGAGATTGCCAATCAGCATGACCTTGTTAAGCGAACCCGCCATCGAAATATCCTCTTCATCATCACCGTGGCGCAGATCGTCCTGCGCGATTCTCTGAGGAGTAATAGGGCAGCATGGCGGGGAGCGCGACAGGCGCGCACCGTTTTCCACCTCTCAAATGGAGGTTTCTACCTGCTCGGGTAGCGTAGCCGCCCAAGAAAGCGGGTCAGGCTAGGCAGTTCAACATTTCGCTTCGTGAGCTTGGCCTTCGCTTTTTCGAACTTCATCACCCCATCGATGCGGCGGTCGAGAAATTCATAGGTCTTGGCTTTACCCTCGCTGTCGTCATTCACGAACACAGCTAGGGTCGCGCTGTATATCCCGGCCAGGATAGTGCGTTTCGTGTAGTGATTGTAATCGGTCGCGGTGTCTCCGGCGAGCCGCCACATCAGGTCGGCAGAGCGCCAGCCAAGCTGTAGGGAGCGCGGTGCGTGCTGCGGCATCGCCATGATGGACATTGCCCGCCGCACCGCCTCATCGACATCGGTGACCGCTTCCAAGCGGAATGCGATGAGCGTGCGAATGCGCTCGCGGATCTTCAGTTCGGCCAGACGATCCTGCGGCCAAGCGGCCTCCATCTTTTGATCGACGCTGGCAATCCACGCCTCGATCATGTCCATCGCACGTCCGCCCAAGGGTTTGTCCGGGAAGGCAAGCTTCGCAATATCGGGATCAGCCCCGGCCATGTCAGCGGCCGCCAGCAACGCTGTCTCATTCCAACCGTCGAAGATAGCGGAAGCGGCGATCTCGGGAGCAAGCGCGATGCGCAGCTCATCCAAAGTCATGTCGGCAAAATCGGGATCCGCATCGTTCATATCAGAAAGAAGGCCCGTACTGCTCGGTTGTTCCCTTATCGCCGCGTTCTTCGTCGGCTTTCTCGAATTCCAGCTTCAGCAAGGTGTTCTGGCTCATCAGTTCGACATAGTCGCGGGCCGAACGTCCCGAATTGTCGTTGCGGTCGGGGTTGGCCCCTTCTTTCAGGAAGCGCCGGACGAGCTGGATGTTACGCTGGTGAACTGCCGAAATCAGCGGCGTCTCGCCCTGACTGTCGGCGACGTTGATTTGCGCGCCGCCCTTAAGCAATTCCTCGATTCCGGAATCGAAGCCAAGCCTGGTAGCAATTTGCAACGGCATCACGCCCTGATTGTTGCGGACGTTGGGATTTGCGCCGCGCTGGATCAGGAAACGCACCCACAGCGCATCGCGCCGCCGCGTCACAATATGCAGCCCCGTATCGCCGCTGGTGATGTCGCGTGTGTTTACAAGCGTCTTGCCAGCGCCGGGTTCGTTAAGCATCGCGGTAACCGCATCGCCATCACGGTCCTCCACCGCTTGGAGAAACTCATAGCCCGGCGAAAACAGCTGAGCCGCCGCCGGTGAGACACCGATCGCAACCGCTGCAAGCAAGCTTGCCAAAACCGCACTGGCAATTGCCCCGCCGCGTCCTAATTTGCGCAAAACATAATCCAACGCGCTTTGATCCTTGTCCATTACGTGTCACACGATTGTGTTGGGAGCCCCGTCCAACGTCCCCTTTGTCCCTCTTCCAGTTAGCAGAGCATGAACCACCTAGCCAAGCCCTCTCGCCCACGTGTTTTCCCGACCGCCATCGCCGTCGCCGCGGCCCTGAGCCTTGCTGCATGCAGTGGAGCCGAAACTGCAGCGCCGCCGGAGGAGCCGCCGCTAGCCGGGGCGACCATCGGCGGCGAGTTCGAATTGATCGATTCCTCGGGTGAAACGGTGCGCTGGGCCGATTTCGACGGACAATACCGGATCGTCTATTTCGGCTACGCCTATTGTCCCGACGTCTGTCCGATCGATGTCGGCCAAATGTCGCGGGGGCTCAAAAAGCTGGGCGAAAGCGAGCCCGGAAAAATCGCCAAGATCCAGCCGATCTTCATCACCATCGATCCCGAGCGCGACACACCTCAGGTGGTGGGCGAATTCACTAACGCTTTTTCGAAGGATCTGATGGGTCTCACCGGGACGCCAGAACAGGTCAAGGCGGCAGCGGGCGCCTTTCGTGTTTATTACGAGCGCGGCGAGGATCTGGGCGGTGGTCAGTACCTGATGAACCATTCGAATATCACCTACCTGTTCGGTCCCTCGGGCGAGCCGCTGGCGACACTCCCGACCGATCAGGGGGCAGACGCCGTAGCAGCTGAAATCGACAAATGGGTGAGTTAAGGGAGCAGTTCTGGGAGCGCCCTCTCGCGGAATTGACGCGGGCGGAATGGGAAGCGCTGTGCGATGGGTGTGGTCGCTGCTGTCTGCACAAGATCGAGGACGCTGACACTGCCGAGATCATCGACACGAACGTCGCGTGCAGGTTGCTCGATACCGGGACTGCCAAATGTTCGGATTACCGCAACCGCAAGGCTTTCGTTCCCGACTGTCTGCGGCTGACGCTGGCCATTGTCGAAGACGTGCCATGGCTGCCTGAAACCTGCGCGTACCGCGTGCGGGCAGCGGGTCGTCCGTTGCCCGGCTGGCACTATCTCATCAGCGGCGACCGCGATGCTGTCCACAGGGCGGGCGTATCGGTCGCTGGCCGGGTCGTAAGCGAGGCCGATGCTGGTCCCCTGGAGCACCATATCGTCGATTGGCGCGCAGCGTATACGCCAGGCAGTGCCGATTGGGACGACCTGGCGTGATCGATTGGCTGAAACGCACTGAGACGCCGCCTCACATACGGCATGAAGACGAGCAGCCGCATATCGAATTGGGCGGCGAGGCAGTCCCGATTGCTTTGCGCCGTCACCCGACAGCGAAGCGCCTAACTCTCAGACTGGCACCGGATGGCAGCGAGGTTCGCATCACCATGCCACGTTGGGGGCGGACGGCCGATGCACTCGACTTTGCGCATTCGCGAACCGATTGGCTGGCGCAGCAGCGCGCCAAAGTGCCGAAGCGCTTCGCGATCCGCGACGGCAGCAGTCTTATGATCGGCGGTGAAGAGGCGGTACTCGTCTGGGACGAAGCCGCGCCGCGCCGCCCGGCGCTTATTGACGGCAAGCTGCGCGTGGGCGGGCCGACAGACAGCATCGAGCCCCGCGTACAGCGCTGGCTAGAACGCCGGGCACTGGGTCTGTTCGAAAACGACGCAGAGCACTACTGCACACGTGCTGGCCTCACGCCGGTACCTGTCGCGATCACGCGCGCGCAAAGGCGTTGGGGCAGTTGCAGTGAGAAATCCCGCATCCGGATAAACTGGCGGCTCGTTCAGGCACCTGATTTCGTCCGCCGATCCGTCGTCGCGCACGAGGTCGCACATCTCGTCCACTTCGATCACAGCCCGGAGTTTTACGCTCTGCTGGACATGATTTACGAAGAAGACATCTCGCGTGCCGATCGCTGGCTCAAGGAGAAAGGCCGGACACTCTATGCGAGCTTTGGCTGAAACCTGACGTCTGGCGCTGGACCGGATTGCGCCCTATATTACACTCATGGCTATTCTGTCGCGTTTCAATCCCACGTCGGGAATCGTCGATTTCTGGCACGAATTCCGCAAGCCCAATCCGATGCGGTTCCCTATCCTCCTGGCTTCGACGGCCCCATTCGCCGTGATCTTTTACTGGCTCGGTTCGGAAACGGTTTACAAAGACCCCGACCGCCCCAGCATTACCTACATCACGACCTTCGACCCCACACGCACCGATGATGAGATCGTGGCGACCAATCTGGAAAATCAGGAAGTGAAGAAACTGCGCGAGGAGCAGGCTGAACGCCTCGCACAGCGCAAGCGTGATCTTTACAAGGCGCTGGGCGCGGCCGCTGGGATGGATGTCGAGCAGATCGCTGCCGAAGCCGACGCCCGCCGTGCCGCTGAAGAGGCCGCGGAGGCAGAAGCACGGGCTGAGCGGCTCGGCCGATCTCCTGACAACACTGGCGACGAAACGGAAGCCGCCGGCGCCGACGCGCCGACCGAGGAACCAGCCCCATAAGCGTCCATCGGCCCGGCCATGGAGACTGGATGGCAGCCGCAGCCCGGCTCGCCGCGAGGGCGCGTCCGATCAGCAGCCCCAATCCGGGCGTTGGTGCACTACTCGTACGCGACGAACACATGCTCGCGCGCGGCTGGACCCAAGCGGGAGGTCGTCCCCATGCCGAGGCGGCGCTGTTCAATGCGTTGGAAGGCAGTCCCCGCGGAGCGACCCTATACGTCACGCTCGAACCGTGCGCGCACGAATCCCGGCGCGGACCGGCCTGCGCGGATGTTATCGCAGACGCGCGTCCCGCGCGCGTGGTTATCGGGCAGAGGGACCCCGATCCGCGCACCTCTGGCAAGGGAATTGCCCGCCTGAAGCGCGCCGGAATCGAAACCCTGCTGCTCGATGATCCAGCCTCCGCTGCAAGCCTCTCCGGATATCTTTCGATCAAAACGTCGGGACGCCCCCACGTCACCCTAAAATTGGCCATGTCCCTTGACGGATGCATCGCGCTTGCCGATGGGACGAGCCAATGGATCACCGGTGATGCCGCCCGTGCCCATGTCCACGCCCAGCGCGCACGCAATGACGCTATACTGGTCGGCGGAGCCACATGGCGGACGGATCGCCCGCGGCTCGACGTGCGCCTACCCGGTCTCGAACAGCGCAGTCCGAAGCGTCTGCTGCTTACCCGCGGAGTCGCGCCGGAAGGGGTCTCCATCATCAATCGCCCCGGTCAGATCGCGGATCTCGAAGGCGTGCAATACCTCTACACCGAGGGCGGCGCAGAGACCGCCGCGAGTTTTCTGCGCGAAGACCTCGTCGATGAATTGCATATATACCGAGCCCCGATCCTGATCGGTGACGGGCTACGCGGCCTGGGCGGTCTCGACCTTGGCGGTCTCGCGGAAACGCACGGACGCTGGACCCTGACCGAACGCCGCCAGCTTGGCAGCGATGAATTCACCGCCTATCTGCGAACCCGCTAAGAGGAGCGCGTACCCCATGTTCACCGGAATCGTCACCGCTGTCGGCACCATCACAAGCATCGAGAAGCGCGGTGACGTGCGGGCCCGCATCGCCGCCCCGCTCGACCCGGCGCAAATCGACATCGGTGCCTCCATCGCGTGTTCGGGTGTGTGTCTGACCGTCGTCGATCGCGGCGGCAGCGCCGGGGATGCGTGGTTCGACGTCGACGTATCGGGCGAAACTGTTTCCCGGACGGTGTTCGGCATGTGGGAAGAGGGTCGCACCCTGAATATCGAGCCGTCGCTTCGCCTCGGTGACGAGCTCGGCGGTCATATCGTGACCGGCCATGTGGATGCTGTCGGCGAAGTCGTCATGATGAAGCAAGAGGGCGACAGCTGGCGCGTCGTCATCCGGGCGCTTCCCAACATGGCCCCGTTCATCGCCGAAAAAGGCTCGATCACCGTCGATGGCGTTTCGCTGACGGTGAACGATGTCCGCGACCAGTCGGACCGCACCTGCGATTTCGCGCTCAACATCATCCCGCACACCGCGGAAGTGACGACGCTGGGACGCCTGACAGAGGGCGATCAGGTCAATCTCGAGATCGACGTTCTGGCGCGGTACCTCAAACGTATGCAAGGCCTGGCGTCGGCCGGATAGGATTGCGCGCAGAGCACGTTCGCTCTTTGGACCGACCTACCGAAAGTCCATATCGAGAGCGATCGGCCCTCTAGGCGGTCACATCGGCAACCGCTTCGATGAACTTGTCGATATTGTTCATGGTCAGTCCGGCCACATTGATCCGACCCGATCCCGCCATGTAAATCGCGTGCTCCTCTCGGAGCCGGGCGACCTGCTCCTTGCTCACCGGCAGGACCGAAAACAGCCCGTTTTGTGTGCCAAGCGGCGTCAGATCGACGCTGCCCGCCATTCCCGCATCGGCGAGAACCGCACGGACCTGACGCATGCGTTCACGCATCTGATCGAGCTCGTCCATCCACATCTGCGTCAGCGTGCCGTCGCGAAGGATCAGCCGAACCGCTGCCGCGCCATGATCGGGCGGCATGGACCAACTGGCGCGCGCCAGTGCGTTGGCATTCGAGAACGCCTTGTTCAATGTCTCCCCGCCATCGGCGAGGATATAGAACGCGCCCACGCGGTCGCGGTACATGCCGAAATTCTTGTCGCAGCTATAGGCGATGAAAGCCTCCGGAACCTTGGCGAGCACACTGCGCAATCCTGCGACGTCTTCGTCGAGTCCGTTGCCGAGGCCGTGATAGGCCGTGTCGATGATCGGGAATATCCCGCTCGCCGCAATCGCATCTCCGATCGCTTCCCACTCGTCCGCAGAATAATCGATTCCGGTCGGGTTATGGCAGCAACCGTGAAGCAGTATGGCTTCATTGGGTCCGGCATTATCGATAGCCGCAAGTGCCGCCTCGACATTCGCGGTGCCATCGGGATTGGCGTGATCGAATGGTACCATCTCGAGCGCGATGTCATTGATAATCTGCGCATGGTTCGGCCAGCTGGGAACGCCCATGTGGAGCTTTTCCAGACCAGCCTTCTGCGCCAGCGCCAGCGCAAGGCGGACCGCGCCCGTCCCGCCGGGCGTCTGCATCCCGGCGATGCGCCCGCCCATCGTCGCATCCTCACCGAAAATGTACGGCATCAACGCATTGACGAAACCCACATCGCCTTCGGGACCGAGGTAACTCTTTGATTCCTGTTCATCGACAAGCGCCTGCTCAGCTGCCTTGATCGCGCCGAATACAGGCGTGGCGCCCTGTCCGGTTCGGTAGACACCAACGCCAAGGTCGACCTTGTCCGGCCTGTCATCGGCGGCGTGCAATTTGATGAGCGCGAGCAACGCGTCGGGCGATTGTTCTTCGAGTCGGTGCAGCATGATGCACGCCGAATGCCGTGCGAAGCGGAACGCCGCAACCGCCTTTTGCATCCTTTGCCGAATTCGCCTGCTTTGCGCAGGTCGATAGTCGGCGTTTCTACGACCTCAGAAGGGCAACCAGCGCTGCTTCTTCGAGAATTTCATGTAGCCCGCATTGATACCGAGGCGCACGCCCGCGCCGACCCGGATCGGGATCAGGACAACGTCGCCCTTGCGCATGTAGCTCGCATGCATTCCGCCAACGAGATAGGCTTGGCCTTCGCCTGCGGGATAGCGTTCGAACAGCTCTTCGGTATCGAACAGGTTGTAGACAAGCACGAAGGTGTTGGCGGCATTTGCACCTGCATCAAAGCCGACCGACGGGCCGGTCCAGTAAACCTTCTGCTCGCCTTCGACCTTGTGAAACAAGGTTCCTGAACCATAGCGGGCCCCGACGACGAACGCGCCGCCCGCTTCGCGGCCTACGATATAACCGTTCGGTTCGCCCTGCTTGCGCAGCAGGTCCTCGATCAAACCGGCAAGGCCTTTGGCGCCTTTGCCAAATACACCTTCTGCCGCGCCTATTAGGTCATCTTCGGCGTAGGTGTTGGAGCTGTCGGCAGCGGCTACGGTCTCCGTGGCGACCTCGACGTCAACGGTATCAGTGGTCTCAGCAGCCGCTTCACCGTAATCGGCGAATTCACCCTCGAACGCAGTCGAGGTGGCCGGTTGAGCTTCAGCAATATCAGAATTGTCCGCCGTGGCCGGCTGCGGACGATCCAGCGGCGGAGCGACGGTCGGCTGCCCGGATCGCAATCGCGGCTGCTCCAGATCGGCGTCGATCGCACCGGTATCGGTTGCAAGCGCATCGCTTTCGCTACTTGCGGAAGCATAAGCCTCGTCAGGATCGAACGTTTCCATCTCTTGTGCGGAAACCGGCGAGACCGCGAGTGCGAGAGCGCCCATCGCGGCGGCAAAATTGCGGGTGAATCCGTATGTCACTTGTGCTGCGGTGCGTTTGATCATGGCAATTGTTCCTTACAGCTCGGGCGTTTGCGCGCCCGCGCTCCTCCATTGGGAAGCAGAGTCGCTCCCGTATCGCCGGACAAGTCTTCCCGCGGCGAACCGAATCGAAAACGCGGTGAAGCGAATCTTTTCGTCATTCGAAGGGTTTACAGGTCACGGCTGAACGGAACCGGAATCGTAGGAAGATCAGAAAATGTCGGATCCGACCTTGCCGCTGCCGATATCGCCCATTATAGCGCGCTCCTCGCAGCCAAATAGCCAGGGTAGCGACGTGCGGAGACGTGGGTGAGTGGCTGAAACCAGTTCCCTGCTAAGGAACCATACTCTTTAACGGGTATCGAGGGTTCGAATCCCTCCGTCTCCGCCATTTCCCATCGCTCGTCAGAGCGTTCTGCCCGCCAACTGGACGGGCCGTGTTTTCATGACGGCGGCACGCTGAGCTCGCCAATTCAGCTTTCTTCGCGTTCTTGCCGGGCTATCTCATGCAGCCAATCGGCGTGGCGCGGGGCCTTTTTCGTCTTCGACCACTCATCCAGCATCAACGGCGCGACGCGCTCAAGTTCGGCGTATTGTTCATCGGTGCCAATATCGGCCGCGAGTTCCACCCGGTGACCGCTGGGATCGAAGAAATAGATCGACCTGAAGATGCCGTGATGGGTCGGTCCCAGAACGTCGATCCCCTCGCCCTCGATGTGCTTCTTCGCGGCCAGCAATTCTTCCTCGCTGCCCACGCGGAAAGCGAGATGCTGCACCCATTGAGGAGTGTTTTCGTCGCGCCCCATGTCAGGCTGCTTCGGCAGTTCGAAAAAAGCGAGGATATTGCCGTTTCCCGCATCGAGGAAGACGTGCATGTAGGGATCGTATTCGCCGGTCGACGGAACGTGATCTTCGGCGAAGGCGGTCGTGTATTCCATGCCGAGCACGCGGCCATACCATTCAACCGTTTCCTTCGCGTCCTTGCAGCGATAGGCGGCGTGGTGGATGCCCGATGGCTTCACCGCGCTCATTCGGCTGGCTCCGAAGTCTTCGTATCCAGCACGCCGCGCGCGATCTGGTCGCGCTCGATGCTTTCGAACAGCGCCTTGAAATTGCCCTCGCCGAAACCGTCATCGCCCTTGCGCTGGATGAACTCGAAAAAGACCGGACCAACCTGGGCTTCGGCGAAAATCTGCAGCAGCAGGCGCGGCTGGCCGCCTTCCGTCGTTCCGTCAAGCAGGATCCCGCGCATCTTGAGCGCCTCGGCGTCCTCTCCATGTCCCGGAAGGCGCTCGTCGAGCATTTCGTAATAGGTTTCAGGCGGGGCAGTCATGAATGGCACGCCGAACTCCTTGAGGCGGTCCCAGCACGCAACAAGATCGTCGCAGATGAGCGCGATGTGTTGAATACCCTCGCCGTTGAATTCGCGCAGGAATTCCTCGATCTGGCCCTTGCCGCCTTCGCCCTCTTCGTTGAGCGGGATGCGGATCTTTCCGTCGGGCGCGGTCAGCGCCTTGGAGGTGAGTCCGGTATATTCGCCCTTGATGTCGAAGAAACGGATTTCGCGGAAGTTGAAGAGCGTCTCGTAATAATCCGCCCAGTATTTCATCCGGCCCGTATAGACGTTGTGTGTCAGGTGATCGATGGTGTGAAATCCCGCGCCTTCGGGATAAGGATCGACACCCGGCAGGTAATCGAAATCGATGTCGTAGATTGTGAGGCTCTTGTCTTCGGCACCAGCATAGCGATCGACGAGATAGAGGATCGCACCGCCGATACCGCGGATCGCAGGAATGCGAAGTTCCATCGGACCGGGTTCGTTCGCAACCGGCTCTGCACCCTGTTCAATCAGATAATCATAAGCCTTCGCCGCGTCACGCACGCGAAAAGCCATGCCGCATGCGCTCGCTCCATGTTCGCGGGCAAAGAACCAGGCCGCGCTGCGAGGCTCGTAATTGGCGATAAGGTTGATGCCGCCCTGACGCCACAGATGCACATCTTTAGACCGGTGCTTGGCAACGAGAGTAAATCCCATCGCTTCGAAAACAGGTTCGAGCTGGCCCTTCTCAGGCGCGCAGAATTCCACGAATTCGAAACCGTCGAGCCCTGCGGGATTTTCGAACAGGTCGCCAGGATGCTGGGTCATGAGATAAGCCTCTAAATATGTCAATTTAGTTACGTTTGTAACTAAATACGCGCTTCGGGTGGATTTGTCAAAGGCCCATTGAACAGTGACGATTGCATGTGAGGCGAGATCAAGGCAGGTTCGGCGCGGGAGAACGACCATGATCAAGACGACGGGTATCAACCACGTGGCCCTGGTGTGCCGGGACATGCAGGAGACAGTGCAATTCTACACCGAGGTGCTGAGGATGCCGCTCTTCAAGACGGTCGAATTGCCGGACGGCGGACAGCACTTTTTCTTCGATTGCGGCAACGGGAACAGCGTCGCCTTCTTCTGGTGGCACGATGCGCCGCCTGCAGCCCCTGGGATCGCATCGGTCAATAAATTCCCGTTCGATGCGAAGACAGCTGTGGGATCGATGAACCATCTCGCATTCGACATGGCGGAGGCCGAATTGGAGGCTGCGCTGGACCGCCTGCAGGAGGCCGGCGTTGAGCACACCCATGCGGTGTTCAACCACGATGATAGTCCATCGGGTTATTCCAAGAAAATGCACGAAGGAGTGTTTGTGCGCTCGGTTTATTTTACCGACCCGAACGGCATCATGCTCGAATTCGCGGCCACGACCCGTTCATTTGGACCGGATGACATCGCCCACGAGCCCGCCACTGCGGCGACGAAAGAGGACGCTTGAGCCTATGCCGCGCCTCAGACAGGTCCCCAAGAGTGAAGCAGACACGAAGACGGCATTACCGCTCTATGCGATGCTGTTCGGCGAGCGCGATCCGGTTGCCGAGCCGGGCACCGCGACAGGAACGTCCGGTGATTGGTGGACCGTGTTTGCCAATTCTCCAGACACCCTGAAGCACGCTGCGCAGGGCTTTGCTTATTACCGTGATCCCGCGCGCAAGCTCGATCCTGTTCTGCGCGAGCTCGGTCAGACATGGGCAGGGTGGGCCACGGGAAGCCAGTTCGTTTTCTCCCAACACTGCAAGAGCCTGCGCGGCCTCGCCTATCCGGAAGAGAAGATCGAAGCCATCTCGGTCTGGCAAACGGCGGAATGTTACGACACGCGCGAGCGACTCGTTCTGGCTTATGCCGACCGGCTCGTGAGCCATGCCGGCCGCGTGCCCGATGCTCTTTTCGCTCGGCTAAAAGCCGAATTCTCGGATGAAGAAATTCTCGAGCTGACCTACACCACCTGCATGTACCAGATGCATGCCGTGATGAGCCGCGCGCTTCGAACCGAATTCGACGACCGCGACGATCCGATCACCGAGGTGCCCGCGCCCGAGGGCTTCGACGCGCTCGATTTCCTTGGTGGCGATCGCAAGGACCGTTAGAAAACGCGCCCGATGTTGCGGCCCTTGCTGTCCTGATGGACGGCCAGTTTCGCGCCGAACGGATCACCGCCTTCGAAAAGCTTTCGCGTTGTATCGTGCGAGAGATCGGCATTGCCGCACACGCGCTCGCCCGCTTCGTTCCGGCCCAGCCAGACCGCGACATTGCCCGTCTTCGCATTGTTGATCGTGTATGTTTCAACGATGGCATTCTCGAAGGGCCCGGTGCCGAGAGGAACCGCATCATCCGCCATTGATAGCTTTTCGAACCGATCGTTATTCGACCAGTCCGCTGGCTCGGTCGAATAGATGCCAGTCGCATATTTGCTCATCCAGCCGCCGTTTGCACCGACCAGTGCGAAGGCACCGCGATCTCTGCGCGCTGCCTGCACCGCCTCGCAGATTGCATGCGCGGAGTAATTGTTGCCGGCCCCTCCGAAGAAGGGAAGCCCGCCTGTGAGCGTGAGGCCACGCGGATCGTCTACGGATAATCCGAAATGATCCATCTGGTTGAAGACCGGAATCGCGAAACAGGAGTAGAAATCGATGTGGCCGATCTCGTCCATTCCTTTGCCCGCGCGCACCAAAGCGGCCTCTACACTAGCGATGGAGGCCGGATTGGCGGAGAGATCGGGGCGATTGGAGAGCATCAGCTCGGTTGCCGCGGACACGGCATGGATGTGCACCCACTTGTCCTTTGAAATGCCGAGCTTTCGCGCAGTTCCGGCGCTCGCCAAGATGATCGCTGCAGCCTGATTCACCTGATCGCGCGCCACCGTCATCCGGGTGTATGGCTCGGCGACGATACGGTTTCGATCGGTAACCTCGGCCAGTTCATCCGCGCTTCGCTCGACGGGTGCGGCGGCGTGAGGATTTGCGGCAGCGACTTTCGTAAAGGGAGCGAAGAGCTCACCAATGTCGCGGCGGTATTCGTTAAGGTTCTTGCCCAGTTTGGCGCGGCGAGCATTCTCGGCGAGCGCATAGAGCGGGATTGCACCCGTTGCGCCGTGGGCGAACAGGGCGTGTTCCATCATCCCATCGACGCCAAATCCCTGATCCTCGAAATCGCCTTCAACCTCTTCGGACCAGTCGGGTCTTTCACCCTTCGCCGATAGCGCCAGAACAGTGGAGATCGCTTCCGATCCGACGATGACGGCGCATTCGCTTTTTCCGGTCGCAATCGCACTCGCAAATTCTCCGACGAACTGCTGATTCGTCTGCCCGCCAGTTGTCGTCAGGATTGCGCGCTTTGGATTTGCTCCGACCCTCTTGGCTATAGCCCGTGGGACATTGTTTGCAGCACCGAAAGGCGGCTTCCGATCGGGCCGCGACATTTCGAACGCGCGGATCGCAGCAAGGGTATCGATGGCCGGAGCCACCGGCTCGCCGGCACCGCTATCCGCAATCGCAGCGGCGAGCGCGCGCCCGGCGAGGTCCATGTAGGACAGTGCTTCGTAGCCAGGTTGGTCAACCCGCTCTGAATACTGCCCAACCCCGATGATGACGGGAGTGTTGTCTGCGATCTCAGTCAACGAAGTCGTCCACTCGCTCAACGATGATCGCAGGGGCCATACCGCCCGCTGCGCACATCGTCACAAGACCGGTCTTGAGGTCGCGTCGCTCCAGTTCGTCAATGATCGTACCGATCAGGATCGAACCGGTTGCGCCGATCGGGTGCCCGAGCGCGATCGAGCCGCCATTCACATTGACCTTGTCCCAATCGAGTTCGAGGTCGCGCACGAACTTTGCAGCGACCACGGCGAAGGCTTCGTTGATCTCGAACAGGTCGATGTCGTCGAGCGTCATCCCGGCCTTTTCGAGCACTTTCTTGGCAGCGGGTACAGGAGCGTTGAGCATCAATGTCGGATCGTCGCCCATATTCGCGGTCTGAACGATCCGCGCGCGCGGCTTCAGGCCATGTTTTTGAGCGTATTCCTTGCTGCAAACCAGCACCGCCGCTGCACCGTCAACGACACCCGACGAATTACCCGCATGGTGGAAGTGCTGGATATCGAGGTCGGGATATTTCTGATTAATCAACCCTCGGAACGTCGTGCCGTTCGCATCGAGAGGAACGTCTGCGATCTTCGTGAAAGCGGGCTCCAGCTGGGCAAGCCCTTCCTTCGTCGTTTGCGGGCGCGGATATTCGTCCTTGTCGAGCAGGACGTTGCCTTCACCATCAGTCACAGGGATCACCGATTTGTCGAAGCGTCCTTCGCCCAGAGCTTCTGCTGCGCGTTGCTGCGAACGATAGCCAACCTCGTCCAGTTCCTCGCGGGTGAAACCCTCCATCGTGGCGATCGCATCGCCGCAAATTCCCTGATGCGATTGTGGATGCACTGCCTGAAGCCGCTCGTTGTAACTGCCCATCATCGGCGGTTTCAGACCGGCCTGCATCTTCTCTTTCGACATCGCCGCCGTCAGGCTCATCATCTCAGTCCCGCCAGCAACGATGCAGTCTTCCATGCCGCTCATGATCTGCGCGGCGGCCAAGTTGACCGAGGTGATGCCGCCTCCGCAAAACCGGTCGAGCGTAGTGCCGGAAGAGGTCACATCGTAACCCGCATCGAGCGCAGCCATCCGGCCGAGATCGCCCGCCTGCATTCCGTCCTGCGTCGAGACCGACCAGATCACATCGTCCACCGTCGATGTATCGAGCTTGTTGCGCTCTGCGATGGCTTTCAGCACCGTCGCAGCGAGGTGCTGCGGGTGCTCTGCGGCCAGCGCACCCTTACCCTGTTTACCGATACCGCGAGGGGTGCGGACTGCATCGATGATGTAAGCTTCGGCCATGGTCTGTCTTCCTTTGACTTAAGTCGATCTAGCGAAAATGCGGTTGACGTATCCGTAAGGCCCCTGCACCACTCGCACAAGAAATGAGTTTCAATTCGAAATGGCAAATTAGCTAGGGCCAAAAATTAGGGAGAGCACCTTGTCCGACACCGCCAATCAAGAAGTCCTTACCGAAGTCGAGGACGGCGTACTGATCGTCACCATAAACCGGCCCGAGGCCAAGAACGCCATGACGAAGGCGGCCGCCGAAGGCATCGCAGCAGCCATGGACCGCCTCGATAGCGAGGATGACCTGCGCGTCGGCGTCCTTACCGGTGCGGGCGGCACCTTCTGTTCGGGCATGGATCTCAAAGGGTTCCTGCGCGGAGAAAGCCCCAGCGTCGAAGGGCGCGGCTTTGGCGGCGTGGTTCAGGCACCGCCGGCAAAACCTCTGATCGCAGCGGTCGAGGGCTATGCGCTTGCGGGCGGGCTGGAACTGATGATCGCCTGCGATCTCGTAGTCGCTCATTCCGGCGCGAAGTTCGGCATTCCCGAAGCGAAGCGCGGCCTTGTCGCAGCGGCAGGCGGGGTCATGATGCTGCCTGACCAGATCCCTGAACGCATTGCTATGGAACTTGCGCTGACTGGTGATTTCATCGGTGCCGAGCGCGCCTACGAAATCGGCCTGATCAATCAGCTCACCGATGGATCAGCTTTGGACGGTGCAAAAGCGCTCGCCGCCAAAATCGCTGCAAACGGGCCGCTCGCCGTACGGGTATCCAAGCAGGTGATGAAGGAATCGCGCGGCTGGGACATGGACGAACGTTACAACAAGCAGGCGCAACTTATCGCGCCTGTCTTCGTATCTGAAGATGCCCGCGAAGGCGCTGCCGCCTTCGCCGAGAAACGCGCACCGAATTGGAAGGGAAAGTAATGCCCGTAATCGATGTACCCCAGCCTGAATTCATGGAAGACGAGGAAATCTCGATCTTCGCCGATGCGGTTGGCAAGTTCTATCAGCAGCACGCGCCGGAAAAGCGTATCCTGAAATGGCGTGAAGACGGACAGGTGGAACGGGAATTCTGGAACGAGGCCGGACAGGCCGGCTTACTCGGCGTGTCGGTTCCCGAAGAATATGGCGGCCATGGCGGCGATTTCCGTCATGACATGGTGGTGATCGACCAGCAGGCCAAGCACGGCGTCGAAGGCTTTGCGGCGAGCCTGCATAACACGATCATCCTGCCTTACCTAGTCCGCCACGGCACCGAGGAACAGAAGAAGAAATATCTTCCCAAGCTCGTCACCGGTGAACTCGTCAGCGCGATAGCCATGACCGAGCCGGGCGTCGGTTCCGACCTGCAGAGCATCACCACGACTGCTCTCAAGGACGGCAATGGCTACCGCCTCAACGGATCGAAGACCTATATTTCGAATGGCCAGACCGCCGACTTCATCGTCGTCGTCGCAAAAACCGACCCAAAGGAACGGGCCAAGGGCATCTCCTTGATGCTGCTCGAAACAGAAGGCGCCGAGGGATTCCAGCGCGGCAAGAAGCTCGACAAGATCGGGCTCGACGCGGCTGATACGTCCGAGCTGTTCTTCGACGATGTCTTCATTCCGGGCGACAACGTCCTCGGCGGAGTCGAGGGCAAGGGCTTTTATCAGCTGATGGGAGAGCTTCCGCAGGAACGCCTCGTGATCGCAATGGGCGCGGCCACCGGCATTGAAAAAGCGCTCGATACGACGATCGAATATGTGAAAGAGCGCAAGGCGTTCGGTCAGACCATCTGGGATTTCCAGAACACGCAGTTCGTGCTCGCCGATCTCAAGGCCAAAGGCACGGCAGCGCGCGTGTTCGTCAACGATTGTATTGCGAAGCTGCTCAAGGGTGAGCTCGACGTGGCGACTGCCTCGATGGCCAAATACTGGGTCACCGAATTGCAGAGCGAGGTCGTCGATAAATGCCTCCAGCTGCATGGCGGGGCTGGTTACATCAACGACTATCCGATCGCCCGGATGTACCGCGACACCCGCATCGCCCGCATTTATGGCGGGTCAAACGAAGTCATGAAGATGCTGATCGCGCGGTCGATGTAAACCAGCGGCACTTATCTCGCACTTACAAAAGGGCGGCCCGGTCACCCGAGCCGCCCTTTTCTTTGGTCCGTGGTATTTCGCCCTAGAACTTCGCGCGAACGGCCACGCCGTAGGTGCGAGGTTGCAGCGAAAATGCCGACCGCGAGTTGGCCGCGCCGCTGCCGCGGAGTGTCGTGTTGAAAGTCACCCCGCGCACCACGTTATCGGTCAGGTTGTTGACGAACCCTTCGATCGAATACGCCCCGTCGGCGAACCGCAGACCTGCGCGCAGGTTCACGAATTCCTGACCGGTTTGTATATCGCCGATGATCAGCGGAGCCGCATCGACAGCGGCCTGCACGCTGCCAGCAGCTGCGACAGCGGCTGCGCTGGGCGGCACGATCGCCTGGGTGGAAGTGCGCTGATCGCCTTCAAGCCGGATTTGCCCGGACAGGAAGAACTCGGTGCTATCGTTGATTGGCTTTTCCCAAAGCCCGCCAAAGATCGCGATGACATTGGCCGCGTTCGTCAGGTCGTTTCCGCACAGTGACACGACCGTGACGACATCGGTGAGATCGCCGGCGCAATCTTCCGGATACCGCGCATCAAGGATTGTGGCCGCAGCATTGAATGTCAGCTCGCTGTTCGGGCGAATGACACTCTCGATTTCCAAGCCTGTCGTTTCGGCTGCCGGAACGTTGAACGTCTGGAACGCCGTTCCGGTGAATTCCAGAACCTGAAAGTTATCGAACTCCTGGTGGAATGCGGCGATGTTCAGAGTGACGGCATTATCAAGGAAGCGGCTCTTGATACCGATTTCATAGGCGTCAACCTCCTCGGAATCAAAGGTCGGATCGGCCCCACCGACAGCGGCCGTGGTATCGAGGTTGATACCGCCCGATTTGTACCCGTGGGTGAAGCTCGCGTAGATGTTCACCGGTGCAGCAAAGGCATAACCGAGCCGCGCGGTGTAGATCAGTTCCTCATCGTTGAAGGTGTCTTCGAAGGTCCGCACCAGCGGCAGAACCGCAGCTTCGGGAAGATCGGCAGGAGCCGAGAAGCCGAAGCAGCCGAGACCGATGAATGCAGGAACCAAGGCATCCGGCACCGCGCCGGCTCCGATGGCGCCGACTGTTGCTGGGCAGATCTGGTTGTTGGCTTCGGTCTGATCGAAACTGCCTTCTTTGTCTTCCCAGGAATACCGGGCGCCGAGCGTCAGCTCGAGACCCTCGACCAGCTCAAAGGTGTTATTCGTGAAGATCGAATAGCTTTGGGCTTCCTGCTGGAACCGGTTGGTGACATTGGTGCCTGCCGGATCAATACCGGTGAACACCGTAAGCGGATTTGCGCCGAGCGCGCCCATCGTCGCCGGGAACAAAAGTGCACCGACCTGCTCACCGTAATCCTCGCCCAAAGCGAATGTGACCGACTGATCGATCGTCTCATCCGAGAAATAGCCGCCGATGATGTAATTCAGCCGCCCGTCCAGAGCCTCGCCCTGCAGGCGAAGTTCTGCCGTAAAGGTCTCGAGATCGAGATCGAGCAGATCGACGTCGAACACATCGAGCGCGGTGAAGTCGGAGTCGTAAGTCTCCATCGATTCGAACTTGCGGTACGATCCGATGAAGATCAGGTCCGCACTATCCGAAACCGGGAACTCGATTTCCGTCGTAATACCATAATTGTCAACGTCCGCGATCGGCGCGAAATTCGCCGATGCGACCCGGTTGTCGAGTGCCTCGCGGAACTCAGCCTGACCGAACGGATTGTTCGACACCAGCGGTTGGCCATTGCCGCCAGTCGGACCAAGTCCCACGGCTGCGAATACGCCTGCCGGAACCAGCGGCGATTGATACAGCTCGATCGGGCTGCAGCAGCTTGATTCACTCTTGGCATAATCGGCGATCAGGCGCCCGCGCAGACCGCTTTCGGTATCCCAGCCGAGCTGTGCGCGTACGAGATATTGATCGACATCATTGGAATCATCGAACGGAGTGCCATCGCCATCGACCAAGGTGATGAAGCCGTCGCGCTCCCGATATGCGCCGGTCAGGCGGAATGCGAGAGTATCCTGAACGATCGGGACGTTGACCGCGCCCTGCACGCTGATCTCGTCAAAGTTCCCGTAAGACGCATTCACGAATCCCTCGAAATCGCTCACGTCCGGGCGGTTCGTAGTGATATTGAGCGCGCCTGCCGAAGTGTTGCGCCCAAACAGGGTCCCCTGCGGGCCACGCAGCACCTCGACCCGTTCGATATCGACAAATTCGGTCAAGGCAACGCCGGGACGCGATTGGTACGCGCCGTCAATGAAGATGCCAACCGCGCTTTCAAACCCGATATTGTTCGACGTCGTGCCGACACCGCGAATACGCAACACGACGGAGCCGGAGGCGATCTGAGCCTGACTGCTGGTAAAACTCGGCGCGACCGAGGTGACTTCCTGGATATTGTCGACACCCTGGTTTTCGAGCTGCTGCGGCGACACAGCCGTCACGGCGATCGGAATGTCCTGAACATCCTGCGCGCGGCGGGTCGCGGTCACGATGATCACACTGTCATCGGGATCGGGCGAGAGGGTTGTATCGCCCTCGTCATCTGCCGAAACCTCCTGCGCGAGCGCCGGTACCGTAAATGAACTACAGGCCATCAGGCCGGCAGCGTAAGCTGCGAGCTTCCGTTTCATAAATGTCCTCTCCACATTTCCCATGGCCTTTTGGCCTATTGGTCGAAGGAGAGACTATCAGCGCGATTGGCGGTGCCAAGGGACCGCGACACTTCTTCGCAAACCGTAGTAAAAATGCCACATGTCGTGTTGCAACGCACCATGACGTCGAATGTAAGCTGTTTGACGCAATTTTGTTGCACTGGTGCAAGCCAGCTTTTGAGCGACCTCAATAACCGAAACGAAGCCCGAGCCAGACCGTAAGCGGCACCCCGAGATCGATCGCGCCGCCGGAATTGCGAGTCACTATCTCCTCATCAAACAGGTTCTCGCCCCTGATGACGAGGCTGAGCCGATCGATCAGCGGCGCCTCTGCGAAGAGATCGACTGTCGTTGCAGGCTTCAACAGGTCGGTTTCCAGATCGTCTTCGAATTGCGCGCTGATGTGGCGCAATGTTCCGGCAATACGCCACCCTTCCGAAGGCTCCCAAGCCAAAGTCGTCGATGCCGTGAATTGAGGCGTCTGTGGCGGACGATTTCCGTCGAGGGCGAGTGATGCGCCATCCCCGTCGATTGTGGCATCGGTGTAAGCGAGCGAAGCATCAAAGCTGACATCACCGATTTTGACCGCCAATCCCGCCTCGACACCCTGGGCATCGATAGCAGGCAGGTTCTGCCTTTGCCGGAGGTTCGGCGCGAGCGTCACATTGGCGATCGCATCTTCCACCCGATTGTCGAAAGCCGTCAGCGAAAGCACAACCGGGCTGATCGGTTGCCATGTCAGCCCGATTTCGAAGCCCTCAAGACGTTCATTCTCCAGCGCTGCATTGGCCTCAGTCACGACGGGAAACACCACGAAGGGGCGGTACAATTCGTTAAGTGTCGGCAGGCGTAAACCCGTGTAGGCTGCGGCGCGCAGATCCAGATCTCGCGTGGCGTAGAACACTGCCCCTGCCCGCCAGCTCAGCGTCCAGTCGTCGCGGTCCGGAGCGATAGTTTCGTCAACCACCACTCCGGTTGCATCGACCGCTCTGAAAAACCCGTCTTCGATGCGCGTGTAGTCGGCACGCAAACCACCGGTCAGCAGCAAGGGACCTATCTGCCAATCGTCCTCGACGAAAAAGCCGAGATTGCTGTTGGTGCCGCCCGCCCGGCGCCGCTCGCGCAGATTGCCCGTGAAGGCGCTGAACGCTTCCTCCTGCAATTCCCCGTTCGACCGGCGGTAATCGCTGCCAAGCCGCACGGTATGCGCTTCGTCGATCGGCGGGCGAATTTCTATCTTGCCGCCAATCCCCGTCGAGGGAGTGTTGCGTTGGTCGAGCACTCTGACGAACCGGCTCGAGCTGATGACCACATTCGAAAAATTGCGCGCCTGTACGTAGCCGAGCGCATCGAATTCCCAATCGCCGCGGCCGACGACACGCAGGCTCGCATCCTGACCTTCGGTAGCGGAATTGGCCCCATCGAAACGCAGCGTGCGGTCATCCTCGAAGACGCTGCCGCGCGCTTGCAGCTCAATGTCCTTGGTCAAGGGAGCCACACCTCGCACGCCCACTTGCCAGCTGTCGAACCGCGCCCGAGCCGTGGCCGGTACGCGCTGTTCGACGGGCGTGGTGAAGAAACCCTGCCCTCTGTCCCAGCGTCCGCTGATCACGCCGAAACCGCTGCCGAGCTTGCTTGCCACAGCACCGCTCGCTTCGGTTTCTTCACGGTTGTTGGCAAGAACGCTGCCGGAGAATGGTCCCAAAGTGCGGGCATCCGCGCTTTCAAGTTCGATCGTTCCAGTGAGCGCGCCAGCGCCGAAAGGCCCTGCGCCTCCGCCGCGAGTGACGCGTATATTCCCAAGGCTTTCGGGCGCGATCGATGATAACGGTATAAATCCGAAGAACGGATCAGCGATCGGGACACCGTCAAGCAGGACGAGTGCCCGGCTGGTCGCATTTCCGCCCAAGGCACGCAGCGTCACACCTTGTGCACTCGGATTGGACGAGCGGCTGTCAGAGCGGCGGAATTGCTGAAAGCCCGCGACATTTTCCAGCACGTCTTCAATCCGGCCCGAAGCGCTGGTCACAATCTGGTCGCGATCGATTTCCGTTATGGAATAGGCGCCGACCGAAGGCGGCGGCTCGAGCCCGTCTCCCGAAACAACGATTTCGCCCTCGGCTTCGCCACCTTCGGCGGGCTCATCGGTTTGCGCGGACAGGGGCGACGAAATGGAAAGGGCGAGCAGCGAAACGGCAAGGCGATAGGCGGTTGTCATGCGAGTCCGCCTAACCGAGCTGCCCCGCAAAGTCAGTTGCAAATTGCCATCATGACTCGCTTTTCCGGAGTGTGTGTGTTTACATCGATCTCGATAAGCGAAGAGAGCCATATTATGTTAGCCACAACGCCCGATTTCGATGTCTTGATCGTGGGTGCCGGAATTTCCGGCATCGGCATGGCGGCACACATGGAAATGAAGGCACCCGGGCACTCTTATGCAATCGTGGAGCGCCGGGAAAACATTGGCGGCACGTGGGATTTGTTCCGGTATCCTGGCATCCGCTCGGACAGCGACATGCATACTCTCGGCTTCGATTTCGAGCCTTGGAAACATGAAAAGAGCATTGCGGATGCTCCGGCGATCCTCGACTATCTCAACCGCATCGCCGATGAACGCTGCATTCGCGAGCATATTCGTTTCGGCCATAAAGTTGTTTCCGCGGATTTCCGGGAGGACGAGGCTCGCTGGCATGTCGTGATGGAACTCGGCGATGGCAGCACGGCCCAACTGACGGCCAACTTCCTCTATCTCGGTTCAGGCTATTACGATTACGACGAGCCTTATGATCCGGGTTTCAAACTGGGTGCATTCGAAGGGCAGGTCCTGCATCCGCAATTCTGGCCCGAAGACCTGGATTACAGCGGTAAAAAAGTGGTCGTGATCGGCTCGGGTGCGACGGCAGTCACGATCGTGCCTTCAATGGCGGAAGACGCAGCGCATGTGACCATGCTTCAGCGTACCCCGACATGGATGGCGTCGCGCGCGGCAAAGGACAAGTTCGCCAATACCCTGCGTAAGATCCTTCCCGAAGAACTCGCCTACCGGATCACCCGGTTCAAGAATATCTGGATGCAGGATTTCACCTTCAAGCTTGCGCGCAACAAACCGGAGAAAGTGAAGAAGAGCCTGTACAAGGGCATCGAGAAAGTTCTCGGACCGAATTACGACAAGGACGCGTTTACGCCACCATACAATCCGTGGGAGGAGCGGCTCTGCCTCGTGCCGGACGGCGATATGTTCGAGGCGGTCAAGTCCGGGACGGCGGAAATCGTCACCGGCCATATCCAGGCCTTCGAAAAGGATGGGATCCGGTTGAAGTCGGGCGAATTGCTCGAAGCTGACATCATCGTCACCGCCACCGGGCTCAAGATGGCCATCGCCGGAAAGATAAACCTCAGCCTCAATGGTGAGCCTGTCCAATTGAACGAGCGTTTCTATTACAAGGGGAGCATGTTCTCGAACCTTCCGAACCTTGCGGTGGTGTTCGGATATCTCAACGCCAGCTGGACTCTGCGCGCGGACATCAATTCAGACTATGTGTGCCGTGTGCTGAACCACATGCGATCGGTCCAGGCCGACATCGCAGTCCCTGTTCTCACGCCCGAAGACGAGGCGAAGATCGACGAGGACGACATCTTCGATTTCTCGTCCGGCTACATCCAGCGCGGCAAGCATCTCCAGCCGAAAAACTCGGTCAGCTATCCCTGGCGGCTCAATCAGGAGTATGTTGTCGACCGCAAGCGTATGGCGAAAGACCCGGTCGATGATGGCCTGCTGACATTTCGCCGGGCCGGGGCCAATGCTCTTAGCGCGGATGAGCAGCTCGAAGCGGCGGAATAGCTCTCGGCGGTTCGCAGTGGCAAACTTGACCCGCTTCGATTAGACCGCGCGCCATGACCACTTCCGATAAAATCTGGACTGCCGGGCTCGTCATCATCGGTGACGAAATCCTGTCCGGTCGCACCCATGACAAGAATATCGCGCAGGTTGCCAGCTGGCTTCAGGTCCAGGGCATTCGCCTCGCCGAGGTCCGCGTGGTCGCTGATGAAGAGGACCGCATTGTCGAGGCGGTGAACGCCTTGCGCGCAGCAAACGACTACCTGTTTACCACCGGCGGTATCGGCCCAACGCATGACGACATCACCGTCGATGCTGTGGCGAAGGCGCTCGGCGTCTCTGTCATCATCCACCCCGAAGCACGCGCGCTGCTCGAACGATATTACGCTGATAAGGGCGGCGTAAATGAAGGCCGCCTCCGCATGGCCCGCGTACCCGAAGGCGCAGAGCTGATCCCCAATCGCATGTCGGGCGCGCCAGGTATTCAGCGCGGCAACCTCTTCCTGATGGCCGGCGTCCCGCACATCACCGCAGGGATGCTTGATGCCTTGACCGGAAAGCTTGAAGGCGGAGCACCGCTGATCTCCGAAACGGTAGGCGGCTTCATCCCGGAGAGCGAAGTGGCCGGTCTTCTGCGCGAGGTTGAGCAGGCGCATGAAAACTGCCAGATCGGCTCCTACCCTTTCTTTCGCGATGGCAAGGTCGGATCCAACTTCGTTATCCGCTCGACGGATCGTGAGGCCTTGCAAAGCTGCTTCGACACGCTGTGCGAAGGGCTCAGCGAAAATGGCTGGGATTTTACGCCCGGGGGTATTTAGGCTCGGCGCCCGAGACGCGCGCTAGAGTTCGTCGCTCCGGCCCCTTGGACGGTTACGACTCGAGGCAGTTTCCCTTACGCGCGCACGCTGGCGGTTGTGCGCGCTGCGCAGGAACCGGTCTCCCATGACTGCTCGCTCAGATTCAGGTTCACCCGGAGCCGTCGCAAGACGGATTCGTATCCACAGCGCGATTACAGCGACTGCCGCGATCGCGGCACCCACAAATCCGGCGATCATCAGGTCATAGCTGCCGATCATCACCATGATTACAAGCACCGCCAGGATGGCAGGCCATTTCATGAGGCTGTCAGTTTTCAAATCCGGAGATTCGGGCATTAATCGATCCTAGCTTGAATATGCATTCGAGGAGACCAATCCTCGATTGCTCGCCGCCCCCAATGGCGACCATGTCCAGATGTACGTTCGTCGATCCAGATACGTTACGGTCGGACGATTTAAAGGGCTCTCACGATTGTATTTTCTTCCGCCGATGCGCCACTCGCTCTGGCTTCAGCAGACTTGCGGAGCCTGCCTGCGCGTTTTGCAGCGTGGCGTAAAGCAGTCCGCTCGAAAGCAGGATGGCTCCGACCAGCGGAACGATCTGCGTTTCTACGAATACGCTGCTGCCAAGAATGATCGCGCCCAAAACCGCGCTGATCCAACTCAAGCGTTTCATTTCAAAACTCCTTCGAGTGATTAACGCGCCCGGGCGTCATCGTTCCCAAAGGTTTGAAATTCTTGGCCAAAAAAGGCTTCGGTTTAACGCAAAAGAGGCCGGGAGCACCGCTCCCGACCTCTTTGCTGGCCGTTCCCCGCAGGGACCGACTTATATGAAGCGGCTTACGCGCCTTCGATACCAGCGGTATCGATCTTGAGGCCCGGTCCCATCGTTGTGGTGAGCGAAACCTTCTTCACGTATTTGCCCTTGGCACCCGAAGGCTTCGCCTTGACGATGGCCTGGGTTATCGCTTCGAAGTTTTCCTTCAGCGCATCATCGGAGAACGACAGCTTGCCGATGCCCGAGTGGATGATGCCCATCTTCTCGACGCGGAATTCGACCTGACCGCCCTTGGCATCCTTGACGGCCTGCTCGACGTTCGGCGTGACGGTGCCGAGCTTCGGGTTCGGCATCAGGCCTTTTGGGCCGAGAACCTTACCGAGACGGCCGACGACGCCCATCATGTCAGGTGTAGCGATCACGCGGTCGTAATCGAGATTGCCGTTCTGCATGTCTTCCATCAGGTCTTCGGCGCCGACCTTGTCGGCTCCGGCTGCAGCGGCTTTCTCCGCGTTGTCGCCCTTGGCGAACACGGCGACCTTCACGTCCTTGCCCGTGCCCGAAGGCAGCGAGACCATGCCGCGGACCATCTGGTCGGCGTGGCGCGGATCGACACCAAGGTTCATCGCGATCTCGACGGTCTCGTCGAACTTCGCCTTGTGCGTCCGCAGGGTCGCGATTGCTTCGTCGACCGTGTAGAGCTTTTCGTTGTCCAGTTCGGCAACGGCTTTTTGCTTCTTCGTTTGCTTAGCCATTTTCTCAGCCCTCCACTTCGAGACCCATCGAACGCGCGGAGCCTTCGATGATTTTCATGGCCTGGTCGATGTCGTTCGCGTTGAGATCCTTCATCTTGGTCTCGGCGATTTCCTTGAGCTGGGCCTGGCTGATCTTGCCGACCTTGTTCTTGTTCGGCTCACCGGAACCCGATTTGATCTTCGCGGCCTTCTTCAGAAGGTAGGACGCTGGCGGGGTCTTGGTGGTGAAGGTGAACGAACGGTCCGCATAGACGGTGATCGTGGTAGGGATCGGCGCGTTCTTCTCGAGATCCTGCGTCGCGGCATTGAACGCCTTGCAGAATTCCATGATGTTGACGCCGCGCTGACCCAGCGCCGGGCCGATTGGCGGCGAGGGGTTTGCGGTGCCCGCGGGCACCTGAAGCTTGATATAGCCTTCGATTTTCTTGGCCACGAAGGGCCTCCTTTCGCACTGTTCCCCGGTTCGATTGATCCGAGGTCATGTTAAGCGGTCCAGCGGCGGGCCTGACGGCCTGCCTCCCGCGCGGTTTCACGTCGATTTTGACGAGAGCAGTGCACATAGCGATTTGCGCCCGCGATGCAACCGTGAATGCACGGCGCTCAGCCAATTCCCGGCTGAAGAATATGGGTGACACATTTCCCAACATGTCACCCTGCAAAATCGCGCTTGAACGGCAGAACTCTGCGGGTTGCACAGTCCAGGACATGGGTGACACTTCTCCAACAGGCGCGCGTTTTGCAAACGTCGATCATCATTCGCCGCTTTTGGCAGATAGGGCCAAAGTAGGAAAACTGGGCGGAGGCTCATACAGCTAGCGCTGGATTTCAGATTCGGGGTGCGAAGCCAACGTGGTGATCTACAGAAGCCGAAGACCCTGCTTCAAAAAGGTTACTCTTGATGCGCTCGATCTCACTGTTGCTCCTTGGCATGATTGCCGTTCCCCTCGAACTCGCCCACGCAGAACCGCCGCAGGACCAGTCTGTCGAGCAAAAGCTGGCCGATTTTGACGCGTTTGCCCGCGAGCACCGGGTGGAAAATTCGGTGCTCAGCATGTCCTATGCCATCGTCAAGGACGGGGAGATCATCGCAGCCGAAGGGATCGGCTGGCAGGATCACGATGCGGAAGAGCGAACGACCGCGGATACCAGCTATCTCGTCGCTTCGATTACCAAGACTTTCACTGCAGCGACCTTGCTCGGCATGGATGCCGATGGGACCATAGATCTGGATGCCCCATTCACCGATTTGAGTGATTGGGACGGTCGGTGTCAGTGGCTCTCCACCAGCGGCTTTCCCATGGGCGGGGGTGTACAGCTCGACGACGGATACACGCCGCCCAGTCTCGATTGTTCAGCCACGCTCAGCCTGCGCAACGTGCTGCAAATGCGCGTTCTTGGTGAGCCGGGCAGCAATTTCCTGTACAATCCGATTGTCTATGGTCGCCTCTCCAATTGGGTAGAGGAGCAGACCGGCGAACCCTTCGATATCTGGGTTCGCCGCCACGTCCTGGACAAAGCCGATTTGGCCAACATTGCCGCAGGCTGGCGCGATCCGAACGGCGGCGATGCGTTGCGGCTGCTCGCACCACCTTTCCGCCATGCTCCTGAGCAGGATGACAATCTCGATCCGTCCGCACTGCCCAACCCCGAGATGAACGGTTCGAGCGGGATCATCGCGAGCGCACGCGCGCTCGCCGAGTATTCAATCGCGCTTGACGAAGGCCGAATTCTCGACCCTGAACTGCGCACTAAGATGTGGACCCCACCGCGTGAAGCGGACGGCAGCGAAGCCAGCTATGCCTATGGTTGGTGGGCCCAGCGATGGAATGGCAAGCAGCTCGTGTGGCATGGCGGCTGGTGGCCGGATGCCTATGCAGGTCTTCTGCTCAAGGTTCCCGATGATGGCCTGACGCTGGTTGCTCTTGGCAATACGGACGGGCTGAACTGGGAAAACCGTCTGCAGGTGGCCGAAATCGAAAACTCTCCACTTGCCCTGAAGTTTCTCGAACTCTTCGCAAGCGACTAAGGGCGGGAAATCTTACTCGCCCTGCGCGGCGGCAGCGCCCGCGAGCGAACACCGATCAGTGACCGGTATCTCCCTCCCGGGTTCCGTCCTACTTGACCAGCTCAACCTGTTCCAAGTCGAAGCGACGCATGGCTTTCATCGGATAAGACGTGGATAGAAGCAACGAATCAGGACGATCTCTTGTGGCCGCAATCAATCCAAAGCTTGCTCTAGTTCTTCCTCATCGCACACCAAGTCAGGCTCGCTCTCCTTAACGGATGTAATCCTTAGTTGAAATTCCTCAGCAAGTGGGCCGGAAAAGAAATGACTCATCACGTGATTCACCCCGAACTGGTTTACAGTGCGCTTGTCGGGATTGAAGAACATGCCTCCGTACGGATGGGTTGAGATGATTTCATAGGATGGAAAATAGGTCACATCTTCGTAGTCATCGGCCATCTCCCCGGCCACACCGCGCAGGACCGATTTCGAATAAAACGTAGCGGGCAGCACGTGGTTATCGGTAGCGGTAGCCGTCAGCGGGACGGGGGAGACCGTCAGCAACATACGGGCATCCGGATTGATCGCCTTTAGCCGCTCCCACACTCCCCGTAGGTCTTTCGCGATCTCAGCATGCCGAAGGTTGTGGAAGCAGTATTTTTCAACCTCAAACGTGCCTGCGATTGTTCCCGGTGCCATCGGGAACATCGTGCCGTCTTCGACGAGTTCCCAACCTTCGGTCAGCCCCAATGTGAAAACGAACAAATCCAACGTCGCGAACATCTCTCGCACTTTGGCGAGGTGCCTTTCACGCAACATCAGCACCGCCTCGGCAGTGTCTTGCCCCACCGGCTCGATACCGGGACGAAGAGCATCAAAGTATCGGCCCTGCTTTTCCCAGACTCGTTCTGCAGGAATTCGCTCGCCGAACGCTTCGTCAAACAACTGGATTAGTTGTCTAGTCGTGTAAATATTGCCGTAGCGGCACGAGAAAACGCCGAAGCCCCAGCGGCGAGCTTCAGACTCAGTATCGAACAGTGGCGGTGCGGGTTCCATATCGATGAAGTTCGCGCCACGCCGGGCCAAATTGTTGCCGATGTGCTGAGCGAAGCAGCTTCCGGCAGTCGCAACCTTATGCTCCTTTTTCAACTGCAGCGGTTGCCACAGTTCTTCCATGTCGGCGAAATGTCTTTCTGCCACGGCCGGTCGCCAAAACGCTTTCGCGGGTTTGGATTTGTAGGGATTGTTACTCATGGCGAGAATCTCACATTTGCAGAAGATGACCGCGTATCAGTGCGGCGCGCTCTAAATCCTGTGCATCGAAAGAGAGAGACCTATCAACAGGTCGTGCGGAATCGACCCGCGCTTCGCGCAGCGCATGGCGCGCCACTAGTAGATCGTCTGCATTGATGGTCTTCGAGGTAAGAACAGCCCGGACCCAAGGTACCCACGCAGAGGGTGGGACCGAGCCGGAATGCCCGAGGATGTTCCAGAAACCAACGTCCAGAATCAGATTGGAGACATTGCTCGGATTCAGTTTCGAGGTGAAGTGTAAGAACTGAGTTTTTATGTGCCCATAGTCTCCCGCGCTTTGAAGATAGATAACGCGATTCGTGACAGGCTTCGCATAAATCGCACTTACAGAAATCGGCGCTTTTTGCTCGAACTTCTCGACCGTATCGCATGACGGCCAGCAAACTTGTCTCAGACGCTGAAATTGTGCATTCTGATAGTTCAGAAGATGCGTTTGGGGATTGGCTGCGACCGCGACGCTGCCTTCATCACGGGAAGAGTAAAACAGCGCCGCATAACCGCCTACGGATGCTCCGACATAAACTCGTCTTGGTGCCCCTAATGATCGAGCCACCTGTGCTATAAGTCCGCTCAATTTGTCGGGCAGGTTCCAGTTTTCTCCCCCAATGTACCAAGCCGCTCCAAGTTCAGGATCTGCCGCAAGGGTCGGATCGGATATCGAGATCTGATTTACGTCGATTGGCAAGAATGGTTGGAAGAACGGGTGGTCGCGCTTTTCCCTATTCAAAGCACCGTGAAAAATGATCACCAACGCCTTCATCCGGCCAGCCTTGTAGCGGAAAGGTATGCTTACACCGTCGTCGCTAAATACATACTGGCCGGCTTTCAACGGGCCATTGATCTCTCTAAGTCGAGCCGAATTTGAGCTCATTTCAAGTCTTTCATTTCGAGATATGGAGCTTCACACGACAGGGCTTCGAGAAAGAGATTGTCAGCTTCACCCAGGTCCGACCGCATTTCGCTCAAATGGCAGGTGAAACGCGCCTCGTCGAATCGAAACTGATTTTATTCTTGTGCGCCAATATCGCCAATCATATCGGTAGCCTTATTCGCGCAAGGAATTACGGCGAGGTTCATGGGCATTACACAAGAATTGGGCCTACCAATGAGCGGGTAAGTTCCCAAGGTCAGGCTCAAGGAAGTAGATATCTGCGGGCGCTAACCCGCGCTCGCTACTTGACCAGCTCAACCTGTTCGAAGTCGAGCTCCACCGGCGTAGCGCGGCCAAAGATGGAAACGCTGACCTTGACCTTCGCCTTGTCGAAATCGAGTTCTTCGACCACGCCGTTGAAGCTGGCGAACGGACCGTCGAGCACCTTGACCTGGTCGCCGATTTCGTAATCGACATTGACCTGCTGCTTGGGAGCGGATTTGGCTTCTTCGACACCGCCGAAATAGCGCGCGGCTTCTTTTTCGCTGATCGGCTGCGGCTTGTTGCCGGAACCCAGAAAACCGGTGACTTTCGGCGTGTTCTTGACGAGGTGATAGACGTCATCCGTCATGTTCAGCTTGGCAAGGACGTAGCCGGGCATGAACTTGCGCTCGACCTGGACTTTCTTGCCGCGCTTGACCTCGGTGATGGTCTCGGTCGGAACTTCGACCTCCTCGACGCCTTCGGCCAGGCCAAGACGCTCCGCTTCGGACAAGATCGCTTCCTTGACCTTGTTTTCGAAGCCGGAATAGGCGTGAATGATGTACCAGCGAGCCATGGATTATCCTTGAGAAAAGGGCCTGCCTTGTCCGCGTCGTCCTAGACGAGCGTGAGCAGGAAATTGACGATTGCGTTAAACAGGCTGTCGATCCCGAAGAAGAACAGCGACAGGATCACCATGAAGATGAAAACGAAGATCGCGGTGCGCACCGTCTCTTCGCGAGTGGGCCATACGACCTTGCCCGTTTCGGTGCGAACCTGGTTCACGAATTCGGGCAGGGATGTCTTGCGCTTTTTCTCTTCGGCCATTGGATCAGCCTCGTCCTTCTAAAACTGCGGTGCTTCCGGCGGTGACGTATAAGCCGCAAGGGCCGGATGCCAAGTCTGTCAGGTAAGTGTCGCCGCCGTCCGGGACAAGATCGCCGGAGGGACTTTTCAAACTGACAATGTCGGAAGACGGTTCGTCCCTTACGCCCCGCCCCGCGCAAAAGCAAGCGTGACGGCATGGCGAAAACGCACCAGTGGCGGGCAAATGCGAACCGGGGGCTAGTCAAGCCGGAAGTGCGGCTCTAGCGTGCGACGCTTCAATTCGGGATCACCCGTTCGGGGACGCATATCAATGTTCGAGGGGAAGCCATAATGGCTGCAACACCGACCGGCGCGGAAGCTTGGATCGCGCCGATCACCAATGTTTCGGATTTCATCTGGGGCGGCACTTGGAACGGGGCCGAGGTGCTCCCCTTCCCGCCAATGACGATCATCCTGCTGGGCATCGGCCTGTGGATCATGGTCGGGCTGAAATTCTATCCGCTCATCAAACTGGGCAGCGCATTCAAGGGGCTGTTTGCCAGCCGCAAGGGTTCGGGCGACGGTGAGATTTCCCCGTTCGCCGCGCTTTCCACTGCGCTTTCCGGACAGGTCGGAACGGGTAATCTTGCGGGCGTCGCGACCGCGATTGCGCTGGGCGGACCCGGAGCGATCTTCTGGATGTGGGTGACCGCGCTGTTCGGCATGGCGCTTGCTTTTGCCGAGGGTTCGCTCGCCATCCGATACCGTGAGCGCACCAGCGACGGTGTGCTGCGCGGCGGTCCGATGACGTATATCATGATGGGTCTCGGACCGAAGTGGACATGGCTGGCCATCGTCTTCTGCATCGGCACGCTGTTCTCCGCACTGGTCACGGGCAATTCGATTCAGGCGAATGCGGTTGCGGACGGGCTTAACGAGCTGTTCGGCATAGAGGAAGCGATCGGCGGAGCCATCGTCGCTGTACTCGTATTCGTCGTCATCATCGGCGGGATCAAATCGATCGGGAGCGTGGCTGAAAAGGTCATCCCGTTCATGGCGGGTGCGTATGTGATCATGGCAACAATCGCGCTGATCCTGAATTTTTCCGACCTGCCAGAGACATTCGGCCTGATCTTCTACGGCGCGTTCAACCCGCAGGCGGCGACGGGCGGTTTTGCCGGCGCAGCCATCATCATCGCGATTCGCGCTGGTGTGGCACGCGGATTGTTCTCGAACGAAGCAGGCCAGGGCTCCACCGCCATCGCCCACGCCGTGGCGCAGACCAACGATCCCGAACAGCAGGGCCGCATGGCAATGCTGGGCACGTTCATCGATACGATCGTCATCTGCACCATGACGGCGCTGGTGATTCTGACCGTTCGCGGTGATTTCACCGCAGGCGGCGAAGCGGTGCTGCATGCCTGGCAATCGGACCGGGTCGGTTTCGAAATGACGAGCGGCGCGTTTGCAGCGGCATTCCCGATCGAGCTGGCGGGCATCCCGATCGGAACGCTGATCGCCAGCATCGCGCTCATCCTGTTCGTGTTCACCACCCTGTTGACGTGGTCGTATTACGGTGAGCGTGCGATCACTTTCATCTACGACCGCATTCCGGGATCGAGCCGGGGCGGCGAAAAGACACTCCATATCATCTGGCGCGTCGTCTGGTGCGTGGTGATCTGGCTTGCCGCTGCGCAGCCATCGGAACTTGTCTGGCGTCTTGGCGATATTTCCAACGCTGCAATGGCCTTGCCGAACTTGCTCGCGCTGGCGCTGCTTTCCGGAGTCGTGTTCGCGATTGCCAAGGGCAACAAAAAAGCCGGCAAGACCTACACAGCCGATACGCCGGAGGAACCGGAGGAATATTGACGGGCGGCGCGCTTCGTCGCGCTGTCGACCGTTCCAGGCCTTAAAAGACAAAGGGCGCTGCGGATCTCTCCGCAGCGCCCTTTAACCTTTGAGACTGGTGCCCGGGATTACCGGGGACCGAACCAGCGTTCCAGCAGGCCGGGCTCTTCCATCGGCTGGATCCGGCCATATTTGATCTGGCGGAGCGAAGCGTCGGTGTGCGGGCGCGGGTTGGTCCATGCGTCTGGCTTGCTGGAGCGGATCGGAGCGCTCGTCATCTCATTGATCTCCTTGGCTAATCATCATGTCATATCGCTCTATTCAACCGCGATCGAATAGGTTGGTTCCCGTAGTGCGGATGACAGGATGCAGCAGGCACGCGGCGAACCGTGCGCCGCGCCTGTAAGAATACCGGGGAATGCCTGGGAAAAATGGCAGGGGCACAGAGACTCGAACTCTGGACCTTCGGTTTTGGAGACCGACGCTCTACCAACTGAGCTACGCCCCTGCACGAAAGCCGCGCTTTAGCGATGCGTTTTCGGATAGGCAACATCTCATGCGCGCGCCGCTCGCTTTGCCGCATCGAGCCTTCAAGCCACTGGCCTGATGCGCTGTGCGTGCTATCTTTGAGAGCACGATGCACTCTCCGTTCAGCCCCCTGATTCCGGTAGATACCTTGTTGCTCGCCTATCGCAGCGGCATATTCCCGATGGCCGACACGCGTGAGGACACCGAAATATTCTGGGTCGAACCGCGCGACCGCGCGATCATCCCGCTGGAAAACCTGCATATCTCGCGCAGCCTGCGCAAGGTTCTGCGCAGCGACCGTTATTCGGTCACCATCAACCGGGATTTCAGCAACGTCATCCGCGCCTGTTCAAAGCCGCGGCCGGGCCACCCGGAAAGCTGGATCAGCAACCGCATCATCGCGAGCTACGAACAGCTGCACGAATCTGGCCATGCGCATTCGGTGGAGTGCTGGCTGCCCGAAGACAATGGCGAGCCGGTGCTCGCTGGCGGGCTTTACGGAGTTGCCTTCGATTCGGTGTTTTGCGGGGAGAGCATGTTCAGCCGCGCGAGTGACGCCAGCAAGGTCGCGCTCTGCTGGCTCGTCGCGTTGATGCAAAACGCGGGTTTCACGCTGCTCGACTGCCAATTCATGACCGATCATCTCGCCTTCATGGGCGCAGTCGAGATCCCGCAGCAGGATTACCTGTCGCTCGTCTCAGAGGCATGCGGCAAAACGGACAAGACGCTGGCCCAAGCCTATCGCGATCTCGTCGAAACCGCGCGGGAGGGTCACTCGTCTCCGGGAAAGCTCATCGCGCAATCTTTGACCCAGACATCGTAGATCGGGTGCTCGACCACGTTGAGGCTGGGCGATTCCTTGAACAGCCAGCCTGAAAAGACGCGCGTATGATCGGTGTCCCGGCGGTTCTGAATATCCACCTGGACGAACGCGCCGGTTTCTTTTGGCATTTCCCACGGTGCGGTCCGTTCGCAGGCGGCAAGCGTGAGTATGACCGGACCTTCCTCGACCGTTTCGCCGGGGCGCATCTCGAAATCCTGGGTCACGTTGTTGCGCTTGTTTAGCAGGCCGATGGTCGCGACGCGCTCGGCCATGGGAGTTGCGCCGGTATTGCTCGACAAGGCCGCGTCGACGTCGTCCGGTGTATCCGGCTGCGCCGCCTCTTCCTGCTCGATCGGAACGACAACCGTATCCGGTTCCTCTGCTTCACCCCCGCAGCCGGCGAGTGCCAGCGCGATGCAAAACGGGAGAAACGGGTAGGAGGCGCGCATGGTCAGCCTGTCAGCCTTCGGGCGACCATGCCTCGTAATCGCCATCGGCACGGGCGCGTTTTCCGCCGCGTTCCAGTGCGCCCTGCGGGCGGTAGGCCTGTGCAGTGCCGGTGGCATTGGGCGTGTAATCGACTTCCCATATTTTGGCAGGCGGCAGATTGCTTTCCGGAATATCATCGAATGCGCCATGCAGCCAGCCATGCCATTCGGACGGCACGCGGCTCGCATCGTTCGCGCCATTGTAAATGACCCAGCGCTTCTCGTTCTGGGTGTAGGAGCCGGTCGACTTTCCGGTGTCTTTGGCTTTCTTGCGATAGTATTTGTTGCCGAGCCCATCGGTGCCGACATGCTCGCCGCCAACGCGCTTCGCCCACCAGTGTGTGCCAAGCGTGGCGCCGTCCCACCAGGTGAAGATTTTTCCGAAGATTCCCATGGGCGCGCAGTTAGCTCAATTGCCGCGCTGCGCCAAGCGGAACATCACTCCGCTTGGCCATCGGGAAGGGTATACATAACCTCGTCGCCAGGTTCGATACCCAGCTCTGCTGCGCGCCCTGCAATCAGTTCGAGCACGCCTGAAGTCAGCCCGGTCGAAGGCACTGATTCGGTGGAGTACGGCACCGTGTTCGCAGCGATATTGGTAATCCGGCCATCGGTGCCGATGAAGATGATGTCCAGCGACATCGGCGTGTTCTTCATCCAGAAACTGCGGGCCTGCGGCGTGTAACTGGGGAAGAACATCCCTTCGTTCTCGCCCATTTCCGTGCGGAACATCAGACCGCGATTTTGCTCCTGAGGCGTCGCGGCCACTTCGACTCTGAAAGGATGACGCGTCTGGCCGCTCACCACCACCAGGTCGATCACTTCCAGACCGGATACCGGATGACGGTCGATTTCAGCCGCTGCGGGCGGGGCAGCCGGGGTCTCGTCGGCGGCGCCAACGGGCGCACACGCGGCAGCCAGCAGCGCGACCGCGCCGAATGCAGGCCGAATGAAATCAAATACGATCGTGTTTTTCATTATCGTCATCGTCCCGGGCCTCCATCAGCCAGTCTTCGATATCGCCTGAATTCGCTGCATCGAGGATGAACCGCACATGTTCATATTGGTGGCCCGCTCGCAGCATGGCGGCAACCTGTTTTTCGCGTGCCTTGCGGTGTTCATCTCTGTCCTGAGGGGCGTCTTCGTCCTCCGCTGAACGGCCGAAGGGGCCGAAGCGGCGCTTCGTCGCGAGCATGATCGCGGCTTCGCGGCATCGGTATTCCCCCGGAGCGTTGTCCTCGCGCACCGTGTCTTCGACGCCCGCGGCCCACAAAGCCTGTTCGACACGCCTGGCGCCGTAACCGCGCGACGTCAAATCGCGCGTCTTCATCCGTGCATAGGCATCGTCATCGACGTAGCCCAGTTCGATCAGGCGCGAGACGAGAGCCGGGACATCGAGGTCGCAGCTGCGTCCATCGTCATCTTCGGCGACGCCGCGTTCGCGAATTTTGCGGGCAAGGTATGCTTCGAGCTTCGACCCGGTCGTCGCAAAGCGGGCGGCGTAGGATAGCGCGAGGTCGCGCAGCAGCGATTCGTCGAGAGGGCGCGATTTCTTGCGCCGACGAGCAGAATTGCCATCTGCACTCGGCCTACCGTAATCGCGACTATCTGGTGACGAATTCGTACCCATTGTAACTTTTTCGCCTTATTCGTGCCACACTCGTTATCAAATGGAAAAGAGTGGATCGCTCTAGGCATGGTAGCCATGAGAGCAAAGGGACATAATAGAGCGCGGACAACCGCGCTGCAAATAACGGGTATCGCTAAGAAAAATGAGGGACGACGCTTTGACGCCGACACCAAATGATTGCGATTTGCCGCGCATTCGCGCTCAGTTCGATACGTTTGGCGAAGCCATCGATTACGCCGCGCGGAGCAAAAAGGGCCTGAATTTCCACGATATGCGTGGACAACTCTCGCGGGTCTATCCTTACTCCGAAATGCGCGAAGACGCACTGGTGATGGCGCGCCGCCTGATTGCATTCGGGATCAAGCCTCAGGACCGTGTCGCCCTGATTGCCGAGACCGCTCCTGAATTTGCCAGCCTGTTTTGCGCGTGCATTTACGCGGGTGCCTGGCCCGTGCCGTTGCCGCTGCCGACCTCGTTCGGCGGCAAGGACAGCTACATCGATCAACTTGCGGTGCAGCTCGACAGCTCTGATCCGGCGATCCTGATCTATCCTGAAGAAATCGGCGAGATGGCCAGCGCCGCCGCTACTCGGCAGAATTGCCCCGGTGAAAGCTGGCAGGATTTCGCGAAGCGCGAGGCACCGGAATGCGACCTGCCGAAGCTGAACTCGGACGACATCTGCTATCTGCAATATTCCAGCGGATCGACCCGTTTCCCCACCGGCGTCGCGGTGACGCACAAGGCGTTGCTGCACAATCTTTACGGTCACGCCGTCTCGATGAATCTCGGCGATGACGATCGCTGTGTAAGCTGGCTGCCATGGTACCATGACATGGGACTGGTCGGGTGCTTCCTATCGCTGATCGCCAACCAGTTTTCGGTCGATCTGCTGAAGCCTGACGCGTTCGCGCGGCGGCCCCTTGCCTGGCTCGACATGATCAGTCGGAATCCCGGCCACACCGTCTCCTATTCGCCGACATTCGGTTACGATATCTGTGCGCGGCGCATTTCGAGCCAGTCCAATGTCGCCGAGCGTTTCGACCTGTCGCGCTGGCGGATCGCTGGCAATGGCGCGGACATGATCCGCCCCGACGTCATGCAAAGCTTCGTCAATGCCTTCAGCGAGGCCGGGTTCAAGGCGAGCGCCTTCACGCCGTCCTATGGTCTGGCCGAAGCGGTGCTCGCTGTCACCGTCATGCCTCCGGGCGAAGGCATTCGCGTCGAACTGGTCGAGGAAGAGCGCCTGTCCGGCACGCCCCGCGACATCTCGCGTCCAGCCCGCTACCGCGCCATCGTCAATTGCGGCAAGGCATTGCCCGATATGGAAGTGCTGATCTGCGGCGAAGACGGCAATGCGCGCGGCGACCACCAGATCGGCAAGGTCTGGTGCCGCGGCCCCAGCGTCATGCATTCCTATTTCCGCAACGAGGAAGCGACCGAAGATTGCCTCGTCGATGGCTGGCTCGACACAGGGGACATGGGTTATCTCGCCAATGATTACCTGTTCATCGTCGGTCGTGCCAAGGACATGATCATCATCAACGGCAAAAACCACTGGCCTCAGGATATCGAATGGGCGGTCGAGCAATTGCCCGGCTTCAACCACGGCGACATTGCTGCGTTCTCAGTCGAGACCGAAGGCGGCGAGGAAGCGCCCGCAGTGCTTGTTCATTGCCGCGTTGCCGATCCGGTCGAGCGCGCGAAACTGCGCGAGCAGATATCGGACAAGGTGCGATCGGTCACGGGGATGAGCTGCGTGGTCGAACTGGTCCCGCCGCGCACGCTGCCCCGCACGTCTTCGGGTAAACTCAGCCGGGCAAAGGCCAAGAAGCTGTATCTTTCGGGCGAAATCGTCCCGCTCGATCTGGCGGCATGAGCTGCGCGAGCTAATCAGCCGCCAGATTCATTCGGTCCTAAGCTGTCCCCATCGTGCCTGCAAAGGGCCAGACGTCGGGCGCACATCCACATCGACCCCGCGGCTCGAAAGAATCTCTGCTGCCGCCGTGGCACTGTCTGCGTCGCCTGTCAGAACGATAGGCAGTTCGATGCGGTTCGCAGCCCATTCGATGATACCGAGAGCACGCGTTCCTTCGAGGGTTGGGCCATTTTCATCGAACGGTATCTCCGCTGGAAGGGCTCCCGCAGGTGGCAGCAGTTCTATCGTCCATTCCGGTTCGGTCGAGGCGATGCGTTCTTCGAGCGCCCGGTAAACCGCGAGATTCGCATCTTCGAGCCGCTCGGCACGAACCAGCGCCCGCCGCCTGCTGCGGTCGATCAGGACATCACTTTCAGGCACGCCCGCGACCAGCGCCAGACGTTGGGCAAGATCCTCGGCACGGGCGGACGCTGCCGCCTCTTCGCTCGCACGCGCCGCTGAAAGCTGTGCCTGTTCGGCGGCGCTCGCGCTTGTACCGACCTGGTACTGAATCAATGACAACTCGACCGGGCGGTCAAGCCTGCTTGACAGAGCGCGCTCGATCTCCCCTTCCGCCTCGGCGAGCAGGGTTGGGGTGAGCATCGTGGCGTTCACGGTAAGCGGCTCGGTCCCGAATTCGATATCCAGCGCATCGATCAACGAGCGGTTGTCGAATTTCTCCTGAATCTCGGCCCTCACAATCCGCTGCGCGTTCGTTTGCCAAGCGATCTGCTGGAGCGAAAATGCGAGCGGGATAGCCAGGCCGATGAAGACGCTGGCCACGGCGACGTTCTGGAAAATAGTGTTGCGAGCGCTCAGCGTCGTTTTGAACCCGTAAAGCCGCGCCATGCCCCAGGCAGTGAGTGCAATGGTGATGAGGTTGGTTATGTAAAGCAACAAGGCGCCCGAAAAGACGGTCCAGTTCCATGTCGCGAGGCCAAAGCCGACCACCGCGAGCGGCGGCATCAAGGCAGTTGCGATCGCCACACCAACGATAGTGCCTTCGCGTCCGCGGATCATCGCATAGGCACCGGCGAGCGCGGAGAACAACGCCACGAACAGATCGAACAGGTTCGGCTGAGTGCGCGCCGCGATCTCTTGTGTGATGGTCTGTATCGGCGACATGTAAACCAGTGCCGCGGTCAGTCCTATGCCCATCGCACTGCCCCAAGCGAGGCTTCGGGCGGATTGTTTCAACCATTGGTAATCGCCGATCGCCAGTGCGAAGCCCAACCCCATGATCGGCCCCATCAGCGGCGAGAGCAGCATTGCGCCGATGACGACAGCAGGAGAGGAAAGCAGCAGGCCGAGCACCGCGATACCGGCGCTCATTGCGGTCATGAACAGGTAACGCTCCGAAAGCAGGCAATCCTCTCGCCGTTTTTCGATGACCTCGGCCTGATTGACCGTGCCGACGACATCGCGCAGCCACCATCGTCGCCAACTGAAAACGACACTGCCGAATGTGGAAGCCTGCGGTTTGACCTCTGTAGTTTCTCGTTCTTCGCTGGAAGTCGAAGCTGAAGGTGTACTGGTTTCGCTCACAATCGGACTTTATCCCATCCTTTGGACTTCAACATTTGCGCGGGTTTACGAGCCTTTACAGGCGAAGAATAGCAGAAACGCAAATCGTTGGATCGATGACGACAAACGCGCTAGCGTAGCGGAAATCTTGAAAGCCGTGTTTTAGATCACTAATACAGTAGAAATATCAGGGCCGCGCGAAACTGTGTTGAACGCGTGCATGAGGGAGCAAACGACAGGCATGAGCACCGAAATGACACCGGAGACCAAGACAAAGGCGCCTACGAAAACGGCCACCGATTTCGAGCTGACGCCGCCTGATCCCGTGCCAGAAATCGCTCCGGAAAAGGCTGCGGGACTTGTCCCCGTATCTTCCGAGCAGAAATCGAAGCTCGATACAAAGGTCGACGCTTTCGTTACCGATCTCGTTTCGGTTGACGCCAATTCGCCTGCTTTCGGTGAAAAGGTCGACCAGATCACGCGGATGGGTCAGGAACAGATCCGCGCTGCCGCCGCGCATTCGAACCGCTTCCTCGATCGCCCGGTGCGCGCGATGGATGCGGATAGCAGTGTCGGCAGCGACCTTGCAGAATTGCGCCGGACGGTCGAGGATCTCGACCCCGGCCGCAAGAACAAGCTGCTCAGCCCGCGCAAGCTGTTCGGCATAATCCCGTTCGGCAGCAAGCTGAAAAACTATTTCGACAGCTACACCTCGGCACAGGGCCACATCCAGGCGATTCTCGAACGGCTCGAAGGCGGCAAGAAAGAACTGCACCTCGACAACGCCGCGATCGATACGGAGCGGGCGAAACTGTGGGAGGCGATGGGCGAGCTGGAACAGATGATCCATATCGCCAAGAAATTGGATGAGCGGCTCGAGGCGAAGGCTCTCGAACTCGATTCGAGCGATCCCGAAAAGGCCAAGGCACTCCGGGAAAGCGCGCTGTTCTATGTGCGCCAGCGCACCCAGGACCTGCTGACGCAAATGGCAGTGAGCGTGCAGGGCTATCTCGCGCTCGACCTAGTCAAGAAAAACAATGTCGAACTGGTCAAGGGCGTCGACCGCGCCAGCACCACCACGGTGGGCGCGCTGCGTACGGCGGTGACGGTGGCGCAGGCCATGACCAATCAGAAATTGGTCCTTCAACAAATCACCTCGCTAAACCAGACGACAACCGACATCATCGATTCGACCAGCACGCTGCTGCGTGAACAGACCGCACAGATCCACGAGCAGGCCGCATCCTCGACGATCCCGCTCGAGACGCTGCAACGCGCCTTCCAGAACATCTACGACACGATGGACGAGGTCGACGAATTCAAGGTCCGCGCGCTCGACAGTATGAAGCAGACGGTAAATGTCCTGACCGACGAGGTCGAAAAGTCGAAAGGCTACATCGCCCGCGCCGAAGGGCAGGCCCAGGCTCAGGCGAAAGTCGCCTCCGAACCGTCATTGCTGGCGCTCGATAGCTGATGAACGACACGACGAGAGAATCCGACCAGATCATGCGCGCCGCGAAGCATTCGCTCGTGGTGCAACGCGAAGGCGGTACACACCGACCGGGCGACAGTATCGGGGCAGGATCGGCGGCGGCTAAACGCAAGAACTGGATCAAGCGCCTGAAGTATTTTCTGGGCGCGATGGTCACCATCTTCGTATCGGCATCGCTTGCCGGGATCGTTCTGAACGGGATCGGATTTACCGGTGTCATGATGACCGCCCTCGCCGTGATGGCGGCGGCTTATGTTTTCAGCAATTATCCGAAGGTCAAAACACCCAAACGCGCGGAGCTGGCCAAAGGCGATCCCCAGCAGATGGTCGCGCGAACCGAACTGTGGCTCGAAGCGCAGCGGCCCATGTTGCCCCCACCTGCGGCCAAGATCGTCGACGATCTCGGTGTGCAGCTCGATGCGCTCGGGCTCCAGCTCCAAACGGTCGATGCAAACCATCCTGCATCGCGAGAAGTGCGCGAGCTGGTGGGTGAATACATCCCGGAGACGATCGACAATTATCGCAAGGTTCCCGAACATCTTCGCAATCAGGACCACGCGGGCAAGACTGCCGACCAGCGCCTGACCGACAGCCTCACCAAGCTTTCCGGCGAGGTCGACCGGGTTACGCGCCGTCTGGCCGAAGGTGCGCTCGATGATCTCGCGATCAAGGACCGCTATCTGGAATACCGTTATGGCGGCGATGAATTGATCGAAGATATGTCCGGAAAATCGAATTGAGCGCCGCCGGATGCGCGTGAACCTTCCCCATGACCTCGGCAAAGAGGAAGTTCGCAAACGCATGCGCGAGCGAAGCCACGAGATTGCAGGCTATTTCCCGCCGGGCATGGCGACGATCAAGACATCCTGGCCCGATGACGATCAAATGGATCTGGTCGTCACCGCCGTCGGCCAGCGGATCGAGGGCGCGGTTGAGGTTTATGACGACGAGGTCGTGATCGAGATGAACTTGCCCGCAATGCTGGGTTTCTTGCGCGGCACGCTCGAACATGCCGTGCGAACCCAGGGCACTAAGCTGCTCGAATAAAACGGTTTCCAGCAAAACCTCTACAAACCAATTGCTTAGCGCAGTTGGGCATCGCCGTACGCATTGCAATACTTCGCGATATCTGTCATCAACGATTGACATTATGAGCCGACAAATCCCTATGACAGAACGGATTTGCGGTGGAGGAAGGGTTTTTCGATCAGCAAAGCTGCCAACACGAATGATCTGCGTTCCTGCCTGCGCGGGGCGACGGCGGCTGCTCACGATCAGCTCGACCGCACGATGCGCGAGGTCAGCGGTTGGTCAAGCGAAGCGGAATACCGGCAGTTCCTCAGCCTTCAATATGCTGCCCGCGCGCCCATCGAAGGCTGGCTTTCCGAAGAGGCTCCCGACGATCTGAAGCCCCCGCCGCAATGCCCGCTGATCGCCCGAGACCTGATGGCGCTCGACGCACCGGTTCCAAAAATCCCGGCACGCGTGTCAGCCAGCTTTTCCGCACCCCCCGCCGACCGCGCGGGAATTATGGGTGTCGCATGGGTGGTGGCCGGATCCGCGCTCGGTAATCGCTCGATCCTGAAAGAGCTGGACCACGCCGGACAGTCGCAATGGCCCTCCAGCTTCCTGGGCGACCCGCACATGCTCTCCTTCTGGAGCCGCCTGAAACGGCAAATGCGGGAGCCCGCCTCGGACGCTGATGTCGAGACGGCGACACAGGGCGCCTTTACCGCCTTCAACCATTTTACTGCCCACGCCCGGGAAACCGGTGTTCGGGCTTCCGATCTGCGCACCCATGAACGATCCTGCCCCATGAGCGTACCATGAATTATAGCCAGCCCAGATCGCAGTTCACTGAATGCGACCGCGAGGCCATCCATCATATCGCAGCCGTCCAGGATTTTGGTGCGCTGATCGCTGTCAATTCGGACTGGGTCATCGCCCAGCGATCCGTCAATTGCGCATCCATGCTCGACCTTGACGCCTTGCCGCAGGTCGGCGCGCGGCTGTCGGACCACTTCACGCCAAATGCGATGGACACGCTCAAAGCCGCGCTGGCGCGGCAATCGGGTGAGGACACGGTCGAACGGGTCTTCGGTCTGCGTTTGGTGCGCGGCGGGCAGCTGTTCGATTGCGCGCTGCATGCGAGCGGCAACCATTTGATCATCGAATTCGAGCCGCATGCCGAAGCCGAATACGCGGATCACCTCGCTTTGATCGGCCCTGTCCTGACGCAGCTTGAGCCGATCCGCGATTTGAAGACGCTTTTCGATACTGGCGCCACCTTGGTCCGGCAGATGCTCGGATACGACCGCGTCATGGTCTACAAGTTTCACCGTGACGAAAGCGGCGAAGTCATTGCCGAAGATCGCCGCGACGATCTCGAACCGTTTCGCGGTCTTCGTTACCCACGGGCTGATATTCCGCAACAGGCGCGCGAGCTGTTCCGTCGCAACCGTTTTCGCGTCATCGCCGATATGGACGCGGAGCCGGTCCCGATCGAGCCCGCCACTTCGATGTATGGCGAGCCGCTCGATCTTTCGATGAGCGTACTGCGCTCGCATTCGGCAATGCACGTGCAATACATGCGCAATATGGGCGTGCAGGCGTCGCTGACGATCGCGATCGTGCGCCAGGGCCGGCTGTGGGGAATGTTCTCGTGCCACCACACCGAACCCAAATTGCCAGCGTATTCGCTGCGCACAGTGGCCGAAATGTTCAGTCAGATGTTTTCCCTGATGCTGGACCGGATACTGATTGCCCGCACTGACGAACAGAACGCGCGCGGACGCAAGCTCCACGACCAGCTGATGTTGCGTTTCGCCGATGGAGACAGCCTGGCAAACAGCTTGCCAATGCTTGATGATGTGTTGCAGCAAGTCATCCCGCATGACGGGGCATCGGTTCTGACGGGCGATCATTACAGGGCGAGGGGCGCCGCTCCCAATCACGAACAATTCATGGCGCTGGCGCCCATTCTGAGCAGCGCACCCACCAGCCAGATCATCGCTACATCCGAACTCAAGGCGCAGATCGGCGATGCCGCCGAATTTGGCGACATCGCCGCAGGAGCGCTGGTGCTTCCCGTTTCGCGCAGCCCGCGCGATTACCTCGTGCTGTGGCGCAAACCGCTCACACAGGTCGTGACATGGGCCGGCGATCCTACAAAGACCACGGCAGAGCCGGGACAGCGGCTTCATCCGCGCGGCAGTTTTGCCGCTTGGGAAGAAAGCGTCGAGGGCAGAAGCGAAGAATGGTCCGACGACGAAATCCAGATCGCTGAATCGCTGCGGGTGACTCTACTCGAAGTCATCCTGCGGATGACCGACGAAACAGCGCAGGAACGCGCACGCGCGCAGGAGCAGCAAGAGCTCCTGATTGCAGAGCTGAACCACCGTGTTCGCAACATTCTGAACCTGATCCGCGGCCTGGTATCGCAATCGCAGGACGAGGCGATGAGCGTCTCCAACTTCGCCGCAATCATCGGCGGGCGCATTTCCGCTCTGGCGTCGGCACATGACAACATCACGCGAGAGAACTGGGCGCCTGCCCCGCTCTCCGCACTGTTCGATACCGAACTGGGTGCCTATCTGAGCGAAAAGAGAGGGCGATTCACGCTGATCGGCGACGATGTGCTGATCCGGCCCGAGGCGTACACCGTGCTCGCGCTGGTCGTGCACGAACTGGTCACCAATTCCGCCAAATACGGTTGCCTTTGCGACAGCTCAGGCCAGCTTACCGTCAAGCTCAAACGCAACGGTTTCGGCGATCTTGAGATCAAGTGGCAGGAACGCGGCGGCCCGCCGGTCAAGCCGCCGACGCGCCGGGGCTTCGGATCGACGATCATAGAACGATCGATACCTCACGAATTGAAAGGCGATGCCATTTTGCGTTTCAAGCTTTCGGGCCTCGAAGCAGACTTCACCATCCCTGCGCGTTTCGTCGATTCCAATATCGTGACGCCTTTGGAGAACGCCGAGCAACTTGCAGCTAATGACACCGGTCCCGAAACCGAAGTCGATACGGTGGATGAAGTATCGCTGCCGGAACACGTCCTGATCGTGGAAGACAGCATGATTATCGCTCTGGATACCGAAGAAAATCTGAAGCGGCTGGGGGTGAAGTCCGTCCGCGTCGAAGGCAACGTCGCGGGCGCGCTGACCGCAATCGCGGCAAAAGAACCCGATTTCGCGATTATCGACTTCAACCTGGGGACCGAGTCCAGCGAACCTGTAGCGCGCGAGCTCAAAGAGCGCGGCGTACGCTTCGTGCTCGCCACCGGCTATGCCGAGATGGCGAACGAGGTCGAGGAACTCGGGGCAGATGCGCTGCTGCGCAAGCCTTATGACAGGGACGATCTGGAGAAAGCCTTGAAGGCCGGACGCGCCGACACCGCTTCCGTCAAGACAGCACAGGACGGGTGAGCAAGGTCACTTCCTCTGCGCTGAAATCGAGCGAAGCAATATCTGGCGCATAGAGGCACTCGCCTACGCCTGCGACAGCCGATCCATCCAGCGCGCGCACCGTACCCGACAAGGGTAGTGCAAGCAGTCCTTCCGCGTAGAGCTCATGATAGGACGGGTCTGGCGAGCCTTCGATCCGATCTAGGCGGAAGTGGCGGCCATCGATAAGCGCGGGTTCACGCACTTCGACTGTCCCGCGATGCTCGGCCGAATACGGGCGGCAATCGGCCACCGCCATCGCGCGGTCGAGGTGCAGCTCACGCGGTCTCCCGTAATCGTACAGCCGGAAGGTCGTGTCGCTGTTCTGCTGCACCTCAACCAGCGACAATCCCGGCCCGATCGCGTGCACGGTGCCCGCGGGCAGGTAGAAGATGTCGCCTGCCCTCGCCTCGTGCCAAGCGAGCAGGTCTTCGACCGAGCCATCCAGCGCCGCCTGCCGCACCGTATCGGGCGGCAGCTCGTCCTTGAAACCGATGGCAAGGCTCGCCCCCGGTTCGGCGTCGAGAACCAGCCAGCATTCCTCCTTGCCATCTTCCCCGGCAAGTGCCTCGGCATCGGATGGATGAACCTGAACCGAAAGCTTTTCACTCGTGAACAGGTATTTCACGAGCAATTGCGGGAGCTCCGGCGGCGGCTCGAACCAGATCTCGCCGATCCGCGTGTCCGCTTCAGTCTGAAACGGTGCGGGCAAGATATCCCTGCCCCAGACTTTTTCGACCGACCGGGTGGTTAGCAGACGCGCTCTAGCAGAAGCCGGGACTTCGCTCATTGGTCCATCGCTCCAGGAAGCTTCCCGACCCGCTGTGCGCCTTCCCGTGTCGTGACAAGAACCTCATCGCCCGACACGACAATGCAAACATCATCCAGCCCGACAGCAGAAATCCGCGGCCCATCGGTCAAAGCCATGACTTTCGTGCAATTGTCGAGATCGACTGTGCCGCGCGTGATGTTGCCTTCGTCCTGCTCGTCCGGCATCGCATCGTGCAGCGCCGCCCAGTTTCCGATATCGGACCACCCCATATCGGCGGGCACCATGGCAGCGCGCGCCGTGTTTTCCATGACGGCATAATCGATGGAGTCACCCTCAATCGCGCCGAACGGGGCTGCGGAGGGATAGAACCGGCTGCCTTCGTCCGAGCCCTGCGACACCGCCTGCGCAACCAGATCTGCCATTTCAGGGCGATAGGCGCGTAATTCTTCGAGTAGAAAGCCTGCGCGAAACGCGAATATGCCGCCGTTCCAGCTGTATTCGCCGCTGTCGAGATATGAGCGGGCGCGTTCGATATCCGGTTTCTCGACAAAGCGCGCGATCCGGTAACCTCCTGGAAGGGGGTCACCGCGATGCAGATAGCCATAACCGGTTTCGGGATGTGTTGGCGCAATGCCGAACGATACCAACCAGTCGTCCGCCGCAAGATCCGCAGCCGCCAGAGCAGCCGCGCGGAATGCAGCCTCGTCGGAAATATGATGATCGCTGGGACAGACAAGCATGATGTCGTCAGCTGGCAGTATCGCGGCGGCGAGCGCGATAGCCGGCGCAGTGTTGCGCGCGCATGGTTCAACGATCAGCCGATGCCCTCGCCCCGCTGTTGACGGTGTGGCAATCTGCGCCTCGATAAGATCGATATGCTGCTCGCCGGCAACCACGATCGGCGCGGCGAAACGATCATCGCCAGCGACGCGGCCGATCGCCTCTTCGAACAGGGTCTGTTCGCCAATGAGGGGAAGAAAAGGCTTTGGCTTGTCTTTCCGGCTGACCGGCCACAACCGCGTACCACTGCCTCCGCACAGAATGACCGGATGGATCGGGTTGGACATGGATTAGCTTTTCAACCTCATTGCCTGCCGGAGGACTGCTGGCGCAGGGTATATCAGCCGGATCGGTCGTTACCACCCTGATTTCACTAAGGTGCCCGCTGCGCAATCGCCCTGTCAGAACCACCTCTGACGCCAGTAAAACGGTGCCGGAACGGGATTCCCGCTCACATCCTGAGCAGGCTTGAACCGCAGCCTGTCTTCAACCAATTGACAGGTGATGCGATCGGCTTCGGGATCGGGACTGGCCCGGTATACGGAGCATTGCCGGGCGCGGCCATCGACACCAACGACAACCCGTACGATGACCTCCGTCCCGCGCCGTGCGGCACGCCCGCCCTCCGGCACCGGATAGTCGCGGGCATTGTCGATACCGCCCGAGATATGCACCGGCTTGCTTACCGCGACACCGCCTCGTCCGCCGCCGCGATTGCCGCTTCCGGTGCCAGTGCCGCTGCCAGCCGCGCCGGTTCCATCACCCTCTGAGCGGGCACCGGACCGCGTGGCTGTTCCGGTGGAGGAAGCCTGCGGCAGCGGTACTGGCTGCTGCTCGATTGGCGTTTCAGGAGCTGTGACTGGCTGCGGGACCGCTTCCTTCCCCGGAGCGCCCTGCGCGCCCTCGTCCGGTTCGGGCTCATTCTCAGGCGGAGGAGGGTCGGGCGGCGCGGTGATTGTGACGGTGAAAGCCGAAACCACCGTGTCCTCGACCGAAGACGTGAATTCCGGCGCGAGCGCGCGGGCAAGGCCGTAGAGCGCGGCCACGTGCAGCAGGATGATGAGCACGACAAGCCACCAGCGCGGTCGGCGCAGCGGGCTCGAATACCGGGTTTTTACGTGGGTCTCCATCAAGAGGCTGGCGGTCTTTCTGGTTCATCACCCCGGCAAGAGCGCCCGGGTTTCGCGCGCTTGGCTATACCAAGTCTGGAGCGATTTGCGATGGAGTGGATGATCAAGCGAGCAAGGGCCCGCGAAAATGTCAGCGGGGCGGCTGGCTTTTCCGCAGGCGCGATCGACAGCGCCAGCGTGACAGCATCTCTGATCGGCGCTTTGGGGTTTTTCCTCCTGGCAACACTCAGCCTCTCTCTCTCCAAATTCGATTCCACACTCGCCAGTGTCTGGCTCCCCAATGCCGCCGCCGTTGCATTCATGATGCGGGCACGGCTGGCGAACGAGGTTCCCTTCTATATCTGCGTTTTCATCGCAAGCCTTTGCGCCAACAGTGTCGCGGGCACAACCTTCGGTATGTCGACCGTGTTCTCGGTGGCCAATATCGTCGATATCGCGCTGGTCACTGGTTTGACGCGCCGTGCATGCGGGCACCGGCCCGACATGACCCATTTGCCGCATCTGACGAGTTTCGTCTGGGCCGGAGGGGTCGTCGGGCCGTTCACATCAGCATGTATCGCTTCGTTGGCAATGGGGCCGGATCCTCAGGCAATCTGGGCCGGGGCAAGCGCGTGGCTGATTACCGACAGCATGGGCATGGTGCTGATCGTACCCGCCATGCTGCTGATTTTCGATGCCATGCGGTCCGGTGAACAACCGGGCTCGATCGAGGCAACGGAAAAAGCTGTCCTGCTGATCGGCGGGATGGTCTGCGCCTATCTCGTGTTTCGCCAGGATATTTATCCGCTGCTCTTCCTCATCCCTCCCATCACGCTTTTGCATGCCTTCCGGATGGGGAGCCTCGGCACAGCTCTTCACGTGATTTCGGTCGCAACAGTGACGAGCGCCATGACCTGGGGGGGATACGGACCAATAGACAAGGCATCGAGCTCTCCGGCCACTCAGCTGTATTTGGTGCAGGCGTTCGTCGCGGCAAACTTCCTCACCGGACTGCCGATCGCAGCGATACTCGCCGGGCGCGACCGTATTGTCGAGGAGCTTGATCTCGGCAAACGGCGCCTTGCACTGCTCGCCGACAACATCACCGATGCGGTGATGCGGTACGATCTGAATGGAGTTTGCACCTACGCCTCGCCTTCGGTGCGCGAGGTGCTCGATGAAGAACCCGAAGTTCTGATCGGACAGCGCCCGACCGACCGGATGCACACCGATGCACAGGAACTGATCACGGCCGCCCAGGAACGGCTTGTTTCGGGTTCATCGGACAAAGAGCGCTTCACCTATCGCCGTTATCTGGACAGCGAAGAGGGCACCCCGGTCTTCATCGAAGCAGATTGCGCTGTCGCGTACAATTCTGAGACCGGTCAGCGCGAAGGGATCGTCGTATCGGCGCGCGACGTTACCGAACGGGTCGAACTGGAATTGCTGCTCACCCGCGCCCGGCGCCACGCGGAAAATGCGGCAAGAGCGAAATCCGAGTTTCTGGCCAATATGAGCCACGAAATTCGTACGCCGATGAACGGGGTACTCGGCTTTTCGGAATTGCTCCTGCAAAGCGAACTTGACAGCGACCAGCGCCGCCAGACGGAAATGGTGGTCCAATCGGCACGATCGATGATGCTTTTGCTCAACGACATTCTCGACTTGTCCAAAATCGAAGCTGGCCAGATCGCGATCGAGCATACGCCGGTAAATTTGCACGAAACCCTGGCGGAGTGCGCCTTGCTCCACCGCCCGAACGCCGAAAAGAAGGGCCTCGACCTCGTATTCGAGCGTGCCTCCAATCCGAATGAAGACGCCGCGAACGAAGCCAATCAGGGCGCGCCGTCCCAATGGTTCATGACCGACGGGCTCCGCGTGCGCCAGATCGTGCTCAACCTGATCGGTAACGCGGTAAAGTTCACGGAAAGCGGCACGATTCATGTGAGCTACACGGTCGACCAGGATCAGTTCAGCGTCAGCGTGAGGGATTCGGGCATCGGTATAAGCCCATCGCGACTGGAAACGATCTTCCGCCCCTTCACGCAGGCGGAAAGCGATACTTCGCGGCGGTTCGGCGGGACCGGGCTTGGCCTGACCATCAGCCGGCAGCTTGCCGAATTGCTCGGCGGGTTCATCGAGGTTGAAAGCTCCGCGGGCAAGGGCTCGTGTTTCACGCTCACGCTACCGGCCGCCCCCACCGCTCCGGCGAAAGTCGATCCCTTGGCATCAGCCGAGCTTTCGCTGGAGGAACTGCCTGACAACGGCCGCATCCTCCTTGCCGAAGATCACGACATCAATCGTATCCTCGCGACCGAAATGCTGGAGCGATGCGGCCAGAACGTCATAACTGCCCATGACGGAAACGAAGCGATTTCCATGGTCATCGACAGCGTGATGCGCGGCACTCCATTCGATCTCGTGCTGATGGATATCCAGATGCCCGGCTGCGATGGCTACGCCGCGACCAGAGCGATACGAGCCGAAGGTATCCGCGCGGAAACGCTCCCGATCATTGCGCTGACCGCCAACGCGTTCCCAGAGGACATTTCGGCCGCACGCGATGCCGGTATGCAGGGGCATCTTGCCAAGCCATTGGTGTTTGCCGATCTGGCGAGGATTTTGCAGCGCTGGCTGCCGACCCGGATTGTCGAGAAGACAACGATTGAGCCCGATACCCGTCGACCGGCCGATGACCTCACGACGCCGCAGAATGCAAAGCCGGAAGTGCAAAGTAGAGGTGCGCCAAAAACCGGTCCGATACAGGTTCAATCGCCGGAACTCATTGAAAGATGGCAGCTGCGGCGCAGCGAAGCGGTCGACGCGGTGAGGCAAGCCGCTGTCGGAGGTTCGCTGGCCAACGGCTCCCTGAAGAGCGAAGAGCGGATCGGGCTAGCGCGCATTGTTCACAAGCTGGCGGGCACGGCTGCGATGTTTGGAGAAGCGGAGCTGGGCGATCAGGCTGCGGCTTTCGAACGTGCCCTGAGGCTGGAGCTGGCGGGCGATGTGCAAGAAGCATTGGCCGCCGAGCTGCTGACCCTAGCCGATGAAAAGGCGGCGCATCCCCCTCCCGCTCACATCGCCTGAACAGGTGCGATAGGACCAGCCCGCCGACCAAGACATCTCGCGCTCACACGCAAACGGCGGGACCCGAAGGCCCCGCCGCTGCTATTCCGACAATCGGCTGTGACGAACTAGAATTCGTAACGTGCGCCGATCTGGATGCGCCATGCCGATGCGTTGATCGCGATGTCGTTATCATCATCGGGGTTGAACCCTTCGATGATGTAACGGCCCTGATCATCCACATCGCCATCGGCTACGTCGACCAGACCATTGAACCCACCACGCGAACGCAGGATGTTTGCGCTGCTGTCGATCAGGTTCAGGAAGTTCGCGAAATCGGCAAACACCTCGATGCGATCCTGGACAAGACCGGTCAGGCTTCCGAGGAACGGAAGCTCCTGGCTGATGCGGAGGTCGACATCGACGTGCCAATCGTTGCGGCAGGTGTTCCGCTCGATCGAAGCGCCAGGCGTGAAGCCGCAATTCGTTTCGTTCGAGACATAATCGACCACGGCAGCAACGGCAGCCGGATCCGAGAGCGGGGAAACGTTTGGATCGTTCACGCCGGTCGGGACGTACAGCAGCGCGTTGTCGTTGCCCGACGAGCTGTCTGCAAAGACACCGCCGCCATCGAAAGTCAGACTGTACGGACGTCCTTCACGAGCACGGAAGAAGATGCCGAGGCTGGTATCGTAGCCATCGAAGAATTCTTCCTGGAAGTTGAACGTTGCGGTGAAGTTGTGCCGTGTTTCCGTCGTCGCAGTCGAAACTGCCGGATCCTGCCGGTCGAACGCAGCCGTCACGTCGAAGGACGAAGTGGCCGTCGACGACTGGTTGTTCCGAGCGTTGTCGGAATCGGTGAACGCATAACCGAAGTTCAAGCGAACCGAACCACCGTCTGTGATGATGCCGCGGTTGAAGTTCTTCGAAAGGATCGCCGAGATGCTGTGGCTTTCCGAGCTGCGGCCATTGGTCAGCTGGATGAAGTCATCCACGCGGGCCGAGCCACCGGTGTTCACGTTCTCGAAGCACTCAGGCGTGACACCTGTGTAAACCGGCGGGGTGCCGCCAGTGCCTTGCAGCACAGCGTTACAGCCCGGGAACGTGGTGTCGATCGCAGCCAGGATCGGACGACCGTCGACCGTGAAACCGCCATTCGTGCGAATGTCCGGAGTCTGCACGAGATCGACGAAGTTCAGCGTGTCGTTGAACCGCGAGTAGATGTAATCGAGGTTCAGGCGCCAGTTGCTGAAGAAGCCGGTCTCTGCGCCGAAATCGGTCTGGAAACCGAGGTTCGCGCGGACGACAGTCGGTACGTCAAAGTCCGGATCGGTCGACTGCGTGTCGGCGAAGCCGCCAGCCGCCGAAGCCGAAGCGTCGGTGATCGCGCACTGCGGGAAGCCGGTAAAGGCACCGCCCTGCAGAACGTTGAACGAACCATCCGGGTTCACGAAACCATCGCAGGAGTCGCTGAAGGTATCACCGTCTGCGCTGGAGAAGCCGTTGTTCGAAAACGCGTTCGAGAAATAAACGACCGGGTCACCGCCGGAGAAGATGCCTACGCCGCCGGTCAGACGGCTGTTGTAGAAGAACCCTTCATTGTCGAATTCGTAGCTGGCCGAGAACCGCGGCAGAAGCACGGTGTCAAACCCGCCGAATGACGTCGCGTTGCTGAAACCGAAACGGTCCAGGAAAGCGCCGTTGGCAGTCGGTGCGTCGCCATCATACAGCTGTACGCGGATGCCGGTGTTGATCGAAAGCTGATCGGTAGCCTGCCATTCGTCCTGCACATAGACCGAATAGATCTGGCGGCTGAACAATGCTGCGGCTTCGTTGATGTCACCTGACGGCGTCGAACGGATCGTACCGCCGCCGAGGAAATCGCCATCGTCGCCGTCGATCAGGTCGTCGGCGATATCGCCGAAGACGCTCGAGAAATCGCCGCTCGCGACCAGACCATTTTCGAAGTCTTCGAGGTTGCGGAAATACAGCGTACCGGTCGCGTTGATGGCGAACAGGTTGAAGACTTCCAGATCATTGACCTCGGCGCCGAACTTCAGGAAGTGGCCATTGCCGGCGTCGTAGTTCAGCTGGAAACGGGCCTGATCGGTCCGCGTGTCGAGCTGGTTCGCCGAACGGAAGATGCCTGGTCCGGTGCTGAGCGCACCGTTTTCGTCGGTCAGACCAGCGACAGGCGTAACACCGACGACGAGACGTACGGTCGGATCGTCGGATTGTGCTTCACCAAATCCAACAGGGCCCTGAATGTCGGACACCTCGGAACGGCTGAGGCGCAGTTCGGTCGAAATCGTGTCGCTCCAGTCGGAATACAGACGGACCGAATAGTAATCCGAGTTCGTGCCTTCGTCTTCGAACGAATTGAAGCCGGTCAGCGCGCCGTTGAAATCGGATTCGATGTTCGTTTCTTCGAGGCGTTGGTAGGTACCTTCCAGACGATGACGATCGGTGATCTGTGCGTCGAGACGGCCGAAATAACGCACCGAGCTTTCAGCCAGCTGGGTCGGGAAACCGCCAATATCCTGGCCGTAAACATCGTTCGCGATGCGGGCGAACTCGTTGAACTGACCGATGGTTACGGATTCGGATTCGTTGGTGAAGCCGCTGCCCGCAGGGCCGAAGTCGTTGCCATCGCCGAGATCGGTTTCTTCATAACCGAACGAGAAGAACAGACGGTCCTTGATGATCGGGCCGGAAAGTGTCGCGCCCCAGCGCGTTTCCGAACCGGCATTGAGGGGGTCGCCATCAATGCTGTCGGCGAACAGGCCTTCGTCGAAATAGGTGATGAAGGCCGAGCCGCTGAACTCGTTACCGCCAGCTTTCGTCACGACGTTTACGAGACAGCCGGTGAATTCCGAATACTCGACATCGAACGGAGCGAATTCGACCGAAACCTGGTCGACAACGTCGAACGGCAGCGGAAGGGCGTTACGCGCTGCAAACGGCGTGCCGTTAAGGCCGAAAACGTCGGCCTGGACGATACCGTCAACGGTGAAGGTGTTCGAACGGTCGTTACCGCCGAGGCAGGAAATACGGTCGACGTCGTTGCTGCCTTCGAGGCTGACACGCGGGTCGATGCGGATGATGTCGCGAATGTCGCGGGTGATCGACGGGAACGCTTCGAGCGTTTCGGTGCCGAATGCCGTGCCTGGGCCGACAGCCAGCTGCGTGACCTGTGCGCGGGCGCCGGTGACGATGATCGTGTTATCGGTGCCGCCAGCTGCGGTCGCGGTAAGCGCGAAGTCGAAACCGGTGTTGCCGGAAATCGTCGTGAAGACGTCCTCAACGGTCTGACCTTCGAAGCCCGAGGCCGTGATAGTCACCGTGTAGGGCCCGCCCGGCTGCAGGCTGACAACGCGGAAGTTTCCGTCGTTACCTGTGGTGGTCGTGCGGGTCGCATTGGTGCGCTCGTCGGTGATGGTAACAACCGCGCCGGGCAGTGCCGCGCCGGATGCGTCGGTCACCTGACCTTCGATACCAGATGTAATCTGCTGTGCAGCTGCCGGCGCTGCAATGGTGGTGGCGGCAGTGAGACTGACGACGCTCGCTGCCAAAAGATATTTGAGTTTCATGAATTAGCCCCTGGCCATAGTGGAATGACGTTGAACGGCGCTCTGACTAGGCGCGTTGCGCTGCACAAAAGCGACGGTTTTGTGACAATTCGATGAAACGGTTCGGCACGCGCAATCCGATTTCGCGAAACACCTGAGCGGGCGCAGTCGTAACGCACGGAATCCAGCGGATTCGCCCATAGGTGTTGCAGTCAGGCCACGAAAATATTGTATTTTGCGGCCGCTGCCAATTCGCCTGAATCGCTCTTGCGACGGTCGATCGGGTCAGCCGAATCCGGTCAGCTCAGGCCAGATTGATCTCGCGCAGACGCTGGAGAAGGAAATCATGCGACGTGATCGGCTCGGGCGGCGGCTGATCTGCATTCTCATCGACACAGGCCGCTAGCGGTTCGATGAGATAGTCCGGACGAAAATGCAGGAAGAACGGCATGGAATACCGCGACCGCCGGGCAGCCTCTCCGCTCGGATTGACCACCCGGTGCGTTGTTGATCGCAGAGCGCCATTGGTCAGACGTTCGAGCATGTCGCCGACATTGATCACCAGCGCGCCCTCCGGCACTTCGACCGAAAGCCATTCGCCCGACTTGCTCAGCAGTTCCAGTCCGGCCTCTTCTGCGCCCAAGAGCAATGTGATGGTGTTGATATCGCCATGCGCAGCCGCGCGGATCGCGCCTTCGGGCGCTTCGGGACCAAGCGGTGGGTAATGCAGCAAACGCATGACCGAATTACCATCCTCGACAGTCGGCGCGAAGAAGGTCCGCGCCAGCCCCAGGTGAAGCGCGATCGCCTCGAGCACGCGAAGGCCCGCCTCATCGAATGCACCGAAGAGCTCGGTGAACGTGTCCTTGAAGCTGTCGACTTCCTTGGGCCAAACGTTTGGCGCCATGTATTGCGCCAGCTCGTGCCCCTCGCCGAGCGAGCGGCCAACATGCCAGAATTCCTTGAGATCGAAAATTTCGGCGTCTTTCGCCTTTTCCGTGCCGAACGGGGTGTACCCGCGCGCGCCGCCGCCGCCTTCGATCTTGTAGCCGCGCTTCACGTCGTCGGGCAAAGCGAAGAACTCTTTCGACTTCGCTTCGGCCCGGGAAATGAGATCGCGTGGGATGCCGTGATCGCGCACAATGGCAAAGCCGTATTCGGCAAAGCTGCGGCCCAGCTCGTCTGCGATATCTTCGGGCGGCTGTGCCAGCGAAACACTGGCGATACCCGCAGTGGAGCGGGTCGTCTTCTGGTTGGTCACATCAGTCATGCGCGCGGCTTTACACCCGGCAGCGCGATGCTGCCAAGAGGATGATCGATCGCGATTGTCAAAGTGGCAGGAAGATGCTCGCCAAAGCCGCACTCATCAGATTGGCGAGACTGCCCGCCGCAAGTGCTTTCAGACCCAGGCGCGCGATCACAGGCCGCTGATTGGGAGCGAGCCCGCCCGTCACCGCCATCTGGATCGCGATAGAAGAGAAGTTGGCAAACCCGCACAGTGCAAAGGTGACGATGGCCCGGCTGCGATCGGTCAGCTCACCGCCCGTCATCGCGCCGAGATCGATGAATGCGACGAATTCGTTGAGCACGATCTTCGTGCCGAACAGCCCGCCGGCAATCTGCGCCTGATCCCAGTCCGAAATGCCAATCAGGAACATGACGGGGGCGAACAGATAACCGAGCAGCTTCTGAAAACTGATTGTGCTGAGCCAGACGGCGGTTCCCTCGCCAAATGGCACTCCTGCGCCAGCGGCGAGCGATACAAGACCGGCCCCCACTCCGCCGAGCATTCCATTGGCCAACGCCACCAGCGCGACAAAGACCATCACCATCGCGCCGACCGCTACCGCGAGCTTCACGCCCGTTTGGGTGCCCTGCGCCGCCGCCTCGATAATGTTGGCGGGACGCTCGCCTTCTTCGAAGGTTTCCGAAACGGTGACATTCTCCATCGCGGCGTCATGCTCGCGCGCTTCTTCAGCATCGTCCGGCATGATGATCTTGGCCATCAGGATGCCGCCCGGTGCCGACATGAACGCCGCCGCGAGCAGGAATGGCACCGCCTCTGACCCGATAAAGCTCGCATAAGCGGCGAGGATGGTGCCCGCGACACCGGCCATGCCAACCGTCATGAGCGTGAAGAGCCGCGCAGGCGGAAGCGCCGCGAGGTAAGGGCGCACGACAAGCGGGCTTTCCGATTGGCCCACGAATATGTTGGCTGCGCTGCCAAGCGCTTCGACCTTGCTGATCCCGGTGATCCAACCGATAACGCCGCCGACCCACCGGACGAGCCGCTGCATGATGCCGAGATGATAAAGGATCGAGACGATTGCCGCGAAAAACACGATCACGGGCAGCGCTGCGATCACGAATGTGTTCGCAAACGGATTGCTCTCCATCGGCCCGAACACGCTGGTAATACCGACTTTCGAGAAATCGAGCAGCGCGATCACGCCGTCCGAGAGGAACTGAATCGTTGCGACACCGAAATCGGTACGCAGGACGAGCAAGGCCATGAACGCCTGAAGGGCGAAGGCCGCGCCCACAACGCGCAGCTTTATGCGGCTCTTGCCTGAGGAGAGCAGGAAGGCGACGCCGAGTATGGCGATGATCCCAATCAAGCTGAACAGGTTGGACGTGATACTATCGCTCACGGCTGGCTGGCCCCCGGATATATTTCTGATTCGATCCCATGCACCGTGAATCCGGTGCGACCGCTTGGGCGTGGCATTTTGACGCTGCGAGCGCAACTGGGAAACCCGCACTGTCCCTAAACACGTGATTTGCGGTAAGCGATCCAAGCGGGTGAAAGCGCTCGCCTGCTGGCTTCCTTTTTCGCCGCGATCGCCTTACGCCCTCGCGAATGAGCGACATCCAAAGCGATAGATCCGACACGGGACCGAATGCCGAGCGCGCGCTCGCCGCGCCCATGGGCCTGTTTGTGTATATCATACTGTATGGCGGAATGACCGTCCTCGCCGGGGTCGTCGCGTTCAAGCAGGTGCAATTATGGCCATCGCAGCTCGCGGTGGAGGCAGGGATATTCCCGTTCCTGCTCCTCGTCGTCATCACCAGCACGATCGCGCAATTGTATGGTCAGAAACTCGCCAATCGGCTGATCTGGATCGGGTTCATCCCGCTCGCACTGTCGGCGGCGCTGATCTATCTCGTGCTGTCTTTGCCAGCATCCTCCGAAATGCTGGAGTTCCGCGCAGCTGATCTGTCCGCGTTCGAAACCGTGCTCGGCCAAACGCCGCGCATTCTGATGGCAGGCCCGGCGGCCTACATCACATCGTTGCTGCTCAATGTCTGGATTTTCTCACGCCTGCGCGGATCGGGCGAGGCCACGACCGTCGGATTGATGATCCGCGGCGCGATCGCCTCTGCACTGAGCCAGGCGATCGATTCGATCATTTTCGTGACGCTGGCTTTCTACGGCGAGTTCGACATCACGAACCTGCTGATCGGTCAGGTGCTGGCCAAGGTTACGCTCAGCCTGTTGCTGGTCCCGTTCCTGATTACCGGCGGAGTGAAACTGGCGGAGTGGTTGGACCAACGCGGCGCAGTTGTCTCGGCACGACGAAGCTGACCGCGCAGCAGGCGCGAGAACGCGCGTCAGGATACTCAACCAAGCTTTGAAAAAGGTGGTGAGCCCTGCTGGGTTCGAACCAGCGACCTACTGATTAAAAGTCAGTTGCTCTACCGACTGAGCTAAGGGCCCCCACGGGCATTCGGCGATGCGTAAAGCGTGCCGAACGGAGCGCTCACCTAAGGAGCGCGCGCGGACTGGTCAAGCGTGCATTGAGGTGGGAGAGCGACAAATTGGAAATCGGATCGCGCCAGCCCGGCGCGATTGCGCATGCCGGGCCAAGCACGAACGCACGGTCACGGAAATCCGGATGCGGCACCGACAGGGCGCTGCCTTTCCAGTACCCTCCATCCCAGAGGACGATGTCGAGATCGAGAACGCGGTCGCCCCAGCGGCGTCCGGGTCGCCGTCCGAACTGCCGCTCCATCCGTTTAAGCGCTGCAAGCAATGCCGGTGGATCGTATTCGCTATCCATCACCGCGGCCGCGTTCGCGAACCGGCGCTGCGCTGCACCCATGGGCGCGCTGGCGATGATCGGCGAGCGAGCGCTGACTGTGCCGAGCGCGGCCAATTCTTCGAGCGCGGCGCGAACCACGTGGCGCGGACGCCCGTACAGATGGTGCCGCCGATTCGACCCCACAGCGATGAGGTACGCGCTGCTCAAATGTCTTCTGCGATCCGGCCGTAAAGCTGCGGGCGACGGTCGCGGAAAAAGCCCATGCCCGCGCGATGCTTTGCCGCCCGGGCAAGGTCGAGCGTGGTCACGAGAACACCGGCTTCGGCTGCGCCGAACTCCTCGGCCATGTCACCCCACTCGTCACAGATGAAAGAGTGACCGTAAAACCGCTGCTCGCCCGCCGATCCTTCGGCGCCGATGCGGTTGCTGGCCACCACCGGCATGCAGTTTGACACCGCATGCCCGATCATCGCACGCCTCCACATTCGGCTGGTATCGAGATCGGCGTCGTATGGCTCGGAGCCGATCGCTGTCGGGTACAGCAGCACCTCCGCCCCCTTGAGCGCCATGACCCGGGCGCATTCGGGATACCATTGGTCCCAGCATATCCCCACGCCGACGGGTATTTTCGCGCCTTCGTCGCCATGCACGTTCCACACTTTGAACCCGTCATTGCCGGGGCGGAAATAGAACTTTTCCTCGTAACCGGGACCATCGGGAATGTGGCTCTTGCGATAAGTGCCCATGATCTCGCCATCGGGACCGATCATGGCGAGCGTGTTGTAATAGTGATGACCGTCACGCTCGAAAAAACTGGTCGGTATGGTGACATCCAGCCGACGCGCAAGCTTCTGCATCGCGATGACGCTGGGATGTTCGGCGACAGGGCGCGCAAGCGCAAACAGCGCTTCGTCTTCCTCGCGGCAGAAATACGGGCCTGAGAATAATTCGGGCGGCAGGATCAGCTTCGCACCGCGCGCAGCCGCGTCTTCGACCAGTGCCGCGACAGCGGCGATGTTATCGGCTTCGTCTTCGCGGGCGAGCGGCAATTGCAGCGCGGCGACGGTGATCGTGCTCATTCACCGGGCGTTACTTCTCCCGCAGCGCGAAGTCCACTTGCACAGTGACAGAACTGGTCGTCTGGCCCGGCATGATGTTTGCAGCCTGCTCTGCGGATTCAGGTCTGATGGAGATCGCTGGCGGCGCAACCGGAGGCGGAGGCGGCGTCATGCGTACTGCCGCATCGATCGCGGTCGCCTCAGCACCGGCGAAATAGCGTCCGCCCTGCGATCCGCCGGCATCGCGGATGTAAAGCACACGGCTCACTTCCATTCCGGCCGCTTGGGCATAGGCCTCGGCGCGTTTCAGCGCGTTCTGATAGGCCGCCGCATAAGCGGTGTTGGCCGCGCCCTCGGGATCGGAGAGACGAAGGTCCGGGCCGGAAACGATATTCGCACCGACGCTGGTGGCGGCGGTCACCGCCGGCCCCGCTTGCTCGATATCTCGGACACGAACATTTACGGTATTAAAGGCCTGGAACTGTCCCCGCCGATCGCCCCAGTCGATGCGCTGCACGCGCACTGTGCTGGTCTGGATGTCATCGTCGGAAATGCCGAGCTCTTGCAAGGCCGCAACGATCTCGGCGATATCCTCGGCGGTATCGCTGGAGGCGGCCTGGGCGTCGCGGTTCCAGTTCTGGACCCCAGCCTGAAAGCGGGCCTCATCGGGGCGCATGTCGGCGTCGCCGGTAGCGCTGACTGAAAGGAGAGTTTCGTTGCGATCGACGCCGCGCGCGGCGTCGGCTCCGCCGCTACAGGCAGCGAGAGCGAGCGAGGAAACAGTCAGGATGGTCAATTGGGCTTTCATGGCGGTCCTCCGAATGCGCGCAGGATCGCGCGCCCAAGCCGCCTTATTTTCGCCACACAATGAATGCGGGGTGAATGATACACTGTATCACTCACCCCGCATCACATTCATATTTAAGAAAAAATTAGTTCGCTTTTCTGAACAGCAGCGTCATCCGGTCGCTCTCTCCGATCGCGAGATATTCGCTGCGACGCGGATCCTCTTCGCCCGTGCCAAGCACCGGAGGCAAGGTCCACACGCCGCGTTCCCAATCTGCCGGATCGTTCGGGTTTGCGTTGATCTCGCTCTCTGCAGCGAGTTCGAAACCGTTTGCCTCGAAGATGTTGATGACGTCCTGCTTGCGCATGTAACCGCGCTGGCGTGCGCCGTAATCGTCATAGCTGGCGCCATCAGGTGCGCGGTGCTGAACCACGCCGACCATTCCGTCATCCTTCAGCATCATGCGCGCTGCTTTCAGCACGGTATCGGCGGTATTCCCGATGTTGAGCCCGTGCATCGAACGGAAGATCAACACGCGGTCGACAGTGCCAGCGACGTCTTCAGGCATTTCGTCCGTTTCGAACGCCATGATCTCATCGGCCTCGACGCCCATGCCTTCGGCGAGCGAGGACTTGAAGCTCTCGGTCCAGCCTTTCGACCGGGCTTCCTGCGCGCGCGTGTTGTAGGTGCGTCCGTCGCTGTCCTGGTTGAAGGCGATGTATTGGCCAGAGCCCATCACGTATGGCGCAAGCACGCGCGTATACCAGCCGCCGCCCGGACCATATTCGGCAACCGTCATCGTCGGCTCCACCTGGAAAAAGGCGAGTGTCTCTGCCGGATTGCGATATTGATCGCGTGCCCGGTCATCGTCGCGCCGTTCGTGGGCAAGCACTGCGTCCAGTGTCGGAGCGGCAGCCGCGTCGTCCTGAGCGATGAGCGGTGAACCCATGGAAAAGGTCGCAGCCGCTGCAAAAGCGGCGAGCGGAGCAAGATAAATCGGTTTCATGCGAAGTCCTCTCTTCTTCAAAACTCTGTAAAACGTCCTTACGCGGTGAGCGCTTTATGACAAGGTCCGTGCCGCCAGCACTGGCAATGCTGGTCCGCCCACCTATGTCCTTCGTCGAATAAAGGAGATCGATACCAATGGAACAGGCGATTGTAGCGGGCGGGTGCTTCTGGTGCACCGAAGCGGTTTTCCGCGATGTCGTGGGCGTGAGTGAAGTCGAAAGCGGCTATATCGGCGGCGAGACCGCAAACCCGACCTACAAGCAAGTTTGCACCGGAAAGACTGGCCACGCAGAGGCGATCCGGGTGACATTTGATCCCGACACGATTTCGCTGCCCGAAATCTACGACGTGTTTCTCGGCACGCACGATCCGACCCAGCTTAACCGTCAGGGCGGCGATATTGGAACGCAGTACCGTTCGGCAATTTTCCCACTCTCCGACGAACAGGCAAAAGAGGCCGAAGCCGCGATCGGACGCTGGAACGCCGAGAACGGGAAAATGGCCGTGACGACCATCGAGGGACTCGATGGCGGCGCGCAGTCGCAGGAGTGGTATCCCGCAGAAGATTACCATCAGGAATATTGGGAAGGCGAAGGGCAGCGGAACCCCTACTGCCTGGCTGTGATCCCGCCCAAGATCATGAAGCTGCGCAAGAGCTTTCAGAAATACGCGAAGGCGTAGGCGCCAAGGCTTGCGCCAGAGTCCGCGCTAGAGCTTGCGCCAGCGCGCTATAAAGAACCCATCGAGCCCACCCGCGTCCGGTAGCATGCCGGGGTGGGTGCGGACCCAGCCCTCGGAAGTTGGCGCGATGCCTGCCGGCAGCTCTTCCGCTGTCACAGGCACGGGCTCCAGGTCGAACGTCGCATTGACCCATTCCGCCTGGGCTTCACCCTCTTCGCTTTCCAACGAACAGACCGCGTAAACAAACTGCGCGCCGCTCGGCAGCCATTCAACCGCCTGATGGATCAGCGATTGCTGGATTTCGGTCATCTCGCCGATCTGGCGCGGGCCGACGCGGTGAAGCACATCGGGATGGCGGCGGCATGTGCCCGTCGCGGTGCATGGCGCATCCAGAAGGATCGCATCGAATTGCTTGGCAGGGTGGTAGGTCAAAGCGTTGGCTTTCACCACTTCGGCTTCTAGCTGGGTCCGCTTGAGATTGTCGCGCAGCATCTCCAGCCGCTTGCCGCTGATGTCGAGCGCGGTGACGGTCCAGCCTGCCGCTGCCAACGCCAAGGTCTTGCCACCAGGCGCAGCGCACAGATCGAGCGCACGCTTGCCCTCACCTGGACCCAGCAGGCGCGCAGGAAGCTGAGCGGCCAGATCCTGCACCCACCACGCACCTTCATCATAGCCCGGCATCTGCTCGATCGGGGTGCCGCGCGGCAGGCGAATGTGACCGGGCATCAGGCTGACTCCGCCCATATCCGTGGCGCGAACCGCCGTCTCGCCTGCACCCTTGAGTGCCAGATCCACCTCGGGCGGGTCGATGAGACCCGGCGCGATATCCATTGCGCGCTCGCCCCACCGCGCGAGCACCGCATCGGTGAGGGTGGGCACCTCGGGCAGAGAGACCTCGCGCTTCATCAGCGCCGAAAACACCCCGTGTGCCAGCCGGCGCGGGCCGCCGCTCAACAGCGGCAGGCAGGTCGCGATGATAGCGTGCGGAGGCGTATCGAGCCGCAAAGCCTGCGACAGCATCATCCGCAGCACCATGCGCGGTTTCGCGTCATCGGGCAGGCGTTTCTTGGTGGCGCTATCGATCAGTGTATCGAGATCGGTCAGCCACCGCAGTGTCTCGCCCGCGATCGCGCGGGCAAGCGCCCTGTCGGCGGGGCCATCGACGCCATTCATCGCGGCTTTTTCGGTCTGTTCGAGCGTCTCTCCCCGGCGCATGACCGCGTCGAGCAGTTGCAGCGCAGCGCGGCGTGCGGGAAATCCTGGAGCTGTGGCCATATGAGCATGCCCATACCAGCATTGAAACCAAGCGCCAGTACGTGCGTTGATAGCCCGTCATGACAAAACAGAAATCACTTGCCGCGAAGAATTTCGAAAAGCCTTCGCACTGGACCAATGAGCCTCCGCCCAAGCCGAAGGCCGTCGATCCTTTGAAGGACGAGCCGCGCGAGATTTCTCCCACCCGTTACGGTGATTGGGAAAAGGACGGCATCGCCTGGGATTTTTAGAGCGGTTTGAAAGTCACGTGCAACCCATCCTTGGGCTGCGGGATCGGCCATTCCTGCCAGTCGGGATCGTAGCCTTCGGGCACTTCGATCCGATAGCGCTGCAGCAATTGCGCTAGCAGCACCTTCACCTGCATATAGGCGAAGTGCAGGCCCAGGCACATATGCGCGCCGCCGCCGAAGGGCACCCATGCATATTTGTGGCGCTCCTTCACCTTGTCAGGCGTGAAGCGCATCGGGTCGAAAGCATAGGGATTGTCCCAGTATTCTTCCGAATGATGCGTCCAGTAAATGTTGATCCCGACATGTGCGCCGGCGGGGATGTGATACCCCTCATATTCGAAGCTCTTGAGCGCGCGCCGCGGCATCGATGGCACCGGCGGGACCATCCGCAGCGCTTCCTTGAACGCCATTTCGGTCAGTTCGAGCTTGCCCAGGTCGTCGTAATCGAGTGCGCGCGGATTGCCCGACCCATCGGGGCCGCCCGTCACCGCGATGATCTCTTCCCGCACCTTTTCCTGCCACTGCGGATTCTTGGCGAGGTGGTAAATCAGCGATGTCGCGCTTGAGGTAATGGTGTCGTGCGCGGCCATCATCAGGAAGTTCATGTGATCGACCACTTCATCGACTGGCAGCAATGACCCGTCTTCGCGCGTGGCCGTGGCGAACTGGCTGAACATGTCCTGCCCGCCGCCCTGCTCGCGGCGCTTGTGCGTTTCTTCGGTGAAGTAATCGACCAGATATTTGCGGCCATCGACACCGCGCTTCATCTTGGTAAAGGGTAACGGTTTGCGTATCGGCGCGACCGAGGCCTGCACCATGTCGACAAACGCAACATTGATCTTGTCCGCTTCCGGTCCCCACGGGATGCCGATGAAGCTGTCTGCCGCGAGGTCGAGCGTCAGCTTCTTGATCGCCGGGTAGAATTCCATCGACCCTTGCCAATTCGCCACGTCTTTCGCGATGCCGCGATTGAGCGCGCCGGAATAATGGCGCATGGGTTCAGGCTTGAAAGCGATCGAAAGAGCGCGGCGATCGATCCGGTGGTGATCGAAATCCATCAGCATGAGCCCGCGCGGGAAAAGCTGGTCGAGGACCGGCCCCCAACCCTGCTCGCTCGAAAAGATCTTGTCCCGGTTGAACAGAACCAGTTCGTTGGCTTCGGCACCGATCAGGGCGATGTTCCAGCCGCCAAATGCGTGCGTTTTGTAGACCTTGCCGTAAGTTTCGACCATCCGCTCCGTAAAGCCGTGGGGGTCGGCAAGCTGTTTGAACGTGTTGCCGACAATCGGCCAACCACCCTCGCCCGGAATGTGCGCGAGCTCATCGTCGGAAGGTACACCTTCGGACCAGTGTTTGGGCATGGATGGATTGTGCTGCGCTAAAGTGGCCATGGCGGGGTCCGTATCAGGTTCGGATTAACAACTAACTTCAATGTAAATAAGCCAGCCGCGCAAATCCAGCGGGAATGCTCAAATCCAGCCGGAAAGCTCCCGCCGGATCAGGCTGTCGATCATTTTGACGCCGCTCGCACTGACATTGAGACAGTCGAGAACAGCATATTCGCGCCCTCCCGCCTCAAGGAATTCGTCGCGGCCCTCGAGCGCAAGCTCTTCCAGTGTCTCCACGCAATCGGCGGCAAAACCGGGCGCGGCCACGACCAGCCGCTGCGTGCCTTTTTCGCCCTCGGCAATCAGAGTGGTGTCGGTCGCCGGCTCGAGCCACTGTGCCGGGCCGAAGCGGGACTGGAACGTCGTTTCGAAACGCAGACCTTCGAATTCGGGACGCATCATCAACCGTTCGCGCAGCAGCCGCGCGGTCTTGTGGCAGTGGCAATGATACGGATCGCCCTGCTCGAGCGTGCGCTGCGGCATCCCGTGGAAGGAGATCAACATGACCTCAGGCCGGAATGTCAGTGCGCCCACCTGCCGCGTCAGATCATCGGACAAGGCATCAAGATAAGCCGGATCGTCGTGGTAAGGCGGGACGAAGCGCAGCGCTGGCTGCCATCGCATCTGGCCGAGCACGCGCGCGACTTCGTCGAATACCGTGGCGGTCGTCGCCGCGCAGTATTGCGGGTACATCGGCGCGATCAGGATGCGATCGCAGCCCTTTTCGGTGAGTTCGCCAAGCCGCTGCTCGATCGAGGGCGAACCGTATCGCATCGCGTAATCGACCACCACATTCTCACCGAGATCTTCGGCGATCGCTTCGGCCTGACGCGCAGTGATATCGGCGAGCGGGGATCCGCGATCGGTCCATATCTTGGCATAGGCCTGCGCGCTCCTTTGCGGACGCGTGTTGAGAATGATGCCCCGCAGTATCGGTTGCCATGCGAGTTTCGGGATCTCGATCACGCGCGGATCGGACAGGAATTGTTTCAGATAGCGCTTGACCGAAACCGGGTCGGGGCCGTCCGGCGTCCCCAGATTGACCAGCAGCACGCCGATCGACCCGCTTTTCACAGACGGGTGGTCATTGGGGAGGCGCTGCTTTTGCCAGGTCATGGTGTTGGTAACGCCCGGTGGGCGATCTATATCCTTCGCTCGGTATCGTCGAACCTGGGGCGGCAGCCTCCGATCCGGATTATATGCCACCCGAAAGTAGGGGCAGGCGGCGCAGTCTCAAGCCTGTCGCAGAAAACAGAGCATTTGCAATCGCCGGAGGGGCGATGACCGTGCCGAGTTCGCCGGGATCTGTGGGCGCGGCGGTGCTGGGCATGAAGTCGGTCTCGATTTCCGGACAATCTTCAAGCGTGGGCAGCCGAAGATCGGCGTATTCGTAACTTTCCGGCAGCCCTGCGCGGAATTTGATAGTGTTGCCAAGCGCAATGCCGATGCCGAAGATCAGCCCGCCTTCGATTTGCTGCCGCGCGATGTCTCGATTGACGATGCGGCCGATATCGACCGCGGCGCTCAGCCGCGTGACACGGACCCCGCCTTCGCCCTGCCGCGCCGTGGCAACGCACGCGATCCGCCCGCCTGTTTCGGCGTCTCCGATCCGGTAGCACGCAATACCCTGTCCGCTTTGATCGCGCCCACCATCCCATTCAGCCATCTGAGCCGCACGTTGCAGACAGGCCGCCAGCCGCACATCGTCGCCCAGCATCGTCATCCTGTATGACAACGGTTCGCGGCCGTTTTCCTGCACGATCTCGTCGACGAAGCTCTCGATCGCAAAAGCCGTGTAGCTGTGCGAATTGCCCCGGACCCGGCCAACCGGCAGTCCGATTTCGACAGGAATGTGATCCACGACCACACTCGGCAAACGATAGACCGGGATTGCTCCTTCGCATGCGAGCGGATCTTTCTTTCCTTCGCTCTCACGGATCGCCGCCGACGAAGTCCTGTTTCTGAAGAAGCGCTCGCCGAATTCATGGGCGGCAGGCGGGCAGGCGATCCGGATCCGCAGCGCATCGACAGAAGCTGTGCCCGATTGCGACAGCTGCGCGCCGATCAGCGTGTAGGCGGGCGTCCGCGGTCTGCCCCGGATCATCTCGTCTCGGCGCGGCCATGTCAGCTGGACCGGACGGCCCAACTCCTTTGCAATGACAGCGATTTCGATGGCGTGGTCGTGCTCCAGCCGGGCGTCGAAGCTTCCGCCGGCGGGCATGGGATAAAGTGCCACGTCCTCGGCGCGTAGGCCAACCGCCTTCGCGGCCGCCTTGCGCGCCTGCTCCGGGGCCTGGCTGGCGATCCACAGCTCGAGACGTCCATCACTATACCGCGCAGCCGCGCTCGCTGTTTCAAGTGGAGCAGCAGGGGCGGGATCGACATCGTAGCGCCGGGCCATGTCGACGCGGGTCATGGCCTCTTCGCCGGAACCGGTCTCGGCGATCCGAAACGAAGCGCCGCCATCGACCGTCGTGTCAAGCCGGCCGGCGATCTCCGCACTGTCGACCGGAAATGCGGCGCGGAATTGCGGTTTCATGGCGATGATCGCCTTTTCGGCGGTCCACCATGTATTGGCGGCAGCCGCGATCCAGCTTCGCGATTTCACGGCACCTACGACACCGGCGATCCGTCCTGCGGCTTCCTCATCGAAGCCTGTCAGCTCCGCACCATCATTGGGGCCATGGCGAATGGCGGCAAAGACCATTCCGGGCAGCCGCACGTCGCTGGCGAACTGATAGCTGCCATCGACTTTGGAGGGCAGATCGATCCTAGGGTAGAAAGGCGGCGCGTCTGCGATTTCCGGTGTGTCTTCCGAACGTGGCAATTCGGGGCGAAGAGGCGCGGGATCGGGCACATCCCTTTCCGCAGCAGCGGCAGCCAGTTCGCCGAAGGTCGCACGGTTTTCGCCTTGCGAGACGATGCCGCCGGAAACCTGGCACTCTTCCCACGATACGTCCCATCTGTCCGCTGCTTCTTGCGCCAGCATCGCGCGCGCTGCTGCGGCAGCTTCGCGGCACAGACCTTCGAATGCCTCGATAGAAGTCCCGCCAGCGGTGGCATTGAAACGCGTTTCGTGGGCAAACCGTTCGGCGATGATGGTGTCGGTCGTCTCGCTTATGCCTCCCGCGAGTGGATCCCATAAAGGCATCCACTGCTTAGCAAGGGGGATGTTGGCATAGGCCGCCGAGATCGGTGCGGGCTCGACAGCGATCTGCCGCCAGTCGGCGCCGAGCTCCTGTGCGACAATCTGCGGTAACAAGGTCGTGATGCCTTGCCCCATTTCCAGCTGCGGAACTGCGACGGTGACGACGCCGTCTTCCGCGATCTTGAGCCACGCGCCGTAAACATGCTCTCCACTCGCCGGTTCGAGCGGATCGGGATAGGTGCGCGGGAGCAGGTACCATGCGACCAGCAGGCCGCCGCCGACAGCCGACCCTGCAAGGATGCCCCGCCGCGAAACCTGCACCGCCTAAAATTCCTCGCCGCGCAGCCAGGCGGCCAATCGTTTGGCAATCGCATTGAAAGGCTCCGCGCTTTCGCCGTCAGATGCTGCGGGCGGTTTTCCTGCATCCCCGCTCTGGCGGATATCGAGCGTCAGCGGCACACGGCCCAGGAACGGGATTTCGAGCGCTTTTGCGAACTTTTCGACACCGCCGTGCCCGAACGGATCGCTGACCTCCCCGCAATGCGGGCATTCGTAACCGGCCATGTTTTCGACAAGGCCAATAATCGGAACCTCGCCCTGCTCGAACAATTGACCGGCCCGCGCCGCATCGATCAGTGCAAGATCCTGCGGAGTGGAAACCAGCACCGCGCCATCGGGCTTGCTGTCGGCCATCATGGATATCTGTACGTCACCAGTCCCCGGCGGCAAATCGATCAGCAGCAAGTCAGTGTCGCCCCAATCGGCGTCTACCAGCTGCCCGAGAGCCTTCCCTGCCATCGGGCCGCGCCATGCGAGCGCTTTGCCCGGTGCGACCAGATGTCCCATCGACAGCACCTTGACCCCGTGCGGGCTTTCGAGCGGGATCAGCTTGTCACCTTGCGCTTCGGGCTTCCGGTTTTCCGTCGCGAGCAATTTGGGCTGCGAGGGGCCATAGATATCGCCGTCGATCACGCCGACCTTGTGCCCGGACTTTGCCAGGGCGACCGCAATGTTGCTTGTCAAAGTAGATTTGCCGACGCCGCCTTTGCCAGATCCGATGGCGATGATCCGGATGCGCTTGCGATCTGCCGTAAGGGCGACGCGGACTTCCTCCACGCCCTCCAGATCGGCCAGCGCCTGCTTGTAAGCCACTTCGAGAACTTCGCGTTCTTGAGGCCGTAGATCACCCGCATCCGCAACGATGATGGCGCGCCCGTTTGCCAACCGCACCGATTGCACACGGCGCTCGATTTGCTCAGGCATCGCGGCTCGCAATCGCGCTTCTATCGCTGCTGGATTTTCGCCCTCATTCATGACGCGGAGCCTCTAACATCAAAATCGCTGAGCGAACCCCTGTTTTTCGCCAGATTGCATACCTATAAGGGTTGTATGCAGATTTTTGATCGTTTCAGAGCACGCTTTGGCACAGCCGCACAAGGTCTTGCCATGGCTGGAAAGAAAAACCCGTGGGGGAGTGACACGGGCGGCGCAAACCAGGGAGGCGGGGGCAGCGACGGTCCCAGTGGGGACAAACCCGGCGGCGAAGGCGGCTCAGACGGGCCGCGCAATCCGTGGCTTCCGGGCGGTGGCTCGGGGAGCGGGAAACGCCGCTCTGCAAGCATCGAGGACATTTTCAAGAATCGCGGCCCCGAAGGACCGCGCCGCGGTGGCGGCACTGGCGGACCCAGCTTTCGCCTTCCTGAAGGACCAGGCGGTCGCAGCCTCGTCCCCGTCATCATCGTCGGAATCGTGCTGATCGGCCTCTTTCTTTCGAGCACCCATCTGATCGAGCCGAAGGAAAAAGGCGTTGTAAAAACGCTTGGCAATTACAGCCGCACACTGGATTCGGGCCTTAATTTCACATGGCCATATCCGATCGAAACCGTCGACATCGAAGACGTCGAGGGTGTCCGTGCAGTGAATATCCCGACCTCGGGAGAGCGTGCCAAGCTCATCCTCACCGGCGACCAGAATCTCGTCGATCTGAGCTATATCGTGCGTTGGCGCATCAACGATCTGGCGGACTTCAAATTCCAGCTTGCCGAACCGATCGAAACCGTCAGCGAAGTGGCGGAGGCTGCCATGCGCGCATCCGTGGCCGAAAAAACGCTCGATGAGACCTTCACCGGTGCCGGACGCGCAGAGATTCAGCAGTCGGTACGCGAGCGCATGCAAGCCACGCTCGATGCGTATCGCGCCGGCATCCAGGTGGTCGGTGTCGAAATCGCCAAGGCCGACCCGCCAAGCGAAGTGGTCGATGCTTTCCGCGACGTGTCGGTGGCAGAGCAGAATGCCGATGCGGCGCGCAACCAGGCGCGCGGCTATGCGCAGCAGACAATCGCAGGCGCAGAGGGTGAAGCCGAAGCGTTCGACAAAGTTTACGAACAGTACCGCCTCGCGCCGGGGGTAACCCGTCAGCGTCTCTATTACGAGACGATGGAGCGCGTTCTGGCGCAGACCGACAAGACCATAGTCGAGGCCGAAGGCGTGACACCGTATCTGCCGCTGCCTGAACTGCGCCGCCGCGCGCAGCCAGCGCAAATCACCGCGCAGCCAAACCAAACTCAGCAGGGGCAATAATCATGGAAGCTCTCTGGACCAATTATCGCTGGGCGGTCATTCTCGTCGCGCTCGCAGTCATAGGCTTCTTGATGAGCGCCTATGTCGTGAACGAAGAAGAGCAGATCGTTGTGGTGCGCACCGGTGAGCCTGTGCGCACGGTCAATACGCCGAGCGGACAGAGCGAAGCGGGATTGTATTTCCGCGTACCCATCATCGAATCTGTTCGCACGATCGAAAAGCGCGTGCTCGATCTCGAGATGACCGATGAAGAAGTCCTTTCGAACGATCAGCAGCGCCTGCTCGTCAACGCCTATGCGCGGTTCCGCATCGTCGATCCGATCCGCATGGTGGAACGCGCCGGCACGACAGAAGGTGTCCGCGTCGCGCTCGAGCCGATCCTCAACTCAGCGCTGCGCCAGGAGCTCGGGCGCCGGACTTTCGCCGCAATGCTGACGGCAGAGCGCGGAAGCGCGCTGGCCAATGTCCGCGAAAACCTCGACCGCGAGGCCCGCCAATACGGTGCCGAAGTGATCGATGTGCAGATCAAGCGTACCGACCTTCCCGAAGGACGCCCGCTTGAATCGGCATTCCAGCGAATGGAATCGGACCGCGAGCGCGAAGCCCGTACGATCCGGGCGCAGGGCACGCGCGACGCGCGGATCATCCGCGCCGAAGCCGACGCCGAAGCCGCCCGGATATACGCTGAGGCTTTCGGCAAGGACGGGAATTTCTACGATTTTTACCGCGCCATGCAGAGCTACGAACAGAGCTTTGCCAGAGGCGAAGGACGCGGCGAGAGCTCGATTATCCTTTCTCCGGAAAACGAATATCTGCGTCAGTTCAGGGGGCAGCGCTAATTTCGGTGCGGCGGATCGCGCGCTCGACGTAACTTTATTGCGGCGTCCGACGAACCGTTGACATGGGACTACCGGCTACAGCCGTGTTCAATCGCGGTTAAGTGCGTCCAGGCGCATTGTGGACACGTAAGACTAGACAGGCCTGAGGCCGGGACACGCGGGAAAGTTCGCTCGTTACCGGTCCTGAAAAGAGGAAAAAGAGGACGTGAACAACGTGCGGTATGTTTATGGATTGACGAGCGCTCTTCTGGTTGGAGGCGCAGCGGTTTCGCTGATGACCGGACAACCCGCTGGCGCGCAGGTGGCACAAAACGATTCCAGCGTGATGAGAAATGTCGTGCCGCAAGCCGGTGCGCCTGCCAGCTTCGCCGACCTGACGGCGCAGCTTCAGCCAGCGGTCGTGAACATCGCCACCCGCCAGCGGGTCGAAGTGACCCGCAATCCCTTTGCCGGGACGCCCTTTGCCGAATTGTTTAATCGACGCCGGGGACAGGCACAGCAGCAACAGCAGCCCCAGACCCGTGAAGCCCAGTCGCTGGGCAGCGGCTTTATCATTTCCGCTGACGGATTCGTCGTGACCAACAACCACGTCGTGGCACCGAACAATCGCGCGACACTGGAAGAGATCACCGTCACCTTCCCCGACGGTACGGAATACGAAGCCGAGCTCGTCGGCGCCGATGCCGCATCCGATCTGGCGGTGCTGAAGATCAATGCCGACCGAACCTTTCCGTTCGTTCGCTTCGGCGATTCCGCGCAAACGCGTGTTGGCGAATGGGTGGTCGCAATCGGCAACCCATTCGGCCTCGGCGGCACGGTCACCAGCGGCATCGTCTCTGCGGTTTATCGCAATACCGGACAGGGCGGCGCGTATGACCGTTACATCCAGACCGATGCGAGCATCAATCGCGGCAATTCGGGCGGCCCGCTGTTCGACATGCAGGGCAATGTAATCGGCATCAACAATGCGATCTTCTCGCCATCGGGCGGCAGCGTCGGCATCGGCTTTGCCATCCCTGCGGAAATCGCGGCTCCAATCGTCGACCAGCTCAAGGAAGGGCTGGAGATCGAGCGCGGGTTCCTGGGTGTCGGTCTCGAGCCGATCAGCGATGACTTTGCCGACTCGCTCGGCCTTCCGCGCAATCGCGGCGAGATCATCCAGAACGTCCAGGATGATAGCGCCGCCGATCTCGCGGGCCTCCGCCCGGGCGATATTGTGACCGCCATCGACGGCAATGAAGTCACTTCGCAACAGACGGTTTCTTTCCTCGTCGCCAATCTGGAACCGGGTGCCAGCATCCCGATTTCCGTCCTGCGCGATGGCCGCGAATTGACGGTCAACGCGACTTTGGGTCGCCGGCCCACCGAACAGGAAATCCAGGAGCGCCAGCAGACCTTCGATCCCGAATCCGAGGAGCCAATGGCACCTGAGGATATGGATACCGAAATTGCCGAGAAGCTTGGGTTGCAGGTGCTAGCCATTACGCCGCAGATCGCGCGCTCCCTGGGCGTGGAAGAGGACACTGTCGGGCTGGTGATCGGCCAGGTCGATCAGAATTCGGATGCCGGACGCAAGGGGCTTCGCCGCGGCGACATCATCTTGTCCGCGCAATATAACGGCGTTGCGACAGTCGATGACCTGCGCGCTGCTATCGCCTCTGCGGAGAGCGAAGGACGCGATGCGGTACTACTGCGGGTCCAGCGCCGCGGCCAGCCGCCACGCTTCCTGCCTATTCGTCTGCGATAATATAATCGCCCGCTGAGCGGGAGCGATCTGTTTTAACCGGATAAGGGGCGCTGCGATGCGATGTTGCGGTGCCCCTTATCGTTTGCACTCAGTCGGACGATGCGCGTTCTTCGGCGGCTCGACGCGGTCTGATGATCCGCACCCCTTCCGAAACGGTGGCCGATGATCGCTGCTGCGGCGATGGGGAGCGTTCGCGATCCGGCTGCGCGGGTTCCGCATCGCCTCCGGGCAGTGCGCCGCCGGTGGCACGCTCAAGGAAATCCTCGCTCACCGCTGGCGGCGGATCGATCGTGGGAGTCTCGATTTCACCCTGGTCCAACCGAGGGTCGCGCAGTTCGCCATCGACGCCGAACGGATTGTTCGACGGGTCGCGCTGGCCCGGCTCGATAAGATTGCCGTCCTCGTCGATGAAGTAATAGTCGTCGGGATCGCCAAACAAATATTCATCATCCGGCTCCAACCGCCATTCAGGCAGGTTCAAATCGGTGTCGAACTGCTCGACTGCCCGGTCTTTTACCGCATATCGCATATAGGCAGCGAACGCGCGCGCCGGAGCCCGCCCACCTTGCAGCCCTGAAACGGGCTGCGCATCGTCCCGGCCCATCCAGACGCCGGTGGTAATTCCAGAAGAAAAGCCGACAAACCAGCCATCCTTGTTCGAACTGGTCGTACCGGTCTTGCCCGCCACGGGCCTTCCGATTTGCGCTGCTCGTCCCGTGCCGGTCTGGACCGCCGATTGCAGGAGGTCTGTGATGCCCGCCACGACATAGTCGGCGACGATGATGTTCGTGCGCGGCTTTTCACGTTCGTAAATCAACTCTCCGTCAGCGGTCGCCACCTTGGTTATGCCATAGGGTTCGATGCCTTCTCCCCTCGCGGAAACAGTCGCGAATGCGCGGGTCATTTCGATCAGGCGAACCTCCGACGACCCCAGCACCATCGACGGGAAGGTGGATACCGGCGAACTCACGCCAAATCGGCGAGCCATCGACGCGACGGTGCCGAAACCGACTTCGTTGCCCAGCTGGGCGGCAATAGTGTTAATCGAATAGGCAAAGGCCGAACGCAGGTTGGTCTCACCGACATTGCGCCCATTGGAATTGCGCGGGCTCCAGCCGTCGATCGTCACCGGCGTATCGACCACCCGGTCATCCGGGGTGTAGCCGGCCTCCAGCGCAGCGAGATAGACGAACAGCTTCCACGATGATCCCGGCTGCCGCATTGCAGCGGTCGCCCGGTTGAAGTTCGTCTCGACGTAATCGGTACCGCCCACGAGAGCCAGGATCGCGCCGTCCCGATCCATGCTTACCATCGCCCCTTGGGCGCCATCCGGGGTATTGGATTCGATCGAGGCCGTTGCTGCCCGCTGCATCCCCACATCCAGGGTGGTCCACACCTCGATTGGTGCAAAGGTTTCGGGAAGCAGGATGTCGAGCTGCGGCAGCGCCCAGTCGGTGAAGTAGCGCACGGAGTTCTGGCCGGATTGCTGTTTCAGCTCCACCGTATCGACATTGACCGACGCTTGGCGCGCGGTGATGTATCCCTGTTCCTGCATCAGCCGCAGGACCGTTCGCGCGCGCGCGACGGCAGCATCGACGTTGGCAGTGGGCGAATATCGGCTCGGGGCCTTGACCAGGCCTGCGATGATCGAGGCCTCGGCCACGCTCAGGTCGGTCGCCGGGTGGCTGAAGAATGTGCGGCTCGCGCTGTCGACACCGTACGCTCCGCCGCCGAAATACACCTTGTTGAGGTAGAGTTCGAGGATCTGCTCCTTCGAGAACTTCCATTCCAGCGCCATGGCAAGCACGGCCTCGCGCGCCTTGCGGTCGAACGTGCGGTTCGAATTCAAGAAGATATTGCGCGCGAGCTGCTGACTGATGGTGGAGGTGCCGCCGATCCGGTCATCGCCTGTAAAACCTTCGACGATCGCTCCGGTAAGCCGGTATGGATCGATCCCGAAATGCGAATAATATCGCTTGTCCTCAACCGCGATCATCGCGTTTTTCATGTTCGACGGAATTTCGTCGAAGTCGAGCCACTCGCCAAAGCTCGGGCCGAGTTCGACGATTTCGCTCCCGTCGCGTGCCCTGACGAGGATCGTTTGCGCGTTCTGCGTCGATTTCAGCTGATAAAAGCTGGGAATGGAGCGCGCCGCAAAACCCACAGCGAACGCGAGGAAGATCGCGCCGAGAACAGCAGCGGCGCCTCCCCACAAGACGGCCCGCTTCGTCCAGCGCCAGAACCAGGATTGCTCACCAGCCTTGCGGCTGCTTTTGCGCTTTTTTGCAGGCGATCCCGACGACGCGCGCTCGGCTGCCGCACGGCGGGAGCCGCGCTTGCCCTTGTTCTGCAATCGGTCACCCCGTTTCGACATGCTGAATTATCTGTCCATGCAATGAAAACCGCCTTGCCCGCTTTGCTTAGGCAAGTTGTAACCGCCCGTGAACACCGTCCGCCCAGTTAAACCCCGGTTTCAGGACAGTCCGGCTTCAATCATCCTTGTCGAAATTGAGCGCAGCAGAGTTAATGCAATAGCGCATGCCGCCCTCGGCGGGCGGGCCGTCGGGGAACACATGGCCGAGGTGCCCGCCACATTTGGCGCAGAGAACCTCCGTGCGGATCATCCCGAACGAAACGTCGCGTTTCTCCTCGACCGTTTCGTCCTCGGCAGGTTTCGTGAAGGCAGGCCAGCCGCATCCGCTGTTGTATTTGGCATTACTTTCGAAAAGGACGGTGCCACATCCGGCGCAGGTGTATTCGCCTTCTTCGTAATGCTTGTCGTACTCGCCGGTGAATGCGCGCTCCGTCCCGGCTTCTCGCAGGACACGATACTGCTCGGGCGTCAGCTTTTCGCGCCATTCGGCATCGGTCAGGGCTTTTGGATCATCACTCATATCGTTCTCCATCGCACCCTTAAATGGTGCGGCGGATTGGTGGTTCCAACCCTAGCCATCGACCAGCGCATAATGCGCCGGCGGCTTGATGACGTCCATGCGCTCGGTCAGCAGCGGGCGGAAGCTCGGGCGGCTCTTGAAAACCGCGTACCAGCCCCGCGTTTGCTCGTGTCCGGTCCAATCGATCCCGCCAAGATAGTCGGCAACGCTGATCTGCGCGGCTGCGGCAAGGTCTGCCATGCTCATCGTCGACCCGGCGAGCCATGGGCGGTTGTCAATGAGCCAGTCCATGTAGTCGAGATGACCGTGCGCCATCTTCATCGCCTCGCGCAATGCGCGGCTATCGGGCGGCTGGCGCAGGACGATCCGCTTTTTCATGCGCTCGGACAACAGCGGCGCGGTGACGTCGGTGTAGAAATTCTCGTCGAACAATGCGGTCAGCCGCCGGATTTCGGCGCGACCTGTCGCAGTGCCGTTGATCATTGGCGCGCGGTCAACGGTCTCTTCGAGATATTCACCGATCGCGCGGCTGTCTGCGATGACCACTCCTTTGTCATCGTTCACGAGAACTGGCGTGCGGCCTGCGGGATTGAGGTTGAAGAAAAAATCCGAAGCCGTCCACGGATCCTCGCGCACCAATTCATAGGCAATGTTCTTCTCGCCCATCAGCAATCTGATCTTGCGGCTGAATGGGCAAAGGGGGAATTGGTAGAGCTTCCACATTACGGTTAACCCAATGCATGAAAACGCAGCGGAAATCCATCGCCGTGCAGTGGGGCGGGAGAAGTTTTCAGACGCCCGATGCTTCCAGCATGACAAGGCAGGCCGGCATGACCGCCTTGATCTCGCCATCGTCCCACAATTGCTGGGCTTCGGCGCTGACCAATTGCGAGATGCCATCGCGGTCTAGCCCGGTTTCATCCATCAGCTGAGCCAGCGAGCGGACGAAGAATTCGCGCCCTCGCGCATCGAGCTTGGGCCATTTGAGCGCGGCTTCGTTGCCGATCGATTGACCGTGCGAAACAACCGCGAATGCGGCGGAGCATCTCAGCAGCGCCTTGCTGTCCTGGGAAAGGCTGGGGCTGCCCTGGGAAAGGCTGGGGCTGTCCTGGGAAAGCCTGGGCGCGGCCGCCGAAGCTGCGGGCGATGAATGTTGAATGCTGACGGCGAGGAGCGCTGCGCCAAGAACGTGAGTGAGCATGGTGCAGGTCCTATCACAGCGAAAGTGAACGGCCCACTACCGATCACCGCCCTTGCCGCAAAGGTACACCTCGCTTACGCAGGCGCTTCATTCAAACGAGGAGAAACCCGCCCATGATTAGCCACGTGATGATCGGCAGCAACAACATCGAACGCTCCAAAGCTTTCTATAACGCCGTTCTCGGTGTACTCGGCGCAGGCGAACCGATGGTGCATGTGAACGATACCGGGCACACCCGGCTGTTCTACATGCACGGCGGCCACACCTTTTCGATCAGCGAGCCGATCAATGGCGAAGAGGCGAACTGCGCAAATGGTTTTACCATCGGTTTCCAGTGCGACAGTCTTGAGCAGGTCACGAAGCTTCACGACGTGGCTATCGCCAATGGCGGGACGAGCGTGGAAGATCCTCCCGGTCCGCGTGAGAGCACGATGGGTACGATGAATCTGTGCTACTTCCTCGACCCCGACGGCCACAAGGTGTGCGGCATCAACCGCGGCTAGGTTCTAGCGCGACAATTGAAAAACGGCGAATTCGGCGCGCAAGTTTGCAGCTAGCGCGCCGATTTCGTTTTCATGCGCGAAATACCAAGCGCATTCGATACGGGCCCCCTTCGCGCGGGCCAGTTCGCGAAAATCGTCGATCGTGACGTGGTGGATGTTGGTCGTTTCGAACCAGCTCACCGGGAGTGCCCGCGTCACCGGCATCCGGCCGCCGAACATCAGCGCGGCGCGGGTGCGCCAATGCGCAAAGTTCGGAAAGCTGACGAACGCCTTCTCGCCCACACGGAGCAGCTCATCGAGGATCAGGTCGGGCCGCGTTGCAGTCTGCAGGGTCTGGCTGAGGATCGCGTAATCGAACGCCTTGTCCGGATAGTTCGCAAGGTCGGTGTTCGCATCGCCCTGTACCACCGAAAGCCCGCGAGCGACGCAGCGTTCCACCAGCGCTGCATCGAGTTCCATGCCGCGCGCATCGACATCGCTCACGCGTTCGAGCTCCGCCATTAGCGCGCCGTCGCCGCAGCCGATATCAAGCACCCGCGTACCGGGCGTGACATGCGCCGCGATGGCAGCAAGGTCTGGGCGCAGGCTCATTCAATGAAGCCCTGAACAACGCGGTCAAGCTGCTCGTGTTCAAGCAGGAAGCTATCATGTCCGTTGGGCGCGCTCAGCTCGACGAAGCTGACCTTTGCCCCGGCGGCATTGAGTGCATGGACGATGTGGCGGCTTTCTGCTGTCGGATAGAGCCAGTCCGTATCGAAACTGACGAGACAGAACCGCGCGCTCGTTCCGTGGAAGGCGTTCGCGAGCTTCCCGCCATGCTCCTCTGCCAGATCGAAATAATCCATCGCCCGGGTGATATAGAGATAGGAATTGGCATCGAAGCGCTGCGTGAAGCCGCTGCCCTGATATCTCAGGTAACTCTCGACCTGGAAATCGGCATCGAAGCCGAAGCTCTTTGCACCCCTCGTCCCGTCGGGCCGGTCCTGCAGCCGCCGACCGAATTTCTCGGTCAGTCCTTCCTCGGACAGATACGTGATGTGCGCCGCCATGCGCGCGACGGCAAGACCGTTGTCGGGCGATGCCCGGGTCGAATAATAATCACCATCGGCCCACGCGGGATCGGCCATGATCGCCTGCCGCCCGACCTCGTGGAACGCGATATTCTGCGCTGAATGTCTTGCAGTCGATGCGATGACGAGCACCCGCTTGGCGCGGCTCGGCCAATTGGCAGCCAGGCTCAACGCCTGCATCCCGCCCATCGAACCGCCGACAACCGCGTGCAGTTTTTCAATGCCCAGTCCATCGAGCAATGCGACCAATCCGCGCACCATGTCGCGGATGGTAATGACCGGAAACCGCATCGCGTAAGCCGTGCCATCGGCAGCCTCGCTTGCCGGACCGGTCGAGCCCATGCAGCTGCCGATCACGTTGGCGCAAATCACGTGATGGCGGTTCGTGTCGATCGGCTTACCCGGTCCAACCATGCGTTCCCACCAACCGGACTTGCCCGTTATCGGATGCTCGCTCGCGACGTATTGATCGCCCGTCAGCGCGTGGCAAATGAGAATGGCGTTCGACCTGTCCGCCGCAAGGTCGCCGTAGGTTTCGTAAGCGATCTGCGCCCCCGAAAGGACCTGCCCGCTGTCGAGTGGCAGGTCGTCCGGGATTGCGTATATGTTCGAGGCAGCACCGCTATTCATTGGCCGTGCGAATTGGGCGAGAGGTCGGTCTGTGTCAATTACACTGTTCTAATCCGGGTGAAGCGGTTATCGCCGCGGCCCTCATGTCGACACTTCCCACGCCCAAACCCTGGATCCTCGGAATACACGCCTACGTGCCGGGCAAGTCCACCGCGAGCGACGGCCGCGCGCTGGTCAAGCTATCGGCGAACGAGAACCCGCTCGGGACCAGCCCGGCTGCGCTTGAGGCGCTCGCGAGAGCTCGGACCGAAGCGGCAACCTATCCCGACCCTGCCTCGGCTGCGCTGCGCGAAAGGATCGCCGAGCTCTACAGTCTAGATGCGGACCGGATCGTCTGCGGCACGGGATCGGACGAACTGCTGAACCTCGCCGCGCAGGGGTTCGCCGGTCAGGGTGACGAGGTGCTGTTCAGCCGCCATTCGTTCTCGGTCTACGATATCGCGGCCAGGCGCTGCGGGGCGACGCCCGTAGAAGCCACCGACCGGGAATTCGCAGCCGATGTCGATGCGCTTCTCGGTGCGGTCACGGATCGGACAAGGGTGGTGTTCCTGGCCAACCCCAACAACCCGACCGGCACCTGGATTGCGCCCGAGGCGGTTCGGCGTCTGCACGCGGGTCTACCGACAGATGTATTGCTGGTGATCGACGAGGCGTATTGCGAGTATCTGGACCCGGCGATGCAACAGGTCGGTTTCGAGCTCGCTGCCGCCAACGAGAATGTTCTCGTGACGCGCACGTTCTCGAAGATTTACGGCCTCGCTGCAGAGCGTGTTGGCTGGGCGACCGGCGCGCCCCGTCTAATCGAAACACTGAACCGCATTCGCGGGCCTTTCAACGTGACTGCAAGCGGCCAGAAAGCGGCGCTGGCCGCACTGGGTGACCAAGCTTTCGTCGAGCGCAGCCGCGCGCACAACCGCGCGGAAAGATCGCGCCTAAAAGACGCGGTCGCTGCGCTCGGCAATCACGGGCTTTCATCGGTGCCGAGCGAGGCGAATTTCCTGCTCGTCGAATTCAAGGGTGAGGTGTCTGCCGAAACCGCCCTGCAAGCCATTGCAGACGCAGGTTACGCTGTAAGGCACCTGCCCGAACCCGGTCTCAACCACGCGCTCAGGATCACCATCGGGAAAAGCGACGACATGGACCGCGTGATTGCGGTTCTTCGCGAGCTGTGCGGAGAACCTGCGTGATCCGCAAAGTCGCCATTATCGGACTCGGTCTGCTCGGCGGTTCGATTGGTCTCGCCATTCGGGAACATGCTGCTGGCATAAGCACGGCAGGATACGATTCCGACGCAGGCGTCCGCGATGCGGCGAAGGCGCGCGGCCTTGTGGCCAATGTGTGCGAGACCGCCGATGAAGCTGTGCGCGCGGCCGATTTGGTCATTCTCTGCGTACCGGTCGGCGCGATGGAGGAGGCCGCCCGATCCTTCGCCGATGCTCTTCCAGGCGGTGCGATCGTAAGCGATGTCGGTTCGTCGAAGCAGAGCGTCGGCAATGCATTGGCCGCCGCTCTTCCCGGGCGTACAATCATCCCTGCCCACCCGGTTGCGGGCACCGAGCAGAGTGGGCCGGAAGCAGGGTTTTCCAGCCTCTTCACCAACCGTTGGTGTATCCTCACGCCGGGCGCTGACGCCGATCCCCATGCGGTCGAGGCAGTCAGCGCGTTCTGGACAAAACTCGGCGCGAATGTCGAAATCATGGATGCCGAGCATCACGACCTCGTACTGGCCGTGACGAGCCACATCCCGCACCTCATTGCTTTCACGATCGTCGGGACAGCCAGCGATCTGGAAGAGGTAACGCGCAGCGAGGTCATCAAGTATTCTGCCGGCGGCTTCCGCGACTTCACCCGCATCGCCGCATCCGATCCGGTGATGTGGCGCGATGTCTTCCTGTCAAACAAATCCGCCGTGCTGGAAATGCTCGGGCGGTTCAGCGAAGACCTGACGGCGCTGCAACGCGCCATCCGCTCTGGCGATGGTGATACACTGCACGACCTTTTCAGCCGGACCCGCGCAATCCGCCGGCAGGTAATCGAAGAGGGGCAGGATGACGACCGCCCAGATTTCGGGCGCGAGGACCATAGCTGAGGCGAAAGAGCGCTAATTCAGTGCGTTGATTGCCGTATGCACGCGCTCTTCGATTTCGCCGCGTGACAGCCCCGAAGGTATGGTTTCGCCGACGCGGTAGGTGATTGTGCCCGGCCGCTTGTCGAAGCGGTGATAGAGCGGCCCACTGTTCACGGCGATCGGCACGACCGGCAGACCAAGCAATTTGTAAATCCCCGCAAAGCCCGATTGGAGCGGCGGTTTCTCGCCGTGAGGCACGCGTGTACCTTCGGGAAAAATCACCAGCGGACGCCCTTCGCTGACGCGCTGGCGTGCATTGGCAATCATTTGCCGGAGGGAACGCGCCCCGCCATCGCGTGCTACGGGCACGAGGCCATAAACCTTCGCGGAATACCCCCAACCGGGGATCATGAAGAGCTCGCGCTTGGCGAACACAGTGGGGAAGCTGAACAGGCGCGGCATGTCGATCGCTTCGAAAAAGCTTTCATGCTTGACCGCGATCAACACCGGCTCGTCGGGGATCTCGCCCTCTTGCCTGATCGTGATGCCAAGCAGACTGCAAACGCACCATCGATGCCACACGCCCCAAAGCGCCACGACGCCTTTCAGCCGCTCGCGTCCAAATGGGATCGCAAGGACGGACGCCACGACCAGGATCGCAGAGAACCCGTAGAACAGCGGGTAGAACAGCAGGCTGCGCAGGATTGCGAGAAGAGTTTTCAAAACCCGATAAGCCCGGCCACCCAGCTTGCGAGCAGCTTATGATATTCAAGGAAAAGACTGGCGAAGCTTGGCTCCGAGGGCACGGCATCGCGGACGACTTCGACGCTGGACGGCAATGCGCGCGACAATTCGCCCGCGGCGCGGCGCATGTGCCAGTCGGTCGTGACGAGCCTAAGCGTGCGCACTCCGTTATCCTCGACCCATTGCGCCGTTTCCGCTGCATTGCTGCGCGTATCGACGGCCGAAAATCCAAGGGTGATGCAGCACTCCAGCTGCCTTTCATCGACTTCGAACTCGGCCGCGAATTCGCCCGGCGTCACCTCACGGTCGACCCCGCTTACCAGCATGCGTTCGGCCAGCCCGTCATTGAGAACGGCAAGACCTTGGGCGATGCGGCCCTCCCCGCCGGTCGGAACGACCACAGCATCGGTCGCAATCCCGTCCGCAGGCTCGGGCAGCGCGAAAGCAAACCAGACGAAGCCCAGCGCCCACACCAAGACAACCGCAGAAATCGCTCTTCGAAACACCATGGTCCAGTCTTATAACATCGACCTGAGAGCAAGCTTAATTGTGATCCGTCCGGTCACAAGCGCGAGCAGGACGCCGGCGACCGGGACCAGGGCGATTACAACCCAGTCTTGCCATCCGAGTGCACCTCCGCCGATCATCCCGCTGTTCAGGGCCGAGAACTGCTGGCTCAGCAGCCAAACGGCGCCGACGCCTACGAAGAGGCCGATTGTCGCCCCAAAAGCGGCATCCCTCAGGACGGATCGCTGAAAGATGCGCGTCACCTGCGCATCCGTCGCGCCGAGCAAGTGAAGTATCTCGACGGTGTCCTCGTGATTTGAAAAAGCACTGCGCGCGGCAAGCCAAACCGCCGCGGCCGTGGCGAGGGCGACGAGCGCGATGAGCGCCAGAGCAAGATATTGCAGGGCGGAAAGCGCATCGTAGACCGGGCGAAGCCAGTCGGACTGCGCATCGATCCGCGCTTCGGGAACGACCGCTTCCAGCGCGCTCTCGAGCTCGGCAATATCGGCCCCCGTGACACTGCGGCTCAACTCGACATCGATCAGGGCCGGGATCGGCACTTCGTCACTTTGCGCCGCTGACCCCAGCCACGGCTCGATGAGCGCGATCAATTCTTCTTCGGGTACCACTCGTACGGATGTGACCAGCGGCTGCTCTGTCATCACATCGGCCGCAGCGCGGGTGAGGCGCGCTCGGCGCGCAGCATCTGCCTCCGTGATCTGGATCGTGACCGCATCGGACAGGTCGGCGCGCGCGCTATCGGCAAGGTTTCGCAGCGACAGACCCCCTGCTGCGGAGACCACGACGAGCGCGATCAGGATCGCGATGACCCACGGGATCGGGCCGCCGAAACGCGTCTGGGGTAGCAGCTTTGCAGCAAGCGCGCCCGAAATGCTGGTTTCGCCATCGCGGGCTGGTGGCTTCGCGATCTGGGATTTCGACTGCTCGGGAAGCGGGGGGAGGCTCACGGGGCGCTCTTCCGGGGTTGATGCACCCTGCCCGGTTCTGTCCGCGGGGGAAACCGCAATGCGCCGGTAGGGTCGGACAGCCGGCCCTTCTGCAGCCGCATGATGAGCGATTCCGGCACTTTCTTCAGCAGGTGGACATCGTGCGTGGCGACCACGACTGTCGTTCCCACCCGGTTGTTCAGCGCCTCGAACAAACGCAGCAGCTTGAGCGCCATGTCCGGATCCACATTGCCGGTCGGCTCGTCGGCGATCAGCATGCGCGGGCGCGCGATAACAGCGCGCGCGATGGCCACCCTTTGCTGCTCTCCTCCGGACATGGTCGCCGGCACGGCCTGCGCACGGTGCGTCAGGCCGACCCATTCGAGCATATCCGACACGGCCTTCATCACCTTGCCCTCAGTTGCGCCCGAAAGCCTCAGCGGGAGCGCGACATTGTCGAATGCGGAGAGATGCTGCACCAGCCGGAAATCCTGGAACACGACGCCCAGCCGACGCCGGAAATCGGGCAGTCGCTCGCGCGGCAAGGTAATCATGTCCCGGCCGAACATTCGAATGGCCCCGCGCGATGGTCGCTGCATCAGGTAAAGCAGCTTGAGCAGGCTCGTCTTGCCAGCCCCGCTGGCACCCGTCAGGAAATAGAAACTGCCCGGATGGAGAGTGAAGCTCAAGTCGCTGAGCACCTCCGGATCGGTGCCATAGCGCAGCCCGACATTGTCGAATTTCACGATCTCGTTCGGGCTGTCGCTCATCGCGCGGGCTTAACAGTGGCGTTCGGCAGGTGGAAGCGGTTCATGGCAACTAACATGTGGGTTTGCGCACCTGAAAGCGCAATTTTGATGCATCAATGTGGAAAAAGGCGCTCAATTGCGGGCTGAGCGCGTCCGGACCCTTGTAGAGTTACGGCCCATCATTAATGCCAAGCGGGCGATGATTATATCCTGCCCTGCCTGCTCAACGCGGTACGTCGTGCCGGATACCGCTATCGGTATCGAGGGTCGCACGGTTCGCTGCGCCAAGTGCAAGCACAGCTGGTTTCAGGATGGCGAGCCGATCGATCTGCCTGATCGCCCTGCCGAAGCCGAGGATCGATCGAGCATAAGGCCCGAACGCAGCGCATCGGAAGACCCTGCACCTGCTGCGCCGCCCCCAGCTCCACCCCCGCCGCCCGTTCACGAGCAAGAGCCACCGGAGCCTGAGCCCGAGACACCGGCCGCGACCGATGGCACCGAACCTGCACCATCGATCAGTTTCTGGCGGACCGACGATCGCGCCGCGCAGGGCGTGCATCCTGCCGACCCGGTTGCAGGCGGCATCGCGGCAAGCGCTCTCAAACGCGAAGAGAGCGCACAAGATCACTACGAAGAGGCCGAAGCTGCGTCCGAGGCCGAATCTTACGAGGAAGAGTACACTCACGACGACCCGGTCGAAGAAGCGTTCGACGATCACGATTACGATGATGACTCCTCGCAATTCGATTATGCGCCGCCATTCAGCGCGCGTCGCAACCCGCTCAAAATGTGGACGATCGCTGCGGCTATATTCGCCCTGCTCGCCACGGGAACGGTTTTCGCGGTGAATTATTACGGTCTGCCCAGTTGGCTTCCCGTCAACCAGCCGACCTTCGGCATCGGAAAACCCGATCTGACACTCGAATTTCCGGCGGACCAGCAACGGACCGAAGAGCTCGAGACAGGGACCGAGATCTTTCGCGTACGGGGCACGATCACAAATGCAGGCCGCGACACCGTCTCGGTCCCGTCGTTATTGGTCGTGTTCAGCGACGAGCGCGACCGGCAAGTCGGCACCTGGCCGATCGTCCCAGCCAAACGGGAGCTCACGCCTGGCGAGAGCCTGAACGTCACGGAAGCGATCTCGGACGTTCCAGCGGCGGCAAAGGTCGTAGAGATCGGCTGGGCGCCCAACTAAACGCTCGGCAAGCGCCAGCCAGTTCAGGTAAATTCGGGCAAGTTCTGCGTAACCACGCAGCAAAGCTCTTGCGCCCCGCGACACCCCTTGCTACGGGCGCGCTCCTACCAGGGGCAGCGTATTCTTCGCGGCCCTGAATACCTGAGTGCGGTCGTGGCGGAACTGGTAGACGCGCAACGTTGAGGTCGTTGTGGGCTAACGCCCGTGGAAGTTCGAGTCTTCTCGACCGCACCATTACTCTTTTCCCAGAGCTGAAGATATTACCACGAGGGCCTCAGTAATTCTGGGCCTTTGGATCGGCGCATTGACGTATACCAGACCATCAAATGGAACCATTTTATTACATACCGGGGTGGGTAGAAGAGCAGCACATGAGGTTTGGCGTACTCACATAGGTCAAGGCGAAGAACCTAGCCTATGACACTCAAGCCGATGGTTATGCCCGATCGCTCATGGAACGCGACCACAGCGCTGCGTGCAGTATGCCGCGACTTGTTATCTATGACATTTGATTGACCTGGATTTGTGCCGACCCGGTTGGATGATCACCGGATTGATCGCGTTCCGATGCTAAGTGCCCGAATACGGATCAAAGGGATTGCTGTTCTGATTGGTTTCAACATTGCGCTCAGGCAAGGGGCTATGCTCAATTGCTTGCGCTGGCGCTGGCAAGGCCGCCTCTCCTCGCGGAACAAACTCCATGAATGACTGAGCAATCTCACCTGAGGCAATGAGCAGGAAACTGCCGGCGACCACCAAGCCTGCGCGCTTGAACGAGATTTCTCCATTCAACATCCGAAATGCCGCGAACGCAATTCCAAGCGTCAGGAAAGCTGTCACCAACGGACCGGTGACTACCCCAACAATCCAGCCCAGTGCGGATTCAAGAGATGTCATTTGGCACTTTGTGGCCGATGAACGGCCCATACGGATGCGGAAAAGATAGCGTGGGCTTGCCAGTCATTGTGTTTTCGAGGCTCACCATCACTGTCCCTAGAAACCGCGAATGAATGCTCTTACTTCATCGAGGGCCACTATGTTGTTCGTGCCGTCGGTGCGCTTTGCCGACAGCACGATGCGTATCCTGCTGTGGGCAAAGGCGGGTTAGCCCCGACTGCGGTAAAACAGCATCCAATCTTCGTCCAGCTTGTAGTGCTACATGCTTCGGCGCTTAAGTTGGTCAGCGTGTGAGGAAGCATGCATTGCTGTGGCGACGCTGAGCTCATCACGGGCAAGGAGCTGAATATCAAGACCGGGAAAACGAATACTCGCATCAGCAAACTCCCTCTCGCTTATGGCAATGCCTTGTAGCACTGAAAAATGGTGTTCTCCCAGCAAGTGGATGACATGATCTCGACGCTGAATATCAGGGCGGATTGGTTCCGAACTGCTGGAAGACAGCGGTAGAGAAAGACGCGGAGCCAGCCATCAGACCAAACCCGATTTCATCAAGACTTCCGCCGGAGGCGGTTAAGAAAGCCGATATGCTCTCGGCCCCAATCTCGATCCAGTGGTATCCGTTTGGACTCACGAAAAGGGTCACTGTATCGCCGCTGACATTAACTCTGACCCATCGCGTGTTGCCCGCGAGGTACCTTGCTGGGACGCCTTCCGCCGAATAAGAGGTCGGGGTGGCCCAACGCCGTATTCCGGTAACCCATGTGCGGTCTCTGGAGGATCGGTAATGCCCCAGATAGACATTCAGCAGTCTACCGGATTGAGAATTCCTGAGAAGAATGAGCGGATAGGAATAATAGGATGTCGAGATGTTAGTGTATCCAGCAGTCTGATCTACTCGCATAAAGACATCGTAGGTCGACGACGTCGGCGCAGCTTGCATCAGACCGTGGATCTCACCGTCAACATCGGCCGTCATCACCAGGCCGTTGCCGGTATCGGCCGCCACGCTGCTGCCCTGATTGAGCCAGGTGAAATTCGCAAGTGAAGGAATGTCTCTCGGAGGGGCCTCATAAAACGAGCCGCCTCCGCCGCCACCCCCGCCGCTGCTATTGGTCGCCGATGTGATGCGCCCCTTGCTGTCGACGATGATGTTGGGGCTGGCGTAGCTGCCCGGAACGACCCCCGTATCCGTTAGCGTAGTGGCGGTCGATCCGGATGTCGTCACATCTCCGGTCAAATTTCCGCCAGTGATGCCGGTTGCGCTATCGAAGACGGCGATCTCGCCGGCATTGGGCGTGCCTTCATGAGTGGTTGTATTTTCGACGCATGCGGCCACAGCGTTGAAATTGTCCATCACCTCGGTCGCGTCGGCAACCTGCCCGTTCACGAGGGTGTGCGGGACGACGCACTGCTGAGCCTGTGCCTGGCTCACAGCGAGCAGCGACGAAGCGACCAAAAGCGATCCTGAAATTAAGCGCATTGCTGAAACGTCCTTCCCTCAAAGTATGAACGGTTGAGATTTGTGCTGGTTGAACTCTGGCGGGCAGGCGGCAGCGCCCGGATGAACTCCGCCTTCACGTCGCGTGCCGACGAACCATATTCCGCTATCACCCGGCCCCCAGCCAACACCAGAGACGCATCGTAAACGAAGGGCCGGGTGCCCGTCGGCTTATCCACCCGCACCCGGTCGCCAAGCCCATTATAGGTGTAGCTCTGCGCCCCGATACTCATGTGCTTTCAAGCCTTGCCTGTCTGTGGTAACTCCTGGAGCCGCTTAAGCGCGTCTGTAGGTCGCTGAAATTTCTCCCCCGCTTCGATCAGCGCTTTTATCACAATTGATCGAAGTGCTGCCTTCACGTCCTCGCCATCCAGACCACTAAATCTTTCAATATTTAGTTTAACAGTCAATGGCAAATCACCGTATTTACGATTTACACGATAGAACTCTGTCCCTCGACCTTCTTGGTTCTCAAAAAGAATCGCGAGGGTCACCCATGAAAAAGGAGCACAGTCAAGAAAACCAGATTTTATCATTACTTCTTCGATCTCGCCTCGGATTACCCCTAGCGCCTCAAAGCTACCAATAGGGTGACGAATTGGAGCGCCCGAGGCCGTAACGCCCGAGGAGCTAACCAATCCGAGTTTACGATCATGTGGGGGCTTGGCGGGAGGCGTCATCTGTCTTTCTTGTTGCTCGGAAGCTTATCGTCGCCATGAATCCGCACCCAGTCGCCAAGCCCGTTATAGGTGTAGCTCTGCGCCCCGATATTGGTCCGGTCGTAGGTCGCAAGGCGGCCCCGTCCGTAATGGGTCTCGATAGCGGGTGCGTCCCAATGCCACTGTGACAATATGGTTTTGCGTTTAAAGTCTGGGGTCACCATTCTTCCTCGCCAAGCAAGACATTCATGACATCCGCATCAATTACGCGCTCCTCAGGAAAGTCGCGGAGAAAACGCTTGGCCTGAGCGGCGAAAGGGGCCTCCGCGAAGCGGTCTCTTGTATTCGCAAAAAGCGACTTCAGCTCTCTCACTTTGATCGCTCGCGGAGCGCCAATTCTGAAGCGCTCTTTCTGACGGGTGATGCCTAATCTTTGCGGTATAGTCTTGGGCAAAATGCCCAAAGAGTTCATTTCGAAAAACTGACCGTTTCTATCGATCACCCAACGCAGATCTGCAGTTCCATTTTCATTCACGTTGACAAGAAGCTCGCCTTCTCGTGAGACTTTTGCGACTAAAAAAAACGTCCTGTTATCATCAGGAACTAGCTGATCTCCAAGAGCAGTGATGAACGGTTCATCAAACATGCTTAGCGGCAATCACATTTAGTACCACCGCTGGAAGTCGAGCCGACAGCGTAACTGACAATCCCGGCTGTACCAGCCTTCATCCAGCGAGGGTAGTAGCGCGCTTGCTGTAGCCGACTCATATTGCGACGCCTGGAGTTTTCACCAAGAGGAACTCCGGGTTGCAGGTTTGCCGGATGGTTCAAAAGCCAGCTTGGCCAGTTGCCTTCTTGCTTGAATATCACGTGGTCCACCGTGTGGGAATTACGATTTAGGGGGCGGGAATTGACTGGTATCACTCCACGTCTCTGAAGTCGCTTCCTCATGGCATCCCAGTTCGGCACATTCTTGTAAGCGGCCTTGACCGCCGCGCGCTGGCTCAACTTAAAACCACCAACAAGAGCCCCCTTAACCAGCGCTCCGCCTCCAGTCGCGTCGACTAAAGCCAATCCGGCGTGAAATGCCGCCCAACCGTAGTTTCCACAATTGTAAGCTTCATATGCATCAAGACCGGAGCCCAGGACAGGCACATAACCAGCTGCACCGCGGAGATCGAACAAGCCAAGCGGATCGATCAAATTTACCGGATCGCCGTTCGCATAGAGGTAAGGGTTAGCCCCTCCCCCCAGCCCAATCGGGTCCGCCTGGATGTACCGGCCCGTCACCGGGTCGTAATCCCGCGCGCGGTTGTAGTAGAGGTCGCTCAGCACCTGGCTCTGGCCCGGGAAGCCGGGGCGCAGGAAGGCGTTGCCGGGAGTGACCACCTGTCCCTGCGCGTTGGTCGTGACGGTCGGCACGCCGAGATGATTGCCGTGCACCCAGTACAGCTCGAGCTGGCTTGATGCATTCTCCGCCACCATCGCCAGCGGAGCGTAGCCCGCAATATGATCCCCGCCGCCGAAGGGGGAATTGTCGTTCGCAGCAGGCGGGAGCGCCCAGATGAACTCGGCCTTCACATCGCTCGCCGAGGAACCATATTCCGCAATCACCCGGCCCCAACCAATACCAGAGACGCGTCGTAGACGAAGTGCGGCGTGCCCGTCGGCTTATTCACCCGCACACGGTCACTCAGACTTATGTCGAACGACGGCCGATGATGATTAGCTCTTGGTATCATCTAGCGCCCTGTCCACTGAGTCATCGTTCCTACCTCCAAACAGATTTGGGCCCACGACGCCGTTGTCAAACCAATCAAATACTTGAGGCAGCAATTTGACTGCGTGGTCGACCACTCTCGGAATGTTGCGCTCATCTTGGAAGGGCCAAAGCAAAAGAAACGGACGAAAGGAGCGTACTGACGACGAGAGCGAGAAGAGTTCGGGGCTCTCGGAGGTGCCCATTCGCTCGTAGGGAAACGGCTTGCCCCAGACGATCACGCCCTCGTATGGAGCAACTCCGAGAATAAGATAGAATTCTGGATAGCTCCAATCATCGTAAACGATCTCTATCAAATCATCATGCCCTGCTCGGCCTCGACGAAAGAGCCCGTGCGGATTGTAGACCTTTGTCCTGGCTGATGGTTTGGGACACATCGGATTTTCGCCCTGAGCGAATCCTGCTTGTTCTAGAGCCGGAATTATCTCGGCCTTCACTGTGTCTCTCAAATCTCTGTAGAGACGTTCAGACCGGCCCTCGGGAATGAGGAGTTTGGAAAGCCAGATCATTGGCATGCACAATCTCTATGCCTCCCTCTGCAATCGGCAATACCTATGGCGCCACCAATCCGCGAGCCCAAGTTGCCAAACCAGTCGTAAGTCCGACGCTCGACTAAATAATCGTCTCCCAAGCCATCTCTCGCGCGCCGCTGCGCCTTTGTCAGATCACTCGTTCCAAACTTTGATTCGATATAGCGAGTGCGCCCGCCAATCTCGAACCTCCAATCTGAGCGTGCCGTGTACCCCCTAATGCGCTTCTTGTGATCTCCCATTGGACGCCGGCCTAAGGCGCGATGTTTCAAATAGGACAGTCCCTCGCCGATCCTTCCCTTAGTCTTGTTCGAGAGAGGTTTCAGCGCGTTGATCACTCCTTTTCGGCCAATAAAGCCTCCAAAACCGCCGCCCATAGCGCCTGCAATCAGAATGTCGCTCGCCGATGCGCGGTGCTCGGCAATCACCCGGACCCCAGCCAAAACCGAAGACGCGTCGTAGACGAAGTGCCGCGCGCCCGTCGGCTTATCCACCCGCACCCGGTCGCCAAGCCCGTTATTAGGTATAGCTCTGCGCCCCGATATTGGTGCGGTCGTAGCTTTCGAGCCGCCCGTATCCATCATAGCCTGCGGCAACCGCTATCCCGTCCGGGCGGCTCTCGCTCACGGTGTTTCCGCGCCAGAAAAGTTCGTCCTCCAAATGTCCAATGCTTTTCGACAATTGGCGCGAAGTATTATGCCTCAACCCAAACTTTCCAGAGGGTATTCTGTAGTTCGCACGATTTACGTCTGGCCCTTGATGCCGCCTAAGGTAATTGAGCAGGTTGGTTCGCATTAGTATTTTGCCAACTCAGCCCTGAGATCTTCCGCGAGACGTTGAGGGTCTACCGAGACACCTACGTCACCGGTCTTTGGGAAAACGGCTACACCACGACCCTTTACCACTAATTCAGGAGTCCAGCTGTGGAGCCAGTCTGAGATCGAAATCTCTTGCGCGGTGCAGCAATCCCAAGCCTCAACTGCGCATTTCTCAGCAAACGCTGAATGCGGCCAGACTGGAACTAACTGATGCCCAACTGCGTCTGTTGCGAGGACCCAGCCATTCCCCCAAAGCGAGAATAATTTCTCCCCATCGCACGTCTTCTTTACGAAATACTCATATCTTTCAGATCCGGCTGCAGCGAGTAGAGCTTCCTGCTCACGCTTGTTGAGATTCCAACTCATTTACGCCTCTTACGTTCAATTCGGTGCTGAATCTTGTGCAATTGCACATCTTGAAGATCGCTGTACTCATATCCTTACCCCCGTCTCGCTTCGAAGCCACGCCTATGTGCGAGATCCATGCCTTCGGGAACTCTCATTCTTTCTCGTTGACCGCGAGCAATCTCGTTTAGGTCCCGCCTTAACTCTCCTCTGATCCTAGAAGAGAGCTTCGGATCATTCACTAGCTCTCGCAGACGAGGTTGCTTCCCGTTGCGTCCAATTGGAACCACACCACGCTCATCTCTCCAAAGACTGCGAACGATCTGCCGCCCGCCGCGTGTAGTCAGCCCACGCGCCAAGCCACCATAACCGGTTCCCATGAGAGTCCAGTCGGCTACCTCCCATCAGTCAACGCACTCAAGTTGGCCTTCGTTCGAGTAGAGTTGGTAAGCCAAGTTTGCGCCACCCACGACAACTGGCACTATCACAACCCACGCTTCGCCGGCTGGATCGATCAAATTTACCGGATCGCCGTTCGCATAGAGGTAAGGGTTAGCCCCTCCCCCCAGCCCAATCGGGTCCGCCTGGATGTACCGGCCCGTCACCGGGTCGTAATCCCGCGCGCGGTTGTAGTAGAGGTCGCTCAGCACCTGGCTCTGGCCCGGGAAGCCGGGGCGCAGGAAGGCGTTGCCGGGAGTGACCACCTGTCCCTGTGCATTGCTGGTGACGGTCGGCACGCCCAGATGGTTGCCGTGGACCCAGTAGAGCTCGAGCTGGCTTGATGCATTCTCCGCCACCATCGCCAGCGGAGCGTAGCCCGCAATATGATCCCCGCCGCCGAAGGGGGAATTGTCGTTCGCAGCAGGCGGGAGCGCCCAGATGAACTCGGCCTTCACATCGCTCGCCGAGGAACCATATTCCGCAATCACCCGGCCCCAACCAATACCAGAGACGCGTCGTAGACGAAGTGCGGCGTGCCCGTCGGCTTATTCACCCGCACACGGTCGCCAAGCCCGTTATAGGTGTAGCTCTGCGCCCCGATATTGGTGCGACGAGGAACCTGAGCGAGCTTCACTGAGGCTTAAGATCATATTCTTGAGGTGCGCGATCATCAGCGGTCAACCGCCAGCCATCATTGAGAAGTTTGCTCGCAGTCGGCCCCACATAGTTAGAGTTGACTATCGCGAAGTTTGCGCGAATTTTTTTCTTTATGAGCGCATATAGATCAAGAGCCTCCATGGCTGCGGAGGCGGTTCCGACACTTCCAGAAATCAGTGTTCTTTCACTAAATATACCTCCAAAGCAAACAGTGACTGAGTTTGGCACGGATAATTGGTCTATTATCTCGACAGCATCTCCTTTTCTCTGTTCAACAAGGCGAGTTTTCGGCCTTTGTTTCTTTTTGAGCCAGAGATAAGAACTTTCAGTTACCTCAGCTCCCGACTTTGCCGAGCCAAAACCTTGAATTTCTTCGAGATCCTCGAAAATCTGCAATGGGCCATCTTGACGTCCTGCCAAAACGACTTTTGTTGGCATTTTATGCTGCACATCCTCAAAAACCTTCAACCAATCAGAATTTGTCGCGAAAACCGCGATGGACTTCGATCTGTTTGCCATGGCAATCACCTATTTCGGCTTTGGAATAATGAGAAGGTGATCACGGGGCCTCTGCCCTCTAATTCTAGACGCATTTCGTAACTCCCGCGCGGTCGGTGTTACGCCGTCGGAAAGCGTATCGACCGTATTAATCCTCAGTATTCGTCCGTTTTTTGTCGCAGTAGTGTCTGCATAAGACGAACCTCTTCGGCCTCCTCCAGGCCCTCTGATGTATTCTTCCGGAAATCCGCGAGCACCATTTTTGATTTCCCAGCCACGGTTCTCCAGTGCATCAGCGACCCTGTCGATATGGTCTCTTGTCGACGGTTTACCACGACGTCCGAAGGGGTTGCGCGGACCGGGAATAGCTCCACTTTGATCCTGCCAAAGGTTGCGTAAGGCCTGCCGACCTCCGCGTTTGGCTAGGCCACGAACCAGCCCTCCCAAGCCGGTTCCCATGAGTGCGAAATCGCCCACTTCCCACCAGTCGACGCACTCAAATTGTCCGCCGTTCCAATAGAGCTGATAGGCGAGATTTGCGCCTCCGAGGACCGCTGGTATGATGATGAACCAAGCCTCTCCGGCAGGATCAATCAAATTGACCGGATCGCCGTTGGCATAGAGGTAAGGGTTAGCTCCTCCCCCCAGCCCGATCGGGTCCGCCTGGATGTAGCGCCCCGTCAGCGGGTCGTAGTCCCGCGCGCGGTTGTAGTAGAGGTCCGACAGTACCTGCGACTGGCCCGGGAAGCCGGGGCGCAGGAAGTCGTTGCCGGGAGTGACCACCTGACCCTGTGCATTGCTGGTGACGGTCGGCACGCCCAGATGGTTGCCATGCACCCAGTACAGCTCGAGCTGGCTCGATGAATTCTCCGCCACCAGCGCCAGCGGAGCATAGCCCGCAATATGATCCCCGCCGCCGAAGGGGGAATTGTCATTCGCAGCAGGCGGGAGCGCCCAGATGAACTCGGCCTTCACATCGCTCACCGACGAACCATATTCCGCTATCACCCGGCCCCACCCGTCGTAGACGAAGTGCCGCGTGCCCGTCGGCTTATCCACCCGCACCCGGTCGCCAAGCCCATTATAGGTGTAGCTCTGCGCCCCGATATTGGAGCGGTCGTAGCTTTCGAGGCGGCCGTATCCATCATAGCCTGCGGCAACCGCTATCCCGTCCGGGCGGCTCTCGCTCACGGTGTTTCCGCGTCCGTCGTAGGCGACAGTGCGCGTGCCGCTATCATCGGTGAAGCTCGCGAGCTGATTGGTTCCAGGCGAGTAGCTGTAGGTCTCAGACCCTCCGCTGGCCGAGCCGCTTGCGACCGCCATGGTCAGGCGGCCCACCTCGTCGTAGCCGTAAATCTGCGATCCTTGCGGGTTGACGAGGTCGGCGATCGTGCCGATCCGGCCCACGGCATCGCGGCGATAGACGAGGTGGGAAAGATCGTTTGCGCCTTGAACGTTATACAGCCGGCGCGCGGCCAGCCAGCCATCGCTGCCCCAATCGTTCGCGACAGCGAGGCCATTGCCTAAAGCCATCGTCTTGACGGGACCGAATGCCTCGTAAGTATGCCCGTTGGCGATTGTCGTCCACGCCGGAGCACTCGCCGACGCCTTCGTCTCGACCGAACCGACCCGCCCATGCGCATCGTATCCGTACCGCACCAACCGTCCCGAAGGATAGGTGATCTGCATGATACGGTCCGCGACATCATATTGGTAGGTTAGCTGTGCGGTCGTACTTGAGCCGATGCTCTGCTGCTTCGCCGTGAGGTTGCCGCGATGGTCGTATCCGAGCAGCGTCGTGCCAGAGCCGTCCACGACCCTGGTAAGTCTTCCAATCTCGTGAGACCCGGTGAGCCCGCCGGCGTCGTAGTGATATTCGATCACCTCCGATGCGGGGCGACCCAGCGGCTGCTTCCGCGTAATCCGCCCGAGAGCATCATGCGTGTATTCGATCACCTGGCCGCGCCCGTCCGTGGATCGGGTCATCCGACCAGCGTCGTCATATTCGTACGTGTTGGTGCCGCGGTCGGGCGACACCTCCTGAATGACTTCGCCAAATCCGTTATAGGTGAATTGCGTCGTGACGGAGATCGGGTCGCTGAACGTGAGCGTATTGTCCTGCTCATCGTAGGTCGAGCCAAGCGCCCCTCCATCGGGAGCAACGGTCGAAACCACCCGGTCGAGCGCGTCGAAGGAGGAGGCGGTCGTAAAACCGTTAGCATCGGTTAGGCTCGTAAGGTTGCTCACCCGGTCATAGCCGAGCCTCGCGGGCGAGCGCACGCCAAGGCTTTCGCTCATCAATCGGCCGAGTTCGTCGAACTGCCGCCGTATCAGGCGCGCGGTCGAGCCATCGATGCGCTTCACGGTCTCACGCTCAACATTGCCCATCGCATCATAGGCGTATTCGATCCGTTCGCCTCCGGCGCCAATCATCGCGGTCAGCCGGTTGGCCGTGTCATATTCCATGGTCAGCGCAGCCACGCCCGGCATGGTGAGCGCGGTGAGATTGCCGGCGGCATCATAGTCCATCGAAGTTGCCGCATCGAGCGCAGGGTTGCTGGGATGCTTTACCGTGACGATGCGCACACGCCCGAGCAGATCATACGCGAACTGGGTAACCACACCATTTGGATCGGTCATGATCGCAGGACGGCCATTGGCATCATGCCCGGCATAGCTCGTGACATGTCCAAGCGCGTTGGTCATGGTCAGCATATTGCCAGCCGTATCGTATGTGTAACTCGTCAGATCATCGTTCGGGCCGCTGTCGGGTAGCGGACCGTTTTCGGAAAGCATGCGCCCGTTTGCATCCCAGCTGAATGCATAGGCGCGCGATGATCCATTGGTCGAATATGGAAGCGAATGGCTGGTGGTGTCGGTCAACACCAGTGTCTCAAGCCGCCCCTGTGCATCGTAAGAGTAGCTTTCCGTCAAACCTTGGGAAGTGACCGTAGCAGGCAGGTTGAAAGTAGGGTGCCACGCGATCGTGGTTTCGCGTTCCTCCATGGTGCCCACGCCTTCGATCACCGTGAGCGGCCGACCGCGGCTGTCGCGGTTTGTCGTGACAACACGGCCTTCCGCATCGGTTGTATTCTTGAGAAACGTTCCGCTGTTGAAATCCAACGTCGTCAAGCTCGCTTGAGTGGCGGCTGTCGCCCGCCCGTCGATCGAGGCCAATTGATATTCGTTGCTGCCTGACGACCTTTTGGCAAACCGATACTCAGTCGCCTTGCCAAGCGCGTTGGTAACATTCCGGACGCGTGTGGAGCCGTCATTCGAATAGGCGACTTCGGTCCGCTCGGCACCTTCGCCCAGTTCGCTCGAGAGGACGCGGCCCCCGGTATCATAACGGTAGGTGGCGACACGCTGGTCACGATGGTCGATTATGCCTGTAACGTGATATCGAAAAACGTCATTCTCATACAGATATCGCACGGAATCGAGAACGTCGCCATTGGCAGCAAGCCGTCTAACCTCTTTAAGACGTTTGTTCTTGGGCATGAATCTGACGACAGGAGGATAAGTCGCTCCGCCGATTGGCGAACGTCCACCTTTTCCGACGCGCACCCATCTTGAACCACTATAAGCCGTCGGACCTGGTAGCGGTAAGTTTTCGTAATCGTATTCCAGCGAAGTTCCGTCCGGCAGTCCAATGCGCTCGACCGCAGTCGGAATTGCCTTGAGCCCAGCAGGGACAGGATCGCGGAAGGTCAAAATGTTCTCGCCCCATTCGAACGTTGCCACACGCCCAAAGCTATCCGCGAGCGAAGCGAGGGTGCCGTCGTCCGCGTATGCGAATGTCTGCGAATATCCCGAACGCTGTTTCATGAGCACGGGGAAGCCGAACACAAACGGTCCGCCGTTTGGCCCGCCTCGTGTTTCCAAAGTCCACACCGTGTCGTGTTCGTCAGTCAATCGCCACACGGTCGGCATATCCCGCATCGTGCCGAGATCGTCTGGCAGAGTTCCGATGTGTTCCAGCCGCAACTTTCCTGACGAGCCAGAGTAGGAGCTATGCACCTCCGCCCACGTGCCATCAGTCTGGAGCGCAAATCCATAGATGGTTCCATCAGGTAACAGGATCGCCGCCGTGGCGTTTGGAGCGCTTGGTGTTCCGTCGAATATCCCTAGTTGGATTTCCCGAACAAACTCAAACCTCCAAGGCCCTCTTAATCCACCGCGGATACCGGACCTTGGCAGAACTCCAATTATTATGGGAGCACCGCCTCTTGCGCTCCGATATTTGCGGCCTATGCGGAACTGACCATCGGCAGAGGCATAATCGACCGCTTCCAAGTACTTCGAACCAGTTGAGAGAATGATTGGGTTGTCGGTCTTCGGGTTCGGTTTCCCACCATCCCCGCACGCATCATCACAACTTTGCTCTCGAGCAGGATTGAGGCGGCACAGTTCCGGATTGACTGCAGTGTAATCTTCCGGACACCTTAGTTCGACGTAGGCAGGCCAGATCGTTCCACAGGAACTTATCCCGCTAGGATCTCCGGGATCAGGGCACATCCATTGAAACTGCGTCCACACGCAATCCATGCGGCGCCAATCGTCATCAATCATGCGCGCGCCTACGTGGCGCGATGAGGGGAAGTTGCTCATCCAGTGCTCGTGGTGTGCTTCACAAGCCTCATCAGCGCTACCGAAATATCCGCTCGGACCAGCAGGTGATACCCACGCCGTAGGGACGGCATCATCGTCTGGCTCCGATTGCGCTTTCGCAGAAGCACTCAGGACAGACCCGCACAGCAGCGCCAAAGTCGCGAACCACAATACTCGGCAGTTTCGGAAGATGGCCGATGCGGCGATCATACGAGGGAATCCTCCAAGTGTGAGACAGGTACCATTGAAACAAGCAGCCGGTCGTCTCGGTCAGTTCCAGTGGCTGCAACCAAAGACGGTGGAGCCCCATTGGGACGCGGACACCGGAATTGTCTGGCTTGAGCGGGTTAAACGATTGCCGTTCGCGTCATACGTCATGAGCAAGCATGAAGATGAGGCCTGACTCGAGACAGCCACGATCGACGCGGCCATCGGTAGGTACGATGCGAATGGAGTGGCGCTCGAAGGTGATGCGCTCGAAAGGACTAGTCCGCAGAATATCCCGGCTCGCACGACACTAGGCTTCATAAAACCCATCCCTTTTCCCCGAATTCGCAACCGAACTCACCAAGGATACGATTCTTCGTCAAATATTTATTCGGGTCAGAAACCAGCGTGACTTTAGCTTGCGGCAGAGTTCTGCCAATTATTGATATACGCCTACAGAAAATATGAAGGGGCCGAAAATATCTTTCTGAATCTGCCAATTGATGATGGCTCGAAATGCAGCTCAGTCTAGTCGCGAGACCAGCGCGATTCGCGACCGCTTCTTGTTACTTCAAATGCCAAGGTATCCGAGCATCTGATATGATGACACTCCTAGAAACTTCAACGAGCTGACCCTGGGTTCACCTCGGCGCTTGTCACTCTTCTTCCATCGGCATTCCCGCCGATCTGTCATCCCCGATCAAGCGATTTCCTGAACGCCGCACCGACCGGCACCGTTTCACCGGTTTCCAATTGGATCTCGTATTTTCCATGCCCGAGCGAGATGAGTTTCCTGACAGCCGATCGTTTTACGATGTGCGAGCGGTGGATACGGGCGAATTTCTCGTCGCCCAGTTCACGAGCCAGCGCCGAAATCGTGTGTCTGAGATGCAAGGTCTGGCGATCCGTGACGATCTCAACATAGTCGCGGTCAGCACGAGCGAACCGGATTTCATCGGGAAAAACCCTGATTTGATCGGCTCCGGAGCGAAACCACAACGCCTTCGCCGGAGCGGCCTGATCATGCTCGATCCGAAGCCTGTCGACGAGCTGTTGCAGCCGTGTAGATCGTTCGTCGAGCGACTTGAGCCGAATGTGCTCACGAGCCCGATCGAGGGCGTGAACGAGCCTTTGACGGGAGAACGGCTTGAGAAGGTAATCGGTCACCCCGTGCTCGAATGCGCGCGCCGCATAATTGCTGAATGCGGTCACAAATATGATCTCTGGCAGCTCGGGCAGTTCCAGGATTTTTGCCGCCACGTGGAAGCCGTCGCCATGGGGCATTTCGATATCGAGCAGGACAACTGACGGGTTTTCGCGCTCGATATTGGCGATAGCTTCGGTGCCGTTGGCGGCTTCACAAACCACTTCAGCTTCCGGGATCGTCCCGATCGCCCCTGCAAGACGGCTGCGCGCAAGTCTTTCATCATCGACGATAGCAACTCTAAGCATGTTTGGCGGGCCTCGTCTTCAGAGCGATTTCGACCCGGACGCCGTGAGGCGCTCGCTCGGATACGGCAAATTTCGCATGCCTGCCGTAGAGCAGCCGCAGTCGTTGGCGCAGATTGCGCAGGCCGGTTCCGGTAGTGGAAGCGGTCAAACCGCTCAGCCCAGGTCCGTTATCTTCCACGACTACGCTGAGCTCGCCGCTTTCCAGACTGCACTTGACCATCACATTGACGGGACGGCTTTGCTTCGAAACGGCATGCTTGACGATGTTTTCGACAATGGGCTGCAACAGAAACGGCGGAACAGCCGCCGATTTTGCAGCATCGTCGATCTCTTCACTGACTTGCAGACGGTCCTCGTATCGGACGTGCTCGATTGCGAGATAGGCCCGCATCGATGCCAGCTCTTCCTCCAGCGGCACCAGCTCACCCGCTTCGCTCTCCAAAGAAAAGCGCAGAAAATCGCTGAGCATCAGAATGGTGCGCTCTGCATTCGCCTTATTACCTTCCGAGATCAGCGCGGAAATCGAATTGAGCGTATTGAAGAGGAAGTGCGGGCTCAACTGATGCCGCAGGGTCGCAAGTTGAGCTTCGCGCGCCGCCGCCTCGCGCTCCATCGTCAGACGCTGCTGTTCGGCGAGTTCACGCCCGAAATGGATGGCGATGAAGCTCATGAACACTGAGCTTACGATCGGGCTGTCATATATGATGCCCCCTCGGAAGAGCGGGAGAAATTCGGCGTTCTCGAGATAGGCGAATGGTGGGAACCAGAGAAAGAACGCGACGCCGAAAGCGGCATGGATCAACAAAGTCACCAGGGCGATCAGCGAAACCCATACCCAGCGAAAGCGCGGTGCATTTCCCAGCACGGTAAAGCAAAGGACCCCCGCCAGGAAACAGAGCGCCGCCGAAAACGAGTAGGTTACCAGGCGCTGCGGGAGGTCCTGCGGCAGCGATCCCTCGATCATTGAAATGCCGACATAGATGGCAAGAAAGCCGAACCACACGGCAAGGCTCACCATCAGCAGAGGCTTGTAAAGAGTTCTCTCGATCATCGAGTAATGCTCGGATGTTCTATCACCGGGGCCGTATTGCCCTACACATTCCTGTTTTTCCAATGTCTAGGTCGCAGATTTTCAGGGTTTCGTCGCACGGCGCCTGACGCTTCAACTTACGATGACGCCTCATTCGTCGCGCTGCAGTGCGATTTCGTCGTCGCACAAACGGCCTCTTACAGCTTTCATCGCGTGGCTATGCGGCTTGGTCGCGTCGATGCTGGCGCGGCCATGCGATCCGCTCTTTCTTGCAAGTCCATTTACTCCAGTGGCCTCAGCGGCCAGTGGATCGTGCAATACAAGAAGGGGGAACACGATGGACAAAACTATTCTTTTCTCGACTGCGCTCACCGCCAGCCTGGCATTTTACACTCCAGCGGCGCAGGCGCAGGCAGTACTTGGCGAGGCGCCTGATGCTCCCGCACCTATCTCCCCCGATGGAACCATTAACGGCATCGGCAGCACCGAACCCGATACCGATATAGTGGTGGATGCGGGCACGCTCGTTTTGGCCAGTCCCAACATATACTCCCTCGACCCCAATTTCGAAGTCGGCCTTATTCTCGAAGCGGGATCGAGCAGCATTTCGGTTGCCAATGGGGCGCAGGTCGCTGCCCCCACCTTTGCCAGTTTTGGCATCGTGTCCTTGTTCGCAGCCGACAACACGATCGATATCGCCGGAGATGTGATTTCCAACGGGGATTTCGGCGGAGCGATCTCGGTATTTTTCGCTGACGACAACACCGTCAACATCGCAGAGACGGGTGTCGTATTCACATCGGGCTTTCAAAGCGTCGGTGTTACAGCCTTCGGAAGCGGGCAGACCATCAATGTCGCCGGGCGAGTACAAACCCAGGGTATAGAGGCGTCGGGAATACTGGTTGGCCTCGGCACGAATATTTCGGTCGACGTTCAATCGACCGGTCAGGTTCTCGCCGAAGGGGATTTTGCACCAGCTCTGTCTACTCTGGTGAACCCGTTCCAGAGCGATATCCGGTTCAACAATGCCGGGCTGATCCAGAGTTTTGGCAATGTCGGGCCCGGAGTGGTCCTCGCAACACCGGGCGCGAGCCTGACAAATAGCGGAACTGTCGCGTCAACCGGAGACGGCGCGCCCGGCGTTTTTGCGGTTCAGAGCAATCACACGATTACCAACACGGGCAAGATCATCACTTCCGGCACCACCTTCGATGCCAATATCGAAGAACTCGTCGGGCTGGCAGCCGCCGGCAGCGGAACCACGCCGACGACCGTTCCCTCCGCGGCGATCTTCGTCGCAAATGGCGGTGTGGACGTTATCAACAGCGGTGCGATCATTGCCCGCAGCGGACCCGCGATCTTCACCAGTGCCGAATTCGCCGCCGTGACGAATGCAGCTTTCGGAGCCGGCGATGCGGCACTGCCCGTCACCATTTCCAACGAAAAGCACGGCCTCATCAAAGGAGCGACACTCGCGATCGAGGGCAGCGACCTGATCGAACAGGTCAGCAATGCTGGCACCATCATCGGCGATGTTATGCTGGCAGGCGGTGACGACAGCTTCACGCTGATGCTTGGCACCGGCAGGGTGAAAGGCGTGATCGATGGCGGCGAAGGCAACGACACGCTGATACTTTCCGGCAGGGGTGCGTTCAATGGTGCAGGCCAGACCGACTTTGAGAGCCTTACGCTCACTGGTGGCGCAAGGCAGCGTCTGTCGGGCGATTTCGGCACATTCGAGACTTTGCTCGTCACCGGCGGCAATGCGCTGTTCTTGAACAATCGGCTGAACATCGACGTCACCGGCATGGCCAATTTCGAGTCCGGCTCAGTGCTCAACGGCTCCGGCGCATTCAGCGGTGACGTAATTTCCGCAGGGAAAATCGTTCCGGGCGGACGCAACAAGGTTGGACAGCTTTCCATCGGCGGGGACTTTACCCAATCGTCCGAGGGTCTCCTGGCGATCGATATCCGCAAGCGCAGGGGAAGGCTGTCATCTGATTTGCTCTCCGTGGCGGGCACGGCGAATCTTGACGGCACACTGTTCGTTTTCCCGACCGCGCGCGGACGCCTTTCCTATGGAGACCAGTTCACTGTGGTCGAAGCGGGCCTAGTGACCGGTGCATTCAGCGAGGTGGTAACCCGATCCAACTCGCCAGTGCTCTATTTCGATCAGGTCATCGACGAGACCAGCGTTGCCTTGGAAGTGAAGGCTCGTTCGATCGCAGAGCTGGTTGGGGCGGACAGCATATTCGCCTCGATCGGCGAGACGCTGGATGCCTTGCGCTTCGGCGGCGACTACGCCAATTTCGCAGGCCTGTTCGGCATGGTCGACGGCGCTGGGTTCGACAATTTCGGCGCGACCCTGATCGGTCTGACCCCGACCAGCGGCTTCCTGCAAGTAGACAGGTCGAACAACTTCGCGAGACGCTTTACCGGGCAGATCGCGGAGCGCACGCTTACCCTGCGCGCGTTCGGCAATCCGCCAGCGGGCTTCTCAAACCCAGGCACTTCTTCCTTTGTCCAGGTCGGCGATCCGGCCGATGAAGCGGGCAAGCTAGGCGTATTCGGCTCGGTCACTGGCTCGTTCCTGAGACCCGCATCCGAACGCGCGACCGGCCAGCACGCGCTAGAAGAAGCCGCCTTCAGCCAGATGGGCGAGGTGACAATCGGTGCCGACCTGATGATCAGCGATACGGTGAGCGTGGGCCTCGCGGTGAGCAATATGCACGACAGCGCTCCGGGGAGGCTTGGCGGCAGTCAGCAGAGCAGAAACGAGAGCACATCGGCAGCGGTCTATGCCGCAGCCAGCTTCGGCAAGGGCTTTGCGGACATGTATGTTGGCTTCGCAGACCAGACTTTCGGACTGCAAGACAGCGCGGCAGGGCTTCGCGACAATCAGCTACGGTCGGCAGCGGGCCGCGCTGACGGCAACCAGGCTCTTGCCGGTGTCCGTCTCGGCTTGGCGATCGAACCGACCAAGGGGCTGACGATCGGCCCGGTCGCCTCGCTCGACTATGCCCGTTCGAACCTCGCCGGTTATAGCCAAATTCTCGGCGGCGGAGCCGCGCTCGACGTGCATGATCGCAGCTTCACCTCGGTCGGAGCAAAGCTCGGTTTAACGGGCACGCTAGATATCGATGTCGGCCGGACGGGCAAACTTTCGGCCTTTGGCTCGCTCGCCTATGCCCGTGAACTGGGCGACCGCGAGGATGCAGTCACTGCCAACTTCATCGGCGCAGAGAGCCTGCCCTTTTCGATTGCCCGTCAGCTCCAGTCGGACTGGGTGGCCGTGACCGCCGGGGCCGAATTGAAGGTGTCCGACGACCTTAGAGCTGGCGTGAACCTATCGACCGACATGGACCGCGGTGAGCTGACCCAGCATCAAGGCCGCATGACCGTGAGCTGGAGGTTCTGACAGGCAGCGGTTCTGCAATTACCCCCCTCGCTCGGCGACGGCGCATTCAAACCGGAATCGCGCCTTCCTGAGCAAACGATGAAAGCGCTCCCGGCAGCCTCCGGGAGCGCTCTCACGTTCTCAGGGGCGCAGCCAACACGGTGCGGATCGCAAATTTCGCGCAAAATACGAAAGCCGGTGGCTCGACCAACCGCCAGCGTTTCAATGTCGGTAACGTCCATCCCCGCCGTCAAGTCGAAGAGAATCTCCCATTCATACGGCAGCAACCGGGGCTCGCCTCCTGGCCCAAGGTCGTCTTTGACCCCTTCAAATCCTCCGACTGTTTCAACAAGCGTTCTTCGCGAGAACGGCGTGTTGTCAAGCAGGTGTCGTGAATCTGTTTCTTCGGCGATTTGCTGCAATTGACGACGCGGCCAAGATCGCGCTGAACACCTACGATGAGTACGGCATTAACGGTGAGACCAATGCCGGGCGGTTCCAGTATACCGGGCAGATGTGGATCCCCGAGGTCGGCCTTTATTACTACAAGGCGCGGTTCTACTCGCCCACCCTCGGCAGGTTCCTCCAAACCGACCCCATCGGATACGAAGACCAGTTCAACCTCTACGCCTATATCGGAAATGATCCGGTGAATCTCGTTGACTTCACCGGTATGTGCACCGGCTCGCGCATCACAAACGATGATGGGACTTGCGCCAGTACCGGAGGGTTTACGACGGGAGTTCAGGGTGCGGCTCAGGGAATGCAGTTTGCTGCTGCACGAGCAGCACAAAGTCAAAGCCACACCTCAGGCAATGTTGGGAATGGGACCGTCTTTCTTACAGAAGATGACAAACCCAAAAGAAAGTCGTCTAGATCCTTACGGAAACAATGGGAAAAGTTGCACGGCAAAAAGTGGCCAAAAGATCCCGACACAGGCTTCAATCAAGATGTGCATCACAAAAAACCGTTGGCCGATGGCGGTTCTGATGATGCCAAGAATGTCGAACCCAAAACTCGAAAGGATCATACAAATCATCACAGAAGACGTGGAGACTTCAGAAGGTGGGGGGGCTCGGTCGGCAGGTAGAGGCAACATGCAGTCTGCAATTGCCCTGCCTATGGGTTTGAGCATCGCTTGCCTCATTAGTGATAGCGCCTGTAGCTTCATTAGTAGCGAGTGGGAAGATTTAGAGGGTAAAGACAATTAGATTCACCACTTTCTCCACTGCACTATGTTTTTATAATTATTCATTAGAAATGAAAAATTTATAGCACAAATATGCATCTCAGGTATAAGATGGATTATTATGAGGTCGGCAAATGGATAATGAGAAAATAGTACATGAAGGTCTGGATTATTTGAAGTCATTTGAATGGGTTGATAGTTTAGATAGATATCGCGTTGACTTTTGTCTGCCCGGCGTTGTTGCGCTTTTGTCGGTAGAAATAAGTGCAGTTTCAAATGAGGTCGACAGAGAACTATGGGTTGTTTCTGGCGATCTTCCCGACGCATATTTTGTAAAAGACCAAGCTAAAACTGCCTCTCGAGCTCTGGCAGTCTATTGTGATTTGATGGAAGCATGGGTCGAATGCGTTCGTTCCAATGGAGATTTTTCGCAAGTATATCCTGTTGAAGCGCAGCCAAGCGCTGCGAATGCAGAGATGTTGGAATCGCGCATAAACTTCATCAGGTCGGAGGTCATTCCGAGTATCGCCCCCTAGTCCAATGATTTGGATACGATGAGTAAAAACAGCCCACATATGCTGCTGCCAGGTTCCGCCTTCAGCGGCGTGTTCCAGGCGGAAAACCATCCCACCTCTTAGCGGCCCGACCGGTCCCGGATCGAGATCAGCGGTCCAGTCCCTCTCAGAAGCACACCCTACACGGTAGAACCGTGGGTCGTTGCAACGAGATAGCCGAGCGATTTTAGAGACTTGCGGGCGCGGAGGGGGTGCTCGAAAAAGTTGCAACGGGTTGCAACGTCGCACCAGAGCGCGGTTGTGGTGCGATGTCAGAGGGTTGGCGTTGCAATGGGTTGCAACCGGTCGGTGCGTGTGAGGGTGGTTGACGCAGTTGCGGTGTTTAGCATTGAAGGTACGGCCAATCATTTCTGTGATGAATCTAGAATGCTTTGGATTATCGACCTGAGGATAGAAAAAGCAAATAGAAATCCAATGAATACTATTGAATATTACGCACAATACTTCAAGATATAGAATTCTGCTTTTAGGGAAGTCGGACGAATACGGCATTCCCAGCATAAGCAATGGCGGCCGGTTCCAGTATACCGGGCAGATGTGGCTGCCCGGCGTTGGCATGTATTACTACAAGGCCCGGTTCTACTCGCCCACCCTCGGCAGGTTCCTCCAAACCGACCCCATCGGATACGAAGACCAGTTCAACCTCTACGCCTATGTCGGAAACGATCCGATAAATGGGGTCGATCCGACTGGCAAATGTGGGACAAAGTTCTTCAAAGGCATTGGAGGTCCAAATCCATTCTGTAAGAGTTCTTATCCTAACGGACGTAAGGATAGTGGGAGTCAGGATCAAAATACGGCCAAGGCCGCACCCGATGGTAGCAGCGGTTCGCAAGGATCACCTGGACAAGGACACAACGGTGGCCCGCCGCTTGATGAAGACGACGTAAGCAAGGGCATTTTGAAATGGCTTGCCCGATTAGCTGGTCGGCTCGGTGGCGCAGCTGGTTCGCTACTCTGGTCGGAACCGGCGGGTAAAGGGAGCGACTTAGTGCCTCCACCCACACCGGGGCAGCAAACCGAGATGATCGAACGAACCATTCAGGATCCCTCGCATCTTGCTGGGAGAGGACCGAATTATCTGTCGCAGATTCGCAATCCGGAAAACTGGCAGATTACGACTTTATCCCGCGGATCAAATGCTGGACAAGGTCTCAAAATAATGGAAGTTCTACCCGGAGGCCGGATTACTGGTGCACAAATTCGATATAATCCAACGTCAAACCATCACCCGGAATTTGGCGGAAAGGGGTATTGGGTGGTAATCAATAGGGCAGGCCAAACTGTTAGATTGGTTGGACAATGAATGAGGTTCAGCGAGCAGATTTGCGTGCTCAAGTCGCTAGACTTATGTCAATCTTGGCCATGGAAGAGTGCGATCAGAAAATTGCCTTAGACTCATGGGGGTTCCCTGCTCAGAATAAGGACGATTTGGCTGAGGAGTTGCAACGGCTTATCACCATTATCAAGACCAATCGGGATTGTGCCGATACGCTTAGCAAACACGAGTTTGAGACAATCACGTCGATTGATCAGATTTTTGCGGTTAATTCGGGTTTAGGCACTGACGATTTCTGGGAGTTCGGTAATCCGAAGTATCAAGAGGAATGGCGCAAGATCGGTTCACTGGCTCGTCGCTATTCTTTACCTCGGCCTGCTTGATTTGCTATCTCATTGAACGTTCCGGCCCAATTACCGGATCACCTTTCGCAGTAGGGAAGCCTTAGGGCGCACACCGTACGCAGCGAAGCTGGTGGGTAAGTTATTGAGGTGTATGCGGAAAACGGCAACGTCCTTTTCTGTGCCAGTAGTGGGTCAGTGGTAATTTAGCGGCACAGAGTGGGTCAGTCGCGCTTCAAGTTGTTGTGATCGCTGATAAATCTCTTACGCTTTGACTGGCACACTTTGACCCGAAGGATCGCCGGTTGCGAGATGTGATCGAGGCGGTGTGCTGGTGTCAGTTCCGCTCTTCAGCGGCCTGTTTGCGGCGGAAAACCAGCCCATATCTCAGCGGCCCGACCGGCCCGGATCGCGGTCAGCGAGCCAGTCCCTTTAGAAGCACACCCTACACGGTAGAACCGTGGGTCGTTGCAACGGGTTGCAACCGGTCGGTGCGTGTGAGGGTGGTTGACGCAGTTGCGGTGTTTAGCATTGAAGGTACGGCCAATCACTTCTGTGATGAATCTAGAATGCTTTGGATTATCGACCTGAGGATAGAAAAGGCAAATAGAAATCCAATGAATACTATTGAATATTACGCACAATACTTCAAGATATAGAATTCTGCTTTTAGGGAAGTCGGACGAATACGGCATTCCCAGCATAAGCAATGGCGGCCGGTTCCAGTATACCGGGCAGATGTGGCTGCCCGGCGTTGGCATGTATTACTACAAGGCCCGGTTCTACTCGCCCACCCTCGGCAGGTTCCTCCAAACCGACCCCATCGGATACGAAGACCAGTTCAACCTCTACGCCTATGTCGGAAACGATCCGATAAATGGGGTCGATCCGACGGGGGAAATTGTAGTAAAAGGCTCCGAGGTCCAAAGAGCTATGTCATTAGCTGCATTGAAAAAAGCAGAATCGAAAACCAAAGAGCTCAACCACCGTCACAATGCACTGGTGGAATCTAAAATTTGCACGTGCTGGAATTCGAACAGGATCGAAAAAGTTCGCGTGTTGACGATTATGACCACGACAAAGCGAGCGATGGAACTCGAAATACACTTGCAAGCCTGATTGCGCACGAAGTTCTTGGTCACGCATTGGACATTGGTCAAGGCCACCTTGACGACGAGTTTGATACTCAAACGGGTATACGAAACCGGGAGATCGAGGCTTCTCGGGTAGAAAATCAATTTCGCGACGCTAATGGATTGCCGCAGCGGACCGAATATGCCGGAAGGAAATTACCCCCGAGAGCCATCACGAAAGGAGTGAAAAGTGGTGGAAGTTGCCCAAACGCTGCAACTCGACTTAAGTGTTGATTGAACGTGATCCCGAAATGGAAATAAGCTCATGGCTTTGAAAAAACGAGTGAATCTCCGAATTTTCGCACTTACCCTACTGTTCTTTCCCGGATGTGCGATCCTCATCTCATGCGCTCAAAATGAGCGATGTGCGAATTTCCCAAAAAGGTTCGATAATGCTGAAAGTGAAGGGCCTGAACTAGTTATCGAGGCTAAATGGTCGCTTGCAATTTCTGAATCAATATCAAAAATCGAGCACTGCTTTCCTGCCCTAAATTATTCTGAATCGGGAAACTCAATAGAATTCGAAAGTGTGCGCACGGGTAGCGACGGCTACATATATGCATTCTTTGAAGTCGAACATTCCATTGATAATTGGATTGTTTTCCGGCTATCCAATCGGGGAGAGATTCTGTCCGCATTCCCTTACAGCCCACTCTCCAAGTTCTTGGTTCCGGAGGTGAAGCGGGGGGCTTGGAGTTAATTGATGCCTGTGTTGGCCTTGTCAGACTAACAGTCCCTGGTTGACGAGAGGTTACGTGAGGGTACGGCGCACGCATGCCCCGACGCCGCAAACCAGCCAGCCCGTTCAAGCACTTCAACTCATCACCGGAGGTTATTCGTCTTGTGGTGATGATGTACGTCCGGTTTCCGCTGAGCTTGCGGCATGTCGAGGATTTGCTGTTCGAGCGCGGGATCGACATCTGCCACGAGACGGTGCGGTTCTGGTAGCACCGGTTTGGGCCAATGTTCGCAGCGGTAGCTACTAGAAGATGGTGGTATTCTGCCAAAAACCAGGCGTATCCTTTTTTGTGCAAGTAGTAGCTCAGTCCCGTTCCAAGCCGTTGCGATTCTTGAAAATCTCCAGCTCGCCGACTGCGCCACTTTGACCCTTAGCATCGGTCGGAACAAGCTGCGATCGCGGCGGTGCGATCTCAAGGTTGCATGTCAGCACTCCTCTAATCGCGCCTAAGCGAAGCCCCTGCATATGGGTCGTACTGAGCCGGCTTCAGATTACCGCGTGGCGAGGCGCTCGTCGTATCGGCAATAGGCGAAGGCTGACGCGCGGCTTCAGCCGCGGGCTTTGCTCCCATCAACCCCGCAGCAATGGTCGGCGCTCCAAGCAGGACAAAGCACCCGATAACAACGCGCATTCCGTGCCGGATCGGCACTCGGCCCGTCAGCAGCATCAAGCCGAGAAAGGCGACGGCAAGCACGCAAAGGCCGATCGCGATATCTCCGAAAAGCGTGGCGTGCATCCACGCGACCGATTTGCCGAGCGACGAGCCCTGGTAGGGGTCGATCAGGCTGGGCTGGACCATGATTGCCATTACCAAGCTCACTGCGCGACCAATATCTGCGAAACTTGCCTGCGGCCATTCCGCCGCTCGAGTTGCACGAACACGTCGACGCTCTCACGCACGTAATGCCGCACATCGTCGCGTCCGAGCTTCGAACCCGCCTGCAGAACCAGCAGCGCGAGCTGCTCGATTGCGCGCTGCGGTGTGTCGGCATGGATGGTCGTCATAGAACCGGGATGCCCGGTGTTGACCGCCCTTAGAAACGTGAACGCCTCGACCCCGCGCAGCTCTAGCCAAAATGTGAGCCCGCTCAACGTCCACTGTCCAAGCCTGCCATTATGGCGCGTTATCGGCCCAACTCGCGCCATCAGCAAACCTCTGTCAAATGTGCTCCGTCGGCGGTTTCCGAGAAGCGAAAACCCCTCCCTGAAAATCGTTTGATCAAATTCACGGCAGTGCGGGTGTGCTCACTGAGCTTGACCGTGGTGAACGCTCCACGGCCCGCCATTGCGAACGGCAGCAGCAACTGGTCTTGGAGGTAAGGTCCGGCAAAGGCCTGCGACGCCAGATAGCCCGCCATACGCTTGGCCGCTGTCTTTGCCAGGCGCTCCGCAGGTATGCCAAGCTTGCCGAAGCCAGACATGACTTCGGTGACATGTTCGAATTCGGCTTCCATGAGCAGGGCATTCCCCGGGCCATTCTCAGCCGGGAGTTGCACGGGCGCGAAGGCTTCGTCGGGCCATTCGGCCAGCACCTTGCGCGCCGCCTTCAGTTCGCGGTCAGCGATGTCGAACGGAATTCCGGCAACTAGTGCTTCTACCTTGCCAGCCTTGAACGCGCCGCGCGTCACGCATTCGATCGGGCGCAGCGGCGCTGGATCGATGTCCACGACAATGCGCCCGCCGCCGCGCGGGTAGAAGCCGTGACGCTCAAGAGTGATGGAAATCTTTGGTCCCATCCGCTCCAAGACCGGCAGCAGCGTCTTTTGCAGGAACTCGAACGGCGGCGCGGCCATCGCATGCGTCCCTCCCTCGACCACAAGCCGTGACGGCGCATCGGCCAGCATCAGCGGCACCATTACGGTCTGGAGCACCAGCCCGGTCGACCCGGCGGTGCCGACCGCGAAATGGTATTCGCCGGGCGTAACGCTGCCGGGCCGAAAGATTAGCTCGCTGGCACCAAGAGTCAGCCCGGAGCATTCCGCTCCGCCGATGGCGCAGGCCGCTTCCAGCGCGGTAACATGCTGGCGCATCAGGCCGGGCTTGACCCTGCCCCCGCGGATGTTCTGGATGGTGAATGGCTCGCCGGTCAGCAGCGACAGGGCTGCGGAATACCGCAAGACCTGCCCACCGCCTTCGCCTTCAGAGCCGTCAATTGTGATCATTCTTTCTCTACCAATTCAATGAAGAGCGCTTCCGCCTCTTCCGCAAAGTTCGTGTTCTCCTTGCGCTCTGGCACTTCGCCAGCGCGTTCGAGCTCACTTACTACCAGTCGCTCGATATCGGGCAGCCCGATGGTGTTTCCCGCTTCCCTGGTTATCGCCTTTCGGACGATCAGTTCATCGACCTGATCCACCAGAACCCGATCCAAGTCAGCCGCCTGCATCAGCGGCACCATGCTCATCGGCGGGCGCCTCGACGGATCGAGGCGCAGCGCACGAACAGACAGCGCCGGTCGCAGCGCATAGAAATAGCGCTTCACGGCGATCTCGCCGTCCGGGCCAAGCCAGCGTCCCACTGTACCCTTGCCAAGGCTCGCGTAATGCAACGCGTACCCACGAGGGTTAAAGTGGCGGTTTGCAAAGGCTGCAAGCTGCTCCACCACCGGATCATCGGCAATGTATCGGATCGGGCTTTCGATCCACTCCGACACCACCGCGTTGTGCTTGAGCATGAGGCCAAGCGCCTTGCGAAGATCCCAGCCGTTCAGATCGATCTCATCGACAATGGGCCGTTCGACCACATCGCGGACCGGCTTGAGCGCGAGATAGTCACGTCGAGGCCGTATATAAAGAAAGCGCACGTCGTAATCGCTGTCAGGCGAAGGAAAACCCCATCCGCGGGAACCGGATTCCACTGCCATCAGCAGGCGCACGCCATCCTCGCTCGCCACACGGGCGAGACGAGCTTCGATATCGGCGCGCACTTCAGATGGGATGTTGGTCATGTATCAGTCTTTCGGAATTCGGTATTATTTGGGTGCGGTACAAATATGAGCGGCGTCCAACAATCGGACTGCTTGGTTCCAATTTCGGCTCCGCACTCGCGGCATTCGATATTGGGACCGTCGCAGCCGGCCATTCCGCAACAACCATTTGTGCGGCCTCGCTTGCTGGTAACTTTCCCAGTCGCTTCGAAATCTGCTGGGTTGAGCCAATACTGCGGCACAAACTCCAAAGCAGCCGGGTTGCTCGGATCATGCGAACGCTGGAGAGGTTCGTAAGATTTGAAGCCACTTCCCCCAGCGCACACAGGCCGCTGATCGATGAGATCGGGAGTCTGAATGCCCGGATCTTTCAGCGATTGAACACTAACTTCACCGGTCAGCGCACGGCCACAACCGCGACAATGGAATTTGCCCTTCATGCGAACCTCCTACTGGCTGCGTGAAGGGCGCTACCCCTTCACGCACACCACCTGTTTCAAGGTATGGACGATCTCAACCAGATCCGCCTGCGCGGCCATCACGGCTTCGATCGGCTTGTAGGCCTTGGGCGTTTCGTCGATCACGCCCTCGTCCTTCCGGCATTCGACACCGGCGGTATCGGCGATATGCTCGTCGAGCGTCACCAGCTTTTTCGCCTGGGTCCGGGACATCACGCGCCCCGCGCCGTGCGAGCAGCTGTCAAAGCTCTCGGCATTGCCGAGCCCGCGCACGATAAAGCTCTTCGCCCCCATCGATCCGGGGATGATGCCCATCGTGCCCTTCGCCGCCCGCACCGCACCCTTCCGGGTAACGAGCACGTTTTCGCCGAAGTGGTTCTCGCGCGTCACATAGTTGTGATGGCAGTTCACCGCTTCGCATTCGGCATCGAACGGCTTGGCGATCTGGCTACGCAGCGCGTCGAGGACGTGCGTCATCATCACGCGCCGGTTAAGCGCCGCAAAGTCCTGCGCCCATTCGACCGCTTCGACGTAATCGTCGAAATGGTCGGTCCCTTCGGGGAAATAGGCGAGGTCCTGGTCAGGCAGGTTGATATGCCACTTGCGCATGTCTTGCTTGGCCAGCTCGATGAAGAACGTGCCGATCGCGTTGCCCACCCCGCGCGAGCCCGAGTGGAGCATGACCCACACTCGCTGCTCGGTATCGAGGCACAGCTCGATGAAGTGGTTGCCGGTTCCCAGCGTCCCTAGATGCACGAGGTTGTTCGTGTTCTTGAGCCGCGGGTATTTGGCGACGATCCGTCCGAAGCGTTCGGCGAGCTTCGCCCAGGCATCGACCACGGCCGGAGGCGGATCGCCCCACGAACCCTTATCGCGCCCGCCGCGGCCACTGGATCGGCCATGCGGAACCGCCGCCTCGATCGCGGAGCGAATACCGCCAAGGTTGTCAGGCAGGTCGCTCGCGACGAGCGAGGTACGCGCGGCCATCATGCCGCAGCCAATGTCAACGCCGACCGCAGCCGGGATTACCGCGCCTTTGGTCGGTATTACTGAGCCGACGGTCGCGCCGATCCCCACATGCACGTCGGGCATGGCCGCAACATGCTTGAAGATGAACGGCATCTTCGCCGCCTTGGTCAGCTGCTCACGCGCCTTGTCGTCAACGGGAACGCCGCGGGTCCACATTTTGATCGGCGACCCGCCTTCCACGTCCTGATATTCATACGTCGTCTGGGTCATCGCGACCTCCTCATAGTATAGCGTGCTACCGCTTCGCTGCTTGAGCACGTTTTTCTCTGTGCTATCGCTTCGCTGCTTGAGCACAAGGTGCTGGCGACAAGTTTTGGCGAGACTTCTCCGCATGTTGCCATGCGGGGGCGGGTTCGAACCGCCTGGTTCCCAATGTAGTCCCAACCGGCATTCGCCAGCGCTGATGTATATTCTTGCGCTACCGCTTTGCTGCTTGAGCGCAGGGTGCTGGCGGCGAGTGATTGATGAGACGTTTTACTGAGCTACTCCGGTTGCCCGGGGGCGGACTCGGACCGCCGACCTCCTGTTTTGGCAGGCGCTCTAACCATGTAGTCCCACCGGCATCCGCCAGCGATTTGTATTCAGGTTCACGGCGACGAAGTTTTGGAAAGACGTTCCTGCTCTACCGCTGAGCTACAGGCCCATAATTGGTGGACCTGGCGGGATTCGAACCCGCGACAAGGCGATTACAAGTCGATGTAGTCCTTCCGGCATTCGCCGTGAATTTGGAAAAGGCTGGGGCAACGAATGTTGGTGAGACAATCGGCACTTAAGCTACGTTCCAGCGGTGGGATTCGAACCCACATCTCCCCGCAGAGTTGCTCCCGTGGGGCGCTTCACTCTTCGGACCTATCATGTGGGAGATGTAATCCCACCTGCATTTGCCCCGGCCCTTTCCAAAATCAATCTATTCAAAGGTCGCGGCGACGAGGCTTGGGAAAGACTGGCGCCCCTTTTCAGAGACCACCATCGTGACAGGATGTAGTCCTTCCCGGCATTCGCCGCGACCTTTGATATTTCAAACCTCCACTTCGTTGACGATCTCGACCCAATCCTTCGCATCGCCATTGGCGAAGCGTGCCATTGCGTCGAACACCGGGTCGGTGAAACCACCGACATTCATGATGTCCTTGCGCGTCTGCGCCTGCGTCGAACCGTAAGGCTGGATGTCGATGCAGATCAGCTTCGCACCCGGGTTGCGGGCCTTCAGCTTGTTCCACTCCTTCATCGTCGCCGAAGCATCGCCATAGGACCCCCAAACTCCTCGGGGCCGCGGCGCATCGAACCAGGACTCGTTATCCGAGACGATGATTACGCAATCGACCATCGCCTTCTCGCGGTTCAGCAAAGCAAGCGGGGCCGAGACATTCGTTCCGCCACCGCCGACCCCTGCCAGCTTGGCGGCATTCACCGCCACGCGGGCCTTGGGATCGAGCTTGAGCTTCACCACGTCCACTTCGAACGGCAGCACGCGGGTCTGCGGATTGCTCCGCAGCATCACGGCCGATACTAGCGCGGCGATATCGATGCAGCGCACGACCGAAGTCGCACCCCTGCGATATCCGGTCGCAGTCGAGCTCATCGAGCCCGACACGTCCGGACACACCACGACATTGCCTTCCAGCACCGGGACCTTCGCAAGCGACAGGTCCAGAGCCTTCTCAAGCGCAGCCTGCACCGCCAGCGGGACACCGTCACCGACTTGAGTCAGCGCCGTCATCAACTGGTAGGGCATCGGCTTCACGCGGGCGATGGCATCGGGATCGGCCAGCCGCGCAGCAACCATCTCGGTCACTCCGTCGATCTGGAACACTCCCTTACGCGCCAGCGTGTTGAGGTTCATCCGCAACGCCTGCCACCCGATGCGCTCTGCCAGCACAGCCCACTGCTTTGCGGTCAGCTCGAAGGCGGTCAGCCATTCAAAGGGCGCATCGGGCAGGGGCCGCGAACTGTCCGCCTTCCATGCTTCGAAATCGGCGATCTCCTTCGGCAGCGCCGCTACATCGTAGGGCTTGCCGATCAGCCAGCCGTAGAAGGCACGCCGTTCGGCCGAAGCCGGAGCCGGGTGAACCATCTTGACGATATCGGCCAGGCTCGGATCATTGCCCGTCGCCGCCTGCATCAGCTGGCGGGTCGAGGCATTTTCCAGCCATTCACGCACCAGCCGCTTCGGCCGCGAACCGAGCGAGGTCCGCCCGGTCTGGCCCGACCGCATGATCTGCACAAAGTTGCGCAGCATGCGGCCGTTATCGATCACGCGCTTGAATACCGGGATCATCAGGTCCGGATCGGACATCGACAGCACTGCAGTTAGCAATGCCGGCATATCCTTCATCGCGCCCGACTGGCGAGCATAGATCGCACACTTGGCAACCCATTCAGCGTCCACTGCCCAGGCAGCTTCGAGCGCTTTGGCAAGCTGGTCCTGCGCGTCTGCGTAGAAGCCGTCCGACAACGTGCCGGTTGCGGCAAGCTGCGCGAGCAGGGCTTTGGGGCCATAGGCATAGGCGTTGCCGCCTGCCTGGTTGACCGTGTCAGTGCGCGGCAGGAACTTCGCAAGCGCCGAGGAAAAAAGCGTCTTGTTGGCCATAGTCCAACTCCATCATGAAACTTTATCGGGCTTTGGGCGGCCGGCCCATTCCGGCCACCCATTTCCCGCGTCTCGCCGGGTGTTCGACTTACCCGACGGTTTGGATAAAGCATGAGGCGTGCCAGTTTTCAGCCGCTTGCTGCAAATTTCGCATAGTGCGCTGAAATATATACAATTCGTTAGACTCGATCTTCTCAACAACACATCGTGAAGTTGCGAGAAATCTATTCTCTTGTATCGCTTGTGATAAAAATTTATCATCAAGAGCATGAAGCCCACCACTGTCATTGGTTTTCTCGGCTCAACGCTCGATGCCGCAAAGTTTGGTCCGTCACGCTGGAACAAGTGGCGGCCCACGGTCAGCATCTGCATGCAGGAGGACCTGCGGGTGGATCGGTTTGTGTTGATCCACGGCAGCTATCATCGCCGCCTCGCAGAATTCGTGATGCAGGATATCCGCGACGTCTCACCCGAGACCGAGGTCGTCCCCCACGTCATGGATTTCGAAGACGCATGGGACTTCGAGGAGGTTTATGGAAAACTGCTCGATTTCGCGCGCGACTTCTCGTTCGATCCGGACGCGCAGGATTACCTGATCCACATCACCACCGGCACGCATGTGGCGCAGATCTGCCTCTTCCTGTTGACGGAGGCGCGCTATCTTCCCGGCAGGCTCTTGCAGACACAGCCCCAAAAGGGAGCGCCGCAGCCTATCGGCACCTGGACCTCGATCGATCTCGACCTTTCCCGCTACGATTCCATCGCTAGCCGCTTCGCCGAGGCCAGCGCGGAAAGCACCAGTTTCCTCAAGAGCGGGATCGAAACCCGCAACGCGACCTTCAACCGCATGATCGAGGAGATCGAACAGGTCGCGGTTCGCAGCCGCGCGCCGATTTTGCTCATGGGCCCGACCGGCGCAGGCAAGAGCCAGCTCGCGCGCAAGGTCTACGAACTCAAAAGGCTGCGTCACCAGGTCAACGGACCTTTCGTGGAGGTCAACTGCGCAACGCTCAAAGGGGACAGCGCCATGTCCGCGCTGTTCGGCCACAAGAAAGGTGCCTTTACCGGTGCGGTGCAGGACCGGCCCGGCTTGCTCAAGAGTGCCGACAAGGGCCTCCTGTTCCTGGACGAGATTGGAGAGCTAGGGCTGGACGAGCAGGCCATGATCCTGCGCGCGATCGAGGAGGGGCGCTTCCTTCCGGTTGGCGCGGACACCGAGGCAAAGAGCGAGTTCCAGCTGATCGCCGGAACCAACCGCACTCTTATGGATGAAGTCGCCGCTGGCAATTTCCGCGAAGACCTGTTCGCACGACTTAACCTATGGACTTTTACTCTTCCCGGCCTGGCCGAGCGGCGCGAAGACATCGAACCTAACCTCGATTACGAACTCGAGCGTTTCGCAGAACGCGAGGGCACGCGCGTCACATTCAATAAAGAAGCGCGGGACCGCTATCTCGCTTTCTCCGAGAGCCCGTCTGCGCGGTGGCAGGGTAATTTCCGCGACCTCGCCGCCAGCGTAACCCGCATGGCGACACTTTGCCCGACCGGCAGGATCGACCGCGAGGCTGTGGATTTCGAAACGGGCCGACTTGCACGGCTCTGGTCAGGAGGCACGGTAGAGAACGACAGCCTGACCGGCCTACTCGGACAGGATCGAATGACAGCGATTGACCCGTTCGACCGGGTCCAACTGGAATATGTGGTTCAGGTGTGTCGACGCTCAGCCAGCCTTTCTGACGCAGGACGCACCCTCTTTGCCGCCTCACGCGAACAGCGCACATCGACCAATGATTCCGATCGCCTGCGGAAATATCTGGCGAGATTTGAATTGGAATGGTCGTTAATCAAGGAAGTTGATCGAGAAGCTCGGAGATAGCTGTCGAGACTGCGGCTACCCTACCGCGACCAGGAGCACCCACCAGAGGCGGACGATCAGGAACAGCTCGACGGCGATGATCACGTTGATCACGAAGAACGGGTAAGTGACACCCGCAAACATCTGCGGCCGCGTGAGAGCAACGAACAAGTGTCTCGACGAATCTCCTCAAACACGAACCCTACGCCTTAGCGTCTTGAGACGAGGTTTTTTCCGGTCAGTGACCGCTTGAGAAAACCTCTCGGGCCGGGCTAACTGCCAGCGGTATCCTTTTTGACGGATCTACAAGCGATTAGATCGAGACTGTGATCAGGGTTGCAATCTTTTCGGACACACCTCGCGCGCTCGCACGTCTCTAAATTCGTTCGGCTATCTCCTTGCGACCACCCACGGTTTCACCGCATAGGTTTTGCGCGTTACAGGGACTGGTTCGATAACCTCCGTTCAAGCGCACTTGATGAGCTTTTGCAGAGTGTTCGCTACCTTTCACGGAGTCTTGCAGCAGCCAGCGGACGCCATCCGTCTTTCCCACATGACATGAACGATCGCCGATGTTCTCGAGCCTGCTCTGTTCCATTTAAACTGTTCCGGCGGTCACTCGTCCGGCTGGTCGGCCTCGCTCTCGCTCGTCGTGCGCATTCCGGCTGGTGTCGCGCTCTCATCCATCGGACCGGCGGTTTGCCAGCCACCGCCCAGCGACTTGTAGATGGCGATGAGCGAAATGAAGGTCTGTGTCCGGCTCACGACGTGCAGCGTTTCATTTTCCAGCGCCACACGCTCGGAATCGAGCACCTGCAGGAAATCGTCCACCCCGTTCTGATATCGCAGCCGCGCCAGGCGCGCCGCTTCCTGCGATGCTTCCGCAGAGTCGCGCAGCAACACCTCGCGTTCGAGTTCATTGTTGTAGGCGGACAGCGCGGTCTCTGTCTCTTCGAGCGCGAGCAAAACCGTCTGCTGATAGCGTGCGGCGGCGGCCACCGATAGTTCGTCAGCCTGATCGACCCGTGCGCGGATCCTGCCGAAGTCCAGGATGTTCCAGATGAGCTGGGGGCCGACTGCGAATGCCAGCGAACTCGACTCCGGCAAATCGCCGATCGACTGCGCCTGAAGGTCTACCGATCCGCCAATGCTGACCGTAGGGAAGAAGTCCGCAGCGGCAACGCCCACAAGCTCGCTTGCCGATGCAAGTTCACGCTCCGCACGGCGGATATCCGGACGACGGCGCAGCAGCTCGGACGCGTCACCTACCGCGACCAGCGTGGGCATTGAGGGCAGGTCCTCGTTCTCAGTCAGTTGGGCAAGCAGCGCGGCGGGTGGCCTCCCGGTCAGCACGGAGAGGCGGAATACGCTCTGGTCTATCAGTGCGCGCAGCGGGGGGATTGTGGCCAGTGTCAGGTCGAGCTGCGCCCGCGCTCGCTCCGTGTCGAGCCGCGTACCCCTTCCGCCTTCGCGCAGCACCTCTGTAAGGTCATAGGTGGCGCGCTGGTTTTCCGCATTTCGTTCCGCGACAGCCAGCTGTTCCTGCGCGCCGCGCAAGGTGACATAGGTCGATGCCGTTTCCGCGGCGAGCGATACGAGGAGGTCATCGCGAGTAGCGATATCGGCCTGCAGGTCGGCCGCAGCTGCATCGCGTTGTCCGGCCAGCCGGCCGAATAGGTCGATCTCCCAAGCCGCGTCGAAACCCACATCATAGAGATCGATATCGGGGATGCTCACGAACCCTGGAAACGCCACTGCATTTTCCGAAGTACCCTGCCGCTGGGCCGACGCGGAAAAATTTCCGTTCGGGAGGAAATTGCGCCTTTGGAGCCTGAGGACTGCGCGCGAAGCACGCAAATTCGCCTCGGCTTCGGCCCGGTTGAAATTATTGGCGAATGTTTCGGCGATCAGCGCGTTCAGATCCTCCTCGCCCAGTTCCCGCCACCATTCGATCACCGGCTCTTCGGCAGCGTAACGATCCGCATCGGCGCGGACGAAAGTCGTCCCATCGTCGATAGGATCGGCGGGAGGCCCATCGTAATCGCGCAGCGAGATGCAGGCCGAAGATGCTGCGCTCAATGCGGCGACGGCCAGGATACGCCAGTTCATGCCGGCTCTCCCTGCGGTTCTTCATCGCCACCATCGACACCGGCGTCGTCGTCCTCGCTCCGAGGATCGGCTTCGAGCTCGGCCTTGTCGTCCCGGCGTGCTGCAAACCAGTCGCTCATGTTCCGAGTGAGGATGTAGAAGGCTGGCGTAAAGAACAGCCCGAAGATGGTGACCCCGATCATTCCCGCAAACACTGCCGTGCCTAGCGATTGGCGCATTTCAAAACCGGCGCCGCTTGCAATGACCAGGGGTACGACCCCCAGAATGAACGCGAAGCTCGTCATCAGGATCGGACGGAGCCTCAGGCGCGCTGCCTCGACGGTCGCTTGGTATCGGTCCATCCCCGCATCCTCCCGCTGGCGCGCGAATTCGACGATCAGGATTGCGTTTTTCGAGGCAAGTCCGATGAGCACCACCAGACCGATCTGAGTGAGGATGTTGTTGTCGATACCGCGCAAGTTCACGCCGATTATCGCCGATAGCAGACACATCGGAACAATCAGGATGATCGATAGGGGCAGCAGCCAGCTCTCGTATTGCGCGGCGAGCAACAGGAAAATCACGATCACCGCGAACACGAAGACCAGGCTGGCTGTCGAACCGGCATTCGTTTCCTGAAATGCGAGCCCGGTCCATTCGAAATCGAACCCGTCCGGCAACGTCTCTGCTGCAATCTCTTCCATCGCAGCCAAAGCTTCACCCGAACTGTATCCTGGCGCGGGACTTCCGTCGATTTCCGCCGCCGCGAAGAGGTTGTAGCGCGGCTGGCGCGAAGGTCCCGTGATATCCCGGAAATTCACGACGCTGCCGATGGGTACCATCTCTCCGGTCGACGCATTCCGCGTGTACAATCGGGAGATGTCGCTTTCGTCCATCCGGTACGGTGCATCGGCCTGCGCCGTCACGCGGTATGTGCGCCCGAGCAGGTTGAAATCGTTGACGAATGACGACCCGAGATACACTTCGAGCGTCCCGAAAAGATCGGACACGGGAACGCCCAATTGCTGTGCCTTGACCCGGTCGATATCGAGATAAAGCTGCGGCGTCCCGGTTTCGTAAACGGTGAAAACGTTCGCGAGCCGCGGGTCGGCGTTGGCGGCCGCGATCATGTCCTGCGTCGCGCCAACGAGCGCATCTGCTCCGCGCCCTCCGCGATCCTGCACCATCATGCGGAAACCACCCGCATTGCCGATTCCGCGAACAGGCGGCGGTGCGATCACAATGATGAACGCCTCGTCGATCGCCGCCAATCGCTGGTTGAGCGTCGCAAGCATTTCCGGCGCCGGCGGCCTGTCGGCGAATGGCTCCATTACAGAGAAGATCGCGCCTGCATTGGGAGAGTTTGTGAAAGTGGCACCGTTAAACCCGGCAAAGCCAGCCGTATTGGCGAAACCCGGCGTCGACAGGATGACATCCGTTGCCTCTTGCAACACGGCATCGGTACGATCGAGCGAAGAGCCCGGCGGCAATTGGATCGCAACGATAAGATATCCCTGGTCCTGTTCCGGTATGAAACCGGTGGGGGTATCGTTGAAGCGCCAGACGGTCGCGCCGATCAGCAGCGCATAGACCACCATTACGATACCGATCCTCTTGGTCAGTTTCCCCGTTACAACGCCGAAGCGTTCGCTGAGGCGGTCGAAGTTCCGGTTGAACCAGTCGAAAAACCTTTGCAGCAGCGCCTTGAATCTCAATCCGATAGACGCGAGGCGCCCCTTCGCTCCGCTGCCTGCATTGTCTACATCCTTAGCGCTCGCCATTTCGGCCTCGCGCGCGAGTTCATCGGCGTCCTCCTCCTCGTGCCTGAGCAGGATTGCAGCAAGAGCCGGCGACAGCGTGAGGGAATTGAACGCAGAGAAAATCGTCGCGGTCGCGATGGTCAGCGCGAACTGCTGATAGAATTGTCCCTGGATGCCGCTGATAAAAGCGGTCGGAATGAAGACGGCAGACAGCACGAGAGCGATGGCAATCAGCGCGCCGCCAACCTCGTCCATTGTCGCATGGGCGGCCTCCTTCGGCGACTTGCCAGCCCTCAGCTCGCGCTCGACGTTCTCGACCACCACGATCGCGTCATCGACCACGATGCCGATCGCCAGCACCATCCCGAAAAGCGTGAGGTTGTTGATGGAAAAGCCGAGCCCCGCCATCACCGAGAAAGTCCCGATCAGCGATACCGGAATCGCGAGTATCGGAATGACCGCCGCACGCCAGCTCTGGAGGAAGATGAACACCACGATCGACACGAGGATGACAGCCTCGATAATCGTGACATAAACTTCGTTCACGCCCTCCGCGATGAACTCGGTCGGATTGTAGATGATGTCGTATTCGAGCCCGGGCGGAAATTGCTCGCTCAGCTGCTCGATCGTTTCCTCGATGCCGGCGGCAGTATCCAGAGCGTTGGAGCCTGGGCGCTGGAAGATCGCGATGGCCACCGCAGGGCTATCGTCGAGATACGCATTGGTGGAGTAATCCTGAGCGCCCAGTTCCACGCGGCCTATATCGCTCACCCGGACCTGGCGTCCGTCCTGAGCTGTTCGTACGACAACGTCTTCGAACTGGTCAGGGCTTTCCAGCCTGCCAAGCGTCCGCACCGCGATCTGGCGAGCGGACGTACCCTCCAGCGGCGGCTGTCCCAACGTGCCCGAGGCGACCTGAACGTTCTGGGCCCGCAGAGCGCCAACGACATCCTGAGGTGTAATTCTGAGCGCGGCCATACGCTCCGGGTCCAGCCAGATGCGCATGGAGTATTCGCGCGCGCCAAAGATCGTGATCGATCCCACGCCGTCGAGCCGGGCCAGCGTGTCGCGGATCTGCAGCAGTGCGTAATTCGAGATATAGAGCTGGTCACGGCTTTCGTCAGGCGAGAACAGATGGACTACCGTAAGGAGGTCGGGCGAGCTTTTCTGAGTGATTACGCCCAGCCTTCTGACCGGCTCGGGCAATCGCGGCTCTGCGATCGCCACGCGGTTCTGCACAAGAACCTGAGCCCCATCCAGATCGGTGCCCAAAGCAAAGGTGATTGTTATCGTGAGACGTCCATCATCTGTTGCCTGGCTGGACAGATACAGCATGTTCTCGACACCGTTGAGCTCCTGCTCGATTGGTGTCGCTACAGTGTCTGCCACGACGTCCGCACCCGCGCCCGGATAGGTAGCGGTGACTGTAATCGTCGGCGGAGCGATCTCGGGGTATTGTGCCACCGGCAGGCTGAAATAGCTGACAGCGCCAAAGAGGACGATAAGGATCGAAACGACAGCCGCGAAGATCGGGCGCTCGATGAAAAAGTGCGGAAACTTCATCGTGCCGCTGCCAGTTCAGCGGTGTCCGCGCTCCTTTTTGCTGTTTCTTCAGGCGGGGGTTCCTCCCCAGCGATCGTGACGGGATTCCCGGGCCGTGCCCGCATCAATCCGCCGGTCACCAACCGGTCATCCTTGGCAAGCCCAGACCGAATGACGCGCATTCCGTCATCTAGGACCGGGCCGAGCTCCACGACCCGCTGCTGAACAAGGTTTTCGTCGTCGACGATCAGCACGATCTTATCGGACTGGTCCGACAGGATTGCCGTATCAGGCACCAACACCGCATCGTATTCGCCGGAGCCGAGCAATCGCAGGCGGCCGAACATTCCCGGAATGAAAATTCCATCCGGGTTGGAAAAGATCGCGCGGCCTTCGACCGTGCCGGTCTGCGTGTCGATTGCGTTGTCGACGAAGCTCATCTCGCCGCTGTGCACGAACTCCGTTTCATCCTGCAGGCGCAGCATAACCGGGTTTGCAATATCCCGGGACGATGGCCTCGTGCCTTCGCGTGCCTGCCGGCGATACTTCAGGTAGGCCGCTTCGTCTGCGGTGAAAATGAACTCGATGGGGTCGAGCGAGAATACTGTTGTCAAAAGCGTCGCCTGAGCGCCGCTGCCCGAAACGAGATTGCCGCGTGTCACTTCGCGGGAGCCGACACGACCGGAAATAGGCGACGTAACCCGGGTGAATTCGAGATCGAGCTGGGCCTGCCGCAAGGTGGCCTCCGCCGCCGCGACCGAGGCGCGACTTTCCTGGCGCGCCTGAACCCGCGAATCGTACTCCTCCTTGCTGATGGCTTCCTCTTTGAGAAGAAATTCAGCACGGCCAAGATCAGCGATTGCCAGGTCCCTGCGTGTAAGCGTCGCCTGCAGATCGGCCTGCGCGCGTGCGACTTCAGCTTCGAAAGGGCGAGGATCGATGGTAAACAGCAACTGGCCCCTGCGAACCAGCGTGCCTTCGCGGAAATGGGCCTGACGCAAATACCCGCTGACACGGGCGCGCACTTCCACGCCTTCGACTGCATCGAACTGGCCGGTATATTCGTCCCAATCGTTGATTGAGCGGATCTCAGGGGTCGACACGGTTACTTCTGGAGGCGGGGGCGCGGGATCCTCACCGCTTCCCGAGCATCCGACCAACAAAAGGGTCGCCGAAATCGCGGCTGCCAGGCCGGTTTTTCTCTTCACAAAAAACTTCGGCATTGAAACTGACCCCGATTCCCTGACACAACAGTTTGAATCCATAACAGAACAACTTTCGGCATTTCTACCGAATTCTTGCGAACGCCCATTTCAAGCTCACTCGCACTTTCGCAATTTTCGGTGCTTGCACCGCGTACCTGATCTCGCAGTAGGAAGGCTCAACCGATCGCCACTGCATTACCAACTCCATGCGACGAAGCGGCTTCGATCTCGGAAAGTGACGGTCGATGCGTTTCGGAAGCCGGCACTCTTGTCGCGACTGTTCTCGGCTCGTCTCTCGCCTTCGTTGTCGGTTCGATCATCAATGTCGCACTGCCATCGATGCAGGCTGATTTCGGGACTGATGCAGCCGGGGTGCAGTGGATCGTAAACGCCTATCTCCTGCCGCTATCGGCTCTGGTCCTGGTCGGCGGATCTCTGGGCGATCACTATGGGCGCAAGCGGCTATTCATGCTGGGCCTCGCTATCTTCACGGTCGCAACTGTCGCCTGCGCTCTCGCTCCCAACCTCGAAACCCTCCTGGGATTGCGGTTCGCGCAAGGCATCGGCGCTGCCCTCCTTGCGCCCAACAGCCTTGCCATCATCGCCGACGGATTCAGCGGCGAAAAACGCGGAAAAGCGGTGGGAACATGGGCGGCAGCGGGCGCAATCGCGGGTGCCGCCGCCCCGGTGATCGGAGGGTTCGTGATCGACAATCTGGATTGGCGTTGGGCCTTCGCCATCGTCATACCTCCAGCGGCTGCGGCGTGGATGGTGGGCCAGCGCAGCATTTGCGAGTCGCGGGAAAGCGAAGAGGATCGCGTCCCGCTAGACCTGACCGGAGCGATATTGGCGACATCTGCATTGGGCGCGCTGGTGTTCGCTCTGATCAGCCTGCCGGAAAGAGGCTGGGCAGATCTCGGTGTAGTGTCATCGACCATCGCCGGTCTCGCGCTCGGAACAGCATTCCTCGCCGTTGAGATTCGCAAAGGACGCGGAGCGATGATGCCGCTCGGAATTTTCGGCTCGGCCAGCTTCTCCGGCATCTCCATCCTGACCCTGATGCTGTACGCCGCGCTAGGCGGGTTGATGGTGCTGCTGCCTTACATGCTGATTGAAAGCCTCGGATATTCGGCCACGGCGGCTGGCGCTGCGCTGCTGCCATTTCCTCTGATCATGGGTATCTTGTCCCGCACAATGGGCGGGCTCGCGACCCGGATCGGAATACGCACGACGCTCACCATCGGTCCGCTTCTGGTTGCTTTTGGATTTGCGCTGTTCGCTTTTTCGGCCAATGCCGATCTTGATTACTGGACCGACATCCTGCCCGGGCTGATCGCGATCGCGATCGGCATGGCCCTGTGCGTCGCGCCGCTGACTACGGCGGTGATGAACGCAGTCGAAAACCGCTATGTCGGCGTCGCATCGGGCGTGAACAATGCTATTTCCCGGATTGCGGGCCTCATCGCGACAGCGCTTCTGGGATTCGTACTCATCGGCGAGAACGGAGCGGATGCCGATCTGATTTCCGGATTTGAAAGCGCCTCATGGGTCGGAGCGGTGCTGGCTGCCGCCAGCGCAGCCGCCTCCTTTGTAATGATCCGCGTGGAGAGTACCGAGAGCTAGCGCGCCGGCGCGCACTCTTCGCCGTCGCCGAGGATGAAACCGCCGAGCGCTGCGTTGGCCGCTTCGGGATTCTGGAACTGCGTCCAGTGACCTACGTCCTCGAATTCCGCAATCGTGAGGTCAGGTGTATCGGCCGCCGCCAGCTCTGCCATTCGTTTTACGAAAGTGCGATCCTGCTTTCCCCTGACCAGCAAGACCGGAATTTTTGTCGTTGTGCCCGGGCCGGGCCAGTACGAAGCGGCTGGGTTCAGCTGCTCGAACGCGGGAATGTTGGCCTTGTACCACTGAATACCGGCATAGAGGGCTCCGTCCCTGGCGAGACCATCACGAAAGATCGCGCCCTCGCGCTCGTCGAGCACCTGCGTGTCCACCATTCGTTTATACGCGAGATCATAGAAAGACCGGGCAAAGGCATCCGTAGATGCGGTTTCGCGGTCTATAGCCAGCAATGTCGGCATATAGCTTGAAACCTCGCGCTGCTGCGGATCGGTGGCGAGCAGGTCGAGCAGGACGTTGTATGGCGGGGCGCTAAACACGGCCAGCCGGTCCAGCTTCTCAGATTGCCACTGCGCATAACTCCACGCCAGTGCGCCGCCCCAATCGTGTCCGACCAGCGTCACTTTTTCACCCGGTGCAAGCTCGGCGATGAGGGCATCAAGGCGCTTTGCGAGTGCCTCTACACGGTATGCCTGATTGGGCTCGGGTTTGGCGGAAAGCCCTGCACCGGGCGCGTCGATGGCGATGACGCGGCGGCAATGCCGGAACGCTTCCATCTGGTCGCGCCAGACATACCAGAAACTGGGAAAGCCGTGGATGAATATCACTGCCGGGCCTGCGCCTGCCTCGACGTAGTGAATGCGGTCTTCGCCCTCGCCGCTGAAACCTTGCCGATAGGGAGCGCCGGATTCGGCAAGTGCGTTTGCGTATTCCGCTGCGGGGTCTGTCGGGATGGCCTCCGTAACGCTCGGGGCCGAGGCCGCGTTCAAGTCTTTCGCAGGGGAGTATGAGCACGACGCAAGCGCGCTTCCCATCAGTATCAGTCCGAGCATTCGCATTGACAGCCAACCCTTCTATTGTATGATTAGTCAATAACGGATGGGATGAGAAATGAAAAGCGGCTTTGCGATACTCGGCCCCGTGGCTGTGGCGCTCGCCGCCTGTTCATCCCCCGCGGAAGAGGCCATAATCGAACTCCCCGAGAGCGGGAAGGCCGCCTTGGCGGAGCGCCTTTACGCTAATAATTGCGCATCCTGCCATGACCGGGCCATCAATGGCGCGCCGACCCGCGCCGCGCTGGAGCAGCGCAGCCAGGCGCAAATTCTCGCTTCGATGAATACCGGGATCATGCAGGCCCAATCTGCGGCCCTCTCGGCCATCGACCGGGTCGTTCTGTCTGAATATCTTGGCAAAGGCGAAGCGGCGCGCGAGGCAACCGGCGCGCGCTGCAAAGGGGCGCTGCAATTTTCTGGCCCACCTCTGTGGAACAGGTGGGGAGGCGATCTCGCCAACACCCGGTTCCAGGACAACGATGCGGCAGGCCTCGTCGCAAAAGACATACCGCAGCTTGAGCTTGCATGGGCGTTCGGATTTCCCGGCGCGCAGCGAGCCCGGTCCCAGCCCGCGGTCACGCGCGAGGCGCTGTTCACCGGCAGCCAGTCCGGGCACGTCTATGCTCTCGACCCCCAGACCGGGTGCATCTGGTGGAGCTATGATGCCGGCGCGGAGGTGCGCAACGCCCCGCTGATCGCGACCGGCAGCGATGGCCACCCGGAAACGCTCTATTTCGGCGATGTCGATGCAGTGGTCCATGCCGTCGATCCGCAAACCGGTCGCCAGCGCTGGTCCAAATCGGTCAAGGACCATCCCGACGGAACCATGACCGGCAGTATTGCGATGCATGACGGCACGCTGTTCGTGCCCATGTCGTCGCTCGAAGTCGTCTCCGCCTATGACGATCAATACATCTGCTGCACGTTCCGGGGCGGGATCACCGCGCTCGATGCCGGAACCGGCGAGCCGAAATGGCGGTGGTATTCGGTCGATGAACCGAAGAAGGTCGGGGAAACCAGCGTCGGGGTCGACATTCTTGCGCCGAGCGGCGCGCCGGTCTGGTCGACGCCGACCGTCGATGCGAAGCGCGGCTTGCTCTATGTCGGCACCGGCGAGAACTACACCTCTCCTGCCAATGGCAACAGCGACGCCATTGTCGCGCTGTCGCTCGCAACCGGGCGGCTCCGCTGGGTTTCTCAGACCGTCGCGGGGGATGCCTGGAACGCTTCGTGCGGGCGCGATCCCAAGGCAAACTGTCCGGAAGAGGACGGCCCCGATTTCGATTTCGGTGCCGCGCCTATTCTGGTCGAGCTGCCATCAGGCGAAGACATCATCCTCGCAGGCCAGAAATCGGGCGAAGTCTTCGGGATGGATCCCGATGATGGAGGCCGCATCCTGTGGCGGTCGCGGGCCGGAATGGGCGGCTTCAACGGCGGCATCCACTGGGGCATGGCCAGCGACGGCGAGACGCTCTGGGTGCCGATCGCCGACACTCCCGGAAATCGCTTCACCGTTGGTCCGCCGCAGCCCGGCATTCACGCTTTCGATGCCGCAACCGGGCAGAAACTATGGTCCCGGATTGAAAAGCCGACCTGCGAGGAGCCGGGCTATGCCTGCCAGACTGCATTATCCGCCCCGCTGACTGCTATCCCCGGTGTCATTTTTGCAGGGGCCCACAACGGACGCATACTTGCCTATTCGGCGCGCGATGGCCGCGTGTTGTGGATGGATGAGACCAATCGCAGTTTCGAGACCGTCAACGGCGCCGAGGCGAAAGGCGGCTCGATCGACGGGGCGGGCGTAGTCGTCGCGGGCGGAATGGTCTTCGTGAACTCGGGATACGACAAATTCGGCGAGATCGGCGGCAACGTGCTGCTGGCCTATCGCCCTGCGGGAGAAGCCAGATGAAGCGTTTGACCGGCATGGCGATGATCGGCCTCGCGCTGGCGGGTTGTTCTACCACCCAGCTGGCGCAATCTGCGACCGAACCCGCCAATCCCGATGCGATACTCGGCGTCCATCATGTCGGCATAACCGTCTCCGACATTGACGACACCATCGCGTTTTACAGCGCAGCAGTCGATTTCGAAGTGGTCGAACGCAAGATGGTGGACGCCTCGGCTTTGCCGGCCGAAATCCTTGCCAAGCGCGAGGGTCAGATCGAGATGGCCCTGATCGAAACGCCCACCGTGTTCCTGGTCCTCACGGACATTGAACCGGGGGTCGATGCAGAGCCTGAAAGGCGTGCCGTCATAGGGCCGGGCTACACGCATATCTGCTGGCAAACGCATGCGGACAATTCCGGCTACCGGCGGTTTCGCGAGGCCGGTCTCGATATCCTCTCGCGCGGGGACGACGCGGTCGATCTGGGCGGTTACGGCGTCACCTACGCTTACGGTTTCGATCCCGACGGGACGATGATCGAAATGGAACAGCTCGAACGTCCACGCAGGCAGGACGACGCGTGGCTGACCCACATCGCCAATGTCCCCGGCAACAAGGCCGCGATGGTCGATTTCTATACCAAGGTGCTCGGTTACGGCCCACACCGCGAAATCGAGGAAACCCGCATGGAAACCATCGATGACGTGGTCGACATCGACGGCACCGTGGTCACCGCAAGCTGGTTTGCAACCTGGAATTTCGAGCTCGAATTCTGGAATTACAAGAAGCCTGCGACACCAGTCACGCGCACCGACTGGACACTGGAGCGGATCGGATACAACAGCCTGTCATTCGAGGTGACGGACCTTGCCGGAACCCTCGCCCGTCTCGAACCCGAAGGCATCGAACTCGCCGGGCCCACTTTCACGCTTGGCGGATGGCAAATGCAGTTTGCACGCGACCCCGAGGGCAACCTGCTCGCATTCCAGCAAAATGTCGGCGCTGGCCGGGATCGCTCGATCCATGACAAACGCTGGCACGATCCGTCATCCTATCCGCTTCCCCCACTGTGACACAGCGGCCCTAGATTCTGCGCCAACCTTTGCTAATGCTTCGATGATGGCATCCAGGCCCCGCAAACCCCGCACCAGGCTCGATCCTGCAGAGCGCCGCAAGCTGATCCTCGATCACGCCGCCGAAGTGGTCGGCCGCGACGGCGTCGCGGCGATCTCCATGGAATCGATCGGGCAGGCCGCAGGAGTCAGCAAATCGCTGGTGTACAATTACTTCCCCAATCTCAACGAGCTACTCAGCGAGCTGCTCGAGCGAGAACTGCGGATGCTCCGGCGTGAGCAGAGCAAGGCCGCCCAAGGTGCCGATACGTTCGAAGGGCTCGTTCGCGGGATCACGCACGCCTACATCAAATATATCGATGAGCGCGGTCTGATCATCGACCGTTTGCAGGCGGAACCCAGTGTCAGTGCGGTACACGACCCGACCGAATATGGGCGCGATGCCGCGGTCGATTATCTCGCGGACATCATCGGCAAGCACTTCGGCCTTCCGCCCGATATCGCGCAGGCCGCCATCGATATCAGTTTCGGCCTTCCCGCATCGGCAGGCATGTACCTGCTGCGCGACAAGAGCCGCCATTCGATGACATGGCAGCAGGTCGAGGATATCACGGTGACGATGATCGTCGGCGCGATCATGGCGCTGAAGGACGATTATGTCCTAAACCGGCAGTCGCTCCGCGCAGACTGATGCGCACTCAATTACCGATGCTGCAAAACCGCCCGTTGAAAAAGCCGAGCGCCCGCGCATGGCGATCCGCAAAGCTTGCGTTCATGGCCTGCACTTCGCCTAGAACGATAGTGTGATCTCCCGCAGGATATGTCTTCCAGCGGCGACATTCGATCGTCGCCAACGCGCCGCGCAGGACAGGGATTCCACGCCCAGTCCATTCGAAATCGCCATGATTGAGCGCTGAATCGCCCCGCGCGGCGTAGCGGCGGGCAATGACCTGCTGGCCTTCACAGAGTATGCTGAACGCGAATTCCTCGGCGCCTGCATAATCGGCAAACTGACTGGACGCATTTTGCAGGCTCCAACTCACTAGCATCGGTTCAAGCGATACCGATACAAGTGAATTGATCGTCATCCCGGAAATCGGCGGGTGCTCGCTCCCGTCGTTTTCCCCAAACGACACCACGCAAACGCCTGTCGCAAACAAGCCCATGAGCTTGCGGAACTCGGTCTCGCCGACCGGGTCTGCGGGTAGGATTTCGGACAAAAATGGATCTCCGCGTCGGAACATCTTGTGCAAACGGCGTCTGGCACCGCGCGTTCCCCTACAGCAGTACGTTTGCCAGTCAAAATTGCAGTGCGGGCGCATTTCCACTTGCCGTGGAGAATTAGACCGCGAAAATCGTGTCAATGGGCCCGATTTGCGGGCACCAATGGCGCTGTCGCACGTTGCAGACCCAAGGACAATTGCATCTTTCCTAGAGGACCGGGAACCATGATTGATCGGGTGGGCGCTGCGCTGAAAGACTTCCTCAAGCAGGAGAGCGCCGGAGGCATAGTCCTCATCGTCGCTGCGCTGCTTGCGCTGGTGATCGCCAATTCGCCTGCCGCAAGCGCATATTTCGGCACGCTCGAGACAAAGCTGAACCTGTCTTACGGCAGCTTCGAAATCGACAAGCCGCTGCTCCTGTGGATCAATGACGGTCTGATGGCGATCTTCTTCTTCCTCATCGGGCTCGAGGTGAAACGCGAAGTGCTGGAAGGCCAGCTTTCCAGCTGGAACAAGGCTTCGTTGCCACTGGTCGCCGCGATTGGAGGCATGGCAATCCCGGCGCTGATCTTCGTCGCATTCAACTGGAACTCGCCCGAGACAATCGATGGCTGGGCTATCCCCGCCGCGACCGATATCGCCTTTGCACTGGGGATCCTGTCGCTGCTCGGTCCGCGCGTTCCCGTCGCACTCAAAGCTTTGCTGCTGGCTGTCGCGGTGATCGACGATATCGGCGCGATCACCATCATCGCGCTCTTTTATTCTGGCGAGCTCAAGATCGATATGCTCATCGGCGCGGGCATCACGCTCGCGGCACTGGCAATTATCGGGCGACTGAAATTCGGCTCGCGCATTCCGTATACGCTGCTCACCGTACTGATGTGGGTATTCGTGCTCAAATCCGGGGTCCACGCAACGCTGGCCGGTGTCGCCGCCGCGATGACGGTCCCGATGGTCGCCCGCAATGGAGAGCGGCTGCTGGAGAAAATGGAGCACGGCCTGCACAGCTGGGTCGCATTCCTCATCATCCCAATTTTCGGGTTCGCGAATGCCGGCGTAACGCTGATCGGCCTGTCGCCATCGGACCTGCTTGAACCGCTGCCGCTGGGCATTGCGCTCGGCCTGCTCATTGGCAAGCAGATCGGCATCTTCGGGTTTGCCTATGTCGGTGTGAAGATGGGCATCGCAACCCTTCCGGAAAAAGTGAACTGGAGGCAAATTCACGGCCTGTCACTACTAGCCGCCATCGGTTTCACCATGAGCCTGTTTATCGGCAACCTGGCCTTTGCCGATCCGGCTCAGATCGACGCGGTGAAGCTGGGAGTGCTGGCTGGATCGCTGGTCGCAGCGGTGTCCGGTTTCTTCCTGCTCAAGGTCGCGCTGCCCGATGCCCCTGCCGAAGAACCGGCAGGCGAGCCGGTACCCGTCACCTGATCGATGAAGCCGGCTGCGCGAACCATCGAGGTCAACGGGATCAAGCTCGCCTATTTCGAATGGCGTGCAAAGCCAGGTAATCAGGAACCCGCGCTCGTCTTCGCCCACGCGACCGGGTTTCACGCGCGGGTCTGGGACGCGATAATCGAGCATTTTCCGGACCGGCGAGTTCTCTCCCTCGACCTGCGCGGGCATGGCCGTTCGACCGGCGACCCCATCGATCACTGGCAAACCATGTCGCGCGATGTCGGAGCGTTCCTGAAGCAACTCCGCATTCGCCGCGCGATCGGCATCGGGCATTCGATGGGCGCCCATACCCTGCTCCAATGCGCCGCCGATATGCCAGACGCGTTCAGCCGCCTGGTCCTGTTTGATCCGGTCATCCTCGCGCCCGAATTCTATGCCGCGGGTGCCCCGCTTTTCACATCAGACGCGCCGCATCCGGCGATCCGCCGAAAGCGAGACTTCGACAGCGTAGAGTCCATGATCGAGCGATTTGGTTCGCGCGATCCCTATGATCTGTTCGAGCCGAGGGTGTTCGAGGATTACTGCCGCTATGGTCTTCTCCCGACGTCGGACGGAGCCAAATGCGAGCTTGCGTGCCTGCCGGAAATGGAAGCGAGCGTCTACGCCTCAAGCCGCAGCAATACCGGCATTCACGAGGCCGCGAGGCAGGTGGACATCCCCACCCTGATCGTGCGCGCGAAACAGACCGATTTGCAAGACTTCAAATCGTCGCCGACCTGGCCTGAGCTTGCCTCCACCATGCCGAAAGGCACCGACCTTTACCGGCCAGACCGCACCCATTTTCACCCGTTTGAAGACCCCGCCGATGCGGCTGCAATCATCGAACGGGCGATTAGCGAATAGCTCAATCTTCCCACCAATAGGCACGCCTCTGGGCATCGCCCGTGGCTACCTCGTTCATTGTTGCGGCATCATACAGACGCCCGCCCAGCATCACCTGTTCGATCGTGTCGGAATTGCGGATGTCCTGGCTCGGATCTTCAGACAGGACGAGCAGATCGGCGAGCTTGCCGACTTCGAGGCTGCCGATATCCTTGTCCATACCAAGTGATTGCGCGGGCGCGATTGTCCCTGCCTTCAGGGCCTCGATAGCGGTCATGCCGCCGCGTGCGAAGCTCCACATTTCCCAATGCGCGGCGATCCCGGCCTGCTGGCCATGCGCACCGATGGACACCTTAACGCCGCGCTGCGCGAGCTTGTGCGCCTCGCGCGCGGCATCGTCATCGACGAAGGCCCAGTCCGGTGCCTTCGTCCGGCGCGCGCTGGAAGCGAGCAGGTGCTTCGGACTGGTGTGAACCAGCAGCGGATGATCGAACACGTCGGTTTCCTGCCGCCAGTACGGATCACCAGCCAGCCCCCCAAAGGTCACGGTGAGGGTCGGCGTGTAGTTCGAGTTCGACTGGCCGAAGAATTGCAGCACGTCTTCGTAAAACACTTCTCCGGGTACATTGTGTTCGATGGTCGAATTGCCATCCGCCACGAGGTTCATGTCCATCCCGAACAACGATCCACCCTCAGCCACGACGAGCATGTTCTCCTCGGCTGCTGCGCGGGCGACCATCTGGCGCTGTTCGCGCCGAGGCTGGTTGTAGTTCTTGACCGAGATGCCGCCCTGCGCCTTGATCCGGCGGACATGTGCAAGGGCATCGTCGTAGGTGTCGACCCGCGCATAGATGCTTGGTGCCTTGGCACCGTAGATAATCTCGCCCGTCGAGAAAATGCGCGGGGCAAGCAGCTTGCCCGCTTGCTGCCGTTCGGCAGAGGCGAAGATGTGGCTCGCGCTGTTCGACGGATCGTGGATCGTCGTCACTCCCAGCGCCAGGTCCTGGACCAGCCGCCAGTTCTGCTGCGGGATGAGATCGCCGGTACCCTGCGGCCCGTGCGCGTGGGCATCGACGAGGCCGGGCATGATGGTCTTGCCGCTCGCATCGACCGTAATCGCTCCGTCCGGGACGGTCACTTCGCTTGCGGATCCGATCGCGGTGATCCGGTCGCCCTGTATCACGATGAAACCGTTTTCGATGACACCGGGGTCTTGGGCATCAAGACCAGCAGCCATCGTCAGCAGACGCGCTCCGGTGATGGCCACAGTGCTGCTTGGCTTGTCTGCGGCGACTGTGATCGCCATCTGGATGCCGGATCCAGGCGGCGAATAAGCAGCGCCGTCATTTCCGTTGCCTTTGGGCGCGCTGGAAAAGAAATCGGATACCTGAGCGCGCATCAATTCCGGTCCCATCGACCAGAACAATGTCTCCCCTCCGCCTGACCAGCCGAGGTAGTCAGCGCCGCCTTCGCTCACTTTGGTAACTGGCAGCGCGCCGCCCTGTTCACTGACATCGACCGGCTTCCCGCCAGGTATGACGGGCATGGCGAACACTTCGTAGTTCTGCCGAAAGGCAATAGTCCGTCCATCGGGCGCAATGCGGAAATCGTTGGCCAGCTCACCGCGAGCGTGCGTGCGTTTCGCCTCTCCGCTCAAATCGGTGGATTGCAGCACGAGCTTGCCGCCGCTCGCCACGTTCATGAATATTCGCCCCGTGTCGGTGGTGAATTGCGGGTTCGAACCCGAACCGGTCACGCGGCTTGTCTCCCCGCCGCCCACGGGAACTGTGAAGATGCCGGTATTATCCGAGTATTCTGGCGCAGTGAGATAGCCGCCGGAGCGCTTCTCGAAAGCGAGCATTCGCCCGTCAGGCGAAAAGGCCGGGTTCGCGTAATGGCCCGGTTTAGAGGTGACCGTCTGCGCGTTTCCTCCATTCGCATCGGCGACAATAATTTCGCCCAGTCCTTCGTCGGTCCAGCGCACGAATGCGAGGCGAGATCCGTTACGGCTGAACGCCGGAAACGCCTCGATCGCATCGCTGCCATCTCCGGTAAGCGGACGCGGCGCATCGTGGCCCCTCGCCGACTTCGTATAGAGCTTGCCCAGCGCTTCGAACACGACGCGCGTACCATCGGGCGACAGCGTGCCGAATTTTGCCATTTTAGTGGTGAAGCGGTCGGGCGCGACGTCGATGACGGGGTGCGGCGCATCGGCAATGCCACGCGTATCGTTCACCGTGAACGGGATCTCGGCAAAGTTCGCTCCATCACGGTCGATCCGGTTGAGTTTCCCCCCTGCCCAGAACACGATGCTGGCGCTATCCGGCGTCCAGTCCATATTGGGATAGACCCCGGTCACCGCCCAGGTTTCCTGCACATCCTGATCGAGTTCGCCGTAAATCATCCGCTCGGCACCGCTGGCAATATCCTTGATCCACAGCTGGCTTTGATCCTTGTCCCGCCGCACGAAGGCGATCTCGCTGCCATCGGGCGAAGGCGCAGGGCGCACCGCGCCGCCAAAGCCATCGACTGCGGTCGTGACCTCGCCGGTTTCGAGATCATATTTCTCGATCGCGAAGATTCCGCTGTTGGAATCCTGCGCATAGATGAAGGTATTCCCGTCAGTGGTGTTGCGCGTGTAATAAATCGCACTGCCATCTGGCGCGAAGGTGGGCTCGCCCAGCTCCTTTTGCAGAGCTTCGTCGGCGCGCTCGACCACCTGCACGCCGCCCCCGCCGGAGACGTGGTACATCCAGATTTCGCCCGTACCGAGCGAGCGCTGGGTGGTGAAATGCTTCTTTGCGGCGATGAAACGCCCGTCGGGCGACCAGGTCGGCTGGTTGAGGAGGCGGAATTCCTCTTTCGTCACCTGCCGTTTGTCGGAACCGTTGCTGTTCATGACCCAGATATTGTCGCCGCCGCCGCGATCCGAGGTGAAAGCGATGCGCGAGCCGTCGGGCGAAAAGCGTGGGTGCACCTCCCATGCAAGCCCCTCTGCGATGCGGGTGGGAGTGCCTCCTGAGATCGGCATGGTGTAGATATCGCCGAGCAGGGCAAAGGCGATGGTCCGCCCATCGGGAGAGACGTCAACATCCATCCAGGTGCCTTCATCGGTCTGGATCTGCACCTGTTCGATGGTGGCCCCCCTGGGCGCCATAATGTCCCACTTCGCGTCCTTGCCCTCGTGATTATCGGCGAAGGCTGCTGCCGGAATTGTAAGCATAGAGCCTGCAAGAAGTGCGGTGGTGATTTGGCGCATCAGATTATTCTCCCCAGTCCGACCCGGAGACTAGCGGCGAGAAACGATATTGCTAGGGGGAGCAGGCACCCCGTTTGATTGACACGCCCTGCGCTTTTCTTTCAAACGCTATGCGGGGCGCGTTCCAACGGGGGAACGGAACATTTCATACGATCAAAAACCGCCACGCGTGGTCGGGCTTGGCGGGGCGATCCTGACCAGTCTCAATGGCGTTGTAGGGTCGGGCATCTTTGCCTTGCCCGCACTGCTGTTTGCGGCGGCAGGATCGTTTTCGCCTGTCGCGATCCTGATATTTGCATGCCTGTATGGCAGCGTATTGCTGGTCGTCGCCAAACTTTCGACGGTATTCCGACAATCCGGCGGCGCGCAACTTTACACCGAGCATGCGTTCGGCCCGGCGGTCGGGTTCCAGGTCGGATGGTTCTCGCTCGCAGTGAACATGTCTGCGGCAGCGGCCAACTTTCACGTGCTCGTTTCATATGTCGCGGCGATTTTTCCGTTCTTCGATGATCCGGCCATTCGGCTCGTGACCATGACTGCCTTGATCCTCGTATTCACATCGATCAGCGTCAGCGGTGCAGCCCGTTCGATCAGGGCTCTCGCCATCGGGACCGTGCTGAAAATCGGCCCGATCGCACTGCTTGTAGCCATTGGCTTTGCGCAGAACGGAGTGCCCGTAGAGGTAAACCTGCCTACTTTCAGCAATTTCGAATCCGTTGCGCTCTTGCTCGCCTTCGCCTTTTCAGGCTGCGACGTCGCGGTTTATGCCGCCGGAGAGGCAAAGGAGCCGCGAAAGACGATGACCCGTGCGTTGATGCTCAATCTCGGCGGCGTCGCAATCTTCTATGCATTGGTCCAACTTGCTTACGCCGCGACTGCGCCTGATCCCACAGCAGTCGATATTCCGCTCGCAGCGATGGGCGAAAAACTGCTTGGCCCTGCGGGAAGTTTGATGATCAGTCTCGCCGCGATTTTCTCTATCGCCACTTACCAGATCAACACATTCTTCCTGATCCCTCGCCTTGCCTACGGAATGGCGCGCAGAGGATTGCTTCCGCACAGTCTTGCCTATCTGTCCCCTCGCTTCAAATCGCCGGCCGTTGCAATCGCAGCGTTCGCAGCGGTGGTGGCTGCGCTCACGCTATCGGGTACGTTCGAAATCCTCGCCGTACTTGTAGTCAGCGTCGAACAGCTGGGTTTCCTGGCGGTCATCGCCGCGCTCGTAACCATGTGGCGCCGCAATGACGCGGGACTGCGCAAAACGATGGACTTGCGCTGGGCCATTATCGTGCCCGTCGCGACCGGGTATATCCTCTGGCTGATGTCGCAGTTGGAGGCGACATCGGTTATTTATATGGGCGTTATGGTGGCGATAGGGATCGCCCTTTACTGGCTTTCAAAAAGCTCCGCCGTAAAGCAGGACGGCATCGACCTGCCTGAGGGGCGCAGCTTCTAGCCCATCGTCCCCTTCTTCGGCCCGAGATACCCGAACAGGTAGGCCGCCACTTTCCGCATCTGGATTTCTTCGGAGCCCTCCGTGATCCGATAGCGGCGGTGATGGCGGTAGATGTGCTCGAACGGTTTGTGCCGTGAATAGCCGATTCCGCCATGCACCTGCATCGCGCGGTCGGCGGCTTCGCACACCAGCCGGTTCGCCCAGTAATTGCACATCGAGACCTTGTCGGAGATCGTGCGCTCGATCTCTTCGTGTGGCATGTTGTCCATCTCCCACGCGGTCTTGAGGATCAGCAGGCGCAGCATCTCGCACTGTGTGGCGAGCTCGACCATTGGGAACTGGATCGCCTGGTTCTTCGACAGCGCCTCGCCAAAAGGTTTGCGGGTCCGCGCATATCTAACGCTCTCATCGACGCAGAATTGCGCCGCGCCGCAGCTCGACGCCGCCTGCCGGATGCGGTTCTGGTGGACAAAGCTCTGCGCCAGCGCAAGGCCGCGCCCTTCGACGCCTAGAATCGCGCTGTCAGGCACCCAGACGTCCTTGATCGAGAGGCGCGGATGGTCGGTGGGCATGTTGAAGGTCCACATCCATTCCTCGATCTCCAGGCCTTCGGTCGGATTGGGGACGAGGAGGCAGGTGATCCCGCTCGCATCGCCCGCTTCACCGGACGTGCGACAGAACATCGCGCAATGGGTCGCGACATGCATGCCGGTGATCCACATCTTCTCCCCGTTGATGAGCCAGCCATCGATGCCGTCGCGGGTCTCGCGCACCGCGCGGGTTTCCATGTGGGTTGCATCAGAGCCGTGATGTGGTTCTGTGAGGCCAAAGGCGACGCGGCGCGTGCGTTCAAATCCGCCGAGAATGAATTCCTGCTTTTGCTTCTCTGTCCCCCACTGATCGAACATCGCGACGAAGGGGAAGTTACCGACGATCGAATGCTCGTTCTGGAGGTCGTTGTGGAGGCCAAGGCCCTTGCGAGCGAAATGGTCGCGTACCACCGCCATCCAGAGGTTCGACCCGTCCTTGCCACCGTACTTTTTCGGCGCTGAAAACCGCCAGTGTCCGGCCTTGTCGGCACGCCGCGTGGCTTCCTTGAGCAGCTCCTCCCACTCCTCGCGCGGCAATCCGCCCGCCTCGAAATTCGTCCGCGCGTATTCGCGGCGGTGGTCGAAGAAACGGATATTGTCGTCCTGCTGTTCAAGCGGCTTGATCTCGGCCTCGATGAAAGCGTCGAGCTCGTCGAGATACGCCTGCAGGTCGGCGGGAATTGCAAAGTCCATTATCAGGTCACCTCTGTAGATTTGCTCCAAAGCTCGCGTGCAACCGCAAGTGCGGGGTATTTGGGAGAGTCAGCCTCCAGCTTGTCCAAGGCGTCCCGCCGAAGTCGTGTGATGGCCGGATCGGTCATCATCTTGCGTCGGCCCGTCAGGAAATCCTCCGCCAGTTCGCGATCCGAGACTCTGGGCACGATTGCGTACTCACGGGCTAGCATGCCCAGCGCATTGCGAGCCACGGCGAGTTGGAAACGGTCATGGCCTTCAACCTTATCCTTGATTGTGCTGAGCCACTCCGCGACCGCCGTTGCAATCTCGCCGGTCTGAGCCTCGCCAAAATACAATTCATTATTGGGAATACGTTCTTTCGGAACGATCCCATCGGCCAGCGCGTCCCCCTCCAGCAACATCAGCAAATCGAGTTCCTGCTCGCTGGTCCGCCTTGAGATCACCACCCGCTCCAGCATCCGGTCCTCGCCGCTGCGCCAGTATTTCGCCATTTTGAGGCAGCCGAGCGCCCACCATACGGTGCGGTGGATCAGCCAATAGCGGAAGCGCTTGGCGTCGACTTTCATGCCCGCCTCGGCTTCGTAAGCGGCGAAGTAGTCCTCAAGTCTCCCCAGGCCCAATGCAGGCCTGTCGTAGCGGTGGAACCGCCACACCGCCATGCAGCCAAAGGCAAGGTCCTCGTGCCGGTCGCCGAAATGCGCCAGCTCCCAATCGAGCACGCCGGTGAGCTTGCCTGGCTGCGCGAGCAGGTTGCCCATACGGTAATCGCCATGGACCAGCACCGGCTCGACCGGCTTGGGGCAATTGTCCTCCATCCACTTGAGTCCGAGAGCGATGATCGGCCTGTCGCCGCCCGCTTCATCGAATTGCTGGCGCAGATCGGCGATAGCCTCCCGGTAGTCCATCACCGGCACCGCGTCCGGCACATCTTCGCGCCCAAGCGAGTGGATGCGAGCCAGATCGCGCGCCGCCTGCTTCAACAAGGTGTCGGCATCGTCGAATTGCAGAATCTCCCTGGGGTTCGGCGTCCCGGGAAGCGCCTGCATCACGAACCCGGAGCCGATACCGTCTTCCGGTTCGAGTTCCACGACGACCCGAGGGGCTGTAACGCCTGCCGCATGCGCCGCGCGGATCACAGCTGCTTCAACAGCGTGACCGTAAGGGCGATCTTCCATGAATTCGAGGCTCGGCGCGCGGCGCAGCACGAAGGCTTCCGCCCCACACGAAAACCGCCAGCTTTCCATCGTCGCGCCGCCGGTCAGACGGTGGAGCCCCTCAGGCGCGGTCAACCCGGCTCGCGCGCAAGCCCGCGCCAATCCTCCGATCAAGTCCTCAGGCGTAGCCGCCATCGCTTCCTTCTCTCCTCATTCGCTGGCATGAGTGCCCCGGAACGCTGCCAATGGGCAAGCCAACAAATGCCAGTTTCGAAACGGGAACACAGATGAAGAAACGCCATATCGCTCTCGCCGCGCTTGCCGTGGTCGGTATCGGAGCCGGGACCGCAGCCTATGTTGCGACACCGACAGTGCACGAAGGTGCGCCAGGCGAAACCCCAGAACTGGGGCGCTTTGGCGAATATTCGATCGGCACGCAGGAGCTGACGGTCGCAATGCCGGATCGCGTAACTTTCAGCAAAATAGGCATGGCCACCGGCGCGACCGACTCCGAAACGCGCAAATTGAAGGTGCGGATCTATTACCCGGCAGAAGCGCCTTCGGTGGCCCCGCCGATCACCTACACACACACACGATGCAGCCGCCCAATATGGAGCCGGTGACATTCGAGTATGAAGGGCGCGCTCATCCAGACGCGCCGGCTTTGCGAGCCGAACAGTTCGGCGGAAAGCTTCCGCTGGTCATCATGTCGCATGGCTTCAACGGGTGGAGCACCCAGTTCAGCACCTTGGCAGAGCACATCGCCTCGCGCGGCTATGTCGTGGCGTCGATCGACCATGCCGACCGCAAGCTGGAGGGCGCGACCGATTTCATCCACTCCTTCGCCAACGTGCTTGCGAGCCGGTCGCTCGATCAGCGGCAGGTCATTTCTCAGATCCTCTCGAGTGCGGACGCAAATCAAACCGGGCCGTATGCGCTGATCGACACCGACAGGATCGGCCTGATCGGATATTCGATGGGCGGTTATGGAGCCATCGCGACAGCGGGCGGCGATTACGATTACGAAAGCGGAACCTTTGATACCGTCCCGGATGCCGCGCTTGAGCCTGTGCGCGCTTCCGCCAGCGAAGATGCGGGAATCGATGCGCTGATCGCATTTGCTCCTTGGGGCGGCGCGCCGGATAACCGCGTATGGAGCGCCGATACATTGGCGCAGGTCACAGCGCCGGTGCTGATCGTGGCCGGGAACCAGGACGACGTGTCCGGATTCGACAACGGGATCAGCTGGATTTTCGATTCCATGACGGGAACCGATCGCCGGATGCTGGTGTTCCGCGAGGCTCGTCACAATATCGTAGGCAATGCCTTCCAGCAGTCCACGGACGTGCCGTTTCAGGCCATCGAATTCGTGAACGAACCTGTCTGGCGGCAGGATCGGATCAACGGTATCAACCAGCATTTCGTTGCCGCGTTTCTCGATCTGCACCTCAAGGGGGACGCCGCCAAAGCCGCCTATCTCGATGTGCCAACGCAGAACTCGAATGACAGCCAGTGGGAAACATCTTTTGGCGAACAGCTCAACGGCAAACTCGCTGGCGATGATGAGCCGGAGCATTGGCGCGGTTTTCAACGCCGCTGGGCACTCGGCCTCGACATGTACAGCACAATGGCAGGCGAATAGAGCGGCATTCCCACCACCACGAAAAAGGCCGCCCCGTTTCCGGAGCGGCCCTTTTGATTATTCATGAATGTCGAGCTTAGGCCGGGACGTTGTCTTTCTTCACCGTAATGACCTGGGGATAGGTGAATTCCTTCAAACCTTCCGTGCCGTATTCCGCCCCGAAGCCCGATTGCTTGTGCCCGCCAAAAGGCGCGAAGGGCGACAGGTGCAGGAACTCGTTGACCCAGACAGTACCCGTTTCCAGCTGCTCTGCGATTTCAACACCCTTTTCAGGGTTTGCAGTCCAGACTGCACCCGCAAGACCGTATTCCGAATTGTTCGCTTTCGCGATGACTTCCTCTTCGGAGGAAAACTTCATCAGCGGCATGACCGGGCCGAATTGTTCCTCCGCCACGATACGCGCGTCTTCAGGCGGATTGTCGAGGATCGTGAGCGGCACGAAATATCCACTGCCCGATGGGTCGGCGTCGCCGCCGAGCAGGAACTTGTAGCCATTGTCCTTGGCATCCTGGATCAGCTCCAGCACGCGGTCGTACTGTTTCTTGTTCTGGATCGGGCCAACGCCGGTGCCCTGCTGCGCGCCGTCTCCGACTTTAACGTTCTTCGCGTATTCGGCGATGGCTTCGGACAATTCGTCGTAGATGTCCTCGTGAATATAGACGCGCTTGGCGGCGATGCAGATCTGGCCAGCGTTCGAAAAGCTTGACCAGAACAATTGTTCGGCGACCTTTTTCGGATCGGCATCGGGCAGCACGATGGAGGCATCGTTGCCGCCCAGTTCCAGCGTGATCCGTTTCAGGTCAGCGCTGGCCCCTTCCATGATCTTCTTGCCCGTGGCTGTCGATCCGGTGAAGGTGATCTTGTCGATGTCGGGATGCGCCGTAATCATCGGCCCAAGATCGTCTTCGCCCGTAATGATGTTGACGACGCCCGCAGGCACCTTGTCCGCGATCAGTTCGGCGATGCGAAGCGTGGTAAGCGGGGTGAAGGGCGAAGGTTTCAGGATAATGGTGCAACCTGAAAGCATGGCCGGTACGATTTTCTGGATCGCCATCATCACCGGGAAGTTCCACGGCACGATGCCGCCGACCACACCGACAGGTACGCGGCGGTGGCGGGAAAGGCGCGTGTCATCGTCCTGAATGATCTCGTCTTCCAGCTCGAGCGTAGCCTGCGCCGCCGAAATCCCGGCCGCGCCGTAAATTTCCTGCTGGGCTTGCTGATGCGGTTTGCCCTGTTCGGATGTCAGGAGGCGATAAAGCTCGTCGGCATTTTCCTTGATCGCGCCCGATACCGCCATGATCGCCTCACGGCGCTTTTCGATGGGGGTTTTCTTCCACGTCTTGAACGCGGCACGCGCGGCGGCGACAGCCTTGTCGAGTTCATCCTTGCCGCAGGATGGAACCTGTCCGATCACTTCTTCCGTGGCCGGGTTGACGACATCCAGCCATTGGCCGGTGTCCACCATCTCGCCGTTGATCAGGTTCTTGTACTGGGTGACCATGTCTAAATCCTCTCTCGAATTGCGTAAGCGCGATTTCCTCTTGGCACAGAAGGTGGCCATTCACAGGGAGAAATCAATCGGGAATTACGAAGCGATCTTACAGCCTGCGATGAACGGTATCGCCTATCAGTTGCGCCATACCAGTTGCTTTGCGCAACCTGAAGTTTAAGCAGTGTGCAACAGGAGAGAACCATGACCGATTCACAAGCAGACCTCGTACTCTATGGCAGCCCGGTTTCGCCTTTCGTGCGCAAAGTATCCGCAGTGTGCCTTGAAAAAGAAGTCGATTTCGATGTCGAGCCGGTCGACGTGTTCAACCCGCCGCAATGGTTTCGCGACATCTCTCCGATGAAACGCATCCCTGTCATGCGTGATCGCTCGATTGCGGAGGATGGAACAGCCGGAACGATCCCGGACAGCTCGGCAATCTGCGCCTATATCGAAAAGAAGCATCCTTCCCCTGCGCTGTACCCCGAGAACGCTTTTGCCCATGGACGCGCGCTGTTTATCGAGGAATTTGCCGACACCAACCTCGCCGCATCGGGCGGGCTTGGAATATTCCGGCCGATCTTCTTCGCGGTGACCCAAGGCAAGGAGCCCGATCTCGACAAGGCGCGCGGGACATGGGCGGAGCAATTGCCACCGATCCTCACGTATCTCGACACAACATTGGGTGATGAGGAATTCTTCGCGGGCGGACAGCTGTCCATCGCGGACATCACGGTCGCCTGCGTGTTCATGCAGATCTCGCTCGTTGCCGAAACTCCGCTGGATGATTATCCCGCACTTGCCGCGCATTTCGAACGCATGAAAGCGCGGCCTTCGATCGCAGGTCCCTTCGCCAAAGCGGACGGCTTTATCCGCAAGGCCTTGCCCGAGCGCTTCGACCTGACCTAAGGCCGAACGACTTCAAGTATCTGACGGGGCACGCACACACATGGCGAGCGAATGGTGTATCGGGATCATCGGCGGGTCGGGCCTGTACAATATCGAAGGTCTCGAAGACGAACAATGGATCGCAATCGACACCCCGTGGGGTGAGCCATCCGACGAGATATTATGCGGCCGCATCGGCGATGTGAAAGTGCGGTTCCTGCCGCGCCATGGCCGGGGCCATCCGATCAGCCCCACCGAGCTTAATTCGCGCGCAAATGTCGATGCCCTGAAACGCGCCGGTTGCACCGATATCCTTGCGATCTCTGCCGTCGGCAGCCTGCGCGAAGAAATCGAACCGGGGCGTTTCGCCGTGGTCGAACAATTCATCGATCGCACGGTGAAGCGCGAAAGCACCTATTTTACTAGCGGCCTCGTGACCCACGTCTCCATGGCCGATCCCGTCTGCCCGCGCCTGTCGGAAATGGCGGCGAAAGCGATTTCCGCCTGCAGGGGTAAGGTCGCCGTCGGCGCGACCTATATCGCAATCGAAGGGCCGCAATTCTCCAGCCGCGCCGAAAGCCGCCTCTATCGCCAATGGGGCGCGGACGTGATCGGCATGACCGCCATGCCCGAGGCCAAACTCGCGCGCGAAGCCGAACTGCCCTACGCGCTGATCGGAATGGCGACCGACTACGATTGCTGGCGCGTCGATGAAAACGGGGTTGGCGAGGCGGTCAATGTCGCGCAGGTCATCGCTCAGATGGAGGCCAATGGCGAACTCGCCCGCGAAACGGTCGCGAAATTCATCTCCAGCCTGCCGAAAAAACGCAAAGCCTCACAAATCGATACGGCTCTCGATGATGCCGTTATCACCGCACCCGATGAACACGATCCCGAATTGCTGGCAAAGCTGGGAGCGATCGCAGGACGATTGCTCGGCGAAGACTAATCCTTCGTGAGGCTCGCGAAGTGCTCGCATGCCTCGGCCAGACTTACCACGTCGCCGTATTTCGCATTCATGTCGAACAGGTTTGCGCGGTGGACGTTTTCATGGCGGTCGCCCACGGCCTCTTCGACGACGATGGGGATGAAGCCGTGCTGGCATGCATCGACGCAGGTGGCGCGTACGCAGCCACTGGTGGAAAGCCCCGATATAACAAGGCTGTCATGGCCTTGCGCAGTCAGGGTCGATCCGAGCGACGTACCGAAAAACGCACTGGCATATTGTTTGGAGATGACGAGCTCATCGTCGCTCGGCTCAAGGCCCGCAGGCCATGCGCCCAGCGGGTTCCCGCGCGCGAAGCTTGAAAGCGCACCGATTTTCTTCGCGAAAACACCGCCATCCCGCATGGAGGGGTGGAACTCGACATTGGTGTAAATCACCGGAACACCGGCAGCGCGCGCCGCATTGCGTAGCGCGATTGCTGCCGCAAGCGCCGGTTCGACATCCGCGAATAGCGGGCTGTCCGGCGCGAAATACGCCTCCACAAAATCAATCAGGATCAGGGCCGGGCGCTGCCCGAACCCTATCCTTCCTTCGAAGACGCCGGCGTAGTTGCTCTGTACGTCTTCGCTGCTCTCCACCCGAACGGCTCCCCTAAAAAGTATAACCCAGCTCAACCCCGAACCGGCGGCGACCGCCGGGCGAGATGAACGATCCACCAAACTCGATAGCCGGGATCACCTCGTTGAGATACTCCCGGTTGAGCAGGTTATCGGCAAAAGCGGTGATGCGCCAACTCTCCCCTTCGAGCCCGACGCGCATATCGAGCACGCCGAATGCTTCACGTTCGGTGATCGAATAGTCGGCATCTCCGACAAATGCAGGCAGCGCCAGGGCAGAGCCTGGAAGCAGTCCGCTGAACAGCGTCGGTGAGGTGTTGTTCTGCACCGTATGGAACCATGTCGGCCCCGTGATGCGGTAATCGGCGCGCATCACGAAATCGAATGTGGGCGCAAGAGGCGCCACGACCTGTGTGCCGAGGTTGATCGTGTAGTCGGAGGTGTAGGGAGATTCGTTGCCCACGGTGACAGGGCGCGAGGCGTTCTCCAGAATCTCGCTCTCGGTCACATTGACAGCGCCGAAGAAATCCCAACCCGGCACGACTTCGAAGTTCAGATTGGCCTCCGCCCCGTAGACTTCCACTTCATCGATGTTCGAAACAACGCGGAGCAGGCCGAACCCGCCGACGAAGAATTCGAAGAACTGCATGTCGTCGATTTCGGTGTAGTAGCCCGCGACATCGAAAGTCACCCTGCCATTCGCCGCCGAGCCTTTGAAACCGGCTTCGAACGCGCTCGACGTTTCCTTGTCGTAGAGGTCCTCGATCAGCACGTTCGTACCGATGAACTGGTTGAATGCCTGATCAACGATCGCTGCCGAACCCTGGTTGTTGAAACCGCCGGATTTGAAGCCGATCCCCCAGTTGGCGTAGAGATTTAAATTGTCGCTAAGCTCGTAACGCAGGGAGATTTTCGGCTGGAACGGCCGAAACGTCTCGGACTGGTCCGGGATCGGGCCAAACGCCTGTCCGGGATTGATCGGTGCGCCGGTCGGGCTGAACGGATCGACCGCATCGGGCACCAGACTGGTGACGGAGCGATCTTCGATATCGTAACGGCCAGCCAATCCGATTTCGAACCGGTCGGTCACCTGGTAATCGATCGAAGCGAAGGCCGCGTAGACGTCCGTCGAGAAGTCATCATTGTACAGCTGGGTCGTCGGGTTCGATGAATCCGGACCGTTGAACAATTGCCGTGTGATTCCTTCGCCCAGATCGGCGCCCAGGCTGACACCCGTCTCACGGTCGATGTGAAGGTAATAGGCCCCGATTTGCCACTGCAGCGGGCTATCGGTGTTCGATGCCAGGCGGATTTCACCGCTGATATCGGTCTGCTCGCGGATCTGGAACTGCGTGCCATCGCACGTCGTCGGGCTGTATGGTCCGAATGTCGATCCGGTCGCCGGGTCGAAGATGAAGGGTACAGGCGTCTGGCCGATGAAGGTCGGCGGGTTGATCGGGAAGCCGGTGAGCGCAGCGGTCGACGCAAAGCACGCATTGGATGCGTCGATCGATGCCTGCGTGACACCGGGGAAGGTGAAACGCGCAAAGTCGGCCGATGTCCCGTCCGCAGTCAATTCCTGATCCACATCGGCGTATAGCGCCCAGGCAGTCAGCGTCATCGCATCGAATTCATGCTCGATCTTGGCCGATACTTCGAATGTCTGCTGGTCGTTGGTCGGGCGGATATTGGAGAAAAAGTCGAACGGGTGATCATTGACGTCTTCGAAGAACGCCGGATCGACAGCGGCGAAGTTAGGCAGCTGAAACGCCGCGTTGAAGTTGATCGAAGCGCCCGACAGATCGGCGTAGCGGGCCTTGATATCGATTTCGGTCGCGGGACTGAGATTGGCCACGAACCGGCCATCGACCGACCAGATTTCCTGATCGTCCACGACGTCGTCGTTCAGGAACCTGTTGAAGAAGAAGCCGTCGGTCGTGAAATAGCTGCCCGACAACACCAGGCCGGCATTCTGGCCAATCGGGGTCGAGATGTACCCGTTCGCATTGTAAGTGTTGTCTTCCGCCGCCGACACCTCGATTCCCCCTTCGAGAAAGTCGCTTGGCTTCAGCGTCTGGATCACGATCGCGCCCGCGGCTGCGTTGCGCCCGTAAAGCGCGCCTTGCGGGCCTTTCAGGATTTCGATCTGGCGCAGGGTGCCCTGGTCCTGGTTGAGCTGGGCCGTGTTGGTTTTCAGGATTCCGTCAACCACGAGCGCGACCGAGCTTTCCGCATCGCGCGCGCCGTTGATCCCGCGAATGTTGATCTGGGTGTCGCCAGCCTCGGCAGTGCCGCTGACGATCGTCACACCCGGCGTCAGCTGAACGAATTCGTCGGCGCGTTCGATGCCGGTCTTCTCGATCGTGTCGGCGGTGAAGACCGTGACCGAGCTCGGCACCTCGGCAAGCGTTTCCGATTGCCGGCGCGCTGTCACGATGATCGCGTTGTCACTGGCTGCGCTCTGATCGCTCGCGACCGGCTGCGCACCAGGCGCATCGCTGTCCTGTGCATGGGCGGGCGCGGCGATCGCCATAGCTGCCAGCGCCGTTCCACTGACGAGATTGAACTTTACATTTTTCATAGCCGGTCCTTCCCTGAATCGAACCTGTCTTGCCCGGCCCCCGCCGGTCATATGGATCACGTCAGTACGTTCGCTCCGCTCATGTAAACGTACACTTCCTGAAATTTCGGCCCGGCGCCGCTTTCTTCGCTACTGGGCCGGAGTCGCCAGAAATTGGTGTTGTTAAGCAGCGTTACCTGCCCGTCGGAATCGTGCAGCTCGGCGACGAAGCAGGCGGAGATCCGCCCGTTGGCTTCATCGACGGTGCATACGAAATCACGGTGAATTATGGTCTCGTAAGCGGCAAAGAAGTCCTCGAACATGCGGCGGATCTCGCCCTTGCCGCTGTGCCGCGTGAAATCGGTCTGGACGCAGAACAACGCTTCGTCGTGAAAGCAATCGAGCGCCGCGTCCATATTCTTGGCATCGACATTCCCGAAATATGTCTTGGTTGCGAACTCGATCAGCTCATCGCGTCCGAAAGTGGGTTCATACTGCATCAGGCGTCCCCTTCCTTCAGCAGGTTGTCGCCGCTCATGTAGACATACACGCGGTGGAAAAGCCTGTCTTTCAGGTAAAAGCGATTGCAGTTCTCATAACGCAGCTGCTCACCGCCGTTGGGCGTAATCAAGACCGTGAACTGAGAATTGATTGTGTTGGTCTGTGGATCGGCGGTGTGAACGAAATTGCCGTGCCAGATGTTTTCGAAATCGGCGAAAAGCTTTTCGAACATAGACCGGATCGCATCGCGGCCGTCATGCACGGTCTCGCTGGTCGCTTCCCGGAGAATGGCATCGGGCGTGAAGCAGTTCAGCACCTTGTCGAGGTTCTTGTTATCGACCCCGTCGAAATATCTCTTCGTCACGATATCGACGTAGAAGGGATAGGGGAGCGGCACCTGTCCGGCACCGCCCTCTTTCCAATTGTCGGCGCTCAATTCACTCATCAGTACCACCCTTTTCGAATGTCTTCGTGCTTGGGCACCTCGGGTGCGGGAAAGGCTTTCTTCGAATGGGACAGGCCGAGCTCGATCTGCGTCTCGAGCATCTTGTAGGCGACCTGGCCGGGGTTCAGCACCGGGATCGGCAGCTCGCCGTCCAGAAACGCGGCCGATTGGTGCATCGTGGTGGAACCCAGCACGATCACATCCGCACCATCTTCCTCCATCGCGATAGTGGCCTGCTCTCTCAGTTTCCCGAAAACGACCTCCTCTTTGCCTTCGAGAAGCTCGGTCACGTCGGGGCGCGTGTCGATCGAACGCATCGATGCGCAGCGGCCGCCCCAACCATATTCGGTGAGTGTCTTTTCGTAGAGCGGGAACCATTCGGGCCACATGGTCAGCACCGAGAATTTCTTGCCGAGCATCATCGCCATGGCAAAACTCGCCTCGCCCGGCCCGACCACGGGTATCGACAACGCGCTGCGCAGGGGCCGCAATCCACTGTCGCTGACCGTGTCGATCAGGACCCCTGCATACCCCTCTTGCTCTGCGGTCACACCGGCCTGGAAGACCGTCCAGTCCATGAGCATCGTATCGTGGTAGGAATCGCCGAGCGCCGCACCCCAGCGCACCGCTTCGAACTCAGGTTTGAAACCTGGCCGAACGAAATCATCGGGCAATTGCTGGGCGCGATTGGCGACCCCCGCCTCATCCATCGGGATAGGCACAATCACTTTTATTCGCTGGTCATCGGCCATCGAGGCGGTCTCCATGGGATGGCCTCCTATTGTATACAATTTGCCTGCGTCAAGGAGAATTGATAGCCTTGTCAAATTGCATAGGTATGGGATTGCCGATGATGATTTTCAGCCACACTTGCAGGTTCGACAGCGCGCAATGAGCAAGGCATCCGAACAGGCCTACGCCAAGATCAGGGGATTTCTGCTTGGCGGGACAGTCCAGCCGGGCTCCCAGCTGACGGAAGAGCAACTCGCGGAGGTTGCGGGCGTCAGCCGAACGCCCGTCCGCGAAGCGATGCGGCGGCTGGAGGCGGAGATGCTGCTTGTCCGCAGTCCTTCGAAACGGATATTCGTCGCAGACTGGTCGCGTGACGACATCGACGAGATGTTCACCCTCCGGCAGATGCTGGAGGGTCACGCCGCAAACCGCGCGGCAAGGCGCCTTACCGATGCGGAAATCGACCGCCTGGAGGAGGTCAATAAGGAGCTGCACGAAGCGGTCGACGGGGAGACCCCGGACATTGTGCGGTTCCTGGATGCCAACCGCGTGTTTCATGAAGCGATCACCGAGGCGGCTCATTCACCGCGGCTGGGGCAGGTGCTGGCAATGCTCGTCGAACAGCCGGTGGTGCTTCGAACCGCGCGCCAGTATTCGGCGGAAGATCTCAAGCAGTCGGCGCGCGATCACGACGAGCTGATCGCCGCATTTCGCGCAGGCGACCCCGGCTGGGCGGAGGCCGTCATGGGCAGTCATCTGCGCCGTGCGTTTCACACTTTCGCTGGCGCCGCCGAAGATGACGCTGTGGCGGAGTAGCCTTTCAGCGTACCCACGGTGCAGGTGCGGTCCTCTTCACCGGCCCCGCCATCGGCAAAGGGCTTCCCTCTCCATGGATAGTGTTGCACAACGCGCGGCAGGTTCATGGCGCGTGCGCCCCCTCCTTTCCAAGAGCGCGCCACTGGAGGCAACACAACGTGCGACGCCTGTTCAAGATGGCGGCGATTTTTGCGAGCGCCGTGATCGGCCTGTCACTCCCGGCCTCTGCGCAGGAGACAGGCCAGTCCTGCGCCGACTGGATGGAGAACAGTCCGCCGGGAAATTGGCAGAATCCCGCATCCATCACTGACGCGTTTCGTGAGGCCAGCAGGAGCTGTATCGAGGAGCTGACCGAATTGAGCGATTCCGAGCGATTGCGGCTGCTCGATGACTATCTCCTTTCGGCGAAAAATTTCATCAATCCGGAGAACCTTCGACGAGCCTCTAAGCGTTGGTCCGATCGTGCACGTCTGAAGGTCAACGCCGTACGCGTACCCTTCGTCCTGTCTCCTTTCGTTCAGGATGCGGACCAGATGGGGCAATGGCTGGAAGATGCGCGCCGCCTTGAAGACGACCGGTCACGGTCGCGGTTCGCGTATTACTGGGCGTACTATAGATCGGTCAGCGAGAAGCACGAGCAGACGGACGAACAGCGGGACGCTCTGCTACAGGAATCCTTCGATGCCGGAAGGCGGGGCGGCGTGATGCGGATCGGTCTGTTCGCGCTGAACTTCAAGGCGACATTGGCCAAGCAATCAGGCGACTATGCCGAAGCGGTCCGCCTGCTCACCGAGGTGATCGAAGACTCCGATAAACCGAGATTCAACCTGGTGCGGATGAATGCGCTGAGTTCGCTCGCTTACCTCTTCTACGAGATCGGCGATCACGAGCGCGCCGTGGCGCTCTATGACCGCGGTTTGGCTGTCAGTGACGACCACCCGCTCACGACAGGCCAGATACAGCTGAACAGGGCGTTGGCACTTTCGGCTGCCGATCGCCTCGACGATGCCGAAACGGCGGTGAAGGTCGCCATTAAGCAATTCGCGGATCATGTCGAAGCCGGAAGCACCGAGGGCGCAGCCAGGCCGGGGCTCGCCAATTCGCGGTTCGAACTGGCGCGAATTCAATATCGGCAGGGCGGACCGCAGATCACCAATGCCCTCGCGCTCGGGCGCGAAGCAGCCACTGAATTGTACGAAGCTGATTACTTCACCGAATCCGTCCACGCCGAAGCATTCGCATGGCTTGCCGAAAGCTATCTGGAACAGGGTTTCTTCGGCGATGCGCAGCAGATGCTTCAACAAGCTGAAGAGGCGCTCGGGACCGAAATCGACCCTGACAATATCAAGCCGGAGGATCAGGATCGCGCATTTCTCTTGCCCTATCTTCGCAGCATGGCGGAACTTCAGCGCAGGCTCGGCAATTACCAAGAGTCGGCGAAATATGCGGCTGCCGCGCTCGATTTGAGTGAGCAACGGTTCGAAAAGGAAAAGCTGCGCGCTGTTGGCAATGCCGATCTCGTTTTCGCGCTAGAGGACCAAGAAGAACGTGCCCTCAATCTCGCCCAAGCCGCCCAGTTGGCGGAAAAGGAGCGGGAGCTGGCAGCGGCGACGAGCGAACGCGCGACCATCATGGCGGCACTCACTGCGACCTTGCTTTTGGCCGCCGGCCTGGTCGCGTTCGCTGCGTACCGCGCCTATCGCGCCGAAATGGCGGCATCTTCGGCAAAGGACATGTTCTTCACCGAAATGCACCACCGGGTGGCTAACAATCTGCAAACGCTGCTTAGCCTGTTCAGGATCGAAGCCCGCCGAAAGTCAGCGGATCGTCCCATCGCCGACGCGCCGGAATCCGATGCCGCAATACGCCTCCGGACGATGGCATTGCTGCATGAGAAATTGCGCGCGCGGCAAAGCGGGACGCTCGTCGGGGCGAGCGCGTTTCTGACCGAGCTACAGGAGTTGCTGGAAAGCAGCCTCGGGCGCGAGGAAGTTTCTCTCGAAGGGCATTTCGACGATGTTTCGATCGAAGCGGACATTGCCGCGCCGCTCGGGCTGCTGGTCAGTGAACTGGTAACGAATGCCTACAAGCATGCCTTCCCGGGAACCGAAGGGACGGTTTCGATGCGTCTCGACGCAGAAGGCAGCCGGGCGGCCGTGAAGGTTTCGGACGACGGTGTCGGTTTTGGCGACATTGCGAGGGGAGACGGCATCGGCTTGTCGCTGATCGATGATCTTGCGAGACAGATCGGCGGGAAGATCGAGCGCAAGATCGGCCCCGAGGGATCGGGAACGATCTGGACAGTCAGCGAGATCCCCTTGTCCCACGGCGATGCGCGGCAGGATGCGATCTAGATGATGCCGCGTTCCTCGAGATCGCTCATCGCCTTCGAATCCATGCCCAGCAATTCGCCGTAAATCTCTTCATTGTGCTGGCCAAGCTCCGGTCCGACGTGATCGACATGGCCCGGCGTTTCGGACAGCTTCGGCGCGACGTTCTGCATCTTGAAATTCTCGTGGCGCGGATGCGGCACTTCGATGATTGCCTCGCGCGCGGCAAAATGCGGATCGTCGAGCATTTCCGGCGCGCGGTACATATTGCCTGCAGGCACGCCGTGTTCCTCGCACAGGTCGAGCACTTCACGGCTCGTATGCTGCTTCGTCCAGCCGGAGATGAGTTCATCGAGCTCGCCCTGCCGCTCACCGCGGCCCATATGCGAATTGTAGCGCGGATCATCGCCCAGCTCCGGCATGCCCATCATCGTCGCCATGCGTTTCCACACACTGTCCTGATTGCCTGCGACCAGCACGCTTCCGTCCTTCGTCGGATAGACATTGGACGGTGCGACCTTGGGGAGGATGGATCCGGTGCGCTCGCGGATATGATTTGCCACGGTGAATTCGGGAATGGTGGATTCCATCATGGCCAGCACGGATTCGTAGATTGCGGAATCGACGACCTGACCCTTGCCGGTCTTGTGCCTGTGGTTGAGCGCCATAAGCGCGCCCAGACAGGCATAGGTCGCCGCGAGCGAGTCTCCGATCGACAGCCCGGCGCGGCTCGGCGGCCGGTCGGGCTCGCCGGCGATGTAGCGCATGCCGCCCATCGCCTCGCCAATTCCGCCATAGCCCGCACGGCTCGAATAGGGCCCGCTCTGCCCGTAGCCCGAGACGCGGATCATGATGAGCGCTTCGTTGATGGCGGAAAGTTCATTCCAGCCGAGGTTCCACCGCTCGAGTGTGCCGGGCCGGAAGTTTTCGAGCAGGAAATCGGCCTTAGCAGCGAGCCGTTTGACAATGGCCTGCCCTTCCTTTTCGCGCAGGTTCAAGGTGATCGATTTCTTGTTGCGGGCGACGACGGAAAACCACAGCGGGATGCCCTGACCCCAATTGCGCATCGCATCGCCGACTTTGGGCGGCTCTACCTTGATGACTTCCGCGCCGTGGTCGCCCATCAATTGCCCGCAGAAAGGGCCGGCAATCAACTGCCCCATTTCGATAAGCCGCAGTCCGTCTAATGCACCTTGAGCCATTTGCTGCCTTTCTGATTCGCTACCCGCAGAACCGCGCGCCTGCATCGGAATCGCCGCACCCCTCGTGTCGATCCGACGGACCGGGCCTATAGTCTGACCATTTGCATTTGTATACAATTTGCGTATCAGGCGCGGCATACCTCAACACCCAAGAGCGATTCCGGTCATGGCAACACACAGTATCGAACTGGTCGAAGTCGGTCCGCGTGACGGGCTGCAGAACGAAGCCGAAATCATCACGACCGCGGACAAGCTGGCGATGATCGACCGGATGATCGGTTACGGAGCGCGGCGGCTCGAAGTCGCCAGCTTCGTCCATCCGAAACGCGTTCCGCAGATGGCGGATGCCGAAGAGGTGATCGCCGGACTGCCCGACCGCAGCGATGTTACCTACATCGGCCTCACCCTGAACAAGCGCGGGGTAATGCGAGGTCTCGCGACGAAGGAGGGCGGGAAGCCCGGCATCGATCAGGCGGGCTGCGTCCTTGTCGCAAGCGATACGTTCGGACAGAAAAACCAGGGACAGACAATCGCGGAAGGCATTGCCGAGAACCGCGACATGATCCGCTTTGCAAAATCCGAGGGGTTGCGCGCGCAGGTCACGATCAGCGCCGCATTCGGCTGCCCTTTCGAAGGCGCGGTGGAGCCGGATACGGTGCTCGCCATCGCGGAGGAGATGGCCGCAGAAGAGCCGGAAGAAATCGCGCTTGCCGATACGATCGGTGTCGGCGTTCCATCTCAGGTCGAAGATCTTTTCGGGAGGCTCGGCGACCTGCTGGGCGGGCGCATTCCGATGCGCTGCCATTTCCACGACACGCGCGCCACCGGCATCGCCAACGCATGGGCGGCCTACAAAGCTGGCGTACGGATATTCGATGCGAGCTTGGGCGGGCTTGGCGGATGCCCCTTCGCACCGAACGCCACCGGAAACATTGCGACCGAGGACCTCATCAACATGATGGAGCGTTCCGGTGTAGACACAGGCATCGATCTCGATGCCGCTATCGCCGCCAACCGCTGGTTCGCCGGACGCTTGGGGCGCGAATTGCCATCGCGGGTCGCACGCGCGGCCTGAAACGTTTGAGGAGCAGGGTGACTTTATGACTTACAGGCTGGGCGTCGATGTCGGCGGCACTTTTACCGATTTGCTGCTGTTCGACGAGGAGAACGGCAAATTCTGGCGCCACAAGACGCCCTCGACCCCGCATGACAGCTCGGAAGGGATCCTGAACGGGGTCAAAGCGATCACCGAAGAGGCCGGGGTTTCGGCCAAGGATATCGCCTATTTCCTCCATGGCACAACGGTCGCGACCAATGCCGTGCTCGAAGGCAAGGGCGCGAAAGTCGGCCTCATCACGACCGAGGGTTATCGCGACATCATGCAGATCGCTCGCAGCTTCGTGCCCGGCGGGCTTGCTGCCTGGATCGTTTGGCCAAAGCCGCAGCCGCTTGCCCATCTGGAAGACACTCTCGAAGTGCCAGGTCGGATCGGAGCGGACGGGGAAGAAGTCCGTGCTCTGGACGAAGATGCGGTGCGCGGGGTGCTCCGCCAGCTCAAGGATCAGGGCATCGAAGCGCTGACGGTCAGCCTCATAAACGCCTATGTCAACGGCGCCCACGAGACCCGCATCGGCGAAATCGCGGCCGAGGACTTGCCCGGTATTCCCGTTTCGCTAAGCCACGAAGTGCTCCCCGAAATGCAGGAGTATGAGCGCACTCTTTCAACCGTTGCCAATGCGGCGGTGCGCCCCGTGGTCAGCAAATACGTATCGAATCTGCGCGACAAGCTGGAAGATGAAGGGCTGGAGGGCAGGCTTTCGCTACTGCGCAGCGATGGCGGCCTGATGAGTAGCCAGAAAGCCGAAGAGCATCCGGTCAATATTCTTATGTCCGGTCCCGCAGGCGGCGTGACCGGCGCGAAATGGGTGGCGAAGAATGCGGGCCTGACGAACATCCTGACTCTGGATGTCGGCGGGACATCGACCGACGTTGCTTTGATCGAAGGGCTTGAGGCGCGCCGCGTGCGGACGACCGAGGTAGGGCACCTGTCGGTCCGCGCATCCGCGCTCGACGTGAAAACCGTGGGCGCAGGCGGCGGCTCGATAGCCCACGTCCCCGAACTGACCAAAGCCTTGCGCGTCGGCCCGGAAAGCGCGGGCGCCGTGCCCGGCCCGGTCGCCTATAACAAAGGCGGCGAGCTGCCGACGGTCACCGATGCGAACGTCGTGCTCGGTTACCTGCCCGAAGACCTGCTCGGCGGGAGCTTCCAGCTCGACCGCGAAGGGGCAAAGGCGGCGGTTCAGACCATCGCCGATGCGCTCGGCGTTTCGCTGATGGAGGCCGCGCGCGGGATCATTGATATCGTTAATGAGAACATGTTCGGCGCGCTGCGAATGATCAGCGTACAGCAGGGTTACGACCCGCGCGAATTTGCGCTGATGGGTTTTGGCGGCGCAGGGCCGCTGCATGTGAATGCGGTGGCGCGCCTGATGGGGAGCTGGCCTGCAATCTCGCCTGTTTCACCAGGTGTGCTTTGCGCGCTCGGGGACGCGACCACGCAGATGCGTACCGAAACCGCGCGAAGCTTCTCGAAATTGGCGCGCGATACCTCGATTGCCGACCTTCAGTCGGTCCTCGATGAAATGGCGCAGCAAATCCGCGGCGAATTGCTCGCCGATGGCGTGCCCGAGGATCAGATCGTCGTGCAATTCGAAGTCGACGTGCGCTATGCCGGACAGGCTTTCGAGGTGCCGCTCACCATCGACAAAAGCGTGCTCGATGCGGACGGCATCGACGGTATCCTCGCCCGGTTCGACGAGGAGCATTTGCGGCTGTTCACATTCAACATGGATACCCCGCACGAGATCGTGAACCTGCGCGCGGTTGCATTGGGCGAGGCTCCGGCCCTGCCCGCCAACGAATTGCCGAAGGGTGATGGTGATCCCTCTGCCGCGAAAATCCGCGACCACACGCTCTGGATGGATGGCAAGGAGCAGGCCGGCGCGATTTACGACCGCGCCAAGCTCAGACAGGGTGACCGCATCCCCGGCCCGGCGATCATCACCGAAATGGACTCGACCACTCTGGTCGAAACGGGCTGTACGGCCACGGTCGATGCAGTGGGAAACATTCTTATCAATCTGACGAGCGAGGGCTGATCCGATGCCTGCACAAATCATCGAAACCAACGACACGCCTTTCGAGAAAATCGATATCGATCCAGTCACGCTCGACATCATCGAAAACGCCTTGCGCAACGCCCGGATCGAAATGGACGCGACGCTGGTGCGCACCGCCATGTCGCCCGGCATCCGCGAACAGGGCGACGCCTTTCCGCTGATCGCCGATCCGGCTGGCAAGATGATCGTCGGCCAGTTCGGCAGCTTTATCGACGGCTTCCTGAAAGGCTATGACGACACGCTGGAAGACGGCGACATGATTTTCCTGTCGGATCCCTATTCCTGCGACGGCGCAGTCAGCCACTCGAACGATTGGCTGGTGCTGCTTCCGGTGTTCAAGGACGGCCGCCTCATCGCGTTCACCGCCATGTTCGGCCATCAATCGGATATCGGCGGCTCGGTGCCCGGTTCGATGCCGATCAACGCGAGCTCGATCTTCGAAGAAGGCGTGCGCATCCCGCCAGTGAAGATCTGGAAGAAGGGCGAATACAATGACGACCTGATGAAGCTCGTAATGCACCAGACCCGCAAACCCGATTGGTGTCAGGCAGATCTCAACGCGCTGATCGCGTCATGCCGCGTTGCTTCGAAACGCGTAATCGAAATGGCCGAGCGGTTTGGAGACGATGTCTATGTGTCGGCCACGCAGGAATTGCTCGCACGCAACCACCGCGCGATGAAAGCGCTGCTGAGCCAGGCGGTCGGGGAAAAGCCGGTCAGCTTCGAAGACTACCTTTGCGACGACGGCAAGGGATATGGCCCGTACAAGATAAAATGCACCATGTGGCGCGAAGGCGACAAGGTGATCCTCGATTTCGAAGGGACCGACCCGCAAAGCGCCGCCTCGATCAATTTCCTGCTGAACGAGAACATGTTCAAGATGTTCTTCGGCATCTACATGATCATGGTCTTCGATCCGCAGATCCTGTTCAATGACGGGTTCTACGACCTGATCGAAGTCCGCATTCCCAAAGGATCGCTGCTGAAGCCGCAATTCCCCGCCGCGCTCTCGGGCCGGACCCACGCGCTCGGCCGAATCTTCGACATTCTCGGCGGATTGCTGGGTCAGGGGACGCCCGAATTCCTCAACGCTGCCGGGTTCTCGTCATCGCCGCACCTGTTCTATTCGGGCTGGGATACTCGGCAGAGCAATTCGCGCGAATGGTTCCAGCTGTTCCAGATCGGCTTCGGCGGGATACCCGGCAGGCCGCTGGGCGACGGGCCGGACGGGCATTCGCTGTGGCCGGGCTTTACCAATGTGCCCAACGAATTTCTCGAGCGCTATTTCCCGTTGCGGATCGAGCGCTATTCGACCGAACCCGACAGCGGCGGCGCAGGCCTGCATCGCGGCGGCAACGGCATCCACATGACCTATCGCTTCCTTGCCGATGGCGAGATCGCGATCCACGACGACCGCTGGTTCGTGCCCCCATGGGGAGTGAATGGCGGTCATCCCGGCAAGCGCGCGAAGAAAGTTCTGGAACGCGCCGACGGCACGACCGAAATCGTCGGCAACAAGATCGAGGACGTGGCTGTCAAGGCGGGCGACCTGCTGCACTTTATCACTTGGGGTGGCGGAGGATGGGGTGATCCATTGGAGCGCGATCCGGAAACGGTGGGCCTCGAAATCCGACAGGGTCTCGTCACACCCGAAGGCGCGCGCGAGTATGGCGTAGTGGCCGATATCAAAGGCGCGATTGATGCGGACGCAACCGAAAGCCTGCGCGAGGAAATGAAATCGTCACGCGGGGAATTGCCGTTGTTCGATTACGGTCCGGGCATCGAGGAACTCAGGGCATCGTGTGAAGAGGAAACCGGCCTGCCCGCGCCGGTCCAGCCCGAATGGACCGCGAACCTAGCCGAAGCTGCCGAATAGCGCCTATTCGGCGAGCGTCATGTCTGGCGGCGGAGCGAAGATCGCAGGGTCGATCGCTTCGCCGACCAGCGTTTCGCTCCAGAACACGCTGTTGCTGATAACGCCATCGTAAAGCAACGTGACCGAACGCGCCTGCACCCAGCCATTGTCGAGTTTGACGAAGTCGTCATAGAGCCGCTCGTGAAACCCGCGCGGGCTGTCGAACGCCATGTAGCGGATGAAACCGCTCTCCGCGTCGAACCCGAACAATGTGGCTTGCCCCTGTGGATCGGTGATGCGGACTATATCGGTCGACCTCCCGCCCAAGTCGCGCGGCGGAAGATTGCGCAGCGTGAACCCGTCATCGAGCGCGGAGCGGATAATTCCGAAGCCGAAATTGCTCGCCCAATAGGCGTCGGCCTGATCCTTGGGCATGATACCGCGTTCGGTCCAGGTCGTGTCGCCATCATAGCCGACCTCGAAGATCACCCGCCCATACTCGGTCGCGTTGGTCTGGGCGCGAATGCGAACCTTGCCCGTAGCCCCGTGGGCGCTTGTCCGCGCCGCATCCATGACGCGCCACATGCGATAATCGTCGGCGACCGAGCGTACCTCCCCTGTCTCGCTGTCATAGAAAGCGGCGCTCCCGCTCAGCTGGAGCGTGCCGGGTTCGAGAAACAGCTCTCCGCCATGCGCCTCGATGGCGCGCTCGACTATCTGCCGGGGGGCAGCCGGATCTTGCGCATACGACATTCCCGAGAACGCTGCCAGCACGGCGGCGAGGATCACCACTAACTTCCGCAAAGGAACCTCCGCGATTTGTCCGGACAGCTTTTCAACCATGCTGCGCTGCTATACGCAAGGAGCATGGGAAAACTCACTTGCGGCATCGCCTTGGGCGCATTCATATCCGCCTCTCCATCCATGGCAGAGGAGAGATTACCACCGGGCATCTGGACCAATACCGAAGACAGCTATTTCGCCGAGGAGGAAGGTCGTGAAAAGCCGGATGGCTGGGGGTTCGAGGTTCGCGGCGATGGAACATGGCGGGTTATCACCGCGTTCGGCCAAGCCCAGAGCGAGTGGCGAACCATGCCGATAAACGGGCTCGCTCGCGGCGCCGATGGAGATGGCAATGTCATCTGGACCATAAAGGGCAGCGAGCTTCGCAAGGCCCGCCCGTTCACCTGCTGGGTGTCGGTCAAGAAATTCGCTGCCAAGCCGGACGGATCGGCCGACTGGACCTTCGCCAACGACCTCCCGATGTTCGATCAGGGTGGCCGGGTGCTGGTTCCCGGCAGTGGCGAGGCGCCGGACGTCACCATCCGCATGCGCAACGTCACATGGGCCAAGGGCAGCCGCAACCGACCCTCGCTCGTTCTGTATGTTCACAAGGATGACCCTGACCGCGCCGAAAGCTACAGCTGGGCCTCGCCCGATGCATCGCTGGTCGGGATCAACCTGCGCTGGATGCAGGGCAGTTGTCGCCGGATGGAAGAGGAATGATCGCATGAATGTAACACGCGCGCAGTTCACACAGTTCGGCGGCCCGGAAGTGATAGAGTGGGCCGAGCACGAGGTGCCGTCACCCGGTCCGGGCGAAGTGCTGATCGAACACACCGCAATCGGCCTCAATTTCATCGACACCTATCACCGCACCGGCCTCTACCCGGTCGAACTGCCCAGCGGTCTTGGTTTGGAGGCAGCTGGGACCATCACCGCGCTCGGTGAAGGGGTGAATGATTATTCGATCGGCGACCGTGTCGCCTATATGGGGCCGGGTCTGGGAGCCTATGCCACGCACAGGGTAATGCCTGCCGACGCGCTGTTTAACGTGCCCGATGGCGTATCGGACGAGGTCGCGGCAGCCGCGATCCTGAAAGCCGCCACGGTCGAGGGTCTGGTCGAGCGCTGCGCCGATGTGAACACGGGCGATACCGTGGTGGTCCATGCGGCGGCGGGCGGCGTCGGGCTAATCATGGTGCAATGGCTCAAAGCCATCGGCGCGCACGTGATCGGCACCGTCTCCTCAGCCGAAAAGGAAGCCGCCGCGCGCGAAGCCGGCTGCGACCACGTCATCCGCTACGATCACGAGGATATTGCTGCGCGTGTGCGAGAGATCACCGGAGGCGCGGGCGTCCCGACCGTGTTCGATGGCGTGGGCAAGGCGACCTTCGAGGCATCGCTCGACAGCATGTCTCCGCGCGGTTTGCAGGTCAGTTTCGGCAATGCCAGCGGCCCCGTCGATGGCGTCAATCTCGGTATCCTCGCGCAGAAAGGGTCGTTGTTCGTCACCCGCCCGACCCTATTTCACTATTATGCCACGCCCGATGAGCGGGCCGCCGGCATGGCGCGAGTGTGGGCAATGATCGAAAGCGGCAAGGTCCACGTGACGATCGGCCAGACCTATCCGCTGGCCGAGGCGGCGCAGGCGCATCGCGATCTTGAAGCTCGCAAGACCACCGGCTCGACTGTCCTCATCCCATGAGAAGACCGCCGATGATCCGCGCGCTCGCGATCCTGCCGCTGGCGCTCACAGTGATGACCTGTCCGCCGTCGGAAAAGATGACCCAGCAATGGGCGGCGATGCACCAGAAACAAGAGGCGCAACTTGCCCAAGCCGGGGAGCGCTGGCGCGAACGTTATGAAGCGGGCGATTGGGAGGGCTTGCGCGCGCTCTACACCGACGATGCGGTGCTGATGACGCAGGGGCAGGCCAAGATCGAGGGAGCGGACAATATCGTCGCCTTCCTGAAAAGGCTCTCGAACGCCGGAGCGGTGGTGGCCTTCCGTTTCGAGAACGAGGAAGTCGTCGTGCAGGAGAATTTCGGGTCGGCCAATCTCGGCTTTGTCACGGCGAAATACCGCATGGACATCGCCTTTCCCGAAGCCGATCCGGAAACCACAATCGTGGGTCGCTCCTTCCTCGTCTATAAATGGAGCGCGGATGGCTGGAAGCTGTGGCGCGATATCGACAACCTTGCGCCCGACGTAAAACCGGAGGATTTCGAATGACCCGCATCGCACCGCGTGATCCTGCCGAGGCGCTGGGCGGACCTGAAGCGGCCGAGTTCGCGCGCCGGATGATGGGCTACATCCCCAATTCGGTGCTCACAATGGCGCATTGGCCCGAGCTTCTCGGTGCGTTTCGCGGGCTGGTCGATGTGATCTATGGCAAGAGCGAGCTCGACAACGGGTTCAAGCGGCTGATCGGACACGCGGCGAGCCTCGCCGCAGGATGCCGGTACTGCCAGGCGCACACTGGACACAGCGCAATCGAGCAGGGGATCGATCAGGCCAAGCTCGAAGCTCTGTACGTTTTCGAAGGATCGGACGCTTTCAACAAAGCCGAGCGCGCCGCGCTGGCGCTGGCCTTTGCCGCCGGAGCGCAGCCGAATGGTGCAACCGATGCGCATTTCGAGCGCCTGCGCGAGCATTTCGATGAGCGTAGTCAGGTGGAAATCATGGCGGTGATCGCGATGTTCGGATTTCTCAACCGCTGGAACGACACGCTTGCGACGAACCTGGAAGACGTGCCCGCGACCTTCGCCGAAGATGACCTGGTTTCAAAAGGTTGGGAACGAGGCGAGCACTAGAGTCACCGCTTCCACGCAGCCCCGCCGACCCACTCGCCTGCAACACCCATGAAGGCCGACGCGCTGATCGACTGCCACACGCCTGCATGGAAATAGGGGTCGACTTCGAATTTCGCGCGCGCTTCGTCTTCGTCCGCCGCCTTGATCACCAGTAGCGAACCGATCGTGTCGTCGCCTTTCTTGAGCGGACCGGCCACGGCGTAATCGTCGAGATGCGCTTCGACATGGGCGAGATGGTCAGCGAGCAATCTCTCTCGCAGCTTCGCTCCGTGCTCGCCATCACGGCAATAGAAAGCAAACAGCGGCATCATCCGACCTCCACGCATTCGATCAACTCGCCGCCATCGCCGATGGCGCAGGCGGCGCGGCGCCCTTCATACAGCGCGCCGTCGCGGACGGAAGGTGGCGCGATCCAGTCGACGGTACAAGCATCGATATCGCGCACCGCCAGCGTAACCAGCGCATTGCCCGGAGGCAGCATTCCGTCATGCCGCGCACGGACGGTGGCTGCGACAGGGTAATCATCGACCTCGACGATCGGCATACGCCCTTCGCTGACCATGGTGATGGTCGTTTGCGTGTCCGGCGAAAGGCCGAACGCGTCGTTGATCATCGAATAAGGGAGCGTGTAATCCGCACCGCGCGTCAGGCCGAGCCGGCCGCAATACCACGCGATCGAGCGATTGCGGTCGGGCGTCGCCAGCACGACGATGAAGATCCGGTCGACCGGCGATGCAGCACGCGGCAGATCGGTATCGGGCAGATCGCCCAGTACCTGGTTGAGGTAGATCATCTCGCGCCCAGTCCCGAGCGCCTGCATCGGAATGAAAGCAGGCTCGATGTTCTCCAGCACCTTGGGCGGGCCAACGATCTCGAACAGGTCGGCGGGCAGCGCATCGGGCCAGTGCCAGACATCCTCCACCGTGGTTTCAAACGCCGCCCAGCCATAAGTGGTTGTCGGCTTGAAATGAGGGTGAGCGGGCTGCTCGATCAGGCGAAACCAGCAGGGCGCGCCGCTTTTCGGGCGCAGCACGGCGTAGGGCGATCCGGTGTTGGCGGGGCAGTTCCAACTCGCTGCCAGTTCCTCTGCGAGCATACCCTCCTCGACCAGTTCCAGACCGAGCACGTCGCGATAGCCGGTCAGCGCGGGCTCAAGATCGGGCACGGTCGACAGGCCGCCCAAAATCGTACCGTGTGAAATCGTCATTTCCCGAACCTCGGCTTGCGCTTTTCCAAAAAAGCGGTGGTCCCCTCAAGGAAGTCTGCCCCGGTGAAGGCTTCCGCGAACACGCGCAGAGTTTCCTCGTCATCTTCGGCCTGTCCGTCGAGCACGCGGCGCACAAAGCGTTTGGTCTCTCGGATCGAATGCGGGCTGGCGGCGACCATCGCCTCGACCAGTTCGGCAGAGTCTTCGGCCAGTTGCTCCACCAGACCGATCCGCAAAGCCTCGTCTGCGCCGATCAGGCTGCCGGTGTAGAGAATGCGCTTGGCCTGCCCCGGCCCGACGAGATCGGTGAGCAGCTTCACATCGTGCAGCGGATAGACGAGGCCGAGCTTGGCTGGCGTGATGCCGAACCGCGCCGCCGTTGTCGCCACGCGCAGGTCGCAGGCGAGCGCAATCCCGCAGCCGCCTCCGATGCAGTCGCCTTCGATAAAGGCGAGCGTCGGCAGGCGATGCCGCGCAAGCTCGAATTGCACGCGATTGATCGCAGCCTGATTTTTCGCACGCCAGGCATTGTCGTCCTTTTTGGCGAGCAGTTCCTTGATGTCGGCACCCGCGCAGAATGGCCCGCTTGCCGCAGCGCGGACCACCAGCAGGCGCAAATCGCTGCTGCGAGCGGCCTGATCGAGCAGGCCCGGCATCGCTTCCCACATATCCATGTTGAAGGCATTGCGCTTGTCCGCCCGGTCGATCAGCAGATGAGCGACCCGGCCATCTGTTTCGAGGCGTAAGCTCATGCGGGTGATTTCTCCATGAAGTGATCGGCGATAGCCTTGCGTGTCGTCACCCAAACACCCTCATGCGCACGCACATGCTTGAAGAACTCCTCCAGCGCCCAGATGCGGCCGGGTCGCCCGATGATTCGCAGATGCAGGCCCAGGCTCATCATCTTCGGGTTGCCCTCCTCGCCCTCGCGATAGACCTGATCGAAGTTCGCCTTGGCATAGTCCAGCCATTGGTGCGGGGTGAGTGCCGGATCAGTCCACATTTTCATATCGTTGTTGTCGAGCTGATACGGCACGATGCACATGGGCTTGCCCGGAATAGTGTCGCGATCCCAAAACGGCACGTCGCCGCTGTAATCGTCCATGTGATAGGTGAAGCCTTCTTCGGAAAGCAGCCGCCGCGTATTGTCGGTCAGCAGATATCGCGACAGCCAGCCATAGGGGCGCACGCCGCAGGTATTTTCGATGCTGATCACGGCTTTGCGAATGAAGTCGCGTTCCTGATCCTCATCCATTTTGAACTGATGCACCCAGCGCCAGCCGTGGCTGACTGGCTCATGCCCGAGCTCGACAATGGCTTCGGCAATCTCCGGATGGTTCTCAAGCGACAGTGCCGCGATGGTCCAGCTGGCCATGATATCGTAGCGCTTGAGCAGCTTGGCGATCCGCGGCGCGCCCGCCTTGATGCCGTAGAGATAATTGCTCTCGTTCGAGTAATTGCGCATCTTCGACTTCACGAACACGCCCAACTCATCGACCGGCTCCATCCCGCGATCCCCGCGCGCGATTGTCATCTCGCTGCCTTCCTCGATATTGACGACGACGCTCAGCGCCATCTTGGCATTGTCGGGCCAGTCCATGCGTTCTTCGGTGAGCGCCATCAGTGCATCTCCTCGCCACCAGATACATTCAGAGCTTCACCCGTGACGTAGAATGCCTCTTCACTCGCCAGCCATACGCAGGCTGCAGCGGTATCGGAGGGCAAACCGGGCCGCCCCATCGGGTTCTTGGCGCTCATATTCGCGAGATAGTCCTCGACCGTATCAAAGCCGAGCAGCTTGGAGAAATACGCGTTCTGCCGCGCGCCAAGTCCGGTCGTCACGTGGTTGGGACACACCGCGTTGACCGTGATGCCATGCGCGCCGAGCTCGACCGCGCTCGCCCGCGTCAGGCCGACCATGCCGTGTTTCGAAGACACGTAGGCGGGGAGATGCGGGAAGCCGGTCTTGGCGGCTTGGCTGGCAATGTTGATGATCCGTCCGCCGTTGCCCTGTTCGACCATCGCGCGCGCCGCCGCCTGCGTGCAATAGAACGCACCCGACAGATTGACCGCGAGCACCTGATCCCACTCATCCACCGTGTCGACATCGAGCAGCGGCTTCATCTTGAACCCTATGCCTGCATTGTTGACGAAAATATCGACACTGCCGAAGGTCTTGATCGTCTCGTCGATCAGAGCGCGACACTGCTCCGCCTTGGAAACGTCGCAGGCGATGGTGGTGACTTTCACCCCCGATGCAGACGACCGCCCGCGCAGTTCTTTGGCAACCGCATCCGCCTCGTCATCGATGGTCAGGTCCGAGACGACGCAGTTCGCGCCCTCGTCTGCGAAGGCTTGCAGGATGCCCTGGCCCAACCCCTTTTGCTTGCCGGAACCGGTGACGACGATCGTTTTTCCCGCAAATTTCGACACGTCAAAGATCCTCGGTCAGAATGAATTGCGGCCCGTCGGCATAATCCTGAAACGGGGCGGCCTTCGCCTGAAATTCCGGGTCCGAAACATCAGCGACGAAATCGTCGAGATTGGTGATGTCGAGCACTTCGAAATAGCGATAGGGCGGCGGGGTGTCGGGATCGCCGAACAGGCCGGTCGCCTTGTGGATCGTGAAGCTGTTGACCGACGGCAGAGCGCTGGCGGTGGGCACGTCTTTGGTCTTCGCCCACTCCTCGTATTCGGCGATATCCGTGCCGGGCTTCAGATTGAACGGAACAATAATGCGCATGGTTCAGGCTCCTTCGTTGGGTGCGCGATAGGCGCGCAATGTGTCGTCGAGTTGGCGGGCGAGCGCGAACAGGCCCGCCTCCGCTCCCTCCGGGCCGACCAGCTGAATGCCGATCGGCAGGCCGTCATCGGTCCAGCCCGCCGGGATGCTGATAGCAGGCAGTCCGGCGATATTGGCGAGGCAGGTGAAGTCCGCCTGCGCAGCTGGTTCGGGCGCTTCGTGCAGGAAAGGGGGATTGGGAACAGTGGGCAGGATCAGGAAACCGTGTGTGTCGACAAGCGCACGCACTTCGTCGCGGGTAGCGGCGAGAATATCCTTGTCCTCGGTCCAATCGGTGATCGAGCGTTTGGGTCCATAGGTCAGCAGCCTGGCAAGGTGATCCGACATCGCGACGCCCCGCAGATGCCCGGCCATTTCGCGTGAGACCTGAATGAACCCGGCGAACCGGATGCGGCCCGGTTTGTGCGATAGCGTTATTTTGGTTGGCGGCTCTGGCAGGGCTGCACGGGCGGCCTTGAACACGCCCGCGACCTGAGCCTCCACCTCGACCTCGTGCCCGGCCAGCGTAGCCCCGGCACCCGGCATCGGATCGTCGCCAAAGCCCGAGATGATCCTTGCAACCCGCTCCAGCGTATCGAGATCGCGCGCCAGAGGTCCAATCGCATCGAGCGTGAGATCGGCAGGTTCCAGCCCTTCATGACTGATGCTCGCGGTCGCTGGCTTGAAGCCGTAGACGCCACAATGCGCCGCTGGAATGCGCACCGATCCCATCGTGTCGGTGCCCAGCGTGACATCGCACAGGCCTGCAGCAACCGCGGCACCGCTGCCGCCGGATGAGCCGCCGGGAGAATAGTCGCCCTTTCCTTCTGGCCGATGCGGGTTTTGGACCGCACCGAAATGCGGGTTGTCGGTCTTCGCGCCGAGCGCGCCCTCTTCCATGTTCAGCACGCCAAGGATCGCCGCGCCCGCCTTCCGCAGATGAGCGACGACCTCCGCATCGCGCTCGGCAATACGTGTTTCGAAGGCTGCAAGCCCAGCATGCCACGGCAGGCCGCGGACCGCGATGTTAGCCTTTACCCCGACCGTCAGCCCCGCCAACGCACCTTCTCCGAATACAGCCGAGCGGTCGAAATCGGTAAAGGCGTTGAGCGGCTCGTTGCGCTTCTCAAGATCACTAAAGTCGATCATCCCGCGATCATACACTCCGCTCGTCGATCAGGCGGAGCGGTTTTTGCCGCGTGTCGATCTCGGTCGCCTTGGCCGTCTCGCCCGGTCCTACCAGCGCGATCTCGACCTCGACGCCTAACCCCTGTTTGAGTGTTTCGGCGAGCGCCGCCTCGTCGGTCGCAGCGCGGCTTTCCAGCGTTACCGTCATATGATCTTTCTGGTTCGTATCGCGGCGCAGATGGCAGACATATTCGCCGGTCAAATCAGTGCGGTTCTCGATGATTGCGCCTATCGCATGCGGGAATACGTTGATCCCGCGCAGCTTGACCATGTTGTCGCTACGGCCCTTGAACCCGGCAATCCGCTTGAACGCGATCTCGCCGCGCCCGTCGAGTTCATGCGTGATGTCGTGCGTGTTGAAACGTATGCACGGCGCGATGTCGTCCTTGTAAAGGCAGGTGACGACCATGTCCCCGGTCTCGCCCCGCGCAACCGGCGCGCCGCTATCGACATCGAGCAGTTCGAGATATTGCGCGTCTTCCCAGACATACATGCCATCGCGCTCCGGCCCTTCGCCCGCGATCGAGCCGGTGTCGCCGACGCCGTACCAGTCATAGGCCTTCGCGCCATGCCATGCGGCCTCGGTGCTGGCGCGATCTTCGGTGCCGAGATGCCCGATGATCATGCGGATGTTGATCTTGTCGAACAGCTCTTCGGCTTCGGCAGTGGCGGCGAGTTTGCGGACGTAATCGACGAAGCCGACGATAGCCGTGACGCCGAAATCGGCCATCAGCCGGACCTGATTGATGCTGCGGGTTTCGATCCCCGTGCCCGCGCTCAGGAACACGCTGTTAGTAAAATGGGTCACCGCCTCGCGGATATAGTGACCGCCATTGATCATGCCGTGACCATAGACCGAATGCACCACATCATCGGGCGAGAGGCCCATCCAGCGATACATACGCCCTACCAGCAGATTGCCAACCTCGCGCCCCTTGGGACCGAACATCAGGGTCTGCGGTTTGCCCGTAGTGCCCGAGGTGGTGTGAAAGATTGTGGGCGAACGGGTCGCCGGATGACCCATACCGTGAAAATCGCCATAGGGCGGGTGCTCGGCGATCGAGGTCATGAGGTCGGACTTGTCGTAAACCGGCAGCTTGCTGATATCCTCAAGCCCCCCAATATCGCCTGGCTCGATCCCCTGCGCGCCCCATAGACTCTGGTAGAACGGCACCTGCCAGCCGCGCTGCATCAAGCGTTTGAACTGCGCATTCTGAATTGCGAACAGCTCGTCCCGGCTCATGCGTGTATAGCGCGCTGTAAAGGCATCCCCGATGGGATAATCCTTGAGCAACTGCTGATGATCGAGCGCTTCGAAATAGGTCGGATAGGTCATTTCGGTTCCGTGGCGTAGGCGAGAGGATCGTCGAATAGGCGAGAGTCCGCGTCAGGCTCGGCGAGCCTGCGACACAGATCGTATTTCGCGGCGGATTGATCGGCGTCCATCGGATTGGCGATGCTGCCGAGATTGGCGGTGATGGCGTGTTCGAACGCCTGGCCATTGCACGTTGTGACGACCAGTCGCTGCGGTGCCATGGCGTTGCCATCGGGATTGTCGTCCAGCTCGACCGATACGTGCTGTGCTAATTCGACAAGGGCCGGATCGTGCAGCGTATCGCCATCGAACGTAGCCGGGTCGATCACCCCGTCACGCAGCATCAGCGGCGCAAGGATCGGCAGGCACAGCCGGGCGTAGGCGGCGCTCATATCGGGTTTATAGGGTCGCCCGACCAGCCGTTGAATCAGCGGCGGGGCGAACAGCTCGACCTTGTCGACATCCGCCAGCCGCAAACCGTTGCGGTGAAGCACGTTCAACTCGCCGAGCGCTCCGTGGCTCGCCCGGCCCGAGGGAAACGGCTTGATCGCGACTTCCGAAATCCGCCACACATTGCCGAGGTCGGCGGTGTAGCGGGCGAGGTCGAGCGGCTCGATCAGGTTGTGATAGCCGAACTGGCCATCAAGCACGTCGTGCGGGCCATCCAAGCCGCCCTCCACCAGCGCTACCGCAGTGATCGCGGCGCGCGCTGCGTTGGCGATTTGCAGCGGCAGCGCGATGGATGCCTCGACATGCGCCTGCATCGTTCCGCTGACGAAGGAATAGGCCAGCCCCATCACATCGGCGAATTTTTCCGGCGGAAGTTCCGCGAGCCGTGCAGCAGCCAGCGCAGCGCCGATCACGCCTGCGGTTGCCGGGCGGAAGAACTGCATCGGCCCCGTCGCCGCGATGCCCAGCCCGCTGGCGACATCGACACCGACAGCGAGCGCAGTCAGAAAGACATCGGGGTCGCATCCACCCCTTTGGTCGGCCTGCGCCAACAAAGCCGCCGTCACCACGGACAATGCATGGACCACCGCGCCTTCATGCACCGCATCCCACTCGAGGCAGTGGATCGCGAACCCGTTGAAAAACGCCGCAGACGCCGCCGGGGCATGGCCGCCACTGAGCAGGCGAGCTTGGGGATCGGTGCCAAACCCGCGCACTGCCTGCATCAGCTTGGCTGCCTCGGTAGACTTCGCCCCAGCCGCACCGCCTCCCAGCGTATCGCCAAGCAGCCGGAGGGCATCGCCGCGCACTTGTGCGGGCAAAGTATGCCGCGCGCTGGCGAAGGCGAGGATATCGACGGTCGCGCTCATCTGGTCCACTCCTTGATCAGAGCATCCAGCGCCTGTGGATCATCGCCTTCGAGCGCGAGCGATACCGCGCGATCCGCGTCATTGCCGGAAACGCCGCCCCAGCGAGCGAGACTGTGCAGCTTGGCGATGATCGCATCCTCGCCAACCGGACGCTCGGGATCGCCAAGCGTATCGATCAGTTCCAGCCCGTTCACCCGCGCCCCGAAATGCGCGGGATAACGCGCGGTAATAGCCGGGTCTTCGACGACCGAGACCTGCGCCCGCAGATCGGCGAGCTCGGTAATCGCTTCGGGCGAAAAGTCCTCAGGCTCCGCATCGCGACCATCGGCGATCACGGCGACGGCGTGTTGCAGCGAGAATTTCGCTTCAAGCTCGGTCTGCGGGTCAGGGCGGTCGCAAAATGTCAGCGCATCCTTGAATGTCTCGACAAGGAAGGGCGCTTCGAGCTTGCCTGCCTTTCGCAACTCCCGCGCCGCGTCGATGGCCGGATGCGCGTGGCGGCAGGCGGCGAAGGGCTTTAAGCTGACCGCTTCGATCAACCAGCCAGAACCCGCCGATGCGAGATCACCGGGCTCTTTCGTCATCGCGGCAAACAGCCCCTGCGGCCCTTCGAGCAGAGCCTGCGGCCCGGTCGCCCCGTGTTTGGCGTGCAGCGCCGCGTCGCGTCCGGTGCGGACCGCGTGGACGATGTGCCATTGCTTGGTCAGGACGCCGCTGTCGTGCCGCATATGCCACAGCCCACCCGCGACCGATCCGGCATTTCCAAGAGCGCTGGCATATTGCCCAGCATCGAGCGCAATCAGCGATCCGAAAGCCGCCGCCGAACCGAACACGCCCATCGTCGCGGTCGGGTGCCAATGGGCGTAGTGATGTGCATCGAACGCGGCCCCGATGGCGATCATCGCCTCATAGCCGCGAACCGCTGCATCCAGCCGCGCAGTCATGTCAGTATCCGGCAGGCTGAGCGCCACAGGCCAGATCACCGGGCCGGGATGCAGCAGTGCCGTGCGGTGCACGTCGTCCATCTCCAGCACATTGCCGAGATAGGTCGCGCGCTCCCACCCGCTGCCCGAAATCGCTTTCGCCACGCGCGCCGCCTCGCTCCCCCGCGCCCCGGCGACGCAGGCAAGCCAATCGAGCAAGTGGAGACGCGCGCGCTTGCGCTCGCTTTTCGCAGGCGGGCGCGCTAGGCTCGCCGCAAGTCTGGCAAGGTGCGGCTCGCTCATGCGCTCAGCGCCGATTTGCCAATGGGTCGATGGCCGACAGGTCGATGGAGTAAGCTTTGGCGACGAAGGCCGAGAAGCAACCGACGGGACGTATCCCGCGCTATCTGCAACTGGCGGGCCAGCTGCGCGAAGCGATCCTTGCGGGCGAATATGCCAATGGTCGGCAATTCCCGACCGAGACCGTTCTTTGCCGGGATCACGATGTCAGCCGCTATACCGTGCGCGAAGCGCTGCGGCGACTCGAGGCCGAGGGTCTGATCCAGCGCAAACGCGGATCGGGCACGACCGTGCAACCCGCCGCCGCGCGCGGCGGCGCGCTGCACCAGCCGCTCTCCAATGTCGGTGAATTGCTGCAATATTCGCGCGACAGCAAGGTGACCTATGCGCATCTTGGCGAATGCAAACTGCCGTCCGGCATTGCCGAGCAGATCGCGGAAAGCACGAAGGGCAAGTGGAGCTGCTTTTCCGGTGTCCGCCGCCATGCGGGCGACACGCTGCCGATCGCCGCGACCCACGCCTACTTCCACGAAATGCTGGGAGACGCCGTGGCCGAGCTGGACCTTGGCGCGGGGACGTTGTTCAGCCAGATCGAGCAACTCACCGGCGTCCAGATCGGCAAGGTCACGCAGGATATTCAGGCGATTGCAGCGAACGGCGACACGGCCAGTGCCCTTGAGATCGACGAGGGCAGCCCGGTCTTGCGCATCCTGCGCTGCTATTTCGACCCCAAGGGCCGCATTTTCGAGATTTCGGTAAGCCACCACCCCGGCGATCGCTTCGCCTACGCCATGCATATCGACGTTTAGGGGAGCGGCGCCTCTCACTCTGTATCCTCGCCGAAATTGGGAACCGCACCAGGTTGCCAGTCCTCGCCTGCGAACCGGATCGCCGGGGCGATATGCCTGCCTCCCCCATCGGCTTCGACCCATAGCCCACGTTCGGCGATATGCGGTTCATCGAGCGCTTCGCGGAAATCGAGCACTGGTGAGAAAGCGACGTCCTTGTCGGCGAACCATTCCACCCATTCCTCGCGCGTCCTGGTGGCGAAGGTCTCTCGCAGGAAGGCGATCAGCTCGTCCTGTTCGCCTGCCGGTGCTTCGGCCAGCGGTATCAGGTCTTCGCGATCCAGCGCGCCGAGCAGATTGCGCGCGAACTTGATCTCGCGCCCGCCGAGCACGACGTGTTTGCCGTCGCTGGTCTCGTACACCTGATAAAACCCCGCCCCGCCGAGCGACCGCTGTGCGCGGCTGACCGGGCTGGGACCTCCGGCGATGGCGCTCCCTGCGGTATGCGCGCACCATGGCAGCAGGCTGTCGAACATCGCGCAGTCGACATACGCGCCCTCGCCGGTTCTCTCGCGCCCGACCAGCGCCATCAGCACCGCCGATAGCGCCGTCAGCCCGGCGGCAAGGTCGGCGCTTGGCGCGCCGGGGACAACAGGCGTGCCATCCGGGCCATCATTGACCGAAAGAAACCCGGCCAGCGCCTGAACCGCCATGTCGTGCGCCGGATGGTGCGCCAGCGCGCCCTCCTGTCCGAACGCCGAGATCGAGCAATAGACTATGTCCGGCTTGATCGCTCTCACGCTGTCATAGTCGAAACCGAGCCGCTGCATCACGCCCGGCCTGAACCCTTCGACGAACACGTCTGCATCCGCGATCAGATCGCGCAACGCCGCCTTGCCCTCCTCACTTTTAAGGTCGAGCACCACGCTTTTCTTGCCGCGATTGAGGTTGGCGAACCACACAGAATGCTCCGCATCGCCATAGGTATCGAACGGGGCCTGATGGCGCGCAGGATCGCCTGCGGCAGGCTCTACCTTGATTACTTCCGCGCCCTGGTCCGCCATCATAACCGTCAGCATCGGCCCCGGCAGGAACAGCGACAGGTCGACAACCTTGATCCCCGATAGCTTTCCCATACCCCCACAGACCTCCGCTTCAGACGATACCGCTGGCGCGCAGCTCAGCGATGGCGTTCGCATCATAGCCAAGATCATCGAGAATGGCGTCGCTATCCGCGCCCAGCAAGGGAGCGGCGCGATTGGGGAGGCGCTCGCCATCGAATTTCAGCGGGTTGGCGAGCACTTGCAGATCGGGCTTATCGGGGTGGGCGACCTCATCGCGCATCCCGATTTCGTGGAGCCACGGATTGTCGAGCGCATCGCCCAGTTCGTAAACCGGCGCGACCGGAACATGCCCGGCGAGCAGATCCTGCCAATGCGCCATCGGCTGTTTTGAAAACTCCGCATCGAGCAACTCGGTCAGTGCATCGCGGTTCGCCAGCCTATCGGCGTTGTCCGCAAAGCGCGGGTCGTCCTTCAGGTCTGCGCGCCCCATCCGCGTGGTCAGGATGTCCCAGAATTTGGGCAGCTGGCACATGACGAACATCCAGCCATCGGCGGCTTTGAACATCTGGCTGGGCGTCGCGGTCGGATGTGCGCTGCGCGGCGTGCGTTGCGTTTCGTCATTATTGTTCATGTACCACAACGCCGGATAGCTGGTCTGATGCACCGCCGCTGACAGCAGATCGGTGTCGACATCGCGGCCCTTGCCCGACCTTTGCGCATCGACCAGGGCGCCAAGCAACCCAATGCAGAAGATCGTGCCGGTCATGAAATCGACCATCGACAGACCCATGCGCTGCGGATCGCCGCCCGGCTCCCCGGTCATCTGGCAATAGCCCGCCTCGGCCTGCATCAGATAGTCATAGCCCGGCCATTTCGCCCGCGCATTGTCGCGGCCATAGGCGGAGAGGTGCGCGCACACGATCGCAGGATTCACAGCCTTCAGCGCTTCATAGGTCAGCCCCAACCGATCGGGCAGATCGCCGCGCATATTGTTGGCAACCACATCGCAGGTCGCGGCCAGCTTGCGCAGGATCGCCTGCCCCTCGTCGCTGCCCAAGTCGAGGGTCAGCGAGCGCTTGTTGAGGTTGAAGCTCTGGAAATAGATGCTTTCGCCTTCGCGCAAAAAGTGCGGCCCGACGGCTCTCGCCGTGTCTCCTGCACCGCGGCGTTTGCCGTCGGGCCCCGCCTTGCCTGGCGGTTCTATCTTGATCACTTCCGCGCCCATCTGGGCGAGGAACATCGTGCCATAGGGACCGGCACCGTACTGCTCGGCACTGATGACCCGAAAGCCCTTTAGCGGAAGATGCATGGCGCCTGCCCCGCCGCGCTCAGATCTGGTTTTCTTTGAGGTGCTGTTTGGCGATGATCATCCGCTGCATTTCGTTGGTCCCCTCTCCGATGCACATCAGCATGCTGTCGCGATAATAGCGTTCGATGTCGTATTCCTTGGAATAGGAATAGCCACCATAGATGCGCATCGCCTCCTGACTGTTGTCGACCGCCGCTTCGGAGGCGAAGTATTTGGCGATACCCGCTTCCTTGTCGCAGCGCTCACCCTTGTCATAGGCTTCGGAGGCATCGAGCGTCAGCAGACGGGCGGCGCGGGCGCGGGTGACCATTTCGCCGAGTTTTAGTTGGATCGCCTGATGCTGCGCGATCGGCTTGCCCATGGTCTCGCGTTGCTGCGCGTATTCGGTGGCGAGACGCAGCGATCCTTCGGCAAGGCCCACACCGCGCGCGGCGACATTGATGCGGCCAAGCTCAAGCCCGCCGGTTGCCTGGAAGAAGCCTTGCCCCTCGACCCCGCCGATCAGCTGGTCTGCCGGGATGCGATAATCTTCCATAATGAGTTCGGCGCTGTCGATCGCCTTATAGCCGAGCTTATCGAACTTCTTACCGGTGGTCAGCCCGTCCCGTTTGTCGGCGATGAACAGGCTCATGCCCTTGTAACGCGGATCGGCGCCCGGATCGGTCTTCGCCAGCAATGCGAAGGCTTGCCCATTGAGCGCGTTCGAAATCCAGGTTTTGGTGCCGTTGAGCACATAGTCGTCGCCTTCGCGCTTGGCGACGGTACGGATCGCCTGAAGGTCGGTCCCGGCATTCGGCTCGGTCAGAGCCAGCCCGCCGCGAATCTCGCCCGTGGCAAACTTCGGCAGCCATTTCATCTTCTGCTCGGGCGTCCCGAACCGCTCGACAGCGGCTGCCATGATGAGGTGCGAATTGAAGATGCCGGTGATCGCCATCCAGTAGCTGGAGATGCGCATCACGATCTTGGCATAGGTCGTCGCAGGCAGGCCCAGCCCGCCATATTCCTGACCGATTGTCGCGCCGAACAGGCCCATCTCGGCCATCTGCTCGACCAGCTTTTCTGGCCAGATATCGCCATGATCGTGATGGCGCACGACCGGGATCACCTCGCGTTCAAGCCACCGGTCGATCGCGTCCATGAAGGCGCGTTCTTCGTCCGGTTCGATGGTGCGGATCTGATCGTCGAGAGTTGCGGCGGTAGCCATAGTAGAGTCCTTGAGGGGGTGTGTCTGTCGATTCCTAGTCGTCGAGGCCGCCAAAGCCGCGCTTCCAGACCAGAACGGTACGTTTATAGTGGCTGACCATGTCGCCATGCTGGTTCTTGGCGATGGTCTTGAAAGTAACGATGCCCTGTTCGGGGCGGCTCTTGCTTTCACGCTTTTCGAGCACTTCGCTTTCGCAATAGAGCGTATCGCCGACGAATAACGGCTTGGTCATGCGCACCTCGTCCCAGCCGAGATTGGCGATCGCTTTGCCGCTGGTGTCGGAGACGCTCATCCCGGTCATCAATGCGATGGTGAATGGCGACACGACCAGCGGCTTGCCGAACTCGGTGTCCTTCGAAAGCTCGTAATCGAAATGCGCCGGATGGGTGTTCATGGTGAGCAGCGTGAACCACACATTGTCGGCATCGGTGATGGTCCGACCGGGGCGGTGTTCATAGACGTGGCCTTCCACGAAATCTTCGAAGTAACGGCCCTGAACCTCGCGAAAGCGGCCCGGAGATACTTCGATTACGCCGTCACGCATGTGCTTGCTCCTCATGCCGCGCGATCACCGCGCGATATTTCTTGATAAATGGCGCTTCGAGCATGCGCCCCCTGAACCGGATCGCGCGGCCACCGCCCGCTTCATAGGCTTCAAGCGCCTCGCGCGCTTCGGCCACTTCTGCGTCGCTCGGAGCGAAGGCGGACTGGATCGCGGGCACCTGACGCGGATGGATCGCGGCCTTGGCGCTGAACCCGATGGCGCGGGCGCGGGCAGCCTCTTCGGCCAGCCCTTCCGCGTCATCAAGCTGGATGAAGGGAACGTCGATCGCGGGCTTCTTCGCTTCGGCGCAGGCGAGGATGACATGCTGACGCGCGGCCAGCAGCGGCTCCCACGCCAGCTCGACACCAAGCTCACCGGAAAAATCCCCGCCACCGAACATAACGGCGGCAACTGCTTCATGCGATGCGATGTCGAGCGCGCCACGCAACCCCTTGGGCGTTTCGATCAAGGGGACCAATGCCGGACATTTATCGCTCAACGCGCCTGCGACGACGTCGATCTCGGCCACCGCCTCGACCATCGGCACAAGCAATGTCTCCGGCAAGGTGCCTGCATCGGCCAGCGCAGCCAAGTCGCGAATACCCGCAGCCGTCGTCACAGCGTTGATCCGGATCGCCCAGCCCTGCCGCTCCTCGGCAATCTCTGACAGCGCCGCGTTGCGCGCACTCTGTTTGTCTTCGGCCGCGACCGCATCTTCCAGATCGATGATCGTCAGGTCGGCTCCACCAGCGCGCGCCTTGCCAAAGCGGTCGGATCGCGATCCGGGAACGAACAGGAGGCTGGCGGCAGTGAACACGTTCTTGCGTAGCTCCAGTGAAAAGCGGAAAGTGAGCCCGAATTGAGACTTCACAATTTGTCCGGACAAATCTAAAGTCAAGGATGAAATGCGCAAATGTCCGGACAATTTCCGGTATATACATCGCTTGGGGAGGGAACAGATGAAATTCATGAGATCGCTTTTGGTTGCAGCAGGCTTTGCCGGATCGGCAATGATCGCAGGCGCTCCGGCGCAAGCGCAGATGCTCGACCCGTCCGTCCCCGAAGACGCGCTGGAAATTTCCAAGCGGCTGCAATGCGGCGTTTCTGCCGACGAACCCGCGGTCTATCATTGGTCGGGCAACATCTATGGCCGCGCGCCGGGCCAGCGCGACAAGCTGCTGTTCAAAGGCGAAGGCATGAACATCCGTCGCTGCGTCGAGGTGACCGATCCCGAGCGCGGCACCGGCTGGCGGCTGATCAGCCGCGAGGTCATGCTGATGCTCGACCCGGAAACCGGCGAAGTCGTGAACGAATGGGAGAACCCCTATACCGGTGAAACCGTGTCGGTGATGCAGATCCACAACGATCCGGTGAACGGCAGGCCCAATTTCGCAGTCGGCAGCGATGGATCGCCGTTCCAACTTTCGACGCTGAAGGAATCCGGCCCCTATGTCTTTATCCCGTTCGAGGTGCCGCTGTTCTACCCGAACCCGCTTGCGGGGGCGTATCAGGAGTATGTCGGCAATTCCTATCACGCGATGGAAATCTTCGACTTCGCCGCGTTGAAGGACGACCTTTACGACGCCTCTACCCCGACGGCCTATCCGATGATCAGCTGGGTGCGCATTTCGCCATGGGCTCCGTGGATGGAGATGGGCGGACGTCCCGGTCAAATGGTCTTTAATGCGATGGGTCAGAAACTGCCAGGTGGGTTCGAAGAGCTGCCCGATGTGCTCAAGACCGAGATCAGGGCAAACTACCCGATCTACGAACAGGCCCCGCCAAAGGACGATACACGCCGCAACGAGACCACCTGGACCAAGTTCAAGATGCTCACCGATCAGGCGCGCGCAGCCGAAGCGGACGCGCCCAAAGATGAAGCTGGTCATTGATCGAAGCGGATGGGGCTAACACATGAAAAAGGGGCGGGAGCTACAGCTTCCCGCCCCCTTTTTATTGTCGGTGTCGCGCGTTTAGAAACGATACCGCAGGATCGCCCCGAACCGGCGGCTTCGGCGATTGTTGTACTGGAACCCGCGCGACTGGCCTGCCGATGCAAGGTTGAAGCCGTTCTCGATCACCACGCCGTTCACGACGAAGCTGCCATTGCCGCCGCTTGGATCGAGGAAGCGCAAGACACCGAGCGGCGCATCTTCGTTGGTGAGGTTTCTGCCGTAGAAGGTGAGGCTCAGATTATCACGATAGTCGAACGTGATCCGGGCATCGAGTTCGAAGGATTCTCCGGTCTCCGCGAGGTTCTGAACTTGCGCGAAGCGGCTGGAGAGGTAGTTCCCGTTGACCGAAAACAGCGCCGAGAAGTCGTCGGTGAGTTCGACATCGTAATCGGCGTAGAAGGAAGCCTGATGCCGGGCCTGACGCGGCAGTGATTGTCCGGTCAGATCGGGATCGCCAAACACCGCACCCTGCGTCGCTTCGGTGCCATCGGTGAACTCGGTATCGGTCCAGGCATAGTTCCCGCCCAGCGTCACACCGGGCAGAGCCTGCGGGCTCCAGATCGCGTCGATCTCCACGCCGAAAATGTCCACATCGCCGAGGTTGGCCGTGACCGACCCCACGGTGCTCGCCGCGCCCAATGCGGCGAGGTTTTCGGTCAGCTGATAGTCAGTCAACGTCGAGAAGAAACCGGCGATGTTGAAGATCAACTGGTTGTTGAAGAACGCATTCTTCGACCCGAGCTCGAACTGCCAGACCGATTCTTCATCGAACGTGCCGAAGCCGAATTCAAAGCCCTGTGCGCCGTTGAACCCGCCCGGCTTGGTCCCGCGAGAAGCGCTCGCGTAAACCAGATTGTCAGGCGTCGCGTCGAAATCGATGATGAAGCGCGGCGTAACCGCATTGAAGGTCGCTTCGACGTCGAACGGGCTTCCGTCGGCGAGGCTGGTGAGCACCCCGGTATCGCGGTCGAACACACGCAGGCGCTGCTGCTCCTCGGCCCACCGAAGCTCCGCGGTGGCAGTCAGCCGATCGCTGAAATCATAGGCGACCGAGCCGAAAACGGAGAAGTTCTCGATGGTCGATTCTTCGGGCGGCGGCGGTGCGAGATCGAGCGGTCCAGCGGCGTTGAATGCGAAGGCGGCGCCGAATGCGGCAGCGACTTGCGACAATGTTGCCTGTTCTGATGCGATGATAGCCGCATCCCGCTCGGGCGTGAATGCGTCGAGCAAGACATCGTCTTCCTCATCGTTGCGGAAATAGTACCCGCCGATGCGCCAGCGGAACGGGCGATCCTGCGGCGAGTCGAGGCGGATTTCCGCAACATAGGTTTCCTGCAAATCGTCATCGTTCGTGGTGAAGTCGAACGGCAGCAGCCCGACACCAACGCCGATAATCGTTCCCGGAGGAGCCGGGGGAGGAGCGAACACCGCCGGAAACGGCCCGAATATGCGCGCCGTGCCGAAGGATTCGGGCTGGCCATCGCTGTCGATCAGGTCGCGGAAATCTTCACGCGTATAGCCGAAGGTCGAAACGAGCGTGTATTCGCCCAGCTCGAACTCGTTATTCATCGAGAAGAAGAACTCCTCGCGCTCAAGCCCGCCTCCAGGTCCGATCACGTCAGGGATCTGTGGCGGACCGCTCGGGTTGGGCGGAGCTGTGGGGACGACGCCCTGGAAAAACGGCTGATCACCGCCAAGGTCGATTCCGCCCGGAACGTTGACGTTCAGATCCTCGAAGCCAAGCAATCCGATCGGGAAGTGCCCGTCATCATCCTCGTTGTAGGCAAGGCGGAATTTCGTCGTCCACCCCGGCGTCGGGCGTACTTCGAGAGTGCCACCGATGCTGAATGAAGATTCATTACCAACCGATGGGTTGGCGTTGCTTGGAATGTCGAATTCGCTCTGGAAATCGTAATACCGCGCGGCGATCGAGAAGAACACCTTGTCCTCGACAATCGGGCCGCGGACATTGCCGAGCAGCTCGTAGAGGTTGTCCTCGCCGATTTCGAAGCTGAACTCACCGCCGAAATCATTGGTCGGTTGGCGCGTCGTGATGTTGATCGCGCCCGAATAGGTATTGCGTCCGAACAGCGCGGATTGCGGCCCCTTGATGATCTCGATCGTGTCGATATCGCCAAAGTTCAGGCTGCGGATCGACTGGGTCACGTTGACGTTGTCGATAAACACCGACACGCCGGAATCGCCCAGAATGTTAGCTTGTCCGCGAATGATCGGACGGTCGAACTGCCGCCCGAACGGGGTGTCGAACACGAATCCTGGCGTCCGGCGCGACAGATCCTCGATGTCGCGGATGCCCTGTTCGAACAGATCCTCCGATGTGAAAGCACTCACCGCAACGGGAACATCCTGGATGCTCTCTTCCTTTTTGCGGGCTGTGACGATGATAACATTGCCGCTGTCCGGGTCGTTATCCTGTTCGGCGGCATCAGCGCTGGATGCGTTGTCATTGTCCTGGGCCGCAAGCGCCCCTGGCGTAAGTATTGTGGCTGCGAGCAACGCGCTACGCACGATCATTTTCATGTTTTGCCTCCCTCAACTCACTGCGATCCCGCGCAGTGATATTTCCGTCCCTCTTCATATTTCTGCCCGGACTCGAAAATTTGTCCAGACAAATTTTTACCCTATGCCCCGATTTGCCGAACAATCGAGTTCTGAGAGCAACGCCGCGCGCCGTCCTGTGCGCCCCGGCGCAAACCGCGTCAGAACGGCTTCACATTGCCCAGAAACGCGGTGATCAGCAGCAGGACGTAGACCGCCCAGACCCAGATGCGGGTCTTGTCCATCGTCTTGCGCAACGGGACCTCGGTCTCATCGCTCGATCCCTGCTCAAGCACTGCCGTAAGCTGCGCGCCCACCGGTTTGAAGCTGACATCGATCATGATCGCGGCCACAAAAATGAGGCCGAACATCAGCGCTTTCCACGCAAGCCAATCGGGCGTCAGCGGAGCATCGATCAACAGGCTCTGCCCGCCAAGCCATAGGTAAAATCCACCGATGAGCCAGCGCAGCCAGCCCTCGATCCGGCGGTTGCGCGCCGCGCGCGGGGTCTGGTCGTGCCAGTGCGAATCCCACACCAGCGCCAGCCAGAACACCCCGACGACCCACGCTCCGACAAGCAGCCAAACCGGCACATCCCACCAATTTCCAAGGTCCACCACGCTCAGCGACAAGGGCACCATCAGCGCCCAGGCGCTGCGCGGAACCATGTCGATTTCCACCAGCAGCTTGAGCAAAGCGATACGCTGTTCGAGCGTGTAATCCTCGCGCCGGCGGAAATGCTGACCCAGCACGAACACACCGACATCCGCGCCCAGCCACAGCACGAACAGTAGCAAATGCGCATAGACCAGCGCAGGATAAGCGAGACCGGAAAATTCCATTTCAGCCCTTTCGCAAAAGTGTTGCGTCAAGATCACGCAAAGCGACACTTTCATGCAAGATGTCCGGACAAATTGCATCTCTGCGCTTGACAAGCAAGCATTTGTCCGGACAAATTTGAAAAGCAGGACTGAAGCAGCGGACCGTCACAAGGCGGCCGATCTCGAAACAGGGTTTAGGAGCTCATCGCAATGAAACTGCAGATCCCGACGAAGCTGGCGCTTGCCGGCATGACTTCCGCTTTCGCGCTTGCTGCCATGCCGGGCACGGCATTTGCGCAGGACGCGGACACCGATGACTCCGCCGATGAACAGTCAGGTGTTTCGACGATCATCGTCACCGCACAGCGCCGTGAGGAAAGCGTGCAGGATGTGCCGATCGCCATCACCGCTTTCGGTCAGGAAGAGCTGGAGCGCCGGGGGATCGCCAACGCGCTGGAGGTGGCGCAATTCGTGCCCAACCTTGTCGGCCTGAACAACACCGGGCTCGGCACGGCGAACTCGTACTTTCTGCGCGGTATCGGCAACACCGAATCGATCGCGACCTTCGACCCGCCGATCGGCACCTATGTCGATGACATTTATCTGGCGCGTCAGAACGCCAACAACCTGTCGCTGTTCGACGTGAATCGCGTCGAGGTGCTGCGCGGTCCGCAGGGCACCTTGTTCGGGCGGAACACGACCGGCGGCGCGATCAGCGTTGTCATGAACGAGCCGGGTGATGAGTTCGGTGGCTATGCCGAAATCGGCTATGGCAGCTTCGATAACAAACTCGCCCGCGCCTCGCTCGATCTGCCACTGGCGGACAGTCTCGCCATCAAGGTGTCGGGTTACTGGCACGACGATGATGGCTATGCGATCAACAACTTGACCGGCGAGCGCACCAACGAAAACGATGGCTGGGGCGTGCGCCTCGGCATTCGCGGCGAATTGTCGGACTCCGCGCGCTGGACTGGTTCCTACATCCACACGTTCGCCGATGCTGGAAACATCCTGAATTTCGATTGCGATCCGACCAACCCGGCCAATTGTGACGGACGCTTCGTTTCTACGGGTCTGACCGAAGACAGCACCTTCAACAGCCCGGTGTTCGGTCCGCTGCTGGCAGGCGCGAAAAACGAATTCGGGCTGGGCAACGAAACGACGATGGATTTCGTGTCTTCCAATTTCGAATTCGAGCTGTCGCCAGACTGGTCGGTCAACATCATCACCGGACTGGTCGATGTAAACCAGCAATTCGCAATCGACTTCGCCGATGGTCGCGGCCTGCCGAGCATCGGAAACCCCGTGCCGCCCGTCACAGGCTTTACCTTTGGTGGCTTCACCATCGCCAATGATGGCGACCACACGCAGTTCACCCAGGAGATCAAGTTCAACGGATCGATCGCCGACGGCCTGATCAATCTGGTCGGGGGGGTCTATTACTTCTTCGAGGACAACCGGACAGACTTTGGCGATATCTTCTCGCTCAATCTCGGCCCTGGCCCGTTCGCACCGCCTGACGGCTTCCCGCTGGTCCTGGCCGACCGCATCCTCGACAACACAACCGAGGCATGGGCGGCATATCTGCAGGGCGATCTGAATATCACCGACCGGCTTACGCTGACTGCTGGCATCCGCTTCACCGACGAGGAAAAGTCGTTCGATATCCGCGACAATCGCCCGCGTCTGGGCGGGGGTCTGTGTCAGGCAGCGGCGCAGTTCGGACCTTCGACCTGCATCGACACGGCTAACCTTGTCGCGACCAACGGCGTTGCGATCCCGACCGAGCAATCGGTCGACATCTTCACGCCGCGCTTCGCGATCAATTACGATCTGACCGACGATATCCTGCTGTTTGCTTCGGCCACACGCGGGTTTAAATCGGGTGGCTGGAACGCGCGCGGCACTTCGCCTTCCGAATTGCTGCCGTTCGGGCCGGAGATCGCGTGGAGCTACGAAGCGGGTTTCAAATCGGAACTGTTCAACAATGCGGTGCGCCTGAATGTCACGGCGTTCCTCCTCGATGTGGACGGACTTCAGACCCCATCCGCATTCATCCGGGATGATGGCTCGCTGGCCTTCCTCACCCGCAACTTCGCCGATTATCGCAACCGCGGTATCGAGGTCGAGCTGACTACGGTGCCGATCGACGGGCTGAACCTGTTCGCCTCGCTCGGGTACCAGGATGACAATTACAGGATCGACCAGAACGCTCCGGCGCTTGACGAATTCGGCGTGCAATCGGTCGCCGCCCAGCAAGCCGCTTGTCTTGCGCAGCTTGCAGGCGGGCTGATCCCGAACGCGACCGGTGCTGACAACGCGGCGGCCTGCGGGGTCGGCATCGTCGCGCCTGATGGATCGATCGCAGAGCCGGTTCGCACACCCGACCTCACCATCGCGGTCGGCGGCAGCTACGATATCGAGTTCGGCGACCTCACGCTGACGCCGTCGGCCAACGCCAACTGGCGCAATGACAGCGAAGTGGGGACCAGCGAGCTGACCCTGTTCGACCAGCCGATAACCGGGCCTTCGGGCACGGTCTTCCCGACCAACACGCTTGGCCTGGGCGATCCGATCGACCCGGCTTCGGGTTCGTTCAGCCCATCGCGCTTCATCTTCAACGCAGGTCTCACGCTCAGCCATATGGGCGGCTGGTCGCTGATTGCCGAATGCCGCAACTGCTTCGACGAGGAAGCGGTCGAGAGCGCGCTGGCAAACTTCAGCTATCTCAACCCGCCGCGCACCTGGATCGTCCGGGCAAAGTACGACTTCTGATGCGCGAGGCCGCTGCGGCGATACTTTTCGGGCTCACCGCAGCGGCCCCAACACTGGTCCACGCACTGGCGCATGCACCGGCTCCGGCATCGGGCGCATCGCAGGATGCCGTCTCATTCGGGCTGGAGCCGTGGAACGAGGCGCTGGTCAGCGTCACCGATCTGGATGAAAGCACAACGTGGCTGATCGAGGATGGCGATTGGCGAATTGTCGGCGCGGGCGCGGTTTCGCGTGCCGAGCTGGAATACTGGAAGCTACCGGCGAACATCTCTGGCATTTTCCGTAAGGTCTGCGCTGCAAAGGCGCAAACCGGCTGCATCCGCTTCGTCCGGTTCGACGGAGCTGAAAACCAACGTCCCATCCGCCTTGCCGCACGGCCATGGGATACAGGCGGCATCTTCTCGATCATGCTGCGAAGCGAGGATACGCAAGCGCTGTTCGACGCGGCAATCGCGCGCGGCTGGTGGGCGGAGAGCCAGCCCTACCGCTTCAGCTTCGGCGGCTCGGATCTCGTCAATGTCGTAGTACGCGGGCCACATGGCGTGAATTACGCGCTCTACGAACGTGAAGCCCCGGCATTCACCGGTTTCCCAGTCGGCCCGCTCAGCCAGGCGTTCAACACGATGCGAATGGTGAAGGATCAGTCCGCCAGCATTGCGTGGTATCGCGATCTGCTTGGCCTGAAAGTGCTGTTCGATGCGCCCTTCACCGATCCTGAACCCCGCGCCAACAACTTCTCGGTCCCCGCCAATCTCGCGACCACGCTGACCCGCCGCGCCGCTGTGGTCCAGCCGGAGCTACCCGGTGAGGACGGGCGGATCGAGCTGATGGAGTTCGAAGGCTTCGAAGGCCGCGATTACTCGCAATTCGCCTCGCCGCCCAATCTCGGGATTATCTCTGTGCGTTATCCGGTCGGCGAGCTCGACGCCTATCGCGCCATGCTCGAACAGCGAGGCCTCGCGCCCGAATATTCCGCCAGCGATGTGCCAGTATCCGGGCTGGGCCTTGTCGATTTGATGGCGGTACGCGATCCTGACGGCAATCTGACGGAGTTTTACCATGCGGACTAGCGGCGTGGATCGATCAGTTGTCGCCGCCACGGGACGGCGCGCCTTTCTGATGAGCGCGGCGGGCGCGATTTCGGCTGCCGCGCTGACCGGCGGAGCCACCAACCCGCTTGCTAGCGCCACGCTCCGCAAACGCGACATCGTCCTTGTCCACGGGGCGTGGCATGGCGGCTGGTGCTGGGAGATGGTGCGCGCGCTGCTCGAACCGGACGGCCACCGGGTGTTCACTCCGACCCTGCCCGGCCTCGCCGAACGCGCCGGCGAACTGACGCCGCAGATCGGCCTCGACACGCATATCGACGATGTGGTCGCGACGATCCTCGCTGAAGACCTCACCGATTTCGTGCTGTGCGGCCATTCCTATGGCGGCATGGTCATCACCGGGGTCGCCGACCGCTTGAAGGAGCGTGTCGCGCATATCGTCTATCTCGACGCCGCCCTGCCTAAAGACGGCGAGAGCATGCTCAGCTACGGCGAACCTCGTCCGCAGGCCGCGATCGACGGCGCAACGGCGGCGATGCGCGGGCTGGCACCGGACGGATTGGCCATCGGCGTTTTCCCGCCCAGCGTGCTGGGCATCCCTGCCGGTCACCCGCGCCACGATTGGGTGGCCGAGCGGCTGACCCCGCACCCGCTCAAGACCTGGCTCGACCCGATCAAGCTTGCCAATGGCGGGCCGGAGGGTCTGGCGCAAACTTACATTCACTGCACCGATCCGGTGATGGCCCAAACCCAATTCCCATGGATCGCGAGCCAGGTTTCGAACGATCCGAGCTGGAATTATGCCGAGCTGAAAACCGGTCACGATGCGATGGTGACGGACCCCGAAGGCGTCGCGCAAATACTCCGCACTGCCGCCCGGACCGAAACCCTTCGCGAAGAGGGTGCATGACGGCTATGCTCTGCCCAGCATCCACAGGAGAGACGTCTTGACGCCAGCAACCGCGCCACCGCCTGCACCCGAGGCTGGCGAATTCGCCAAGGGCTGGAAAGTCCTGTTGGCAGGCGTGCTGGGTGTCATGTGCGGCGCGTCTCCGATACCGTTCAACGTTATCGGGTTTACCGCCGATCCGCTGCGCGCGGAGTTCGGCTGGAGCCAAACCGAAATCCTGCTTCCCATCACCATATTCGGCGTGATCGCGAGCCTGCTTGCGCCCGTATTCGGCTGGATGGCCGACCGCTTCGGCGTGCGCCCGGTCGCTCTATGGTCGCTGTTCGCTTTCGGCCTGGCCTTCGCGGCGATCTCGCTGACACCGACCGCCGATGAGCGCTCGACCCTCTACATATATTACGCGTTCTGGATCGTTGTGGGCGTCGTCGGGATCGGATCGACCCCCGTCACATGGAGCCGCGCGATCAATCTGTGGTTCTTCAAGAATCGCGGGCTGGCGCTCGGCATTCTACTGATGGGCACCAGCCTTGCGGCGATCATCGTGCCGCGCTTCGCAGTGTTCGTGATCGAGACCTATGGTTGGCGCTCGATGTTTGCGGCGGTGGGCATGTTCCCGCTTATCGCCCTTGCGATTGTATTCTTCCTGTTCCGCGAGCCGACCGTTGAAGAACGGCCCAAGGCGATCGAAAGCGACAGTGGCAAGCTGACCGGCGTGTCGCTCGGCACCGCGCTGATGGATTATCGGTTCTGGCTGATCTGGCTCTCTATCGCAGCGATTGCCGGAGCGTTTGGCGGGGCGTTCATCAACATGCCCACCATCCTCGGCCTGCGCGGGGTCGAAGCTTCGACCGCCGCCAGCGTGATGGGCATCCTTGGCATCGGTATCTTTGCCGGGCGGCTGATCACCGGCGCACTGCTCGACCGGTTCTGGCAGGGTTTCGTTGCCTTCCCGCTGCTCTGCCTGCCCGCTTTATCCGCCTGGCTGCTGCTGGGCGACACGATCACTTTCCCCATCGCCGCGCTGGCCGGGTTCCTGCTCGGCTTTGCGGCTGGCGCTGAAAGCGACCTGATCGCGTACCTTACCGGGCGGTATTTCGGGATGGCCAATTACGGCAAAATCTACGGCATGCTTTACATGCCCTTCGGCCTGTTCTCCGCCGCCTCACCGGTGATCTACGCGCAGGTGTTCGACCGGACGGGGAGCTACGATCCGATCCTTGAGATCGCGATTTTCGTGTTCGTCGGAGGCGGCGCGTTGCTGCTGCTGCTAGGGCGCTATCCCGACGAATTTCCCGAGGCGGAAGACGAGATCCCCGTCCCAGAAATGGAGCCTGCCTGATGGCTACTCTTGCAACCCCCTCGCCCGACCTCGCTCAGGCGCTGTCTGCCTCCGGAGCCGAAGTGCTCACCGACGAAGCGAGCCTTAATTTCTACGCGCACGATATTTACGACCGCGGCGCAGACCTTGCCGCCGTTGTCCGGCCCAAGGACACGGATCAACTGGCCGCCGCTGTCAAAGCCGCGACCGATGCCGGGCACCCAGTGGCCCCGCGCGGCGGCGGGATGAGCTACACCGCAGGCTACACGCAGGATCAGGCGGGCGCTGTCCTGTTCGACCTCGCGCAGCTGAACCGCGTGCTCGACGTCGACCATGTCTCGATGACCGTCACGGTAGAGGCCGGATGCACCTGGGCGGCCTTGCGTGAGCGGCTTGCCCACCACGGGCTGCGCACCCCAATGTGGGGCACGCTTTCGGGCCTCAAGGCCAGTATCGGTGGCGGGATGAGCCAGAACGGCATTTTCTGGGGCACCGGGCGCTATGGCTCGGCGGTGCAAAGCTGCACTGCGCTCGAAGTGGTGCTGGCGGATGGCACCTTGCTCAACACCGGCAAGAAGCACACCCGCCCCTATGGCCCCGATCTGACCGGGCTGTTTCTGGGTGACACCGGCGCGTTGGGGATCAAGGCGACGGTCACGCTCAAGCTGATCCCCGAAGCAGACTTCCACGGCTATGCCAGTTTCGCCTTCGACGACGCGGCCAGCTGGTTCGCCGCCTCCAGCGCGATCGAACGGCGCGGAATCGCAACCGAATGCTTCGGTTTCGACCCCTATCTCAACGCGATCCGGATGAAGCGCGACAGCCTGACCAGCGATGCCAAGCAATTGGTCGGTATGATGAAGCAACAGGGCGGCATGCTGAAGGCGCTGAAAGAAGGCGCCAAGGTCGTCGCCGCCGGACGCGATTTCCTGAAAGACGCGAACTTCTCGCTGCATGTGTTGGCCGAGGGACGCATTCAGGCCGCAGCCGATGCCGATATAGAGATCGCCCGGCAACTGGTCGCGCATTATGGCGGGCGCGAGGTCGAAAACACGATTCCCAAGATCATCCGCGCCAATCCCTTCGGGCCTTTGAATTCGATCCTTGGTCCTGATGGCGAGCGCTGGGCACCGATCCACGGCCTTGTCTCGCATGGCCGATCCGCCGAATGTTTCGCAGCGTTCGAAGCTTTGTTTGCCGAGCATGCCGAGGCGATGGACCAGCTTGGTGTGCACTACGGTACGTTGATCGCCACCGTGGGCGGTGCGGGTATGGTGATCGAGCCGTGCCTCTACTGGCCCGATGCGCACAACCCGTTGATCGAGGACACAATCGAGAAAGCGCACCTCAAGAAGCTGCCGAAGCTGGAAACCAACAAAGAGGCTTGGGCGCTTACAAAAACGCTCAAACAGCGGATCGTCGATATCTTCTTCGAGCACGACGCCGCGCATTTTCAGATCGGGCGAACATATCGCTATCGCGATAGTCTGGAGCCGCGCGCCGATGCTCTGTTGAAAGCCGCCAAGGCCGAACTCGATCCGCGCGGGTTGATGAATCCGGGATCGCTGGGACTATAGATGACGCTGGAGCTCGATCGCAGGCGGGCACTCGCCGCCGGAGCCTGCGCCGCCATCGCCGCGCATGCGCCGCTTGGGGCAGCTGAAGGGGACAATGTGACAGACACTTCGAATTATTCCGCGATTGCGATGCAGCTGACCGCGAGATCGCTGGAGCAGCTGCCCGACACCGGCGCCGCCCGTGCCGCGATCCTCGAACATATCGGAGAGATCGAAGCGCCGATCCGCACCAGCTCGATTTTCGTCGCGCAATATTCGGGCAAGCCAGTGAAGCTCGCGGTGTTGCCGGAATATCTGTTCACATCCTATCCGGGGCGCATCTCGATCCCCGGCTTTGCCGAACGGGTGGGCTTTGCTGCCGATGGCCCGGAATACGAAGCGCTCGGGGGCGTCGCGCAGCGGCTCGGCATGTTCGTCGCGGGCAATGCCTATGAGACCGATGCAGCTTTCCCCGATTTCTATTTCCAGACCTGCTTCATCGTCGCGCCATCGGGCAATGTGGTGCTGCGCTATCGGCGATTGCTCTCGATGTTCGCGCCCAGCCCGCACGATGTGTGGGAGGCTTATCTCGACAAATACGGCCTCGAAGGGGTGTTCCCCGTCGCGCGCACCGAGATCGGCAACCTTGCCGCGATTGCGAGCGAGGAAGTGCTCTACCCGGAGATCGCAAGAGCATTGGCCCTGCGCGGCGCGGAAGTGTTCTGCCATTCCTCGTCCGAAGTCGGCTCGCCGATCGCCACCAACAAGGATATCGCCAAACAGGCCCGCGCATTCGAAAACCTTGCTTATGTCGTGTCAGCCAACACCGCCGGGATCAGCGGGACGGCGATGCCGCTTTCGAGCGCCGAGGGGAACAGCCAGGTGGTCGACTGGAAGGGCAACGTTATCGCGCAATCGGGCGACGGCGAGACCTTCACCGCCTTCGCTCCTATCGACCTTGGCGCATTGCGAGAGGCTCGCCGCACTCCGGCGATGACCAACTACCTCGCACGCCAGCGCCCCGCACTCTTCGCCGAGGCCTACGCCGCCGCTGCCGAGCCGTTCCGCGGCCCGGACGGCATGATGCAGGATGGTGCGCCGTCGATCCCCGAGCGCGACTATTTCCGCCGCGCGCAGGCCGAAGTGATCGAGCGGCTCGATAAATCCGGAGTGATCTGATGGAGCAGCAACGATGAGAGATCGTCCATGAGGCACCGCCCATGAAACACCGTAACGTGCGCGGGAAGATCCGCTACACTTCGGCCAAGCCCGAAATGGCTGGGAAAGAACGCGGGCGCGAATGGTTCAATTTCTCGCATCACGCCGATGGCTCGGTCATCATGAGCGCGCAGTGCGAGATCGAAGACCCCGATCCCGCGGTGCTGCGCAACATCATCTGCCACATCGGCCCGGATCGCAAACCGCAGAACCTGCTGGTGCATCTGACGCTGGGGGATGAGTTTCTCGGCTCGGGCTGGATGGCTTACGATGCGAAGGGCGACCGGATCACCTGCGAGAGTTACGGCCCATCGATCGGATGCAATTCCGAAAGCCGCAAGGCAGGCGAGTTCGACGCCTTCGGCACCCACCCCATCGCGGGCGACGGCTTCACCACCCGATTGATGGACGTGAGCAAGGGCCCGCATCGGCGCAAGCTGCGCTTCTTCCTCCCCTCACCCGATCATCGCGGCGCGACCCCGCCGCAGATTGCCGAGCTTGAGATGGTGATGGAGTATGTCGGTGAGGAGGAAAAGACGGTCGAAGCCGGGACATTCCAGTGCCGTCACTATCGCTATGTCGATGACAGCGACGATGGGATGGGCGGCACTCGGCATCCCGATTTCGACATGTGGGTGACTGCCGATGACGACAGCGTGCTCGTTTATGGCTCGATCGACGGGTATATGATGAACCGCTATGAGCTGGTGGAACTCGAACGCTGATGGCAGCCGATAGCGTCGCGATCATCGGAGCGGGGCTCGGCGGGCTGACCTGCGCGATCGCGCTGCGGCGAAGGGGCCTCGCGGTCGATGTTTACGAAGCTGCCGAACGGATCGAGGAGACCGGTGCTGGGCTGACGCTTGGTCTCGGCGCGCAGCATGTGTTTCGGGCGCTGGGTGTACAGGGCGCGGTCGCGGCCAAGGCGTGTCCGGCGGGCAACCTGCCCTTCCTGCATTATGGCACCGGCAAGGCGCTGATGGGCGCGCTCGACCTGGGTGACGGGCTGGGGGACGATGGCAGCGCCAATATCATTCGCCACATCTACCGCGCCGATTTGCAGAAGGTGCTGCTGGCGGAACTCGGACGCCTCGGCGGCGCCACGCATACGGGGCATCGCCTGACGCGGTTTGAGCAAACCGAAGACACCGCCACTGCGCTTTTCGACAATGGTTTCAGCGCGAGCGCACGCGCCTTGATCGGTGCCGATGGCGTACGTTCCGCGATCCGCGCCAAATTGGTGCCGGGGGACGCGCCGCGCTTTACCGACCATGTCGCGTATCGATTCCTGGTGCCCATGGATCGCGCCAAACCGTTCATGGATCTCGGACGCAGCGCGATCTTCATCGGGCCGCAGCGTACCTTCAACCGCTATACGATGGCGCAGGGGCGCATCGTCAATGGAGCGGCACTGGTCGAAACCGGCGAAGAAGTACCCGAAGGCTGGTCCACACCCGCGCCGCTCGAGGAACTTCAGGCGGCGTTCGAAGGATGGCATCCGGACGTGACCGGGCTGATCGGAGAAGCCGGGGCGATCATCAAATGGGGCCTGTATGACCGCGCGCCGCTCGGCACCTGGTCGCAGGGCCGCGTCACGATGCTCGGCGACGCTGCGCATGCGATGCTGCCCTTTCTCGGGATGGGCGCGGCCATGGCGATCGAGGATGGCTATGTGCTGGCGCAGATGATCGCACGGCACAGTGACGTCGCAAGCGCCTTTGCCGGGTACGAAAAGCGCCGCATCCCGCGCACCTCGCAAGTCCATCACGCATCGAAGGTTCAGGGCCAGATCACCCAGAGCATCGACCCGGACAATTTCGCACTCGCGGGCGCGCCGGTGAACAATCGCGAGATGATGGAATTCGACCCCACGGCCGAGTTCACTTAACTCGAGACGCGGATCATCACCTTGCCCATATGCGCCGCGCTTTCGAGATGGGCGTAGGCAGCCTTCGCATCGTCAAACGCGAAGGTGCTTTCGACCAATGTTTCGACGCCCTTCTCCGCCATCACCTTCAGCGCCTCTTCGAACATGCCGCGATGACCGCTGGTGATCCCCTTGATCGTGATGTTCTTGCCCAGAATCGCGCCCTGACCGAACGTCGCCGGGTCCTGCGGGGAACCGGACAGCGCGCCGACAGTGCCGATCCGCCCTTCGATCCCGGTTGCTGCAAGCGTCTGTTCGAACTCGCCAAAGCCAATCGTGTCGACGACCACGTCTGCGCCGCGCCCGCCGGTCGCTTCGAGCAGAGCCGCAGCCCAATCGGGGCGGTCGCGGTAATTCACCGTGAAATCGGCGCCCATCTCGCACGCCTTCGCCAGCTTATCGTCGCTTGATGATGTAATCGCGAAATCCGCGCCCATCGCCTTGGCCAACAGAAGTGCGAAGATCGACACGCCGCCGGTTCCCTGCGCCAGCACCAGCTTTCCGGGCGCCGCCTCACCGAACGCAACCATTGCGTGCCATACGGTGCAGGCGACCACGGCGAGCGTTGCGGCAGTCTCGTCACTGATTTCGCCAGGCAACTTGATCGCTGCTTTGGCCGGGAGGGCCACCTTTTCGGCCAGCCAACCATCCATCGTCACGCCGATATCGCGCCCGAAAATGTGAAAGCCAAAGCCGCCCTCAGGATCCCAATCGACGAAGTTGGCAGCCACCACCCGGTCGCCCACGGAAAAGCCTTCGACACCTTCGCCCACCGCTTCGATCACGCCAACACCATCGGTCAATGGGATGCGATCCTCGGGCAGGTCGGTGCCATAGTGACCGCGCAGGATCATCAGATCGCGGTAGTTGAGACCCGCGGCGATCACCTTGACCACGATCTGACCCGGACCCGCCACGGGATCGGCGCGCTCGACTTGCCGCAGGCTGTCCACGCCCCCTCGTGGTCCGATTTCCCATGCTTTCATGATGCTCAGGCCTCCCGGATCGGAGCGAAAACGCGGTCGATGAATTCCTTCGCCTTCGCGTCGCGGTCTATCGCATCGCCGCTCTTCGCCTCTTCGAGCGCGAGCAGGCGCTCTTCCTGCACCCACACCTCCTGCGCGAGGTTCATCACCACCGCCACGAACCGGTCCATGCCGGGATCGGCAAAGAAGCGCGGATTGCCCTGATCGTCATAGAGGCCTGGCGGAGCGTCTTCGGGGCGAAGCTTCTCATCGCTCACTTTTTCCACGCTCCGAAACCGTACCACATTACGCCCTCCGCCAGACGCCCGGTGGTTTCCTGACAGACTCCCTCGGCGCGGTCGCCTTTCGCGGCATCGGCCACCGCCTGATCACCGTAAATGCCGATCGACGGGACGACGAAGTCGAAGAACTGGTCGTCGGCAAATCCGGCGCGCGTGCAAAGCTCGCGCGGCACTTCGTCGCGGTACCCTTTGTAATAGGGCTCGTTGTTATAATAGCTGTCCCAATCGAGGTAGAAGCCATCGAACGCGCCCATCTGCTCGTTCGGCGGCAATTCCATATGGATCACCAATCCGCCGGGCTTGAGTACCCGATACGCCTCGTCGAAAGCTTTGGCGCGCTGTTTCTTCGATAGTTCGTGCAGGAACATGCTCGACCACACGATGTCGAAGCTTTCGTCTTCGAACGCCAGATCGTCGGCGCACATCTGGCGGAAGGCGACCTCCTGCCCCTGCATTTTCGCCCGCGCGCTGCCATAGGCGAGCGGCCCCGGCGCGGCGTCGATCGCGATCACCTCAGCATCGGGATAAGCCTGCTTCCACGGCAGCGTGTTGTGGCCGATCGTGCAGCCCGTATCGAGGATGCGCTGCGGCGCGAAATCGGGATGGCGTTGCTTGATGTACTGGCTCATCGAGAGGCCGATGTCGTCGAGATTTGCTCCCATCAGCCCCATCGAGAACACCGCGAGCCCGCGGTCGTAAACCGCGCCAGCCTCAAGGCTATCGGCCCCGCGGGTGTAGCTGCCCGGCATCAGGTGCACGTCAATCGCGTGGACGTTCTTTGGCACTTCCAGCGCCGGGTCCAGTTCCAGCGAACCGAGCGCTCCTGCCGCTTTTTCGGCCTCGCTTGCCAACCGGTCGCTTTCACGCTCGACGCTGTCGGCGACGCTGGCCCAGACCATCTTCTGCGCCTGCACCCGCATCGCCGAATAGATGTTGAACGCCGGATCGCCGCGCAGCGCCTGATGTGCCTCGCGGCTGCTTTCCGGCTCACGGCCATGCTTTTTTTTGAAAGCAGGAGCAGCGCGGCGTTCATAGGCGGAGCGCATGTCGCCGGCGAGATCGTTGAGGATCAGGCTGCGCATTCCCGAAACGAAGCGCCCGCGCGCCACTTCGTCGGGCGTGGCATCCGCCTTCATCGGGTGCTGGAGTTCGACCGTCATGGAGTGTCTCCTTCGGTTGGGCCTACGACCGGATTATCAACCTGCGGCACGCCGTGCCCGGCGAAATCGGCCGTGAAACGATTGTCGCTCACGCGTCCTACCATATCGACGCGCAAGGGCGCCTCGGCATAAATGCTAACCGTGTAATCGCCCGCGCTCGGGTTCTGGCGGATTGGCAGGATTTCCTCTTGATAGACCCGGCTGTTCCAGAACGCACGGGCGTTCTCGATGCAGGGAAAGCGGACAGTCAGATTGACGTAGTCAGGTGGGATGTCGCCTTCGAACACCTCGATCGGTCGGGGGATCGTGACGTAATATCCGCCGAGCTTCTGGTATATCTCGCTTGTCGCAATCGCGCGGCCATAGGCCATCATCCGGTCGCGATCGAGCGTGCGCCCTTCCACCACCATGTACACCGGGGTGTCACAGGTCGAGGCAGGCGGCGGCGGAGCGGCCCCCGGCGCAACCCCCTGCAACAACAATGCAAGCGTGGCGGATATCATGGTGCGTCTATTCTCCATTCGTCACACAGGGTGCGCTTCCACGGTCGGCCGTCCCTGAACCATTGCCAGGTCCGTGCGCGGCTCTGCCCGTCGGGCGCGATGTTGATCATCTCGATATACCAGGCACCGGGTTCGTCGAGCCGGTCAAGCTTGAGCATCAACGTATCCTCGCAGGTCTGCCAGCCATATCCGCTGAACCGGTCGGTGTCCCAGCGAATGCGTTTGCCATCGAGCTTGCCGCCGAATTCGTAGGTCACCTCGCGTCCATCATCCCAGCTTAGCCAGTTGTGCTGGACGTAGTGCCACTCGCCGGAATCGGGGAACTCGCAGTGTGTCTTGACCCGGTGCGCGTCGATCGGGGTGCCGTCCGCGTCGACATGGCGATACCAGCCGTCCCACCAGCCCTGATGCAGCATCATCGCTGGCATCACGGCCTCAAGCGCCGCACGATTACTCATCCGTCTGGCCTTCGCGATAGGCGTCGATCGGGAGCGGCTGCCCGGTCTGGCGGATCATCGCCTGTTCGCGCAGGAAGCGCAGCAGGCCCGAATTGCCCATCCGGCTGGGGCCAAGCCCCGATGCCTTGCGCGACTGGTTAGCCGCATCGCCGACCATGCTGGTGAGCGCACCGTCCTGAAGCGAGATCGCGCCCGCATCGAGGCGCGGACCGATGCTGGCAGCCTCCTCGAGCGATCCGGCGAGCACCGCCGCCGACAGGCCGTATTCGGTATCGTTGGCCTGCGCGATGGCCGCGTCGAGGTCGTCGTAGATCGTCACGGGGATGACCGGGCCGAACGTTTCTTCGCGCATCACCGCCATATCGGGCGTGACATCTGCCAGCACCGTCGGACGCAGATATTGCCCTCCGCCCAGCTGCTCAACCTGACCGCCAGCAAGGACGCGGGCGCCTTTCGCTACGGCGTCATCAATCTGCGCCTGCACCTTGGCGGCTTGAGCGGGGAAGATGAACGGGCCGATATGACCCTGCGCCGGGTCGGGATAGGTGATCTCGATCGCGTTTGCCGCCTCTACCAATGCGAGCAGGAATGGCTCTGCGATATCGCGCGCGATGAACACCCGCTCGATCGACTGGCATGCCTGACCGGTCGCCACCACCGATGATCGCAGCGCCACTCCTGCCGCCCATTCGGGTTCGGCGCTGGCGGTGACGATCATCGGGTCCTTGCCGCCCAGTTCGAGATTGGCCGGGATCAGCTGACGCGCAGCGGCCTCGGCGACTTTGCGCCCGGTCGCGGTCGAGCCGGTGAAGCAGACATAATCGACCTCTTCGATCAGCGACTGACCGACCTCCGGTCCGCCCATGACATAGGCCAGCGGCAGTTCGGGCACTTGAGCAAGAACCTCACACATCGGTTCGACAAAGCGCGGGGTCACTTCGGAGGGTTTGATCAGCGCCGCCGATCCCGCCATCAGCGCCGGAACCGCGTCGATATGGCTCAGGATTACCGGGAAATTCCACGGACAGATCGCGCCGAACAGTGGAAAGGCGGAATATTCGGTGACGATCTCGATCCCCGGCGTCGCCGAGGGCTTGGGGCCGCGATCCAGCCCTGCGATCAGCGCGGGACCTTTCGCCGCCCAACCGCGAATATTACCCACACAGCCCTGCACTTCGATCCACGAAACCGCGCCGCGCCCCGTATCGACGGTGAGTGCAGCGGCGATTTGCGGTGCGGCGGCCTCGATGGCGTCGGCAAAGCGATTGAGGGCGGCAGCGCGCCCGTCGGGGCCGAGCGCTTCCCAGGCGGGTTGAGCGGCGCGCAGGCGGGCGGCTTCGGCGGCGATCTCTTCGCGGGTGCTGGCGGCGAATTCGTAGTCTTCCTCGCCGGTCCGTGGATTACGCGCCTTCAATCTGTTTCTCCCACTCGCCGACGATATCTTCGCCGCGCGCAAACCATGCTTCATTCCGGCTCGCCAGATCAGCGAGCAGACATTCGAGCGCGCCGATCCGGTAGGGCAGACCCATGATGTAGGGCGTCAGATGGATAGGCAGCATCCGGCCCGAACCTTCGCGCGCAGCCTCGGCAGACAACCAGTCGAACGCATCGCGCATGCTCTCACCCCAGCTGTCGGCGCCTTTCTGCTGCACAGTGATGATCTGCCGATCGGACAGCTCATGGTTGAGCGGCAGGTCGATCAGGCCATTGGTAAAGCGATAGGGCAGCTCGTCATTCACCCAGTCGCAGCAATAGGTCAGCCCCTCATCCTTGAGGATGTCGAGCGTCTGAAAGCTCTGCTGTCGCGCAATCGAAAGCCAGCCTTTGGGCCGCGTGCCGGTTGCTCTCTCAATCCGCGCCATCGCATCGCCGATCAGCGCACGCTCAGCCGCTTCGCCAAGCGTCGCGTCGATCGTGCCGTTCATATCGGTCGAATGCGCGATGATTTCATGCCCGCCGGTCTGGATCGCTTCGATCAGCTCGGGATAGCGCTCGGCAATGGCGGCGTTGGTGGCGAAGCTTGCTTTGACCCCCGCCTGCTCGAACGAATCAAGCATCCGCCACACGCCAACCCGATTGCCGTAATCGCGCGCCGTGTAATGACGATAATCCGGATAAGGGGTGACCATGTGCCCCGGCGCCTTGAACGGGCCGTCAGGCACAATCGGAAACCATTCGAGGCTGACGCACAGCCACACCGCCACGCTCTTGTCATGCGGCCAGTGGACCGGCGCGCGCTGATGCATGTTCGACCATGGGTAGAGATCGTGGTCGTAGCCTTCGCCGCGCTTGGGGTACTGGGTGTAGCTGTCGGGGAGGATGCTCATGCGACCTGCTCCCGCCACGCATCGACAATCTCGCCCGCGCGCGCAATCCATGCGCGGCCATCCTTGGCGATGTGCTCCAGCGCCTCTTCGAATGGGCCGATCCGGTGCGGCTGGCCGATCAGGTAGGCGTGCAGCGGGATGCACATCACCGTGCCCGATTTCTTACCTTCGGTCGCCAATCGTTCGTATTGGCGCACCAGCGTATCGGCATATTCGCGGCCCGACATATTGTAGACGAAGAAGCCATAATGGTCGTTCACTTCGAGGCTGTATGGGATCGAGGCGAGCTTACCTTTCGCGACCTCGACCTCCTGCACCTGATCGTCGTGATAGAGATCACAGGTGTAGTCGAGCCCGTATTCGGCGATCAGGTCCAGCGTGCGCGGCGTGTGCGTTAGCGCGGGCGCAAGCCAGCCGCGGATGCGTTGCCCGGTCGCGTCCTCGACCGTTGCGATAGAATCCTCGATGATCGCGCGTTCCTGCGCTTCGGTCATGTCGTAGGAATAGCGGGTGTTGTAGATGCCGTGGCTGAAGAACTCCCAGCCCCGCTCATTCGCATCCGCCACTACCTCGGGATGGTGCTGGCACAGCGCGACCGACAGGCTGACCGAGCCGGGAAAGCCGTGCTTGCTCATGACCTCGGCCATACGCCAGTGGCTCACGCGGTTGGAATGGTCTCGATGCGCAAAATTGACCACGCTCGGCGCAGGATGCGGCCAGGGTTTGCGCTTGGGATGGATCGGCGGATCGATCTCGTAATATTCGAGATTGGGCACTACCCAGACGGCCACAGATTTGCCGCCGGGCCATTCGATCGTCGGACGGCCTCGATAGGGGTGGTGATCATATAGGCCGGGATCGGGCGCGCCTTCGTTCATGCGCCGCTCCGTCGATGAGACTTACGCAGAGACGCGGAGACGCGGAGAAATCTCACCCACGGCGTAGCCGCCATCTCGGAAGCAACGTATCTGATGCGCGCTTGGCTGGATCGGAAAGCGCCTTCGGCGTGACCCATTCCCTTCGCGTCTCCGCGTCTCCGCGTGATCAATTCAATCGACACAGTCAGCGCGCCTCCAGCCAGTCAATCACGGCCTGCACCGGCTCGACATCGGCGTATTTCAGCTGGAGGTCGGTGAGGTTGGCGAAGTGATAGCTTTCGTGCTTGTCGGCGCAGGTCTCGATCGGCACGATCGTGCGGTATCCGTGGCTCAGCGCATCGACTGCGGTGGCGCGCACGCAGCCGCTGGTAGAGCCGCCGGTCACCACTACCGTATCGACTTTGTGAAACGTCAGATAGCTCGCCAGCGGGGTTTCGAAGAACACGCTCGGCATCCGCTTGGTGAATTGCAAGTCATCGGCATCGATCTCACAGCGCGGGTCGAACTGGTGCCGTTCGCTCTCATACTTGATGTTCTGAAGACTGTCTTCGGTATCGGTGCGCGTGCCCCAGACACCGGCATCGCCTGCATCGGCTTTGTAAGCGACCCGGCTCCAGATCACCGGCATGCCCTTTTCGCGCGCCATCCGACTGATTGTATTGATATATTCGATCTGGCGCGGATCGGTCTCGTAAGCGGTCTTGAACAGATCGGTGCGGGTATAGGCCTGCTGCACATCGACATTGACGATCGCAAGTCTTTCGCCAAACCCGAACTTCTTGCGCGCCGGATTGGCCATCACCTCGTCGAATATCTGGCGGGCGGTCCTGCCGTCCTCGACCATCTTCGTTCCGATCATTTCGCCCACGTGAATACCCCTCGATTCTGCTTTGACGCGAACCATAAACTTGCGTAGTGGCTTGTCGAGCAAAATTTGTCCGGACAACTTTGAGGCGCGCGTGAGCATCCCCATCACTCGGCACATGCTGACGATATCAGGAACCGGTAGACGCGTGCATTATCGCCGGTGCGGCAGTGGTCCGATGCTGCTGATGGTCCATCAAAGCCCGCGTTCGAGCGCCGAATACACCGCGCTGATGCAGCAATGGGGCGCTCGCTTCACCTGTGTGGCGCCCGACACGCCGGGATTCGGCCAAAGTGATCCTCTGCCGGAAACCGATGATGCAAAACCCGAAATCGCCGACTTTGCCGATGCATTATGCGAATTTCTCGACGCGCTCGGCGTTGATCGCGTGCCCGCCTATGGCTTCCATTCGGGCGGGATCATTCTCGTCACCGCGCTGAAGCGCCAGCCGCAGCGTTTCGCTTGCCTTGCGGTCGGCGGCTATGCGATCTGGAACGAGCAGGAAATGCGCATCTTTGGCGAGCGTTATCTGCCCGAATTTCACCCGAGCGATTACGGCGAGCACCTCACCTGGCTGTGGAACCGTATGCTCGAACAAAGCTGGGTCTTCCCATGGTTCGACACGCGCGAGGAAGCACGGCTGTCGGTCGCGCATGCCGATATACCGCGCGTGGCGCAGGCCGTCTCCGAGATGCTCGATGCGGGCAACGCGTATCAGGCGGGCTATGGAGCCGTTCTGCGCGCACCGCGCGACATTCCGCCCTCCGATGCAGACGTGCCGCCATGCCTGATCACCGCCTATGATGGCGATCCGTTGCAGGAGCATATCGACCGACTGGGCGAGATGCCCGCAGGCTGGCAAGCGGAAAAGGTGCGCACTCCCGCCGATCATCAGGCGGCAAGCCTCGCGTTTCTTCAGGACCATGCCGCGGATGAAGCGTCACCCGATCTGCCCGAGGACGGCGACGAGGGCTGGCTATCGCTCGATGGCGGGCTGATCCACTGGCGCGGCGAGAAGGGCGGCAAGCTGGTCCTGCACGGCCCGGCAGGCGAACTCGCAGAACCCGCCGCGGGCGAGATCACTATCGATGTGCCAGGTCATGGCCAGTCGGACGATTTCGAGGATATGCGGGGCGCAGTCGAAGCAACGGCGCAGGCACTTGGCTCGCCCCAGATCCTGTGGCCTGATCTTCCGAGCGGCGATCCTGCCAAGCTCTATCCCGACACGATGCCCGATCGTTTTGGACAATACCTCCAGCGCGCATGGGCCGTTGCGCGAGCCGAAGTGTTTTTCGAACCGTGGTATGAAGCGAGCGCCGCCAGCGCGGTACCGCTCGACGAAGCCGCGCTCAATCCCGCCGCCCTTCACGCCCGAGCGCTCGCCCGTATCCGAGCCGGCGACGCGGCGCGACGCTGGCACGAAACCCTGATTGCAATCGACGGAGCCACTCAATGACGACCTATGCCGAATTCGCCGAACGAATGCCGCTGCTTGCCCGCCACGAAGGCGTGTGGGACGGCACATATTCGTACTTCAACGCGCATAACGAGAAGATCGATGAGCATGCGAGCCGCCTGCTGTGCCGTATGACGGGCGAAGACGAAATCCCGTATCATCAGACCAATCACTACACCTGGCCAGACGGCAAAACCGAGGTCCGCGACTTCCCCGCCACCTATCGCGACGGGCGCATCTGGTGGGACAACGAGCTGATTCAAGGCTGGGCTGCCGAAGTGCCGCTCGACGAGTATAACCGCACCATGATGCTTTACTGGCAGCGCACCGGCGATCCCTCGCTCTATCTCTACGAGCAGATCCAGATATCCGACGACGGCCAGAACCGCTGCCGCACATGGCATTGGATTCGCGATGGTATGCTGGAGACGCGCACTGCCATTCAGGAAACCTTCGTGACGAAGGACTGGCGCGCAATCGATGCGGAGATGAAGGCCTCCGCCTGACCGACCGTTTATGGCAAAGACGCTGTTCGAAAAGATCTGGGACACACACGCCATCGCGACAACCGCTGGCGGTTCGACCCTGATCGCGATCGACCGCGTCTTCCTGCATGAGCGCACCGGGGCGGCGGCGCTCAAGCGTATGGCCGAAATGGGCCGCAAAGTGCGCGATCCGGCGCGGGTCTTTGCCGTCATGGATCATATCGTCGACACGCGCATCGGGCGCGGCGACGGTACGCTTATGCAGGGCGGCGAGGGCTTCATCACCGAAACGCGCGCCGCCTGCTGCGAAGCCGGGATTACCCTGTTCGACGTCAACGATCGCGATCAGGGGATCGTCCACGTCATCTCGCCCGAACAGGGCATCGTGTTGCCCGGCGTCACGCTGGTCGCGCCTGACAGCCACACCTGCACACAAGGGGCTTTCGGCGCGCTCGCGTGGGGCATCGGCAGCAGTGAAGCCGAGCATGCGATGGTCACCGGCACGCTGCGGCTCGAACGACCCAAGACGATGCGGGTGCGGATCCACGGCGCGCTTTCACCGGGGGTGACCGCCAAGGACATGATCCTGACGCTGATCTCCCAGCATGGCGCGGGCGGCGGGGCGGGCCATGTGGTCGAGTTTGCAGGCGAGGCCGTCACCGCGCTCGACATGGAGGCGCGCATGACGCTGTGCAACATGGCGACCGAATTCAGCGCGATGACCGGGCTGATCGCGCCGGACGCTAAGACCTTCGAATACCTCTCCGGACGCACCTATGCGCCGGACGATTTTGGCGACCCCTATTGGCGCAGTCTGGCCACCGACGAAGGCGCAGCATTCGACTGTGAGATCGCAATCGACGCCAGCGCGATCGCGCCGATGGTGAGCTGGGGCACCAGCCCCGAACAGGCCGTGCCCGTCGACGCATCCGTCCCTCAAGGTCCGGCCCGCGCCCACGACTATATCGACCTCGATGCAGGCGCGCGGCTCGCCGGAACGCCACTCGACGCCGCCTTTATCGGCAGCTGCACCAATTCGCGGATCTCCGATCTGCGCCGCGCCGCGCGCATCCTCGAAGGGCGCCGTATTGCCCCGTCGATCCGCAAAGCACTGGTCGTCCCGGGCTCGCTCGCCGTCAAACGACAGGCCGAGGCGGAGGGACTGGACAAAGTGTTCGAAGCCGCCGGGTTCGAATGGCGGATGAGCGGCTGCTCGCTGTGCTTTTACGCGGGCGGAGAAGGCTTTCCCGAAGGATCGCGCGTCATCTCCAGCACCAACCGCAATTTCGAAGGGCGGCAGGGACCGGGCATCCGCACGCACATCGCTTCGCCCGAAACGGTTGCCGCCAGCGCCATCGCCGGGGCTATCGCCGATCCGCGCGAGTACGCGCGCGAGGAGCAGGCGGCATGAGCGCCTTCCCGCAACCGCTGACCGGGCGCGCAGCACCGCTGCTGGTCGACAACGTCGATACCGACACGATCATCCCCAGCCGCGAGATGCGCAGCACCGGTCGCACCGGTCTTGCCGAAGGGCTGTTCGCCCCGTGGCGCTATTCCGACGCCGATGCCCGTATCGAGAACCCAGACTTCGTGCTCAACCAGCCGGACTATCGCGGAACGCCGATCCTGCTTGGCGGCGCGAATTTCGGCTGCGGGTCCAGCCGCGAACACGCCGTGTGGGCGCTCGCCGAATACGGGATCAGGGCGATCATCGCCGAAAGCTTCGCTCCTATCTTCCACGGCAATTGCCTGCGCAACTTCGTTCTGCCGGTGACGCTCGATCGCGCGGCGGTCGAGGCACTTGCAGGCAAGACCATCGCCGTCGATCTTGCCGCGCAGGAAGTGCGCACGCAGACCGATGTGCATGCCTTCGACATCGACCCCGAGGCAAAGCAGATGCTCGCCGAAGGGTTGGACGCCATCGACTTGACGCTGGCTCAGGCGAGCGAGATTGAACAATGGACCGCCGCCGACCGCACGGCGCGCCCATGGGTGTATCTGGAGCCAACCCGATGACTGAAATTCTCATCTCCGAAGTCGGCCCGCGCGACGGGTTGCAATCAATCGAACGGGTGATGCCACTCGAAGCCAAGAAGCGCTGGATCGCGGCCGAAGCGGCGGCTGGCGTGAAGGAAATCGAGGTCGGCAGCTTCGTCCCGCCCAAGCTGCTGCCGCAAATGGCCGACACTGCCAAACTGGTCGCCTTTGCCAAGGGTATAGCTGGCCTGACAGTGGTCACGCTGGTGCCCAATGCCAGGGGCGCGCAATTCGCCATCGATGCCGGGGTCGATGGGATGAGTATCCCGTTCTCGATGAGCGAGACGCATTCGATCAAGAATGTGCGCAAGGATCACCCCGCCATGCTCGCAGAGATCGCGGCTGCGGCTGAGATCGCGCGCGGTGCGGGCGTGCATTTCGCCGTGGGCCTCTCCACCGCGTTCGGCTGCACGATGGAAGGCGCGGTGAGCGAGGATCAGGTGGTGCGGCTGGCAGAGCAAGCCGCCGAGGCGGGGGCGCAGGAATTCAGCCTGTCGGACACGACCGGCTATGCCGACCCGGCACAAGTCCGTCGGCTGACCCGCAAGGTGAAGGCGGCGGTCGGCGATGAGATGCTGACGACCCTGCACCTCCACAACACGCGCGGGCTCGGTCTCGCGAATGTCGTCGCGGGGCTGGAGGAAGGCATCACCACCTTCGATGCCTCGCTTGGGGGTCTCGGCGGCTGCCCTTTCGCGCCGGGTGCGAGCGGCAATCTCGTGACCGAAGACCTTGTGCTGATGCTCAATTCGATGGGCTACGACACAGGGATCGACCTCGAAAAATTGCTCGAAGTGCGTGCGATTATCGAGGAAGCGCTGCCGGGCGAGCCGCTCTACGGCTTCACGCCCGATGCCGGGCCGATGCTCGATTACAAGGACCGCGTAGCAGCATGAGCGCGCCGCAACCTCTCAAGGGCATCACAGTCGTCGAATTCACTCACATGGTGATGGGGCCGACCGTCGGGCATATCCTCGCAGGCCTCGGCGCTGAGATCGTGCGGATCGAGCCGATCGGTGGAGATCGCACTCGGCGGCTGATGGGATCGGGCGCGGGCTATTTCCCGATGTACAATCGCGGCAAGCAATCGATCTGCCTCGACCTCAAAAGCGAGGATGGGATCGCTGTGGCGAAGGATCTGATCGCTGGCGCGGACATCCTCGTTGAAAACTTCCGCCCCGGTGCGCTCGATCGGTTGGGGCTGGATTACGAAAGCTGCTCGGCGGGCAATCCTGGCCTGATCTATTGTTGTGAGAAGGGCTTCCTGCCCGGCCCCTACGAACAGCGCACCGCTTTGGACGAGGTCGCGCAGATGATGGGCGGGCTTGCCTATATGACCGGCCCGCCGGGCAAGCCACTGCGCGCCGGGGCCAGCGTGATCGACGTCACCGGCGGGATGTTCGGGGTGATCGGAGTGCTGGCAGCGCTGGAGCAGCGCCACCGCACCGGCAAGGGTCAGAAAGTCACAGCCAGCCTGTTCGAAACGACGATCTACCTCGTCGGCCAGCACATGGCGCAATACGCGGTCACCGGCACGCCCGCCGCGCCGATGCCCGCGCGCGTTTCGGCTTGGGCGATTTACGATGTGTTCGAGACGAAGGACGAGCCGGTGTTTATCGGTGTCGTGACCGACGCGCTGTGGGAGAAATTCTGCAAGCTGTTCGGACTGGACCAGCTTTGGGAGGACCAGACGCTGCGTGAGAATAACGCTCGGGTCGAAGCGCGCGACCGGATCATGCCCCAAATCCGCGCGCTGATCGGCGGTATGACTGCGGGCGAGGTAATCGCCAAGCTGGACGGATCAGGCCTGCCCTTCGCCCCGATCGGAAAGCCGCAGGACATGTTCGACGATCCGCATCTCAACGAAGGCGGACTGGAGGATGTGACACTCGACAACGGAACCGAGGTGCGCCTGCCGACGATCCCGCTGGAAATGGATGGCAAGCGGATCGGGTCTCCACAGCATTTGCCAAAGCCGGGCCGCGATGCGCGTGCGGTGCTCGAAGGGCTGGGCTATGACGCTGGCAGGATCGATGCACTGATCGGGAACGGCGCTGTGGGGGAAAGCACATGAGAATGCAGGCGAGGATGTCGGTATTGGCGCTTGGCGCTGTGGCGCTGGCGGGTTGCACCGTTACCAACAATTACAACGGCACCGCCGCGTCCGCTTCCGACAACCCGCCAAGCGCCGTCGGGGTCGATGCTCCCGCAGAGCGACTGCCCACCGATGTTCGGCGTACAACCCTGATTGTGCGTTCGATAGAAAACTCGCTGAAGCTCTATCGCGACGTGCTTGGGCTGGAAATCAATTACGACACCACCGTCACCACATCAGGCGTTGCCTTGCCAGCAGGCGAGCCAGGTGCGACCGCGCGGCTGGTGCTGCTCAATGCCAACGATGCGTGGGTCGGGTGGATCGGACTGATGGAATGGGTCGATCCCGCAATCCCGGCAGACGAATATCCCAAGCGAATGGGGCCGGGCGATGTGGTGATTATCCTCAACACAGACGATGTCGAGGGACGCTGCGAGGCGGCCATGGCGGTTCCGGGCGTGACCTTCACTGCCGAGGCGCGATTGCAGGTCTATCCGGGGCGCGACGGCGGGCCGGACATTCGCGTGATGGGCTGCAATTTCTTCGACCCGGACGGGATCCTGATCGAGCTCAACCAGATCCTGGAATAAGGTCCGGCCCGTCGATCACCAGCACCTGAACATCGGCCAGCCCGTCGCGCAGCTTCTTGGCCTCGGCATATTCCGGGCTGTTCCAGAACGCCTTGATCGCATCGCGGTCCGGCCATTTGGAGATCACCATCGACGCGCCGTCACCGAAGTCTCCTTCGAGGCATTCCGCGCCGGGGCCTCGCAGTAGATACTGCCCACCGAACTTCTCGATCAACGCGGCCGCTGCGGCGCCGTAGCCGGAGACGAACTTGTCGCGATCATGGATGGCGGCGGTGACGATCATATAGGCTGGCATGGCGTGGCTCCTGTCAAAATGGCTTCACCGCGCCGAGGAAGCACACCGAAGCGATGGTGATCCAATAGATGTAGGCGGCGATCCGGGCCATGCCTATCTCGCGACTCAGCGCAGCTTCCTGTTCGGCATTCGGCCCCATCGCGAGGATGCGGAACCGCTCGGTCCAGCGGCGCATCACCAGCCGCAGGAACAGGCCGATGCACAGTGCGAAAGCATAGAGCGCCATCTTCGCCGGATACCAGTGATTGCCGAGGCCCGACTTGATCGGTCCGCTCCCGGCAAAAGCCATGAAAGACACAACCAGCAGCGCCGCGATCAGTGGGTAGCGCAGCCATTCCTCCAGCCGCGTTACAGTGATGCCGATATCGGTCTCGCGCTTGATAAAGGCGGTCCAGGTCATTGCCAGCCACACCGCGAAGAACAGCCACATCAGCCACACGCCCGCGCCATCCAGCAAGGGGACGAAGCCATAGATCTTGCCCATATGCAGGCCCAGCGGCAGCAGCAAGACGATCCCGGTGCGCGCGAGAATGTCGATCCGGTAGGCGGTTTCCATATGCCGCTTGCGCTCTTCCAACGACAGGGCAGGATTGGTCACGTGATAGCTCGTCTGGAACACGCCCCACTCGCCGCCCAGCCAGTAAACCATCGCAAGGATATGAACCCAACGCAGGATGCTGAGTTCGTTCAGATAGAGAAATTCCATGATCCCGTTCCCCCAAGCGCGCGGCGATTATTCCCGAGAAAGCCGCTCCACCACGTCCATGATCGGCGGATCGCTCGCTTCCATCGCTTCGACCTCCTGCTGGAACCCGCGCATGATCCGCGCGACATAGGCGCGCGTCGCCAATCCGCGCTCGTCCGCGGCTTCGCGGGTCGGTTCGTAGCGCTCAATATCCTCGCGTTTCACCACGCCATTTTCGTCGAGCAGCCGCTCGATCGTGTCCTGCCGCTCTCGCAAAGCCGAAACTTCGGCGGCCATGGCGAAGACGGTGGAATAGAGCCGGTCGAGCGCCGGGTCTTCGAAATATTCAGGACGCTTGCCCTTGGCCCGCTTGCCCGACAGCGCGACCCAGTCCATTTCCTCACTCACGCCGCCACCGCCTGTTCGGATGGCTTCCACGCGCCATAGGCATTCCAGATCGCGGCACGTCCAAAATCCTCTTCACCCTCATCGGGCGACGGTGGGAATATCTCCGGATCGACAACCGCGCGGACCCCGGCGACGAATTGGCTTTCGCGCGGGAAGCCCGCCTCCGCCATCACCTGCTTCAAATCCTGGCCATGCATCGCCGACCAGAACGGCTCGTTGTTGTTGAACGCATCCCAGTCGCGCATGAATTGTTCGAACAGCGGCATGTCGTCCGAATATTGCGGCTGTTCGATATGAAGGATCAGCCCGCCGGGCGCGAGCACACGGTTCGCCTCGGCCAGAATGCGCGGCATCGCTTTCGACGATAGCTCGTGCAGAAACATGGTGGTTTGCACCCAATCGAACGATCCATCATCCCAGCGCGACAGGTCTTCGCCCGAGGCCTGTACGAACTTGATATTGGTAACACCCATCGCAGCGGCGCGCGCCGCGCCATAGCGCAAGGATGCGGCAGCCGTGTCGATTGCGATCACTTCCGCTTGCGGATAGGCCTGCGCGATCGGCACGGCGTTGTGCCCGACGGTGCAACCGATATCGAGGATGCGCTTGGGCTCCCAATCCGGGCGCTCCTGCTTGGCCCAGCCGACCACGGCGGTTCCCCCGCCATCGTTCAACCCGCCCAGCGCACCGCCGGTCGTCGCGAACAGACCGACATCGTAATTCGCACCGACCGTCACATCGTCTTCGCGCTCCTCGCTGTGATAGCCGCCGGGCTGGCAATGGATATCGACCGAGGTCTGGTAATGCGGCTGTTCGACCGAAGGATCGAGTTCGAGCATGCCCGAATGCTCGTTGAACTGCTTGGCCATGGCGTCGAGCTCATCGAGCTGGCGCAGCACGATCTGGCGACCATTGTGCTGGCGCATCTCCATCGAATTGCGCTTCAACGCTGACCATACGCGATGCCAGGCGTCCTTGTTCATCCCGTCGCGGATCTCATAGCGGTGTTCGGGATCGCGGCCATGTTCGGCGCGAAATGCCGGAAGCACGCGTTTTTCATACGCCAGCTTGTTCCCCGCCCCGACCGTGCCCGACAGATAGCGGTTGAAATGGGTCAGGAAATTGAACCGCGCCGCCTCGTCGTGATTGGTGCGCGGCATCATCGGGTGGCGCGTCAACGCAGTGTACGGGGGGGGCAGATCGGAAGCCATGGGTTCACCCTTTAAAAGTTGTCCGGACAAATTTGCCAGAAGCCTGTGGTTTGTCAACTCAAACGGTACGCTGACCGTTCCGGTGCTGCCATTCATTGACCTAGCGCAAATGGATGCGACTAACGCCTCTTGATTGCTATAATGCGCAGGTCCAGATCGCGAGGAACGCGATTCACATGACGAAGGTCTCTGCTTGGTGACAACCCCTGATCTGCCTGCCGCAACCGCCCACATGCTAGACCGCAGCGATCTGCGCCGGGCGTATCGCGCCTATGAAGACGCTTGCGTGGCCGAGCGGCTGGAACAGGCCAGACCGGCGGCGAAGGTCAGCGATCGGGCCGCCGCGCTTGCGATCAAGCTGATCGAAGGGGCACGGGCGCGCAAGGCCAGCGGGATCGACGCGTTCCTGCAGCAATTCGGGCTCGACACCGAAGAGGGAATCGCACTGATGTGCCTCGCCGAGGCGCTGCTGCGCGTGCCTGACCATGAAACCGCCGACGCGCTGATCCGCGACAAGATCGGTGAGATCGAATGGGGCGAACATCTGGGCGAGAGCTCGTCCACTTTCGTCAACGCCGCGACATTCTCGCTGATGCTGACCGGTGAGGTTCTGGAACAGCCGGATGAGCACCAGCGCGGGATGGGTTCGACACTGAAGCGCGCGATGAACCGCATGGGTGAGCCGGTGATACGCACTGCGACCCTGCAAGCGATGAAGATCCTCGGCGGGCAATTCGTGTTTGGCCGCACCATCGAAGAGGCGCTCAAACGCGCCGCGCCCGAACGCGCAAAAGGCCTGACCCATTCGTTCGACATGCTCGGCGAAGCGGCGATGACCTATCCCGACGCCGCGCGGTATGCGCGCGCTTACGAAGGCGCGCTCGACCGGCTGGCGAAAGAGGCAAAGGGCGGGATCGGCCCCTCGCCCGGCATTTCGGTCAAGCTGTCGGCGCTGCATCCGAAATACGATTTTTTTCACGCCGAGAAAGCCCGCGCCGAGATCGTGCCGATTGTGAAGGCACTGGCGATCAAGGCGCGCGATGCAAACATCCACTTCACCATCGACGCAGAGGAAGCCGAACGGCTCGAACTCTCGCTCGACATTATCGAGACGCTGGTCGCCGATGACGAGCTGTTCGCCCGCGCAGACGGATCACGCTGGGAGGGCTTTGGCCTCGCCGTGCAGGCCTATCAGAAGCGCGGCGTGCCGCTGTGCGACTGGGTGGCCAAGCTCGCCCGGCGGCACGGCCGCAAGCTGTTCGTGCGGCTCGTCAAAGGGGCGTATTGGGACAGCGAGATCAAGATCAGCCAGGTGGGCGGGTATGACGATTATCCGGTCTTCACCCGCAAGATCGCGACCGACGTGTCGTACCTCGCCTGTGCCGCGCGATTGTTCGAACATGACGATGTGATCCGTCCGGCCTTCGCCACACACAACGCTTACACAGTGGCGGCGGTGAAGCAGATGAGTGCGGGTCGCGCGTTCGAATTCCAGCGGCTGCATGGCATGGGTGAGGAAGTCTATGAAGCCCTGCACAAGCTCGAAGGCAATTCGCCCACGCCGGTGCGCATCTACGCGCCGGTCGGCGGGCACAAGGAATTGCTCGCCTATCTCGTGCGGCGCCTGCTTGAAAACGGCGCCAACACCAGTTTCGTCAACCGGATGGGCGATGCAGACGTGCCGGCGGAGGAACTGGTTGGCGATCCGGTCAGCGAACTTGCGGCACTGTCACCCTATCGCAACCCGGCCATCCCACTGCCCGAAGACATCTTCGGCGAGCGCCTGAACAGCGCCGGGATCGACCTGTCCGATCCGCTGGTTCTGGGTCCATTGCAGGCGAGGCTCTCAGAACTCGCGCAGCAAAGCTGGAGTGCCGAGCCGACCTTTCCGAGCGACGAGCCCGGAGAAATTGCGCCGATTACCTCGCCTCAGGACACACGCATCGAAGTCGGCACTCGCCGCGATACCACCCCCGCCGAGGTCGAGGACGCGATCACCCGTGCGATGGCGATCCAGCCGGGCTGGGACGCACTGGGCGGCGAAAAGCGCGCGCTGCTGCTCGAAGAAGCGGCCGATCTGTTCGAGGATCACGCGCCTGAATTTCTCTCGCTGTGTCAGCGCGAGGCGGGCAAGACGTTGCTCGACGCGGTGCTCGAACTGCGCGAGGCGGTCGATTTCCTGCGCTTCTATGCGGGCGAGGCCCGGCGGCAATTTTCACAGCCAATGCCGCTGCCCGGCCCGACCGGCGAGGAAAACACACTGAGCCTGCATGGCCGCGGCGTGTTCGCGACGATCAGCCCCTGGAACTTCCCGCTCGCGATCTTCATCGGCATGGCCTCGGCGGCGCTGGCGGCTGGCAACACGGTTGTCACCAAACCCGCCGAACAGACCCCGCTGATCGCCGCGCTCGCGGTGAAGCTTTGCCATCAGGCCGGCATCCCGCCCGAAGCGCTGCAATTGCTGCCCGGCGCGGGCGAAGTCGGTCAGGCGATCACTTCGGACCCGCGCATCGCCGGGGTCGCCTTCACCGGATCGACCGAGACTGCGCGGCTGATCAATCAGGCGCTGGCCGCACGCGAAGGCCCGATCGCTACCCTTATCGCCGAAACCGGCGGGCAGAACGCGATGATCGTCGATTCCAGCGCCTTACCCGAACAGGTCGTGCGCGACGTTGTCGCCAGCTCGTTCCAGAGCGCTGGGCAGCGCTGCTCGGCCCTGCGGGTGCTATATCTGCAGGACGACATCGCCGATGAGATGCTGGAGATGATCCGCGGCGGATTCGAGGCGCTGACCGTGGGCGACCCCGCCGACCTCGCAACCGATGTGGGCCCGGTGATCGATCCCGATGCGCAGGCCGCGCTGGAACGGCATGTGGCGCGCCGCCAGCAGAACGACCGCACCGTCTGGCGGCTCGATCTCGATGGAAGCACCGCAAATGGCTGTTTCGTGGCGCCGACAATCATAGAGCTGGATTCGATCCTCGACCTGCGCCGGGAGAATTTCGGCCCGGTCCTCCACGTCGTACGCTACGCATCCGAGAATCTCGGGCAGGTGATCGCCGATATCAACGCGACCGGTTACGGTCTGACGCTGGGCCTGCACAGCCGGATCGCTGCGACCCGCAAGTTCGTGCAGGCGCGCGCGAAAGTCGGTAACTTCTATGTCAACCGCAACCAGATCGGCGCCATCGTCGAAAGCCAGCCCTTCGGCGGCGAAGCGCTCTCGGGCACCGGACCCAAAGCGGGAGGCCCGCACTATCTCGCGCGCTTCGCAACCGAGCGGGTGACATGCATCGACACGACCGCCGCGGGAGGCAATGCGAGCCTGCTGGCGAGTTAGCGCGGCGCTGTACCCCCCGCAAATCCGGCGTTTCGCCGCATGCCGGGGTCATCGCGGTGAAGACTCCCACACCTAATACCCCGCCTCCGCTTGCCGCGCTCGCCACAATCGGGAATCACTTCTCTATGGCAATTCTTTCAGACAAGTGGATTCGGGAACAGGCGCAGACGCATGGCATGATCGAGCCGTTCGTGGAGGCGCAGCGGCGCGAAGGGGTGATCTCCTATGGCCTGTCGTCCTATGGTTACGACGCGCGGGTCGCGCCTGAATTCAAGATTTTCACCAATGTCAATTCGGCCACGGTCGACCCGAAGAAGTTCGACGCCGAAAGCCTCGTAGACCGGGAAACCGATGTCTGCATCATCCCGCCCAATTCCTTTGCGCTCGCGCGCACTGTAGAATATTTCCGCGTGCCCGAGGACGTGCTGGTCATCTGTCTTGGCAAGAGCACCTATGCGCGCTGCGGCATCATCGTGAATGTCACCCCGCTGGAGCCGGGGTGGGAAGGCCACGTGACCTTGGAATTCTCCAACACCACGCCGCTACCTGCAAAGATCTACGCCAATGAAGGCGCATGCCAATTCCTGTTTCTCAAGGGTAACGAGCGCTGCGAGACGAGCTACAAGGACCGCGCGGGCAAATATATGGGCCAGCGCGGGGTGACTCTGCCGCGGCTTTAGGAGGCGCGCGATCAAGGTTGATTCGCGAGGCACGAGCGTCTGCTTTCGACCTTAATTGCTGTCATCAAGCCACGGAGAATCTGGTGCTAAAAGCGGACGCGCTTTCTGCTAATTGCATATGTCGTAAACTGGTGGTGGAAGCTGACAGTCCGCCTTCAATCCAAGCCGATGTGATCTGCGCATTCGCTCTTTCAGGAGGCTTTGTACAAAGAAGAGAGAGCACTCGCGCTAGCGCAAGAGCACCCTCTCTTGGATCGGTAGCCCGGAGCTCAAACGTTCATCCAGCCTCCGTCTGCGACATAGTCCGCAGCTGTCACGAAGCTGGCTTCGTCTGAGCCAAGGAACACCGCCACCTCGGCGATCTCGGCCGGCTTGCCTGCGCGGCCCAAGGGAGCCCCATGTCCGGCCATTGCTTCAAAGTCGTTGAATAGCTCGGCGGGCGCGTTCGAGTTCTCGAAGAAATTGGTCGGCACGATGCCGGGTGAGAGCGTGTTCACGCGGATACCGCGACCACCCAGTTCCGCAGCCATGGTTCGGGCAAAGCTGCGAACCGCGGCCTTGCTGGCAAAGTAAAGCGTCCCACCAGGAGCGCCTTTCTCGTGGACTGCCGAGGCTGTCAGAATGATGGAGCTGTTGTCAGACAGAACCGGAAGAAGGGCTTGCACTGTGAAGAAAGCGCCTTTGACATTGAGGTCAAACTGGCGTGCGTAAAGTGCTTCATCCACTTGATCGATAGGAGCGAACATGCCGTTACCAGCATTGGCAAACAGGATATCGACCTTGCCGAACTCGCGTTTCGCAAACTCTGCCAGAGCGCTAAGATCCGAGATTGAGGTCGAATCCGCTACGAAGCCCAGTGCCCGTTCACCCAGTTCGGCCAGGGCATTGTCGATCCCCTCCTGTTTGCGCCCCGTGATGATCACTTCAGCACCTTCCTCGACGTAACGACGAGCGGTTGCAAGACCAATGCCGGTAGTACCGCCGGTGATGACGGCTTTCTTTGCGGCCAGACGAGCATTGTTGGTTTGATTTGACATGGTGATATTCCTTTTCTTGACTGATCGGTAAAGTTCAGCTAGGCCACGTTGAACGATCAGTCAAGAACTATTTTGAACGAAAGGTCAAAAAAGATGCGTGCCGCCTCCTTTGATCGCGAAGAAACCATCGAAAAGATCATGAACGCCTTCTGGGAACACGGATATGAGGCTACTTCAATCCAGGTCCTGGAAGCAGCGACGGGGCTTAAGAGGCAAAGCCTCTACAACGCCTTCGGCAATAAGGACGCGATGTTTGAACTGGCCAGCAATCGTTACGACATGGCAGTATCGCGTAAGCTCTTTGCCACTCTGGACCATGCCGACCCCGTAATCGCCCTTCGCGAATTCTTTGCGGCCCAACTCGCCGTGTTAGTCGATGCGGACCAACCCGCTGGCTGTTTCGTTGCTGGAGGGCAGCAAGAGCTCGCTAATCGGTCTGAAGGGCAGCTAAGCGAGCAGATGAGAGCGATGATCGAAGAGCAGCATGATCAGCTCGTCGCCGCATTCGAACGATGGAAGGCGGATGGCAAGATTGCTGATGAGACGGATACTCACGCACTTTCCGCAATCGTGATGGCGTTGGTGCGAGGTCAAGCCGTTCTAGGCCGCTCTTCTTTATCGTATCCTATCATCGAGCAGAGCGCAGCGCTAGCGCCGGGCTTGATCGAAAGATATCTGGCCGCGCCAACTTAGAAGCTGTTGACGACGAGTTATGCGAACGACCGCAACGGGGTCGTTCGCAGTCGCAAGGACCTCAGCATTAGAGAGTTCGCTATTCTGATGTTCTTTTCCAAAAGCAGGCATTCCGCTCCCCACCCACATCAAGACCTTCGCCATTTCCTACACCGCGCCCACCTGACATGGTCGCACCACCATGATGGCGAACCTCATCCTCAATCTGCCCAAGGCGATCCGTGTTGGAAAAGTGTCAACCGGGCGCATTTGCCTCAAGGCACTGAAGACAAAAGATAAAGACCTTCTTGAGCCGCTTGACACGGTGTCAACTTTGTCACCCTTCTTCGCGAGTGCCGCACTTATCCCGGAACAAGCCGCCAGCCGCATGATTGAAAGCACAAGCTGGCAGTCGCGGCCAGAATGACTAACTAGGCTGCATCCGGAACCGGCCTTCGCCGGACACCCGATCAACGGAGAGACACATGGCTGAACCCGAATTCGACATCATCATCTACGGCGCAACCGGATATACCGGGCGTCTCGTCGCCGAACATTTCGTGCGTCAGTACGGCGGCAAGGCGGACGCGCCCAAATGGGCGATGGCAGGGCGCAACAAGGCCAAGCTGGAAGATGTTCGCACGCTGATTGGCGCGCCGGACGATACTCCGCTGGTCGTTGCCGATGCAGACAGCCGCGAAGCGGTCGAGGCGATGTGCAAGCGGACCAAAGTCGTCATCACCACGGTCGGTCCGTACCAGCTTTACGGAGATGAACTGGTTGCCGCCTGCGCGCGCACCGGAACTGACTATACCGATCTTTCGGGCGAGCCTGCCTGGATGGCGGAGAAGATTGAGGAACTCGAAGACATTGCGAAGAAAAGCGGCGCGCGGATCTGTTTCTCCAGCGGCTTCGATTCGATCCCGTTCGATCTGGGCGTGCTGATGGCTCAGAAAGAAGCGAAGAAGCGCTTCGGCAAGCCCGCCCCCCGCATTCGCGGCCGGGTGCGCGCGATGCAGGGCACGTTCTCGGGCGGCACCGCGGCCAGCCTGGGCGCGACAATGAAAGCGGCGGCAAAGAACCCGAGGCTGATCAACGTCCTGCGCGATCCCTTTGCTTTGACACCCGGTTTCGAAGGGCCGGATCAGCCATCCGGCATGGTCCCGAGGCATGAAAAGGATCTGGACAAATGGGCCGCGCCGTTCGTGATGGCGCCGATCAATACGAAGAACGTGCACCGGACGAACTTCCTGCTCGGTCATCCCTATGGCGAAGATTTCAAGTACGATGAAATGGTCCTCACCAGCCCGGGCGAAGCGGGCAAGAAGATGGCCGAGGCCGCGACCGAGATGATGAAAAATCCCTTCGGCGCGAAACCTCCCAAACCGGGTGAAGGCCCGACCGAAGAGGAGCGCGAGAACGGATTTTACGATGTGCTTTTCGTTGCCGAAATGCCCGACGGTCAGGCGCTGCATTACAGCGTCAAGGGCAAGTACGATCCGGGATATGGTTCGACCAGCCGGATGATCGCGGAAACCGCAATCGCGCTCAGCGAAAGCGACGCACCGGGCGGTATCGGAACGCCGGGATCGTTCCTCGGCGAAACGCTGGTCAAACGGCTGGAGGCGAACGCCGAACTGACTTTTGCTGCCGAAAACTGATCCGGCAGCTCGCATGAAAAAAGCGGGGTTGATCGGTTGGTTGGTCGAACGGTTCGAACCAGCCAGCCAACCCGCCCCGCCTCTCACATTTTTCAGCAGTCGATCAGAAACTCAGACGAACGCTTGCCCGGATATTCTGCCCGGGGAGCGGCACGAAATCCTTGGTAAAGCTGGAATGGCGGCGACCGGTGGTGTCAAAAAGGTTCTCACCGGCCAGCTGCAGCACAACGTTCCGATTGTTTTCGAGTGGGCGCCACGAGACATACAGATTGACCAGCGCGAAATCGTCGGTCGGCGTTTCGAAAGTGGCAATTTCGTCCTGCTCGGCAAACCACTGGACCTCGCCGCGAACATCGAATTGGCCCATTTCCGCATCGAGCGCGCCGAGGAGGCTGAACGGCGGGATGCGCGGGACATTGGTATCATCGTCGAGCTCGGCTTCGACATATTCCGCGCGCAGATCGGCGCTGAGTCCGAACGTGTTGGTCTCGACTAGCGGGAAGGTGACCTGTCCTTCGAAACCGAAGAAGTTGGCGTCCTCTTGCAGGAACAGGAACACCGGCAGGTCGTCCTCTTCCTCGCCATTGGGCTGCAGGAAGATGAAATCGTCGAACCATTGCGCGTACACCGAAGCGCTGAACTGCACTTCGCCGACCTCGCCGCGGGCGAAAGCCTCAAGGCCCCAGGCACTCTCGGTATCGAATGTCGGGTCGCCGATTTCGAAAGCCTGCGTGGCGATGTGCGGTCCGTTGGCAAACAGCTCTTCACCTGCTGGAGCGCGCTCGGACCGTGAACCGGTCAGGCCCAGGCGGACGTCGCCGTCACCTGGTACCGCGACAAAGGACAGAGCTCCTGAGAAGAGATCGAAATTGCGGTCGACACCCACGACATCCGAACTGACGTCGACATTCTCGTAACGCGCAGCGCCTTCTATCTGGAAACCGTCGAAGTTCACTTCCTGCGCAGTAAAGATCGCGAAAGAAGTCGTTTCGTTGGGAGCGACGAAGGCTTCCTCACCGACCGCAGCAAAATCGCGCGACACGAATTGGGCACCGATCACCCCGCCCTGCTGCTGCAACAATTCGGCCCGAACTTCGACCGTTTCCGTCTCGAACACCGTTCCGACCTCGGCACCTTCGAACTCGGTGTGCTCATAGTCCGAATAAACGCCGCGCAATTTCAGTCGGGACAGGAAACCGCTTCCCAGCGCAATATCGCCGCGGAAATCCACGCGCAGCTGTTCGAGACCGATCGTGACGACCTCTTCGCCCTCCTCTTCTTCCTCGGCGTCTTCGCCCTCTTCTTCGCCATGAGCATGCTCGGCGCCAGGGCGACCCACTACGCCATAGTCGGTGTCGAAATAGCCGACGGACGCGCCAATCGTTGAATCGCCAAAGAAAAAACCGACCCCGCCATTCACTGTCCAGGTTTCGGTCGCGCTGTTGGGTAGGAACTCGGTCTGATTGGCCGCATCGCGAATCTCGGCGGCTTCTTCAAACTCACCCTCCGCTTCTTCCTCGGCAACCTCTGCGAGGAGCTCTGCCCGCAGTTCTGGCGCAATCTGGAAGCCCGGAATTTCCAGATCGTTGGTTTCGCGGAACGACCCGTCGAGATGGAAGACCACGCTTTCGCCGGCGGCCACGTCGATCGATGCTCCGCCGCTGCGCAGATCGCTTACCGTATCGAAGGCGGTCAGCGCGTCGACGTGAACTCCGTTCTCGGGAACCTCGATAGGGATTCGCCGGTCGATCACGTTCACGACACCGCCGATTGCCTGACTGCCGTAGAGGAGCGCGGTCGGCCCTCGCAACACCTCGACGCGCGCTGTCGTAAGCGGATCGATCGGGGTCGCATGGTCTGCCGAAGTGTTTGCGACGTCAGCCGTTCCCACACCATCGATCAGAACCCGGACACGCTCTGCATCGAGCCCGCGCAGGATCGGTCGCGAGGAACCGGGGGCAAAGCTGGTTGCAGAAACGCCGGGGATCTTGACGAGCAGGTCGCCGATCTGACCGGTCAGATCGCGCTGGATAACATCTGGTCCGATAACGTCTTGACCCGCAATGAAGTCCAGTTCCTGAAGCCCGTCGGCGGAAACGAGAATATCGCTGCGATAGTGCGGATCGCCTTCCTCAGCCTCTTGGCGATCAGCCTCTCGCTGGGATTGCTGCTCTTCAGCAGAAGCAGTCTCGGCGTCAGTCGTTGTGCCAGCCAAAGCGGCGCTGGCGCCAAACGCACACGACAGCGCTGTCGCAAGCGCAATGCGAGAAGTAATGATTTTCATGGTGACCCCGTCAGTCAGCTGCACAACATGTGATAACGTATCATTCCCCTAGCAGGATGATTTCAGATCGCAACCCTGTTTTGGAGATTTCAAGCGCTGGTTTCGACAAGCGGCACATCGGCGGCGACCGATTGCGCCGAACACCCGTCAGAAGTTTCCGCACCATCGCCTGCAAACTTGCCAAGGTGCGCTTTTACCGTCACCTCCGGCGAGACGCGATTGAAGCAAAGGGGGCGCACGCGCGATGCAGGGCAGTATCCTATTCACGCTGGCGTCCTGTGTGTTCTTCATGGCTCTTGTGGGCTGGATCAGCTGGTATAAAACGCGCGGTACGGTTGACGACAAGGACGGCTATTTCCTCGCCGGTCGCGGACTAGGCGCGACCTTCATCGCCGGTTCGCTTTTGCTCACGAACCTGTCCGCAGAACAGCTCATCGGGCTGAATGGTTCTGCGTACGGGCACAACATGTCGAGCATGGCCTGGGAAGTCACCGCCGCCGTGGCGACGATCGCGATGGCGCTCGTTTTCCTTCCGCGATATCTCGCAGGCGCCTTCACCACACTGCCGCAATTCCTCGCCGACCGGTTCGATGACGGGGTGCGGCGCATGTCGGTTGTCCTGTTCATGCTCGGATATGGCCTCGTGACGATCCCCTCGGTGCTGTATTCGGGATCGATCGCGGTGATGCAGCTGTTCGATGTTCCCGCGCTCACCGGGCTCGATTACGTGCCCTCGCTCGTGACCACGGTGGTTGTGATCGGCGTCACAGGCGCAATATATGCGGTGCTCGGCGGGCTGAAGGCAGTTGCAATCTCGGACACGGTCAACGGTATCGGGCTGCTGATTGTCGGCATACTGATCCCGGTTCTCGGCCTCGTAGCACTCGGCGACGGTGAGTTCACTCGGGGTCTGGCGAGGCTGACGACAGAGCATCCCGAAAAGCTCAACGCTATTGGATCGAGCAGCGATCCGACTCCCTTCGGCACACTCTTCACCGGAATGATTTTCGCCAACCTCTTCTATTGGTGCACCAACCAGTACGTGATCCAGCGCACATTGGGCGCGAGATCGCTGGCAGAGGGGCAGAAGGGCGTGCTCGCGTCCGGCTTCTTCAAGATCATGGTGCCGTTCATGATGATGATACCGGGCGTCATCGCCTACCACCTCTACGGCCCCGGTTTCGCGACCATCGACCAGGCCTACCCGCGGCTCGTCAACGACCTGCTGCCGATCTGGCTCACGGGATTTTTCCTCGCCGTCCTGCTGGGCGCCGTGTTTAGCTCGTTCAATTCACTGCTCAACAGCGCCGCTACGCTGTTCGCGCTCGATGTCTATGCGCCAGCGCGCGGGGGCAAGGTGGACGACAAGGCACTGGTACGAATTGCCAAGATCGCCAGCGTGGTCATCGCGCTATTCTCTTTCGCTGTCGCGCCGCTATTGCATTTCGCCGAAGCGGGATTGTGGCAGGTCATCCGCATCTTCACCGGCTTCTACAACATACCAACCATCGCGATCGTCATCGTCGGTCTGTTTACCGCGCGGGTCCCCGCGCTCGGTGCAAAGATCGCTATAATCTTCCATGTCATCACCTACGGCCTGCTGCGCTTCGTCTTCGATGATGCCGTGACTCTGCATTTCATCCATCAATATGCACTGCTGTTCATCGCCGAAGTCGTGATCATGCTGGCGGTGGGATATTGGAAACCGCTGGCACAGGCGTGGACCTTTACCGTGCGTGACGAAGTGGATTTGACCGAGTGGCGATTTGCCAAGCCGCTGGCGATCACTCTCTTTTCATGCGTCGTGGCGCTATACCTGCTGTTCTCACCCCTGGCACTGGCCTCGACCGGAGGGTTCAGCGGCGCGTTTTACGTGCTTGGCAGCGGGCTCGTAGTGATCAATCTGGTAATATGGACGATCGTTCGCCGCCGGGTTGGAGAGGCATGATGGCCAAGCGTGATGAGCGTGATCCATTCCTTGCTGCAGGCGATCTATACGGCGAGATATACATCGCGGACCAGCACGGCGCTGGCGCGGCAAAGCCTCGGCTGGCTTCCCTGCTGCCCGGCCTGGCGCTCGTGGCGACCTCGGCCGCCGCGGCGGGGTGGCTTTCGACTTACTATTCCGTCCCGCTTGTCCTTGCCGGATTATTGACAGGCTCTGCCCTGAACTTTCTTTCGGGCGTCCGGACAACCCAGCCCGGCCTCGAATTTTGCAGCTCAACCTTGCTGCGCCTGGCGATAGTGCTGCTGGGTTTTCAGGTCTCGCTCGAGGCCCTCGGCGCACTCGGCGTGACTGGATTGCTGTCCTTGCTGGCGATAATGACCACGGCGTTGGTCGCGGCGGTTGTCGCCGCCCGCCTGACGCGGCTCTCGGGCGAATTCGGCCTGATAGTCGGCGGCGCGACAGCGATATGCGGCGCGTCGGCCGCGCTGCTCCTTTATGCGTTGATCGGTAAAAACAAGGTCGGGCCAGACCAGTTCGCGGCAATCATCCTCGGCATCCTGCTGGCAAGCGCCTTGGCTGCAATCGCATATCCCGTTCTTGCCGCTGCCTTGAATTATTCGGACCTCGAAGCGGGATTTCTGACCGGCGCGACGATCCACGACGTCGCGCAAGCGCTGGGGGCGGGCTATGGGATTTCGGACAATGCCGGTCAGACAACGACCGCGATCAAGATGACCCGTGTCATGCTGCTTGCTCCCATTGCGTTTGCAATAGCGGCTTGGGCAGGCCGTCGTAGCGAGAGCAGACCGGGCGGCGCCACGCGGGCTTTGAAGCTGCCGATCTTCGTGCTCGCCTATATCGCGGTCGTGATCGTGAATTCCGTTGCCAGCATCCCTGCGCCGGTGAGCGAAGCGGCGCTCGACTCCGCGAAGATCCTGATCTTGGCCGGCATTATCGCCACTGTCCTCCGCGCGAACCTGCGGGTCGCCCTAACCCAGGGCTGGCGCCCCATCGCACCCGTAGCCGCCGCGACGCTTGCATCGTTGCTAGCCGCATTGCTGATAATTCCCGCGATTTTCTGAAGCTTCAAGGTCTGCAAACTTACTGACCCAGCCCGCAATAAGCGGCGCTGAAGCCACACCCATGCGCCAATTTCGGGATCGGGATCGCCGCTTATTGACTACTTATACAATTCCTGTCACTTCTCCGACATCAAGGGGAGAGGTTTCATGAGGTTCAATCACACAGCACCGCTGTGCTCGCTTGCTGCGCTTGGCGCGGCCATGGCTTGTGCGCCGGCCAGTGCGCAAGACTCAGATACAGGCGCCACGGATTTCGAAGATGACAATGTCATCATCGTCACCGCGCAGCTGCGCGAGGAAGACATCCAGGACGTTCCGATCTCGATCACGGCGATTACGAGCGACACTCTTGCCGCTGCCCGGATCGAGGATGCCCAGGATTTGCAGTTCAACGCGCCCAACGTAATCCTGTCGGCCAACCGCAATTTGACGATCCGCGGCGTCGGATCGCAATCTTTTGGTGGCAGCGCTGACACAAACATCGGCGTGCTCATCAATGGCGTCTTCCTCCAGGCGGGAAGCACTTTCGGTGAATTCTTCGATCTCGAACGGATCGAGGTGCTGCGCGGTCCGCAAGGCACCCTGTTCGGCCGCAACACCACGGGCGGCCTCATCAATATCGTGAACAAGCGCCCGACCGACGAGTTCGAAGGCTATGTAACGGTGCAGCTCGAAAACTTCGATGGTCGCCGCGCCGAAGGTGCGATCAACATCCCCATTGCCGAAGGATTCTATCAGCGCTTTTCTGCGCATGTACTCAACCGCGATGGCTACACGCTCAATCTCGTAGATGGCAATCCGATCGATGGCCGCGACCAGTACAGCCTGCGGTCAAGCACCCGGTTCGAGCCGACGCCGACCACTACCGTCGACCTAGTGCTCAACTATTTCAACGAAGACAGCAACCGCGCCAATGCAGTGAAAAGCCTGTGCACGCCCGATCCGACGTTCGTCTGTTCGTCCGAGACCGTCGACACCCTGTTCCCGAATTTCTTCCCGCTCGACTTCGGCCTGCTCAGCACCGCGGTGCGGGTGGGATCGTTTGGCGAAAACCCTTCCGATCTTCGCGAAGTGCGGATCGATATCGACCCCGAGCAAGATAACGACGACTTCCTGGCAACGCTCGAGATCAATCAGGATGTCGGCTCCCTGCGACTGACATCGGTCACCGGTTATCGCTCTGGAGAAAGCGAATCCTTTCGCGACTTCGACCAGGGCATAAGGCCGAATGCCTTCAATCCCGGGACTTTCGCCACCGCTTTCGGCCCGCTGACCATCAATGATGACGGCAACGGTAACGGAGTGCTGACCTACAATATCCGCGCTGGCGGTGAGACAGTCACGACAACCGACTACATCACGACGCAGGAAGCGTTCGGCACGCGCGAACAATTCAGCCAGGAATTGCGGCTCGGATCGGATTTCGATGGCCCGTTCAACTTCATCATCGGCGGGTATTACCTGTGGGCCGATTTCTCTGGCGAAGTGACGACCTATCTGCCGGTCAATCGCACCTTCGGCTTTACCGCGAGCGGCAAGACCGACGATGCCGATGTGGAAAGCACCGCAATCTTCGGTGAGGTCTATTACGACATCACCCCCGAACTGAGCGTTCTGGGCGGGCTGCGTTACACAAATGACGACAAATCGATCACGACGGCGAGCGGGTTCATCACGCTCGGAACTCCGTTCTCGGATTCGACCGACTTTGACGACGTGACCGGGCGCGCCAGCATCAGCTGGCAGCCGACGCCAGACAACAACGTGTATTTCACCTATTCGCGCGGCTTTAAATCGGGCGGCTTCAACCCGGGCAACGCCGAAGTGCCGACTTTCAAATCCGAGACAATCGACTCGTACGAATTGGGCACCAAGAACACTTTCTGGAACAACCGAGTGACGGTTAATGCAGCGATTTTTCGCTACGATTATTCCGACCTGATCGTCGGCAACATCGTCGGGACCCTTGCAACGAACGTCAACATCCCGTCATCGCGGGTGCAAGGCTTCGAGCTCGAAACGATCGCGGAGCCGATCGACGGCTTGAGGTTGGAGGGGGCGCTCGGCCTGCTCGATACGGATATCCGTTCGGATTTCGAATCGTCCGACCCGTCTCGCGGAGGGGCGTTTTTTCAATTGCAGGGCAACGATTTACCCAACGCTCCCGATTATACGCTCAAGCTTGCAGGCGAATACACCTTTGACGGTGGCAGCAACTGGACCATCCGTCCGCGTGTGGACTTCTATATTCAGGACGAATTCTTCAGCCGCGAATTCAACGTGCCGGCCGACCTGGTCGACGGCTGGGAACAGCTCGACCTGTCTGTCCAGGTCGCGCTCAAGGACCGCGACTGGAGCGTGACCGGGTTCGTCAAGAATGTGACCAATAACGACGACATCACCTTCCTCGAAGTGAACTCCAATCTCGTCGGAAGCTTCCGCAGCGCGTTCCTGATCGACCCTCGGATCTACGGCGTGGCGCTTCGCGTCGGGTTCTAGAAACTCTCCAGACTTTCAGCCCGCCGTCCGCCTTCGCGCGACGGCGGGCTTTTCTTTGTGAATCGGAATTCTATTGATCGTAGATAGCGCGGACCATCTCGATGAAATAGCTTTTGACGTCCCCGCCGAACACCTGCGTCATGAACACGCCGGACGTGCGCCCATCAGGATCGATCCAGAAATAGGTCGAGGCCGCCCCGCCCCAGAACAGTCCGCATTTGGGGAACACGGGATGATCGGTTGTCGGGCGCATTTTGAGCGCGAATCCGTAGGTAAAGGCCAACCCGTCAAGATATTGTGCATCCGCGCGAGCGGCACGCGTCAGATGGTTTGATCGTGTGAGCCTTGCGATCTCCGGCGTGAGCAGCGGATGCCCTGCGCGGTCCAGTCCGGTACGCACACCGCGCATGAACTTCAGATAATCGCGCCCGCTCCCCACGAGCCCGGCCCCGCCATATTCGATCGCCGGTCTGGTCAGAAATATGCTGCTCTCGTCGTCGTCCACCTTCGTCAACTTTGCTGGACCAAGTCGCTCCCGATCGACGCCGGACAGCACGGCGCGCGTTTCCTCCGGAAATTGCGAAGCGGCTGTATAAGCGCTCGTCAACAAGTGCCAGCGGTCTTGCGGAACATAGAACGCCGTATCGGTCATACCAAGCGGCACAAAAACCAGATCGTCCAGCGCCTCGCCAAGGCTTTGGCCGGTAACCACTTCGATCACGTGGCCCAGAACATCGGTGGCATTGCCATAGGTAAACGCCTCACCAGGATCATTTGCCAATGCGATACCTGCAATTGCGCCCGACAGATCTGCTGATGTTGTGATCGGAGCACCTCCGTCAGTGGGAGGCGCGTCCACGCCGGGGCCGGCGGGAATACCGCGCGCACGGTATAACTCGCCGCCACTGCGTTCGGTATCGGTGCGATAGATGATACCGGCCTGATGGGTCAGCAGGTCGGCAATCGTCACGGGGCGGCTGACGGAGCCATTGGCAGTCCGCACAGCCGCGAATTCCGGGATAAACTTTGAAACCGGATCGCGCAGGTGCAACGCTTCACTTGAGGCAAGCCTCAGGGCGGCAATTGACGTGACAGGCTTCGTCATGGAATAGAGTCGGAAAAGGGCGTCATCGGCCATTGCGCGGCCGTCCTCCGCATCGGCCAGGCCGCTCGCATGAGAATAGACTAACACGCCGTCCTGTTCGATCATTAGGACTGCACCCGGCGCTATTCCGTGGTCAATCATCTCATCCGTAAGTTCGGTAAGGCGCAAGTCCAGCCGCCGGTCGAATTCCGGAGGCAGTCGCAGCTCGTCCGTCTCGCATACAGTAGGCATGGTATGGTTGGTCGCTGCGGCTACGGAGCCTGCGGTCGCCTCACCCGCTCCTGCGAGCAGAAGCGCGATGAGCAACGCCCCCAGAAATGCAGCCCCAGGGTCCTGTGCCACTCGCATTCCAGCCTCCCCTCAATTAATTGACGTTTTCTACAATAGTTGTAGTTATTGTTCAATCTTGGTTGATGCGGGACATGGGGACTACGGATGCGCGGCTTTTTCGATTTGGCGGGACACGTGGCGCTCGTGACCGGGGGCAATGGCGGTCTTGGCCTTGGTATGGCCCGGGGCCTTGCAAAGGCGGGAGCCGATATTGCGATCTGGGGTCGCAATGCGAAACGCAATCATGCTGCGGCCGAAGAATTGCGATCCATTGGCATACAAGCTGCTGATTTTGCGTGCGATGTTACCGATCCGGAAGAGGTCGCCTCGGCCATGGATAAGACCCTGGAGCGGTTCGGCAGGCTCGACAGCTGCTTCGCCAATGCGGGCGGATCGGGCGTGCGCAAACCCTTCACCGAGCACACGCTCGATGACTGGCAATCGACTATGGACCTGAACGTGAACAGCGTCATTTCAACCATGCAGGCGGCGGCCAAGCAGTTCATCGCGCAGGGCTCTGGCGGGAAGTTAATAGTAACATCGTCGATAGCAGCGCTCATGGGTATTCCCGGGGGCGGCTATTCGGCAACGAAGGCCGCGGTATCCGGCCTCGTCCGCAGTCTCGCAGTCGAGCTTGCGCCCGCGGGGATCCAAGCCAACGCAATCCTACCGGGATTTATCGAGACCGAAATGTCGATGAGTACTCCTCAAGCATTCCGCGACGCATGCTTGCGCCGCACGCCATCGGGGAAGCTTGGCACGCTTGAAGATATGGAAGGTGTCGCGGTATTTCTGGCGTCGCAGCAGAGCAATCTGGTGACCGGCCATTCGCTCGTGATCGATGGCGGTCAGTCAATCTTTCCGATGTAGGCCAGGCCTCACAGCTGGCCTCACAGACGCTGCGAGCATGATTGCCGCGCGCGGGCGAGCCGAGATCATCGCATCTGTCGAAAATAATGGAGCGGGCGAGGCGATTCGAACGCCCGACCCCAACCTTGGCAAGGTTGTGCTCTACCCCTGAGCTACGCCCGCTCACTGGCGCTCAGCAGATTCGGGCAAAAGCCACTCCATCCGCTGGGGAGGCGGGCAATTAACAGCGGGGCGCGCACGCTGCAAGCCCAAAGTTCACGCAAATTTGCCTTGATCGCCCCTCCGCAACCCGCCAGCAATTCGGGCAAGGCAAAAGCGCGCTTCAAATCGGGCCGAAACGCCCCACATAAGGCACGTATAAACTCAACCGAGCAGTTTCAGGAGCGTACACTTGGCCAGCATGGGTCTGAATATCGAAGAGCAGAAAGCAGTCGAGCGGTTCCGTACGGAGGTCGTCGACCCGTCGCAGACCAAGCTGGTGATCCTGGATTTCTGGGCGGAATGGTGCGGGCCGTGCAAGGCGCTCGCCCCCATGCTCGAAAAGGTTGCGGCCGAATACGCGGATAAAGGCGTCGTCCTTGCAAAGCTGAATGTCGATGAAGAACAGTTCATCGCCAGTCAGTTTCAGGTCAAATCGATACCCACCGTCTACGCCATGTTTCAGGGACAACCCGTGGCCGACCTGACGAGCGCTCGCAGCGAATCCCAGCTGAAGCAGGCGCTCGACCAATTGCTTTCGCAGCTTCCTGTCGCGGGAGGCGATGCGAATGCCAATGGCCAGCAGGGACCGTCGGCTGAGGAGATCGAACAGTTCGTCAAGATGGGCGAGGACGCGCTTGCCGAGGGAGACGCCCAGCGCGCTTCGGGCATTTTCGCGCAGGTGACTGAATTCGCTCCTGACCATGGTCCTGCCCACGCCGGCCTTGTCCGCGCCCTCGTCCAGCTTGGTCAGGTCGACGAGGCGAAACAGGTGATGTCGGCGATCGAGGCCAATCCGAAATTGGCAGAAGACCCCGCAATTGCGGCGGCCAGGAGCGCGCTCGAACTGGCCGGCACGCAGGTCGATGACAGCGAGCTGGCGAACCTGAAAGCCGCTGCCGAAGCGGACGGTGCAGATATGGATGCGAAGCTTGCCTACGCTGAAGCGGCCTTCGCCGCGAGGGAGCGCGATGTCGCTGCCGATACACTTCTGTCCATGGTCCAAGACGACCGCGAATGGAATGAAGGCGCCGCGCGGGCAAAGTTGCTCCAGATTTTCGAGGCTGTCGGGCTCGAAGACGAATGGGTGGTTGCGACCCGCCGCCGCCTTTCGAAAATCCTGTTCGGGTGAGCGCGCGACCTCCAGCCATGAAAACCCGTCTTTCGATCTTTCCTCTTCCCGGCGCGGTCCTTTTCCCCGGACTGCAATTACCGCTACACATTTTCGAACCGCGCTATCAGGCGCTTATCGGTGACTCGCTGGTGCGTGACCGCCAGATAGCGATGATCCAGCCGCAAAAACCTGTCGAGGGCGCGCCGCTCTACACGGTGGGATGCGTCGGGCGGATCGGTGAGATCGAAGCGATGGATGATGGGCGCTACAATCTCATCCTGGAAGGCCAGAGCCGTTTCAAGTTGCTCCGCGAACTCGATGTGGCGACCGCATTTAGGCAGGTCGAAGGCGAGCTCATCGAGGACGATGAGAATGAAACGCTCAGCTATGCGCAGCGCGGCGGGTTCGAGAGCGAGGCGCGCAAATTCGCCGACCGGCAGGGGTATTCAGTCGATTGGGATTCAGTGGAACGTCTCGACGACCAATCGCTTATCAACGGAGTGTCGCAGATTGCGCCGTTCGACCCGGCCTCGAAGCAGGCGCTGCTGGAGGCGGAGAACTTGTCTGTACGGTGCGAATTACTGGTCCAGCTGATGCAATTCTTCGGTCGCAGCGATGGCGGCGAAGAGATCATGACACTGCAATAACGGACGATCGGCAGATACCGCGACAATCTGTCGCATGAGAGCGCTTTGCCGAAGGGCAATAAGTAACTATCCAGTTACTTATGAACATCGCCGCCTTCCCGACCAAAGGTGAACGCACCAGGGCACACATCGTTGCTGCGGCTTCTGGCCTGTTCTGGCGCCACAGTTTCCACGGCGTTTCGGTGGACCTGGTCGCTGAAGCGGCCGATGTGAACAAGGCGACGGTCTATCGCTATTTCGCCGACAAGCGCGATCTCGCCCTCGCAGTGATCCGGTACAATGGCGAAATGACTATCGCCGAAGTCTTCGAGGCGAATTTCGAAAATCTTGCGGAGCCTCAGGATTGTCTCGCTGCCATCTACCGAATGGTCTACGGCGCGCATCTTGGAATGCAGCAGGACACCGGCGATCTCCATGGCTGTCCGATCGTGGGTCTGGCGCTCGAACTGGGCCAGGACATGCCGGAGATCCGAGAGGAAGCGCAGCGCATTTTCGATCAGGTCGAAATCTATCTGAGCCGGATTGCAGCGGCTGCAGCAGCGCGCTTGAACCGCGACGCCAACGCAGAATCGCAAGGGCGCACGCTGACTCAGCTGCTGCACGGAGCATTCGCGTCGGCCCGTGTGGCATCCGATCCGTCGAGGATCCTGGATGCCGGTCATGCGTCGCTTGAACTGATCGGATTCCCCGAAAAATCGATCCTCAATAAGGAACAGTCAGGCTCATGAATTTGCCCGTATACACCGCCGCCTTGGGCGCGTTTGTCATAGTCCTTCAGGTCGCACTGATGCTGAGCGTGGGCTTACACCGATCCAAGGGGCAATTCATTGGCATAGGCGAGGACCGCGACCTTGAACGCAAGGTGCGGCGCCATGGCAACCTTGCCGAGAATTCCGGCCTTTTCCTGGTCGTGATCGCGCTGTTCGAAATGCTGGTTGGGCAGACGACCTATGTGTTGGTTCTGTGCCTGGTGTTCGCAGCCGCCCGCTTGCTTCACGCGCTCGGCTTCTCCTCGCTCGCCGGGTCGCACGGCGATGACCTCACTGGCGCGCGCAAAGCCTTTGCCGGAATGCGCGCGATGGGCGCTTTCGGCACGCTCGGCGTTGCGCTTGGGTCGGCCTTTGGTATCGCGAGCACTCTGGCCTGAACCTGGCCGAGAGCGGCCCGTCAGACTCCGAAGCTGCCGCGCAATCCGTCGATAACATATTGCGCGGCAAGCGCGGATAACAACACGCCCAGCAACCGGGTGATGACAGCCTCTACCTTGTCCCCGAGCAGCCGGATGAGCGGCCCCGCCGCCACGAGCGCTACGGCGGTGATGATCAGGACGGCGGCAAGCGCGGCGAAGACTTCGATCGTCTGTTCGACCCCGTCTGCCTCGTTCATGAGCAACATGATGGCCGCAATCGCGCCCGGTCCTGCGAGCATCGGCATGGCCATCGGGAAAACCGACACGTCCTCGACTTCGGAAGCGGTCACCCTTTCCGCACGTTCGGTGCGGCGCTGTGTGCGCTTTTCGAACACCATCTCGAACGCGATGAAGAACAGCATCAGGCCCCCGGCAATGCGGAAGCTGTCGAGCTCGATATGCAGCGCCTTAAGCAGATCCTCGCCAAAGAATGCGAAGATGGTGAGGATGATCGTCGCGATCCCGGTTGCCCGCAAAGCCATGTTGCGCGCCTGTGCAGGCGGCGCTGACTTGGTAAGGCCGGCATAGATCGGCGCGCAGCCGGGCGGATCGATCACGACGAACAGCGTGATAAAGGCGGAAATGAAGAGTTCGGTCAGGACCATGTGCCGGGCTCACCCGAAAAATTGCGCTAGGAAAGTCGCGCCGCCCTCATCACTCTTCGGCGGGCGATGCAAGCACTTCTTCAACTGCGGTGACCCATTCCCCGTTGTAAAAGTATTCAGCTGCGACGTATTTCTCACCGTCCCCGCGATGCTGAAAGCGCCAACGCAGCGTGCCGTCACCCGAAAGCCTCGCGTCCTGCGCGCGTATCCCTACTGCCGAATCCGAAGGCGGCGGCGGAATGGCAGTCCCCGCTCTTGGACAAGTTGCAACCAGCCCTTCCACAGCGTCGATTGCAGTCACGACGATGTCTCCGTCCTCGAATTGCCTGCGCGGAGGCGGCTGCGGGACATCAGGCCCTGCAACATCGTAAACCCAGCGATAGGCAAGGTCCGGCTGTCGTTCCCATACCGTCACGAAATCGCCGACAATCCCTTCCGGATCCTGATATCGGCCGAGGCTGACGGCCGTTGAACCATCGCAGCTCATGACCACAGTTTTGGGAGCCCATTGGACGGCCTTTTCAGGGTCGCTCAGCGGAGCGAGCCACGAGGCGGCGTCGATCGCTCCGCTGCGACCGTGAAGGAGTGCGCCCGGCGCGGCGAATTGGCGAAAAGCCGTCCATTGCCCCTCTTCTCGCGCGGCTCTCGCAAAGGCAAGCTCGGTTTTCACGACGGCGCTGGGCTGAGCCGCGCCGGGTGCGGTTTGCAGCACGCGATTGATGACCTGAGTGGGAGGACCGATGGGACGCTGGCCGCCTCCGCACGCGGTCAGAACAAGCGTGAGGGCACCAGCCGTCAGGGCAAGGGACAGTTTCTTCATCGAACCTCCAGATGAACGTTGCCGCAGGGATGCAGCCCACCCGATTTACCCGAGCTGACCCGCGGTGCAACCTGCCCGCGTCTAAAGGTCGTCCGGAACGTCCAGGCCCGCATTTCGGTGAGCGGCGACCAATGTGTTGCGCAGCAGGACGGCGATGGTCATCGGTCCGACCCCGCCGGGCACAGGCGTGATCGCAGCGGCGACTTCGCTGGCCTCGTCGAAGGCCACATCGCCGACGAGCTTGCCCTTGTCCTGACCCGGTTCAGGAGGCAGCCGATTGATACCCACGTCGATCACTGTCGCGCCATCCTTGAGCCAATCCTTGCGGATCATTTCAGGCCTGCCGACCGCGGCTACCACGATGTCCGCGCGGCGCACGACAGCAGCAAGATCTTTGGTCCGGCTATGCGCAATCGTGACAGTCGCATTGGCATCGAGCAGGAGCTGCGCCATCGGCTTGCCCACGATATTCGAACGCCCGATGACCACCGCTTCGAGGCCCGACAGATCGCCCAGGCGATCGGTGAGCAACATCATGCAGCCAAGCGGTGTGCACGGTACAAAGCCGCTTTGCCCGACGCTGAGACGCCCGGCATTGATGACGTGGAAACCGTCAACATCCTTTTCCGGGCTGATCGCTGCGATGATGCTTTGTTCGTCGATATGATCCGGCAAGGGCAGTTGCACGAGGATGCCATCGACGTTGTCATCGTTGTTGAGCCGCTCGACCAGCGCAAGCAGCGCGGCAGCGGACGTATCTGCAGGCAGCCGGTGCTCGAAACTTGCCATGTTCGCAGCGAGCGTCGCCTTGTTTTTCGCGCCAACGTAAACCTGACTTGCCGCATCATCGCCGACGAGCACGACGGCCAGCCCCGCGCGGCGCCCCGCGGCCTCGGCGAAGCGCGCGGCGTATTCACCCACGCGCTCGCGCAGACGGGCCGCGAACGCTTTGCCGTCAATCCGGGTTGCGCTCATCAGTAAGCAGCCGAACTGACCACCGAACCGATCACGATCTGCAGAATCTGCAACAGGATGATGAGCACCAAGGGTGAGAAATCGATCGCGCCCGTGTTGGGCATCAGGTTGCGGATCGGGCGCAAGACCGGGTCGAGCAGGCGGTTGATCGATTCATACACCTGCATCAGGAACTGGTTCGAGGTGTTAACAACGTTGAACGCGAACAACAGCCCGATCACGAACTGGATAATAATCAGCATGATGAACGCGCTGGTTATCAGGCTGATGATCTGTTGAACTGCAACCAATCCGGACATTCGTGAATTCCCAGTCTTCTATTTCGCTACTCAAGTGCACCGCCCCTAGGCGTGTTACCGATGTAATACGCTAAAATCCAGTATCAAGCCTCTAGCAGCGCGATCAGGCGCGCACCAGAGTACCGGCACCGCGCGCAGTGAAGAATTCGAGCAGCATGGCATGGGGCACGCGCCCATCGAGCACGACCGCCGCTTCGCAGCCCGATTCGACAGCAGAAACGCATGTTTCAAGCTTGGGAACCATTCCGCCCTTGATCACGCCATCTTCGCGCAGGTTTGCAATGTCGGCGGGCGACAGATCAGACAGCAGATTTCCCTCCCCGTCGAGCACGCCTGCAACGTCGGTAAGCAGGAACAGACGCGCCGCACCCAGAGCGGCGGCGATCGCGCCCGCCATCGTATCGGCGTTGATGTTGTACGTCGCGCCGTCCTCGCCGCCCGCTATCGGCGCGATCACCGGGATCATGCCCGCGGCAACCGCCGTATCGATCACACTGGTATCGACGTGGGCGGGCTCTCCGACAAAGCCGAGATCCACCACGCTTTCGATCAGGCTTTCGGGGTCGCGCGTGGTGCGCTCCACCTTGCGAGCGGTTACCAGCCCGCCGTCTTTCCCCGATATCCCGATGGCTTTTCCGCCAGCACCCGAAAGCCAGCCGACCAGCTCCTTGTTGATGGCGCCCGACAGTACCATTTCCGCGATCTTCGCAGTGGCTTCATCGGTCACCCTCAAACCGTCGACGAACGTGCTCTCCACGCCAAGCCGGGATAGCATATCGCCGATCTGCGGACCGCCGCCGTGCACCACCACGGGATTGATGCCGACCGCCTTGAGCAAGACGATGTCCTCCGCAAAGTCGCGCGCGGCCTTGGGTTCACCCATAGCGTGGCCACCGTATTTCACCACGAAGGTCCGCCCCGCATAACGCTGAAAATACGGAAGAGCTTCGATGAGCGTCTCTGCCTTGGACAGGTCGAGCGCCCGGGGATTCTCCTCGGCGGGCGGGTCGGTTTTCTTCGTCATTCGGGCAATCCTTCGGCGTTGAGGTGCAACAGCATGCTTCGAACACGCCGGGCGCTTAGCCGCTTCGTCCGCCGACTGCAAAGTGCAAGGGCATCACGCTGCACTTCAGGCACCATTCAACATTTTGCGCTTGGCAGTGTAACCTTTTGCCTGTTCAGTACGAATCGCTTGGTGGAGGCGCTGTTTGCGCTCTCATCGAGATCTTGAATTGGAGGAATTTTTATGAACACCGCACGTCTCAAAGGCACCATCACCCTGGCCGCAGCAGCCGGCCTTGCCGCAGCATGCTCCGGCGGTGCCGATGCACCTGCCGAAGGCACTGCCGCTGAAGCCAACACCGAAGAAGCCGCTCTTGCAGCAGCCGGCACCGGCGAAAAGGAAAAATGCTACGGTGTTTCCAAAGCCGGCGAAAACGATTGCGCCGCAGGTCCGGGCACCAGCTGTGCGGGCACCTCGGTCGTCGATTATCAGGGCAATGCATGGACATATGTCGATGCGGGCACCTGCCTCGACATCACCACGCCAAACGGCACCGGCTCGCTTGAGCCGATCGAAGCGTAAGCTTTATATTCGATAGCGCAGCACCTGCTGCGCCGACAATCAGGCCGCTCGGGGGAATACCTCGGCGGCTTTTTTGTTGACCGTGAGCGAGATCATCGCAGGCGCTTTTCCCGAGGTCAGGCGTTTGGGTTGAATGCCGATGCTGCTACGCTGTGCAGCCAATGGTCAGGCGCCGCCCAATCCGACATAGCACCCTCCGTCATGCGAGATTGCGCTCGTGGTGGATGCTCTGGCGCACGCCCGCGCTGCTCGTGATCGTGAGCGCGGCGTGGTGGTTTCTTTATCGTCCTTACGTGCATGAGCAAGGTTGGGTGAAAGTCGCGGATGAATTCGCACTCTGCGGCGAGCCTTGGTCAGGTGCCGCAGGCTGTGTCGTCGATGGCGACACAATCGTCATCGGCAATGGCCGAGACCGCCGACGCGTCAGGCTCACAGGGTTTGACGCGCCCGAGCTCAACGGAGCCTGCGCTGCCGAGACGGAGCGCGCTCAAGACGCGCGCCGCGCGCTTCACGACTGGCTGTCACGCGGCCCATTCGAATGGAACGGCGACATCGATCCCCCGCGCGATCAATATGGCAGGGAATTGCGAGAGGTCCGCCGGGTGCTGCCTGACGGATCGCGCGAATATGTCGGGCGAGTTCTGGTGGATCGCAACCTTGCCTCAGATAACGGCTGGGAAGCGATCCCTACCGACTGGTGCAGCTAGAAATTGCAGGCTTTCTGAAAAGCGTCGGGGTTTCAACCGGCGCCGTGGATTGCATCGACCTCCGCTGCAAGCGAGGCGAAATCCGCGTGCCCGGTCGCTGGTTCGACGCGTTCTGACCACAGCGCATCAATCGCCTGCGCCACCGAACCGGGTAACGCGTCTGCACTGCTGCCCGAGGACTGCACCTTGCTCGAGTCGCTTGCCGCAGGAATCCCGCACTTTTCATCAAGCACGCGGCAGATCATGCCGTCATCGAACTTGTCCTTGTGTTCGTGCATGAACTCGCGCGTCGTCCGCTGCATCACGAGCGCCTCGATTTCAGGCGTCAGTTCAATCTCGCAGAGCTGCGCCAGCGCGCGGATTGCTGCAGGCTTGTGCGTGACTGCCCAGCGGTAAGTCATGACAAGGCTATCGGGTTCGCGGCGCCTGTCATACCAGCTCAAGAGATGCGTGAAGTAGTCGCAACCGCCGGGCCCTCCGCTCATCCATAGCGGCATGAACTCCTCCATCGAGACAGCGCCGCGTTCGAGATGCCAGCCATCGATGAAGCGGTAGAACGAGACGAACGTCTCCTTCGGATCGCGCACGGTGACGACGTAGCGCATCCTCCGTGGCAGTCGCTCATATTCGCGGTGAGATTTGAAACCGCGCGGGGCGGCAGGCTGCTCGGAATTCATGTCAAAATCGAGCAGGTAGGCCGTGTCGTCCCACGGCACGACCCGGCTGATATCGTCGAACTGCATGTCGCCGCCATCCGCACCGGTTCGCAGCTGATGAAACATCTGCTGCATCAAGGTCGTGCCGCTCTTCGCCCAACTGGTGATGAAGGTATCGCCTGTCTGCGGTTCGTAGGGCCGGTGATTGGGCCGTTCGCCTTGCGACGCGGCGCCCATCACTTCGCCAAAGCCTTCGATTGTGCGTGCCTGGCCGATTTTCTCGCTACTCATATTCTGTCCCCAAACTCGCGTCCCGTCCGCCGGTATAAGGCCTGCCCGGTGAGCAGCAAGTATGGCCTCTTTGATCTTGCGAGTATGAATGCCCGTGGGCAGGCGCTACACCGCACCAATGATAGGGAAACATTTCATATTGTCGGCCTCGGCCGTTGCGCTCACTCTTGCCGGGTGCGCCGACGCGCCATCGGAACCAGCAACCGCAGAGTCGGAAAGCCCGCAGGATGAATTTTGGGAAGCGCTCTCAAGCCATTGCGGGAATGCCTATGCCGGCAGCCTTGTCAGCGATGATGAGGCCGATGCCGATTTCGCTGACGCCGACATGGTCATGCATGTGCGCGAATGCTCGGACAATCGGATCGCCATCCCCTTTCATGTGAAAACGGGCGATGAGTGGGACCGGTCGCGCACGTGGCTGATCACGCGCAGCGATACAGGCCTCCGTCTCAAACATGACCACCGCCATAAGGATGGAGAGAGAGACGCGGTCACGATGTACGGCGGCGACACCGCGCAGGAAGGAACGGCGCGCGCGCAAGACTTTCCGATCGACGCGGAAAGCATCGCGCTGTTCCAGCAGGAAGGGCTGACCGCGTCGGTCACGAATGTCTGGAGCGTGGAGGTGGATCCGGTCGAAGCCCGGGACGGCATCTTCGCTTACCAGTTACGCCGCACGGTCGCGGGCGGCGCTCCCGAACCGCGCTTTTTCCGGGTCGAATTCGATGTGACGAACGCGGTCGATGCGCCTCCGTCTGCCTGGGGGCATGAGTGACGCGGCAAGCCCGCTAGCGTCAGCTTCCCGGAGGATTGGGCGCTTCGGCCCCGGAGCCCACCTCTCCCGAGACGGCGTCTGCGCCAACAGCGGGCTGATCGGTTTCCGCGCTCTTGGCGCCATTGCCATCGACGGGCAGGGGCGTTTCACGCGCGACCGGTTGTTCGATGTCGAGATCGCCTGACGTCGCATCGATGACTTCGTCGCTCACCTCGTCTCCGCTATCGGGCATCGTCTCGCCGGTGCACGCGGTCAGGCCGAGGATGGTGAGGCACAAGGGTGCGGCATATCGCAGATGAGTTCGCATGGTCGGGCTTTCGTAATGGTTTCGATTTCACCTCAACAATGCGCAAAACCCGGTCGGGGTCCGAAGAAATTCACAACCTCGCGCCGCATGGGGGCGGGACGTGGCGCAGGCCATGGCGGGGGCAGCGCATCGCCTCATGCACTGCCCCCATAGGTCCGCGCCTCTCTCCCACGGGCCTCGGCCCGGCGCGGATGACGCCCTTTCCTGCGAGGAGGCGACAGGGCGGTTATCCTTCAATTCAGCCCATTCTGCGCGCCAGCATCCGAGCCGCCTTGGCCGCCCTGCGCGCCGCAATCACCGCGCCGATCGCTGCGACGCCCGCATGCCGCAATCGCCGCCGCCGCGCGAGCTGAGTGATGGGATTTGCGCGGCGGCGACCGGGGGAAACGAACCCTCTACGCACGGATCGGCTCCGGCTCTGTATCTTCGAGCATCACCGCGATTTCATCGAGCAGGTTGAGCCGCTGTTTCTTCAGCCGCTCGACATGGAAATCGCTGCACCGCTCCACTTCGGTTTCAAACCGGTGGATCGCGCGGTTGAGCGCATGGTAATGGTCGGCAAGCTTGCTGAAATGAGCATTGCCGAGTTTCAGCCAATGCATCGCTTCGATGTCGTGCGGAAACTCGTCATGCAGTTCATGCGGCGTGTGAGCGGACATACGGGCGTTCTCCTTTGCTTTCGAAGGAGAGCTTATGGCGCGCTGCCGGACCTGTCTTTGATGTGGGTCAAAGCGCGCGCGATGCGCCGCCGTGACGGGGTCAGCCGATCTGGAGCCGCGCCTTACATGACATAGGCAAACACGCACAATCCGCCGATCAGGCCGAGCACGCATCCGCCGACTGCTTCCAGAAAAACCATTGAAGACCCCCATTGAATTAACGAGGCCACCCTATCGCGGCCGGACATGAAAAAAGCGTTATCGCGCCGCGCAAGAACCGCTGTTCGGCAATGTTTTTTGCGCAAGAGGCGTGCAGGCCCGGCGGGCGGGGCTGAAAGCCGCCGCCCGAATATATGGGCGACGCTCCGGTCATCATGCTGACCATGTGCCGGGCACCTGGCCGAATGGGCCCAAACCGCTTGACACATTTGCCAGAGTGTCATGCAGTTTTTTGGGCGGTTATCGTTTGGTTTGAGCGGGTTAGGCATGCCGCGCATGGGTGACACTTTTCCAACAGCAAACGCCCTTCCGCGCGGCGGGGACGCGCGCGAAGGGGGGCAGGGGTCCGAAGTCAATGGCGCCAGCATGGCCTGCCGCGATATCACGGCGGCCCGGCTGTAGGAAAATCCGCGAAGGAGCGCCCGCAACGGCGCGCCCGGATCAGTCGCGGGCGGTATCGGCTGCGCGGTTGCTGTCGGGATCGTCGGTGTATTCGACGTTCTCTTCCTCGCCGAGATCGGCGGTCACGCCGGTATCGCCTTCGGGATCGGCGTCTTCGATACCGGGCACGGCCTGCTCGATTTCGGCGCCGGTCAGATCGGCACCTTCTGCGGGAGCGGTGACGCCCGCATCCGTATCGGCGGTTCTGTCATCGGTTTCGGCGGTGCACGCGGCGAGGGCGAAAGACGCCGCCGTGGCGGCGGTCATCAGCTTGGCGGTAAGGGGAAAACGAGTGGTCATGGTCAGCCTGTCTGTTGTGTCTGTTTGCCCGTTCAACGCGGAGAGCCGGGGTGATGTTCCGAGAAGGGGGCTTTGGGCCGTGCAAAGCACGGGCTTTTGATGTGCCTGCGATGAGGGCGTATGCGGGGAGCCATGGCAAAGGTAATCGCCTGCAAAGTGCCCGAAGGCAGCCTGCTCGCCCAGTTCGGCGGGCCGGGTGATTACCGCGATTGTTTTGTCCGAGACGTTCCCAACATTGAAGGGCGCGAGGTGACGCTCGCGCGGTTTATCGAGCGGTTTTATTGCAGCATGGCATTCCTGCCCGAGCGCCTGATCCTGAAGGCCCTCGGCACCCCCGCCTCCCGAGCCGACGCCCGCGCGCTGGCGAGGGGTGAGATGGAGCGGTTCGGCGCGTGGAAGCTGGTGGAGCGGCAGGACGCGCGCTCAAGTAGCGGAGCGGTAGCGCGAAAAAACGCGCAAGCGCTTTTGGAAAGCAAGGACACCAACACTGCGAGCTGGTTTTGCGTGGAGCCGAGAGAGGGCGGGACGCGCCTTTACTTTGGATCGTGGGTTGGAGGGATCGACCAGTCGGGCTGGCGCGCGATGTTAGCCGCGCATGTGTGGTACTCGCGGATGCTGTTGGGTGGGATAAAACGTCGTTAGGTATACATCACAAAGTCTGCCTACACTCAGAGTAGCTAGCCTTGAGCATCTAGGCTGCACCTGACACTAACGCTAGGCGGCGCAGGCAGTTGCAATAAGCCGAAGCTCATCAATCCAAAACTCAATGTTTCGTCGCCCGTCCGCTCGGAGAAAATTACCAATCCTATAAGCGTCGTAATTCATGCGACTATCATAAGCGGAATGAGCACCGAGCCTTTCGCGGCAGTTCGACCTTCGATGACAGAAGTAATTCCTGACCGTATTTATAAATGGAGCAGGCGATGAAGTTGCAAATAGTGCCAATTGAATCTGGGCGCTCTTGTTCGAATCGCATTTTTTCTCGGCTTTGACAGCCGCTTTAGCCGAATGCCATTTGGGTTCGTGTCCAAGATTGTTGGACACAGCATTCAAGATGTCGCGCCGGCCAAAGCGGTTAGTAGGATGCACCCGGACTCCGGAGAGATCGGTCGCGTGCCCCGATGCGTTGTCAATGATAAGCTCGCGACAGAAGTCCCCCCAAAGATCGTTTAGATCAATGATGCAATATGCCGCATTATGCTGAACGTCTTTGGGAGTATCACGATTCCACGCAGCCAATGAAGGACTGCTAGGAAATACTGTCAGCAGCTTATGCGTTTTCCTAAGGAATTCTTGAGCCACTCGGGCACTCATCACTCACCAGAGATAGCTTCAACAAAGTGAGGAAATCTTACCCTGCGGCTTGCTATTCTCTGAGTTGATGACGACGAAGCGCTCCAAAATTCGGCGAGATCTTCAGGCTCATCCTCTGCCTCAATCGCAACAGCGAGATCGTTCAATCGAGCCCTGATAGCATTTATATCGGCATCGGTTTCCGCGTCTTCATCAAATTCGTCATCCTCCAACGCACCTTGGGGAATTCCGACCTCACAGTGCGCCACAGCAGCAAAGAGCATAATAAAATGTGCCGGGCGCAATAGTGCAGACCCTTCGATGTCCTCCAAAACATTCTCTTTTATCCAATTAAGAGTTGTGTCGAATTCGCCCTCAACTTCTTCCCTGTCGAAGTCTTTATGATCATCGTATTGGCTGTAGAGTTTGCGAACGTTCGGCTGCCCGCCGTCTTGAACACCCCGCAAAAGCAGGCCGTACAATTCAGCTACAAATGAGGTATGGTACATGCGCACCATCCTAGCTTTGCTAAACAGCCCTGTTTGCTCCCAAAAAGCATACAGTTCGTTCGCCTTTTCGTGAGCAGACCATTTGAATTCGCCCTGAAATTCGGCATGGCGAAGTTCCGGTGCATTTAGTTTGACGTTATAGGAATTGAGGCGAGCAAATATTTCCAAGACAAGCTGATCATCAGCATTCGCAAGATGGTCTACTGAGAGAGCATATTGAAGAAATCGATCTTTTTTCTCGTCATCCAATGTCGAGAACTTTTTGCCAGCAAACTCTTTTGCACGACTGCTCAGAGTAATCTTATCTGCGGCAAAATCTATGATTGCTCGGAGCCTTTGCTGACCATCGACAACTTCGCGGCGTGTGCGCTTTGAGTCACGATCAATGAAGGATCTCATGTAGATTTTTGGAACCGGTAGATCTCTCAAAATTGTGTCAATCAGCATGATTTTCGCAGCGGCCGACCATACTGACCCCCGCTGAAATTCGCGGTTAATCAGAAGCGCCTTGTTGTCGTGCCACTCCAAAAAATCGGAAACCCGGAATTGCTCGAGCACAATCCCTCACTCCGCCGCTTCAAACATATCCGGGCCGTCCTCGCCCTCGGCGTCTTCGTTGACCGCTTTCGCTTTCTGGCGCTTGTCGAAGCTTGACCACACGTCGTTCCAGTTGCCGGTGGTTGCGCCTTTCGAATATTCGGTTGCGCGGGTTTCGAAGAAGTTCGCGTGCTCCACGCCGTTCAGCAGCGGGGCGAGCCATGGCAGCGGGTGCTCTTCGATCATGTAGACCGGCTGCAGGCCCAGCTGTTTCAGCCGCCAATCGGCGATGTAGCGGATGTAGCGCTTGATCTCGGTCGCGGTCATCCCGTTCACCGGGCCCATTTCGAACGCGAGGTCGATGAAGGCATCTTCCAGCCGCACGGTCTTCTGACAGACATCGATGATGTCTTCCTTCACCGCCTTGGTCAGGCAGTTGCGTTCCTCGCAGAAGGTGTGGAACATCTTGATGATGCCTTCGCAGTGGAGGCTTTCATCGCGGACCGACCACGATACGATCTGGCCCATGCCCTTCATCTTGTTGAAGCGCGGGAAGTTCATCAGCATCGCGAAGCTTGCGAACAGCTGCAGCCCTTCGGTGAAGCCGCCGAACATGGCGAGCGTGCGGGCAATATCCTCGTCGCTGTCGACGCTGAATTGCTGCATGTAATCGTGCTTGTCCTTCATCTCCTCGTAATCGAGGAAGGCGCTGTATTCGCTTTCGGGCATGCCGATCGTGTCGAGCAGGTGCGAATACGCCGCGATGTGCACCGTCTCCATGTTGGAGAACGCGGTGAGCATCATCTTGATCTCGGTCGGCTTGAACACGCGGCCATATTTGTCGTGGTAGCAATCCTGCACCTCGACATCGGCCTGGGTGAAGAAGCGGAAGATCTGGGTGAGCAGGTTGCGCTCATGCTCGGTGATTTTCTGCGCCCAGTCGCGGCAATCCTCACCCAGCGGCACCTCTTCTGGCATCCAGTGGATCTGCTGCTGGCGTTTCCAGAAGTCGTAAGCCCACGGATATTCGAAGGGCTTGTAGGTCTTTCTGGCTTCGAGCAACGACATGTTGTGGTCCCTTTGTCTGGCGTGAACGACTCATATAGGGAATCAGAGCCCGGATTCGAAGGCAAGCACACAGATTCATGCGGGGATAAACCGTGCAAAATCCGAGTCGGGCCGATGGCCGCCGTTTCCTCCGGCGAGAACCTCTCGCCCTATCCCGATCCGCGCTTTTTCGATCCGAAGAAACTGCCCCCGCCCAGCACGGTGACGCCCACGAAAAAGCCGAAATCATACCAGCCGCCGGTGTTGGGGACGGCGTAGACCGCGATGTCCGGGCTGAACAGCGATCCGATCCAGGCCCACGGGAATACGAACCCGTGCCACAGCCCCCACCAGAAACCGGGCACATCCGCGCCCGCGCCGACACCGGCATCGATCTGCGACGCGCAGGCCGATACCAGCAGGGCGAGCGCGCAGGCCGCCCCGATCCGTACGGTCGCCGGGCGGCTCATCCGGAGAAGTATTTCACCGCGACGATGAACCACAGCACCGGCAGAAACATGATGACCACCGGTATGTGAATGCGCGCGGCATTGGCGGCGTGGCCGTGAATGCTCACGCGCAAGGTGCGGTATGCGTTGATGAGGAATGCCAGGCCCAAAACGGTCCCGGCGAGCCCGATCCAAAGTGTGGACGTCATGTCTGTTTGCCCTCCCTCTCCGTGTGTCGAGGGGGAGGTTATGCCACAGATTGGTGCGATGTGCGAGAGGCGCGGACGGCCTCGGATCGCCGGCTCCCGGCAGGCGCGATCAGCAGAACCGGTGCGGCCTCGCACCGGGCAGTTCTTCGAATTCATCGGCACCGGTCTTGCCGGAAAATGCGGGGAGATCGCTGCTGTCGAACTCGCTGATTTGCTGCTCGGTCAGCGGGACTGTGAAGGTCACGCCGACTTCACCATTTTCCGCCCACCGGATATTCGCGCGGTGCGGACCGGAGGTGCCGACATAGATCTGCAGCGGCGCACCGGGGATCAGCTTCTTGCCCGAAGCCGGAAAGCGGCACCCGCCGACGGAAAGCTCGGTCAGGATCACATCGACAGGACTTCCGAGCCCGGTGAAATACCGGCCGGGAAGGGTAATGGTTTTGCGCGGTTTCTTGCGGGTCTGCATGGTGCCCGCTGGCTTAGCGCGCGGTGCTTAAATCGGCGTAAACGCTGGAGCCTGGCAAAGAAAAACCCCGCGAGACCAGCGCCTCGCGGGGTTTCTCAGATGTTCCTAGACCGGCTCACTGACAGCTCAGGCATTCCTCGTAATCGGTCTGCTGTTCGCCCAGTTCGGCTTTCAGCGCGATTTCGGGAGCGTCTTTGGTGTTGTCCGCTTCGACGCCGCCGGCAAAGCCTGCGCGCTGCACCGATTTCGAGCGGAGGTAATAGAGCGATTTGATACCCTTCTCCCACGCCTGGAAGTGCAGCATCATCAGATCCCACTTGTCGACATCAGCCGGGATGAACAGGTTCAGCGACTGCGCCTGATCGATGTATGGCGCGCGGTCGGCAGCGAATTCCAGCAGCCAGCGCTGGTCGATTTCGAAGCTGGTCTTGAAGCTCGCCTTTTCCTCCGCGGTGAGGAAGTCGAGGTGCTGGACACTGCCGCCCTGCTCCAGGATCGAATTCCACACATTGTTCGAATTCTTCGATTTCTTGTCGAGCACCTTCTCCAGATACGGGTTCTTCACGATGAAGCTGCCCGACAGGGTCTTGTGCGTGTAGATGTTCGCCGGGATCGGCTCGATACAAGCCGATGTGCCGCCGCAGATGATCGAGATCGACGCGGTCGGCGCGATCGCCATCTTGCAGGAAAAGCGTTCCATCGCGCCCATTTCCGCCGCATCGGGGCATGGGCCGCGCTCCTGCGCGAGCAGCATCGAAGCCTCGGACGCCTTGGCCTGAATATGCTTGAACATTTTCAGGTTCAGCGCCTTCGCCATCGCGCTTTCGAAACCCAGCCCCTTTTGCTGGAGAAAGGAGTGGAAGCCCATCACGCCAAGTCCAACCGAACGTTCACGCTCGGCGGAATATTTGGCGCGCGCCATCTCGTCGGGTGCGCGGTCGATATAATCCTGCAGGACATTGTCGAGCATGCGCATCACGTCTTCGATGAACTGCTTGTCGCCGTTCCACTCATCCCATTTTTCCAGGTTGAGCGAAGAGAGGCAGCACACGGCGGTGCGATCGTTGCCGAGGTGATCGACACCCGTTGGCAGGGTGATTTCGCTGCACAGGTTGGAGGTCGAGACCTTCAGGCCGAGATCGCGGTGATGCTTTGGCATCATGCGGTTCACGGTATCGTTGAAGACGATGTAGGGCTCGCCGGTGGCAAGGCGGCATTCGACCAACTTCTGGAACAGCGAACGCGCATCGACCTTGCCGCGAACTTCGCCGGTCTTGGGCGATTTGAGTTCGAATTCGGCGCCGTCGCGCACCGCTTCCATGAACGCATCGGTCAGCAACACGCCGTGGTGCAGGTTCAATGCCTTGCGGTTGAAGTCCCCGCTCGGTTTGCGGATCTCGAGAAATTCCTCGATCTCCGGGTGCGAGACATCGAGATAGCACGCCGCAGACCCGCGCCGCAGCGACCCTTGCGAAATCGCGAGGGTGAGCGAATCCATGACGCGCACGAACGGGATGATGCCGCTGGTCTTGCCGTTGAGGCCCACCGGCTCGCCAATACCGCGGACATTGCCCCAATAGGTGCCGATGCCGCCGCCCTTGGAGGCGAGCCAGACATTCTCGTTCCAGGTGTTGACGATCCCGTCGAGGCTGTCGGACACGGAATTGAGATAGCAGCTGATCGGCAGGCCGCGCGATGTGCCGCCATTCGAAAGGACCGGCGTTGCCGGCATGAACCACAGGTTCGAGATGTAATCGTAGAGCCGCTGGGCGTGCTCCTGATCGTCGGCATAGGCATCGGCGACGCGCGCAAACAGATCCTGATACTTCTCGCCCGGCAGGAGATAACGATCGGTCAGCGTTTCCTTTCCGAATTCGGTGAGGTTCGCATCGCGGCTTTCATCGATCGTGATGTCGAACCGGCGATCGTTGACTTTCTTGCTGCTGCTGTCGGCAGCGCTTTTGGCCGCTTCGCCGATTGCACTGGCGAGCGCTTCCCCGGCCTTTTCCGCGACCAGCTCTTCGCTGCCCTTGTCGCTCGTCTTCATGCTTACAGCCTTTGTTTGCTTGGCGCGCGCTTTCGCGGCGGGGGCATCGGTTGCCGCGGCCGTGTCTGATTCGGTCAGCACGTCGCCTGTTGCTTCGTTCGGCACGCTATCACTCGCTTTAAATTCCATATCAGCCCCGTTCGTCTCCCCCGAATCGGCGCTACGCGACCTTCTAGCGAAGAATTGCGCATGTTCCGATTCTGTTCTCTACAGACCGATCAACAGAATATCCGCAAGAAAGCCACAGCCTGTCCCGCTTCTTATCCCCATGATCTCCCCGTCCAGTGCTGCATCGCCCCACAATTGAGACTCCGATCCCCTGCGCAAAAGCCCCATTAGGTCATATGGGGTCGATGCGCTGCGATCACTAGGTCTTGTGGGTGTGCAGCCCCGAACAACCACTAAATGATGAATCAGGCGCCGCTCGCGCGCAAGAGGGTAAATGCCAAATTCATAAAAGTTTACGTGGCGGAATGCAGTGTATTACCCAAGTGCAACGCCGCGACGCGGCAGAACTCCTAGGCTTGTCGAACGCGCAACCCCAAAAAGGAATCTGCGAAAAAATTTTGGCGGGCAAAAGGTGTTTGGCGGACTTGTGAATCAATCGAATCTCGGCGCGCAACAATCGAATCCGGATTGGTTCGGCGGCAGCTCGCAAACCTCTCCCGCAAAATGGCGCTGCGATGAATTGAGGCGACGGCGCCCGGCATTGCAGGTAACCTCGCGGCATGCTCGAATCGGTCCCGCCCGAACTGCTCAGCGATCTGCGCCGGCGCCACGGCGAACCGCAGCGGCGCTATCACGACTGGTCGCATATCGAAGCGCTGCTCGGCCGTTTCGAGTCCGTCGAGGATCGGATCGGTGATCGCGCGGCGGTCCTCTATGCGATTCTGTTCCACGACGCGGTCTACGATCCGCGCGCAAACGACAATGAACGGCGCAGCGCAGCGCTCTTGACCGAGATATCGCCGCCGATGCCGATCTCCAGCCTGTCGAACGCGCGCCGCATGATCGAGGCGACGGAGGGTCATCATCTGCCGAACGACCTTTCAGGCGCCGCCCGAGACGACTGCGCGCATTTCCTCGACATGGATCTCGGCATACTCGGCGCGGCTCCGGACCGGTTCGACATTTACGAACAGCAGATCCGCGCCGAATATGCCCACGTGCCCGATGATGCCTTTCGCACTGGTCGAGCGAAGGTTCTGCGCCATTTCTCGCAGCGCAAACGGCTTTATTTCAGTGCGTGGGGGCAGGACCGCTTCGAAAGCCAGGCGCGCGCCAATCTGGCCCGCTCACTCGCCCTGCTCGAAGGTTAGGCCGCGACCGCCTTCTGCTGGGCCGCAGCCTTGGCATGGGCCGCTATCTCTTCAGCCAGCCGGTCGATCAGTTCCGGCGGCAGGTCGTGGCCCCAGCCCGGCAGCGTTACCAGCTTCGCACCCGGAATATGCGCGGCGGTGTCCTTACCACCTTCAAGCTTCACCAGCGGATCATCCTCTCCGTGCAACACGAGGGTCGGCGTGGTCACGGATTTCAGACGGTCTCGCCTGTCGCCATCGTCGATGATCGCTGCGAGCTGGCGCGGAAGGCCTGCGGGATAGACGCTGCGCCTGACGAGCCTCGTCACGCGCTCACGCCGGCGCTCGGGATCGGCGGGAAAGCCGGGGCTGCCGATCGCCTGCTGTACCTTGATCCCGTGCGCCACCAAGTCTTCTTCCTCGAGCGAGGGGAGCGGCGCGATGAGCGCATCCATCGCGGGCTTGTCTGCCTGCGGGAGCTTGCGGTTACCGGTGGTCGACATGATCGAGGTGAGCGAGTGCAGCTTGTCCGCGTGATTGATCGCCATCAGCTGCGCGATCATTCCGCCCATCGATGCACCGACCACATGCGCGCGCTCGATCTGCAAAGCGTCGAGCAACCCTGCGCCGTCTGCGGCCATATCGGCGAGCGTGTAAGGAACCTTTGCGGGCCAGCCGATAAGCTTGCGAAGAACCTGTGTCTTGAGACCCGGAGCCTTCGCACCGTCGAATTTCTGCGAAAGACCGATATCGCGGTTGTCGTAGCGGATGACGCGGTAGCCATGGCCCCTCAGTGCTTCGACAAATTCGTCGGGCCACAGGATCATCTGCGCACCCAATCCCATCACCAGCAGGATCGGATCGTCGTTCGCATTCCCCTGCTCTTCGTAAAACAATTCGACGCCATTGGCGGTGATGGTCGGCATGCATTCACTCCGTAAATTGGTTCTTCCAGAGGAGGGATGCCCGAAAAATGCCGATGACCCAAGTCCCCGAATGAACAGCGGACACCAAAACGCGCCGCACCCGCCCTGCCCCTCGGTACTTACCAAGCGGGACTGGAGGCAGAGAGATGCGGCGCGCAGGCCCTGATTAGGGGGCCGGCCTCGGCGTCAGGAGATTGGTACCTCCCTCAACCGCCAAGCAGGATGTATTTGCTCTTTCCAGCAGCGAAGCGCTCCGGCTGGGATCTCTTCATCTCGGCATAGAGCTGCTTCTTGATCTCAAGATTGTCGGCGAACACGATCCGCGCGAGAAACTTTTTGCCTTCGGGATTGACCACCGGGACGTCCGACAACGTATCGAGCTTGCCGACGGCATGGCGGGCGACACGGCGCGCCGCCCAGTTCCCTTTCCCGTCGAGCACCCGGATGTCTTCGGCACTTCCGTCCGCACCCATGGTGAACGCCACATCGACAATGGCATTATTCGGACGCACTTTCCTGGAAATGGGCTCTCTTTCGAGCGCGCGGTTCAAATCCTGCGTGGTTTCCTTCTGCCATTGCTCCATCGCGCTTGCCGACCGGACGACGATATCATCGGATGCAGCGGCAGGCTTGTCGCCAGCATGGGCAGGGGCGGAGAACGGCAGCGCAAGGGCGGCAGCCAGCGCAGCAGCGGAGATGGTTTTCGTGACGGCTTTCATTGGATCATCCTCTCAAAAAAAACTCGAAGATGACCGATCGCAAAGACTTGCCGAACACCAGTCCCGTTCACTCGTGCAGTGGCTCTGTCGGTCGATCAGACGCGGTGAGCGGATGTCGCACTTTCACCTTAAGGGGTTTCAAGGTGCCGCTCACCGCGTCGATAGGAGGGATGCCAGATTGGACGAAAATTACAATTATGCATCGCCAGAAGGCTTTTTATGTCGCCTCAACAGCTTCGTGCATCGATAAACTGCTCACCGGCCTCGACCGGCGTAATCGCAGAAATTGGCTCAACGCCAGTTCGGACCGCCGATTTCAAATCCGCGATTTTCCAGTTCATCCAGCACGCCGTCCTGTTCAGCGAGGACCCGAAGGGGGACGACAGCCAGAGTGGTGCCGTCCGAGCGCGCGGCATTCTCGATCGCATCGCTCCAGATGCCTCTGATCTCCTCGCCCAATTGCCGATCAGCCCACGGCCAGCACTGGCCGAGCGCGATTTCGAGCGGATTGGCCATTACCGCGGGGACGTCCAGGCGGCGCCAGTCATCGCCGCGCGCTTCGATGATGCTCTGTCCTGCTTCGGTAGCGGTCATCGCTGCCTCGAGACAGGGTATGTGGCTTTCGGGTTCGGCTTCGGCGAGATTGTCGAGCAGGTCCTCACCGCGAAACCGGGCGGGTCGTTCGATCGGGACATCCGCATCTTCGGCCGCCTCCCTGACGATATCGGTCGCATCATCGCCGGTGTCGTCGTCGAAATCGAGCCGCCGCGCAAGCAGGTCAAATGCCGTCATCAGGAAGCTGCCGCGCGAATAATCCTTGTCGTACTCGGCTTCGAGCGCGGCCAGCCGTTCGAGCTGCGCCGCATCGAGATAGTCGGCAGCGACAGTCTTGTCCGGCAATTTGGTGAAGCGCCCACCTCGGAAAATCAGACGGAAAATGTCGCCGGGGGAGATTTTGGGCTGCGAGCGGATGATGACCCGCTGCGCTTCGCCAGTCGCTTCCTCAAGCCGGTCCGGCTGCCACGGCGTGCTTTTGGGAACGGCACGGATTTCCCCGACGAGAACGACGGTGCCGGTTTCGGTATAGATCGTCCACATCGGCGCACCGGATCGCTGAGCCGTGACGACGATCTGGTTTTGGGTGGGCGGCGCGGGTTCGTCCTGCGCCGAAGCGGGTGCAGAAGCCAGTGCGGCTGCGACGCCCGCGAGGAATTTCTTTCGAGCCAACATAAGTGAGGGCGATAGGGCGGGCCGCCTTGCTCCAGTCTGTACCGATCTACTCGATCATCGCCTCAACGGTGTCATGCGGATAAAGCATGAATTCGCGGTAGATGCGAAAGTGTTCGGTATCCTCCAAAGTGATCGGTTGGAGGCCGAAACGGCTGATATCCCACAAGGCGGCGTCAGGCAGCGCCATCAGGATCGGTGAGTGGGTTGCCATGATGACTTGCGTTTTGCCCTCGCGCTGCATTCGCCGCAGAATCTTCAGGAAGTCGAATTGCCGCATAGGCGAGAGGGCGGATTCCGGTTCGTCGAAAAAATAGATACCCTGATTGTTCAATCGCTCCTCGAAAAAGCCCAGAAATCCCTGCCCGTGCGAAGCCTTTAGAAACTGAGGAGGTGTCTTTCCAGATTCGATCGACGCCTCGTCAAGATACCGGGCGACATCGAAGAACGTTTCGGCGCGAAAGAACCAGCCATTGCGGACCTGCGGAAGCCAAGAGGTTTTGAGCAACTCTCCCAGGGCACCGCCATCTGTGTCGTGAGCAATGGATTGGGAGACCGCACCCATTTGCTGCGCGCCGCCTTTGTCGCTGAATCCGCAAGCATGAGCGATCGCCTCCAGAATGGTCGATTTGCCGGAGCCGTTTTCGCCGACGATGATCGTGATCGGGCTATCGAACGCTATATCAATCCCCGAATTACCGATCATCGGCAGATTGAAGGGATAGCGGTCCCAGTCGACCTCGTCCGGCCCTTCCTGCTCCTCGCGCTCGGGAAGCCAGACACGCTTGAGGAATGGCGGGGGTAAAGCGGTATCGCGACGCCGACGAGCCATAGTCAGGGCACCAGCACCGTATCTCGCGGCTTTTCATCGGTTTCCGGGTAGTCGAGCGTGTAGTGCAGGCCGCGGCTTTCCTCGCGGTTGAGCGCGCTGTCGACGATCAGCTCGGCTGATTGAAGCAGGTTTCTCAGCTCGATCAGATCGGTCGTCACCCGAAAACTGCCGTAGTAATCCTCGACCTCCTTTTTCAGGAGCGCGATGCGATTGCGGGCGCGTTCCATCCTTTTCGTGGTGCGCACGATCCCGACATAATTCCACATGAAGCGGCGGATTTCCGTCCAGTTCTGCTTGATAACGACCTCCTCATCGGAATCGGTCACGCGGCTTTCATCCCACGGGAGGATCGCGGGCGGCTCTTCAAGCTCGTCCCACATGGTCAGGATATCGCTGGCTGCGGCCTCGCCAAAGACGAAGCATTCGAGCAGGGAATTGGACGCGAGGCGGTTTGCGCCGTGCAACCCGCTCTCGGTCACTTCGCCTGCCGCCCATAGGCCCGGCAAGTCGGTGCGGGCGTACAAATCGACCACCACGCCGCCACAGGTATAATGCTGCGCCGGAACGACCGGGATCGGCTCCCTGGTCATGTCGATGCCAAGCCCGGACAGCTTTTCGTGGATCGTGGGGAAATGCTCGGTCACAAACTCGGCGGGCTGATGGCTGATATCGAGGTGGACGTAATCGAGCCCGAACCGCTTGATCTGATCGTCGATCGCGCGGGCGACGACATCGCGCGGGGCGAGTTCCATCCGCTCGGCATCGTAATCCTGCATGAACCGGTGTCCTGTCTCGGGATGCAGCAGATGTCCGCCCTCGCCGCGGACGGCCTCTGTGATGAGGAAATTCTTGACCTCGAGATTGTAGAGGCAGGTCGGGTGGAACTGCATCATCTCCATGTTGGAGACCCGTGACCCTGCGCGCCATGCCATTGCGATGCCGTCTCCCGTTGCGCCGCGCGGCGCGGTGGAGAACTGGTACACGCGCCCTGCTCCGCCTGCGGCAAGGATCGTGGCTCTCGCAATGTGCCGTTCGACCCGCCCCGTTTCCTCGTTGAGTGCATAGACGCCCCAGACCCGCCCGGCGGCCGAGAATTTCTCCCGGTGGCGATCGGTGATGAAATCGATGCAGGTGCGCCCGGCGAGCATGGTGATATTGGGGCTCGCATCGGCAGCTTTCAGCAGCGCTTCCTGCACAGCCCAGCCGGTCGCATCATCGACATGGACGATGCGGCGGTGCGAATGGCCGCCTTCGCGGGTGAGGTGCAGCGAATCCTCGTCGCGGTTGAAGGGTACGCCGAGTTCGCACAGCCGATCGATACTGGCAGGCGCGCGCTCGATCACGAATTCGACCGTCTCAAGGTCATTGAGGCCCGCGCCCGCCACCATAGTGTCGCGCACATGGTTGTCGAACGTATCGCCCGCATCGAGCACGGCAGCGATCCCGCCCTGCGCCCACGCCGTCGATCCGCCCGTCAACGTCCCTTTCGCCAGCACGAGGACGCGTTTCGATTCCGCCAGTTCGAGCGCTGCGGTTAGGCCGGCAGCGCCGGAGCCGATAATGACGACATCGTATTCTGCGTGGTTCATGGGCGCGTCATGCCGAGAACCGCCGAACCGGGCAAGCAAAGAGCGTGAATTGCGAAGACCGGTCCGGTTTTGCAAACCTGCTTTGGCAGAGAGCACTTGAAACGAAGCGGATTGCGCGTCAGGCCGCTGCGATGGCCAAATCGCATCCCCCTTCGAACCGTCAGGCGCTGATTGCGCGGCTTTCGGGATATTGGAAAATGGAGGCGGGTAACGTGGTGTTCGTGCCTGGGATCATGCTGTTCCTGGCGGGCGGCAAGATCGGCATTCTTTCGATCATCGCCATGGCTCCGATGATGGCGTTGCTCGCTATCGGAGCAATCTATTGGCGCGCGAAGCTGCACCACATTGAACATGGCGCATCACCGGACCAGACGATCGAAAGGATCGCTGCGCTTGATAGGCCCATGCTTGTTGCCAGTGCGCTGGCGATCGCATGCGCTATAGTTGCATGGACTATCGAAGGTCTCGCTCTTGGCCTCGCAGATAGATGGGTCGCGACCGCTTCCGCTACCCTCGCCGCGCTCGAATACGTCAATTACTATCATCGCCAATTGCAGCATTTCGACCACCTTTCCGACTGGAAGCGACTGATATCGGGCGGAGGCTTTCGCAAGAGCCAGCTGCGTCAGGATATCGAGCGCCTGCGCGGCGATTAGCTCGCAGCTGCCAGCTCAGATTGGTCAGATCGCCGCGTTCCCCGTCAAAACGGGTAGCAATCGAGGTCAGCAGCGACGCTGATGTTTCCCGAATAGCTTTCTCCAATGGCAGCGCGGCTGTCATCGATCCGGCTGAGCGACCGGTTCATATTGTGGGTAAGAACCAGCTGATCGGGTTCCATCACACCTGCCAGCTCTCCGATTTCAGAAGGGGTACGGTGCAGGCCGCGCGGCTGCCCCTGCTCACCGTTGATCACATGATGCGCGAACAGGATCGCTGGCCGGGTGGCCGCAAGGCGTTCAGCAAACAGGGTGCTCGCCGCGCTTTGATCGCCTGTGATCACAACGGACTTGCCGCCCGCTTCTATGACGTATCCCAGCGCGGGCACCACTCCGTGATTGACCGGGTGCGCCGTCACAGAGAAGTCGTCGGAGATATCGAGCACTGACGCTTCGCCGCTGCCGTCTGCCGTGGTAATGTCGCGCGCTCGCAGCAGCGGCTTGTTCTCCGTTCCGTCGAGATAACCGCCATTGTAGGCGAATGCGCCGCCTTCCTTGGACATCAACCGTTCGAGGAACTCGCTCGTGCCGGGAAACCGCGGCGCGGCATCCGGGCCGATGACGGGCAGCGGATCGGTACGCCCCTCGAACCCGCCCGAATTGAGAATGCCCGCGAGGTCTCCGGCATGATCCGCATGAAGATGGGTGAGGAGTATCGCATCGAGCGTGGCCAGATTGCCGCCCGCTTCGGCGAAACGCAGGAAACTGCCGGCGCCTGCGTCAATCAGCAGGCGCGGCTCCCCGTCGATCCAGAGCAGGTAAGATGTGCCCGCCCGGGCCGCTTCGGCAATCGGACCGCCGCTGCCCAGAACTTGCAAAGCTACACCTTCGGATGGGCATTCATCGGCCGCGAGCTGTGACGCCGCGACGCTTTGATCGGCTGCGTCCGTCCCGTTGCACCCTGCCAACACCGCCGTGCTTGCAGCGAACATTCCCAACCAACCGGCAAATTGCATGCGTTCGCTCCCTCCTGGCCGAGCAGCATCTCGAATTGCTGCCCAAGGCATGAGCATCACCTGATGGAAAAGCGTTTTTCTTGCAACACTCCGTTGAAAAGCAGCTCAAGCAAGGCTGTCCGCCGGATAATCGCGTCGATCGCCAGCGTTACCAGAAGTGTGACCATCACGATCGTGACGAATTCCAGATGGATCGGGAGATCGATCCGGAGGAAATACACACCGAGCCCGACGACGATCGGATAGTGAAAGAGATAGACATTGTAGGAGGCGCGGACGAAGTAATCGGTCACGGCGGAGCGGCGCGATATCACTCCGCGCAAGACGTCGAGTACCAGGATCGATCCAAGGACACTAAACGGCCCAAGCACGATGTATTTCATGACACGTGCCGGCACCTCCGGTGTCATCCATACGGACGCATAGACAGCGCCGCACACCGCCAAGAGAGCCCAAGCGGCCGCTGTCTTGCCGGACTTCATGATCGGTCTTCCGGCGAGGATGAGTCCGATAATGAAATAGGGCGTGTATTCGAGCAGGGCTTCAAGCCGCACGGTCTCGTGCAGCCACCCGCCCAGTCCAAGCCGGGTTTCGCCGAAATAGAAAACGCCGTTCACGCCCAGCCGCCAGAGCGAAACCGCAACACCGGCCAAGAGGAAAAAGCCGAGAGTCGGTCTGATCGATTGGAGAAAGCCAAGTTTGCTGGACGCATCCTCGCCCTGGCTGTCGCCCCGGCCTTTTAGCAAAGCCAGAACAGCTGCCAGAGCCGAACAGCCGATCAGCACCTGCAGGAACCAGAGGTGCCCTACCCAGTCTTTCCCCGGCGTCGACATGAGGGCGATCCACCGATCGAAAGCGCCCGGTGATGGGTCTATGTTTGCTTTGGCCAGCATGACTGCGGGGCCGATGAGCAAGGTCGCCGCGAGCAGGGGGAGCCCGAGGCGGAAGAACCTTTTGCGCAGCCATGCGCGCGGATCGCGCTGCTCGAGAACAATCGCGCTGAGCATGCCTGCAACACAGAAGAAAAGCGGCATGCGCACGCCGCTCGAAATGCCGCCGAAATAGCTATAGGCGACATGGCTGACATCCGACGAAACGAACCAGCTCGGGCCTGCCGCGTAGATCAGCGCCGCATGAAACGGGATGCCCAGGAGCATAGCGGCCGCTCTGATCGTGTCGAGGAAATGCAGTCTCGACCCGTCTGCCAGGCGCGCAGCGATTATGGCACCATCGGCGCCAGCTGCTCTGCCAGCGCCATGGCGACCGCCTGCATTCCGGAAGGTTTGCGGCTTGTTCAAGATGTTCCTGCGATGACCATCAGGCGCAATCCTAGCGCCCGGCAGCAGGAGAATCACATGCGATTTGGCAGTAATACCTTGATTTATTGAGTGCCCGTGAGCTGGACGAACACGTCTTCGAGATCGGCTTCCCGCGTGGTGACATCCTCGATCGTCAACCCTTGGTCCTGAAGGATGGCGAGCACCTGCCCCGCGCTCAGTCTATCCTTGTCGTAGGTCACCTCGAGAGCGCGGTCGTCCAGCCGTTCGACCTTGGTGAAGGTCTCGTGAGCGGGCGTGACGGCAATATCGGCCTCGGTTTCCACCCGGACGATCTTCTCACGCGCCATCTCGATCAGTTCGCGGGTCGGCTTGTTCGCGATCAGCTCGCCGTGATTGATGATCGCGATCCGATCGCACAGTTCCTCGGCCTCTTCGAGGTAATGCGTTGTCAGCACCACCGTCACGCCCTCGCGGTTCATCTCGGTGACCAGCTCCCACAACTGGCGGCGCAATTCGACATCGACGCCTGCGGTGGGTTCATCGAGGACGAGGATCGGCGGCGAATGGACCATCGCCTTGGCCACCAGCAGCCGACGCTTCATCCCGCCCGACAATGTGCGGGCATAGGCGTTGCGCTTATCGGCAAGGCGCACGGCGGCGAGCAATTCTTCACTGCGTCGATCTTTGCCCGGAATGCCGTAAAACCCGCCTTGGTTTTCAAGCACTTCGTATGGCGTGAAAAACGGATCGAACACGATTTCCTGCGGGACGATGCCAATCGCGCGGCTCGCATTGCGCCGCTGGGTATCGATGTCAAAGCCCCATATCTCCGCCGATCCGCCCGTCTTGTTCACCAATCCGGCCAGAATGTTGATGAGCGTCGATTTGCCTGCGCCATTTGGACCCAGAAGTCCGAAAATCGAGCCTTCGGGAACATCGAAGCTCACACCATTGAGCGCCAGCTTTCCTTCCGCCTCTTCGCCCTTGGCGCCCTTCGGCGCGGCATAGCGTTTGACGAGGTTGTTGATGCGGATTGCGGGCGGTGTCGGCATGATTGCCGCCCTAGGATGGGAGGCGATTTAGCGCAAACAGCAATTGAATTCGGCCGCGCTCGCGATTATCCGCCTCCCTATGAACATACCTCCTCCCGAAGTGCTGATGGTCGAAACCAGACGTGTGAGCTGCGACGGTGCGAGTGGCATTCGCGGCGGCAAGGATTATCGTCCCGCCGCGCTCGGCCATCCGCGCATCTATCTGGAGATCGACGAACACGGATATGTCGATTGCGGATATTGCGACCGCCGGTTCGTGTTGAAAGGCGGTCCAGCCGACGGTGTCGACCAGTCGCAGCTACCCGATATCTCCGAGGGCGCAGATCCCGGCCACCGTTGATCCGGCGCACGGCCGAACGGGCACGCGCCACCGGTCAGCGTGCATTAAGGCGCGAATTGGTGTATCATCTGAGTCAGACTCAAGGAGAATGCCATGCCCCGCACACGCTTCCTTCCCAAAACCCCGATCGCATCTGCTTGCGCAGGCACCGCTGCAGCGCTCGCCATGATCGCCAGCGCTCCCGCCGCGGCAGACGAGCCGGTCGAGACCGAAACGCAGGTTGAAGAATTGAGCAAGGGTGAGAAAAAACTCGCGAAATTGCTCGAAGGGCGCGTGGCGGGTGAGCCTGTGAACTGCATCCGCAACCGCTTGAACAGTCCGCTGCGCACCATCGAAAACACGGCCTATGTCTATGGCCGCGGCAAGACGATCTATGTTCAGCGCACGCGGAATCCCGAACAGATCGACCGCAGCGACGTCATCATTTCGCAGCAATTCAACGGAACCCGGCTCTGCCGGCTCGATACCGCAACCACGGTCGACCGTCTGACCGGATTTTTCTCCGGCGCGGTGTTTTTCGAGGATTTCATCCCGTACACACGGGTCGAGCAGGCTGACGAGGCCAGCTAGGCACACTGGCCCCGCCTGCTCTCTCACCAGCTGATGCCGACGCTTTCCATCTGCGCGGCTGATTTTGCGGCGAGATGGTTCTGCGTCCGATTCGGTTCGGGCGTGACTTCTGTTCGCGCAGGCAAGCTTTCGAAGTCGCTCCTTTGCCCGAGCGGAGCAGCTTCTGCGTCCAATTTCCGGATCGAGCTACGGTAACGCTCGATCACCTGCGCCTGGGCTTCGCCTGATGCGACTTCATTCCACTCCCAGAGGGGCCACGTATCGCTTCGGCTACGCGAACGGGTGCGTGGCGTCCGCATTTTGCGATGCATCTCATCAAGGCCGGGCAAATCCGATGCCAAGTGTGAACTGGCTTTAGGATTTCGCTGTATATTCCCGTAACCGGAAAGCGGTAAGCGCGCCGCCCGCGTTGTTGATGCGACTTTCGAGACTTTCTGTAATATCAGTGTCGAGCCGTCCGAAAGCTGGTCCGCTTCGATAGCCTCCAGTTGCTTTCCCATGCGCCAGGTTCCGTAGATTTCGCCTGACAAGCAGCTCAAGATATTCACCCCTGCAAACAGCAAGAGCCACATTTCGAGCGATAAATTCTGTACCATAAAGCTCCCTCCCCGGCCCACGCGCACGTGTCCGAATTTCAGTCCCCAAATCGATCCCTACACCCGGAGGGCAGTCCGTATGACGGCGGCTGTCCGGGTTCGAGAAAACTAGGGAGGGCCGGCCTAAAGAGGTCTTGATACCCTGATAGGTAGAACCACCATGTTGGCGCGGTTTTACCGAGGGAAGTCCGGTGTTAACCTTTCGACATGGCGGTCATTCGTCCAAGGATTTCCTCGGCTTGGCTCATAATATTGTCGATCAATTCCTGGCAGGTGGGAATGTCGTTGATGAGGCCTGCGACCATGCCGCAGCTCCACGCGCCCTTGTCCATATTGCCTTCCATCATGATCGACGGGTAGACGCCGGCGACCTCGGGCAGGATGTCCTGGATCGTGATTGCATCGCCCAGCTCTTTCTCCTTTTCGAGCAGACGGTCGACCGCCTCGTTGTGAAGCACCCTTTCGGTGTTTCGCAGCGGGCGCATCACGAGGCGCGTGTCGAGCTCGGACGCCTCGACGATCGCCTTCTTCACATTCTCATGAACCGGCGCTTCCTTCGTTGCGATGAAGCGAGTTCCCATGTTCATCCCCTGCGCGCCCATGGCCAGGCTCGCCACGAGGCTACGCCCGTCAGCCATTCCGCCGCTGGAGACGAACGGAATTTCCAGCTCATCGGCAGCGCGGGGCAGCAGGATGAAGTTGGGAATGTCGTCCTCACCGGGATGGCCGCCGCATTCGAAGCCGTCCACGCTAACCGCGTCACAGCCGATTTCCTGCGCTTTCAGGGAATGCCGCACACTGGTGCATTTGTGGATCACCTTGATCCCGGCATCTTTCAGCGGGCCGAGCAGCTCGACCGGATTGCGTCCGGCAGTCTCGACCACTTTCACGCCGCCGTCGATCACCGCCTTCACGAGGCCCGGGTAATCGGGCGGCGTCAGTGTCGGCAGGATCGTGAGGTTCACACCGAACGGCTTATCCGTCATGTCGTGGCATCGCGCGATTTCGTTCGCGAGCTTTTCGGGCGTGCCTTGAGTCAGGCCGGTGATTATGCCCAGTCCGCCCGCATTGGAAACCGCCGCCGCCATTTCGGCAAAGCCGACATAATGCATGCCGCCCTGGATGATGGGATGCTGGATGCCGAACATTTCAGTGATGGCGGTTTTCATGTCTTCTGATCTCCCGTGAGTGGCTTTTCAGGCGGGAGAGAAGCGGAGAATGGCTGGCCTTGCAAGCTCGGTTTTGAGGGGGGCGGAAACCGTAGCGTCAGCAGGGCGACTTACCCCGCCGTCTTCCCCGGCTTCAGCAATGTCAGCACGATCCCTCCGATAATTGCGGCGGCGCCGACGGCCAATCGCAAGGTGAGCGGCTCGGATAGCAGCGCCGCAGCGCCGAGTGCGGCCATCACCGGGGTGGCAAGCTGAACTGTCGCCACTGTCCCGAGGCCCAGGCGGGGCGTCACCTTGTACCAGAGCACATACCCCAGCCCGGATGTCACCGCGCCGGATGTCAAGGCGAGAAGCACACCATGCCAGCTCGGCATCCCGCTATCGAACCACAGCATCGGCAGGACCAAGGGTGTTGCGAGCAGAAAATTGCGCGCCGTGCTGCCGGTAGCATCACCGCTGGATCGGCCGATGAGTGTGTAAGTGCCCCACGCAATCCCAGCGACAGCCATGAGCGCTGCGGCGGTGAAGTTCGTCTCCTCGCCTCCCGGTGCGAGCAACACGAACAGACCGGCAGAGGCGAGCATAAGGCCAAGCCATCCCGGCATACTCAGACTTTCCCCGCGGAAATAACCGGCGGCGATGATCGTCGCCTGGACACATGCAAACAGGATGAGAGCACCCACCCCCGCACCGAGGCTGAGATAGGCGAGAGAGAATCCGGCGACGTAAATGGCGAGCGATACCGCTCCGGGCGCGTCTTTCAGGCCGGGCCTGGTGCCGATCAATGGCAGGAGAACGATCGCGCCTGCGGCAAGGCGGATCGCCGAATAAGCCCCTGCCTCGATCGCTCCATCGGCAAGGGCTGCCCGCGCGAGCAGAGAATTACCGGCAAATGCCATTATCGCAAATGTCGCAAGGGTCAAGGTGAGGGGGGCGCCCCGCATCGGGTTTCTCCTGAACAGGACTGCGTGCTTCGCGCAGATCCTTGCGAAAGTTACCTAGCTGGCCGGATTGCCTTTTGCATCTCGCGTTATCGGGCCGGTCTCGCACAGGTCGCTCACGACGCAGATTTCGCATTTGGGAATACGCGCCCGGCACACTTTCTTCCCGAACTGGATCAGCCAGAAATGCCCGTCGCGCAGTGCCCATTCGGGGCTCCGCTCTTCGAGTTGCGCGGCGGTCTTTTCCGCAGTCTTGGCCTCTGTCAGTCCGATCCGGTTGCAGACCCGGTGCACATGGGTATCGACCGCGATCACGTCTTCGCCGAAAGTAAAACTCATCACGATGTCCGCACATTTGCGGCCGATCCCCGGCAGGCTCATCAATCCTTCGCGAGTGTCCGGGACCACGCCGCCATGGTCATCGAGCAATGCCGTGCAGAACTTGCGGATATTCCTCGTCTTGTTGTTGTAGAGCCCGCATGGCTTGATCGCCTGCGCTATCGCCTCGTCGTCGAGCGCCAGCATGTCTTTCGGGGTCTTCGCAAGCTTGAAGAGAGCCCTGGTCGCCGCCGCCGTATTGCGATCCAGCGATTGGGCGGAGAGCATGCAGGAAATGCAGGAGCGGAATGCGTCTGGCTGGCCCTTGGGGCCCTTCGCATTTTTCGTGCGGCCCGGCATCGCGTCAGACAATTTGCAATAGACTTCCTCGATCTGCTGTTCGCTGAGCATAGGTATTCAGCGAACGGCCTCCTTGCCGGTTCCCGTCGCGCAATCGGGGCGCACGGGGCATTCTTCGCAATGCGGTTTGCGGGGGCGACAATAGGTCTGGCCAAGCTTTTTCAGCAACAGGTGATGTTCGTCCATATCCTCCGCAGTCCACTCCTGCGGAAGGACCGGCATCAGCGCATCATAGGTACGCGCGGTATCCGCCTTGGCCGGCACGATCCCCATGCGCTGCATAATGCGCCGATGATGCCCGTCGATCACCATCGCGCGGCGGTTGAATACGCTCGTATTCATCACTCCGGCGGCGATCTTGCGCGCGACACCTGGCAGGGTTTCGAGCCATGCGATCGCATCGGCCGTTTCGAGATTGGACAGGTGGCGCAAATCCACGCTGCCGCGCAGTTCGATGATACGGTTCAGGCAGTCTTTCAAACGCGTCGCCGCGACGCTCGGGAAAGTCTGGCGTATCAGGCGCGCCTTTAGCTCTTCAACCGGTAGCGCAGCCACGGTCTCCCACGATTCGTAGTCGGCGAGCAGCGCATCCGTCGAAGCATTGGACGCCGCCGTCCTGGTCTGCGCGCCGATCACGCCGTGAACCAGAACCCATTCGGGCGACCTGCGCTTGTCGCCAGGGCGGATGATCCGTCCGAACCGCTCGATCAGCGCCGCCTGCGCTATGCGCAGTGTCTCGGTGCGGGGATCGGAGCCGAGGGGAAGTTGCATCAGCGCGTGCGGCGCTCCATCCATTCGGTGCGGGCCGCCTGAATGCTTTCATTCGATCCGCTGGCGGTCATCGCCGCAAAGCCGGTATCGGTCGAAGGATCATAGGTGACGACCGATTTGTAGGCACCGTTGCTTCCGCTCTGCCAGCTGAGCAACTGCCCGGCGCTCGTTTGAAGAAACCGGCCGCCGAGGGTGTAGCCTTCTTCAGGCGCCGTGATGGTCGTCAACTGCTCGAGCGAACCGGCAGTCAGCCCGCCCTTGTGGGGAAACCGTGCCAAGGCGATGAGGTCGCGCGGCGTGCTGGCAAGACCGCCCGCGCATGTAAGGAACCCCGGCAGTGGGCGCGGCGGCGACGCAGGGGTCTGGGCACCCGGCCCAATTTGCCTGACGAAGACGCGGCTGTCCCCCAGACCTGCGGGCTGGATGACCAACTCATCCATGACCGAGGCGATCGGGCGGTCCGTTTGCTTCTCGATGACGGCCTGGACGACCACCCAATTGACGAGATCGTAAGACCACCGGCTCCCGGAGGCGCCATTCAGATCGCCGGTCGCATACCGTTCAACGGCGGTCGCGGCATCCGGCGTCGACATGACCGCTTGCGGATCCGCCTGAAGCGCGGGCAGCAAGCCGTCGGAAATTGCACTGCGACTGGCGAGCACATCTCGCAATTTGATCGGAGCGATGGCGGTGTCGGCAAATCGCGGCAGCAATTGGCCTATCGTGTCGTCGATGGACAAGACGCCTCGATCCGCGAGACGCAGCGCCGCCAGTGTGCAAACGAACTTGCCGATCGACCCGGCCTCGTAAAGCGCACCCGGCTCGTCCTCGCCCGCGATATCGCTCGTGATCTGACCGTTGCTGTCCAGCTCGGCGTAAGCAAACGATCCCGCGAGCGATGGTGCTGACAAAGCGATCACGCAGGCAGCAACACCCAATTTCGCGATTTTCGACGAGCGGCAAAACATGCTCGCCTCACTCCCACTCGATCGTGCCCGGCGGTTTCGACGTATAATCATAAACTACCCGGTTGATCCCCTGCACCTCATTGACGATGCGGGTCGCGACTCGTGTAAGGAAGCTCGAATCGAACGGATAGACGTCGGCGGTCATGCCATCCGTCGATGTCACCGCACGCAGCCCGCAAACGCTGTCATAGGTCCGGCCATCGCCCATCACACCGACGGTCTTGACCGGCAGCAGCACGGCGAATGCCTGCCAGATCGCATCGTAGAGCCCGGCATTGCGGATTTCCTCAAGATAGATCGCGTCTGCTTTGCGCAGGATATCGCAGCGCTCCTTGGTGACCTCGCCCGGGATCCGGATGGCAAGGCCGGGACCGGGGAAGGGGTGCCTGCCGACGAAACCTTCGGGAAGGCCCAGCTCGCGCCCAAGGTCGCGCACTTCGTCCTTGAACAATTCGCGAAGCGGTTCGACCAGTTCCATGTTCATGCGTTCGGGCAGGCCGCCGACATTGTGGTGGCTCTTGATCGTGACGCTTGGCCCGCCGGTGAAGCTGACGCTTTCGATCACATCGGGATAGAGCGTGCCCTGCGCCAGGAAGTCTGCCCCGCCGACCTTCTTCGCCTCGGCCTCGAACAGATCGATGAAAGCACCGCCGATGAACTTACGCTTCTTTTCAGGGTCGGTGACGCCGGCGAGCCCATTCAGAAATGTCTCCTCCGCATCGACCGCAACAAGCGGGATGTTGTAATGATCGCGGAACAGCGAAACGACCTGTTCGGTTTCGTTCAGCCGCATCAGGCCGTGATCAACATATACGCAGGTCAGCTGGTCGCCCACCGCTTCATGGATGAGGACCGCAGCGACAGCCGAATCGACCCCGCCGGAAAGGCCGCAAATGACTTTTCCGTCACCAACCTGCGCGCGGATTTCTTCCAGCTTGGTCTTGCGGAATTCCGCCATGGTCCAGTCGCCCGCAAGGCCGCAGACATGGCGCACGAAATTCGCCAGCAACCTGGCCCCGTCGGGCGTATGGACCACTTCGGGATGGAACTGGATGCCGTAAAAGCGCCGTTCCTCGTCCGCGGTGATCGCATAAGGCGCGCCGTCGGAGGTAGCCACCGTCGTGAAACCGGGCGCGAGTTCGGTAACCTTGTCGCCGTGGCTCATCCAGACCTGGTGGCGCTCACCCGGCTTCCACATTCCGTCGAACAGCGTGCAGTCGCTATCGACATCGACAAATGCGCGTCCGAATTCGCCCATATCATGGCTAAGCACGCTTCCGCCGAGCTGCTTCGCCATGACCTGCTGACCATAACAGATGCCCAGTATAGGGACTCCCGCTTCGTAAAACTCTTCGGGAGCGAGCGGCGGATCGTCGTCGTTCACACTCGCCGGGCCGCCGGAAAGGATGATGCCTTTCGGACTTAATCGGGTGAAGGCTTCGCTCGCGCCCCTGAACGGCACGATTTCGGAATACACCCCCGCTTCGCGCACCCTGCGGGCAATAAGCTGCGTAACCTGACTGCCGAAATCGACGATCAAAATCGAATCTGGAATATGCTCTGCGTCCATTTTTGACGAGTTACGGAGCGCGTCCGGCACTGTCCAGCATGCCGTAACGTCATTATCGCAGCATTCGACAGATATTGCAGCGCAGCGTGGAAATTTCGGCAGAAAATGTAACTTTTTGGTTGCAAAACAGGGAACCTATGCTGCGCTCTTCGCATTTGCACAATCATCTTGTGCGATGCACCAGAGTTTCAAAGAACAACCGAATGCCGGTCAACGGTGTCGCCAACCCTCTTCAACCGGAGCATTTATCCATGCGTTTTACTCTCCCCCTCCTCGCTCTTGCAGCTGTCGCTGCGCCGCTTTCCGCCCAGACCGGCGAGCAAATCGTCGACGTGCGGATCGCCATCGCCGACATCAACCTCAACACCGCCGAAGGCCGCGCCGCTCTCGAGCAGCGCATCGACGCACAGCTTGAAAAGGCGTGCACAGTCGCATCGAATTCGCGCTACGATTACGGCCGCGATGTAATCGATGAAAAGTGCTTCAGCGATGCCCGCGCAGACGCGCTCGCGAAGGTCGAGCGCGTAGCTGCAAATCAGGCGCGCGCCGGCCGTGAGGTCGCAGCAAACTGATTTCGGCTGAGAAAGCATGATCCAATCGGGTCGGATGCGGCCGCCGGAGCGATCCGGCGGCCGTTTTCTTTGGGCGATGGGGTGAAAGCACATGGGCTGACGTCGGGGCATGCTGCAAGTTGCATATTTTGCATTGAACTTGCGAGTTTTCGCATTTGAGTTTGATGCAACCGAACATCATTTGGGTGTCAGCGACGGGCAGCGGTATCTCTCTCCACCTCGGCCCAGCGCTATTTGCAATCCTGTGTTCGCCAACGAGCCAGGGATGCAGTCTGCTTGTTGCCAGCAAGCAGCCGGACGCGAGACACGGAACGGGTATCTTCCAGGACCCGCCCGAGCAGCCTCGCGGTTATAAGCGTATTTCCCCATGCGCTGTGGCTGCTTTTTGGGAACGCGGTGCGGATGTCCCCACGCGCCCGGATGAGCGCGAAATCGGATATCCAGGCATCGCGCTCAGCCGATGCGGCAACGCAGCAGCGAGCGAGACGCGGCCACTCTTTCCTCACCCCCCGAACCGGTGGCCGCGTCTCCACTCGCTTCATCCGAGTTTTTGCGCGCGGTCCCGTAATTCGGTCTTCAGCAGTTTGCCGATATGGCTGCGCGGCATATCGTCAATCGGGTAAAGCGCCGACAGCCTTTGCGTTTTGCCGAGCCGCGCATTGACTGCGCCGCATATCTCCTCGCAGCTGCGAGCGCCCTCTTTGAGCACTGCGAAGCCGACCGGGGTTTCTCCCCACTGCTTGGACGCAATGCCGACCACGGCGGCTTCGGCCACGTCCGGCTCTTTTTCCAGCTCGGCTTCCAGATCGCTCGGGTAGATATTGAACCCGCCCGAAATGATCATGTCTTTCGCACGCCCGACCAGCTCGACAAAGCCGTCTGCATCCACCGCACCGATATCGCCCATGCGCATCCAGACCTCGCCCGTTTCGGGATCGGTCCATTGCGCCTCGGCGGTCTTGTCAGGGCGGTTCTTGTAGCCCGACATCATGGTCTCGCTGCGCCCGATCAGATTGCCCGGCGTACCTGGCGGGACTTCGTTGTCATCGTCATCGACCACCCTCATCACGCTTCCCGGCGCTGGCCGTCCGACGGTATGCAGTTTGTCCGGAAACTGATCCGCCTGAAGCAGGCAGACGACACCGCCTTCGGTCATCGAATAGATTTCGACCAGTGCGCCGGGCATCCGGTCCAGCACTTCGCGCTTCAACTCGGGAGAAAACGGAGCAGAGGTGCAATATTTGACGGCAAGCGACGACAGGTCGAATTCATCGAAGGAGGCAAAGTCCATCAGGCGCTGATATTGTACCGGCACCAGCATCGTGACGGTCGTGCGGTCATCCTGTGCATATCGCAGCCATTTGGCGCAGTCGAACTTGCCCATGATCCGCACGGTCCCGCCTGCAAACAGCGGAGCGAGGAAGGCGACCATCGTCGTGTTCGAATAGAGCGGCGTGGAGGCAAGCGAGCGCACCGGCAACCCCCCTTCGAGATAGGACAAAGCGGTGGAGGCAAACTGCCGCCAGCGCATCTGGTGCGAATGCACGATCCCTTTCGGAATGCCAGTCGTGCCGGACGAATAGATGATGTTGAAAGGGTCTGCGGGCTCCGGCTCGAACGCGGGCGCTCTGCTGCCCGGCGGTGCCATCCACATGCCGATATCTTCGAGCGGGACCCGAATGAGACCCGCCATGAAATCAGCGCCGAGCTCTGCGGCTTTCGCCCTGTCGATGAAGAGATGGCGTGCGCCCGAATCCCTGGCCATGCCCTCCAGCTGCTCGGGCGAGGCGCTGGTGGTGAGCGGCGCCGCAACCCCGCCGGCGCGGACGGCTGCGAGAAATACAAGCGCATATTCGATCGAGGACGTGCCGAGGATCGCGACCGACTGGCCCCGCTCCAGCCCCGTTTCCACGAGACGCGCGGCGAGACGTTCGACCTCCCCGATCAATTCGGCCCAGGCGATGTCGCGGTTGTCATCGACCAGCGCAATCTTGTCCGGATGCGCCTGCGCGTGGCCTTGTAGCACTGCGGGAAAAGAGCCGAAGGGCTGGACTAGCGTTTCTTTCATACCGGTTCGGGCCTCCGTGCCGACTTGTCTTGTTTCGCCTCAGGCCTAAGGTCGGCAGCTGCAATTGGCCAGAGCGGAGGGCCCATGAAAAAGACCAGTTGGGCGATCGCTGCCATTTTGCTCTTGGGCGCGCCAGTAACAGGAGCGATGGCTCAGCCTGACGGCGAGCCGCGCTCAGTGCTGATCGTGCTCGCGCACCCTGACGATGAACTGGTCTTCGCGCCTGCCATCGCGGCGGAAACGCGTGCCGGGTCGCAAGTGCGGCTGCTCTACGCGACCTCCGGGGATGCTGGTCCGGGAGTGAGCGACTTTTCCAAAGGCAACGCGCTGGCGCAGGCGCGCGAAGCCGAGGCGACGTGCGCCGCCGACGCGCTGGGGGCGGAAACCGTCGATTTTCTCCGGCTCGGTGACGGCACGCTGACATCAAGGCCCCGGGCGGATGGCAGCCCGGCGAAGAAACTGCTTGGCATACTGAAGAACGAAATCGTCGATCGCGCCCCGGATATCGTCGTCACATGGGGACCCGACGGAGGCTATGGCCACGGCGACCACCGGATGGTGAGCGCGCTTGTCACTCAATCGATCCAGCAGCGCACCGAAGGCAGCCGGCCAGACCTGCTATTCCCTGCCATGATCCACACCCCTCTGCCTGATGTCCTTCAAGCACAAGGTTGGACAACGACCGCGCCCGATCTGGCGCTTGTCCGCAAGCCATATTCAGATGCCGATCTCGCCGCGGCGGCAGCCGCGACACAGTGTCATAAAACGCAGTTCGATGACGCGACGCGCAGCGCGCTGGTCCCCGGCTTCCATGCTGCTGTGTGGAAGGGTGAAGTGGCTTTCCGCAGCGCTTTCTAGACTGGCGCCGACGGATGGCTGCCGGTCGGTGGAAAAACCGGCAAAAACATTCGAGCGAAGTTTGGTTTCCCCCCTTCCAGCGCCTATATAATCGACATGGACGAAAACATTCCCGACGACAAAGATACGCCGCCCGAAAAAGTCAAACAGATGGGCGAATATGGCGCTGATTCCATCAAGGTTCTCAAGGGGCTGGACGCGGTTCGCAAGCGACCCGGCATGTATATCGGCGACACCGATGACGGGTCGGGGCTCCATCATATGGTGTTCGAGGTGTCCGACAACGCCATCGACGAGGCGTTGGCCGGGCATTGCGACCTTGTCCTGATCGAACTGAACCCCGATGGCAGCGTGTCGGTCGAGGACAATGGCCGCGGCATTCCGGTGGACATGCACAAGGAAGAGGGTGTGTCCGCCGCCGAGGTCATCATGACCCAGCTGCACGCTGGCGGGAAATTCGAAAACACCTCCGACGACAACGCCTACAAGGTGTCTGGCGGCCTCCACGGAGTGGGCGTATCGGTTGTGAACGCGCTTTCCGAATGGCTCGAACTGGTCATCTGGCGCGACGGCAAAGAACACTGGATGCGGTTCGAGCATGGCGACGCGGTGAACAGTCTCGAGGTTAAAGGCCCCGCACCCAAGGTTGAACAGAACCCCGATGACAACGGCTTCAAAAAGGGCACCCGCGTCACTTTCCAGGCGTCGACCGACACGTTCAAGAACGTGACCGAGTTCGATTTCGACAAGCTCGAGCACCGTTACCGCGAACTCGCTTTTCTCAACTCGGGCGTGCGCGTCCTGCTGCGCGACAAGCGGCACGAGGAAGTGCAGGAGCACGATCTCTACTATGAAGGCGGCATCGCCGCGTTCGTCAAATATCTCGACCGGAACAAGGATGCACTGATTGCCGAACCGATCTCGGTTTCGGCCGAGAAGGATGGGATCGGCATCGATGTCGCTCTCGAATGGAATGACAGCTATTACGAGAACGTCCTCACCTTCACGAACAACATCCCGCAACGCGATGGCGGCACGCACCTCGCCGCATTCCGCGCGGCGCTAACACGGACGCTCAATGGCTATGCCGACCGATCGGGGCTGCTCAAAAAGGAGAAGGTCTCGCTTTCGGGTGAAGACATGCGCGAGGGACTGACCGCAATCGTTTCGGTCAAACTGCCCGATCCGAAATTCTCTTCGCAGACCAAGGACAAGCTGGTTTCTTCGGAGGTCCGCCAGCCACTGGAATCGCTGATGAGCGAGAAGATGAACGACTGGCTGGAGGAAAATCCGGCCGACGCGAAAATCATCATCCAGAAGATCATCGACGCCGCCGCCGCGCGCGAGGCTGCAAAGCGTGCACGCGAAATGAGCCGCAAAGGCGCGATGTCGGTCGCCTCCCTCCCCGGCAAGCTCGCCGATTGTCAGGAACGCGACGCGACCAAGGCAGAACTCTTTTTGGTCGAGGGCGATTCTGCAGGCGGTTCGGCCAAACAGGGCCGCGACCGCAAGACGCAGGCCATCCTGCCGCTCAAGGGCAAGATCCTCAACGTCGAACGTGCGCGTTTCGACCGGATCATTTCGTCCAAGGAAGTCGGCACGCTCATCCAGGCGATGGGAACCGGGATCAGGGACGAATTCGATCTCGAAAAACTGCGCTATCACAAGATCGTCATCATGACCGACGCCGATGTCGACGGTGCGCATATTCGCACGCTGCTGCTCACGTTCTTCCATCGCCAGATGCCGGAAATCGTGAAAGCCGGACACCTCTTCATTGCGCAGCCGCCTTTGTTCAAGGTTTCGAAGGGACGCAGCGAAGTCTATCTGAAAGACCAGCCTGCTCTCGATCGCTACCTTGTAGATGCCGGGCTTTCCGGCCGCGTCCTCGAAACCGCAACCGGAGCGCGTTCAGGCGACGACTTGCACGGCCTTGTCGAACACGCCCTGAGGATCCGCAATCTGATCGCCTTTGTCCCGCGTAAATACGATGTCGCGATTGTGGAGCAGATGGCGCTCTCCGGCGCGCTCGATCCAGCCTTGGACCAGGCAACACGCAAAGCGGCACTCGATTTGACAGCGCAGCGTCTCGCACTGGCTGACGAAGATGCGGATTGGTCCGCCGATCTGCGCGCGGACGGATCCCTCATGTTCAAGCGTATCTGGCGCGGCGTGACCGATGCCCACGAAATCGAGGCGAAATTCCTCGACAGCGCCGAAGCGCGCAAGCTGCACTCGCTGGCAGCGCAGCATGCAGAGGTTTACGCCCAGGCGGCCAAGCTGGTGAAGGCAAAGGCCGTGGAAGCAGAAGAACCGGCGGTTGCCGAGGAAGAAGAGGAGGTCATCGCCGCCAGCGCCGAAGACGCCATCTTCCGGCCAACCGAGCTGCTCGACAACGTTCTGGCAGCGGGCCGCAAGGGTCTGGCGATTGCCCGCTACAAGGGTCTCGGTGAGATGAACGCGGAACAGCTTTGGGAAACAACGCTCGATCCAGAGGCCCGCATTCTTCTGCAGGTCAAGGTCGAGGATGCCGATGTGACGGACGAAATCTTCACCCGTCTGATGGGCGATGTGGTGGAGCCGCGCCGGGAATTCATTCAGGACAACGCGCTCAACGTCGCGAATCTGGACGTTTAGCGCCCGCCGGGGCCCGAGTTGATAAGTCGCTTTGACGCTTGATGTTTGGACTCTATGGTCCGACATCGAGCGTCATGACCACTGAATCACACCATACCAGCGAACTCCAGCAGGTCAGTTTCCTGCTTGTGCTGGCGGCTGTCACGTTCCTGCTGATCTGGATTTCGTGGCCGTTCGCCACACCGCTCCTTTGGTCTGCCTTGGCAGCGATCATGTTCCAGCCGCTCTACAAATGGGCTCTGAAGAAATGCCGCGGGAGACGCAATCCGGCGGCGCTTCTCTCGCTCATGGTCATCCTGCTCGCGGTCATCCTCCCGGCTTTATGGATAGGGACGCTGGTGGTTCGCGAGGCATTGGCGGTGATCGCCGCGCTTCAAGAGGATCCGATCGACCTCGCTGCGATGGCGAGCGACATTTATGCGATGCTCCCTACCACGCTCCAGGAAATGGTCGACCGCAGCGGCTGGAACGACATGACCGAGGCGCAAACTCGGCTGCAGGAGATCCTCGGCGAAAGCGCCGGCATGCTCGCCAGCGAAGCTGTGTCGATCGGCAGCGGAGCGCTGGGCTTCGTCCTCAGCTTCGGTCTGGCGCTTTATGTCACATACTTCCTGCTCCGCGACGGATCGCGCATTGGGGAGACAATCCTTCATTCCGCGCCGATCGAGCGTGAGATTGCCGATCGCCTCGCCGAACGTTTCCTCGGGATTGTGCGCGCCACGATCAAGGGGTCCGGCGTCGTCGGTCTTGTCCAAGGGACACTCGGCGGGATTACCATGGCGATTGTCGGCATGCAGTCTGCGCTGCTTCTGGGCGTGTTGATGGCGATACTCGCCCTGATCCCGGCAGTCGGCACGGCGCTCGTGTGGGGCCCGGTGGGGATCTGGCTGCTCGTGACCGGATCGATCTGGGAGGGCGTGTTCGTTCTGGGCGCGGGGTTTATCGTGATAAGTTCGGCCGACAACGTGCTTCGCCCGATACTCGTTGGGCGCGATACCGGCATTCCTGACTGGATCATCCTTGTGACCACTCTGGGAGGGCTTTCGATTGCGGGCTTCTCCGGCATCGTGCTCGGTCCGCTGGTTGCAGGCCTGTTCCTGGCCAGCTGGTCCATCCTTCAGGAACAGCGTGCTGAAGACGAAGAAGCGGCTGCACGATACCGGACCCGAGTGGGCGTCGACGGCAAGGCGCGGCCTGATACCGACGACCCGGAAGATCCCGAGCCTGTCCGGCAGCACGAGGACGCCTGAGCGATGCAATCGCTGGTGGAACCGGGCAGTCAGGCCGAACAAGTCGGCAGGCTGCTGCTTGCGGTCGCGATCGTGCTTTTCCTGCCAGCACTCCCTTTCGGAAATTACCTGATCTACCCTTTCGTCATCCTGACGACGTGGTTTCACGAAATGGGGCACGGCCTGACCGCGCTCGCTCTTGGGCAGGAGTTTGTCAGGCTCATGATCTTTGCGAACGGTTCCGGCGTCGCGGAAAGCATGGTTTCGTCAGACGCCTCGGTCTTTACACGAGCGGCAATCGCCGCAGGCGGTCCGCTTGCGCCGAGCTTCGTCGGGGCGGGCCTCATCATGACGAGCGCCCATCCCAGACTGTGGCGCCCCATGCTGTGGGCCGTCGCCGGGGCCATCCTGGTCTCCGTCATCATCTATGTCCGCTCGGTTGTCGGCTACGCCGTTCTGCCATCCGTCGGCGCTGTCCTGGCGGCGATCGCCTGGCGCGCCCGCGCAGAATTTGTGCGCTTCACGCTTCAGTTCATCGGAATTCTGGCGGCGATGAGCATGATATCCGACTTCGACTATCTCTTCACCGAAGTGGCAGTGATCGATGGTAATCGCATCCTGTCGGATACGGGCCAGATCGAAGCTGCCCTCGCCCTGCCGCATTGGATCTGGGCCACGCTGCTGCTGCTCACGTCGGCCACCATGGTCGGCGCCAGCCTGAAATATGCCTTGAACGAAAGGCGGGTCCAGGCGCGCGAGCCGAAACGGCCAGCCAATGTACTCCAGTTCAAGCGAAAGCGCTGACACGCTGGTTTTTAAAGGCCAAGCGAAAATGATAATCGGCGGAGCGACGCGGCCTCGCTAGCCTGCCGCCATGACCAGCACATCTGCCGACCAGTCACTGCACGCTCTCGCGGATCGCATTGCGATTGAGGAAGTGCTCGCGCGGTATTGCCGCGGCATCGACCGCTGCGATGCGGATGAACTGGCTCGGGTCTTCACCGACGATGCGGAGATCGATTATGGCGATGGTCCGAAACCGGTCGACGCCACGATCGACGGGTTGATGGCGGGGCTCGGCGCCATGCGCCTGACGCAGCACAATATCGGCAATGTGCTCTGCGATGTTGACGGCGATGCGGCGCGCGCCGAAACCTATTGCGTGGCGCTCCACATCCTGCCCGGCACGGATGGCGAACCCGATGTCGAGCTTGTTGTCGGTGGCCGATATCTCGATCGCCTTGTGAAAAGCGACGGGCGCTGGCGCATCGCCAACCGCATTTACATCATGGACTGGAACCGCCAGCAGGCCTCGACCATGCAGCATCGCGGCGGCCTGTTCGATACGTTGAACCGCCATGGCGCGCGAGCGCCTGGCGATCCATCCTACGACTGGTGGGCGAGTGAAAGCTAGGTCGCGATGCGGATCGTGTTGATCCCGGCCGCCTCTCCGCCCGCTTCCACCGAAAGGCCGATGAAGATCGTATCGATGATCCGCGCCAGCTTTTCCTCGGTCAGTTTATCGCCGAGATAGATCAGCGAATCCGGGATTGTGTAGTTCGACACCATCTGGTTGATGAGCGATAGCGCCTCGTCAATTTCGAGCCCGGCGAAATATCCCTCAGCCTGCGCCTCGGCGATGAGCTCGCATTGATAATGATCGGCGAGGTCGACATAGGACCTGACCCGCTCGAAATTGGCGGCGCCCATCTCGCAGATATTGGTGAAAAACTCCGGGTCGTCACGGAACCGGTCGCGCGAAATGATAAAGCGGCGCCGGAAAAACTCGTAAAGTTTGCGATTGGGCGGCAGATCGGTCGCGAGGACTTCTTCCATCGCCACCATATGGGGCCTGAGCCAGCTTTGTGCGATCGCATCGAACATGTCGTCGTAATCGGTGAAGATCTGTTCGAACCGCGCGCGCGATACGCCGCTCTCGGCGATGGCAGCCGGATAGGGGACTTCGGCGCCGCGCTCCTTCACCAGATCGAGAACAAGCTCCGCGATCCGCGCTCGCTCGCTCTCTCTTGTCTGTTCGCTCAAAACCATTTGCGACGCGACCTCCTCCGTCACGCGTAAATAGGACACAATGGTGCCTGCTTAAAGGTTTTTGGCTCACAAAAATTGTGCGACGCAGCGACGCGCTGCGTCAGCCTGTCCGATCAGTCCGCGGTTTTCGGAGGCATGGGGACAAATGCCGAGGTGCGCCGCTTGTAATCGGCGTATTTGTCGCCCTTGGATTTATCCATCCCTTTTTCCAACAACGTCACCCCCGACCATTTTGTCAGAGTGAATGTGAGGAAAATCTGACCTATCACGGTGTAGAGCGCGTATTCCCAACCGGCGCTCGCGCAGACCAGCCAGATGCCCCACCAGGCCATGAAATCGCCGAAGTAATTCGGGTGGCGAGTATAGCGCCACAGGCCCGTATCAAGCACCTTGCCATCATTTTCGGGATTGTTCTTGAAGCGGGTCAGCTGCCAGTCGCCAACCCATTCGAAAAAGATGCCGATCAAAAAGACGGCAACCCCAGCATAGGCGAGCGCGGTGATCGGCGCGGGCGCTTCGCTTGCGAGAATGCCGACCTGCGCCGGGCTCGATACCGCAAACAGCAGAACTGCCTGGCCAAGCCAGACCTTGGTCAGCGCGGCGATGACGAAATTGCCTTTCTCGCGGTCCTTCTTGAGGATCATCTTGTAGCGTTTGTCTTCGCCATGTTTCCACCAGCGCGCGAACAGATAGATGCCGAGGCGGAAGCCCCAGGCCGCCGTCATCGCCAGCAGCAAGGTCGCGAGCGGCCCCGGTTCATCGAGTTGTATCCAGCTGACGAGCGCCATCACACCCATCCCCGCGCCCCAGAACGCATCGACGAACGAGACGTCATTGATCCGCACGGAAATAACCCATTGGATCAGCACCAGCACGACCAGAACCGCGGCATTGATCGCCAAAGCTTCAAACATCGTTCCTGCCTTCGATAATTGCCTTTGCCTGAGCTTCGAGCACCTTGAACCGGTCGTAATCGGGCATTTGGGAGCGGAACCATTGCGCCAGTTTCAGCAGGTCCTCACCATAATTCCCGGACGGGATCAGCGGTTCACCGAACCCGATGATCATGTTCTCGTTATCCGCGTAGGCGGGAACGATCGGAACTGCCGCAGCCTGCGCGATATTGTAGAACCCTGACCGCCATTTGCCATCGGAGGAGCGCGTCCCTTCGGCCGCCATTACGAGAGCAAGCTCCTTGCGCCGCTCGAATTCGGCCTTCATCTGATCGACCGTGTTGGCCTTCTTCGTGCGGTCGACCGATATACCGCCCATGTCGAGCATGAAGTTGCGCATCATCCCTTGAAACAAGGTGTGCTTGCCCATGAAATTGGGCTGCACCTGTTCATGGTGCGTGGCGCCTGCGAAGAACACGAAGTCCCAGTTGGACGTGTGCGGCGCGCCGGCGATCACGTATTTCTTGAGATGCTTCGGAAGGTGCCCTTCGATCTTCCATCCCTTCCAGCGATACAGGAACAGGATGATGCGGTTCACGATCCGCGAAAGCAGCGTGACGTTGCGGGTTTCATTGTGTCGCAAGTGTTTTCTCTCTCCCCCGAAGCGTTCTGACTAGCAGTTACGCAAGGGAATGCGAGGGGGTTTCATGCGATCAATCGATTGGCGTTCATCCGCCGATCTCGGCTATCAGTTCGCCCAGCGCCCAGAAACCAAACAGGACCAAAGGCAGCAGCATCGCTCCCAACCCGACAGCCGCGCGCCATCTTCCGGGACTGAGCCATTGTGCACGGCGCGCGGTATGCAAGAACACGACACCCGCAGGCAGGCTGAATGCCAATGCGGTCACGAGCCCCGGCTGGTAGCTTTGCATCCAAAGCGCGCCTGCAAGATGTGGGACGACCGCATTTGCCGCCATCATGGTGGCGATGACACAGCTCATGAAAACGAGCCCCGGGGCCGCATTGCGGCGCGCTCTCAAGAGAACCAGTGCAGGGATGAACGTGAACAGGGCAAGCCCTGCGTAAATGCGGCCAGGTGACGGAATTGCGATAGAAAACCCGGTCGCATTCGCCAAATCTGTGGGCGCCGACGGATAGATCGCGAGCGCAATCGCCTCCTCGGCATTATGAACCAATACCGCCAACAACAATGCGAGGCACCATCCGCGAAAAGCTGCGGCAGGTGTCACATCCTGAACACGCCAAACGCGGGCCGCTCCGCAATCGGCGCCTCCAGCGTCGCGGCGAAGGCCAGCCCCAGCACGTCGCGGGTCTGCACCGGGTCGATCACGCCGTCGTCCCACAGCCGCGCGGTGGCGTAATAGGGATTGCCTTCGTCTTCGTATTTCTGACGGATCGGAGCCTTGAAGGCCTCGGCCTCTTCCTCGGTCCAAGTGCCGGCATCGCGGTGGACGGTCGCGAGCACGCTGGCGGCCTGTTCGCCGCCCATCACGCTGATGCGGGCATTGGGCCAGGTGAACAGGAAGCGCGGCGAGTAAGCGCGGCCCGCCATGCCGTAATTGCCCGCGCCAAAGCTGCCGCCGATCACGACAGTGATTTTAGGCACAGTCGCGGTCGCAACTGCCGTAACCAGCTTTGCGCCATGCTTGGCGATGCCTTCGGCCTCGTACTTCCCGCCGACCATGAAGCCCGAGATGTTCTGCAGGAAGAGCAGCGGTATGCGGCGCTGGCAGGCGAGCTCGATAAAATGCGCGCCTTTCTGCGCGCTTTCGGAAAACAGCACGCCGTTGTTTGCAAGGATCGCCACCGGCATTCCCCAGATATGGGCGAAGCCGCACACAAGAGTGCTGCCGTAATGTTGTTTGAACTCGTGGAACTCGGAGCCGTCGACCAGCCGCGCAATCACTTCCTTCACGTCATAGGGCGCGCGCACATCGTCGGGCACGATGGCGTAGAGATCGTCCGCATCGAACTTAGGCGGGCGCGGGTCTTTGAGCGCGATGTCTTTCGCCGCACCCGTGTTCTCGCCAAGGTGCGAGACGATATCGCGCACGATGGTGAGCGCGTGCTCGTCATTTTCGGCCAAGTGATCGACCACGCCCGATTTCTTGGCGTGGAGGTCGCCGCCGCCCAGATCCTCGGCGCTGATTTCCTCGCCCGTCGCGGCTTTCACCAGCGGCGGGCCGGCGAGGAAGATCGTCCCCTGATTGCGCACGATCACCGTCTCGTCCGACATGGCGGGCACATAAGCGCCGCCCGCGGTGCACGAACCCATCACGCAGGCGATCTGCGGAATGCCGAGCGCCGACATGTTCGCCTGATTGAAGAAGATGCGCCCGAAATGATCGCGGTCAGGGAAGACCTCGGCCTGATGCGGCAGGTTCGCGCCGCCGCTATCGACCAGATAGATGCACGGCAGCCGGTTTTCCTGCGCAATCTCCTGCGCGCGCAGGTGCTTCTTCACCGTCATCGGATAGTAGGTGCCGCCTTTCACCGTGGCATCATTGCACACGATCATCACCTGACGGCCCGAGACGCGCCCGATCCCGCAGATCAGCGAGGCGCCATTGATGTCGCCCTCATACATGCCGTTCGCCGCAAGCTGCCCGATTTCGAGAAAAGGGGAGCCCGGATCGAGCAGACGCTCCACCCGCTCACGCGGAAGCAGCTTGCCGCGCGATACATGCCGCTCGCGCGAGCGCTCCGGCCCGCCGAGCGCGGCTTCGGCGACGGCAGCGCGCAGGTCGGTCGCGAGCTCCTTGTTATGCGCAAACCGCGCCTTGGCGTCGGGTGCTTCGCGGTCGAGCTTCGAGGTGAGAACAGACGCGCTCACCCCGCCGCCCCGATCAACTCGCGGCCGATCAGCATGCGGCGGATCTCGTTCGTGCCTGCGCCGATATCGAGCAGCTTCGCATCGCGCATATAGCGCTCCACCGGCCAGTCGAGTGTGTAGCCCGCGCCGCCCAGCGCCTGCACGCTCTCGGCTGCGACACGGAATGCGTTCTCGCTTGAGAGCAGGATCACGCCCGCCGCATCGAAGCGCGTCGTATTGCCCGCATCGCAGGCCTTGGCCACTGCATAAGTGTATGCGCGGGCCGATTGCAGCGCGACATACATGTCAGCGACTTTCGCTTGCATCAGCTGGAAGCTGCCGATGGGTTTGCCGAATTGCTTGCGTTCGCGCAGATACGGGATGACCGTGTCGAGACACGCCTGCATGATCCCTAACTGCAATCCGGCGAGCACCACGCGCTCGTAATCGAGTCCGCTCATCAACACGCCCACGCCGCCATTGACCGGCCCCATCACACGGTCTTCGGGGATATGGCAGTCATCGAACACCAGCTCTGCCGTGGGCGAGCCCTTCATCCCGACCTTCTCGATCTTCTGCCCGATTGAAAACCCTTCGTCGCCTTTTTCGATGAGGAAGGCGGTGATGCCGCGTGATCCGGCCTGCCCGTCGGTCTTCGCGTAAACCACCAGCGTATCGGCTTCCGGAGCGTTGGTGATCCAGAACTTGGTGCCATTGAGGACGTACCCGCCCTGAACGGCTTCGGCCTTGAGCTTCATCGAAACCACGTCCGAACCGGCGCCCGCCTCGCTCATCGCCAGCGACCCGACATGCTCGCCGGAGATGAGGCCGGGCAGGTATTTCGCCTTCTGCTCATCATTGCCCCAGCGGCGGATCTGGTTGAGGCACAGGTTCGAATGCGCCCCGTAGGAGAGGCCCAGCGAAGCGCTGGCGCGGCTTACTTCTTCTACGGCAATGACGTGTTCGAGATAGCCGAGGCCCAGCCCGCCATCTTCCTGCTCAACGGTGATCCCGTGGAGGCCAAGCTCGCCCATCGGCTGCCACAGTTCGCGCGGAAACCAGTCTTCGCGGTCGATCTTCGCGGCAAGCGGCGCGATCTGTTCGTCGGCAAACCGGCCGACACTGTCGCGGATCATTGCGGCGCTTTCGCCCAGCTGGAAATCGAATTCAGGGGTTGCTCGCATGTGAGATATGTCCGTTCGTTGCTCGTGTGCGCCGCCTGTTCGGAACGATCGGTGCGGCGGTTGATAATTGCTATGCAGCGGCCTTAGCAACGCGGCTCGAAAACGCCAACGCCCTGAAACACCGCGGTGTTGTACGAGGGGCTTCCGTCCGTTTTGACGGGAACACTTGTTGCTGTATGGCGAGCGCGAAACAAGGCCGAAAGGCATGACATACTGACCTGTTCCGAAACCAAGACCTGGCCGACCGGCACCGCGCCTGCGCGTGAATTCTGCGCCGAGGACAAGCGACTCACGGTCTTGGCAAGCTACGGCATGGATACGCTTGACGGTGACGAGGAGTTGGCCCGCACCGCTGCCTTCGCGGCAAAACTCTGCGCGGCGCCGATAGCGCTGGTCAGCATCGTCGAGAAGGATCGCCAGCGCTTCCTCGCCCGGACCGGGCTGGAAGATACCGAGACCCCGCGCGAATGGAGCTTTTGCGCACACGCGATGATCGGCGGCACCGCGACGATCATTCGCGATGCCCGCGAGCATCCGACCTTTTCCGATAATCCGCTGGTGACGGGTGCTCCCCATGTGCGCTTCTATGCTGGCATTCCGCTCATCAGCAGTGAAGGTGCGCCGCTCGGCACCTTGTGCGTGATCGACACCGATGCGCGGCCCGAAGGGCTCGACGCGTTTCAGATCGAAGGTCTGGAGGTTCTCGCAATGGCCGTGCGCAGGCGGCTCGATGCTCACCGTGAATTTGGACGCGCTTCCGAAGAGATCGAAGAGAGCACGGGGCGCGTCAAATTCGTCCTTGATTCGATGCCGGATATCGCCTGGTCATCGGCAGCAGGCGGCGTGTTCGATTATTTCAACGCGCGCTGGGAGGAGATAACCGGACTCTCGCGGCCCAAGAGTGTCGACGATTGGCGAGAAGCCATTCATCCCGATGATTACGACCGGACATCGGAAAAATTCGCCGAGGCTTTGCGGAACGCTGAAATGTTCGAAGACGAATGGCGCATGCTCCATGCCGACGGCAGCTATCGCTGGACCTTGTCGCGGGCGATACCTTCGACCGGCGATCCCAAAACGGCCCGCTGGTTCGGTACGCTCACAGATATCGATGACGCTCATCGCATGTCGGAAGAACGCGAACTGCTCGCTGGAGAGTTGGCGCACCGGATCAAAAACATCTTTTCGGTCGTGATCGGCCTTATCTCGCTGCGGTCACGTGGTGATGAAGTGTTGAAAGTGTTCGGCGACGTGCTGGCGGAGAATATCCGGGCCCTTTCGCGGGCGCAGGAATATGCCCTGAGGGTCGAAAACCCCGCCGACAGCGATCTTCACGGCCTGCTGGCCGCTCTGATGGAACCATATGGAGCCGGCAATCAGGACACGATCGTCATCACAGGCGACCACGCCGTGGTTGGCGCGCGCGCGACAACCCCGCTTGCTTTGGTATTTCACGAACTCGCCACCAATTCTGCCAAATATGGTGCACTAAGCGTCCGCGAGGGCAGGCTGTCGGTGTCCATCAAACGATCGGAGACTGACATCGCCATAGGCTGGGTCGAAACCGGCGGGCCTCAAGCTGTTGCTCCGGACAGGACAGGCTTCGGCTCTCGTCTGCTGATGGCAACGATCAACAACCAGCTTGGCGGCTCGATCGAGCAGGATTGGCGCGACGAAGGCCTGACCGTGCTCATCACGTTGCCCACCGCGCGACTGGCCGAATAGGGCAGCGATCGTTATCGCTGCTGCAACATGAGTGCGCCCGATCCGTCAAAAAACCCCATCCTGACCTTCGACCGCGTCGAACGCCGATATGGCGATGATGACGAGATCATCGCTGTCGGCGGCGTGGATTGCTCGATCGAGGCGCGGAGTTTCGTGGCCCTGGTCGGCGCATCGGGCTCCGGCAAATCGACGCTGCTCAAGATGGTGAACACGCTGGTCACGCCGACCGCAGGGCGAGTGCTGTTTGCCGGCGAAGACGTTACGACACAGGGCCAGTCCCAGCTGCGCCGCCGCGTCGGCTACGTTTTTCAGGGCATCGGGCTGTTTCCCCATTTCAGCGTCGGCGAGAACATCGCCATCGGTCCGCGCCTTGCAGGCGAAACGCTTTCATCCGAGCGGATTGGGGAACTGCTCAGCCTGGTCGAGCTGGAACCAGACATGGCCAGCCGTGTGCCCGACGAGCTTTCCGGAGGACAGCGTCAGAGGGTCGGTGTGGCCCGGGCGCTGGCGGGCGATCCCGAGCTTCTCTTGATGGACGAACCGTTCGGCGCGCTTGACCCGATTACCCGCGATGCCTTGGGAGAGAAGGTGCGCGAACTGCACGAAAAGCTCGGCCTGACGACGGTGATGGTAACGCACGACATGGCCGAGGCGCTCCTCCTCGCCGACCGCGTACTGGTCATGGATGCAGGGCAATTGGTTGCCGATGCAACCCCGCGTGAATTGCTGATGGGGGACGGAGGGGACATCGCGCAAGGCCTCGTTTCGGTGCCCCGGCAGCAAGCTGAAAAGCTTGCAGCGATGGAAGGACGTCTCGCCTGATGGAAAGCTTCGCGGACATCCTGCTGGGCCTCGGCGACAAGCTGGCTGCGCACGTGGTGCTCGCCGCCAGCGCGATCGCTCTCGGCATTGGGGTCGCGCTGCCACTTGCGGTCTGGGCCAGCCGGTCCGCGGCCGTTAGCCGGGTTGCTCTGGGCTTTGCCAGCCTGGTCCAGACCATACCTGCGCTTGCGCTATTGGCGCTGTTCTTCCCGATCCTGCTGTCGCTTCGCGCGGTGTTCGGGGAGGGACTGCCGACGCTCGGCTTTCTGCCCGCGCTGCTTGCACTGGCGCTTTATGCGCTGCTGCCGATCCTGCGCAACGCAGTGACCGCGCAGGCCAATCTCGATCCCGGTGTACTGGAAGCCGCTGATGGCGTCGGAATGACAGGCTGGCAAAAATTGCGGCTCGTCGAAGCCCCGTTGTCAGCTCCGTTCATCATGGCGGGCATTCGCACAGCGAGCGTGTGGACGATCGGCGCAGCGACTCTCTCGACGACGATTGGCCAGCCAAGTCTTGGCGATCCGATCTTCGCCGGGCTGCAAACACAGAACTGGGCGCTGGTGCTGGCGGGGTGTTTCGCGAGTGCGGGGCTGGCGCTTGTCACGGACCTGCTGCTTGGTCTGATAGAACGCGGCCTGGCAGACCGGAAACGCTGGCAATGGGCCGGGGGCATGCTTGCCGTGGTGCTAGGGTTATCGGCAGCGCTCGCCTATCAGTCCGGCGGAAAGAATGACGACGCGATCGTCATCGCGTCCAAGCAATTCTCCGAGCAATACATCCTCGCCCAGCTGATCGGATCGCAACTTGAACAAGCGGGCTACGAGGTGGAATATCGCGACGGCCTTGGATCGGCAGTGGTGCATAATGCGGTCACCTCTTCGGCCATCGACATTTCGGTCGATTACACCGGCACGATCTGGACCAACAATCTCAAGCGCACCGACAATCCGGGCCGCGATGCGATGTATGAAACGATCAGGCAGTGGGAAGCCGAAGAGCACGGCGTCCGCGTTCTGGGTCGGCTCGGTTTCGAGAATGCCTACGCCTTCGCGATGCGCGAAGACCGCGCCGACGCACTGGGCGTGGCGACACTCGATGATCTCGTACCCGTGGCGGGGCAGCTGACAGTTGGCGGCGATCCGGAATTTTTCGAACGGCCCGAATGGGACGCAGTGCGCGAAGCCTATGGGATGAGGTTCGGCGAGACCCGCAATTTCTCGCCGACATTCATGTACAATGCGCTGCGTTCCGGTGCAGCCGATGTGATCAGCGCTTACACGTCGGATGGGCGGATTGCGGCTGACAGGCTGGTTGTTCTCGAAGACCCGCGCGAGGCTCTCCCATCCTACGATGCGATGGTGATGATGTCCCCGCGTATTGCCGGAGACGAAGATGTCGCGGCCGCACTCCAACCGCTCATCGGGGCCATCAGCGTGGAGGCGATGCGCGAAGCAAACTTCGCGGTAGACCGAGAAGGCGAAGGCAAGCTCAGCCCGAAGGCAGCGGCTGCCGACCTCGCTGCGCGGATCGGTCTTTAGAAACGGCTATCTCGCCCGGCGCCAGAACTGGGTCTGGCAGAAGGGGCCGATGCAGCCCTTCACTTCAAGAGTGTCCGCGTTCTTGCGCCGCACGACCGAGCGGTAATCCTTGCCGGATTTGGGATCATAGATCCGCCCGCGCCAGAGGTCTCGATCTTCCGTGAATTTGAACAGCACCGGCAGGCCGAGCAGCTTGCGGGTCTGCAGGCGCGGGTCCGGATTGTTGATGTCGCGCTGATCGACGCCATCTGGCGGGGGGACCAGAAATTTCGCGATGCGCCCGCAAGTGCTCTCGCCGCATTTGCCGATGCTGACCACCGCATCCTTTTCGGCGGTAACCCAGCGCCCTGCGATGGAATCCGCAGCGAGTGCAGGCGTCGAAATCGTGGCGAGCGCCGCTGTCAGCGTGGCGGCGGCGGCAAGGCGCATGGTCATCTCATTCTCCAGGTCGATCGCTCGATATTCGTCCGCGCCAGCTGCAAGGTTACAGTGCTCAATCGAACCCTTCACCGCGCGGCCACCTGCGTCCGCACACACCCAGAACCTTGAACAGGACGCCCATCTGGTCGTCTTCGACGAGGCGATCACGCTGGCGTTGAAACTGGTCGGACATTTTCGGCGACTTGCGTTTCAGGGCCTCCAGCCGCGTATCGATGTGCAATTGCCTCAGCCACTCGCCCTGCATTTGCAGACCCATCACTTCTGCGCCGTTCTTTTCCGCGACTTCCTGCAACATCTCGAAATCGACATGGGCCGTTAGGTCAGCCTCACCAGGAGCCTCGAACGGATCGACCTTCTTGTGATCCTTCAGCGCCTGCAGGGTCGATCCGGCCCGCAGTTCGCTGGGGCCGTAATCAATGATCAGCGCGGCCCCGCCCTGATTGGCAAGACGCTGAGCGATCTCCGCCATGATCGTGGCGGCCGCCGGACTGGTTTCGATCATCGAGCCTTGCGAAGCGCTTTTCCAGCTCGTCGGGACGATCGAATCCATCGGCTTGTCACCGGCAACGAACGCCAGCGCGTCGCCTTCCAGCCCGACCAGGCGTTCGTGCCAGCCACTGGCAGACCGCACCAGTTGATGGATCGGGAGCGCATCGAAAAACTCGTTGGCGACGATCAGCAGCGGGCGGTCTTCAGGAAGGGTCGAAAGGTCATTGTGAAACCGGACCGCAGGCACCGCCTGGCGCTGAACCTTGCGCAGCGCGAGCGAGCCCTCGACGAAGTGAATGTGCGGATCGAACCCGTATTTACCTGCCGTCTTGAGCACGTCCGTGGCGAGCGTACCGCGGCCCGGGCCCAATTCGACGTAGTGAATATTGTCAGATGCGCCCATTTTGACCCAGATATCGGCGATCCACAAGCCGACGAGCTCTCCGAACATCTGGCTGATTTCGGGTGCAGTTATGAAATCGCCTTCATCGCCGAGAGGGTCGCGGCTGTCGTAATAGCGCGCATTGCTCTCGCCCATATACTGCGCGAGGCTGATCGGACCGGTTTCGCGGATTAGGCGGCGGAATGTCTGGCCGAGATCGGCCGCCTTGGCCCGTGCGGCAGCTTCTTCAGCGGCTTTTTTCTCAGCTTCGGCCTTGGCCTTTTGCTCTGCGTCCTTCTTGGCTTTTGCTTCGGCTTCTTTCTTGGCTTTGGCCTCAGCCTCTGCCTTCGCCTTCTTTTCCGCTTCTAGCTTGGCCTTCTTTTCAGCCTCGGCCTTGGCCGCGGCCTCAGCCTCCTTTGCCGCTTTGGCCTCTGCTTCCTTCTTGGCCCGAGCGGCATCTTCCGCTGCGGCTTTCGCCTCCGCTTCTTTTTTCGCCTTCGCTTCGGCCTCGCGCCGCGCCTTTTCCTCGGCTTTGGCTTTTTTCTCTGCGTCCGCTTTTGCCTTTGCCGCGGCTTCTGCTTGCGCTTTCTTTTCGGCTTCGGCCTTGGCTTTAGCCTCGGCTTCGGCTCGTGCTTTTTCCTCTGCTTCCGCCTTGGCCTTTGCTTCGGCCGCGGCTTTTGCCTTGGCCGCTGCTTCGGCTTTGGCTTTCTTCTCCGCCTCCAGCTTTGCCTCAGCTTCTCGTTTCGCTTCCGCTTCAGCCTCGCGCCGCGCCTTCTCTTCGGCCTTCGCTTTAGCCGCTGCTTCGGCTCTTGCCTTCTTCTCCGCCTCGGCCTTGGCCTTGGCCGCTTTGTGTTTTTCGAGTTCAGCTTTCCTCGCGGCTTCCGCTCGTGCCTTGGCCTCGGCTTCCTCCTTCGCTTTCGCCTCGGCCGCCGCTTTCCTCTGTTTCTCCGCTTCCGCTTTTGCTCTCGCCTCTTCCTCGGCTTTAGCCTTCTTTTCGGTGGCGAGCTTGATCGCAGCTTCTTCTCGAGCCTCTTTCTCGGCCGCCGCCTGCGCGGCAGCGGGATCGATCACGGTCATGTCGGCAAGCATCGCCGCAGCCGGAACCTCGGTTTCGGTTCCGTCCGGTTCGATCAGTCGAAGTGCGGGCGGGTTCCAAGCCCTGCCCTCATCGTTCAGGCGGTCTGTGTGCTGCTCACGCTGCCGGTTCCCACCGGCTTCCTCGTCACGGCGTAAAGCGTTACAATCAACCCAATCAAGATTAGCGGTATTGTCAGCCATTGCCCCATCGATAGCCCGGTTCGGGCTGCAAATTCCGCAAGTTGAGTATCAGGTTCGCGGAAAAATTCGTTAACAAAGCGGGCGAGCCCCATTCCCAGTGTGAACACACCAACCAGCAAGCCCGGTCGATAGCGCGCCTTTGTCTTCCAGAACAAGAGCATGAGCACAACCAGCAGTGCCAATCCTTCGAGACCGGCCTGATACAGCTGACTTGGATGGCGCGCGATATCGCCCGCACGCGGATCGGGAAACACCATCGCCCACGCCACATCGGTGGGTCGTCCCCACAACTCGCCATTGTTGAAGTTCGCCAGGCGTCCCAGCATCATGCCCAGTGGGACATTGACAGCGATGTAGTCGCAGACCCGCAGGAAAGAGAGATTGCCGCGCCGCGTAACCCAAGCAATCGCGACCAGCACGCCGACCAGCCCTCCGTGAAAGCTCATCCCGCCTTCCCACAGCTTGAGCACGTCGAGCGGATTGTCCCAAAGGCCCGGCTGATAGAAGATAGCATAACCCAGACGCCCGCCTAGGATCACGCCAAGGGTGCAATAGAAGAAAAGGTCATCGGCATGGCGCTGTGCCAGTGGCGCGCCCGGCTGTTTGATCATTTTCGAAAGGTGCCAGTAGGCGAAAATTACGCCGATGAGATAGGCGAGGGAATAGAACCGAAGCGTGAAGAACCCGAGATCGATGCCCGGTCGCAAGCCAAGGTCCGACCAGTAGATTGGATCGGCGACGGCGCCGCTTGCAGCAAGTAGTGACAGCAACAAAGGAACCTCTTAATAGCCGTGGAAAAGCCGCGCGGGCCACCAAGTCGCGCGGCTTGTGGCACAGCGACGCGTTGGGGGGAAGAGCTTTGGGGAAAGCTTACCAAGCGCAGAGCAGTTCCGGAACGAATCGCGCGGCAGCACCATTTCGTGCTTAGACCGGCAAGACACGAGAGAGACCTGAAGGAGAGAATGCCAGTATGCCCACAGAGTTGGACAACGCGCTCGAAACGATCATTGGCGAACTGACCAAGGAAGGTCAGCCATTCATGACCGTGCCCTATGAACGGGACGGAACCGAAATGCCGGCCTTTGCTGCAGCCCCGCCCACCCTTGCGCATTATTTCGCGCACTTTTGCAACGAGCATAAAGATGTGCCGTTCATCGTCGACGGCGAGTTAAGGCTGACTTTCGGCGAGACATACGCGGCGGCGGTTTGCGTGGCCGAGGGTCTTGCGAAGCATCACGGCGTCGAAAAGGGCGACCGGGTCGGGATAGCCGCACGCAATTCGGGCAACTGGATGATCGCCTATATGGGCATCGTCATGGCGGGCGGCTGTGCAACGCTGCTCAACGGCTTCTGGTCGGGTGACGAGCTTGCATACGGCATCCGGCTTGCCGATTGCAAAATGGTGCTTGCCGATGCCGGGCGCGCCAAACGGCTCGACGGAACGGACCATCCGGCCAAGCTGGTATTGTTCGAACACGGTGGCGTCCCGTCGGATGGTCTTTCGAGTATCTGGGCAGAACCGGGCGAAGACAGCCCGTCGGTCGCCATGCAGATGCTCGGCCAGCTGGGCCCCGATGACATAGCAACCATTCTGTACACCTCGGGCTCGACCGGCAATTCCAAGGGAGCGTGGTCGGATCATCGCGGCGTCGTGGCCGGCGTCATGAGCTACGTCAGCCAGAGCGCGATGGCCAAAATATTGCTGGAAAGCAGGGGTGAAAAGCTGGCCGATCAGCCTTGCGCGCTGATTGCTGTGCCGCTGTTCCACGTGACCGGCGAGATACCCTTGTTCCTGCAAAGCTATGCGATTGCTCGCAAGCTTGTCCTGATGCCGAAATGGGACGCGGAAGAAGCGCTCCGGTTGATGCAGAATGAGAAAGTGACTTACTTCGTGGGCGTTCCGCTCATGAGCTATGAAATCGCGACGCATGAGAATCGCGACAAATACGACCTTTCGGCATGCAAAAGCTTCGCGGCGGGCGGCGCACCGCGACCGGTCGAACATGTCAACAAGATCAAGGAAGCGTTTCCGGAAGGGTTTCCGCTGCTCGGCTACGGCTTGACCGAAACGAATGCGGTCGGTTGCGGCAACTTCAACGAAAACTACATGGCGAAACCCGGCTCCACCGGGCGCGCGTCCAAACCCATCGTCGACCTGCGCATTCTCGACGATGACGGAAACGAATTGCCACAGGGCGATGTCGGCGAGGTCTGCATCCGATCGGTCGCAAATTTCCGCGGCTACTGGAACAACGACGAGGCAACGAAAGAAGCCTTTACCGAAAACGGGTTCTTCCGCACTGGCGACCTCGGCTATCTCGACGAAGACGATTACCTCTTCATCGTCGACCGCAAGAAAGACATCATCATTCGCGGCGGCGAGAACATTTCGTGCATCGAAGTCGAAGACGCGATCTATGCGCATGACGATATCGCCGAATGTTCGGTGTTCGGCCTGCCCGATGAACGCATGGGCGAGGTACCGGCAGCGGTTTTCCGCGTGAAGCAAGGCCGCGATCCGATGAGCGCAGGCCAATTGCGCGAATTCCTGCTTGGACAGATCGCGCCCTTCAAAGTCCCGCTGGAAGAACATATCTGGCCGGTAAGCGAAGTCCTGCCGCGCCTCGGCACGCAGAAGATCGATAAGAAAACGCTGCGCGCCCAGTATACCGAGCAGATGGCCTCCGCCTGATCCGGCAATTCGCGCCGCCATCCGGGGAGACCCAGAGGAGCTATATTTGACCCGCAGACGTGTCTCCGGACAGCGCGCCATTATCGATCGCCGTGCGCTGACTGAGCGTATCTCTGCGCTTGCGGAAAATGATGCCGGAGGGAGTCGGCAGGAGATCGTCGTCGCCCTTCGCGAAGCTCTCGATGCCGGACGGGAGGAACTCGCAGGGCGATTGCTGGAAAAGCCGTCTGCGGGGCACGATTGCGTCGCGGGGCACGCTTTCCTGATCGATCAGCTTTTGCGCGTGATCCACGACTATGTGACGGAGCATGTTTACCCGGTCGCCAATCGCACCGCCGCAGAACGGGTCTCGATTGTCGCCGTTGGCGGATATGGGCGCGCTGAAATGGCGCCGCATTCGGATGTCGACATCGCCTTCATCACTCCGATGAAGCGTGCTCCGTGGTGCGAGCAGGTGATCGAGGCGATGCTTTACCTGCTGTGGGATCTTGGCCTCAAAGTGGGTCATTCAAGCCGCACGATCGCCGATACGATGCGGATGGCCAAAGAAGACCTCACCATCCGCACGGCCCTTCTCGAAGGGCGGCTCGTCTGGGGCGATCAGGAGCTTTACGACGAGTTGCGCGCCCGGTTCTGGCAGGAAGTCGTCAAGGGCACCGAACGGCAATTCCTCTCGCAAAAGCTCGAAGAACGCAATCAGCGGCACAAGCGCATGGGCGACAGCCGCTATGTCGTCGAACCGAACGTGAAAGACGGCAAAGGCGGGCTTCGCGATCTTCAGACGCTCTATTGGATCGGTAAGAACGAGCACCGGGTAGAAACCGCAGCAGACCTCGTGGGGGTTGGCCTCTTCACGCAGACCGAATATCGCAGCTTCCGCCGCGCCGAAGGCTTCCTGCTCGCCGTCAGGTGCCACATGCACGTCATCACCGACCGGGCCGAGGACCGGCTGACATTCGACCTGCAGCGCCAGGTCGCCGAGCGGATGAACTTTGCCGACCGGCCAGGCAAGAGCGCGGTTGAACGCTTCATGCAATTCTATTTCCTGCAAGCGAAGCGCGTCGGCAGCCTTACGGGGGTGTTCCTGTCGCACCTCGAAGAAGAGACGATCCGCTCCAAAGTCCGCACCGGCTTTTTCGCCGGGTGGAGCCAGAAAAGCCGCGATCTCAAAGGCTACGTCATTTCCGGGGGACGCATTCGCGCGCCCAGCGATGACTGGTTCGAGAAAGACCCCGTCCGCCTGATCGAGATATTCCAGCTGGCGGAAGCCGAGGGGGTGGAAATCCATCCCGAAACCATGCGGCTCGCCGACCGGGATTCGCGGCTCATAAAATCCAAGGTGCGCAAGGACCCGCGCGCCAACGCGCTGTTTGTCGAACTGCTCAGCGGCCGCAACGATCCTGAAACGGCGCTGCGCTGGATGAACGAGGCCGGCGTCTTCGGCCGCTTCGTGCCCGATTTCGGACGTGTGAATGCGCAGATGCAATTCGACATGTACCATCACTACACTGTCGATGAACATACGATCCGGGCGATCGGCCTGCTGAGTGAAACGGAACGCGGACTGCTGAAGAAAGACCATCCCCGCAACACGCGCGAGATCCACAAGGTCGCCTCGCGCCGCGCGATCTATGTCGCGGTCCTGCTGCACGACATTGCCAAGGGGCGCGGCGGCGACCACTCTGTATTGGGCGCGGAAGTGGCGCGTGAGCTTTGCCCTCGCTTCGGCCTCGATCAGAAGGAAACCGAACTGGTCGCGTGGCTTGTGCTGCAACACCTGCTGATGAGTTCCACCGCGCAGAAGCGCGACCTGACCGATCCGAAGACGATCGAGGATTTCGTGGCCGAGGTTCAGACCCTCGAGCGGCTGCGCAACCTTGCCATTCTGACGGCGGTGGACATTCGCGCGGTCGGCCCTGGCACCTGGAACAGCTGGAAAGGGCAGTTGCTCGGCGAGCTATACGATGCCGCCAAGGAGCGGCTGCGTCTCGGCCACAAGCGGCGCGGGCGGGCTGAACGTGTCGCTGCCAAGAAGGCAGTCACAGCAGAGGCTCTGGGCGACAAAGCCTATCTGGTCGAGCAGGTGGGCGAGCTACTCGCCGATGCGTACTGGATTGCCGAACCCGAGGACATCATCGCCAAAAACCTGATCCAGTACGAGGAAGCCCGGCGGATCGAAGATCATCTTTCGATCCACTGCGAGGTGGACGAAGAACGCGGCGCAACGCTTGTAAGTGTGATCGCAGCCGATCATCCGGGCTTGTTCTACCGCATGGCAGGCGGCATCCACCTTGCCGGGGCGAACATTATCGATGCGCGCATTCACACCGCGATGAACGGCTACGCGGTCGACAATTTCCTGGTGCAGGATCTGAACGCTGAACCATTCAGGGAGGCGCCTCAGATCGCCCGTCTGAAGGATGGCATTCGAAAGGCGCTGAAAGGTGAAGGCGAGCTGGTGCCGAAACTTGCCGCGCGCCCTCTTTCGCATTCCCGGGCCAAGGCGTTCGAAGTCGCGCCGAGCGTGAATTTCGACAATTCGGCTTCCAACCATTTCACGGTCGTCGAAGTTACCGCACGCGACCGGCCCGCTCTGCTCAACCGGCTTGCCCACGCGCTCTACAAGGCGAACCTGATCGTCCAGTCGGCGCATATCACGGCATATGGTGAAGCCGCTGCCGATACGTTCTACATAACCGATCTCACCGGCAGCAAGATCAAGGCCCCGGAAAGGCTTGCAGAAATCGAGGCAGCGCTGCTCGAGGCGGCGAGTGACCGGAAGCAGCAGCAGCTCGAAAACGCCTAACGTCGCCGCCCCATCGCCGTTCGTCGAAAGCTCGGCCAAATTAGGTTGCATTTCATGAACTGATCGGTATTGCGCGTTTCCCTTACGTCAGGGAGATGACAATAATGAACTTTCGTACCGCAACGAAGCGTACCCTTGCGCTCTTGCTTTGCACCGCCGCAGCCACCCCGATCGCTGCCCACGCCCAGCAACAGGCTCCTGGTGAAGACGAGCCCGACCTTTCGGACGAGGCCACCGTAGGTGAGCAGCCCGAGGCGCGCGGATCGATCGCCAATATCGGCAATATCGTCGTCACCGGTACGAAAACCCAGAACCCCGAAGATGTGCAGGATGTCCCGCTCGCGGTCACCGCGTTCAACGCTGACACTCTGGAAGCGTTCAAGGTTCGCGACATCCAAGGTTTGACCTTCCAGGCACCCAACGTGTCCCTCGACCAGATCGGCACCAGCCGCGGTCAGGCGAACTTCTCGATCCGCGGACTCGGCATCAACTCGTCCATCCCATCGATCGATCCGACCGTCGGCGTGTTCGTTGACGGTGTCTATCTCGGCATCAATGGCGGCGTCGTGTTCGACCTGTTCGACCTTGAAAGCGTCGAGATTCTTCGCGGCCCACAAGGCGTGCTGTTCGGTCGCAACGTCACCGGCGGCGCGGTGCTCATCAACACCGGCAACCCGACCGAGTACCTGACCGGTAAATTCCGCGCAGCCGTGGACGGCCCTCTGCTTGACGGCGGACGCGGCGGTGCCAACTACACCGCATCGGGCGTAGTGTCGGGCCCGCTGATCGAGGACGTGCTGCTGTTCAAGGTCGGCGCCTATTACAACAACGATGAAGGTTACTTCCAGAACCTGTTCGATGGATCGAACCATGGTGCGGCGGAAACCTACATCCTTCGCGGCGCACTCGAAGCGCGGCTCGGCGACCTCACGGTGACCGGTAAAGTCGACTATTTCGACAGTGACGGCGACGGCCCGAGTGCGCAAAACCGCGGTATCTTCGAGCGTGACACGTTCGATTTCGCGATCGACAATGCGGGTTCGTACACCAACGAGACGATCAACGTCTCGCTCACGGCGGAGTGGGATATCGGCCCCGGCACGCTGACCAATGTCTTCGGCTACCGCGATTACGACGCGACCACGGACGCAGACATCGACGCGACCTCGCTGTTCCTGTTCCACTCGAACACGGAAACAGCCCAGGACCAGATCTCGAACGAAATCCGTTACGCGGTTTCGACGGATCGGTTCGACATCACTGTTGGCGGATTCTATTTCGACCAGAGGCTCGAATACACCGAAGTCCGCGACATCCCGGTCGCAACGCCGCTCACGTTCTTCGGCGGCGGCGCGCAGGATCACGAGGTTCTCGGCCTGTTTGCCAACGGACAGTTCTATCTGACCGATGCCCTCTCCATCATCGGCGGGATCCGTTGGAGCCAGGAAACCAAGGATGCTGACATCACCTTCATCCGCCCGCGTCCGGAATGCTCGGTGCTCGATGGCACTTGCCCAACGACCGGCACCAACCCGTTCATCCCGACTGAGCCAAACGGTTTTTCGGACCGGGTGCGTTTTCGCAACGTGTCACCGAAAGTCGGCCTGCAATACGAGTGGAACGACAGTCAGGTCTACGCGCACTGGACCCGCGGTTACCGCTCGGGCGGATACAATTTCCGTATCACTGACATTCCGGTGTTCCTGCGCGCGGTCGAGGCGACCGGCGATTTCTTCTTCGATGAAGAACGGGTCGACAGCTACGAAATCGGCGGGAAATTCGAGTCCGTCGACGGCACGTTCACTCTCAACGTCGCAGGTTATCTCACCGACATTTCGGATCTGCAGCGTGAAGTGAACCTTGCCGACCCAGGCGCCGGCGTCGTCCAGAACGTTCTCAACACCGCCGATGCGACCATCCTCGGCTTCGAAGCCGAAGCGCGCATGAAATTGACCGATTCCTTCATCGTGACCGCAAATGTCGGCATCATCGACGACGATTACGATGAGGTGTTCTTCGACATTTCAAGCGATGGTCTGGTCGATGAGAACGATCTCGCTCTGCGGCTCCCACGTGTGCCCGAAGTCACCTGGGGCATGGGCTTCATTCACGAGCTGTTCCTCGGCGAGAACGAAATCCTTACCCGCGTGAACTATCAGTTCCGCGACGAGTTCGCCTTCACCGACAACAATTTCGGCTTCATCCAGTCGTCCGACAATCTCGAAGCCAATATCACCTGGGTTACTCCGGTCGAAGGCTTCTCGCTGTCGGTTTACGGACGTAATCTGTTCGACGAAGTGCAGGCTGGCGGTGACACCCAGGTCCCGTTTGGCGGACCGCTTTCCAGCGGAGTGAACCAGCCATTCACCACGGCTCCCGCGGCCGGGACATTCTCGCCGCTGTCGCGCGGCCGGAACATCGGCATCGAGGCCTTGTTCGAATTCTGATCCGAGCGGGAATACCAAACAGGAATGGGGGCGTTTTTCGGAGCGCCCCCTTTTTCTTGATCAGTCGGCGGTCACCGCGAGCAACAGCGCGATGGCGCGATCGTCGAACCCGATGAAGGCCCACTCCATTTGTGCGTCTGTGAGTGGATGCCAGCCGAAATACATCCGGTTGGTCACGATGGTTCGGGACGCGGGATCGAAAGCGCCAAGAAAGTCCCGCCCACATTCCCGCGCGCGGCTTTCGCCGAGCCACTGGGTGCCGGGCAACGCCATGTTCTTGGCGAAAGCCTCCTGAAACGCGGCGATGGCTGATCGAGGGACCGCTTCATCGCCGCTCGGGTCGAGCAACTCCCAATTCGCGCCAATAGACTTCAGACCAAGAGACGCGGCGAAATGGTCCGCAATCGCGGAGTGCAATCCTGAGACATCGTCCAGCATGCGGGTCTCGAAGGCGATTTGCGCTTGCTCAGACAACGACGCGCGCCATTTCTCGATAAACGCATCGAGCGATTCAAGCGCGCCAGAAGACATCTTCAACCGCGCGCTCCGAATAGCGCCGTACCCACGCGCACATGGGTCGCGCCCAATTGCACGGCCGTTTCGTAGTCGCCGCTCATTCCCATGCTGAGCCCTTCGACGCCGTTGTCCTGCGCGAGCTTTGCCAAGAGCGCGAAAAACGGTGCCGGCTCGATATCGGCAGGCGGTAGGCACATCAGCCCCGCAATCGGAATGTCGGCATCGCGGACCTTCGCGAGGAAATCGGGAAGCTCGTTTATCGGGCAGCCGCCTTTCTGATCTTCATCGCCGATATTGACCTGTACGAAACAGGGCACCCGCTTGCCCGCCTTATCCATCGCCTTGGCGAGTGCCTTGACCAAGCTCATGCGGTCGAGCGCATGGATACAATCGAACATGGCAACCGCATCATCGGCTTTGTTCGACTGCAGCTGTCCGATCAGGTGCAGCTCGGTGTCGGGAAAGCGCTCGGTAAGCGCAGGCCATTTTTCCTGAGCCTCCTGCACGCGATTTTCGCCGAACACCCGGTGGCCCGCTTCGAGCAGAGGCAAGATCTTGTCCGAAGGGTGGGTCTTGCTCACTGCTATAAGGGTTATCTCTCGTGGTTCGCGGCGCGCAGGCTTGCAAACGCGCGCGATGTTGGCTTCGACTTCTGCGAGGCGGGAGGCTGCATTTTCCATCGAGCGGAGCTATAGGGCCACCGTGCGGCAAGACCAATCCCTCGCGAACCTCTGGCTGATCTCCGATGAGCGCAACGATGCTGTACTCGAACGGGCGCTCGGCCGGTTGCCGCGCGGCTCGGGGTTCATTTACCGCCATTACCACCTGGACGATGAGCAGAGGTATCGGCGGTTTCGCTGCCTGCAGCTCATCGCAAATGCATTCGGGCACACGGTCGTGCTCGCCGACAGCGCGCTCACCGCTGCCGAATGGGGCGCGGACGGAATATACGGTGCGCCGAAATCTCTGTGGCCACGCAGGCACGGATTGCTGTATCTCGCGACGGCGCACAATCTTGGTGAAATCGGCCAAGCAAACCGTATCGGTTCAGATGGCATTCTGCTTTCACCAATTTTTGCCACAAATTCGCATCCAGGAGCCGATAGCCATGGACCTGCCCGCTTCAGGATGCTCGCGAGCCATGCAAACGCGCCCGTCATCGCGCTGGGCGGCATGGATTTTCGGCGCGCTCGCACTGTCGATTGGCCGCGTTGGGCCGCGATTGATGGTCTGTCGTAGAGCGCTCTTCACCCCGCAGGCGCTTGACCCCGAGTCCGCGAGGATTCATGGTGTGTTCTAGTAGGAGCATAAAATGGCGAGCCGCGCTATCAACACCCGCAAATCCAATGCCGATTGGCGCGCAGGACTGCGCCGCAGCATGCGCCGCGCCGCGCAAATGACGGGTGCCGGCATTCTGCTGGTCGCCATGATCTTTCTCGCGCTCTCGCTCGCGAGCTACACCCAGACCGATCCGAGCCCGTCGACCGCCGCGTCCGCGGAGCAGGTCAGCAACTGGATGGGACTTTGGGGCGCATGGGCCGCCGACCGTGCTCTCTTCGTATTTGGCGTGCCAGCAGTGCTGCTCTTGCCACTGCTGTATATTTCCGCGCGCAGTCTCTGGCGCGATGTCGAAAACGACAACAATGCTCATGGCGAAGCGGAAACGACGCGCTGGTGGCTGCCCATGGGATTGCTCCTCATCGCGATGGTTTGCCTCGGCACCGTTCTCTCGCTCGCATTTGACAGCCCGGGCGGAACCTTGCCCGCGCAATTAGGCGGGACATCGGGACTGCTGGGCGCACGCGGCATTCAGGCTGTGGCCGATCGGTTCGGTGAGCAGGCATCGGGTTGGATTATCCTCGGTGCGGCGATTGCCTGCCTCGCCGCCGGTGTGACGTTGCTAACCCGTATTTTTGCCATTGATTGGCGCGCTTTGCTGACCTTGCCCAACTTCCTTGGCGGAGGATCGCTCGGCGGCGCCGTGCTCTCGCGCCTCCCATTCGGGCGAGGTGAACGCGCTGAACGCCGTACATTCATCGATGATGGTGACGAAGCGCCTGCTCCGAAAGCGCGCCGCAAGAGCAGAACCGCGGCGGAAGCCCCCCCGGAACCGTCTCCGCGCCGGGCGCCGGAAATCAGCGACCCTTCATCTCCTCCGAAAAAGGCGGCTGCGCCCAAGCAAAAGCAAAGCGATATGTTCGCGGCCTACAATCTGCCCAGCCTCGAACTTCTCGCCACGCCGCCGGAAGATGCCGGGCCCAAGCTCGATAAGCTTGCGCTCGAACGCAATGCACGCCTGCTCGAAAACGTGCTCGATGATTTCAATGTGAAAGGCGAGATCACCGCCGTCCGGACAGGGCCTGTCGTGACGATGTACGAGCTTGAACCCGCGCCTGGCATCAAGGCGAGCCGTGTTATCGGCCTCGCAGAAGACATCGCACGCAATATGAGCGCGATCTCCGCGCGCGTGTCGCCAATACCCGGAAAAACGGTGATGGGCATCGAATTGCCCAACAAAGACAGGCAGATGGTGATGCTGAAAGAGCTCGCCGCATGCGCAGCATTTGCCGAATCCAAAGGCAATTTGCCGATTATCCTGGGGAAGGATATCGCGGGGGAGCCGATCATCGCCGATCTCGCCGCCATGCCCCACCTGCTGGTCGCCGGGACGACCGGGTCGGGTAAGTCGGTAGGTCTCAACTGTATTCTGCTGTCACTGCTCTACCACTTCACTCCGGCCGAATGCCGTTTGATCCTGATCGATCCCAAGGTGCTCGAGCTGAAAAGCTACGACGATATCCCGCATCTGCTCTCACCCGTGGTGACGGAACCGCACAAATCGGTCCGTGCACTCAAATGGGCCGTCGAGGAAATGGAGCGGCGTTACCGAATGATGAGCTCGGTCAATTCGCGCAACATCAACAGTTTCAACGAGAAAGTGCGCGTCGCCGCGGCCAAGGGCAAACCGCTCGGTCGCCGCGTGCAAACCGGGTTCGACCCCGATACCGGCGAGCAATTGTTCGAAGAAGAGCAGCTCGATTACGAGCCGCTGCCGCAGATCGTACTGATCGTCGATGAGCTTGCCGACCTGATGGTGACGGTCGGCAAGGAGATCGAAGTGCTGATCCAGCGCCTCAGCCAGAAATCGCGCGCGGCGGGTATCCACCTTATCATGGCGACGCAGCGCCCGTCGGTCGACGTGATCACCGGCGTGATCAAGGCAAACCTGCCGACCCGTATCAGCTTCAAGGTGACGAGCCGTATCGACAGCCGCACGATCCTCGGCGAGCAGGGCGCGGAACAGCTGCTGGGCAAGGGCGACATGCTTTACAAGCCCAATACTGGCGCGATGGTCCGCGTCCACGGCCCCTTCGTCAGCGACGAAGAGGTTGAAGCCGTTGCGGATTTCTGGCGGGCGCAGGGCTCGCCCGAATATATCGATGCGGTCACCGAAGAACCCGAGGATGGCGGCGGCCTCAACTTCGAGGATGAGCTCACGGCGTCTGACAGCCCGGAAGAGCGGAAATATCGCCAGGCCTGTCAGATCGTGATCGAGAACCAGAAAGCCTCGGGCTCATGGCTCCAGCGTCAGATGGGCGTCGGCTACAACACCGCAGCCAAATGGATCGAGCGGATGGAAAGCGAAGGCCTGGTGGGTCCGGCAAACCATGTCGGGCGGCGCGAGATATTCCGCGATCAGGACGGCAACCCCCTCTAAACCAAACTGACGGCATGGCGGACTGACGTCGCGCGATCGGCGCTGCCACCTATCTCGCTCAAAAAGATGATGAATTTTTGCATGATTGGATACGCCTTCGCGAGGCTGAAACGCGGGGCAGCCGCCGATCTGCGCGTGGTTGATAATTACGGTTAGGAATTTCTAAATCCCATATCCGTAAAGCCACGCAGATGTTCGGAAACCATGTCCTGCACCTCGCGCGCTTTGCGTCTGTCTGTCTGATTGGTCTGGCTGCTGCCATCCTCCTTCCGGGGGCCGCGTCCGCGCAGGATGGCGGTTGGGTGATCGAGCCCAAAGCGCGGGTCGAAACGACGGCAATCAGCGCACAAACTGCCACTCGCGACGAGCAGATTGTGGTTGCTGGCGATGCGTTGACGTTCCGCATACAGGGCGGAGCCGATATCAAGGACGACAATACCCGGTTCCGCTTGCAGGCGGACAGGATCGAGGTCGTTCGGCTGGGAGAGGGGCGGAGCAATTCCAACCGTGACCGTTTCACCGCCCAGTTCGATCAGGAATTGAGCGATGCGTTGGATATTCAGGTGCGCGGGCGATATTACGACGACCTGATCACCGTGGAATCGAGCGACACCGACGAATTGCAAGGCTCGGTGCGCGTCAGCTATCAACCGTCGCGAGCTCACCGGTTTCAGCTGCGAGGCAGTTGGCGCGACCGCGAATACGCGAACAGAAGGGGCCCAGAAACCTTCGGAGAAGGTCCCCGCGTCGATGCGCAATATCGGCACCGCCTTGGCCGATATCACTACATCACATTCGATTTACGGGCGGAGTCGATCAGTTCTGATGATCCGCGTCGCGGCCATTCGCGCGAATCCGCGAAGGTCGCCTACACGCAGCCAATCACCCGTGATCTGCGGGTCAGGCCAGCGATCGAGCTGCTCAAGACCCGTTTTGACGACCGCCTTGCACCCGATGGCGAGCAACGTGCGGACGAACTGATCGCCCCTGAACTGGAAGTCATGTGGTGGCCTGGGCCATGGCGTGTGGAAGGCGAAGCAAAGTACATTTTTTCCAATAGCAATCTGCCATCTCGCGACCGTGAAGGGTACCGATTGACGCTGACGGTCGGGTATGTTTTCTGATTTGATCTCGAAAATCAGAGATATAAGGGCACGCGCGACCCCGCAGGTCAAGCGTCCTTTCTACATCGGGCTGGCAGTCGGCCTGGCTATTGCCGTGCTCGTCGGGCTCGGCCTCAGGAATACCGAATCCTTCTTCGCGATGCCCTCGGAACTGGAGGGGATTGCCACATCTCAGGCGATCTGGGGGCTCAAACCTTCGAACCTGCTGATGGTGCTGCCGCTGGGCGCATTCCTCGTGGTGCTTGCGCGCAGTTTCGTCGGTCTGAAGGCATTCGGCCTGTTTACGCCGATGCTGGTTGCCCTCGCTTTTCTTCAGATCGGCCCGGTCATGGGGCCGATCGTGCTGGGATCGTCCGTGCTTGTCGGGATGATCGTCGCCCCCACGCTGCTCAAGCTTCGCATGACGCGTGTTGGCTTCTTGGGCGTCCTCATCTCGCTCATCGTACTGGTGCTTGTGGCGCTGCAGATGATTCTCGATACGCAACTCCAGGTCGACGCTTTCCCCGTGGTTGTCTGCGCTCTCGTGGTCGAGCGTTGGTGGCGGCAATGGGAAAAAGATGGCCCGGTGGATGCCGCGCGCATGGCCTTCAACACCTTCATCATTTCGGTCGTGATTCAGTTCGTGATGGTTTCAAACATAGCGCTCCTCCTGATCGAGGCGTCACCGCTGCTCATGCCCGGCGCGACCGCTGTCGCTATCGCGATCCTCGGGCGTTATCGCGGGTTGCGTCTCACCGAGATCGGGCGTTTCGCTCCGATCTGGCTGGAGCGAAGGCGAAGCTCACAGCCGGATGAACTGCCCGAAGGCGTGCTAGAGGATCGAAGAAAAACTGCACCGGACACTGCGCCAATTGGCGAGCCCGCGCGCAAGAAACCCAAGATCGCTGCAAGCGAACGTGCGCCACCATTGGACGGTATCTGGGTGATCAGCTCGCCCGAGGATCTCAGGCCATTCCGGCGAAGACGAGTCCCTCAAACCGAACTGCAACGGCAACCCGATAGCGAGGCTCAGTTTGAGGCTCGCATTGGCGCGTCTGGGAAGCCGCCCATTCACAATGCCTGGATAATCAAGTCGGAGGAGGATGTCTGAGATGCTGATGGACTTCGGCAAGATGTTCGGACGGCGCAAACAGAAAGCGCCGCTCAGCCCGCTGACGATGACCCCGTTCGAAGAGATCCTCGGGATCAACATGCGCAATGCGCTGATTGCGAAATACAATCCGCGCATCGCGATCGAACGCGCCCGCGATAAGGTCGCAGCCAAGGTAGCTTTGGAAGCGGCAGGGATCGCCTGCACTGGCACCGTCGCGGTCATCGACGATCACCAGAAACTGAACGCCTTCAAACCGACCCGGGACATGCCCGATTCCTGGGCGATAAAACCCGCGCGAGGATCGCAGGGCGATGGTATTCTCCTCGCGGTGCGCAGGGAGGGTGATGTCTGGTATAAGGGATCGGGCACCCCGCTTACCGAGCAGGATGTCATGCACCACATCCAGAAAGTCGTCGATGGCGGGTTTTCCGGCGACACGGCGAGTGAAGATGCGGCGCTGATCGAGCCCCTGATCATCGCCGACCCAACCCTCGCCGACCTTGTACCCGAAGGCTTGCCCGATCTGCGGGTAATCTGTCTGCATGACGAGCCGCTCATGGCGATGCTCAGGCTTCCCACGAACGAGTCCGACGGCAAGGCAAACCTCCACCAACGGGCGATTGGAGCCGGGATATCGCTGGAGACCGGCCGGATCATTCGGGCACTCGTGCTAGGCGAGCCGATCACTCACCATCCCGATACGGGCGCCAAGCTGATCGGGTATGAAGTGCCCGGCTGGGACCGCGTGCTCGAACTTGCTAGCAAGTGCGGGCCTGCCATCGGGCTTGGTTATAGTGGTTCCGACATTGTGCTCGACAAGAACGAGGGCCCGCTCATCATCGAAGTCAATGCGCACCCTGGCATCGAAATCCAGAACATCTGCCAACTAGGCCTGAAGGCGCAAATGGCCGCTGTCGGAGAAGATTTCAGGTAGCTCGAAAGCCGCCAAACTAGCTTTCCGTGACGGCCTGTCCTGCGTCCGCCGCTTCACCGGTAAGGTCCGCTCGGGTCATCACGATCAGTTCGTTCACCTTCCGCTCGTTCTCCGCCATCTTCTCGGGCGGTGATGCAACCATGCCGATGCGCGCAAGCGGGCCATCGACAGACCAGCTCTTCACCCATTCCTGCAGGAACGCGTCGAGGCCGGGGATGGCGCGCATATGCGCCTTTTTCACATAGACATAGAGCGGCCGGGCGCCCGGGTAATCGAAATTGGCAATATTCTCGTAGGTCGGATCGACCCCGTTCATCGGCAGGCCTTGCACCTTGTCCGAATTTTCATCGAGGTATGAGAAACCGAATACCCCGACAGCCCGGGGATTGCTCTCGATCTTTTGGACGATGAGATTGTCCTGTTCACCCTGGTCCACGTACGAGCCATCGGAGCGCACCTCGGTGCAAATCTGTTGGTGGCGATCCTCGTCCTGCTCCTTGAGCGCCTTCATTTGCGGATTGCTGTCGCATCCGGCTTCGAGGACAAGCTCCTTCAATGCATCGCGTGTACCCGATGTGCTGGGCGGACCGTAAACGAGTATCGGAACATCCGGGAGCGACGGATCGACATCGGACCAGTTCTGCGCGGTCTGCTCTTCACCATACGGGTTCGCCGCCAGCGCTTCATATACGATTCTCGGTGACAGATTCAGCTCGATACCGCCGGCTGCAGAGGCGAACGCAATCCCGTCAAGTCCGACCTGCAGCTCGATGACTTCCTCAACGCCGTTAGCGAGACAGCGTTCGAATTCCGACAGCTTCATCCGGCGTGAAGCGTTGGCCATATCCGGGGAATCCGCGCCGACCTTTGAACAGAACAGCTGGATGCCCCCGCCTGTGCCGGTGGACTCGATGAGAGGCGATTTGTTGTCGGGATTGGAGCGCGCGTAGCTCTCGGCCACCTGTTTTGCGAATGGATAGACAGTCGAAGAACCCACGGCCCGAATGGAATCGCGCGAACCGCCGCCTCCGCCGTCGCACGCCGAAACAGTGAAGGCCGCGGCCCCAAGGCATCCCAGAATGAAAGCTCTAGTGGTTGTCAAATTTCATCTCCAAGCAGAGAAGTGCGCTAATGCCGGGTTGTGACATCCGCATGACCGTTGTCTGATAGACCGTCCGACAAGCGGGCAGCGCCATGGTTAATGAATCGGTCACTGAGGCGGCCATATTCGCTGCAATTGCAGGTATTTTGTCGCTTAACATGCCCTGATGTAAACCCATTGTAAGGGGTTCCAGACTAGTTTTGGGGCGTGCTGAACCTACCTTTCATCAGACAGCTTTTTTCGCTCGCCGCGCTGCTCACGCTGATTTTGGCCGTGCCTGCGGGCGCGCAAGAGCCTGGCAAGTCCGTGTTGCCAACGACGTGCCATGCTTCCTCGGAGCAGTCCCGTACGTTTGAGGAAATGACTGCGCCGGCAATGTGGAGCTGCGAAGCTGAAGGCTTCAGAACGGATCAACCCGTCGGATGGCTTCGTTTCGATGCCGCCTACTGGCAGGCCGAGCCCACGCCACGCTTTTTCTTCAGCCGGATCGCGCGGTTCGAAAGTATTGCCTTTGCAGCGGTTGACGACGACGGCACCATGCGCACAGCGACATTCGCCGAAAACGAAGCGACAACCTTTGCGGGCGGTCCGGTTTTCCGTCTGCCGCTGCCGGAATTGCGGCCCGACACGGCGGTCCTGCTCGTGCGGATCGATCGCCCTCATTCAGTGCCTCTTTTGGCAGAGGCACGATTGGCGGCCGATCCTTTGAGCCCGCACTGGTCGATGACGCAGATGATGGTCCTGGCGATGGTCATCGGAATGCTGCTGCTTCCGCTGCTGTTCGATCTGGGCTTCTTCGCGGTCTTGCGCGAACGCTTCGTCGCTCTTCACGCGGTGATGGTCGTCGCGATGATTTGCTATGTGCTTTTTGCAGGAGGCCTGATCAGTCTGGTCGTCAGCCTGCCGGTCGCGGTCGTCGCCATCGCTGGACCACTTGCATGGGCAGTGGGATGCGGGACCTCCGCCTTGTTTCTTGCCAAGTTTCTGGAAGTGGATGCGCAGTCCAAACAGATGCACATCCTGACCAAAGCGGTCGGGATCTGGACGATAATCGTGCCTGGCTTCTTCGCCCTGCAACTGCACGCCACGCAGACTTTCGACGATTGGCTGTATTTCTACACCTTTATGCCAACGATCGCCGTCATCAGCGCGGCACTGGTAGAGGCAGTTCTTCGCGGCAGCAGGTCTGCCCGGTTCGTGACCGTCGCGTGGATTCCCCTGATCCTCGCCTCAATCGAGCGCCTGTGGCGCGGTCTCGGTGTATATGTCGGTCCGCCGGAGCTCGATCTCCTGCTGTTCGTCGCGACCGGATTCGAAGTCACGATCATAAGCCTCGCGATTGCTGACCGGTTCTTCGCGATCCGGCGCGAACGCGACGAAGCAGTCGAGAACGCCGAGGAATTGTCGCGGCTGTCCGAACGCGACTCCCTGACAGGGTTGATGAACCGCCGCGCCATCACGGCCCGGTTCCCGGAACTCATCGCCAAAGGGTTCGACACGTTTGCGCTCGTCGATCTCGACAGGTTCAAGGAGGTGAATGACGTACACGGGCATCAGGCCGGGGATGCAGCGCTGGTCGCATCCGCCGAAGCCTTGCGGGTTCGTGGTGGGCGCGACAGCATTCCAGTCCGGCTGGGCGGGGAAGAATTCGTGGTGCTTCTGAGAGGGCCCGACGCCATCAACCGTGTAGAGGCGCTACGCCGCGCCATTCCTCTTCATGTCGCGCGCAAGATACCCGGACTTGAAAAACCCCTCACCGCTAGCATGGGCGTTGTCGAGATGCCGCGATCGGCAACCGGAGGGATGACATTTGAGGATTTTTATGCGCGCGCCGACACGCTGCTTTACGACGCCAAGAAAGCCGGGCGCAACCGCATGAATTACGAGCGGATGAAAATCTTCAGCGAAGCCCCCGCCCCGCGAAGTGGAAGACGGAACCGCGCCGCCTAGCACCAAGCTAACTTGTCTGAAACGGCGCGATCACTTCGGGTCTGACCCGCGCCAGTCGCTGGGTTTCCTTGTCGAGCATCGCCCAGGTCGTCTGAGCCGAAACGAGCCGCTTTCCTGCCTCGCTGGTAAATTCGACATGGCGCACCGACTTCGCGCCGCGAGGCGGATCGGGAATCCATGTCTCGCCGTGAGCCACTTCACCCTCGGCGATATTGCCGCGATAATCGATCTCGTGCCGGATCACGACCCAGAAGAACTGCTCGTGATCGACAGGCCGCGCAACCGCATCCCAATGCGCGGTTGCGAGGTCCTGAATCCACTGTACCCAGACCGAATTGTTGACGTGGCCGAGCTCGTCGATGTGGTCGGGAGCAGCGGTGAAGACCCGGGCGAAGCGAGTTGTCACATTACCACTCCCAGAGCGCGCAGGCTGTCGCGCGCGGCTGCCGCATCGGTGAAGACGAAAGCCTCCATCCCTGCGGCCCTGGCGCCTTCTACATTGCGCTCGACATCGTCCATGAAGACGCTTTCGCCCGGTTCGATCCCAGCCGTATCGAGCAACCAGCGATAGATGCGCGGATCGGGCTTGAGCACACCGATCTCGGCGGACACCGCCGCGACATCGAATAGCGGCCAGAAATCGTGGACATCTTTGAGGAGCGCGACGATTTCGTGAACGTTGTCGGTGATCGAGAACAACCGGTATCCGGCATCCTTCAGTGCGTGCATCATGGCGAGCGTATCGGACTTGATCGGGAAGCTGGTGAAAAGCGCTTGGAACAGTTGGTCAACCTCTTCGGGTGACCATCCCTCTTCGATATATCGAGGCTTCGTTTCCGGAATTGTCAATTCGCCGCGATTGAGCGCGAGGAAGATCGGATGTCCTCTCAAGGGCGAGACGTAATCGTGCGCCTCGACCCGTTCGGACCCGAATGCGGCCCGTTCGATTCCTACCGGGTCCCACGGGACGATAACGTTACCGACATCGAAGACGATGTTGCGGATCGCCACCGCCCTTAGTCCTCGACGCCTTCGGCCATTCCCATCTGCCACAGGATAAAGGCATATTCCTCTGCGGTCTCGTAAAGCGAGTTCCAACGCCCCGACTTGCCTCCGTGGCCTGCGCCCATATTGGTCTTGAGCAGCAGCACGTTATCGTCGGTCTTGTGCTCGCGCAGCTTGGCAACCCACTTTGCGGGCTCCCAATACGTCACGCGCGGATCATTGAGGCCAGCAGTGACGAGCAGCGGCGGATAATCCTGCGCCGTCACCTGATCGTATGGCGAGTACGACAAGATATAGGCAAACGCCTGTTTGCTCTCGATCGGGTTGCCCCATTCCTGCCACTCGCCCGGCGTCAGCGGAAGCTCTTCATTCAGCATCGTGTTCAGCACGTCGACGAACGGCACGTGTGCGACCACCGCCCCGTATTGCGCCGGGTCCTGGTTGATGATTGCTCCCATCAATTCGCCGCCTGCCGATCCGCCGCTGGCGGTCACCTTGCCTTCGGCGGTGTAGCCTTTCGCGATCAGGCCGCGCCCGACATCGACGAAATCGTTGAAAGTATTGGTCCGCTCGTTGAGCTTGCCCTGGAGATACCAGCGCCGCCCCAGATCATCGCCGCCGCGAATATGCGCGATGGCGTAGGCGAACCCGCGATCGACAAGGCTGAGGCGCGTGGTCGAAAACCCCGGAGGCACGGCATAGCCGTAAGCTCCGTAGGCGTAGAGATGCAGCGGGCCGCCAGCAGGGCGATCCTTGCGCATGACGATGCTCACCGGAACCATCGTTCCGTCTCGCGCCTGAATTTCGATCCGTTCGGTCTTGTATAGGTTGGCATCGTAGCCGCTCGGTATTTCCTGTTGCTTGAGCTGTTCGAGCGAGCGGCTCGCGACGTCGTAATCGAATACGGTGTCAGGCGTAATCATGCTCTCGTATGACAACCGCAGTTTTGTTTGGTCGTATTCCGGATTGTTCGAAAGCCCCGCATTGTAGCTCGCCTCAGGGAACGCGATCGGGCTCGCACTGCCCGGCGCATCGTAAGTGCGCAATTGCACCTGATCGAGTCCGTTGAGGCGCCCTTCCGTTACGAAGAAATCCTTGAAGAGATCGAAACCGGTGAGATAAAATTCGTCTGTTCCCGCAATCACTGTCGCCCATTCGCCGGGCGCATCGATCGATGCCTTGGCGAGCCGGAAATTCAGGTGATCGTCATTGGTAAGCACGAACAACTCGCCGTCGCGAATGTCGATATTGTATTCGACACCTTTTTCCCGCGGCTTGACCAGGATCTGCTCGCCGGTCGGATTGTCGGCGGACACGAACCGCACTTCGCTGGTTTCGTTATCGCCGGTCGCGATGATCAGATAGTCTTCCTGCGCGGACAGTCCCGCGCCGACCCGGAACGAAATGTCATCCTCTGTGAATATCTCGACATCCTCGCCGGTCGGTGTGCCGATAGTGTGGAGGCGAACATTATTGACCCGCCAATTGTCATCGACCTTGCTGTAAGCGAGCACGGTATCGTCCTTCAGCCATGTCAGACCTGAAAGCGTCTCGGGAATTTCGTCGGCAAGCAGTTCGCCGGTTTGCAAATCCTTGATTCGGACCGTGAAGCGTTCAGACCCGTTGGTGTCGGTGGAATAGGCAAGATAGCGCCCGTTCTTGCTGACCGAAGTCGCGCCGAGCCGAAAGTATTCCAGGCCATCTGCAAGCGCGGTTTCATCGAGGATAAGCTGGTCGTCGCCGCCCGCCACCGGTTTGCGCCAGTGCTTGCGATATTGCGCGCCTTCTTCGAATTCGGACCAGTAAAGGTAATCGCCCCGGCGCTGCGGAACCGTGCTGTCGTCCTCTTTGATGCGCGCGCGCATCTCGGTGAACAGCGCCTCGGTCAGTTCCTTCTGCGGCGCCATCTTCGCCTCGAACCAGGCGTTTTCGGCCTTGAGGTACTCCAGTACGTTTTCGTCATCCACCACTGGATAGGACTTGTCGTGGAGCCAATCATACGGATCGGAGATCGTGATGCCGTGACGGGTATAGCTATGCTCGCGCTTTTCGGCGACGGGCGGAGACGTAGGAGCAGCATTGTCGGATGTGGTCACGCCGGTTTGGTCCTCATTGATGGTTGCGTTGGCCTGAAACGGCAGGGCGAAAGCAAGCGCGGCCGCGAATGCTGGTCGGGTCATGAAAGGAAGCATCATGGAAAACTCGCATTTGAGCGACGCAAGATCGCTCGGGTGGAAAGCGGCCGCGATCCGGCCTATGTGATGGGGTAGTAATGACAATTTCGCGCAGCACAATGCCGCGCGTAAAGCAGGACGATAACCCCATGCTGATGCAGACCCATGAAGCCCGCCTGAAAGCCCTGCGTGAAGAGCTGAAGCGCCGCGATGTCGATGGTTTCATCATCCCGATTTCGGATGAGCATATGAGCGAATATGTGGGCGACTACGCGCAGAGATTGCATTGGCTGACAGGATTCGGCGGGTCGGCGGGCTTTGCTGCGGTCACGCGCAACCACGCCGCGATCTTCGTCGATGGCAGATACACCGTACAGGTGAGGGATCAGGTGGACGAAAGCCTGTTCCAATATCGCAGCATCCCCGGCGACAGCCTTGGCGCGTGGCTGATCGAAAACACCGGTAATGGCGCGAAGATCGCCTACGACCCCTGGCTGCATACATGGCGCTGGGTGGAGGCACTGGAAGAGGTCGTGGGGCCCAAGGGCATCGCCATGGTTCCCGCGACCAGCAATCCGATCGACGCCGTATGGGGTGATCAGCCGGAACCTTCGAATGCCGCCGCAATCGTCCATGACAATGATCTTTCCGGCCGCCCTTCGGCGGAAAAACGTGCAGAGATTGCCGACTGGCTCACCGCAAACGATCTCGACGCGGTGGTCATCCCCGCGCTCGATTCGGTGGCGTGGCTGCTCAACATCAGAGGTGCCGATGTTTCGCACACGCCGGTCGCGCTGTCCTATGTCATCGCGCACAAGGATGGGCGAGCAGAGCTATTCATCGCTCCCGACAAGATCACACCCGAAGTCACCCAGCACCTCGGGAATGCCGTCAGCGTACGCGATCGCGATCAGTTCGAAACCGCTCTCGGCGAATTTTCGGGCAAGCGGGTCAGCGTTGATCCCGATTTCGGCGTCGTCGGCATTGCGCAGGGTCTGCGCGCAGGCGGCGCTGACTTCGTATTCAAGCAAGACCCGACGATCTTGGCCAAGGCGATCAAGAACCCTGCCGAACAGCAGGGACAGCGCGACGCGCAGGAGCGCGACGGCGCCGCAGTCAGCCGCTTTCTCTGCTGGCTCGAAAAAACCGCCCCTGTCGGCGAAATCGATGAACTCACTGCTGCGGCCAAACTCGAAGGGTTTCGCCGCGAGCACGGCGACCTGCGCGATACGTCATTCGATACGATCAGCGCCGCAACGGGCCATGCCGCACTTCCGCATTACAAGGTCGATGAAGAAACCAACATCCCAATCCCGCCCGGCTCGATCTACCTGGTCGATAGCGGGGGGCAATATCCGGCCGGAACCACCGACATAACGCGCACCGTATGGATCAACTCGGCCGACGGTTCAGCGCAGCCGACAACGGATATGAAAGACCGCTTCACCCGCGTGCTCAAGGGGCACATCCAGATAGACCAGCTCATCTTCCCGCAAGGGACCAATGGCGGCCAGATCGACGCGCTGGCGCGGCAATATCTGTGGGAAGCGGGCGTCGATTACGCGCACGGCACCGGCCACGGTGTTGGCAGCTTCCTCGGCGTGCACGAAGGCCCGCAGCGCATCGCCAAGCCGAGCGGCGGGCAGGCGGGCACATCGCAGGAGCTGTTTGCAGGCATGATCCTTTCAAACGAGCCAGGCTATTACAAAGCGGGCGAATACGGCATTCGGATCGAGAACCTCGTGCTGACCGTCGAGCAAGATATCGAGGGTGCCGAAGGGCGCTTTCTCGGGTTCGAGACACTCACATTCGTGCCGCTCGATCGCACCCTGATTGAAAAAGGCCTGCTGACGGTGGACGAAATCGCGTGGGTCGATCGCTATCACCAGCGCGTTTCGGCACTGATTGCGCCGCAATTACAAGGCGATGACCTTGCCTGGCTGGACCGTCACACACGGCCGCTTTGAGGCCGCTTGTCGACTACTATTTGTTCCTGTAATGTTCTTCCACCGCGAGTCGCAGCGCGGCCATTCGATACGGGAGGAACTCAACATGATAGGCTACGTAACACTCGGCACCAACGATCTGCCGCGCGCGGCGAAATTCTATGACGCAATTGCCGAGCATTTCGGCGTCGGCCGGATGATGGATTTCGAAGGCATGTTCATTGCCTGGGGCGAGGCGGGCGGTGCGCCCGGCGTGGCTGCAACCAAGCCCTTCGACGGCGAAAAGGCGACCGTGGGCAATGGCACGATGGTCGCGCTCGCAGTCGATACCCCCGATAAGGTGCAAGCCGTGTATGACACGGCTCTGGCCAATGGCGGCAGCGATGAAGGCGCACCCGGTTCGCGCGGCGACGATGGCTTTTACGCCGCGTACTTCCGCGATCCGGACGGGAACAAGCTGAACGTATTCTGCATGACGGCGCCCAATTGATTTCGGGCAGATGAACACCCACGCAGTTCTGATACAATCTGCGACAATTAGGCGGTGTTTCGGCATATGCCTGCGACAAGGGCGCTCTAGACAGATGTCCTGAGTTGCGGTGAGAGGTCCGAAGGCTGATCAACTCCCCCTGAGCCAAGCGGCAATTCCCCCAGGCCGCTTCTTTATGCCGAGGGCCTTCTCATCGCAACTCTCCTGAAACTCTTCTGGAGACCCACGATGCGTAAACTTACACTTACCCTGTCCGCTGCCGCGCTAGCCCTTGGCGGTGCGGGCGTTGCCCTCGCCGACCATCACGGCGACAAGCGCGGCCCAATGGCTGCCGATGCAGACGGAGATGGCATCATCACTCTCGCTGAAGCGACAGCCCACGGGGCTGAGCGGTTCGCACGGATGGACGCCAATTCAGATGGAGTCATCGACCAGGAAGACCGCGCCCTGCGCCGCGCTATGCGCTTCGAAGAGGCCGATACCGATGGCGATGGCGAACTGACAGCAGCCGAAATGACAGCCGCGCGCGAAGCCCGTCATGCTCAGCGGTCGGAACGACGCTCCGAGCGTCAGGCCGCGCGCATGGCGAGGCTCGACACCGATAACAGTGGCGGCGTCAGCGAAGCCGAATTCGAAGCCGGTATTCAGGCTCGCGGTGAAATGCGAGAAGGCAGGCGCGGCGGAAATCACGGCGGCAAGGCCATGCGCATGCTGCGCCGGGCCGACACCAATGGCGACGAGGCAGTATCGCGCGAAGAATTCGATGCGGCAATCCAGGCACGCTTCGCCCGTGTCGATACCGATGGTTCGGGCAGCATAAGCGCGGAAGAACGTTCCGCCGCCAGGGAAGCTCGCCAGCAGGCCCGATCCGACCGCAGAGCCGAACGTCGCGCCAATCGCTCGAACTAAACCGCGGCGCGGGCCGGACATGGGTTGCCCCGTCGGTCCGGCTCGCTCCTCCACCGGCCTGGCCTGCCGCCCGTCATGGGTTGCGCGCCGGGCCGGTTCCTTACATGACCCGGCTGAAGCCATGAACCGGGGACGCGAGAGGACAGATGAGCAACGACACCCCAATCTCGGTCCTCTTGGTCGACGACGAGCCGACGCTTAGAGAACCACTGGCCGAATATCTGACAGGTCAAGGCTTTGCCGTGACCGAAGCGCAAAGCGCCGCGGCGGCGCGCAGCGCTCTCGCCAGCGCTGCGCCCGACATTGCACTGCTCGACATCATGATGCCGGGCGAAGACGGCCTGTCGCTCTGCCGCCATCTCGTCGAAACACGCAAATTGCCGGTTATCTTCCTCACCGCGCGCAGCGAGCCGACCGACCGGATTGTCGGGCTTGAGCTTGGCGCGGACGACTATGTCGTCAAGCCGTTTGAACCGCGCGAGCTTGTCGCCCGAATTCGCACGGTTTTGCGCCGTGTCGCGCGCGGACCGAGCCCTGACGCCGAGGCAGAGGACTGGCTCTACGAATTCGAAGGCTGGCAGCTCGATCCGCTCAAACGAAAATTGTGCGACCCGGAAGGCGTCACCGTGCCGGTTTCGACCGCAGAATTTCGCCTGCTGCGCGCATTTCTGGATCGTCCACGCGCTGTCCTCGACCGCGACCAGCTGCTAGATATGGTCCAGGGCCGTACTGCGCATCTGTTCGACCGCGCAGTCGATAACCAGGTCAGCCGTCTGCGCCGCAAGATCGAGGCCGATACACGCAATCCGCAGTTTATCCAGACGGTGCGCGGCGGCGGATACCGGTTTGCCGCCGACGTGCGCCGCAAGGTTCCGGATCGGCCTCAATGAGCCGGTTCTTACCCAAGAGCCTGCTGGGTCAGACGCTGTTTGCCATCGGGGTTGCCCTGCTGACTACGCAGCTGATCTCGGCCACACTTCTGTACCGCGCAGCGGAAAGCAGGCTGGAGGCAAACCTCCTGAACCGCACAGCGCTGGCCCTGCTGGTCGATCCCGAAGCTCGCGAGCTGAGAAGGCGGATAGAGATCGAAGCAGCCGGGCAAGCCATGGGACCGATACGCGGACCGTGGCGCAGGATCCGTACCCGGATTAGCGCCACACCACCGATCATGCGGGGCGAAGCCAACATGACGGGCCGGGCCGAGCAGCTTGCTTCTATACTGGAAAGCCAGGGCCTCCGGCCGGTGGCTGTTCAACTGACCGAGCGCCGGGCCGGGGATGACCCCGCCATGCAGGCCAGAGCCGATCGCAACACTCGGTTTGCCGCACGTCCGGGCTGGGCCGACGAAAGGCTGATCGTTGCCGGCATCCAGCTTGAGCAAGGTGGCCCGTGGCGCATCACGCGGGTTTCAATGCTGCAGAGAGAGCCGCGCGTGATCGGCGGCATCATCATCCAGACAGCTGTCCTGTTCATCGTTCTGATGACGGTGCTGTTCTTCTTCCTGCGCCGGATCACGCAGCCGCTCGCCCGCCTGACCGACCGGATGAGCGATTTTTCCAAGCGCCCCGATTACTCGGTAACGCTAGAGGAAAGCGGCCCTGCCGATACCCGCCGGCTGATCGCGGCGCACAATGTGATGGAGACACGTATCGCTGCCCTGCTGGATGAAAAAGACGTGATGCTTGGCGCGATCGGGCACGACCTCAAGACACCTCTCGCTGCATTGCGTGTCAGGATCGAAAGCGTCCCCGACGATGTCCAACGACTACGCATGGCGGACAGTATCGAGGACATCACTGCCACGCTTGACGATATCCTGACCCTGGCGAGGGTCGGGCGCTCGCACCATGCCTGGGAAGACGTAGATCTGGGTGCGCTCGCAGGCAGCATTGTCGATGAATTCGAAGATTTGGGTCGGCCGGTCACGATGACGGGATCCGCGCGCGTCGTCGCCTCGGTTCAGGTCACCTGGATGAAGCGCGCTTTGCGCAACCTCGTCAGCAACGCCGTTCGATATGGCGATAGCGCCGAGGTCGTGGTTCTCATGGAAGCTGGGCAAGCAATTCTGCGCGTCGACGATCACGGCCCCGGCATTCCTAGCGATCGCATTTCCGACATGATGGAGCCTTTCACAAGGGGCGAGGCGTCGCGAAACCGTGCGACCGGTGGCGCGGGACTGGGCCTCACACTTGCGCGCGCCATTGCGCAGCAACATGGCGGTGAACTGGCGCTCAAGACCCGCGACGAAGGCGGTCTGAGGGCTGAAATCAGAATTCCCCTCGCGAAATAATTCCGAGCCGCGTAACCGAGCACGACGTCTGCGCGAAAGGACCTCCATGACGCATGTAATGTATGGCTCGCCCGCTTCCCTGTTTTCCGGAAAGGCCCGCGCCTATCTCGATTGGAAGGGCGTGGACTACCGCGAAGTGTCGCCCAACCTCCAGATCCGCAACGAGGTGATCGTTCCGGCGGTGGGCCGCATGATCATTCCCGTAATCGAGCTCGACAACGGCACGATCCTGCAAGATACGTCGATCATCATCGACCATTTCGAGACAGCCGAGGGCGGCCCATCGGTCTATCCCAGGACGCCGCGACAGCGCTTCGCCGCGCTCTTGCTCGAATGCTTTGGCGATGAATGGCTCGTCCTGCCCGCGATGCATTATCGCTGGAACTACAATGAGGAATGGATTCTCGAGGAATTCGGACGCAACATGATGCCGGATGCGCCGCGCGAGCAGCAGCTCGCAGCAGGCACGATGATCGGCCAGCAGTTCCGCGGGTTCGTGCCTGTGCTGGGCATCAATGAAGCCACCATTCCCGGCATCGAGGCAAGCTACGAAGCGCTGCTCGCCGATCTCGATGCGCATTTTGCGAAGCACCCATTCCTGTTCGGAAGCCGTCCGTCGATCGGCGATTATGGCTTGATCGGCCCGCTCTACGCGCACCTTTACCGCGACCCAGCCTCGGGCGAGATCATGGAGCGATTGGCACCGCGCGTGGCCGAATGGGTCGAGCGCATGGTCAAGCCTTCCGAGCCGCTGTCCGGCGAATTCCTGTCCGATGACGCAGTGCCCGATACCCTTATCCCGGTGCTGAAACGGATGATGCGCGAGCATGTCCCATTCCTTACCGAGACCGCGCGCATGTTCGGTGAATGGCATGCCGCCAATCCCGGCGCCGAGATACCGCGCGCCGTCGGTATGGCTCCGTTTACGACCGGAGGCGTATCTGGCGAGGGCGCGGCACGGGTGTTCAGCCTATGGATGCTGCAACGCGCGCTCGACTACTTGGCTTCACTCGAAGGCGATGAGCGCGCAGCTTGCGAAGCACTCCTGAAAGACATGGGCGGCGAAGCTCTGATCGATTTCGGCATGCCCGCTCGGCTTGCTTACGAGGACCACACGCTGGTCGTCGCCTAATCAAGGCGCGCCATCAAGACCAATGGTCGAAGGCCGCGCGCTGAAGTTCGGAAACGAATTTGCGCGCTTTGGCTCCCGTCCATTCGCCGGTGTAATCGTCCCGGCCAGTCCACCAGCCCTGGCCGGGCAAGCCGTCGCTTTCGCGCACGACCAGCACCGCAAGCTCCGGCTCGCCGCGCTGCCTACCAGCGGTGTCAATCGCATCCAGAGTGCGGCAGAGCGCGCGCATCTTCGGGCGCGTGAAACGGAAACCCAGCTCGCCAAGCATTTCCGAATAGCTGATCGCGCGTTTCGCGCGCGCTGCCGCGATCAGCAGTCCGTGAATTCTCTCGACATCATGGAGCGCGCTCCAGTCTTCCGGATCGGCGAGCTCGTTCTCGGCAAGGAATTCAGCAAGCGTCCGATCCATCGCTTCTACCGCATCAACCCGCCGAGAATGTTGCGCACAAACGCGTTCGCGCCCGTGCGCACGGGATCGGCGCGCGATTTCTTTCCGAGTGCAGTTGCGACCGCAATTGATGCAAATGAACCGGCTGCCGCCTTGATCGCGCTTTTGCCCGCCTTTCCAATATCGATGCCCCACAGCGAGGTCGATTTCCGGGAACGCTTCCTGACTTCCTCCTCGCCCTTTTCTTCCACTTCTTCAGCTGTCTCGGCGGCATCGACTGCCTTCCGCGCCAGCACTTCTTCGGCGCTCTCCCGGTCAACCGCTTCATCATACTTGCCATCGAAAGGGCTGACCGACTGAATGATTGCGCGCTCCTTTTTCGTCACTGGACCCAGACGCGAGCGAGGCGGTTTGATCAACGTCCGCTGGACCACGGTTGGCGCGCCCTCTTCGTCCAGGGTCGAAACGAGCGCCTCGCCCACCTTCAGCTCGGTGATCACTTCCTCGGTATCGAGCTCGTCATTGATCCGAAATGTCTCCGCCGCTGCCTTGATTGCGCGCTGATCGCGCTTGGTGAAAGCGCGCAGGGCATGCTGCACCCGGTTGCCAAGCTGGCCGGCAACCTCTTCGGGAATGTCGATGGGATTTTGCGTAACGAAAAATACCCCAACGCCTTTTGAGCGGATCAGGCGAACGACCTGCTCGATTTTCTGCTGCAATGCGTCTGGGGCACCGTCGAACAGAAGATGCGCTTCATCGAAGAAGAAGACGAGGCTGGGTTTTTCGGGGTCGCCCACTTCGGGCAGGCTTTCGAAGAGTTCCGCAAGCAGCCACAGCAGGAAAGTCGCGTAAAGCTTGGGACTGCGCATCAGCTTGTCCGCCGCGAGGACATTCACATATCCGCGCCCGGACTCATCGAGTTTGAGGAAGTCATCGATCTCCAGCGCTGGCTCGCCGAAGAAATTGTCGGCGCCCTGCGCCTCGAACGAAAGCAATTGCCGTTGAATTGCCCCAACCGATTGCTTCGACACATTGCCGTACACACCCGACAGCTCCTGTGAATTGTCGTACGCCCACTTCAGCAACGCTTGCAGGTCGCCGAAATCGAGGAGCAGCAGGTTGTTCTCGTCGGCATAGCGGAACACGATCTGCAGCACGCCTTCCTGCGTTTCATTGAGATCGAGCAGGCGCGAGAGCAGGAGCGGACCCATTTCGCTGATCGTGGTGCGGATCGGGTGTCCTTGCTCACCATAGAGATCCCAGAAGATCACCGGATTATCGGAATAGGCATAGTCTTCCATGCCCAGTTCCTTCGCGCGGCCTTCAAGCTTGTCGGCATGCTTGAAAGTCGGCGATCCGGGCATTGCGACCCCGGAAAGGTCGCCCTTCACGTCAGCGACGAATACCGGTACGCCATTCGCAGAGAAGCTCTCCGCCAACCCCTGCAGCGTGACCGTCTTTCCCGTCCCGGTTGCGCCTGCGATCAGGCCATGCCGGTTCGCGCGGCTCAGCGCGAGATGCTGATTCTCGCCGTTCCCGCCCAGTCCAAGAAAAATATCGCTCATCGCCTCGACAACCCCTCATGCATGTCTCGTCGGTGAGCGGGAATGCAGAGCCAGAACGAAGCGGTCAAGCACTCGACTTGATCTGCCAATGGGCTAAGGCGTTTTCCATGGGTTCCGATGCACCATTCGTTTTGCTGGATGACGCGCGCGCGGAGAATGCCGCAGACGCCCTATTGTATGAGAGCCCGCGCGACATCTTTTCCGCCTATCGTGCATCCGAAGTGGCGGATACACTGCGCCGGGCCGCGCAGGCGCAATCCGAAAAGCGCGGCACTCTGGCGGGGTTCATCGCTTACGAAGCGGGTCTTGCGCTGGAGCCAAAACTGTCTGGCCTGGCCGAAGCACGCAGCGGAGATATGGGACCGCTGGTGTGGCTCGGCCTGTTCGAAGATTCGCAAAGCATCGAAGCAGCGCGAATGCCTGAATGGCTCGCCGCACGGGGCAAAGGTTTCGCGAGCATCGGACCGCTCGATCCGCAATTGTCGCCCGGCGGTTACGAATCAGCCTTTGCTGCGCTTCGCGAAGCGATCCATGCAGGCGATATCTACCAGGCGAACCTAACTTACCCTCTGGCAGGCTCGTATCGCGGCGATCCGATCGCGCTCTATGCCGCGCTTCGCCCATCGGCACAGGCGGGCTATGGCGGCATGCTGTTCGATGGCTCGCACTGGTTGCTCAGCTTTTCGCCCGAGCTGTTCGTCGCGCTTGACGGTGACCGGGCGAAAGCCAAACCGATGAAGGGCACCCGTCCTCGCGACGCCGATGAAGCGACCGATCTTGCCTTGGCAGAAGAGCTCGCGTCTTCGGTGAAAGACAAGGCCGAGAACTTGATGATCGTCGATCTGATGCGCAACGATCTGTCGCGCGTCGCCGTCCCGGGAAGCGTGCGCGTAGACGCGCCGTTCTCCATCGAGAGCTATCCGACTGTGCACCAGATGGTCTCCAGCGTCCGTGCGCAGCTTGCGCCGGGCAAGGATGCAGCGGACCTCATCCGCGCGCTTTTCCCGTGCGGATCGATCACAGGCGCGCCCAAGATCCGGGCCATGGAGCTGATCAACGAGCACGAGCGCGACGCGCGCGGCCCCTATTGCGGAGCAATCGGCAGGATTGATGCGGACGGAAATGCCGCGTTCAATGTCGCGATCCGAACCTTGCGATTGACGCCCATCGAGAATGGGCAGGGCACGGCGGTGCTTGGCATAGGCTCTGCCATCGTCGCGGACAGCGACCCGCTCGACGAACGCCGAGAGTGCGAGGTGAAAGCCGGATTTGCACGCCGATCCTCGCCTGACCATACTGCCCCGGCATTCGACCTGATTGAAACGATGGAGTTCAATCCGGAGATCGGGATTGCGCTGCTGGAACTGCATTTGGCGCGCATGAAGAAAAGCGCGGCGGCCCTCGGTTTCGAATTCGACCGTCACGCCGCGCGCAACCAGATCCAGGCGCTGTGTTTCGAGCTCGACCGCCCAGCCAGGCTTCGCCTTCTCGTTTCCCGCAGCGGAGCCACTGCGCTTGAAACTTCGCCGATGCCTGCGCCGCTCCCCGACCCTGCGCCGGTCATGGCTTTGCCGAATCCGCTCGACCCGTCGGACTGGCGGCTTTCGCACAAGACCAGTGACCGGGGCTTTTACGAGGATGCGCTCGCCGCTGCGAAGGCTGAAGGCGCCGCCGAAGCGATCCTTGTGCGCAAGGATGGACTGGTCACCGAAGGCAGCTATACGAACATCTTCGTCGAGCGGAATGGCACCTTACTCACTCCGCCCGCACGCCTCGGCCTGCTGCCCGGCGTCTTGCGCGAATTCCTGATTGAAAAAGAACGCGCGGTAGAATCTGAATTGACGCTCGATGATCTCACAGATGGCTTCTTGCTCGGCAATGCCGTGCGCGGCCTGTTCAAAGGCACGCTGATATGAATATTCCGATTCTGTTCGAAGACGGTGAGGCGCTTGTGATCGACAAGCCCGCTGGCCTGCCCGTCGACCGGCCCAAGCGTGGCGGCCCGGCCCTGTTCGACCATATCGAACAGCTCAAGCTCGGCTTCCAGCGCCCGCCCGTGGCTGTTCACCGGCTCGACACCGACACCAGCGGATGCCTGCTCATGGCGCGCAATCCCAAGGCGCTTAAACGTTTCAACAAGGCGTTCGAGAACCGGGTTGTCGGAAAAACATACCTCGCGATCATCGATTTCGAACCTTCAGAGCAATCCGGCACCATCGAATTGAACCTGACCAAGATCAGTTCTGCCGAAAAAGGGTGGCGGATGATCGCGGCAAAAAAAGGGAAACCTGCCGTATCGCACTGGGAGCTGCTTCAGACGATCGGGGAAGGCGAAAAGAAACGATCGCTGATCCGCTTTCGCCCTGAAACGGGCCGCACCCACCAATTGCGCGTACACGCGCTGCAGGGATTGGGCGCACCGCTGCTTGGCGATCCGGTCTATGGCCCGGTGCGAGGACAGAACAAGGGCGGACCGCGCACGATGCTGCATGCCGAGGCTATTCATGTGACACGGCCTGGCAAGGATCCCGTAAGCGCGTTCGCGCCGTTTCCAGAGGATTTCGTGCGCGCCGGGCTGACCGCGCCCGAGCCCCCGCCCTCGCCGATCCGCGAACCGGCACCTGCCGAACCCCTGGACAATGGATAAAGACCTTATTGATCGCGCGCATGCTCTTGCCGAAGAGAGCTTCCTCGCAGGATCGGGTCCGGGCGGGCAGAACGCGAACAAGGTCGCAACCGAAGTCCAGTTGCGAGTGAACATTTACGCGCTGCGCCTGCCGCCGCCCGTCTTCGCACGATTGCGCGATCTCGCCGGATCGAAGCTTACCTCCGCTGGCGATCTGCTGATCACCGCGCGCCAGCACCGCACACAGGATGCGAACCGGCAGGCGGCGCGTGACAAGCTGGAGGACATTCTTGAGTCCGCGCACCGCCAGCCCAAAAAGCGCGCCAAGACGCGGGTCAACAGGATCGGCAAGACCAAGAGGCTGAAATCCAAGAAAGCACGCGGCGAGGTGAAGGCAAAGCGCGGCAAGGTAAGCCGCTCGGATTGGTGAGCCTGCTGCGCCGCAATGCTTGACTTTTCCCCGTGAATCGGCAATTGGCGCGCATCTGATGGCGGTGCACCACGTGAATGGGCGCGCCGCTTTATATTTTCTGGCCGATATCGGCCCACCAGACAGATTTAGGATACCGCCATGGCGAAGCCCGCAACCGTCAAGATCAAGCTCGTCTCGACCGAGGGCACGGGCTTTTATTACACGACCAAGAAGAATCCGCGCAACATCACCGAGAAGATGGTGTTCCGGAAATACGATCCGGTCGCGAGAAAGCACGTCGAATTCAAAGAAGCGAAGATCAAGTAAGACTTCGTCTGAACGAGGTGAGCCGCGCTTGAGACGCATTCACCTTGCCCCTTGAATTCTCTCCAGTTCAGCCACAGTTCAACGCTTCGTCCCTAGTGATCGAGGCATGACAATGCTGAACAGTTTTCTTTCCAGCCGGCTCGCCCGGATAACCACCGCTGGGATTGCGGGCGCGCTTGCGCTGACGCTTCCCGCAGCTCTGCCATTCGAACCCGTACCGGCTGCAAAAGCGCAGACGAGCAACGCCGATCTTGACCGCGCCGTCGCCGCGCTTCGCGCGATTTCCACCATGCGCGCCAATTTTTCGCAGACCGACCGTGCTGGCAATGTCGCGAATGGCACGATGACATTAAAACGACCGGGCAAGATTCGGTTCGATTATGGTAAGGATGCAGACCTGCTGGTCGTGTCCAATGGCCGGTCGCTCTACATGGTCGATTACGAGGTTCGGCAGGTTGAACGCTGGCCGATCAGGAAATCGCCTCTTGGCGCCCTGCTCGATCCCAGCCGCGACATGAAGAAATACGGTAAACTGAACCCGACTGGCAATCCGGACGTGCTCAGCATCGAGGTTCGTGACCCGGATCGACCCGAGTTTGGTGTTATCAATCTTATTTTCGTGCGCAATTCCAGTGCGCCAGGAGGCCTCGAGCTGACACATTGGGTCGCCCTCGATGCTCAAAACTACCGTACAACCGTCAGGCTTTCGAATCACCGGTATGGAATGACGGTTGCCGAGAGTGCTTTCGAGTTCCGCGATCCGCGCAGATCATCTCGTCGACCACGGTGAACGCTTCAACCTTTAGAAGTTGTAAGATTGCGACAAGTTCCAGTCGAAATTCATGTACGCGCAAGTGAAAACCTAGTATTAATACTGCACAAGTCGGTCGAGGAGCGGGTTTCCCCCCTGTTGCCCATTCTTTGAAAAAGCCGATTTGTGCAAGCGTGACGAACGCTAAAAGGAGCCCCTGTCCCACCGCCCCCGGGACAGGGGTTTTCTTTTGCTAACTTCGATTAAAATCGATCACTGCCAGCCGAACGCGCTGCGAATGATGTCGTAGATGACATTCTGTTCGATCACGCCGCGTGCGTTTTCGGAACCGGGGCCGCTGGCATAGAGCGCCACATCTTCCCCGGCATGTGTTTCGCTGCCGGTGGGTATTGCCGCCTGCTGGCGCGCCTCAATGCCGGTTTCAGGAACTGGCCGTTCTGCGAGGTTCGCAATCGAGCCAGGGCCATTGGCATAGCCGAGCGTCGTATATGGCTTCCCGTCCTCGGCGGTAGCGGCCTGCGCGACCTCGTCGCCCGCTTCAGCCGGCGGGACCACCAGACCAAGGATATCGTTTCCACGCCGAGGGTAGCCGGCGATCGTGAATACGTGGCTGTGATCGGCGGTCACCATGATGAGCGTTTCATCCGGGTCGGTGTTGTCGATGGCGTACTGGACGGCGCGCGCAAATTCGAGCGTCTCTTCGAGTGCGTAGCCTGCCCGGCCCGCATGGTGGGCGTGGTCAATACGGCCACCCTCGACCATCAGATAATAGCCATCGGGATCGCTCTTTAGCCTTGCGATGGCTTGCGCGGTCATCTCGGTCAGGCTCGGCTCGCTCTCGTCACGTTCGGCATCGGCCATGTAATCCATGTGGCTCGCGTCGAAGAGGCCCAGCACCGGTCTGTCCGTGGGGGCAGTGGCCAGCGAAGCCTTGTCCGTCACATAGGTCCCGCCCGTTCGCGAGGCCCACGCTGCCGGCAGGTCTGCGCCCGGCTCGGCGCGGCGACCGCCTTTTTCCGGTCCGAAGAACGCCGCAGTGCCGCCTCCCAATGCGACGTCCCATTCCGCTTCTACAAGCTGCGTCGCAATGTCGTTGCATCCGAGGCCCCGTTGATCTTCGGGCATAGCTGCGTCCGCCTCCCAGCCGCGATCTGCGCTGCGCGCATAAACGCTAGCAGGCGTGGCGTGGGTGATGCGAGCAGTGGAGACGATGCCGAGCGCGAGACCGTTTTCCTTCACCTCCTCACCCAGCAGCGGAAGCGGATTGGCGAGGCCGGATGCGCAATCCCCGCGCACTGTTTCTGGGCCGACGCCCAAAAGCCCGATCTGTGTTTTCTGCCCCGAATGCATTGCCGTGGCTGTGCCCGCGCTGTCGGGAACCTGCGCATTGGTGTTGTAAGTTTTCACCAGCGCGACATTCTCGAAACCCTCGAAGCTCAGGAGGTTTTCCTCCCCGCTCTCGCCGCGTTTTTGCCCTTCGTAAATGCGTGCCGCAGTGATGGTTGAAATGCCCATGCCATCGCCAATGAAGAGGATGACATTCTTGGCGGTGCGCTGAGCTTCGGGCGCAGTTGCGCTCGCACTTTGCAGCGGGGCCGATCCTTCGGAAGGCGTACAGGCGGCGAGCGGCAGGGCGGCAGATGCGGTCAGCAGGGCGAGTTTGAAGGGACGTATCATCGGCTGGAATCTCCTAAGGCGTGCCCTTCGCTATCGGATGCGAATGCTACGGGAAAGTGAAAGGTGGAGTTTCCGCGCATGTCATCCTAAATCGCTGTGCATGGTCTCTGTTGCTACCTGGAACATCAATTCCGTCCGCCTGCGCTTGCCGCTCGTCGAGAAATATCTGCGCGAAGAAGCGCCCGACATTCTCTGCCTGCAAGAAATCAAATGCCAGGAGCACCAGTTCCCGGCCGAAGCGTTGGCAGCTTTGGGCTACGAACATCAGGCGGTCCATGGGCAGAAAGGCTATCACGGTGTCGCCACTGTCAGCCGCCTGCCGCTGCGCGAAGTTTCCCGGCATGATTGGCAGGACAATGGCGAGGCTCGCCATGTCGGTGCGGAGATCATCGGCAAGGACATGATTGTCGAGAACGTTTACGTGCCCGCTGGCGGGGATGTGCCCGACCGCGAGGTAAATGCGAAATTCGGCCAGAAGCTCGATTTTCTGGAGCGGATGACGCGCTGGGCAGGATCGATCGATCGGCCGACGCTGATCGTGGGCGATTTCAACATCGCACCGCTCGAAAGCGATGTCTGGAGCCACAAGCAGCTGCTGAAGGTGGTCAGCCATACTCCGCTCGAAGTGGATACCCTGCAGGAATTCAAGGACGCGCATGGCTGGACGGACATCGGGCGCGAGCATATCCGCGATCCGGAACGCTATTTCAGCTGGTGGTCCTATCGCTCACCCGATTGGCGCAAGAACGACCGGGGGCGCAGGCTCGATCACATGTGGGCAAGCCCCGATCTTGCAAGACAGGCGATCTCCCACCGCATCCTCGAAGAAGCCCGCAGCTGGGAAAAGCCATCGGACCACATCCCACTCGTCACGGAGTTCGCTCTCTGATTGAATCCGCGACACCGGCCCGGCGAGCCGCGCAGGCGGTCGATGCCTTGCGCCATGGCTGGCCACTCGCCTTTGCGAATGGCCCCGTGCTGCTTCCGGTGGAGACAGCCATTGCAAGCGGAGCCACAGCAAGCCGCATGCTGATTTCATCGGCGCGCGCGGTAACGCTCAAACTCGCCAACCAGCTTGAGGCGGCGGCTCCGCATGAGCCGGTCCTCATTCGCGGCGGCGAGCGGTTCGACATGAGTGCGGCGGTGCCGATTGCGGACCCTGCGCTCGACCTTCGCAACCCATTGAAAGGACCGTTCAAAGCCGAGGCGATCGAATGGGAGGTAGCAGCGAAAGCCGCAATGGAGTTGGCCCGCATCGCCGGAATCCTCCCCGCTTTCATGGTCGATCCCGACAATGCGGGCGAGGCGCAGCCCATCGCCGCAAGCGACCTCGTTCACTACGCCGATGCAGGAGCGCTCAAAATCATCACGCGGGCCCGGTTGCCGGTCAGTGCGAGCGACACTGCCGAAATCGTCGCGTTCCGATCATCGGCGGACACGCGCGAACATGTCGCGCTGATCATCGGGAAGCAGCGCGGCGACAGCGCTCCATTGGTCAGGCTCCATTCCGAATGCCTCACCGGCGACATCCTCGGCAGCCTCAAATGCGATTGCGGACCGCAGCTCGATGCGGCGCTGCGGGCGATGGCCGACCATGCCGAGGCGGATGGCGGCTGGGGTGCGCTTCTCTATATGCGGCAGGAGGGTCGCGGAATCGGACTCGTGAACAAGCTGCGCGCTTACCGCCTGCAGGACGAAGGCTTCGACACCGTAGATGCAAACCAGCGCCTGGGCCTGCCGGATGAAGCGCGCGATTTTGCGACAGCAGCGCGGATGCTACAATTGCTCGGCGCAACGACGATCCGCCTGATGACCAACAATCCGGCAAAGGTCGAAGCGCTGGAGCAGGCAGGGATCAATGTGACCGAGAGGGTTCAGCATCAGCTTCCCGATAATCCGCATAATGCGCACTATCTGGCCACGAAGCGCGACAGATCGGGACACTTGCTGAAATGAACGGCCCCGAAATCCCGATAACGATCCGCCCGGAAGCGCCCGGCGATGTGGACATCATCCATGCGCTGACCGAAGCAGCTTTCAAGGAGATGCCGTTCTCCGAAGGCGACGAGCAGCATCTGGTCGATCGTCTCCGCGGCGATGGCGACCTGACCTTGTCTCTGGTCGCCGAAGACGGTGAGCGGATCGTCGGTCATATCGCGTTCTCCCCCGTCACCATAACCGACGGCGCGCACGACTGGTTTGGTCTGGGGCCGGTCTCGGTCTGGCCAGAAATCCAGCAGCGCGGTATCGGCGGCGCGCTCATCAAGCGGGGTATCGCGGACCTGCGTCAAAGGGGCGCGAAGGGAATAGTCCTGCTCGGCAGCAATGTGTATTACCCGCGCTTCGGATTCGAGCATAAGCCGCAGCTGACCTATCCCGGACCGCCGCCCGAATTCTTCCAGAGCCTTCTGCTCGATGGGGAATGGCCCAAGGGCGAAGTAAGCTACGCACCTGCTTTTGGCTGAAAAGGTGTCAGGCCAGGAAGGCCGCCGCAACGATTGCCGTGACACAGAGAACCATGACCACAACGCTGGCCCAGATCAAAGGCTGGGACAGTATCGGTTCAGGCCGCTCGGAAGTGTTCAATCGAGACATGCCTCTCCCTACCAAAAGAGGGTTGAGGATACGTTAACCATGATGTGCCGGCGCTCCATATCGCCGCGCCCATCTACCGCAATTCCCGCTTGGCGATTGGCCACCCTCTTCGCTACACCCGGCCTAGACCGAGCAGCTGCGTTTGTTCGTGATCGTATAATTAGGAGGATGATCCATGAAGAATTTCACCCGCTTCGCCTTGGTCGGCGCCGCCTCTGCAGCACTCGCTGCCTGCGGAAGCTCCGATGACGCATCGAGCGACCTCGAAGTCGATACCGTTGAAATTCCCGCCGACGAAGCGCTCGAACCGGTGACAGAGGAGCCAGTTGAAGATCCCGCAGCCAACCTCGACAATGTCGAAGAACCCGCCGCGGTCGACACCCAGACAGCGACCGAAGCCGCAGACGCGGCCGAGGATGTCGCGGCAGCCGTTGAAGCCGCCGAGGCTGCAGAAGCAGCCGCTGCAGCCGATGCAGCCGATGCCGCAGCCGCAGCGGATGCAGCCTCATCGCTTGAGGTCGAGTGATCTCGTCGCTCACCAGGCTCGCGCTTCGATCTGGGACAGGTCGGATTGCGGGGCTTGGTTTGGCGTGCGCCGCGCTGGCCGCTTGCAGCGAACCTCCGGGCGCCGCGCCTGGTGAAGTCAGCGCAGGAGAGAAGCGCGCGCTGGAGGAGGCAGCCGAGATGCTCGGCGAGCGCCGCTTTCCCGAACAAGCAGCGCCAGAGTCCGGCCAGCTGGCGAGTGACGAACCGACCGCGCGACAAAGCTCCGAATTGACAGGCGACAGCGCCGAATAAATGCGGCCACAAGGCCGATCCTAGCCCAAAGGACCCACGTGCGATGAATGCCCCGACCAATCCTGTTCGATCCAATCCCGGCATGGACGACGATACGTTCGAACAATTCGCTGAACAGCTCGACCGCTATGTCAAGGAACGGCTGATCCCAGCAGAAGCGGACATGATCGAGGCCGATGCAGTACCGCCGGAGATCGTCGACGAGATGCGCGAAATGGGTCTGTTCGGCATCAGCGTGCCTGAAGAATATGGCGGCGCGGGCCTCAACGTCACGCAATATGCGCGGGTGGTAAACGCCATGAGCTACGCCGCGCCCGCGTTCCGCTCCATCTTCTCGATCAATGTCGGCATGTTCGCGAGCGCGCTGAAAAACGGCGCTACCGAAGAACAGCGACAGGAATGGTATCCCAAGCTGGTCGAGGGAAAAATCGCTTGTTTCGGCCTTACCGAGCCGGGATCCGGCAGCGACAGCGCGGCGATGCAGACGACCGCGACGCCCAATCCCGATGGTAATGGCTGGGTGCTCAACGGGACCAAGCGCTACATCACCAACGCACCGCACGCGGACGTCGCTCTGATCATGGCGCGCACCGACAAAGAGGCGTTGCCCAAGAATGCTCATGTCAGTGCTTTCCTGGTGCCGATGAATACGCCGGGCATTTCGACCGGATCGCCGGACAGAAAAATGGGCCAGTCCGGCAGCCATATCTCGGACATCATGCTCGACGATGTGAAGGTTACGGGCGATGCGCTACTGGGCGGCGAGACCGGCAAGGGTTTCCGGTTCGCGATGCAAAGTCTCGACAACGGTCGTATATCGGTAGGTGCAGCGGCAACTGGTTACGCCCGCCGCGCTCTCAATTCCGCCCTGCGCTATGCCAATGAACGCAAGGCATTCGGCGAACCGATAGCCCGTTTCCAGCTGATCCAGGCGATGCTCGCGGACAGCGAGACGGAGATTTATGCCGCCGAATGCATGATGAGGGACGTGACCGAGCGCGCCGACCGGGGCGAGAACATCATTACCAAAGCTGCCGCATTCAAGGTTTTCGCTTCCGAAATGTGCGGCCGTGTCGTCGATCGGGTAGTGCAGATTTACGGCGGCGCAGGCTATCTCGCCGAATACGATGCCGAGCGGTTTTACCGCGATGCGCGGATTTATCGGATTTATGAAGGCACCACGCAGATCCTCCAGCTCCAGATCGCCAAGCATATGCTGCGCGAATGGGAAGCGCAGCACGGGTCCGCCGCTTAATGTACAAACTTCTCAGCGGCCTCTCGATCATCGAGGTGTCGAGCTTCGTCGCATCCCCAACCGCCGGCCTCTATTGCGCCCAGATGGGTGCCGAAGTCATTCGCGTCGATCACAAGGCAGGCGGGCTCGACTACGATCGGTACATGCTAACCGAAGAAGGGCGCTCGCTGAGCTGGGAGAACCTCAACCGGGCGAAAAAATCTGTTGCCCTCGATCTGCGCAGCGGAGAGGGCCGAGAAATCTGCGTCGAACTCGCAGCAAAGACCGGGCAATGCATCACCAACCTGCCGGAGAAAAGTTTTCTCAGCCACGCCGCGATGAAGGCCGCGCAGCCCGATGGCTCGCCAGAAATGACCTCGGTGCGGATCATGGGCTGGCACGATGGACGTCAGGCGATGGATTTCACCGTCAACGCAGCGAGCGGGTACCCGCTCATGGCCGGACCCGAAGACTGGGACATGAAGACCGCACCGCCGGTCAACCAGGTTTTACCTGCATGGGATTTCATCACTGGTGCATATTGCGCATTCGCCCTTTTGGCGGCCTTGCGCCACCGCGACGCGGGCGGGCCGGGCAGCGAAGTGCGCGTGCCGCTGGGCGATGTCGCCATCGGCACCGTAGCGAATTCGGGCTTGATGGCGGAAATGCTGTTTCGCGGCGGTGATCGGGAGCGGCTTGGCAATGCCATCTGGGGAGCGTTCGGGCGCGATTTTCGGTCCAAGGACGGCATTCGTTTCATGGTCGCAGCGCTTACGGCCAAACAATGGGCCGGGTTGGTCAAGGCGTTCGGGCTGGAGACCCCCATCGGCCAACTCGAAGCCGAAGTCGGCGTTAGGTTTGCGGATGGCGATGATCCGCGATTCAAACATCGCCACCGGCTTTTCGAGCTGTTCCAGAAGGTCGCGGGCAGCCACAACTACCAAGCGCTGGAATCGCTGATGGCGGCCAATGGCTGCACTTTCGAACGCTATCGAACCGCACACGAAGCGGCGACCGATCCCGTGCTGGTGGACCACAATCCGCTTTTCGGTCCCTCCCCTAAAAATCCATCGGGGTTCGAATACCCGGCCACGCGAAGCTTCGCGAATCTGCCAGGCCGGGAAGTCGGCGATCCGGCTCCGGCTCCGTATCTTGGCCAGCATTCCGAAGAGGTGCTGGCCGAGCGGCTGGGCCTTTCCAGCGGCGCAATAGGCAAGCTGGTTGACGCAGGAACAGTGGCATTGAGTGACAAGGACAGAGCATGACCAGAAGAGCAGCGATCGTATCGCCTCTGCGCACGCCGGTGGGAAAGTTCCTCGGAGGGCTCTCCAGCCTAAACGCAGGCGAACTGGGGGCAATCATCTTGAAGGCTCTTGTCGAGCGTTCCGGCATCGATCCCTCGCGCGTCGATGATGTTGTATTCTCGCAGGGCTACGGCAATGCGGAGGCGCCTGCCATTGGGCATTGGTCGTGGCTGGCTGCGGGACTTCCGCTTGAAGTGCCAGGCTATCAGCTCGATCGGCGGTGTGGATCGGGCCTGCAGGCGATCGCCAACGCGGCCATGATGGTTGAAACCGGCATGGCCGACGTGGTTGTCGCAGGCGGGTGCGAGAGCATGTCCAATGTCGAACATTACACGCTGCAAGGTCGCGGCGGCGCGCGCATGGGAGACATCACTCTGCACGACCGGCTCTCGCGCGGGCGTCTGATGAGCCAGCCGATAGAACGCTTCGGAATCATCACTGGCATGATCGAGACGGCGGAAAATCTTGCCAAGGATTACAGCATTTCGCGCGAAGAGGCAGATGCCTATGCGGTGCGCAGCCACCAGAATGCAGCGGCGGCATGGGAAGCGGGCAAGTTCGAAGATCAGCTTGTGCCGGTCGAAGTCCCGCAGCGCCGCGGCGATCCCGTTGTCTTCGATCATGACGAAGGGTACCGGGCCGATGCCTCGATTGAGACACTCGCCAAATTGCGACCCATTGATGGCAAGCGGGATCCCGACGCGATCGTCACCGCAGGCAATGCCAGTCAGCAGAACGATGCGGCTGCGGCTTGCCTCGTCGTTGCGGAAGACAAGCTGGAAGATCTCGGCCTCGAACCTTCCCTGTGGTTCGGCGGCTGGGCGGCGGCAGGCTGCGATCCAAGCCGCATGGGCATCGGCCCCGTCCCGGCGGTCGAGCGTCTGTTCGAGCGGCGCGGATATTCGTGGGACGATATTGATTTGATCGAACTCAACGAGGCTTTTGCCCCGCAAGTGTTGGCAGTGCTCAAAGGCTGGGGCTGGAGCACGGACGACAGTCGCCGCGAGATTCTCAACGTCAACGGCTCGGGCATCTCGCTCGGCCACCCTATCGGCGCGACGGGCGGGCGGATTCTCGCCGATATGGCGGCCGAAATGCACCGGCGCGGAAGCCGATATGGGCTGGAGACGATGTGCATCGGCGGCGGCCAGGGCATTGCAGCGGTGTTCGAACGGGCGGCATAATGAGCGGTTTCGAAAAGTGGATCGGTCGCGAGCAACAATTGAGCGATCGGCTGGACGAGGGACTTGCAAAGCGCTGGCTCGCGACCTTCGACCTTCCCGCTTCGGCGTCGGGCATAATGCCGCAGGGCATCCACTTCGCACTCTGCACGCCCGATACGCCCACCGCGGAGCTGGGCGAGGACGGTCATCCGGCCCGCGACGAGAGTGCCGACAGCTTTCTCCCTCCTTTCCCGATGCCGCGCCGAATGTGGGCATCGAGCAGGCTGCACTTTCGCGCGCCGCTGACCATTGGCGCGGTCGTCACGCGGACCAGCCGGGTCGCCTCGATCACGGAGAAAACGGGCAGCACCGGTCGGCTTGCCTTCGTCGATGTCGAGCACGAAACGCAAGCGAATGGAACGCTAGCGGTCCTGGAGACGCAAACCCTGGTCTACAGGGAGGCGGCCTTATCCGATGCCGCCCTCAGCCCGCCCCCCTTGGGAGAAGGACACTTTGACCGCGATGCATGGGACGTCCACAAGGCTCTGACCCCTGATCCGCGTCTTTTGTTTCGTTACTCGGCGCTCACCTTCAACACGCACCGCATTCATTACGATGCTCCCTATGCGCGCGCCGTCGAAAGGTATCGCGGGCTGGTCGTACACGGGCCGCTTACCGCTAGTCTGTTACTGCAAGTTGCGGCAGAGAAGCTTGGCGACAATCACCTCAGGACCTTCGAATTTCGCGGTATGTCTCCTGCGATCGCTGGAGAAGAATTGATCCTCGCCATGCGCGGAGGCGGTTCGCAGTATGAACTGGGCGCATTCGCCCAAGATGGTCGGCAAATCATGAAAGCGGTCGCAGCGGTTTAGCCGCCATCGCCGCTCTTCGGCGGCCTCCCGCGTCGGGGCGGCCTGGTTCGTCCCGCATCGACCCCGCGCGCCTCCAGCGCTTCGCGCAGCAGCATCTCGATCTGTGCATTGGCCGATCGCAATTCGGCCCCCGCCAACCGCTCGACCGCAGCGTGGACCGCCGGGTCGAGCCGGAGAGCGAAGGCTTTTTTCGCTGGTTTCTTGCCCGGTCTTTGGGAAGGCGCAGCCATGGCTGCCTCCTTTGCGGGAGGTTACTGGTAAAGCGTGCCGGCGTTGACGACTGGCTGTGCTTCGCGATCGCCGCACAGGACAACCATGAGGTTGGACACCATCGCGGCGCGGCGTTCATCGTCTAGTTCGACGATGCCGTCATTCGAAAGCTTCTGAAGCGCATCCTCGACCATTCCGACCGCCCCAATGACCACTTTCTGACGCGCCGCGATCACGGCGTCGGCCTGTTGACGTCTGAGCATCGCACCGGCAATTTCCGAAGCATAGGCCAAATGCGTCAGCCCGGCCTCGTCGACCACGATCCCTGCGACCTTGAGACGCTCGTTTAGCTCCTCGATCAATTCCTGGTTCACGACATCGGCGCTGCCCCTGAGCGTCGTTTTGTCTTCGTCTGACATGTCATCATAGGGATGGCGCGCACCGACTGTCCGCAGGCCCGCCTCGATCTGGATGTTCACGAACTCCTTGTAATCATCGACATCGAACACTGCCTGCGCGGTATCGGAAACGCGCCATACGACATTGCATGCGATCTCGATCGGATTGCCTCGCAGATCGTTGATCTTGACCTTCTCGGAATGGATGTTGTGAGCGCGAACGCTCACTTTTTCTTTCATCATCCACGGCCAGACCCATTGCAGCCCCTCCTTTCGAGAAGTCCCGCGATATTCGCCGAACAGGGTTATCACGACCGCCTGGTTGGGCTGGATCATGAAGAAGCCGATACTCAACAGGAGCGATAGGACGAGGCCCGAAATGATACTGGCAACGACGCCTTCCTTGGGTGCGCCGAAGGTGATCGCCAAAAACAACGGCAAGACCAGCGTGGCAAGCACCACCAGGATCATCACATAGCCATTGTAGCTGGTACCGCGACGTTCCTTGCTGATCGCCATCGCATGCGCATCATTTGTCATACGTTTTCCCCTTCGATATAATTATGATATCATCTTTATATCGAAAGAGAGCGCAGGTCAATCGTTGACCGGGTATTTCTCGATCGGCTTCAGCACGGTGAAGCTTTCCGGTTCTGGCTCCCGACCAAGTTCCGGAAAATCAATTTCCGGCGGCTCGCAGCGAGTGTCGGGCAATCGATCGAGCAGATCGCGGATCAGGGTAAGCCGCCCGCGCTTCTGATCGTTGAAATCGACCAGTGTCCACGGCGCATGACGGGTATGGGTCGTCCTCAGCATGGCCTCGCGAGCCTCTGTATACGCGTCGTATTTCTCGCGTGCAGCAAGATCGATGGGCGAAAGTTTCCAGCGCTTCAGCGGATCGTCGAGGCGTTCACGCAAGCGCTCTTCCTGTTTGTCCTGATCGGTTGTGAGCCAGTATTTGAAGAGCAGGATGCCATCGTCGATCAGCATGTTTTCAAACGTCGGCACCTGGCGGAGGAACAGCTCAACCTGCTCGTTGTCTGCAAAGCCCATCACTTTCTCAACGCCTGCGCGGTTGTACCAGCTGCGATCGAACAGCACGATCTCACCAGCGCTCGGCAGGTGAGCAATGTAGCGCTGGAAATACCATTGGGTTCGTTCGGCATCGGTCGGCTTTCCGAGTGCCACAGTGCGGCACTGGCGCGGATTTAGCTTGTCACGCACCGCCCGGATTGCACCGCCCTTTCCGGCCGTATCTCGCCCTTCGAACAGGACCACGACCCGTGCGCCCGTGATCCGCGCCCAGCGGGCCATGGCGACCAGTTCCTCGGTCATTGGTTCAAGCAGTACGCGGTAATCCTTGCCTTTCAGACCCATACGGCCTCCCAATTTGTCCTTGTTTCCGGTCAGTGGTAGTCTCAAATACGTACCCATGGCTACACTTGCTCATCCAGACACCGATTTCTCGCGCCTGCCCGATCTTCCGGGCGACGTATTTACTGCGCCGCTCGCAAAGCCGGCGCATCTGGGCGATGACTGGCTGGAGCCAGCGCAGACCGATTATTCAAGCGAGGATCACGCGATCTGGAACGATTTGTTCGCGCGTCAGATGGAAGTGCTTCCGGGCCGTGCCGCCAGCGCCTTCATGGCAGGACTTGAAAAGCTCGATCTGTCGCGCGGCGGTATTCCCGAATTCGGCGCGCTGTCTGAGGAGCTGGAAACGTTGACCGGGTGGAGCGTCGTGCCGGTCCCGATGCTGATCCCCGACCACGTGTTCTTCTGGCATCTCGCCAATCGCCGCTTTCCAGCGGGCAATTTCATCCGCACACGCGAGACGTTCGACTACATTCAGGAACCAGACGTGTTCCACGACGTGTTCGGGCATGTTCCGATGCTGACCGATCCTGTCTACGCCGATTACATGCAGGAATATGGCCGCGCCGGGTGGAAGGCGATGCATTACAACCGGCTGAAAGCGCTCGGCGCGCTCTACTGGTACACGGTCGAGTTCGGGCTGATCGAAGAAGCAGACGGTATCAAGGCCTACGGAGCAGGCATCCTGTCAGGACCGACGGAAGCGAGGTTCGCAGTCGAGGCCGAGAGTCCCAATCGCATCATGTTGAATGTCGATCGTGTGATGCGCACCGATTACGTCATCAGCGATCTTCAGCCGACCTATTTCGTTATCGAAAGCTTCGATGATCTGTTCAAGCAGACGGTCGAGCGTGATTTCGATCGGCTATACCGCAGCCTTGCGCCGAGCTTCACCTACGCGAATTCTGCCATCATCGATGTCGACAACGTGATCCACCGCGGGACGCAGGAATATCATCTGAGGGGTGGCAGGGGATCGGGTGCGGCACCGGTCTGACCGGTATCCATCGACGATCTAAGAAGCAGTGCCTTAGGCTTCGATCCGGGGGCGAATCACGGTGTGATAGAGGACAAGTGCGGCGACCCCGGCGACCAACGCGGATCCGAGCGCAACCAATGAAAGTCCGCCGATAAAAGTGCCGCTGTTTGCAATCAGACCGATAATGAGTGTCGCCGCGATCCCGATGCTGATCTGACGCAGGATCTGGCCTGATTGTTCGGTGCGCGCGATGATCGAGGCCAGCCAGCCCAAAGTCGCGCCCATTACTATCAACACCAACAACGCCATCACTCAACTCTTCGTTTTCTTACTATCTCTTCAACTGCGGAACGCGTGTGATTGCGTGCTGGTTCCAAGAATCCTTGTTCTGTGACGATCAGAAGAAATAGAATAGCGCGCAGCCCATCACCACGCGGTAGAGCACGAAAACCATCATCGACGCGCGTTTCAGAAAATTCATCAGGAACGCCATGGTCGCAAATGCGGCTATGAAGGTTAGCACGCCGGCGATGAGTGCATCGAAAGCCAGGACCGATCCCGCCTCGAATATTTCGGGCACGATGAGCACACCCGCACCTGCAACCGCCGGGATCGACAGCAGAAATGAAAATCGCGCCGCCTCCACGCGTTTGTACCCGAGGAACCGCGCCGCGGTCATGGTGACGCCAGAGCGGCTGGTTCCGGGAATGATCGCCAGTGCCTGCGCGATGCCGACGATCAGGCCGTCTCGCCACGTCATGTCCTCGAACGATTTGACCTCTTTCCCCACCCAATCGGCAAGTCCGAGGAGGAGCCCATATACAATCAGGTTGAATGCGATGAGATCGGTAAAGCGGATGGACGACATCAGATCGTCCTCAACCACGGTAATCCCGAACCACGTCTCCGCTAGCGAATCGAACGCGCCGAGCTTGATCGCGAGACCGAATAACACAGCAGGGATGGTGCCGAGAACGATCCACCAGAACAGCCTGCGCTCTGCCGGAGCATTGGGTGCGTCGGTCCCGACGCCGATGCTCGCGAAGCCTCCGCGGGCCAGCACCAGCACGTCCTTGAAGAAGTAGACGATGATCGCCAGCAGCGATCCGACATGGACGGCGACGTCGATCAGCGGACCCTGATCGGAAAAATCGGTCAGAAACGGGATCAGGATCAGGTGGCCCGAGGACGAGATCGGCAGAAATTCCGTGATCCCCTGAACAACTGCAATGATGAAAAGCTGTAGAAAAGTCATGGCCCGCGCTCCTTGGATGAAGCGCGGGCCAAGTCAATTCGTTAGCGAGATTTGACCGTAAAAATTACCAGATCCGGATGCGCTCTTCGGGGGTCAGATAAAGATCGTCCTCGGGTGTCACGTTGAACGCCTCGTACCATGCATCGAGGTGACGTACCGCATTGTTGAGGCGGAATTCGCCCGGAGGGTGGTTCGCCGTCATCACGCGGTTACGCAGCGATTCCTCGCGCTCCATGCCGCGCCAGATCTGTCCGAAGCCAAGGAAGAAACGCTGATCGCCGGTCAATCCGTCAATCACCGGAGCCTCCTCACCGCCCAGCGACATGCGATAGGCACGGTACGCCATCTGCAGGCCGACGACATCGCCCAGTGTTTCGCCCATGGACTGGCCGCCCCGCAGGCAGACCGGGCCCTCGGGACTGTCGACCGGGCAATAGGATTCGATGAATTCCGCCATCCGGTCGGTAAACTGGACAAAGCCTTCGCGATCCTCATCCTGCCACCAATTGCGGAGCGTTCCGGTCGCATCGAACTGAGAGCCTTGATCGTCATAGCCATGACCGATCTCGTGACCGATCACCGCGCCGATCCCGCCGTAATTGACCGCCGGATCCGCGCTGCCGTTGAAAAATGGCGGCTGCAGGATCGCCGCGGGAAAGACGATTCGGTTGGTGAGAGGCGAATAATATGCGTTCACCGTCTGCGGGGTCATGCCCCATTCGGTGGGGTCGACCGGCGAACCCAGGCGTGAGCGCATTTCTTCGTCCCACCATTTGGCGGTCGAGATCGAATTGGCCAGCGGATCGTCGGCTGCAATTTCCAGCCCGTCATAGGTCTTGAATTCGTCGGGATAGCCGATCATCGGCACGAACCCTTCGAGCTTGGCGCGCGCTTCTTCGATGGTCGCAGGCGTCATCCATTCATTGTTATCGAGCGCCTCGCTCATCGCTTTCTGCAGGTTTGCGACCAGCTCATCCATCCGTGCCTTGCTGTCCGGCGGGAAATATTGTTCGACGTAGAGCGCACCGAGCTGCTCGCCCAGCGAACCTTCGACCGCCGCGATCGCGCGCTTCCAGCGTTCCTGCTGCACCTCGCGTCCGTTGATCGTCTTCCCGTAAAGCGCAAAAGTCGCATCATCGAGCTCGCTCGAAAGCACCGCTGCGTTCGACCTGAGGAACGATTTCGCCATGTACGCCTTCAACGTCGAAAGCGGCGTTTCGGTGAGCAGCTGCATCATCGCGGGCAAACCGCCGCCGATCGTGTCGAGCTGATCCTGCGTAAGCCCCAACGCTTCGATTTCTTCGTCGGTCGGCGGGAGCTGCCGTGCCAGAAAACGGGGCTGTCCATCAAGCTGCGCAGAAGCGAGCAGTGTCTGGATCGGGAAATCGCCTGCCATCGCGGCCAGTTCTTCGGGGCTCAATTCATTGTAGGTCAGCTGCGGCATGCGCAATATTGGGCGCGCCCACTCGAGCGCGGCGACTTTGCTTTCGAAAGCGTAGACGGCTTCAGCCGCGCCCTTCGCATCATCGTAGCCCGCAGCGCCGAGAACCGTCGTGAGGTAACCGATATAGGCGGCGCGGATTTCGAGATTGCTCTCTGAATCGACGAGGTAATAATCGCGATCGGGCAGGCCCATCCCGTCGAAACCGATCCCGACAGCATAGTCGGTGGGATTGCGTGCATCGATAGTCACGCCTGCGCTGACGAGCGAGGGATAGCCCGGTTTGCCGAACAGCGAAACGAGCGAGGTCAGGTCTTTCGCGCCGTAAATCTCCGTAAGATACGGCTGCGCCGGGGCCAGCCCGCTGGCATCGATCGCCTCAACGTCCATATATGCGTTATAGGCATCGACAATGCGTCGCGCCTGAGTGCCGGGCTCGGGGTTCGACGCGACCAGCGTTTCCACGAGTTTGCGCACATCTTCGGTCGCGCCTTCACGCAACAGGTCGAACGCGCCGAAGCGCTGACGATCTGCCGGTATCTCGTTCGCGGCGACCCACTTGCCATTGATATAGGCGTTGAAGTCATTACCCGGATCGACCGTCTCGTCGATCAATTCGGTTCCGACACCCCAGGTGCCGAAGCTCATGGTGGGAGTGCTGGAACCCTTCGCCTCAGCTTCTTCCAGAACTGTTTCGATGGTGTGCGTTGTGTCGGCATGCGTGCTGTCGGCATGGGCAGGCGTGGTAAGAGCGAGCGCAGCGATGCTGGCGCCCAGAAGAGCTTTCGTTCGAATCATGAGGGTGCGTCCCGATTGTAACTGATCTTGATAGTCCGGCGATGGCCTACCTTATCGCGCGCGGCAATGTGGTCGTTCGTCCGATGCAAATAGCAGCTGGTCGAAATTGCGCCCGGCACGAGCTGGGGAGGATGGGCTTAGGTCAGCTCGTCATGCCGCTTCGTTGGCAGCGAATTGCAGCTTTGCAAGCCGTGCATACAGTCCGCCCGTCGCAGACAATTCGGCATGATTGCCTTGCTCGACGATTTCGCCGTCCTCCAGCACGATGATCCGGTCAGCCGCGCGAACGGTGGCCAGGCGGTGGGCAATAACCAGAGTTGTACGTTGCCGCATCAGTGTCTCAAGCGCCTGCTGGACCAATTGTTCGCTTTCTGCGTCGAGAGCGCTGGTCGCCTCGTCGAGCAAAAGTATCGGCGCATCCCGCAGAAGCGCGCGGGCGATGGCAACGCGCTGTTGCTGTCCGCCGGAAAGCTGCGTGCCGCCCTCTCCGAGATATGTGTCGAGGCCGTCTGGAAGATCCTGCAAGAAACCTTCGGCATTGGCGGCGCGTGCGGCCTCCCAGATTTCGGCGTCGCTCGCGTCCCAGCGGCCATAGCGTAAATTGTCGCGGGCATTGGCGCTGAACAGTACGCCGTCCTGCGGAACGAGCGCGAGTCGTTCGCGAATATCGGCAGGATCGGCCTTGGTCAGCGGCACCCCGTCCAGCCGGATAGTGCCAAGCTGTGGGTCGTAGAATCGTTCGACTAGCTGGAAAATCGTCGACTTCCCGGCGCCCGATGGTCCGACGATCGCAACGGTTTCTCCCGGTTCGATTTCGAGCGTAAAATCCTTCAGCGCGGGCGTTTCCGGCCGAGCGGGATAACGGAACGTAACGTTGCGAAACGAAAGGCTTCCTCGCGGCGGGTGGGGCAGATTTTCGGGCCGCGCGGGCGGAGCAATGCTCGGCTTGGCTTCGAGCAATTCAGCTAGGCGGCTCGCCGCGCCAGCGCCGCGCAGCAGTTCTCCGTAAACTTCGGTCAGCGCACCAAATGCGCCCGCAACGATCATCGCGCCGATAATGAAAGAAAGGATGGTTCCGCCGGTTATGTCCCCGGCAGCGACGCCTTCCGCACCCCGCCAGAGGATTAGAACGATCGAACCGAAAATTGCAAGGATGATGATCGAGGTCATGATCGAGCGCAAAACGATCCTTCGCCGCGCAGTTTCGAATGTTCGCTCTACCGCACCACCAAACCGGTCGGCTTCGCGCTCCTGCTGACCGAAGCTCTGAACTATCTTCATCGCGCCCAGCACTTCGGTCACCATGGCGCCGACATCCGCGACTCGGTCCTGATTGTCGCGGGAAATGCTGCGTATCCGCCGCCCGAAAATCACGATGGGCAGGATCACCGCTGGGATACCGACGGCGAGCCAGATGGTGAGACCCGGCAAGAGCCAGAACAGGTAGATCGTCCCGCCAATGCCTAGGAAGATGTTGCGCAACGCCACGGAAACGGTCGTTCCCACCACTGTCTCGATGATGGTGGTATCGGACGTCATCCGGCTGGAAATTTCTTTCGGACTGTTCTCTTCGTAAAAAGAGGGAGACATGCGCAGGAGATTGCGATGCACCTTGCGCCGTATGTCCGCGACAACGCGCTCGCCAATCCAGCTCACGAAGTAGAACCTCGCTGCTGTGCCCAGCGCAATCACGACAACGATAACCAGCAGATATCGGAACCAGCGCCCGATATCGCCAGCCTCTCCGCCTGCGCCGCCAAAGCCGCGATCGACGATCAATTGCGATGCGGCGGGAATGGCCAGGGTGCCTGCGGCAGTCACGACAAGCGCGATCAGCGCGAAAATGACCTGTTTGGGATACTTCGCAGCTTCTCGGTAGACCATCCGCAAGGGTGCCAGTGACCGCGGCTTGCGCGGCGTCTCCGCCAGGCCTGCCCCTTCATTCTCGATATCGTGGGAAGATTGCGCGTCCATCTCCACGCCGATCTAGCTACGCGCCGCGCAAATTTCACGTGCAAAAACCACACAGGTCCCCCGCTTATTCCAGGTCCAGCCCTTATTGTGCATTGCACAATACGCGCAAAAACCCCATCTACGGTGTAACGCGCGCCTGTTTGAAGGCGTATTACAGCTCATCGCGACTATTGCGGTTCGAGCCTAAAGGGGCCCACAATGCTTTACCACGCCTATGAAATACAGCGCAGCTGGATGAACAGCGTCAGCTCGTGGGCTTCCATCAGTTCTTCGATCCTGACGAACCCCGCCAATCCGTTTAACAAGATCGGTGCGCTTCCGCTCACCGCGAGCGCGCTCGACGTGTTTGCCCACGCCACAGCCGATTACGGCAAACCTGCTTTCGGCATCACCGAGATTGACGTGGACGGGAAGCTCTATCCCGTGATCGAGGCGACGGTCGTGAATCGTCCGTTCGGCGATCTCAAACGCTTCCGGCTCGATGGAGTTGCGGATAATCGTCCGAAAATGCTGATCGTCGCCCCGATGAGCGGGCATTACGCCACCCTGCTGCGCGGCACGGTCGAGCGGATGCTTCAGCAATACGAAGTGTACATCACCGATTGGGCCGACGCGAAGACGGTGCCGCTTCATGAGGGCGATTTCGATCTAGACACCTACATCGATTACCTGATGGAATTCCTCGAATATATCGAGGGGCAGGAACCTGGCCAGCGGCCGCACATGCTTGCAGTATGCCAGCCATCCGTCCCGGCCTTTGCTGCGACGGCTCTGCTTAACCAGCACAAGTCCCCGGCAGCCCCCGCGACGCTGACGATGATGGGCGGCCCGATCGACACACGCGAATGTCCGACCTCGGTCAACGACCACGCTATGAACCGCCCGATCGAATGGTTCCGCAACTCGGTCATCGCGACCGTGCCGATGAAATATCGCGGCGCGGGACGTAAGGTCTATCCCGGCTGGATGCAGCTTTCGGCTTTCATGAGCATGAACCTGCGCAGCCACATGATGAGCCACTTCGAAATGTTCAAACACCTCAATGCCGGTGATCAGGACAGCGCGCAGGCGACAAAGGATTTCTACGACGAATACCGCAGCGTGTGCGACATGACGGCGGAATTCTACCTCCAGACGGTCGAAGAAGTGTTCCAGAAGCACTCGATCCCGAATGGTGAGTTCCGCCACAAGGGCGAGATCGTAGACCTGACCCAGATCACCGACACCGCGCTCCTCGCAATCGAAGGGGAACGCGATGATATCTCAGGCCTTGGCCAGACGCGCGCGGCGCTGAAGCTCGCCACGGGTCTCAAGGAAAGCAAGAAGCGGTACTACATGGCCGAAGGCGCCGGACATTACGGCATCTTCAACGGCAGCCGCTGGCGCGACAAGGTCGCACCGGTTGTCGAGGAGTTTATCGCGGCGCACTCCTGATTTGCCGCAGCCCATTCGGGCCGCGATCCGCGTGTAGTTTCGGCTCCCAGCCAATCGAGCAATCAGCCTCGCGGCCTCGGCGCTCCGAAGAAAAGCCTTTTGATTACCTTCCGTGCCAACATGAGAAGGCCGACCACGAGGACCAGAAGCAGTAACGCGATCCCGGCGGCGATCACTGGGTATTCGTAGGCGGCCCACAAGAGGCCGACCGTCGCAATATCTTCGGCGCTGGAAACGACCGCATTGCTCACCGGCTCGGGCGACGTGTTGACCACCGCTCGCGCGCTCGCCTTCCCGCCGTGTGCGAGAAAGCTTGCTCCGCCGCCCAGCAGAAATGCGATGACCTGCATCGCCGGGTCGGATGGATCAACGATGGCCAGTGCCAGCAGCGCACCACCGACTGGTCGGACCAGCGTGTGGACCGTGTCCCAAGCGCTATCGAGCCACATCACCTTGTCGGCAAAGAATTCCGCCAGCGCGCCGAACGCGGCGATACCCATCACCCACGGATTTTCAAGCACGCCAAGACTGGCGAGATGCTCAGGTACAGGCAGCGCATTGAGCCGCATCGCGAGGCCCGTCGCAAACACACACAAATAGAGCCGCCATCCCGAAAGCAGGCTGACGCTCCCCGCGATCCCGATGATTTCCATGATCCCCATTGGGGGACTCTAGCCAGAAACGCGGGCAAAGAAAAAGGCGGCGCAGGATCGCTCCCGCGCCGCCCCTCATTTTCTTGGTCACGGCAGTCAAAGCGCGACCGCAAACAACCGCCTAGAAAACCTCGAACAGTCCCGCTGCGCCCATGCCGCCGCCGACACACATGGTGACAACGACGTATTTCGCGCCGCGGCGCTTGCCTTCGATCAGCGCGTGGCCGGTGCAGCGTGCGCCGGTCATGCCGTAGGGGTGGCCGATCGAGATCGAGCCGCCATTGACGTTAAGGATGTCGTTGTCGATGCCCAGCTTGTCGCGGCAGTAAAGCACCTGCACCGCGAAGGCCTCGTTCAGTTCCCACAGGCCGATATCGTCCATCTTGAGGCCCGTCTGCTTGAGCAATTTCGGGATCGCAAAGACCGGGCCGATGCCCATTTCGTCAGGCTCGGTACCCGCGACTGCCATGCCGACATAGCGCCCGAGTGGCTGCAGGCCTTTCTGCTCGGCGACTTTGGCTTCCATCAGGACGCTGGCCGAAGAACCGTCGGACAGCTGCGAGGCGTTGCCGGCGGTGATGACCTTGTCGGGGCCCATGACGGGATTGAGCGACTGCAACCCTTCGAGTGTGGTCGAGGGGCGGTTGCCTTCGTCCTTGGTGATGGTGACTTCCTGCTGCGAAACCTCGCCGCTTTCCTTGTCCTTGACCATCATCGTGGTCGTCACCGGCACGATCTCGTCGTCGAACTTGCCCGCTTCCTGGCCCGCAGCGGTGCGCATCTGCGATTGGAGCGCGTATTCATCCTGCGCGTCGCGGCTGATGCCGTAGCGCGCAGCGACGGTTTCAGCGGTTTGCAGCATCGGCATGTAGACGTCTTTGTGCATGGCGAGCAGCGATGGGTCCATCTGAACGCGCATCTCAGGGGTCTGGACCATCGAAATGGAATCCTGACCGCCGCCGACGACGATATCCATATTGTCGACCACGATCTGCTTGGCTGCGGTGGCGATCGCCATCAGGCCCGAAGAACACTGACGGTCGATCGTCTGCGCCGCGACTGTAACCGGAGCGCCGCCGCGAAGCGCGACCTGGCGGCCGATATTCCCAGCCTGCGTTCCCTGCGTGAGGACAGCGCCCCACACGACATCGTCGATCTCTCCGCCTTCGATGCCGGCACGCTCGACAGCGGGCTTAAACGAAAGCGCGCCGAGGGTCGCGCCGGGGGTGGCATTGAAACCGCCCTTGTAAGCCCGCCCGATAGGGGTGCGGGCGGTGGAAACGATGACTGCATCGCGTGACATCAAAAATACCTTTCAATCAGTGTCGGGGCGCCGGATTTTCGGCGACAATAGGGGTAAAATGCGGCCTTGCTAAGCCGACCGCGCAGGATCAGGAAAAACGAGTGGCAATCACACAAAATACATCGTGATCCATTCACAGATCAGCGCGGGCTTGTCTTCGCCTTCGATCTCGATGGTGATTTCGGAGGTCTGCTGCCACTGACCGGGCCGCTTTTCGACCATTTCGGTCAGCTTCCAGTGACCACGGATGCGTTTGCCTGCACGCACCGGCGCGATAAAGCGGGTTTTGTTGCCGCCGTAATTCACGCCCATTTTCACGCCGTCGATTTTGGGCGTTTCGCTGTTCGCACCGAGATAGGGGATCATCGACAGCGTCAGAAAGCCGTGCGCGATCGTCCCGCCGAATGGCGTCATCTTGGCGGCTTCTTCGTTGACGTGGATGAACTGATGATCGCCGGTTGCATCTGCGAACTGGTTGATCCGGTCCTGGCTCATCTCCACCCATTCGCTGGTGCCGATGTTCTCGCCGGTCTTCTCGGCCAATTCTTGCGGTGTCATTGAGCTCTCCTCGGTTCTTTGCGCCGCGCAGCCCGAAGACGCGTGGCTGTTTACGTAAGCGTTATACGGCTCGCTTCATGGCAGGCGAAAAGCGTTGATGCAATGCAGCTGCCAATGCGCAGCCGCTGCCGTTACGGCATCGCTTGGTAGGGAGGTAGGGATTCCCCGCAACGCGCCGGAGCGGCGGCACCAAGTGGCGGCAAGACCCGGCGGATAGGTCCGCTCCGATTCGAGATCCGCCGCGAAGATGGGCGTTATCCAAGCCTTTACCAAACCCCATTAGTTTAACGGTGTCGGCGGGCCGATTGGGGTTCCGATCGGACGGGCAAGCGGGAAGTGCAGCGGCGTAAGGGCATCGCTGCTTCTCCCGCACGGGGGCAGTATGGGCAGTATCAAAGATCGCTTTGCCGACCATGTCGGATCGATTGCCGGGCACAGGGCGTTCGCACCCCTTTTGGCGGTCTGGGGCGCATTGTTGTTCGGCCTGTCCGTGCTCGTTATACCGCACAGTCTGGTATCGAAGTTTCTGGCAGGTGCGGGCCTCGGGATCGCGGCAAGCATTCCGCAGATCGTGATGACAGCTCTGGCAGCTTGCGTGGGATGTCTCCTGGCCTGGGGATCTGCGGTCGCAGTGCAAAAGCGCACAGCGTGGCCGAACAGGGCGGGCATGGCATTCGGCACCGATCGACAAATAGAACCCTTCGACTTAGCGACCGACCTTGGTAGCGAAACGCTCGGTGAACCACTCGTCGATGATTTGCTCTATCTGGATGTAGAACTGGAGGAAGATATCTCGGCCGCATCCATCGATGTAGCTGGCGAACTCCGCGACGGAGCCAACGGAGCCGAACAATTTGACGGGCAAGAATGCGACGATGCGCCGGAACAGCTTGCCGAGCCGACTTCAGGATTGCACGTTGCGGATGATAGCGTCGCGGCAGGCGATTGTGCCCCGAGCATTCAAAGCAATCACGATGCGCCGCGCGATATGAGCCTCGCTGATTTTGCCGATCTACCGGGTCGGAATGCGGTGTGGGTTCAGGAACCGGCTGAAGCAGCGCCGACTGCGGCCCAGCCTATCGCAACTGCTGTAAGCCCGGAAACAGAGTCAGCCGAGATAACCGCAGAAGCGCCTTCGCGCCCGGGACCGCAAGCCGCAATCTCGAAGCTGCGCGGCATTCCGCCCGGGGACCTTAGCCTGATCCAGATGGTTGAGCGCTTCGCCGCCGCATTGCATGAACGTCAGCAGAAATTGCCCGGGCGGCGCGATCAAATAGCTGGAAAGCATTGCGACACGACGCTTGCCGAGGCGCTCAAGAGCCTCACGATGTTCACGGGCCAAAAGTTCGCAAGCGGCAACGCCCAGGCACACCGATCCGATGCGATCCCTGTGGCCATGGGGGATCTGCAGGACACCACGCGAGAACTGCGAGCAGCGCTCGCCAAACTGCAGCGCATACGCGGAGCAGCCTGATCCAGGTCCGATCAGTCGCAGACGCGCACTAAAAGCATAGATAAAGCTTGGCACTGCGAAATAAAACTTCGCTCTTCGCGGTTGCAAAATAGCAAATCCATCGGCAATAGGAATGCGAACGAAGCGCGGTCCGGGCTATCCGCCCGGTGCGCTCGACATTCTGCCGTTGCACGAACCGCAGGGCCAAGGTCCACCGGTTTCGGGTATCGGCATCTGACAGATCGGATTTTGCCATGGGACACCCCATCTCCCAGGGTCTTTACGACCCCGCCAACGAACATGACGCCTGCGGAGTAGGCATGGTCGCCCATATCAAGGGCGCTCGCAGCCATGGCATCGTCGAACAATCGCTCGAAATCCTCGAGAAACTCGATCATCGCGGTGCCGTCGGCGCCGACCCTTTGCTCGGTGACGGAGCGGGGCTTCTCATGCAGATCCCAGACGCCCTGATTCGGCGTTGGGCGACGGGGCACGATATCGAGCTGCCAGCCGCAGGCGATTATGCGGTGGCCATGTGCTTCCTGCCGCAGGACGAGGCGGCTCGCGAATTCGTCGCCGAGCGTTTCGAAACGCTTGCGGCGAAGGAAGGCCAGACCGTCATCGGCTGGCGCGACGTCCCAACCACGCTCGATGGCTTGGGCGATGCGGTGATTGCCTCGATGCCGGTCATCCAGCAGGCGATCATCGCAAGGGGGGAGGATTGCGCCGACCAGGATGCTTTCGAGCGCAAGCTGCTCGCCATTCGCAAGCAGACTCTGAATCCCCTGGCCAAACTCGCCGAAAAGCACGGTCTGCCAGGCCTGACCGAAACCTATCTGCCAAGCTTTTCGAGCCGCACCATCGTTTACAAGGGGCTGCTGCTGGCAACGCAAGTGGGCAGCTTTTACGAGGATCTGAGTGATCCCGAATGCGTTTCCGCCTTCGGCCTCGTCCATCAGCGCTTCTCGACCAACACGTTCCCGAGCTGGCGGCTTGCGCATCCATTCCGCTTCATTGCGCACAATGGCGAAATCAACACGGTTCGCGGCAATGTGAACTGGATGAATGCGCGTCGGCGCACGATGGAAAGCGATCTCCTTGGGCCAGACCTCGACAAGATGTGGCCAATCATCCCGCATGGCCAGTCCGACACGGCCTGCCTCGACAATGCGCTCGAGCTGCTGATCGCAGGCGGATACAGCCTCGCCCATGCAATGATGATGCTGATCCCCGAGGCGTGGAACGGCAACGCTTTGATGGATCCGGAGCGCCGGGCATTCTACGAATATCATGCGGCCCTGATGGAACCGTGGGACGGCCCGGCCGCTGTCTGTTTCACCGATGGCCGCCAGATTGGCGCGACGCTGGACCGCAATGGCCTGCGCCCGGCACGTTTCTGCGTGACCAAGGATGATATCGTGTGCCTCGCTTCAGAAAGCGGAGTGCTGCCGTTTGCCGAAGAGGACATCGTCCGAAAATGGCGGCTACAGCCCGGTAAGATGCTGCTGATCGATCTCGAACAAGGCCGCATCATCGAAGATGACGAGCTGAAAGCCGACCTCGCGACCTCGGAACCTTTCGCCAAATGGCTGGAGCAGGCGCAGGTCCGGCTTGAAGACATTCACGACATCGAGCCGGAGCTTTCGGATCTGCCGGAAGAGAACACGACTTTGCTCCAGCGCCAGCAAGCGTTCGGATACACGCAGGAAGACGTCTCGCGATTCCTCGAACCGATGGCAGTCAAGGGCGACGACCCGATCGGATCGATGGGTACCGACACGCCGATTGCAGTCCTGTCGGACCGCGCGCGGTTGCTCTACGATTATTTCAAGCAGAACTTCGCGCAGGTCACCAACCCGCCGATCGATCCGATCCGCGAAGAGCTGGTGATGAGCTTGCTGTCGATGATCGGCCCCCGCCCCAACCTGCTCGGTCACGAAGCTGGCACGCACAAGCGGCTTGAGGTGTCACAGCCGATCCTGACCAATGAAGACCTGGCCAAAATTCGGTCGGTCGAAGCGATGGTAGACGGCGCATTCCGCTGCGAGACCATCGACATCACATGGGACGCCAGCGAAGGCGTTGAAGGTATCGAACTCGCGCTGAAGGAGATGTGCTGGGCCGCGACAGAGGCGGTCCTGCAGGATCACAACATCCTGATTCTTTCGGACCGCGCGCAGGACGAAAACCGCGTTCCCATGCCCGCGCTCCTGGCGACAGCGGCGGTCCACCACCACCTCGTCCGTCAGGGCTTGCGAATGCAGACCGGTCTCATCGTCGAGAGCGGCGAGCCGCGCGAAGTCCACCATTTCTGTGTCCTCGCAGGATACGGTGCGGAGGCGATGAACCCCTATGTGGCGTTCGAAACGCTCGAGGACCTGAGGGCGCGCAAGCACCCGGAAATCTCCCGCGACGAAGTCGAGCAGAACTATATCAAGGCGATCGGCAAGGGCATTCGCAAGGTCATGTCGAAGATGGGCATTTCGACCTATCAATCCTATTGCGGGGCGCAGATTTTCGACGCTGTCGGCCTTTCCAGCCAGTTCATCGAGAAATACTTCACCGGCACGGCCACAACCATCGAAGGCGTCGGGCTGGACCAGGTCGCCGAGGAAAGCGTGCGCCGCCACGCGCAGGCCTATGGCGACAACCCGCTGTACAAGGACATGCTGGATGTCGGCGGTATCTACCAATATCGCCTGCGCGGTGAGCAGCACGCCTGGACACCTGCCAATGTCGCGCAATTGCAGCACGCGGTGCGCGGCAACGATCACAAGAATTACGAGGAATTCGCGAAATCCGTAAACGAGCAGAGCGAGCGCCTGCTCACGATCCGCGGGTTGATGGAGCTGAAAAAAGCCGACGAACCGATCCCGCTTGAAGAGGTCGAACCCGCGAGCGAGATCGTGAAGCGGTTTGCCACCGGAGCGATGAGTTTCGGCTCGATCAGCCATGAGGCGCACTCGACGCTTGCAGTGGCCATGAACCGCATTGGCGGCCGATCGAACACCGGAGAGGGCGGAGAGGAGCCGTTTCGCTTCACGCCTTTGGACAACGGCGATTCGATGCGTAGCCGGATCAAGCAGGTTGCCTCGGGACGGTTCGGCGTCACGACCGAGTACCTCGTCAATTCGGACGATATCCAGATCAAGATGGCGCAGGGCGCGAAACCCGGCGAAGGCGGCCAGCTGCCTGGGCACAAGGTCGACAAAAGGATCGGCGCAGTGCGCCATTCGACCCCTGGCGTCGGGCTGATATCTCCGCCACCCCACCACGATATCTATTCGATCGAAGACCTCGCGCAGTTGATCCATGACCTGAAAAACGTCAACAACGATGCGCGTATTTCGGTGAAGCTCGTGTCCGAAGTCGGTGTGGGCACGGTGGCTGCCGGCGTTTCCAAAGCGCGCGCCGATCACGTCACAATCTCCGGTTACGATGGCGGCACGGGCGCTTCACCGCTCACCAGCCTGACCCATGCGGGATCACCATGGGAAATCGGCCTCGCCGAAACGCAGCAGACGCTGCTGCTTAACGACCTGCGCAGCCGGATCGCCGTGCAGGTCGATGGCGGCCTGCGAACCGGTCGCGACGTCGCCATCGGGGCTCTGCTGGGTGCGGACGAATTCGGCTTTGCCACCGCGCCGCTGATCGCTGCAGGCTGCATCATGATGCGCAAATGCCACCTGAACACCTGTCCCGTTGGCGTCGCCACGCAGGACCCCGAATTGCGCAAGCGCTTCACCGGCACACCCGAGCATGTGGTGAACTACATGTTCTTCGTGGCCGAGGAACTGCGCGGGATCATGGCCGAAACGGGCTTCCGTACGGTCGAAGAAATGATCGGCCGCGTCGACCGGCTCGATATGAGCCGCATGCACCGTCATTGGAAGGCGCGCGGCATAAACCTGTCGCGTCTGCTGCACGTTCCTAAGATTTCGGAGGGCGCTCCGCTGCGTAACACCGAGACACAGGATCACGGGCTCGGCGCTGCGCTCGACAATGCGCTGATCGCCGATGCGAAAGACGCCATCGAGGCGGCAGAGCCGGTGCAGCTCGATTACGAGGTTCGCAACGTGAACCGGACCGTGGGCGCGATGCTGTCGGGTGAAATCGCCAAGGCGCATGGCCATGAAGGTCTGCCGGTCGACACCATCCGGATCAACCTCACCGGGGTTGCGGGACAGAGCTTCGGCGCGTGGCTCGCCCACGGGGTCACGCTCGATCTGTCAGGCGATGCCAACGACTATGTCGGCAAGGGGCTGTCGGGCGGCCGCATTATCGTACGGCAGCCAGACGGCGTGCCGCGCGATTCCGACAACAACATCATCGTCGGCAACACCGTCCTCTACGGCGCGATTGCGGGCGAAGCGTTTTTCAATGGCGTCGCGGGCGAGCGTTTTGCCGTACGCAATTCAGGCGCGATCGCCGTGGTCGAGGGTGCGGGCGACCATGCCTGCGAATACATGACCGGCGGGGTCGTGGTCGTGCTTGGCAAGACAGGTCGCAACTTTGCTGCGGGAATGAGCGGCGGGGTTGCATATGTCTACGATCCGGGCGGCGAATTCAGCGAATTGGTCAACCATGCGCAGGTCGATCTGATGCCGATTTCCGCTGCAGCGGATACGGATGACGGCACCGGACGCCCGTCTCAGCGCCCACGCTCGGTCCATGATTTCGGAATGGGCGACATGCTGCGTCACGATGCGGATCGTTTGCGTATTCTGATCGAGCGCCACCAGCTCCACACGGGAAGCACGGTCGCCGGCGAGCTTCTGAGCGATTGGGACGCGGCGCTCAGCCGCTTCGTCAAAGTGATGCCACGCGATTATAGAAACGCTCTCGAAACTCTCGAAGCAGAACGACGCGATGCCGAGATGGAGGCAGCCGAGTAATGGGCAAGGATACCGGTTTTCTCGAACTCGATCGCCGTGAGCGCGATTACCTCGATCCCAAGGAGCGGTTAGGCAATTACCGCGAATTCGTGATCCAGCCGGACAATGCAACGCTGGCTGGACAGGCCTCGCGCTGCATGGATTGTGGCATTCCCTATTGCCACAATGGTTGCCCGGTAAACAATCTGATCCCGGACTGGAATCATCTCGTCTACGAAGACGATTGGAAGAACGCGCTGGATCTGCTGCATTCGACCAACAACTTCCCTGAATTCACCGGCCGCATCTGCCCCGCCCCGTGCGAGGCGAGCTGCACGCTCAACATCATCGACCAGCCGGTCACGATCAAAAGCATCGAATGCGCCATCATCGACCGCGGATGGGAAGAAGGTTGGGTCACTCCGCAAATCGCCCACAAGAAGACCGGCAAATCGGTCGCGGTGGTCGGCTCGGGCCCGGCCGGTCTTGCCTGCGCACAGCAGCTCGCGCGCGCCGGCCACAGCGTGACCGTGTTCGAAAAGAGCGACCGCGTAGGTGGATTGCTGCGATACGGCATTCCGGACTTCAAGATGGAAAAGCATCTCATCAGCCGCCGCTGCATCCAGATGGAAGCCGAAGGGGTGGAATTCCGGACAAGCAAGGAAGTCGGCGTCGACGTCTCTTTCAAGAGCCTTGAAGAGAATTTCGATGCCATCGTCCTCTCCGGTGGCTCCGAAGATGCGCGCGCGCTTTCGATCCCGGGAGCGGAAATGCCGGGCGTCCGACTCGCAATGGAATTCCTGACGCAGCAGAACAAGCGCAATGCGGGTGACGATGAAGTCCGGGCCGCGCCGCGCGGCAGCCTGCTCGCGACGGGCAAGGACGTGGTCGTGATCGGTGGCGGCGACACCGGCAGCGACTGCGTAGGCACGTCGAACAGGCAGGGCGCAAGGAGCGTTACGCAGCTCGAAATCATGCCCAAGCCGCCGGAGAAGGAAGACAAGGCGCTGACCTGGCCCGACTGGCCGCTCAAGCTGCGCACCTCTTCCAGTCACGAGGAAGGCGTCGAGCGCGACTGGGCCGTCCTGACAAAGCGTGTGGTGGGCGACGGCGAGAAGGTTACCGGGCTCGAATGCGCTCGGGTCGAGTGGGTCGAGAGCGAAGACGGCAAACGCGAAATGCGCGAGGTCGCCGGAAGCGAATTTACGATCCCCGCCGATCTGATCCTGCTCGCTATGGGGTTTGTCGGCCCGAAAAAGGCCGGTTTGCTCGAACAGGCCGGTGTCGAACTCGATGGGCGAGGCAACGTCAGAGCCGATACCGATCGGTATGCGACCAGCGCCGAAAACGTGTTCACCTGCGGCGACATGCGACGCGGCCAGAGCCTCGTTGTGTGGGCCATCCGCGAAGGGCGGCAATGTGCGCGCAGCGTGGATGAAGCGTTGATGGGAACGACAGAATTGCCGCGTTGACGGGTGCATCAAGCGGCGTGAAGGTTAGTGTCGAGTTACCCGGCCCCAGTTATTCCCGTCCAAATGTCGCTTGAATACAATCCTGCAGGGCGCTGATGCCCGAATATCCTCCGCACGTCTTCATCGCATCGACTTCACTCTGAATGGATGAGGGAAGGCGATAATTGCGATTGGGGGCACCGAAAAATAGGCGGGTGCCTGGATCGCGCTCGTTTGTCAGGGTTGGGGAAATTACGGTCGCACATTCACTTGAAATTCGTGGATCGATACTGCGCGCAGCATGTCTCGCCGGAGCGACGTCATCAGCTCTGGCATTCAGCCAGCCGGCTTCTGCGAATGAAGCGAATTTCGATCTTACCGAGGCGTTCGATGCGGCCTTCCATGACGAACAGCAGCAGGCAGACAGCGCAGCAGGCGATCCGGTAATTACAAGTGCGGAGGCATCGGCGCCCGTTTCCGCCGCCCCCAAATTGATCGACGCGCGCCTTGTCGCCTCCCAATTCGTGGACATCCCGGTCGCAGGCGATGCAGAGGAGACGCTTCGCTATTCCGGGCGGGTCGATGCGTATATCGACATCAAGGGCCGCGCTTTCGGGTTGGATGACAGTTTCACTCTGACCATCAGGCCTGAATTCACCTGGGGCGAGGATTCCAATGGCGTGATCGGGCTCATCCCCAGCAACACGGCCCTGTTCCGCGGTGAGGACTCGGGCGATTTCGACGTATCCGTCAGCCTTTCCAAACAGTGGAATTCGGGGACCAACCTTACCGTGGGCAAGGTCAACGTCCTCGATCTCGGCGGCCAACTGCCAATTGTGGGGAGCGACGGGCATTACGGGTTTCAGAACCTGAGCTTTGCTTTGCCGCCTTCGGCCGTCATTCCCAACACCATCACCGGCGCGCTGCTGACCGTGCCGACCGATGATGCGCTGTTCCGGCTGTGGGTGTTCGATCCGGATTCGCAATTCGAGCGCACCGGCTTCGAAACCGCTTTCGAAAGCGGCGTCGGCTTCCTCAGCTCGGTCACATTCCCGGTCAAGATCGGCGGCGCTCCTGGATTCTACGCGCTCAAATTGAGCGGCTCGACACGGGATGACATCTCGGCGACCAACCTTCCTTCGGTCCTGGTCCCCCCGCCCGGCACAACCTTCGGCAACACTCAGGGAGAATTCGCAGCGGTGCTCGCTGCCTACCAGTTCCTGCAAGTGTATCCCGAGGCACCGGGCAAGGGTTGGGGTTTCTTCGGTCAGGTCTACACGTCGCTCGGCGATCCGACCTTTCTCGACCAGAGCGGCTTCTTCGGCATATCCGGCAATCCGCGCGGCCGCCCGCAGGATCGCTTCGGCGCTGGATATTTCCGATATTCATTGACTGACGAGTTGGTGGATGTTCTCGCCCCCCGCATCGGGCTGGAGGACGAAGAGGGCGTCGAGCTGTTCTATACGGTTGGCGTCGCCAATAAATTCGAACTCACGGCCAATGCGCAGATCATCGACAGTGCCATCGCCGCACGCGACACCGGCGTGCTGATCGGAATGCGGCTGACGACCGCTTTCTAGGTTCGCGTCGAGCAAGTCGCGAGCAGTATTGGCACCCATTTTCAAATAAATTGCCTGCAAACATGGTTTTACAATAATTCGCGCGCGAATTCGAAAAATCTTGTGTCCGTAATCTGTTAGCCTCGCTGGCGCAGCCCAAGAATGATGGCTGCAAAAAGCTGAAAACTATACAGAAGACGATGGAATCACTGTTCATCGTCAACGTGACGGGACAGGATTATGGCAGTCATTGCTTCACCTCATCGCGGGGCTAACCAGTCGTGCGCCTCGCGGAACTTCGGGCGCTGGTCGCTGCTAGCTGCCGCTTCGCTCTTATACGCCGCGCCTGCGCTGGCCAATGGGGACGCGAGTGACGGGAGCGCAGAGCACGGCTTGCTCGCTGTCCCGGCGGATTCGCTGCTTCCCGCTGCCGATTTTCAGATCGGCCCGTCGCTCTCCCTGGCCTCCGCTGCAGCCGCGACAGCCAGTCCCGATCCGTCTGCGCCGATGTTGAACGTCGTCGCCATGCCCATTGGAGGGCCGGGTGCTCCCCCGATGACTGAATCGTTCCGGGCCAAGCTTGTGGTCTCGCAATTCGTCGACATACCCGTGGCAGGCGATGCTCCTGATATCGTTCGTTACAGCGGCCGGGCCGATGCCTATGTCGATATTGGCGGGAGCCTCTTCGGCCTCGACGACAGCTTCACGCTCAACATCCAGCCAGAATTCACATGGGGCGAGGATTCCAACGGCGAGATCGGCGTTATCCCGACCAACACCGCCCTGTTCCGCCCAGGCGGGAAAGGTGACTTCGACGTCTCGATCCATCTCAGGAAACAATGGAATTCCGGCGTCAGCCTACAGATCGGAAAGATCAACACGCTGCCGATCGCAGGTGCCCTCCCGATCGTGGGCAGCGATGGGCATTCCGGATTCCAGAATCTGGGCATTGCGCTCCCGCCGACCGCGATCATTCCAAACACGATGATCGGCGCTCATCTGACCGTCCCGACAAACAATGGCTGGGTGTTCAGGGCGTGGGTGTTCGATCCTGATTCACAATTCGAGCGGACCGGTTTCGAAACCGCCTTCGAAGACGGTGTCGCGTTCCTTGCCGCCGCGACCAAGATCACCCGGATCGGAAACAATCCCGGCTTTTATTCGATCGGCCTCGCCGGTTCGACTCGCTCCGCCCCCAACGAAGAACTGCTGCCACTGCCCTTGCTGCCGAATGGCCAGTTCGGCGACGCGGAAGACGAGCTCGCGGTCTCGCTGTCGGCATATCAGTTTCTCTCGGTCTATCCAGAGGCGCCTGGCAAAGGCATCGGCCTGCTCGCGCGCTTCCAGCTATCCGACGGCGATCCGACCTTTCTGGATTGGAGCGGATATTTCGGAATCGCGGGCAATCCGCGCTTCCGCCCGCAGGACCGTTTCGGGGTCGCCTATTTCCGCTACTCGCTGACAGACGAACTGGTCGATGACGTCGCCTTTTTCCTCGACCTCGAAGACGAGCAGGGAGTCGAGGTGTTCTACACGCTCGGCTTTGCCAAACGGTTCGAATTGACCGCCAATGCGCAGGTGGTAAACGGCGCCATCGGCAGCGACGATACCGGCGTACTGCTGGGAATGCGTTTAACGTCGAGGTTCTGAGGCGAGGGGCGTCGTGTCAAAAACTTGATCGCTGATGTCAGCGGGATAGCGAAGACCCACCAGAAGCAACCACACTCATTTTGAGCTTTGGGTATCTTTTGGTCCAATTTTTATGACCTACGCGTTCGACGAAGATTGGTAACTTCTCGTCCCAAAATCGTGGCCCGGGCCGCAGCCTCAGCGTAAGTAAGTCTTCAAGTCCAAATGGAGCTGTAATCTGAATTTCACCCGCGCCGTCAAGACGCGCTGCGATGGCCGTTGCGGTTTCGGGCCAATATGTCATGGCGTCGGCGACGGACCGATAAGGATAGTCGGCGTTTCGACGGTGCATACGGGCTTGATTCTTCACAGACCACTCAAGTTCGGGCATGTTTGTCACCAAACGACGTTCGATTAGCCGATCGTCATCATCATCCTGTGAGTTGTCGCAGAACCAGACCACGTCTACGTCTCCGTATGGCTCGCTCATAGGATAGCCATGCAAACGGTCCCACACTGCGTCTCGGACAAACCCTGCGGCGATCCAACAGTCTGGAAGATTTAGGTCAGCGACTAGCTCCAGCGCTTTTCGCCGAACAGGGTCATTCCTAAGCACCTCTCGAACTCTTGAAGCACCATCCATGCGCGCCTTATTAGAGAATGTCTCGTGTGTCCGCCATCGAAGACATACAATCCAAAACCAGGCCGTCCGCTTCCCACTCCAGAGAGACAAAACGGGGGTATACCAGAGGACTATCCGCCGCCCGCGCAGCCCACACACTGTGCCACGCTTGGATCGTACGCCAATCTCTTTGCCGCGATTTCTTCGCCGCACTTCACGCAATAGCCCCACTCGTCTGCATCCAGCCGTTCCAGCGCTGCATCGATCCTGGCGCGCTCCGCTGCGCGGCGGCGCTCCTGTGCCTGTGCCATCGCCTGCTGCTGCATCGCGTCCATTCGCGAGAGGCGGCCGACGCTATCCTGTTGCAGGGTCACTGGCGCGCGGCCCTCTGCACTTATCCGGTCCTCCTCCGCCAGTTGGGCCTGACGCTTGAGCAAAGCCTCACGCGCTTCGCCCTCTGTCACGGCAGGCGCCAGTCGATAGTGCCGCGCCCGTTCGCTTCCAGAAATGCGTTTGCCTGACTGAACGGCTTCGATCCGAAGAATCCGGAATGCGCGGAAAGCGGGCTAGGATGCGGTGCGGTGAGGACGAGATGATGCGGACCGGAACCCAGTGCCTTTACCCGCCCCGCTTTCTTGCGCGCATGGCTGCCCCAGAGGATGAACACGGTCGGTTCGCCGCGCTCCGCCACCGCCTGCACCGCCGCATCGGTGATCGCATCCCAACCGCGCCCCGCATGGCTTCCTGCGCTCGCGGCCTCGACAGTCAACGTGTTGTTCAGCAGCAGCACACCCTGTCTTGCCCAAGATGTCAGATCGCCGGTTCGAGCTCGCTCGATACCGATGTCGCTCTCCATTTCCTTGAAAATGTTGACCAGCGAGGGCGGAACTTTCACGCCGTCCTTCACGGAAAAGGCGAGCCCGTGTGCCTGCCCCGGCCCGTGATACGGATCCTGTCCGAGGATTACGACGCGCGTTTCGTCCAGCGGCGTCAGGGCAAAGGCGGTAAGGCGCTCACCGCGCGGCGGAAACACCGTCTTGCCAGCGTCCTCTTGCGCACGCAGCCACCCGCCCAGCTTGCGTGCTTCGGCGGTCTGGAGCACCGGTTCAAGCGCAGGGCGCCAGCTTTCAGGGATATCGTCGTGGGCCATTCTCTGGCGCAGCTTAGACCGAGGACCGTCCGCCATGCCACTCGCCCCTTTCCCTCTATCCCCATGTGGCGTAGGGCAGGGACATATGGCCGTACATTTTCACGAAGAAGACCTGCCCGAAGGCGTCCTGCAAGGCACAGCGGCGCTCGCCGTGGATACCGAAACGATGGGCCTCATCACGCACCGTGACCGGCTGTGTGTGGTCCAGATCAGCGATGGGACCGGGGATGAGCATCTCGTGCGCTTTTCGCCGGGAAGCGATTACGAAGCGCCCAATCTGACCGCGCTGCTCGCCGACCAGAACCGGACGAAACTGTATCATTATGGCCGTTTCGATCTGGCCGCGATCCATTATTATCTGGGCGTGATGGCCGCGCCGGTGTTTTGCACCAAAATCGCGAGCAAGCTCGTGCGGACTTACACCGACAGGCATGGGCTCAAGAACCTGACGGACGAGTTGCTCGGAGAGAGCATTTCGAAGCAGCAGCAGAGTTCGGATTGGGGCGGCCCCGCCTTGAACGATGCGCAGCGCGAATATGCTGCATCCGATGTGCGCTTCCTGCACCGGCTGAGGGACGAGCTGACCACGCGGCTTGAGCGCGAGGGTCGAATGCATATCGCGCAGGCCTGTTTCGATTTCCTGCCGACCCGCGCCGAGCTCGACATTGCCGGCTGGGCCGAGCACGATATCTTCAACCATTCCTGAGGGATAAGGGTTTTCGGGTCCACCATGGTTCGCAAGCGCCGCATCGAAACGAGTGAAGCCAAGGAACTGCGCAGCAGGCGCCAGCGCTTCGCTGCGCCCGGCGGCTCGCATGACAAACTCGTCGGCTTTCTTGCGCGCGCACTCCCATTGGGCGTCGGCATACTCGCGGCGCTGATGATCATCACGCCGCTGAGCCCCCGCGGCGAAGTCAGTTTCCTGCTAGACCGGAACAAGGTCGCGGTGATCAATGAGCGCCTTAGCGTCGACAACGCCATGTACCGCGGTCGCGATAATGAAGGCAGGCCATTTTCGATCAGCGCCGGAGAGGCCGTGCAGAGGTCCAGCGCCGAAGGGCTGGTCCGCATGGATGAGCTCATCGCGCAGATGCTGCTGCAGGACGGCCCGGCCCGCATCAGCGCGCCTGGCGGAGTGTATGATATCAACGAGGAAATCGTCACCATAAACGGCGCAGTCCGTCTACAAGCGGCCGATGGCTATTCCATGGTGGCCCGCGGCGTCTCTGTCGATCTCGAAGAGCGCACGATGAGCGGCGATAACGGTGTCGAGGGCGAAGTTCCGGCCGGAAGCTTTTCGGCAGACACCATGCGCGCCGGTCTTGAGGCGCGCACCGTGACGCTGGACGGGAATGCCCGGCTACAAATGATCCCTGGCGAGTTGAGGATTCCATGAACGCGAAGATCAATATTGCGACCCGAAAAAAGCATCTTGGCAGTGTCGCCTTCGGCTGGATGGCGGGCGGCTTTGCGCTCACCGCAGCAATCGCGGGCGACATCGGACTGCAGGCGCAGGGGATCGCATCGCACAACACCAACGCACCGGTGACCTACGACGCTGGCTCGATCGAATTGCAGGATCGCCAGAACCGCGTGACGCTTTCGGGCGGCGTGATCGTGACGCAGGCAGGCCTGACCGTTCGATCCAATCGGATGCTGGTGAACTTCACCGATGATGGCTCGCTCGACATCCAGCGCATCACGGCGACAGGCGGAGTCACGGTTACGCGCGGAAACGAACGCGCCACGGGCGGCGTTGCGATTTACGATTTCAATCGCCGTATCATCACGATGGCGGGCGATGTCAGCTTGCGGCGCGGCTCCGATACCTTGAACGGCGGTCGGCTCGTCATCGACCTGCAGAGCGGCGTCTCGAGCGTCGATGGAAGAGCCTCCGGCGGGTCGGGCGCATCCGGTACTTCCGAAGGCCGCGTTACCGGATCGTTCTCCGTCCCGCAGGATTAGAAAAACCCGGGAAGGCCCTCTCCGCAGGACGATCAGTATGCGTTGTCGTGCGTGAGCACCCGAAGCGTCCTCACAATGATCTGAAAATCGCGCATCAGCGACCACCCAGCGATGTATTCGAGATCCGACTGCAACCTGTCGGTCAGGTCTTTCTCCTGTTCGGTCGCGCCGCGGTGGCCCCTCACCTGTGCAAGCCCGGTCAGGCCGGGTTTCAAGCAATGACGCTGCCAATAGAGCGCATGGATCTGCCAGAAATATTTGTCTTCCGCCTGGCTTTCCACGGCATGCGGACGTGGGCCGACAATCGACATCTCGCCGCGCAAGACATTGATCAGCTGAGGCAGCTCGTCGATGCTCGTGCGCCTGATAAGCGCGCCAATCCTCGTGACACGGTCATCGCGCCGGGCTGTCGAGCGGCCACCATTCGTGTCGAGCCCATCCATCCGCATCGAGCGGAACTTGAGCAGCTTGAACAGCTGATTGCCGCGCCCGGTTCGCTGCTGGACGAAAAGGACGGGACCGCCATCCGTCAGCTTGATACAGGCTGCAACGATCAGGAATAGCGGTGACAGCAGAATCAGTCCGCACGATGCGACCAGGACATCGAAGGCGCGTTTCGTGGCGCGCCCGCGGACGCTGAGAGGACCGGTCGAAACAACCAGTGTCGTGCGGTCGGGATCATCATATCGCTGTACACCCAGTGCGCCCAATTCTCGTGCCGGTTCGCTTACGATCTCGCCGTGGACGCCAGAGGATTTCAAGCGAAATGCCCACTGATTCCTGCGCTCCCTCGGGCAGCTTACGATGACCTTGTCCCTGTTGCGAAGCAACTTGCCGAGCCTGTCGAGCACATAGGGATCGTCGGCAGCCGGATCGATCTGGTATTCCCGCGCAGAAATCACGTCTGCCGTGGCAAGCGTGAAATCGGGACCGCCATCCTGGATAATGAGGAAATTGCGCGTTTTTCCGTTCCAGAACCTTTCGATCAGACGGATGATAAGCCACCGCGAGGCGACCAGCGCCATTGCAGTCAGCAGCAGCCCCAAAGTCACGCCGACGCGGGAAAACTGCGCTGTCGACTTGGTGTAGAACGCGACGAAACTGACGAACGCCGCCGACAGCATGAGCGAAGTCAGCGCCTGCCGTGCGGCGTAAGTCCATTCGGCTAGAGCGCGTGCGCCGTACGACCGGTTGTAAAGCGCAATCGTGAAATACAGCGGCAAGATGATCTGTGCGGCGATCAGCGACTGGTTCTGCCAGCGAAAACCTTCGTAAAGGAACGCTGCAGTGACAAACGAAAGATGCAAGATGACAGCATCCATCGCCATCATCGAGATGTAGATGCGAAAGCGCGTTTTCTCGAGTGAAGGGACAACCTTCACGTCGATCCCGTCGGTCTTCTTTGCCTCGAGGAGCGGACCCGTTATCTTATTCATGCGGTGCTCGTCCCGATAAACACCAATTAAGTGTTTTCCCTAAGTCCACTTTTACGCACAAAAGCGCGCGCATTGCGAGCGCAGGCAGCTGCTTCTCCTCAATAATTCATCGCTTCATCGCAAACCGCGCGATTTCGGCCAGATCCTGCGCGAGCAAAATTTCCGCCGACTGGCTGTTCGCAAGCAGGCTCCGGTGGAGACGAACCAGGCGCGGTATCAGCCGGTCGAGCTTCGAGCGATGCCAGCGAGCGAGTTGCTGGCGGATGTCGCGCTCCTCTTTCCAGAAGATGCCGAGCTGTGCCTTCTCACCCTTGCTGAGATTGTCGAACGAGCCTCTTGGGCCGAGCTTTGCGAGGATTTGCGCAAGTTGCGCCGCGCGCCGTTCCAGGGCGAGCAGGAGACCGACCGGGTTGAGGCCGAGCTCCCGCATCCGGCGAACTTCGGCAGAGAGCCGTTGGACTTCTCCGCCCATCACCGCGTTGACGACCGGCTGGAAACCGTCTTCCTCGGTCGCTGCGCCGATCTCGGCATAGTCCTCGACGCTGGCGGATTTGGGCGATTGCGGATCGGCATCGCAATACAGCGCAAGCTTGGTCACTTCCGACTGGGCCAGCCGCACATCAAGACCTGCGGCGCGGGCAATCCGTTCGGCCAGATCGCCGCCGAGCCTGAGGCCAGCTGCATCCGCCATGGCCCGCACCGACGCCGCGACGCTCATCATGTCGGGAGGGTAGAACATCGCCACAAGCGCGTCCTTGCGCTTGTCGAGCAGTTTCGCGGTGCGGGATTTATCGGTCGCCGATGTTGCGACGATCAGCACGGGCGCAGCGTCGCCGCCGCCAGCGTCACCGGTTTCGATCAAAGCCTTGACCGCATCATGTGCCTCGTCCCCGCTGGCCCGCACGAGGATGTGCCGTTTGTCGCCAAACAGCGATCCCGAGCGGGCCTCATCGCCCAGCATCGCGGGATCGCGCCTCAGATCGGCTCCGGCGATGTCGAACCGCTCTCCCGCATCGGGTATGGCGTCGACGACCTTTGCCGCTGCAGCCGAAGCGCCCGCTTCGTCAGGTCCGCAAAAGAAGAATATGCTGGCCTGCTCCGCACCGCGCGGAAGGCCCCTTGCAAAGTCTTTCTGCGTGGCCTTCATCGCCGCCTCACTGCGCGGCTGCCCCTTCGGCTTGGCTCCTGAGCGACAGCGCGATCCGGGTCGTCATCCGGTCCGCGATTTCCTTCGCCAGATCTTCGAGCGCCGTCTGCTCCGCTGCGATCGTCGCATATTCGCTCGACACAACATCGATACCGGCATCGAAGCCGTCGGTCGCATCGAGCAGTATTTCACCGGATGCCAGATCGACAAGCTGGTAACGCGCGCGCAGGATGCGGCGCTCCCGGCTGATCGTGTCATCGTTCAGAACACCGAGCGCCTGAAGTGAATCGTCGAGCCGGACATCGAGGCGGTAAGCGGGCGAGGCATCGCCCGCCGCGCCCAGCCTTTCGACGAGCGCATTGCGGACCAGCCAGCCGGCTCGGCCAGGAATGGCAGGCACATCGACCGCGGCAAGGCCCTGTGCGATGCCGGAACTGCTACCGCCCGCGTACATCGGCTGCAGTCCGCAGCCGGTCAGCGCCAGCAACGCAGCGCAAAGGCCCGTCAGGCGCATCATGTGACGATATTCACCAATCGGTCGGGCACGACGATAACCTTGCGAATGTCCGCTCCATCGATCGAACGCTGGACGTTCTCGCTCGCCAGCGCAAGCGCTTCGAGATCTTCCTTCGGCGCGCCCTTGGGCGCCGTGATGGTGTCGCGCAGCTTGCCCTTGTGCTGGATCGCGATCGTGACTTCATCCTCGACCAGCAAAGCCGGATCGTGCTCGGGCCAGGCAGCGTCCGCAATCAGGCCGCTTCCGCCGATCCTGGCGAAGGCTTCTTCGGCAAGGTGCGGCATCATCGGGCTGACGAGGTGCAGAACGGTGCGGATCGCGAAATTGCGGGCTTCGCTCGGTCCGGCCTTCTCTGCAGCGCCGGTCAATTCGTAGATGCGCGCAACCGCTTTGTTGAAACCGAGCGCCTCGATGTCATCGGCCACGGCGACGATGGCCTGGTGCGCTTTGCGCATCAGTGCTTTTTCGTCGCCTGTTCCCGCGCCCGCCGTATTCACATCGTAGCTGTCAAACAGGCGCCAAAGCCGCTGGACGAACCGTCCGCAGCCTTCGATGCCGCTCTCGGACCAGGGAAGGTCGCGTTCAGGCGGACTGTCGGACAGCATGAACCACCGCACCGCGTCCGCGCCATACTGGTCGATGATGTTGTCGGGATCGACGACGTTCTTCTTCGATTTCGACATTTTGACGACGCGCCCGGCAGTGACTGGGTGCCCATCTTCGATCGTCACCCAGTCTGCCCCGTTCTTCCGCACTTCGTCAGGCGACAGCCAGCTGCCATCGCCGAGCTTGTAAGTCTCGTGCGTGACCATGCCTTGCGTGAAGAGTGCGGCGAACGGCTCCTTCACGTCGAGCTTGCCAATAGAGCTGAGCGCGCGGGTCCAGAAGCGCGCATAGAGCAGGTGCAAAATCGCGTGCTCGATCCCGCCGATATAGTGTTCGACCGGCATCCACTTGGCGACTTCCTCTGCGTCGAACGGCGCACCCTCGGGCTGCGAGGCGAAACGCAGGAAGTACCACGAGGAATTCGTAAAGGTGTCGAGCGTATCGGTCTCACGCCGGGCCATCCCGCCACAGGTAGGGCAATCGACCTTGCTCCATGTCGGATGGCGCTCAAGCGGATTACCCGGAGTTTCGAAATCGACGTCTTCGGGAAGCGTAACCGGAAGCTGATCCTTGGGCACCGGCACCACGCCGCACGTGGCGCAGTGAATGAAGGGGATAGGGGTGCCCCAGTAACGCTGGCGCGAGACGCCCCAGTCGCGCAGTCGCCAGACGGTCTTGCCTTCACCCCAGCCCCCATCTTCGGCGCGGCCGATGACTGCGGCTTTGGCGTCTTCCACACTCATTCCGTCGAGGAAATCGGAATTGACGATCACTCCATCGCCAGGCTCGGCCTCGTCGCCCATCGGCGCGCCTGCTTCACCTGGGTCGCTGGCGACCACGCGCTGGATCGGCAGCGCGTATTTGGTCGCGAATTCGAAATCGCGCTGGTCGTGCCCCGGCACGCCCATGACCGCGCCGGTGCCATAATCCATCAGCACAAAATTCGCGATGAAGACCGGCATGGCTTCGCCGCTAAAGGGATGCGTAGCGGTGATGCCGGTACGGAAACCGAGCTTTTCCGCAGTTTCAAGCTCAGCTGCGGTCGTGCCTCCGCGTTTGCATTCCTCGATGAAGGGGCCCGCCAGAGGATCTTCGGCTGCGACGGCCTGCGCGATCGGATGATCGGCGGCGATGGCGCAGAAGCTGGCGCCGAAAATCGTGTCGGGGCGTGTCGTGTAAACGGCCAGTTTCTCGCCGTTGGAGAGGTCGAATGAAAACTCCAGACCCGATGACTTTCCGATCCAGTTCTCCTGCATCAGACGCACTTTTTCCGGCCAATCCTCCAGCTCACCCAGACCATCGAGCAGGTCTTCGGCGAAGTCGGTGATTTTGAGGAACCACTGATCGAGCTTGCGCTTCTCGACCTCCGCGCCCGAGCGCCAGCCCTTGCCATCGATCACCTGCTCGTTGGCGAGCACGGTCATGTCCACTGGGTCCCAGTTCACCTCGGACGATCGACGATAAACGAGCCCCGCCTGGTACATATCGAGGAACAGGGCCTGCTCATGGCCATAATATTCGGGATCGCAGGTCGCGAATTCGCGGGTCCAGTCCAGCGCGAAGCCAATCCGTTTGAGCTGCGCCTTCATCCCTTCGATATTCGCCCGGGTCCAGTTGCCGGGATGGACTTTCTTTTCCATCGCGGCGTTTTCCGCAGGCATTCCGAACGCGTCCCAGCCCATTGGGTGAAGCACTTCGCGGCCGCGCATCTTCTTGTAGCGCGCCAGCACATCGCCCATCGTATAGTTGCGCACATGGCCCATGTGGATGCGCCCGCTGGGATAAGGGAACATCTCGAGAATGAAGCTCTTGGGCTTGTCGCTGTCCGAATCGGCGACGAATGTGCCTGCCTCGTCCCACGCGCGCTGCCAGCGCCCGTCGGCGGACGACGGATCGAATCGATTATCTGTCATGTCGCACCGCTAATGCGAACGAGATCAGGAAGCGAGAGCCTTGCGCCGCAGGTCGCGCGCCTTGGTAAGGATGATGTCTTCCAGCTTCTGCACGGTCGCGGCCTGAACCGGCGCTTCCACCCAATTGCCGTTCTGGGAGACCTGGCGGCTTGCAGCGACGCGCAAGGCATCGGCGCGCAAGTCCTGGTCCAAGATGGTCACGGTGACCTTCACCCGCTCTTCGGGGTTTGACGGATTGGCATACCAATCGGTCGCGATGACGCCGCCCGCGCTATCGGTCGACGCGAGCGGAGCGAAGCTCACCGTCTCGAGCGCTGCCCGCCACAGAAACGCATTGACGCCGATCGTGTTGATCTGGGCCGATTGCAGTTCGGTCCTCGGACGATCCCGACCGCCGCAAGCTGCAAGGCTGGCGAGCGCGCCGCAGACCAGAACGGCCCGAGTCGTTTTCGAAATTGCGGTTTTGGCGCGTGTCACGGCAAGAAAATCCCTTTGTTTGTCTTCACAGGCTCTATAACCCGCACACCGCGCGCGGCAAGCTTTGTGCAGGACCAATTACCCACACCAATGCCCTGAAACCCGCGCTAACCAAGCCCTTGGGCGTCTTAAGCATTGCTGAATTGCTCGGCCGACCCAATGACCGTGTGTGCGCGTTGCAACACTCCTATCAATAAGAGTCGGAGGAATCGGGGAAAAGATTGCTAGGATCGTTTCCGTAGTTCTACGGTTAAGTCGTTGTAACTCGAATCAAAGCTCACTCAGCCAGCGTTAAGGCATGTGGTGGTTTAATTCGGATCTCGACCAGAGCACCCCGGTCACGATCGGGCAACAGGGATAGAAGCAAGCATGTCACGCGGTGTGAACAAGTCAGCGAAAGTGCAGCGCCAGCTGCCGCTGCTTGGCATGGCCGGTGCGCTGATGCTGGCTCTCCCAACGGCAAGTCTGGCCGTTGTTGGTCTGGGCCCGGATGGGTCTGCCGAGGACGCTTCGGCTTTCGATTTCTTCACCCCCGCGTCGGTTGATCCCGATCTTGCGGCACGCGTTGCTGGCAAGGCTCGCGAAAAGGGAATCCGGTTCACGCCGGCGCGCGCCAATCCCGCATTGAGCGGTAAGACGGTGACTGTCGCAATTCGCGTCGACGCCGATACTGCGCAGGCAATCTCGGTACGTTCGGCCATTAATTCTGCGCCTGGAGCAGGCCAGTCGATCGCATCGCTCAAATCCAGCAAGTTCAACCTGGGTACGGCGCGCGGCTATCAAAGCTTCGCTCGCGAGATCGAACTGCCCAGCAATGTTCGCAATCTGAGCATCCCCGACCTGACAGAGTTTGAGCCCGCCAAGCCTCAGGCCGTCGATAAGCCAAGCCGCCTTCAACCGCGGATCGAGCTTGAAGACAAAGCTGTCGCGGGTCGTTCGCCAAACACGCTCGATGCACTGGGGTCCCAGACTGTCGATGTGGGCGGCAGCTTCAGCCTTTCACCCAATCTCGATGTGACCGCCGGTGTCCGGTATTCGCAAGAGCGTGAGCGTCTCGATCCGCTGACCAATTCGGTGCAGGACAGTCAGGCGGTCTATGTCGGAACGCAGATTCGTTTCTGAGCGTAGCTTGCAGGCTTAGCCGCGTTAGACATTCGTATGTAAGACCCCGCTTCGGCGGGGTTTTTCTTTGCGTTCCGTAACGTCAGGTCTAGGGTTCATCCTAAACAACAGCTTGGGAGAATCTGCCATGAACCGTGTTGCCGTAGTCACCGGGGGGACGCGCGGAATCGGGCGCGCCGTTTGCGAGCAGCTCAAAGCCGATGGCTTCAATGTCGTCGCCAATTACGCCGGAAATGACAAAGCCGCACAGGAATGTGCCGAAGAATCAGGGATCAGCTGCTACAAATTCGACGTCGGCGATCACCAGGCGGTGTTGGAAGGGTGCCAGCAAATCCACGACGAAATCGGCCCCATCGAGGTCGTCGTCAACAATGCCGGGATCACGCGCGACGGCACGCTGACCAAGATGTCTTACGAGGATTGGCACGAGGTGATGCGCATCAATCTTGGCGGATGTTTCAACATGGCCAAGGCATGTTTTCCGGGAATGCGGGAGCGGGAATGGGGCCGCATCGTCAATATCGGGTCGATTAACGGACAGGCGGGCCAATACGGCCAAGTCAACTACGCGGCTGCCAAGTCGGGCATTCACGGCTTTACCAAAGCGCTCGCCCAGGAAGGCGCACGCTCTGGCGTGACGGTAAACGCAATCGCGCCCGGCTATATCGACACCGACATGGTCGCCGCCGTCCCGCAAGGCGTGCTGGACAAGATCATTGCGAAAATCCCGGTCGGCAGACTGGGTCAGGCGAGTGAGATCGCTCGCGGCGTCAGCTTCCTGTGTTCCGAGGAAGCGGGTTTCATCACGGGATCGACGATGAGCATTAATGGCGGTCAACACATGTATTGATGCGGTCGCGCCGAAAGGTCAGGCGCTTTCACCGATACCGTAAGCCTCCAGTCGGCGGGCAGCATTGGCGACATCACAAGACAGCGTGACGAGGTCGTGCGCCGTCCCGTCCGCGTCCTGCACCTGATCTTTCAGCAGCGCTTCACCGCGAAAACCCATCTCCTCGAACACGGTGATTGCGCCCTTCTGGTCGGCGGTCATCTGCGCGGTAAGCTTGCTCAGCCCCTTATCCAGCGCGATCCGGAATCCCTGCTGAACCAAATGCCTCCCCAGCCCGTGCTTGCGAGCGGTGTCAGCCACAAGAACTCGCAGATCGCCGACATGCGGCGACCAGCTGAGCGGATCGGTATAAAGCGCGACGCACCCGGCGATCTTGCCTTCCCGCTCGGCCAGCAGCGTACTGAATGCGCCGCTCTCCGTCGCTTCGATCCAGGCATCGACCACGCGCGGTTTCCGGATATCGCGGCGCAGGAACAGCAGGTCGTGATCGGGAAGGGAACCGGCAAAGGCCAGCACCGCGTCCTTATCGTCCGCCGTCATTTCACGCAGCGTGAAGTCCGCGCCGCGAAGAGTGATTGTATCGTTCATTTAGACAGACCTTTCGGCAAACCAGACGTCGAGGGCAGGCCACAGGTGACGGGCCGCATTGGGGCCGGCGATCAGGCTGATATGCCCGCCCTTCATCACAATCTCTTCCTTGTCCTTTGATCCGACATTGGCGATCAACGGCTTACTCGCTTCGTAAGGAACGATGTGGTCGTGCTGGGCAACCCCGTGAAACACCGGGATTGTGATATTGGCCAGATCGGCGACGCGCCCATCGACCTGCAGCGTGCCTTTCAGCAGCTGGTTGTCCCACATCAGTTTCTTGATCGTATCGCGGAAATATTCGCCGGCCAGCGGCAGCATATCGTTCGCCCAGCGATCCATCTTCCGGTGGAATTCGACGAAGTCATCGTTCCACATATTGTCCCACAGCATTCTGTTGCTCGCCGCGCGCCCGGACGGTCGCAGCATATCGAACGAGGTCTGCAACAATTCGGGCGAGACATTTCCGACATTATCGACCAGCCGGTCCACATCGAAATATTCGGGCTGTGCCATGTGAGCGAAGATCGTCATTTGGGAAAAATCGATCGGCGTCGTGAAACAGGCGAGGTTCTTGATCGGAGCTTCGGGATGCGAGGCGGCGTAGATGGTGGAGAGCACCCCGCCCATGCAATATCCCATCAGCGAGACCTCTTTTTCGCCCGACGCCTGCTGCACCTTGCGAATACACTCATCGAAGAACCGGCTGGCGTAGTCATCGAGGTTCAGCGTCTTCTCCTCCGGTCGCGGATAGTCCCAGTCCATCACGAAGACATCGTATCCCGCATTAAGCAGGAACCGCACGAAGCTGTGTTCCTCGGCAACATCGAAGACATAACCGCGGTTGGTTGTCGCCATCACCATCAGGATCGGTACGCGGTAGACCTCGTCAACCAGCGGTTTGTAATGATATAGGTTGAGCGTCCCGCGTTTGTGGATCGTGTCTTTCGGGGTCAGTCCGACCGGCGGCGCTGCGGAGGCAAAGTATTCGACCCCCTTGATGTTGCGCTGGATCGTGCGTTCGACCAGCGTCCGGACTGCACCGGCTGCGTCTGCTGTTTGCTCGGCCTCTTTCGCATCTGCCATCTGCGTCACTCCCGTTTCGCGGTTGGTGCCTTCTTGGCAGGCGGCTTGCGTGTTCGTTTGGGCCCCGTCGCGGGCTTGTCGTCTGGCGGAGCGAGCTTTTCCAATGCCGCCTCGATCCTTATCAAGCGGTCGTCGATCGTCATGAGGCGCTGTCCGATCGCGGTCACGTCCTCCCTGCTCGGCATGTTGAAGAATTCCAGATTCCGCGACATCTGATCGGCCATCTGCTTTTGCGCCTTGACGCCAAGCTCCGTCGCGGTGCCGCTCGCCTTGGCGAAAGCATCGGTGCCGAACACTGCTTTGGCCATTTCGTCGAACCGCGATTCGAGGTCGCCCATGGCTTTTCGCATCGCGTCCATCGGATCCATATCATTCGCCATGATTTCTCTCCCAAATCAGCGCGTTTCGCATCGATAGACCAAAGGAAGGACAAACGGCACTGTCAAAGAAGGGGCAAGGCGGAGAGCGGTTGCGCAGCGCAGGCTCGCGCTTTCCTACACGCGAGGTCCGGGTTAGGGGCGAGCGTGTTTATCCGTTTCCCCGCGCGCCGTTCGCTTGCTCCAAGCCCGGGATCCAACAGCCGGTTTCATGTTGGAAATGTGTCACCCATATCCAACAGACGATTTTCCATGAAAATCAGTGGGTTGCCGTGTTGGATACGCATGACACATTGCGTGATCTGTCATGCGTTCCCAACATCTGATAGCAAGCTGCGCCATGGCCACGCCGCTCTATCACCCGCCTGTCAAACGTTCGGTCGAGATTGCCGGCCACAAGACCTCGATCAGTCTCGAGCCGGTGTTCTGGGATATGCTCCGCCGCGCGGCAGAGGAGGATGGTATCCCGATCAACGCCCTGGTCGCGCAGATCGACGGGCAGCGCATCCGGGCCGAACTCGCACCGGGCCTCGCCAGCGCAATCCGCGTCTGGCTGGTCAGCAGGCTTGACAGCGATGGCTGAGATAACCGCATACCGCCCGGACCATTTTGGCGGTGTCGAGCGCTTGTGGCGCTCCGTCTTTCCCGGCGATCCTGCACGGAACCAGGCAGAACATGCGATACCGCAGAAGGTCGCGATGGAAGATGACCTGTTCTGGGTAGCGGAAAGCCCGTCCGGAGCAGTGATCGGATCGATCATGGCTGGCTGGGACGGCCATCGCGGATGGCTCTATGCGGTAGCAGTCGATCCATCGCAGCAGCGCAGCGGGGTCGGACGCGACCTCGTCCGCCATGCCCTGGCTGAGCTTCGCAAGCGAGGATGCGGCAAGGTCAATCTGCAAATCCGTGCGGGCAATGAAGCCGTCACAGCGTTCTACCGCGAGCTTGGCTTCGAAATCGAGCAGCGGACAAGCATGGGCCGCGAAATCTAGGCCAACGGCAAGGCCCTAATCATCGCCGACCCGCTCAATGTCGGCGCCGACCAGCTGAAGCTTTTCTTCGAGCCGTTCATATCCGCGATCGAGGTGGTAAATGCGCCGGACCTGTGTTTCACCTTCCGCAGCCAGCGCCGCGATGATCAGGCTCATCGAGGCGCGCAGGTCGGTCGCCATGACCTCCGCACCGGTCAAATCCACCGGCCCCTTGACGATGGCAGTGCGCCCTTCGGTTGCAATATCCGCGCCCATCCGCGTGAGCTCGGGCACGTGCATGAACCGGTTTTCGAAGATCGTTTCCTTGAGTACGCTGGTACCCTCCGCCTTGCACAGCAGGCTCATCAACTGGGCCTGCATGTCGGTGGCAAGACCGGGGAAAGGGGCGGTCGTGAGATCGACCGGCTTCAGTGCTCCATTGGCCTTGATCGAAATCCCCTTGGGATCTTCTTCCACTTCGACCCCGATATTGCGGAGCGCAGCGAGTGATGAGATCATGTCCGCTGCCTTTGCGCCTTCGAGCCGCACCTCACCGCCAGTGATTGCGGCTGCGCAGGCATAGGAACCCGCCTCGATCCGGTCCGGCATGACCTTGTAAGTTGCGCCGTTGAGCCGCTTTACGCCGTGAATGGTAAGGTCGGATGTGCCGATCCCCTCGATCTCGGCGCCCATCGCTACAAGCAGGTTGCACAGGTCGACGATCTCCGGTTCACGCGCCGCCCCGGTCAACCGGCTCGTACCGTTTGCCAGAACTGCCGCCATCAATGCATTCTCTGTCGCACCGACCGAGACGACCGGGAAATCGAAGTCGCCACCGGGCAGCCCGCCGTCGGGCGCGACCGCCTTCACATATCCCTGCGCCATTTCGATCGTGGCACCGAATGCCTCGAGCGCCTTCAGATGCAAGTCGATCGGACGGTTACCAATCGCGCAGCCCCCCGGCAGCGAAACCGTGGCTTCACCCGCGCGCGCGAGCAGCGGGCCGAGGACCAGAATCGATGCGCGCATTTTCCGCACCAGATCATAGGGGGCAACCGTCGAGGTGAGGCGCGACGCCTCGAACGTGACGACGCGCCCGAAATCTTCCGGGCGCTTGCCCTGAATGCTCACCGAAACGCCGAACTGCGTCAGCAGGTGCTGAAACCCGTCGATATCGGCAAGCCGCGGCAAATTGCGGAGCGTCAGCGGCTCTTCGGTGAGTATCGCGCAGGGTATCAGCGTCAGCGCCGCATTCTTCGCGCCTGAAATCGGAATGGTCCCTGAGAGGCGATTGCCTCCGCGAATGATGAGTTTGTCCATGGCGTGCCCTTACCCCTTTTGCAGGTGATCGCAAATGTCCCGGATTGGCACTGCAGTCCGCCCTGTCATACGAATGCAACCCTAACCCCCCAGTTGACGAGGCGATCCCGAAATCCCTAACCCCAGCATTATGACCAGCCACAAACCGATCAAGAAGGCCGTATTCCCCGTTGCAGGGCTCGGCACGCGCTTCCTCCCGGCGACCAAGGCTATCCCGAAGGAACTGCTCCCCATCGTGGACCGGCCGCTGATTCAGTATGCGGTCGACGAGGCACGCGAAGCCGGGATCGAGCAGATGATCTTCGTCACTGGCCGCGGCAAGACCGCAATCGTCGAACATTTCGACGTCGCTTACGAATTGGAAGACACGATGCGTGAGCGCGGCAAGAACATGGCCGTGCTAGAGCCGACGCGCGCGACGCCGGGCGACATCATCACGGTTCGCCAGCAGGTGCCGCTGGGCCTTGGCCATGCGATCTGGTGCGCACGCGCCATCGTCGGCGACGAGCCATTTGCCATCTTCCTTCCCGATGAATTGATGGTCGGAAGAGCGGGGGGCACCGGCTGTATGAAGCAAATGGTCGACGCGTATGAGAAAGTGGGCGGAAACCTCATCAGCGTGCTCGAAGTGCCGAGAGAGGAGGTTTCGAGCTATGGCGTGATAGCGCCAGGAGCAGAAAACGGCGCGCTTACAGAAGTGACCGGACTGGTTGAAAAACCGCCTGTTGACCAAGCGCCGTCCAACAAGATCGTGTCTGGCCGCTACATCCTGCAGCCAGAAGTGATGCGGACGCTGGAAACCCAGGGCAAAGGTGCGGGCGGAGAGATCCAACTGACCGATGCGATGGCGCGGATGATCGGTTCGCAGCCATTCCATGCCGTCACCTTTGACGGCAATCGCTACGATTGCGGGAGCAAGACCGGCTTTGTCGAAGCGACGTTGGCTCTGGCGCTCGAACGCCCCGATATGGGCGCAGAAGTACGCGCCATGGCCGAGCGCCTCCTGAAGTAGAAAACTCCGGACCGCCGCAATGACGGCCCGGAGCCCTCTGTATCATCCGTTGGTCCAGACGCGTTTATTGCGCAGCTTCGTCAGCCGGATCTTCTCCTTGCACACCCAGTCCTTTGGGCGCGGCCACATCGTTCTCGAATGCAAGTTCAGAAGTGCCTTGGTCGGTATCACCTGAAGGTTCCTGAGCCGCTGCTTGAACCAGCGTTCCGAGCGAAGAGCCGTCGAGGCCAAGCTCTTTCATCAAGCCATCCAATACCGGCGCCTGAGCGCGGTAGGCGAGCGCAGCCGATACGGCATCGCTGGCAAGATTGCCTGAGCCATTGCTGCCCCCTCCTCCAGCACCAGCGCCAGCACCATTGGATGCACGGCCATTGTTCGTAAGCCCGTCGACCTGCACGATCTTGATCGAATCGATCGCTTCCATCGGCTTCGCGCTTTCGCGGATGACCTCAGGCAGCACCTTCAGCAAGGCGAGCTTCGTCTGAAGGCTGATCTGGTCCATCGAGAGGATGTTGGCGGCTTCGTTGATCGCTTGCTGACCAGCGGCCTCGACTTCAAACCGCACACGCGCGGCTTCGGCACGAAGTTTTTCGGCCTCGGCTTCACCCTCGGCTTCGCGGCGGAGGGCCTCAGCACGATTGGATGCCGCATCGCGCTCAGCCTCCGCTTCGACCTTGACGCCGATCGCATCGCGCTCGGCCTGCTTGGCGGCTTCGATCAGTTCGATCTTTTTCTGACGTTCTGCGATTTCGCTTTCACGGGAGGTAGCGACCTGTTCTTCGGCAGCGACCGCCTTCGCGCGTGCGGCGTCGGCTTCCGCCTTGGCCTGGCTTTCCTCGCGCGATTTGTTCTGAACGGCGATTTGCTGTTCCTGACGGGCGATTTCAAGTGCCCGCTGCTGGTCGATGCGGGCCTCCTCGACAAGACGATCGGCTTCGATCTGCTGTGCGTCGACCTGTTTCTTCGCCTCGATCTTCGCTGCGTCGGCCTCGCGCTGGCGCTCGGCCTGTTCGCGGGCGATTTCGGACATCTGAGAGGCGCGCCGCACTTCGACTTCGCGTTCCTGCTGGAGCCGCGCATATTCGGTGTCACGCCCGATCTCGAAGCTCTTCTGGTCGGCTTCGAGGTTTTTCGATTCCATCTGGACCCGGGTGTCCTGCTCGATATCGTTACGCAGCTTCTTACGCGCTTCGATCTGCTCGGTGAGCTTGGTCAGACCCTCGGCATCGAATGCGTTGTTGGCGTTGAAATGTTCGATGCTGGTCTGGTCGAGCCCGGTCAGCGAGACCGATTCCAGTTCCAGCCCGTTCATCGCAAGGTCGTTCGAGGAGACCTGTTGCACCTTCTGCACGAAATCCGCGCGCTGTTCGTGCAGTTCGTTCATGCTCATGCCTGCCGCGACCGAGCGGAGCGCATCGACGAATTTACCCTCGACAAGATCTTTCAGCATTTCCGGCTGCATCGTGCGCTGGCCGAGCGTTTGCGCTGCCATGGCAATTGCGCCAGCATCAGGGCGCACGCGAACGTAAAATTCCGCCTTCACGTCAATCCGCAGCCGATCGAGCGTAATCAACGCCTCGGCGTCGCGGCGAATGACTGCCAGCACCAGCGTGTTCATGTTGACCGGCATCGTCTCGTGAAAGACCGGCAGCACCAGCGCGCCGCCATTCATCACGACTTTTTCCCCGCCCACACCGGTCCGCACAAAGGCGGTTTCCTTTGATGCACGTTTGTACAGGCTCGTGAGTACGACGAAGATTACCAGTACGACGATAAACGCCAGACCGATCCAGATTGCGACTTCGATTAAACTTTCCATTTTCCCTCCCGTTGGTGTGAAGCGCGGTCCATCCGGCAGATGCGAGGAGCCGGTCGCGCGTGAAGATGCCAGCCCTAATCGAGACCCAGAAGCGGGTTTTCATATTGAACTGCGTAGAACGTTTCGCCCTCCCGGCGAACCAGAAGGACGGTTTCGCCTTCGGTCAGCTCGGCTCCGGGATCGTGCGGTTCGACCATCACGAAATGCGGATGGCCGTGCATGTCGAGGACTTTCGACCGCGCCGGAGAACCGGGCCGAGCGGTGCCGACCTGGATCACCGCATCGCGCCGGACCAGGCTTCCCAAACCGACTGCGCTTGTTTCATCCGCTGGAAGAAACCGTTCGAGCGGACGCGCAACCATGCCATTGAGAGGAAATGCGGCCGCTCCCGCGCCTATTGCGGCGAGCAACATCGGCAGCGGGCTGCCGGTGGCGGCAATCGTCATTTGCTGGATCGCAACACCAGTGCCGGCAAAAAGGAACAACAGCATGGCGAACCAGATAAGGAACGGCACGCGGCCAATTCCGAACAGACTCAATGCGGTTGAGATGACGCCATTGGCATCAGCAGGGTTCAGTCCTTCTGCAGCATCAACGTTCATATCGGCATCAACATCGACACCGTCGAATAGGTCGCCCATACCAATGACCTGCGCGAGCGCGACGAAGATCAAAAGGATGATCGCAGCAGCAAAAGGCAAGTTGTGCGGTTCAAGCAATGTCATCGGATTTTTGTCGCAACGACTGGCGCCGCAGAGACCGCTGCGTTCGATTTCATTCTTTTATCCATGACTGTAGAACTAGCACATATTTCTTGAAAATAACAGGAAAATCGCTTGCAGAGTTCGATAAATACGCAAGACAATCGATAATTGCACGATCACGCTTGAATTGTTCTCGATCGTCCCCACATGAAAAGCCTATGCAGATGTGATCCGCAGCGGCAGAGACTTCAATCCGCCAACGAAAGTGCTGGTGGCCCGCTTCGCCTCGCCAGCCGGTTCAACTGTCTCTATCCGATCAAGCAGCGCTTCGAAGAGAAGCCGCATTTCCATACGCGCGAGATGTAGGCCGAGGCATTGATGCGCCCCCGCTCCGAATGCGAGATGACGATTGGGCGAACGGGCCGCATCGAACCGCCGCGGATTTTCGAATTGTGCCGGATCATGGTTGGCCGCGACGTAATTGATCATCATCCAGTCGCCCGCTTTGATCTGTTGCCCGCCGATTTCGACATCGTCAGCCGCCGTGCGCATGAAATGCTGCACCGGCGATGTCCAGCGAATGGCCTCCTCGACTATTCCGGGAAGCAGGGACCGATCCGCTTTCACACGAGCAAACTGTTCCGGATCGCTCGCGAGGGCCTGCATCGCCCCCGCAGTCGAAGCGCTAGTCGTGTCATGACCGGCGGTCGCCACGATGATGTAGTATCCGGCCATGTCGCGCGGAGGCAGCGGCTTGCCGTCGACTGTCGCATTCGCGATGACGCTCGCCACGTCGTCCGTCGGGTTCGCGCGGCGCTGCTCTGCCAGCGCGGCGAAGTAATCCTCGAAAGTCGTGACCGCGCCTGCCACCAGCTGGACGACCTGTTCGGGCGTCATATCGTCCATCCCCGTGCCCGAGAGATCGGCATCCTGTCCGCCGAACAGTTGCTGGGTTAGCATCTGCATGCGCGGCTCATCTTCGGGCGGAACTCCCAATATCTGCATGACCACGCGCAAAGGATAGGGGCCTGCAACCTCCTTCACGAAATCGAGCTCAGGCCCTCGCTCGATCATGCGGTCGGCGGTGCGATGAGCAAGCTCGCGAACCTCGCCTTCGATGCGGGCCAGGTTGCGCGGCATGAACCAGTCTTGCGTAAGTTTGCGATACTTTGGATGTATCGGTGCATCGAACACGACAAGCGAATCCACGAGCATGTTCGACCCGGTGGCCGCGCGGCTGAATTCGATCGCTTTGTTGAAGCTGAATACGACTGGTTTGGGGTTGTTCAGGAAGGCCGCATTGTCCTTGGATATGCGCATCACATCATCATACCGCGTGATCAGCCAGAACGGTTCGAACAACCCTTCCTCTTCGGGCACGATCTTGGCGACAGGGCTGTCCTCGCGGATTTTGTCGAAAGTATCGAGGAGCGTGTCCCATTCCGCATAGGCATGCGGGTCAATCACGCGCTTTGCGATGGGGGTGGGCAGGATGGCGGGATCGACCCCCATCAGGCGCTCGCGCCTTCGCTGGCCTTGGCCTCGTATTCGTCGCGCAGCTCACGCTTATACAGCTTGCCATTCGCCTCTCGCGGGAGATCGGGGCGGAAGTCGAAGAGCTTGGGCATCTTGATCCTGGCGAGTTGCGGCGCAAGGAAGTCTCGCAGCTCGCTTTCGAAAGCATCGCCCGCCGCGTCCATGTCGACAGGCTGCACCACTGCCACGACTTTTTCGCCGAGATCGGGATCTGGCGCGCCAATCACTGCTGCGTCCATCACCTTGTCATGCGTGACCAGCAGGTTCTCTATCTCCTGCGGGTAGATATTGACCCCGCCCGAGATAATCATGTGGCTCTTGCGGTCGGTCAGGAACAGGAAGCCATCCTCATCCAGATGACCAATATCCCCGAGCGTCATCCAGCCGTTCGGATGCATGGCCTCACGCGTTTTTTCCGGGTCGTTGTGATATGTCGGAAGCAGTGCGTTCTCGAAATAGATCAGCCCGTCCTGGCCGGCGGGCAGTTCCTCTCCTTCCGGGCCGCATACGTGCAGGGTGCCATAAATCGCCTTGCCGACGCTGCCGGGATGGGTGAGCCAGTCCTCGGACTTAACCATCGTCATGCCGATACTCTCGCTCCCGGCATAATATTCGTTCACGATCGGCCCCCACCATTCGATCATCCCGCGCTTGATCGGAACAGGGCAGGGAGCAGCGGCGTGAAGTGCGCGTTGATGGCTGCTTAGATCGTATCTTTCGCGAATTTCCGGATCGAGCTTCAGGAAACGTACGAAATGGGTCGGCACCCACTGGCTATCGGTGACCTTGTAATCCTGAATCGCCTTCAGCGCGGCTTCCGGTTCGAATTTTTCCATCACGACCACGGTCGCGCCCAGGCGGTGCGCGGTCGATGCCCAGCCGATTGGCGCGGCATGGTAGAGCGGCGCCGGTGAAAGGTAGACCATCGAGCCATCGGCAGGCATGCCTGCACCCATGATGGCGAGCCCCATGAGCGGGTTGGCTGCCTGAGGGTCAGGATCTTCGGGTGGGGCCGGGCGAATGCCTTTCGGTCTGCCGGTGGTACCGGAAGAATAGAGCATCACCATACCCGCGCTCTGATCCGCAATCGGATCGGTGCCGTTTGCGTTGAGGGCCGCAGTGAAGTCGCAGTCGTCGTCTGCATCCATGACCAGCATGGGAAGGTCGGGACATTCCGCGCGAACACCGGGCAATACCTCGTCGAAAGCAGTCGATGTGATGAGGAACTTGGCCTCGCTGTCGCGCAGGATGTATGCGATTTCGGGCGCGGTCAGGCGTGTGGAGATCGGCACAAGCATGGTGCCAGCACGCTGCGAGCCCCAGATTAGCGTAAAATACTCGATCCGATTCTCGAGCAGCACCGCGAACGCATCGCCGTTTCGGAGACCGCGCGCGCGGAGCAAATTGGCGAACCGGTTCGAACTGGCATCCATCTCGCCAAACGTTATCTGGTCGCCGCTACCCGCCATGATCACCGCCGGGTGGTCCGGGCGGGCCTCTGCGTGCGCAATCGGATGCAAGCTCATATCTATCTCCCAAGCGCGGGCCGATTGGGCCGGCGCAATTTTCTCTCATCAAGAAATCTAGCGGGAGGGCGGCGGCACTCAAGCGAAATCGCCGCCATGCGCTTTTCTGCCATCAATCGGCAGCGCAATAAAAAAGGCGGCGGGAAAACCCGCCGCCCATACTCGGACACCCTCTCCAATGTCCGACCCGCTTCCAGGCGGGTTATCAATATCGAGCGTTACTTGCCGCCCGCGCCGGTCAGCTCGCTCGAATTGGAGAGCGCCACCTGCGTTTCGGTCTCTACCATATAGGGAATCGGATTCACTGCAACCCCGTCAACACGGACTTCATAATGAAGGTGCGGCCCGGTTGAGCGTCCGGTCGAGCCGACATAGCCGATCACATCGCCTTTGCGCACCGTGTCACCCGCAGCGACCGCGAGCTTGGACATGTGCGCATAGCGGGTTTCAAGGTCCGCGCCGTGATCGATCGCGATATACAGCCCGTAGCTCGAAAACCAATCGGCGCGCTCGATGATGCCATCGGCGGTCGCGTAAATCGGCGTGCCGGTTGGCGCTGCCAGATCGATGCCCTTGTGCCGCGCACGCTTCCGCAGAACCGGATGGTTGCGCATACCATAGGCGCTGGTCATTTTCGCACCAGCCAGCGGCATGCGCGAAGGGATGGCCACGACTGGCTGTTCGGCCGGGCCGCCAGGGCCCGCAGTGTCGAGCGCGGTCCAGCTCGCGAACAGCTGGCGAAAACGCTGATCACCGGTCGTCAGGCTTTCCGTCTGCGCTTCGTCGATCGACTGAGTTACGTCCGCTGCGGCATTGGCAGAGGAGTTGGCCGCGGCCGGAGCGGCGGCGGCGAGAATCGCAGCGGCGCTCGAAACAACAACAGCTTTTGAAAGATAACGCTTGGAAAGCGTGAACATACTGACCCGTCCTTGTGCGGCTTAATGCCGCTATTTGAATGCGTTGTCGCAAAATTTTTGCAAGATCCGTGGAACCGTCCCGTGGCTCACAAGTTACAACACTGTGACTGCGCCCCAATGCGCCCTTCGTCTGGGAAGCAGTTATCGGGCTCAAAAGTTAAAGAGCAACTTCTTCGTAAAATTCGCGCGACAGACCGGCTGCAAGACGCGCTGAGTCGTTAAAAGGCGGCTTTAGCGCGCCTCGAAAATGTTCCCGGACCAGATCTTTCCACATCGAATCTGCTGGTTTCCCGGCCTTTTTGGCGCATTCAAGAAAATGCTTGGTCCCGAATCCGACATGGCGAATCTCGTCGTCAAGAATTCGTGAAAGAATTCTTGCGCCGGAATGATCGCCGGCCGCCGTTACCCTCTCAAGCGTTACGGGGGTAACATCGAGACCGCGGGCCTCAAGCACCATCGGAACCACGGCCAGGCGCGCGGCGACGTCGTGCCGGGTCGAATGCGCCGCCTCCCACAAACCGCCATGCGCCGGCAGCGCCCCGTAATCGCTCCCTAGGCTGCGCAGCTTGCGCGCCAGAAGTGCGAAATGCATTGCCTCGTCCGCCGCAACATACAGAAAATCCGAGACAAACTCCGTCCCCATAGCCTCACCGAACCGTCCGGCCATATCGAGTGCGAGATCGATCGCGACGAACTCTATGTGTGCAAGACTGTGCCACAAGGCGATCCGCGCCCGCTCCGAACCAAACTTCCCGCGCTTCGGCATATGGTTGGGCGCAAGCAGTTCCGGGCGTTCGGGCCGCGCCGGTTGATCCGGCATGTCGACGTCGAAGCGCCAGACCAGCTCGCCCTTGCGCCATCGCCGCGCGGTGCCGCGCGCAGCGAAGCATTTCGCGCGCGGATCGGCGGTCAGCAGTGCCGCGCGAATGGCAGTGGCTACGCTTTCCATCAACGATCGGGACTAGAGAGCCTTGGCCGCTTCGAGCACTTCTTCAGCGTGCCCTTTGACCTTTACCTTGTTCCAGACCTGAGCAATTTTTCCCTTGGTATCTACGAGATAAGTGGTCCGAACCATGCCCATATAGGTTTTCCCGTACATCTGCTTTTCTGTCCAGATACCGAGCGCGTCGGACAACCCACCCTTTTCCGCGTCGGTGGCGAGCGGCGTCTTCAAATCATGTTTGGCGATGAAGTTCTGGTGTTTTTTCGCGCTGTCCTTGCTCACACCGAGCAATTCGACGCCCGCTGCATCGAAGTCGCCTTTGAGCGCGGTGAAGTCCTTGGCTTCGGTCGTGCAACCGGGGGTATTGTCCTTGGGATAGAAGAACACGACCAGTTTCTTGCCCTTGAAATCGGATGGCTTGACGGTGCCGCCATCGGGCGTGTCCATTGCGATATCCGGCATCGCGTCACCGGCGGCGGGAAAATCAGTCATTGCTGCGCTCCATATTGAATTCGGGATATTCGATTCGAAAAGTGCTCAGGCGCTTTTGCCATGCCCCAAATAGCGGTTCCAGCTTTCCGCGATTGATTGCCGCGCGTCCTCGAATTGCTGACGCAGCGCGCCGTAGGTTTCCGCTCCGCAGGCCTTGGCCAGAGCGCGCGCCGCACTTGCCGGAGGAACCGCGCCGCCAGGTGCGAGAAGGCGGCCCGCCACAAGCATTCGCGTCATGAGATCATACGCCGCTGCAAATGCCGGTGTCAGCAAATCCGCCTCGACCAGGCTGGGAATTGCGATACCCAGATCCGGATCGAACGCATCCGGATGTGCGCGAGCTAAGGTTTCTCCTCCGCGCAGCTGGAGAAAGTGGATGACGAACTCCGCATCGACCAGCCCGCCGCGCAGCAGCTTCACATCGAGCGGGCCGCCGGGAGTCTTGTGCTCCGCCATCTCGGCACGCATGTTCGCCACCGCCTCTCGAAGCGCCTCTTCATCACGCTCCTTTCGGATTACCGCCTTCACGATCGCTTCGAGATTTCCCCGCGCATGATCAGACCCTGCGAGCACGCGCGACCGGGCGAGGGCCATATGCTCCCAAGTCCAGGCTGTCTGCTGCTGATATTTGGCAAACGCTTCGCAGCTGACCGCCAGCGGGCCCTGCGCGCCCTGCGGTCTCAGCCGGGTGTCGACTTCATAAAGCGCGCCCTGCGCCGTTGGCACGGACAACGCCGCGCTTACGCGGCTCGCCAGCCGGTTGAAATAGTGCGTCGCGCCGAGTGACCTTTTCCCATCCGATCGCGCGGAAAAATCGCCAGTGAACAGGTAGATGATGTCGAGATCGGAGGCATGCGTAAGCGCGCCTCCGCCCAGCCGGCCGAGGCCAAGGACGAGCAACTCGCCGCCTTCGATCCGGCCATGCGTTCGGGCAAATTCGATCTCCGTTTCACGCATAGCGAGCTTCAAGGCCGCCTCGGCCGTGCGCGACAGAGCGGCCCCGATGTCGAGCGGATCGGCCATACCCTCGATCAGCTGGACACCGAGTGCGAACCGGATTTCACCCGTGATCACGCGGATTGCATCGAGCAGCGCCTCGTAATCGTCACGCTGCGCAGCGCCCTCAATGCGCCACATGATGTCTTCGATCGAACCGGGCAGATCGAGCGCCTCCTGATCCAGCAGAACGTCGAGCAGTTCTGGACGCCGCGCCAGTTCATCGGACAGGGTCGGCGTCAAGGTCAGCGTCGCGACCAGCCGGTCCAGTAGGTCGGGCCGCGCATCGAGCAAGCGGAACAGCGTGATCGCAGACGAGGCCCCTTCGAGCACACCCTCCCATCGCACGATCGCCCGCTCGGGATCATCGCTGGCCGCGACAGCATTGAGCAAGCGCGGTAGCATGCTGTCAAAAGCCGCAAGCGCCTGTGCCGACCGCAGCGACTGAAACCTGCCGTCGCGCCACCTTTCGATCCGCTCGGCAAGCTTTTTAGGGTCCGGGAGCGAGCTCGATGCAAGCCGGCCTACCAATTCGCTCGGAACTGTTACCCGCACTCCTTCACGCGGGGAATCGCCGATCAGCCTTTCGTAAATGGCGCCTGTTCGCTCGGTCAGAGCGTCGAGCTCACGGACCAAGGCTGCGCCCGATGGGAGGCCGTCCAGCCGCGCCACATGATCCAGTGCATCGCCATCGGGCAGCATATGCGTCTGGCGATCGTTCACCATTTGCAAACGGTGCTCGATCTCCCGCAGCCGATCATACCCCTCGCCCAGCGTCGCTGCGTCTTCGGGATCGATCCGGCTGGCAGCCGCGAGCGCGTCAAGCGCAGCGCGAGTGCCGCGCACGCGCAGGCTCACATCGCGTCCACCATGGATCAACTGATGTGTCTGAGCATAGAATTCGATCTCGCGGATACCGCCGCGCCCGCGCTTCACATCGAAACCGGGACCCGGACGCACCGGCCCGGTGTAGCTCTCGCGGATACGCCGGGTCAGCTCGCGTATCTCCTCAATCGCTCCGAAGTCGAGCGCACTGCGCCAGATGAACGGCTTGATCTCGCCGAGAAACCGTGTGCCCGCCGCGACATCACCCGCCGCAGCGCGAGCACGGATGAAAGCGGCGCGTTCCCATGCGAGCGCCTGCCCCTGGTAATGGGATAATGCCGATCCATAAGGGACCGCCATCGGGCTGATTTCACTCGCAGGTCGCAGCCTCAGGTCGACCCTCAGGACATATCCTTCGGCGGTGTTTTCGCTGAGCAGTTTGACGATCCGTCGCGCATAACGCTGCGCGGCATCGCCGGGATCATCGCTGTCTCTGCGGCGCAATGACTCCGGCTCGTACAGCAGGATCGGATCGATATCGGACGAGTAGTTCAGCTCGTGCGCACCCTGTTTTCCCAGTGCCAAGGCGATGAAGCCCGACACATCGGGATCGCCCGTGCGATCCGTTATTGCGGCCCGAATGGCGCGGTCGAGCGCGCGGTCCGCAAAATCGGACAGCTCACCGACAGTGCGAGAAAGCGGCAGCGCGCCCGCGAGGTCTGCGATTGCGACACTCGCGGCCAACGCCAGTCGTTCTCGCCGCAAACCGATGCCGACATCCTCATGAACGCCTCTGTTGCGTGCGTATTCCAGCGCCGCGTCGAATTCGCCTGCGGCAAGCACAGCGCGAAGGTCCGGCTCTTTCTCCAGCGCGCGCCCAAGGAAAGGCGCATGCGCCTCGGCGCGCGTGATCGCGTCTTTCCAGTCTGCCCCGCCCATACCGCTCATACCCGCTTCTCTTGCAGTGACCCCCGCGCTCTGCAAGAGAAGCGCGCATCAATTTGCCATGGGCAATGGACGAGAGGACGAACTCAGATGATGAAACGCGCAATTGGTCTAGGCGGCCTTGTTGCAGGCGCGCTCGCATTGGCGGGCTGCGACAGCATGATGGCTGGTAGCACTGACGGCATGGACGGGATGGACATTCCCGAAGTGGAGCCGGTCGAGATTTCCGAAGACACGATGAAGGACATCACTCGCACTTTGTCGAGCGACGAATTCGAAGGGCGCATGCCGGGCACCGAAGGCGAGACCAAAACGGTCGCGCTGCTGACGGAACGGTTCGAAGCCGCTGGATTGCAGCCGGGCAATGGCGACAGCTGGGTACAGGAAGTGCCGCTGGTGGAGATTACCGGCAAGAACTTCGCCCCGCTCACGATCACCAATGGCGAAACCGATCTGGTCTACGATTTTGGGGCTGAATGGGTGGGGGTCACCTATCGCGAGGATGCCAGCACGCAGCTTGCTAACAGCGAAATGGTGTTTGTCGGATACGGCATCAACGCGCCTGAGAGAGGCTGGAACGATTATGAAGGCGTCGACGTCACCGGCAAGACCGTAGTGATCCTCGTCAACGATCCTGACTGGCAGAGCGTCGATCTTGAAGGGCCGTTCAATGGCCGCGCGATGACGTTCTATGGCCGCTGGACCTACAAGTATGAAGAAGCTGCGCGTCAGGGTGCAGCGGGTGCAATCATCGTCCACGATACCGAGCCGGCGAGCTATGGCTGGAACGTGGTGGAAAGCAGCTGGTCTGGCCCGCAAGCTTACCCTCAATATGGCGAAAACCCGCCGCCGCGTACCACCATGAATGGCTGGGTCCAGAAAGAGGTCGCGCGAGAAATCCTCGCCGCCGCCGGACAGGATCTTGACGAGCTTTCGGTCGCAGCGAAGACAGGCGAGTTCCAGGCCGTTGAACTGGGCCTTTCCGCATCGACCAGCTTTGAAAGCGACATTCGCACATTTGCCTCGCAGAACGTGATCGGCATCCTGCCAGGCAGCGAAGCGCCTGATGAGTATGTCATCCACACCGCGCACTGGGATCACCTTGGCCGCTGCAAACCAGCGCCTGATGGCGATGACATCTGCAACGGCGCGGTCGACAATGCCACCGGCACCGCTGCACTGGTTGCCTTGGCCGAAGCGCACGCAAAGGCTGGCGCGCCCAAGCGCAGCCTGGTGTTCCTGGCGGTAACGGCCGAGGAATCGGGCCTGTTGGGCGCGTATTACTACGCATCCAACCCAATCTTCCCGCTCGATCAGACGGTCGGCGGCATCAACATGGACGCATTTCAGGTGGCCGGTCCAGCCAATGATGTAACCGTAGTGGGACCGGGCAAATCGCAGCTTGATGCGTTTCTGATCGCGGCTCTGGACTCCGATGGCCGCGCGCTGACGCCAAACCCCAATCCCGAGGCCGGGTATTATTATCGCTCCGACCACTTTGCCTTCGCCAAACAGGGCGTTCCGATGCTCTACATCGACGGTGGCGAGGATCTGGTCGATGGCGGCCGCGATGCTGGCGCTGCAGTAGCCAAGGATTACACCGAAAACCGCTATCATGGTCCGAAAGACGAGTTCAACGAAGAATGGGACTGGTCGGGCGTGATGGGTGACTTGCAGCTTTATTACCGGATCGGTCGCAGCATCGCGCAGAGCACGAGCTGGCCGAACTGGAACGACGGCGACGAGTTCCGGGCTATCCGCGATGAAAGCTGCGCCAGCGCCGAAACCGGTTGCTGATAACGCGTCAATAACAGACGGAAGCCGGTCTATGGCCAATACCCTGATGCCCCCCGAATGGGCGCCGCAGGATTGGCTGTGGATCGGCTTTCCGCATCTGACCGATGAATGGCCAGGATATCTGGAAGCCGCTCAGAGGCAAATCGCAGCCTTTGCGAACGCGGTTGCAGAAAGCGGTCAGGAGGTACGCCTGCTGGTCCGTGACGAAGCCAATGCAGCAATCGCAGCGAAGCTTGTGAGTGACCAGGTCACCCTCGAAAGTCGCGTCTACGGCGATATCTGGCTACGCGACACGGGGCCGCTGATCGTCAGTGAGAACGGCAAGCGAGCAGCCCGCCGGTTCGGCTTCAATGGTTGGGGCGAAAAGTACGAAATGCCCGGCGACAAGACGGTCGGCGCTGAACTCGCGCACGACGCCGGTGTGCCGGTGCAAACCTCACCCATGATCCTTGAAGGAGGCGCGATCGACGGCGACGGAACGGGTCTTGCCGCGACGACCGAGCAATGCCTGCTCAACCCGAACCGCAACCCGCACATGGACCGCCGGAGCATCGAGGCCGAGCTTGCCCAAACGCTCGGGTTCGACAGAGTGTTATGGCTGGGCGACGGGCTCATCAACGATCACACCGATGGCCATGTCGACAACCTGGCGCGGTTCGTCGCGCCGAACCGCCTGGTCGTGCCATCGCCATCAGACGCCGACGATCCGAATGGCGGAATCTACGCCGATACAGCGCATCGAGCAAAGCAGTTCGGGATTGACGTCGTACGCATACCGTCGCCAGGACTGGTCGAACGCGATGGCCAGATCGAACCGGCAAGCTATGTGAATTTCGCGATCACATCGAACCTGGTTGTCGTCCCTACCTTCGGCTCGAAACATGATGCAGACGGTGTAGCAGCCATTGGTGCGCTGTTTGCGGACCGGGACACGATTGGCCTGCCTGCAGATGCCGTGCTCGCAGGCGGCGGTGGGTTTCATTGCGCAAGCCAGCAAATGCCTTGGCTTCCTGCGTGAATTAACTTCGCATTAGGATTTGACCGCGAGAATTGCGATCGATGCCAAAGATCGCTGCCCTTTCTAAAACCGCCATGGATGCGGCGCGCACGCGCAAGCTGGACATCCTTAGCAGTGCCATTGTGCTCGGATGCGGTCTTGCGCTGATCCTGGCAGGGAAACCCCTTCCGATATAAGCGCGTTGCGGCTGACGCCGTAACCGAACCTTGCTCGCTCCCGAACCTGATTGTGAAAAACAGTCGATGCGGGGGTGACCATGATCAGAATTTTGTTTGCGTTGTTGACCGGGCTTGCGGCGGTGGCGGTCGCCTCTTCGACCTTTGTCGTTGCCGAAAACGCACAGATCGACCGTTCGCCCGCGGGCGGCGAGCCCGTGCTCATCGAACTGTTCACCAGCCAGGGCTGTTCGTCGTGCCCTCCGGCGGACAGGCTGGCAAAGCGGCTCGAACGCGAATCGGGGCTGGTCGTTATCTCCAAGCCTGTCGATTACTGGGACCGTCTTGGCTGGAAAGACACTCTCGCCAGTCCCGAGAATTCGGCGCTTCAGCGCGCTTATGCGAGACGCGGGCTCTCAGGTTATAACGGCGTATACACCCCGCAATCGGTGGTGGCCGGTGCGTTTGGAACAGTCGGATCGGACGAACGCGAGATTCGTGCATTCGTCAGAACCGCGGTGCAGCAACAATCCACCGCGATACGCGTACGCGGAAATTATGAGACCGGGTATGCCATCGGGATTGCGGGTCGCGCAAATGCCAACGGGGAATTGGTCCTTGTGGGCGTCGAAACCAGCCCGACAGTGACGATCGAGCGCGGCGAAAACCGTGGTAGGGGCATCACCTACACCAATGTTCTGGTCGGCGAGCGCGTCATCGCGAATTGGGCTGGCGGCAAAGCAAGCCGCGTGATCCGACCCGCCGAACTCGCGATGCCGAGAGCGGATCGGTATGCTCTTGTACTCCGTGAAAGAGCTGGCGGCACCGTTCTCGCAGCGCAATGGCTTTGACCGCTAGATCAGCTTGACGAGCGCAGCGATGGCCGCCGCGCCAAGAACTGTGCCGACGAAACTCCGCCAAAGCCGGTCGCTGACTTTGCCGAAAGCAAGACTCCCGATCCAATTGCCGAACAAGACCAGCGGGAACAGCGCCAGCCCCAACGCTACGGTCTTGCCTTCCAAGACGCCGATTGCCGTGCCCGATCCAATGCCCGCAATTGCCGCAATGCCGAAGATCCCGATCATCGAAGCCTTGGCCGTGATGCGAGGAATATCGCGTCCGACATAGTAGGGTACGACCGGTGGGCCGGGCATGGCGGCGAAGCCGGTCAGAAGCCCTGCGGACAAACCGACAGCAGCGGTGGTCCCCGCTTTGGGCTGCGCGGCGCCTCTTCTCGGAAGCAGAATAGCGACAAACGCCGATAGCGCCACGAGTGCAATCAAGAAGCGTGCGACGTCCTGCGGCGTGGCGGCGAGCAGCATCAATCCCGGCGCAGTGCCGACAACGACAAGCGCGCTAATCATCACGGCGCTCCTTTCGGCCTCGCGCAAGATCAGGCGGATCTCGGTCAGCGCCAGCAGGCCCGCCATGATGTTGATGGCGAGCACTGCCTCGACCGGGGAAAGCGCGAGCGCGAGGATCGGAACCAGCAGGATGCCAAAGCCAAATCCCGTCAGTCCGCGGATGAATGCGGCACCCAAAGTTGCTGCGACGGCAACTGCGATCTGCGCCGCGCTGAACCCCGCGAGGAAGTCCAAGCGTCAGTCCCGCAGGTCAGGCGGGGTCGCCGCTTCGCTCAACATCGAAACGGCCTCGTCGAGCGTCAGGACCCGTTGTTCTTTTTCGCCCAGCGTCCGCATAGTTACCTTGCCCTCTTCCGCCTCGCGTTTGCCCACAACGAGAATGTGCGGAACCTTGGCGAGGGAGTGTTCGCGGACCTTGTAGTTGATCTTTTCGTTGCGAAGATCGCTTTTCACGCGAAGACCGGCGCCGGTCAGCTTCGCCTCGACTTCTCCCGCATAGTCATCGATGTCGGACACGATCGGTGCAACAACAGCCTGAACCGGCGATAGCCACGCCGGCAAGCGGCCGGCATAGTGTTCGATCAGAATTCCGATGAAGCGCTCATACGAACCGAAGATTGCGCGGTGCAACATCACCGGGCGGTGCTTGCCGCCATCCTCGCCAACATAGGTCGCGTCGAGCCGATCCGGCAACACGCGATCCGACTGGATCGTGCCGACCTGCCAGGTCCGGCCGATTGCATCGGTCAGGTGCCATTCGAGCTTGGGTGCATAGAACGCGCCTTCGCCGGGCAATTCTTCCCAGCCATATTCTTCGTTATCCATGCCGGCCTCTGCCACGGCATCGCGCAATTCCTGCTCGGCCTTGTCCCAGTCGGCATCCGACCCGAACCGTTTTTCCGGACGGGTGGCGAGCTTCACGTGGTAGCTGAAGCCAAAATCACGGTACACTTGGTCGGCAAGCTTGCAGAACCTGCGGACCTCTTCGACCACCTGATCCTCAGTGCAGAAAATGTGCGCATCGTCCTGCGTGAACTGACGCACCCGCATCAGACCGTGGAGCGCGCCGTGCGGTTCGTTGCGGTGGCAGCAGCCCATTTCCCCAAGCCGGATCGGCAGGTCGCGATAGGATGTAATGCCCTGCTTGAATACGAGCACATGCGCCGGACAGTTCATCGGCTTTATCGCCATCCAGTCGGCATCGCTTTCAACGGTCGGCTTTGCCGCACCATCACTGTCATCGTCGACTTCCGGAACCATGTCGGGCACGGCAAACATGTTCTCCGCATATTTGCCCCAATGGCCCGATTGCTCCCACTGGCGCACGTCCATCAATTGCGGCGTCTTGATCTCGCGGTAGTCCGCCGCGTCCATCTTGCGGCGCATGTAGGCTTCAAGCTCGCGCCAGATCCGATAGCCCTTCGGGTGCCAGAATACCGATCCGTGCGCCTCTTCCTGCAAGTGGAAGAGATCCATCTCCCGCCCGAGCTTTCGGTGGTCGCGCTTGGCCGCCTCCCCCAGCCGCATGAGATGCTGGTTCAATTGCTTCTTGTTGAGCCAGCCCGTTCCGTAAATGCGGGTCAGCTGGGCATTCTTCTGATCACCGCGCCAATAGGCTCCGGCGACGCGCATCAGCTTGAACGCCTGCGGGTCGAGCTTCCCGGTGGAGGGAAGGTGCGGGCCGCGGCACATGTCGAGCCAGTCTTCGCCCGACCAGTACACCGTCAGCTCTTCGTTCTCGGGCAATTCTTTCGCCCATTCCGCCTTGAAACTCTCGCCTTCTGACTCCCATTTCTCGATCAGCTGCTCGCGCGTCCACGCCTCGCGCACAAGCGGTTTGTCAGCTTTGATAATCTCGCGCATTTTCTCCTCGATATCGGGGAGGTCTTCCATGCTGAACGGAGCGCGATCCGCGGGCGCTTTCACATCGTAGTAAAAGCCGTCATCTGTCGCCGGACCGAACGTGATTTGCGTGCCGGGATAGAGCGCCTGCACCGCTTCGGCGAGGACGTGCGCATAATCATGCCGCGCCAGCTCGAGCGCCTCGGCCTCGTCTTTCGAGGTGATCAGCGCAAGTTCGCTATCGCCTTCGAACGGGCGGCCAAGGTCGCGCACCTCGCCGTTGACGCGGGCGGCCAGCGCAGCTTTCGCAAGTCCCGGCCCGATCGCCGCAGCAACGTCAGCGGGCGTACTCCCTCGCTCCATTTCGCGCACAGATCCATCCGGCAAGCTGATCTTGAGCAGTTCGGTCATTCGTTTCGTCCGTCTTATTTGTCCGCGCCCATGACACAGCCATGAGCGCGCTAGAAAAGCGGTGCCTAGGGAAAACCGTTTTTTCGGGAAGCTGGCACCGGCGCCGCCCGAAATCGAAAAATCGGGGCGCGGCGTGTGGCTGGATCAGACCAACAGCAACCGGCCCCGGAAAACCGGGGTGGTGGTAGTGGTGGTGGTTGTCACACGGTTGGCCATGTCTTGCGAGATAGCGATGCGCAGCACGGTTGTCACCCACCTAGAGCAAGTGGGTCAGGCCACGGAAAGTACGCGCTCCATTATGGAAAGGGAGCTTGACAATAGCGCGAATCAATGACAAGTATGCTTTCCATAAATGAAAGGGAGCTTGTCTTATGACTGTTCGAGTGAAGGCGCTGCTCTGGGCAGCGATCATCATCATAGCCGCGCTGGTTTCGGTATCGCTTGGGCTGAATGACAATGCGTCGTTCGGTATCACGGCCGGTTTATCGAGTGCCGCCTGTGCATCGCTGTATACTGGCAGGAACTGTCTCCAATGAATGCCGAAGCGCAAAAATCCGCCGGATTTCTAGGGCGGGGACCGGTGTTCTGGATGGCCATGTTCGTTGTCAGTATCGCGGCGCTCGCCACACTGAAATTGACGGGAGCAATAGAGGGGCCAGCCTTGCTGATACTCGGTCTGGCATCCATGGGATTGATGGTTCCTGCCGTCTTGGCCGGAGAAAGGCGGGGCTGCGCCAGCCAAGCGATGGTGAAATACAATCGCAGGATATTGATCGCATCGTTCGGCTACGTGCTTGGCCTCGGCATCGCGATGGCGGTCTGGAACACTTACCAGCCGTCCGGCCCGGTCGTGTTTTTTCTTGCCCTGTTACCAACCCTGCCGACATTCATGATGATCTGGGCCATGGGCCGCTACCTGATCGACGAAGACGACAAATATCTCAGGTTTCGCACAGTGCAGGCCGCTTTGATCAGCCTTGGTTTCGTGTTGGCCATCGGAATTTTCTGGGGCTTCCTAGAGACGTTCGAACTCGTTCCGCACATCTGGGCATGGTGGGTTCTGCCCGTCTGGGCAATCGGCCTGGGCGTAGCGCAGCTCGTGATGAAGGTGCGTGGCGGATGAAACGTCGTTTTCAAGCATCGCGAACACCGCAGATGACGGTGATGCAGCTTCCGGAGTGTTACCTATGAATAAGAATATCGGACGTCTCGACTGGTTCTTCATCTTGCCGCTGTTTGCGTCGGCAACCATGATTGCGGAAATCGATGGCCCGCGGGAATCGGTCACTACCATCACCCAATTCACACAGGGCGCGATCCTCGTGCCCGCAACACTTGTCATCGCCATGGCAGTCGCCGCAGGATCGGCGATCGATCGGCGCTGCAGCGAAGAGTACATGTATCAGGTACTGGCGAATTCCGCTTTGGTTGCGGTGGGGACCACGATGCTGGTTAACCTGTTCTGGGTGATCGGTATGAAGGCCTTCGACCTTCCCGACATGTCAGCAGAAAACATGGTCGGGGTCACCGTACTTGCGTTGGTTCTGAGCTATTACTGGTTCCGCTGGCGGGGCATCGCGCGGTGAAAAATCGCCTGAAAGTGCTGCGCGCAGAGCGCGACTGGAGCCAGCAGGACCTCGCGGATCGCCTCTCGGTCAGCCGCCAGAGCGTCAACGCGATCGAGAAGGGGCGCTATGACCCCTCACTTCCGCTGGCGTTCACCATCTCGGAAGTCTTCGGCCTGCCGATCGAGGAAATCTTCAGTCGCGATTGACCACGTTCCAGAAGCAAAAAGAGCCCGCACCGAGGTGCAGGCCCTTTTCCATTAACTTTGATGCGGGTCAGGCAGCCGTCGGCTGCGGGATGCTCGCGACGGGTGCGGTTTTAGCCGCCGGTTTTGGCATCTTATCGTCCGATTTGCCGAAAAACTTCTTTGCGGCGTATCCGCCCACGCCAAGAGCGATCATGGCAGGGATGCTCATCCGGCTGAGAACGAAGGGAACGGCCGCCCCGATCATGGCGCCGGTTGGACCGCCAATACTCTTTGTCTGCTGCGCAACTTTGCCGCCAACTGCGGCTCCAATAATTTTACCAAGCATTTCAATCTCCTTTGTTGCTTACCCAACGAAAGAAGAAGTCCTAAGTTCCGACAATCCGTCTTGTCGCGCAGCACACTTCGCCGCGATGACAGGGGAAACAGCCAAGAATTGATGCGTCAGATCGACAGACTGCGCGACCCGGCCTCGCTCGATATCCGCTTGATGCCCGCAAGCCGCGTAGAACGCGTCTTGATGGTATCGACGAAGCGAAACTCGTTCGTCGCTCGCTCCGGCGTCAGCTCGACCGACATATATCCGCGCTGCGCAGTGTCGGCCCACTTGAGCTGATCGTTGGCAGCGACGGCGGCGGTGGCGAAATCCTGTGGCGGGATCGCGCTCAGATTGGTTTCCAGGCCCGGTGAGCTTACCCCCGGCACCCCGAATTCGATGCCGACTTTGGCTCCCTCGTGGTCCAGTTCGAACGCCCAGCCATTGTGGGTGTCCCCGGCAAGCACCAGCAGATTGGCATCAGCTTCAAGCGAAGATGCAAGCGCTCTTGCCCGCGCTGCAGGATAGCCATCCCACGCATCCATATTGGCAGGCAGGCCGATCTGGCTCGCCAGCGCAGCCGCCAGTAATCGGGTGCGGATAAACTCGGGCATCTCGCTGCTGATCGCGCTGACGATGCTTGGTGGGGTCTTGAGATTGCCCATCAAAACCTGCTGGGCGAGAATTTGCCATGTCGCGCCGCGCGCCTTCGACGCGGCCAGTTGCTCGGCGAGCCATTGCTCCTGCGCTGCGCCAAGCAATTGCCGGTCCGGGTCGGCCCAATCCCCGTCGCGGAAATTCACCAGCGCCGCTGCTGCGGCATCGGCGTCGCTCGAACCGGACAGTATCGTGGCGAGGCTGAACTGCTCCTCGCGCCCTTCAAGACGCGTGTCGAGCCGGAGCAGGGTCGCGAGATCGCCAATGTCATACGCAGCATAGGGCTCGTCCGAGACCGGCATCCATTCGCGGTAGGCCCGCTTTCCGGCCGCCTTGCGCGCTTCCCACTCACCTTCGGTTTCGCTCTGGTGATTTTGCGCGCCGTCTTTCCAGCTGTCGTTGGCGGTTTCGTGATCATCCCAGACAGCTATCATCGGCATGACCTGATGGAGTCGCTTTAAATCGGGATCGGCCCGATACGTGGCGTAGCGCAGCCGGTAATCGGTCAGCGCAACGATCTCGGTGTCGGGATGGAGCGCGCGCAGAGCGTGAGCCTGTTCCTGCGAAGGGTAAGTGCCCGCGCCGTATTCATAGATGTAGTCGCCCAGATGCACGGCGAGGTCGCAGTCGTTCGCTTCGGCAGCATGACCATAGGCATTGAAATACCCGAAGCCGAAATTCGAGCACGAGAATACAGCGAGCTTGAACGAGCCGGTTGGCCCCTGCGGCAGCGTGCGGGTGCGCCCGGTGTCGGACATTGTGCCGTCGGGCGCGGTAAAGCGATAGAAATACCAGGTATCGGGGCTCAATCCGTTTGCAATGGTCTTGGCACACCAATCGCGATTCGGAGAGGCAGTCGCGCTCCCTTCGGATACGACCCGAGCGAATTCAACGTCCTCTGCGACCTGCCATTCCACCATCGTTTCCGCTTCGGCAACGTAACGCGTCCAGAGCAGGACGTTGTCCGCATGGGGCTCGCCGCTCGCAACCGAATGCGTGAAGCCGCTGCCGAAACTGCGCGCCGCGAGCGGAACCGTTCCGAGCGCAGCGGACGCACCGGCGAGCCGAAACAGGTTTCTGCGAGAAAGGTCTGTGGGGCTGCGGGCGGGCAAGTGCGCGGAATCGTTTTTGATCATAAGGCGACATTAGGCATCAAGCGCGTCTTGGCAATGACAAGACTTGCGCCCGCGCGCGTCCAGCGGGCAAGAGGGTTTGCATGTTCGATATCAAGCATCACGAAATGCCCGGCGGAACGCGGATCGCGTATCGGTACATCAAGGGTGATGGCCCGGCTCTTGTCTTCCTGCCCGGATACATGTCCGACATGGCAGGCGGAAAAGCGACCGCCCTGTTCGATGAAGCACGCGCACAGGGTCGGGCCTGTCTGCTGCTCGACTATTCCGGTTGCGGCGAAAGCGGTGGTGACTTCGCCGACGGAACCTTGTCGAAATGGCGCGACGAGGTGCTGGCTCTGATCGAGCAGCATACCGTCATGCCGATCTTGCTGGTCGGCTCGTCAATGGGCGGGTGGCTGATGCTGCTCGTTGCCGAGAAGCTGGGCGACCGGCTCGCGGGAATGATCGGCATCGCCGCAGCGCCGGATTTCACGCGCTGGGGGTATTCCGAAAGCCAGTGCGCAGAACTGGCTGCGGGCGAGATAATCTACGAAGACAATCCTTACGGACCCGATCCAACTCCGACGCATCCGGGGTTCTACGCCGATGCCGCGCATCACATGCGGCTCGAGGCAGTCATCTCGGTTTCATGCCCTGTCAAGCTGCTGCATGGCCAGCGCGATGCGGATGTACCTTGGCAGACGAGCCTGAAACTCGCGGAGGAGCTGCGTTCGGATGCGGTACAGGTGACGCTGGTTAAGGACGGCGACCACAGGCTCTCACGCGAAAGCGACATTGCTTTGCTCAAAAGCCTCGTCGCCAGCTTTTACTGACGGAACTGTCCAACGTGTCCATGATCCTCGCCTTCTTGATCCAGGTCGGTCCCAATCCGGCCGCAAACGACAATCTCGGCCTCCCCGACGAACTCTTGAACCGCCCTCCGCGCGAGTCGTCGATCACGGCACCTCAAAATCCGACGACAGCGTGGCTGGAAGATTGTCTGGACCAGCTTGCTGAAGACCCGGCGCGTGCGCATTCGAAGGCGCAGATCAGGCTGACCGAGACTAGCGGGCCCGACCGGATCATCGCCAATCATTGCCTCGGCCTTGCAGCGACCGAGCTCGGCCTGTGGGACGATGCGCGCGGCGCATTCATCTCGGCTCGCGACGAAACTCCGGTGGACGAACCGCGGACCAAGGCCCGGTTCGGCCTGATGGCAGGCAACGCCGCGCTCGGCGGAGGCGATCAAGAGGCCGCGCTGCTCTTGCTCCAGACCGCACAGCGTAATGCTCAGGAAGCGGCCTCGGCCACGTTGGAGGCGCTGGCGGCGATGGATGTGGCACGTGTACTCGTCGCGCTCGGACGCCCGCACGATGCCTTCGTCCCGCTTTCGCGCGCGACCCTGTTGGAGCCCGAAAAAGCCGAACCATGGCTCCTGACCGCGACGCTGTATCGCCGGCTCGAGCGATTGGACGACGCACAGGAGGCGATCGAAGAAGCGGCGCGGCTCGCGCCTCTGGAGGGTGCGATCGGGCTGGAGGCAGGGTTGATCGCAGTGCTGTCGGGCCGTGAGGATGCCGCGCGGCAAAGCTGGCAATCGGTCGTCGATACCCAGCCGGATAGCCCTGCCGCGCAGACCGCGCAGAGCTATCTCGAGCAGCTCGGGCCACCATCCGGACCGAGCCTGGCCCCCAAGCCATGACCGCTTTCTCGGTTCTCGATCTGGTCCCCGTTCGCGAAGGCGGCACCCTGAGCGAAGCGTTCGCAGCCAGCGTCGAGCTGGCACAAGCAGCGGAGCAGCTCGGCTGCAAACGGTTCTGGGTCGCGGAACACCATGCGATGGAAGGAATCGCAGGCGGGGCGACCTCGGTGGTGCTCGCTCATATCGGTAACGCAACCAGCACAATACGGATTGGGTCGGGCGGTATCATGCTGCCCAATCACACGCCGTTCCAGATAGCTGAGCAATTCGGTACGTTGGACGCATTGTTTCCGGGCCGGATCGACCTCGGGCTGGGCCGCGCACCGGGTGCAGGACCGGAACTGCAGCGCGCGCTGCGCAAGGATTTGCACCAGGCCTCCGAGTACTTCCCGCACGATGTCGTGGAACTGCGGGCGCTGCTGACCGGCGATATCGAACTGCCAGTCACCGCGACGCCCGGCCTTGGCGCGAAGGTCGAATTGTGGATGCTGGGGTCAAGCCTGTTCGGAGCGCAGCTCGCGGCCAAACTCGGCCTGCCCTACGCATTTGCAGCGCATTTTGCGCCGGACCATCTGGATGCCGCGCTGGACCTTTATCGCCGCGATTTCCAGCCGTCCGATGCCCTCGCAGAGCCCTATGTGAGCGTTGCGATGAATGTGTTTGCCGCGGACAGCAAAGACGCCGCCGATACGCTTGCCTCGAGCCAGCAGCAAAGCTTTGTCGCATTGCGCTCGGGCAAGCCCGGCAAGCTGCCACCGCCCATAAAAGGATACGCCGCCACATTGCCCGCGCCGCACCGCGCAATGCTCGACAATCTCAGTCAAGCCGCTGCGGTCGGGACGCCGCGGGAGGTCAGCGATGCTGTGCACGCTTTCGTGAAACGAACCGGGGCCGACGAGATCATCCTCTGCGGTTCGACTTTCGATCCCAAAGCCCGGATCCGGTCGCTGCAACTGACCATGCAAGGTCTGGCCGAGACTGCCGATGGGGGTTTGGCAGCGAGCCGTTGATGCAGCGCACGGACCCGGGACGTGGGCACCGAGAGCGGCGGAGTTGCCCATACAGAGGGCCGGAGCACTCGCCGCATATCCCTTATAGACAGTGAGCCCCGATCCCGGGCGCTGCTTGCATAAAAAATTCTGTGAGCGCAGAGCGGACGGCGATCATCGTGCTTGCGCCGCCCCGTCCAAAGCGAGTATCGCGAACAGGATAAGAATAAACCGGCATAATTATATTACCCGGAGCAGGAATATGGTGGCGAAGCCCAAGCGGAAGTCCCCGGCGGCGCGTTCTGGCGAGACCGCGTTGCACAAGACTCTCAAAAAGCACCTCAAGGCGGCAATCCTGCCGAGCGACGATGAGCTCGAGGGCGAACAGCTCAGCGAGACCACCGAATTCCTTCTGTCCGCAGCCGAGTCGCGTCAGCCCGCTCGTTCAGCCTTGAAGCTTGAATCCGCAACAGGGGAGCGTCGCCGCCTTCGTATTGCCATCGTCAATGACGACATGCCATTTCTGGTCGACTCCATCGCCGCGACGATTGCCGCGCAGGGACTGAGCATCGACCGCCTTGTCCACCCGGTCATTGGAGTGGAGCGCGATCAGACCGGCGACCTCGTGAAATTTGCCGATACTAAAGCGGACGCAACAGCGAGTGAGTCGCTGATCTACATTGAGACGCCGAGAGTCGATGCGCGTCAACGCCGCGAATTGGTCAACCAGCTCCGCATCACGCTCGGCGATGTTCGCGCCGCAGTGGGCGACTGGCGGAAGGTGCAAAAAGCGAACAAGGCCGATGCCGACCTGATCCGCTCGTCCGATCCGGAGGCAGCTGCGCTACTCGATTGGCTCAACACCGGCATGCTCACCCAGCTCGGTCACATAACTCTGCACCGCGACGGCAGCGAAACCGATATTCTCGGCATCTGCCGCCAGAGCGCGCGCCAGCTGCTCGCTGAAAGCTCTTACGACCGAGCATTCGAATGGTTCGACAATCACAAATCCGATGCGGAGCTGCGCGAACTGCTGGTGATAAAGTCCAACCGGCTGTCTACGGTGCACCGGCGCGTGCCGCTCGACCTGTTCGTGGTTCCGGTGCGTGACAGCAAGGGTAAGGTGACAGCGCTTTCCATCCACGCGGGCGTCTGGACCAGCGCGGCGCTCGCCTCTCCGCCAAGCGAAGTGCCGGTCCTGAGAGCCGCGCTCAAATCTCTGAACAAGGACCTCGGCTTCGATCCTGGCGGCCATGCGGGCAAAGCGCTGATCCATGCCTTTACGGCCCTTCCGCATGACGTTCTGATCGCCTTTAGCGACGACGACATCCGCACCCTCGCGACCGCGATGATGAGCCTGGTCGACAGGCCGCGCCCAAGACTGGTGATGATCCAATCACCCTTGGGACGGCACCTGTTCGCATTTGTTTGGCTGCCGCGCGACATGCTTTCGACCGATGTCCGCCAGCAGATCGAAAGTCTGCTCGTCATGGCACCGGGAACCGAGGTGCTCGACTGGACCTTGGAAGTGGAAGGCGGCGCGCTCGCGATGCTGCAATACCTTCTCGATATTCGCAGCGCCGAAGCGCTGCCGGACGCCGAAGCGATCGAATCGCAGCTCGAGGACATGCTTCGCGGATGGAGCAACGCGGTGGAAAGCCATCTCGCGGAGATCGACGATGCGTCGCGCTCCGCAGCGATTGCCGGCCGATATGCGAACGCGTTTCCGCCGATGTTCCGCACCCTTTACGGACCAGTCGAGGCCGCTGCCGACATCGTTCGTCTGCGCGCCCTTGGAAGTCGGGAGAGCGAAGCGCGCGATGCTCGCCTTTACCGCCTGCCAAGCGATCCGTCAGACAGTCTCCGTTTGAAAGTCTACCATATCGGCGGCGAGCTGGCGCTTTCTGATGCCGTCCCGGCGCTTGAGAATTTCGGTTTCCGGGTGATCGGCGAAACGGCGACGCGGCTGGAAGCCGGCGCTCTCGGCACTGTCCACGATTTCACGTTACGCCTCCTGCCGGGTGACGAGGCCGACGCGATCCTGGACCGGGCGACCGCCATCGAGGCCGCGGTCGCCGAAGTGCTGAATGGCGGGGCCGAAGACGATGCGTTCAACCGGCTTGTCGTAGGTACCGCGCTCGCTGCGCGAGACACCGGCTGGCTTCGCGCCATTTATCGCTATTTGCGGCAGACCGGGGTGAGTTTCACGATCTACACGGTCGTCGATGCGCTGGGCCGTGCACCCAGCGTGACCCGAGCCTTGATCGATCTGTTCACAGCTCGGCACGATCCCGATTTCGGCGGCGACCGGGCTGGTGCTATCGAAGCAGCCGAAAGCGCGTTCGCAAAGGGCCTTGCCAAGGTTTCGGCGATCAATGACGATCGCTTGCTGCGCCTTTATCGCGCGGTCATCGACGCGGTCCTGCGAACCAATGCCTTCGCGCCAGCCGCAGCCGAAGCGCTCGCCTTCAAGATCGATTCCAGTCTCGTTCCCAATCTGCCGAAGCCGGTGCCGTGGCGAGAGATTTTCGTATATTCCCGCCGCGTCGAAGGTATCCATCTGCGCTCGGGGGCTATCGCGCGTGGCGGGCTGCGCTGGTCCGACCGGCGCGATGATTTCCGCACCGAAATCCTCGGCCTGATGAAAGCGCAGCGGGTGAAGAACGCCGTGATCGTGCCAACCGGGGCGAAGGGCGGTTTCTATCCGAAGGAATTGCCCTCTCCCGCGATCGACCGCGAAGGCTGGGCCACTGAAGGTCAGGCCAGCTACGAGGTCTTCATCCGGACTTTGCTGTCCGTGACGGACAACATCGTCGATGGCAAAGTCGTCCATCCCGATAAGGTAGCAATCCACGACAGTGAAGACCCCTATTTTGTGGTCGCTGCCGACAAAGGGACAGCCCGTTTTTCCGACGTTGCGAACGCAATCGCGGAATCGAAGGATTTCTGGCTCGACGATGCTTTCGCCAGCGGCGGATCGAATGGCTACGATCACAAGGCAATGGGCATCACCGCTCGCGGTGCATGGGTTTCAGTCCAGCGCCATTTCCTTGAAATGGGCATCAATGTTCAGAAGGACAGCGTGCGCGTTGCCGGTTGCGGCGACATGTCCGGCGATGTCTTCGGGAACGGAATGCTGCTATCGAAGGCAATCAAGCTGATTGCGGCTTTCGATCACCGTCATATTTTCATCGATCCCGATCCCGATCCGGCCGCAAGCTGGAAAGAACGCAAACGCCTCTACGACCTGCCGCGATCGAGCTGGGAGGATTACAATCCCGATCTGATCTCGCGCGGCGGCGGCGTCTATTCGCGCGATCTCAAACGGATCAAGCTGCCAAAAAAAGCGCGCGAGATGTTGGGTGTCGAGGAGAAGGAAATCGAACCGGATGCGCTGGTCAGCGCGATCCTGAAAGCCGAACTGGACCTCATCTGGTTCGGCGGCATCGGCACTTACATCAAGGCTGAGACTGAAAGTCATATCGCGGTCGGCGATCCCGCAAACGATGCGCTGCGCGTCGATGCGCGCGATGTGCAGGCCAAGGTGATAGGCGAAGGCGCGAATCTGGGCATAACGCAGGCTGGGCGCATCATGTTCGCGCTTGGCGGCGGGCGGATCAACACCGACTTCATCGACAATTCGGCCGGTGTCGATTGCTCCGATAACGAAGTGAACATCAAGATCGCACTCGCCGCGGCGACCCGCGACGATAAGCTGACCGAAAAGAAGCGCAACTCGCTGCTCGCCAAGATGACGGACGAAGTTGCCCATATCGTGCTCGAAGACAACCGGCTGCAGGCGCTGGCCCTCTCGATTGCGGAAGCAGGTGGGCCCGATGCGACCGCATCCTATGTTCGGCTGATCGAACAGTTGGAAGACACCGGTGATCTCGACCGGCGGACGGAAGGCCTTGCCGATGGAGAGGCGCTGAGCCGCCGCGCTGCAGACGGCCGGGGGCTGACACGCCCCGAGCTCGCAGTGCTCCTGTCATCGGCCAAGCTGGTGTTGCAGGATGCGATCGAGGCGAGCGGCCTGCCGGATGATCCCATCCTCGAAGACTCGCTGATCGCGTTGTTCCCGCAGCCGATGCGCATCACTTTCGCCGATCAGATCCGCGATCACCGGCTACGCCGCGAGCTTGTCGCGACCGACCTTTCGAACCGCATGGTCAACCGGCTGGGCCTTGTCCATGCATTCGAACTGGCGGAGGAAGAGGGTGTTGGATTGGCCGATGTCGCAGCCGCCTTCGTCGTGGTCGAAAGGCTGTTCGGATTGCCCGATCTCTGGGACGATCTCGACAATGCCGCGATGAGCGAAGACGCACGCTTGATCCTGTTCGACCGCCTTGCGGCATCGGTCGGAAACCTCATGTCGGACGTCCTTCGGACTTCCGCCGGACAGATCGAGGCCGGCGAAATGATCACAAACCTCGCGGGGGGCGTGGCGACTTTGACTACCGCGCGCGAAACACTGCTTTCGGCGGCAAACCGGGAGCGATCTGACAAATTGCGCAAGTACTTCACCGACAATGGCGCGCCCGAAGCCTTGGCCGTCAGGGTCGCGAATCTGTTCGATTACGACGGAGCCGTCGGGCTGGCGCAATTGGCTCGCAAAACGGAAATCGACCCGGAGAAACTTACCCTCGCTTTCACCGATATCGGCGAGCGGATCGGCCTGGACTGGGCGCAAGGTACGGCAGCGCATATGTCCCCATCGGACATCTGGGAGCGTCTTTTGGTCGATGGCTTGGCGCGCGATTTCCAGCATATGCGGCTGGAATTCCTTAAACGCTTGATGCGGCGCAAGACGGGCAAGATCGATCCTCAAGGCACCATTGCAGAATGGGCGGATCGTAACGAAGCCGCTGTCCAGCAATTCCGCCGGATGGTGATCCGCGCACAGGAACGTCCACCGGTCGCTCCTGCGGTTCTTGCGCAAATCGCGAGTCAGGCCCGCAATCTTCTGGAACGCTGAACACGTTTTCGCGGCTTGACGCGAAGCGATTTTGAAGCGACCCACCGAGCCATGGAGCGAGAGCAAACCACGCGGGACAGCGCCGATATCGTAATTGTCGGAACGGGCCATGGCGGCGCACAAGCAGCGATAGCCCTGCGCCAGCAAGGTCACCAAGGCTCGATCTTGATGATCGGACGCGATACCGCGCCGCCTTACGAACGGCCGCCTCTGTCCAAAGAATATCTCGCAGGCGACAAGGGGTTCGAGCGGATCATGATCCGGCCCGAAAAGTTCTGGGCGGAGAAGGATATTGATCTGCGATTGGGCAGCGGTGTTGTCGAAATCGATCCCGCCGCGCATTTGCTGACGCTCTCGAACGGAGGCACGATCGGGTATCGTAAACTGATCTGGTCGGGCGGCGGCGATCCACGCCGGCTCGGCTGCACCGGGGCAAACCTGAAAGGCGTTTTCTATGTCCGCGACAAGCGCGACGCGGACGCGATGATGGCCGCACTGGACGCGGGGTCGACACGCGCGCTCGTCATCGGCGGTGGATATATCGGGCTGGAGGCAGCAGCAGTGCTGCGCAAGCTCGGGAGCGAAGTCACGCTGGTCGAAATGCAGGACCGGGTCCTCGCCCGCGTGGCGGGCGAAGACCTGTCACGTTTCTACGAAGAGGAACACCGCAGGCAAGGTGTCGATATTCGCCTGCATACCGCGGTAAACGAAATACTCGGCGAGGATGGCAAGGTTTCGGGCGTCGTCCTCGATAACGACGAAACCGTTCCGTGCGATATGGTGGTGGTCGGCATTGGCATCGTACCGGCGGTTGCGCCGCTCATTGCCGCTGGCGCGGCAGGATCAAATGGCGTCGATGTCGATTTCTGCTGCCGCACGACGCTCGATGACATCTATGCGATCGGCGACTGCGCGGCGCACGCCAATCCGTACGCAGGCAACGCGGTGATACGGCTCGAATCCGTCCAGAACGCGCATGACATGGCGAACACTGTGGCCAAGGCGATCATGGGCGACAAGCATGATTACGAGGCGCTGCCGTGGTTCTGGTCGAACCAGTATGATCTCAAGCTGCAGACCGCAGGCCTCAGCCTCGGCTATGACGACACCGTGCTGCGCGGTGATCCGCAGGACCGCAAGTTCACCGTTGCCTATTTGAAGGAGGGCAGGCCCATCGCCTTCGATTGCGTCGGCACGATGAAGGATTACGTTCAGGGCCGAAAAATGCTGGAAGCGGGAACCGAGAGGGTAGACCGCGACTTGCTGGCCGATCCCGAAATCCCGATCAAGGAACTGATCTGAGCCGCTTGGCCGCCCATTCGGCGGCCTCGACAACCACCGGATCGGGATCGCTCCGCAGTTCCTCGCATTGCTGCACCAATCTCGAATCTCCGCTGTTGCCAGCGGCGTACAGACAATTGCGCACGAACCGGTTTCGTCCAATCCGCTTGATTGGGGAGCCGGAGAAAAATGAACGAAACCCTGCATCGTCGAGCGCAAGAAGCTCGCCGAGTCTCGGCGCGACCAATTCCGCGCGCGGCAAGAATTCCCGCATCGCGTGCGCTTCGTTCGCAAACTTGTTCCAAGGGCAAACAGCGAGGCAATCATCGCAGCCATAGATCCTGTTGCCGAGCGCCTCACGGAATTCCCCCGGGATCGGCCCATTATGCTCGATCGTGAGGTAGGAAATGCAGCGCCGCGCATCGATCTGGTAGGCGTTCGGAAACGCATCGGTCGGGCAGCTGTCGAGACATGCGCGGCATGACCCGCATTGGTCGCGCTGCGGCTCGCTCGGGCTCAGCTCGAGCGTGGTGTAGATCGCGCCGAGAAACAGCCAGCTGCCATGCTCCGGGCTGACGAGATTTGTATGCTTGCCCTGCCAGCCGATCCCCGCGGCCTCGCCCAAGGGTTTTTCCATCACGGGCGCGGTGTCGACAAAGACCTTTACCTCCGCGTCCGGCTGATCTGCCACCAGCCAGCGGGCCAGCGCCTTGAGCTTTTTCTTGACGACATCGTGGTAATCCTTGCCTTGGGCGTAAACCGAAATCCTAGCATGGCTCCCCGCGTCATCGAGCGCCATCGGATCGTTCGCAGGTGCATAGCTCATCCCCAGAGCGATCACGCTGCGCGCTTCCGGCCACAGCCCTTGGGGCGAGCGGCGCTGCTCCAGCCGTGCCTCCATCCACTCCATCGAGCCATGCCGGCCCTCGCCCAGCCATTCTTCGAGCCGCTGCGAGCGCACGGGGTCCTCCGCCGCGCCTGCAACGCCGAACGAGACGAAACCCAATGCGCGCGCCTCCTTTTCAAGACGCGCCTCTAGGTTAAGCGTTGCCGGCCTGTTAACCACGCTTGGGGTTGCTCCCGTTCAGTTTCGCGCGTTAAGCCCCGCGCACATGCATATGCAGGTAGGCGAACAGATGTCGGCGAGCAATGTCTCCGCCCCAACACCCGGCGACAGGCCGCTCGCCATCGAAGCGCGCGGCTTGGTCAAGAGCTTCGATGGGACGATGGCGGTCAAGGGAATCGACCTAAGCGTGCCCGAAGGTGCGATCTACGGTGTGCTTGGCCCCAATGGGGCGGGCAAGACGACGACCTTGCGTATGCTGCTGGGCATCATCGATCCGGACGAGGGGGTACGCCGCGTGTTCGGCCATGACCGCCCTCACGACATCGGACGGCTGATAGGCTACCTGCCCGAAGAGCGCGGTCTTTATCCGGCAATGAAGGCGATCGAAGCGATTGCTTTCATGGGGGCACTGCGCGGGTTGCCTCTTGCCGAGGGACGCAAGCGCGGACTGGAACTGCTTGAGAAGCACGATCTCGCCCATGCCGCCGACCGCACGATCCGACAGCTTTCCAAGGGGATGGCGCAGACTGTGCAATTGCTCGGCACACTGGTGCACCGCCCACGTCTTGTGGTTCTAGATGAGCCGTTCTCCGGCCTGGATGCGATCAACCAAGGCAAGTTGGAAAGGATGATCCGCGCGCTCGCCGAGGACGGGGTGACTGTGATCTTCTCGACCCATGTCATCCACCATGCGGAACGCCTGTGCGAAGGCGTCGCCATCATCGCAGGAGGCAAAGTTCCTTACACCGGTAGCGTCGAGGCCGCGCGTGACCGCATTCCGGCGCAGGTCAGGCTGGAAACCCGTGCCCGTGATGGCGCTTGGACCGCAGCTCTTCCCGATGACGCGCGGCGCGAAGGCGATTTCTTCTACTTCTCTCTTCCCGAAGCGGGTGTCGAACCCTTGCTGAAGCAGCTGATCGAAGGCGAGGCAGGCATCCTCTCACTATCCATCGAACGTGCCGGACTGCACGATGCTTTCGTTGCGATCGCAGGTGAAGCCGCTGCGCGCCAACTCGAAGCAGACCAGGCAGGAGATGCATCGTGAGTGATCATGACCAGGCTGCAATCGACGCTCGTCCGCGCCTGTCGCGGCTCGAGGCTGCTTGGGTCATCGCGCGGCGGGATTTCGTCGCGGTTTTATTCAGCCGCGCCTTCCTGTTTTTCCTCGTCGGCCCCCTTTTCCCTGTACTCGTCGGCGGACTGGCGGGAAGCGTTGGCGGACAGGTTTCGCGTTCCGCGGTATCGACCGAGATCGGGCTTGCCATGCAGTCCGAAGACAATTTCGCAATGATCTCCGCCGCTGAAAAGCTGCGCCCGCAGCTGGGCCGATCGATCCCCAATGTGAAGATCGTTCCGGAGGCGCGCCGCGATGGCGGATTCGATGCGCGCGCATTCATGGATGAACGAAAAGGTAACTACGCAGCGATCGTGACCGGGACCCCGACGGCGCCGCAAATCGTCGGCACGAGAGGGCAGATCGACCGCTGGAGAGGCCCCGTCGAACTGATAGCCGCCACCGCGCTTCAAGCCTCGCCAGGCACATTCCCGCGCAGCACGAGCAGCGTCGTTGCGAGCAGCGCTGCCTCTGAACGGACGAACCGTATTCGCACCGCGCAGGCTTCCCAAATGGTGCTGTTCCTCCTGACCATGCTCCTCGCCGGGATGGTATTGTCGAACCTGGCCGAGGAGAAGGGCAACAAGATTATCGAAATTCTCGCCGCAGCGCTGCCGATGGATGCCGTATTCATGGGCAAGCTGTTTGCGATGCTGGGCGTATCCTTCGTCGGGATCGCGGTTTGGGGAGCGCTGGGCTGGGGGTTCTGGGCCCTGGCCGAAGATGCCATCGTCGTTATCACACAGACCGATTTCAGAAGCCTGCCCGGACCCGCAGTGGGATGGCCGATGTTCCTTGCTTTCGGGATCATCTACTTTTCGATGGCCTATCTTCTGCTCGGCGCATTGTTCCTTACGATCGGCGCGATGGCGGAGACCGTGCGCGAAGTGCAGACCATGTCGATGCCGGTTACGATGATGCAATTGATGGTGTTTTTCCTCGCCGCCTATACCATCACGCTTCCCGGTTCGGCTCTCGAAACATTCGCGATCCTGTTTCCGCTTTCGTCGCCTTTCGCGATGCTGGCACGCGCGGCGCTCGACGAGACGTTGTGGGTGCACATTGCCGCTGTCGCTTGGCAGGCGCTGGCAGCATTCCTGCTGATCAAGGCCGGTTCGGCGCTGTTCCGCAAGCGCGTGATGAAATCAGGCGGCGCCGGGCGCGAAAAGAAAAAGCGCAGGCTTTTCAATCGCTCTTCCACGCAACATTCTTCTACCCAGCCAGCTGAATAAGTCGCAAATCGAAACCGACTATTGACACGCGTGTCAGTTACGGCAGGATGCGACTCACCGGCGGGGCTGGAGCCCGCCGGATGGGAGAGAGACATGGCCACGACGGCACCGGAGCGTCCACAAGTTCGCACTTCGCCAACCGCCTATGAGGCGTTGACGAAGCACTACGAAAAGCATCCTGAAGAACGTCCGCAGCATCCGCATAAGTGGGACGTGAGCCGTTCGGATATCTATTTCGAGGATCGGTGGCAGCCCATCTTCAAGGAAATGCAGGACGCCGGCCCACTGCATTACATCCCGGAAAGCCCGTATGGCCCGTACTGGGCAGTCGTCGGTCACAAGGCGATCCAGCATATCGAGGCGCTTCCCGAGACGTTTTCATCGAGCTGGGAATATGGCGGCATTACCATCCTCGAGCGCCTGACCGAGGAAGAACTCGCGGAAAGCAAGGCGGACCGCCGAGAACTTCCGATGTTCATCGCGATGGACCGCCCGCAGCATACCGGCCAGCGCCGTACCGTGGCGCCGAAATTCACTCCCAGCGCGATGGCAGAGATGGAGCCGGAGATCCGCCAGCGCACCGGTGAATTGCTCGACACGCTGCCTCGCGGCGAAGTGTTCGATTGGGTCGACAAGGTTTCGATCGAATTGACGACCGGCATGCTGGCGATCCTGTTCGGTTTCCCTTGGGAAGACCGCCGCATGCTGACTTTCTGGTCCGATTGGTCGGGCGATACCGAGCTTGCAGGCGTCCGCGAGCTTGACGAAATGCGGTGGGAATTCCTTCACGAGATGGGCGCGTATTTCCAAGCGCTCTGGATCGAACGGACCCAGGACAAGGAACCGGGTAACGACCTCATTTCGATGATGATTCATTCCGAAGCGATGAACCAGATGCGCCCGGAGGAATTCATCGGCAATCTCGTTTTGCTCATCGTCGGTGGTAATGACACAACCCGCAATACGATGAGCGGCATCATCCATTCGTTCGACAAATTCCCCGACCAGCGCAAATTGTTCGAAGAGCAGCCCGAACTGATCCCGAACGCGGTGCAGGAGTGCCTGCGCTTTCAGACGCCGCTCGCCCATATGCGCCGCACCTGCACCGAAGACACCGAGGTGTTCGGGCAAACGATCAAGAAAGGCGACAAGGTCGTGCTTTGGTATCTAGGCGCAAACCGCGAAGAGAGCGTCTTCGAGAACCCGCACAAGCTTGACATCACGCGCGAAAATGCCCGGCGTCATATCGCGTTCGGCTACGGCATCCACCGCTGCGTCGGTGCGCGCCTTGCCGAATTGCAGCTCCGTGTGCTGCTGGAGGAAATGCATAAACGCCGGATGCGCGTGCATGTCGCGGGCGATGTGGAGCGGGTACGCGCCAACTTCGTCCATGGCTTCCGCAAGCTCGAGGTCGAGATCACCGATTTCTAGATGTTATCGGCGCCGTGGCGAAGTGAAACTTTTTGCCCGTTTCCAACGTAAAACATGGTGGGACACCCTATAGTTTTACCGGAATTGCAAAAATGACGACCAAGAAACCGACCCGCCGCCGCTTTATGGCGGCTGCTGCTGCGACCGCCAGCATTCCCGTTCTGGCGAGCTGCGGCGCAGCGCCTGCGCAGGCTCGCAAGGACTTTCGCATCCGTAAATCCGATGCGCAATGGCGGCGTCAGCTGACCCGCGGCGAATATCGTATTCTGCGCGAAGCGGGGACGGAGCGCGCTTTCACCTCTCCACTGAACGATGAAAAGCGCGACGGCGTCTATACGTGTGCCGGGTGCGGCAACCGCCTGTATTCATCAGCGCACAAATATGAGAGCGGAACTGGCTGGCCCGCATTCTACAAGCCCATCGACAAGGGGGCCGTTGGCACCTCGGTCGATTACAAGATCGGATATCCGAGAACCGAAGTGCACTGCGCCGATTGCGGCGGACACCTCGGTCATATTTTTGGGGATGGCCCGCGTCCGACGGGGAAGCGCCACTGTATCAATGGCCTCGCTATGGATTTCGTCGCGACCTAGTCTCGCACGCGGATCTATTGCGCGGTGATGGCCCAGACTTTCAGGCCGCTATCTCCGTCAAGAGCGACCGGATGCAGCCAATCGGGCGGCGTATCCGCCAGCAGATCGGCAGCGAAGCCATCGGGCGCATTCGCGGCGTAAATTTCGATTTCGTCGACGGTTGGACAGATCATGACGTATTTGGTGCCACGATCCTGCAAGACGGCGCGCGCCTCGTCAGACGATCCGAGCGCCGTTTCGATGAGCACCTTCATGGACTTGTCACCGCGATGGTGCCCGGTGGCGACAACGCTGTGATCGGTGGTGAGCAGGATGTGCGGCGCGAAATCCATCAAAGCGTAAAACTCGCCTTGCTCAAGCGCGGTCAGCTGCGGTGCGACGTCTTTCACCTCGCACGTCTCAGGCTTGGGCGGGTCGGGCACGATGGCCGCAATGGTGCCGTTGCCCAGGGCTGCCTGTGCCGGCATTGCATTCGTCAGCAGCACCAGAGGAAAAGTCGGGAGCAGCGCGCAGGCCACTGCGAGCATTGCTGCCACACGCGGAGCCGGGCGCTTCATGGCGCGAATGGTGCGAAGCCATGAGCGCACCTGCCATGCAAGCGGCGGCGCTGCGAGCACACATGCCACTGCACCTGCTCGCGCGACGAAGAGCGATATCAGGAAGGCTGCGAAGAGGATCAGGACATAATCGGACCAGAACCGGCCCAGCCAGTCATGCGATTGACGGGCGAGATTGAAAGCTGCGACCAGGCCAATCAATGGCGTCACGACATATTGCAGGGCCACCGGGAGGGTCTGCCGCCACATCGGCATGCCTTCGCTGACATAAGCGTGCCAATTCCGGGCCACGACAGGATCGAGATCGGCAAAGCCGCCGGTCGCGCATTGCGGTGCGGTGGCAAGCATCATTGCGAGTGCGCCGCCTCCTGCAACGGCAAAACCAGCAAAGACAATCCCACGCGGAAGCGGCTCCATCTTGGCGAGCACGGTCAGCACCGCCGCGCCCCATGCAAACATTGCAAGGTGCATTGGGCTGATCGCGTCGCAATAACTGGCGAGATCGGCGATGCCGCGGGTAGCTGCAAACAGCCCCGCGCCGATGATTGCGAAGGATTGCATCGCACTGACAAGCCATGCGCTCTCCCCGCGATTTCTGAGCCAACGCCATGCAAGCACTGCGAAGATCGCGGCAGCCAGCGGCAACCCTTCCATTGAGATCGAAAGCCACGTCGCCAGCGAAGCGCCGACAACCCACCCGCCAGCGCATTTCGAACGCGCCATCAGGCCATTGACTGCCACGAGCGCGCACACGATCTGCCAGCCGTGGTGATCGATCCGCATAGGGCTCAACTGGAACAGGACCGGCACCGAAATGACGACGATCAGCGATGTGAGCGTTGCTTCCTCATCACCGAGCAGTTTCCACGCGACACGCGCAGCGAGCAGCATGGCGAGACCAAGCGTAACCAGCGGGACGATAACAACAGCCGCTGTTTCAGCGGCCGCTGTCCCGGTCAGGGGCGTCAATGCAAGAATGACGAGCGCCAGGGGAATATCGACAAGTCTCGACCAATGCATGGCGACGCCGCCGCCCGCGGCATCGATCCGGTATTGATTGATGTCGAACCAGCTTTGACCAGCGATCAGGTCCCGGACCTGAACCAGCCTCAGAATATCGTCGGGATCCGGGAAAACTCCGCTGCTCATGCGGCTCCAGTGAACCACCATCATGAGAGTGCAGACGAGCGCCCACGCAATTCCTACCCGGGCGAGGAATTCGAGCGGCACAGCGCTCCGGCGGCGTTCGACCAACATCGATTCACCCTTCCTTCGCCGGTTCGGCCAGCGGCCTGAACACGATGCGAGCACGGATCAACCATGTGGCGGTAAAGCTGACTGCGATCGCTGCAAGCTTGGCAATGCGCGGATCACCGCCGGTGTAATCGGCCAGTCCAACGATCGCCGTAGTGAGGCCCAGACCGACCAATGCAGAGATCACGAACAATGCTTTCTGCCGGGTGCGAGCCACTCCGGCGGAAGCAACGCTGTCCTGAAAGACCGCGCGGCTCGACATCAGCCAATGCGCAAGAATGCCCAGCGAGTATCCGATCGCCGATGCCCCGGCCCCCGCCATCCCGAGAGAAAGCAGCGCAAGGAATGCTCCGACGTCGACCGCGAGCGCGCCGACGCTGGCCAACACGTACCGCACGAAGCGGACGTCGCGCAGTTTGGCAAACACGGTGCTGATCATCTGCGGCATGCGTGGCTAGCTCCCCAACCTGTGACCTAGGCCGATTTACGTTTGGGTTCGTCGGCCTCAGGCGCGATGCGCTCCGGCACTCCGCGTAGCGAGGTAAGCGCTGCCACCTGATCGTCGCTAAGCGGTTTCGTGTCCGACTGTACGTCTCGGGCCGCAAGGGATGCTTGCGCACCTTCGTCGCCCGCTTCGTGGTACTCCGCGTCCTCATTCACGCACCAGGTGTCGTAAATCCGCTCGCCTGCAAGAATGTTCTCAACCGTAAGCATCGCGGTCATCATCGCGTGATCCTGGTTGTTGTAGCGGTGCATTCCGTTGCGGCCGACAAGGTAGAGCGAGGGATATTTCTCTTCGAGTTCGATCCGCATCGCCTCGACATTGGCCTCGTACTCGTCGTCATAGACAGGGTACGCCTTTTCCTGACGAACGACCGTGCCGCCGACGACCTTGCTCGGGTCGCACAGGCCGAGGATTTCCATCTCCCGCGTCGCCTGCGCGACAAGGTCTTCGTCGGACGAGGACCAGAGCCCGTCGCCTTCGAAACAGAAATATTCGAGGCCAACACAGGCCATGTCCTCGTCCGGCACCATTTCGGGCGACCAGCTGCGGAAGTTCTGAACGCGGCCCACCTGCACCCGGTCATCGTGGATGTAGATCCAGTTATCGGGGAACAGGTCGTCCGATTTCACCATCAGTGCGACGGTCAGGAAATCACGGTATTTGAGATTGGTCGCCTGCAAGCTGCTTTGCGGGAGCGGGTGCACACGCTTCGACAGTTCGCGCATTGGCGCAGAGCTGATCGCATCCTTGGCGCGGATCTGGACTTTGCCGTCCGGCCCGTCCGCAGTCATCGACCAGCCGCCGCTTCCGTCGCTGGCAAGCCTGTCGAGCGCATGGCCCATCAGCACCGTGCCTTTGCCGGTCACCTGGATGTGATCGCGTGCAGCATCCCACATCATGCCTGGGCCAAGCCGAGGATACCGGAATGTTTCGAGCAGGGTTTTCACTTCCTGTCCGTCATTCGGTTTCTTATTCAATCCGAGCGAGCGCTTGAGTCCGTCGGTCACGGCGTTCCACAGCGACAGACCCTTGATCCGCTGCGCCGCCCAGTCCGCGCTCATTTCATCGCACGGCATACCCCACACCTTCTCGGTGTAGGTCTTGAAAAAGATCGAATAGAGTTTTTTGCCGAATTGGTTGGTGGTCCAGTCCTCGAAGCTTCTCACGTCCTTGATCGGGAACATTTTGTAGCGGAGGTAGCTGACCATGCACGCCGTAGAACGCAAGATGCCAAGATTGCCTAGCGCTTCGAATGCGCGCAGCGGATAGCTGTAGAATTTGCCTTCATAATAAATGCGGCTCATGCGCGGACGCTGGATGAAGTCGTCGGGCAGGATCTCGTTCCAGAGATCGACCACCTGCTGTGATTTGGAGAAGAAGCGGTGTCCGCCGATATCGAAACGGTAACCTTCATGTTCGACCGTGCGGCTGATCCCGCCGACATAGGTGTCGTCTTTTTCGATAATTGCGACCGACTTGCCCTGCTTTGTCAGCAAATACCCTGCGGTCAGGCCCGCCGGTCCAGCGCCGATAATGGCGACATCAACATCGAGAATTCCAGGCTGCTTTTCGCCAACCACAGTCATTAACGGCCCCCGTTTTGCACGCCGCAGCTTTAGCAACAGCTTCCATGCAAGGACCGGAGTGAAGGAAAATGGTTAGCGAGCCGTAAACATGCCTGTTTAATTCAGGCACGGTATGGACGAATTCCCCGGCGATCTCGGCCAGACCTCGTCAGGCGACGATGAGCCCCGGTGCCTGAAGTTCGGCCGTCAGCCGCGCGAATTCGCCCAGCGTCAGTGTATCGTCGAAGACCAGCCCGTAATGCGAATTGCGGCGCCATCGCACCTTGGCCCGCACTTCGGCGAAATCCTCACCGTGGATGAGCAGGGCCTGATCGATAGCGAACAATTGGTTGCATTCGATCTTTGCCCCCTGCTGCGACAGGTTCTCGACGATGCCTTCGCACGTCCGGTCGAGTGAAGTCATGGCCACGGGAAAGCAGACACCGACGCGCAATCCGCGCTTCGGATATTCTGCAGCCTCATGGATCAGCTGCGCGATATCGACGCGCTGAAGGAATTCGAAGCCAGCCTGGTTGTCACGCGCCCAGACCGGGCGGATCGGATAGGCCCCACCTCCCGGCATCTGCAATTCGAGTGTTTCCCCCTGAGGAATCTCGTGGAACAGCCGGACGCTCACCCCCGTTTCCGACACGTCCCTGATTACGCAGACGAATTCGCCTTGCGGACCAACAAGTTTCGCGGCGCGAACCAGCAGCGTAAACCGCGGGGAGTCACGTAGGTCACTCGCATCGACGATTGCGGTTTGAGTGTGCGAAGAAATCGCCGAATGCTCCATGGTGCTTTATCCTGCCCTTTGCCTGGCGGCACTTATGGTGCCTTCAGCCTAGGTTGATATTAAGCGCAGATCGTGAGCACTACAGCGGCATCCGTTAACAATTGGCTCAAGCGCCCGGGTGCTGGTGCGGGTGGCGGGACTCGAACCCGCACGATCAAAGATCAGGGGATTTTAAGTCCCCGGCGTCTACCATTCCGCCACACCCGCTTCGCTTTGCGTGAGCAAACCGCGCGATAGCCAGCCGTGCGCATATCGGCAACCGGACAAACCGCATTACCGACCCGTCGCTTGCAAGCTGCAGCGCCATGGCCCATTTGCGTCACGCGAACCAATCAGCGATCCGGGGTAAGATGGCAGGCGAAATTCACGACGCGCATTCGGTGGTGGCCACCATTCAGCCCGCGATTACCTTGCTCGGTCTGGGCATCGGCGCGGCGCTTGTTTCGCGCGCATGCAGGCTGAATCCAATCGTAGGATACCTTGGCTTGGGGCTTGGCATTGCCACGCTCGGCTATGCGGACGACTTTAGCGGGCCAGTTGTGGCTGCCATGGCGGAAGCAGGCGTCATGTTCCTGCTGTTCAATCTGGGACTGCATTTTTCGCTCGGCAGGATTCGCGCCGAAGCGGCCAATATATTCGGCTTCGGCAGCCTCCAGATGCTCGTCGCGGGCGGAACCTTCGCGCTGCTGTTCTGGGCAATCGGATTGCCGACAGAGTTCGCGATCATCGGCGGATTTGCCATGGGCCTGTCCTCCACTGCGGTGGTGATCGGCCTCGTGCGGGAGCGCGATCAGGAAGATTGCCCGGTGGGCCGGGCCTCGCAATCTATTCTCATCTTTCAGGACATCGCCGCAATCTTGCTGCTTGTCGCCGCGGGAGCGCTAGGCACGGGGGGCACGATGGCACCCGCGCTAGGCATGGCCGGACTGAAAGCGCTCGCCGCATTCGGTGTCGCCGTCATCTTTGCTCGTTATCTTACGGGGCCGCTGTTCCGCCTGATTGCCCGCGCTGGAAGCAGCGAGGTCTACACCGCCACCGCGCTGTTCATCGCGCTGGCTGCCGGATGGGCGACCGGCATTGCTGGATTGTCGCTGACGTTGGGCGCGTTCCTCGGCGGGATGGCCGTGGCGGATTCGCGTTACCGGATATTGGTCCAGTCGGAGATCGACGCTTTCAGAGGATTGTTTCTCAGCTTCTTCTTCATATCGGTCGGGCTCGGGATCGATCCGGCTATCGTCGCGGATAATTGGGTGACCATCATCACTGCAGCTGTTGGCCTGATTGTCCTGAAATGCGTCCTCAACGTTATCGCCGCGCTTGCCAATCGCTGGTCGGTTCCAGGGTCGATCCAGCTCGGTTTTCTGCTGGGGCAGGGAAGCGAATTTGCACTGGTCCTCTTCGCGATTCCCGCCGTTGCCGGTCTGGTCGAGAGCGAACCGCTCGCCATTCTGGTGACGGCGATCGCGATCAGCATGGCTGTCACTCCTCTGGTCTCCACTATCGGCCGCAAGCTTGCAGGCAAACTCCGCACCGGACCCGCAGACGAGAAGATGGATGGCGACAATGCACCGGTCATGATCATCGGGCTCGGTCCCGCCGGACGCGCGGTGGCTGACGCGCTCACATACAACGATGTCGATTTCCTGGCCGTAGAACCCGATCATTCGAAGTTCGAAAAAGCGATTGCCGATGGCTATCAAGCGCATCACGCCCACCCCGCCGATCCGCGCAGCTGGGATGCGCTTGGAATGGAGCGGCGACAGGTTCTCGTCGTGGCGACCGGCAACGTGTCGCTCACCCGTGACCTGACCCCCCTGGTCGAGGAGCGCCTCCCCGCAATGCACCGCATCATCGCCCTGCCAACTGCTGAGGCCGAAAGCGAATTTGCCGAGATGGGCATGACGCCGGTGGTCAGCGGCGGCGAGCATGGCCCCGACCGCGTGGTCGAGGAAGTATTCGCCGCGCTCAACGTCGAACGCAAACGGCCCGTGCCGAGCCGAGCGGAAGATCTATCTGCTAGGGAAGCCGCCTGACCGACGCGGGCATTGGCCCTTGTTTCAGCGCCTAATCGTCATTCAGGCGCTGACGGATTTCCTTGCCCGATTTGAAATACGGCACCCTTTTCGCCGGTACCTCAACCGCTTCGCCGGTGCGCGGATTGCGTCCGGTTCGCGCCTCGCGCTCGCGTGTCGAGAAAGCTCCGAAGCCACGCAATTCAACGCGCCCGCCCTCAGCCAAACGCTGCGCAATTTCATCGAAGAAGATGTCGAGAACCTGCTCCACCTCTTCGGCTCGCAGCTCCGGGTTATCCTTATGCAGCTCTTGCAGCAGCTCGGATCTGATCATTTTGATCTCCTGGCAATCCCGACGTCGCAGGGCCGGTCTGCCAAAGGCGAGTTTCCTCGCGATTTTCCCCAAATTACCCGGACCCGACGGGCAACACTCCAATCAGAAGTGTGCCAGAGGGATGCGAATCCCGCAACCGAAGGGCCGGAAATAACTTCAGCGGGATGGATTTCGGGAATTATCTCAGTAATTCAGATAGATAAGGTGAAATCGACCTAATTGCATTCGGCCAGTTCAGTGAGATCAAGGCCGAGCCGGTCCATTCTTGCACGAATTTCCGGCCATTCTTCCTGCAGGAAATGCTCTTTTTCGCGTCTAAGAAGCTGTTCTGCCGCGCCTTTAACCACGTACATGCCGACGCCGCGCTGGACTTCGACCAGTCCGTCATTCTGGAACTGCTGATATGCTTTCGCGACGGTGAGCGGGTTGGCGCCCTGCTCAGCCGCAAGCGCGCGAACCGATGGCAGCATCTTCCCCTCGGGATACTCACCCTCAATGATGGCGGCGGCGATCTGATCGCGCAGTTTCAGGTAGACGGGTCGGCTTTGGCTCATGATTCCCTCGCTAAGTGCATCAGTGACATAATACAGCGAGGCGCGTCAAGGTTCCCGGCTTTCCACTAGCATTCAGGTTTCACATGCAACTAAGGCTTCACAGAGGCGAAACAGGCGTTAGGGTGCGCGACTTTCGGGGACGCGCGCGACCGCGCAAATGACGGGATCAAATACGACAATGGCAACGCAAGAGCTTCCGCACGGGGATAGCGCAGGAACACTGCTGGGACATCCAAAAGGATTGTTCGTTCTTTTCTTCGCCGAAATGTGGGAGCGGTTCTCCTATTACGGCATGCGCGCTCTGCTGATTTTCTACCTTACCAAGCACTGGCTGTTTTCGGACAGCGACGCAGGCGTCATCTACGGCGCTTACACTGCTCTCGTTTACATCACACCGGTCATCGGCGGTTATCTCGCCGACAAATATCTCGGCCAGCGAAAGGCCGTGTTGTTCGGGGCCGTCCTGCTGACGCTGGGGCACTTCTTCATGGCGTTCGAGGGGGAACCCGCCGCCGGTAACGACGGCAATCCCATCATCTATGTGTTCTGGCTGGCGCTGGCGCTGATCATCGTGGGATCGGGCTTCCTCAAAGCCAACATCTCCGTGATCGTCGGGCAGCTGTATCCGCGCACCGATGTTCGCCGCGACGGCGCCTATACGATCTTCTACATGGGCATCAACCTGGGCGCGGCGATCGGCTCGCTACTGTGCGGCTATATCGGCGAGACTTATGGCTGGGCCTACGGGTTTGGCCTTGCCGGGATCGGCATGCTGCTCGGCCTCGTTGTATTCGTTTGGGGTAAGCCATTGCTGCTGGGCCGCGGCGAACCGCCCGCAATCCTCGCCAAAGGCAAGGAATTCGGCGTCTACGGCGTGGGCGTGCTGCTGGTCGCTTTCTGCTGGGTCGCGATCCAGTTCCAGGACGCGGTCGGCGTGTTCCTCGGCACGTTCGGCGCTGCGCTGGTCTGCTATGTTCTCGCGATCGCAACGTTCCAGCTCCCTTATGGAAGCTATGACCGGGCACCTAAGCCTGCGCTGACAGCGTATATCGCTCTCAGCGTCCTCCTCGTCGTCTCGATGTTCTTCGTGTCGAGCGGGGATGCATTCTGGCGCCTGCCTGCAGTCATCGGTCTGGGCGGTGTGATTTCCGTCATGGTCCTACAGATGATCGCAAAGACCGATCACGACCGTGACCGGATCGTCGCCGCCATGTTCCTCATCATTGTTTCGATCATCTTCTGGGCGCTTTTCGAACAGGCGGGTTCCTCGCTCAACCTGTTCACCGATCGCCACGTGGATCGCGGCGGCGTGCCGGCATCGACATTCCAGTCGATCAACGCGATCTACATCATCCTGCTCGCCCCTGTTTTCGCGACTGTCTGGACCGTTCTCGGGCGCAAGGGGATGGAGCCCTCGACGCCGATGAAGTTCGGTCTCGGTGTGATCCAGGTCGGCCTGGGCTTTCTCGTCCTGGTCTGGGGTGCGAACAGCGTGGGCATCGATGTGCCAACGCCGGTCATCTTCATCTTCCTAATCTATCTGCTGCACACCACCGGTGAGCTGTGCCTCTCGCCGGTCGGTCTGTCGGCCATGAACCGGCTTGCGCCGCCGCAGATCGCGAGCCTGATCATGGGCACGTGGTTCTTCGCTTCGGCGACCGGCAACTTCGCCGCGGGTCTCATCGCTGCCGCTACCGGGGCGGAAGGCGTCGGCGAAGAAGCGGGCAAACAGGTCGTGCTCGACGTGTATTGGGAAGTCGGCATGTTCGCCGTCGGGATCGGTGTGGCCGTCATGGTGCTGAGCCCGCTGGTGAAGAAGCTGATGCACCTCGATACGCTGGCCGATGACACGGTCGATGACGATCTTCTTGGCCAGGACGAAGTCGGCGAACCGCAGGCTGCCGGTATCCGCCCCGCAACCCGTCCAGCAGAGTAAGCGAGCGAGCGATAACGGAGTGACCACGATGAAAGCCCTGATCGCCGCAGCAAGCGCGCTCGCACTCGCCGGATGTGCCACAACAGGTTCTGCAAGCTCTGGTAAAGAGAGCAAGAACGGCGACGACGCGACGCGCTTCGCTGCCAAGACCGAGGCTGAGGGGCCCTTCCCATCGACCTATTCGCCTTATCCAGGTGAAGCGACAGCGCTGGTGGGGGCGACCGTATTCGATGGTGCGGGCGAGCGGATCGATGGCGGCATCGTCCTGTTTCGCGATGGAAAGGTTGTCGCGGTTGGCGCCAGCGATGTGTCCACTGAAGGGTACCGCGTGATCGACGCCTCCGGCAAATTCGTGACGCCAGGCATCATCGACATTCACTCCCATCTCGGCGACTACCCATCGCCCTCGGTTCCGGCGCACAGCGATGGTAACGAGGCGACTGCACCGACCACGCCTGATGTCTGGGCGGAGCACTCGGTGTGGCCACAGGATCCTGGCTTTAGCCGCGCGCTCGCCAATGGCGGCGTAACGGCGCTGCAAATCCTCCCCGGATCGGCAAATCTCATGGGTGGGCGCTCGGTGACGTTGAAAAACGTACCAAGCCGCACAGTGCAGGGCATGAAATTTCCCGGCGCGCCTTACGGGTTCAAGATGGCCTGCGGCGAGAATCCCAAGCGCGTTTACGGGGGCCGCAATCGCAAACCCTCTACCCGCATGGGCAACTTCGCCGTCAATCGCCAGACGTGGTACGACGCGATCAATTACGCAAACGATGACGATGCGAAACGCGATCTCGGCAAGGAAACGCTGAAAGGTGTTCTTGAAGGCGATATTCTCGTCCACAACCACTGCTACCGCGCCGACGAAATGGCGCTGGTGATGGATATGGCGAAAGAGATCGGATACCGGGTTTCCGCTTTTCATCATGCTGTCGAAAGCTACAAGATCGGCGATCTGCTGCGCGAAAACGACGTCTGCAGCGCGATCTGGGCCGACTGGTACGGCTTCAAGATGGAAGCGTATGACGGCATCATGGAAAATGCCGCTCTGCTGCAGCAGGCCGGCGCATGCGTGGTGATCCACTCCGACAGCGAAGACGACATCCAGCGCCTCAATCAGGAGGCTGCGAAGGCTCAGGCGGCGGGCGCGCGCATGGGGATCGAGATCTCCGACGCGGCGACCATCGGCTGGATTACGCTTAACGCGGCAAAGGCAATGGGTATCGACGATATGACAGGCAGTCTTGAGCCGGGCAAAATGGCCGATGTGGTGCTCTGGAACGGCGATCCGTTGTCGGTTTACTCGCGGCCTGAAAAGGTCTGGATCGACGGCGCGCTGCTGTACGATGCGCAGGATCCCAAGCGCCGACCGGTCAGCGATTTCGAGCTTGGTCAGCCGGGTGAAGGAGACGTGAAATGAAGCGGCTTCTGACTTTAGCAGCCAGCGCCCTCGCGCTCTCGGCCGTTCCGGCAACCGCTCAGGATGTCGCCATTACGAACGCGACCGTCGTCACGGGCGATGGCAGCGAGCCGGTGGAAGGCGGCACGATCGTCGTTCGCAGCGGACGCGTGGTCGCTGCGGGAGCCGGGGTGGAAGTGCCCGCGGGAATGCAGGCGCTCGATGCGGGCGGTGCGTGGGTGACACCGGGCCTTTTCGCAACGGTAACGACGCTCGGCATCGTGGACGTGAGCGCGGTCAGCCAGTCCAACGACACCCGGTCCGGCGGATCACCGTTCAGCGCGGCGCTCGATGTCGCACCCGTGGTCAATCCCAATTCGCAGCACATGCTCGTCCACCGCGCAGCAGGTATCACGCGCGCGGCGACGACGACGATGCCGTCGGCCTCGATCTTTGCAGGCCAAGGCGCAATCATCGATCTCGACAGCGACAGCAATCCGGTCACGCGCGCAAGGGCATTCCAGCTGGTCGACCTTGGCGAAGCGGGCGGGCGGATCGCCGGGGGAAGCCGGGCAGCGGCGCATGTGCTGTTCCGCAACGCCCTGCGCGAAGCCGGTCGCTATGGCGATGCTGCGCGCATTCCGGGCGGAGGCACTGGCCCGCAGAGCACGCAGGCGCGGGACGACATCACCGTCGACCCGCGCATGGTTGGCCAAGACACCGAACGGTCATCTGACACGCTGCTGACCCGTTTCGATGCGGCGGCCCTGGTGCCCGTCGTTCGCGGCGAACAGAAGCTTTATGTCCTTGTTGAGCGTGCCGCGGATATACGCAGCGTGCTGGCGCTGAAGAGTGAGTTTCCGGATCTCGACATGGTGCTCGTCGGGGCAAGCGAAGGCTGGCTGGTCGCGAACGAGATCGCAGCGGCGGGCGTGCCCGTACTGGCCGATCCGCTGGACGCATTGCCGACCGGCTTCGACCAACTCGCCGCAACCCAGAGCAATGTCGGCCGTATGAAGCGCGCCGGAGTAAAGGTCGGCCTGAACGCTGCAGGCATTTCCAGTCCCCGCCGGATAGCGCAGCAGGCGGGCAATCTTGTCGGCCTTTCCAAGGTACCGGGAGCCACCGGACTGAGCTGGGGCGAAGCGTTTGCCACCATCAGCTCCGTCCCGGCAGACATCAGCGGGATGGGCGGCGAAGCGGGTGTGCTGTCCGCTGGCGCGCTCGGCGATGTGGTGATTTGGGACGGCGATCCGCTGGAGGTGACGTCGGTCCCGACCCGTGTCTTCATCGGGGGGGTGGAACAACCGCTCGGCAACCACCAGAGCCGTCTGCGGGACCGCTACCGCGATCTCGACGAGAGCGATCTGCCAAAGGCTTACGACTGGTAATTCCGTCCCGCTTTGGTGTAGCCTCCTCCACAATGGAGGGAGAGTACATTGAACGAGGCTCTGCTTAACCTGATCGCCGCCAACGCTGCGTTTGTCGGAACGCATTTTGCGATGTCGCATCCCTTGCGCATGCCGATGGTGAAAGCGCTGGGCGGGACGGGTTTCCAGCTCGCCTATTCGATCGTCAGCATCGTGACCCTCGCGTGGATCTACTTCGCGTTCAAGGCCGCTCCGCCCGCCGACCTTCCGGGAAGCGGCGATATCGGCTGGATCATCGGCACGATCCTCACTCTGCCGGCATTGATCCTGTTTGCAGGGTCGCTCCTCGGCAACCCCGCTCTGCCAACACCGCAGGCGCAGGAGCAGGCTCGCGCGGAACCAAAGGGCGTCTTTAAAGTCACGCGCCACCCGATGATGTGGGGCTTCGCGCTATGGGCATTGTCGCACATCGTGATCCATTACAGCCTGCGCACCACCATCACCGCCTTCGCCATGGGAGTGCTCGCGCTGGTCGGTGCGCGGCTTCAGGACCGCAAGAAGGAGGCGTTGATGGGGGATGCCTGGGTGCAGTGGGAAAGCAAGACAAGCTATTGGCCGCGCTGGGGCGCGCTTTTCACCGCAGGCGCATTTCCCTGGGCGGTCGGCCTCATCCTGTTCGTCTTCCTCAGCTGGCTCCACGGGCCGCTCGGCGCGGTCAATGCGGGCATCTGGCGCTGGTTCTAACGCCGGGCGGAGCGGAGACATGGACCGCATGTTACACGGTCCTAAGGCCGAAAAAGCGCCTGATTTCGCGCCAGAAAATTATTTCAGGGCTGGCGATGTCAAAGAGCGATCACATCGTATCGTGAACGCACCGCTGTAGGAAAGCGGCTAGGGTCCGCCGAGCGTCTCAAGCCATTCAAGCTGCGCCCGCTGCGCGGCATCCCTGAACGACATGTCGTGCCCCATCCCGTCGTAGCGCTTGAATGTCACATTGCGGCCCGCCTTCGCCAGGCGTTCGCCATGCGAAAATGGAACAACCCGGTCGGTCGTGCCGTGAAGGATCAGCACCGGCATATCAAGCGCAGGCAGCTTGCCGATATTGTCGAACCGATCGCGGAGGAGCAGGCTTACGGGAAAGATCGGCATGCGCTCGCTCGCAGCTTCGACCAAAGAAACGAACGGCGAAATCAGGATCAGCCCCGCCGACCCGAATTCGATTGCCATCTGTGTCGCCGTCCCCGATCCGATCGAGTTGCCGGCCACGACCGTATCATCGAGCGCTATGCCCCGCGCCGCCAGCCACCGCATCGCCGCGCGCCCATCCTCGTAAAAGCCAGCTTCCGAAGGATTCCCCGCATTGCCGCCATATCCGCGGTATGAAACGAGCAGAAGGCCGTATCCTTCCCGTCGCAGCGACCGTGTTTCGGAGGCCGCACCAGCGAGCGAGCCGCCATTGCCGTGGAACCAGACGACCGTGTCGCGGCCCGCATCGGCCGCGCGCCAATGCGCCAACAGCTCGAGCCCGTCTTCGGTCGCAAGCGTCACCTCCGCGAAACCCGGTGGGGCGGCGTGACGGGTCTGAGGAGCGGGATAAATGAACGCCGATTGGGTGACCGCAAGCAACAGGAGCGCGGCGACATAGACGCCTGCACCGACAATCAGCATTCGCGGCAGAAGAGATTTCACTGGCGTGCTACTCGCCTTTGAAGCTTGCCTCGCGCTTTTCGATCAGCGCTGCGACGCCCTCGGCATGGTCGCCCGTCGTGTGCATCATCGCCTGCGTGTTGGCGGCCAGTTCCAGCGCGGTGTCGTACCCGATCTGTTGTCCCTGCCTTAGCAGCATCTTGGACTGGCGCAGCGAATGCGGCGGCATTTTCGCAATCCGCGTCGCAAGCGCCTGAGCCTCGCCCAGCAGCGCATCGTGGGCGACGACCCGGCTCACCAGCCCCCATTCGCGCGCCGTTTCCGCGTCGATCACGTCGCCTGTGTAGAACAGCTCCGCAGCGCGGCTCATGCCGATAACGCGCGGCAGGATCCACGTGCCACCATCGCCCGGTATGATCCCCAGCTTGAGGAAGGTCACGCCGAACTTCGCTTTTTCGCTCGCGATGCGGATGTCGCCGAGGCATGCGACATCGCAGCCGAGGCCGATTGCGGGCCCGTTGACGGCAGCGATCACCGGCACGCGCAGGCCGTGCAAGGCGCGCAGCATCATGTGGATGTTGTCGCGATACCCGTCGGATATGGCGGGGGTGGAACCACCGAATGTGCCGGTCCTGTCTCGCATTGCCTTGATATCGCCGCCAGCGCTGAACGCCCGCCCCGCGCCGGTCAGGATGACGCAGCGGACATTCATGTCGCGATTGATCGCGTCGCACGCGCCACGAAACTCCTCTCCGTCGCCGGGCGCGCCGAGCGGGTTCATCGTATCCGCCCGGTCGATCATGAAGGTCGTGACGGGTCCGTCGGTGGTGATTTTGAGCATAGTCATCGGGAAGGGATTAACGGCGGGCCGCCGCTTCGTCGAGCAGCCATTCATCGCCCCAGTCGCGCATCGCCGCCATGATCGGGGCCAGAGCCTGTCCAGCCTCGGTCAGCCGGTAGTGCGCGCGCTTTCCCGTGGGCGGGTCGCGATCAAAAATTCCGTGTTCGACCATCGCGGTCAGCCGTGAGGTCAACGCCGCCCTGTTTATGCCGGTGTTGGGCAAAAACTCCTCGAACCGGGTCGCGCCCAGAAACGCCTCGCGCAGGATCAGTATGACCCATCGATCGCCGAGAATGCGCGACGCGCGCCCAACGGGGCAGGGGGAGCGAGATGGCTTGAACCTTTCCATGGGTCTGGATTTTAGACTTGACCAGGCAATAGGCAAGCGCCAAAGCATTACGTCTTATTTCGAGACTTGTGGAGAATACTGATGTCCCGCCCTGGTTTCGATAACGAAGAACAAGTCCTCGACTACATGAGACGCATCGCGGTCGGGCGATCGGGCTTCAGCAGCTTTCTCCAGCTGGAACCGGTCCGCTGCTGGGAAGGCGAGGCTGAAATCGTGATGGAGGTCCGCCCGGAAATGACTCAGCATCACGGATTTGCACATGGAGCCATCGTCGGCCTTATGGCGGACAATGCCTGCGCGTGGGCCGCGAGCAGCGCTGTCGGTGATGTCGTGACGGGAAGCTATACGATCAATTTCCTTGCGCCCGCCAAAGGTGACCGGCTCCGCTCGAGAGGGAGCGTGATCAAGGCAGGCAGGCGTCAGGTGGTGGTCCGCGCAGAGGTTTGGTCGGAAAGCGCCGATGAAGAGCCAACGCTGGTGGCCGTAGCGCAGGCGACAATTGTGCCGACCGGTATCAAGACATCGAAAGAGACGGCTTAGCGGGCCGAACCCATATGCTCTATTCGGCAGGCTTCATTTTCAGGAGAAGCGGCAAGGCGCCGCGCTCGATTATGTCGTTTGAAATCTGGTGCATATCAGGCTTGTTATAATTGGTGGCGACAACGGTGACGACAGCATCGAGCTCTTCGAACACCGCGACAACATTGCCGCCATTGCCTGACATGTACCACCCGGTGGTCGCGTATTCGCCGCTGCGGAACGCGCGCAGCCACCATAGATAGCCGTAATCGGCGTTGCTGGTCGCACGGACATACGGCGTCAACATTTCGTCGATCCAGCTGGCGGGGACGATTTGCTGGCCCCGATGAGCGCCGCCATCCAGCACCAGCCTGCCGATCCGCACCAGATCGCGCGGGCGCATTTCGATCTGGCCGCCCGCCTGTATCTCTCCGGACCGCGATCGTTTCCATTTGACGTCCGTAATGCCGAGCGGATCGAAAAGGCGCCGCTGAACATAGCTATCGAAACGCTCGCCTACCTGCCGCTCGATATATTGACCGGTCAGAAACACCCCCGCAGTGCAATAGGAAAACCGGCCAAAGCCGTCGCGATCGCGGACATAATCCTGCTGTATGGGGATGCCCAGAGCGTGAGGCGTCCATTCCCGCTTCGGATACATCTTGTCCTCTTGTCCGGGCGACGACTGGTCCCAATCGTTGCAATCGAGCGCCGATGACATCGTGACCAGATCGCGGAGTGTGATGCTTTCGCGCCCTCCCGATCCGCCGAAAACCGTAAGCGGCGCGGCGTCGAGCGAGGGGACAAACGCATCCTCCAGTGCCGCACCCAAAGCGAGCGCGGTGATGGATTTTCCGGCGGAACGGATGTCGAACCGATCGCCGGGGGCAGCACCATCGAAATAACGCTCGTAGAGCACCTCGCCGCCGCGTTCGATGATGATCGCCTTGACTTCGCCGACCTGGCCATCGTCGATCACACGCGCGATCCGTTCAATCGTATCCTCTGCCATTGCGGCGTTGGGCAGCAGCAGCAGCAGTGCAGCGAGAGCGGTGAGTGCGCGCGAGATTGTCGTCATGGCCCATCGCTAACGCAACCTATCTTGCGCTTCAATGACTGGTCGGTCCGCGATCAGCGGTGAAAATGGCATGTTCCGTCTGCGACAACGAAGCGTTTGATTTTTCCGGGATTGCGTATACTCGGCAGGAACCTGAATTCCTTCACAAGATTATGTGTACTATAGGAATTTGCCGAATCCTCCCCCCGCACTGCATTCGGCCCCTTGGAGAATTTGAATGCCCCACGCCTCGTTCGCCGTTCTGACTTCACCGATGCTGATTGGCGCGGTCCCCCCTGCAGAAGCGGTAGAAACTGCTGCGCTCGCGCCGCGGCCGGCGATTGCCGCCGCATATACGGATCCGGCGACATCCGTGATGCCGCTGTCATGGTCGCTCGCCATGGTTCAGGACAGCACGGAGACGCAGTCCGGCGAGGAGCAGGGGCCGCCCGATCCCCAAAGCGAGACCGATGACAATGTCATCGTCGTCCAAGGGGAGGTTGGTCCGACCGAAGGCGACCCGATGGGCGCGGTCAATGAGACCAGCTACCGCATCACACAGCAACTGGACGACGTTCTCGTCGAGCCACTGGCTTATGGATATCGGGATGGACTGCCGGGTCCGATCCGCGATGGGCTGGGCAACGTGGTCCGGAACCTCAGGGAGCCTGCCAACTTTTTGAATTTCCTGTTGCAGTTGAAGATAGGCAAGGCATTCGAAACACTCGGCCGGTTTGCGCTCAACAGCACTTTCGGGCTCGCCGGATTGATCGATGTCGCGGGCATGCCGGGGATCGGCCTGCCCTATCGGCGCAACGGATTTGCCAATACGCTGGGCTTTTACGGTGTCGACACGGGCGCTTACCTGTACCTGCCGATCACCGGTGCGACGACCGTTCGCGACCTGATCGGAAGCACGCTAGACCAGGCGGTCCTCCCGGTTGCATTCGGCGCGCCGTTCAACACTTTCGAATATGCCGCACCCTTCTTCGTCATCAGCAATCTGGAATCCCGGCTTGAGGTGGACGAGGAGCTCGAGCGGATCGAAGATACTGTCGATCCCTATGCTGCCCGGCGCGATACATATCTCGCGCGCCGTGAGCGCGAGATCGCTGCGCTTCGCGGCGAGGAAATGCCCGAAAAGCCGCGCATCCTGCAAGAGATCGACGGCGATATCGAGCCGGGCGATCCAATGATCGGTGAAGAGGAATTGGAAGACGCGGCCGGAGCGGAGGCTACGGAAGGCGACCCTCAGCAGAACGAAGCGCAAGAGGACGCGGACGTACCGCAGATTTCCGCCATCAGCCCGCGCGAACTGCCGCCGATTATTCCGACACTGGCAATAACCAAGCCGCGCACACGCTGACGCAGAGGTTCAACGGCCGCCGGGCGCGAAACCGCGCCGGGCGTACTGTCAGGCGCGCGCCTCTTCGTCGACATTAGCCGAATTGTGCTTCAGCGCCTTGAGCACCGTGTCGACGATTTGCGGCGCATTAAGCCCCGCTTCCTCATACTGCTTGTCGGGCGAGTCCTGATCCTGAAACGCGTCCGGCAGACGCATCGTGCGCACTTTGAGGCCCGTATCGGTCAGGCCTTCGTCCGAGGCATAGGTCAGGACATGCGCCCCGAGCCCGCCGATTGCGCCCTCTTCGACGGTCACCACCACTTCGTGTGTGCGCATCAGCCGCGCAATGAGTTCTTCGTCGAGTGGCTTGGCAAACCGCATGTCGGCGACCGTGGTCGGTAACCCCTTTGCCTCGAGCGTGTCGGCGGCTTTCTTTGCCTCTTCCAGGCGCGCGCCGAGCGACAGGATTGCAACCTTGCTTCCTTCGCGCACCAGGCGGCCCTTGCCGATCTCCAGCTTTTCAAGCTTTTCCGGGATCGTCACGCCCGTACCATTGCCGCGCGGATAACGAAAAGCGATCGGACCCTCGTCATATTCAGCCGCAGTGTAGGTCATGTGCGCAAGCTCCGCCTCATCGGCGGCCGCCATCACGACCATATTGGGCAGTGTGGCGAGATAGGTGATGTCGAACGAGCCTGCGTGCGTGCAGCCATCGGCTCCGACAAGCCCGGCACGGTCAATTGCGAAGCGAACCGGGAGGTTCTGGATCGCGACATCGTGCACCACCTGATCATATGCGCGTTGCAGGAAGGTCGAATAGATCGCCGCAAACGGCCGCATCCCCTGCGCAGCCAGCCCTGCGGCGAAGGTCACGCCGTGTTGTTCTGCGATGCCGACATCGAAACTGCGCTCAGGATGCGCCTGCGCGAACCTATCAACACCCGTGCCTGAAGGCATCGCCGCGGTGATGGCGCAAATGCGGCTGTCGTCGTCCGCCAGTTTCGCGAGCGTATCGCCGAAGACGTTCTGGTACGCGGGCGGGCCTGACGCGCCTTTCGTCTTCTCGCCGGTGACGACGTTGAATTTGGGAACGCCGTGATATTTGTCAGCGCTTTCCTCGGCGTATTTGTATCCTTTGCCCTTGGTCGTGACGACATGGATCAGGACCGGCCCTTCGGACGTGTCGCGGACATTCTCAAGCACCGGGATGAGGTGATCGAGATTGTGCCCGTCAATCGGACCGACATAGTAGAAGCCGAGTTCTTCGAACAACGTCCCACCGGTCACCATGCCGCGGGTGTATTCCTCTGCCTTGCCAACCATTTCGTGCATGCGGCGGCTCATCTTCTTGACCGCTTTGGATGCGAGGCTGCGCAGGCCGAGATATTCGCTCGAAGAGACCATGCGCGCGAGATACGCCGACAGCCCGCCTACCGGCGGCGCGATCGACATGTCGTTGTCATTCAGGATCACCACCAGCCGGTTGCCCGCCTGCGCCGCGTTGTTCATGGCCTCATAGGCCATGCCCGCGCTCATCGCGCCATCGCCGATGACCGCGATGCCGCGGCCCGGCTTGTCATTCAGCTTGTTGGCCATGGCAAAGCCAAGCGCCGCAGAGATCGAGGTCGAAGAGTGCGCCGCGCCGAACGGATCGTATTCGCTCTCCGCACGCTTCGTAAATCCGGAAAGTCCACCACCCTGGCGGAGCGTGCGGATACGGTCGCGGCGTCCGGTGATGATCTTGTGCGGATAGCATTGGTGGCCAACGTCCCACACGAGCTTGTCGTCCGGCGTATTGAACACGTAATGGATCGCCACGGTCAGTTCGACCACACCGAGCCCCGAACCCAGATGTCCGCCCGAAGTGCTGACCGCATCGATCATTTCGGTGCGCAATTCATCGGCCAGCTGGCGCAGCTGATCCGGTTTAAGTTGGCGAAGCTCGTTGGGCGTCGGAACCGTATCGAGCAGGGGGGTGTTAGGCTTCGAAGTCATAGAGATTCGCTCTACACTTTCGAAACGAAACTGTCGATGAACGCTTTAACGCTCGGTAAGCACGGTTCACCGCCCGTTCGTCACATTTACTCGACGACCCTTGCGTCAAGCGCACCTGACAGAACGCGTTCAGCAAAGATGTTCAGGCGCACGCACGGCACAGACCGCGAATCTCGAGCACAGGACGCTCCGGCTTGAAACCGCGCGCGCTGGCAAGGCCGCGAACCGTACGGCTGACCTCCTCATCGTCGAGATGCGTGGCCTCGCCGCATTCGTCGCAGACAAGAAAGATGCAATCGTGCTCGCAACCGGGATGGGTGTTGGCGAGATACGCGTTGGAGCTTTCGACGCGAAGCGCCAGGTTGTTCGTCACGAACAGATCGAGGATGCGATAAACGCTGTTCGGGGCCACGCGCTTGCCGCGCGTTTTCGAAAGGTTGTCGGCAATATCATAGGCCGAAGCGGGCCGTTCATGCCGGGCCAGCTCGGCAAACACCGATTCCCGCATGCCGGTCCACTGCTCGCCGGAATTGGTCAGCGCATTGCGAGCCGCTTCGATCAGGGTCTCGCCGCTATGCTCCTTGTGAGCGTGTGCGTGTGTCTCTGCCATGAAAGCAGATATAGGCCCGGAAGACGCCAGCGCCAAGCGGGCGGCCTGATGTTTGCCGATCAGGCGTCGTCGCGGAGGAATTTCGGCTGGTAATCGGTCGGGAACATCGCTTTCAAAGCGCGGACCTTGGGAGCGTCCCAACGCATTATGTAACCGTGACGCGGGTTCTTCGCCATGAAGTCCTGATGATAGGGCTCTGCGGCGTAGAATTTGCGGTGCTTCTCGATCTTGGTGACGATCGGCCTGTTCCACACACCCGATTTGTTCATCTGCGCAAGATACGCCTTGGCCACTGCCTGCTGCTCGGCATTCACCGGCACAAGAGCGCTGCGATAATGCGAGCCAACATCCGGGCCCTGACGATTCTTGAGCGTGGGGTCCGCGACGACCGAGAAGAATATCTGCAACAGCTCGTCATACCGCACGACATAGGGATCATACGTGATCATAACCGCTTCGGCGTGGCTGGTGCCGCCGGAAATGATGCGGTTGTAGGTCGCGGTTCCAGCGGAGCCGCCGTGGAAACCCGATACAGCTGATTTCACGCCTTTGACGTGGCTGAATACACCCTCGACACCCCAGAAGCAGCCACCGGCGAAGATCGCGGTCTTCAGACCGGCGCCTTCCTTGGCGATACGCTTGGGCGCTGGCGCATTGACGGGCTCATCCAGCGCATGCGCGGGTGACGCGCAGCTGCTGAGAGTGAGCGATCCGGCGGCCAGAGCGAGTGTGAAACCGCGCTTTGCGCCAGGGATCATTCCTCGATCACCCAGAAATCGTCGGATGGTTGCGGCGCTTCGAAGCTCTGCGCAGCCTGTGCAGGCGGCGAAATGAGATCGCTGATGTGATCGAATGACGCGGCACCAACCATCAATGTTCCGGCAACGAAACCAATGGCGAAATTGCGATAAAGATCTGGGCTGAATAGGGTCATAAGCGTTCTCTAGGGGTCAAATTCGTATATAATGCGGACCCTCTAAATGCTGCTCGCTTGCGCGGGAGTGAATGGGTCCTTCAGGTTATTGTTCGGTACAGGAGGTCATTTAGTTACACCCACACGCACAAAAAAGATGCGCGGCGGGTAGAACCTCTTGGGGGCCGAGAAGGACTCGTTTGCACAGGCAATACAGTCGGTAATGCGCGCGCGAGGCGCGAACTAGATGAAACGGCGATCCGATGAACGCAGCTCTCACCCATGGTGGTGAGCGCGGGCGCGATCAGTGCCTGAAATGCCGCATCCCGGTGAAGACCATCGCCAGACCTGCTTCGTCGGCGGCGGCGATGACCTCTTCGTCGCGGATCGACCCCCCCGGCTGGATCACCGCCGTCGCGCCAGCCTCAGCAGCCGAAATCAGACCATCGGCGAAGGGAAAGAATGCGTCGGATGCGACCGCGCTGCCGACGGTGCGCGGCTCGTCCCATTCGTAGGTCTGAGCGGCTTCTTTCGCCTTGATTGCGGCGATGCGCGCCGAATCGCGGCGGTTCATCTGCCCGGCACCGATCCCAGCGGTCGCGCCGTCCTTCGCATAAACGATGGCGTTGGATTTGACGTGGCGCGCGACGGTCCAGGCGAACAGGCAATCCTTCAGCTCCTGCTCGCTCGGTTCGCGCTTGGTCACGACTTTCAGGTCGTCCCGTGTCACCGCACCGTTATCACGCCCCTGGATCAGCATGCCGCCCGCGATAGTCTTCATCGCGAAGCCGCCGCGGCGCGGATCGGGGAGACCGCCGGTTTCGAGCAGGCGCAGGTTTTTCTTCCTCGCAAAGATATCTCGCGCTTCTGCGCTCACCTTCGGCGCTATCACCACTTCGGTAAAGATGCCGGCGATGGCCTCTGCCGTTGCACCATCGAGTTCGGTGTTCACCGCGACGATCCCGCCAAACGCGGAAACACTGTCGCATTGGAGCGCGTCGTTCCACGCATCGAGCAGCGATCCACCCTGAGCGACCCCGCACGGATTGGCGTGTTTGACGATGACGACGGCTGGGTCCTGCCCGGCAAATTCGGCAGCCAGTTCCAGCGCGGCATCGGCGTCATTCAGGTTGTTGTAGCTGAGCGCTTTCCCTTGCAATTGCGCGGCTTGCGCCACTCCCGATGTGCCTGCGACCTGAGGCACGTAGATCGCAGCCGATTGGTGCGGGTTTTCGCCGTAGCGCAGCGTATCCTCGCGCTTGAACGCGAGCGGCATGGTCTCGGTAAAGGTGGTTGCGCGAAGCGCGTCGGCGCCGAGCGGGTGGGTAAAGGCATCGCCGAACGCGAACCAGTTGGCGATGGCCGCATCGTATGCCGCCGTGCGCGCATAGGCCTTGCCCGCCATGCGAATGCGAAACGCATCCGACGTCGCGCCGTCATTGGCATCCAGCTCTGCGAGCAGTTCGGCGTAATCCGCGGCATCGGTCATGATCGTGACGAAGCCGTGGTTCTTGGCCGCCGAGCGCACCATCGAAGGCCCGCCGATGTCGATATTCTCAATTATTTCCTCGCGGCTCGCACCTTTCGCGACCGTGGCCTCGAACGGATAGAGATTGACCACGACGAGATCGATCGCGGCGATATCGTGGCTGTTCATCGCCGCCACGTGTTGGTCATTGTCGCGCAGTGCGAGCAGGCCGCCATGGATTTTCGGATGCAGCGTCTTCACCCGCCCATCCATCATTTCCGGAAAGCCGGTGAGATCGGACACGTCGCGAACGTCGAGCCCCGCTTCGCGCAGGGTGCGCGCCGTACCGCCGGTGCTGACCAGTTCCACCCCGCGCGCGGCGAGCGCGCTGCCGAGTTCGGCAAGGCCGCTTTTGTCGGACACCGAGAGCAGTGCCCGTTTGATCGTCGTCGAAGCCAAGTGTCTATCCTTTTGGGGGCTCTACCCCATTTTCTTGAGCAGCCAGGAGAATTGCCCCCCACCGCGCGATGTCAGACCTTCGATCACCAATTGTTCGGTTGCGTGGGGACGGCCATCGCCATCGACCCACAGGCTGTCCTCGCAGCGCAGAGCCATTTCGGACGCGCCCGTACCGTCGCCGCGCAGGCGGAATTGCCACAGCCCGCCATCCGGCAACAACAGGCTGGCCCCGCGGCCGTCTTCGGAAAGATGCGCCTCGACCCCGCGCCCGAGGTGAAAACGGATGGCGAGGCCGATCTTGCCGCGCTTGCCCTTGCGAGCGACCGGCAGGAGGATGTCTTCGCCGGCAAGCTCGCTGCCATCGCCGCGCAGGCTGAGCACGCGGCGATGGGTCAGGCCGAAGCGGGCAGCATACCCGTCATGGCTTGCCTCGACGCGCGTGGCCTCGCCGCCATTCTTGCGCACCACCTGGCGCTCGACCTCGACGTTCTCCGCGCCCTTGCCAAGCTTCCCGTGGAGCAGCACAGCGGTGGAATTGGCGTTGTCGAGCACAAGCGTGGAATGCGCGGCGGTTGCCCGCAGACCTTTACCAATCCGCGCGGGCACCTGCCCCCCGGCGAGCGCCGCGCCGCCGCAATTGACGATCAGGCGCGAGAGGCCATCGGACATTTCAAATGCCAGCGTCGATGCACATCCCATTCGCGCGTGGCGCGCTCTCGGGGGCGGCGCCGCGTCAAACTGCACGACTGTCTTGCCGCCGCGCAGCCGCTGGAATCCCCAGTGCTGTACGTCTTTCAACGGCCGCGTGCGCACACCGGTCGCCTCGATCAGCGCAGCGACCCGGTCGGCGCGCACGGCGCCCTGACCCTGCCAATTGCCGAGCGCGCCATCGCCATGGCGGAGTGACAGCAGCGGCGGAACCAGCAGCTCGCGCATTACGAACAGCGCCTCTGGCGGTTCGTGCCCGGCTGCGTCGTAGCAGGCGAGCAGATCTGTCAGCACCGCGATCGCCTGCATCTGCGCCTCGGGGCAGCGCGACAGCACACCGCCATCTTCGCCCACGAGATCGCCGAGCGCGCGGATGAGCGAAGCCTCACCGAACAAACGGCGCGGTTTTCCCTCGGGCAGCAGCAGCCCGGCGGCGGTCACGGCGGCGAGACCTACGATCTGGCCGAGCCCCGCTCCGTCGCGCGGGGCCTTGCGGTCGAGCCAGGCAGCGGTTTCAGCGATCGCTGCGAGCAGTTTCGGTTTGAGCGCGGGATCCTGACCCGAGAGGACCAAAGGCGCGTGGATCAGCCAGGCCATCAGGCGCAGCCCGGCATGTTCGACTTCCCAAGCAGGCCCCTTGCCCGGTTCGGGGTTGGCAGCGATCCAGTGAGACGTGATCCGCTCTGCAACGGTTACGCAATCCGCGCGAGGCGCGCTCGCGGCGAGATCATAAAGCCATGAGAAGCAATGCACTGCCCGCTCCAGCCCGGGGCTGAGCCGCCCCGCGCTCTCATAGTCGAGCTGACCGATGGGGAGTTTTACTCCGTGCACGAGAAAATGACCGGCCCGCAGCGCCGTGCCCGCCATGCGGTCGCCCGTAACCGGACTTTCCACGGTCGCCAGAACCCGCAGAGGCGTCGGGCGGCGGAACGGGGCCGCGAGCGCATGTCCAGGCACGCCCATCCGGTAAGCCAGCCGGATCAGCGCTTCGCCCGGGTTCGTACGCGGAGCGATGACGTCGGTCAGCGCGAGAGCGCGCGAAGTCTCGACCTGGCCGGGGACTGGCGCCGCTTCGTCGTCGCGCGTTGGAACAGCCCCGCGCCCCATGGTCTCTTCGCGCGCAAGTGGCAGCGCGCTTTGCTCCTGCACATCGTCGGCGATCCCGAAATCAGCGCTTTCCTGCTTTTCGTCCGTTTCGCGAAACAGGCTTTCCATCATGCCTCACCCTTCAAAGCGGAAATGTTGGCTGCGTAGCGATCCGGCCCGCCTTTGAACGTCGCAGACCCTGCGACAAGCACATCTGCACCCGCTGCAATGCACTGCCTCGCAGTTTCGGGATTGACCCCGCCATCGACCTCGAGGTGAATTTCGCGGCCCTCCTTTTCGATCAAGGTGCGGATGCGGCGCACCTTTTCCAGCTGCGAGGGGATGAAGCTCTGGCCGCCAAAACCGGGATTGACGCTCATCACGAGGACGAGATCGACCAGGTCCATGAGGTTGTCGAGCACCTCCACAGGGGTGCCGGGATTGAGAACCACGCCCGCCTTCTTGCCGAGCGATCGGATCGCCTGAAGCGTGCGGTGTATGTGCGGTCCCGCCTCGGGATGAACCGTGATTATGTCGGCACCGGCCTCGGCGAAGGCTTCCAGATAAGGGTCGACCGGTGCGATCATGAGGTGAACGTCGAACGGTTTGTCGGTATGCGGACGCAGCGCCTTCACCACCGCTGGACCGATGGTGATGTTGGGCACGTAATGCCCGTCCATCACGTCGACGTGGATCCAGTCAGCACCTGCCCTATCGATCGCGCGCACTTCCTCGCCAAGTTTTGCAAAGTCGGCTGACAGGATAGATGGAGAAATGAGTGGTGCTGGCATGGCTGGTCGCGCGCCCTCCTTGGGCTTGCCTGCAGTAAAGCAGCGGCGAATCACTGGACAAGCGTCCGGTTAACTCTTTTCCACGGCGCACCGGTGGATGTACGGTCAATTCAGGTGGAATTCAGCGCAATTTCGGCAAACGCTGGCTAATATTGCGGAAACCGGGCCGAGCCAGCGCGATGTTGGTATACGGTTCGCACCGATCAACGAGACATTTTGGGCTGATTGACATGAAAACCTTTGCGACAGGGCTTGCCGCGATCACGATCCTCGCTGCGAGCGCCTCCATCACGGGCCAGCCGGCGGCTGCGCAGGCCACGAGCACGAGCGATTTTCGCAACACGATCGCCAACAATATGCGCGCCTGCGCGCCAGGAGCCGGACCTGCCGTGCGCGTCACGATTAACGGCGTCAAGAATTCCTCGGGCAAGGTCCGGGTACAGGTTTATCAGGGCACCAAGGCCGATTGGCTCGAAAAGGGCCGCTGGCTCAACCGGATCGAGCTTCCGGCGCGCCGCGGCCGCATGACGTTCTGTGTGCCCGTCCCCGCGAGCGGGACTTATGCCATCGCCGCCCGGCACGATGTCAACGGCAACGGATCGACCGACCTGCGCGAAGATGGCGGGGCGATGTCGAACGATCCATCGATCAGCATCTTCAACCTGGGGAAGCCGAGCGTGGACAAGACCCGTTTCAATATCGGGTCGGGCGTCGATTCAATGACGATCACAATGAAGTATTTCGGCTGAGCCGCGATCAGCTGCCGTTTCGCTGCGATCTTTTGTGACGCCATAACGACAAAAGCACGCCGGGCGCGGCGAGGATCGGATGCTTCTCGCGGAATGGCGTAACCTCGACCGGCATGCCGGTGTGCCGCTCGACCTTCCACGCAGCATAGCGCGTCGCCCCGTCGAACGTGGTGCTTGCCTTGAGCAGGCGGATGAAATTGAGCGGCTTGCCGAGGCGCTGCCGGACCTTCCACCAGTTTAGAATGTCGCGCCTGCGCTGCTCCGGCAATGCAGGCCGGATCTGGTCGCCGTCCTGAGCGAAAGCGATGCCGTCCGCCTCCAGCGCAAGGGGGAGGAGACCGTCGAAATGCGCGGCATTCACGCTGAGGATATCGTTTTCCCGTCCCGCTCTCTCGACCCGGAATTCCGCCTTGTATGTCGCCTGGAACAGAGCGCGCCAGTAATCCGCTGCCGTACCGCTGTTCGGACCGAGACCGACAGCCAATCGCGCGGCGGTTCTTGCAGCGGAACCGAGTGCATCGATGACCTTGCCGCGCGCCCGCTCGTCGTTCTGCCAGACCAGCGCGCACGGCTGAACGAACCGGGCCCAGATGGTTGTGTCCTTCAGCTCGCCCGCAGCGGCCTTTCGAAACGTAGCGAGCGTCATCGTCGCCACCTTGGCGCGCAGCATGGTGTCTTCGTGTCCGCGTTCGTGATAACTCACAATCGGCCAGATCGCGGGTTCGTCTGTCCCTGCGCGAAGGATATAGAAGTCGAGCACCCCGTCGAGCGACCCGGTCCGCAAGTTCGACCCGTAAAACACCACTGCGCGCGCATCCGCACCCTCCGCCAGCGCGCGCGCGAACTCCGCGACCGCCGGGTCGACCGCCGCATCAATCTGGTGCGCCAGTCGGCGAGTTAGGTTTTCGGAAGCCGGATCGGTCACGTGGACAGGCCCCACCCGTCAAAGATCAGGGTGCGATGAATTGCAATTCGGGCCCTTGGCCGATGTGATATTTGCCCGCAGGAAAAGCCTCTCCGTCAAGGATGAACTGATCGTCGATTTCGAGCGTGAATTCCGGAGCGCTGAGCTGGTGGATGCCGCGTTCGCGCGGATTGGCGATTTCTCGGCCCATGATCGCAATCGGCAGAAGGGCGGCGGTCCGCCTCGAGATCTGGTCGAGCGCGACGATTTTCAGTCCTGATTTAAGCTTGCCAAAGGGATGCGTGCCGGCGGGCAGGCGCTCTAGGGTCGAGGCGAACAGCAATTGGCGGTAATCGGTATCGCCGCGTCCGCTGTGCGCCATCGGCGTACGGTTCGCGCCGAGTTCGACCTTCATCCGCGAGCCTTTGCGCCAAGGATTTTCGGATCCGGCAAACAGCGCCTGCGCGATCGTCCACGCCGTGGTGACGCCCACCGCGAGGCTGTTGAAAGCGCCTAGCCGGTGCGCGCTCTGGCCCGCCTGCGTTGCCTTGGTAAAAGACCCTGCGCCAAGGATGAAACCGAGGACTTTCGAAGCGGAAAGGTCGTTGGCTGCATTGATCTCGATCGGACGGCGATACACACGCGATCCGTTGTCCAGCGCGTCGATCGCATCCTGCAGGTTCCACTCTGGCGGAACGCCCAGATCGACCGTGAGGGCGTTGGTCTTGCCTTTGGGAAGTACGGCGATTGCGGGCCAATCGTCTCCAAAGATGGCGAGCCCGGATGTGAGGACGTCGCGAACAGTACCGTCTCCGCCGTTGATGACGAGCAGCTCGATGCCGCGGCTGGCAAACTCGGTTAGCGCAATCGGAAGCTGCGAGCGATCGCCCGGCTTTGCAATATGAACGTGCGGGGAGACGCCGCAATCGAAGTCGGCACCCTGGTTCCCGTGGCTGCGCGGGTTGTAGATTACGCCAACACTGGGGGCCTCTCCGGGAAGCCGCACAGGGCGCCGCGAAGCATCGGCCATCCGGCCCGACGCTGGGCGCGGCATCTGCGCAAATTCGTAGATCGGAGTTGCCATCATTATCCTTAACGCTCTGCCTCGCGAACGCTCCTCTGCCACCAAATGCCTCATTTGTCACATTCGTTTGCAAGGCCTTTTTGGTTACATCGGTTACCATCGCGGATTTGGCAAGCCTTCCGCAGGATATTCTTTACGGAACCGTTCAGATTATAGATAGGGCGGTAATCGGGTGCGACCTGTCAGGAGGGTCGGCTCCATTTTCGTGCTGGCGTCATGGCGTCTGGCCGCTAGGTTGAGAAGATGCTGACAACTTCCCTGCTCGACTCCGCCCGCTCGCTCGCCCCCGATATCGTCGCCTTGCGGCGGGCGATCCACGCCGAACCCGAGCTGGGCCTGCATTGCCCCATGACGATGGCCAAGGTGCGCGATGCGCTGGCCGACCTTCCGCTGCAATGGCGCGAGGGCTCGTCCACGACCGGAGCGGTCGCTACGCTGACCGGGGGCAAGGCCGACGCAAACTCACCGCGCGTTTTGCTACGCGGGGACATGGATGCGCTGCCGATGGATGAGAAAACCGGCCTTGATTTTGCTTCCACCATTCCGGGGCGCATGCATGCCTGCGGTCACGATACCCACACCGCGATGCTGGTTGGAGCCGCACGGCTGCTGGCCGATATCCAGGCCGAGCTTACCGGCACGGTAGATTTCATGTTCCAGCCGGGCGAGGAAGGGCATCACGGCGCGCGCTTCATGCTGGACGATGGCCTGATCGACCCGCTGCCCGATGCGGCGTTTGCGCTGCATATCATGCCCAACGCCGCGCACGGTGTTCTGGCAGGACGCGCTGGGCCGCTGATGGCCGCTGCCGATCAGTTCACGATCACGGTGAAAGGCCAGGGCGGGCACGCCTCCATGCCGCATGACTGCGCCGACCCTGTCCCCGCTGCAGCCGCGATCATCGGCGCGATCCAGGCGATGGTCACGCGGCGGTTCAAGGCGACCAATGCCGTCGTCGTTACCGTCACTCAGATACATGCCGGTACCGCGCACAATGTTATCCCGGACGAAGTGACACTAGGCGGGACGATGCGGACGCTGAGCGCCGATCACCGTGACAAGCTGCACGGCCTGATCGCCCAAACCGCCAGCCAGACCGCAGCGGCTTACGGCGTCTCTGCGACATGCGAGATCGAATTCGGCTTTCCAGTGACGAATTGCGACGCTCGAGCCGTTGCTCTCGGACAGAGAGTCGCGCGCGAGATCGGCGGGGCGGACGGCTGGCGCGACCTGCCCGATCCCATCATGGGCGCGGAGGATTTCTCTTACATCCTTGAGAAAGTGCCTGGCGCGATGTTCTTCCTTGGTGTCGCGCCTCAGGGCGAAGACTGGACGCAATGCTGCGCGATCCATTCGCCGCGCATGCATGTCGATGAAACAGCATTGCCGCAAGGCGCGGCGATGCTTGCAGGCTGCGCTCTGGAATATTTCGACAACGGGTTCAGCTGATCGACGACGCGCAATTCCGACGCAATCTGGAGCCCCCCATGAGCAGACCCTGGCCCGATATCCCCTACGAACCCTGGGCCGAAACCTGCGCTGCGCTTCACCTGATGAGCCAAGTCGTGGGCAAGGTACGGATCGCCCACACGCCGTGGGTCAATCATTCCTGGCATGCCACGCTCTATGTGACGCCGCGCGGTCTCACGACCGGCCCGATCCATCATGAGAATGGTTGCCTGACGCTTTCGTTCGATTTGCAAGACCACTTGCTCGTTTGCGAGAATGCGAGCGGGTGGCGAGCCAGCACCGAACTTGGCCCCACCAGCATTTCCGATTTCACGGCCGGCGTAGGTCGTCTGGTGGAGGGGGCCGGGGCTGTGTTCGATATCCACGGCGCGCCCAACGAAATACCCGATCCCGTTCCGTTCGCCGAGGATCATGTCCAGCGGCCCTACGATGCGGACGCGGTCGAGCGATTTCATGACGCGCTTCTCCAGATCGACAGGGTCTTTTCGCGTTTCAGCACCGCTTTTCTGGGCAAGACATCGCCCGTGCACCTGTTCTGGGGATCGTTCGATCTCGCCGTCACGCGCTTTTCGGGCCAGCCCGCGCCCGAACATCCGGGCGGCGTGCCGTATTTGCCGGATGCAGTGACGCGGGAGGCGTACAGTCATGAAGTGTCATCGGCGGGTTTCTGGCCGGGCAATGGGGGTGCGGGTGAAGCCATGTTCTATTCCTACGCCTACCCGGTGCCTGAAGGGTTCTCGGCCCAAACTGTCGAACCGGACAGCGCGCGATGGGATAGTGAGCTGGGCGAATTCGTGCTCCCTTACGAAGCCGTCCGCACCTCCGAAGATCCTGAAGCGACGCTGTTGGCGTTTCTCCAGTCGACCTACACCGCCGCATCGCGGTGCGCGGACTGGGACGCAGCGCTCAACACATCGCTTCAGAAACCGGGCATTCCCCGCACGGTTTGAGCCTTAGCGAGACTTGGAACTGCGACGGCAACCAACAGGTTGATCCAGGTGTCCCACCGAACCCACCCCGGCGACATTCACTCCGGCTATATATTGAACCTACCGTCCGCACCGGCGGCCCAGGACTGAGGGCGATGCGCCCATACTTCCGCGCTCAATTGCGCCCATTACCCCGGCGAGAATATCGCACGCATGGCGGCAGCAAAAAGGCTGCGCGGGCCGCACCGTTTGCAATGGCAACGTGCCCCCGACGACCGCGCCTCTCGCGGCTTTGAAATCGGGTTACAAAGGACTTTTATGGTTTTTTAGCCTCAATCGAGGCGCTAGGCGTATCTATCTTCCGCAAAAAATGGATTCGCAATGTCCTCAAGAGTGCCGGTTCAAATTCTCGGAAGCTGCGCAACACGTGATGCTTTCGATTATCCGTTTGCAGACTGTCTTGACCTTTTGGACTACACCGCCCGAACCAGTCTAGCATCGCTCGTATGCAATGCTCGGATCGAACAGCCGGTGTTGAATCAGATCCCGTCCAGTTTCCAACGAAGGATGGTTAAACGCGACATGTCCAAGCAATTCTGGCATCGGGCGGCAAGTTATCAAGAAAGCGTGCTGATTGTCGACTTGGTGGATGATCGCTTTTTCCTGCGCCGTTTCGAAGATGGCACTGGCCACACCATCTCTGCAGAATATGCCAAAGCAAAAAAATACTGGTCCAAAGACAAAAGTGATGTTTTGAGATTTAGCGATGAGAAATTCAAGAATTTCTGGTCGGAGGGTTTTGAAAAACTATCGAAGCTGGTCGAGAGCTCCGCAAACATCCAATTGTTGGTTAATTGCGTGTATTTTTTACCGACCGCCCCGGACGGCATTAACGGTGCACAACAAACACAAATGATGAACAAATACTTGGAGAATCGCTATGATTTATTCCGTTCGCGCTTTGGTGATGATGCTCTCATTGAGTACCCCGATACACTGCTGGCAACGGATGCGGGCCATAAATGGGGGCTAGCGCCTTACCATTACTCGGAAGACGCCTACCGCCACTTTGTTGAGCAGGTCCGCCAACGAATCTAAGTTGAAAGCCAAAATATGGGGCGAAAAACTCGTGAAGCTCGCCGCACCTTGCTTAGCCATCACCGCTTTCCAGCGATCCTCGCTTTATGTGCTCAGTTCAAAAAAGCGACAAGGCGTAAATCAAACTGCAGAAAAAGACAGGCAAGCCGAACAAGACTCGAGTCTGTATCTCCTGCCTTCGGAATCGCCAGAAACGCGCATTAAGGTGTAACTTAACAATACCAGAATGTGCACACTAAATTTTTGTACTGTATTAAGTGCATTCTAAGTAATTGTTTATGGCTCGCATTTTCGGTTCTGATTTTACACCTCCTCCACTGACATTTCATTGATCTAATCACACCGTTGCCTTCAACGGCATGATCGCAATGCATTTCCTGAACAATAGTGTCGGGTAGAAGGCACTCGCCAAGGCAACGCCCTGCGAATTGGGCACCGCGCCTAGGGTGTGCCCCGCGATGCGACCCATCGTCTTAGTCAGATTGTCGTGGCTGGAAAACTCAATGGCGTAGGCGATGGCAGCAATGGCAGCGCAGTTATTTGATGGAGCGGCGGCTCCAACACGCCAAGCGCGCGCTAGAGGCGGCGAACGACAGTTTCGGATAAGCTCGACTGGCCCGCACTGTACAAATTGGCAGCGCAACCTTCCCCCGAAAAGCGATCAGTCACTACCGACGCGTGAAAACCGCAAGGGGATCGGGCCGGTGTGCAGAGCGTTCCAGAATTTGGCGCCGCCCTTGCGAAGAGTGAGGACGTTGACCACGGCGCGCTTCGCCCATCGTCAACCGCCCCGGATATGCCGAGCAAGATTATGTAAGGCCGCAGAGCCGAGCGATGCTATAAACTCAGCTTATGTATCCAAGCGAAGGGTGAAGGAGGCCGCACGCATGACGACACAGCCTAGCTTCGCCGATTGGTACAAGCAGGCCTATGCCGGCTTCCCGCAGGAGCACCGCGCAGCGGGCGCATCCGGGCTGGAAATGTTCCATGTCGAGCAGGATAGCCACGAAACCGTCGATGAAATGGGTGACAACCATGCCTTGGTGCTGGTTCATAAGGGGCCGTCCAATTCCGTTTGGGATTTTGGATATGGCAAGAGCGAAGCTCTTGCTACCGACAACGCACTCATGGTTCAGCCTGCGACCAGTGCGCCGGAAATGCGCATCGAAGGCCGTCATTCTCTGACTATGCTCGCATTTCCGGCTTCATCTTGCGACAGGTTATTGGGTCAAGACGCGACAGCAGGCTTAGATTTTGCTCCGCTGACGAGAGACATTACGTTCCGCGACCGTGAGACCCGGCACCTGGTGCTTTCGCTGTGGGACACCTCCGCGCGCGAAGGGCCGATGGCGGGGTTGAAGGTCGACAGTCTGTTTCAGCTGCTGCTGATCCGGCTGACCGAATTGTCCGGCGCGGCGCTCAAGAACGACAGCAATGCCAGGCTGTCCGCCGAGGAGATAAATGCCGCCTGCGCGATGATCGAGGATTGCCTCTCCGACAAGCTCACCATTCCGCAAATCGCCGCCGAGATCGGGATCTCGCCCTATCACTTCGCCCGCCAGTTCAAGGCGCAGACCGGCGATACGCTGCACGGCTATCTGATGGAGCGGCGGCTCGAACGCGCGAAGCGGGCGCTCGAAGCGGCCAACGATGGCATCGCCGATATCGCCTATGATTGCGGTTTCTCCAGCCAGCAGCACATGACCAGCGCCTTCACCAAGCACCTCGGCATCACGCCCGCGCGCTATCGGCGCGAGGTGAGCGGCTGAGCCGCCGTTTCGATTGAGAACGATAGTTTCGAATAAGCTCGATTGGCCCGCGCTGCGCAATTGGGCAGCGCAACCTTCCCGCGAAAGGCGATCAGTCGCCACCGACGCGTGAAAACCGCAAGGGGATCGGGCCAAGGTACCAGCATGAGCCATCCGCCGACTGGTCAAACCGCGCGCTCGTACCGATCTGGTCTGCAAGGTCATGAATCAATTGCGTGCCCGTACCCGGAATGGGCGGCGCATCACTCTCCGCATTGCCGACACCGTCGTCGCAGACGGAGATGTTGAGGCCCAGCTCATCCCTGGCAAACCGCATGGTGACCGTGCCCGAAGAGTCAGGGAATGCATATTTGCAGCAATTGATGACCATTTCACAGATCATCAGGCCAAGCGGGGTCGCGATGCTGGGCGGGACGCTGAGCTTTTCGCAATCCACGCCGATTGACACCCCTTCAGGCGCCATCGCGGATTCAAGCTGATCGGCCAATTCGCGCATAAAGGCGCATAGATCGACCCGGATTTCAGCATCATCGGTGTAAAGATGGTCGTGCAGCAGCGCCATCGTCTGCAGCCTTTGGCGGATGTCGCGCATACTGTTCGAGCCGCTGCGTTCGTGTGAGCGCGTAAGGCTGGAGGCGAGCTGCAGTGCGTTCCGGGTGCGGTGATGCTCTTCGCGCATCAGCACCTGCTGGAGCCGCGCTACCCGTTGCTGGGTTCGCCAGGCGTGGGCAAGCAGGCCAGCGATGATCGCGAGCGCCAGCGCTCCGCCAAGCGCGGATATGGTCCCCATGCGCTGACTGTCGAGCTGGCTCGCGCGCAGCGCATTCTGCTGTTCAAGCAGTTCGATATTCCGATCGCGGTTACGCAATTCGAACAGAGTTTGCGTGTTGACGGAAGCCTTGACCTTCTCGGCCTCAAGCCAGTCGGAATGCATATCGAGCGCGTAATTCGCATAGCGTAGCGCTTCGTCACGCTGCCCTGTTCGCTCAAGCACATCGGCCATGGTTCGCGCATATGAGACCGCCCAATAGCGATGTTCGCCGTTCAGCATTTCGCGGGGATCGTCACCGGGTTTCATTCCAGCCAGCTCAGCGCCCTTGAGCAGCGAATCGAGCGCCGCATCCCTTTGCCCCTCATCGAGTTCGCGCGCCGCAAGCCAGACGTATGAATTGGCCGCCTCCATCGGACTACCAAACTCGGCGCTCAAAGCTGCGCCTTCGCGTGCCATCCGGATTGCTTCCCCGCGACGGCCCAAGGCATCGAGTGATCTTGCATGCCAGAAATAATTGTATCCGAGCCCGGCAGAGTTCCCATTCTTCAGGTCGATCGCCGTTGCACGCTCATAATAGGGCAACGCATCCTCGTGTTTCTGCATATCGGTGTAGCTGGACCCGATATTCTTGAGGATGGCAGCGTAATTGTGCGTATCGGTTCGCCCGCTTTCTTCCAGCGCTTGGCGGCCTTCCTCGTAAAAGCCCAGTGCCATTTCGTAATCACCCAGGTCGTACACGATATTTCCCAAGGTGATATTGCTGAGAGCAGACAGAACCCTCGCTCCCTCATGATCGCCATAATAGTCGGCAAGCTGCCGGGTAAATTCAATTGCATCGACTGTATCACCGCGAGCCTTGGCCAGCTGCCCAGCATAATGGAGACGATCGCGTTTGATGCGAGGGGCGCTCAACTGGCTTTCAAGCTGGGAAAGACGCTCGATGACTTCTTCCAGCTCGCCCAGATTATCTTGCCGGACAGAGATCCGGCCTAGGAAATTGAGAGCATAAGCTTCAGCGAGCAGATCACCTTGACTGATCGCGACGTCACGCGCTGCGATAATTTCGGCTTCGAACGCCTCGCTGGTATCGCCCGACCTGCCGGTTAGCTTCAGCGCGCGTACCTTGGCCTCATCCTTTTTCCTGAAACTCAGTTGGCTGAGTTTTTCATGCGGCAAGCGAGAGATTTCGAGAAGCCCCTGCATCGCTGCGGCCAGATGATAACCCCGCTGGTCTACTGGACTGGTCGAAAGCGCTTTCATGCATTTTTCGGCGCGGTTGGGTTCTCCCTGTGTCGCGCTTTCTTGCGCGCGATCAAGGTCGGATAGGCTGGGATAGCAAGGCGAATCGTCGTGTAGCGCCATCGCACCGTGCGCCTGACCGACAGGGCCGGAGAGTGCTGTGGTTGACGCAGTAAGGACGAATGCGGGAAGCAACAAAAGGCCGTACTTTACAGTCATCTTTCGGGACCCTTCCCCGACCAATAATTGCCTTCAAAGATCCCCAACCGAACGGAGAACCATTTGAACGCTCGACCCAATTGAATTTCTGTTGAGAGCTTTTTCAACTCAATGTCCGCCAGCATTGCTCGATGAAGAAATTGCTAGACCGCTACAGCATCAGACTTCGTGGCACCCGGTCGCCGTACGCCGCTCCGAAGCGAAACAGGCCTCAGGCAAGGAGCAATGCAGAGTGGTTGTCGAAACAGCTGCACGAAGCCTCGGCAAGCGGTAAAACATTGACGAAAGAGACATCGGAAACTCTCCAGACAGAAGGCGCAAAGATGATTGCAATTTCGATTGGCCTTTCAGGTCCTTGAACGCAGGCTACCCGGGGTAAAGCCCATCATTTTACCCATCGTGGTGGTCATGTGCGATTGGCTGGAAAAGCCAGTCGCATAGGCTATCTCAACAATTGGGCGCGAGGTATCTTTCAGCATTCGCACCGCCTCACTCACGCGCAATTGCAGCGAGAACTGGTGGAAGGTCGATCCCGTCGCCGATTTGAACGAGCGGGCGAAGCCGAACACGTCGCGGCCGAGCAGTTCAGCGATGTCGGAAAGCGGGATGTTCTGATCGAGATTGGCGCGCAGATAGGCCTCGGCCTGCGCGACCTCATGCTCGGTCAACGGGGTGGCGGCGTTGGGTTTGCGTCTGGCGACCAGGCACAGCAGCTCGATACCGAGCTGAAGCATGTTGGCATCAGCAAGCGTGCGCCAACCCATCTCGCCCGAGCGGATCAGGCGGTCCTGATTCACGATCAGCCGGGCCAAACGCGGATGGGTGAAGGCTCGTATCGGTTCATCGAGCCGCACACCAGCAAGCTCAGGGTTCTGTTCGCGCAATTCCGCAATCAGGCCAGGGCGGAAGCTCGTCGCAATATTGGTGGTTGTCCCGCGAAAATCGTACTGCTGCAGCACGCCCGCCGGGATGAAGTGAAAGATACCGGGATTGATTGCCTCCTCGCGGCTTTCGCCGTCGTAATCCGACCACAGGCGCCCGTGCGATTCCTGCGAGAGTATGAGAGTGGCAAAGTCTGTATCTCGGATGGTAGCTTCGTGATCTGACGCGTCAAAGCGGACCTGCCGAATACCGCCATCGAACACGGAGCCCGATGGATCGACATCGAAGATGCCGTGCTCGCCGCCTTCCTCGACAGCTTCGACAAAGGTATCGCCGCGGAGCTTATTCACAGCAGCAGCCTTATCGGGGGTGTACACGACCAGCTCATGCCGTTTTCCTCACTGCGCCGGGAGTATGCCCCGCGATCCGGCCCATCGTGGTGGTCATATGGGCCTGGCTGGAAAAGCCGGTGGCGTAGGCAATACCGGCGATGGGCAGCGTAGTGTCGCGCAGCAACCGTATCGCCTCGGTCACGCGCAATTGCAGCGAGAACTGGTGGAAGGTCGATCCCGTCGCCGATTTGAACGCGCGGGCGAACCCGAACACGTCGCGGCCGAGCAGTTCAGCGATGTCGGAAAGCGGGATGTTCTGATCGAGATTGGCGCGCAGATAGGCCTCGGCCTGCGCGACCTCATGCTCGGTCAACGGGGTGGCGGCGTTGGGTTTGCGTCTGGCGACCAGGCACATCAGCTCGATGCCAAGCTGCACCAAGTTGGCATCGGCGAGACTGCGCCAGCCCATCTCGCCCGAGCGGATCAGGCGGTCCTGATTGACGATCAACCGGGCCAGCCGGGGGTGGCTAAATGCGCGCATTGGTTCATCGAGCCGTATGTCCGAAAGCTCAGGGTTTTGCTCGCGCAGCTGCGTAATCAAGCCAGGGGGAAGGCTCGTCCCGATATTGGTGGTTGTCCCGCGAAAATCATATTCCTGCAACACACCGGCGGGAATGAAATAAAATATGCCTGGATTAACGTTATCTTCGGCGCGTTCGCCGTCGTAATCCGACCACAGACGCCCGTGCGACCCCTGCGTATGTATGAGAGAGGCCGAATGTGTATCACGGATGGCAGACTGGTGATCCGAAGCGGTAAAGCGAACCTGCCGAATACCGCCATCGAACACCGAACCCGATCGATCCAGATCGAGCATGCCGTGCTCGTTGCCATCCAAGATAGCATCAGACAAGCTATCGCCTGCGAACTTGGTCAAAGCAGCCACCTTGACCCAGATAGCCGTCGGGACGCCGCGCTAATGTTTGGCCGGGACAATCCGAAAAAGGGGAATTGATTCTCGATGAAAAGCTACCTTTCAATTTCTTGCAGGATTACCACGCCCACCCATATTTGCCGAATCGCCGCCGTTTCGCCGCGAGGATGACTCCATCGGCGGCGATACTTACCGCAGCGGCAGATCGACTTGCCAGGCGATGCCGCGATCGCGTTTGAGCAATTTGATCCTCCCACAAGCGTCGCCGATGAATTCACTCACCAGACCGAGGCCCCGCTCTGGTGCAACCGGAGGCATCTCTCCCGGGAAGCCCTTGCCATTGTCTGCCACCGTCAACCGGATCGTGCCCGGCGGCAAGTGCGTGACCGCAACCGCCACCTGTCCGCATTCACCATCGGCGAAGCCGTGGCGCAGGGAGTTGGTGATCAATTCGCACAATATCAGGCCGATGGTCTGGGCATGCGCAATCGGGAGGTCGGCGGCATCCGCAATGACGATGTCGATCCCGGAGCGATCGTATATCGCCTTCAAATGCGCGCCCAGCGTTTCGACAAGATCCCGCGTCGCACCGGATGCCGGTGTGTCGATGTAGAGCAATCGCTGGACGTAAGCGATCGCCGATACGCTGCGCTGGACCATGCGCAGAGCATCGAGGGCGGTCTGCGGATCGGTACCGCGCAGAATTTCGCGTTCTGACCGTCGGGCGAGCGCCGCTACCGTCTGCAAGCTCGACCCGATCCGATGGCTGAATTCACGGAAGCACGACGGTTGGTGCTCCTCGAGCACACCGATCTGCGAGCGCTGGCACCCATCGACCCCGATTCGTGAACATTCATTCATACCATCATCATGGGAAACTTATCCGATCAGTTCTTCCACATTTGTCCAATTTCAAATTCTTGCGCAGAAGACGGTGATTTCCCGAAAGAGCATCGGGATCCGGCAGAACTCGCCTGGGAGTGCCCCCGCGCGTTGGGCCGACGGTGCGGTAACATACGTATAGTCCGATATCCGCAAAGGCTGGAGCATCAGCCTAACGCTCGAGCGGAGGTCAGATATGTGTTCCCAGATGCTGGTGCCAGTCCATCGAAAAAGGTCCGTTGCCTGGAAAGAAGAGGCATCTGTCCGGGAGGCAATTTCGCGACCTATTGGTGCGAGCGCGACGCTCTCCATCCGTGTTTTCGACCAGAGAGCGCTTGCCGGTGCTCCTTTTCTAAAGCCGGCCTACAATGAGACCATGGCGGCGGCGCGTACATGGCCGCTGGTGGCAGGGCAGCAAAATCCCGAAAGCTTCGAAAAAGAAGCGGGCAATATTGCCGAAGGCATTTGCACCCTTGCTCGAAGAATCAAGGCTGATCTCACTGTGCGTGCCTCGCACCCAACCAGAAGCTCGCTGACCGTAGGAGCTTAACAGTGATGGTGAAAAGCCTCCAGGATCACATCACCGATCACTCGCTACCCCGCATTCGAGAAAGGCTGGCTCACCCGCGCGGACCCAGCCCACTTGGCGATTTCATGCTCGGCGGGGTCGATGGAGTTGTCACCACATTCGCCGTAGTGGCAGGAAGTGCCGGTGGGCAATTGCCTGCCGCGACCGTCATTATTCTCGGCATCGCCAACCTTATAGCCGACGGCTTCAGCATGGCGGTGAGCAACTATTTGGGAACTCGTGCTCGGCAAGAGGAGGTAAAGAAAGGCCGTCAGGATGAAGAAGATCACATCAGAACCTACCCGGAAGGTGAGCGGCGTGAAATAAGGGAGATTTTTGCTCGAAAGGGACTTCAGGGCACTATCTTGGAAAAGGTCGTTGACGTGGTCACAGCCGACCGCAAGGTCTGGGTCGATACCATGATGGTCGAGGAACTGCGGTTGGACGATTTGGCAGCGCGTCCGATACGGGCGGCAGTCACCACCTACTTTGCCTTCTCAATCTGCGGACTCGTCCCCTTGATTCCGTTTCTTCTCGGCCTTGGCGATTTCGCTGCAATGTTCCTTGCCAGCTCTCTGCTAGGTCTCGCGATCTTCTTCATTCTCGGCGTGGGGAACGGATGGGTCTTGGGGACCTCCGGCCTTGTATCTGGCATTCGAACTCTCGGAATCGGCGGAGGCGCAGCAATCCTCGCTTATTCGGCCGGCCACTTGATCCGCCTGCTTATCGAGGCATGATCGTGCGGCTGCCCGCGAAGGCATCATGCTTGGAAATCAGGCTGGACGAGGCACACACAGCCCAAATGACGCTGCTCAACAACGCTGTGTCAGGTGAGGCCGTGTTTCTCGCAATCTGTTTTGAGCGATACGAGGCCAATGCAAAGGTTCGAACGACAATCACGAGCGGCGGCGGTCATTTTACCGGCATAGGTCTCAATAAGCTCACGCGAGCAATTCCTGTCTCGATCGATGGCCGCCTGGTCGGCGCACCCGATTACGAGGCCACAGCAATTCACATCGAGGCAGTCTGAACAATGAAGGTTCATCGATACAATTCGGGGAGCGCAATCCGGCGCAAGCTGTCAGCGTCTCCCGGCTTCGCAATGCTCGTACAAGTCAGAACGCGTGACGCGCCTTCCGCTTAAAAGATCTCGATCAAGTCGTGCTTCTCGTGCGGATCGCTTTGCTGACGTCACGGACGGAGCTAGAATCAAGTGAAACAGATCTAAGGAGGCTTTTGCTTGCCTGCCAGCCAAACATGCAGCTCGAGCAGACCGGGCCACACCCGTGGGTGATCTCACAGTTCCACTGGATGTCTGGTTATCTTGGGTCTGGACCAACAAGGTCTCGATTGCCGGATGGACGATCGCGATTATCGCTTTTGTACTGGTGCCCTTTCGCCGCACTCCTGCCGAGGCGCGCAGTTGGTTGCTGATTTTCTTCGCTCTGCCTTGGTTCGCGGCAGTTGCCTATTGGCTAATCGGTCGTCCATACTTTGCGAAGGGCCGTTTAGAGAGGATTGGGCGATTGCCTGACCTAGCCATGCGGATTCCCGCGCAAATCGGTAACACCGAAGCAGTACCCGCACTGTCGTCTGACAACCGCGCCGTTGCCCGCCTCGCGCAGGGTGTCGGACTATTCCCCACGGTTGCCGGTAATTGCGTCGAAATGCTGAGCGATTATCATGAAGCGTACGACAGGATCATCGCCGATATCGATTCCGCGAAGAGCCACGTGCATATCGAATTCTATATCTTCGCAAACGATGCGGTGGGTGACCGGATCCTCGCGGCGATCGAACGCGCAAACGAACGCGGTGTTCAGTGCCGTGTGCTTATCGACGCGCTTGGCTCTTATCGCTGGATTCGCGCGATCAAGCGCAGGTTGAAGCGGTGCGGAGCAGAAGTGCACGATATCCTGCCTTTACGCCGTCGGCTCAGAAGCTCACGTCTTGACCTTCGCAATCACCGGAAGATCGTGATCGTCGATGGCCGTATCGGGTATACAGGATCTCAGAATGTGTGGGATCCAACACTTCATTCAGGTCGGGCCAACAGGGACATCTTGCTCCGCATTTGCGGCCCCGCTGTCTTGCAGCTTCAGGCGGTCTTTGCGTCGGACTGGTATCTGGAAACGCTCGAAGAATTGGTGGATGGTGACTATTTCCCCCGCCTTACCCAAGATTTCGAACACCCGGCCCAGATTGTGCCCACCGGCCCTGAGAACCCTGAGACGGGCATGGACCTGATCTTTACTCAGGCGATGTACAACGCCGCCGAGCAAATCGTCATTACAACGCCTTACTTCATCCCGAACGGCGCTTTGATATCGGCGATCAAGGCTGCGGTGCTTGGCGGGGTGAAAGTCCGTCTCATCACTCCGGCTCGCAGCGATCATCGCTTGGTGGGGCTTGCTCAGAAAAGCTATTACAGCGAGCTTCTGGCGGCCGGTGTTGAAATTTACCTGTTCGCTCCGGATTTCCTTCACGCGAAGCATCTCCGGGTGGACCAGGAAGTCGCGGTTGTTGGAACGAGCAATATGGACGTGCGTTCATTTGAACTCAACGCAGAGATTGATTTCATCTCTTACGACGCTGATTTTGCAAGAGATGTGCAACAATTGGAGGAAAGCCACCTCGCTTTTTGCAAACGTCTTACCTTCGGTGAATGGAACAGGCGCTCGCTTTGGACCAAGGTGCTGGAGAATTCCGCGAGGCTGATGAGCGATCTGATCTGAACGCAAAGGAGAGGCGGACCCATGCCGGGCACCGAGTTCAAAGTCGCCAGCTACAACATTCGCAAGGCGATCGGCACCGACCGGCTGCGCAAACCATTGCGTATTCTCAGGGTCCTTGAAGAGATCGACGCGGATATTGTCGTGCTGCAGGAAGCCGATCGCCGCTTCGGCAAAAGGCAACGTGCGCTGCCCAAGTTTCTAGTCGAAGGCCACACCGATTACCGCCATGTCCCGCTTGATGTGCAGCACGATTCGATGGGCTGGCATGGCAACGGGATCCTGGTGCGCAGGGACATCGTGATCGACCATCAGGATATAATTCACATACCGTACCTTGAACCGCGCGGCGTCATTATGACCACCTTGGGCTTCAAGGGTCACACTCTTTCGGTGTTCGGCATGCATCTCGACTTGTCCGGTTTATGGCGCAACCGCCAGGCGCAGGTGATTGCCGAGCTTGCTCAGGAACAACAGAAACTAAGTCCCACCATCCTCACTGGCGACCTCAATGAATGGCGCCGGGATGCAGGTTGCCTCAGGATCTTCGGACGCCATTTCTCGGTACTGGATTGCGGGCGCAGCTTCCATAGCCGTCGACCAGTCGCTCGGCTTGACCGGATCATGCACTGCGACAAGGTCGAGGCGCTGGAATGGGGTGTTCATCACAGTTCGCTGGCGACCATCGCGTCCGACCATCTGCCTGTTTGGGCAAGGTTCCGATTCTAGCGCCCCACATCATTGTGCAGCTTCGAGTAGGTCCGATACCGTGGCAAAATTCTCTAGCGGATTGTCATCGAACAAGACGAGATCGGCACTCCGGCCCACAGCATTCCGCTCTTGAAGCAACCTTTGCTCGACAAGCAACCGACCTGGGTCAAACCCGCCGCCTGCGCCATGGATCACCAGCACTGTCGGACCCTCACCCCAGCTGACGTACTCGATCGGATCGTGACAGGTCTCGCAAAGCGACTGCTTTCCCGCTAGTTCGGAACGCCTTGCATCGGCGGCGCGATTGGCGATGATCGTCGCTGCGAACCCCAGCGTAACGACGCTGCCAAAGGCGGCCAATCCTATGCTACGATGCGACCTCATCGCTAGCGCGCCTCGTAATGCGTCAGTCGAAGATGACCGTAGGCGAAAGGCCCTTCATTCGTGAACTCATCAAGAATAAACGGTGAGGCGCATCGAAACGCTCATATTGTTTGGCGCGTCCGGTCATTCCGTCGGCACCCGGCGCGTCATACATGGTCGCCTCGAACTCCATCGCGATCTCTGTAACGACGGGGCGTCCGACCGAACCCGTGAGGGCGATGTAGCGCCGAACAGGTTCAGGAAGCGGGGCAAGGTCTTCCTCAGTGAGCACAGGCAACTGCGCGATCGGTACCGCTGCTGCTTCGGTCCTTCGCATATCGAAGGCACGTGAAAGGCCTGTCGACCAAGCGTAAAGCCCGCCGCCGAAGCCAGTCAGCAATCCGGCACCCATAAGCCAAATGATCGCGTTCCTGCCCACTGTTATTCCCATGATGCTGAGAGTTCGAGATAGTCGGAAGAAATCGTCATGAGACTAAGGAAATTGCCGTAGTTTCTGGATGATGGATGTGTGGTTCATCATGCACAGAGCATTGAACAGGAGTTGCGAATGATCGATCGAACCGAGATGGTCCAACAGCTGCGCGAACGGCTCGATAACCTGTTGGAACGCGCTGAAGTGATCGAGGATGACCTGCGCCATCCGCTCGATGCGGACTGGAGCGAACAGGCGGTCGATCTCGCCGATGACGAAGCTCTGGAAGGTGTCGACGAAACGCTGCGCGCTGAGATCCAGCAGGTCCGATATGCTCTCGCACAGATAGAGAACGATACGTATGGAACCTGCGCGCAGTGCGGCAATGCCATTAGTGCCGAGCGCCTCAAAGCACGCCCGATTGCTACGCGGTGTATCGATTGCGCAGCCTGAGACTGCGCTGCGACGCCGGAGCGTTGAGTTGTTCATCCGGAAGAGGCGATCTTGCTTGTGTCTAGCGGGATCAACGACGGATCGATCGTTAGCGCGCGCCATATCGCAGCGCCGCGATGCGTCATCGGACTGCGAGATAACAAGAGCAGCGCGCACATGTTCAGCCGACGAACGCGGCGTCATACCTCCGGGCATTTACGGATGTCGGCTTTCCACTCTCCCCGTCAATGTCCTGCCTCGACTGGCGCATCGCCGGATCAGGGAGGATCAGCACATGTCTCTTGCACCAATAGGATCATTCAAGCGCTTCGCCATCGTGGCGATGTTCGGGGCCAGCGCGTTGGGTGCGCCGGCGGTTTCCTCCGCTCAGGATGTGACGCAAGCAAAAGCGCAGGCTTCTGTGCAAAACACCGAGGCTGCGGAACAAACTGACATGATCTTCCTTTCAGGCGAAGAAGTCGTCGCTTCGGACAACACAACAGACGACCTTTTTGCTGCGGGCCGTATGGTTGATGTGAGAGGAGCCCGCGCCGACCATCTCTTCCTCGCAGGCGGCGATCTCACAATTTCCGATGCACAGGTCAGCGATATTATCGCCGTCGGCGGGGAGATCAGGTTGAATACGGCAAATGTGGCCGATGACATTATCGTCGCCGGCGGAGACATTGTCGCTGCTGAGGATTTCGAGATCGGCGGGACAGCCGTGATCACCGGAGGCAACGTCCATTTTGAAGCGCCTGTCGGGCAAGACCTCAGGATTGGAGCAGCCGAGATCTTCGTCAACTCGGCCGTCGCGGGCACGGCGCGTCTATCGGGCGATACAATCGTTCTTGGTCCGAATGCGCGAATTCAGGGCGATCTGTTCTATCGCGGGGAGAACCTCACTGTAGACCCTGCATCGGTCATTGAAGGCAGCCGTACTCAGCTTCCTGCTTTGGAGAGCTACACCGCAGAGGAAGTCGGCGCAGGCGTCGGGGCTTTCTTCCTGTATTTCGGCCTATCCATGATTGTGAGCTATTTCGTGATCGTCGCGCTGTTGGTGATTGCCGTGCCGGGCCTGATGCGAAAAACTTCCGCAATGCTGCAGTCCACGCCGCTCAAGGCGTTAGGCGTCGGAGTGCTCTATGCACTTATCGTGCCCGTGCTTGGCGTGGTCCTGCTTTGGACGGCGCTGGGAATCCCGCTCGCCGCCCTGCTGCTGTTCGCATCGCTTGCACTCACTCCGATAGCAGTCGCAGTGAGTGCGCATTTCGTAGGAATGGCGGCTCGCCGGATCGTGACGAAGAAAGAAGGCCCACCTGAGACGACTTGGGAGCGGATCGCCTGGCCGCTGGGCGGTGTACTGCTCCTGTTGGCCGTCGCAATGATCCCCTTGGTCGGTCTCCTTGCCCTATTGTTCGCCATGCTGTTCGGGCTGGGAGCGTTTATTCGGCAAATGGCGGGAGCCCTTTCGGTTTCTTCGCCAGCTCCCGCATCCGCGCCTGCGACCGCTACGGCCTGATCGCCACCTTGAGCACGCCGTCGCGCTGATGGGAAAACAGTTCGTAGGCGTCTTCAATTGAATCGAGTGGGTAGTGGTGCGTGACCAGTTGGCCCGCATCCACCCGGCCCGAGGCAACCACATCCATCAAGCGCCGCATCCGCTCCTTGCCCCCCGGGCAGAGCGTGGTGCGGATGGTGTGATCCCCGAGACCCGCAGAGAAGGGTTCGAGCGGAATAGCGAGATCGCCAGAATATACACCCAGTGAGGACAGCGTTCCTCCGGGGCGCAGAACTCGCATCGCCCCTTCGAAAGTTTCCTGAATGCCCAGCGCCTCAATCGCCACGTCAACGCCTCGTCCATCGGTGATATTCATGATCTCGTCGACCGGATCGACTTTGTTAAAATCGACAATATGGGTCGCACCCATTCTCCGGGCCATTTCCTGACGCTCGGGGACGGTTTCGACCCCGATGATGGTGGTCGCGCCCATCATATGAGCGCCGGCGGTTGCGCATAGTCCGATCGGCCCTTGCGCGAAAACGGCGACCGTATCGCCGATCTTGATCTTGCCCGATTCCGCACCGCTGAAACCGGTCGACATGATGTCGGGGCACATCAACACTTGTTCGTCCGTCAGCCCATCAGGCACCGGCGCAAGGTTCGCCATCGCATCGGGAACCAGCAGGTACTCTGCCTGACACCCGTCAATCGTATTGCCAAACCGCCAACCACCGATGGCCTTGAAGCCGTGTTTGCCCTGCCCGCCGCACTGCGCATGGCAGCCGCACAATGAAGCGTAAGACGTTCCCGCAGGAGTGATCGCGCCGGCGATGACGCGCTGCCCTTCTTCATAGCCCGTAACCGCCGAGCCGAGCTTTTCGATCACGCCCACCGGCTCATGTCCGATGGTCAGTCCTGCCTCGACCGGATACTCCCCTTTCAAAATATGCACATCGGTTCCGCAGATCGTCGTGGTGGTGATGCGGAGCAGTGCGTCGAGCGGCCCCACATCGGGGATCGGTTTTTCACCCAGCACTATCCGCCCAGGTTTGATAAAGATCGCGGCTTTCATGAGTTCGGCCATGGTTTCGCTCCGTCGTTAATATTGCGAAGCAAAAGTGCGGCTTTGAAGCCATCGGGTAATTACGCAGATTGCCGTAGCGATATCGGGGCGTCAGGAAGGCGGATGCGATTTCCGATAAAGGTCTTCGATATCATCCGCTGCAGCCAAGCCAGTTCCAGATGTAATCAAGGCCGCCGCACCCGCAGCAATCCCGAGCCGGAATGCGTCCTCGTCGCTTTTGCCCGAGGCCAATCCGTGTACGATCGCGGCGACGCAGCTGTCGCCGGCGCCGACCGCGCTATTTGTTTCGACCTCTGGCGCTCCCAGCACAACCGTGCCTGCCTCGCTTGCTAGCACCCCGCCGAACTCGCCCATGCTTACGGCCACGAGCCTTGCACCGCCCTGCGCGACGACTTTTCCAGCTGCCTCGCAAATCGCATTGATGTCCGTCAGTTTCTCGCCAATAAGATCCTGAAACTCCTTTAGATTTGGCTTGATCAGCTCAAATCCCCCATCAGCGATGGCCGCGGCCAGAGCGTCGCCCGATGTATCGAGCACAGTACGGATCCCACGGCGATGCGCGACGGCAGCTGCTTGAGCGTAGAAATTGGAAGGGACACCGCGCGGGAGCGAACCGCTCATCACAAGGTAGTCGCAGTCTATTTCACTGACCCGCTGGAGGCACGCGTCGCATTCTGCTTGGCTGACTTGCGGACCCGCAGGGACGATCCGGTATTCGTGACTGCTCGATTTCTCGTAGATCACCGGGCTGATCCGCGTCTCGCCACCAATCGCGATCTTCTCACGCACCAATTGATGAAGGTCGAGCAGCGCATCGAGCGCAATCCCGGTTGATCCACCTGACAGATAGATACAGCGCGCGTTTCCCCCCATCCTCACGAACACGCGCGCCACATTTAGACCCCCGCCGCCAGGATCGACCGTTTGCGGAGGCGCTCGCAGCTTGTCGGTGTGCTCCAATTTCTCCACCACATAGGCGATGTCGATGGTTGGGTTGAGCGTGAGTGTCGCGATGTTCATCATTAGCCGGAACCGTGTTTCGAATGGTTGACGGCCACACCAGTTGCTTCTGCTTTTGCGACATGGTCCTTCACCGCAACGAAGCTATCGGGTGTAACCGAAATCGCGTCGATCCCGCACGCGACGAGGAACTCTGCGAAATCGGGATGGTCGCTCGGTGCTTGCCCGCACAGGCCGACCGAGGAACCGCATGTCCTGGCCTCGGCGATGACGCGCTGGATCATCCACTTTACAGCCGGATCGCGAGCGTCGAACTGATCGGCGAGCAGTTCGGAATCTCGGTCTATCCCGAGCACCAATTGTGTGAGATCGTTGCTTCCGATCGAAAAGCCATCGAAGCGTTTGGCAAATTCCGCAGCCAGCACGACATTACTCGGCACCTCGCACATAACGAGCACGTCGAGCGCAGCCTTGCCGCGCTCAAGCCCGTTGGCCGCCATCTCCGCGAGCACTTGGTCTGCCTCGTGCACAGTGCGGCAAAATGGCACCATCACCGCGACATTGGTAAAGCCCATATCCTCCCGCAGGCGCTGGATCGCCTGGCATTCAAGCGCAAAAGCATCGCGGAACAAAGGTGATGCGTAGCGCGCGGCACCGCGAAAGCCGAGCATTGGGTTTTCCTCATGCGGCTCGAACACACGGCCGCCAATCAGGTCGGCATATTCGTTCGATTTGAAATCGCTGAATCGGATGATGACGCGCTTGGGGAAATAGACGGCAGCGATCCGCGCAAGCCCGCGTGAGAGGCGGTCAACGTAATATTCGGCAGGGCTGGAAAACCCTCGTGTCAGTTGCCGGATGATCACTCGCTCGCGCGGATCTGCCACGCGCCTGGGTTCCAGCAGGGCCATCGGATGTACTCTAACACGGTTCGATATGACGAACTCCATCCGAGTAAGGCCCACGCCATCCGCAGGGAGCTTCCACCAGCGGTAGGCGGCGCCGGGATCTGCCAAGTTTAGCATCACCTTTGTACGGGTGTGCGGCAACGCGGAAAGATCAATGCTTTCTTCCCTGATTTCCGCCTCGCCTTGATGGACAGTGCCGCGATCTCCCCGCGTGCAATTGACCGTTACGAGCTGCTCGTCGCGAAGCTTGGAAGTCGCATCTCCGCAGCCCACGATTGCGGGCACGCCGAGTTCGCGGCTTACGATCGCGGCGTGGGAAGTCCGGCCGCCATGATCGGTGACGATAGCGGCGGCGCGCTTCATCACTGGCACCCAGTCGGGATCGGTCACACCCGTGACGAGCACCGAGCCATCGACAAAGCGCGCAATCTCATCAGCGCTGGAAATGACGCAGACTGGACCAGAGGCTGCGCCTGATCCGATTGCCTGTCCCGAAGCCATCACTGCGCCGGCATTGACGACGCTGGAAGTATGCAGAACATCGATGCGGGTTTGAGCCTGCACAGTTTCTGGACGCGCCTGTACGACGTATAGCTCGCCATCGCGGCCATCCTTGGCCCATTCGATGTCCATCGGGAAGCCGTAGTGCTCCTCAACGATTTTGGCCCAGCGCGCGAGGGTAAGGATTTCCTGATCGCTCAGCACATAGATTTGCCGGTCGGCGGTACCTGTCTCGACCCAGCTCGTGCCAGCCCCCTCCTCACCATAGACGAGTTTGCGTTGTTTGAGCCCGCACTTCTTCTCAATAATTGGCACGAGAGAAGTGTCCTCAAGCAGCGGCTTGAAGACGTGGTACTCATCAGGCTCGACTGCACCCTGCACTACGCTTTCACCCAAGCCCCAGGCAGCATTGATGAGCACTACACGGTCAAATCCCGTCTCGGTATCGATCGAAAACGTCACGCCTGCTCCGGCTTCGTCGGACCGGATCATGAGCTGCACTCCGATAGAGAGTGCGACGGCTTGGTGAGCGAAGCCCTTGAGCTCGCGGTATACTATCGCGCGGTCGGTATAGAGCGAAGCGAAGCAGCGCTTGCACGCTTCGAGCAGAGCCTGCTCACCGCAAATGTTGAGGAAGGTTTCCTGCTGCCCCGCAAAGCTTGCATTCGGTAAGTCTTCTGCGGTGGCACTGGATCGGACGGCGACGCTTACGGTATCCACGCCAGAGCGCGCGCTCAGCTCTCGATATCCTACGAGGATCGCTTGCGCGATGTCGTCCGGCCATTCGCCGTCGAGGATAGCCGTGCGAATTGCCATGCCCGCCTGGGACACGGTCAGTCGGCCATCGTGATAGCGTGTCAGTTGCGCTTCCAGAACATCGTCTAGATCGTTCGCAGATACATATTCGCGAAACGCGTCAGCTGTAGTCGCAAAGCCTGGTGGAACTTGAATGCCCTTGTCGACGAGCGCGCCGATCATCTCGCCCAAAGAGGCATTCTTGCCACCGACGATTGCGACATCTTCGTGCGAGAGCGTCTCAAACCAGCGGATTGTCCGATTTGATGGCCGCACCTAGTTTGCCACCTCAGTCTCCGGCCACATCGCGCGAATTTCGCGCGGCAGCGAACGGATGACTTTATCAATCTGCCCGCGCGACAAATGTCGGTTGAGTACGCCGAACACAGCATGCACGGCTTCCCGAGGATCGACGCCACGACTGCCATGCAGCCCGTCAGAAATGGATGCCAGAAACTCGTCGGTTCTATGCGACTGCTTCGGGAGGCCAGTGGGATCAAACCGATCGTAGAATGTGCCCCGCACGATCATCGGTAATTGCGCGCCCAGATGTGCCGATAGCTCCAGCGGCAAGTTGTCGCGCAGATTCTGAAGGACCACTGAAAGCACTCGCCAGGCAAATGCCCGATCAGGGCCAATCTCCGATTGGATCTCCTCGAGCCAGATTGCCGTACTCTGCAAGGATTTGTCGAAAAGCGGGAGGATCGTGGTGCTCATGATAGTCTCCTGAATCTCTCTCGATTGATTGGAGGAGACCAAACGCTATGTGCGGTGCGCCTGCGCGTAACTACGCAAACCTCCCAAGGTCGTGACCCGAGGACAAAGCCGCTAACTCGGATAGGTCCGTGCTCGGGACATCTACGGATATTGCGGAACCGACATAGGCATGATGTTCGATACGTGGACGCTTCCGCCCTAATTCAAGTCGCTGGACGCGACTGCCCATGAGCGTGCTGTGGCAAACGGCCTTCGTTTTCCTGCTCGCGGCGGCTGCGGTCTGGTGGGCAGGCACCCGGCTCCCCGCCTATGTTGTCGCGCTGAGCGAAAAAACCGGCGTCGGACAGGGGCTTGCGGGAATGCTGGTGCTCGGCGGCATTACTTCGCTGCCGGAATTGGCCACCGGGACCACGGCGGCGGCCATCGGCGTGCCGCTTTTGTCGCTCAACGACATTCTGGGCAGCGCGAGTCTCAACCTTCTCCTTCTCGCACTTGCAGATATGACGCTGGGGAAAAAGTCGCTGACGTCTGTCGTCGCAAGGCCGGTCACGCTGATCCAGGGCGTCCTGGGTATGACCCTGTTCGCGTTCGTCGGTGCGGCGATCGGTATTGGTGGCGGCGATTTCGGCGGCCCCGTCAGTCTTTGGTCGATCGCTGTCTTTGCCGCAGTTTTGGTTGCGCTCTTTATTTCCGGCCGAGCGGAACGCCGACCGATGTGGCAAGTCATCAATCCACCGGATCTAGAGGTGGCCGAAGAAACGCGTGAGAAATCGATATCGACGAGAAGGCTGGCGTTGATACTGATCGGGCTGGCATCGGTTATTCTCGTCGGGGGAGTGACGCTCGCCAATGCGGGTGAAGCGATTGCCAGAGAAACCGGGTTGGGCGAAGGCGTCGTCGGTCTGTTGATCATCGCGGCAGCGACTTCGCTTCCTGAAGCGAGCGCCATCATCGGGGCGATGCGTCACAAGCGCTACGAACTGGCGATTGGCGAGATATTCGGGTCGAACATGTTCAATCTCGCGATCATTCTCGCAATCGACCTGGTCGCACCAGGCCAGGGAGTCATCGAGCAAGCGGGAGGCTTTGAAATTGCCGCAGCCATGCTGGCGCTGGTCTTGACGGGAATCTTCGTGATCGGCCTGATCGAAAGGCGCGACAGGACCGTCCTTCGTATGGGGCAGGATTCAATCGCTGCAATTCTCGTCTATTTCGGAGGCGTGGCTGCGCTTTTGTCACTAGCGTAATAGCAATGAACCTTCGGCATTTACGTAAGGCGCTGTGACCCGTGCCGGTTATTCTGGCGTCATGCAGGCCAATACGGAAAACAGCACCATGCAGTTGGAGCGGAATGCTTTTTCCGGACACGACCTGCGCAAGATATATGTCACCGGCGAGACCGAAGTGCATGCCTTGCGGGGCGTCGATTTCGACATCAAGAAGGGCGAGAGCCTCGTTTTGCTGGGACCATCCGGGAGCGGGAAATCGACACTGCTCAACATCGTTGGCGGGCTGGACCGGCCAACCTCGGGCACGCTGCATTATGACGAGATCGAGCTGACCGCACTCGACGATCGCGATCTTACGCGGTTTCGGCGCGCGAATATCGGTTTCATTTTCCAGTTCTACAACCTCATCCCCAGCCTCACGGCAGAAGAGAATGTGCGCCTGGTCACCGACATCGCCAGCAACCCTATGGACCCGGGAGAGGCGCTGGCTCTTGTCGGGCTTGCGGACCGCAAACATCACTACCCCGCCCAGCTTTCAGGCGGTGAACAACAGCGCGTCGCCGTAGCCCGCGCGATCGCAAAGCAGCCCAGCGTGCTCCTCTGCGACGAACCCACCGGCGCTCTCGACAGTCGGACCGGGGTGCGCGTGCTCGAGACACTTGAACAGGCCAATCGCGAACTTGGTACCACTTTGCTCATTATCACTCACAATGCCGGGATCGCCGCGATGGCCGATCGCGTGTTCCACTTTCTCGACGGCAGGATCGCGCGGATCGAGACCAATACACACCGTATCAGCCCATCGGAGATCAGCTGGTGAGAGCGCTCGATCTCAAGCTTATGCGCGACCTGTGGCGCATGCGGGGACAGGCGCTGGCCATTGCGGTCGTGCTGGCTGCGGCCTCAGCGACATTCATCCTTTCGATGGGCGTCCATCGGTCGCTCTATGAAACGCGCGAGGCCTATTACTCGGAAAACAATTTCGGTGACGTCTTTGCTAACATGACCCGTGCGCCGCGAAGCGTTCTTGACCAGGTTTCGGCGATCGAAGGCGTCCAGCAGGCTCAGGGGTCGATCGTGCAATATGCAATCCTCGATTTCCCAAACCGGATCGAAGCGGTGCGCGCGCTCCTGCAATCGGTCGATGAGCGCGGCCGCGACAGGATCAATCTCGTCAGCCTCAAGACAGGCCGAATGCCGGCGCCCGGCCAACCCGAAGAGGTCGTCGCTGACGAGGCCTTTGCCTTGGCGAACAATGTCGTCCTTGGTCACGAGTTCGATGCAATCATCTACGGCCGCATGCAACGCCTGAAGGTCGTGGGAATTGGACTTGCGCCAAATTACGTCAACGCTCTGGCTCCCGGCGACATTATTCCCGACGATACGCGCTTCGGGGTGTTCTGGATGGGCGAAGAGGCGCTTGAGGCCGCGACCGACCGGACCGAGGCGATTAACACACTGTCCGTAAAGCTGCAGCGCGACGCATCGCAAGCGGACGTGATCCGCGCCATCGATCGCATTCTCGAACCTTACGGCGGGACGGGAGCCTTCGACCGTGACGACCATCCCAGCCACGTTTTTCTCGACAGCGAGCTCGACCAGCTCGAAGCCATGGTCAAGATATTCCCGCCCGTTTTCCTGCTGGTGGCCACGTTCTTAGTTTATGTTGTGCTTGGCCGAATGATCCGAACGCAGCGCTCGCTTATCGGACTGTTCAAGGCGTTCGGCTATTCGGATGCGGCTATTGCGGGCCACTACCTCAAATTCGCGATCGCCATTGCGATACTGGCTACCATTCTGGGTGCGATAGCGGGCGTATGGATGGCTCGCGAACTGACAGAGCTTTATGCGCGTTATTACCACTTCCCGATCCTGCGGTTCAGCTTCGAACCGAGCGTCTTTTTTGGCGCCAGCGCTTTGGCGGTCGCTTCGGCTGCGGTCGGCGCGGTCAGCGGGGTTTGGTCGGCCGCGCGGCTCACTCCTGCCGTCGCCATGTCGCCTCCCCCGCCGCCGGTCTACCGTGCGGGGATGGTGGAGCGAATTGGCCAGAACGCAGGGTTCTCCGCAATCGGGCATATGATCGTGCGGCATATCGCCCGATGGCCCGCACGCTCTTCAATGACGATTGGCGGGGTGGCGCTTTCGATAGGGCTGCTGTTCTCCACCTTGCAATTTATCGATTCCAGCGAATTCATGCTCGAGTCCTACTTCTTCCGGTCGCAACAACAGGACATCTCTGTCACCTTCACCGAAGCGCGGAATGAGGACGTGCTGTTTGAATTGCGACAGATGCCCGGCGTTTTGCGCGTTGAGCCGGTGCGCGGTCTCAGCGTCGAGATGAACCATGGAAATCGCCTTGAACGCACCGCACTCGAAGCGATCCCGCCAAGTGCAAAACTGACCGCGCGGATCGACCAGGATGGGAACGTGATTTCAATGCCGCCAGGCGGGCTCATGCTCAGCCGCCAACTCGCCGATCAGCTCAAAGTCGATCCGGGCGACAGTGTATATGTGAAAATGCTCGGCGGCCGGCGGACCGAGGCGATGCTTCCCGTCGGCGCGACGGTAGACGAATTCATTGGCGCGCGCGCATATGCGACGAACGAGACGATCGAAAAGCTCGCCCGCGATGGTGCGCCGGTTGGCGCTGCGTTGCTGCTCATCGATCCCGCTGAACGCGATAATATCCTTACAGTGCTCAAAACAATGCCAGCAGTGCTGAGCATTGGCGACCGTGATCTTGAAATGTCGCGTTTCGAAGAGATGATCGACGACAACATCAACACCATGCTCACGTTCTATATCGCTTTCGCGTCCGCGATTGCCGTAGGGGTGGTGTACAACAGCGCGCGCATCCTTTTTTCCGAGCGCGCACATGAACTCGCGACTTTGAGGGTGCTCGGCTACCACCGGTTAGAAGTGGCGGTAGTCTTGATCGGCGAGATTGCCCTGCTGGTTGTGATCTCGGTACCCGTGGGTCTCATGATCGGATTTTGGCTCGCCCAGCTGATGCTGCGTATGTTCGGGTCCGACCTGTTTCGCCTACCCTTTGCCCCTGCCAATGCGACCTATGGCGAAGCCGCAATAGTCGTCCTGATCGCCGCCCTGCTCACTGCGGTCATTGTGGCGCGGCGGGTGATGCGGCTCGATATGGTTCGAGTGTTGAAGGCGCGCGACTGATGATCGAACGGATCAAGAGCTGGCGATGGGCCATTTTGATCGCGGTATTGCTGATCGCAGGGTTGGTATATTCGCTGTGGCCCGAAGCGGTGGCAGTCGATACGGACACGGTGTCACGCGGGGAAATGTCGGTGGGCATTACAGATGACGGGGTGACGCGGGCGGAGGAAATGTTTGTCGTTTCCGCCCCCGTCACGGGTTTCTTGTCACGCATCGAACTCGAGCCGGGCGATACGGTCAGCCGAGGCACGCTGATCACACGGATGACGGGGCGGCCGTCCAGTCCGCTGGACCAGCGCACCCGGGACGAAATGCGCGGTGCCTTGGCCGCGGCAAGTGCGGCTGAAAGCGGTGCGAGTGCAGCCTACGAGCAGTCCATGCGAGATCTCGCCCGTGCGGAAGCGATCTTCAACCGCGGCTTCCTGCCAAAAGCGCAGCTTGAAGCAGCACGTACACTGGTCGCCACCAATCGTTCTCAGCAACAACAGGCACGCGCAGAAGTTGCACGCCTCCGCTCAATGCTGGCTGATCCCAGCGGCTCAGGAAGTGGGGGCCCTGTCACTATACGCGCGCCTGCGCCGGGCAAAGTCCTGTCGGTGATCAATGAAAGCGAGGGCGTCATCATCGAAGGGACCCCGCTGATGACGATCGGCAATCCTGAAACGATCGAAGTGGTCGTGGATCTGCTTTCGCGCGAGGCCGTGCGGGTGAGGGCGGGAAATAGCGTCCGCATAACGCAATGGGGCGGGCCCAATCCACTGATCGGTATGGTCGAGCGCATCGAACCCTTCGGCCAGCTAAGGATTTCAGCACTGGGGATCGAAGAGCAGCGGGTGAACGTCATCATCGGGTTCGAGACAGAATCCGCCGTTCAGGGTGCCCGCTTGGGCCACGGTTATCAGGTCGATGCGACGATCGAGCTCTGGCGAGAGGAAGCAACGCTTCGAGTGCCCATAGGATCGCTGTTTCGCGGACCGAATGGCGAATGGCAGGTCTTCGCTGTCGAAGACGGGCGAGCCCGTGTGGTTACCGTGAAGCTCGGGCAGATCAACGATGAGCATGCACAGCTTCTTGATGGGTTGGATGAAAGCGCCACTGTCATCATCAATCCAGGCAGCACTATCGAGGACGGAATGCGCGTCGCCCCGCGCGGCTAGACTCAATCGTTAGGATATTCGATTTGCGGAGACAGGCGGTCGCGCACCTCAAGCGCGTCGAAACTCCGCAGGTTTCCATTAGGCCTTTCACCCTTGCCCATCACGATGTCGGCATTCGCTTCGAACCGCTCGATCATGCGGACGCTGTAGCGGTCCGCCCAGAAAGGATCACCGAAATAGGGATACCAATGGTACCAACCGCGTCCGGTGCGGTAATACCGCCAATAGGGCCGCCAATGAGTATGATAGGGCGAATACCAAGGGTCGTAGATCGGATCCCGCCGAATCTGCCGCTCGATCTGATGCTCGACTTCGCGATCCTGGATGATGAAGTAGTCATAGCCCTTGAGCAAAGTTAGCTCAGCTGCGCGAAACAGCAAATAGCTTTCGACCCGCTCCCGAGAGGTGAGACGGTTGCCGGCAAAGCTAACCCGGTAGTGCGTCTCATCAATGCGCAGGTCGGCATAACCGCCCGACACCCGGCTCCCCGCGCTCAACGGCTGGTATGGTGTACTGCTCATCGCGCAGCCGGTCGTTGCCAAGATGATGGCGCTTGCGGTTGTGGCGGCAATCCGGCGCTTGATCGAAGGCATGGCTCGCGCTCCTCAGGTTCTGCAAAACCGAGCAAAAGTGTGCGCCGCCCCTCACGCGGGGCCTATAGGTAAATCTCCGGTAGCGATGTGATTAGATCAGCCCGCGAGCATGCCAATGATCCTCGCCCTCCGGATCGGCGTCCGCCTGTTGGATCAGCTGCGCGATCGCTTTGTCTTGAGAAAGAAAGATCTTCCCGTGCAGTTCCTCGAGAATTCCGCTCCGCTTGAGCCCATCCATCACCGGACCCTTAACTTCGGAAAGGTGAAGGCTGATCCCTGCATCGGCCAAACGGTGATTGATTGCCTCGAGACTTTCGAGGCCCGAGGCGTCGATCGAATTGACTGCCGAACACAGCAGCACCACGTGGCGCAGCTCGGGCTTCTCCACCATTCTTTCAAGAACGTATTCCTCTAGCCAGCGGGCGTTGAGGAAGGTGAGGCTTTCGTCGATCCGGATCGACAGAATGTGCGGCCAGGTGATCACCTCATGCCGGTCGATATTGCGATAATGTTCAGTGCCGGGAACCCTGCCGACTACCGCCGCATGGGGTCTGGATGCCTTCCATAAATAGAGGATCAAACCTGTCGAGACGCCGGTAATGACACCAATTTCCACACCCATCGCCAAAGTCATCGCAATGGTGGCTATATGGGCGGAAAAGTCGCTTTTGGAATATCGCCACAGGTGGAACGGGGTCTTCACGTCGATCAGGCCGAGCACCGCTACGATGATGGTCGCGGCAAGAGTGGCGACTGGGAGCGAGAATAACAGCGGGGTCAGGAATACCGACGCGAGCGCAATACCGACAGCAGTATAGGCTCCTGCGGCAGGGGTGCGCGCACCGGCATCGAAATTGACGACCGACCGAGCGAAGCCGCCGGTAACCGGGTACCCGCCGGAAAAGGCCGCCGCAATATTGCTTGCACCAAGGCCCAGCAATTCCTGATCCGGAGATATCCTTTGGCGGCGCTTCGCTGCAAGTGTCTGCGCGACCGAGACGCTTTCAACGAAGCCTATGATCGAAATCAGCAGCGCGGGCAGCCATAGCTGGCTCCACAATCCGAGATTTACTACCGGAGCGGCGAAGGGAGGCAAGCCGCTTGGGATGGCGCCAACGACCGCAACGCCGCGTTCTTCGAGCTCACCAAAAACGACTGCAAAGATCGCAGCAACAACCGCCAGAATAGGGCCGGCCTTGGCGAGAATATCGGCCACGCCCGGTTTCAGGCCCAAGCGGATCAAGGCAGGCTTTGCACCCTTGCGTACCCAGAACAGGAAAACGAGGCTGGAGACCCCGACCATGATGGTCGAAACATTGAAGGTGCCGATATTTGAAACGGTCCTTTCGACCAATTCAGGTAAGTTGTCCCCTCCCCCTGGAATCCCGAGAATATGGCGCAGCTGGCTGGTCGCGATGAGCATCCCGCTTGCAGTGATGAAGCCCGATATCACGGGGTGCGACAAGAGGTTGGCGAGGAATCCGGCGCGTATGAAGCCAAGGATGGCAAGCATAATGCCCGACAGCATCGCGAGCGCGATGGCGGCTTCGAGATATTCCGGCGTTCCGGGCGCCGCGACGCTTCCCGCAGCCGATGCCGTCATCAGTGAGATCACCGCAACGGGTCCGACTGCCAGTGTCCGACTTGTGCCAAGCAAGGCATACGCAGCGAGCGGCAGGATCGACGCGTACAACCCAACCACAGGCGGCAGTCCGGCAAGCAGCGCATAAGCAAGGCTCTGCGGGATCAGCATGATGGTTACGATCACGGCGGCCATCATATCGCTGCCTAGTGCAGCGCGATCATAGCGCCTGCCCCAATCGAGGATCGGCAGATAGCGCGCCAGAATGGAGGATCTATCCATGCACGAGCGTCAGGCGATCGATTTCCGGGTTTCGATGAGATCAGTCGAAAATCGATGCAGAAACATGCCTGCGAGCATCGCAGCAGAAAACACGATCGGCTGCCAGTCTCCGAAAGCGATGCCTGCTATGGCTGGACCCGGACAGTATCCCACCAGTCCCCACCCCGCACCGAAAATCGTCGCTCCAGCGATCAATTTGCGATCGATAATCCGGTTTTCCGGTATGAAGAAGCGACCGTCGAGCAGCGGCTGGCGCAAGCGGTTTGAGATGGAGTAAGCGATGGCCGAGGGAATAATCGCCCCGGCCATTACGAAGGCGAGCGCAGGGTCCCAGCTTCCGAAGATGTCCAGAAAGGCGAGCACGCGTGCAGGATTGACCATATCCGAAACCGCAAGTCCGGCGCCGAACAGGATACCCGTAGCGAGAGCGATCACTGTCTGCCGCATGATCCTATGCTCCCACCACCATGTACCGCGCGACCGCGACGACGAAAAAACCTGCCAGCATGAATGAGGCCGTCGCTGCCAGCGATCGCGGGGAAAGACGCGAGACACCGCACACGCCATGCCCGCTCGTGCACCCATTGCCCATGCGCGTACCGTAACCGACGAGCAGACCCGCTACGATCAACAGGGGCACAGACGTGGTCACAGCAATATCGGGCGACCGGATCCAGAAACCGACAATGAGCGCGCCAAGCGGCAGGCCGAGAACAAAGGCGAGAGCTTGTTGCCGCGGAATGCCGGTGTCGGCGATGCCAGTAGCACGGGCGACCATACCGCTGATCCCCGCGATACGACCGGAAAACAACAGCAGCACTGCCGCTGCCAAGCCGATTAGCAAGCCGCCTCCTAAAGCGACCAACGGATCGAGGGGTGCGGGTGTCGTCATTGTCTCTGTCTCCCCTAAAGGCTGTTCAGCGGCAGCTTCAGATAGCGTGTGCCGTTATCTTCTGGCTCGGGCAGGTGTCCTGCGCGCATATTGATCTGTATCGAGGGCAAGATCAGACGCGGCATGCCAAGTGTCGCATCGCGCGCGGTGCGCATGGCTACGAAATCGTCTTCGTCGATGCCATCATGCGCATGGACGTTACGCGCACGCTGAGCGCCGATCGTCGTCTCCCAAACGAACTTGTTGCGACCGGGCGCTTTGTAATCATGGCAGAGGAACACGCGGGTGTCTTCAGGGAGCGCCATCAATCGGCGGATCGAGCGGAACAGCGTTCGAGCATCACCACCAGGGAAATCCGCGCGCGCGGTGCCGTAATCCGGCATGAACATGGTGTCGCCCACAAACACCGCATCGCCGACGACATAGGCGAGGTCAGCAGGGGTGTGGCCCGGAACATGGAGCGCAATGAACTCAAGCTCGCCTAGCGACAAGGTTTCACCGTCTTCTATTAGCCGATCAAACTGCGAGCCATCGCGGACGAACGCGGCGCTCTCATTGAAGACTTTCCCGAAAACCTCCTGCACCGTCAGGATTTCGCGCCCGATCACAATCTCACCGCCCACTTCGCCCTGCAAATAGGGCGCAGCCGAAAGATGATCGGCGTGTGCGTGAGTTTCGAGGATAAAGTCGACTTCAAGACCGCCTTCACGAATATAAGCGATCATCTGATCTGCGAACTCAGTCGCAGTGCGACCTGAAGGTTGGTCGAAATCGAGCACTGAATCGATGATCGCTGCGCTTTTGGTGGCGGGATCGTGCACGACGTAGGATGCAGTGAAAGTCGGCTCGTGAAAGAAACCTCTCACGACCGGAGCATCCTGCTCGCCGCGTAAAGTCTGAGCGACGAGGTCGGCCGCTTGCGCTATGTTGGGATCGGATTTCATCTTCATCAAATTCCATAGTTCGTGACGGTCACATCGCCCGACCTTGGGGCCACGCGCGATACGGATTGGTCCTTATCGATCGTCGTGCTCTTCGCTTGGACAAAACAGATCATGCAGGGTTTCGAGAATGCGTTCGGCGCGGGGGTCTGCGATGCAATAAAACAAAGTCTGCGCCTCGCGGCGATAGGCCACGAGGCCCTGTTCGCGCAGCTTGGCCAAGTGTTGCGACAACGCGGACTGGCTAATCCCCACTCGCTCGACCAATTGCCCCACGGAGAGTTCACGTGCCTCGACTAGGTGGCACAGTACCAACAGCCGCGGACGATTTGAAAGTGCGCGCAAAAATTCGGCCGCTTCACCCGCTTTGGCGCGCATCTCATCGAGTTCTAGAAGTCGTACCGTAGCCATGACCTCTATATATGCGATTCATCTAATTTAGCAATATCTAATATTTCAAACGAGGGTTCTTCCCGTACGAAGATCGGGCTGCCCCACGCGGGCAATTACCAGCGCAAGACAGCCTCTGAGGTTCACCAAACTGGGCTTACGCTTTTGTCGAAATCTCGATCTTTCGCGCTCCTTCGGAAACGCCCTGGGCGCGGGGAATTGCGATTGTTATCACGCCGTTATCGGAACTCGCCTGGATCTGATCTACTACGCAATCCTTCGGGAGCGAGACGCGGCGCTCAAATGCGCCGTAGCTGCGCTCCGAGATCGTATAGTCACGCTCTTTCTCTTCGCGCTCCTCCTTTTTCTCACCCTTCAAAACGAGCATATCCCCTTCGACCGAGATATCGACATCCTCTTGAGAAACACCGGGCAATTCCACGGTGAGGTGATATTCCTCGTCGGTCTCTTTCATTTCGAGCGCTGGCATAGGGAGCGACGAAAGATAGCGGATGCCCAGATTGGTCGCCGGGAAACGTGGCGGGAATTCATCGAACATCCGGTCGACTTCGCCGCGCAGGCGGGTAAAGGGCTCACGCAAATAGTCCGATAATCCGGTCTGGTGACGAGGCTTTGTGGCAACAAGCGATTCTTCAGCCATGATTTCTCCTCCGTAGATTTCGCCGAAAGCACGCTTCTACGGGGTCGACGGGAGGCCACCGATACGGAAACCTCCGTAAGCCGCAGCCTCGGCAACACGATACCTGCTCACATGCCGACCCGATTTGGCCTGTCCCAAGGTGCGCCAATTCGGAGGATCGCTACGGTATTACGCAGTCGCTGGCTGATACGCAGCCCGGGCGCGCTGCTGCCCGATCAGCCAACGCTTCGCGACCTCGGTTACCAGCAGCACCACCAGCGCTGCACCTGCGCAAAGCAAAAGGAATTCGGCTTCGACAGGCTCGGTATCGAGGAAACGCTGAAGCAGCGGAACTGTCATCGCGGCGATTTGCAGCAGGATCGCGATCGCCATGCCAACGAACATCCAGCCGTTTTCGGGTGCGTGCCACCGCCAGAAAGGGAGCTTCAGGTTGCGGATGCCGAGAAGGAAGGCGATCTGGAACGTCACCACGATTAGAAGCACGTGATTGCGCGCATCTTCGATCGAAAAGCCGAGCGCCAATCTCTCTTGGAGGACCCAAACTGCTATTGCCGTCATCAACACTGCCCCGGGCAACATGAGAGTAAGCGCATCCTTGTCGATCAGCGAGGAAAGCTTTTGTTGCGGGGGATGCTTGAGCTCATCGCCGTCCCCGCGCCCGAAACCGAGCGTTACGTCCAAGACACCATTGGTCACGAGGTTGAGCCACAGCAGCTGCACTGCGGTCAGCGGCATGGGCATCCCAAGCGAGATGGCGAGCAGGAACATCAGGATTTCTGCCGCACCGGTCGCGAGCATGAACAACACGATCTTGCGGATATTGGCAAATGTGACACGGCCCTCCTCGATTCCTGCAACAATCGTTGCGAAGTTATCATCGGCTAGCACCAGGTCGGCAGCCCCGCGCGCGACATCGGTGCCGCCGCGGCCCATGGCAATACCGATATCGGCCATACGTAATGCTGGCCCGTCATTGACGCCATCGCCAGTGACAGCAACGGTGTGCCCTGCCTCCTCAAGCGCTCTCACGATTGCGAGCTTTTGCGCAGGTTCAGTGCGCGCAAAGACCTGGCTGGACGTTACGCGTCTTGCGAAGCCATCTCGGTCATCTGCAAGCGCCTCAAGCTGTTCGCCGGTCACCACAGAACAATCGTCTGCGTCCATCCCGAGTTGACGGGCTATCGCAAGTGCGGTGGCAGGATGATCGCCTGTAATCATCGTTACAGCGACGCCGGCTTCGCGGCACCTGGCCACCGCTTCGATCACTCCGTGCCGTAGCGGATCGGTTAGGCCTACGAAACCAAGCAATACGAGATCGTGCAAATGAGAGTGGATGTGTCCGTCGCCGGGACGCCCGCTCCCCTCCGCGAGCGCGAGCACGCGGTATCCTTCGCCAGCCAAGCGTTCGGCAATGTCCAGTGTATACGCGTCCGTGTCCCTGCACATGGCCAGCACGGTTTCCGGAGCACCCTTGACGATTGTACGCGTTTCCAACCCGAAATCGGCCTCCACCGCAGCGTATCGAAGTGTCGGCTCATAAGGCACGATCGACAGGCGATCAGCGGCGACAAGACGCTCGACATCGCCCCCATTTTCCCGCGCGAAATCAAGCAAGGCTACATCCACCGCGTCGCCGACCGGGCTGCCATGAACAGCGAGCTTTGCCTCGTTGCAGAGCCCTGCGGCTTCGGCCAGCCGGGCCATCGTCTTGCTCAAAGAGTGAGACTGCCAATCAGCACGAGCAATCCTCTTGCCAGTCGGAAGCGCGACCGCCTCGACGGTCAGCCTATTGACGGTCAGCGTTCCGGTCTTGTCGCTGGCTATCAGAGTGCAAGCCCCCAGCCCCTCGACCGCGGGCAAGGCACGCACGATAACATTGCGCTGTGCCATTCGGTTCGCCGCGGTAGAAAGCGCAACAGTGACCGCAATCGGCAAACCTTCAGGGATCGCTGCCACCGCTAGCGCAATCGCGAGCAACACTATGTCGCGCAAGGCCTGTCCTTCCAAAGCCAGCAAGGCGCCCAGTACCAGGATCAGTGCAACCGCGATCAGAGCAATTTGACGCGCAAGCACCGCCATTCGCCTGACGAGCGGGATCGCGCCGGCACAGCTCGCCGCCTGCGACAGTGTGCGATCGATGTGCCCGAGCTGCGACGCAGGACCGGTCTGAGTGACCACAGCCAAGGCTCTGCCCTCGACCACCGACGTTCCGGCGTGCAGCATATTGATGCGCTCGGCGACGACTGTCTTTGCATCCAGACAGTCCGCAGCGCGCTTTGTAATCGGCATTGATTCGCCGGTAAAAGTAGACTCATCGACCTCAAGGCCGATGTCCTCGATCAACCGCATGTCGGCTGTGACCGATACCCCGCTCTCAAGTTCGACAACATCGCCCGGTACGAGGTCCTGCGAGGCGACTTCGCGGGTCACGCCGCCACGCCGGACCCTGGCAATCTGAGGAACCAGCGAACGGAGCGCGCGCGCGCTCGCATCTGCCTTCAGTTCCTGGAACGCCCCGATGACCGCGTTGAGCGACAAGACCCCAAAAATGAAAAGAGCATCCCAGCGATCGCCCACCACCAGGGACAAGATGCCCGCGAACAGCAGCAAGTAGATCAGCGGATTGCGAAACTGGCGAAGGAACACCTGCAACGGCCCGGTCAGTCTCGCCTCGGGTAGTTTGTTAGGTCCGCACTCTAATAGGCGGTCGCCAGCTTCAGCTTCGGAAAGCCCACTCGTCCTAGCCTTCAAGGTCGAGAGCGCCTGCTCAGCGGTGAGTGCGTGCCAGGCGTACTCCGTTGCGGCCATCGCCCGAAAAACCGGTCAGAACGTCTTTTCCGCAATGATCAGAGCAGGTTCATCAGGGCAGGGAAGAATTCTGAAACCCATCCCTCGCTCCAGTTCGAGACCATCTCTCTGCTGTGCGCTCTCGAGCGAGGTGATTTTCGCAATGCCCTTCGATTCGGCGTAGCGCGCTGCGTGATCCAGCATGGCCCAGCTTATCCCGCGCTGCTTCATGTCCTCGCGCGTGCATACTGCGAACTCGGCGTTCTCGAAACTCTCATCGGCGCCGAGCATCGCGCTTGCCAGTATCTCGCCGCTATCGGGATCGACAGCAAGGAAATCGATCGTGTGGTCGTTGGTATCATCGACCATTTGCGCCAGCCGTTCTTCATCGACCTTACGCATGCCCGAAAGGAAGCGGAAAAAGAGATCGCGGCGGCTTACGCCTTCGAAAAATCTCGCGAGCGCGTCCTTGTCTTCAGGCGTGGCTGGCCTGATGAGTATCTTCTCGCCAGCCCGAGTGGTGGAAACTCCGCTCCATTCCTTTTCAGCTTCGCGATTTGAGAACCGTGTCAGTGCCTCGTTCTGCGAATGTTTAGCGCTTAGTTCAGACATGTCTGACCTCCTTCAACGACACCAGAATTGGATGACGAAGAGGAGAGACGCGATCCGTATATGTCCGTAAGCTCATGATCGCTATGGGATGTCACCGTCACAGGATCCCGCCGATATACGTCTTCCCAAATCCGCACTCCGCCCGAAAGCGAGGGTTCGGCAGTGAAGTAGGCTACGTAAAGCGGTATATGCTCGGATAGAAAAACGGTTTGCGTTTTGCCACCGGTGACCTCTTCCTCAATTCTTGCCAAGTCCCAGCCATCACGCCTCAGCAGCGTCGCCGCAAAGGAAAGCGCTCGGTCGACACGAATACAGCCGTGGCTGAAAAATCTCCGATCCTTTTCGAACAGCTCACGGCTCGACGTGTCGTGAAGAAACACACTGTATGGATTTGGCATCACCAGCTTCATCCGGCCCAGTGCATTGTTGTCACCCGGCATCTGGCGATATCTGCCGTTCTGGAAGATGTAGCCGCGTGCTCGCGCCGCTGACGGACTACGCCGCACAAAACTCGCAATGCCCTCGGCTGCAATGCTGGACGGGATTTCCCACCAGGGATTGAGGACGACGCCGGTGACTTGACTGGTGAAGACTGGAGTGCGGGTGACTGGCTTACCGACGATTACTCGCCAACGCCCCTTGACCACTCCTCCTTCCCACAAGGTCAGCTGTTGCGCGGCGATATTGACCAGAAGATAGCGCTCTCCCATTCGCGCAGGGAGCCAGCGCCAGCGGGCAAGATTGGAGACTATGATTGCCCGCCTGTCCGCATCCTTCTCTTCGCTCAGCGCGTCGACAAGTCTGGCATAATAGGGATGCGAGGGTCGGATCGATCGGAGATAAAGATCCAGTTGGTTGTTCTGGAGTGCCCGTAGGAGACCCGAGCGCAGTTGGTCATCATTCGTGCTTCCATCGATATGCCACCACGAAGGACGTTTCTGTCCGCAGCAGCGGCCGCGCCAAGCTCGCATCAGTGTAAGCGCTGCCTTATCCGCGATGGGATCCAGCCTTTCACGTTCGCCCGCATCGATTGCGCGCCGAAGTTGCGGGGCAATCTCGGGAGGTAGCGCAAGCCCTTCGTCTGGTGCTCGCTCTACCCGTTGGAGCAAGCTCTCCGCCTGGACCGGCGACCAAGCCGGCCGCGCAATTGTCGAACCGGGGACAAGGAGAGCTGCCAGCAAGAGCGCGAGTAGAATCCGCATCATGGAAGAAGCACCGCTGCACCGGTAATTTGTCCGGCACGAAGCCGGTCCAAAGCTAAATTGGCGTCGGTGAGGTCGAACGTCTCGACCTCTGTTTTCAGAGGGAACCCTGCAATCGCGGTGAAGAAGCTCTCGCCATCGGCGCGGGTCAGGTTGGCGACCGAGAGCAGCTTTCGCTCACCCCAGAGTAATTCGTAGGGAAACGCCGGGATATCGCTCATATGGATACCGGCACACACGACTGTGCCTCCCTTGCGAACTGCGGCGAGCGCCTGTGGGACCAATTCGCCCGCCGGAGCGAAGATGATCGCCGCGTCGAGTTCGAAAGGGGGCATCATGTTGCTCCCGCCCGCCCAGACGCAGCCCATCTTGCGCGCAAACGATTGACCTGCGTCATCGCCAGGGCGGGTGAAAGCCGCAATCTTGCAGCCGAGACCCGTGGCGAGCTGGGCCAGAATATGAGCCGAGGCTCCGAAGCCGTAGAACCCTATCCGCTGAGCGTCTCCGCACATCGAGAAAGCACGATAACCTATCAGACCTGCGCAGAGCAGCGGAGCAGCATGAGCGGCATCGATCGTAGGAGGAATTGCGAAGCAGAAGTTCGCTTCGCCGAGGACATGCGATGCATAGCCTCCATTGACTGAGAAGCCGGTGAACGTCGGATCGTCACAGAGGTTCTCCTGCCGTTTTCTGCAATAACGACAACGGCCACATGTCGAGCCAAGCCAAGGGATCCCGACCCGGTCGCCCAAATCGAAACGGGCGACATTATCGCCTTTCGCAATGACCCGGCCTACGATCTCATGGCCTGGCACTATCGGCAACCGTCCGTGAATATCGCCATCGATAATGTGGAGGTCCGTCCGGCAAACACCGCATGCAGAAACTTCGACCAATATCTGATCAGCGTCGGTCGAGGGTATCGGGCGCTCGATAACTTCGAGTGGCATCCCAGGCTCAACAAATTGCATCGCCCGCATCGTCCGAGCCTTGGCTTTTGGCATGACCATATTCATCGCGCAAAACGCCCAAGTCTTTCGACGCGCCTCAGCCATTTCTTGCGGTATCCCGGCCAGCTATCGACACGACCGATTATTGTCGTGCGCACCGGTTTTATGCCGACGAAATGCAGAATGTTACGTTTAAGGCTCTTCACGCTGTGCGAGCGGAAGAACAGCCTGTACATCGGCGCAGGCATACCCATCGTGACGATGATGCGGGCCGATTTTCCCCTAAGCAGTGGGCGCCATTTCGCGTTGGCCTTGATCTCCATTGCAAAGCCCGGACGCATGACTTGCTCAAGAAACGCTTTTAGCAGTGCCGGGACATCGCCCAGCCAGAGCGGGTAGACGATGACAAGGTGATCCGCCCATGCAATCGCTTCCTGTGCCTTGAGTATGTCCTCTTCCGGCTCCAGCTGGGTCCACACCCGCGGTTCTCGCACGAAGGCAAATTCGAGTTTGCCAATATCCAGTCGCCTGACCTCGTGCAGTTCCTCTGCGGCCCGTTGATATGCGCTTGCCAGCGCATGGACGTAATGGTCTCCTTCCCCACTGGGGTGACCATCGATGATAGTGATGCGTGCCATGGACTCGAGATGCCCAAATCCCGACTCGTCAGATATGCGTAAATACCCTAAGCTGGAATGGTCCCGCGGACGGCCCTTCGCTTGGCGTAGGAGAGTACGATGAAAGATATCGATACGATGACGGGCGCATCTCCGCAGTTTATCTCTCTGTACGATGCAGAACAAATGCACGCGCTGATCGATACAGTGCCCGACGCCATGGTAATTACCGACCAACAAGGCCGGATCAGGTCTTTCAGTTCAGGCGCTTCGGAAATGTTCGACTATGCCGAAGAAGATTTGCTCGGAGAAAATATCAGCATATTGATGACTTCGCCGGATCGTGAGCGACACGATCTCTACATGCAAGAGTATTTGAAGACCGGCAAAGCTAAGATCATCGGCGTCGGACGAGTGATGACCGCAAGGCACCGCGACGGGAGCACATTCCCGATCAAACTGGACATCGGAGAATTCAATTCGGGCGCGCAGCGGGGCTTCGTCGGTTTCATTCGCGACCTGACTGAAAGCCGCAAGACCGAGCGTGAATTGCATACGCTGCAAAGCGAACTCGCGCATGTCTCGCGCATATCCTCGATGGGCTCGCTCGCCACCTCATTGGCGCATGAGCTCAATCAACCGCTGACCGCTGTTGCGAACTACGCGCACTCGGCGCAAGATCTGTTGGCCGACCCCAGCCCCGAGACACTCGAGCTCGTCCGCGAAGCGCTCGACCAGTGCGCAGCCGAGGCGCTGCGAGCGGGCCAGATCGTCCACCGGCTGCGCGACTTCATCAAGCGCGGCGAAACCGAGCGCCAAATCGTCAGCCTCGGGCGGATAATTCAAGAGGCTTCCGCGCTCGCGCTGATGAATGGCGACGGCAAAGGCGTGGACTTTGAAACCGGGCTCGACCCGGCCGCAGACAAAGTGATCGTCGATCCTGTCCAATTGCAGCAGGTTGTTTTCAACCTGATCCGCAATGCGTTGGAGGCCATGCTCGAATCCCGTCATAAACAATTGCGGGTTCGCACGCAGCGGAAAGATCCGGGTTTCGCGCAGGTTTCGATCATCGATAGCGGCCCGGGCCTCGACCAGAAAATCGCTGAACGGCTGTTTCATCCCTTCAACAGCACCAAGTCAGACGGAATGGGCATTGGGCTGTCGATATGCCACTCGATCGTGCAATCGCATGAGGGGAAGATCTGGGTGGAACCGTCCTCGCTCGGAGGCACCGCCTTCCATTTCACCGTTCCACTCGCGGAGACCGATAATGACTAACAGTGATTACCCGATCTATCTGGTGGATGACGACGATTCTGTCCGTCGGTCGGTAGGATTCATGCTCAAGACTTCCGGCCACCATGTCGAGAGCTATGTCAACGGGGTCGAATTCCTGAAAGAGGTTCGCTCGCGCGAGCCGGGCTGTGTGCTGCTCGATATTCAAATGCCCGAAATCGACGGGCTGGAAGTCCAATCCGAATTGCGCGAACGCGGAGTGCCGTTCCCGGTTGTGGTGATGACCGGTCACGGAGATGTCGAAGTAGCAGTGCGGGCGATGAAGGCGGGCGCAGTCGACTTCATCGAAAAACCTTTCGCCAAGGAAACGATGCTTGAGGCGATTGGCGAAGCGTTCGACCGGCTCGACAGGTCGGGCGAAAAGAGCAAGCGGCGCGAAGAGGCAGAATTGCTGGTGAAAGGCCTTACTCGCCGCGAGCACGAAGTGCTTGTCGGACTGACCAAGGGCTACCCGAACAAAACGATCGGTTATGATCTCGATATCAGCCCACGAACGGTCGAGATTCATCGAGCAAACCTGATGAAGAAGCTTAATGTTTACAATCTATCGGATTTGCTGCGGATCGCCTTCGCTGCGGGAGTTGGCGAGGAATGGCAGACTGAGGCGGATGCACCTTCCGTGAATGAGCCGCCCACAGTCTAGAGTTCTTCAGTTGAGGCGGATGTCGATAACCTCGAAGGGAATCGTGCCGTTCCTGCGTTCGGTGATTGAGACCGGCGCCGCAAGGACGAAGGCGCAGTCTTCAAACCGCCCGATCGTGTCCTCAAAGCCCGCGTTCAGCTTTGTGACGAGCTGCCAACATGTTGCCGCTCTCGTCACGTAGCCGGAGCGATCCGGCTTGCTCGGCCAAAACCGTCGCATGGTAGAACGAAGCGGATTGAGAGAGTGGATATCGGCGTCGATATGGCCGCTCACTTTCAAGGGGAGCCGCAACAAGTAGGTTCGAACGGGAGAGCCGGTTGGCAGCTCAATTGTCGGAGCATGTTCTAACCTGATGAGTCGCCACGGCATCGTCTGTAACCGGCTCCTGCTTGCAAACCGCATCGACCCGGACGGAATATCCTGATCCACAATTAACAATCGCACGAAAAAGTCAGAAATCGTTCCGGAAACCCCCGTAGTTTCCGATCGGGCAGATGGAATGGCGATGCGCCGCGCATGAACTACGGGGGTTTCCGGATGAGACCAATCCTCACGAACAGCGATACATCCAGCGTCGTAAGGAAAAGAGGATGCAACCATGGCCGACGCCAATAAACGCAATTACACCCCCTTTTGGATCATCGTCATCGTGCTTCTTCTCATCTTGGGAACACTGGTGTTGTTTCGCGATGTCCTGACAGGTGGCGAGCGTGCATCGCAGGATGTTCAACCACCTTCGGACGAATGGACCACTGCACCCGAAGGCGGCGTCGAAGTGAATCTTCCCGAAACGCCGATCCGCGCTGTCCGACCCGAAAGCGATTCTCCCGCAGAAAACGCATCGAACGACGAGGAATAGCCTGGTCATGCCACGGTCTTTCCCGATCGCGTCGATCAAAGGCACGGCGGTCCGACTGCATTGGACGTTTGTTCTGGTGCTCGCGCTCATCACGCTCATCGTTCTCATTTCCAACGGCGCCTTGGCAGCGGCCCAAGTATTCCTGCTTGTCAGCTTGGTTTTTGTCTGTGTGGTTTTGCATGAGTTTGGCCACATCACTGTTGCCCGCCAGTTCGGAATAGAAACCCCGGAGGTGATTTTGCTCCCCATGGGCGGGCTCGCAAAGCTCCAACGAATTCCGAGCGATCCCAGACAGGAACTGGCGATCGCGATCGCAGGACCGGCAGTGAATTTCGCCCTGTTTGCGCTGCTCATACTCTTCCTTGGTCGCTGGCCCGATTGGGGCACTTTGGCAGGCCTCGCTCAAGGTGAGATAAATTTTGTGGAGCAGCTTGCGATCTTCAACCTCGTCGTCGGGCTGTTCAACTTGCTGCCGGCATTCCCGATGGATGGCGGACGTATTTTTAGAGCGCTGCTGGCCTTTGCCATGCCCCATCACAAAGCAACGCGTATCGCTGCTCGTGTGGGTCAGGCATTAGCGGTCGTACTCGGGGTCGTAGGGCTGATGGCCGGCAACGTTGTGCTCGCCGCGATTGCGGTATTCGTTTTTCTGGCCGCCACATCAGAGGCGAACCTTGAAAAAATCCGGCATGCAATCGGCGGCACGCCGGTTCGCAACGTGATGGTCACGGGGCAGGCTCAGTTCTTGGTGACGGACCATATAGGCAAGGCCGCCGACGCGATCCTCGCGTCCGACAATGAGGAATTTCCCGTTCTCGAACTCGACGGTAGGCTAGCGGGATTTGTCCTGCGTGCCGACGTCCTCGAAAGTATAGGCGATGCCGGTCCGGAGGCTTCCATCTGCACGATCATGCGCACAGACCTGCCGGTCGTATCCTTGCAGCACCGGGCAGAAAAAGTGGCGGAGACGATAGCAGGAGGAGCGCCGATTGTTGGCGTGATCGATAGTCGGGGGCGATTCGCTGGATTGGTGAATTGGCGAAACCTGCTCGATGCGCTGGCGATCGACGAAGCTCTGAGACAGCAGCATCGAAATAGGCAAACGCGCTTTCCACTATAGCTGTGGAACCCACGCTCCTTTTTGGACTACTCGCCCTCCGCAAGCACATTGAGCTGACATGCATTCAGAATCTGCAAGCGGTCCCTGGAAGGCACCGCGATGACGCCCTCGTCGCGCAATCTGCGTAACGTTCGGCAAACCGTTTCTGGCGATGTTCCGAGATAGGAAGCCATATCACCCTGGGGGATGGAGAAGTCCAGCATACCATCCGCGAGTTCAAGGCGTTGGCTCAAATAAGTCAGAAAAGCAGCGACACGCGCTTGTACTCCAACACGACCAAGGATCAGGCTACGCGCTATGAACGCCTTTTCCTCTTGCCAGATGGCCTTCGCGATCGCCTCAGGTTCACTATCGTGGACTGGAAAGCCCGTTTGCAATCGCTGTGAGGCATGAGGAACAAAGCGCAGGCCCCTGACGGCTTCGACCGAATAGCGGTGCGAGCTGCACAACGGTAAACCGATGAAGTCTCCGGCAAAGAAGAACGCCAATATCTGTCGGTATCCATCGGCTGAATAGTCGACTGCCCGCGCAATACCGCTGCGGATTTCGAGGGTCTGGTCGCAGGAGTCACCCTGCTCGATCACGGTTTCTCCATCGCGCGCCGGGAGAGAAACTGCACGGTCCAGAAGGGCAACGCCAATCTCTTGATACATCGTCATCCTCAAATCTTTGCTTCGATAGAGATGAGACTAGAGGCTGCGTTCCCTGTGGTGGGATCGGTGAATGTACGTAATTCTGCGCAATCTTTACCGCCGGCCCCTCAAAGAACATCGGGGGATTTACGGATATTCGCCTCGGCCAAGAGGTGTTCTGCACCTTGCTCGATAGTCGGCAACACATGTTGGCAGGAGGTTTGCTATCGTTGATCTGACTTTTCTTGGTGCCGCCGATACGGTCACGGGCTCGAAGTTCCTTGTCGAGACTGCGCACCGCAAGGTGCTGGTCGATTGCGGCCTTTTCCAAGGCTACAAGGTCCTGCGGTCGCGCAACTGGAACCCTTTGCCGGTTGATCCCGCCAGCATTGACGCCGTGGTGCTTACACACGCGCATCTCGATCATTCGGGATACTTACCGCTGCTGGTAAAGAACGGTTTTTCCGGCAAGGTTTTCTGCACCAGAGGAACCCGCGCACTATGCGGCCTGCTGCTGCCCGATAGCGGGTACCTGCTCGAAGCGGACGCGCGCTATGCAAACCGCCGCGGTTTCAGCCAGCACAAGCCGGCGCTGCCGCTGTATACCAAAGAAGATGCGGTCCGCTCACTCAAATCCTTTTCCCCGCAAAAAATCGGAAAACGCATCGCGGTCACGGACAATTGTTCGATCATCTTCCGCTATGCAGGACACATCCTTGGCGCTGCGACTGTCGAGATGCTGGTTGATGGCAAGCGCATTGTCTTTTCGGGCGACATTGGGCGGTACGACGACCCTCTCATGTTCGATCCGGAACCGGTGCCCGAGGCGGATTATCTCTTGGTCGAGTCCACCTATGGCGACCGGCTCCACCCTGGTTTGTCACCACAGCAGGAACTCGAGAATGTCATTACCCGCACCGTTGCTCGCGGCGGCAGCGTTATCATCCCTTCATTTGCTGTCGGGCGCGCGCAAGCATTGCTTTTTCATATCAATGCTATTCGCCAGCGGGGCGCCCTTCCCGATGTCCCCGTCTACCTCGACAGCCCGATGGCGTGCAGCGCAACCGATCTGTTTTGCCAGCACGCCGAGGACCATCGGCTGAGCGCCGCGCATTGCCGCGATGCGTGGGACGACGTGATTTACACTCGCGATGTGGAGCACTCGAAGCGGCTCGATACCGAGCCAGGGTCCAAGATCATCATTTCGGCAAGCGGAATGGTAACCGGTGGACGGATCCTGCACCGTCTTAAGCGGTACGCTCCCGACCATCGCAGCACGATCGTGATGGCAGGATACCAAGCAGGCGGCACCAGAGGGGCGGCGCTGTTGAACGGGGCCGAGGCGATAAAGATCCACGGCGATTACGTGCCGGTCAGGGCTGAAGTGGTTTCGCTCGATATGCTTTCCGCCCATGCCGATCAGCACGAATTGCTACGCTGGTTGGGCGGCTTCAAAACTCCACCGAGCCGATGTTTTGTCGTGCATGGCGAAGCGGAATCGGCTGATCGATTTCGACTGAAGATCGCGGAGCAATTCGGCTGGGAGACGCGTGTTCCAGAGCACGGTGAACGCGTGCAACTGTGATGAGCCGTCCTTTCATGAACCCCGACTTGGATCGTCAGCGCGAGCTCGTGCCACTCAAAGCCAAGCGATTGAAATTGCATACGCAGCGTGAAGCCATCGCCATTGTGAACCGCAACTGCACCGTGGCGCGATCCGAAGGCCTGACTGAGCGCGCGCGCGTAGAATTACGCGGCCGTGAACGGCAGGCGATCGCGCGGCTATATCAGGTTGAAAACACAGTGGTCGCGATCGATGAAATCGGCCTTTCTGAAACTGCATGGCGAATGCTGGGGCTTTCACAAGGCGACAGCATCACCCTTCATCACCCGCGCAGCGTCGACTCCATGGCTGGCGTGCGCAGCAAGGTCTATGGCCACAGACTCAGCTCAAGCGATGCGACAGCCATTTTTCGCGATATTGTCGAAGGTAGGCTGTCTGACGTGCAGATTTCCGCGTTTATCGCCTCACTGGCCAGCCAGCCTCCGGATGTCAGCGAGATCGTCGCGCTCACGCGGGCGATGGTGGCGATCGGCGACCGGCTCGTTTGGCCCGGCGATGTGATCGTCGACAAGCATTGTGTCGGCGGGCTGCCTGGCAATCGGACCACACCGATTGTTGTTGCGATTGTCGCAGCTGCCGGGCTGACAATACCCAAGACCTCTTCGCGTGCGATCACATCTCCCGCTGGAACCGCTGACACTATGGCGACCATGACGCGCGTCGATCTGAGCGGCGAGGAAATGCGTGGCGTTGTCGAACAGGAGGGCGGCTGCATGGTCTGGGGCGGCGGAGTTGAGCTTTCCCCGGCGGATGACCTACTGATCAGGATCGAGCGCGAACTGGAACTCGACTGCACATCGCAAATGGTCGCATCGGTGATGTCGAAGAAGATCGCCGCCGGGTCCACACATATTCTGATCGACATGCCCGTGGGACGAACTGCCAAAGTGAGATCGCGAGCCGATGCAGAAGAGCTCTCCGCATTCATGAAAGGAGTCGGAGAAGCCTTCGGACTGTCTGTCGAAACTGTCGTCTCCGATGGCTCGCAGCCAGTCGGGGATGGCATCGGGCCTGCTCTCGAAGCGCGCGACGTCCTTGCTGTGCTTGAATGTGATCGCAGCGCACCGCGAGAATTGCGTCAACGGGCGATCGTCCTCGCCGCGATTATCCTGGAAATGGGAAGCGCGTGCCCTCCCGGTAGCGGAAAAACGACCGCTACAGCGCTGATCGACAATGGCGGGGCTTTCAAAAAGTTCGTGGCGATCTGCGAAGCCCAAGGCGACTTTCGCCGGCCCGTGCTTGCGGCGTATCAGCATGTCATCGAAGTCATGCGAAGCGGACGCATCGCCTCGGTCGATAATCGTCGTCTGGCTCGCCTTGCAAAGCTCGTCGGTGCTCCGCGCTCACCGTCCGCCGGCCTCCAGCTCCACGTGAATATTGGCGACCCCATCGAGATTGGTCAGCCACTTATCACGCTCCACAGTGAAAGCATCGGCGAGCTTCAATATGCCCTCGACTATTATCGGGCAAACACTGACCTGATCGAGGAAAGGGCACGATGAAACCTCTACTATTTTCGCTGCATGCGGCGGATGGGCTGCGGCAGAGCATTCTCGCCAACGCCGCGCTTGAGGAAGGCGTCATCACACATCGCCGGTTTCCCGATGGGGAAAGTTACGTTCGGCTCGATACGCCAGTTTCCGATCGCGATGTCGTCTTGCTTTGCAGCCTCGATAATCCGGACGTGCGCCTCATGACGCTCTTGCTCGCTGCCGATGCAGCGCGTCAACAGGGTGCTCGGCAGGTGGGCCTGATCGCGCCTTATCTTGCGTATATGCGTCAGGATCAGGCCTTTTCGGACGGCGAAGCTGTTTCTGCGAAAAGCTTCGCATCGATCCTCTCACGACATTTCGATTGGCTGGTGACACTTGAGCCGCATCTTCACCGGATCGCGAACCTGGCCGATCTATTCTGCATCCCTGCCCGCGCCGCGCCGGCCTCTGGCCCAATCGCAAAATGGATCGAAGCCCATGTCGTTAGCCCTTATCTCATCGGACCCGACAGCGAGAGCGCGCCGTGGATCAAGCGGATCGCCACGCGGATTGGCGCTCCATTTGCCGTATTCGAGAAGCAGCGCCTGGGTGATCGCGAGGTGCGGATCAGCGGATCGGTCGAAGGCTTGCTACCCGAAATGACACCCGTCATTGTCGACGATATCGTCTCCAGCGGTGGCACGATGGCCAAGGTCATCGAGCGGGCAGCGCGCGATGCCGGCAAGCCCGCGATTTATATCGCAGTCCATGTGCTGGCCAAGCAACCGCCGAACAGCGTGCGCAATTCTCGCGCATTCGCCAGACTGATCAGTTGCAACAGCGTGGCCCATCCGAGCAACGCGATCGACATTGCCGCACCGCTCCTTGCAGAGGCTCAAGAGCTGATTGCACGAGCCAGCGCTCGTAAAGTTCCGTGATTGAGCAAGCTGATGCGTGGCTTCCGATGCTCGGCGCGACTGCGGTAGGCCTGCTGGTTGGCATAGAGCGCGGATGGACTCTGCGGAACCGCAAGGACGGCCAGCGCGCTGCAGGCGTTCGTACATTTATAGTGCTGGCCATCGCTGGTGGGATCGCGGGTCTTCTGGCGCGGTATCAGGCCGAATTGATTGGCTTTTCGATAATCGCTTTGCTGGGGCTGGTCGTTGCACTTGCGTACGCACATGAAGCGCGGGTTACAGGCCAAGCGGACGCAACAAGCGCGGTGGCGGCACTTGCAACCCTTGGCCTCGGCTTTCTCTCCGGTTTTGGTTCGCCGGAGATCGCGGTCGCATTCAGCGCGCTGGTGACTATGGTGCTGGCACTGCGAATAGAAACGCACCGCTGGATCACCAATCTTGACGAAGCGGATCTTAAAGCTGCGGTTCGCTTCGCCGTCATCGCACTGGCTGTCCGACCCTTCCTGCCAGATCGTGATATGGGACCGTTCGATGCATGGAACCTGCAAGACCTCTGGCTTGTGGTCATCCTTGTGACGGGTTTCTCATTTCTCGGATATGTCGCGGACCGCGCCATTGGCGCGAGGCATGGCACAATCCTGACCGCGTTTATCGGGGGAGCCTATTCCTCGACCGCCGTAACGCAATCATTGTCCCAGCGGCTGCGAGACGAGAATGCCACTGGCGTCGAATGCAGCGGCATCGTTCTGGCCAGCGCGGTAATGTATGTGCGGGTGTTGCTTCTGGTGCTCGTACTGGCACCGCGCCTGATTATTCCTTTCGCGACGGTTATACTGCCCCCTCTGCTTGTCACATGGGCTGCGGGGGTGCGGCTTTGGCGCGGAAAAGGCGATGGCAAGCGGACGACTCTGCCCACGAACCCTATTGCGCTGCTTCCAGCGCTCGGTTTCGTGATTTTCGTGGCTGTGGCGGCAGTCGCGGCGCGCTGGGGGTTGGATCGCTTCGGCGAACAGGGAATAGCCGTCATGCTGTTCATGATGGGTTCGATGGATGTCGATGTAGCGATCGTGACCGCCGGTGGCCTGCCCGCGGAGGCTGTGTCACCTTGGCTCGCAGCCATCGCGCTCGCAGGTACGATCCTTGCCAACATGTCCGTGAAGCTCGGGATCGCGCTGGTGAACGGAGGCCGACGCTCGCATCCTGCTGCGAAGGCGCTGGCGCTCAGCATGCTCGCGCTCGCTCTGAGTATTGCCTTTTGGTGGCACCAATCGTGACACTTTCGCATCCCGTGCTTGATATCCGTCAAGTGGCGACGCGCGGCTCATGCCATAAGAGGATTGCTGATTGGCGAGTAACCGCAAGGAAACGATGACCCACTCAGATAGGCCCGTAGCAACCGGATTATGAAACCGCTCGCAAGAGGGGAGTAATATGAAGGATTGTTACGGGCCGACTGCATTTCCAGCACATCCGCGAAGACGCCCGACACGCGACTTACTCAGGAACAGGGAACTCGTCCGGAGAGACGTCGGGTTCGTCGATATCGGGCGGAAGCGGTTCGGTCTCGGGTGGGTGGATCGGTTCGGGGCGAGGGTCGCGCGCAGGACGTTCTGGCGGCGCACTTGGTTCGATCCTGTCGGGTTTGGGAGGTTGAGTTGCCACTTTCTGATCCTCAAGGCTCTACCGCATCGATAATCGCCACGATTTCTTCTGGCCGGTGATTGACGACATCCTTGTCGATTTCGGCGATTATGCCCGGTTTCAGACTGTCAGGGCACTGCTTGCGGAATTCGCCCAGTACAGATGGTGCGGCTAGCACGAGCATCTCGCTTCCCTGCTCTTTTCGATACGCCGCCAACACTCCAAGGGCGTCCCTTACAAAGTTCTTTTTCGCCTCCTCATGCCAATCCGTTTCGCTCATGGCGCTGCGGCGCGAGGACGCGCTTGAAAAAGTTCGCCCAGGTCTATCCGACCCTTGCTCGCCTGATCGCGGATTCTCGGATATTTCCTGGAGAACAGTTTGCAAGACCGGCTTGCGGGTGTCGCCCTGATTGCGGAGCAGCACCATTTTCCTACCATCGATCGCCATCACAAGCGCACCATGCTTGAGCTTCATTACAGCTGCTCCCGAAGTGAGTGTCTCCTGTGGATTTCACGTAGCGAGCGGCTTATGCGCACTCACTACGCAAACCTCCTAGGTCAAGCTGGACGGATTTCTTGCCAGTCTGGCATTGGAAGCCATGTTCGTCCGGATTGGACAAAAAGGAGGCGGCACATTTGCCGCCTCTTTAGGTATACCGATTTCTCGGCTTCGGGTCGCGAAGACACCATTGCTGGAGGGCAAATTCAGCGACATCAGGAATGCTACGTAGATCGCGCCGGACCGAATTGGATCGGCAGCAATGCGTATGGCTCTAGAAGATGCTGTCCAGCAGCCAATAGCCCGTCGTAGCAGTTAGAACGCAGCCCACAAGAACAAGCATCACCGGCGCGGGAAGATACTTCGCTGCGATCGCCCCAAAGGGCGCGGCAAGCACGCCGCCGATCAAAAGCCCTAAGGTCGCCGCGGCCAAGTGCCCCAAGCCAAACTGGCCGACGAACGCGCCTGATATGGCGATCGCCACGAAGAATTCGGCACTGTTTACCGAACCCACGACTGCGCGCGGTTCGGTCCCCTGGAGCATCAGCCCCGAGCTTACCACTGGGCCCCATCCGCCTCCGCCGATCGCATCGAGCATGCCGCCAGCAAATCCGAGCGGGAGAATGGCCCTGGGTGCGCGTCGTTTGAGCCTGCCCCTCACTCCCTTGTATATCAGCAGAATGCCCAAGAGGCAGAGATAGACGAAGATAAACGGTTTGATAGCCTCGCCATCCAACTGCGCCAAACCATAGGCCCCGAATATCCCGCCGAGTACGCCCGGAACAACGATCATCAAGAACAGGCGTTTGTGGATGTTTCCTGTGATCGCGTGGCTCAGACCAGACACACCAGTCGTCATGATCTTGATCAAATGGACTTTGTACGAAGCTTGTGCCGGAGGCATTCCCATGAAACCGACCAAGAGCGTGGTCGCTATAGCTCCAAATGCCATGCCGAGCGCCCCATCAACCAGTTGAGCAAGAAAACCGATCGCGACGAACGGCAGCAGCTCGGACCATGCAAATTGGAAAAGCTCCATCGTCGACCTCCCTGAACCAGCTACGTCGGCAACAAGCCCGCTGACATTCGGAAACCTACGTGGCCAAAGACGCGGTCTGCCGCACTTCTGAAAGAGATCGAATGAGCGAGCGGCTGAAATTCGAAACAACACGCGCAGCGCGATCAAACGGGCGCCTGGTCGTATCAGCAGTCGCTGCTGCCCCTTCTGACGCGAAATCACCGCGCAAGCACGACCCCCTAAGAGTGGCGCGCGGTAAAATATTCATTAGTGAGGAAAAATGGCACAGCCGGCGTTGCTAAAAATTCAGACGCGGGCAGTGCTGGGACGTCTCTGACTACTCAGCAAGATCAGGGATTTGTCTTCTACTCTGTTCACGGTCGATCGTCTCCGTTTGCCTGCGACCAGCCGGGGCACCAAGCAGGCCGACTAGAGCATCGCGCGCGGCAGCATCGCCAGCTTGAGAAAACTTGTGACTGCGTCGGCAGCTAAATGACACGCCGGAGCTTACAGGCTGATGATTCCCCGACCGCGCCTAAGTCGCTTCCAAAACGTCCGCTATTTAGGTGTTTCCGGCTCAAACCGGGAATTTCCGCGAGGACCTGTTTGCACGCCTCAATCTATGGACCTTCGCGCTGCCGGGCCTTGCCGACCGGCGCGAAGATATCGAGCCCAACCTAGACTACGAACTTGAGCGTTTCGCGGAGCGCGAGGGCACGCGCGTTACATTCAATAAAGAAGCGCGGGACCGCTATCTCCTTTGCCGAGAGCCCGTCTGCACGGTGGCAAGGCAGAGAGCGGGGGCCTGACCGGCCTACTCGGACAGGATCGAATGACAGCGATTGACCCGTTCGACCGGGTCCAGCTGGAATATGTGGTTCAGGTGTGTCGACGCTCAGCCAGCCTTTCTGACGCAGCACGCACCCTCTTTGCCGCCTCACGCGAACAGCGCACATCGACCAATGATTCCGATCGCCTGCGGAAATACCTCGCCAAATTTAGGTTGGACTGCGGTGCCGTCACCCAATGACCTAAGCGGCTGCAATCTGAACCGATTCTCCAAACCTGCTACGCAGTCGAGGTGCTCGAATTCCAAGGCCCTCAAATTATAATGCTGTGTCGGAACATCCCGCAGCGGCCCCGAAAAGACCATTCAAGCCCGCAAGTTGTGTAGGGTCAATCGTAGGAACGCATTCCGCGATTCGGTAGGAACGGGCCTGGAAACAACGCGCTAGGGCAGTTGACTGGCGCACCCGACAGGATTCGAACCTGTGACCTCTGCCTTCGGAGGGCAGCGCTCTATCCAGCTGAGCTACGGGTGCGGATCGCCGTGCGATCGCTAGCAACGAATTGCACTGGGCGCGGCGCTTAGCAAGAGCTGCCTTGCCGCGCCACACAATAATCGCCGCCAAACGCGCGATTAACTCTTCGGCAAGAGACTCGCACTACCTCGTTAGCCATCATGTCCGCGCTTCCTCCACAGCAAACCCGCGCCATGCGCGAAACGGTCCGGCGGGCCGCGCGGCCGGTCGTTTCGCTGGCAGAACGCTGGGCCACGCTGCACGAACAGGCCGCGGAGCTGGCGCGCCATGCCGGCCTTGCGCCAGAAGCGATCAGTGCTGGCAGCGAGGATTTCCTCGCGGCTCTCAAGAACGCGCATGGTTGGCAGCAGGACCTCGTGTGGCAGGGCGTCGAGGACATCGATGCGATGATGCAGCCGGGTCTGTCCGCGCTTCAAGTGATAGCCGCGCGCGGGCAGGACGTGGCCGCGCCGGCCCTTGCGCTGTGGCGTGAATATCACCTGGCCCGCGAAGCGGTTCTGGACGTTATCGGATTGAGCCGGACCCGCGACGCCGCCTGATCGCCGTTCCATACGCTTGACTGTGTTCGCGGTATGTTCCAATCATGTCGCATGAAATCCGCATCTGCCGACACCCTTGATTCGCAGTCCCCCGCATCGGCCCGGGACGTAGCCCGCGGGATCATGCGTCTGTTCGCTCGCAACAATATCTGGTGCATTTCGGAGATGCCTCTGAAGAACGGAAGGCGCGCCGATCTGATGGGCATCGATGCGAAAGGGCTGATCGTAATTGTCGAGATCAAGGTCGCGCGGGGCGACCTGCTCGGCGATGCGAAATGGCCCGATTATCTCGATTTTTGCGACCGGTTCTATTGGGGCCTCGCTCCGGGGCTGAACCGCGATCCGCTGGCGAGTGAAGCATACCGGCCCGACGTTTGCGGAATAGTCGTCGCCGATGGATACGATGCGGAGATCGTGCAGCATGCCTCGCTCGATCCGCTCGCCCCGGCACGCCGCAAGACGCAAGTGGAAGCGCTCGCCCGGGCGGCGATGCGGCGGCACACGTCGCTGATCGATCCCCATTGCAGCGATGTCGATAGCGCCGGTTAGACGGTTTCGCAGGCGCACGGTTTGCGCCTATGGTCCGGGCAATGTTGCCCGCTGACATGCCCATCCTGCTGGCGTTGCTGATCGTCAGCATCGCGACATCGGCCTTCGTCGCGCTGCGGTACTTTGCCGCCTCAGGGCTGTTCGCCTTGATAACGCAGCGCGTGAGGCCCGGCCTTTACGAAGGAAAGAAGCGCCAGATAGGGCGTGAAATCCGCTGGTCGCTGATCGCCGCCATCATTTATGGCGCGCCTGCAGGCATGGTGCTCTGGGCCTGGAACCACCTTGGCTGGACACGGCTCTACACCGATTTCGGCGCGTATCCGCTGTGGTATCTCCCTGTATCGGTGTTCATCTACCTGTTCGCGCAGGATACCTGGTTTTATTGGAGCCACCGCGCGATGCATCACCGCAGGCTGTTTCGCATCATGCACGCCGTTCATCACGACAGTCGCCCGCCAACGTCGTGGACCGCGATGAGCTTTCATCCGATGGAGTCGCTAACGGGCGCGCTGCTGATCCCGCTGCTGGTCTTCATCCTGCCCATCCACATCGCGATGCTGGGGGTCGTACTCACCGCAGCGACCATCATGGGTGTCACCAATCACATGGGCTGGGAAATGTTTCCGCGCGCGCTTGTTCATTCTCCGTTGGGGAATTGGGTGATAACAGCAAGCCACCACGAAAAGCATCACGAACATTATGCATGCAATTTCGGGCTGTATTTTCGCTTTTGGGACCGATTGTGCGGGACAGATCGGGGCCTTTCGAAGCGTATGGTCGAGCAGTCCGGCGACGCACCAAGGGGGGTACGGATATGAAACGAGCAGGTATTTTGGCAGCAGGAGCCGTATTTGCGGCCACGACAACGCCGGCAGCAGCGGGCGAAGTGACGATAACCGTCACCGATCTGCGTTCTGGCGAGGGCGTTGTGCGCGCCTGCATGACGGCCAAGGAAGACGTGTTCCCCAAATGCATCAAGGATCCGGCCTCGCACCGCACGGTGGTACCAGCGGGGGATGCCGTCACAATACGCTTCACCGATGTCGAGCCGGGAAGCTACGCCATCGCGCTGCTGCATGACGAAAACGACAATGGCAAAGCCGATCGTGCTCTCGGAATGATGCCCAAGGAAGGTTTCGGCTTTTCGCGCGATGCCAAGGTTCGCATGGGCCCGCCCAAGTTCAAGGATGCGGTATTCGATCTTGGGGCCGTCGCCCAGGACCTGACCATCACCATGCGGTATTTCCTCTAGCGATCGGCGCAGACGCACGAAGGCTTCGTGACGCCACGCAGTCTCGGCCTGTAAGCATTGAGTTTTCCAAGTTGACTTAACGCAATGTTTACCACGCATCTCCAGAACCAAGCCTGAAACCGTTTAACAAGGGGCGGATTAGGCAATGGACAATCTGCGGGGCACATTTGATTCCGGTGACGTGGCTAGCGATAGCCAGGACTGGGACAGCCACGAAGACAACGAAACGGCGCGCGACCTGCCGCCGGAGGCGATCGGCCAGGACGAACGCCGCATGCAGGTTCGCGCCTATAACCATTGGGCCAGCCTTCTGGGCGACCGCAGCTTCCCCTCTATCGAAGACCTCGAACCTCAAAACCTCCCCGATTTCGGTCCCAACAGCGTTCTGCTGGATTTTTCGAGCGGCATCGAGGACCCGGCCGTTCAATATCTCGGCCTCAAACTCGCCGAGGAATGCGGCGCCGAAGGGAACATCGCCAAACTTTCCGATGTCCCGCCGCGCTCACTGCTGAGCCGCATCACCGACCATTACATGCAGATCCTCGCCAATCAGGCTCCGATCGGGTTCGAAGCTGAATTCGTTAACCAGCGCGGTGCCTCGATCATGTATCGCGGCATCCTGCTGCCCTTCTCGAGCGACGATGAAACCATCGACTTCATCTATGGCGTGATCAACTGGAAAGAGATTGCAGACCAGGTGACAGCGGACGAGCTGCTGCTTGAAATCGATCAGGCGCTGGAATCTTCCGAAACGGCCGATGTGGATGAGGATGAACCGCACAAGCACCATGCCGATCCCCTGACCGAGTGGGCCGATTCTCCCGCCGGCGAGATCGACCAGGAATCTGACGCTCACGAACCGGCAGACGATCTTGAAGAAGACGTCCTCGAACTTGGCATCGAAGCGCAAATTGCCGCCGATGCGCAAGGCCTCGCCGCTGACGCTGCAGAACCCGCCGCCAATCAGGATGATGTTTCAGACAATGTCGCATCGCTTGGCGGTGTTCTAGGCGGGTCACCGACCGATGACGATCTGCCGCTGCCCGATTTCGGCCAATATGCTCTCGACGATCCCGATGAAGAGGACGAAGATGAAGGCGAAGGCGCCGGTTACAGCTTCGCCTCGCTGTCGGAGTACATAAAGACACCTGCCAAAAAGGCCGTGGACCTGGATGCCGACCAGTTCGACCCTTCCGATTACGAGGTTGATGCGACCGAAGATGAGCCTGTCATCGAGGAAGCTGAAGAGCTGACCGATCCGATGGGCGCGGAATATCTGGGCGAAGCCGAAGATGACGCGGAAGAGCCCATGCCTGCATTCTACCAACAGGACGACGATGAACCGGGTGAAACACCTTTCGCGCCGGTCGAAAGCCCCGTCGAGGCCGCACCGGAACCCGTGGCCTATGTGCCGGCGGCCAGTTTTGGTGCAGTCGAACCGGTCGATCCTTCCACCGAGCTGAACGATAATGCAGGCCTTCACGATTTCCTCGCGTCGGCCAGAGAGCTTGCCGAAGCAGCCCGGATTTCCGAAGACCGCAGCCGCTCCGCGCTCTATGCGGCGGTCGGCCGCGCCTACGATTTCTCGCTCGCGGCGAAAGATGCTCCCGAAGACTACCGCGAATTGCTCGACGATAACGGGCTGACGCTTCAGGATCGCGCGCCGATGACGCCGGTGGTGAAACTCGTATTCGGCAGCGACTATGACAAGACCCGTCTGACCGAATACGCCGCCGCGCTGAACCACGCGCACCGCCTGCGTCTTGAGCGCGGTACGCTCGCAGATTTCCTCGCGGAAACGAAGGGCGGCCTCAAGGGCGTGGTCGCCGCCGAGCGGCGAATACGCCGCGAAGAAGCGGGCAAGCCTGCCGAGCCGGAACATGAAATTCGCCTCGCATTGGCTGAAAAGCTGCGCGAGCTCGAAGCACTCACGCTCGATGCGATCTCGGCCAAGGGGCCGGAATTCTCGCTCGTCATGGTTCGCCGCGACGGCAATGGCGGCGTTTCAGTGCTAGGCGAAATCGAAGAGGATATCCCGCTGATCGAACGCGCTGCGAAGAAACTCGTCGGCTAAGGGATTGATTTGAATTTCGGATCGGTTGGCGTGGAGCCTCCAAGCCGCTAACCGCGTGGACCTATGTTTGGTCTATTCGCGAATCGCGGTCCGTTACGGGTTCAACCCTTCTTTGGTTTTCGCAATGACAGGGGCCTGTTTTTGCCGGTCCGTGCCTTGCGAGGGGGCGAATCCGACTTTGGCAAACGCGGCCTGCTTGGTTCATTCAGGACCATGCTGCGCCAGTACGCTTCGCATGAGGTCGAAGGCCTGACGGTCGAACTCGAGTACGAGACAGGCGCAGGCGGCACACTGCGCAAAACCGTGACGACGGATACCGAAGGTTTCGCGCATTTCGAAATCCCGTTCGAGGATGAACAGACCCTGCCGATGAACTCGGGCTGGGAGCGCGCAAAGCTGCGTTGGTCTGCCCATAAAGATGGCGGCGATGCCGGACAAACAACGGCGTTCGTACTCGCACCTGGAAGGGATGCGGGGATCGGCGTGATATCCGACATCGACGACACGATCCTGGAAACCGGAATAACCGGAAATGCCCGGGCCATCCTGCGCAATTGGAAACGCGTGCTGATCCAGATGCCGGGGCAGCGCGTGGCCGTGCCGGGCGCGCAGGATTTCTATTCCGCATTGGGCGGAGATGCGGGAACCGGATCGGCTGACATGGATGCCGCCGTCCCGCAGGCCCGCCCTCGCCCGGTGTTTTACGTCTCGTCCAGCCCGTGGAACCTGTTCACCTATCTCGTCGCCTTCAAACGCCAGCGAGACATGCCGCTCGGCCCGATCATGCTGCGCGACTGGGGCTTCAACCGCAAAACACTCGGGTCCGAAGGCCACGGCTCGCACAAGGAAGACGCGATCATCCGCATTCTCGAAACTTACCCGCACCTGCGCTTTGCCATGGTCGGTGATGATACGCAGAAAGACCTCGTCGCATTCGGGTCGGTGGTCGACAAAATGCCGGATCGGATCGCAGCGGTCTTCATCCGCCGCGTTGCGGAAGAGGCGCTCTCTGCCAAGGAAGAAGCAGCGCGGGTCACGATCGAGGCAAAGAAGGTGCCGCTGTGGATGGGGGCGGATTATCGGCAGGCGAGCGAGTTCTTGAAGCAGTCTGGCCTCGAACTGGATGGCTCGATGGAAACGCTCGTCGAAACGGCAAGCGAAGGCAAAGCCTCGCCGCATGCCGAGAGCGGTGTATGAGCGGAAAGCCCAAAACAGGAGCGCGCCGTATCGTGATCTGGACTATCGCCGCCATCGCTCTCGCCGCCGTATTGGCCGCAGCCGCGCTGCAATTGGCCATTCGCCGCGACGGACCGGCCGTGCTGAGCGCGATCGACCGGCTAGTGGGCGGTGCGCATGAGGTCGAACACAAGGGTACGATTTCGACCGGAGATCATCCTCACCAGAAACTGGTCGTCTGGGCGCCGGACGACAATACCACCGCGAACAACACCCTGCCGGTCCTGCTTTTCGTGCACGGGGGCAGCTGGCGATCGGGCGATCCGGAAAGTTATGGCTTTATCGGTCGCGCTTTTGTGCCAAAAGGGTTCGTCGTGGTTCTCGGAGGGTATCGGCTCGGCGAGGCGGGGGCCTATCCCGCCATGCTCGAAGACACCGCAAGTGCTATTGGCTGGACCCGCCGCAATATCGCGAAATATGGCGGCGATCCCAGCAGGATCGTCATCGCGGGGCATTCTGCCGGGGCGTACAATGTCGCAATGGCGGCGCTTGAGGAGCGCTGGCTGGCCGGGGAGGGGCTTTCGCCAGGCGATATCGCCGGGGTGATCGGGCTTTCAGGACCGTATGATTTCTACCCCTTCGACAGTGATTCCACGAAAGACGCCTTCGGCCACGCAGCTGAGCCCGAACAAACGCAGCCCGCCGTGCATATCGAAGGAGATGCAGGCCGCATAACGCCGCCTGTCCTGTTGATCCACGGCGAGAAAGACACGCTTGTCTACCCGCGCAACAGCCGGTTTCTGGCAAGCAAGTTGACCGAGGCCGGAGCTGCGGCGCAGAGCCGGTTCTATCCCGAAATGGAGCACAACGATCCGTTGATTTCACTCGCCGCGCCGTGGCGAGCGCGCCGCGATGTCGACGACCGGATCGCACAGTTCGCCGCCGAGGTTACGTCTCGCGACACGGTTTCAGTTTCCGTTCATGCCAAAACGCGTTAGCACTCCAGGGATGACTGCCCCGCTCTCTTCGCACACGCGGCACCATGCAGCCCGCATGGTTGCCTATGCGCTGGCGCTCCTCGCCGCCCTGATGATGGCGGCAGGCCCGGTCGCGGCACAATCGATTCTCCGCGATGCCGAGACCGAGGCGCTGCTCAACGACATGGCCGCGCCGCTGATCGAGGCATCGGAGCTGGAGCCGGGCAATGTGGACATCGTCCTCATCAACGATCCGTCGATCAACGCCTTCGTCGCGGGGGGGCAGGTCGTCTATGTTCATGCCGGACTGCTGAATGCCGCGGAAACCGCCAATGAAGTGCAGGGCGTCATCGCGCACGAGCTCGGCCACATCACTGCAGGGCATGTCGTTCGCTTCGGAGAGCGGACCAGTTCTGCGCAGGGTATCACTTTGCTTTCCCTGTTGCTCGGCGTCGGTGCAGCGCTTGCAGGGGCAGGCGATGCGGCAATCGGGGCAGTGCTCGCCGGTCAGCAGGCGGCGCTCGGCAGTTTTCTCGCCTTCAACCGCAATCAGGAAGCCGCAACCGACCTCGCTGGCGCGCGCTACCTTTCAGGTGCAGGCATTTCGGGACGCGGTTCGCTCACATTCTTCGAACGGCTGCGCAATCTGGAAATCCGCCGCGGCTTCAGCCAGGCCGACGAAGCCGCCTATGGCCGCACCCACCCGCTCGCGGGCGACCGGTTGCAGACCCTGCGCGATCTGTACGAAGCAGATCCCGCCTGGGACGCGCCGGACGACCCCGACCTGCAGGAACGGTTCCTCCGTGTGCGCTCCAAACTTTACGGCTATCTTGCAGAGCCGCACCGCACACTGAACCTTTATCCGGATACCGACACCAGCGTGCCCGCACGCTATGCCCGGGCCTATGCATTTCATAAGGATGCGCAGATGGACCGGGCCTTGGCGGAAACAGAGGCATTGCTCGCGATGGAGCCGGACAATCCCTACTTTCTTGAAGTGGAAGGTCAGATCCTGCTCGAATCGGGACGACCGGAAGACGCGCTTGTACCGCTGCGCAGGGCGACAGAGATCACGCTCAACCATCCGCTGATTGCAGGAATTTTCGGGCATGCCCTGATCGCGACCGAAGATCAGAAAAACTTCGCCGAGGCCGAGCGCGTGCTGCGCGCCGCCGTCGCGAGAGACCGGTTCAATCCCTTCGCCTGGTATCAACTCGGCGTCGTCTATGCCGCACGCGGCGACATACCGCGCGCGCGCCTCGCCAGCGCCGAACAGCAAGTGATGAGCCGCCGCTATCCCGAGGCTTTGCGCAACGCGCAGGCGGCGGAGGCAGGCCTGCCGGTGGGCTCTACCGACTGGATCCGCGCGCAGGACGTTGCTTTGCAGGCGCGGTCGGAACTGGAACGGATCCGCGACGCGCGCTAAAGCCTTCGGCGCACCTTCAACCAATCAGACCGGGCAATAATGGCTTCAAGCTTCACAAAATACCTGCTTTCGGCGCTGGTCGCGCTGGTTTTCGGCTTTGCCGGGGCCGCTGCCTGGTCCTATTCGGGCTTCGCGGATGACCGCACCCGTGCCTACATGATGGAGAACCCCGAGATACTCGAGGAACTCTTTGTCGCCCTTCAAGAAAAACAGGGGCGTGAACGGCTCGCCCAGCTCGGCGGAGAGGTATATGAACCGTTTCCCGGGGCGGTCATGGGTAACCCCAATGGCACAAAAGTGCTCGTTGAATTCACCGATTACAATTGCGGCTACTGCGAAGCGAGTGTTCCCGATGTAACGCGCCTGATCGCGGAAGACCCGGATTTGAAAGTCATTCTGCGCGAATTGCCGCAATTCCAGGGCAGTGAAGGTGCAGCGCGGATGGCGCTCGCCGCGGCATTGCAAGGCAAGTATCCGGAATTCCACGATGCGATGTTCAAGATGGGCCCAGCCAACTCGGAAACCGCCGAAATCGTGGCCCGCAATATCGGCATGGATCTCGAGCGCGCGCGCGTTGATGCGGCCTCGAACGCGGTCACGACCGAGCTGGCGCGCAACACCTCGATCGCTCAGTCGCTCGGGTTCGGCGGCACGCCCGGCTGGATCGCAGGGGATACGACGATCAACGGCTATGTCGGGTATGACCGGATGAAGGAAACCCTCGCCGAGGCAGGCCCACCCCTCGGCAGCTGATGCGCCTGGGCGCCTTCATTGCTCTGGTCGGGGCGCTCAGCGCTTCCGCTCTTTCTGCGCAGGCACCTGACGAGATCGAACTGGCGGAGGAAATCGCCGCGATCGAGCGCTTCCAGACCATAGACCAGAAACTGCAGGATATTGGCTGGCGACTGGTAACAGCCAACGCCGCCTATTGTGCCGATGCTGTTCCGGCGATCGGCCTGCAATTACAGGATGCGGCAGGCTATCGCTCGCCCGAAACCGCACGTGCGGCGCTGGGCATCGACGGCGATTTCGCGGTGCAGACCGCTGCACGAGGATCACCCGCGGCAATGACGGGAGCATTCAGACGCAACCGTGAAATCACGCGCATCGCCGGCAGCAATCCCAACGCATGGTCCGCAGAGGCGCGGCTCGATTGGCGCCGCCTTGTCCGCGCGCACGATTCAATCCGCCAGCATTTGGTGAGCAACCCAGACATCACCTTCGAATTTGCGGATGGGAGCGCAGTCGATATCCGTCCCGTCACAGCCTGCGCCTCCAGATTCGAGCTTACCGGTGACGGCGACACCGCGCTTGCCGATGGTGAGCGCGTCGTCATCGGGACCCGTTTCGGAGGACTTGCCTATCCCAAAGATCAGCTCGCTGGAGCCATCGCACACGAATTGGCGCATAACCTGCTCCAGCACAAAGCATGGCTGGACCGTCATGGGCGCAGCCGCCGCAATGTCCGGGCGACCGAGCGCGAAGCCGACCGGTTGATGCCCTGGTTGCTCGCCAATGCCGGTTACAACCCAGAAGCCGCCGTGCGATTTTTCGAGCGGTTCAGGCCGTCGAGCGGAGCGGTCCTGTTTCTGCGCGGCTCGCACGAAAAATGGAGCAAGCGCGCCGAGCATGTGCGCGGCGAATTTGCAGGGATTGCGGCTGTCAGGGACTCGGCAGGAAAATCGGACTGGTCACAGCATTTCGAGCGCGAGACCGCCAGCATCCGCGGCGTTAACAGCTCCGATTAACCGCAATCCTGCGCCAAAACGGTGCGCGCGCACGCCGATAGATGGCAAAATCCGCTGCGGCATTCACAAAAATCGGCTACAGACGATTTTCTATGGCAGTGCTTCCAATTCAGCCTGTACCGTTTTTCGCGAGCAAGAACCGCGCTTTCTGGAACCTTCAGCTGGCCGGATGGGGCGGCGCTTTCCTTCTGCGGGCGGTCTCCGCGCTGGCCAACGGTCAACCGCTCGATCTGCTCGCCATCATCGTTGTAACGACGATCACCGGGTTCTCGCTGACCCTCGTGCTGTCGGTTATCTATCGCCAGCTGATCGACCGCAGGCCGGTCGTCACCTGGGGCATGACCGCCATCGCGCTGGCGGGTGCGGTCGTCGTGTACGCCACGATCGACGCGTGGGTGCAGGGCATTTATTATGGCGGAGCGCGCGAGACCAATTTCGCTCAGCTTTTTCTTGGTCTGCTGTTCATCCCCTTGACCCTGCTGGGCGGATGGAGCGCGCTCTATTACGCGATCAACTTCTTCCTGACGGCGGAGCAACAGGCGGATCGCCTCGAACGGCTGGAGGCGCAGACGACCGCCGCACAATTGGCGATGCTGCGTTACCAGTTGAACCCGCATTTCCTGTTCAACACGCTCAATTCGATCAGCACGCTGGTGCTTCTCAAGCAGACGGAACCCGCTAACGCGATGCTAACGCGGCTGTCGGGATTCCTGCGCCATACCCTGATCGCGGAGCCGGGCAGCCAGGTGACCCTGGACCAGGAGATCGAGACGCTCGGCCTCTATCTCGATATCGAGCGTATGCGGTTCGAAGAGCGCCTGCGCACCCATTTCGAAATAGATGATGAGGCGCGCATCGCCTGCCTCCCTTCGATGTTGCTCCAACCCCTGGTCGAAAACGCGATCAAATATGCCGTCAGCCCTCAGGAAGAGGGCGCCCGCATCTCTGTCACGGCGCGCGTGGTCGGGGACCGGCTGCGCATGACTGTCGAGGACAGCGGGCCGGGTCTTGAAGGGCCGATCCAGCAGGGTCTGATCGAAAGCAACACGCAGACGAATTCGGGCGGCCCGGTATCGACCGGTGTGGGGCTGTCCAATATCCGCAACCGGCTGATGCAGGCATATGGCGAGACGCACCTGTTCGAAACCCGTTCCGAACCGGGCGGCGGCTTCACAGTGCTGATCGAAATCCCATATGAACCTGCAACCGCTTCCGAGCCCGAGCTCGAAAGCAAATCGGAGCCGAAACCGGCTCCGAACGACGCATCCGTCGGCTCAGACCCTGAACCTGTCGCCGATAATGTGATAAACCTTAACCCCCCACGAGCCATTGGATCTTCCAAATGACTATTCGCACAATCCTCGTCGATGACGAAAAACTCGCTATCCAGGGCCTCCAGGTCAGGCTCGAACAGTTCGAAGATGTCGAGGTGATCGACACGTGTTCGAACGGGCGAGAAGCGATCCGCAAGATCAAGACTGAGAAACCCGATCTGGTCTTCCTCGACATCCAGATGCCCGGTTTCGATGGTTTTTCCGTCGTGAAGGGCGTGATGGAGATCGAGCCACCGCTGTTCGTCTTCGTTACCGCGTTCGAAGAGCACGCCATCCGCGCCTTCGAGGCCAATGCCGTCAATTACCTGATGAAGCCGGTCGATGAAGACAAGCTCGCCGATACTGTCGAACGCGTGCGTCAGCGTATCGCGGAAAAGAAATCGGCCGAGGATGCCGAGCAATTGCTCGATGTACTGGCAGAAGTCGCGCCCGATCGCGCCGCAAATTTCAACGAGAGCGAAGATGCGGGCTCGGAACGCTTCGAGAAGCTGATCAATGTGAAAGACCGCGGGCAGATCTTCCGCGTCGAGGTCGAGACCATCGAACATATCGAAGCCGCCGGCGATTACATGTGCATCTACACCGGCGATAATTCGCTGATCCTGCGCGAAACGATGAAGGATCTCGAACGCCGGCTCGACCCGCGCAAGTTCCAGCGTGTCCACCGCTCGACCATCGTGAACCTCGACCAAGTCCGACAGGTGAAACCGCACACCAATGGCGAATGTTTCCTCGTGCTGGATTCGGGTGCCGAGGTGAAGGTGAGCCGGTCCTACCGCGATGTGGTTGCGCGCTTCGTGCATTGATTTCCGGAAGAGCGCATCCGCGCTCTCCTCCTCGCCAGACGCGCAGCAGAGCTGCGCCCGCTGCGGGCGGGCGGTCACCCTTGCGGACCCTGCCGGTCCGTTTATGGATAGCGCATGACCTTCATGCTTCCCGGCTTCGACCTCGACACATTCATCCGCGCCACGCTGGACGAGGACTTGGGCGTGGGGCTCGAAGGCGGCGGGAGTGATGTCACTTCGGAGAGCGTGATCCCTGCCGAAGCGCGCTTTGCCGGCGTCATGGACAGCCGCGATGCGGTGGTGGTCGCCGGACTTCCTCTGGCCGAGGCGTTTTTTCGGCACCTCGACCCGGACGTGCAGATCGAAGCCCTCGCGCAGGACGGCGACAAGGTGAGCGCAGGAACGGACCTGATGCGGCTTGAAGGCAATGCCCGCGCGCTGCTCACCGCTGAACGCAGTGCGCTCAACATCGTCCAGCATCTCTCGGGCATAGCCACCATGGCGCACGAATATGTGACCGCGATGCGTGGGTATGGACCAAAGGGGGGCGGCAATCCTTCGTGTACGCTTCTCGACACGCGCAAGACCCTTCCCGGCCTGCGCGTGCTGGAGAAATACGCAACCCGGATGGGAGGCGCTCAGAACCACCGCATGGGATTGTGGGACGCAGCAATGATCAAGGACAACCACGTCGCTGTCGCCGGCAGCGTCGGCGAAGCGGTGCGCCGCGCCCGCGATGCTGGCGTCAGACCGATCATCTGCGAAGTCGACCGCCTCGATCAGATCGAACCTGCCCTGGAAGCTGGTGCCCATCACCTGCTGCTCGACAATATGTCGCCCGAGACGCTCGCGCAGGCTGTCGAGATGGTCGCGGGGCGCGTACCGACCGAGGCAAGCGGCGGGATCAATCTCGATACGATCGCGGCGAAGGCGGCAAGCGGGGTCGACTATTGTTCGGTCGGACGGCTGACCCAAAGCGCGCCTGCGGCAGATATTGGCCTCGATTTCAAACCGCTTTAATTAGAGCTTCACCAAATATTGCGAAGTCTTTCCGCGAATTTTCAGGAGGGACGCATGAAAACCGCATCGATGAGCAAGTTTGATTACCTTTATCTTGGCGCTTTGATCGTACAGTTATTCGTCTTTATTGCCGGATGGGACTGGCTGGTAATGGACATCCACAATCAGGTCGCGCTTGGTGGTGGCGGGCCCGACGCACAGGTTTTTGTTGCCGGATTGTTGCCCACCATCGTGGCGATCACTTTTGCGATCAGCTTGGGCATCTGGATGCTGATCTCGGTCGCCCGGTGGGGTTTCGTTCGTTATATCCTGGCGCTTCTGGTCCTGCTCAGCGCGCTGTCGCTCGTTGCGGAGGTCATCGAGCCGACGATGAACGTCTATTTCTTTGCGGCATATGCTATCATTCTGGCGATGAATATCGCGGCGCTCTATTTCGTATTCCAGCCGGATGCGGGTGCCTGGATCCGAAGGGAAACCTGAATAGAGATGCGGGGACTCCCGATCGCATTGGTCGCACTCGCGCTGCCCGCAAACGCCTATGCTCAGGCCTATCAGTGTCGCACGCCCAGTGTATCGACCGTCCCCCAGATCACCGCGGAGGGGCCGCGCCGCGAAATTCCGGTGACGGGCTTTACGATGGCGCTCAGCTGGTCGCCGGAATTCTGCAAACCGCGCGTAGACAGCCGCGCGCACCGCGTGCAATGTTCCGGCGACAATGGTCGTTTCGGCTTCGTCGTACACGGGCTGTGGCCGGAAAGCGGCGGGTCATGGCCGCAATGGTGCCGGCCGCGAGGAAGGCTCACCCCAGCGGAGCTGCGCGCGAATTTGTGCATGATGCCCTCGGCACGGCTGGTGGCGCGGCAATGGGCGAAGCATGGCAGCTGCATGACCCGGCGTCCCGAAACCTATTTCAAGGTGACGCGGATTCTATGGGAGTCATTGCGCATCCCCGATTACGACCGGATCAGCCGGGAGGAGGGCCTGACCGCAGGCCGCATCCGCCAGGCTTTCGCCGACGCAAATCCCGGCTGGAGCGCCAGCCAGATCGGCGTGAAGCTGAATAAGCGCGGATGGCTTGAGGAACTGCGCCTATGCTACGGCGCGCGCTTCAGACCGGCCCGCTGCGACAGCGGAAGATACGGCGCGCGCGATGGCGCGACGGCGAAGATCTGGCGGGGGCTGTAAGGTAGCGAGAGCCGATTGGTAACTCCTCCTACCGCCGCTCCTTAAAAAACCCGCGCAGCAATTCAGCAGCTTCGGCCTCGCCCATACCCGAATAGACCTCGGGCCGGTGCAGGCATTGCTCTTGCTCGAATACCTTCGCGCCGTGTTCGACCGCGCCACCTTTCGGGTCGCTCGCTGCGTAGTAGAGGCGCGCGATGCGGGCGTGGCTGATCGCGCCCGCGCACATCGCGCATGGCTCCAGCGTGACGTACAGATCGCATCCGCTCAGCCTGTCACGACCGAGCGTTTCCGCGGCCATGCGCAAGGCGCGTATCTCGGCATGGCCGGTTGGATCGGGGGGCGTGCGTGTGGCATTCCCCGCGACGGCAATGACCTCGCCGTCCAAAACGACGACGGCGCCGACAGGCACTTCGCCCATCGCCGCCGCATCGTGCGCCGCGTCTAGGGCGCGCATCATGGCTGGCGGGACCGGCCAGCGTGTGCCCGGCCCCGTCACCATGCGTTTTGCTTACTCGTCGCCGGTGACCGGCTCGCCGTCTGCATCCGGTTGATCGACATCCACATCGACTTCCGGCATTTCAATATTGCTGTCGACATCGACATCGGCGGGCTCCACGTCAAACTCGGGCATGTTACCGCCCTCGACTTCAGGAAGCGAGCCTTCTTCGGTCTGATCGACGTCGCATGCGGCTAGGCCGAGTGATGCGGCTCCGAGGAGCGCTGCAGTGATAAACTTTTTCATTGTATTCCTCCAAAACACGGTCCGATGCATTTCTTGCCTGGCGAACACGCGCTATTCCAATGACTAACCGGAACAGATGGTTCCGAGAATTAATTCACGGGGTGCTGCCACAGCGCATTTCACCGAGTTTGCTTGACGCGAAACCCGCCCCCGGCTATGCGCGCCGCTTTCCGGGATAACCCGAGCCTGGGCCGCCGAATCGCTGGCAGCCCCCAATTTTGAACAGACGAGAGATATCATGTCGCGTATTTGCGAACTGACCGGCAAGGGTCGCCAGGTGGGCAACAATGTAAGCCACGCCAATAACAAGACGAAGCGCGTCTTTCTGCCGAATCTGCAGAATGTCACCCTGCTCAGCGAGAAGCTGGAGCGCGGTTTCAAATTCCGCGTGTCGACCCATGGCCTGCGCTCGGTCGAGCACAATGGCGGTCTCGACAACTGGCTGCTGAAAACCAAGGACGAAAAGCTTTCGTCGCGCGCGCTCAAGGTGAAGCGTGAGCTGAAGAAGGCCGCAGCGGACGCCGCATAAAGCGGCTCTTCTGCTCGAAAAAGTCTGAAGGCGCGCGGAGCAATCGCTCTGGCGCGCCTTTTTGCGTCTGCACGCTATCGCTCTGGAGCATCGAAGATCAGTTGCGCCAGCAAAGTGCGCTGGACCACCGAAAAATTGTCGTCGGAAATCAGCCACACGGCCACGCTGCCATCATCCCGCTCGCGCACGGCCATCCCTTCATAGTTCTCCTGCGGGATCAATCCGCCAAGATCGAGCGCAATTTGCGGGGCCCACGCCTTGCTCCCCGACGGGTCCGGCGGCGGCGCGATGGCGAGCTTGCTTTCGAATCGTGGCAATCCGCGCGACAAATTCACGCTCCTCAGCAGGAGCAATATGCGACCATCCGGCAATTGCGCCATATCAGTCGCTGCATATCCCGGCATCGGCGGACGGTATGTGACAATGCTGAATGGGTGATCCAGCACAGGGTCTCCCGCGAACATGAGCCCTGATCTGCCGCGCTCTGGCAGGAGCAGAAACCGCCCATCGCCGAGCCGGGTCATCGCTTCCGCGCCGCTGTTGCGGGACCAGTCGAGAGGCCCATCGTCGATAATACGCACACCGGTTGGTCTCCCCGCGTGGTCGAAGCGGTGCACCGAGTGCCTCTGCTCCATAGCCAGCCAGGTATCGCCGCTCTCCGCGTCAATGGTCGCAGCCTCGATATCGCGCCGGTCGTTCAGCCGGTCCGAGGCAATCGGCTGACTTGTCACCGAGAAAGGCGCTGTGGGCCGGTCGGGTTGGATAAAGGAGAATTGACCGCCGCGATCGGAAAAAGCGCGCAGCCGCCCGTCCTCCAGCGGGATCAGCGCGGAGAAACCTCCGAACAAGACACTGTCCGCGTCGTAATGCCACACGCCAGCAACGCGCCATGGCCCTTGCACTGCAGGTGCCTCCGCCTGAATGCGCGAAAGCCCGATCGTTGCGGGAGCCAGATCAAGGTCGGGTGAGCGCAGCCACGTGCCGGGGGCGCACAGCAACGCAAGCAAGATCGCCGCCATCACGCGGCGAAAGCCCGACATATCAGTTCATCGGGCCGGTGAAGAGCAGCGGGTCGAGCCGCGCGTCATTCCATTTGAGGCTCCAGTGGAGATGCGGCCCGGTCGCGCGTCCGGTCGCCCCGACATTGCCGATATGCTGGCCCTGGGTCACGCTCTCGCCCTCGGCCACCACGATTTTCGAGGCATGGAGAAACGCGCTGTTCAGACCTGCGCCGTGGTCGATAATGATGAGACCGCCTTCCAGGCTGAAGCCAGTCCGTGCGAGCACCACCACGCCGTCTGCGGGGGCGACAAAGGGCACGCCGTTGCCGGGCGCGATGTCGATACCGGAATGATAGCTGCCGGGCTCACCCTTGTAGATGCGCTGCCGGCCAAAGCGGCCCGAAATGCGGCCGGTGACCGGCCAGATGAAGTCCTGACGCCAGCCGGCCGCGCCTGTCCGTTTCGCGCGCGCGCCGACAATCGCATTCCATTCCGGTTCACGCTTCTTCCACCAGGCTTCGCTGGTGCCGCCGCCGCGTTTCGCGACATTGACCCGCTCGATCTGCCAATTGCGGGGCGTGACCGAGACCGTTTCGCCAATCGTGCTCCCCTTGGCTGTAATCGCGGCGAGAGCCAGTTCGTTCGCGCTGTCGCGGTCGAAGGCGGCAAAAAAGGAACCGTCTTCGGCCACGTCGATCTTTTCGCCCGCAAGCGTCACTTCGATCGCGCCATCGGGCGCAATCCCGCGGATCCAGCCGCCCTGCGTCAATTCACCGGAATATCTGAAGTTGGACGCGGCGACCGATCCTGTTTCGGGCACCGCCGCAGCATCCGGATTGGCGTGGGCAACGCTCATCAATCCGGCAAGGGCCAGTGCTGCCGCCCAAGATGTCCAACGCGCCCGCATATCGCCTAGCCTTCGCCCAGCAGGCGCCGCGTCGCGATCTCGGGGGTGGCATAGGCCTCCTGATGCTCGGCGCTCCAATACCGCAGGTCTTCGAGCGGGATGACTTCCCCGCTGACCGCGCAGAACACATGCTGGCCGGGGCGCAGCACACGAAAGCTGCCGGAGGCGTAATAGAGCTTTGCGGCTTTGTCGCCGGAGGACATCAACATGGGCGTCTCACTAACATCGGGGTTTCAGTCAAACAAATCGTCTTGGCGCGCAGGCGTTCCGGCTGTTGGCGCAGATCGGGCGCGCGGCTTCTGCTGCTTTTTCGGCGCGGGATCTCCGCCAGCAGGAATCACATCTAGAACATCGTCCTTGAATTGCAGCTTAAGCGCACTCTCGCGCTCTGCCTGGGCCTTGCTCGTCAGCGCCTTGCCCGCCGCATCGGTGACGATGGCATAGCCGCGCTCGAGCGGCTTCCTGGGATGCAATTGCTCCGCGAGACGGGCGAGCGCGGCGAGCTTTTCGCGCTTGGTTGCCAGCGGGCGCTCGACCAAGGCCGGGACGAGCCGGGTTTGTTCGAGCCGCCGCTGCGCCTCGGAATGCGCGCGGGTGAGCGCATTTGGCGAAAGGCGGGACGCTGTACCGGCAAGCCGTTCTCGGCCTTGCGCGGCGCGGTCCATGAGCCCGCGGCGCAGGCGATCGGAAAGCTCATCAAGGCGCTGGGCCTGCGGTTGCAGCAGGTTTTCGGCGCGCGGCAGGTGGCGTACGCGCGCCTCGAGCCGCTCCCGGCCCAATTCTACCGGGCGATACACTGCGCGCCGCTGACGGCCCGCGAAATCGGCCAGGGTGGCGTCCAGATCGATCCGCACCGGCACCGCCATTTCGGCTGCCGCGGTGGGGGTTGGGGCACGCCGGTCCGCAGCGTAATCGGCCAGCGTCGTGTCGGTCTCGTGCCCCACTGCCGAAATAACCGGTATGGTGCATTCGGCGATTGCGCGAACCACCACCTCTTCGTTGAAGCTCCACAAATCCTCGATCGATCCGCCGCCGCGCGCGACGATCACGACATCCGGCCGCGCTACCGGACCGCCCGGAGAAAGCTCTGAAAACCCTCGGATCGCGCCAGCCACCTGCTCCGCCGTGCCCTGTCCCTGGACCAGCACCGGCCACACGACGACATGGCTTGGAAACCGGTCGGCCAGCCGGTGGAGGATATCGCGAATAACCGATCCGGTTGGTGACGTCACGACACCGATCGTGCGCGGCAGAAACGGCAAGGCACGCTTGCGCTCGCGCGCAAACAGCCCCTCCGCCTCCAGCCGGGCGCGCGTTTTCTCCAGCAAGGCCAGTAGGGCACCCTCGCCCGCCAATTCCAGGCTTTCGATCACGACCTGGTATTTCGAACGCCCGGCATAGGTCGTCAGCTTGCCCGTCGCGATCACTTCCAGCCCGTCTTCGGGCGTGAAGGCGAGGCGGTTGGTGCTGCCGCGCCACATGACCCCGTCAAGCACGGCATTCTCGTCCTTGAGCGCGCAATACAGATGGCCCGACGCGGCGCGCTTCACCCCCGACAGCTCGCCGCGGAGGCGGACATGGCCAAACCGCTCCTCGACCATCCGCTTCAGCGAGGAGGAAATCTCGGTGATCGACAATGGCTGGGCGTTGTCGCCTTGAGCCACGCGCGCTACCAGCCCGTCATTGTTGGAATTGGAGGGGGCGCGAGCCATGAATATCCTTCTGCTGGGGTCGGGTGGACGCGAACATGCTTTAGCATGGAAACTGGCGCAATCCCCAAGCTGCAAACGCCTGATCGCTGCCCCCGGAAATCCGGGCATCACCCAATGTGCGGAAACCGCGGGCCTCGACACCACCGATCACGATGCCTGCATCCGCTTTTGCCGGGCGCAGACGATCGATCTTGTCGTGATCGGGCCCGAAGCGCCGCTGGTGGACGGCCTGGGCGACAGTCTGCGCGGAGCGGGAATAGGGGTCTTCGGACCGTCGAAAGCCGCCGCGCAGCTCGAAGGCAGCAAGGGCTTTACCAAGGATTTGTGCGCGCGGGCCGGCATCCCGACCGGGGCCTATGTTCGAACCCGCTCGCTGGATGAGGCGCGCGCTACACTGACCCGCTTTGATGCGCCCTATGTGCTCAAGGCGGATGGCCTCGCCGCGGGCAAGGGCGTGGTGATCGCCGACACGATTGAAAGCGCAGAGATCGCTCTCGCCGACATGTTCTCCGGACAGTTCGGCGATGCCGGGGCCGAGGTAGTGATCGAGCAATTTCTCGAAGGGGAGGAGGCAAGCTTTTTCGCGCTGACCGACGGCGAGGCTATCCTGCCGTTCGGCACGGCGCAGGACCACAAGCGGGTCGGCGAAGGCGATGTGGGTCCGAACACCGGAGGGATGGGCGCGTATTCTCCTGCGCCGGTGCTCACGCCCGAGCTGCAGCAACGCGCGATGGATGAGATCATCCGCCCAACGGTCGAGACAATGCGGGCCGAGGGCATGCCCTATTCCGGCGTCCTTTATGCGGGCCTGATGCTGACGCAAGACGGCCCGCAGCTGATCGAATACAATTGCCGCTTCGGAGATCCCGAATGCCAGGTGCTGATGCTGCGGCTGGAAAGCGACCTCGCCGAATTGATGATGGCCTGCGCAAAGGGGCAGTTGGCGGGCCAGTCAGCTGAATTTTCCGATGAGACCGCGCTCACCGTAGTGATGGCGGCAGAAGGCTATCCGGGCACGCCCAGCAAAGGCGGAGTGATCGACCTTGGCGATGCGGAAAAACGCGGCGCGAAGGTTTTTCATGCGGGCACTGCACATCAAGGCAGCGATCTTGTTGCTTGTGGCGGTCGTGTTCTGAGCGTGACCGCCACAGGAGCGAACGTCACCGCAGCGCAGCGCGCCGCCTATGAGGCCGTCGATGCGGTGAGCTTCGAAAGCGGGTTCTGCCGCCGCGACATAGGCTGGCGCGAAGTGGGACGGGAAAGCCGCTAGGCTGGCGCTGACGGTGGATGCTGGCGTAACAAGCCGTCGGGATCCGCGCCAAGATGCTGTTTTATCTCAGCAATCAGCCACTGACGGAAAGCCCGGACCTTTGGCGAGTGCTGCCGCACCCCGGGATAGACCAAGCGAAAGACGCCCCCCGGCCTGGCAATCGCCGTGCCGATTCGCTGGAGTCTGCCTGCCGCGGCTTCCGAGGCAAAGAGCGCAGGGGCCAGGATGGCAATGCCATTGCCGCTCATCGCAGCCGCCGCATCAAGTATCTGTGAATCGAATTCCAGTCCGCGCGTCTGAATGGCGCCGCCAGCACCCCTCACTGTACAATGCGCTTCATCCCACAGCTGCCACCATGCAGTGCCCGTGGATATGCGGTGCTCATCCGGTATAGCAGCATTCGCTCTCTGCAATTCGGGGTGACGCGCGACGAATTGCGGACTGGCAAATGGCGCAATTCCAAGATCCATGAGGAAATGCGATTCAAGTTCGGGCGTCGCTTCGCGCGACAGCCTGATGGCCAGATCCGCTTCGCCCGCATCGAGGTCGACATAGCGATTGCTGACTCCGATCCGCACGGCGATCCCCGGATTGGCGAGTTGAAAGGCACCCAGCCTGGGGGCGAGGAAGTTTGTCGCGAAGGTCTGGAAACAGGCGATCGAAAGCACAGAATCTTCATTTTCGCCAAGCAAGGCGAAGGCGCTTTCCATCGCGGCGAATGCCTGGGCAATCCGCGGAGCCAGGGCCTCACCAGCGAGTGTAAGCTCCATCGAGCGACCTTGCCGCACGAACAAAAGCGTTCCGACGCGCTGTTCGAGATTCTTGATCTGATAGCTGACGCCTGCCTGAGTGAGGCCAAGCTCCTCTCCGGCGCGCGTGTAATTCTTGTGCCGAGCCGCCGCCTCGAAGGCGCGAATGGCGGTAAGGGGAGGCAGCGTTCGCATATCCAGACTATAAGCTGAACTTATATATCAAACCAGCTTTTAATTGGCCTTTCCGAAGTGCCCGCGCCAATTTGTGCGGGTCACTAACAAGGGAGACCGACATGAAGACCGTAGCACTGGCCATCGCACTCACTCTGGGCGCTGTAGGATATCCCGCAGCAGCCGATCCAGGCTTGAACACCGTTGCGATCGATTACCAGGACCTCAATCTGACCGAGAATGCAGGACGAGCGACGCTCGATGAGCGGATCAAGAAAGCCGTCAGGCAGGTGTGCAGCACCGGCTGGACACGCTCGATACGCGCAGGGACCGTGGCGCGTAAATGCATCAGGGAAACCATGAAAGCCGTTGCGCCCGTACGCGACGAAGTCATTGCCCAAGCTAGGGCAGAAGCCGTCAGCGCAGGACTTGCACATAAGTCAAGCTGATGCGTGAGCCCCGCCCGCATCCACCCTCCGGGCGGGGCCTCCATTCCTACCAGATGATCGAATTTGACTTCGATCAATGAATGAGTGCGCTAACCGTGCTTTCGTGCGTCCATGACCAAAGCCCCCATCTATCCGCTCGCCGTGCCGCTGACACTTCTCGCGGTGCTTCTTTCTGCCTGCCAGACGGCGGCCCCTGCCGGCGTCGCTTCGACCGATCCCGGTCCGCCTGCCTTTGTCGAGGCGGCCTGCGGTGGTTGCCACGCCGTCGAGCCCCCGTTTTTGTCGCCCAATCCCGCTTCTCCCACTTTCGAAGCGATCGCCAACAATCCGGGTGTCACCGACGAAACGCTCGCAAGCTGGCTCGCCAATGCGCACAATTACCCGGAGGTGATGGATTTCGACCTCGAGCCTGAACAGATCGAGCAAGTCGCGGAGTATCTGGTGACGCTGCGCCGGGATGATTACGTGCCCGCGCAGTGAATTCAGCCCCAGAGATTTTCCTACAGGAGCCGTTCGCGGTACAGGGCGCGCGGCTCTTTCAAATCGTCGGCAATCCCTCAGGCAGCGCCTTCGTGTAGGACATATGTCATCCCTATCCAACATCGCCATGCTGCTGAAATTCCAAGGAAAGCTTGTAAGAACATGGGTGACACATCGCCCGATGTGTCATGCGTATCCTACAGCTTTCTGCGCTACGACTGAGTTTCTCGGACGCTAGAGCTTATCAGCCATCAGTGCTTTCATATCGACTTCGGGCCGCGGGCCGTAATGCGAGATGACTTCGGCAGCGGCAATCGCGCCGCGTTTCAGGCAGCGCTCCAAAGGTTCGCCCTTGGCGAAACCGGAGAGGAAGCCAGCCGCGAACTGGTCGCCTGCACCCGTCGTGTCGATGACCTTGTCGATCGGTTCGGCCAGAACTTCGGCGCGCTCGCCATTGGCGATGGCGACGGCGCCTTTTTCGCTGCGGGTCGCAACCAGGACAGGCACTTTGCCCGCGACAGCAGCAAGGCCAGCTTCGAAATCGTCCTCACCCGTCAAGGTCGCAAGTTCGCTTTCGTTGACGAACAGGATATCGATGACACCGTCTTCGATCATTGAACGGAAATCGTCGCCGTGGCGGTCGATGACGAAGCTTTCGCTCGCGGTAAAGGCGATCTTGCGGCCCGCTTTGCGCGCGACCTCGATCGCGCGGCGCATGGCGCGGCGCGGCTCTTCCGGATCCCACAGATACCCTTCGAGATAGAGGATTCCGCCGCTTGCGATCAGCTCCTCATCGAGCGCGGCAGCAGGCAGGAACTGGCCGGCACCGAGAAACGTATTCATCGTCCGCTCGCCATCGGGCGTTACGAAGATCAGCACGCGGCCGGTGGCCGGTTCGCTCTCGCGAGCAGGGGTATCGAAATCGATGCCCGTCGCGCGCATATCGTGCCGGAACACCTTGCCAAGCTGGTCGTCGGCAACCTGCCCGATGAACGCGCATTGCAGGCCAAGGGTCGAAAGGCCTGCGAGCGTGTTGGCAGCCGAACCGCCCGACAATTCGCGCGCCGGTGGCATCGCGGAATAGAGTTCATCGGCGCGCGCTTCATCCACCAGCGTCATCCCGCCGCGATTGAGATCAAGCTCCTCGATCAGCTCCTCTTCGCAAGAGGCAATCACGTCGACCACGGCATTGCCAATGGCGATCACGTCATAACGCGGTTCAGTCACTCTAATTCATCCTGTCTTGAAATATATCCGTTCGCCGCATCGCCTAGCGCCCTCTGCGCTGTTGGCCAAGGGCGGAGGGGCGGAGTTTCGCGTTTGACTTCATCGGGCTGCCGCAGCATCCCTCATCCTTGTGAACGCAGTACTTGTATCCCTCTCGAAAGCCGTGTCCCAACTGGGTGATCCCGCGATCGTGCGGGTCGCGGTCAAGAGCATCGTGATCACGCTGCTGATCTTTGTGGCAGGCGGGGTCGGGCTCTATTTCGGCCTTGCGTGGTTTTTCGCGTGGCTTGGCTGGGAGGCGGGCGGTTTCGCGCAGGCTGCGGCGGCGGCGATCATTGCCTTGATCGCGTTCTGGTTCCTGTTTCGCATCATCGCTCTGGCGGTGCTGCAATTCTTTGCCGACGAGATCGTGGCTGCTGTCGAGGCGCGGCATTATCCGCATGGCGCGGACAGGGCACGCGCGCTCCCACTGCACCGGGACATCGCCAATTCGCTGAGGGGATTTGGCCGCGCCGTCAGCCTCAATCTGTTGGCATTGCCGGTCGCTGCCGTTCTGCTTTTCACGGGGCTCGGCCCCGCAATCGTGTTTCTGCTTGTCAATGCGGTCCTGCTTGGGCGTGAGCTCACCGATATGACGTGGCTGCGGCAAAGCGGGGGTCTTCTTTCACCGAGTCCTGTCAAAGGATCCTCGCGATTCCTGCTCGGCGCGGTCGTCGCCGCAATGATGCTCATCCCATTTGTGAACCTGATCGCAGCAATTGTCGGTGCAGCGGCCGGAACGCATTTGACGCACGATGCGATGCGCCGCAAGAAAGCCGCCGATGCGTAATCTCGTCCTTATCGCCATGCTCGGTGCGACCTCTGCCTGTGCCGGGTCTGGCTTCATTCCGGCCCCGTCCAACGCACCCGTGTTCCAGCCCCCAACCCAATCGAGAACGCAAGCCGCAGAGGCATCGAGCGGTCCTGCGAGTATCATCGGACAGCGGGCGCAGGCGTTGACATCGCGTTTTGGCACGGCCCGGATCGACCTAACCGAAGGCGATGCCCGCAAGCTCCAGTTTGCTGGCCGGACCTGCATCCTCGATATCTTCCTCTACCCCCGCGCGAACGGCGCACAGCCCGTCGCAACCCATGTGGAAGCGCGCCTGAGGGACGGTGGCAGGGGTGCCGACAGCGAGGCCTGCGCCGCAGAAATCGCGCGGCGGTAACCCGGTCTTAAGTACATTTGCGGTATGTCCGCCCCAACTATCCAAGGGGTTTGACCGGGCTATGACGACACATTTCACCGAGCTTGCACAGCGTGCCGCAACCGACGGGGCGATTTCGCCGCAGGAATTGCTGGCCCTTCGTCAGCAGGGCTGGGGCGACGGCCAGATTACCCGAGAAGAGGCCGAAGCTGTCTTTGCAATCAACCATGTGCTGACCGAGCGCGACGACGCCTGGACCGATTTCATGGTCGAGGCTGTCGGCGAATTTGTCCTCAATGGAACGCAGCCGCGCCTGCAATGCAGCGACGAAGAGGCCGAATGGCTCATCGCGCAGGTCGATCATGACGGCATGGTCGACAGCATGGCTGAGCTTGAAACGCTTGTCCGCATTGTCGAACGAGCCGAAAACACCCCGGACAAGCTGAAGAATTATGTCCTCGCCCAGATTGAGCGAGAGGTGGTCAGCGGCACAGGCCCAACACGCTGCGGGGGCGAGCTATCGGCCACGCATATCAGCGCAGCGGAGGTCCGCATCCTGCGGCGTGTGATCTTTGCCAGCGGCGGTCACGGCCCGGCCGCAGTCAGCCGGTTCGATGCAGAATTGCTGTTTAGGCTGAAAGACAAGACGCTCGCGGAGGAAAATGCGCCTGAATGGGATGATTTGTTCCTCGACGGAGTCAGCAATTTCCTCAAAGGATTCATGCTCGAAGGCGCCCAGATCAGCCATGGCCGCGCCACCGAACTCGAAAGCTTCATGGCCGATACCAGCGTCAATGTCGGGCGCTTCATTGCCAGGGCCGCGCAGGAAGCTCCGCAGGTTGCCAATCATTTCGGCAAGGTCTTCGGGAAACGCAGCACCGCGGCGGGATATGAAGAGCGCGCAGCAGAGGGCGCAAAAGTGACCGATTTCGAGCAGGACTGGCTGGAAAAAATGGTCGATGCCGATGGCGAAGTCGATGAGCTCGAACGCCGCCTGCTCGCGCGGATTATCGACGAAGGCGACTAGACGCTACGTCTCGAGCGCGGCGAAGTTCGAGTGTGCCAGCTCGCGCCAACGGTTCTGGCGGTGGGTGTAGAAGATCCGAGCATAGGCCGCGATGATAGGCGTCAACAAACCGGCGGCGATGTGCACGCGGTCGGTGTAGCGCGTGCCTTCACCTGAAGGGTCGGGGCGGATCACGATCCAATGGTCCCAGCGGGTGATGAGCGGTCCATAGCCATTGTCACGCAGGATATGCGTATCGGCATCGGGGCTTTCGGGAATCTCGATACCGATAATCTGCCAGCCGATCGGGACGACACCGAACAACTTCATGCGCACGCGGTGCTCGCCCATGGGCCAATCGCCACCGCGTTCGAACGCAGCCGGGTAATCGAATGTCAGCATCGGCGACGCGACGTGATCGAGCAGGCGCGGGGTCATGACCCGGCGCAGGACCTCATCCGAGCTCGCATCGATATAGGTGGTCAGTTCAACCGTCGTGGCCATCAAACCATAAAGCTCTCACCGCAGCCGCATGCGCCTTTCGCATTCGGGTTTTCGAACACGAAGCCTGCGGTAAAGTCGTCTTCGCGCCAATCCATGGTCGAGCCGACAAGGTAGAGCACGCTCGCCCCGTCGATGTAGAAAGTGCCGCCGGGCGTTTCGATTTTCTCGTCGAACTTCGTTTCTTCGGTGACGTAGTCGACCGAATAGGCGAGCCCCGAACACCCCCGCCTCGGCGTCGATAGCTTCACTCCGATCGCGTCATCGGGTGCTTGGGCCATGAGGTCGGCGATGCGCCGCTCCGCACCTTCGGTCAGGATGACCGCCGCGGGCAGTTTGCGCGTTTTCGTATCGGTCATGCCGCGAGCTCCTTTTGCCAGAACAATGCATGGCCCATGTCGGGGTCAAGCTGATAATCGCCATAGCCGAGCGACGCATAGAGCGCTTTCGCCGGCTCATTACCGCTCAGCACCTCAAGCGTGACCTTGCATGCGCCCTTGTCCGCCGCGATGGTCTCGATCTCGGCAAACAGCGCTTTGCCAACGCCCTGTCCGCGAAACTCCGACTTCACGATCACGTCGTGAATATTGACCAGCGGCTTTGCAGCAAATGTCGAAAAGCCGACAAAACAGTTTGCCAGTCCCGCAGGCGCGCCATCCGAATACGCGATCAGCGAAAACGCTGTTGGGTAATCCTGCATCTTTGCCGCAAGCGTAGCCTTTGCCTCGGGGTTCAGCGGTTCGCCCCCGCCCATGGGATCGCGCGCGTAATAGTCGAGCAATTCCATAAGATCGGCTGCATCGCCCGGATCGGCGTAATCGATGTTTCGGATCGTGATATCAGCCATCACAGCATTCCCAGTTCGAGCCGCGCTTCGTCGGACATCTTTTCCGGGCTCCACGGCGGATCCCAGACCAGATTGACCTCCGCATCGCGGATGCCGGGAACCGATGAAGCGCGCAGCTCGACCTCGCCCGGCATCGTCTCTGCGACGGGGCAATGCGGCGTGGTCAGCGTCATGGTGATGGTCGCATCGGCGTCATCATCGACTTCGACACCGTAGATCAGGCCGAGATCGTAGATATTTACCGGAATTTCCGGATCGTAGATTTCCTTGAGCGCATCGACCACCGCGGTCTGCAGATCACTGCCCGCTCCGCCGACCGGCCCTTCTGCGGGTTTCTGATGCAAGAATCCTTCGAGATAGTCGCGCTCGCGCGGCGCAGCGGCTTCGTCGGGGTCAACCACGTCCGAAACGCGCGCACGCGGCGGTTTTACGACCTGATCGTTCGGCGCCGGTGCCGCTACGAATTCGCGTTCTTCCTGAGGCTTGTTCATCATGCTTTTCCAAAAATCCGGCGCGTGCGGGCGATCCCTTCCAGCAGCGCGTCAACATCGTCATCGTTAGAATACAGACCAAAACTGGCGCGCGCCGTGGCCGGGACTTCGAGATAGTCCATCAGGGGCTGCGCGCAATGGTGCCCCGCGCGGATCGCTACATTCGCCTCGTCGAGGATCGTGCCGAGATCGTGGGGGTGAATATCGTCGATCGCGAAGCTGACGATGCCTGCGCTGTCGGCGGGGCCAAACAGGGTGACGTCGTTCATCGCGCCAAGTTCCCGGCGCAGGCGGGCGACCAGCCCGGCTTCGTGCCTGTGCAGCCGCTCGATCCCAACTGCGGCGACATAGTCAGCAGCAGCGGCAAAGGCGATCGCCTCGGCGATTGCAGGCGTGCCAGCTTCGAAACGCTGCGGCGCGGGCGCATAGGTGGTCTTTTCGAAAGTCACGCGGTCGATCATCGATCCGCCGCCTTCCCATGGGGGCATCGCGCCGAGAATGTCGCCCTTTGTCCATAGCGCTCCGATCCCGGTGGGACCGTAAAGTTTGTGCGCGCTGAAGACATAGAAATCGCAGCCGAGCCTGCCGACATCGACGGCCATGTGCGGGGCGGACTGGCACCCATCAAGCAGCAGCTTCGCGCCAACCTTGTGCGCCAAATCAGCGGCGAGCGGCGCGTCGAGCACGCTGCCAAGTACATTGGAGACATGGCACAAAGCGACCAGCCTGTGCTGCTCGGTCAGTATCTCTTCGGCCGCGGCGAGATCGATCCGGTGGTCGTCCGTCAGCGGACACACATCGATTTCTGCACCTGTCTCCGCCGCGATCATCTGCCACGGCACGATGTTCGAATGATGCTCAAGCTGCGACAGCAGGATGCGGTCGCCCGGCTTGAGGTTCGCCCGGCCCCAACTGTTCGCGACGAGATTGATCGCTTCGGTCGCACCGCGGGTGAAGACGATTTCCTCCTCGCGTCCACCAAGGAATGTTGCAATCGTTCGCCGCGCATCTTCATAGGCGCGCGTCATCTCGGCCGAACGGGAGTATACGCCGCGGTGCACAGTCGCATAATCCTCGCCAAGTGCGCGGCTCATCGCATCGATCACCTCCCGCGGTTTCTGCGCGGTCGCCGCTGTATCGAGGTAATGCCAAGGCGCTCCGTCGCGCGTGACCATGCCCGGGAAATCCGCGCGCAGTTCTTCGGCCAGACTTATGGTGGCAGGCGCGTTCATCGCCTCATCTCGAATGAATGGGGCATCACGGACACACTTCCCTCGTCCATTCGCCGGCATTCGGGCCGCGCTGGCACTTGCGCCGCATCCCGGCCTCGACGGCTTTCCAGCGCCCTGCACTGGAGCGCAGATCGAAACGCCACTGGACGCCGGCAATCGCGTCGTCCTCCATATCGTCGATCGTAACAAGCACGACGCGAAGGTTCGGGTCCTTTTCGTGAGCCATCTCTGCGATGACAGCGCCGTTCGCTCTCATACCGTAATCTCGCAGATAGAAATCGACATGATCGTGCGGCTCGTCATGCGATATGGCGTAGCGCTGGATGGGAGCGAACGCGCTGATCGGGGGGAGTTCGGCTGTTTCGGAAGCTTCAGCCGACGGTGTGCCCGCACCTCCCATAAAGAGTGCGGCCACCGGAAACGCTACCAGTAGACCCCTTTTCATCATCACTTTCTCTCCTCCAGTTTCTCCAGAGCTGCCTCCAGGAGTCTCTCGCGCTCTGCATCATCGCCGAGTTCGACAAGCGCATCCCCTAAGAAAGCCTGCACCAAAAGACGCCGCGTCTCCTCCGGCGAGAGGCCGCGCGCGGCCATGTAATAGCGCGCGGATTCATCGAGCTGACCGACAGTCGCACCGTGCGCGCACTTGACGTCGTCGGCAAAGATTTCGAGCTGCGGGACGGCATTGGCGCTCGCTCCCGCTTCGAGCAGCAAGCCTTTGAAATCCTGCGCAGCGCCGGTTTTCTGGGCGCGGCGCGCCACTTTGATTTCACCGAGAAAATTGCCGGTGCCGGTGCCCCAGTGGACGCTCCGCACCGTCTGATTGCTGGTCGCCTCAGGCTCGGCATGGATCGTCGTGGTTACGAATTCGCGCACCGCATCGCCGCCGCCGATCGTGATCCCGCCAAATTCGAAATGCGCGCCTTTGCCGAGCGTCACTTCGACTTCGAGGCGGGTATAGTCGGCGCCAATGTTGGTGACGAACAGTTCGGCCCGTGCACCAGCGCTTAGCACAAGGCGAATGCGGCGAAGCTCCGGTGCGTCGCCGCCAACGATGAAGGATTCACGGTGGGTTTCCCCCGCCGGGACAGCCATTTCGGTCCACTGGTCGAGCGCCTCGGCCCCGATCCGCGCAAGCGCATCGACGTCGGCATAGCGCCAGGCCTCGTCACGGCGTGTCGGAAGGGTCGCTGTCTCAGGCATCTGCCATCACCGCGTCGTACCCCTCACCCTCGAGCCGCAGCGCAAGCTCCGGCCCGCCGGTCTGGACAATCCGCCCATCGGCAAGAATGCTGACCCGGTCGGGTTTCACCACGTCGAGCAGGCGCTGATAATGCGTAATGAGCAGCACGCCCTTGTCAGGGCTGCGCATGATCGAATTGATGCCCTCGCCCACGATGCGCAGCGCGTCGATGTCGAGGCCGGAATCGGTCTCATCCAGCACAGCGAATTTGGGATCGAGAATGCCCATCTGGACCATCTCGGCGCGCTTTTTCTCACCGCCCGAAAAGCCGACATTCACTTGCCGCTTGAGCATTTCCATGTCCATCTTGAGAAGCCCTGCCTTCTCTTTGGCAAGCTTCAGGAATTCGCCGCCAGAAAGCGGCTCTTCGCCGCGATATTTGCGCTGCGAATTGAGCGCCTCGCGCAGGAACTGGACGTTCGACACACCGGGAATTTCGACCGGATACTGGAAGCCGAGGAACAGACCTGCTCCGGCGCGCTCATGCGGGTCGAGATCAAACAGATCGCCCCCCCGGAACTCCACCGAGCCCTGCGTAACCTCATAGCCCGGCTTTCCCCCCAGCACGTGTGCGAGGGTCGATTTGCCGGCGCCATTCGGCCCCATGATGGCGTGCACTTCGCCGGCAGGCACTTCGAGGGTGAGGCCTTTGAGGATCGGTGTGTCGCCGACATTGGCGTGAAGGTTTTCGATATTGAGCATTCGCGTCATCTCTTCAAAAATTTGGTTCTGCTTCGCACCGCCCGTCAGCTGCGGCGGCTGGGATAATCCTGTTTGGGGTTGGCTTCGCGGTGTGCGCGGGCGGCCTCGCGGCGATCTCCGATCCGGGCCCTCATTCCGAGCGTGATCCGCTCCAGCACCTTGTCCATATCGTCGAGGATGTCGGATGCGCGGACACGCATCACTTTTATACCGACCGCCTCGAGGCTCTTGTCGCGGCGAGCCGCGAGCTGTTCGTTGTCGCCTTCCTCGAAAATATCGACCGCCATTCCGAGCGTATGGCAATTGAAATCGACAATCGCGCTGCCGACGACGGCGTGGCGCTTGAAGGTGTGACGGCCAAGGTCCGCCTCGGCAAACCGCTTGGCAAGCGCCTTATGCGCCTCGGACGAAAAGCGGCGGCGTTCGCGCGCCTGATTGTGCAGCTCATCGAGGCGCGAATCCGAAATCTTCCAGCCGCGGCCTTTCTTGTTGAGATTGGCAGTGGCGTCGGACGTGTCTTTGAGGCCGAGGGTTTTGCGCGAATTGCCCGCCGTTTTGGCTTTGGAGCTCAGCTTAAAGCGCTTATGCACCCGGTCGACTGGTGTACCATCCGCCAGCGGGACAGCTTCCGTGACCGAATGATGTTCGAAACCCATCTTCGAATAAAAGGCGATGCCTCCCGTGTTATCCGCACGGATCGTGGCGTTGATCTCTTTCAGGCCTAATTCGCGAGCGCGGACGCTGGTCGCAGCAAACAGTCTGGTCCCTATTCCGCGCTGCGTTGCCGCTCGCTGCGCGAACGTCGCGATATCGGCGACCCCATCGGGCAGAGAGGAGGATCTCACCAGAGTTTGGAAGCCGGCAACTTCACCGGAATGCGGATCTTCGGCCACGAAACAGCCAAGCACGTCAGGACCCGTAAGATATTTCTGATCGAGCGATTCGCCTGAAAAGGATTCTTCAAGCGCGGTCGTGCCGCCAGCGCGAATTACTTCATTCAGCAATTGCGCCAATGGTTCGGCGTCTTCAGAACGAACCTGGCGCACCTCGAGAGTTTCTGCGACGGCTATCACCCCACACTCCCCTCAAGCGAGATCGCCAGCAGCTTCTGCGCTTCGACGGCAAACTCCATCGGTAGCTCTTTCAGCACGTCCTTGGCGAAACCGTTGACGATCAGCGCCACGGCCTCTTCCTCGTCCAGTCCCCGCTGCATCGCGTAGAACAGCTGTTCGTCGCTGATCTTGGAAGTGGTCGCCTCGTGCTCGATCTGCGCGCCGGGGTTCTTGACCTCGATGTAAGGCACGGTGTGCGCGCCGCACTCGTCGCCGAGAAGCAGGCTGTCGCACTGGGTGAAGTTGCGCACACCCTCGGCTTTCGGGCCGACGCGGACGAGTCCGCGATAGGTGTTGTTCGATTTGCCAGCACTGATCCCCTTGGAAATGATCGTCGAACGCGATCCTTTGCCGTTGTGGATCATCTTCGTGCCGGTGTCGGCCTGCTGGTGATTGTTGGTCACCGCGACCGAATAGAATTCACCCACGCTGTTTTCACCATTCAGGACACAGCTTGGATACTTCCATGTCACAGCGGATCCGGTTTCGACCTGCGTCCAGCTGATTTTTGACCGGTCGCCCTGGCACAGCCCGCGCTTGGTCACGAAATTGTAGATACCGCCGACACCTTCGCTGTTGCCGGGATACCAGTTCTGCACGGTCGAATACTTGATCTCGGCATCTTCCATGGCGACCAGTTCGACCACGGCAGCGTGGAGCTGGTTCTCGTCGCGCATCGGCGCAGTGCAGCCTTCGAGATAGGAAACGTATGACCCCTTCTCGGCAATGATCAGCGTGCGTTCGAACTGACCGGTATTCTCAGCATTGATGCGGAAATAGGTCGACAGCTCCATCGGGCAGCGAACGCCCTCAGGCACATAGACAAAGGTCCCGTCGGAAAAGACCGCGCAATTGAGCGTGGCAAAATAATTGTCGCGCTGAGGCACGACCCGACCGAGCCACTTCTTCACCAGCTCGGGATATTCCTTGATCGCTTCGCTGATCGACAGGAAGATCACGCCCGCTTTCTTAAGCTCTTCGCGGAAAGTGGTCGCGACGCTGACACTGTCGAACACGGCATCGACCGCAACCTTGCGCGCACCCTTTACCCCGGCGAGCACTTCCTGCTCCGCCACGGGAATTCCGAGCTTGTCGTAAACGCGCTTGATCTCGGGATCGAGCTCATCAAGCGATTCCAGCTCGATCTTCTTTTTGGGCGCGGCGTAGTAATACGCGTCCTGGTAATCGATTTTCGGATAGCCGACCTTAGCCCAATCGGGCTCCTCCATGGTCTGCCACAGCCGGAATGCCTTCAGCCGCCAGTCGAGCATCCATTCCGGCTCGCCCTTCTTCGCAGAAATGAAGCGCACAGTGTCTTCCGATAGGCCTTTCTCGGCATATTCAGTTTCGATGTCGGAGGACCAGCCATGCTCGTATTCGGCAGCATTGGCAGCCGCCGCCTTTGCATCGGCGTCCATTTCGGGCGTTTCGAGATCGAGGTTGTCGGTCATGCCACTTCTTTTTCGTGAGCGCGCTGCGCAGGCTTTGTGCGCAGCTGGGTAAGGGTGATTTCGGCCAAGGCGCCGCGCAAGGCGTCGTTGATGATCGGCCAATGTGGCTTCATCGTGCAGTGCGCTTCGTGGTCGCACTCGCCGCGCGCATCGACGCAGGCCGTGAGCGCGATCGGCCCTTCGACTGCTTCGACGATATCGGCGACCGTGATCGCGGCAGCCGGCCGCGCAAGCTGCAAGCCGCCATGCGCGCCGCGCAGCGATCGAAGCAGTCCCGCGCCCGTCAGCTTGCTGACGAGTTTCTGGACAGTCGGCCGCGGCAGGCCGGTTTCTTCAGCCAGCTCGCTTGCACTAATTCGCTCACCGCCACAGTGGTTTGCAGCGGCGCTCATCGTGATGACGGCGTAGTCGGCAAGGTTCGAAAGGCGCATACGAATCAAATCGGAGCATTTTACTCCGATTTCAAGCATAATCGGATTTTTGCGAGTCGTTCGCGTTTACGGCCAGGCGCGGACCATGCGTGCGGTGCGGCGCAGCCTCACCCGATGCGGCGAAAGTTTTTCAAGCGCTCCAGATTTTTCATCCGAAGCATCGCTTGGAAAAGCGGCTCCTCAGGTCCGCCAAGGCGCGTCGGCGTGTAACCGCAATAGCGCCGAATTTCCCGGATCATGTGCGGCTGATCGTAGAACGCCGTCGCAATCTCCGCTTCGGCCTCGTCGGTGATCTCAGGCTGCGCCAGCAGACTGGCGGCGCGCACGGCGCGATACTTGCGCGCGAGGGCCATTGGGGAGAGCCCGAAATACTGCGTCACCAGCCGCTCCGCCTGCCGCCGCGAATAATCGAGGCCTGAAAACAGCCTTTCGACATCGGGTTTGAGGGAAGATCCGAGCCACGCGAAAGTGTGTTCGATCAATTGTTCGTGCATTCCCGGGACGGGGTGCAAGCGCGGCTCGATCCAACTGGCCAGCAGATCGCACGCTTCTTTCCCGCTCAGCTCGCCAGACCGATACCGCTCGTTAATATCTTTCGCGAAACCGTCTATCTCCTCGCCCAGCAATTGGCCTGCGGGAATGAAGCGATTGAAATGGGTGTTGGCCGGCTGGCGGGCGAGCGCCGCCCAACCCAGCGGCGACAGCGATGCCCCGATGGAATGCCATGGCCCTTGGATCGTGAACGGCGCCGCCGTTTCGAACCCGGCAAGCATGTGCGCATCGCTTTCGATTCGCTCCGAACCGTCTCGCAGATGAAGCGCGCCGGACCCATGCGGGAACAGGACGAGTTGGCCCAGAGCGCCCGGATGGCGGTCGGCGATCTCCACCTCGTCCCAGGCGAAATGGAAGAGCGCAAGCACATGCCGCGCAAGGCGTGGCGGCGGATCATAGTACGAGAGTTCGAATTGGGACGGCATGGCAGTCTAGTGCGACCCACTGCCAAGCCGTCCCCGATGCCGAGACCGCGGGGACTTGGAAACCCATTGCAGACGGCGGCAGGTTTCAGGCAGTATGTCAGTGCTACCGACGGTCATTGTATCTCAGCGACATCACTCCGGTGCGGAGGCGCAGTTCGGCTTTGGACAGCGTCAACTCGCCTTGACTTCGTTCACCCACTTTTCGACATTTTCTTCGAGAATGTCGAGCGGCACCGGCCCGCTGAGCAGCACGGCATCGTGAAAGCCGCGATAGTCGAAGTCGTCGCCGAGCTCGCGCATGGCCATGCTGCGAAGTTCCATGATCTTGAGCTTGCCGATCATATACGCGGTCGCCTGACCCGGAGTGACGATATAGCGTTCGATCGCGTTGACGATGTCACCCTGCGGGTTCGGCGTATTCTCTGCGAGGTATTCTATCGCCTCTTCGCGGGTCCAGCGCTTTGAGTGCAGGCCGGTATCGACCACCAGACGGCACGCCCGCCAGAGCTCCATCCCGAGCCTGCCGAAATCGGAATACGGATCCTGATAGAACCCCATGTCCTTGCCCAATTCTTCGGAATAGAGGCCCCAACCTTCGGTATACGCGGTCACACCGCCGAACCGCCGGAACGGGGCCATGCTGTCGCCGAGTTCGGTCTGGATCGCCCGCTGCAGATGGTGACCGGGCAGCCCTTCGTGATAAGCGAGCGCTTCCAGTTCATTCTTCGACATGTCGCGAAGATTATAGAGGTTCACGTAGTACGTGCCGGGTCTCGATCCGTCGGGTGACGGGCTCTGATAGAAGGCCTTGCCCGCGCTCTTTTCGCGGAAAGCTTCGACCGCCTTGATGACCATCGGAGCCTCGGGCAGCGTGCCGAAGAATTCCGGCATCTTCTCGCCCAGCGTGTCGATCTTCTTGCGGGCATCGGCGATATATTCTTCACGGCTGGTGTAGAAGAAGCGATCATCGGTGCGCGCAAATTCGAAGAAGTCCTGAAGCGATCCTTCGAAACCGACCTTCTCCATGATGGCGTGCATTTCGCCGTGAATCCGATCTACCTCGCGCAGGCCGATATTGTGGATCTCGTCTGCGGTGAGATCTTTCGTCGTGTAACTCTTCAGCCGCGCGGCGTAATATTTGTCCCCATCGGCCAAGCGCCACACGCCGTCATCGGTCGGCGCGAATGCCTGCTGGCGCTTAACCTCGGCAAGCAGCCGCTGGTACGCGGGAACGGCCTCGTTTCGCCACGCATTATCGGCCTGCAGTTCGAGCCGGGCGATGTCCGCACCGAGATCGGCGGCGACGATCTTGCCCCGGAAATCCTCGAGAACAGCATTGTCGCTGCCCGCGGCCAGAAGCGCTTCGATGTCGGCAATCACATAAGGATAAACCCAATCCGGCGGCATTATCCCCGCGTCCGCACGCTCTCGCGCCTGCTCGGTCATCGTGTCGAGATAAGGCCCCATCGCTGCGATCCGCGAGACATAAGCCTCGGCATGGTCCAGCTCGCTGACGCGGTGGATATTGATCAGAAACGCTGGAATACTGGTGTGTGCGCCGCGGCGATGATCGAAGACGAAAGCGTAATTGCTGAACGGATGGAGCAGCGCCTCCCGCTCCGCCATCATTTCGTACAGTCGGTAGGATAGCGCTTCATCTTCGCTCAGCTCCCCCATGTCGAAGGTGGCCCGCATGCGGGCGGCAGTGTCCTGCATCAGCTGGAATCGGGCCTCTTCCGCCTCATCCGATGGGTCCGTCCATTTCCCGTAATCGTCATCGCGGATCCCGCGATACGCCTTTGCGGAAGGCGACATATCGAGCTGAGCCTGGTCGTAGGCATTGAAGAAGGCATCGATGCTCTCGAATTCCTGATCAGTCTGCTCGGCAACCGGCGCGCGATCGCCGGAAGGCTGGGCCTGCAATACGGGAGCGGCACTTGTGAGCGAGATTGCGGCAGAGGAGGCGAGCAGGAAGGGAATACGGCGCATCAAGTGACCTCGGTAGTTGAAAGGGTTTGTGCGCGTAGCGCGCACTTTGTGAATGGGCGCCGAACTTCAGATGTCCAGCTCGCGAAAGTTCTTGGGATCAATCATCTCGCTCAGATACGGTGTCTGATCGTCGGACAGGCGTGCCGGCGTCCTGCCTACAAACAGGGTGATCTCGCGAATCATATGTGATTGATCGAAAAACGCCTCGCCCAGCTCGGCTTCGAATTCCGGCGTCAGATGGGGGAACGACAGCAGGGCCGCAGCTCGCAAGGCGCGGTATTTCCGGGCGAGCGCCTGAGGAGGCAATCCGAAATATCGTTCGGTAACGCGTTGAACCTGGCGTTCGGAGTACGCGGCCTTGTCCATCAGATCGGCAAGGTCGGGATTGAGCGAGGATCCAAGCCAGGTGTTGACCACCCGTACCAGCTCGGCATGGCGCGGATTGATCTTCTTTGCCGCCCGTCCGATAAAATCGCCGATCTGTAGAGCGCATTCGCGCCCGCTCATCGTTCCTGCGCGGTAGCTTTCGATGAGGTGCCGGCCCAGATCATCGAACTGGTTCCCGATCAGTACGTTCGCCTCGACCAGATGGTCGCGGTGCTCGCCTGCGTGCAGCCCCGTCAGCGCTGCCCAGCCCAACGGGGACAGCGCAGCGCCGATGACATGGAAGGGGCCGTCGACAACGATCGGTACGGCAGTGGAGAGCGGGGTGAGAATCGCGATTTCGGGATTCGGTTCGCTGTACCCGCCGCGGAAATGCATCTCGCCATTGCCGTGAGGGAAAATCGACAGGTGCCCGATCGACGCAGGCTGGATGTCGCGAAACACCGATTCGTCGCAGCGCATATGGTACAGCGTCGTGATGAGATCGCTCAGCGCAGCCGGGGGCGCGATGTAGTCGATTTCGAACAGGGCATCGGGCGTAAGCTCGAAGTCGGCGAGCGCGGCAACCGCGCTGCTTCCTTCCAAATTCTGCCCGAAAAATGAGTCCATTGCGATTGCCCCGTGCGAGGCACCTAATGGCTTCTGTACTGAAATGACACAAAAAAAGGGCGGCCCCACGTAGGGACCGCCCATTTGAGTTGAGGAACTCTTCGCAAACTGCTCCGAGCCCTTCGGGTCGCAAAATTGTTCTATGCGAATCGTTTGCAGAATAATTGTATCGAAACGACAAGGTCGCCTCGCCAGGCCAAAATCTTGTCCCGAATTGACACTATCGACAGGCGCGTGGAACCTGCGATAGGCGAACGCCATGCTGTTCCGCCTGATCAAGCCTGCCGTGTTCGCCCTCGATTCGGAAACGGGTCACAGGTTGGCAATCACCGGTTTGAAGGCGCTGCCTCAGCGCGGATCGAGCCCGATTCGCGAAAAGCTCTGCATCGATGTAGCGGGATTGCGGTTCCCCAACCCCGTCGGAGTTGCCGCCGGGTTCGACAAGGATGCAGAAGTGCCCGATGCGCTTCTGCGCCTGGGTTTCGGCTTTACCGAGGTCGGATCTATTACGCCCCGCCCCCAGGAAGGGAACCCGAAACCAAGACTGTTCCGACTCGCAGAGGATCGCGCAGTCATAAACCGCATGGGATTCAACAATGCGGGCGGGCAGGCTGCACTCGCAAGGCTGAAGGCGAGATCCGGCCGGCACGGCATCGTCGGCGTCAATATCGGCGCGAACAAGGACTCCGATGATCGCATCGCGGATTATGCGGAAATGGCGCGGCTCATGGCCCCTTATGCAAGCTATCTCGCGGTCAATGTTTCGAGCCCGAATACACCGGGTCTGCGCGCACTTCAGGATGAAGGCGCGCTTTCCGCACTGATTGACGCCGTGATTGAAGCCCGCGCCGTTGCGGTCTGCGATCACACACCGCCCATATTCCTCAAGGTCGCTCCCGATCTCGAGCAGGCCGACATCGATGCGATTGCGCGGATCGCGATCGAAAAGGAGCTTGGCGCGCTTATCGTCTCCAACACGACCATTTCCAGGCCGGACCTCAGGTCTCGTCACGCAGGTGAGATCGGCGGGTTATCGGGCGAACCGCTTCGCCCGCTCGCGCTTCAGCGGGCGCGCGATTTTCGCAAGGCGACCGGCGGAGCCATACCGCTTATCGGAGTCGGCGGGATCGGCAGCGCAGACGATGCATGGGAACGTATTCGTGCCGGGGCAAGCCTGATCCAGCTGTATTCCGCCATGGTGTATCACGGGCCGGGGTTGGGCGCGCGAATCGTGAAAGGGCTGGAGCGGCTTATGAAGCGCGACGGATTTGCCACCATTGCAGAGGCAGTCGGAACCGAATAGCGAGGCACGCATGCTGAAACACACACTGATCGCAATTTCGCTTGGCTTCGGTCTCGCCGCCTGCGCGCCGTACGCCGAACAGGTGGTATCCGTGCCGCCCGCACAGGAAACCGCAGCCACAGGGGGTGCCGTAAGCGCGGCCGATCCCCGCGCAACTGCGGCGGGCGACGCGATCCTTGCGAAAGGCGGATCGGCCACTGACGCCGCTATAGCCGTGATGCTGGCGCTGACAGTGGTCGAACCGCAGAGTTCCGGCATCGGCGGAGGAGGCTTTCTCGTTCGGGCAGGAGCGGATGGCCTCACTACCTTCGATGGGCGCGAAACCGCGCCCGCCGCCGCGACACCGGGCCGCTTCCTCGACGAAAATGGCGAGCGCCTTCCACGCGAGTTGAGCGTCCTTTCAGGCCTCAGCGTGGGAGTCCCGGGCAACATCGCGCTCGCCGCGAAAGCGCATGAACGGTTCGGAAAGCTCGAATGGGCGGAGCTGTTCCAGCCTGCCATCGCGCTGGCACGCGACGGCTTCCTCATGAACCGGCGGCTGAATGGCTCGCTTTCACAAAACAAGGATCGCGCTGGCAAGACTGCCGATGCGCGCCGTGTGTTTTTTGGTCCCGATGGTGAAGCGCGGCCTGTCGGGACGCTGATCCGCAACGAGGAATTGGTCGAGGCACTGACCGATCTGGCCGAAACCGGACCAACGTCGCTGTACGAAAGCAACGCGGCGAGCCTCGCCAGATATATCGCCAAAGAGACGCCGCAGGACGGCACGATGACAACGGCGGATATAACGGCCTACCAGGCCAAGGATCGTAACGCGGTCTGCGCGCCGTATCGCACCTACAGGGTATGCGGCATGGGGCCGCCGTCATCAGGCGGTGTGGCCGTCGCGCAGATGCTCGGCCAGATCGAGCGGTTCGACGTCGCCGCAATGGGGCCGGAAAGCCCGACTTTCTGGCATATTTTCCTTGAATCCCAGCGCATCGCCTATGCCGACCGCGAGCTATATATCGGGGACGCCGATTTCGTCGAAGTGCCCGTTGCCGGACTTGTCGATCCGGCTTACGTGGCCTCGCGCAGTGCCTTGATCGATCCGAACCGCGCGCTCGAACAAGTCGTCGCTGGCACCCCGCCTGGCGCACCCCTCGCCCGCGCCGACGGTGACGAGCCGCTCGAAAACGGCACCACGCATTTCTCCGTCGTTGACGCGCAGGGCAATGCGGTCAGCTACACATCGACCGTCGAAGGCGCTTTCGGGTCCGGGTTGTTCTTTGGCGGGTTCTATCTCAACAACGAGCTGACCGATTTCAGCTTCACCGCCGAAGTCGACGGCAAACCGGTCGCCAACCGTGTCCAAGGTGGAAAGCGTCCGCGCTCATCGATGGCACCGACAATCGTGTTCGACGACGAAGGGGAGATCGTCCTCGTAATCGGAGCAGCCGGCGGACCAACTATCCCGGTTCAGATCGCGCGCTCGATCATCGGCGTCCTCGATTTCGGCATGACCGCCGAAGAGGCCCTGGGCCTCCCCCTGATCATGGGATTTGGCCAGATCGTGCTGTCTGAAGAAGGCAGCGTGATAGAAGGAATGGCGGACGAGTTGAAGGCGCTTGGTCACGGCGACATCCGTTTCGGAACGCCGCGCGGGAAAGCCAATGCGCTGCGCCGAACGGCTGATGGCTGGGAATCGGCGGGCGATCCGCGCGTCGCCGACTTGCTCGGCTACGAATAGCTGGCGCCGCCCTCCTTGCCGCTACGGCGAACAACGCCTAATCCGGAACCGCAAGGACCACAGCATACTTATAATGACACCCTCCAAGGGGATGAGGAGAGCCATTTCCCGTGCAAGCCAACGAACATCCAGCATCCGGGGCGCGCCCGGTGATCGATCCTACCGACCCGCAAGCGCTCCAGGACATCGACCGCGCTGACAATTTGGTCGAACTCTTTCTGAAGCGCGCCGATGAAAAGGGCGATGCTCCGTTTCTGGGGCGCAAGAAAGACGGCGAATGGACCACCCAGAGCTGGCGACAGGTCGCGGACCAAGTTTGCCTGCTGGCCGAAAGCCTGCGCCATATCGGGCTGGGCGAAGGCGACCGCGTTACCATCGTTTCCGAAAACCGTCCGGAATGGTGCGTTGCCGATCTCGCGATCATGGCAGCGGGATGCATCTCGGTCCCGACCTATATCACGAATACAGAGCGCGATCACGCGCACATCCTCGACAATTCGGGCGCGCGGGCGGTCATCGTCTCAACCGAGAAACTGCTCAAACCGCTTGTGGGCGCAATTGGGCGCACCGGCATAGTCGAGCACGTCATCGGAATCGAGGATCTCCACCGCCAACAGGCGAGCAGCTTCGACTATCACAATTGGGACGATCTGATCGCAGGCGACGCGGCTGCCGCGCGCGAATCCGTCGACGCGCGCCTCGCCCATATCAAGCGGGACGATACGGCCTGTCTGATCTACACCAGCGGCACGGGCGGCGCGCCGCGCGGGGTGAAACAGCACCACGGATCAATCCTTTGCAATATCGCAGGGGCGGCGGAAATCCTCATCAACGATTTCGGACTCAGCGAAGAGCGCTTTCTCTCGTTCCTCCCGCTCAGCCACGCCTATGAGCATACTGGAGGGCAATACCTGCCGATCGCGGTCGGGGCGGAAATCTTCTATTCCGAAGGCCTGGAAAAGCTCGCCTCGAACATCGAGGAAACCAGCCCGACATTCATGGTGGTGGTGCCGCGCCTGTTCGAGGTGCTGCGCACGCGCATCATGAAGCAGGTCGAGAAACAGGGCCGCGTGGCCAACTTCATGATGGATACTGCGCTCAGGATCAGCGAAAATTCAACAGAGGGCAAGAAACGCCTGCGCGACCGTCCGCTCGATGCGCTGGTGGAACGCACCCTTCGCCCCAAGATCCGAGCCAAGTTCGGCGGGCGGATCAAGGCGATGGTTTCCGGCGGCGCCCCGCTCAACCCCGATGTCGGCAATTTCTTCGAGGCAATGGGGCTCACCATGCTGCAAGGATACGGCCAGACCGAGGCCGGGCCCGTGATGAGCTGCAACCGGCCCAAAATCGGTCTGAAAATGGACACGGTCGGGCCGCCGATGCGCGGCGTCGATATCGAGATTGCCGAGGACGGCGAAATCCTGTGCCGCGGCGAATTGGTCATGCACGGTTACTGGCAGAATGATGCCGAAACGGCGCGCACGATCATTGATGGATGGCTGCACACTGGCGATATCGGCCACCTCGATGACAAAGGCCGGATCGTGATCACCGACCGCAAGAAGGATATGATCGTCAACGACAAGGGCGATAATGTTGCCCCGCAAAAAATCGAAGGGATGCTCACGCTGCAACCCGAAATCGCGCAGGCGATGGTGAGCGGTGACAAGCGCCCGCACGTGGTCGGCCTGATAGTACCAGACGCCGAATGGGCGCTCGAATGGGCGCGCGCAAATGATGAGAAGTTCGACCTCAAGGCGCTGCAGAACCTGCCCGCTTTCAAACAGGCAGTGCGGAAGGCCGTCGACCGGACCAATGCGGACCTCTCCGTGATCGAAAAAGTGCGAAAGTTCGAATTTGCGGACGAAGCTTTTACGATCGAGAACGAGGAAATGACGCCGAGCATGAAAATCCGCCGGCATAAAATCCGCGACCGCTACCAGCCGCGCATCGACGGGATGTACAAGGGGTAGTCTGCCGGCGAAGCGGGCTTCAAGCCGCCTCGACGTCCTCGATGAACTCGGGATAAAAGCTTGGGATTGCATCCGACCATGCAGGTGCGGTCGCTGCTGCTTCGCTCAAGCTTTGTAGCAGCATCTTGCGTCGTTCGGGCCGAATTTGCGGCAGAGCCGCTGCGGCGCAGAATACAGCGGGCAAATAGGGCCGCGCTTCGGGACCGAGCAGACGTTCGTACAGGAAACGGAAGGCCGAAAACGTCGCGAGCCGCTCCTGCTCGAGATCGAAGGTGACAGTGCGTACAAGCTTGCCGATGAACCGCTCGATCTCACCCATGGCACCGACCGTAGGAACGAGGTCGCGGAGGGTCTTCAGATCCTGATAGGCCACATACTGGCGGCGGATCGCAGTGTTCTCTTGCTCAGTCCGACCCCACAGGCGAAACGCATCGCAGCGCGCCAGCCCAATATCGAGGCTGCGTTTGATGTAGCGTTGCTCACACGCGGCGAAGCTTGCGAACTCGCGCATTTCGCCGATGGCCAAACTGGTGGTGCTGGCAAGTGTCACGGTCGTCTCCCTGTTACAGGGACCTTTTCGCCGACCATGGTTAATTTTGTGTTAGGCGGTTAGCCGGAAATCACATCCGCCCAATCGGGGTGGCGGTCGGCCTGAGCTTTGAAAAAGGGGCAGAGCGGCACGATCTTGAAGCCCTTCTCGCGCGCATCGGCGACCACCCGCTCGGCGAGAAACCTACCGTAGCCGCGTCCGCGAAATGCATCCGGCACGCCGGTGTGATCGACGATGATGAGTGTGTCGGACGCACGAGAATAGGTAAGCTCGGCTTCCTCGCCCTCACCATCCGGTCTGATGACGTATCGGCCCTTCAACCCGTGATCTTCGAGCGTTATTTGCGGCGGGGTGTCGGTCATTAAATGAGTCCCGCTAAGGGTGAACTGGGATCGGCATATTTGCGGCGGCCCATACGCCCGGCAAGATAGGCTTCACGGCCTGCCTCGACGGCAAGTTGCATCGCCCGGGCCATCCGGATCGGGTCTTTCGCCTCAGCTATGGCAGTATTCATGAGGATGCCGTCGCAGCCCAGTTCCATACCCACTGCCGCGTCCGAAGCAGTCCCGACGCCTGCATCGACCAGCACCGGTACATTAGCGCCTTCGACAATCAGTCGGATCGTGACCTGGTTCTGGATGCCCAGCCCCGATCCGATCGGCGCGCCCAGCGGCATGATTGCCACCGCGCCGGCATCTTCCAGCTGTTTGGCCGCGATGGGATCGTCGACGCAGTAAACCATCGGGAGGAAGCCCTCCTTGGCGAGCGTTTCCGTCGCCGCCAGCGTTTCGCGCATGTCGGGATAGAGCGTGCGCGCCTCGCCAAGCACTTCGAGTTTGACGAGATCCCAGCCGCCTGCCTCCCGCGCCAGCCGCAGGGTGCGCACGGCATCGTCACCGGTAAAACATCCCGCGGTGTTTGGCAGATATGTCACCTTCTTGGGATCGATGTAATCGGTCAGCATCGGCGCTTTGGGATCGCTCACATTCACCCGCCGCACGGCAACCGTGACGATTTCCGCGCCGCTTGCTTCGAGTGCGGCGGCGTTCTGTTCGAAATCCTTGTATTTGCCGGTCCCGACAATCAGGCGTGACCGGAACGTTCGGCCCGCGACGCTCCATGTGTCAGTTTTGCCATCTGCGTCATCCCCGCCGCCGACGAAGTGCACGATCTCCAGCGTGTCGCCCGCTGCAAGCGGAGCTTCCGCCAGGGTCGAGCGCGGCACGATATCGCCATTGCGTTCGACCGCGACCTTCTCCGGCGTAAACTCTAACTCGCGCACAAGATCTGCGATCGTCGCGGCGCTCGTCCGGCGCGATTCGCCATTCAGGGTGATGCTTTTGGTATCGCTCATGGGAGGTGAAATAGGCCTCAGCGCAGCAAGCGCAACCGCGAGTTTGCGAGGCCTGCGCGGATCAGTCTGAGCGCGAGGCCGGGCGCAGGTTCAGCAGGTGGCCTGCCGAAACCAGCACCACACCGATCAGCGTGAGGATCGCTTCACCAGCGCCGTGCGGGATCGCGAGCGCTCCGCCCATGAAGGTAAGTCCCGTCATCGCGGTTACGAACGGCGCCGCACGCCGATGCTTCAGAGCGCCCCACCCGATCGCAACCGCCGCAATGATCAGTGCCAGCGCCAGTCCGAACCGGTGAATTTCGGGCGACAAGAGAAAGTGCGAGCCAAGGCCCAAAGCCGACACGACGACGATAGTTGCGACGCAGTGCAGTGCGCAGAGCCCTGCGAGCAAAATGCCTGCGCGGTCGAACCGCTGGCGAATCGAGAGGAAGGTGTCAGCCATGTGGTGGAACTGCAGATATGTAACATTATCACATTTCGCAAGTCCTGCGGCATCGAACTATCGATTTAGCGGGCAATCTTGCGCCCTTTGCAAAGGGGTTTGCGGCAAACGGACTTGCGCAAAGCCGCCTCGCGGCACATTTACGCGGCCATCATGGCCACCAGCGCTCTTCCGAACGAATTGCACGAATCGCATCGCGACCCTTTCGCTCGCCCACTTGCGATTGCGCGCTGGCTTGAGGTGGTAGCGGCCTTCGTCGTGGTCATCGTACTGGTTGGGGGTATCACGCGGCTCACAGAAAGCGGCCTTTCGATTACCGAATGGAATGTGGCCACCGGCATTCTCCCACCCTTGAACGACGCAGCGTGGCAGGAAGAGTTCGCGAAGTACCGAGCCACGCCGGAATACAGGCTCGAGGCGAGCGTTGGCGGCATGACGCTCGCCGATTTCAAGTTCATCTTCTTCTGGGAGTGGTTCCACAGACTGCTCGCGCGGCTGGTCGGCGTGGTTTACGCGGTTCCGCTGCTGTGGTTCTGGATCAAGGGCGTGATACCTCGCGGGTTTAAGCCGCGCTTGGTCGGCTTGCTTGCGCTGGGCGGGCTTCAGGGCTTGTTCGGTTGGCTCATGGTCCAATCGGGACTCGTCGGCGATATGACCGATGTAAGCCATTTCCGTCTGTCACTCCATTTGCTCACCGCGCTGCTGCTGCTTGCCGGGCTCGTCTGGACGACACGGGACATGCGGCGAATTGCGCGCGAGCCTGGCGTGGCCCCGGCTCCGTTCACAGTAGCATCGGTGATTGTCGCGGCGGTGCTGTTTATCCAGCTGCTGCTCGGCGCATGGGTTGCAGGTCTCAATGCAGGCCACGCCGCCTATGACTGGCCGCTAATGAACGGCAGGCTCATTCCTGAGATCGACTGGTCGAGCGGCTTTTTCTGGACGCTGACCCACGATCCGTTTCTGCTGCATTTCCTGCACCGCTGGTGGGCATGGATCGCGGTGATCGCGCTGGTCTGGCTCGCCCGGAGGGTTCGAAAAACCGACCGTCTGGCCTCGATTTTGGTCCATAGCGCGTTCGGGCTGATGGTCCTGCTCGGCATTGCGACTGTCCTGTCAGGTGTTTCGCTCTGGATGGCGGCAATGCACCAGCTGACCGGCGCACTGCTGGTGGCGGCGACCGCGTGGGCGATGCACAGCGATGGTGTCCAGCGCCAGATGCGTCAGGCGCAATGAGCGGAAAGGGCGCCGCTCTCGTCTGGTGTCCTTTTCCCGACCGCGAGACGGCGCGCAGTGCCGCCGGAACGCTGCTCGACGAATCGCTGATCGCTTGCGCCAACATCATCGGCGAGATCGAAGCGATCTTCGATTGGCAGGAGACGCGCTCGAGTGGCACAGAAATCGCAGTCTTGTTCAAAACAACCGGTGAAAGGCTGGAAGACCTCGTTAGTCGTTTGGGCGAACTCCACCCCTATGATACGCCTGCGATCACGGGCTGGTCTTGCGAACAGGCCCATCCAGCGACGCTGGATTGGCTGATACTGCAGACCCGCACGAGCAAGAAATAATATGCCGTCAGTCAGTCGCGGCAAATAACAGGGTCGGAGATTGAAATGACGAGAGCAACTCGTCGCGGGGCCGTTGCGGGATTGGCCGGTTTGGGCTTTGGTGCCGGAGCCGCCATTGTCCCCTTACCATTGCACGCGAAAACACCGATCACCGCTCCTCAGGGGCCGATGCTGCTCAAGCGGCGGATAGAGCGTGCGCTCCGCGACGGCGCGACGCTGGTGATCGAACGGGAGTGGGAGGTGCGCTTCGCGGTGCAGGGCCAGGGGATTGCAATCGGCGGTCGCCAATTGTCCGCCCATGTCGAGGCGCCCGCCGCGCTCGCAGCGCTTGCTCGCATCGAGGAGGACCGTTCGACCGAGGCGATGTGGGCCATCCTGCTTGCGGAAAACGGTCTGATAGCCGCTGCGGGGACATACACCCAGAAGCACGATATCGACGCGGCTGCTTCACAGGCAAGGTCGATCATCGCGAAACGGCCGGAAAGCGCAGATGCGAAAGCATTGCATCGGACCAACATCGCCCAATTGCAGAAAGCCGGCGGTGCCTTGTTGGACCAACTCCCGCCCGACCTCTTCTTTCCGGCCAGTGACACTCCACGCGAAATGACGCGCAAGATCGAAATGGCAGGTGGTCAGACGGGCCGCTTCATTGTTCGTTACGTCGCCAAGCGGGCCCGTAACAATGCGTGGCTCGCCCATGCGCAGCGAACCATCGTCACTGCGATCGGCGATGACGAGCGCAGATCGTCCGACACCTGGGTGATGTCAGCCCTATGATGTGCAAGAGCACGCCGCGTTGCCTGGTGAATGGAAAAGGCCCGGTGTCTGAGGGTCGAAGTCAGACACCGGGCTAAGTGCGCGCGCCCTTGGGGGGGGTCAGGGACTGGGCGCGGCGCTTTCCTACTATTGGATCGAACCCTGGAGTGGATGTTCAGCCCGATAGTCGGCAATCGCAAGCAACCAACCCAGAACGGACTTTGTGATGTCCCAGGTACGGCGCTTTTCGTTTACGGAGACGAGGGTCTCTTCGACCAGCCGCAGCGCGACTTCATCCGTGTTTCTTTGTGAGAAATAGATCTCAAGGCAAATCTCGAATTCCTGCATTAGCTGCCCGAAAGCGCGCTTATCGCCGATCAAGGAGCGGTTCATGAGCGAACGCCAGGCTGGCGGGTCTTCGTATCCAACGTAAGCCTCGGCCGTTGTCGGTCGGCGGGCAACGTCGGGAAGCTTGAAGCGTTGGTGCTTCACTCTGCCCTCGAAAGGGAAGCCCCGCGGATGCGCCACGGATCCGGCGCCCTCGGTCGTTATTGTGTTTTGGTAGAGGCTCATGCCGCCCTCCGCTTCTCGACGACCCACCTTGGTTCGTGATTTGTAAGGTGGTGTTTTTCGCTGCTGCGGTATTTCACGATCAGCGCGAAATTGTTCAAATCCCGGACGCAGCGCAATTTTCGAAGCTTCGGACGCAAAAGAACCTGTTTTCAGCAGCGAATCACGAAAACCGTGCCGCGATTTCGAAAGCGGATCGCCGGTTGGGGGTCGAGGGTCATGCTCACGGATTCTCCGAACACGCCTATCTGGCCCTCATGTTGCGAAAGGTCGCTGATACCATGTCGGAAAAAACCGAGATCGCACAGCGACTTGTCCGTGACGATGTTCAGTTCATCTCCAGCCTGCTGAACATAGAACGACGCAATCTTCTTCCCGATTGCTTTGCCGATTGCGCAAAGGCCTTGCGGGCGCTCAGCCTCAGGATCGAGATACTTTCCTTTATCGACAACTTCGTTTTCGCTAAAAACGGCAGTCCAACTCTCCCGGCGGACGAGTTTTTGGCCGCGCTGATCGAGCTGATGAACGACCGCTATAAATTCACCTTGAGTGGTCTCGCGATCGAAGTCGGTGGGGTCGTTTCCCATCGCAAAAGCCGCGGTATCGCCCTCATAATCAACGAAGTGCTTATTGCCTGGATGCGCGGTCGGTCATCCGATGACGGGACCGAGGCCAGTTTCGAGTTTACCCGAATGCCGGACGAAATCGTCCTCCGGATCAAGCTCGCACCTTTGATCGACGAGGAGAGTGAAGTAAGTAGAGTCGTGCTGACTGAATTGCTGCGAGAACACGCGGGTGACATGCAGCCCACAAATCTAGCCGGCGAAAGCGGATGGAGTATTACACTGCCTGATCCCAATCATCTCAAATTCTCAGACAGCGCTTAAGGGCTTCGCATGGCAAAAGTGCTGATCATCGAGAATGACCGCATCGCGGCCCGAGATTTGTTCGAGATAGTCAAATCGCTCGAACACGAACCGGTCGGCATCGCGACCAATTTCGACGATGCGAAGGCGCTGGCCTCCGAACATGCGCCCGAAATCGCGCTGATCGATATTCACATTGATGGCGATAAAGACGGGATCGCGCTCGCAGCCGAGCTACGCGAAGACCACTCCATGGCGCTGGCATTTCTGACGAGTCATGCCGACAAGCAGACGGTGGCGAAAGCCTCCGCAATCCGGCCCAACGGGTACCTCATAAAGCCGTTCGATTCGGCCTCCGTCGATGCCCTCGTAAGCACGGCGCTGGCCAATTACGATTCAAGCCAGGCAAGCGTCGATTGCAAGCGTCTGCTCGAAAGCGAGGGGCCGCAAAAGTCGGCGCTGAGCGAAGCCCATGCGAACAAGGTGTGCGATTACATAGATCACCACCTCGATGAGCACGTTAAGATCGAAGAGCTCGCCGAGCTTTGCGGTCTCGGCGAATCGTCCTTCACCCGGCAATTCCATGCGCGGTTCGGTACGTCACCGTACAACTTCCTGATCACGCAGCGCATCGGCGAAGCGAAGCGCCTCTTGCGCAACACCGCCTGGTCGATCGCCGACATCGCCCTGGCGGTCGGCTTCTCAAATCAGGCGCACTTTACTACCACCTTCAAGAAATTCGTCGAGGTTACGCCGTCCGAATATCGGCGCCTTACGCATTGATGCGCTATATCGGTTTTCGCTTAGAGCCGTGTGTCTTAGCGATCGATTTTTCACGCAGAGACATTCCTTAGCCTCTGTCCTCGAAAAGGACTACGAGGTTGCGCCGAAGAAAATCAGCGCCTTTGAGCTTGGAAATTCAAAAATTGCAGTGGGCCAAAGTGTTCAGGAAGAATGCAATGCCGAGCACGGTGCAAAAACGTCAACGCCCTGGGGGCGAGATCAGTCTTTGGGAACTGATGATTGGAGAGCGCATGATCCCTCTAGCTCAGGCGCTATCATCGACTCTGAAAGTCTGGCGGCTCTCTATCCGGCCGTTATCTAAGTAGTGGATGAAAGCAGGTATGCCTGCCTCGGTCACGTCGGCATGCACCTTGTGGTACTCCAGCGAATCGAAATCTGGGCCCGGATTGCGCAATTCGTATCCGCCATGCAGCACGAAATGCCGAGCAGGTTCCGCTCCGCTGTTTGCAATGTCAGGGTAAGTCGCGACATACCACTCGGGATCGAACCACTCAGACGCTTTGACTAGATCGATTTCCTTGGCGATTCTGTCTTTCGCTTTCTTTCTGGCGCGCAACCGATGGAACTGCAGGAGATCCGCCTGCAAGCGGTTCTTCGAGGCGGTCAATTGGGCAGTTATATTGCTACGTCTTGCGAACTGATCATGCTGAGATTCCAAGGCAGAGTTGTGTTTGGTTTTGAGTGCGGCGATCTCTTTCCTCAAGGACTCTGTCATTCGGGTAAGAGCAGTGGTTTCTGAGAAGCGCATCTCACGCTCAGCCTTGAAATCCTTCTCTAGAGACACGTACCGCGCTGTTTCTTTTGTCAGCGCCGACACATGCTCAGCGAGCTCTTTTTCGAGATCGGCAAGTTCGACTTTGTGCGCAGCTTTAAGCGACTCATGCTCAACTTCACGAACGGCAGCTTGGGCTCGCAATTCGGCTATAATTGCTCGATCATCGAACAGCTGGCTCTCGATCTCCGCGATTCTCCGCGTACGAAGGTCATAAGCTTCAACAAGGGTTTCGTACTTACTCTGCGTAGTTTCAAATGCGGCGCGGTTTTCGGTCGCCAGCCCCTCCGCCTCAATTCTAGCTGATTTCTCTTTAGCAGCGCGTACGACCCCGAGCAGCCCTTGGCCAACGCGGCGAAATACTTTTTCGACCGCGAAAGTGGTATGCCCACTTTCACTTGCCTCAAACAGCGCACCCAGATGGTGCGGCTTATCACCTGTCAGGATGAACATTCTGAAGCCCTGTTCAGAAGAAAAGTGAACTGAGCGATGCGCTTTCATAAAGCGTTCAAGTGCCGCCGCATCTGCACCGTTTTCTTGCACTGTATTCTCGCCATGGACGAACAAAATTCCAGACTTGCTGAGCCTGCTGGCCAAGACTTCCAATCTCTGCGCCAAGCCTTCCGGTGCAGCTGCAAGATCGAGAATAATCAGATCGAGGGATGATTCCGGCATACTGTCAACTAGCTTGTCGAGGTCCGCGCCGGGTGCGAGCCTAGAAATATCCTCGTAGAGCATGTCCTCGTGCCTTGCGAGCTCAGGAGGAACGCCGGAAGGCCGCTCCTCATTTTCGGCATCTTCCCAGAAACCGTGGCCGACACATATTCCGGTATCGCTCATCTGCTCCAGCGTCTGGCAAAGCGCGAAATGCAGAACGCCGTCGCCTGCTCCGACGACCGCTACATTGCGAAGACGGAGCGTTGCACATGCCCAGAAAAGAAACGGCACGTGAGCTACCGAAGGACTGTCGACCAGATAGCGAGGTCGCAGGAAGAGAGTCTCAAACGCTGCCGGAGCGAAAGGATCGCTGGTAAGATCTGCGATCGTCGTGGGACCGTTTGTAGATGTGGGCATATTGCTCATGTGATATTTCGACCATCGCCCGGAGACGACGATTTATTGCGAAGATTGTTCTTGTAAGGTGGCTGGTCCATACCGTGATAGGTCGCTCGGAAAAAATTTTCCATGAGTTTTCGAATCTCCGAAGCGTCTAGCTGGCGCGGCTCGACTCTGAATACCGCCAATCGGCCGACGATCTTTGTCGGTTTCAGGAAGCCCTCAACACTATGATAGGCGGGGCGGGACTTATAATCGTCGAAAAGAAGAGTGACGGTTTGCCTGGTTCGAAGCGCCACTGCCATGAGACAGGCCGGTCGAAATCGACCATCGATAAGCACGACATCAGGTTGTCGAAAGAAGGGCTCGTCCCAAATCGCGAGTGGGTAGTTGTGAAAATTGGTCCAGCTGTCCGAGTTGAGTGGGCGCCCCCAGTCGCCCGTGGGGCCGATGTCGACATGATAAACGGTTGCGGGAGACGAAAGCTTGCGTGAGTCGATCTCGTGCTGGAGCCGAAGAGCCCATTCTCGATCGGACTCCACGCTGAACACCAGCTTTCCCGGCTTTTCCGCCGCGATTATTGTGGACCCGCCTGAGCCATACTCTAGGATCACCGTGGCTTTTTCATAAATGGCGCGGACGAGTTCTGCCTCATCCTTAGGGAAAGACAACTCCGGCCAATTTTGCTCGCTCATTTCCGGCGCATTCTTTGGAAAAATCGGCTGACGTAGAGCTCGTCCCTGAACCTCGGCAAGAGTTTCTCCAACTTCTCCGCAGTAGAGTTGTTCAATTTCTGCAAGGATTTCTCGATACCCTCGTAGCCCCAGGGCTTTGCGGCCGCGAGCTTGTCCCTGATTACTCCCTCCTTTTTCTTGTTCTCTCTGAACAAGGGAACGTCGTCCTCGGCCAGCTCACCCGATGCCAGCCAACCAGCATGGCGCTGGATGCACACCATGGGAACTCCCATCTGGCGAGCAAGAACGGAAAACTCGATATCGACCATACCTCCTGCTCCCCAAGCTTCAGGGGCGATCTTGTCAAACGCACCTGACCAGAATCCTACTGTGCCAGTGCCTAGATTGTTGACTAGAACAGGGTTCGCCAAATCGTCTGCGGAAAAGTGAAAAACCACTCTCTGTCTGGAATACTTCTGTGGGTTTTCCACCAACAGAACACCATGAACCCCCACAACTGCAGATCGGTCGAACTCGTCAATGCCTGCGATGAGGTGCCGCACGTAATCATGAGGATATACGATATCGTCATCGAAGGTGAAATAGTAGAAGCCCTCTGGGAATCTCTTCTTGCACTGGTCGAACATCAGGAATTTCGCATTGTCTCGAAAATCTATGTCGTAGTTTTCAGATCTATAAATTTCGACCTTTTTCGAGCTCAGGAAATCTGGAATGCGCGCATATTTATCGAGATACACATGCAGCTCATCAACCTGCGGAAGGAGGCGCTCAATCACTTTTTCGAAGGCGCCAATCCGGCTGGGAATGCTGCAAACAGCCCCAATCACCGGTGCTCGTGAGGGGGTGATCGCTGCTATTTCAGGAGGATAAGCCTGCTGCGCCTTGTTGGGAACGGGCGGGAAATTGGATCGGTACCAGTCAGGTTTCGAGCCGTTTTCTTCAAGTCTTTTGGAAAATATCGAGACATACGCTCTTCTGCTTTTGCTTGAGCTTTGGCCAATAGAACCGTCGGCCCTAACAGTGACCATGTCGGCGATAAGCGAATTCGGCCGCAATTCAGCGTTGTACAGCGATACCGGGAGATCTTGGACGCTGTGGCTTCCGCACAGATGTCGAAGGCGACGGAACCATTCATCGTCACCTGCCTTGCGAACGGCATCAAAGAATCCGATCTCATCGAAAACGCGACGTCGGACACACAACGTAATCAAGCCAAGTTTTGCGAAGTCGCCTTCACGTGCAATAACACTGAAGTTGTCGGGGTTGAAGCGCGCGTATTTTGTTCGCGTCGCGATTAGGGTTTCATCATCAATAAGTGGTTCGATTTGACAAGCAACACGATGGGCATGCGAGTAATCGTCGGAGTCCTGGAAAAGAATGAAGTCACCCTTCGCCTCTTTTATCGCAATGTTTTTTGCGAGATAGGTGCCACTGTTCCTGGCCAACCTGATCGCTCGTACAGCACTTCCGGTTTGCACTTCGAGCGCTTGTAAGACGCTCCATGTACGATCAGTGCTGGCATCGTCGCATATGACCACTTCCAAGTTCGGATAACTCTGCATCAGCATGGATTGGACCGCCGCTTCCACCGTGTCCTCGGCGTTGTGTGAGGTCATTACGACAGTGACCTTCGGCAGGTCCGGTCGCGTCAGTAAGTTAAGGACTTCTTTGCGCCTGCGGTATCGCGCCCACTCTTTTTTGCAGAAATCACGAATGTCGATCGGATCGCCACCTTCACCACCAACAGGCAACTTATTCCATGGCTTGGCGGCAGCGGCATGCTTTTGGTGACTGCCGCCCGGCTTGCCGAGGCGCCCTAGTCGCGCGCCGTAGCGTTCGAAGTGGTCCGCCGGGTCCATTCTGAGCATATCGACATCTGGATATTGCGAACGGTACCATTCCGGGTCGAAGTCACCTATCGTAGCGGCGGACACTTCTCCAACATTCTTTTCGCGGCCCATGTTTACAGCCTCAGATCGCTGTCTTCGATTTCAAAGACGGCTTTCAGGTCAAATAGAATTCCGCCCGGCTTCACCAGTTTGCGCAGCGCCAGGGCGCCCCCCTGCATCACATCATCGTGCGGCACCGCCAATATCAGGACATCATAATCTCCGGTGTCGGGCAATGAAGTTGCGATCTCGAGCCCGTATTCCCGCTGCACGCTGCTCGGGTCAGCCCAGGTGTCAGCAATGTCGACGGCCATACCAAAGCTTTCCAGATCCGTGACAAGATCTACGACCTTGGTATTGCGGGTGTCAGGACAGTTCTCCTTAAAGGAAAACCCGACGACCAGCACTTTTGCGCCCTTTACGGCAATATCAGTTGCGATCATTTTCTTGATCAGTCTGACCACGGTATTCCTAGCCATACCATCGTTAATCTCGCGGGCGGTGCGGATAATGTCAGGGATGAATCCCGCAGCCATCGACTTGTGCACCAAATAGTATGGATCAACGCCAATGCAGTGACCGCCAACAAGGCCGGGACGCATGTTTATAAAATTCCATTTTGTAGCGGCGGCATCAAGTACTTCGTTGGTATCAACGCCGAGCTGGGAAAAGATAATAGATAGTTCGTTCACAAGGGCAATGTTCACATCGCGTTGTGTGTTCTCGACAATTTTCGACGCTTCAGCGACCTTAATCGAGCTTGCCTTAAAGGTGCCTGCTTCGATGATCCGGCCATACAACGAATCCACAAAATCGGCGACTTCCGGTGTGGATCCAGAGGTAACTTTGATAATCTTGTGGATCGGGCGCTCCTTGTCGCCGGGATTGATACGCTCGGGGCTATATCCGGCGAAGAAATCACTATTGAACCGAAGTCCGGAATACTTCTCGACAATGGGAAGACAATCCTCCTCGGTCGCGCCAGGGTAGACGGTTGACTCATAGACAACGACCCCGCCTTTGCGGATCACTCGTCCCACAATCTCGGAGGCTGCGAGGAGTGGCTGCAGATCAGGGGTTCGGGCAGAGGTAATCGGCGTAGGAACCGCGACCACAAGGACATCGCATCCAACAAGATCTTCTTCACTGGATGAGAATTTCAGCTTCGATGCGGCCCGAAGATCCTCCATATCCAGCTCTGCAGTGCTGTCATGTCCCGCGATGAGCTGCTCAACCCGGGTTTTGCTGATGTCGAATCCGATGGTATTGTAATACCGCCCGAATGCAGCTGCGAGCGGCAACCCGACATAGCCAAGCCCGATCACTCCGACCTTCACGTTCTCGATTGACGGCAATCGCACATCCGTGCGTATTTGCGATCGAGCCGATCCCAAACCCATGCTAGTTTCCCTTTTATTCTGGTGCTTTCAGCGCATCCGATCATTGAATGCAACAGCCGAATCATGGTTAAAGTCCGGAATGGCTCGCTGCTTCAGCGTCATAAATCTTTACAGAATGGCCGATACCCGCCCAGATAAACGCCTGAAGGGAAAAGTCTATGGGAGAACCGCTCCTTTGACATTCACCCATTGCGCGACCAACCATTGGCGTCTGGAATTGCGGAGTGGCCACCGGAGCGGAATGAGCAAGCGCGCCAAGCTGTGCCGTCTTGTTATCAAACGCTCTTTGCGTGCCGAGTTTTCCTACCCGAGAATCGCTGCGGTATTATTTTACCTCCACCGAGCACCCCGGTTTTGCTTGACTTGAAGCCGATTGCCGCACAAATGCGCCGCACTCAAAGCTTCCGGCATCGGCCGGAGCGAGATTCGCCAGACCTGTCTCGGGACACTGTCCGCAAGCCGGAATCTGGCATCAACACAACCGATTTTGGTTTAAGGATAAAGCAGCCATGAAGGCTATCAGCAAGCAGACCCGGTCGATCAAGCCGGCAGAGGTCGAGAAGAACTGGCACATCATCGACGCGGATGGCCTCGTCGTTGGCCGTCTCGCCGCGATCATCGCCAATCACCTGCGCGGTAAGCACAAACCGAGCTACACCCCGCACGTCGATTGCGGCGACCATGTGATCGTCATCAACGCCGACAAGGTGAAGTTCACCAGCAACAAAGCGACCAAGAAGGTCTATTACAAGCACACCGGCCACCCGGGCGGGATCAAGGAAACCACTCCTGCGAAGATCCTCGAGGGTCGTTTCCCAGAGCGCGTGCTTTCGAAAGCTGTCGAGCGCATGATTCCGCGCGGTCCGCTGGGCCGTCAGCAGATGAAGGCTCTCCACCTCTACAACGGAACCGAGCATCCGCATGATGGGCAGAGCCCGACCGTGCTCGACGTTGCTTCCATGAACCGCAAGAACAAGGTCACCTCGTAATGGCTGACGAAAACAACACCGTTTCCGATCTTTCGGATCTCAAGGAAATCGCTGGCGACGCTCCGGCTGCGGATGCCGCTGAAATCGCGGAAACCGTTTCGCAGAACCCGCCTACCCCGCTGCGTGAGCAGGAGCTTGACGCTCAGGGCCGCGCCTATGCAACCGGCCGACGCAAGGATGCAACCGCCCGCGTCTGGGTAAAGCCCGGCTCCGGCAAAGTGACCGTCAATGGCAAGGATCAGGAAGTGTACTTCGCACGTCCGACCCTGCGTCTGATCATCAACCAACCGTTCGCGATTACCGAACGCGAAGGTCAGTACGACGTCGTGGCAACCGTAAAAGGCGGCGGTCTTTCCGGCCAGGCCGGTGCAGTCAAGCATGGCATCAGCCAGGCCTTGTCGAAGTACGAACCGGAGCTCCGCGCGACCGTTAAGTCGGCCGGGTTCCTCACCCGCGACAGCCGCGTGGTCGAACGTAAGAAGTATGGCCGCGCGAAAGCCCGCCGTAGCTTCCAGTTCTCGAAGCGCTAATTCGCTTACGACAGCTACCCGAATACGAAAGGGCGGCTCCCCACGGGGATGCCGCCCTTTTTATTTGCGCTCAGTCTTCGATCAGCGCTGCAGCGCGAGGATACCCCAGGATAGCCCCGTGCCAGACAGGAAGAGCGGCCAGGACCAGAACACTTTGTGATCGCCGAGCGCCATGGAATGGACTGCCAAGGCCCCGCCGCTCGATCCCTGCGAGCCGACCACAATGGCAACAACCAGTGTCAGTACCGCTCCCAATACGAATGCTTTCAACATGTCCATTGCGTGCGCCCCCTCCATAGGTGTTCGCCAAACGTCGATCTTCTTCCCCCAGAACGGCTAGGGGAGTTCCCCTGTTCATGGAGAACAAGTTCTTAACGAGGATCAGCTAAGAAAGGTTAAACGTGTAAGCGGACGCCCAACCAAGCGCGCAGGCGCTTAAATATGGGCTGGCGTTAACGTGCGCAGCTCGGTCTCGACATCGCCACCCTGCTTGCAGGTGATGACCCGGTATGATGGAGGCGCCCCGTGGCGCAGCCTCGTCGATAACGTTCCGGTCCCCAGCATCCGCATGGAATGCCCATCTCTTTCGCGCACCTCGTCAAAGGGCACGTGGACATGACCTGAAACGATGACATCGGCGCCCGCTGCCGCGATCGCGGCAAACGCTCTGTCACCACCGATTGTCGGGTTCTCGTCATCCTTGGGCCCGAGCAGCGGATGGTGCGCGGTGACCATGATTGTGCGCGGGTCATCTTTGAGTTCGCCCAAACGGGTGAGCGTATTCTCAAGTGCGCGATCGGTCACGAAACCATCGGACCAGGGAAAACGCGGCTGCGCGCGTACCGTAGTCTTCAGCGGGACGAATACGGCGTCTTTGGATTCATAGGCGGTTCCCGCGTTATCGTTCAGCTGGCGATAGCGGCGGTACGGATCGGTGAAGCGCTCCCACAGATTGTAGTAGGGCATGTCGTGATTGCCCGGATCGAACAGGATCGGCACCTTCAGTCCCCGGAACCACTGTGCCGCATCCGCATATTGGCGTTTCGTGGCGCGCTGTGTAAGGTCGCCTGTGCACAATACTACGTCGGGTCGCTCTGCTGCGACGGCGCGTTCGACGACGGAGATCGCCTCAGGATCCTCGACCCCGAAATGCACGTCACTGATATGAAACAAGCGTGTAGGCATGGCGCTCTTCAAAGCGGGAAAGCGCCCGCGATGCAACGCCCAATCAATGCCCGACGTCACACCCGTCCGGTTAACAGCAACCAGGCGGTCAGCGCATTGAGCGCGCTATAGGCGAGATAGCCCCAGGCGAGGCCGGGCCATCCGTTTGCAGCCAGCAGCATTGCGGCGAGCAGGATCAGAAACTCCGCTATCAGCGTCAACCGTCCGCCGAGCATATGCACGAAGGGCGGCATTTGCTCGATTACGGGGTGATTGCTTGCAAACACTGCGCGGTTCAGAGTGAAGTTCCCGATACCCAGCACGAAAATGATAATGACGGCGGTCCACATGATTACATTATGGCGTAATCGCTCGTCGGATCAAAACATCCGTTGGTCGGCGGAATTGTAACGCCGGTCTTGCCCCCCCTACACCAATCGACTGGCGCGCGCTGTTTGGTCGAACCTCGCGTGATTGATGCGGCGCGGCGGCGTATTTCTCTAATCGACAGGACGCTTGGCATCCCCGGCTCGCAAACCTTTCGAGCGCCGAGGCCTGCAGGAGGAGAATAGATATGAAGACTTTCGCAATTGCCGCCGCATCGTTCAGCCTGATCGCTACGGCCACCCCTGCCTTCGCCGGATCGGACGGCGGAACAACACAGACGATCAGCACCGCAGGCCTCGATCTTTCGACGCCCGAAGGTCAGGATATGCTCGACCGCCGGATCGATCAGCTCGCGCGCCAGGTCTGCGGTGTCGGTGAGACCCGCACTGGTACACGCATCCCTTCGGCGAAGTCTCGCGATTGCTATGAAAAGGCGCTCGTAAGCGCGCAGCGTCAGGTCGCAGCCATGATCGAAAGCCAGCGACGCGGCGGTTGAACCCTAGGCAGAGATGTACTGCGCCTCGCGCTATGACGCGACTGCGCAGACATGACGGCCCGAACCCTACTTAGTCCCAGGGTTCGGGCCGTCACTTTCTTGTAATGGATTCAAAACGGAAAAGGAATTCCGGGAGCGATAGCCGGCAAAAAATCTTAGCGGCCGGCCATCGATTTGACCTTGGGAAGATAGGTCCGCCCGATCCGAAGCGCTTCGCCGCCTTGCAGTTCTGCCGACCAGACACCGAGCCCGTCATGCCGCAGTCCGCGAATGTTGTCACGGCGCAGGATGGTCGAACGGTGGATCCGGATGAACTTGTCAGGGTCCAGCCGCGCTTCCAGCCCCGCGATGGTTTGCAGAAGCAGGTACGACCGGGGAGCTTCCGGCGTGCCGACATGAAGCCGAACGTAATCGCGCTCCGCATCGATCTGGTGCACTTCGCTCACCGCGATCCGGAGCAGTTCCGACCGATGCGGCACCCACAACTCCTCAAGCCATTCGCTTGCGCTTTCCTTACGCTCGCCGCGGCGAGCCACGGCGCGCTCGATCGCCCGTTCCAGGCGGTCGCTGGAAACCGGCTTGAGAACGTAATCGATTGCTTCGAGATCGAATGCCTCGACTGCAAAATGATCGTGCGCCGTAACGAATATCACCGCCGGAGGGCTCTCGGCATCGGCGAATTTGCGGGCTACGCCCAGCCCATCGAGTTCTGGCATGGTCATGTCGAGCAGCACCAGGTCGGGATCAAGCTTTTCAGCCAGGCGCAGGGCTGCCGCGCCGTCGCTTGCGGTGCCGACCACGCGGATCGCGGGAAGCTCGGCGCAAATCACCTGAATCCGTTCAACCGCGAGCGGTTCGTCGTCGACGATCAATGTCCGCAGTGCAGTATCGCCATCCGCTTTTTCAACCATATCGTGGGGCCTGCCGTGTCAAAGGTATCCTGATTTCAGTCTTGTAGCCCGAAGCGGTCGGACCCGATGTAAAGCCGATGTCCGATCCGAAGCGCGCCTCCAACCGGTCGCGCACATTGGCAAGGCCGATGCCGAACCCGTGTGCGGAACCTTCAGGAATGCCTGGACCATCATCGGCGACGGTGATCACGAGGCGGTCGAACTCTTCGCGCGCGGTGACACTGACGGCCACCTTCCGCGACACGGGAGAGACGGCGTATTTTACCGAGTTCTCTACCAGCGGTTGGAGTATCATCCCCGGTACGCGCGCATCCTCGAGGTCCTCGGGCAGATCGAAATCGCAGGTCAGCCGCTCTGGAAACCGAACCGCCTCGATATCGAGATACAGTTTTTGAAGGTCGAATTCGTCCTTCAACTGAACATCGCTCGTTGGCTCATCCGCAAGGCTATGACGGTAAAAGCGGCTGATCGTCTGGATCATTCGCTCAGCGCGGTCCGCCTTGCCCGTCAGAACCAGCGCCGACAGCGAGTTGAGCGTGTTGAACAGGAAATGCGGGTTCACCTGGTAGCGAAGCGATCTCAGCTCCGCAGCTTTCGCAGCCGAGCGGAACTCTTGCTCACGCCGTTCCGCCACTCGCGCCTGCGCGATAGCCAGCAATGCAATATAAAGCGCGGACCACCCAAGCAGGATGTAATACCGACTGAGCCCCGCATCGATCAGCGAATACCAATTCGCGCCGGTCTCTTTCGCGTCCTGCAGCACAAGCGTCACGGTCGGTGGATCATCGGCGTCGAAATCTTCGCTGTTCTTCCACTGCCATTCGCGCGGCGCAGCAACCTCGGCCAGAAGATTGCCCGATTCGTCCCGGCGCAACGTGAAGCCGCGTTCCTCGGCATAGCGCTGCTCCATCCGCTCATTGAGAGGGGCGAACAGGACCTGATTGACCTTTGCTATTGCGAGCGCGCCCGGAAGGGCCGCAATCAGCGCGACGACGAACAGGACCCATCGCTTACGCGCTTCGAACAGCCGCATGATAAACCACAGGGCCATCGTGATGAGCACCGCGAAGGCGCAAACCAGCGACCGGCGCCAGAACAGCTCGAACTGGATGTCCATGCCGAGAAAGGTTCCGCGCGCTGAGATCAGCACGAAATACACCGCCCACAGCGCGACCATGGATAGAATCACCGTTCGAAACGGGACGCTTGCTTCATCATGGTGCGCAGGCGCAGACAAAGGATTAGCTGTTACCATCTGTGTGTTGCGAGATAGCGACTGGGATCGTCGTATACCAGCAACACTCGGGCGGATCGTCGGACAGGGTAAGTAATTGGTCGAAAGCCTGGCGGGTTCGCACGCGCTTTCCTGCACTGAATCAGCTCAATCGCGCGGCTTGATCATCTCGGCCGGGACGATCCATTCGGAGAACTGTTCCTCGGTGAGCAGACCAAGCTCTATGCCGGCCTCCTTCAGCGTCGTCCCATCAGCATGTGCCTTTTTGGCGATTTTTGCGGCATTGTCGTAACCGATATGGGGATTAAGCGCGGTGACCAGCATCAGGCTTTCATTCATCAGCTTGTCGATTCGGTCCGTGTTGGCCTCGATCCCCGTGACGCAATTGTCGCTAAAGCTGCGCGCAGCATCACTGAGCAGGCGGATCGATTGCAGCACGTTGTAGATCATCACCGGCTTGAAAACGTTGAGTTCCAGGTGGCCGTGCGATCCCGCGACGCTGACAGAGGTGTTGTTGCCCATCACTTGCGCGCACACCATCGTCAGCGCTTCGCATTGGGTCGGATTGACCTTGCCCGGCATGATCGAAGAGCCTGGCTCGTTCGCTGGCAGAGAAATTTCGCCAAGGCCGCTGCGCGGCCCCGATCCAAGAAGGCGAATGTCGTTGGCAATCTTCATCCCGCTTACCGCGACGGAGTTGAGCGCGCCCGACAGCTCGACCAACGCGTCATGCGCGGCGAGCGCTTCGAACTTGTTGGGCGCGGTGACGAAATCGTGCCCGGTCATGTCCGCGACCTGCGCCGCAAACTTCTCCGCAAAACCGGCTTTCGAGTTGATTCCGGTGCCAACCGCGGTGCCGCCCTGGGCCAGCTCCAGCACGCGCAGAAGGGCGCTTTCGATGCGGGCAATGCCGTATTCGACCTGCTTGGCGTAGCCCGAAAATTCCTGGCCGAGCGTAAGCGGGGTCGCGTCCTGAAGGTGGGTACGCCCGATCTTCACGATATCGGCAAAGGCATTTGCCTTGCCATCCAGCGCCCCGTGCAAATGCCGCAGCGCTGGGACCAGCTGCTCGATGGTTTCGCTCGCCGCCGCGATATGCATGGCTGTGGGGAAGGTGTCGTTCGAGCTCTGACCCATATTGCAGTGATCGTTGGGATGCACGGGGTTCTTTCCTCCGCGCTCACCGGTCAGAATCTCGTTCGCGCGGCTCGCGATCACCTCGTTCGCGTTCATGTTCGATTGCGTACCCGAACCTGTCTGCCACACGCTGAGCGGAAACTGGTCTGCCAGCGTTCCGTCGATCACTTCACCCGCAGCCTCGACAATCGCATTGCCAATTTTCTCATCGAGCACGCCCAGCTCCATATTTGCTCGCGCGGATGATTTTTTCTGGATGCCGAGCGCTTTGACCAAAGGCTCCGGCATGGTCTCCGTGCCGATGTCGAAATTGGCCAGGCTGCGCTGCGTCTGCGCACCCCAATGCGCCTCCACCGGCACGGCAACCTCGCCGAGCGAGTCGGTTTCAATGCGAACATCGCCTGTCGCTCCGAAGATCGATCCATCATTATGCCGGCGGTTCTCAATGTCACTCATCGAAGCGTTCCTTGTCTCGGTAGATTGCGTAGGCTCCCTAAGCATCGCGCACGCTAGAGGTCAAAGGGATTGAAGCAGCAGCGGAACCGGCCAAACCTCTTGGCCAATCGGGCCGCTAAAGCTAGGAAGGGTTGACGCGCTGTGTTGCATGCCTAATACAGCCATCCGGAGTTCACATGACGACTACCACAACGCAGCGCGATACAGCCGCTGCCCGCAAAGCGATGATCGATAGCCAGTTGCGCACCAGCGGCGTGAACGAAGAATTCGTGCTCGCTCGAATGATCGCCGTCCCGCGCGAAGATTACTTGCCCGAAGACAAGGCCCCGCTCGCCTACATCGACCGCAGCGTTCCCCTCGGCGACGGAGCCGCTCTCGCATCCCCGCTGTTCTACGGAAAGCTGCTGATCGAGGCGGATCCGCGAGTCGAGGATAGCGTGCTGATCGTGGAAGGCGGTACCGGATACCTCGCCGAACTGGTCCGCCCGCTGGTGGCGGAAGTGGAAACGGTGGCGGCGACAGACGCTGCAGCCGGTCAATTCGTTGGGGGCAAGACATACTCGCTCATCATGGTCGATGGAGCGATCGAACAGATACCTTCGGCGTTCGCAAGCTGCCTCGCTGATGATGGGCGGATCGTTTCGGGCCTTCTGCTGCGGCAGGTGACGCGCCTTGCGTCGGGTCGGAAAGTGGCAGGAAAGGTTTCGCTGCAACCGGTAGAGGATCTGGGAATTCCTGTCCTGCATGATTTCGACAAGCCGAAAGGCTGGACGTTCTGATGAAACGGTCCGCCGGTCTTGCACGCAGACTGTCTGCGACGATCAGTCTGGGCGCTCTCATCGCGAGCGGGCCTGCGCTGGCGGATACGCTGCGCGAAGCCTTGGTCGAGACATACAACACCAACCCCACACTGCAGGGAGCGCGGTCCGATCAGCGCGCGACCGATGAGGGGGTGCCGATTGCCAAGGCATCGGGCCTGCCTACAGTCAATGTGACCGCGACGCATATCGAGTTTCTTCGCCAGTCGGCAAACTCCTTTACCGCGCCAGAACGCAACCTCGGCGTCAATGCCGCTGTGCTCGTTCCGGTCTATTCCGGCGGTGCGGTGCGGAACAATATCAAAGCGGCCAAGGAACGCGTCTCGGCGGGCCAGGCCAGCCTCCGTAATACGGAAAGCGCGCTCTTCAGCCAGGTGGTTGCAGCATATATGGATGTGCTCCGGACCGAAGCGCTCGCATCTCTTTCCGCCAACCAGGTCGATGTACTCGCGATCAATCTCGAAGCGACCAGCGATCGGTTCGAAATCGGCGATCTGACAGTCACCGACGTCGCTCAGTCGCGATCGCGCCTTGCAGTTGCTCGCGGCGATCTGCGCATAGCACAGGCCAACCTCATCGCCGCCCGCGAAACCTACGTTCAGCTCGTAGGAAGCGCGCCCGACGATCTGCAAGCACCCCCTCCTCTCCCCGGCCTCCCCGAAGCGGTCGGCGAGGCCATCGTGATATCGCTCGAAAGCAATCCCAATCTGATTGCGGCGAGAGAACGCGCGCAGGCAGCCGGGTTCGATACCGAAGTCGCAGGCGCAGGCCGACTCCCTACGCTCGGGCTGTTCGCCAATGGCGATTACAGCAACTTCTTCGGCACGCTCGGCGGACCGGTTGCCTCCAATTTCGTACAACAGGAAACGACCGCAAATGTCGGCGTGCGCCTGACGATCCCTCTCTTCCAAGGGGGGCTTCCCGCCGCCCAACAGCGTCAGGCTGGGGCTAGGGAAAGCGCAGCTCTCGAAGAGGTCATCCGGATCGAGCGTCAGATCATCGCCGAGACACGGGCGACATATTCGAACTGGCAGGCAGCCATGGCCGTCATCGAGAGCTCGCAGGCCGCCGTAGAAGCCGCAGAACTTAGTCTTGAAGGCGTGCGCGCGGAAAACTCGATCGGCAACCGGCAGATTCTCGACGTGCTGAATGCGGAGCAGGAACTGCTTTCCGCACGCGCCCAGTTGGTCACCGCACGGCGCAACGCCTATGTCGCCGGTTTCAACCTCCTGGCGCTGATGGGCCGGGCCGAGGCGCGCGACCTCAATCTCGACACGGGCGGTCCGCTTTACGATCCGCAGCTCAATTTCGAGCGCGTGAAAAACAAGCGATGGGATTGGGCACGTGACCCCGAGCCCGAAGCCAAATCGACGCGCACCGTTGACATTCCCGCTGCCGAAGCAACAATCGGGCCGCAATTGGAACCCGGCGAATAGCCCGGTCGTTCCGATTCGGAATGGTTAATTTCGGGGGCAAGGACTGACGTGGCGCAAAGCGAATCATCTGTCGAAGAGATACTCGAATCGATCAAGAAAGTGATCGCTCGGGACAATCGTGAAAGCGCTTTCGAAGTGCGCCGCATGCGTGAAGAAGCGGCGGAGCGCAGCGACGCCGAGCCCGCCGGATCGGAAGGCGACGAAGTTCTCGATCTCTCCGATATGGAGATCGACGACGAGAATGTCACCGCTCGATCTGATCATAATCCTTTGGCTGATCATGATCCTTTTGGCGATGATGACAACACCACCGACGACCTGGGAGATGCACCTCTGATCACCGCCGAAGTGCGTGGGGCGATGCAGGACAATCTCGCCGCCCTGGCCATGCTGGCGGAACCCGGTGCGCGCCCGCAGATCGTCCGCTCGGGCGAGACATCGCTCGAAGGACTTACTCGCGAATTGCTCCGCCCAATGCTGGCGGAATGGCTCGACAAGAACCTGCCAGGCATGGTCGACAAGCTTGTGCGCGCCGAAATTGCGCGGATCGCTGGCAAAAAGGGCTGAATTCCGAGGCCTGAAACCGCAATGCGGACAAGCCGCTGCCTGCACTAGAGTTTCACTGGCGCGGCGCGGATTAGCGCGTTAACTCTGCCGACCATGAACGTGATGCACAAAGTCCGCGCGGTTCTCGCCGCAGCGGTGTTCGCCTCGGCCCCGCTTGCAGCCGATGACAACTCCCCCGATCGGCCAATCCCCGGTGTGACCGCACCGCCAATGACCGCCGAGGATCTCATCGCGATACCGCGATTGAGTGGTGCGATTGTCATGGATGATCGCTACGCCGTGTATTCGGTTACGGAAATCGACCCCCAGAGTTTTGACCGGACGCGGCAACACTACATCCTCGATCTTGCAAAACGCGGCGCATCGCCAATCGCGTTCGATCCGGGTCTTTCCGCGAATTCGATGGCGTTCGGTCCGGATGGCTTCCTGTACTTCCTCAGCTCAGACCATACGGATAGCGCGCAGGCCTCTCGCTCGCGGTTGTGGCGGGCCACTATCGAAGGTGACGGGACAACATCGGCACCCACGCTCGTGGCCGATATGCCCGATGCGGACATTGCCGGGTTCAAACTCGATCCGACCGGGCAGAAAGTCGCACTCTGGTCCCAGATCGCGCGCGACTGCCCGACATTTGGATGCGATACCGCCAAGCCATCGACCGGCTCTGCCCGTCTCTACGATGGCGATGCGGGCTTTTTCCGTCATTGGGATCGCTGGATCGAACCAGGCGCCTTCAACCGGGTTTTCGTGTTCGACATGGACAACGGGAGGATTGCGGGCGACGGCACCCCGATCGACGGCGCGGATCCCACAAGCGGTATCACCGCCAATGTCCCCACGATGCCGTTCGGCGGGGGAGAGGATCTCGCCTGGGCTCCCGACGGATCGGGCATCTACTTCGTCGCGCGAGCCGCGGATGGCCGCGAGCCCACATCGACCGATCACGACATCTATTTCTCCGATCTGACGGGAGCAGCCCCTACCGATTTGACCGCCGCCAACACGGCTGTCGACACCGCACCGGCACCCTCGCCCGACGGGCGCTATCTCGCCTATCTCGCCATGGCGCGGCCGGGATACGAATCTGACCGCCAGGTTGTTCAGCTGCGCGATCTGGCAACGGGAGAAACCCGTGCGCTGACGCAAGATGTCGACCTGTCTTTCGGCGGCCTCATGTGGAGCGCCGATGGTTCGCACCTGCTTGCAACCGCCGCGGACGTACTCGACACACCGGTATTTCGCATCGATCCGTCAACCGGCGAGACGACGGAGCTCAACCTGATCGCCGGCAATGAGGCGCATATCGGCAATCTGGTCCCGCTTTCGGGTGAAAGGCTGCTGTTCACACGGGATTCCATCGGCGCGCCGAGCGAATTGTACCTCGCGGCGAACGATCGACAGGCCCGCCCGTTGACGGACAAGGTCACGAGCCGAATGGGAGAGATGGCATCGACCATCACAACCCGCTTCAGCTTCGAAGGCGCGGGCGGCGATATTGTCTGGGGCCAGATCACGCGGCTTGAGAAACAAACGGGACCGATTCCCGCCATTCTCTACATTCACGGCGGACCGCAAGGCAGCTTTCGCGATGGCTGGTCCTCGCGCTGGAACCCGCGCGTGGTCGCCAGCCAAGGCTATGCCGTTATCTCGGTCGATTTCCATGGGAGCACGGGATACGGACAAGCGTTCACCGACTCGATCAACCGCGATTGGGGCGGTAAGCCTCTGGAGGACCTGCAGAAGGGGCTCGTAGCCGCGCTGCAGCTCGACAGTCAGATCGACGGCAGCCGCGCCTGCGCCATGGGCGCGAGCTATGGCGGCTATATGGTCAACTGGATTGCCGGGCGCTGGCCGGACCGGTTCAACTGCCTCGTGCAGCACGATGGCCTATTCGACATGCGCAGCTTTTATTACTCGACCGAAGAGCTGTGGTTTCCGCGCTGGGATTTCGGTGGCTCCTATAGCGAGGCGCGCGATGAGTACGAGCGCTGGAATCCCGTCAACCACGTCGATAATTGGCAGACACCGATGCTTGTAATCGCGGGTGAACAGGATTTTCGGGTCCCCTACACGCAAGGCCTGCAAAGCTTCACGGCTTTGCAAGAACGCGGTGTTCCCTCGCAATTGCTGGTCTTCCCGGATGAAAACCACTGGGTGCTCGGCGCGGAAAATTCGCTTCAATGGCACCGTACGATCTTCGCGTGGCTTGATCGCTGGCTCGGCGAACAGCCGGAGGCCGAGGCAAGCGAATGAGCAAGACGGACCTGCTCGCAGCGCAAACCGCGCTCGGAAAGAAATACGGAGATGCAGCAAAGGACAAGTTGGTCGAGCGTCACATCTTTCTGTGCGCGCTTTCCGAAAAACAGAAATGCTGCTCGCGCGCGGAAGGCGCGGCTGCGTGGCAATTCCTCAAGGATCGTTTGAAAGAACGCGGCTTAGCAGGACCAAAGCGGACATCCGACCATCCGCGCGGACCGGGCGGCGGTGTCCAGCGCACCAAGGCCGATTGCCTCCAGATCTGCGGATCAGGACCTGTGGCGGTCGTGTGGCCGGACGGCGTCTGGTATCATTCGTGCACACCCGAAGTGCTCGAACGCATCATCGAAGAGCATTTGGTCGGCGGTGTTCCAGTCGAGGAATACCGGCTGACCCCGCCGATCTAGTCCTCGTTCCTATCGCCGAACAATTCGTCCGCGCTCGGCAGGCGATTGTCGACCGATTCGTCGTGCCCCGTGCCATTGGACAGGAAAACGAGGCCCATCAGCCCTCCCCCAAGCAGCATGGTGAAGGCGATGCCCAAGGCGGCCGCAATGTAAAAATGCACCGAAATCGCGCCATTGAACGCAAACAGCAGTCCGACGGCGACCACGACGGTGGCAATCGTCACCAGCAGCAAAAGGCGCATGACGCGCCGGTACTGCGCCCACGCATGGGCCGCCGTTTCCGGATCATCGAGAGGAGATTTGTTGGCCATGATGCTCACATGAGCCTCGAACTGCGGCTTTGCAATGCCTTAGCGCCGCATAGACAGCGTTAAGGGCCAGACTCGCCTTTTGCCTTTGAAAGTGGCATTTTGTGTCGAAAGAGAGGACGCCAGATCATGACCATCGCAAAGATCATCGCCAATCGCTCATCTGCGGACATAGTTTCGTGCGATTGCACCACGCCCGTTTCGGAAGCGGTTAACATCCTTGCAGGCAAACGGATCGGTGCCCTGCCAGTGATGCGAAACGGTTCGGTCGTAGGCATTATTTCGGAACGCGACGTCATCTACTGCCTTTCTGAGAAAGGCGGCTCGGTCCTGAGCATGCCGGTCGAAGAGATCATGACTTCGCCCGCAGTTACCGTCGAAACCTCGACCAAGATCGACGATGCCATGGCCTTGATGACCAAGCGCAGGTTCCGCCATTTTCCGGTGGTCGACAATGGGGCGCTCGTTGCGTTCATCTCGATCGGCGACCTCGTGAAGCATAAGATCGACGAGATCGAGCACGAGGCGGAAGCAATCAGGAATTATATCCAGACCGCCTGAGCCTTGAGGAACGAGGCGTTCGCACCTAGATATTGTTTATGGCCGAAACACTCACCCTCACGCCCGCCGCGGCGAAGCGCGTCGCCTGGATCGCCGAAAAGCAGACCAAGCCAGCGATCCTGCGTCTTTCGGTCGAGGGTGGGGGCTGTTCCGGCTTTCAGTACAAATTTGACCTGTCCGAAGGGCCCGATGGCGAGGACACCGTCAGCGAAACCGATGGTGTGAAGCTGGTGGTCGATCCGATCAGCCTCGATCTTGTCAGTGGCAGTGTGGTCGATTTCGTCGAATCACTTGGCGGCGCGGCGTTCCGCGTGGAAAATCCCAACGCAGCTGCCGGGTGCGGCTGCGGGTCAAGCTTCGGCATTTGAATTAGACGAGGGCAGCATTCTGGGGCAGTAACGGCCTCATGAAAATCGCCACCTACAACATCAACGGAATCAAGGCGCGTTTACCGCGCCTGAAGGAATGGCTCGCGGAAACGCGGCCTTCGGTCGCGTGCCTGCAAGAGATCAAGAGCCAAGACGAAGGCTTTCCCGCGTCGGAGTTCGAGGAGCTTGGTTATCATGCCATTTGGCACGGTCAGAAAAGCTTCAACGGCGTCGCAATCCTCACCGATGGCGAGGCCGGCTACGAACCGCCTGAGGAGGTTCAGCGTGGTCTTGGCATCGACGGCCCGAAAGATGGTGAGGGCGAACAATCGCGTTATCTTGAGGCGGACATCACAGACAAAGAAGGCCACACAACGCGAATTGTCTGCATTTACCTTCCCAACGGTAACCCTCATCCAGGACCGAAATTCGATTACAAGCTGGCCTGGATGGAAAAGCTGCGGGCGAGAATGGGTCAGATTTGGGCCGAAGAAGTGCCAGCCGCCGTGCTTGGCGATTATAACGTGATCCCCCACGATGACGACACCTACTCGGTTAAAGCGATGGCGGCGGATGCGTTGATGCAACCTGAAAGCCGCGCGGCGTACTTCACTCTGCTTGCCGATGGATGGACCGACGCAGTGCGCACTCTCAATCCGCGGGGCGGGGTATGGACCTATTGGGACTACCAGGCAGGTGCGTGGCAGCGCGATCACGGGTTCCGGATCGACCACATCCTGCTTTCGCCCGAGCTTGCAGACAGGCTGACCGCCGTAGGGGTAGATCGCGAGCATCGCGGGCGTGAAAAAGCCAGCGATCACACGCCCGTCTGGGCGGCAATATCCGACTGATACCAAAAACCCCCGCCGGATCAGGGCGGGGGTCTGAAATCAGGGTCGAAGATCTGCCGGGGCAGAGGATCAACGGTAGAAAATATGCGTATCGATTTGCGCGGTGCGCTGCTTGCGATAGCTCCATTTGGGCCGAACATAGTTCGCGTGGAAGTAGACGGCATCGTCCGCTTCTGAATCCCACATGTCGTCATGGGCGATGCGAGCGATGGTCTTCGCGCGTTCCCACGCAGCCGAACCGCTATTGATGCGTGGCATGCGGCCGTTCTTCACAAACGAAAATTGCGCCCGCTGGTAAACAACGCCGCAATAGCTCGCGGGGAAACGGCGATCCTCGGCGCGATTGATGACGACCTTCGCGACAGCAAGTTGACCGGGGAGCGGTTCGCCGCGCGATTCGAAGTACACCGCGCCGGCAAGGCAGCGCATCTGCTCGGACATGCTCTCCGGTGCGTCGACCATGCTGACAAGCTCGCGCAGTGAAGCAGCCCCGTAGGACGAACCTCGGTCTGAATCTGCGCCGTCCGCGTCATCGACCGGCTGCACGACCTCTTCTGACACGAATACGGTCGGTTCAGGCACGATTTCGATCAATTCTTCAGCAGTGGCTGCTGTTTCGGTAGCAGCCGGGAGAGCGGCCGCGTCCTGAGCAATGGCTTCCGCGCTATCGGCGCTCGAGAAGCTCAATCCGGCTGCTGCGACTATGGCAGCAGCGCTGAGGGTATAAGTCTTGCGACTCATCTAATCTTCTTTTTGTGCGGTGAGCGAGCTCCGACGCAGGTGGGAACCTGTTGCGATTATACGCTGGTTTTGGTGGTCCGTCCTTAGCCTGCCGGCTGCCCCCCGTCTGCGTGCCCATCTCACGACCGTATTGCCGCGATGAGAGCCTGCGCACCTGGAAGCTGGCGAGGCAACTAGTCACAACTGAAACTAAGTCAAGTTAACGCGGCAAAAGCGCGATGAAGCGTTCTGGATTGTCGATATCCACCTCCAAAACCCAAATATCGGGGTCCTGTTGCGCGCGGCGGGCGATATATTCGGAGAATTCTTCTTTATTTTCAATATCTTCTATCTTTGTGACGATGAAGGAACGCGAGCCGTCAAGTTGGGGCATCCGCTCGAAAAGTCTTGCGTTTTCACCGCGATACATGGTTACCACAAGGATGGTTCCGGCGTCTCTTTCGCCTTTGGAAAGGACGGTCGCCATTCCTCCATTCGATTCGGCAAGACGGATCAGGCTGGCGATTTCAAGATGGGCGGGAAGGCGGATGGAGGCGCTCATTCGCCCGAAGAATAACCCGGCAGGCTGGAAAGCGCGATCCTGGATCGCATGAACGTGCCGGTGCCTCGGCCAATTTCGTCGCCTTCCGCATCGACCAGACGCGATTCCGCGACGAATACCCGTCGCCTTCCGCTGACCCAGCGGCCCTCAGCCATAACGTCGCCCGCTCGTACGGGCTTGGTGAAATGCAGGTTGAAGCTGGTTGTCAGCAGGAAACGGTCGGTTGCAAGAGTGTTGGCGGCATAGAATGCCGCATCATCCAGCATCTTGAAGTAGATCGTCCCATGCGCCGCGCCTGCGGCGTGATAGACCTTTTCATCGACGGTGAAGCGAATCCGGGCGTTTCCTTCGCCTGTGATCTCTAGCGACGATGCAAACTTCTCGTTAATCGGTGCGGAATGGTAGAGCCTCTCGAGCGCGCGGTGATGCCGGTCCGCCCCTGTGCTCGAAGGCGCAGGGCCATCTCCCGCACCTTGTTCGGCGCTGCTGTCAGGCTGCATCGCGCAGGAATTGATTTGTCAGCAAGGCGAATATCGCCTCGCCATCGGGTGCATCCACCAGCGATTGCAGCATCGCCTCATCGCGGGCAAACCGCGAGATCGCCGCAAGTGCATGCAGGTGTGTCGCCCCTGCATTTTCGGGCGATACGAGGCCGAAAAACAGCGACACGGGCACGGCATCAGCCGCACCGAAATCAACCGGTTGATCCAGTTTCAGGAGAGCGAGGGTAGGGCGGCGTACATGGGCACTGCGGCAGTGCGGGATCGCGATGCCGCGGCCAAACCCAGTACTCCCGAGCGCCTCGCGCTGCTCCAGCCCTTCAAGCACTTCCGTGCGGTCCAGCCCATAAGTGTCGGCAAAGCATCCGGAAATCTGTTCTAGAACCTGCTGCTTGTTATCGAGCCGGTCGATTGCGACGGCTTCAGGCAGCATTCTGATATTTACATCCATTGTGAATTCTAAATCCCGATTTGTCTGCGTCCTGCCTCGCAGGAACTGCGTCATACCCGCGCGAGCAAATCATGCCGCTGGCAGGGTAGTTCGGCGCCTCTCTCTATTGGTTCGTGTACAGAGCCACTTGCGTTACCGAGCGCCGTTTTCGGTGTCGGTTAAGACACCAAATATATGGCCCTATTGTGGCTCGACCCAACCGATCGACCCATCGGCGCGGCGGTAAACCATATTATGTCTTCCTGTGCCAGCATTTTTGAAAAATAGCGCTGGCGTGTCGCGCAGATCAAGCATCATGACAGCGTCGGCGACCGAGCCCGTGGGCACGTCGACACTGGTTTCTGCGATGACCGGAGGTGCTTCTGCAGGAGCTTCTTCCTGCGGCTCTTCGGCGGCGAAGATCGTGTAGGCGGCCTCTTCTTCGGCGCGGGCCTGACTTGCGCGTTCATGGCGATCTTTCAGCCGGCGTTTGTAGCGTCGCAGTTGCTTTTCGATCTTTGCCGCAGCGTTATCGAGCGCGAGATGCGCATCATGTGCGCTGCCCTGAGCTTTCAGGATCGTACCGTGGTTCACATGAGTGACGATATCGCAAGAGAACGCGCCCGCAGGTGCTTTGCCGAAGGTGACATGGGACGACAGCGCGCGGTCGAAATATTTGTCGACGATGCCGCCCAATCGATCGGCTGCGTGCTCCTGAAGCGCTGCGCCTGTTTCCACCTGATGACCCGATATCCGAATATCCATCGCCGCTAGGTCTCCCTTGTTATTTTTTCCGCGTGTGATCGCCGCTTATGGCGGCAAGATTCAGCTGGCCCAGATCGCGTTCTCGATCCCGGCGACAAACTCTTTGTGCCGCGCGATTTCTTCCGCGCTGGCGCGATGTGGTCGAGGCTCTCGGTGCGGCTTCGCCGGGGTAGCCGGTTCCTCGGCATAGCCGCCCGGTACGCCGCCGCTTTTTATGCTGCCGGCAACGGGGTCGGCGGCCAGTTCAAGGCCGATCTGGCGTCCACCTTTGAGCTCGACATAGACCTGCGCCAGCAGTTCGGCATCGAGCAACGCGCCGTGCTTCACGCGGTGGCTGCGGTCGATCCCGTAGCGCGTGCACAACGCATCAAGCGACAATTTCGCGCCGGGATGGCGTTTACGCGCGATAGCGACGGTGTCGACCATGCGGTCCATCGAAATCGGCTCTCGGTCGATCATGACCAGTTCGGAGTTTAGGAAGCCGAAATCGAAACCCGCATTATGCGCGACAAGCGGCGCATCCCCGATAAACTCGAGCAATTCTTGGGCAATTTCGGAAAAGAGCGGCTTGGTGGCGAGAAACGCGCTCGACAAGCCATGAACCGCCTCGGCAGCGGCGGGCATATCGCGCTGCGGATTGTAATACGCGTGGTAGGTGTTTCCCGTCTCGATCCGGCCGACCATTTCGACGCAGCCTATTTCTACCATCCTGTCTCCGGTCTTGGGATCCAGGCCAGTCGTTTCTGTGTCGAAGACTATCTCACGCATTGACGGTGTTATTCACCCAAGAGAGCTGCGGCGCAAGGGGCGTTTGCATCCATACCGACGCCTATTGGCCCTTGCTTGTGAGAGCATCGATCAGCGTCTGAACTTGCATCTCGGTTTTCGCCAGCGTCGTGCCTGTATCGATGACATGATCGGCGCGCGCGCGTTTCTCGGCGTCGGGCACCTGCAGCGAAAGGATGTGCTCGAACTTTTCCTCGGTCATGCGGGGCCGGGCGAGCACACGCTGACGCTGGGCCTCAGCGGGAGCAGATACCACCACCACACTGTCAACAGTTTCATGGCCGCCGCGTTCGAACAGCAGCGGAATGTCGAACACGATGATTGGCTTGTCGACGTTTTGGACAAGAAACTGCTCTCTCCGCTCGCCAACAGCCGGATGGACGATCGCTTCCAGGCGGGCGAGGGCGTGCTTATCGCCGAACACCAGTTTGCCCAAAGCGTCCCGGTTCACGCCTTCGGGCCCAGTGGATCCGGGAAATTCGGCCTCGATCGCGGCATTGAGCTTACCACCAGGCCCCTGCATCGCCCGGACTTCGGCATCGGCATCGAAAACAGGGATACCCGCGCGTTCGAACATGGCGGCAACGGTCGATTTGCCCATTCCGATGGACCCTGTAAGGCCTATGATGATCGGCCGTGTCATCGGATAAGCAACGCGCGCAGGGTGTCGTCGTGTTCGCGGGGGGGCGAAACTCCGAAAAATTTCTCGAACGCAATCGCCGCTTGCCCAACCAGCATGGACAGGCCGTCGATGACCGGATGCCCAACATCCCGCGCAGCCTTTAGGAAAGGCGTGTCCAACGGATCAGTCACGATATCGTAGGCGATGCTACCTGGCGGGGCATGGCTCCAATCGAAGCGCAATTCGGGATTGCCGCGCATGCCAAGGGGAGACGCGTTTATCACCAAATCGAGGCAGCCCTCGCGGTCGTCAAAGGCGAAATCGGTCGGGTCGGCGAAGTGAGAGAGGTGAATGGCGTGGTGCTCCCCCTCGGGCGCGATTTCGTCGAGCAAGGCGCGCGCCTTGTCGGGATTGCGACCGGCGACCACCAGCGTGAAGCCATTGTGTGCCAGTGCCGCGATGATAGCCCGCGCAGCACCGCCAGTCCCGATGATGCGCGCCATCCTGAAAAGGTGCTGCGCTTTCAGAGTAGGAATCAACGGCTCAAGGAACCCATCCGCGTCGGTGTTGAAACCTATCAGCGCTCCGTTCTCCTGCCGCACGACGGTGTTCACCGCGCCCAATTTCTGCGCGACCGGATCGATCTGATCGAGATGGCCCATGATAGCGCGCTTGTGCGGCATCGTGACATTGCAGCCGATCCAGCTTCCATCGCCGCGATATTTGCCAAGGTAATCGCCCAGCTCGCCCGGTTCGACATGGCGCGCCTTGTACCGACCTGCAATTCCGAGTTTCTCCAGCCAGAAACCATGGATGAGCGGCGATTTCGACTGGGCGATCGGATCTCCGATGACGTGCGCGTGCGGGACATTCATGTTTTCAGAACGCCTTGTTCGCGCAAGGCGCCAAGCAGCGGGAGCAGCGGCATGCCCAAAACGGTAAACTGATCGCCCTCAATGCGGTTGAACAATTGCACGCCTGCGGCCTCGATCCGGAAAACGCCAACGGTGAACGATACCGCTGGCCATTCCAAATCGAGGTAATGGTCGATGAAATGGTCGGAAAGCTCACGCACATGGAGTCTTGCCGCATCCGTGTGCGCCCACTCGCAGGTATCGCCCCGCACCAGAGCGGCCGCACTATGCAGTTCGATCACCTTGCCCGAGAAAAAGCGCAAATGCTCAGCGGCGCCTTCACGCGATGTGGGCTTGTCGAACCTTTTGCCATCCACAACGACCAGTGAATCGCTGCCGAGCACGAGATTGCCGGGCTTCTCCGCTGCAATCGCGGCCGCCTTTGCAACACTCAGCGCCTCGGCAATCTCGGGGGCGGAAGCACCGGCAAGCTCTGTCTCGATCGCGCGCTCATCCACGTCCGCAGGCTGAGCCTCGTAGGAAACACCGGCGGCGTCGAGCATGGCTCTGCGAGAGGCCGATTTGGAGGCGAGAACAAGGGGAGGGCGGGCACCGTTCATATCGGCTTTGACACTCCATCAACCTGGCGGTCCTTGCGCTCACGCTCCTGCGCGAGGCGGATGATGGCAGCGGCGCTTTCTTCGATCGACCGGCGCGTCACATCGATCACCGGCCATCCATTGTCGGCAAACATGCGCCGGGCGAATTGGAGCTCGGCCTTCACCCGGTCATTGTCAACATAGGACGTTTCGGTCCCTTCGTTGAGCGACAACAGGCGGTTGCGGCGGATCTGCACAAGGCGTTCGGGCGCTGTTGTAAGACCCACGACCAGCGGGTGCCGCAACCGGAAGAGATTGTCGGGCGGCGGGCTTTCGACGACCAGGGGGATATTGGCTACCTTGTACCCGCGATTGGCAAGATAGATGCTGGTCGGCGTTTTCGAGCTTCGCGACACTCCGGCCAGAACGATATCAGCTTCCTCCCAATCCTGGTGCCCGATCCCGTCATCATGGGCGATCGTGTACTGGATCGCATCGACGCGCTTGAAGTAGTCCTCATCCATCAAGTGCTGCCGACCCGGACGCCCATGCGCTTCCTGACCGAGCTGAGATTCCAGCGCGGCGGTCACATGGTCCAGCACCGGAACGGCGGGAAGGCCCAGATGGCGACAATGTTCCTCCAGCCGCGACCTCGTTTCGGGATTCACAAGCGTAAACAGGACCAGTCCCGGGTTATCGGCAAGCTCGGGGACAATCCGGTCAAGGTGCTGACGCGAACGAACCATGGGCCAGAAATGCCGGCTGACGCTCGGGTTGTCGAATTGCGCCAGCGCGGCCTTTGCAATCATTTCCAGCGTCTCGCCCGTGGAATCCGAGACAAGGTGCAAATTCAGACGGTTCGGTTCGGGTTGCAAAGCGTTCTTTCGGGCCTGTGGAAACAACAAGGCATAAACCACGGGACAGAACCGCGGACAAGCATGGGAGGAAATTTCATCCTCGCTACCGGCGTATTGGCAAAGCGCTTTATCGACACGGGATAGCAGCCATCAACAGCCTGGGGAGAGCGTGGATAGTTTGCGCTTGACCGCGAAGCTTGGCAGAGTCGCTGCCATGTCAAAGGTCTGTTCACAGCCGGAGAATTCGGGCAGGAGCCGGTAATTCCCGGTATCCACAGGGCCAACAGACTCCATCATCCCTTTATATAAATATTATTTTTTAGTTTAGAGGAACACGTATGCCGGGCCCGCTGCTCGATACTCTCAAAGGTACCAAACAAGACGTCGCTCCGGTCTGGCTCATGCGGCAGGCCGGGCGTTACCTTCCCGAATATCGCGAATTGCGCGCCGAAAAGGGCGGCTTTCTCGAACTGGTTTATGACAGCGATGCTGCTGCCGAGATTACCGTGCAGCCGATCCGCCGGTTTTCCTTCGACGGGGCAATCCTGTTTTCCGATATCCTGATCGTTCCTCATGCGATGGGGCAGGGACTCGAATTTCTCGCAGGGGAAGGACCGAAACTCAGCCCAACTCTGCTGGAGGCGGAACTGTCCGACTTCACCGAGGCGAAAGAGCGCTTCGATCCGATTTACGCGACCGTGCGCAAGACGCGGGCGATGATATCGGACCAGGTTACGATGCTGGGTTTCGCAGGGTCTCCCTGGACGGTTGCTACCTATATGATCGCAGGTCAAGGTTCGAAGGATCAGGGACCGGCGCGCCTGCTTGCCTACCGCGATCCGGAGCGCATGCAGGCGGTCTGCGATGCGATCATTGAGGTTTCGGTCGAGTATCTGCGCGGGCAGATCGACGCCGGTGCCGAAGCCGTGCAATTGTTCGACAGCTGGGCGGGAAGTCTCGCGCCGAACCAGTTCGAACGGTGGGTGGTCGCCCCGAACGCGGCTATCACGGCTGCGATCAAGGCTTCGCACCCCGACACCCCAGTGATCGGCTTTCCGAAGGGCGCAGGAGCGAAACTTCCCGCCTATGCGCGCGAGACGGGTGTCGATGCGGTCGGCCTCGACGAAACGCTCGATCCTGCTTGGGCGCATGCGAGTCTGCCGGAAGGAATGCCGGTTCAGGGCAATTTCGATCCGCTATTGCTCGAAGCGGGCGGGCCAGCTTTGTCCAGGCGAGTGCATACGATCATCGAGGCGTTCGAGGATCGTCCGCATGTGTTCAATCTCGGCCACGGGATTGGCCAGTTCACGCCGATCGAACATGTCGAGCAGTTGCTTGCAACCCTGCGAGCAAGGTAGAGCGCAGCGATGCAGCAATTCCTTCTCTCGATTTATCCGTGGCTAAAGATCGGCCATGTGATTTTCATGGTGTTTTGGCTTGCGGGGCTGTTCATGCTCCCGCGCCAGTGCATTTACATGCTAGATCACGCGCCAGGCTCCGCAGGCGAGGCGAAGTGGGCCGAGCGCATGGGAAAGCTGCGCACAATCATCCTGACACCCAGTCTGATCGTGGTTTGGGTCCTCGGCCTGTCGCTCGCCTACGCAATTGGCGCCTTCAGTGAAGGGTGGTTTCACGCCAAACTGACGCTCGTTCTGGCGCTGACCGGCTATCACGGCTGGTTGGTCGCCCAGACCAAGAAAATGGCTCGCGGCGAGCGGCCACTGCCCGAGAAACGGCTTCGCATGATCGGGGAGGTGCCTGGACTGCTGCTGGTCCTCGTCGTTGCGCTCGTTTATTTGAAACCATTCTGACGATTGGCGATTGACCGCGGACCGCGGGAAACCTATTTCGAACACCTTATCCGGTTGCGGTTGCGCGTTTCTGTGCGGCCCCGTCTGCTTTCTCCAAGCCCCAGCCTTTTTCATCCAAGAGGCGCCTCGTCCAAAGAGGTACTGACGATCCGGCCAATCCTTTAGTTTTGGAATAATTTTGCAATGCATCTCAAAGAGTTAAAACAGAAAACACCGGCCGAGCTCGTCCAGATGGCGGAAGAGCTTGGGGTTGAGGGCGCGTCGACCATGCGCCGGCAGGACTTGATGTTCTGCATCCTCCGGGAACTTGCCGAAGACGATGAGTATGAAGAAAAAATCATGGGCATCGGCACGATCGAAGTGCTGCAGGACGGTTTCGGTTTCCTGCGTTCGCCCGAGGCGAATTATCTCGCCGGGCCGGACGATATCTATGTTTCCCCCAACCAGATCCGCAAATGGGGTCTGCGTACCGGCGACACGGTCGAAGGGGAAATTCGGGCACCGAGAGAAGGCGAGCGATACTTCGCGCTGACGAGCCTCACGACGGTCAATTTTGAAGACCCGTCGCAGGTTCGCATGCGCACGAACTTCGATAACCTTACGCCGCTCTATCCCGATCAGAAGCTATCGCTCGATACGCTCGATCCGACAGAGAAAGACAAGTCGGCGCGTGTAATCGATATCATCTCGCCGCAGGGCAAGGGCCAGCGCGCCCTGATCGTGGCACCGCCCCGCACGGGTAAGACCGTGCTGCTGCAGAATATCGCGAAGGCGATCACCGACAACCATCCGGAAGTGTTCCTCTTGGTCCTGCTCGTCGACGAGCGTCCGGAAGAAGTGACCGACATGCAGCGCAGCGTGAAAGGCGAAGTGATTGCGTCGACCTTCGACGAGCCGGCCAATCGCCACGTGCAGGTTGCCGAAATGGTGATCGAAAAGGCGAAACGCCTGGTCGAGCACAAGAACGATGTCGTCATCCTGCTCGATTCCATCACCCGCCTTGGTCGGGCCTACAACACTGTCGTTCCGAGCTCGGGCAAGGTGCTGACGGGCGGTGTCGATGCCAACGCGCTCCAGCGGCCGAAGCGATTCTTCGGCGCCGCGCGTAACATCGAGGAGGGTGGATCGCTCTCTATCATCGCGACCGCGCTTATCGATACCGGTAGTCGTATGGACGAGGTGATCTTCGAAGAATTCAAGGGCACCGGTAACTCTGAAATCGTGCTCGATCGCAAGGTCTCGGACAAGCGGATCTTCCCGGCGCTCGACGTTGGCAAGTCCGGTACGCGCAAGGAAGAACTGCTGGTCGAGAAGGACAAGCTGTCGAAAATGTGGGTGCTGCGCCGCATCCTCATGCAGATGGGCACCGTCGATGCGATGGAATTCCTGCTCGACAAGATGAAGGATTCCAAGACCAACGAAGACTTCTTCGACACGATGAACCAATAGGGAAATCAGCGATTTGAACCTGGTCGAGCTGCTTCATGGCAAGCTCGGCCGGGTCGCGGTTTTTTGGTAATTGGCAATCGCCCAATCTGGTCTTAAAGCTCATCGGCGATGATCAGTCAGTATCTCTATATCAGCACCGCGCCGAGCCTGTCGCGCGATGAGGTCGATTCGATCCTGGACAGCAGTGCACGGAATAATCCTGCAAATGGCATTACGGGTCTCCTGATCTATAACGGGCGGAATTTTCTTCAATTGCTCGAAGGTGATGAGGCGGAACTGGTTTCGCTCATGGTTCGGATCACCCACGATCCGCGTCACACAGGCATTTCGATCCTCGAAAGCAACCGTATCGAGCGCAGATCGTGCCCTGACTGGGCGATGAAGCGCATCGTCATTGCGGAAAGCCCAGAGAAGCGGCGCGAACTTCTGGAATCCGAGCTGCCGGAAACCCTCGATGCCGGTCTTCGCAAGGTGATCATGAACTTCGCGGTATTGAATTAGTTACGCTTTTTGCGCTTCCAGCTGGGCTGCCATCATTTCCCAGACCTTGTTCACGGCCTTGAGTGGCCGAACCATCACTTTGAAATCCTTGATCAACCCTTCCTCGTCGAAGGCGATCATATCGATTCCGTTGACGAGAATGCCATCCATCTCGGTCATGAACTCCAGCACAGCGGTATCGCCGCTCACCACCTCGCGAACATAGCGAAAGCTGTCATTGCCGAGGGTTTGACTGGCGGCGCTGAGATAAGCGACGACGATGGCGCGGCCCTCTTGCGGTGTATGGACGACTGGCGAGTGAAAGACGGCGTCTTCCCGCATGATCGCTTCGAGGTCATCGGGTTTGCTCCCGTTCTCTGCGACTTCGTGCCAACGGGCGAGGGCGGCGTGCACATCCATTTTCATAGCGCTTAGCCCAGATGTCCTTCGAAGAAGGCAGCGGTGCGGCCGTCCGCAACAGTTGCCGCCTCTTCGTCCCGTCGCTTTCCTGTCTCTGTGGCAAATCCGTGATCGAGACCGACGTAATCGTGCAGCGTCACGCGCGGGTGATGGTCGAGGCCTTCGTGCATCGCCTTTTGCGTATCCTTGTCAACGAACCCGTCTTCGGTTGGGATGTGGAGCATGAGCGGGTTTGAGATCGCGTGCTTCTCATTGAGGAGGCCGTCAATGCCCACTCCATAATAGCCGACCGTTGCATCAATATCGGTGCGCGCTGCTGTCATGTAGGCAAGCCGTCCACCGAGGCAGTAACCGACGCATCCGACCTTGGCGACGCCCATCTCGCGCCGGATGTGATGAATTGTCGCTTCGATATCCCGAATACCGAGGTCTTGGTTGAACTTGCCCATCAGATCGAGCGCCTTCTGGAATTCAGGCTCCACATCGGGATCGAGTTCCACTCCGGGGGTCAAACGCCAAAACAGATCGGGTGCGACCGCGAGATAACCATCGGCCGCCAATTTGTCGCATTTCCGGCGAATACCGGCGTTCACTCCGAAGATTTCCTGGATGACGATGATCGCCGCCTTGGGCGTACCTTCCGGCATGGCAACATAGGCGTTAAAGCTGTCGCTGCCTTCGAGTGTCGAGATTTTGATCGTGTTGCCCACGGTAGAGCTCCTTTTCAGCAGATTAAACGCGGCTCATGTAATATCCAGGCCGTGTGATGTCGTGGCAAAGCTTCTATCCATTGCGCCTTGGCATTGCCAAACCCAAATGCCACAAAGCGATCAATGATGCTGCGAGATGTCGGCGTTGAAACGGGAGATATGCTGTGAAGGTCAATGTCGAGGTGGAGTGCACCCCAGAAGAAGCGAGGAGCCTGATGGGGCTGCCCGATGTGTCGGAGGCGAACAGCATTTATGTCGACAACATCGCGAATGCGATGAAGGGCGTGAGCAGCCCAGATCAGTTGCAGCAATATGCTCAGGCGCTGGCTCCGATGGGCCAGGTGGGCCTCAAGCTGTTCCAGAGCTTCGTCGAGGGCGGAATGCGCGCAGGAGCCGCAGCGGCGGGCAAGACATCGAGCAAGTCGGACGACTGATACCTCCCACCGAAGCCAAATAAATGACCGATACCATTTTTGCCGTTTCGAGCGGCGCGCCTCCCGCCGCGATCGGTGTTGTTCGGGTGAGTGGGGGGCGTGCTGGACGAGCAGTTGGCGAGCTTGCCGGAAGGTGCATCGAACCTCGACATGCTAGTCTTGCCAAATTGCGCGGATCGCGCGGTGAAGTGCTCGATGAGGCGCTCGTCCTCTGGTTTCCCGGCCCGAATACCGCAACCGGAGAAGACCTGGCTGAGTTCCATTGCCACGGAGGGCGGGCTGTCCTTGCAGCGGTTGAAGCGGCGCTGGCGAAATTGGACGGGTTTCGCAGGGCTGAGCCTGGTGAGTTTACACGCCGCGCCTTTGCCAATGGTCGGATCGACTTGGCGGAGTCGGAAGGGTTGGCCGACCTGCTCGCAGCAGAGACCGAGCTGCAACGGGCCTCAGCGATAACCAATGCCAACGGGGCATTATCACAGAAGGTCGAGGCTTGGCGTAGCGAACTGCTGCGACTGTCTGCGCAGATAGAGGCTGCATTGGACTTCTCCGATGAAGATGACGTCGAAGAACTGCCCCAGAGTTTCACGTGGAACACTTCAGCGCTTCTCGGTGAGATTGATGAGTGGTTGGCCCGGCCGCGTTCGGAAATGCTTGGGGAAGGCGTCAGGGTAGCCATTGCCGGACCGCCCAATGCCGGCAAGTCGACATTGTTCAACGCGCTGGTTGAAAGCGAGGCGGCAATCACGTCTTCCATCGCCGGGACAACCCGCGATCTGATTGAGCGCTCGGTCGATGTCGAGGGGGTCCCGTTCACCTTTATTGATACGGCAGGCCTGCGCGACCTGTCTTTGGATCCAACAGCGGATCCGATCGAAGCGATCGGTATCGACCGTGCGCGCGAGGCTTTGACCGGCGCGAATATCGTGCTTTGGCTCGGAGAAGAGGGTGAGGGGCCGATCAATGCGTGGGAGGTTTCGGCCAAGGCTGACCTTAAGGGTTCTTCCCGAAAATCGGGTGACGGTGTGCATCATGTGTCTGCAGCCACCGGAGCAGGTCTGGCTGAGTTGAAATACGCGCTGGTGAATGCGGCGCGTTCGTTCCTTCCAAAGCCAAGCCAGGCGTCCCTGAATGCCCGACAGCATCGGCGCTTAGAAGAGGCTGCAAGTGCACTTAGGTCCGTCGGTGCGCTTCGCGATCCCTTGTTGATCGGTGAGGAATTGCGGCGGGCGAGGGTCGCGTTCGACAGGCTGGTTGGCCGGTCCACCACGGAGGACATGCTCGATGCGCTTTTTGGACGGTTTTGTATTGGAAAGTAAAACGCTGTCCGCATGAGTGTTTCACGTGAAACACCTGCAAACAGGTTTTGACCTCGGGGCGGACACCACCTATCTCGCCAACCATGCACGAATTTGATGTCCTGGTCGTCGGCGGCGGACACGCCGGTGTGGAAGCAGCGTGCGCTTCCGCGCGGATGGGTGCGCGTACTGGCCTCGTGAGCTTCGATCTTGACGCTATCGGCGCAATGAGTTGCAACCCCGCAATCGGAGGCTTGGGTAAGGGTCATCTGGTGCGCGAAGTCGATGCTCTCGATGGTATCATAGGAAGAGCCGCCGATGCGGGAGCGATTCACTACCGCATGCTCAACCGGTCGAAGGGTAGCGCGGTGTGGGGTCCGCGCGTGCAGGCAGATCGAGTTCTCTTCAAGGTGGCTGTTCAGCATGCAGTGCACACTCAGGGCAATCTCACACTGATTGCCGGGGAGGCGGCGGCGCTCGTCCTTGAGGGCGGTCATGTATGCGGTCTTGAACTTGCCGATGGGACAATATTCCGGGCACCGCGGGTTATCCTCTGCACCGGGACGTTCCTTGGCGGGGTGCTTTTCCGCGGAGAAGAGCGTTTCGAAGGGGGGCGTATCGGAGAGAACGCCGCCAAGCGTCTTGCCGATCAATTGCGAGGAGCGGAGCTGCCAATGGCTCGCCTCAAGACCGGTACGCCGCCCCGTCTTGATGGGCGCACAATCGATTGGGGCGTGCTTGAGGAGCAAATGTCCGAAGCCGATGAATGGACGATGTCACCCCTCACCGGCAGGCGTGTAAACCCTCAGGTCTTCTGTGCAATCACGCGCACTACCGAGGCCTCACACGATGTCATTCGCGCAAACCTGCACCGTTCGCCTTTGTTTTCGGGAGCGATCGATGCTGCAGGGCCCCGATATTGCCCTTCCATCGAGGACAAGATCCACCGCTTCGGTGACCGCGATGGCCATCAGGTGTTTCTGGAGCCCGAGGGCCTGACAACGCATTTGGTCTATCCGAACGGGATTAGCACTTCGCTGCCGGTGGACGTGCAGCAGGACATGCTTCGATCAATGCCGGGGCTGCACCGTGTCGAGATGGCTGTTCCCGGCTATGCGGTCGAATATGATCACATCGATCCGCGCGCTCTCACGCCAGACCTTCAATTGCGTGCGATACCGGGACTGTATTGTGCCGGCCAGATCAACGGTACCACCGGCTATGAAGAAGCGGCGGCGCAGGGCCTGGTGGCCGGATTTGGCGCGGCTGCGGCGACGTTGGGTATCGATCCGCCTAAGCTCGATCGCGCCAATTCGTACATCGCGGTGATGGTCGACGATTTGACTTTGCAAGGCGTGACCGAGCCTTACCGCATGCTGACCGCCCGGGCCGAATACAGGCTGCGTCTGCGGGCGAACAACGCGTCCACACGGCTGACGCCGCTCGGAATTGGTGCTGGATGTATCGGCGATCAGCGACGCGCGTGGTATCAACAGCGCGAGCAAGGCAGAGCGGCGCTTGAGGACGCCTTTTCCCGGATGGTAAGTGCCAAGGAAATCGCAGACGCCGGTCTGCCCGTACGTAGAGATGGTGGTGACAAGGCGTTGGCCGATTGGCTCAGGCATGATGGGCTGGATCTCGGCGCACTCTCGCCGTGGCTGGGTGACATAACGCAGGACAACCCTGATCTTGCCGCGGAAATGGCTGAGGATGCAGCCTATGCCCCCTATCTGGCTCGGCAGGATGCGGAGCTGCGGAATCTGCGCGCATCAGAGGAAATGGTGTTAAGTCGTCATTTTCCCTACGGGGAGGTCCCAGGTCTTTCGAATGAGATGGTGGAGAGGCTAACGATTGCTTCCCCGGCGACGCTTGCGGCAGCAGGACGCGTTCCAGGCATCACACCTGCCGCCCTGTCGGCATTGCTCGTCTATGCGCGGCGTTATGAGCAGAGGGGTCAGGCTGCGGCATGACACCTGTCACGCTTGTGGAATCCGAAGCCGATGCCCGGGCATATGTTGGGAAGTTTGTGGATGCCGCCGCCACGGACCGGCTTGGACGGTTCGCAGAACTTCTGATTGAAGAGAACAAGCATCAGAATTTGATCAGCAGGGCCTCCGAAAAACATATCTGGCAGCGACACATCGCCGATAGCGCGCAACTACTGGAGCATGTTCCACGTGAAACACTCGAGCGCGAAGAGGCGCTTTGGCTCGATCTCGGGACGGGGGCCGGGCCTCCGGGCCTGGTTATCGCCGCTCTGCTGCCTGATCTACAGGTTAGACTGGTAGAATCGCGGGCACGCCGCGTTGCTTTCCTTAAGGATTGCGTCGAAAAACTCGGTTTGGATCGATGCCAAGTCCTGGGCGATCGGCTAGAGCGTGTTCAGCCATTCCACGCCAGTGTCATATCGGCACGTGCATTCGCGCCCCTCGATAAACTTTTGCGATTATCCGCACCCTTCTCCACAGCGGCCACCACCCATCTATTGCCCAAAGGACGGTCTGCGGCGCACGAATTGGAACAGCAAAAAGCACCGATTCGGAAAATGTTTCACGTGGAACAGTCATTGACCGATCGCGATGCAGGCATCATCGTGAGTTCTCCGAGCCACAAATAGCGCAAATCGGGCGCAGAAAGGGCCATCAGGCACGAAAATCATGCTGACCATAGCGATAGCGAACCAAAAGGGTGGGGTGGGCAAGACCACAACAGCGATCAACATGGCAACCGCCATGGCGGCGACTGGGTGGCGAACACTTCTTATCGATCTCGACCCCCAAGGGAACGCATCGACCGGAATGGGCGTGGATTCAGCCGCACGTGGGATTTCGAGCTACGATTTGCTCGTCGATGAAGCTCCGCTAGCCGATGCTGTAGTTGAAACGAGCATACCTGGCCTGGACCTCGTTCCGGCGACTCAGGATTTAAGCGGCGCTGAAATCGAACTTGTTTCGGTCGAAGAGAGGACCGCGCGATTGCGCAAGGCGCTAAATGATCACCGTGGGCACGAGATTTGCTTTATCGATTGCCCACCCTCGCTGGGTCTTCTTACGCTGAATGCATTGTGCGCCGCGGACACGCTGCTAGTCCCGCTCCAATGCGAATTTTTCGCGCTCGAGGGCCTCAGCCAGCTTCTGCAGACGGTGGAGCGGGTGCAGCAGCGGTTCAACCCATCGCTCGACATCATCGGTGTCGCGCTGACCATGTTCGACCGACGCAATCGCCTCACCGACCAGGTCTCCGACGATGTCCGCGACTGTCTCGGCAATTTGGTGTTTGAAACCGTTATTCCGCGCAATGTCCGGCTTTCCGAAGCCCCCAGTCACGGGCTCCCCGCGCTTGTTTACGACCATGCCTGCACGGGCAGCCGCGCCTATATTTCGCTAGCGCGCGAATTGATCGGTCGTTTTCCGCCTGAAAGGCAGGCCGCATGAACAAGAACACCGATCCAATACGTTTTTCGGTCCCTCAACGGGGCCCTGCTGACAAGAAAAAGAAGCTGGGGAAGGGGCTCGGTGCCCTGCTGGGGGAGACGAGGCGCGAAGAACCGCTTGTCAGAGCCCCTGGGCCCGATGCGGATATCGAGCCGGATTCGGATAGTGGATCGCCGCTCAAGACACTTTCTACGGCGTCGATTTCACCGCTACCGGGCAACCCTCGTAAGCACTTCGATGAGAAAGCGCTGGATGAACTAGCAGCATCGATCGCGAAACGCGGCGTAATCCAGCCCATCATCGTCCGTCCGCAGGGTAATGGAAGATATCAGCTCGTCGCGGGGGAACGGCGTTGGCGCGCGGCACAGAAGGCCGGGCTGCACGAGCTGCCGGCGCTTGTCCGTGAACTCGATGACCGCGAAGTGATGGCGCTCGCGCTGATCGAGAACCTTCAACGCGAAGATCTCAATCCGGTCGAAGAAGCGCGGGCTTATCAAAGACTTGCTGACGATGAGGGTATGACCCAGGCAGAAATCGCCCGGATGGTCGAAAAATCGCGCAGCCATGTGGCCAATATTCAGCGACTCTTAGGTCTCCCTGCGGCGATTCTCGATCTGGTCGAAGGCGGGAAACTCTCAATGGGGCATGCGCGCGCTTTGATCGGCCACGAGGACGCGGCAACGCTGGCCAATCAGGCCGTAAGTGAAAACTTGTCGGTGCGCGAGATCGAGAAAATGGTCCGCAAGGTCGCAAAAAGCGTGAAAGAGGGGACTGCCAAGCCTATCGACAATCGCAGTTCGGCGGACGATGCCGACATCGCGGCTGTTCAAAATCATTTGGAGGAGTTTCTCGGGCTGCCCGTTCGGATCAAGGCGGATGCTGATCCGCGTACCGGCTCGATTTCGATCCGCTACGGCTCACTCGATCAGCTCGATCTGGTTTGCCAGCGTCTGACGGGCGGAGATTTCTGAGCCACCGGGAAAAGTTGCGCCGCGCGACTTTTGTGCGCGCCACAATGGCAGGGATGGGCCTAGATACGGCCGGCCAGCAACCCTGCCAATTGCTCCAGACCTGCGGCATCCTGCGATGTGAATCGCGCTTTCTCCGGGCTATCGAGATCAATCACGGCGGTAACCGCGCCATCGCGGAATATCGGAACGACAAGTTCCGACTGGCTCGCAGCGTCGCAGGCGATGTGGCCCGGAAAGGCGTGTACGTCTTCGATGAGCTGCGTTTCGCCAGTGGATACGGCCGTCCCGCACACACCCTGGCCTAATGGAATGCGAATGCATGCCGGGCGACCCACAAACGGCCCCAGGACCAGCTCGTCTCCGCCTGACTTCGACGGGCCGACACGATAAAATCCCGCCCAATTGAGGTTCGGCAGAAATTCCCAGAGAAGCGCTGCGACATTGGCCATGTTTGCCACCGCGTCGGGCTCGCCAGCTGTCAGCCCATCGGCGGCCTGGCACAACTGGCGATACCGCTCTCCTGTATCGAGCGCCGTGTCGGGTTTAAAATCGTACATCGACTTTCCTTGAATGCGTTACGCTGTTGCCGCAAGCGGATTGCGGCTCTATTTCCTTCGCACATGGCTATTCTTCGCAAGCTCGCAATTGGTTTTGTCGTCCTGATCGCTGTTCTCGGCATCGCATTCTATTTCCTGTCGCGCGGCGACACTGCCGATCTGTCGGTCGAGGAAGTCGCAGGACTAGATCCGACGCTGCAGGAGCCGGATCCCGAAACCTTCCCAACTGTTCAGATCGCGGAGCCAGTCGGTTGGGCCGACGGCGACCTTCCGACAGCGGCGGAGGGTCTCAGCGTCAATCGCTTTGCCGAGGGCCTGGATCACCCACGCGTGCTATATACGCTGCCCAACGGCGACGTTCTCGTCACGCTGACCCGCGCACCCAAGGTCGAAGCGGACGGCGACGGCGGCATCATGGATACGATCCGAGGCTGGGTTGCGTCTTTCCTGTTTGAAAAAGCCGGTTCCGCCGGAGAATCGCCTAACCAGATCGTCATGCTGCGCGATTCCGACGGAGATGGCATCGCCGAAATACAAACAGCCATCCGAGAACAGGACCTCGACTCCCCTTCGGGAATGAGCTGGAACGATGGCAAGCTTTATGTCGCCAATCACAACGCGGTGCTCGAATTCGATTACGAGCTCGGCAGCAACACGGTTTCGGGCGACCCGCGCAAGTTGATGGACCTGCCCCCCGGCGGCGGCCACTGGATGCGCAATATGGAAATCCACCCGGATGGCGACCGTTTGTTCATCGCTGTCGGCTCGGTCAGCAATATCGGCGAAAGCGGCATGGACGTAGAACAAGGCCGCGCGATGATCTGGGAGTACAACCTCACCACCAACCGTCAGCGCCAGTTCGCTCTTGGCCTGCGGAATGCCAACGGACTCGATTTCAGCCCTTGGTCGGGCGAGCTATGGACGACCGTGAACGAGCGCGACATGCTGGGATCCGACCTGGTGCCGGACTATCTCACCAATGTGCCGATCGGTGCGCAATATGGCTGGCCGTGGGTCTATTACAAGAACAACATTGATCGCCGTGTTGAAGCACCAATGCCCGCCTATCTCATTGAATATACAAGGAATCCTGTCTACGCCGTCGGACCGCACGTCGCCGCTCTAGGGCTTGTGTTCACCAAAGAAGGCCACCTCATGGGCGAGGACTTCTCCAGCGGAGCCTTCATCGCTCGGCACGGATCGTGGAATCGCAAACCGCCGTCGGGTTACGACGTGGTGTATGTTGAATTCGACGAACGCGGAAACCCGGTGGGTAAGCCAGTCGAACTCCTGGGCGGTTTCCTAAACAACGATGGCACGACAAAGGGCCGCCCGACCTGGGTTGAGTGGGCCGGAGACGGATCGTTGCTGGTGTCGGACGACACGGCCGGGATAATCTGGCGCGCTGCCGCGCCCGATGCGCAGCCCGGTGCAGCCATCGCCCGGATCAGCGGTGAAGCCTTGCCGCCGCAGCGGGAGTTGCGCGATCCGCGCGCGACTTTCGAAGAGGATTATCTGAGGACGCAGGCAGGGCAGGCGCAATAAGCGTTCAAGACGCGATCGCCTTACCCGCCTTACCCGCAATCTCGACCATGAATTGCCACGCGGCGCGCCCCGATCGCTGGCCGCGTTCCACAGCCCAAGCCAGCGCTTCTTCATCCGTGAAGCTTATACCCAGCGGTTCGACATAGGTGCGGACAATGTCGAGATATTCGTCCCTGCCACACGGGTGAAAGCCGACTGCAAGGCCGAAACGGTCGGCGAGCGCAAGTTTGTCATCAACGGCATCGCGCGGGTTCAAAGGCCCATTGTCTAAGCCGGGATCCTGTTCCTTTGCCTGACGAGTGAGAATGGCGCGCCGGTTGGACGTAACAGCCAAGCGGCAGTTGTCGGCTCGCGCCTCGACCCCGCCTTCGAGCCAGCTGCGCAATTTTCGAGGGCCTGCCATGTCGTCCTCGGCAAATCCCAGATCATCAATGAATATGACGAATTGCCGCGATACGCCCGACAGCGCCTCAAACAGTTCTGGCAGGCTGTCGAGCGTGTGCGCCGCGACCTGCACCAATGCAAGCGCCCGGGGATCCTCGCTCTGGACGTCTTTCACGCAAGCTCGGACGAGCGCCGATTTTCCCATTCCCCGCGCGCCCCAAAGCAACATGTCGTGCGCTGCCTGCCTTCGCGCAAACCGGCCTATGTTGTCATGAACCCGCTTCTTTTGCGTGTCGATTGCGCGCAGCTGGTTCAGGCCGAGTGCTTGAAACACATGCAACTCACGCGCGCCCGCTCCCTCCCAGATGTAGGCGGGATGGGCCCGCCAATCGACCGGTGGAGGCGGTCGCTGGACAAGCCTCTCGAGCGCCACAGCGATACGCTCCAGGGGATCGCGCGGCTCGCTCACCGACGGATTCCGCTACCCGGCAACAAGCTTGTCGCTTGGCAGGGTGTAGAGCAAATCCGCGCCTGCAATCGCGCTCGCCTTCAATCCGTGCGCCTCGGGCACGATGTGGTCGAGGAAGAAGCGCACGCTCACGGGCTTGCTCTCCGCCAGGGCGGGCGCAGCACCGGCCGATACCGCCTTGTCCTGCTTCAGAAGCTGCCAGCCTGCGACGGCGACCGCTGCCATCGTGCAGAACGGGACGCTGCCCGCAAGCCGATCATCGAGGCTCGCTTCGTCGCGCATCCAGCGGACGATATGCGCGCAGTCCTTGGCCAGAGCCAGCAGCGTGGGTTGCTCCGCGGCGTCGCGGGCGATCTCATCGAAAAGGGCGATCATCGCTTCACCGCCCTCGATCCCCAATTTGCGGGTCACAAGGTCGGCGGCCTGAATGCCGTTGGTGCCTTCATAGATCGGAGCGATCCGCGAATCGCGCCAATGCTGCGCGGCGCCCGTTTCTTCGACGAAGCCCATGCCCCCGTGAATCTGGATACCGATGCCGGTGACTTCGACCCCGGTGTCCGTGCCCCACGCCTTTACCAACGGTACGAGGATCTCGGCGCGGTTCTTTGCATCACCGTCGCCAATCGTGCCGCGATCGACCTGGCCTGCGCAGTAATAGAGAAGCGCGCGCACGCCCTCGGTCAGAGCCTTCATGCGGAGGATCATTCGGCGCACATCGGGATGTTCGATAATGGCGACCGGCGTTTTGTCCGGTGCGCCCGCGCGCGCTGATTGCACGCGGTCCATCGCATAGTACAGCGCCTGCTGGGTGGCGCGTTCGGCGATATGCGCGCCCTGATTGCCGACATTGATGCGCGCGTTGTTCATCATCGTGAACATCGCCAACAATCCGCGATTCTCCTGCCCGACAAGCTCGCCGATACACTCGTCGTTATCGCCATAGCTCATGACGCAGGTTGGCGAGGCATTGATGCCGAGCTTGTGCTCAAGGCTGACGCAGCGAAGATCGTTGCGGTTGCCGAGCGAGCCATCGTCGTTGACGTGATACTTGGGCACGAGGAACAGTGAAATCCCGCGCGATCCCTTGGGCGCATCAGGAAGGCGGGCGAGCACGAGGTGGATGATGTTTTCCGCCAGTTCGTGTTCACCCCAGGTGATGTAGATTTTCTGGCCTGCAATCTTGTATTTGCCTGCGTGCTCTCCTTCCTCGATCGGGACCGCTGTGGAGCGGAGTGCACCGACATCGCTGCCGGCCGCCGGCTCGGTCAGGTTCATCGTGCCCGACCACTTGCCGCTTACGAGATCGGGCAGGTATTTCGTTTGCTGATCCTTGCTGCCATGGTGTTCGAGCGCCTCAATCGCGCCCACGGACAGCATCGGCAGCAGGTTGAAAGCCATGTTTGCCGCGCCGAGGTTCTCAAGGACGTTGCACGACAGGGTAAAGGGCAGGCCCTGACCACCGAATTCCTCAGGCGAGGCGATCGCGTTCCAACCCTGCTCGACATAGGCATCGTACGCTTCCTTGAACCCGTCGGGCAGACGGACCACGCCGTTTTCGAGCTTCGCGCCTTCGAGGTCGCCGATGCGATTGAGCGGTGCGAACTCGCCTGCGGCGAATTGGCCAACACCCTCGACTATCGCCTCGACCAGGTCGGATTCGGCATGAGCGAATTTTTCGCTCTGGGTGAGCTCCTCTATCCCGGCATTGACGCTAATGGCGAGCAGCTGGTCTTGGGTCGGCGGTGTATAGGGTGTCACGGGCGGATCTCGTCCTGTTTAATGGGTCGCTGGGCAACGGGAAAAGCGCCTTTTGCTTGGCAGCGCTTGCGTCAGAATATAGCGACCATGCGATGAGCGACAAGGACGTTACGGAAGTGGTGGCAGCGGACGCAGCGGGGATCGCCCGCGCGGCGCAGATACTCGAATCCGGCGGACTGGTCGCAGTGCCCACCGAAACGGTCTACGGGCTTGCTGCGCGCGCCGACAGCGGCAATGCGGTGGCAAAGATTTACGCGGCGAAGGGGCGCCCCGATTTCAACCCGCTCATCGTACATGTTCGCGATCTCGAGCAGGCGCTCGAAATCGCTGATTTCGATGAACGCGCGTTCGATCTGGCCGCACGGTTCTGGCCCGGGCCGCTGACGCTTGTGTTGCCGCTGTGCGATAACGCGTCGATTGCGAGCGCGGTGACAGCTGGCCTTTCGACCATTGCGCTGCGCCAACCTTCGCACCCGATGATGAAAGCCTTGCTCGCGAAACTCGGTCACCCGCTCGCTGCGCCTTCGGCCAATCGCAGCGAAGGGATCAGCCCGACGCGCCCAGAGCATGTTCTGGGATCGCTGGGTTCGGAAATCCCGATGGTGCTGGATGGCGGACCGTGCGAACGCGGGGTGGAATCGACGATCATCGCGCTGCGGGCAGGGGGTGGTTGGTCGCTTCTAAGACCGGGTCCGATCACGAAGGATTCGTTGGTTCGTATCCTTGGCACGGAAAGTGACGATGCCGACGACATGATTGAAGCGCCCGGCCAACTATCGCGCCATTACTCTCCCGGAAAGCCAGTGAGGCTGGAAGCGATGCGTGCCGAAGCGGGCGAATTCCTGATAGGTTTCGGACCGGTTCGTGGTGACTGCAATCTGTCACCAGCAGGTGACCTGAAGGAGGCGGCCGCGCGCCTGTACAGCTGCCTTCACGAAGCGGCGCTGTCGAACAAGCGAGCAATTGCCGTTGCGCCGGTTCCGCACGAGGGAGTTGGACGCGCAATCAACGACCGGCTGGCGAGGGCGGCGACGCCGCCAGGTGCCGGGGCCGATTAATCGCGATCCGGTTCGGCAGGAACGGTCGGCATTATTTCCTGAATTTCCGCGTAGGTTGCGCGCGCGTCTTCACAGGCTGCCTGGTCGCCGTCCCGGCAATCCTCGATCTCGTCGTTGTAACGACGGTCGAGCTTGCCCAATCGCTCTTCACGCTTGCGAATTTCGCGCCCGCGCTTCTCATCCGCTTCGGATTGACTGGTTGTCGCGAGATCGACGGCCTTGCTGCCGACCCGGATCGGGGCGGTGGCGACATCCGCGGCCGCCTTGACAAGGCAGCCCGACAGGACGGTCGACATGGCGATGACGGAAAGAACGGAAAGTGCTCGCATTCCGGGTGTTTGCGCGCGCTGACGCGCGAATGCAACCCGCCGAGAGCGGCTAACGAGCTATTCGTCCGCCGCCACCTCTCGTCTCGACGCAGCGGCCGCCGTTTCAGGTGGACGGCATGTCAGCGAACCGGAGCCCGCGCTCTCCACCGAACAGCTTGCTGAGCCATACACGGTGACATCGCCCGATCCGGCAATCTCCGCCGCGACCACGCCGTCTGAGGCCAGTTCGACATCGCCCGACCCTGCAATCTCTACGCTCACATCATCGGCGGTGAGATCTGCGAAGTTCACATCGCCTGACCCGGCAATTTCGATCGACAGCCGCGTTGCTCTGCCTGCAGCAGTCACATCACCCGACCCGGCAATTTCGACTTCCAGCCGATCAGCATCGATTGCGCCAACCACGATGTTGCCTGACCCTGCAATCTCGAGCTGGGCATCCTGCCTTGCCATGCTCGCTGCTTCGATCGCGCCGCTTCCGGCAATACCCAACTCGGCGGGTGGTGGCATGCTCACCAGAATTGTGGCACGGCCCGATCCGTCGAAGATGTTGCGATCACGGGCGATCGTCAGTCGATCGCCGTTTCGGTCGAACCGCAAGGCTTGGCCAGCCTTCGCATCGCCTTCAACCGAGATGGCAAGTTCGCTCGCTTCCGTGATGATGATCCTGTCCGGCCCTGCGAGCACGATTTCAGACGGTGCAGCGCCGCTGGTGTCGAGCTCCGCGAGTGGCACTCCGTCGACATTGTCCCAGTCATCCATATATGCGCAGCCAGACAGTGCGGTGCCCAGAGCCAACACTGCCAGGGGTGCCGCGCTCTTGGCGCAGCCGCGAACAAACCGATCGATCATAATACCTCCACCCAAATGCGTATTGCTGACATAATACAGCATGTGACCCATTGCAAGAGTGTGGCGACCACAAAAAAGGCCGCCCCAGCGAGGGCGGCCTTTCAAAAAGCGTATCTGATGATCGGGGCTTAGCCCTCTTCGTCATCGTTGTTATAATATTGCGGCGCATGTTCGCGCAGAACCTCGAGGATCTTCTCGAGCGCGGTGGCTTCGTCCGTCTCTTCCATCGCGCCCAATTCACGGGCGAGGCGGCTGGATGCCGCTTCGAAGATCTGACGTTCCGAATAGCTTTGTTCCGGCTGGTCGTCGGGGCGGAACAGATCGCGCGTCACCTCGGCAATCAGGACGATCTCGCCGGAATTGATCTTCGCTTCATATTCCTGCGCACGGCGCGACCACATGGTGCGCTTCACCTTGGGCTTGCCCTTGAGTGTCTCCATCGCTTCTTTCAGCGTCTTGTCCGAAGACAATTTGCGCATGCCGATGGATTCAACCTTGTTGACCGGAACACGCAGGGTCATGCGTTCTTTTTCGAAACGCAGGACATACAGTTCGAGCTGCATGCCGGCGATTTCTTCGTTCTGAAGTTCGATCACACGGCCAACGCCGTGCTTGGGGTAAACAACGTAATCTCCGACGACAAATGCGGGCGCATTGCTTGCCATGCGAGTTCCTTTCATTCGGCCTTCAGCAGCCACAGATGGGACAATTTGCCACGCGGCGCACTGACTCCTGCTGAGAGAGACGTGCGCCGTTGCGATCTTGTCCGAAGCTGTGTTGCTGGGTAGCGACCTTCCTACTTCTAATCGGCCAGCGCCGGTATCACCAAGCGCGGTTGATCGATTATATAGCACAATCGCAACAAAATTGCGAGTCCGCTCGGTTCGCAAGGAGGTTGCGGCCGCTGGGCGCAATGTTAGCGAGCGTGGGCGCAGCTTTATGCCGCTAGAATTGTTAGGTTTTTATCCGCCACCGACCGCGCGAGATTAATCGCCTTCACCGGGGTTCGAGCTGAAGTACTTTTCGAACTTGCCCTCTTCACCCTTGTGGTCGTCGGCGTCGGCGGGCGGCTCTTTCTGGCTGGTGATGTTCGGCCATTCCGCCGAGAATTTCGTATTGAGCTCAAGCCATTTTTCGAGCCCGTCCTCGGTATCCGGCAGGATCGCTTCTGCCGGGCATTCCGGCTCACATACACCGCAATCGATGCATTCGCTTGGATTGATGACGAGCATGTTCTCGCCCTCGTAGAAACAGTCTACCGGACAGACCTCGACGCAGTCGGTGTATTTGCATTTGATGCAGTCATCGGTGACGACGTAGGTCATTTAAGCGAACTCTCGAAACAGGGGCGGATTGCACGGGGCCTGCTATGTCGATTTGTTTGCGTGGGTCAAGCCTGCAAAATGACCGGACTGGATCAGTTTCGGTTTAGTTCCCGGTAGTGAAACTTCGCCGCAGCGGGCGATGTGCGGCGCGCAGGAAGAGCGAGGATTTCGACAATCCGAACCTCGCCGCCCTGAACGAGCGTGATGACATCGCCAACACAGACATTCTCGCTCGCCCGCCGGACATGCTGCCCGTTTCGTCGCAGCGCATGGCTTTCGATCACGGCATGGGCGGCTGAACGGGTCCGGGCAAAGCGGAGATAGACGAGCAGCCGATCGATCCGGATCGACGGCTGAGTTTCGCAGGAACGCTCTTCCCCCTTCATTAGCCAAGCAGGTCGGCGAGACCATCGAATGCGCCGCCGGCTTTAGCGGGCCCTGTTTCGACCTTCGGCTTTACTTGCCGTGGCGGGCCCTTTTTCCCGCGAGGGCGCTTGTCGCCCCGCCCCTTCGCGCGTCGATCATCGGGCCTGCGACCGCGTTGCTGATTGTCGCCCGAACGGCGTGGACGCCAGGTCCATGTGTCGGGGGCAGGGGGACCGAAGACGCCATCCCCCAAAGTTCGCGCGCGCTGTAAACGGAACCCGGCGCTGCCCAGCAACCTGCGGGCATTTTCCTCCTCCAGCCCGATCGAGATCGGAAGGGACAGGTCGAGCAGAAAGCGAGTGTTGCGCTCTTTTCCGGCTTTTGCTGAGGCCTTGCTGCGCGCATCGAACGCGGCGCGCAGGATCTTTTCGGCGAGATCCACTCGGATGATCTGCGATCCCGCGGGCCGGTACCCTGCGGGCAGTTTCTTCGCTTCTGGCAGAACCGGGAGCATGGCGTCCTGCAGTGGCCGCTTATCCAGGTCCAACGCGTGCAGCAATTGCCGCGGTGCCGGCTTCAATAGCGGCGCGGCGTAGACGTCGAGCGCGCCGAACGTCACACCCAGTTTGCGCAGGAACGGGCGCATTTCCTTGGGCAGATGCTGAAGGCCAGCAGCCTCGCGGCTAACAACGCCGCGCGCATCGATCAGCGTAATGAGAAGCGCGCGCGCCTGCGACCCTGCTTCGGGATCGCGCGCCGCAGCGGCCAATTTGCGGAGGGGTTCCAATGGTTCGAGCTGGCTACCGAGCCATTCGCTCAATCCAGCCTCGAGCCGGGATCGCGCCGGTTCGGCGAGCAGCGAAACGTCACGCGAAAGATCGAGTCGCGCTGTGCCGAAATCGTCGGATATCTCGATGCCGGCCAGCGCGCGGCCCTGCCAGCGGATTGCGCCGCGCTCGATCGAAAGCTCTCCGAGGCCCTCGGAAAGTAGCCACTCTGCCCGTTTGGCAAGGATGCCGGGCAGCGCCTTTTCTCCTGCCGCGAGCAGCATCTTGCGATCGGCGGCGGTCGCATCGGGATCGACCACGAAGCGGAAGCCGTCGAGCCTGCCGATCGGTTCATCTTCCACCGTAAGCCGTCCATCGGTCTCCAGCGTGATGGGGAGAGCGCTTGCATCCTGCCCAAGCGATTTCATCAGTATCGTCGTCCTTCGGTTGACGAAGCGCTCGGTGAGGCGCGCGTGCAGCGCATCCGAGAGCTTCGCTTCGACTGCGCGGGCCCGCGCAGCCATTTCGTCGCGCGCCAGCACCCAGTCGGGTCGCTGGCAGATATAGGCCCAGGATCGGATCGCGGCTATCCTTCCCTGCAGGGTGTCGATATCCCCGCCTGTGCGATCGAGTTCTGCGATCCTGGCGGCAACGAAATCCGCGCCGAGATACCCACCCGACAGATCATGCCACAATCTCGCGACGAACCGCGCGTGGGGATCGACACCGACCTGCCGGAAATCCGGCAATGAACATGCCTCCCAAAAGCGTCGGACGAGGCCGCTTCCGCGCACGGTGCTGGCAATCGGATCCTCTGCGAGCCGTTTGAGCACCGATAGATCGATGGCTTCGGGCGCGGCGCGCAGCACGTCGTGACGTGGACGGCTTTCGAGATCGCCGATCAGGACGGGGAGTGTGTCGAAGCGAGGCTCGGCCTCGCGCCAATAGAGTTTCGTCAGCGGCGCGAACCGGTGCTCCTCGATCGCGTAAATCTCTTCTTCTGTGAATTCGAGCGGGGCGCCTGAACGGGTGCCACCGCCGGCCAAAGTCCCGAAACTGCCATCGGTCTGGTGGCGCCCGGCGCGCCCGGCGATCTGCGCCATTTCGGCGGGAATAAGGCGGCGCTTTCGCTGGCCGTCGAACTTGGAAAGCGCCGCGAAGGCGACGTGATTGAGATCGAGATTGAGCCCCATGCCGATGGCATCGGTGGCGACGATGTAATCAACCTCACCATTTTGGAACAGTTCAACCTGTCTGTTGCGTGTTTCGGGTGAAAGCGCGCCCATCACGACCGCCGCCCCACCGCGAAACCGGCGGAGCGCTTCGGCCATGGCGTAAACCTGCTCGATCGAGAATGCGACGACCGCGCTGCGCGGGGGAAGGCGCGAAAGCTTTGCGGTGCCCGCATGCGTGAGTGTGGAAAAGCGCGGGCGCTCGACCATTTCCGCGCCCGGGATCAGCGCCCTGACGATCGGCTCGAGCGTGGCCGAACCCAGGATCATCGTCTCTTCGCGGCCGCGCGCATTCAGCAGTCGGTCGGTGAAGATATGTCCGCGTTCCGGGTCGGCACCGATCTGTGCCTCGTCGATCGCGACGAAGGCATGTCCCCAGCCAAGCCGGTCCATCGCCTCCATAGTGCAGCAGAAATACCGCGCATTCGGAGGCTCTATCCGCTGTTCGCCGGTAATGAGCGCGACCGCATCGTCACCCTTGATTGCACGAACCCGGTCGTAAACTTCGCGCGCGAGCAGGCGCAGCGGAAATCCCATCATCCCGCTGGAATGGCCGCACATCCGCTCGATCGCGAGGTGCGTCTTGCCGGTGTTGGTTGGTCCGAGCACCGCCCGGACCCTGGAATCGCTGGAAATCGGGCTCACGGCTGCGCTTTTGTCAGTGTTGGCAAGCGGGAGCAATGGCCTGACGACTGCACCTTCTCTGCTTCGCGGCACGGTTTGTCGCATCGCTGACTCGCCTGATCGTTGGTTAAGTGTAGATTTACTTTGTTCCGCCAAGGTTTTGGGCCATTAGGAACACGGTCGGTGGCCGAAAGCGGTCTCAGGGGGAATTACCTTTGGATTACGGGCGCGAGATTGCCCCTAGCTGCGATAGCGAAGAAGGGTCGGCAGAAGCGGACGCTCCTGCTCTGCCAGCGGCGCGCGCACGCGCGGAAGATGGCCAGAATTCGACGGTGCAATCCATATCCGCCTATTTCGGAAGGCTGGCGCGCAAGGACAAACCCTCTCCAGCCAGCACTGCGGGACGCCGGGTCATTCCCCGTGTGAGCGGCCTTGGCGAACGCTACGACGAATGGAAAATACACGCCGGAACATGGCTCGGCGAGCTGGATCTGGCGCCTGACCTCGCCGAGAATATTGGCAGTCGCCGATGGTTTCGCGGTCTCGGAACGATGATTGCCCTGGGTGCCGTCGCGCTTGCGTTCTGGCCCGATTTTGCTCCGCTCGAAGCTCGCTCTGCAATGCCAGAAGGCGAGGAAATCCGCGACGAGTTCCGCAGCCAGATGATCATGCCGTTGGCCTACGGGGCAGATAGCGGCCGCAAGATGGGGCCGACCTCGCAGGTCATTCCACTCGCCAGCGCGCCTGAGCGTCCGCAGATCGACGTCCTGGCCACGCTCGCACCGGGTGACAGCTTTGCGACGATGCTGCGCCGGGCAGGAGTGTCGAGCAGCGATGTCAGCCGGGTTAGCGCACTGATCGACGATGCGATGCCGCTTTCGGACATTGAACCGGGCACGCAGATCGACATTACCCTTGGTCGCCGGATGCAGCCCGGTACGCCGCGTCCGCTCGACGCGCTCAAGTTCCGCGCGCGTTTCGACCTGGAACTGGAGATCGGCAGGCGCGGCTTCAATGCGGATACCGGCGAGACCGGCATGCTAGCGCTCCAGCGCAATGTCATCCGGGTCGACGACACGCCGCTGCGCGTGCGCGGCAAGGTCGGGTCGAGCCTGTACCGTTCGATGCGCTCGGCAGGTGTCCCGGCAAGCGCCGTTCAGGACTATATCAAGGCGCTCGATAACCAGATCAACTTGAACCGCGAGGTGCGCGCGTCCGATGAGTTCGACATTATTGTCGCATATCGCCGCGCCGCGACGGGCGAGCGGCAAGCGGGCAATTTGCTCTATGCGGGGATCGACCGCGGCGGGCAGCCGCGCACGCAATTGATGCGGTGGGGTGATGAGGGGCGTTTCTACGAGGCATCGGGAGTGGGTGAGCAGCGCGGCGGTCTGATAGCGCCGGTGCCGGGACGCATTTCATCCCGGTACGGAATGCGCCGTCATCCGATCCTGGGCTATCGCCGAATGCATGCAGGGCTCGATTTCAGGGCCCGGCGCGGAACGCCGATTGCCGCCGTGACCGATGGCACCGTGAGCGGTGCCGGCCGGATGGGCGGCTGCGGTATCGCGGTAAGGCTCGACCATGGCAGCGGGCTATCCACGCGCTATTGCCACATGAGCCGGATGGCCGTGCAGCGGGGCCAGAAGGTCCGCCGGGGCCAGATCATCGGCTATGTCGGCTCGACCGGCCTCTCGACCGGTCCGCACCTCCATTACGAAATGTACCGCGGCGGACGGCACATCAATCCGGCCAGCGTGAATTTCGTCACCCGAGCGCAGCTTTCGGGCACCGAGCTTATCGATTTTCGCCGCCAGCTGATCAAGCTGAAGGAAGTCGATGTCGGCGCGGCGCTCGAAGACCTGGAACAACTCCAGACTGAATCCGAAGAACCCATACGCGAAATCGAGAAGATCGACATGGCACGGCGTATTGGCGGCGGCACAAACGGGCCCTGAAGATCGTGGCGATATGCTTGTGATTGCAGCGCTGCGGTAATTGCGGCTACACCTGCCGCCCATGACGGGACATTATCCAAACACGCGTATGCGCCGCACGCGCGCCAGCAACTGGAGCCGCGCGCTTCACCGCGAAAGCCAGCTGCAACCGACTGATCTGATCTGGCCACTGTTCGTGACCGAAGGCTCCGGTGTGGAAGAGCCGATTGGCACATTGCCCGGCGTTTCGCGCTGGTCGGTGGACGGGATTGCGGCGCGCGCGAAGGAAGCGGCCGAATTGGGCATTCCGGTGGTCGCTCTGTTTCCTAATACGCCGCCTGAAAAGCGCAACGATGACGGGGCGGAGGCACACAATCCCGACAATCTGATGTGCCGGGCGATCAAGGCTATCAAGGATGCCTGCGGCGACGATGTTGGAGTGCTGACGGACGTCGCGCTCGATCCGTACACCAGCCACGGCCAGGACGGGCTGCTCGACGAGCATGGCTATGTCACCAATGACGATACCGTCGCGGTGCTTGTCGACCAGGCGATCAACCAGGCCGAGGCGGGCGCTGACATCATCGCCCCTTCGGACATGATGGATGGCCGCATCCATGCGATCCGCATGGCGCTCGAAATGGGCAACCACCCCAACGTCCAGATCATGAGCTATGCCGCCAAATATGCGAGCGCATTCTATGGACCGTTTCGCGATGCGGTGGGATCGGGCGGCCTGCTGAAAGGCGACAAGAAAAGCTATCAGATGGACCCGGCCAATTCGGACGAAGCTCTGCGCGAAGTCGAGCTCGACATTGCCGAGGGTGCGGACAGCGTCATGGTCAAGCCGGGCCTCGCCTATCTTGACATCATCTACCGCGTGAAAAAAGCGTTCGGTATACCTGTCTTCGCCTATCAGGTGAGCGGCGAATACGCGATGATCGAGGCAGCCGAGGCGGCGGGAATAGGCGACCGCGACGCGCTGCTGATGGAAAAACTCACCGCCTTCAAGCGCGCGGGCTGTTCGGGCGTGCTGACCTATCACGCGCCCGTCGCTGCGCGCATCCTCAATGGTTAGGAAGTTTCTCCAGACCGAGCGCCTGATTCTTCGCACATGGCGCGAAGAGGATCGCTCACCCTTCACGGCGATGAACGCCGACCCGCAAGTCATGGAATTCTTCCCGTCCGAGCTCACTCGGGAGCAGAGCTATGCGCTGACGGACCGGATCATTGCGCATTTTGATAAGCACGGTTTCGGTCTATTCGCGGTCGAAACGAAAGCTGATTGCGCATTCATTGGCTTTACCGGCCTCCAGGTCTGCGGCCCTGGCCTGCCGATTGAGGGGGAGGTCGAGATCGGCTGGCGTCTGGCGCGTGACGAGTGGCGCAAAGGCTATGCACACGAAGCGGCCGAGGCTTGCGTCGAATGGTTCTGGCGTAATACCGAACGCCAGCGGTTGGTCTCTTTCACATCGGCCAACAACACGCCAAGCCAGAACCTGATGCGCAAGCTCGGCTTCACACATCGCCCCGAGCTGGACTTCGACCATCCGGCGATCGCCCGAGACAATCCGCAATGCCATCAGTTTGTTTTCACCTTGGCCCGCGAAGGGGTAACTGATGTCTGATCCCAGCTCGCAGTTTCGCCACGAAACGGAGCGGCTGATCCTGCGCGATTGGTGCGAAGAGGATTGGGCGGAGTTCTGGCAAGGGACCAACACGCCCGCCGTCATGCGCTGGCTGGGCGGGGTGCTGGACGAAAAGGGCATGGCCGACGCGCGCGCCCGGCTCGAAAGCTACCGTGCGGAACATGGACACACATTCTGGGCGGTTGAACGCAAATCGGATGGCGCGATTCTCGGCTTTTGCGGCCTCAAGCGCTGCAACCAGCAAGGCGGACCGATCGGAATGATGGAAGCAGGATGGCGTCTGCGCGAAGATGCCTGGGGACACGGTTATGCAAAGGAGGCGGCCATCGCATCGCTCGATCTCGCTTTCGGGCGGTTCGACGCAGACGAAGCAATAGCCATCACCGTAAATGGGAACGCTCCGAGCTGGAGGCTGATGAAGCGGCTCGGAATGCGCCGCCGCGAAGATCTCGATTTCGTCGACTACAGCTGGGACGTGGATGATCCCAAGCTCATCGTCTACTCGATCACCTCGGACGAATGGGCCGCCAGTCATGACTGATCTCGTGCTTGAATCGGAGCGGCTGGTGCTGCGCAAGATCGGCGAGAACGACATTGAGTTACACGACACCGTGCTCAACACTCCAGCGGTCATGGCGCATCTTGGCGGGGTGATGGAGTGGCATGAGATCGAGGCGCGCCATGCCAAGGGTATGGCGATGTTTGCGAGAGACGGCTTCAGTTTCCTGTTCGCTCACGAGAAATCGACCGGCGATATGGTCGCCTATTGCGGGATCAAATGGGTTGAAAATCCGCTCGCGCCGAATGTGGGCGACCACGAAATCGGCTGGGTCGTCCGTGAAGATCGCTGGCGGCGCGGTTACGCGTACGAAGCGATGCGCGCGGTAATCGACTGGGCGTTCGGGCCGATCGGCGCGCCGCATGTGGTCGCGCTCACTTGCGAGAGCAACACTGGCAGTTGGAAGCTCATGGAAAAGCTCGGTATGATACGGCGCAAGGAGCTTGACTTCATCGATCCCGGAATGCCCGAAGCGGACAATCCGACGATCCAGTATTCGCTCCGCAAAGAGCAGTGGGAGAACCGCTAATGTATCGCCCAGGTGTCAATATAATCCCGATCCATGGCAAGACGCCGCGCATTCACGAAACCGCGTTCGTTGCGCCGGGATCGACCATTATCGGCGATGTCGAGATCGGTGCCGGCAGTTCGATCTGGTACAATTGCGTCGTTCGCGCCGACGTTTTCAAAATCCGGATCGGGGAACGGACCAATGTCCAGGACGGCAGCGTCCTCCATTGCGACCCGCCGCGACCGGGCGACGAAGAAGGCTCGCCGCTGATCATCGGCGATGACGTACTGGTCGGCCATATGGCGATGGTGCATGGCTGCACGATCCTGGATCGCGGCTTTGTCGGCCTTGGTGCGATTGCGATGAACAAATCGGTGATCGGCCATGACGCGATGCTGGCAGCGGGCGCCATGTTGACCGAGGGCAAGGTGATGGAAGACCGCACGCTCTGGGCAGGCCGCCCGGCCAAACCGATGAGGGAACTCACCGAAGCGGCGATCGCCGGGATGAAAATGGGCGTTGCGCATTATTCGGAGAATGCAAAAGCGCACGCGATCGCCGTTTTCGAATGCGGTCTCGACTGACCGTCGCAGAACGCCGTCGCCGCTGACTAACGCCTAGCTGGGGCCCTTCGTCATATAGGGCATCATGTGCGGCATGAAGTCGATCTTCCCGATATCCAGTCCCTCGCTGCGCAGGATCGCGTACGCGGTGGTCAAGTGAAAATAGAAATTCGGCAATGACCAGTCGCGCACATATTGCTCGGCCGCCATGGTGAATTCCATTCCATTAGGCAGGTCGAGCACGATTTTTGCGTCGGGTGCGACGAGCTCGTCCGGAGTGACGCTGTCGAGCAGGGCGGCGGTTTTGGACAGCGCGTCTTTCGCTTCGGCCAGGGTTGAGGCATTTTCGTCGAGCGACGTGAAGCTGCGATTTGTCAGCCGGGGCAGAGCCTCTCCGGGGAGATTGGCGACGAAACGCGCCTGATTGGCAAACGGATGCATGTCGTCCGCCAACCGCGCCTCCAGCAAGGCATCACCCTTCGAATGCACCTCAGCCTTGGTCAGCAAGCCGATCATGGTGTCAATGCGGGAGCGGTAAACGGCAATCGATTGGTCGTGGAGCGTCATGTGGGCCTCTCCGGCTGGGTTAGTTTCGAATTGCAACGTATCACGATGCAAGCAACCATCAAGCGAAAAGGTGCGACGGGCTTTCGCAGGTCAGTCCCGGATCAGCGCCCTGAGACTTTCGATCCGGTCGGCCTCGTGCACCGGCTTGTCCCAGCGGATGCGGTGGATACGGGGAAAGCGCATGGCGAGGCCCGATTTGTGCCGCTTCGACGTGTGGACGCTGTCGAACGCGACCTCGAACACCAGCGTCCGTTCGACCTCACGCACCGGGCCGAAACGGTTAAGCGTCGTCTGTCGCACCAACCGGTCGAGCTTTTTCAGTTCGGCATCGGTGAACCCCGAATACGCCTTTCCCACCGGAAGCAGCTCTGCGCCGGTATCGGGGTCGCCATCCCAGCAACCGAAAGTGTAGTCGGAATAGAAGCTGGACCGTTTGCCGCTGCCGCGCTGTGCATACATCAACACCGCATCGATCAGCAGAGGGTCACGCTTCCACTTGTACCACAGGCCGACCTTGCGCCCGGCAATGTAGGGACTGTCGCGGCGCTTTAGCATCAGGCCTTCGATTGCATCGTCGCGTGCGCCTTCGCGGATTTCGGCGAGATGTTCGAAGTCCCGGGCGTCGACGAGCGATGACAGGTCGAAATGGGTATCCGGCAGGCGCGGCATCAACGCTTCGAGCGCGGCCCGCCGCGTGGTCCATGCCTGTTCCCGAAGATCCTCTCCCTCTACGATCAACACATCATAGAGGCGCACGAAAGCCGGAGCCTCGGCGAGCATTTTCTTGCTGACTGTTTTGCGACCCAAGCGCTGCTGCAAAGCGTTGAAACTTGCCGCTCCACCTTGGGTCTTTTCGTTTTCCGGGCCGCCCTGTTGCGCACCGCGAACCAGCAGTTCGCCATCCACCACCGCGTCCATCGGCAGAACATCGAGCAATTCGGGAAACGTCGCAGAAATGTCGTCGCCCGAGCGTGAATACAGCCGGGATTCGCCGCCCACCCGAACGAGCTGGATGCGAATGCCATCCCATTTCCATTCTGCGGCGTAATCAGCGACATCAACCTCGGTATCTTCGAGCGGGTGGGCCAGCATGAACGGGCGGAACCGCGGCCGGTTGGATACGTCGGGCGGATCGCCGCCGTCAGCTCCCCATGCGAACAGTTCGGGGTAGGGCGCTTGCAGGGCGTGCCAATATTCCTCGACCTCATCGACCGATACATCGAATGCCTGCGCGAACGCCGTCTTCGCCAGCCGCGCGGAAATGCCGATGCGCATGCCGCCCGTCGCGAGCTTGATGAGCGCGAACCGGCCATTGGCATCAAGACGGTCGAGCAGTGCGGGCAGTTCCTTTGGCGCGGTGTTGCGGTTGAGCGCTCCGAGCATCTCCACCACTTGCGAAACGCTCGGCACGTTCCCCTCGCGCCTTTCCGGTTCCGGCCAAAGCAGGCTTGCGGTCTCAGCCGTGTCTCCCACGAAATCGCGGCTGAGCGTCCAGAGCACCGGATCGACCCGATCTTTCATCAAATTGCGGATGGTCGAGCTCTTGACGGCTGGGAAATCGAGCTCGCCTGTCAGCGCGGCCAGTGCCCAGCCGCGATCGGGATCGGGGGTCTCGCGCAGATAATCAGCGATCAGCGCCAGCTTGCGGTTGCGGCTGGTGGTATAGACCAGGGTGTCGAGAAGAGCGGCAAACTCCTCCATCAGTCGTCCTCGTCCTCGCGCCCGACGAGCGCCAGCGCGCGCGCCTTTCGCTGGCCAAGTTCGCACCAGCGCAGCAGCGCCTCTTCGCGGCCGTGGGTGATCCACACCTCTTGCGGGTCGACCTCGTCGATGGTCCGGGTAAGCTCGTTCCAGTCGGCATGGTCCGAGATGACCAGCGGCAATTCGACCCCGCGCTGACGTGCGCGGCCGCGCACCAGCATCCACCCGCTCGCCATCGCGGTAATTGGTTCCGGCAGGCGGCGTGACCACCTGTCATTGAGTGCAGAAGGCGGCGCGACGATGATGCTTCCGCGCATCTCGTCTTTGGTATGATCGGATACGAGCCGCAATTCGCCGAGCTGCACTCCGTGCTCTTCATACAGGCGGCACATCTTTTCCATCGCACCGTGCAGATAGATCGGATCGTGATGCCCTGCCGCGCGGAGTTCCGCGATTACGCGCTGCGCCTTGCCCAGCGCATAAGCGCCCACCAGCACGCTTTTGTCGGGATTGTCGGTCAGCGCCTTTGTGAGCTTGGCGATCTCGTCTTCGATCGGCGGATGGGTGAAGACCGGCAGGCCAAACGTCGCCTCGGTGATGAAGATATCGCAGGGAGTGACCCGAAACGGAGCGCAGGTCGGGTCGGGCCGCCGCTTGTAATCACCGGTGATGACCACGCGCTCGCCCGCATGCTCCAGCAGGATTTGTGCGCTGCCGAGCACATGACCCGCCGGGATGTAGGTCGCATCGACATCGCCCGGCAGGCGGATCGTCTCACCATGTTCGACCGGGATCGCCTTGGTCGGAATTTCACCGCTTTCATCGGCCAAGCCCGTCCGATAACGCAAGGCCATGATCGCCAGCGTTTCAGGCGTGGCGTATGTCTCTCCGTGCCCGCCGCGTGCGTGATCTGCATGTCCGTGGGTGACCAGCGCGCGGTCCACGGCCTTGCCGGGATCGACCCAGCAATCGGCAGGCACGATATGCACGCCCCAAGGTTCGGGACGGATCCAGGAAAACGGGGCGCTCACAGGAGGTTAACACCCTGTGAGCGCGGCCGTTCCGCTATTCGCCCTGTTTGTCGGTCCGATATTTGTCGAACCATTTGATGACCGCATCGGTTTTCGCGGCCAGCTGGCTTGGGGACATCGTGGTATCGCCGTGGCTGCCACCCGGCGTCACGAGCAGCGCGGTGTCTACGCCCAGCAACTTGAGCGCGCCGTACAATTGTTCGGCCTCGCTGCGCGGCGTCCGGTAATCTTCGGCTGCGACCAGCACGAGGGTGGGCGTCTTGATATTGGCCGCAGCGGCCAACGGTGAGCGGGCCCAATATCCTTCCGGATTTTCCCACGGGTTCGATTTCATCCAGTACCGCGCGAAGAACGGATAGGCATCGGCCATCAGCGCCATCGTGGTCCAGTTGATCACCGGTTTGTTCGATGCCGCTGCGGCGAACCTGTCGGTCTTGCCCACCATCCACGCGGTAAGGATACCTCCGCCGGAGCCGCCGGTGATGAAGAGATTATCCGGATCGGCAAAGCCTTGCGCGACCGCAGCATCGACCGCAGCCATCAATTCGTCATCGTTGGGAGCGGGATAGGTGCCGTCGATCCTGCTCAGGAAATCGGCCCCATATCCGGTCGAACCGGTCGGGTTGGTGAACAGCGTGGCATAACCGGCATTCGCGTACAGCTGATAATCGCTGGAGAAATGCGGACCGTAGGAGGCATGCGGGCCGCCGTGGATTTCCAGCACCATCGGAACGCGCGTCCCTTCGACGTAATCGGGCGGCAGGACGATCCAGCTGGGAATCTCCGTCCCATCGGGCATCGTCACCGAAATCTCGCGCGTTTCGCCGAGCCGTTTGCCCGACAGCTTGAGGTCGTTGAGCGCGGTAAGCTTGCGCGCGTTGCCCCGTCCTAGAACCGAGATATCGGTGGGCCGCACCGGACTGCCCGAAGTAAAGGCGAGCGTGCCGCGGTCCGAAACCGACCATTGCCCGCCAACATAGGGGCGGGTGTATCCGGGGCTGGCGATTCGCGCATCGAGCGGGCTGACATTTCCCGCATCCGATATCTTCGCGACGCGATAGAGGCCTTCATCCTCGTAGCCTGCGAACAAGCCGGCCTCGGTCCATTCGAGGCTGTCGAACGAACGGTCGAAACCGGCGGCAATGCGGCTCTTGTTCGAACCATCGGCGTCCATCAGATACAGTTCGGCCTGATGGGCGTCCTTGCCCCGGTCATCGAACCCGAGATAGGCGATCCGGCGTCCATCGGGGCTGACCTGCGGCGCGAAATCAGGACCTTCGCGGGTGGTCATTTCGGTGATGTCGCCTGACGCCAGGTCGATTGCATAGATTTCCGTATCGAGACCGGCGAGTTCCCAGTTCTCGTCGCGATTTCCGCTTATGAGTATTGTTTCTCCGTCGGGCGTCCATTCGAGTGTGCCCGAATGATCACGGTCACCGAAGGTCAGTTGGCGTGGCGCGCCGCCGGTTGCGGATACGAGGAATATCTGGGTGAAACCGGGTTTCAGATATCCGGCGCCGTCGAAACGGTATGTCACCGCATCGGTGATGGAGGGCGGCGCTTTCCATTCCGCGCCTTCGGGTTTGGCGGGCGCGCTGCCGAGGCTGACCGGCTTTCCCGGCACTCGTGCAGTGTAGGCGATGCGCGAGCCGTCGGGCGACCAGCTGATGCCGCCGGGGGATTCTGGCAGGGCGGTGATATTGGCGCTGGCCCCGCTGTCCATCCAGCGAACATGCAGCTCAGGTCCGCCGCCGCTTTCGGTCGACACATAGGCAAGGCGCGATCCATCTGGCGACCAGCGTGGGCTGAAATGCGCGCCTTCGCCGGTTACGAGCGGGGTTTCCGCGCCGCTAGATACATCCACAAGCCAGATCGAGCTGACGGCACTATCGGTCATTATGTCGTTGGTGCGCCTGACATAGGCGACCTGCGATCCGTCGGGACTTATCTGCGGATCTGTTGCGGTCGATAGTCCGAACAGGTCGGCGCCGGTGAAGTAAGGGCTCGGAGCGGAACTGTGTTCGTCCGCTCCCTCGCGCTCGTCCGCGGCCAGCGGGCTGGACAGGACGAGCGCCCCGGCCAGGACTGGTCCTGCAAAGACTGGCCCCGCAAGGACGGGAAGTGTGCGTGCAAACATAATCGGCCCCCAAATTGCTTTGGGGGCCGATCAATCACATTGGCGCGGAAAAATCCAGTTAGGACGCGCTATCAGTTTTCGCTGTCACCGCCGCCGGAACTGTCCGAAGCTTCCGGATTGGCGCCCGTATCCTTGGCCGGGGGGGCTTTCTTTGCCGCCGGTTTCTTCTTTGCGGGTGCCTTGCGTTTGGGCTTCGCCTTGGGCGGAGCAGGCGCCAGTTCGAAGCTGGGCTTGCCGTCTTTCACCGTGACATGCACCTCCCCGCCATCGGCAAGTTTTCCGAATAGCAGCTCCTCGGCCAGCGGCTGCTTGATCTTGTCCTGGATCAAGCGGCCCATCGGGCGCGCGCCGTAGAGCTTGTCATAACCCTTGTCCGCCAGCCACGTACGCGCGTCGCTGTCGAACTGGATGTGGACGTTCTGTTCGGCGAGCTGGAGTTCGAGCTCGAGGATGAACTTGTCGACCACGCGGGCGACGGTGCTCTTGCCGAGATAGGCGAAGGGCACGATCGCATCGAGACGGTTGCGGAATTCGGGGGTGAACATCTTGTTCACCGCTTCGGTCCCGGCGTCCTCCTTGGACACGTCGCCAAAGCCGATGCCGCTGCGCGCCATGTCGGATGCGCCCGCATTGGTCGTCATGATCAGCACGACATTGCGGAAATCGACCGTCTTGCCGTGGTGGTCGGTCAGGCGGCCGTTATCCATCACCTGCAGCAGGATGTTGAACAGGTCCGGGTGCGCCTTCTCGATCTCGTCGAGCAGCAGCACGCAATGCGGATTCTGGTCGACTGCATCGGTCAGCAGGCCGCCCTGATCGTAACCGACATAGCCCGGAGGCGCACCAATCAGGCGCGAGACGCTGTGGCGTTCCATGTATTCCGACATGTCGAAGCGCTTGAGCTCGATCCCCATGATCGAGGCGAGTTGGCGCGCGACTTCCGTTTTACCGACACCGGTCGGGCCGCTGAACAGGAAAGAGCCGATCGGCTTGTCCGGATCGCGAAGACCTGCGCGGCTGAGCTTCATGGCGGTGGAAAGGCGCGTGATCGCCTCGTCCTGACCGAACACGACATGTTTCAGATCGCGGCCGAGATTTTCGAGCGCTTTCTTGTCGTCTTTCGATACCGATTTCGGCGGGATCCGCGCCATGGTGGCGATGACCTGTTCGATTTCCCTTGCGGTGATCTTCTTCTTGCGGCGGCTCGGCGGTACCAGCATCTGCATAGCACCGACCTCGTCAATCACGTCGATCGCCTTGTCCGGCAATTTGCGGTCATTGATATAGCGCGCGGACAGCTCGACCGCGGTTTTGAGCGCATCGGGCGTGTATTTGACGTTGTGATGTTCTTCGAAAGCGCTGCGCAGACCTTTCAGGATCTTCACCGTGTCCTCGATCGTCGGCTCGTTCACGTCGATCTTCTGGAACCGGCGCAGCAGCGCGCGGTCTTTTTCGAAGTGGTTGCGGAATTCCTTATAGGTGGTCGAACCGATGCAGCGGATCGTGCCGCCCGACAGCGCGGGCTTCAGCAGGTTCGAGGCGTCCATCGCCCCGCCGCTGGTCGCACCCGCACCGATAACGGTGTGAATCTCGTCGATGAAAAGGATCGCATCCGGCATCCCTTCAAGCTCCGAGACCACCTGCTTCAACCGTTCTTCGAAATCGCCGCGATAACGCGTGCCGGCCAGCAGCGCGCCCATGTCGAGCGAATAAATGACCGCAGGCTCCAGCACTTCGGGAACGTCACCCTCTACGATCTTGCGTGCAAGACCTTCGGCAATGGCGGTTTTACCAACCCCGGGGTCGCCGACATAAAGCGGGTTGTTCTTTGAGCGGCGGCACAGGATCTGCACTGTCCTGTCGACTTCGGGACCGCGACCGATCAGCGGGTCGACCTTGCCGTCCTCGGCTTTCTTGTTGAGGTTGACGGTAAACTGGTCGAGTGCGGTTTCCTTTTTGGAGCCGCCATCTTTCTTGGTCTCTTCGGCATCACCCGGCGTTTCTTCACTGCCGGTCGGTTGCTTGGATTCGATCTGACGGCCGCCTTTGCCGATGCCGTGGCTGATGTAGCTCACCGCATCCAGCCGGCTCATGTCCTGCTGTTGCAGGAAATACACGGCGTAGCTGTCCCTTTCGGAGAACAGGGCGACCAGGACATTCGCGCCGGTCACCGTGTCCTTGCCCGATGACTGGACGTGCAGGATCGCACGCTGGATCACCCGCTGGAACCCGGCGGTTGGCTGCGGATCGGCGTCGTCCTCCGTCTTGAGCGACTGGTATTCCTGATCGAGATATTGCTTCACGACCTCGCCCAGTTCCGCCAAGTCCACGCCGCATGCCGCCATCACCTGCGCCGCGTCCTCATCGTCGATCAGGGCGAGCAGCAGATGTTCGAGCGTCGCATATTCGTGACGCCGTTCGGACGCATTGCCGAGCGCGTTGTGGAGGGTGCGTTCAAGGTTTTGGGCAAAACTGGGCATCAAGAAATCTCTAGCAGAGGAAGGAAGAGGGATTGCTAATCGAGAAGGTAAAAAGCGATTTTATCACAATATGGGTTTGGCCGCGAAAATTGCGAATCCGTGATGAAGTTACACCGCCGCGCGTCATTCGGATTTACTGCTGAACAGCGCGTCTGCGGCGGCGCGGTGGGCGGAGGCTTTGTCGCGGTGGGCTTTCACCCGGACAATTTCCGCTTCGAGCAAGGTTACCCGCTCATCCAGTTCATCCTGCGAATAAGGCGCAAGGTCTTCCGAGCTGAGCTTGCCAGCGGCGTCGCCTTTCGGGCGCGGAAGGTCTCCGTCATCCATTGCCACGAACATCGCAAGCCAATCGGCTTGCTGTCAATGCGCGAGGCAGGTAATTGCGGCGCAAGATCGCTGGAAATTGGGGTAAACGGGGCAAATCGATGGTTTTGAAACGGGCGGCAGATCTTCCCGAAAGGATGGACGCGATCGGGTTCGCGTCGCCGGGCGGTCCGGACGTGCTCGGCCTGGAACAGGCCAGCATGCCTGATATCGGGCCCGGCGATGTGCTAATCAAGGTTGCCTATGCGGGCGTAAACCGGCCCGATTGTATCCAGCGTGCCGGGCATTATCCGGCACCGCCCGGTGCGTCGCAGATCCTTGGGCTGGAGGTTGCTGGCGAGATCGTCGCCGTGGGCCGCGAAGTTCCATCGGAAATGATCGGGCAGATGATCGCTGCGCTTACGCCGGGCGGGGGATACGCCCAATATTGCACCGCGCCGTGGCAGCATTGCCTGCCCGTGCCCGCCGACATGAATCTCAAAGCCGCAGCCGCGCTTCCCGAAACGCTGTTTACCGTCTGGCACAACGTGTTCGAGCGCGGATTGGCGCGTGATGGCGAACGCTTGCTGGTGCATGGCGGGACATCGGGCATCGGGACGATGGCGATCATGCTCGCCAAGGCATTCGATATCGAGGTGATCGTTACCTGCGGAGACGAAGCGAAATGCGAAGCCGCGCGCCAAGTGGGCGCGGACCTTGCGATCAACTACAAGGAAGCCGATTTCGTCGAGGCGGTGAAAGAGTATACCGGGGGTAAGGGCGTGGACGTCGTGCTCGATATGGTCTCGGGCGATTACGTTCCGCGCAATCTGCAGTGCCTTGCCGAAGATGGTCGCCATGTGACGATCGCCGTGCTTGGCGGGGCGAAGGCGGAGCTGTTCATGCCGATGGTGATGATGCGGCGCCTCACACTGACCGGATCGACCCTGCGCCCGCGCTCAGATGCGTTCAAGGCGGCACTGGCGGATGAGATCGCCGCAAACGCCTGGCCGCTGTTTACAAGCGGCGAGCTCGCGCCGGTGATGGATAAGACCCTCCCGCTAGCCGAAGCAGCGGCAGCGCATGCCAGGATGGAAGCAGGCGAACATATTGGTAAGATCGTACTGGAGGTGGACCATGGCTGAAACACTGACTCTTCACGAAGACCCCCGGAGCGGCAATTGCTACAAGATCAAGCTGACGGCCGCGCTGCTTTCGATCCCGCTGGAAACGCGGCAATACGACATCCTCAAAGGAGAAACGCGCACTGACGCGTTCAAGAGCAATGTCAACGCGCAGGGTCGCATCCCCGTGTTGCAGATCGGATCGCGTTACCTGCCGGAAAGCAACGCGGCCTGCTGGTACCTTGCCGAAGGCACGCGGCTCGTCCCGGAAGACCGGTTCGAACGCGCGCAGATGCTGCGGTGGATGTTTTTCGAACAGTACAGCCACGAACCCAACATCGCGACTTTGCGATTCTGGTGCAGGTTCGTCGGCAGCGAGAATCTCTCCGACCAGCAGCGCGAGCAGATGATGACGAAACGGATCGCGGGCGAAGACGCGCTCGCGGCGATGGAGGATCACCTGAAAGACCGCGACTGGATGGCCGGGTCCACTGCGTCACTCGCCGATGTGGCGCTGTTCGCTTACACGCATGTCGCCGACGAGGGCGGGTTCGACCTGTCGCGCTTCCCGGCGATCGGCCGCTGGATCGACCGGGTTCCGACGCTGGACGGGTTCACCCCGATGACCTGAGCGGCCCCAGGCCGTCTTACGTCTTTCGCATTTACACAAAACCGTCACCGCCCTGTGAATCGGGTGTCACATTCGGCTGCCAGAAAGGATCGGCAGATGCGATGCCGAGAGGGGACGTCCCGTGACCGACTTCATGCTTTCCAGCTTGCCGATTTCAGAACCAAGTGTTCCTGAGCCGTCACATCAAATCCGTGCGCGCTACCGCACGATCTGGATCAGCGACGTCCATCTGGGGACCAAGGGTTGCAATGCCGAGATGCTCATCGATTTTCTCGATCGCACCGATAGCGAGACGATGTATCTCGTCGGCGACATCATCGATGGCTGGCGATTGAAAAAGAAGTTCTACTGGCCATCTTCCCACAACGACATCGTCTGGCGGATTATGAAACGGGCGAAGCGTGGCACCCGGATCGTCTACATCCCCGGCAATCATGACGAGATGTTTCGGCAATTCACCGGGCTCAATTTCGGCGGGGTCGAAATTCGCCGCGCCGCTTTTCATGATACAGCCGATGGCCGTAGGTTGATGGTTCTGCACGGCGATGAATTCGATGCCGTCATGCTGTCGCACCGCTGGCTCGCTTTCGTCGGGGACTGGGCATATCATGCCGTGATGAAGCTCAATTACGTCGTGAATGTCACGCGTAAGCTTGCCGGGAAACCGTACTGGTCGCTGTCGAAGGCTGCCAAGCACAAGGTCAAGAACGCCGCCAATTTTATCTCGCGCTACGAGGAGATCGTGGCGAAGGCCGCTGGTGATCGCGGCGTTGACGGGGTCGTTTGCGGGCACATCCACACCGCAGAAATGCGCAGCTTCGACCACGCGGGACGAGCGGTAGAATACTGGAATGACGGCGACTGGGTGGAGGGGTGCAACGCACTGGTCGAACATAACGATGGCCGCATGGAAATTCTGAACTGGCCGGACGTGATACGGGAGCGCGAACGGTGCGAAGAATTGGATCGCGCCGGCGCACCCGAGACTACGCGGGAGGCTGCGTGATGCGGCACGCATCGCCGGCCCCGCAATCGGTCGCGATCGTCACGGACGCCTGGCACCCGCAAGTCAACGGGGTGGTTCGCACACTCGCGGTCACAAGCGAAGTGCTGCGTCAATGGGGTCACGATGTGACCGTGATCTCGCCGCAGCAATACCGGTCCTTTCCCGCGCCGACTTACCCCGAGATTCGGTTGGCGCTCACGTGGCCGGGCGCTGTCGGTCGGCAATTGCGCAAGATCGCACCCGATGCGGTGCACATCGCCACCGAAGGCCCGCTAGGTTTTGCTGCGCGCCGATATTGCCTGGCGCGCGGAGTGCCTTTTACCACCGCCTACCACACGCAATTCCCCGAATACTTCGCGCGGCGTATCGGGCTGCCGGCGAAGGCTTTCTGGCCCTATATCCGTTGGTTCCATCGCCCCGCCCAGCGCATCATGGTCGCCACCGAGAGCATCCGCGATCAATTGCGGCAGCAGGGCCTGACCCATCTCAGCCATTGGGGACGAGGGGTCGATCTGGCGAGTTTCTATCCCGGCGCGCCTCCGCCGCCTGAATACGCCCGCCTTGACAGGCCGATCCAGCTGTATGCCGGACGCGTCGCCGTCGAGAAGAACATCGAGGCGTTTTTGGCTTCCAGTCATCCCGGTAGTAAGGTTGTCGTTGGAGATGGCCCCTGCCGGCGCGATCTCGAAACGAGATTTCAGGACGCCGTCTTTCTCGGCAAGCGCACCGGCACCGACCTGGCCGGATGCTACGCGGGTGCGGATGTCTTCGTGTTTCCGAGCCGTACCGATACTTTCGGCCTCGTCATGATAGAAGCTCTGGCTTGCGGGACGCCAGTTGCCGCTTTCCCAGTGCCCGGGCCGGCAGATATCCTCGACTGGTCGGTCGGGGCGATGTCAGAGGATCTGAACGGTGCGATTGAGATAGCGCTGACACGTGACAGGGCTGCCTGCGCCGCTTTCGGCGCGGGCTTCACATGGGACGCGGCGACCCGGCAATTCCTGAGCGCTCTGGTCGCATTGCGCCACGAAGAGTGCCGCCTGCTGGTCTCCGAACCGGCGATGTGATTGTCAGATCATCGCTGCGCGCAGGCCGCTGATTGCGCGGATACTGCCAATTGGCTTGCCGTAAGGCAGCCTTTCGCCTATCTGCAATGGTGCAACGGCCGCTCCGAAAGGGGCGGCCCTTCTATTTTTTACGGAGATTTCTATGGCTCAGGCCAAAACCCAGCCCACTCCGCTCATGCCGCACGCGACCGCCACCTGGCTGGTCGACCATACAGGCCTGTCGTTCGAACAGATTGCGGAGTTCTGTGGACTCCATCTGCTCGAAGTGCAGGCGATGGCGGACGATCTGGCGGGCAGCAAATACACCGGACGCGATCCGGTCCACGCCGGTGAACTGACGCTCGAGGAAATCGAGAAGGGTCAGGCGGACGAGAACTACACGCTCAAGATGCACAAGGCTCCGGTTGAAGTGACCCGGACCAAAGGTCCGCGCTATACGCCGGTTTCCAAACGTCAGGACAAGCCGGACGGCATCGCCTGGGTTCTGCGTAACCACCCGGAGGTTTCGGACGCGCAGATATCGAAACTGATCGGCACGACCCGCAACACGATCGGCGCCATTCGCGAACGCACGCACTGGAACATCCAGAACATCCAGCCGAAAGATCCGGTTACCCTGGGGCTTTGCTCCCAGCGTGAGCTCGACGCGGTCGTCGCCAAGGCGGCGAAACGCGCGGGTATCACTGAAGAGGTGCCTGAGCCGGTTGAAGGTGCGGATCAGCGCTCTGACAAGGATAAGCTGATCGAGGAATTGCAGGCCGAGCGCGAGGAAAACGTCAAGGCTGCTGCGCGGGCTGCACAGGAAGCCGAGGCCGAAGCGTGGCTCGCTGCGAAACGCGAAGCTGAAGAAAACGGTGTTGCTGTCGAACCGAATGAGGCGTTTGCTGCGTCGACCCCTGCACCCAGCGAGATCGATGACGGCGCAGGCACCGGGCAAGACGCGGCGGCCGAGACTGCCCCCGAGGACGACGACGCAAACAAGGAATAATCGCAATATCACCCCTGCGGATGCACCTGTTTTTGGTCATCCGCTCGGGCTTTGCGATTTCCCTTTCGATTTGGCGATGGGACGCGCAGTTTTGCTTGTACGGCAAAGCGTGATCCGCCATGCCTGCTGACATGTATGTCAATAATGCTTCGTACCATCACCCAAGGCCGTGGGATTCTGAATTCGAGCTGATGAGCTTGCCGCAAATGCTTGAACGCACGGCGGCTCACGATCCGTCAGCCCCGTTTCTGCACTTCCTCGGGCGCACGTATTCGTATGGCGAAATGCTTGCCGAAGCGAAGCGGTTTGCGGCGGGTCTTGCCGAGATGGGGATCGGTAAAGGCGACCGGGTCGGCCTGTTCCTGCCCAATGTTCCCATCTACGCCTCTGCCTATTACGGCGCGATGATGGCGGGTGCGATCGTCGTCAATTTCTCGCCGCTCTATTCGATCGATGAACTGGCCTGGCAAGTCGGCGACAGCGGTACCCGCGCGCTCGTGACGCTGGACGTGCCAGAGCTGTACGACACCGCATCGAAAGTGCTCGAAAGCTCTGAGCTGGAAACGCTGATCGTCGGGCGACTTTCCGACATGCTGCCGTGGATCAAGGGGACGGCGCTCAAGTTGCTGAAGCGCAGCCAGATCGCCAATGTCGCCTATTCGGATCGTATCCGCGCGTGGAAGGAATGCGCGCCGGACAAGACACCGCCCGTTACCGCAATCAATCCCGAGGAAGACCTCGCCCTGCTGCAATATACCGGTGGCACGACCGGGCGGCCCAAGGGCGCGATGCTCGGCCATAGCCAGCTGGTGATGAACGCGCAGCAGGTCGCGGCTCTCAACCCGGCCGACAATCCGCGCGAAGAAGTCTTCATGGGCGCGCTGCCATTCTTCCACGTGTTCGCCAACACCGCTTTGCTCAATCATGCCGTCGCAAGCGGGGGCGCTATCGCGATGGTCCCGCGGTTTGAGGCGAAGCAGGTGCTGAAGACCATCCAGAAGTACAAGACCACCGGCTTTCCCGGTGTGCCCACGATGTTTCAGGCGTTGCTCGATCATCCCGACCTCGCCAGGACAGACATGTCGTCGCTGAAGGTGTGCATTTCGGGCGGCGCGCCCATGCCTGCGCCTGTTCATGCCAAATTCGAAGAAGTGACCGGCGTTCGCGTGGTCGAGGGATATGGCCTCACCGAAAGTTCAGGCGTGGTTTCGGTCAATCCGTACGAAGGCACCCGCAAGAAAGGGACGATCGGCCAATTGGTTGCGCGCACGGAGATCGTGCTGCTCGACAAGGAAGATCCGACCAAGCTCGCGCCCGAAGGTGAACCTGGCGAACTCGCGATCCATGGCCCGCAGGTGATGCGCGGTTACTGGAATCGCCCGGAAACGCAGGCCGAGGTTTTCGTGACGCGCGGCAACAAGCAATATCTGCGCACCGGCGACGTCGCGGTGGTTGACCCGGACGGCTTTCTGGAAATCGTGGACCGGATCAAGGACATGATCTCGGTCGGCGGTTTCAAGGTCTTCCCGAGCGTCGTGGAAGACGTGATCCTCGAGCACGAAGCTGTGAAGGAGGCGCTCGTCATCGGCGTGCCCGACGATTATCTCGGTGAAGTTCCGCGCGTTTACATCACGCTGGAGCCGGATACCGACATGGGCGCCGATGCGCTCAAGGGGTGGCTCAACGACAAAGTCGGCAAGCATGAGCGCGTGGACAAGGTGGTGATCCGCGATGAACTTCCCAAGACGATCATCGGCAAGCTCGATCGCAAGGCTCTTCGCGCCGAAGTTCTCTGAGGCAGCGCACGGTACGAGCCAAACAAAAACGCCGCGTTCCCTTGTGAGGCCGCGGCGTTTTCGGTTGTTTCCAGATTGGCTGGATCAGGTCGCGATTTTCAGCTGGGCCTGATCGGCGTCGCCCTCTTTCGCAGGCTTGACGCTTTGGCGCGGGGCCTGAGCCGAACCACCGGTGCCTGCGGCGCTGCGGCGTGCATTCGGAGCAAAGCGTCCATCGACCTGAGCGCCTTGCTCGATGGTCAGTGCATCGTAGTGCACATCGCCTTCAATCCGGGCGCTTTTGAGGATCACGAGCTCTTTGGCCGTGATCGACCCGCTGACATGGCCTGCGAGACGAGCGGATTCGGCAGTGATCCCGCCGCTTACTTCGCTGCTTTCCCCCTGGACGAGCGAGGTGCATTTGATGTCGCCTTCGATCGATCCATCGACATGCAGGTCAGCAGAGGCGCTGATATTGCCTTCGATCTTGATGTCGGAGCCGATTACGGAAAAAGTCGAATTGTTACCGGAAGCCATAGGTTTACTCGCTGGGCGTTGAGGGGGCTGTGGATCGGACGGAACCGGATCCGCGGACTTCTTTGAGAACATCGGGGGCGGTCTCCAGGAATGGGCGCGGGTTCACCGCGCGGTTGTTGATGCGGACTTCGAAATGCAGGTGAGGTCCGGTCGATCGGCCGGTGCTACCCAGGCCGCCGATGGTTTCGCCTGCATCCACTTCCTGCCCGGCTTCCACATCGAAGCGGGACATGTGTGCATAACGCGTCATCATGCCATTTTCGTGGCGAATCTCGACGGTTTTGCCGAAACCGCCTTTCCGGCCGACGAAAGTGACGGTTCCTTTGGCAGCCGCAAAGATAGGCGAACCGCGCGCGCCCTTGAAATCGATCCCCTGATGCATCGCTCCTCGGCGCGTAAAGGGATCGCGGCGGAAACCGAAACTGGACGTTATTTTCTCAATGCTGGCCGGCACGACCTGAGGAATGCCCTCGAGCGCGCGTTCCAGCGCGTTCATCCGCGCAAGGCTGAGACCGAGGCGTTCGAAGCGTGGATCGACCGAACCGTCAGCCGACGTCGCGAGCACTTCCAGCGGACCACCGACGCCGCTCTGCCGTTCGACATTGCGAGCGAGCGCGGCAGGATCGAGATCAAGCTTGCGCATCGCGGCCTCGGCGCGCTTGGCGCGGGCATCGGCGAAGCGGGTGAGGCGCTCGACCAGCGCGATCTGGCGCGCTTCGATCTTCGCGAGGCCCAGAGCTTGCGGGATCATCGCGCCGACTTTCTCGACTGTTTCGGCAGTCTCTGCCGACGAATCGGTCACATTGGTGTTGGTTTCACGAATGTCATCCGGCAGCATTTGCGCCATTTCTTCGAGAAAACTTTGCTTGATGGTGAGCTCGTCGACCACCCGGTTCAGATCGTTGCCATAGACATCGAGCCGTTCCTGCGCCGTGGCAACGCGCGCCTTTTCATCTTGGAAAGAGGCAAGGTCGGCTTCGGCGCGGTACTGGTTGAAGGCCATTACGCTCATCGATGCGCCCCAGATCAGCGCAAAAGCGGCTACACCGCCAGCAGATGCCATCTGCACTCGCGACGATATCTTGATGAAGCGGACCTGACCCTGAGAGCGCATGAAGAACTCTCGATCAGGAAACCATTCACGGAGGCGTTCCCCCCACGACCGTGTGGACTGTTTATCTGACAATTCGACCCCGGATTTCTTTTCGTATTTGCGATCCGAGGATGTGGCTATCAACCGATTTGGACCGGGTCGAATCAGAGTGTTAACGCCAACGGCGAAACGATGCGAAATCGGGATGAAACGTGCTTATCGGTGAAAATACTTGGATTTGAGGCTGGAACCAAAGCGCTCTGGTGACGTTTGCGCGCAATTTTTGTGCGCTGCCTGAAACGAATCGAGCGCGACGGAGCCAACTTGGCCCATCGCCTCGGCAAGCACGCAATTTCGATTGACCTCCCGATCAAGCCTCCACAGTAATGACGTCATGTCTGCACAATCAGCAACCGAAGCATTGACGCCAGAGAACCTGATCGCCGATATGGCGGTTTCAGCGCAGGCGGCGCAGCGCGACCTCGCGGCCATGCCGAGCGCTGCACGCGCCAATGCGCTGCGGCTCGCGGCAAGGCACCTTCTGGATAATCGCAACGCCATCCTCGAGGCCAATTCACGCGATCTCGCGGCGGGCCGGGAGCGCGGCCTTTCGAAGGCGATGCTCGACCGGCTGATGCTCGATGACGCACGCCTCAAAGCGGTTTCCGCCGGTGTTGCGGCTGTCGCGGATCTGCCCGACCCGGTGGGCGAGATCATCGACGAATCGTTGCGGCCCAATGGGCTTCGGTTATCTCGGATACGCGTGCCGATCGGCACCATCGGCATAATCTATGAGAGCCGCCCCAATGTCACCGCCGACGCGGCCGCGCTGTGCGTTCGCTCCGGCAATGCGGCGCTCTTGCGCGGCGGGAGCGAGGCCGTGCATTCCAACCGTGCGATCCTGTCCGCTTTCGTCTCCGGATTGGAGGAAGGCGGCGTGCCGGGAACGGCGGTGCAATTGGTCCCGACGCAGGACCGCGCAGCAGTGGGCGCGATGCTCACCGCTTCCGGGCTGATCGACATGATCGTACCGCGCGGCGGCAAAAGCCTGGTACAGCGGGTGCAGGCCGATGCCCGCGTGCCGGTACTCGCCCACCTCGATGGCATCTGCCACACCTATATCCATTCTGCCGCCGACCCGGGGATGGCGAAAGCGCTCGCTCTCAACGCAAAATTGCGCCGCACCGGCATTTGCGGAGCGATGGAGACCCTGCTGATCGACGCGAATTTTCCTGATGCGCAGGGACTTGTCGGTGCATTGCTCGACCAAGGTTGCGAATTGCGCGGCGATGCGAGCATCCAGGCGCTCGACGACAGGGTGATCCCCGCCAGCGCTAACGATTGGGACACCGAATATCTCGACGCCGTTCTGTCCGTCGCTGTGGTCGGCGGGCTGGATGACGCCATGGCTCATATCGCGCGCCATTCCTCAGCGCATACCGATGCCATCGTGACGTCGGACGATGGGGCAGCGGAGCATTTCCTATCCCGCGTCGACAGCGCGATCGTGATGCACAATGCGTCTTCGCAGTTTGCCGATGGCGGGGAATTTGGCCTTGGCGCGGAAATAGGAATCGCGACCGGACGCCTCCATGCGCGCGGCCCCGTCGCGCTTGAAGGGCTGACCACGTATAAATGGCTGGTGCGTGGCACCGGCCAGGCGCGGCCGTGATACCGGCCTTGCGCGGAGAAGCACTCTGATCCGAACCGGCCTTCTCGGCGGCAGTTTCAACCCCGCGCATGGCGGTCACAGGCGGATCACGCGCTTTTCAATGGCCGCGCTCGGCCTGGATGAGGCGTGGTGGCTGGTTTCGCCCGGCAACCCGCTTAAGCCCAAGGCTGGCATGGCCCCTCTTGCTGCTCGGCTGAGATCGGCACAGGCGCAGGCGCGGCGCGCTCCGATCGTGCCCACGGCAATCGAGCAGTCGCTGGGCACGCGCTACACTGTGGATACCCTGAGGAAGCTGCAGAACCGCTATCCCAAGCGCGAATTCGTGTGGCTGATGGGGTCCGATAACCTTGCCGAATTCCACAAGTGGCGGCGCTGGCGCGACATAGCGCGGACAATGCCGATTGCGGTCATCGCCAGGCCCGGCTATAATGCTGATGCCTTGGCGAGCCCCGCCATGGCCTGGTTCAGGCGCTATACGGTGCCTGCCTCCAGTTTCAGGGAAAAGGGGCAATGGAGCGCACCGGCGCTGGTGTTTTTGCGTTTCGATCCTGATCCACGTTCGGCCACGGCCATTCGCCGTGCCAATGCGGATTGGGCATCCGAATATCGAGACGTCCCGGTTCGCGATCGGCTGACTTTCCGGACAATCCGCACGAGCGAGGGTTCATGAGGCGCGCTGACAGCGCTTTCATCGATATTCTTGCCAAACGGCCTGCCGATCCCCATTTTTGCTCAACAATATGGAGACTTATACTGGCCTATGACACAGGCACATACAGCGGCGGCTGCAACCGGCGCTTCAAAATCCGTTCAGGCGGCACAGTCCATGGCTGCTGACATGAGCGAACACGAACTGCACGATCTGGTGATGACCCAGCTTGACGATGATCAGGCGCAGGACATCGTTTCGATCCCACTCGAGGGCAAGAGCTCTATCGCCGATCACATGGTGATTGCGAGCGGTCGTTCCACGCGTCAGGTCGCGGCGATGGCGCAGAAACTCGCCGAGAAGGTGAAGCATGCAGGCCATGGCCCGGTTCGGGTCGAAGGTCTGCCGCAGGCTGACTGGGTCTTGATCGACGCAGGCGACGTCGTTGTGCACCTGTTCCGCCCCGAAGTGCGCAGCTTTTACAACCTCGAGCGCATGTGGTCGTTCGAAGGCGGCGTGGCGCAGCAGGGCAGGGCGTAGTCTTCTTTTCGCAGCCCATCCGGGCTGCGGGATCCTCGGGCCTGCCGGCTCTGCGACCAAGCCTGATTTCTGGGATGGCTCAATGTCGCAGGCGTCGCAAGCCCCGCGCGGGCGTCCGCAGCGATGCGGACTTCAGGCCGCGTGAGCGAGGAATTCGCGCCTTGAATGGCGTGCACGAGCAAAGACAGCTCGCAGATGCCAGTCTCACCTGAATTAGCCGGGGTCACTCTCTATCCTCCTCCATATCATCGCTCGCGGAAAGATTGCCCGATCGCCGGAGGCAGAGCTGGTCGCGCGCTATGAGAAGCGCCTGACCTGGCCGGTCAAACTCACCGAGCTTCCCGAAACCGGCGGGCGCACTCCCGATCCGCAAACCCCTTTCAAGACGGTGCTGCTGGATGAGCGCGGAAAGGCGCTTTCATCGGAAAAATTCGCCAATGCTCTCGGTCGCTGGCGCGATGACGGGATGCGAGAGGCGCGCTTTGTCCTCGGCGCTGCCGATGGCCATACCGCCGCAGATCGTGCCGAGGCTGACCTGCTGCTCGCCTTCGGACCCGCGACCTGGCCGCACCTGCTCGCCCGCGCCATGCTTATGGAACAGCTCTACCGCGCGACAAGCATTCTTGCAGGACATCCCTATCATCGGGCAGGGTGATGCCGTGACGAACCGCATCCTCATTCTTGGCGCGCTTACGGGCGCACTGCTTGTCGCGGTCGTGCCAATGAGCGCGGCGCAGCGCGATGTTGGCATCATGGACCCTGGCGAAGCGCAGGCCCAGCTCGAGCGGGCGACGCGCGAAAGCCAGCGCGCGCAGGCCCGTTCCGCGCGTCTGGCCCGGCAGGCTGACGCCGCGAGCGAAGCCGCGGAGAAAACAGCCCGCGAAGCTGCGTCCATCGCCGCTCAGATACAACGCGCCGAGGCCGAGATCGCTGCGACCCGCGCCCGGTTTTCGCTTGCGCGGACGGACCGCGCGGCCATCGCTGCAAGGCTTGCCGAGAGGCAGCAGCCATTGGCGCGCCTGACGGGCGCCTTGCAGACCGCCGCGCGCCGCCCGCTCGCGCTCTCGGCGCTGCAACCGGGTTCGTTGAAAGAGCTGGTATACGTACGCGCTGTTCTCGATAGCGCAGTGCCGCAGATCCGCGCTCGGACTGCGGCGCTTCGTGGTGACCTCGACCAAGTCAAAAGGCTCGAACAATCTGCTGCCGATGCGCTGGAGGCACTCGGCCAGAACGAGCAGACCCTGCAATCCCGCCGGGAAGAACTGGCCGAGCTCGAAACGCGTCAACGCCTCGCCTCGCGACAGGCTCGCGGCACCGCCTCACGGCAAGCCGAAAGGGCGTTGGCGCTGGCTGAGGAAGCGCGCGATCTCGATGGATTGATGAGTCGGATCGACGATGCCGCCAGCCTGCGCGCCGAACTCGCTTCATTGCCCGGACCGGTGATGCGCCCTGCCAGTCTGGGAAACGGCCGCGCTGCGATCGCAAGCTCTACCCCCGATCCCGCTCCCTCGGCATCGCCGACGACCGCCACCGCTCCGCCGCAGGATTTTCAGTTGCCTGTGCAAGGCCGCACACTCGCCGGGTTCGGCGCGCTGCGAGAAAGCGGCCTGCGCAGCACCGGGCTTTCGCTCGGCCCGGTTCCGGGCGCGCAGATTGTCGCCCCGGCAAGCGGACGCGTCGTCTTTGCCGGACCGTATCGTGGATATGGGCGCATCGTCATCATCGAACATGCGGGTGGCTGGACAAGCCTCGTTACCGGGCTTGAGCGCACGACCGTCGAGGTCGGAGATAGCGTGATCGGAGGCAGCCCGCTGGGTTCCGCAAGCAGGCAGGATCCCTCGATCACGCTCGAGCTCAGGCGGGAAGGCGAACCGGTCAATCCCCTGCAATTCCTCGGATAGCGCCCGCACCGCGCGTCTCGAGCTGCGATGGCCGCGTAACTATTGGTGTGCGGCACCCGAATTGACCCGTGTCGGGACGGGTTGTGCGCTCGCAGACTGTTATCTGGCGTTCAGCCGCGCGCTGATATACAAATGTGTTCTTGAAGGAGCCGAATTGCCCATGAAAGTTGCTGCATTCCTGCGCAGCGCCGCACTCGTCACCGCGGTCGCTCTCATCCCCGCCACCACCGCCACGATGGCCCAGGTCGATGGCCGCGCCGGACCCGAATTCTCCAAAGTATTCGCGGTCTATCAGCGTATCCAGGCGAGCTATGTCGAACCGGTTGAGGACGAGGTGCTGATTCGCGGGATGATCGACGGAATGCTGGGCGCGCTCGATCCGCATTCGGGCTATCTCGACGGGAGCGATCTCCAACGTCTCGAAACCATGATCGACGGCAATTATTCGGGCCTCGGCCTGTCCGTTCTGATGGAAGACGGCGCGGTCAAGGTGATCTCTCCGTTCAAAGGCAGCCCGGCTGACAAACAGGGTATCAAGGCGGGGGATTTCATCACTCATCTCGATGGCAAGCTGATCTATGGCGGCGATCTCGACGATGCGGTTGCGCAGATGCGCGGCAAGGCCGGGACGTCGATCCAGCTGACGATTTTCCGCCCCGGGCGCGATGAGCCCTTCGAAGTCGACGTGACCCGCGGCGTAATCGAGCTCGAGCCGGTAACGCATGAGCTCGCCGCCGGGAATGTGGGCGTCATCACAGTCAATGAGTTTTCCGCCGATGTCGGTGCGGACGTGTTCAATGCGTGGACCAAAATCCAGGAAGAGGCGACGGGACGTGTGAGCGGCCTCGTGCTCGATCTTCGTTCCAATCCTGGCGGTTCGCTCGATGAGGCGGTGGCCCTGTCCGACCTGTTCCTCGACGAGGGCCGGATCGTGTCGCAGCGCGGCCGTGCTCGCGGCGAAACCCTGCTTTACGATGCGGAGACGGTGTTCCGCGGCGATATGGCCGACGGTCTGCCGCTGATCGTGTTGATCGATGCGGGCTCGGCCTCGGCTTCCGAGATCGTCGCAGGCGCGCTGCAGGATCACCGCCGCGCGCTGGTCATGGGTGAGCGCAGCTTTGGCAAGGGCAGCGTCCAGTCGCTGCTGCCGCTCGGCCGCGATGCTGCGCTCAAGCTGACAACTGCACGCTATTATACGCCGAAAGGCGCGTCCGTGCAGGAAGGCGGTATCAAGCCTGACATCACGGTGCCTCAGCTGTCCGATCCTGACCTTGCGCTGCGGGCGAAGTATCAGACGCGCGAAAGCGACCTTCGCGGGCACCTCATCAACGAACTCGGCATCAAGGATGAGGAGCTGGAATCCGACGAGATCGACGATCCGCGCTTCAAACTGACGTCCGAACAGCTCGAGGAGCAGGGGATCGAGGATTTCCAGCTACACTATGCGCTCGAAACGTTGCGCCGCACGACGAAGAGTTCTGTGGCGCTGCGCAAGTAACCGCCCTAGATAGCGGCGCATGATGGATGTGAAGCAGGCAAGGCTGCTCGCCGTGGCGATCCCTGCGGGATTGCTGGGCGGAGCATATGTCTCCGAATATGTGTTCGGACTGTTCCCGTGCGAGATGTGCTGGTGGCAGCGTTACCCCCACTTCGCCGCCCTAGGCGCAGGGCTTTTCGCCTATTTCCTGAAACCTCCGCGTGTCTGGATCGCACTGGCAGGTCTTGCGATCCTGACATCGGGCCTGATCGGTGGCTTTCACGCCGGGGTCGAATATGGCTGGTGGGAAGGTATCACCAGTTGCGCAACTCTCAGCGGGCCGGTCGATGTGATGAACCCTTCCGCAGCGCCGCTGATCCGTTGCGATGTCGCGCCGTGGAGCCTTTTCGGGATTTCGCTGGCCGGGTGGAATTTTCTTATTTCGACCCTCGGCGGGATCGCTGTGCTCGGCTTGAGCGTTATGGGTACAGGAAGCGAGAAACGACTATGAAACGCGGTGAACTCCACCGGATGATCCGGGTCGACCAGGCCGGCGAATTCGGCGCGACGCGCATTTACGAAGGTCAGCTCGCCGTGATGGGCGATCGCGGCCCGCATTCTGCGGAAATCCGCCACATGGCCGAACAGGAAGAGGGCCACCGCGCGCGCTTTGATGAATTGCTTGCCAAGCGCGGCGTTCGCCCGACCGCGCTGCACCCGTTCTGGTCGGCAGCGGGATACGCGCTGGGCGCGGGAACGGCCTTGCTCGGTCCGGAAGCAGCCATGGCCTGCACCGCGGCAGTCGAGGAGGAAATCGACAAGCATTATTCCGAGCAGCTGGATCGGCTGGCCGAAACCGGGACCGAACCCGAACTTGCCGCGATGATCGCGGAGTTTCGCGAAGACGAGCGCGCGCATCGCGATGCCGCGCTTGCCAATGGTGCCGAGAAAGCGCCGGCCTATCCACTGCTGTCGGGCGCGATCCGGCTGGGCTGCAAGATCGCGATCAAGGTCAGTGAGCGGGTCTGAGGAAACGCGGTGTCCGGCCAAGGCGGAAACTGCCCCAATTCACGATCAATTCACGGGCGTGTAACTATCTGGCCGGAAATGATAGAATACAGTGTGAGCATGGGCTCCAACAGAGGATGACTACCAATGACCAAGCTGCTTAGCGCAACCCTTTTGGCCACAGGCGTGTCATGCGCTGCAATGCTGGCAGCAGTACCCGCCGCCGCGCAGAGCGAGCCTGGTGACAAGGTCAACATGGTCATCGCCTACGACGAAAGCGAATGCCCCGAAGCCAGCGAAGGCGAAATCGTCATTTGCGAGATCCTCGTCGAGGCCGACCGCTACCGCATCCCGAGCAATCTGCGTCAGAGCAGCTCACCGGAAAACACCGCTTGGGCGAAACGGGTCGAAAGCATCCGCTATCTCGGCGATTTCGGTGAAATGTCGTGCGATCCGGCTGGAGCAGGCGGCTTTACGGGCTGCACTCAGCAATTCATCGATGCCGCTTACCGCGACCGCGCAGAAGGCGAGAACATCCGCTTTGGCCGCCTCATCAACGAAGCGCGTGAAGAACGTCTTTCGACCATCGATCAGGATGCCGCTGCCGAACAAAGCCGGGTCGAGCAGATTGAGCGTGAATATCTGGAGCGCCTCGAGCGTGAGCGGCAGGGACCGGTTCCAGGTGAATTCGATCCTACGCTGACCCCGCCTCCAATCGATGAGGAAGCGCGCCAAATCCCGGCTGAGCCGTCGAAAGACGGCCCATTCGACGATGGTGATGAAGAGCTGGTCCCACTCGACGCAGCGCCGCCCGCTGAATTGCCTGGCAGCTAAGCCCGCTACCCGGCTCAGGCCGCCACTCTAAACCCGGTAATAGTCGCGGTACCATGCGATGAATTTGCCGACTCCGTCGTAAACGCTGGTTTTCGGTGCGTATCCGGTCAGCTCGCGCAATAAGGTCGCATCGGCCCAGGTCGCGGGCACATCGCCTTTCTGCATCGGCACGAAGTTTTTCACCGCCTCGCGCCCGCAATGCTCCTCCAGCGCTGTGACGAAGTCCATCAGGCGGACCTTGTCATTATTCCCGATATTGACGATGCGGTACGGGGCCGCGGGCGAAAGGCTGTCCCACTCCGCGATATCACCTGCGCTTTCCGGTCGATCGGGCGGTGTGTCGATCAACAGCCGAATGCCTCGCACGAGATCGGTGACATAGGTGAAGTCCCGATGCATCTCGCCGTTGTTGTAGATATCGATCGGCGATCCCTCGAAAATACCCTTGGCAAACTTGATTGGTGCCATGTCGGGCCGCCCCCACGGCCCATAGACCGTGAAGAAACGGAACATCGTGATCGGCAGGTTCCACAAATGGGCGTAGGAATGGCCCATCGCTTCGTTCGCCTTCTTTGTCGCCGCATAAAACGTCAGCGGCGTATCGCATTTGTCCTGTTCGCTGAACGGCATGTCTTCGTTCGCGCCGTAGACCGAGCTGGTGGACGCCATCAGCAGGTGATCCACGCGCAGCTCGCGCGCGCATTCCATCACGTTGAATGTGCCGACCAGGTTGGATTGGACGTAGGCGCGCGGATTTTCGAGACTGTACCGCACACCCGCCTGGCCGGCGAGATGGACGATCGCATCGGGCTTTTCAGCCATGGCAAGAGCATGCAACGCCTCGAAGTCTTCGAGCATCCCGATATTCGCGCTGAAATGCTGGTTCTGCATCAGGTTCTGATGCCGCCGCTCTTTCAGGCGGACATCGTAGTAATCGGTCATTCCGTCATAGCCGACAACCCTGAATCCCTCATCGAGGAGCAGCTGCGACAAGTGATAGCCGATAAATCCGGCCGATCCCGTGATGAGAATAGTGCGCAAAATTGGCCCCTAGCCGAAAAGGAATGTGATTGCTTGAAGCGTCCGACTGTCACTCCGCGCCGCAGACTGTCAATACGGCACAAGGTGCGCTTGTCGTTATTGCGGCGCCGCGGGTCCAAACGGGTGGACAAGCGGGTGCCTGGCTCTAATTAGGCCGGTTTGGATCAAGGCTCGGCTCTGCGCGCCGACGGAGGATGAGAAGCGATGAAAATTGCCATGGTTGGCTCGGGCTATGTCGGCCTCGTTTCGGGCGCGTGTTTTGCAGATTTCGGGCATGACGTCGTCTGCATCGACAAGGATCAAAGCAAGATCGACCGCCTGCATGATGGCATTATGCCGATTTACGAGCCCGGTCTGGATTCGCTGGTCGAGAGCAATATGCGCAGCGGACGGCTCAGCTTCACGACGTCGCTTTCCGAAGGGATCAAGGGGGCCAGCGCCATCTTCATCGCGGTGGGCACGCCGAGCCGCCGCGGGGATGGTCACGCCGACCTCACCTACGTCTATCAGGTGGCCGAGGAGATTGGCGAAAACCTGTCGAATGATGCGGTGATCGTGACGAAATCAACCGTGCCCGTCGGCACCGGCGACGAGGTCGAGCGGATTATCGCCGACACGGGGACCAGCCACAAATTCGCGGTCGTCTCCAACCCTGAGTTTCTTCGCGAAGGCGCAGCCATCGGCGACTTCAAGCACCCTGACCGGATCGTGATCGGCACCGAGGATGATTTTGGCCGTGAGGTCATGCGCGAAGTCTATCGCCCGCTATTCCTGAACGAATCGCCGATCCTTTTCGTCGACCGGCGCACCAGCGAGCTGATCAAATATGCCGCCAATGCTTTCCTGGCGACGAAGATCACCTTCATCAACGAAATGGCTGATCTTTGCGAAAAAGTCGGCGCGAATGTTCAGGATGTCAGCCGCGGGATCGGGATGGATGGCCGGATCGGGCCGAAATTCCTGCATGCCGGCCCCGGCTATGGCGGATCGTGCTTTCCCAAGGACACGCTCGCTTTGCTCAAGACCGCAGAGGACTACGACAGTCCAACGCGGATCGTCGAGGCCGTCGTGAAGGTCAATGACAGCCGCAAACGCGCAATGGGCCGCAAGGTCCTCGACGCGCTGGGCGGGCTTGAGGAAGCACGCGGCAAGAAAGCCGCGCTGCTCGGTCTGACGTTCAAGCCAAATACGGACGACATGCGCGATTCGCCGGCGATTGCTGTGGCCCAGACGCTGATCGATGCCGGCGTGGAAGTCAGCGCGTATGATCCTGAAGGCATGGAAATCGCCAAGCCACTGATGCCCGAAGTGACGATGTGCGCCGACCCTTACGAAGCCATCAAGGACGCCGATGCGACAGTCATTGTGACGGAATGGGATGCGTTTCGTGCGCTGGATCTGGTCAAGATGAAGGAAACCGCGAAAGCGCCTGTCCTCGTTGATCTGCGCAACATCTACACCCCTGCGGATGTTCGCGCTGCCGGTTTCGAATATTCGAGCGTCGGCCGAGGCTAGCGTGGCCTCGTTGCCGCGCCTTTAATCGAGCGCAATGTCGGGCGCGTCTTCCTGTTTCATCCCGACGATATGGTACCCGCCATCGACGTGATGGGTTTCGCCAGTGACGCCCGATGACAGGGCGGAGCAGAAATAAAGCCCCGCCCCGCCGACATCGCCGATCGTGATGTTGCGGCGCAATGGCGTGTTCAGCTCGTTCCATTTCAGGATGTAGCGGAAGTCGCCGATGCCGCTCGCCGCCAGCGTTTTTACAGGCCCCGCACTGATGGCGTTCACCCGGATTCCGCGCGGACCCAGATCGTTGGCGAGGTATTTGACGCTCGTCTCCAGTGCGGCCTTCGCGACGCCCATCACGTTGTAGTGGGGGATCACTTTTTCCGAACCATAATAGGTCAGCGTCACGATGCTGCCGCCGCCGGTGCCGTCTTCATTGATGGGCGGCATCATTTCCGCCGCGCGCTTGGTCACGGCGACCAGCGAATAGGCCGAGATGTTCATCGTCATCAGGAAATTGTCGAGGCTGGTATCGACATACTTGCCGCGCAGCTCGTTCTTGTCGGAAAACCCGATGGCGTGGACCACGAAGTCGATCGTGTCCCACCGCTCTTTCAGGGTGGCGAAGGCCGCATCGAGCGAATCCATGTCGGAGACGTCACATTCGAACGTAAAATCGCTGCCGAGCTGTTCGGCGAGCGGCTTCACCCGCTTCGCCAGCGCGTCTCCTTGGTAGGAAAACGCCAGTTCAGCGCCATTCTCGGCCAGCTGCTTGGCAATTCCCCAGGCCAGCGACTTGTCGTTCGCAAGGCCCATGATCAGCCCGCGTTTGCCCTGCATCAGATCGCTCATGCCGTTTCCTCCTGCTCACAGCCTTCTTCCGTGGACGCCTCGTGGCAATCGTCCGGTTCGGCGAGTGCGGCGTTCAATTCGGCACCGATAACCAGTCCCAGCCCAACGAGCCAGAAAAACAGCAGCGCGATGATGATGCCGGCGAGACTGCCATAGGTCAGGTCGTAGGTGAAGAATCGTCCGAGCACTGCGGGCAGCGCGGTTGTGACGCTCAGCCACCAGATTGCGGTAAACAAAGCGCCGGGCCACTTTGGATAGCGGCGCGGACGATATTCGCTTGGCGTAAGGGTGTAGAACAGCAGGTACAATGATCCTGCAAGACCCAGAGCAGGCACTATGCGGGTGACGCGCAGAGTCGTGACCGCTTCGTTGAGTTGCGGAAAGCGGGCGTCGATCACCTGCTGTGCGGCCCCGATGGTGACCGTTGCGAATAGCGACACCATGAGCAGGATGACCGCCCCGAGGATGAGACCGGCGGAAAACAGGCGATACTTCCAGAAAGCGTGGCTCGCCTTGGTCCCGTAAGCACGCCGCAATATGTCGCGGATGGTCTCGATAAGGCTCGACACCGTCCACAAAGCCACTGCGACACCCAGCCATAGCAACCAGCCGGAACGCGCATCCACAACCTCTGATGCAACTGGCCCGATGACGCGCGCCACCGTCGGCGGCATGGAAAGCAGCACAGCGTCGATCATCATGCGGCGTTCTTCGACCTCGCCGATCAGCTGGAACACGGCCCCGCTGATGATGAAGAACGGGAAGATTGCCAGCATCGACAGGTAGGCGAGGTTGCCTGCGTGGATGAAGCCATCGTTATATGTGCCATGCGCCGTGCGCTTGACGACTTCGAATGCCCGCGTGCCCGGCCCCATCGGACCGGCAGCAGCCGATAGCGCAGCGCGCCAGTCCGGCAATTGCCTGTCAACCGACGCGCCCGAAGTGAGGTGTGCTGGCTGCGCCAAGCTCCGACGCCGCTTCATCCGGCGCGCTTCCGGTGAAAGCGAGCGGACTTCGCGTTCGGCTGGGGTTGGAAGGTCGGCGGGAGCGATCATTCAGAACATTACAGTCCGAATTTGTCGCGCGGTTCCGCCGGATCCGTCCAGTCGCCCAGCTTGCCTTTCAGCTCGGAGAGATCGCTGGGCAGCTGAATTTCCAGGGTGACCAACTGGTCGCCGCGTTCCGGCCTGCCGTCTTTGCCCTTCGCTCCCTTCTTGCTCCAGCCTTTCCCGGCAAGGCGCATCACGGTGCCGCCATTGGTTCCAGCCTTGATTGTCAGCATCACGGGGCCATCGACGGTGGGGCATTTGACTTTTGCGCCGTGGATCGCTTCGTCGAGCGTGATCGGCAAATCCATCCGGATATTATCGCCATCGCGGCGAAAGAACGGATGGCCTCCAACTTCAACGACGACGAGCCCGTCCCCGTCCCCGCCGGGTCCGGCATGTCCTTTACCCTTGAGCCGCATTTGCGTGCCGTCTTCGACCCCGCCAGGCAATTTGAGGTCGATCGTTTTGCCGTCCGCTAGGGTGATGCGCTGATCGCGGCCGGCGGCTGCGTCGACGAAGGGGACTGCAAGACGGTACTGGATATCGGCTCCGCGCTTTTTCGGAGGAGGCGGGCGCTGACCGAAACCGCGCCTTGTGCTGCCCGCGCCGCTGGCGGGGCGTGCTCTACCTCCGCCAAACAGCCCTTCGAACAGGTCGCCCAAATCCATCTCGTCCGGGTTAATCCCGCCAAATTCGGCGTCACGGAACCCGCCTGGAGGTGGTCCGCCGGGACGTCCGCCATATCCACCGCGGCCGAATCCGCCGCCCATTCCGGCAAATGGATTGAGAGGATTTCCTTCAGCGTCGATTTCGCCGCGATCGAACTGGGCCCGCTTATCCTTGTCGGCGAGGATATCGTACGCCTTGGTCACGTCCGAAAACCTATCGGCCGCTTTCGGATTGTCCTTGTTCTTGTCGGGGTGAAGCTCTTTCGCGAGCTTACGGTACGCGCTCTTGATCTCCTTTTCGGAAGCCGTGCGCGCAACACCCAGAGTTTTATAAGGATCGCCCATGGCGTGTTAGCTAGGTGAGGCACCGCGCGGGCGCAAGGCTGTCGTTCGGAGTCGCTGTCAGCCGTGCATCTTTCCTACCCGGCGAAGCGCGCCTAAGGACGCCCGGATGACGCGCGATTGCCAACCCTTGGATGCCTCGAAACAGGAACCGTGCGTGGGCGCGCGACTTTCCTTACCAGGACCGTGTAACATGCGGTCCATGTCTCCCCCATACCGCGCGAATGGAACGACACAATGACCGACCTTGAAAGCCTCGATCAGGCCCAGCTGGCTGGCAGCATGATCCCGGAGGGAGCCGATCCCTTCGCGTTGTTCGATGAATGGTTCGCGCTCGCGAAGGAAAGCGAGCCCAACGATCCGAACGCGATGGCACTGGCAACCGCTACCCCGGACGGCGCGCCATCTGTGCGGATGGTTCTGCTTAAGGGGCACGGTGCGGAGGAAGGGGGCTTTACCTTCTTCACCAATGCGCACAGCCGCAAGGGCGAGGAAATCCGCGCCAATATGCGCGCGAGCCTGCTGTTCCACTGGAAGAGCCAGCGCCGCCAGATTCGCATCGAAGGCGCCTTGGCCGAGGTCTCGCGCGAAAGGGCCGACGCGTACTTCCATTCGCGTCCTTACAAAAGCCAGGTCGGCTCGGCGGCGAGCGATCAGTCGCGTCCGCTGGAAGACCGGCAGGACTATCTGGACCGGGTGAAGGACATGTGGGCCCGCCATGAAGAGGCGGGCGAGGTGCCGCGCCCCGAGCATTGGACAGGTTTCACTTTGAAGCCTGAAAGAATTGAATTCTGGATGGATCGGGACAACCGGCTGCATGATCGCCGCCTGTTCACGCTGGAGGGTGCGGGCGATGCCGTGGGCTGGTCCGACACGCTCCTCTATCCATGAGGCAAAGCGCGATGACGCAGCAGATTCCCTACTGGCATGTCGATGCCTTTTCACGCACCCCCTTCGGCGGCAACCAGGCGGCTGTCATGGTGCTGGACGAGTGGTTGCCCGACGACGTGCTCGTGAAGATCGGCGCGGAGAACCTGTTCGCCGAAACGGCCTTCGTCGTTCGCGACACGACCGGGGAGGCTGATTGGGAACTGCGCTGGTGCACCCCGACCTACGAGATTGCGCTGTGCGGCCATGCCACGCTTGCAAGCGGGCATGTCCTGCTGGAGCGCGATGGCGGCGATGCGGTGACCTTCCGAACACGCAAGTCCGGCATCCTAGAAGTGCGCCGGCACGGCGACGGATACGAAGTCGGATTGCCCGCGACCGCGACTGCACCGGGCGAAAGCGAGCAAGCGGCACCGCTGATGGGTGGCAATCCAGTCGCGATCTACCGTCCGACCGGCGCGGAGATACGCTACCACATCTTCCTCTACGAAACCGAGGCTCAGGTGCGCGCGCTCGACCCGCAAATCCGCGCCTTAGGCGAACTCGGCAACGACCAGTTTATCGCGACCGCTGCGGGCGACCCCGGCTCGGGTTACGACTGCGTGAGCCGCGTCTTCGTGCCCGGCGGCGGGGTCGACGAGGACAGCGTGACAGGCTCCGCTCACTCGCTGCTCACCCCGTTCTGGGTCGAACGGCTCGGCCGCAACAACCTCAGCGCGCATCAGGCGAGCGCGCGAGGCGGCGATCTCTCGCTGCGGCTCGCTAAGGGAGAGGGGGGCGACCGCGCATGGCTTGGCGGGCCGTGCGTAACGGTGGTGGAGGGGACCTTCCTGCTCTGACCAAGTGCCCGCGCTGCTTCAGCGCATGGGATACAGATCGGCGATATCAAACAGTTCGGCCAGCATCTTGAACCGCTCGGTCCGGTTCGAATGACCCAGCCTGACGAGAGTGATCCGCTGATCCGGGCTGATCAGGACATACTGGCCCATGTGCCCGATCGCAGCGAACATCGTTTCCGGCCCCCGGTCGGCCACATCCTTGTCGCGGTCGATCCCGCTCTCCCGGTTGAGCCAGGTCTGGTAGCCGTAAAACCCGCTCGCCGGGCTCGGCGTGATCATCGCGTCGATCCAACGGCTGGGCACCAATTGTTCGCCCTCGGGTGAACGCCCGCTGCGCCGCAGGAACTCGCCAAACTTGGCCCAGTCGCGCGCGGTTGCGTGCATCAGGCTGCCACCGATCAGGGTTCCGGAGGCGTCGTATTCCAGCACCATGCTATCCATGCCGAGCGGTTCGAACAGCCGCTCTTTCAGAAACTCGTCGACGACGGTCCGCCGCGTTTCCGGATCGCTGCTGTTCGTGAGCGCGCGCGCGGCAATATCGGCGAGGATGACGGTGGTGTTGGACGAATATTCAAACTGCTCGCCAGGCTCCGCCTCCAGCGGTTGCTCTTTTGCCCAGCGCGCCATGTCGTCGCGCCCGTCGAGAAACAGCATGCGCACTTCTGACGAATCGTAAGGCGGATCGCCCGCTTCGGTATGGCGCAGCCCACTGCGCATCTGGAGCAGATGGCGAAGCGTGATTTCCGCTCTCGGATCGCCAGGGCGCTGCCACATCGGCACCGGCGCAGGATCGCCCACGGTCAGCTTGCCATCAGCGACCAGCATCCCGACCAGAACGGCGGTGACTGTCTTCGCCATCGACCAGCTGACAAACCGGGTGTCTTGGTCATACCCTTCGGAATATCGCTCGGCCGCCAGTTCGCCATCCGACATCAGTACGATCGCCCGGGTTTCGCCGAGTTCATCCTGCGTGAACAATTCATCGATCTCGCGTGCGAGCTGGTCTCTTGGCGCCCCGGCATCGGGCATGACCGCCTGCAAGGCTTCCTCGCTCAGCGAAGGGGGTGCAGCAGGCGGCGCCGAACCGCACCCCGCCAACGAGGCGGCAAACATTGCGGAGGAGGCAAAACGAAGCATCGAGGCGCGATCAGTCATTGCGCTCTCAATTCCCCAAGGATAATCGAAGCGCAATGGCAAATGCGAAACCATCCATCAAATCCCGCGCGCTTAAGTGGTTGTTGCTGCTGGCGGCGGCGGGCATCGCTTTTGCGCTCTACTCTTTCCGCGCTCCCATTGGCGGATACGCCGAAGTCGGCTCGTCCTATGCCGCGCGGGTCGCGTGCTCGTGCCGGTTCGTCGCCGGCCGCAGCCTCGAGGATTGCGAGAAGGACAAGCTGGGCGGGATGGAACTCGTCACGCTTTCCGACGACGCGGAAGCGCAAAGCGTAACGGCTCGCTTCCCCCTTATTGCCAGCCACACGGCGACATACCGCGAAGGGTATGGCTGCGTGCTCGATAAGTGGGAGGGGTGAGGCCCGCTTCCCTCGGCGTTACTGCGAGTTATGCGGTAGCTTCATCTTGCGCGACTGAGCGGGTCGAATCGATCCAGCCGCCACCGACCACGCGCTCTTCTGCGTAGATGACGGCGGCCTGACCGGGTGCCACGCCGAATTCCGGAGTCGCGAACTTGAGCCGCATGGACGCACCGTCGCCCATCGGCCCCTCGATCTCGACAGGCACCGGTTTGGCGAGGCTTCGCACCTTGGCCGTGAGCGGCACGTCAGGCAGGTCGCCGATTCGGTTCGTCTCGATGATTTCGGCGCTCTCGACGCCGAGCAGCCGCTTTGGCCCCACGCGCACTTCGCGCGCATCGGCATCAAGGCCAATCACATAGAGCGGTTCGGGCTGGCCGCCGATATCGAGGCCCTTCCGCTGGCCAACCGTGAAGTGCACGATCCCCTTGTGCTCACCGAGCAAAGCGCCGGTTTCGGCGTGGACGATATCGCCCGGAACGCCGCCTTCGGGCCGCAGCTTCGTCACGATCTTCGCGTAATTTCCGTCGGGAACGAAGCAGATGTCCTGGCTGTCCGGCTTGGCCGCGTTGCGCAGACCTGCGGCTTCGGCGAGCTGGCGCACCTGCGCTTTGGGAAGGCCGCCGAGCGGGAAGCGGATATAGTCGAGCTGCGCCTGCGTGGTCGCATACAGAAAATACGACTGGTCACGCGCCGGATCGAGCGCGCGATAAAGATGTGGCCCCGTGCTCGTTTCCACGCGCCGAACATAATGACCGGTAGCTAGGCAATCGGCACCAAGCTCGCGCGCCATGCGAAACAGGTCGGTAAACTTGGGCCCCATATTACAGCGGATGCAGGGCACCGGGGTTCGGCCCGCCAAATATTCACCGGCAAACTGTTCGACGACATCCTCGCGAAAGGCGCTTTCGTGGTCGAACACGTAATGCGCAATGCCGAGCCTGTCGGCTACCGCGCGGGCATCGCTGATATCATCACCAGCGCAGCACGCGCCCTTCCGACCCGTGGCCGCGCCGTAATCGTAAAGCTGCAGTGTGATCCCGATCACTTCCGCACCCGTATCAGCGGCGAGCGCGGCCACGACCGACGAATCCACGCCTCCGCTCATCGCGACCACAATGCGGCATTCGGATGCCGGGCGGGGCAGATCGAACAGCGAGGCGGTATCGAGCCCGAATGTCGGGCTGGCCTTGAGCGGAGCGGCGGTTGTCATGGGATGCGAGTCCTTGTGCGCGCATATAGGAAAGCGCGCGGCGTTGCGCCAGTCCGGTCGTTTTCAGGCAAATTCGCGACGAACCGACTATGCAAACGAGATGAGCCGCGTTTTCCCTAAGGTCCGGTAAACAACGGTTTTACCACATCTTGACGTTCCGGGAATATATGATCGGGAATGTTCGAAAAGACCGATCCTGTCTGGCTTGATTTGAAAGGCGATGATTTCGGCGGCGAAATGCTGATCGGAAATCACGACGCTGCGGTTTCGCGCGGCGGAGACGCCCTGCGCGCAGTCGAGTGGAGCGACCTGACCGCAAAGCTCAGCGCGGCGCGCGATTTACGGCGCGTGCTAAGGCGCGATACCAAGTTGAACATCGCCGGGGGCGGCGCGAGCTTCGGCGATGCCGCGGCAACCTATTTTCGATCTCTCGAACAGGGGGAACGTGCTGTTAACCATGATGCTTTAGAGCCCTGCAAATCTTCGCAAGCCATAGGCCGTAGCTCCGAAGAATATGCGCAGGAAGGCGATGCAAGAGACATTAGATGATTGAGAATCAAGACATCCGCCCCGCACAGGTAATCGGCCCATTGGGTGAGCCGCTGACGATCGACGACCTGCCATCGCCCAAGACGAAGCGCTGGGTGGTGCGCCGCAAGGCCGAAGTGGTGGCCGCGGTGAATGGCGGCCTGCTCACAATCGACGAAGTGCTGGAGCGGTACGGCCTGACGCTGGAAGAATTTGCATCCTGGCAGCGCGCCGTGGACCGTTCGGGTATGCAGGGCCTTCGCGTTACGCGGATCCAGCACTACCGCGACCTTTACGAGCGCCAGCTGAAATATTGATTTGCGCCCATATTTGGCGTTTTCGGCCCATATTCTCTAAAAACCTCCTCCATCTCATTGCAATGATGGGAACAGGCCTGCGCGCTCCACGTTGAGTGGCCGCAAGCTTTTGAAAAATACAGGAGGAATGGGTTATGGGTTGGATTATCGCATTGATTGTGGGCGGTGTAGCCGGTTGGCTGGCAAGTCTGGTGATGAACCGGGATGCCTCCATGGGCATTTTCTGGAACATCGTCGTCGGCTGCATCGGTTCCGTTATTGGCAACATGATCGCAGGCCCGCTGCTGGGCATTTCCGGCAGCGTGCAGGAATTCTCGATCATCGGACTGATCGTCGCCGTCATCGGTGCGGTCGTCCTGCTCGGTATCGTGAACCTCATCCAGCGGGGCCGCGTACGCTGACGCAGACGTAGTGGTCGCGGATTGCAGCGACCGACCGAATTAAGGGGCGGTGCAGCACATTGCTGCGCCGCCCTTTTGCTTTGCGAACAGGGCACCGGAGGGTATTGTCTTTCGTCTAGGCTCAAAGTCGTCAGTCGAAGCTTGGATTGCGGCAGACGCGCGCGTGGCCTAAGAGCCACTTGCACTCGGTGACTTATGCCGATAACACACTAAACGACGAAGAGTGGGCATTTCACAGCCCGTTTGAGGCCGCAGGCAATGAATTACGAGACAACAATCAAGTCTGAAGTCGCTGATAGCGTGCCTGCGGATATCGCGGAGGCCAATGCTGAGCGCACATCCGGCAGGGGCCGGAAACTGCTTATCGTGGGCGCGATCATTTTCGGCCTCCTGTTGGCAATCGCCGCGTATTTCGCGCTTGCCGGCGGAGAGCCCGCCGCGGTCGGCGACGATAACGATCAGGCCCCGGTCGTGACCGTTATCGCTCCCGGTACCACGACGATCGACGGTGTCATCGAGGCGCCTGGAACCATCGCCGCGCGCCGCGAACTGCCGGTGGGCATCGTGGGAGAAGGCGGGCGCGTTGTGTCTGTCCCTGTCGATGCTGGCGACTGGGTTCGCGAAGGGCAGGTTCTTGCGATCATCGACCGCTCCGTTCAAAATCAGCAAGCCGCAGCGCAGGCAGCGCAAATCGAAGTGGCCAAGGCCGATGCGAGCCTGGCGCAGGCCAATCTCGACCGCGCATTACAGTTGGTGGAACGCGGATTCGTGTCGAAGGCGGATGTCGACCGGCTGACGGCAACACGCGATTCTGCCGAAGCGCGGGTAAAGGTTGCCCAAGCGCAATTGTCCGAACTGCGCGCGCGAGCAGCGCGTCTGAGTGTGGTTGCGCCGGCATCGGGCTATGTGCTTGAGCGCAATGTCGAACCGGGGCAGACGGTTGGCGGCGGCAGCGCGGCCTTGTTCCGCATTGCGCGCGGCGGCGAAATGGAAATGCTCGCCCAATTGGGTGAAACTCAGCTCGCAACCCTGTCGCAAGGTGTTGTTGCGAGCGTGATTCCGACCGGCACCGAAAAGGTTTTTGAAGGCCAGGTCTGGCAATTGTCGCCGGTCATCAACCCGCAGAGCCGGCAGGGAACGGCGCGCATTGCGTTGTCCTATGCTCCGGAGCTGCGCCCTGGCGGATTTGCTACGGCCCTGATCAACAGCGGCAGTCTGACTGCCACGGTTCTGCCCGAAAGCGCGGTCTTGTCCGATGAGAACGGCAGTTTCGTATACGTCGTGGGCGAAGACAACACCGCGACGCGCCGCGACGTCAAGACCGGCATGGTCACAGCCAACGGCATCGCGATTATGGAAGGTCTATCCGGCGACGAGCTGGTCGTGCTGCGAGCCGGCGGGTTCCTCAATCCGGGCGAAACAATCAAACCGCGTCGTGAAGCCGCCTGACGAGGCCAAACCCCGGGCTTCGGCGGCATAGGTATCTGGTCTGGATAAGTTCGAGGCTGGCGAAACAAAGAGACTGATAGAAAAGACATGAATTTCAGAAATCTCTCAGCCTGGTCGATCCGCAATCCAGTCATCCCGCTGGTGCTGTTTACCGCGCTCCTGTTCGCCGGGATCGTCAGCTTCCTGCGGATGGACGTGACCAACAATCCCGACGTCGATTTTCCTGCCGTCATCGTCAGCATTTCGCAGCCCGGTGCGGCGCCGACCGAAATCGAAAACCAGATCACCCAGCGCGTGGAAAGCGCGCTACGTTCAATCAACGGCGTCAACTCGATCCAGTCTACCGCGAGCGAAGGCAATTCCCGAACGTTCGTCGAATTCGAGATCGGCACCGAGATAATCGAAGCTGTGAACGAAGTCGAAACCGCGATCGACACCGTCCGCGGAAGCCTGCCGGACGGGATCCTCGAACCGCGCGTATCGAAGGTGAATGTCGCCGGCGATGCGATCGGTTATATCGCTGTCGAAGCCGACGACATGACAATCGAGCAGCTCAGTTGGTTTATCGATGACACCGTGGCCAAGCGGCTGCTGAAAATCGAAGGCATGGCCGAAGTCACGCGTTTCGGCGGTGTGAACCGCGAAATCGAAGTGATTCTCGATCCCGCGAAGATGCAGGCGCTCGGCGTTACGGCATCGCAAATCAATTCGGTGCTTCGTGTCTCTAACATCAACGCCGCAGGCGGCCTTGCGGAAGTCGGCGGCACACGCCAGTCGCTCCGCGTCCTTGGCAATGACGACACCGCATTCGAGCTTTCGCAGCGTCAGATTCAGCTTGGTGGCGGGCGGACGATCCGTCTTGCCGATGTCGCCCGTGTGCGCGACGGCTTCGCCGAGCGCACGTCGATCAGCGAGGTTGGAGACCGCGAAGTCGTCAATTTCTTCATGAACCGCGCGCGCGGCGCTTCGGACCTCACGGTGTATGAAGCCGCGCTTGCTGAAATGGATCAGATCGAAGCGGAGACCGAAGGCATCCGTTTCATCCGGATGTTCACGAGCACGACCTACACCGAAAGCCAGTATACGAGCTCGATCAAGGCTCTGATCGAAGGCGCCGTGCTGGCCATCGTCGTCGTGATGCTGTTCCTGCGCGATTGGCGCGCCACCTTCATCAGCGCGGTTGCGATCCCGCTTTCCGCGATCCCAACCTTCTTCTTCATGGACCTGCTCGGGTTCAACCTGAACTTCCTGTCGCTCCTTGCACTCGCGCTGGTGGCTGGCGTGCTGGTCGATGATGCCATCGTCGAAATCGAGAACATCGTGCGCCACATGCGCATGGGCAAGACGCCCTATCAGGCGAGCATTGACGCTGCCGACGAGATCGGGCTGCCGGTTGTCGCGACAAGCTTCTGTATCGTTGCGGTGTTCCTGCCGGTGGGTCTGATGCCAGGTATTTCCGGGCAGTTCTTCCAGAATTTCGGCCTTACCGTCGTTGTCGCGGTGCTGATGTCGCTCGCCGTTGCGCGTATGATTACACCGCTCATGGCGGCGTATTTCCTCGCGTCCAAGGGGCATGCTGCCCACGGCGAAGGTCCGCTGATGGACCGATATATGAGCGTGCTCGGCTGGACGCTCAATCGCGGCAAGCTGGTCGCCAAGCGCCAGGGCCTTCCCGGACCGCGCTCGCGGCTGCTCTATACCCTCACACTTCTATTCGTGACGCTTGCGATCCTCGCGGCGACTGCGGTGACCATGTTCGTGAGCTTCGGCGCGATTTCCGAAATGGACATCCCGACTCGCGCCGCTGCAGCGGTATCGAGCGACCCCAATGGCTGGCCGTATTTCCTCGTATCGAAGCTGTTCGATATTGTTCTGGTGCTGTTCGTTTCGGCGCTGGCCTTCACGGCAGGATGGCTGGTTTTCAAGCTGTTCGAACTAAGCTCCAGAGCCGGTGGGCGCTTTGGTCAGACCGGTGCATATCTCGCGGCGCGTTTCTACGACCACCGCGTCTGGATGCTCGGCGTTGGCTGGTTTTCTTTGCTCGTTACAATCCTTCTGTTTGGTCAGATCCCGGCGCAATTCCAGCCTACCATCGACGATGAAAATTCGGCCGTCGAAATCGAGATGGTGCCGGGCACCACGCTCGCCGGGACCAAGGTCGTGTCAGACCGCGTCTACGCGCTGCTCGAAGAACAGCCAGAGATCGAGCGCATGCTGCAACGCATCCGTATCGGCGATTCGACAATCTTCATAAAACTCGCCGATGATCGCGAGCGTACATCGATCGAATTCGAGCGCGACCTCGCGCCGCAGCTGGCACAGATACCCGATGCCCGCGTCCGCTTCCGTTCGCAGAGCGGCGGGTTCGGATCGGGCCGCGATATCACGATCCTGCTCGCCGGGTCCGATCCCGAGCTGCTGGACGAGACGGCCTCGACCCTGGTCGAGCAGATGAAGGGTCTCGATTCGCTCGTCGCGCCGCGGATCAGTGCAGACCTCAATCGCCCTGAAATCCTCATCACGCCGCGCGAGGAAATCGCCGCCGAACTGGGCGTGACCACGGTTGCACTCAGCCAGACGATACGCATCGCGACACTGGGTGAAATCGAGCAGAACGCCGCACGCTTCTCGCTCGCCGACCGCCAGATTCCGATCACCGTCAAGCTGTCCGAAGACGCCCGCGGCGACCTGACGACCATTGAGAACCTGCCTGTTCAAACCGCGAGCGGTGGCACCGTACCGCTCAGCCGGGTTGCCGATATTTCCTTCGGATCGGGTCCGACCACGATCCAGCGCTACAATCAAAGTCGCCGCGTACTCGTCGGGGCCGATCTGGCGTCCGGGATTCTCAAAGGCGAAGCCCAGCAGCAGATCGATCAGCTTCCAATCCTCGCAAACCTTCCGACAGGCGTCGTCCGGGACGTGGTGGGCGAAGACGCGTGGCAGCAGGAATTGCAGCAGAACCTCGTGATCGCGATCATCGCCGGTGTGCTGCTCGTGTTCGCGTGCCTCGTGCTGCTTTACAAGCGCCTGATGAGCCCGCTGGTCAATATGACCTCGCTGGCGCTCGCCCCGCTGGGCGGTATTCTGCTCGTTTGGCTGTTGGGCATGGCACAATCGATGCCGGTTTATATCGGCATTCTGCTCCTCTTGGGCATCGTTTCCAAGAACTCGATCCTGCTGATCGACTTCGCGATCGAAGAGATGGCGCGCGGGACCGATCAGATCGAGGCGATCATGGAGGCCGGGCACAAGCGCGCGCAGCCGATCGTGATGACGACCGTGGCGATGACGGCGGGCATGGTCCCCACGGCGATCTCGCTGTCAGGGGATGGTGCATGGCGTCAGCCGATGGGCATCGTGGTGATTGGCGGTCTGATACTTTCGACCATGCTGACGCTGGTTATCGTGCCGGCGGGCTTTAGCCTTGCCGATTCGTTCGAACGGCGAGTCGGTCCATGGCTGCGCGAGCGGATGCTCACATATAAGCCGGGTGATGACACCAAACCCCGCGGCGCCGCTGAACCGGTGGCCGATCGCCCCTATTCCGGTAAGCCGCAGGCCCCGCCAGCCGAGATTCCACCCGGTGCCGAGCCGGCGGAGTAATACCGTAAAGTCTACGCGGACCCTGTTTTTAGCCAAGGTTTTCAGGCAGAGGGCGCGGTGATGAATGATGCGCGCGCAGTACCTCTGATATTTGGCGGCGAACCGCTGTCTGCTGACCGCGCCCGCCGGATGCGCTGGACAGCGACGGGATTGCTGGTCGCGATGGCCGTGCTGTTCTTCACAACGCACGGCCTGCTCGGCAATCATCCCGCCTGGGGTTACGTCAATGCATTCGCGGAAGCTGCAATGGTCGGCGGGCTGGCCGACTGGTTCGCCGTCACCGCCTTGTTCCGGCACCCTTTGGGCCTGCCGATCCCGCACACGGCGATCATCCCGCAGAACAAGGACCGGATCGCCGACACAATGGCGCAGTTCCTGCGCGAAAACTTCCTCACGCCGGCAGTCGTCGCCCGGCGAATGTCGGGGATGAACGTCGCCCGCGCAGTCGGCGATTTCCTGATGGCCAGTCCGGAGGGTTCCGGCCCCGATACACGCTCGCGGATCACCGGCGGCGCGGCAGAGCTGCTCGCCGAGGTGCTCGAATCGCTTGATCCCGACCGGCTCGGTAATCAGGTCCGCTCGGGCCTAGCAGGCCAGCTGGCGAAGCTGGACATATCGCCGCTTGCGGGCCGCATGCTGGAAAGCGCGATGACCGATCAGAGGCACCTGCCGCTGATCGACGGTATCATTCGCTGGGCCGGCCTGACGCTTGAAGACAATGAGGAGACGGTCAAGGAGATCATCCACAAACGCGCCAATGCCGTGCTGCGTTGGACCGGTCTGGACGAACGCATTTCCTCAAGCGTGCTGGATGGGCTCTACAAACTACTTGCCGAAGTGCTGGTCGATCCAGACCATCCTCTGCGTTACAAGATTGAGGAAGGTCTCGAGAAACTCAGCCAGGATCTCCAGCACGATCCGGTAACCCGTGAACGCGTCGAGGAAATGAAGCGCGATCTCATCGAGAACCCGGCGGTGGCCGAATGGTGGATGGGTGTGTGGGAACGGATCCGTCGCTCCTTGATTCGCCGCGCACGCGAATCCGACAGCGGGCTGGGAGAGGAAATGCGGAAAGGCCTCGCCGATCTCGGTGCGGCCTTGAGCAAGGATGAGCGGCTGCAATTGCAGATCAACCGCTTCGCGCGCCGGACAGCGGTAGGGATCGCCACCCGCTATGGGACGGAAATCGTCACGCTGGTATCCGAAACGGTCAAGCGGTGGGACGCGACCACGATCACGGGGCGGATCGAGAGCGCGGTAGGACGCGATCTGCAGTTCATCCGGATCAACGGAACTCTCGTCGGCGGTCTGGTCGGGATGACTTTGCACTTCATCACGAGCTTCCTTTAAACGGACCAGTGCCCGGTTTGCGCATCTGCATCCTATAATATGATGCATGACGCGAACGGAACTTCCCAAGCCGAAAACGATTGAGCTCCAAGCCGGGGCCCAGGCGGTGGTGAATGGTGCGCTGGTGACGGCACGCTCGCCGTGCATTCTGGACATCGGATCAGGCGCGTGCGTGCTGGCCGGGCGAGCGCTCTGGCGCGAATACGGCACAGAGAGCAGTCCCCATGAGGAACTCTATTTCGCGGTTCTGGAGGCTGCGGCCGATCCGGAGAGTTTTGCGGCGGCCCAGTACAGTCTTTTCACTCTGCTCGCGCAGGTCGTGACATTCGATCGGACCCACGCATCGCAGCTTGAATGCGCGTTTTGCGCCTCGGCGCTCATCGCGGGACAGACGAAGGACGCAGTCGCGAGCGCTGCCCGGCTTGCGACGAGACATGTCGAAATGCAGCCGAGGGTTTCCAGCGTTCCCGGGGTCCCGCCGCGAAAGCGAGACCGGCCCGTTACACATGAGATACGCGGTCAACCGTAGTGCGATGAGAACACCGCGCTAGGCGGCCTGCGATACGTGCCCTCATAGGAGGGATGAGTTCATGGCCGGAGAGAATGCAGTACCGCGCGGACCGGGCGGGGCGATCGAGCGGATTGCGCATCGGCTTTCGGCAGGGTCAGGCACCGCCTACGGCAGCACGGGGCGCGACCAGGCATTCGTGGAGCTTCTGGCTCTGCTCGCCCCGCGCATCGCGGGCATGATCCGGCGCTACGGCCTTTCCGATATGCGGGATGATGCGGAGCAGGTCGCAGCGCTCGGTGTGCACCGTGCTCTCGCGACCTATGATCCGGCCAAGGCCAGCTTCTCCACGCACGCGACGTGGCAGATTCGCGGTGAGCTTCAGGGCCTCCGCCACCGCATGCGTCTGGATCAGAGGCGTGGCGCGCGCCGGACTGGTATCAGAACCGTGTCGATAGAGGCCTTGCAGGTGCGCTCCGCACTTGGCGTATCCGCGCGCGATTTCGAAGTGGTGGATGAAAGCGCGCTGGAACGGTCAGAGCGCGCAGCGAGCGATAGCCTGACGCACATTGTGGTGGATCAATTGCTGGAGCGCCTGAGCGCGCCCGAACATGAACGCGCCATCGTTATCGAGTATCTCTTTGAACGCGAACTCAAGCCGGCGGAGGCGGGCCATCGCAGTTCCGAGCAACGACGCCAGATCGTGCGGCGCACGTTCCGGAATTGCGCAAAGATCATGCAGCGATGAGAAGCCGCCAAAGAAAAACCTCCGCCGCGCATCGTCGCGCAGCGGAGGTTTCTACATAACAACAACCGGACCGAAGGCCCGCGATCTTACAGCGCGTTCGTCAGCTCGGGGACCGCATTGTAGAGATCCGCCACGAGGCCGATATCGGCGACCTGGAAAATCGGTGCATCTTCATCTTTGTTGATCGCAATGATGACTTTCGAATCCTTCATCCCGGCGAGGTGCTGGATTGCGCCCGAAATGCCGATGGCGATGTAGACTTCCGGCGCGACGATCTTGCCCGTCTGGCCGACCTGGTAATCGTTCGGGACGTAGCCCGCATCGACAGCGGCGCGCGATGCGCCGATGGCTGCGCCGAGTTTATCGGCGAGCGGGTTGATGATCTGCTCGAAGGTTTCGCTGTCCTTCAGCGCGCGGCCACCTGACACAATGACGTTGGCGCTGGCCAGTTCGGGCCGGTCGCCGCCATCGGCGACTTCGCGGCTGACGAAGCTGGAAAGGCCTGCATCACCAGGTCCACTCGCATCTTCGATTGCAGCCGAACCGCCTTCGGTCGCGGCCTTTTCGAACGCCGTGCCGCGCACGGTGATGACAAGCTTGGGATCGCTCGATTGCACGGTCGCGATCGCATTGCCGGCATAGATCGGGCGGGTGAAGGTCTTATCGCCTTCGACCGAGAGAATGTCCGAAATCTGCATCACATCAAGGTGGGCTGCAACGCGCGGGGCGATGTTCTTGCCGGATGTCGTGGCAGGAGCGAGGAAAGCGTCGTAGCCATCCATCAGGCCAGCGACGAGCGGCGCGACGTTCTCTGCAAGAAAATCACCGTATGCCGCGTCGTCGGCCTTCAGCACCTTGGAAACGCCCGCGATCTTGCCGGCTTCTTCAGCAACCGAAGCGCAATCGTTTCCGGCGACGAGAGCGGTCACTTCGCCGATCTGACCGGCAGCGGTAACCACCGCGAGGGTAGCATCATTGACGCTGTTGTTGTCGTGTTCGACCAGAACCAGAGTGTTCATGTCTGTCTATTCCTTTCGTGCTCGCGGGGGCGCCTCAGGCGATCCCGAGCGCCTTGATTTTCTCGACCAGCGCGGCGACGTCTTCGACTTTTTCGCCGGCCTGACGGACAGGCGGTTCGGCGACGTGAGTGGTGGTGAGACGCGGTGCGATATCGACACCGAAATCGCCCGGTGTCTTGGTATCGAGCGGCTTCTTCTTCGCCTTCATGATGTTCGGCAGCGAAGCGTAGCGGGGCTCGTTCAGGCGAAGGTCGGTCGTGACGATTGCAGGAATCGTCAGCTTCACCGTTTCAAGACCGCCATCGATCTCGCGCTTCACGGACACGCTGTCGCCGTCGATTTCGATTGTGTTGGCGAAGGTGCCCTGTGGACGGCCCATCAGCGCAGCCAGCATCTGGCCGGTCTGGTTGCTATCGTCTGAGATCGACTGCTTGCCCAGCAGGACGAGTCCCGGCTGTTCTTCATCGGCAATCGCTTTGAGGATTTTCGCAACAGCGAGCGGTTCGACCTCTTCGTCGGTTTCGACGAGGATCGCGCGGTCCGCGCCCATTGCCAGTGCGGTGCGCAGTGTTTCCTGCGCTTTTGCCGGGCCGATGGAAACGGCCACGATTTCTTCGGCCTTGCCCGCTTCCTTGATTCGGATCGCCTCTTCGACCGCGATCTCATCGAACGGATTCATGCTCATCTTGACGTTGGCAAGATCAACGCCCGAGCCATCGGCTTTCACGCGCGGTTTCACGTTGTAATCGATCACCCGTTTAACGGGGACGAGGATTTTCATGGTTGTTCCTTCCTTTGGCCTTCCCATTGGCCGTTTCCCGGCCTTGTATGGCAAATTCGTGTGCCGCCGCCCTAGCTTGCGTTTACGTAAACGTCAATCAAGGTGGGCGCCGATTTCGCGCCGGAGAACCGGCGTTCTTGTGCTACGTGTCTCGCGCTGGCCTGCGGCGAGGTCAAGCCTGCATTTTGTTCAGTTTCGCGCTAGAATTGCGTAATCCGAAACGGAGATGAAGGGAGAGCTTGCAATGTCTGCAATTCGTCGGGCTATCGGGACGTATGTGGCGGCAATCGCCCTGACCGGATCTGCCGCAGCGCAAAGCGGATCGCCGGAGACGCGGCTTGGCGAGGAGGGTTTCGAATCGCCTGCTGCAACGCTTGAGCAAACCGATTGGTTGATCGGGCAATGGTCGGGAACCGGCATCGGCGGCGCGCCTGCAATGGAAAGCTGGCTTCCGCCGAGCGGCGGGACGATGGTCGGCACCTTCGTACAGGAAACCGCTGAAGGGGCGATCCAGTTCACCGAGCATCTGTACCTGATGGAGGAAGATGACACACTTGTCCTCCGCCTCAAGCATTTCAACGCGGACCTCACCGGTTGGGAGGAGAAAGACGGGATGTTGACTTTCCGACTTCTCGCTATCGAGCCTTGCGCAGCCTATTTTCACGCGCTGACATTGCGCTGCGCCGATGCGGATATGCCGGGCGAGGGCCTCGTCGCGGCGGTGCGCATGAAGAGCGAGCCGGAGATCGAGGAACTGGTGTTTCGATTCGGGCGTCTGCGGCCGGATTGATCAGGCCGGTCGGCCGCCCCAGCTTGCATACTCTCTCGTGAGAGCGAAGAACGCGTCGGTATCGGGCGCGTCGGTGAAACGGCGGGTTGCACCCGTCGCGGCACCGGGAATCCCCTGGTCAAGATAGAACTCTGCAAATGGCGGAAAGTGTTCGGGCCGCTCAAGCATGGGGGTTCGGATGTTGACCATCGCATTCAGCCCTTCGGGTCTTGTGAAAAGCCAGCTTAGACAGGACTTGCAGAAATAATGCCGGGTCGGCCCTTTCAAACCGCCGAGCACGGTTTCACCTGCGAGAGATCGAAAGCCCTCCTCGCTGTACAACGCGCTTAGCGAAAACGCGCTCCCGGTCATTCGCTGACAACCTTCACAGTGGCATGCTGCGGTGAGGAGCGGCGGTCCTTCGACCTCGAACTGCGCCTCACCGCATCGACAATGCCCGTGATGGATCGTCAAATCACGCCGCCTGTTTCACCTCGGCGACGATTTTCTTCGCTGCGTCGCCCAGGTCGTCTGCACTGACGATCGGAAGGCCGGAATTGTTCAGGATTTCCTTGCCTTTCGCGACATTGGTACCTTCCAGGCGGACGACCAGCGGTACGGAAAGGTTCACTTCCTTGGCTGCAGCGACGATGCCATCGGCGATGATGTCGCACTTCATGATCCCGCCGAAGATATTGACGAGAATGCCTTCGACCGCCGGGTCTTTCAGGATGATCTTGAAGGCGGCCGTCACCTTTTCCTTGGTTGCGCCGCCGCCCACGTCGAGGAAGTTCGCCGGGAATGCGCCATTCAGCTTGATGATGTCCATCGTCGCCATGGCAAGGCCCGCGCCGTTGACCATGCAACCGATATTGCCGTCCAGCTTGATGTAGGCGAGGTCGTATTCGCTCGCCTCGACTTCGGCCGGGTCTTCCTCGGTCTCGTCGCGCATCTCTTCGATCGCAGGATGGCGATAAAGCGCGTTGCCGTCGAAGCTCATCTTGGTGTCGAGCACGAGCAACTGCTCATCCTTGGTTTCGACCAGCGGATTGATTTCCAGCATCTCGCAATCGAGCGAAGTGAAGGCTGAGTAGAGCTGTTTTGCGAGTTTCTGGCATGCCTTGTTAAGCGCGCCCGACAGACCGAGCGCGAAAGCGACCGAGCGGCCATGATGCGGCATGAAACCCTGCGCCGGGTCGATCGTGATCGTGGTGATTTTTTCAGGCGTGTTGTGCGCTACGTCTTCGATGTCCATCCCGCCTTCGGTCGAGGCGACCATCGCGACTTCGCCGCTGGCGCGGTCGACCAGCATGGCAAGGTAGTATTCGCTTTCGATATCGACGCCGTCGGTGACGTAGAGGCGGTTCACCTGCTTGCCTTCTTCGCCGGTCTGGATCGTGACCAGCGTGTTGCCGAGCATGTCCTTCGCATCCGCTTCGACGGCTTCGATCGATTTGGCGAGCCGCACGCCGCCCTTGGCATCCTCTGGCAGTTCCTTGAACTTGCCCTTGCCGCGTCCGCCTGCATGGATCTGAGCCTTCACAACATAGAGCGGGCCGGGCAGTTTCTTCGCAGCGGCAACCGCCTCTTCAACCGTGAGGGCGGCATGGCCATCGGGAACAGCGATACCGTGTTCCTTGAGCAGTTCCTTGGCCTGGTATTCATGGACATTCATGGCAGCGTGATCCCTTTGTGTTGATCGCTGTGGAGAGAGACTCGTGTTGACGAACGCCCTAAGGGGGTTGGGACGACTTGAAAAGTGGTGAGAGTGCCTTCACGACAGCGCCTCTCATGATTGACAGGGATCACCTTCTCGAAATCGTCCGTGAAGCGGGCAGAATTGCCCATTCGCGCTGGCCAGGCGATGGGCATGCCTTGCAAAGCTGGGACAAGACGCCCGGCGATCCGGTCAGCGAATCCGATCTGGAAGTGGACCGTTTTCTGCGGCGCGAGCTTGGCGCATTGCTTCCCTCTGCCGGATGGCTTTCGGAAGAAAGCATCGACGACAAGGCCCGGATGGGCAGCGACCTTCTGTGGCTGGTCGATCCGATCGACGGCACGCGCGATTTCGTCCGCGGGCGGTCAGGATGGGCGATATCGGTTGCACTGGTCAGCGCGGGTAAGCCGCTGATCGGGATACTGGTTGCGCCAGCACGCGGTGAGGAATGGTGCGCCGTCGCAGGGCAGGGCGCTACGCTCAACGGCGCCACGCTGGTCGCCAGCAAGCGGACCGAATTCAGAGGGGCACGGGTGCCGGTTGACCAATTGCCGAGTGCCGATTCGGACCTGGTCGCCGTCGAGAAACCGAACTCTATCGCCCTGCGCATCGCGATGGTCGCGGATGACCGCGCCGATTTGGTCGCGACCTTGCGATGGGGCTTCGAATGGGATGTTGCCGCCGCGACATTGATCGCGCGAGAGGCCGGGGCCGAGGTGTCGGACGCATTCGGCAAGCCGCTCGCATATAACAAGCATGATCCGCGCGATTTCGGGGTGCTGGTATGCTCGCCGGGTATCCACGAAGCCGCTGTTGCACGGCTGGCGCAGAGAGCGGCAGAGCTGCGATAGCGCCCAACGAATAAGGGCCAGCCCTCGCGGACCGGCCCTTCTCTTGTCGTGGCTCAAAAGCGATCAGTTGCCAGAGCGCGCGGCGTTCACATCGTCCTGCGTCACGGGCGTGATCTTGATCTCGACCCGGCGATTGAGCGGCTCGTTTACGCCATCCGCGGTCTTGATCCGCAGCGAATCGTAATCTTCACCGAAACCACGCGTCTCGATCCGGGCGCGCGACACACCGCGGCTGGCAAGATAGCTTGCAACCGCATCGGCGCGCTGTTCGGACAGACGCTGGTTGAGAGCGGCCGAGCCGGTCGTATCGGTAAAGCCGTACACGTCGATCAGGCTGTTGGGGTACTGGATCAGGCTGTTGGCGACCGTGTTGAGCGTGTCGTAGAATCCGGGATTGATGTCGGCCGATCCGCTTGCGAAGGTTACGCCATCGGGAAGGCGCACGAGGATCGCATCCTGATCGCCCACTTCTTCGACGTCGACGCCGCTGCCTGCGGTCTGTTCATCGAGTTCCTTGATCTGGTCATCGAACTGCTTGCCCACGACCGCGCCGGCGCTGCCGCCGATGCCTGCGCCGATGATCCGTGCAGTGTTCCCGCCAACGACCCCGCCGAGCAGATAGCCGAGCGTACCGCCAACGCCTGCGCCGATTGCAGTGCGGGAGACTTTCTGTTCGCCGGTGTTCGGATCGGTCACACAGGCGCTCGTGCCCAACAATGCGAGAGCAGCGGTGCCCGAGAGCAGTATACGTGTTGTTTTCATTGTCATTTCCTCCACGAAAATAAAGGTCTTCGTGACCAATCAATTACCGGACAAGCAACACGTTCCTGAAAAGATTGGGCCCGACCGCGCGCCGTACGGGGTCGATCGGTCCACAGGTCGCGACACGAACACCGGCTGGCAAGCTGCGGCATTTGTGCTAGCGAATCGCGGGTGACACCATTTCCCTGGCCAGACCTGTTCATCATCGCGGGATTGATCGTGCTCAATGGCGTCTTCGCCATGTCCGAACTCGCGATCGTTTCGGCCAAGACGTCGCGGTTGAAGGCCCGCCGGGAAGAAGGCTCGGTCAGCGCGCGGATCGCGATCCGCCTGGCGGAGGAACCCGGCAAATTCCTCAGCACCGTCCAGATCGGCATCACCTTGATCAGCATCATTGCGGGCGCGTATTCGGGGGCAAGCCTGGGCGGTCCGCTGGGTGAGCGGCTGGTGCTTCTGGGCGTGCCTGCAGACATTGCGACAGATGTCGGGTTCGGCATAGCCATCGCAATCACGACCTATTTTACGCTGGTGGTTGGTGAGCTTGTGCCCAAGCAGTTGGCGCTGAAATCGGCCGTACCGATTGCGCTCGTCATGGCGCGGCCGATGGCATGGCTGGCCCGGATCGCGGCTCCGCTCGTCTGGCTGCTCGACAAATCGTCTGCCGCGCTCATCGCTCTGTTCGGCATCCGCTCCAAGGGGCAGAATTCGGTCACGGCGGAAGAGCTGCAGATGATCTTTGCCGAAGCGACGCGGTCCGGCGTGATCGAGGAGGAGCAAAGTCAGATCCTGACCGGAGTGGTCCGCCTCGCCGAAAGACCAGTGCGCGAGCTGATGACGCCAAGGACCGAGATCGACTGGATCGAAGCCGATGCGGATGGCGACCAGATCAGGCAAGCGATCGAGAACAGTCCGCATTCGCTGCTTCCGGTTGCCGAAGGCGCACCCGATGCGATCCTCGGCATCGTCAAGGTGCGCGAAGTGCTGGGCGCGCTGATCGCGGGCGAACCGGTGGTCATCCGGGACATGATGCACAAGGCGGAGGTGGTCCCCGACCAGCTCGACGCGCTGGATGGCCTCCGGGTGCTGCAATCCTCCGACATCGCCATGGCCGTCGTGCATGACGAATACGGGCATTTCGAAGGCATCGTGACCCCGGTTGATCTTCTGACCGCCATTGCCGGAAACTTTGCAAGCGACCTCGATCAGGGGGACATGCCGCAGATCGTCGAGCGCAAGGATGGATCGCTGCTGGTGTCAGGTGCCCTGTCGGCCGATGCGCTCGCCGACCGGCTGCGCCTCGATTACGGTGAAGACCGCGAGTTCGGCACGGCGGCCGGTTACGCGCTGTCCGTGCTCAAACGCCTGCCAGTGACCGGTGAGACTTTCAGCGATCAGGGATGGCTTTTCGAGGTGGTCGATATGGACAACCGCCGGATCGACCAGATGCTCGTGCGCAGGGAAGCCGAGGAATAGCTTCGGCGCTATGCGAATCGGGTGCGCGGGCCGAGGGTCAAGGCCCTCACCAGCACGCTCAGCCCAATCAGCCCGGGATGACTGCCTGCGCGGCCTGACCGTCACCCTCTGGTGCAGCAATGATGTCGCGCGTCACGCGGCCCTTGGCCACTGTGTTGGTGTCGGGATCGCCAACCTGGCTGCGAATGCCGGGCGCGGCTGCGCCTGCACGGTCGAGCGCGCTCGTTTCGATCTCGCTGCGCGGTGCAGGGCCGCCGAACAGGGCCTCGAGTGCCTGTTCCTGCGCGGTACCTTCGGCCGGGCGCGGCGCACCGGGCGCGGGCGGGCTCAGCGTGAAATCGGGCGGAACCACCAGCGGTGCCTGGCGCTGCACGGCGAATTCATCCGGACGGTCGCGATTGAAAATCCCGCTGCCACCGCACCCGGCCAGCATGGCGCTGCCTGCGGTCAGGAGGATGGCGGTTTTCAGATTGCGCCCAGTGAAAGCAAACATGTTCAATTCTCCGATGGGATGCTTTTCGCATCCAGTTCGTCCTCATCCTTTTCGCGCAGGAACAGGCTCCGGGCAAGGATAATGACAACGCCGATGGTGATAGCCGCATCGGCGACGTTGAAAATAAGGAATGGGCGGAAATCCCCGATATGCAGGTCGGCATAGTCGATGACATAGCCGAGGTTCCAGCGGTCGCGGATATTCCCGATCGCGCCGCCCAGAATCATAGCCAGTCCGATGATGTCGCCGAGCTTCTTCTCGCGCAGCATCCACACGAACACGATGAGCGCGATGGCTGCCGTCATCAGCACGAGCAGATACCGCATCTCCATATTGGTCGCCTGCAGCATGCCAAGCGAGATGCCCCGGTTCTCGGTATAGGTGAGATCGAAGAACGGCAGCAGCTCGATATTGCGCACCTCGCGCAAGGCAAGCGGGCCGACCACATACGCCTTGATCGCCTGATCGGCGATCGCGATGATTGCGGCGAGCAGCAGCCCGATCACACGGTGGCGCGTCAAAAGATTAGCCACTGACCGTTTCCTCGCCGACGACCGATGCGCAGCGCCCGCAGAGCGCGCCGTCTTCGGGCACGTCGGGCAGCAGGCGCCAGCAGCGCCCGCATTTGGAATCGGTGGATTTCGAGACCCTCACTTCGTCCGCTTGCCCGCGCGTCACTGTCCCGGTGATGAACAATTCGGCGAGCAGTGCGTCGCTGACGCCTTCGGGCACGGCATCTGCGGGCACGGTGACAATTGCTTCGTTGCTGGACCGGATCACCTTGTCACGGCGCAGCGGTTCGATGGCTTCGGTCACGCGTTCACGCAGGCTGCGCAGCTTTTCCCATTTGGCGCGGTCGGAAGGCACGGCGGGCACCGATGGCCATTCGAGCAGGTGGACGCTGCCGTCCTGCTCGCCGTCTTCGGGATAGCGGGTCTGCCACACTTCCTCTGCGGTGAAGACCAGCACCGGCGCGGCATAGCGGACGAGCGCGTGGAACAGCAGATCGAGCACCGTGCGATAGGCGTTGCGCGCGGTGCTCTCCGGCCCGTCGCAATAGAGCGTATCCTTGCGGATATCGAAGAAGAACGCGCTGAGGTCCTCGTTGCAGAAATCGACGAGCAGGCGGGTGTAGGTGTTGAAATCGTATTCCTCTGCGGCGTTGCGCAGTTTCCCGTCGAGCTCGCTCAGCAATGACAGGACGTACAGCTCGAGCTCGGGGATCTCGCCGCTGTCCGACATGTCGCCAATGAACCCGTCGAGCGCGCCGAGGAGATAGCGAAAGGTGTTGCGCAGGCGGCGATATTGATCGCCGACGCCCTTGATGATTTCGTCGCCGATCCGGTGGTCTTCGGTGAAATCCACGCTGAGAGCCCATAGCCGGATGATGTCGGCGCCGGTCTGCTCCATCATCTTGACCGGATCGGTCGTGTTGCCGAGCGATTTTGACTGTTTCTTTCCCTTGGCATCCATGGTGAAGCCGTGGGTCAGGACCTGATCGTAAGGCGCGCGACCGCGCGTCGCGCAGCTTTGCAGCAGCGAAGACTGGAACCAGCCGCGATGCTGGTCGGAGCCTTCGAGATAGAGGTTGGCGGGCCATTGCAGATCCGGCCAGCGCCCGCTTTCAAGCACGAAGGCGTGGGTGCAGCCCGAATCGAACCAGACATCGAGGATGTCGGTCACCATTTCGAATTCGTCGGGATCGTAGTCCGCGCCGAGAAATTCGGCCTTTCGTGCCTTTTCCCAGGCGTCAACTCCATCGGCGCGGACGGCTTCGACAATACGGTGATTGACCGCTGCGTCTTTCAAATAACTGCCGTCTTTTCTCACAAACAACGTGATGGGGACGCCCCACGCGCGTTGACGGGAAAGCACCCAGTCGGGCCGCCCTTCGACCATGGAGCCGATACGGTTCTGGCCCTTCGCCGGGATGAATTCGACCCGCTCGATCTCGGACATGGCGCGGGAGCGCAGCGTGCCGCCCTCGGGAAGGTCCTTGTCCATCGGGACGAACCATTGCGGGGTGCAGCGATAGATGACCTTGGCCTTGGAGCGCCATGAATGCGGGTAGGAGTGTTCGTAATCGGCAGAGGCGCTCAGCAGCGCGCCTGCTTCGCGCAGATCGTTGCAGATCGGTCCGTCTGGCGCGTTGAAAGGCTTGTTGATGACGCTGCGACGGCGTTCGTCAGCTCCGCCGAGCCACAGCCAATCGTCCCGGTAGCGTCCATCGTCCATGACGGCGAATTGTGGTTCGATGCCGTGCTCGCGGCAAAGCTCGAAATCGTCCTCGCCGTGGTCGGGCGCCATATGGACAAGGCCGGTGCCGCTATCGGTGGTGACGAAATCGCCTTCGAGCATCGGGCGCGGCGTCGCGTAAAACCCGCCGAGATGGCGCATCGGGTGGCGGACCTTGGTTCCGGCGAGGTCGGAGCCTTTGATTACCCACGGTTCATCTAGCGCGCACTGCAAGGCCTTAAACAGCAGTCCGTCCGGATTGACGTGGCCGACCGCGCGCTCGCCAGTGATCCGTTCTAAAAATGGATGGATAAGTTCCTCTGCAACAAGGAAGTAGTGCGGGTTCTCGTGCGTCCAATCCGGTGCATCAAACACGTGGTAACTTATGTCAGCGCCGTAAGCGATCGCCTGGTTGACCGGTATCGTCCACGGTGTTGTCGTCCAGATAACCGCGTGAATTGTGGCTCCGCCGTCCAGCAAATTCTGAATGACCGAGCCTGCTGCTGCTTCAGCAACCTCGAACGCCACATCGATCTGCGGCGAGTCCGTCAGGTCTTCGTACTCAACCTCGGCCTCTGCCAGCGCGGTCTTCTCAACCGGCGACCACATGACCGGCTTTGACCCGCGATAGAGATTGCCCGCCTCGGCAAACTTGCAAAGCTCGGCGACAATCGTTGCCTCCGCCTGAAAATCCATCGTCAGGTAGGGATTGTCCCAATCGCCCATGATGCCGAGCCGCTTCAGCTGTTCGCGCTGGGTGTCGACCCATTTGTGTGCGTAGGCGCGGCATTCGGCGCGGAATTCGCGTGCCGGAACCTCGTCCTTGTTCTTCTTTTTCTTGCGGTACTGCTCCTCGACCTTCCATTCGATCGGAAGGCCGTGGCAGTCCCAGCCCGGAACGTAGGGCGCGTCCTTGCCCAGCAGGTTCTGCGTGCGGCAGACCATGTCTTTGAGGATATGGTTCAGCGCATGGCCGATATGCATGTCGCCATTGGCGTAGGGCGGGCCATCGTGGAGGATGAACTTCTCGCGCCCGGCCCTCGCTTCACGCAGTTTCTCGTACAGACCAATCTCGCGCCAGCGCGCCTCGATGCCCGGCTCCTTCTGCGGAAGGCCGGCTTTCATCGGGAAACCGGTCTTCGGCAGGAAGACCGTGTCTTTGTAGTCGCGTTTGGAGTCAGCCATAGGGGAGGGCCGTTAGGGCATTACGCGCCCGCAATAAAGCCTCATTGATCGACCCTCTGGTCCTTTCTGCGCCTTTCCAGAGCCGCCTGCGCCGCATCGATCTCTTCCTGAGTTCGGTTGTCGAAGCGGGGGATGAGCGGGGGAAGGGTGGTGAAGGCGTCGTCGGTCCATACGTAGCCGTTGAAACTGCTGGGGATTTCCGTCAGCTGTTCGGGCAGAGTAATGCCGTGAACGGGTCCGGAGGCTTTGCTGACAGGCCCTTCGATCAGGATTTCCCCGTCATACGCCTCCATCCGGGCAATCAGCCGGTTGGGCCATCCCCAAAGCAGCGTCTGGTCATCGAGGGAGATGAGCATGGTGCGCCCGCGGCAACTGGAAGGCAGCATTCCGGTCCAGCCGGATACCGTGTAGTCGGCAGTGCACTGCCGCGCTGCGTCGGGGTTGAAAGCCCATATGCCCGCATACACTTCGCGGATGCGGCCGATTGCTGCGGCATCGCCGTAAAATGCATCGCCTCTTTCTTCCGGATCGCGGCCCGCCGCCCGGTACGCCGCTGCCACCGCATCGATCAGCGCAGGATCGTCCGAGGCGAGATGGACCATCAGCCGTCCTCGAGGTGGGATCGCGGTGAGGATTTCTTCGAGTGTCGGGATGACGGCCGCCTTCCCGCGGAAAGGTGTTTTCCCTGCCTCAGAGGCGACCTCAGCGACGCTATAGCCGTATCCGGCATCGAGCGTTTGCAACTGTTCCAGCGAGGTGCCGTTCAGGGCGCCTTTCCCGTCGGTCAGACAGGAGAGGTCGCTTTCGGAATGGAGGACGGCGATCCCGTCCGCGGTGACCATGGCGTCCACTTCGATCAGCCACCCACCCATCCTGTCGGCGCGCAATATGCTGGCCTTGGTGTTGGGAAGGTGATCGTGGACCGGAGGCGCCACCATGGGCGAGGCGCACTCGGCATTGCGGTCGCCAGTCGTACCGATCAGTTCAGGCGCGAGGGCCCGATGCGCGATCTGCTTCGGCGCGCCCTTGGGATCGGGCGCGAGCCAGCTCGCATTCGTGATCGACAGGATCAGGATAAGGACCGCGATGGCCATCCCGCCCCACAACGCAAATCTCTTCATGAAAGCAGCCGCCGGGCCTCGGCGCAGTCACGCTCCATCTGGTCTGTCAACGCATCGAGCGTGTCGAATTTCGCCTCTCCGCGCAGGAAATGGTGGAAGGCGACTTCGATTTCCTGGCCGTAAAGATCGCCCGAGAAATCGAAGAAGTACGGCTCCAGCAGTTCCTTCGGCGGTTCAAATTGCGGGCGAATGCCCAGGTTGGCTGCACCTTTCAATTCCTCGCCGGTGCTGAGGATGCGCCCCGTCACCGCGTAAACACCGTATTTCGGGCGCAGGTAGCTTTCGACCGACACATTCGCGGTGGGATAGCCGAGTTTGCGCCCGTTCTTGTCGCCATGCTCGACGATGCCTCGGATCGCAAATGGCCGGGTGAGAAGCTGCGCGGCGAGCTGCGGATCGCCTTCACGCAGCGCCGCGCGCACACGGCTGGACGACACGACATCGCCGTGCCCTTCCACCGGCTCGACCACGCGCGATTTCAGGCCGTGCGCGCCCCCAAACCCGCGCAGCAGATCGACATCGCCTTTCGCGCCCTGGCCAAACGTGAAGTCTCCGCCGGTCACGACGCCATGCGCGCCAAACCGCTCGCACAGGATTTCCGTGATGAAGTCCTCCGCGCTCGTCCCGGCAAGCTCCCCATCGAAATGGAACACCAGCATCGCGGTTGCGCCGGCGGCGAGATAGAGTTCCTGCCGCTGTTCCAGCGTGGTCAGGCGAAACGGCGGCACGTCGGGTTTGAAAAAGCGCACAGGATGAGGGTCGAATGTCGCGATGATCGAGGGGCGTCCCTCGTCATGTGCCCACCGGATCGCCTCGCCCGCGACGGCCTGATGACCGGAATGGAAGCCATCGAAATTGCCGAGCGCGATCACCGCGCCGCGAAGCGCATCGGTGACGGGTTCACGGTGATCGAGCCAGCGCATCAGGCAATGCCCCGCGCTTCGTGATCGGGCGCGCGTTTATAGGTGACGAACGCGTAGGCCGGCGTGTCTCCGTCGGCGGCGAATTCCTTGCGCGCGGTAACCATCCACTCTTGGCCGAGCGGCTTCATGAACGTGTCGCCGGGATAGTCGCAATCGATCTCGGTCACTTCGATCCGCTCCGCGAGCGGGCGGAATACATCGTAGATTGCTGAGCCGCCAACGACACAGATTTCGCGAGCCTCATTGTCCCGGCGCGCGAGCGCGAGCGCTTCCTCGACCGTATGGGCGATTTCCGCGCCGTCGCTGTCCCAGTTTTCGCGGCGCGACAGGACAATGTGGCGGCGACCCGGCAGAAGACCCGGCAGGCTCTCGAATGTCTTGCGGCCCATGATCATCGGCCGGCCGAGTCCATCGGCGCCCATTGTCAGCGCCTTGAACCGCTTCAGGTCGGCGGGCAGGTGCCAGGGAAGCCGCCCTTCAAACCCGATCGCACCGTTGGCTGCGCGGGCATAGATCAGAATGATTTTCGGTTCGGCGGTCTGGCTCACGGCAGGGTATGGCTCACTCGAGTGACGTGACCCATCTTGCGTCCGTCCTTCGCCTCGCGCTTGCCATAGAGATGCAGGTGCGGTTCGCCCTCTTCGGCAAGGATCTGATGCGCGGTGAGTGCATCCTTGCCGACGATATTGCGCATGTCGATGCTGGCAAAACGCGTTGCGGTCTCGCCCAGCGGCAGACCGCAAATCGCGCGGATATGGTTTTCGAACTGGCTCGTCGCCGCGCCTTCGATTGTCCAGTGCCCGGAATTGTGAACGCGCGGTGCCATTTCGTTGAACACAGGCCCGCTTTCGGTGGCGAAGAATTCAAGCGTGAGCACGCCGACATATTTGAGCGCCTCCGCGGTCTTGGCGGCAATGGTCCGTGCCTCTGCAACCTGCGCTTCGACGCGGCTGCCTGCGGGCAGAACCGAATGGACCAGCATCCCGCCTTCGTGCGTGTTGGCCGAGGAATCCCAGAACCGGATTTGCCCGTCATTCCCGCGCACGAGGATCACCGAGAACTCCGTTTCGAATTGCACCATGCCTTCATAAATGCAGGGCCTTCCCGGAAAGCGCACGCCCTGTGCGCCGTGGGCGTTGGCGATGCGCCATTGCCCTTTGCCATCATAGCCATCGCGCGCGGTTTTCAGGATGCCGGGGGCCCCGATCCGCTCGACCGCAGTGGCGAAATCCTCATCGCTTTCGACCCGCAGATAGGGCGCGCATTGCGCACCGATCTGCTCGACGAAGGCTTTTTCCTGCAACCGGTCCTGCGCGATGCCGAGTGCCACCGGATGCGGGGCGAGCATATTCTCGGGGATCGCTTCGACGGCGCCGAGAGGGACATTCTCGAATTCCCAGGTCACGATGTCGCATTGCGATGCAAAGGCCGCGATGGCCTCGGTTTCGCCCCAGCCATTCTCGAAGAAGTCGGCGCAGGCCGTACTGGCTACGTTGTCTCCGGGCGGAGCGTAACCGATGGCGCGGTACCCGAGCTGCGCGGCGGACATCGCCATCATCCGGCCAAGCTGGCCGCCGCCAAGGATGCCGATCGTCGATCCGGGAGGAAGAGGTGCGCTGGCCATCAGTCTACCGGGGTCTCGGCGACATCGGCGGTGCGCGATGCGCGCCAGTCCTGCAGCCGCTCGGACAGGTCTTCATCGCCGAGCGCCAGGATCGCTGCGGCCATCAGGCCGGCATTCTTCGCCCCGGCCTCACCGATGGCCAATGTGCCGACGGGCACACCTGCGGGCATCTGGGCAATCGAGAGCAGGCTGTCCCAGCCCGACAGGGCTTTCGACTGAACCGGCACGCCGAGCACGGGTAGATGCGTCATCGCCGCGATCATGCCAGGCAGGTGCGCTGCCCCGCCTGCGCCCGCGATGATGACATCGAATCCCTCACCCTCGGCCCCTTTGGCAAAGGCGCTCATGCGGTCGGGTGTGCGGTGGGCGGAAACGATCCTGGCTTCGTGATCGACTTCCAGCTCCTCTAGCACTTCGGCCGCGCATTTCATCGTTGGCCAGTCCGATTGGCTGCCCATCACGATCGCGACCCGTCCTTTGCCGTCTGGCCCCATATTCGTCAGGTCCTCAGCTGTCTTTCAAATAGTACCGTTCCCCCGGCACCATATCGTGATCGAAGTCGTAGACGATCGGTTGGCCCGTGGGAATCTCCAGCCCCGTGATGTCCTCATCGGAAATGTTCGAAAGATGCTTGACCAGCGCCCGCAGCGAATTGCCGTGTGCAGATATGATCACTGTTTCGCCGCTGCGCAGGACCGGCAGGATGTCGCTTTCCCAATAGGGCAGGACCCGCTCGATCGTCAGCTTCAGGCTTTCGGTATTGGGAACAGCGATCCCTTCATAGCGGGGATCGGCACCCGGATCGTACTTGCTGCTCGGCTCCATCGGCGGAGGCGGGGTGTCGAAACTGCGCCGCCAGATATGCACCTGTTCATCGCCGTGCTTGTCGCGCGTTTCCTGTTTGTCGAGCCCGGTCAGCCCGCCATAATGGCGTTCGTTCAGACGCCAGTCCTTGATGACCGGCAGCCACAGCCGGTCCATTTCCTCAAGCGCGAGGTTAAGCGTCTTGATCGCGCGGGTCTGGTACGATGTGAAACAAACGGTCGGGAATACGCCCTTTTCCTTCATCAGCGCGCCCGCCGCCTTTGCCTCGGCAACGCCTTTCTCGGTCAGGTCGACGTCCCACCAACCGGTAAAGCGGTTTTCAAGGTTCCACTGGCTTTGGCCGTGGCGGACGAGAATGAGCTTGGGCATTGTTCCTCCGGGCTATCGTGGGGCGGCGCATCGCTGCCTGCAAAGCAGACGCACTAGCCCTAGGTCTCGCCCTTGGAAACCCCGCTTTCGTCCGATTCGCTGCTGATGGCGCGTCCCTGCGCCTTGCGCCGCCGCAGGTTCTCTCGAAGTTTCGCCGCAAGCCGTTCCTCGCGTGATAGATTCTTGCTTTGGTCTTCATTCATATGAAATGCCATGGCTGTAACTGTGCTAGGCTTCAAGCATGGCTTGACAAGAGGCTCCGTCGCAACGATAGGCGCGCCTCTCGAAAGAGGGCCGCGGTAGCTCAGTGGTAGAGCGCGTCATTGGTAATGACGAGGCCGAGAGTTCAATTCTCTCTCGTGGCACCATTTCCCGACATTCCGACCTGAAGACAGCCGGATCTGGCGGTCATCCTTCGGCCAGCTCTTTCGTATGCAGGACAGCGCCGCGGACGGCGGCCTCCCAATCCGGTCCCTGGACCACCGCATCGGGGTCCTTCTGCGTCCAGTGCATCGTGATGTCGAGCGCGACCTTGCCGTCCTCTTCGAACACCATGTTGAGCACGTATCCGGTGTAATCGGGATCGTCTTTCAGCTTGAAGATGACGGCCATCGTGTTCGGATCGGCCCAGATGATTTCATGCACCGTCTTCTGGGTGTCGCCCTGCTGCACCGTCATTCGCCGCTCGATCGAGAGGTCGGAGAATTCCTTCACGATCTCGACTGACACGACGCCGGGCACATATTTGTCCGGACTGCGGATTTTGTCGACCATCAGGTCCCACACGCGCTCCGCGCTCGCATCGATCGCGGTCTTGTGACTGGTGAAGGGCATTTCTGTCTCCTCGAACGGGCCGTGATTGCCCTTCCTGCAATTGCCGCAGCTGCGTTGGCAACGGCGAATTCGCACAGATGGAACCGCTCGGCGCGGCGATACCCCCACTTTTGACGAGTGCGCGCGGCGCCCGCTGTCCGCTATCGCTGTCCAGGTATTCAACTCTTTGGGAGAAGTAGCGATGGATCTGGGACTTAAAGGCAAGAAAGTCATCATGAATGGCGGCGCGCACGGACTGGGCCTGGCATCGCTCAAGCTTTTTGCAGCGGAGGGCGCGGACGTCGCCTTTTTCAGCCGCAAGGACGACAAGATCGAAGCCGCCAAGAAAGAAATCGACTCCGCCGGAGGCGGCAAGGTGTTCGCAGAGGTGTTCGACATGAACGATGGCGGCGATGCCTATAAAGCATGGCTGGAAAAAGCTGCGGGCGAGCTAGGCGGGTGCGATATCTTCATCCACACTGCGTCGAGTTCGGGCACGGGCGGCACCGGCGATTGGCAGAACGGGCTCGACATGGACATTATGGGCGCAGTCAACGGCGTCGAGGTGCTGACTCCGCACCTCGCAAAATCGGACAGCGGATCGATCGTTTTCATGTCCTCCACCGCCGCTCTCGAAACCTTCATCGCCCCGCAGGCTTTCAACGCGTTGAAGGCCGCGCTGATCACTTATGGATCGCAGCTGTCGCAGGCGCTCGCGCCGCAGGGCATCCGCGTAAACTGCGTCTCGCCCGGCGCGATCGAATATCCCGGCGGCAACTGGGAAATGATCAAGGCCGGCATGCGTGAACTGTACGATGCGACGCTCGCAAAAATGCCGATGGGCCGGTTTGGCAATGACGAGGAAGTGGCGAAGGCCATCGTCTTCACGGCCAGCCCTGCGGTCCCTTACATGACCGGGTCGAATATCGTGATCGACGGCGGATTCACGCAGCGTGTGCAATTCTGACCGCATCGCTGTTCCAACCGATTCCCCAATAGGAAGGCCCAAACCCAATGGCTGAAATAGAACGCGACAAGCTGCTCGATATCTACACCCGCACCATGAAGGTGAACCGAACGGACGAGAAATTCCGTGAGCTGCTGATGCAGGGCAAGGTTGCCGTCATGTATTATTGCGTGCGCGGGCAGGAGCTGGTCTCCGCCGCCGCCATGGCTGCGCTCGACGACGACGATTACGTCGTGTGCACCTATCGCGGGCAGGGTGAACAGACTGCCAAGGGCATCCCGATCAAGAAATGGTGGGGCGAATGCCTCGGCAAGGCGACCGGCACGTGCAAGGGCAAGGGCGGCACGATGCATATCACCGACCCCGACACCGGCATCATGGTCACGACGGGCGTCGTTGGCAGCGGCATCCCCATCGCCAACGGCCTTGCCATGGCGAGCCAGAACAATGGCGACGGACGCGTGACGCTGGTGAGCTTTGGCGATGGCGCAGCCAATATCGGCGGATTTCACGAAGCGATGAACATGGCCCAGCTGTACAAGCTGCCGGTCGTCTTCCTGTGCCAGAACAACCGTTACGGTGAGCACACTGCCTATGCCGACCACACCGACAGCCCGGATATTTCCAGCCGCGCCGAAGGGTATGGGATGAAGGGGATCAAGGTCGACGGGAACGACGTCAACCAGGTCTACCCCGCAATGCAGGAAGCGGTCGATCACGCCCGCAGCGGCAAGGGTCCTGTCCTGGTCGAGGCCATGTGCTACCGCATGATGGGCCACTTCTTCGGTTCGGATTTCTCCTACATGCCCGAAGAGCACATCGCCGAAATGAAGTCGGAAGACCCGCTGCCGAAATTGCGCAAGGTCATGCTGGAACGCCAGTTCACCGAGGAAGAGCTCGACAAGATCGTGGCCGATATCGACGCCGAAATCGAAGAGGCGGTTCAGCACGCGCTCGACGCGCCGCTGCCGGACACCGACGAAATTTACAAAGACGTGCTTGAGGAGACCGCCTGATGGGCAAGATAACCATGACGCAGGCGCTCAACCTCGCCATCGACGAGGCAATGGCCGAGGATGACGGCGTTTTCTGCCTCGGCGAAGATGTTTCCGCCAAACAGGGCGGCGGCGTGTTCAAGGTCACATCGGGCCTGACCGAGAAATATGGCGAGCACCGCATCCGCGCCACGCCGATCTCCGAAACGGCGATCATCGGCGCGGCGGTGGGCGCGGCGCTGGCCGGTCAGCGGCCGATTGCGGAAATCATGCTGATGAATTTCGTCGGCGTCTGCATGGACCAGATCGTCAATCACGCGGCAAAACTGCGCTTCATGTCGGGCGGCCAGACACCGTGCCCGATCGTGATCCGAACCACGACCGGCGTGGGTGTCGGGTTCGGCGGACAGCATTCGGACATGCTGGAGGCATGGTTCGCCCATGTCGCTGGGATGCATGTGGTTACGCCGTCCAACGCCGCTGATGCGCGCGGACTGATGCGCTCTGCCATCGATGCCAACGATCCTGTGATCTTCATCGAGAACATCCTCTGCTACGGGCTCGAATCCGAGGACCCGGGCGAGGGATACCGCGTCCCGCTGGGCAAAGCGGCAGTTGCGCGGGAAGGCACCGATCTCAGTCTCATCACGTATGGACGGACAGTGCTCGATGCGCTCGAAGTTGCAGGCGAGCTTGAAAAAGAGGGTATCAGCGTCGAGGTGATCGATCTGCGCACGATCGCGCCTTATGATGAGGAAACGGTACTCGCCAGCGTCAACAAGACCGGGCGCGCGCTGACCCTGCACGAAGCGGTTCGGCCCTTCGGCGTCGGCGCGGAAATCGCCGCGAACATCCAGGAAAAATGCTGGGACAAACTCAAAGGCCCGGTGCGCCGGATCGGCGGCACATTTTCCGCCGTGCCGTTCGCCTCACATCTGGAGCAGGCATGGATACCGCAGAAAAGCGATATTGCCGGCCAGATCAAAGCGAGCGTGGGCAAGTCCTAAAAGGGGGAACAGGAACCGATGGCAGACGAAATCCGCATCCCGAAACTCGGCATGAGCGCGACCGAAGTCACTCTGTCGGAATGGATGTTCGGCGAAGGCGAGCAGGTGTCCAAGGGTGATATCATCTACACCGCGGAAACCGACAAGACGACGGTCGAGATCGAGGCGCAGGCCTCCGGCACGATCCATCCGACGGGCGAGGAAGGCACGAAGTACAAGGTCGGCGACGTGATCGGCACGATCGGGTAGTCTGATGCCCTCGAATAGCGAAACGGTAGGGCGACAAAGCACGCCCTCGAATAGCGAAGCGGTAGGGCGACAAAGCACGCCCTCAAATAGCGAAGCGGTAGGGCGAAAAGAACGCACCCCGCGCGAAATCCAATCTTCCATCTATGCCGCGGCGGGTGCGCGCGACTGGGAGACGGTGGAATCATTGCTTCACGCCGATTTCGTGCTCTACGAGGCCGATTGCCTTCCCTTCGCAGGCGAATGGCGGGGCAAGGACGCGCTGCAGCGCTGCGCGGCTGCGATGTATGGTACCTGGGCCGAGGCCAAGGTCGACATTCACGACATCACCGGCGGCGATACGCACGCAGTGACAGTCCTCACGCTGACAATGACACCCAAGGGCGCTGACGGCCTTGGGGGCGAGCCCTTCAGCCAGACCGTGTGCGAAATGGGCGAATTCGAAGATGGGCTGATGAAGAGCCTGCGCATCCATTATTTCGATGCGGAAGAGGTGGCACGGAAGGCAGCCGAATAATGACAATCGAGAAAGTCTGCTTCCTTGGCGCGCCCGCCGATCAGGGGCAGCCGCTGGTTGCCGAACTGCTCGGCGCGGGCTTCGGAGTCACCGCCGGGGTCCGGCGGGAGGACGCGATGGCGGGCACGCCGTGGCCCGACCTGCCGACGGTCCACGCCGATATCACCGACGCGGACGCGATGGCGCGGGCTTTCGCCGGACAGGACGCCGCCGCGTTCCACCTGCCGTTCGAGTTCGACCGGGAGAAAGCGGCGCATTTCGGTCGCCAGATTGCCGAAGGGGCGAGGCGTGCGGGCCTTAAGAAGATCGTGTTCAACACTGCCTGCTATGTCGCGGACCATGATCTGGGCCTTTCGGCCCATGATGGCAGGCGCGATATCGAGCGTGCGCTCGAAGAGACCGGGATACCTTGCGTGTTCATCGAGCCGACCGTGTTCATGGACAACCAGTACCGGATCTGGACCCGCCCGCTGATCATGCGCGACGGGATCTTTGCCTATCCTGCGAAGCCCGATCTGAAGATCAATTGGGTCTGTCTGGAGGACGTTGCACAGGCGATGCGCCGCGCGCTCCAGACCGATGCCGCAGATGGGATGCACGTGCCGCTTGGTGGGCCGCAGGCGCTGGTCGGTGACGAGGTCGCCGCAAACCTGTCAAAGGCGATAGGCAGGCCAGTCCGTTTCCAGAGCCTCGCGCCTGAAGAATTCGCGGCTCGCATGAGCGAGCTTGTCACCGGATCGCGCGAAGTCGCGCCGCTCAGCATCTATGACGGGATGGCGAAATTCTACGCTTTCTATAATTCTCGGGCCACATCGCCGCTTGTGGTCGATCCGCAGAGTGCGACCGATCTGCTTGGCATGGAGCACACCTCTCACCTCGACTGGGCGAAGTCGAAGGACTGGAGGGACGGGTTGGAGGGCCTGGTGTAAAGCGCTGAAAAGCGCTTTCCTACAGAGGGCGCCGGGTGGCATGGATCCAGGCTCTTTGAAACCAGAAAACCGCGATCGTGTTGGACAAGTGTCACCTACAGGCATGGTGAAGTTCATGAGGAAATTCAGCAATTTGGCGATTTGGACATGGGTGACAACCGGCCAGATTTGTCACCCGTTCCTTATAGCGTCTGTCCGTCGTCTAGCACGAAATCGCTGCCAGTCACGAACTCGGCGGCGTCCGAACACAGGAACAGCAGAGGCCCGTCTAGCCCCTCTTCACCCATCAGCCGCCGTTTCGGGAACCGGGCTATCTGCTTTTTGCCCGGCTCGGTATCGAACCAGTCGTCGTTGATAGCGGTGCGGATATAGCCGGGCGAGATGGTATTGACGCAAATTCCGGCGCGCGCCCATTCGCGGGCCATGCTGCGCGCGGCTTGCACCACGCCAGCCTTGCTCGCAGCGTAAGCGACAAGGCCGGGGGAGGGCTCGAATGCGGTGATCGAGGCGATCATCACGATCCTGCCTTTCGGAGTGCCTGCCGCCATCATCCGCCGCGCGCCTTCTCTTGCTGTGAGTATCGCGCCCTTCAGATTGATCGCTAGCGTGCGTTCGATCTCTTCTTCGGCAATATCGTTCATCATCCCGGCACCATCCACGCCGGCATTTGCAATGACCGTATCGACCGTTCCGAACGCGTCTTCGGCCGCATCGAAACCAGCGATGATGTCGGCCTCGCGCGCCACATCCATCTCCACCGCGGCGGCGTTCGCACCGATTTCGGAGGCGAGTGCTTCGAGCCGGTCCTTGCGCCGTGCGCCCAGGGCAACGTTCGCTCCATTGGCGGCAAGGAGGCGCCCGAAACGTGAACCAAGACCCGAAGACGCGCCGGTGATGAGCGCGGTGCGCCCTGATAGATCGACTGCAATGCTCATGGTTTGAGCCTATGCCGTCTTCGGCAGCTCACCGTCGATATATTTCTTTAGCGTGGTCTGGAAATGGCGCACCCGGCTGTCCTGGTAGTGACCGAGCTCCATCATACCTTCCTTCATGCTCTTCATCCCCGTCTGCACATGCGGGAGGTTCGACATGTCCTGATCGAACACATTGGCAAGCTGGGGCCCCATGATATCCGCGGCCCAGGAGAATGGCTCATCGTCGGGAATGTATGTCATCTCGACAGCGCGCGGCCGCTCTTCGCCTTTTGGGGTGGGGAACAGCAGGCGAATTTCCATGATGCACCAATCGGGGGTGTCGCCGGGGAGCCAGCGATAGACCAGCGTCGGCAGGAATCCGATCCACGGTGCGAAATTCGGGAAGATGTTATAGGTGAAATTGTCGAGGATCTCGCTGTCCGACGCATCCGAATAATCGTAGCCATACTGTTCCGCGAAACCTTGGCGGCCAGCCTCGGCCAGCACCTTGCGCGCGCCAAGCGGATCGGCAGGCTCGTAGCCTTCGACAGGCTCGTCGCTCGCGGCAAAGCGGCGATTGGTGTCCGCATCCGCTCCGCCTGAGAATTCGTTCATCTTTTCGAGGACATAATCCGAATCCTTGCCCTTCATATGGGGGCTGAGGACTCCTGAGGGAGTGATTGCACGATTGAAATGGTCGCCGATGTGATCGTAACGCGTGTTTGCGTCGCCGAGGAACGGCAGCAGTTGCGGATGCGTGGTAATCGAATGCCAGGCCTCCATGAATGCTTCGGCGGTTGCTTTCCAGTTGGCCGGGATGCGTTTCTGCACCCACATGCCCGTATAGCGGTTCTCAAAATCGTAACGCTCATAGTGCGATGCCGCCGGGCCGAGCCACGTCCTGAAATCGGGAAGGTCGTGGTTCTCCGTGACTATGACGAAGCCCTGCCACAATTCGACCCGCGCCTCTGGCAGGCACATGTTCTTGTCCTTGAGATGCTTGAAGTCCCACTCGGACGGGATCTCTTTCAGAGTGCCATCATTGCGCCAGGTGAAGCCGTGGAATGGGCAGCGCAGCTGGATCGAATTGCCGCCCTCCGTACGCAGCTTGCGCCCGCGGTGAAGGCAGGCGTTGTAGAATGCTTTTACGCCGCCATCTTTCTGGCGAATCAACAGGAAGCTCTTGCCCGCGATCTCGTAAACGACTGTATCGCCCGGATCGGGCATTTCGTCTTCGCGTGCGGCAAACATCCAGACATTGGGCCACAGCTTCTCGCGCTCGAGCTTGGCGAAGTCTTCGCTGATGTAAGGTTCGACCGGAAGCGGATCGTCCGGCATTTCCAGGACGGTTTCTTCGAAAAGATAGTCGGGCGGGGTGCGCGTGTCGCCCTCCAGCATTTCGGTGTAGCTCATGCCGGGGCAGCGATCTTCCGCGCTGACTTTCTTGATCTCGTTCATCGGAGTCCTCTTTCGAGCCCTTTCCTCGCACTTTGTGCAGTGTTCGCGCTTTGGAATATCACACAGATTGCCCCGGCGGTCACACTATCGGATTGGAGAGGATGCATGGGGCGCAAGTACGGGATCGCGGAATTGGGAGAGGTGATGCAGCTTGCATTCGTCCCGCTCGATTTCGATGCTGCGGTGAAGCATTGGGCCGAGGTCATGGGCGTCGGCCCGTTCTTCCTGATGGAAGGCATCCACCTTGAAGACATGCGATACATGGGCGAGCCGACGGACGCGGTCTTCGATCTTGCGCTGGCATATTGGGGCGACATCCAGATCGAACTGATCCGTCCGCGGGACAACCACCCATCGATCTATTCTGGTGAGTACGCGGACGTCGGCGGAGGCCTGCACCATGTCTGCATCCTCGTCGACGATATCGAGGAGGCGTATTCGGTCTGCCGCGAACAGGGCGCGAAGATCGTGATCGAGGGATCGCTCGGCGACAGCCAGGTTATCTATGTCGATCCCGGATCGGGACCCGGCGGCCTGGTCGAAATCCTGCAGCAAGGCGAAGGCGGGCCCGGACTGTTCGCAATGATCAAGGATGCAGGCAAGGACTGGGACGGCAGCGAGCCACTTAGAACCTTGGGTTAAGCACGCGGCCCCCGGGGACCGCACCTGAAAGCGAAGTTCGTTAGCTGCTGGCGCCGAGATATCCCAGCTGACCTGCCTTGAAGATCGTCTGCGCGCGATTGACGCTGTCGAGTTTCTCTCCAGCGCGGTGGATATGATACCGAATGGTAGCATGCGACCGTTCGAGGATCATGCTGATCTCCTTGTCGGTCTTGCCAATCGCGGCCCAGCGCAAGCACTCGACTTCGCGCTTTGAAAGAACGCAATCCGAAGGAATACGCCGTTTTGTCCGGTGCGCCTGGACATACCCCGCGATGAAGCGGCGGGTCAGCTGCGAGAAAAGCGATCCGTACAGCGCGAACTCTTCGGATAGGTCTTCCTTGTCGCGGTCCATGCTGATGAAACTGTTGGCGGAGATCTGACCGAACGGCAGGTGCACGGGGATCACGATCGCGGCTTTGCACAGAGAGCGTTTTTCGAAGTCGGTGAGGTCGATCTCTTCGAGGTAGGAATTGCGCCAGCGGGTGTTGAAGCCGTGCTGATTGGCCCAGAAGGGTTCGCTCTCGTACCGGCAGGCGCGGGGGATCGGGGAGTGCAGGGCAAGGCGGTGATCCTCCCACCAACGAGATCCATCGTCGAGCCAGCGGAACACGTCCGCATTCAGGATCGTCCCCTCGGCATCGACCATCGGCTCTTTCGATGAGATATCGTCGCACATCGCGACCTGCATGCCGCGCTCCTGCGCGATACGTGCCATGTTCACGGCAGCATCGTGAATATCTTCCGAGCAGGTGATCGTGATCTGGTCGAGCAACTGATCCAGGTGCTCGCGCCCTTGCGGCGTGCGCAATTCTACAACGTTTTTAGCCATGTTCGTAGCCTCTCCCCGACTCAAATCCCGGGACACCCTAACCCACTTTGATCGATTCGCCTCATACTTTACGCAGGGGAATTGGGGGTAGGCACTGGTTAAGCCCGTTCCATCTTTCAGGAGAGTCGCGTCATGGCATGGCAGGGTGAGAATTTCGGGTTCGCGCTGAAGGCGCTGGCGAGCGCAGTCGAGCCTGAGCGGCCGGCTTTGATCCACGGCGACCGTGTTGTCACCTGGGCTGAGCTGGACGAACTAACCGATCGGATCGCGGCGGGATTGCAGTCGAGCGGGCTGAAGCCGGGCGACATCGCGGGACAGATGCAGCGTAACACGCCCGATTACGTTCTCGCCTATTTCGGCTGCATCAAGGCGGGTGTTTCGCCGATCAACGTTAATTACCATTACAAGGAGCGCGAGCTGACCGATATCCTTGAGCGGTTCGGTGTGAAGGCGTTGTTTACCGAAGAAGATTTTGCCGACCTCGCGCGTTCGGCGATGCCGGACAACACGATTACCATTGTCGCCGGGAGCAGGGAGTGGATCGATCTGTGCGCGTTCGATCTCCCCGAAGATTTTCAGGTGCACCGCGACAGGGGATCGCTGTTCCTGACGGCGACCGGCGGTACGACCGGTATGCCCAAAGCGGTAATGTGGCCGTTTGCCGATGCTTGGCAGGCGTTCAACGTATCGACATTTCAGCGCGGGCTGGGAGAGCCTCCATTCCTTTCGAGTTCGCTGGCGGAGCATGCGGCGGAGGCAGCCTCTATCGGCCCGGATCACCCGGCCAGTGGATCGCCCCTGCTGCTCCTTAGCCCGCTGATGCACGGCGCCGGCCAATTCACCGGCGTTATTCACTTGCTCAAAGGCGGCACGCTCGCGCTGCTGCCCGCCAAATCCTTCGATGCTGACGCCGCAATCGACGAGGTGAAGCGCATCGGAGCGAAAGGCTTGTTCATTGTCGGTGACGCGTTCGCTCTCCCTATGGCCGATCGGCTGGATGCACGCGGCGATGGCGCGGAAACCTTGGCGAGCCTGCGTACCCTCATCAGTTCCGGCGCGGTGCTTTCCAATGCGGTCAAGCAGAGGCTGATTTCGCATCACAAATCATTGGTTATCATCGATGCGCTCGGCTCCTCGGAAAGTTCCGGGACCGCCGTTGTGATGACGACCGCAGCCGGATCGAGCGGAGGCGGAAAGTTTGCAGCACTGCCTGACCGGGAAACCAAATTGCTCGATGAAAATCTGAACGAAATCGCCAAAGACAGCGACGACATCGGGATCGTCGCGCGCACCGGTCCGCTGCCGCTCGGCTATCTCGGCGAAGAGGAGAAGAGCGCCAGGACCTTCCCGGTTATCGATGGCAAGCGCTGGCTGGTGACGGGAGACCGCGCCCGCTGGGCCGCGGACGGCAGCATGGATTTCATCGGCCGCGACAACATGTGCATCAATACCGGAGGCGAGAAAGTCTTTCCCGAAGAGGTGGAGGCCGTCTTGCAGGACCATCCCGGCGTGCAGGATGTGCGCGTTGTGAGCCTTCCGGATCCGCGCTTCGGCCGCAAGGTCGTCGCGGTAGTGAAGTCCGACGGCAGCGATGACAAACTGGAAGACGCATTGGACACGCGGGCCCGCGCCGAACTGGCCGCTTACAAGATACCGCGGGTCTATGTGTTCACCAACGACTCGCTAAGGCTCAACAACGGGAAGCCCGATTACAAGACTGCGCAGCGGCTGGCAGACGCGAGCGGAAGCTGACCGGCTACTCAGTAGCGCGGTCGGCCTTGTCCTTCGCATTTGTGCCTTTGATCATCGCGCGCATCTGCTCCCACTCGGCATCGCCAAGAGCGTGGAGCACCGGATAGAATGTGCCGCCATTGGCCTGATAACCAGCGCCGTCGATCGCGATGGTCTGGCCATTCACGTATTCGGCGCCTTGGCCCATCAGGAACACCGCGAGATTTGCAAGTTCGTGCATTTCCCCGGCACGGCCCATCGGGTTCGTGTCGTTCTTCGAATTGCCGCCCTGTCCGCCGGGCGATAAGCGCGCGCTCATGCCCTTGGTTGGAAAAAGGCCCGGCGCAATCGCGTTGAACCTCAGACCGTAACGGCCCCATTCGGTCGCCAGGCTTTGGGTCATTGCATGGATCGCGGTCTTCGACATTGCAGAAGGTACGACGAACGCGCTGCCTGACCACACCCATGTGGTGAGTATCGACAGGAAGCTCGCCGATTTTCCTTCAGCTATCAGGCGTTTTCCGACGTCCAGCGTCACGTAGAAAGTCCCGCGCATGACGATGTCTGCGATTGCGTTGAACCCATTCACGGAAAGGTCTTCGGTACGGCTGATGAAGTTGCCTGCGGCGTTGTTCACGACGCCGGTCAGCGCGCCGCCATCGACCCATATCTTGTCGACCATTTCGTGGATCGCATCGGCATCGCGAATATCGCAGGCATGGGCCACGACCTTTCCGCCATGCTGCTCCATCAGTTCCGTCGCGGTCTCATCCAGCTTGTTCTGGCGCCTCCCGCAGATGTAGACAGTCGCGCCCAGCTTCAGGAACCCCTCGGCCATCTCCCGGCCCAGACCGGTGCCTCCGCCTGTGACGAGGATACGCTCGTCATTCATCAGGCCTTCGCGGAACATCAGCTTCGATACGTCCATGAGATTTGTCTTTCTTGAGAGAGGTCAGAGACCCAAAACGGTCTTGGCTATGATGTTCTTTTGCACTTCGTCCGACCCGCCAAAGATCGTCGCCGCACGGTTGTTGAGATATCTGCCCATCGCGGTTTGCGCGAGTTCGCTGCCGACTGGCTCTGGCGCTTCATTGCCATATAGCGGCCGCTCGAGCGGCAATTGCAGCGCATCCGGGCCGAGCAGCTCCAGTCGCAGCGTGTCGATTTCCTGACCGATGTTCGAACCGAGCAGCTTGACCAGCGATGTCTGCGGGCCCGGCCTGCGCCCTTTCGCGAGCTCGGCCAAAATGCGAAGTTCCGTAAATTCGAGAGCTTCCGCGTCGAGCCGGACGCGGGCCAGCTTGTCGCGGAAGCGCGGATCGTGCGCGATCGCGCCATTCACGCCGGAGGGCTGCGTCTCGGCGAGCTCTTCCAGCTTGTCGATCGATTTCAGCAAACGCGGGGCATAGCAGGAACCGCCGCGCTCGTTTTCGAGCAGGAATTTGGCGATGGCCCAGCCTGCGCCTTCTTCTCCGATCCGGTTGTCTATCGATGTGCGGGCATCGGAAAAGAAAACCTGATTGACCTCGTGGTCGCCCGACATCGAATGGATCGGCGTTACCTCGACGCCAGGCTGATCCATCGGAATCAGCAGGAAGGTAATGCCGGCCTGTTTCTTGACTGCGGTGTCGGTGCGAACGAGCGCAAATATCCAGTTCGCATGGTGCGCATGAGTGGTCCAGATTTTCGAGCCGTTGATGACATATTCGTCGCCATCGAGTCGCGCCGCAGTCTTGAGCGAAGCGAGGTCGGAACCGCTGCCCGGCTCGGAATAGCCCTGACACCAGTAATCCTCGCCTGAAAGCAGGCGCGGCAGAAACCTGGCCTTTTGCTCGGGCGTCCCGAACTCGCAAATGACCGGACCCACAAGCCGCAGGCCGAGGATCGAGATCGCCGGTGCTCCTGCAAGTGCGCATTCCTTCTCGAAGATGAACTTCTGCGTTGGCGTCCAGCCCGTGCCGCCGTCCTCTTTCGGCCAATGCGGGGCAACCCAGCCTTTTTCGTACAGGATGCGGTGCCATTCCATCCCGATATCGGGCTCCACGAAAACGCCCGGCGTGCGCCGTGCGCCATCGCGCAGGCGATCAGGCAGTTTCTGGCTGAGGAAGCCGCGCACTTCTTCGCGAAAGGCGAGGTCTTCGGGTGAAAAGTTCATATCCATGGCGAGCGTCCCTTCATTCGCCGTCGCGCATCGCCCAGGCGATGCTGCGTCGCAACAGATCGTAATAGACATCGTAATTCCACGCGCACATTTCTTTGTGCGGATAGAAATCCTGCATTCCCGGCAGGTCGTAATGTCCGCGGCAATGACCGAGCGTGTTGTAGACGACCCGCCCTTTGCCGATGTCGCGGGTGTACAGGATCGGCACGCTCGTTTTCTCCCAATTCCCCTCGACGAAACCGGTGGCTTCCCCTTCGAACGTGGTTTGCATCAGCGTGTCGATCGGAGCCGTGGTCTTTGAAAGGTAGAGTTCGTCGACCACTTCGAAATCCTCGATCCCGCGTGTGAGTTCGTGATCCTTGTCGAGCACCTCGACTTCGAACGGGCCGATCACCGGATGCGCCTTGAACTGTGTGCCGAGCATGTCGAAAATCTCGGGTCGATCCTCGGGGCAGGCCACGAGGCCCTCCTCGGTGAAGACGAGGATCGAGTTGGTGCCATGGAGCGCGAGCCATTTCCCGCCTGATTCGAGCCAGGCACGCAATTGCTTCGCCTGCGCCTCGGTCGGCATGAGGTCGCAGGTATAGGTGATCAGGAACCGGCAATTGTCGAGCCGCTCCAGCCCCGAATAATCGGCGGCTACCGTCGTGCGGACATGTGGATGCTCCGCGAGCAGCTTGAGCAGCTCGAGCCGCGGGTAATCGATGTCGTGATATTTTCCCGCTGCGATAAAATGCGCGTCGATCCGCTGAGTTGGTTGTGCGCCCATTCGATTAACTCCGTATCGCTCCGCCGCCATCGACCGTGAAGTCGCAGCCGGTGGTAAAGCTTGCCTCGTCGCTCGCCAGGAAGACGACCGCCTTTGCGACCTCTTCCGGCTCTCCAATGCGGTTCATCGGATGAGTTGCGGCAAAGTTGGTCTCTATGTTTTCCGGAGTGTCGATGCCGGAGAATTTGTAGCGGTCATACATCGGCGTGCGGATCGCGCCGGGATGAACCATATTGGCCCGAATGGGAACACCACGCTCGGCGCAATCCAAGGCCACGGACCGGGTGAGGCCGAGCAGACCTGCTTTCGACGCGCTGTAAGCGGCGACAAAAGCGGCTGCGCGCATTGCGATCATCGAACCGATATTGACGATCGCTCCCGGCTCTCCCGCCGCTTCCATTACAGGCAACGCCGCGCGCATCCCGAAATATGGGCCGTTGAGATTGATGTCGATAGTGCGCTCCCAGCTTTCAAGCGGGCCTTCGACAACATTGCCGGGTTCGGAAATACCGGCGATATTACACAATATGTTGAGTTTGCCGAAACGGTCCTTTGCAGTCCGCACTGCTTGGTGCCAGCGATCCAGGTCGCGGACATCCAGTTCGAATGCCTCGGCATTGTCGCCCAGTTCGTCCGCCAGCGTCCGCGCCTTTTCGATCTGAACGTCGCACAGCAGCACCTTGCCGCCTTCTTCGACGATCATGCGGCCGACGGTGGCTCCGATACCTTCGGCTCCGCCCGTGACGAGAGCGACCTTGCCTTGCATTCTTCCGCCCATCTATCGCTCCAGGATCGCTACCGCTGACAGTCCCGGCGCGCCATAGACATGGCTGTATCCGGTTTTCGGTATGTCGCCATCCGACGTGACGACCTGTCGTTCGCCCGCGCGCCCACGCAATTGCTCGACATTTTCATAGATTTGCCGGAGTCCCGAAGCACCGACAGGTTCGCCGCATGCGATGCAACCGCCATCGGTGTTGATCGGTAGCTTGCCCCCGCGTTCGGACCAGCCATTGGCGAGCCATTCTTCCTGTTCGCCGTCCTTGCAGAAACCGTTTTCGGCCATGTGCATGATCTCGGCGCCGGACTCGGTATCCTGCAGCTGCGCCACGTCGATATCCTCCGGGCCGATCCCGGCCCCTTCGAACGCTGCCTTGGACGCGAGGACCGTGGGCTTGCCGCCTTCCTTGATGCTTACGCCGGCCTGAAACACTTCAAAACTGTCGGGCGGACGGGTTTTTACCGCGACTTTCGCGATCTTGACCGAACCGTTGTTGGAAAGCGCGCCGAGTTCCTTCGCCTTCTTCTCACTGGCGAGGATCAGGGCAACACCCCCTTCGGCCGGGGCGCAGAACATGTATTTGGTCAGCGGATCGTTGATCATCGGCGCGTTCATGATCGTTTCGAGATCGATCTCGCTGCGCCGCCATGCATGCGGTGTCACTGCGCCGTTGCGGAACGCTTTCGCGGCCACCCGACCGAGCGTTTCGCGGCTGATCCCGTACAGCTGCATGTACCGCTGGATCTTGAGCGCGAAGAACTGCGTGGTCAGCATCATGCCGGTCTGACCGTACCATTCGGGCAGGCCGTAATCGGCGGGCTTCGCGTTGAAGGCGCCGCGCGGATGCTTGTCAAAACCGACTGCAAGAGCAAGGTCGTACATCCCGCTCGCGATCGCCATCTGTGCTGAAACGAGCGCACTGCCACCGGTCGCGCAGCCATTGGCGACATTGGTGAAAGGCAGGGAGGTCAGGCCCAGCTCGTTGACCATGATGTCGGCGCTGCCGGCCGCAGCCGAGCCGCCATAGGCGCATTCGATGTCGGTCCATTCGAGATCCGCATCCTTCATCGCTTCGCGGACTGCGAAAACGCCCTGTTCGCGGCCCGACCGTTCTTCGGTGCGGCCAAAGGGGTGAATCCCCGCGCCGATGATATAGACGTTCTCGCTCATGCGGCTTTCTCTCGGGCTTGATTGAGGGGACGGAACGCGAAAGTGTCGTGCGTTGCGTTGAACGGAACGACGCAGAACTCGACCGGCATATTCAATTCAAGATCCTCGAGCCGGGCATCGACAATCCGGCTTTCGACGATGACTTCGCCGGGAAGTTCGACATATCCGAGCAGGAATGGCTGAAAATCTGGCGGGCCCTCGCCAGGTCCGGAGCCGGGCCCTTCGTAAGGCTCTTTTGGCAGGAACCCCTGAGACGTCCAAGACCACAACCGGCCATGCCGTGAAAGCTTGTAAGGCTCGACATCCTTGGCCGCATCGCCTTGCGGCATTGGGAACACGATCTCGCCCGACGGCAGTTTGCCGCCCATCAGGTGCGGTTCCGCGTCATCACTCCAGAGATGTGGATCGATCTTCTTACCCATGCTGCATCCCCTCAGGCCGCAATTGCATATTCGGACAGCACCGTATCGGTGTCTCCGAACAGGCGCGCGAGCACCATCACGCGTTTCATCGCGTGGCCGATTGCCAATTCGTCCGTGATGCCCATCCCGCCATGCATTTGCACGGCCTCGCGCGCGACCGCATCGACGTTATCTCCGATAAAAGCCTTCGCCCCCGCAGCTGCGCGCTCCCACGCGCCCGCATCGCTGCGGTCGGCAAGAGCGGCGCGGTATAGCATCGAACGACACTGCTCGATCCGCGCATAGGCCTCGACCAGTCTGTGCTGGAGCGCCTGAAAGGAGCCTATGGCGACGCCGAACTGCTCGCGCTCTTTCACGTACTCCAGCGTATCGGCGAGCAGACGCTGTCCCAATCCGGCGATTTCTGCCGCAGCATACAGGCGGACTTCGCTGACGATGGAGGAGATATCCTCACTCCCGAGATCGAGTCTGGCGGCGGCTTCGGTACGCGTAAGTCGAATTTCTCCTGCGATGCTTCCGTCAGCGAGGCGATAGGGCCGCACCTCCAGACCATCGGCATCCTTGCTGATCACAAAGCATGCCGTTTCGCCTTCAAAAGCGGCTGTGACGATGAACAGATCGGCGATCGCGCCGCCAAACACGAATGTCTTCTCTCCGCTCAGCCGGTAACCGTCTCCGCTTGCTTCTGCTTTCACGCCTTCCGCCTGAAGGCTATAGCGCTGGGCCCGCTCGGCCCATGCGAGGGTCGCTATTTGCTCTCCTGCCGCCACCGCTTCGAGATGCTCAGGGGCCCCGCCTTTTTCCAGCAGCCGCGCAGGCAGCACGCCAAGCTCCAGCCATGGGTCCGGCGCGTTCGCTTTCCCGATGGCTTCAGCCACCAACGCCAGATCGACGGATGATCCGCCCATACCGCCAGCTTGCTCGCTGACCGACAGCGCTATGAGGCCAAGATCCGCCAGGTTTTTCCAGCGCGCGCGATCATAGCCTTCGGGTGACATGCGCAGCCTGCGGCGCGCCTCGACATCGATCGGCGCGGCAAAGCGCTCGACGCTGGAGCAGAACATTTCCTGCTCTTCACTCAGGTCGAAATTCACGTAACTTTCCTCGAAAAGGTAATCGGCAGGCGGATCACGCCGCGCAGCAGGATGTTCGGCAGGATCTTTACGCCTGCCTCATCGGCCACGGCGAAATCGTCGAGCCGCTCCAGCAGCTCGTCAAACGCCACGAGCATTTCCTTGCGGCTGAGCATATTGCCGACACACATATGCGGACCCTTGCCAAAGGCGAGATGCGCACGCGCGTTCTTGCGCTCGATGTCGAATTTGTCGGGGTCGTCGAACTTTTTCGGATCGCGGTTCGCAGCTGCATAGCGCAGCTGGACCACGCTTCCTTTGGGCATTTCGACGCCGCCGAGTTCGGTGTCTTCCTTGACGATCCGCCACATGCCCGCAGTCGGCGTCTCGTATCGCAGCGCCTCTTCGACCATATTGCCGATCAGCTTGGGATTGCGCCCGCCGGCCGCGGCTTTTGCTTTCTCCATCTGTTCGGGATTGCGGATCAGTTCGAGCAGGCAACCGGCGATCGTGGACGTCGTGGTCTCGTTCCCTGCAACCATGAATTGCTGCATGATCGACATGATCTCTTCGTCGGTCAGAGGCGTTTCACCCTCGACGCGCGCTTCGACGAGATCGGTCAGCAGATCGTCGCCGCCATTTACCCGGCGGTCATCGATCTTGGGCTTCATGTATTTCTGGTACTCGACAAAAGCCCGCGCGCATTCGAGCTGGCGTTCGCGGTCCACCATCTGACTGAAACGGTCGACTGCGGCATCCGACCAGTATTTGACCTGCTTCGGATCATTGTCGAGGCCAATCTGCTGCGCGATCATCGCGACCGGAAGCGGGATCGCAAACGCCTCGACGAATTCGCATTCGCCATCCTCAGCCATCGCTTCGATCAGCTCGATCGACTTTGCACGCATGCCCGCTTCGATGGCGTTTACGCGCGGCGCGGAAAAGGCGAGGTTGACCAGCTGGCGATTGCGCGTGTGGACCGGGTGGTCCGCGGTCAGAAGCGTGGGCGGGTTTGCCCAACCATCTTTCAGGATCTCCTGAATTTCCTCGTCTTCGGCGCCCATCAGCACCGTGAAGTCGTTGGAAAACACCTCAGGTTTGGCGTTGGCTTCGTTACACAGGTCGTAGCTGTACACGACGAAAGTGTTCATTTCGGGCACGTGTTCCACTTCGATACCGGCGTCGTGGATCGCGCGGTAATAATCGAATGGATCGACCAGCGTTTCGGGGGCGAAAACGTTACCCTCGGGCTTGTTCATGATAGCGGCTCCGGTACCTCTGGATTACCCGCAGAACCTAGCCACATGAGCCGCGGTGACGCGATGCGCGAATGTGTTAGGGCCGATGGTTCAGCCGCCTGCAAACTCGCGCTGAAATTCCGCCATGTCGAAATAATCGCGCCAGGCGGCAATCAGCCCGTCGCCCTTGAGTTCGAAAGTGCCCATTACGCGGATTGCGGCTGTACGGCCGTCCTTGAGCGCGAAAGCATCGGTCCGCTCCGTCAGGACGATGTTGCCGTTCGCGGCAATGCTGTGCGTTTCCCAGTCGCAGCCCGTCACCTCGTTCATAAAGCCGGAGACAGCTTCGCGCATCGCCGCTTTCCCCTCGATCGGGTCCATTGGGATATTGTGCCAGACGACATCGTCCGAACACAGCGAATACATGGCCTCGAAATCGCCGCTGTTCCAATGACCGATAAAGGCCGTGACTGTTTCGATCGGGGTCATGGGTTTTCTCCAGCGATGAAATTGAGCGCATTGGCGATCGCCTTGCGAACATGCGGGTTCTCGTATGTTTGCGGGGCGTCGCCGAACTGCAGATAAACGAGCGGCGCATTCTCAACGCGTTTGTGCCAGGCGACAAGGTTGCTTCCGGGGGGATGATCCCAGCCCTCGTTCGAAAAGAGCGTCCCCGAAATGCCGAGCGCGGCGGAATAGAAATGGTCCCGTGTGAAACTGTAATCGGATCGGATCAGCGGTTTGACATCCTCTTCGAAAATCTCGGCGAGGTAGAGTTCGTCGGTTACCGTGAATTCGGGGGGAAGACCTGCGGTGACGGGGTGGTCGGCAACCACTTCGGCAACATATCTGACATCGTGGCGATACCCGGAATCGAGCGCAGGTTTTCCGCGCACCTCGCCCGGCGTGTAGAGAAACCGCCCGCCCAGCATCTCGTGCCATTCGGGCCAGTCTGCCCATCCTGCGAGCGCGTGATGCATGGCAACGGCGCCCCGCCCCGCCTGAAAGCGCTCCACCACGGCGCGGCGATACGCATCCGACGGCGGGCGCGATGTTACCCAATCATTCGCAAAGGTGTATCCGCCCATATCGTAGAACAGCAGTGCATCGGCATCGAGAGCGCGGCCGCCTGCAACCGCTTCCTCCGCCTCCGGATGCATCAAATGGGTGATGTCCCATTCGCCTAGCGACGCCAGCAGCGCCGCAAACGGCCCCTTTTCATAGGCATGGCCGCCGGACAGGACGAGCAGGTCGCGCATTGTCTCAGGCGATCTTGAGGATCATCTTGCCCTGGTTCGATCCTGCAAAAAGTCGCATGAAGCTGTCGAAAGCGTTTTCCAGCCCCTCGTCGATATGCTCTTCGGAATACAACCTTCCTGCGGCGGCCCATTCGCCCATCTTCGCCGCGCCTTCGCCAAAGCGTTCGACGTAATCGGCAACCAGCAGACCGCGGATCGACGCGCGGTTGACGATCAGGCGCCAAAGGTTGCGAGCCCCGCGCGGTTTGCTGTTGTATTCGCTGATGAGCCCGCACAGCCCGACACGGGCATAGAGGTTGAGGTTCATCAGGCCGGCATCGAGGATTTCGCCGCCGACATTTTCGAAGATCACATCGACGCCGTCTGGTGCGGCTTCAGCGATCGCCTTGGTCAAGGCGGCCTCGTCCTTGCCCTTGTAATCGATCGCAGCATCGAAACCGTATTTCTCGGTCAGCTTGGCGCATTTATCAGGGCCGCCTGCAATGCCAACCGCCCGGCATCCGTGGATCTTCGCAAGCTGGCCAACCAGCGAGCCGACCGCGCCTGCCGCGCCGGACACGAGCACAGTTTCGCCTTCCTTCGGCTCACACACTTCCAGAAAGCCGAAATAGGCGGTCATGCCGACCGCGCCGAAGATCGACAGATAATTGGTCACGCTCGGCACAGCGGAGGGATCGATCGGCTGGGTAAACCCGCCTGCCACACCGATTGAATAATCCTCCAGTGCGTTCAGGCCCATGACCCATTGGCCTTTTTCGAACCCTTCGGCGCGGCTTTCCTCCACCATGCCTATCGTGCTTGCGCGGACCGGATCGCCGAGCGGGATCGGGGGCATGTAATTGCCGCCAGGATCCATCCACCCTCGCATCGCCGGATCGAGCGAGGCATAGTGATTGCGGATCAGGAACTGGCCTTCGCCAAGCTCCGGTGTCGGCTCGGTGACCAGTTCGAAGTCTTCACGGACAGGTTCGCCATCGGGGCGACGCAGGAGGAGGAAGCGCCGGTTATCGGGCATTGAGATTCCTTTGATTATGAGTCGAGTTAATCAGGCGGCGACCAGCTTGACCGGGATCGCACTTTGTAGGCTTTGCCCGGTGATCGGATCGTAATCGACCACCTCGCTGGTCAGCCGATTGGTCGAAGAGCCGCGTTCGCGGACATCTTCCTTCGACGCATCGGCATCGCCGTAAGCGTGAGCCATCGAAACGAGGCCCCGGCGTACCTTGTCGCTCGCCTTGACGACACCGTGAATGGTCGCGTGTGGACTGCTGATTTCGACGATCCCGCCTTCCTTCAGCCCCAGATCGGCGATGTCGTCCGGGTGGATGTAGGCGGGATTGGTGGTGGTCTTTTCCCGCAACTTCTTGAGCGGATGGCCAATTGAATTGAACCGCGTTTTCGAACGGCGGCTGATGAGCTTGAATTCGAACCCATCCCGCTGCGCGGTGTTATCGGCATAGCGCAGGATTTCCTGCGGCATGTCACCCACGGCGAGGTCGAACCGGTGAAATTCGTCCTCCTCAAGCGGTTCGACGTCCGGATGCTTGTCGGAATAGATGACGGCCGCTCCGCCATTGGCTTGCGCATCCTTTCGGACCTGGCTCGGCGGGACGAGGCATCCTGCGACCATCAGGTCGAGGAATTCCTCCTTGGTCGGCTTGCGATCCATGGGCAGCGGTCCGCCCGCCAGTTGCATCGTGATCCCGAGATGCTTGGCCAGCGTCCAGAACATTTCGTATTCGTCGATCACGTCGCCCGGCGGGGTCGCGACCGCTTCCACGTAACGCGCATAGGGCGTCTCGTGCCACCATTCGGAAAGGTTGGTGATGTCCTCGCGTTCGAGACATTGCGATGGCGCGAGCACGACATCGGCGCGTTTTGCGCTGGCACTCATCCACGGGTCGATCTGCACAAACAGCTCCAGATCGTCGAGCGCGCGGGCCATTTTCACTTGGTCGGGAAAGCCGACGACCGGATTGCCTCCGACCGAAATGAAGGCACGCACCTGTCCGTCGCCCGGCGTGAGGATCTCGTCGGCAAGCACATTGCACGGCATTTCCCAGCCAAGATGACCCAGCCCGCGAAAGCGCGATTTGGGCATCCCCTCCGCGCCGAACATCGGGACGGGCGGAGCAACCTGCGCGCGGCGAGGGCCTTGGGGTGTTGTGAATACACCCGGTATCGCGGCTTTTTCGCCTTCCTGCTTGAAGCGGGCGCAGATCGTGTTGAGGCAAACGACCAGATATTCGGTCAGCGTCCCGTTGCCTGCCATTTCCGGGCCGGTCCCGGTGACTGCGCAGCCCTTCGATCCACCAGCGAACATGCGCGCTGCGGCGATCAACTGGTCCTTTTCCACTCCGGCCCGCTCTGCCGCGACTTCTGGGGTCATAGGTTTCACGGCGGCGGCGAGGTCATCGAAACCACCGACATGGGCGGAAACGAAATTGCGGTCGTACAGACCTTCCTCGATGATGACGTTGAGCATGCCTGCGAGCAGCGCGGGGTCTTCACCCGGCTTCACCGGCAGGTAGATATCTGCAAGCCGGGCGACATCGCTTTCGCGCGGATCGGCAACGATCAGTTTCATCCCCTCGGCCTGACGGTCGCGGATTCGGCGCGACGGGCTGAACGGCGGCACGCCGCCCACGGGCGCGTAATGCGAAACGATCGGATTGTTGCCGATGAACATCGCCACATCGCTTTCGGAAAAGGTGTTCGGCCCGCCCATCCATTTGCCGTAACGCATCGTGGTGAACACCTTCGCCGGCTGGTCGAGCGTTACCGACGTGTAGAAATTCCGCGTGCCAACTGCCTGCGCGAAGCTGAGCGAGGCCGCCATCGCCGCGCTGTTTTGAAACCCGCCGGAGCCCATGAAAACAGCCACGGAATGCGGGCCGTGCTCGTCGATGATCCGGCGCAGCTCGCTGGCGACATGCTCCAGCGCCTGCGGCATCGGCGTTTCCTCAAACTCGCCGTTTTCGTCGCGCACCAGACTGTGATGCAGCCGGTGTGCCGCATTATGCGAATCCGGCAGCTCGCGTCCCTTCATACAGGTATAGCCGTGATAGGCCGGGTCTTCGGGATCGCCGCGCACCGCCAAGACCTTTCCGTCCTCGACATCGACCTCCATCGCGCAATTCGCATGGCAGAACCGGCAAAACGTCTTGTGAGTCTGGGCACCCATTGCATGTCTCCTTGAACTGCAAACTACCACACGGGCAGGACGCAGCGACTGACACTTTTGTCCGTGGAGCGCTTGGGCCGCTGGCCGCATTAGGGCAGGGCATTATCAGGAGAGCTTCCATGACCACGACCACTCGCCAATGGCTTCTCAACGGACACCCGCGAGGCAGGGGCATCGAGGATGGCGATTTCAAGCTGGTCGAAACACAGCTTCCCTCGCCCGGTGAAGGCGAGATGCTGCTCAAAACCCATTATCTCGGCTTCGATCCTGCGCAGAAAGGCTGGATAGAAAACATCGCCGACTACGTGGCGCCAATGAATATCGGCGATGTGATGCGTGGCAGCGGGATCTGCGAGGTGATTGAAAGCAATGGCGGCAAATTCGCTGTTGGGGATCTTGTCTTCGGGACGACCGGATGGACCGAACATCTCGTCCATAACGGTGAGGGGCTGACCAGGGTCGAGACCGGTCTTTCTCCCACCGCCGTCCTGTCTGTGCTCGGCACAACGGGGCTCACGGCATATTGCGGGCTGTTCAAGATCGGCAAGCCGGTTGCGGGCGACACGGTGCTTGTTTCAGGAGCTGCGGGCGCGACCGGCAGCGTTGTCGGTCAGCTCGCGAAAATTGCCGGATGCCGCGCGGTCGGCATCGCGGGCGGCCCCGAAAAATGCGAATGGCTGGTCAAGGAGGCAGGCTATGACGCAGCAATCGATTACAAGGCGGACGACGTCAAAGGGCAGATCAAGGAGCACTGCCCACGCGGAGTCGATGTGATCTACGACAATGTTGGCGGAACAATCCTCGACGATATGCTCGCCAATATCGCAACCGGCGCGCGCGTCGTGATTTGCGGCGGGATCAGCCGCTACGAGTCCGGCGGGCTGCCGACCGGACCGGGCAATTACTTCAACCTCATCTTCCGCCGAGCGAGCATGGCGGGTTTCATCGTGCTCGATTGGGCGGCCGAATTCCCCGCGATCCGCAAACGGCTCGAAGGGTTTGTCGGTGACGGGCGCCTGAAATATCAGGAAGACATTCAGGAAGGCTTCGAAAACGCGCCCGAGACGCTGCAGAGGCTTTTCACCGGGAAGAACCGCGGCAAGCAGATGCTCAAACTCTAATCGGGTAGATCATCCGGCGTATTCACGTTGAGCAGCGGCGGATCGAACGCGACTTTCCGCGCTGATATGTGACCGGCAAAGGCATAAAGCGCGCGGCCTCCGCCTGCGATGAACATGTCCAGTTCACCGGCGATCGAGGCCGGCCATAGCCCGACGACCGGCTGGCTCTGCACGATTGCCGCGCCGCCGCCCGAAAGCGTTTGCACAAGATCGGCGGGCAGATTGGGCACATCGACCCCGGCGCTCAGAACGTGGCTGAAACCATGGGCGTGAGCATAGTGCAGCGCGGCATTGAGGCCGCCTAGCGGACCGAGGCTGGCTTCGGGTCTGTCGGGGAGACAATCGAAACCCGGCTCCTCGCGCCCGCACACCACCACCGCACTGCATTGTTCGCGCAGCTTTGTCGCCACGAGGTCGATCAGGCGCGTGCTTCCGTAAAGCGCGTGCGCCTTGTCACTTCCAAACCGGCGGGCCTGGCCTCCGGCAAGGATTGCGCCGAGGATTTTCATTGTGCGCGTCAGTCGAACGCTTCGGTCGCTTCGCCTTCGGCATTGTAGACCGGCCCTTCGGCATCGACGCGGTATTTCTTGCTCGCTGCGCCGGTCAATCCGAACGTGCCGATGTGATCGCGCATCCCGGCATAGGCATCGTTGGCGAAGTGATGAGCCAGCGCCTCTTCGCTTTCCCATTCTTCGAACACGTTGACCCGCGCCGGATTGCTGCCGTCAGCGCTCCAGTCGTAGGCGATGCAGCCATCCTGCGCGAGCGCGGCGTCGATATGCGGTTTCGCGCTCGCTAGGGCCTCGGCACGCTGCGCCGGGTCGAGGTCGATCTGGGCGGCAATTACGATCTTGGCCATCAGTCTGGCTCCTCTGCAGGGTTGTATTCGGCAACGATTTCGAACGCGCGTTTTGTGTAGACCCACTGGCCGGCGCGCTTTTCAAGCTCGTCGGTATAGAGCCCTCCGATCATTCGGGTGGAGCCGTCTTTGCCTTTCAGCACTTCCTGTGTCTGCACCCGCGAGGTGGCCTTGTCGCCATCGACTTCGATCGATGCCGGAACGCAGCTGAAGCTGACCGCCTCGAAATTGCTCATCGCACCAAGCCACATTTCGACGATCGCCTCGCGGCCTTTGAGGTTCATGCCCATGAAGTCCCAGTCCGCATCGTCGGCCCAAACCGATCCCCATGTCTCGGCATCGAAGCGAACCACGCCGTCGCCGTAGACCTCGTGCAGTTCGCGAATTGCAAGGCGATCTTCCATCGGTCCTGTAAACATGCGTGCTTCTCCTGTGTGCGTCGCTGCTCCTTTGCCGGTCCAACCGCCCGCGCGACAATGGACACTTTTGGGAAGGGTGGAGGTGCATGACCTTGCGTAAGGTGTCAGCACGAAATCATCGAGAGGACAGGACATGGGCCAGCTTGAAGGCAAAAAGGCAGTGGTGCTGGGCGCAGCATCGAAGGACAATATCGGGCAGACCATCGCGCGGCTGTTCGCCTCGGAAGGGGCCACCGTTCTGGTCGCGGGACGCCACGAAGATCCGCTGGCCGAGCTCGCCGAGGAGATCGGCGGGCATTACGGATTGTGCGACATCACCGATAACGGTCAGGTCCATGACCTCGCAAAGAAAGCAGTGAGCGACATGGGACGCGTCGATGCCGCAGTGAACTGCACCGGCTGGGCGCTGCTCGCCAACTTGCTCGAGACGACGGAGGAAGACCTCGACAAGATCACCGACCTGCATTTCAAGGGCACACACCACTTCCTCCAGGCCTTCGTGAAAGTCATGAGTGAACAGGACCCGACTGGCGGTTCGATCATCACGCTGTCCTCGGCCACGACCAAGGCTCTCATCAACAATCACGCTGCCTATATCGGCACTAAGCGCGGAACCGAGGCGCTGATTGAATGCGTTGCCAACGATTTCGGGCATCTCGGTATCAAGGCGAACACGGTGTCGCCTGCGTTCACCGAAAGCCCCATGACGGCAGACAGCTTTCACGTACCGGGGCTTGTCGATGCATTTCTTCCGAAATACCCGCTCGGGCGGCTCAACACTGCGGACGACGTCGCGCAGGCATGTGCGTGGCTATGCAGCGACAGAGCCTTCCTGACCGGACAGCATATCCAGCCCAATGGCGGCCTGACCCTGCGCGGCAATCCTCAGGCAAAGGATATCGAGGCATCGGTCGGCGCGGCGATGGCTGAACAGAACGAGGGCTGACGCCGCTCAGAACTGAGCGGTTCCGCCATCGACGCTTATCATCGCGCCGGTTATCCCCGCGCCTTCCTTACTCGCGAGGAGCAGCGCGACCGCGGCGATTTCCTCGACCGTATTGGGCCGCTTGATCGCGGATTCCTGAGCGAACATCGTTATCATCTCGTCGAACTCCATGCCCATCGCCTTGGCCGTGGCGGGTCCGTTGTTCTTGATGATATCGGTCACGACCAGACCGGGGCAGATAGAGTTGACTGTCACACCGGCCTCGCCGACTTCGCGTGCCAGAGACTTGGTCATGCCATTCACCGCGTGCTTGGCGGCGGTGTAGGCGGTGAAGACCGGCTTGCCATGCTTGCCTTCCATGGACGACATGTTGATGATCCGCCCGTCGCCCTTCTCGAGCATCGGCTTGAGCGCCCGGCGCGTGGCCCAGAACGTCGAATACACGTTCCACTTCATTGCTTCATCGAATGCTTCGTCCGAAAGCTGCACCATCGGCTGCAAATCGCCCGCTCCGCCGGCATTGTTGACGAGGATGTCCAGCGCGCCGAAATGCTCTGCGGTCTGGTCGATAAAGCCTTCGACATCGGACTGATTCATGACATCGCCCGCGATGAAGATCGCGCGGTCGCCCACACCAAGTTCGTCCAGAACCTTCGCCCCTTTATCCGCATTACGTGCGAAGAGCGCCACCTTGGCCCCTTCCGCAAGGAACGCCTCCGCAATGCCGCGTCCCAGTCCCGCCGTGCCGCCCGTGATTGCTGCGACTTTGCCTTCGAGTTTCATTGCGTTTCTCCCTTTGCAGCCTGCCTAGCGAGGCGAAGAGCAACGCGCACCTTGCCAAAATGAGGGATTGCCGGGTGCAGTCCGCCGCGCCTCTATACGCGTCATGAGCGATGTAGATGTGATCGTCCTGGGCTGCGGCCCGGCGGGTATGACCGCGGCGCTGGCCGCACATGAGGCGGGCGCGAGCGTCGCGCTGATCGAGCGGTTCGACCGCGTCGGGGGAACCGGAGCGGTTTCGGGCGGAGTCATCTGGGTGGCGGACAATCCGCGTCAGCGTGCAGCGGGCATGGAGGACAGCCGCGAGGAAGCGCTCGCCTATTTTCGCAGCCTGGACCACGGCGATCTCGTCGATGAGACGCTCGAGGCATTTGTCGATTCCGGTCCGGAGGCGCTTGCTTTCCTCGAAGAAGCGGGGGCGCTGAAGGTCGCGCTGCTTGATGGCTACCCTGATTATTATCTCGACCGGCCCGGCGCAAAGCCCGAAGGCGGGCGGGCGCTCGACCACGATCTGTTCGCGCTGGGCGAGCTGGGCGAATGGGCCGGGCGCATCACCGCCATCGAAGAGCCCAAGCCGATGATGCTCCGCGAGACGCCTCTTGGCGGCGGGACGGGCGTCGTGCCGCCCGATGAATTGCAGCGACGCATGGCGAACAATGAGCGCGGTTTCGGCCAGGCCATGATCGGCAGGCTGCTAAAGGCGTGCCTTGATCGGGGGATCGAGCCGATCCTGAATGTCGAAACGCACCGGTTGGTGAAAGACGGGGGCAGAGTGACCGGGATCGAGGGTGCGCGCGGCGGCGAACCTTATAGCCTCGTTGCGCGCAGCGCGGTCATTATCACGACCGGCGGGTTCGAATGGGATGAAGACCAGCGGCAGACTTTCCTGCGTGGCCCGATGGATGCGCCCGCCAGCCCGCCGACCGCGCGCGGGGAAGGGTTGGCGCTGGCAATGGAAAGCGGCGCGAAGCTCGGAAACATGACGCAAGGCTGGTGGGCACCGACCCTCACCGTGCCGGACGCGCCGTGGCCCGGCGGGGAGGAACGCGCGCTTCCGGTGCTCATCGAACGGACTGTCCCGCACTCGCTGATGGTCAACCGCGCCGGAATGCGTTTCTGTAACGAGGCGGCGAACTACTCGGCGCTCGCCGGGGCGTTTCACCAATTCGATCCGCAGACCTATGATTATCCGAACCTCCCAGCGTGGCTGATCTTCGATGAGAACTATATCGAGCGTTACCCGATCGGCCCGCGTCTGCCGGGACAACCGGTGCCCGATTGGGTGACACGCGCGGACACCCCGTCGGAGCTGGCGGCGACGTTCGGTATTTCGGCGGACTCGCTCGAGAGCACGGTCACTCGTTTCAATACGCATGCCGATGCCGGCACCGATCCCGATTTCGCGCGCGGCACGTCCGCGTATGACCACTTCTACGGCGATCGCAGCCGGGAAGGGGCCGCAGTGACGCTCGGCAAAGTGGAGCGCCCACCCTTCTATGCTGTTGAAATCCGCATGGGTCTACTCGGCACGAATGGCGGCGCCCGCACCGATGCGCAGGCGCGTATCCTCGGACACGATGGCGAGCCCATCGCAGGCCTGTACGGGGCAGGCAATGCGATCGCCTGCCCGACCGGTGGCATTTATGCTGGCGCGGGCGGCACCCTCGGCCCCGCGCTAACGTTCGGATATATCGCAGGGCGGAGTGCGGCGCGGGCGAACGCGTAATCTAAGGCTTCTTGGGCTCGAATTCGATGTGCAGTTCCTTGAGCGAGCGCAGCAGGAAATGCGGGTGGTAGGTGAAGTCGTTCTTTCCTTCTGCAAACCACATATCCTCGAACCGGTCGACTACCGCGGTGAACCCCCAAGTCAGTTCTCGTCGGGCCAGAGGTGCGCCAAGGCAGTGGTGCGTCCCAGAGCCGAAACCCATATGCGAGCCAGCCTTGGGTCGCTCCAGATTGAGTTCCTCGGGACATTCGAATGCGCGCTCATCGCGGTTCGCGGCGGCAAAGCGGATATTGATCATCGCTCCCGCCGGTATGGTCACGCCCGCAAGCTCTGTATCCTCGTTCACGAACCGCATCAGTGATTGCACGGGGCTCTCTAGCCGAACGACCTCTTCAACGAAGGTCTTCATGTATTTGTCCGGATCGGACTTGAGCTGCCGCCAGACGTCCTTGTTCTCGATCAGCAGCTTCATTCCCCCTGCAAGGGCGTTCGTCGTCGTTTCGCTTCCACCGACAAAGGTATCGGCCATCATTTCCGCGTGCAGTTCGTTGTCGTTGAGAGGGCGCCCCCATTCGTCGATCACGGTATTGACCAGAACGCTGATGAGGCTGCCGTCGGGATTGTCCCGCAGCTTCTCGAAGATCGGCTGGAAGTAATGCTGCGCCTCGATCTCGCGGTCGACCATTTCCATGTGGCGATCTTCGGGCAGCATGAGCGAGATGCGGTGGAAGAAGGCATCGGTCCAACCCTTGATCCGCCACATGTCCTCGCGCTTCGCACCCATCTGCTCGCCGATGATGAACAGCGGAAGCGGCACGCAGAACTGCTTGACCCATTCGCAATGCCCGCCATCGATAAAGCCATCGATCAGTTCATATGCGAGCCCTTCGACCTGATGGTCGATCTCCTTGATCTTCGACGGTTTGAACGCCTGGTTGAACATGGCGCGCATCTGCTTGTGGTTTGGATCATCGCGGCCATTCAGCGTTGGCGCGGGCAGCCAGCCATTCTCCGAAAAGCGCGCCATCACCTTATGTGCACGATCTATGTCGCCGGCACTGGCACGAAACTGGCTATCGGCTGCGGAGCTGGGAAAGCGTTCGGGATCAAGCAGCACCTCCCGGACATGCTCGTACCGGCTGACGACATACATATCGGTGCCGGGAATATGATAGACCGGTGCGTCGTCGCGCAACATCTTGTACGCATCGTATGGGCATTGCTGCGTCGCGGGATCGAACAGATCGATTTTCAGATCATCATTGGCGGCGGTGGCCATCCATTCCTCCCCAAACTGCTTATGGTATTTGCGGCATCGTCGCCGCGATAGTGTGCGCTTACAATTGGCGGATTGGAGAGGGTGCAATATGGAACCGGCGCTTCAGCAATTGATCGACAGGCAGGCGATTGGTGATGTGATCCAGCGCTATGCGCGGACGCTCGATTGGCTGGACGATGAGGGGCAGGCGGGTTGCTATTGGCCCGACGCCGAGGTCGACTACGGGTTTTACAAAGGCCGCGCGGACCAGTTCTTGCCGATAGTCATGGAGGTGGAACGGGCGTCGGATCGCCGCTGGCACATGCTGTCGCAGCCGCTGATCCGGTTTCATTCGGCCAAAAGCGCGAGCAGCGAATGCTACGGGATATTCGCCGGGGCCAAGCGACAGGACGATGGCAAGCTTGCAGGCAAACTGTTCGGAGGTCGTTACCTCGACGAATGGGAGAAGCGCACCGAGGGCCATGGCGAGGAGTGGCGCATTTCGGGGCGGACATATCTGCTTGACTGGCAGAGCGACCTCACGGACCAGCCGGAGTTCGAACCCGATCCGGAGTTCCCGCTGCCGACGGCGCGTATCGATAAGAGCGACCACCCGCTTTATCGCCCGCTCTAGCGTGATTATTCCTCGGCGGGCGGGTCCATGTAATCGCGGTAATAGGTGAGCTGGCCGTCCGCGACTTTGTAGATACCGACGCCGCCGCGCGATCCTTCGGGTGAATGCATCGTCCAGCGCGCCCACACGGCGTGATTATCCCCGCAGATCTCATCGACGGTGAAGTTAATCTGGCGGGCGCCCACCTCCTTAACCATCGTGGTCATGAATTCCAGAATAGCGCCGCGCCCTTCGTATCGACCCCAGACCGGGTCTTCGAGCAGGGCGTCCTCGGCGAAAAGCGGTGCCAGTTTCGTGTAGTCCCCTTCGTCCTGGATTTTCCAGAATTGCTCGATCACTCGCTGCGCTTCGCCTGCCATGGTATTCTCCGTGTTCGTTCATGCAATCATGCCACGCAGGCAGTATTGGACCCCCTGCGAAAATGGCGAGGGCCAGGGCGAGTGAGAAAGGGTGTATAGTGCAGCGCACAGGAGGCGCGACCATGTCGACCACACCCCGAGTTTCTTCCGCGATCGCCGGAGAGCCGGCGCATTTCGGATCGGTGCTTGCACATCATCCTGTGCTCGCAGAGCGGTTCATGCATCTTTACGGACAGTTCTGGGACAGCGATGTGCTGTCTGCGCGGCTCAAAGAGGTCGCGCGGATGCGCAATGCGCGCGTCACCGAATGCGGGTTCTGCCGCAATGTCCGATTCGACAAGGCCGTGGGGCAGGGCTTGAACGAAACCATCGTCGCCGACATCACCGACGGTTACGAAACATCGGACAAACTGAGCGATGCGGAAAAGGCAGTTCTGAAGTTCACCGACGCGCTGATCCACGATCCAGAGCTTCTGACCGGCGATGCAAGGGCTGCGCTCACCCGGCATCTCTCGCCTGCGCAGATTGCAGAACTCGGGCTAGGCATCACTTTATTTCTGGCGCTGGCCAAGGCGCTCATCACGATGGGGCTGGAGCCAGAGCAGATGGGGCGGACCGAGTTGCCTACCCCAGCGCCAGCTGCAGCCCCGTCATGAGCTGGCTGGAGCAGGCACCTGGAGCGCGCTCGCCGGCCGAAGGATATTTCGGGCACCGCCCCGACCTTATGCGCGAATTCAAGAGCTTTTATGGAGCGCTGTGGGACGAGGGATTGCTCGATCCAGCTCTGCTCGAAATGATCCGCCTCATCATCGCTCAGGTGCACAAATGCGAGGCCGAACTGGCTATCCGCCACGAAGCAAGTGGCCTTTCTGACGAGAAACGCGCCGCGCTCGGCGATTGGCGATCAAGCGATCTTTTCACCCAGAGCGAGCGTGCCTGCCTCGCCTATGCGGAGCGCATCCCGTTCGAACATACGGCGATAACCGACGCCGAGGCCGATGCGGTCAAAACTGCGCTAGGCGAGCCCGGCTATGTCGCGTTCTCCGTGGCGGCCAGCCTGTTCGACGCGATGTGCCGGGTGCGAATGGTTATGGATTTCGAATCCGCGCAGGGCGATGCGCTGCATCCGCCGGCTTCGGCAAAGGGCGTATTGCGTTGACCCTCAATTTACCGCTCTGTCTTTCCCTTCCCAATAGGCTGCGCGCAATTCTCTCCTGAGAATCTTGCCTGAGGGATTGCGCGGCAGAGCTTCGATGAAGTCGACCGATTTGGGGCATTTGTAGCCCGCAATATGCTCACGGGCGTGTGCGATAACGTCCGCCTCGCTGAGATTCTGCCCTTCCTTGACCACGATGCAGGCTTTCACTTCTTCGCCCCACTTTTCCGACGGAATGCCGATGACGGCAACATCGGCGACCTTGGGATGGGCGTACAGGGCATTTTCGACTTCGGCCGGATAGATGTTTTCCCCGCCGGATATGATCATGTCTTTCACCCGGTCGTGTATGTAGAGGTATCCGTCCTCGTCGAGATAGCCTGCATCCCCGGTGCGCAGCCAGCCATCCGCATCGATGGTCTCTTCCGTCGCTTCGGGCTTGTTCCAGTAGCGACTCATGTTCTTGGAAGATCGCGTGGCGATTTCACCCACAGTACCGGCCGGGACTTCGTTTCCCGCCTCATCGATGATCTTCAGCTCGACTCCAGGCATCGGCGTACCGACGCTGCGCATTTTGGGAGAGCCTTCGGGAACGTGATCTTCCGGATCGAGCGCGACGATCGTGCCCGATGTCTCGGTCATGCCGTACATCTGCACGAAGCCGCAGCCGAGCACCTCCATGGCCTGTTTCATCAGTTCAAGCGGAATGGGCGAGGCGCCATAGGTTATGTATTTGAGGCGGCTGAAATCCACTTCCGAGACGCGTGGGTGATTGAGCAGGATCTGGATCGCCGCCGGCACGAGAAAGATTTTGGAGATGTTGTAGTTGGCGATCAGGTCGAGCGCTTTGGTCGGATCGTATTCGGGCAGGACGATCGAATTCGTCCCGGCGACCATGGTGCCGATTCCGGTGCCCGTTCCGCTGATGTGAAAGCAAGGCATGGCGAGCAAGGTCACATCGCCTTCATGAGGTTCCTGCCACTTGCGCATCTCGTCCTGATCGGCGGCGTTCCGGCTTGAGAGGATGGAACGGTGAGTCATCACCGCGCCTTTCGGTCTGCCGGTTGTGCCAGACGTATATAGCTGCAGGGCATCGTCATCGAGACCGACATCGGTCGTCACAGGTGTGGCGGGAAATCCATCGCGCCAAGTTCGGTAATCAGTCCCGGCATGATCCGGTGCGTCGATGCCGATGACCTGATCGACCTTTGGCGTTTCGCCGCGAACCTTGGCGAGAATGTCGGCGAACCCTTCGCCAACGAAAACGACCCGCGCCGCGCAATCGGCGAGGATGTAAGCGATTTCGGGGGCCGCAAGACGCCAGTTTACGGGGGTCATGACCGCCCCGATCTTTGCCGCTCCGATCAAGGCTTCGAAATAGAGCGGATGGTTTTTGCCGAGAAACGAGACGCGCTCGCCTTTCTTTACGCCAAGCGCCTCCAAGGCATGGGCAACACGATTGCTGCCTTGGTTCAGCTCGGCGAAGCTGATGACTTCGTCGCCATATGTGAAAGCGGCGCTGTCTCCCTGCAATCGTGCGTGTTCGCGCACAATGTCACAGAAGGATTCGGCCTCTAAGATTGCTTCCATCGCGTGGTCCTGTCCCATTGACCTGAACGTAGGCGCACGCAGTCTGCGGGGGCATTGGCATAATTCATAGCGGCGCCGAGGGATCGCTCCGCTAGGATCATGCGATGAGCGATGATAACGCACCTCCCGATTTCACCCGCGCCGACTTTACGCCGGGTTTCCTCGATCACGGCGGTCCCTATTTCCTGAAGGAGGTGCAAGCCGGACCAAGAATCATCGGTCTGCGAATCTTGCCCCACCACATCAATTACAAGGATGCGGCCCATGGCGGGGTCATATCGACCTTCGCCGATGTCGCGCTCAGCCATGCGGTCTATGACGCAGAACGTCCGCGTCTGGCGCCGTCGACCATCACCCTGAACGTGAATTACCTGGCAGGCGCTAAGCTGGGCGACTGGCTCGAGGCGTATGTGCGAATCGACCGGATGGGCGGGCGGACAGCCTACACGTCCGGGGAGATCCATCGCGGCGATGAAGCGATCGCGACCATGACCGGCGTATTCGCAATCAAGCGCTAACCAATAAAGCGCGCAACCACTGGCGTCGAAGGATCGCGCGCGTCGTGATAACCGCAAGACCCCTCGGGCATTTCAGAAAGATCGACGCCTTCGACCTCCCGAAACTCTCGCCAATCGTAAAGGCCGGTGCGCTTGGCAATACGCCATTGCTGCGCTCCGGCGACCATGCGCTTTTCGAAGCGGTCGACATACCGGCCTGCGATCACGGCCGAGTAAGTCCTCCCTTTGTCCGGGAATACGTCGGCCATCGCGTAGCCTGCAGGAACGGTGTGCATCGCCGTCATATAGGTTTCGGTATGGCAAACATGATCGCCTTCGAATCCAAACTGTATTTGACCGAGCTGGTGCTGCGTGACGAGACACGGGTCGATGATGGCGCGCGCCTGCTCGACGAAGCCGCGCCAATCGCCCAGCACCGTGCCGAACTGGAATTGCGCATCGTCGTGAAAAAGGTGCGCCATCATGTCCCAGCGCCGCCGGTCGATCGCGTGGGCATAGGTCGCGATCACGTCGGTGATGGCCGCACGGTCTTCCAGTCTCATGCTCATCCTTCCAACTCCACGATGACCTTGCCGATATTGCCGCCAGTGAACAGCTTTTCGTAGGCTGAGAGCGTGTTTTCAAGGCCGCGCGTGACATCGTAGGGCATGCGAAGTTTCCCCTCATCCATCCAGGATCTGAGCCGAGCTGTCAGCCGCTCGCCCTGATCCATGAAGTCGGGAGAGAAAAACCCCTCGATGCGCAGGCGGCGCATCAGGATCTGATCGAATTCACGCGGCGCGGTGCGCCTGCCGGAGCCATAGTCGGAGAGCAGCCCGCATACCGCGACCCGCCCGTAATGGTTCATGCGGGTGAGCACTTCATCAAGGAGCGGGCCGCCGACATTGTCGAAATAGACATCGAACCCTCCCACCGCATCAAGCTGTGCGCCGACGTCATCAGCTTTGTAATCGACAGCGCCTGCAATGCCCATTTCCTGGGTCAGATATCGGCACTTTTCCGCGCCGCCAGCAATGCCCCATGCCTCGCAGCCGAGCAATTTGGCAATCTGCACCGCGAGGATGCCGGTCGATCCAGCTGCGGCAGACACCAGCACCCGCTCACCTTCTCTTGCTGCTCCCGTTTCTTCAATACCCCACAGCGCAGTCCAGCCATTCATGCCGAGCGGGCCGAACCATGCGCGCCTGTCCTCGACCGACGGATCGAGCACGATCGCGCCGCTCATCACCGCATCGATCTGGCTCATCGCGCCCCACACCCCGAATGCGCGCACAAGATCTCCTTCGACAAACTCATCGGCGCGGGACGCCACGACTTCGCCTACGACGAGGCCCGTCATCGGCGCTCCGACGGGCAGGGGTGGCTGGTATCCGTCCTCGCGATCGGTCAGCCAGAGACGGGTCCCCGCGTCCATCGAAAGCATCGCGTTCCGGATCCGGATTTCGCCATCGGCAAGATCGCTGAGCGGCGCATCCACCAGTGCCAGCGCGCTTGCGAAATCGGTGCCTTCGGGGCGGCGCTCGATACGCCAGAACAGGTTTTCCATGATGGCTCTTGTCCGCACCCACTCGCTGCTCGGCAAGCTGCGCTTTTGTTAGGCTGCTATCACTTTGGCGCGGTGCGAAAGCGCGCGCGTGAACATAGCATCCCGGCAACCAATCAGGAGAGAGACAATGGCACTCATCACGGTGATCGGCGCCTCGGGCAGGCAGGGGATGGCCCAAGTCAGGCAGGCACTGAAGGCAGGGTACGACGTGCGCGCCATTTCGCGTCAGGAAGACCCGTTCGGCGGGGCGAAAATCGAGGGTGTGGAGCGCGTCGAAGTGCGACCAATGGACCTTTACGACACTGCGACGTTCAAATCCGCGCTCGAAGGGTCGGACTACATCTTCTACACGCACCCCCTTCAGGCGCGCGCTGACAGAGCCGTCCTTATCGGCGATCTGGGCAAGGTTGCTGCGGAGCTCGATGTGAAGCGCGTCGTGTGGAACACTTCGAGCTGGATTCCCGATCGCCCCGGCGATCCGTTCACCTATGGCGAGAATACGAAAGGCATCAACGCGCTGTGGCGGTCCGGTGCGCCCGGCACGGTCTTCGGCAGCGTGTTGTTTATGGACAATCTGCTGACTAATTGGGCGCGGCCTTTCATCATCAACGAAGGCCGGTACGTGTATCCGCACAACCCGCAGCTGGAGGCAAACTGGATCAGCCTGGACGATGTTGCAAAGTTCATGCTCGCCAGCCTCAATCGCCCCGACATGGAAGGCGCATGGCTCAATATCGGTGGCCCAGAGCGGCTTGTGGGCAAGCAGGTGACGAAATACCTCTCCCAAGCGCTCGACAAAGATATCACCTACGATCCGTGCACGCCGGAAGAGTTTGGGCGCTATCTCGTCGAGGCGGCTGGCGATTCCATGCCCGCGGAGATGCGCGAGGATTTCGCCAAGGGCATTCAGGCGTTTTACGAGTACAACAACGAAGCGCCCACACGCCCCTTCGAAGTCGACATGGACCACGTCTACGAACGCTTTCCCGAGCTCGAAGGCGATCTGGAAACGCTCGGCGAATGGACCAAGCGGCAAGATTGGGGTGAGAGCAACTTCCGGCCTGCGTTTGGGTGAGGGTGGTTAGGTAGGCGCTCGGTCCGAGATTGACGCTTATAGCGGACTGACTGCTTGCGACCTTAAATCCGGCCATTGCTACAAGTCCGACGAACGAGGCCTTCCGATCGTTACCAAGGGTATGTTACCAAAGTGCGGATCCTGGAGTAATTCAATTGGCACTCGAAGCTGAAGTATCTGCACATTATGCCAACGGCGGGTTGCTCAAGCAGATCCTTGACGCGCTCACTGCAGTTGGGATTTCGTCCGCTTCTGCGACACCGGGGGATTTGAAATCAGTTGACGAATTTCACGTGGGTGGAATTTCGGCGACGACTGCATTGATTGATCAACTTGATTTTAAGCCGGAGATGAAGGTCCTTGATATTGGTTCCGGCATTGGTGGTACTGCTCGTTTCATTGCGGCAGAAACGGGAGCACACGTCACAGGCGTGGACCTGACACGAGAATACACCTCCACGGCGATAGCTCTGAGCAAGTTGGTCGGCCTAAATGATGCGACCGATTTTCGAACTGCCAGCGCGCTCGACCTCCCATTCGAGGACGACAGTTTCGATGCTGCCTTGTTGCTGCATGTTGGCATGAACATTCCCGACAAGTCCGCGCTTCTGGGTGAGGCTGCGCGCGTGCTGCGCCCTAATGGATTATTCGCAATTTACGACATCATGAAGGTTGGGACCGAGACGATCTCGTTTCCTGTTCCCTGGGCAAGCAGCGCAAATAATTCCTTTCTCGCGGACCTCCAGACATATCGAGAGGCGGCAAATGAGGCGGGATTTGTGGAAGTTTCAAGTCGCAATAAGACGGCGGCAGCGCTCGAATTTTTTGCCGAGCAGAAGCGACGCCGTGGGACCGATGGCTTACCGGCAGTCGGTTTGCACATCCTCATGGGGTCAGATTTTACAACGAAGTTCGCTAATATGGTGAGCAATATTTCGACTGGCCGGATTGCACCCACCGAACTCATTCTCCGACTGGGATAGTAGCCTTTTGCGATAGTGCTCGATGGTCCTCTTCCCACCCAATAGCCGCCGCTAGCCGTTATCCCTCACGACCCGAAAAAGTCGTCCGGGCCACTGAGATATTAGTCACTCCGCCGCCTCTCGCTGCTCCGCCACAAAAATCTCGAGCAACTCCTCGTCGCTCGCATTGGTGAGCTTGTCGACCCATTGGTGAAAGACCTGGCCCCCGCGTTCGTTCTTCCCGAACAGAACCTCTTTCATCATGACCGATTGGAGCGCCTCGTGCTGGCGCTTGCCGGTCGCATAATCCTCATCGCGAACCACGACTTCCAAGAAATCGAACTGCTCATGCGCCGATTTGACCTGCTCTTCGGTCTCCGGTTGGTTTTCCATAACGTAATACTGGGTGGTGGTGCTGGTGCCCACGCTATCGCCTGGAAACAGCTGGCTGATCATCGCGCCGCGCTGTCCGCCGCCGTAGAAGCTCGCGATCGAAATATGCGGGAAGATAGTCCATACCCCTTGGGTCAAGGCATCGGGCGGCAGGTCATCATCGCTCATCACGGTCAGATCGAGCTGCTCATCGCTGCCCGTCTTCTGCACGAATTTCGAGGGGCTGGAGAGCCGCTGGTGCGGGCCCCAGAAGAAGTAGTTCGCGCGATTGAAAAAGTCAGCGCCGAACGTGTCCTTGTGCAGCACCGGCAAGTGGTAAAAATCGAGATAGCCATCATAGGCCGTTTTCCAGTTCGGCCCGTCGAGCGTGCGCTGGCTGAACAAAGTCCAGTCTTTGAACCCGAAAGCATCAAGCAGCGCATCGTAGCCGCTCAGGTAATCAGCGATGGGGAGCTTCGATTCGAGGTCCAGCGTCGCCCAGATCAGCCCCGCGCTTTCAAACGATGGAAACCGTTTGAGGCAAAGGGCGGCCTTGTCTACCGCGCCGAAATCCTTCGGGCTGGCCACGCCGACAAGATCGCCGTCATTCTTGAAGGTCCAGCCGTGATAGCCGCACATGAACCGGGTGGCATTGCCGGTGCCCGAGACGACCGGATTGCCTCGGTGCGTGCACATGTTGAGGAAAGCCCCGACGCTTCCATCGCGTTGGCGGGTCAATAACAGCGGCACGCCGCAGATATCCATCGCCTTGTAATCGCCCGGTTCCGGCAGCTCGCATGACGGGGCGACCATCAGCGGAAGGCGGCGGAAGATGCGGTTTTTCTCGCGCTCGTAAAGATCAGGATCGGTGTATGATGCCGCAGGGACGCGCACGATCTCGTCGGCGTATTCCATCGTATCGGCGGCGCCATGTTCGACCAGGCTGCGGGTCATGGCGATCAATTCTTCGCGCGACATGGGGTGGTTCCTTTGGCTCTTGATGGAATGGCATGATGCGCGGCGGCCGGACCGACATGCAATGCGCGTTTTTGTGGGGAGCTTCGGCACGCGAAAGAAAAAGGCGGGCCCGGTTGCCCGTGGCCCGCCTTTCGTGACGAACAGGCAGTTGGTCTAGAAGCGAACCTGCGCCTGAACAAACACTTGGCGGCCGCGGTTCTGGGTGATGACGATATCATCGCCCTGCGGGATGTTCACCCCGGCAGGCGCCAGGAACGGTCGTCCGCCGGTTGTGATCGCGAAGATCTCGTCGGTCAGGTTGACCCCGATCAGGGAGAGTCGCCATTTGCCGTCCGCATCGCCGAAGCCGATATTCGCATCCAGCGTCCAGAAGCTGTCCTGGAAGAAATCGTCGAACGTCAGCTCATCGGTGAAATAGCCATCGTTATACGCGGCGTTACCGGCGAGATTGAGTTCGAACGTATTGCCGACCGGGATGGACCAGTCGAAAGCGACGTTGCCCGCAAAATCCGGGGCCTGACTTGCGGCGCGTCCTTCCAAATCGATGTCGTCCGGAGTCCCGTCAACTCCATCTGCACCAGGCTGGACGAACGAGCCGGTATATTCCGCATCGAGCCATGCCAGCGAACCGGAGATGTTGAGCCCTTCAATCGGTGTTCGCCAACCGAATTCCACATCGATACCCTGCGTGGTCACTTCACCGGCATTGCTGGTCACAAACTGGATGGTCGTAGCGTTGAAATTCTGCACCTGGAGGTCGTCGAACACATAGTAATACGCAGTCGTGTTCAGTGTGATGGTGCGATCTGCGAACTGCATCTTCGCGCCGATTTCACCGCCTTCGGTCGTTTCGGATTCGAAAATCAGCGAGTCGGCCGTTGCCTGCTGCACTGCCGGATCGTCGCTTGCAAAACCGAGCAGGCCGAAACTTGGCAGGGCCGAGTTGTCGATGCCGCCCGATTTGAAGCCGGTTTTGTAAGCCGCGAACAGGTTGATGTCTTCGGTCGCCTTATACCGCAGTGTCACTTCCGGCGAGAAATTGTCGTCGTCGAAATCGATAGGACCGGAGAAGAAACCGGAAGCGACGAACGCGCCGCCTGCCGACAGAAACGAATGGACGTATGGGATCGAGATCGTCTGCGTCTTGCTTTCATCTGTGTAACGCAGACCGCCTGACAATTGCAGTTGATCGGTCAGATCGAAACTGACGCTTCCGAACACGGACGCCGCTTCGGTCTTGGTTTCAAGCTGGCGATCGTAATCGAAAGTGAAACCGGTCACGGGATCAGGTGCGATCAGCGAAATGTTGACCGCTTGCTCCGCCGTGTCGAACCCGAATTCGCGGCTTTCGTAGAAGGCACCGATCATGAAGTTGAACGGCCCATCATAGTCGCTTGCCAGACGCAGTTCCTGGCTGAATTGTTCGAGCGTGTTGTTCGGATCGCTTGAGCCAACGCCTAGCGGGATTCCGGCTGCGTTTACCGCGCCTAGGGCCGGTGCGATGGCGCCTACCGGCACGGCGCCGGGCGGAAGGAAACCGAGTCCTGGATTGTCGGCGTCGATCGGAATGCCGAAAGTGAAGGCCGGGCCAATGCCGCCGTAGGAATAGCTGTCGACGTCCGTCGCATCGAGATCGACATAACCGGACACGCTGGTCAGCGTCAGAGTGTCCGACAGGTCGAGGTCGAACCGCAGGCGCCCGAAGAAGAGATCGGTCTGGCCGAACGGCACACCGCCAAATCCGACCGCTTCCGATGGCCCCGGAACCGACTGGGCGAGCGGCGGGGCTACGTCGGGTTGAAAGAACTGGTCATCGAAGCTGTTGCAATCATACCCCGCAGGGATTGCGATCACGCCCAGCACTGTAATCTCGTCGGCACGGCCATTCGCTCCGCAGCCGATCTGTGCGGTGCCGAGGGCGCCATCGTTCTCATTGCGGACATATTGCAGTTTGAGATTGGCGCTGAACCGGTCGAGAGGCTGCCAGTCGAGTGTGACGCGCCCGATGAAATCGGTCAGCCCACGCTCCTGATTGGCTGCCGGCGTGCCCGGTGCCTGCACGGTGAACTCGTCGACATCGTTGTATTGCGCGGCAAGGCGAATACCCAGCGTATCGGTGATCGGGCCAGAGATGTAGCCATTGACGAGATAGCCTTCCTCTTCGAACTCGTAGTTCGCCGTCGCCCCGACTTCCCAAGTTGACGTCGGGTTCGCCGACCGGATCGAGAGCACGCCTGCGGATGCGGATTTACCGAAGAACAGCGATTGCGGGCCCTTGAGAACGTCGATCTGCGCCGTGTCGAAGAAGCCTGCCTGCACGAGGCGCGAACTGGAGACGACAACCCCATCAAAATCGAACGCCACTGCGGAATCGAAAGCGGAGGAGATGTTTGAGGACCCGACCCCGCGCAAGCTCAACTGACCGCCCGAACCCGAGCCGCCGACCTGCACGTTCAGCGTCGGAACGCGGCTCGTCACGTCGGCGATGTTGTCGACGTTGAATTTCTGCAATGTTTCGCCGCCGATCACGGTAACCGTGACAGGAACCTCTTGCAGCGTCTCTGTCTGTCGCCGCGCCTGAACGAGGATGACCGTGTCGTTGTTGGTGTCGGTCAACCCGCCGTCATTCTGCTCTTCTTCGATGACCTCTTCGCTCTGCGCAAATGCTGCCTGCGGCATCGCCGCGAAAGCCGCGATCGCTGCACCGCCGAGCAATGTGCGGCGAAGTGCGGTTGCGCCATTGCCGGAGGCAATGCGGGTGTGAAGTCTGGTCATGTTGCTCTCTCCCTTTTTCGAGCCACGGGTCAGGTCCCGTTCTCAAATCCCCAACTCAGAGATGCGTTTTTCGCACCTTCCGATATTCATGTGACTGTATGGAGGAGGGTTTCCGCGCTCATCTAGCAAAAGCGCTAGGAAGTGTCGCAAAGTGCGTTAATTTGGCAACAATGCTACACAATATAAGGATGCCGTAACGTCAGTTTACGTCAGCGGAAAGCTTTATTCGGCCGCCTGGCGGGTGACTTTGCGGACGGTTTCCATCTGCTCGACGCGCGGATCGTTGGGCCAGATCCAGGAGTCGTCGATCACTTGCGCCACGCGCAATTCTTCCGGAACGTTTTCGATGCCGATCATCCGGTCGCATGACTGGTGGAAGGAATAAATCCGCGCCTCCTGATAAGATAACGGCACACTTCGAAAGGCGTCGCTCTGCATTGATTGCTGAATGGCCTCGCCGAACTGCGTATCCTCTAGGATGATCGGGCTCATCTGCCGCCCATTAGAGCTGCTTTCATCCGGCACAGTCCAGAGATCGGGGGCGGGGGTCCCGGAATTTTCCTTTCCCCAATCGAGCGCCATCGTCACCAATTCGATCCGGGTCGTGGTGAGCGAGGTGGGCCAGAAAACGATCGGCGGCACGAAATAGTTCGAAAGCGGCGAAACCCAGTTGGGGAACAGGGTGTAGCTCTGGGTGCAGGTCCGCCCGATCTCACCGACGGTTTCTATCTGCTTCCATTCGGGCGGGCTGTCGACGGCGCGGACATGCTCACGGTCGGTCGTGCGCGGCGGCGGAGCCACCATTCGCGCGTGGCCATTGGGATACATGGTGTTGAGGTTGCGCTTCGGATCGACCAGCGGCGCGACCGTATCAGGATGGATAAAGGGAACATGATAAACTTCCATGTTGGCCTCCATCGCGACCTTCCAGTTGCAATTGAGATCGAAGGAATACCGCGCGGCGAGGCGCACTTTATCGAACGCGAATTCCTCCCATTCATCGACCAGCGGGCCGAGCCATTGCGTCAATGGCATCGCACCATCATCGAAATTCACGAAGATGACATTGCCCAGCATCTCACAGCGCACGGGGATCAGGCTTCTGCATGACATATCGAAATCGGGCGGGAAATCCTGCCGTTCGGGAACCCCGACGAGCGTGCCGTCGGTTTTATAGGTCCAGTTGTGATAGCCGCACATCAGGCGCGGCGCCTTGCCGCGATCCTCCGTCACCACGGGCGCGCCCCTGTGGCGACAGGTGTTGTAAAACGCGCGAACCTCTCCATCCATTCCGTGCACGATGACAATCGGATCGCCCGCATTGTTCCAGCGCATATAACAGCCGCGCTCAGGGATCTCGTCGAGGTGCCCTGCAAACAGCCAGCTCTTGCGAAAGATGTGTTTTTGCTCGAGCTCGTAATACTCTGCTGAGGTATACCGCGCCGCAGGCATGTCCGGTAGCTCGGGAAAGCCATCGGGCGGCGCCGTGCGCTCGCCTTCCCATTCCATCAGCGCGCGAAGCCGATCAATCTCATCTTCGGTCATCATGGCATTCTCCGGTAGGGCAGGTTGCCGCCCTGCAGCCACCGGCGCACCTCCCACTTTGATGCAAAACCCATTTGTTTAGCCAGTGGTGCGCGCCAGCGCTGCGGATACGTTCATCGGCATAAAAGCTGCTGGGGAGAGTGGAATGGTCGGCCAAGAAAGTGGGCGCGTGAAAGGCCGGGTCGCGCTGGTGACTGGCGGCGCTATGGGCTTGGGGAAAGCTGATTGCGAAACCTTGGCGCGCGAAGGCGCGAAGGTCATCGTGACCGATCGCGAGGTCGAGCAGGCGCACAAGGTCGCTGACACCATCGGGGGCGATGCCATGGCGCTCGACGTGACCAACGAACAGCAATGGAAGGACGTGATGCGCGCCGTCGAGGAGCGCCATGGCGGTCTCGACATCCTCGTCAACAATGCGGGCAACGTGATCTTCGAGAATATCGAGGACTGCCCGCTGGATCACTTCAAGCTGCATCTCGACATCCATGTGGTCGGGACGTTCCTTGGCTGCAAATATGCCTTGCCGCTGATGAAGAACCGCCACGAAAAGGTCGGCGGCAATGGGTCTTCTATCATCAACATGGCCTCGACCGCCGCGCTCATGGGATATCCGATGATCCCCGCATACACCGCCGCGAAAGGCGGGATCAGTGCCATGACTCGCTCCATCGCCATGCATTGTCAGGACGAGGGATACGGGATCCGGTGCAACGCGCTTGCGCCCGGAGGCATCGAGACGCCGATGGTGCGCGACATTTCGGGGCGCGGGGGCGAGGAGCTCATGGACATTCCCGACGGCCCGCTGGCAGCTGACGCGCTTGGTGCGCCGCGCGATATCGCCCATTGCGTGCTGTTCCTTGCTTCGGATGAGGCCCGCTTCATCAATGGGGTGACCTTGCCGGTGGATAATGGCCTCGACGCCCGACCTCACCACTAATCCTCCCGCCAAAGCAAAGGGTGACGGCGCCTACCGCTGGTACGTGCTGGGGATGCTTACGCTGGTCAGCATGTTTTCGATTGCCGATCGGTTGGTGTTTTCGATCCTGCTCGAAGACATCAAAGCGGAGTTTTCATTTTCGGATGGCCAGATCGGGCTGCTGGGCGGGCTGGCTTTTGCCGCGACATACGTGATCGTAGGCTTTCCCGCAGCGCGTCTGGCGGACCGGTCGGTGCGAAAGAACATCGTGTCCGCTGCGATCACCTTCTGGAGCGGTATGACAGCCCTTTGCGGTCTAGCGACCGGCTTCTGGACGCTGTTCCTTGCGCGGACCGGGGTCGGTGTGGGTGAAGGGTGTTCCGGCCCCGCGTCGCAAAGCCTTGTCGCGGACTATTTTCGACGCGACGAACTGGCGAAAGCGATGGGCATCCTGACGCTGGGCGCGACCATGGGCACTGCTGGTGGCCTGCTGGTGGGCGGTCAGCTCAACGAGTTGTTCGGCTGGCGCTGGGCGTTCATCCTGATGGGCCTGCCGGGCATCGCGATCGGGGCGGTGGTCTATTTCACCATGCGCGAGCCGCGCCGCGGGCAATACGCGCCGAAGAATGCGCGTATGGAGCAGCAGCCGCTGATCGAAACGGCGCGCGAGCTGACGGGCAACCGTGTCTTCATGGGTCTTGCCGCGGGGTGGGCCGTTCAGATCATGATCGGATATGCGCTCGCCTTCTGGATGGCGGCCGTGATGATGCGCAATTTCAACATTTCGAGCGGCGATGTCGGCATCTATCTCGGTCTTGCCTTTCTGATCGGTGGTATCCCCGGACCAATTCTCGGCGGCATCATCGCAGGCCGGCTTACGCGCCGCGACGAGCGCTGGCGCGCCTGGCTGCCGGGGATCGTAAGTCTCGGCTGCGTACTGCCTTTGGCCTTGAGCCTGTCGTCGGACAGTTTCTGGCCATTCCTGATCTATTTCTCCTTCGCCTACGCCGTCTATGTGGCGAGCCAGGCGCCGATCCTGTCCGGAATTCAGGCTGCAGTCGAGCCGAGCCAGCGAGGATTTGCCGTCGCCATCGCGCTGTTCTTCAACAATCTCGTCGGGCAGGCACTGGGACTGGCGGTGATCGGTTGGGTGAGCGACTGGCTCGCCCCGACGCAAGGATCGTTCTCGCTTACCATCGCGGTGTTCGCTGTGTGCCTCGTATCGGGTCTGCTGGCGATGGCCGTGTTCGCGTGGACGGCAGGCCAGATGAAATCGAGCGGCTATCTGGCGCGAATGGCAGCCGATTAGAATCCGGGATGGATCGACAGCGCGCCGCCATCCACCAACATTTCCGCGCCGGTCATGAAGGGGCACTCGTCACTCGCCAGAAACGCGATCGCCGCGGCAGTTTCGGCTGGATCGCCGAGCCGGTTGAGGGGTGATGTCGCCGCGACCGCGGCTTTCAGACCCGGCATGTGCTGTTCGGCAGTATTGAGTATGCCTGTCTCGGTCGCGCCGGGAATGACGGTGTTGCAACGAATGTTATAGCCCTGCTTGGCGCAGTGGATCGCCACCGACTTGCTCAACACCCGGACCGCGCCCTTGCTCGAACAATAGGCGACATCGCTCGGCAAGGCGGCCATTGCCGAGGTCGATGCAATATTGATGATCGCGCCTGCAGGTCCGCCGGGATTGGCTTTCATCGCAGCGATAGCGGCGCGGCATCCCGCCATCGTACCGGTGATATTGATCGCGTATGTGCGCGCCCATACATCGTCCGTGACATCCTCGATGGAATGCTGCGACACGGCGCCAGCATTGTTCACCAGGATATCGAGGCGTCCGAATTTGTCGACGGCGAGCGCCGTGATTTGTGGCCAAAGGCCGGTATCCGCGACATCCTGTTCGGCGAATTCAGCGCCCACCTCTTCGCAAAGTCTGGCACCCTCGATCGCGTTTATGTCGGTGCCTAGAATCTTTGCGCCGTCCGCTTTCAAACGTCGCAGCGTTGCCGCGCCGATGCCGCTTGCGCAGCCGGTGACGATCGCGGTCTTGCTTGACAGGTCGGGCATTATTCAGCCTGCTTCCACACCCCTGCGCAGTCGCGCTGATTGTGCGTTTCGACGAACCGGGCGAGATTATCCGTGCCGTCGGGCAGTTTCCAGCCGACCGTGAAGCCGAAATTGGCAAAGGCGAATACGAGCAGATCCGCGAAAGTGAACCGGCCAAGCGCGAAGTGATTGCTATCGCCCAGCGCGGTGTCGAACCAGCGCCATTTCTCATCCGACATAGCGGAAAGTTCACCGCCGGCTTCCTGGCTCACCACCGACATGCGGGGCTCGAACATCGGCCTCCCGCCGGTTGCTCGGAAACCCATCGTCATCGGTACGACCACCTCCTGATCGAACAGCCTTGCCCATTTGCGGACCTCGGCGCGCTCACGCGGAGTTTCCCCGAACAGGTTGGGCGAGGGATGCTGTTCCTCGATGAATTCACAGATCGGCCAGCTTTCGGTGAGGCACGTTCCATCATCCAGCTCCAGCGTCGGGATCGTTCCGAGAGGGTTCTTGGCCATGTAATCGGCATCCTGGCGGTTTTCCCCGGTGATGATGTCGTAATGCACCCGTTCGAAATCCTTCCCTTCCTCCAAGCCCTTCTCGATCATGAACATGCGGACGAGCCGGGGGTTGGGGCCGAGGCTGGAATGGAGCTTGGTCATCGTATCTCTCCTGATCAATTTCCCGCGACCCTAAGCTGCGCGGGCTTGCGCGTCGCCCTCACAAATGCGCTAGGGGACACGGACGATCGAAGAGGACTTAAGCAGGGCCATGGATTTCAACCTGACCGATGAGCAGCGCGAGCTGCGCGAGACAGCGCGCAAGTTTGCGCGCACCGAATTGCCAGCGCTGGCACGCGATATGGAAGAACTGGATTATGCCGTCCCCCATGACATGCTGCGCACCTATGGCGAGATGGGGTTTCTCGGCGTCAATCTGCCCGAAGAATATGGCGGGCTTGGTCTAGGCCATATCGAGGCTCTTTTGGTGCTCGAAGAGTTTGCGCAAGTCTCTAATGCCGTTGCATTCCCTGTGTTTGAGGCGCTGACCGGACCAGTGCGCACGATCGAGCGCTTCGGATCTGATGAGATGAAGGCGAAGATCCTTCCCGAAGTGATCAGGGGCGAAAAAATCGTCGCCGTCTCGATGTCCGAACCCGATGCGGGAACTGCTCTCACCGACCTGAAGACCAAGGCCGTGGCCAATGGAAACGGATATGTCGTGAACGGGTACAAACGCTGGACCAGCGGCGGCGGACATTCCGATTATTACGTTACCTATTGCCGATTCAGCGATGAACCGAGCGCGAAAGGCATTGGCGCCATCCTGTTGGAAAAGGACATGGACGGGATGCAATTCGGCAAACGCGAAGAGCTGATGGGCTTTCGCGGCATCCCTACGGCCGATTTTGCGATCGAGGATGTGAAGGTGCCGGGCGAGAACGTCATCATCGGCGCAGGCGGGTTCGGTAAGCTGATGAGCGCCTTCGGCCTCGAACGCTGCGGCAATGCAACGCAAAGCCTGGGCGTGGCGGCTGCCGCGCTCGAACAGGCGCTGGCCTACACTCAGGAGCGTGAGGCGTTCGGCAAGCCGATCGTCGATTTTCAGGCCGTGCAGCTGAAGCTCGCCGAAATGGCGATGAAGGTCGAGGCCGCACGGCTGCTGATCCACCGTGCTGCGGTCAACGCCTCGAGCAATGCGGACGGGCTCCCCAGCGTCTATGAAAGCAGCCTAGCCAAATGCTACGCGAACGAGATCGTGCGCGAAGTGACCGCTCTCGGCATGCAGGTCATGGGCGGATACGGGTATCACAAGGATTACGGCATGGAGCAGCGTTTGCGCGATGCCTATGCCTGGGGGATTGCCGGCGGCGCGATCGACGTACAGAAAACCAATATTGCCAGCGCAATGATCGGGCGGAGGTTCGATCAGCGCAAATAGGGTTTAGCGCTTGCGCCGGTTCGATTGGCTGTTCATTTAGTGCGGCATGGAAACCACCGCGCAGCCAGCGCCGAATGCTTCGCCCGGCGAAGCACTCATCGGCCAGCTAGGCAATATTGTCGATGATGATGCCGAACTCACGAAAGTGCATCCCAATTACAAAACGGCGCTGCGCGTGCACGCGGCGCTCACCGCGATCCCTATCGTGGTTGGCGCGATGGTGCTCGAAGGGTCGCTGCGGGGGCAATCGCCGCTGCCATTCGGTGTGATTATCGGAACCGTCGTCTTTCTGGCGGTGCTTTTGATCGTCCGCTTGCCATCGCGGCGCTATCTGGCGCGCGGCTATCAGATTTCGAGCGATCGGCTGCGGGTCGTGCGCGGTATTCTGTGGCGCTCCGACACGGTCGTCCCCTTCGGACGAGTTCAGCATATCGATGTCGATCAAGGACCGCTCGAACGATTCTTCGACATCGCGACACTGACGCTGCACACCGCCGGCAATCACAACGCATCGGTAAAGCTGCCAGGTCTTGGCCATGCGCTCGCTACGGATATGCGTGAACAAATCCGCGCCCATATCAAGCGGGAGAGCATGTGAGCGTGACAGCGCCTGCTCCCCGATCGGTTTCGGTACCGGTGACTGCAACAGCACCCAAAGCCCAGCCGCAGCGCACAGCTCCGCTCAGCGTGGCTATCGGGCTGCTGAGTTCGGCGCAAAACGCGATCGTGCCCATAGCTCTTGTCGCGTTCAGCAATAGCGGGCGCGGCTACGGTATTCTTGCCGCCCTCGGGATTGGCGCGGCGATCATTGTTATCGGCAGTTTTTTTTCGTATCTCAGATGGCGGCGACTGACCTACACGATCGGCGCGCAGGACATCCGGGTCGAAAGCGGTGTTCTTAGCCGTGCGGCGCGCTCGGTGCCGTATGAACGCATCCAGGACGTCAGCCTTGAGCAAAAGCTGTTGCCGCGCCTGTTCGGTCTGGTCGCCGTCAAGTTCGAGACCGGGGCGGGCGGCGGTGATGATCTCAGCCTCGCCTACCTGACCGAAGACGCGGGCGAAGAGCTTCGCCAGCTGATCCGTGAGCGGCGCGATGCACAGGTGGCGGAGGCAAGTGAAGCCAGAGGCGAAACGCCCGGCACTGTCGAAGAACCAGCCGCCGAAACGCTTTTCGCGATGGGGCCGGAGCGGCTTTTCACGTTCGGTCTGTTCGAATTCTCACTTGCGGTGTTCGCGGTTCTCGCAGGCCTTGCGCAATATGCAGACGGGTTCATCGAAATCGGTGATGCGATCGACCTTGCCGGGTCATGGTTCTCCGACCGCGGTGAAGAAGTCGCGGCGCTGGGCGCCACTTTGCAGATCCTGAGCGCGCTCGCAGGCCTGTTCGTGGTGTTCATCGTCGGCTCCGCTACCGGCATGATCCGCGTCTTCACCCGCGAATGGAATTTCCTGCTCGAACGCACCGCGCGGGGTTTTCGCAGGCGTCGCGGCCTGTTTACCCGCACCGATGTCGTCATGCCGATCCACCGCGTGCAGGGCGTGATGATCGGAACACGCGCGCTCAGATACCGGTTCGGTTGGCACAATTTGCGTTTTGTCAGTCTGGCCCAGGATGCGGGGTCGTCCAGCCACGTGGTCGCGCCATTTGCGAGGATGGAGGAAATCAGGCCCATCATCGCCGCCGCAGGGTTCGACCTGCCGCGTGAAGACGCGGACTGGCACCGCGCGAGCAAGCGCTACCGCACGGACAGCGCCATCGTCGATTCGTCGATCTTCATCCTGACGGCGATTGCGACGGGAACGGTCGCGTTGCTGATCGCTCCCGAATGGCTCCTGTTCGCCGTGTTGATCCCGCTAGTGCTTGCGGCCATCGCGGCGGGTGCGAACATGCTCGCATGGCGCTTCCAAAGGCACGCTCTGGATCCCTCGCAGGTGATCGTGACCAAGGGCGTGCTCTCACCGCGCAGCCAGATTGCGACGCGGCTCAAACTGCATTCCGCGGAAATTGTACAGGGCCCGGTCGCGCGGTTGCGCGGTTATGCGACGGTGCATCTTGGCCTTGCGGGCGGTGAGCTCGCGATACCGGGAGTTCCCTTGGAACGCGCGCGCGAGGTTCGCCGTGAGGTACTCGAGACTATCGCGGCCACCGACTTTTCCGACCTCGAAACCGCCTAGGCCCGCAAATCGGCCCAGTCGGGGTTCTTGTCGAACTTTGCCGCGACGTACGAACAGCGCGGGTCGATCTTGAACTCCTGCTTGCGCGCGTCGGCCACCAACCGTTCGACCAATTGCGCAGCGATACCGCGCCCGCCGATCGCATCGGGTACGACTGTGTGCGTTGCCACTCTCACGCTGCTCGCCACGTTTTCTCGCGGCAGGCCAGTCTTCGGCTCCCACTCGAGATATCCCTGATGATCTTCTCCTGCGACTTTAGCGACATATTTGCCGCCCTGTCCCTGCGCGTGATGGGTGATCGTCACCTGTGCCTTGTCGGTCATTTGTGATGCTCCTTCTTGCCATCAACGCCGTTGCGGTTAGAGGCGTTCCGATATGACCAAGTTCCTGTCCGACAATGCTGCGCCTGTGCATCCCAAGGTCTGGGAGGCCATGCGCGCAGCCGACGAGGCCGACAACCCGTATGATGGCGACACGCTTTCATCCGAGCTCGATGCCCGGTTTACTGACCTTTTCGGGCGTGAGTGTGCTGCGATGTGGGTGGCGACGGGCACCGCCGCAAATTGCCTGGCGCTGGCGACCATGTGCCAGCCCCATGGCGGAGTGGTGTGTCACGAAGAGGCGCATATCGAGGTCGACGAAGGCGGCGCACCGGGATTTTATCTCCACGGCGCGAAACTGATGCTGTGTCCGGGCGAGGGCGCCAAGCTGACGCCTTCCGGAATCGCAGAGCTGATCGACCCGATCCGCGACGATGTACATCAGGTCCAGCCGCATGCGGTCGCGATTACGCAGGCAAGCGAATATGGGCTGATCTATAGCCGCGAAGAACTTGACGCGTTGCAGCACTTCGCCCGCTCCCACGGATTGGGCCTGCATATGGACGGGGCCCGGTTTGCTAATGCGGCGGCATCGCTGGACGGCGCGGCAGCCTACGCTGCGCACGGCGCCGACAGCCTTGCATTCGGCTTCATCAAGAATGGCGGCATGAGCGCCGAGGCAGTTGTCCTGTTCGATCCGGAGCGCGCCGAGCTCGTGAAATATCGCCGCAAGCGTGCAGGCCACCTACAATGCAAGGGACGTTATCTCGCCGCCCAGATCCTCGCCATGCTGGAGGATGACCTGTGGCTCGCCAATGCGCGCCATGCCAATGCTGCGGCGCAGAGCATTGCTGGCGGATGCGAGGAACGCCTGATGCACCCGGTCGAGGCGAATGAGCTGTTCGTGCGTCTGTCGGCAAACGAACGCAAGGCGCTGCGCGCGCAAGGTTTCGAGTTCTACGATTGGGGCGCGGATGCTGCACGGTTCGTGACCGCCTGGAACACCCGTGCCGACGATGCCGAAGCTCTGGGCAAGGCCATCGCCTCGTTATGAGCTGCAGACATTGAGCGCGGCGCAGTCTTCCATGCTGCAATGGCGCGTAATCCTACCATTCGTCCTGACCGGTGCAATCTGGGGTTCGACCTGGTTCGTCATAACCGGACAGATCGACGGAGTGCCCGCTGCGTGGTCGGTGTTCTATCGCTTTGCCCTCGCTACGCCGGCGCTGTTCCTTGTCGCATACCTTATGAAGCGGCGACTGAAACTTACGCGTCCGGAGCACCTGCTTGCGGCGTTTGTCGGCATCTTCCAGTTCAGCGGCAATTTCCTGTTCGTGTACCATGCGGAGCTTTACGTGACCTCGGGCATTGTTGCGATGATGTTCGGCCTGCTGATGGTTCCCAATGCGGTGTTCGGCCGAATTTTTCTCGGCGAGAGTGTGCAGGGACGGTTCTTCAGCGGCAGCCTCATCGCGATCATCGGGGTGTCGTTCCTGCTCGTGCACGAATGGCGGGCCAACCCGGATGCCGGGGTGATCGGGGGCAATGTTGCGCTCGGCATCTTGCTCGCGCTGCTCGGCATCCTTGCAGCCTCGATCGCCAATGTTGTTCAGGCCAACCCGACGGGGCGCGCAGTGCCGATGGTCAGCCTGCTCGCCTGGGCGATGCTTTATGGAACAGTATTCGATCTGGGATTTGCCGCGCTGACAGCCGGTCCGCCGCCGCTGCCGACCAGCCCACAGTATTGGGCAGGGATCGTTTACCTTGCGCTTATCGGGTCGGTCGTGACGTTTCCGCTGCATTACAACCTCGTGCGCGAGATCGGCGCGGGCCGCACCGCGTACAACTCAATCCTGACCATTTCGGTCGCGATGGCGATTTCAACCCTGTTCGAGGATTACCGCTGGACTGCGCTCACCGCGGGGGGAATGGTTCTGGCGGTGATCGGCATGGTGATCGCGCTAAGAGCCAAGCAGCGCCGATAGTCCTTCAGCAAAAGTCGAATATTCTGGCCGCCAGCCAAGCACACGCTTGGCCTTGCCGTTAGCAACCCGGCGGTTCTCGGAATAAAAGCCGAGCGCCATTTCGCTGAGGTTCGCTTCTTCCAGTGTCTGCAGCGGTGGTGGTTCGACGCCGAGCAAGCGGCAGGCAAATTCGGTTACCGCGTTTCCGCTCGCGGGAAAATCATCACCCAGGTTGTACGCTCCGGGCGGCGCGTCTTGGATCAGCGCAGCGATCACGCCCGATACGATGTCATCGACATGGACCCGGCTGAACACCTGACCGGGCATGTCGATCCGCCGCGCCTTGCCGTCGCACACCCGCTCGAGCGCGCTGCGTCCCGGCCCGTAGATCCCCGGAAGACGGAACACGTGGGCATTCATTGCCATCCAGGCGGCATCGGCATCGGAGCGGGCGTTACGTCTGCCGGTGCCGGTGGGCGAGCTTTCGTCAACCCACGCCCCCTGCTGATCGCCGTAGACCCCAGTGGAGGAAAGGTAGAACAGCGGGCGGCCTTGAAGTGCCTCACGATACCGATCGAGCACGGGGTCGCTGGCGGTCTTGCGGTCCGGCGGCACCGAAGACAGGACATGGGTCGCGGCCTCCAAGGCTTGAACGACCGCAGCGTGATCCGCGAAATCCACATTCCCCGCGCTGCCGGTGGCGTCGATGTGCCATGCCCGCGAGCGCGCCACCGCGGCGATGCGCTTCGCCGTATAGCCGAGGCCAAATATGAACAATCGCGCCATACAATCGTTCTAATCGCTTGACGCCTGCACAAATCAACTGAAATCGAGCTTCCATGGATATTGCAACCACCCCCCAGAACCCCGAAGGCAATCCCGAACTGGCCGATGCAGCGCCCATGCCCCATGATCCGCCGGTAATCCGGCGCGAGGATTACGAGCCCTATCCGTGGATCGTGCCCGAGACAGAGCTTGATTTCGCACTCGGCATCGGCAGCACCCGCGTCGCCGCGCGTTTGAAGATCAAGCGCAATCCGGGAACGGAGTCGACCTCGCCGGAATTGCGCCTCAATGGCGACGGACTGACAACAGAGATGGTCATGGTCGATGGCGCGCGGTTTGGCGACTGGTCGATGGACGAAGGCGATCTCGTCGTGAACCTGCCGGGAGAGAGCCATACGGTGGAAATCGTGACGCAGATCGATCCGAGCGCCAACACCGCTCTGATGGGCCTGTTCGCTTCCAACGGGATGCTGTGCACACAGTGCGAGGCGGAGGGCTTTCGCCGCATCACGTTCTTCCCCGACCGGCCTGATGTCCTTTCGACTTACCGCGTCAAGATGAGCGGATCGAAAGACCGTTTCCCGATCCTGCTATGCAACGGCAACAAGGTGGGCGAAGGCGAGGGTGACGGCGGCACGCACTGGGCCGAATGGCACGATCCCTGGCCCAAGCCTTCCTATCTTTTCGCGCTCGTCGCAGGCGATCTCGTTGCCAATTCCGCTCCCTTCACGACCCGGTCGGGCCGCGTGGTCGAATGCAATGTCTGGGTGCGCGAGGAAGACCTCGCCCGCACCGATCACGCGCTGCAATCGCTCCACCGATCGATGAAATGGGACGAGGATGTGTTCGGCCGCGAATACGATCTCGATCTCTACAACATCGTCGCCGTCTCCGATTTCAACATGGGCGCGATGGAGAACAAGGGCCTCAACGTCTTCAACACGAAATATGTGCTGGCCGACCCCGACACCGCGACCGATGCCGATTTCGACGCGGTCGAAGGCGTGATCGCGCACGAATATTTTCACAATTGGTCGGGTAACCGCATCACCTGCCGGGACTGGTTCCAGCTGTCGTTGAAAGAAGGTTTCACCGTGCTGCGCGACCAGCTTTTCAGCCAGGATGTGCAGGGCGAGGCGGTGAAGCGGATCGAGGATGTGCGCATTCTGCGCGCGGCGCAGTTCCCCGAGGATGCCGGCCCGCTCGCCCACCCGATCCGCCCGGACAGTTACCGCGAGATCAGCAATTTCTACACGGCGACCGTTTACAATAAAGGTGCCGAAGTGATCCGTATGATGCGGACGCTCGCTAATTTCGGGGGCCAGGTCGACAATTTCCGCAAAGGCACCGATCTCTACTTCGACCGCCATGACGGCGAAGCGGCCACCTGCGAGGATTTCATCACCGCGATCGAAGATGGAACCGGTCTTGAACTGGCGCAATTCCGACGCTGGTACAGGCAAGCGGGCACGCCCCGGATCGCAGTGAGACAGACGCTCGGCGATGACGGGCTCGATGTGACGTTCAGGCAAACGGTTCCCGACACGCCGGGTCAGCGCAACAAGGGGGCGATGCACATCCCGCTGCGGGTCGCGGTGCACTGCCGCGAAACCGGAGCGCTCGGCGCAGAGCAGCTTATCGAACTGCGGCAGGACGAACAGACGATCACCCTTCCGCTTTCCGGCCCTTTTCCGGTGCTGTCGATCAATCGCGGGTTCACCGCGCCCGTCATCATCGAGCGTGAGCTTGATAGCGCAGACCTCGTCTTTCTCGCGGCAAAGGACGACGATCCGTTCGCGCGGTACGAAGCCTTGCAGGACCTCGCGGTCCGCCATCTGGTTGCGGCGGCGAGCCAGCAGCTCGATCAGGCGGGACGTGCCGAGGGCAAACGGCTCGTATGCGATGCGTTTCGCTCGATCCTGACCGATCCGGAGCTTGATCACTCGATGCGCGGCGAGCTGATGATGCTGCCGAGCGAGACCTATCTGTTCGAAGCAATGGCAGGCAGCGACCCCGCCGGGATACGCAAGGCCGAACCGCTCGAGATTCACAAGGAGCGCGAGCAGCTCAAGACCGTGATCGGTGTAACACTGAAGCGCGAGCTGGAAGGGCTCTACGCACAGGTCGCCGATGTGCCCTACGATGATCCCGCAGGCCGCGGCGCCCGCAAGGTCAAGACGCAGATCGCCGCACTGTTCGCAGCCAGCGATCCGGAGCGCGCGGCAATCATGGCCTCGCGCCAGTTTGACCAAGCCGACAACATGACCGACAGGCAAGGCGCTCTGATGGTGCTGTGCGGGCTCAAACATCCGGCACGCGATGAGCGTTTGCAGGCGTTTTACGACCGCTATCAGGGCAACGCACTGGTGATCGACAAGTGGTTCACGCTGCAAGCGCTCTCGCTGCACCCCGACGTCCTCAGCCATGTGAAAGCGCTGGCCGAACATCCCGACTTCACGATGAAGAACCCGAACCGTGTCCGTTCACTCTACATGGCGTTCGCCGGCAATGCGCATGCTTTCCATGCCCAGGACGGCTCGGGTTACCGCATGATCGCGGACGTGATCCTTGCGCTTGACCCGATCAACCCGCAGACCGCAGCGCGGTTTGTATCGCCGCTGGGACGCTGGCGGCGGATAGAATCGGTCAAGGCGGGGCTGATGAAGGCGGAGCTGGAGCGAATCGCAGGGACTGAGGGCCTATCGCGCGACACGTTCGAACAGGTTTCGCGCAGCCTCGATGGCTGACCTGAAACCGTTCGACATTGCCACCTCCGATGTGCACGGCGGTATGCCGCATGGCTTTTTCGGAAGTGGCGGCGGCCTCCACCAGTTCGGTTTCGGCGGTCCGGGTGAGGAGAGGGACATCCGCAAGCTGCGCGCAGCGGCAGCCGATCATCTGGTTGAAAGCGCAGCGTTTGTTGCACCGCATCAGGTGCATTCACCCGATGTCGTCACCGTGCCTGTCCCTTGGCCCGATGCCGCAGAAGGCAGGCCGGTCGCAGATGCTCTCGTCACCTCACGGCCCAACATCGTGCTCGGCATCGTGACCGCCGACTGTGCGCCGGTTCTCTTCGCCGATGCGCGCGCAGGCGTGATCGGCGCAGCCCATGCCGGATGGCGCGGCGCGCATGGCGGCGTGCTCGCCAACACTGTTGCCGCGATGGAGGCACTTGGCGCGGAGCGCGAGAATATTTCCGCGGCAATCGGGCCAACTATCGCGCAGCGCAATTATGAAGTCGACGCAGCCTTCCGCAAGAATTTTGGGCCCGAGGACGAGCTTCATTTCAAGGCGGCACCGATGCGGGAGGGCCAGGCACGCTGGCATTTCGACCTCCCCGGATACATCAACTCTCGGCTGCGCGAGGCGGGACTTATCAAAATAGAGGATGCCGCTCGGGATACTTTCTCGAATTTCGAGCGTTATTATTCCTACCGAAGAGCTACTCAGCGCGGTGAACCAAACTATGGACGCCAGATCAGTATGATCGGCATGCGCTGATACCGGGGAGCCAGGTATTGCACCGAAGCGAACAGGGTGTGCTCAAAACACGGTTGGTTTTCGCGAGCTTTGCGTCTATTCGCGCGGCGAGCCGGAACTTTATGGCAGCGTAAAGCGCTACCAACACGGTTTGAAGGGGTGATTGATTGCGATCGCGCCTAAGAGCAAACAGGTTTAACATCATCCCGCGTCGGCGTAGTGTCAGCGCAGGTATATGAGCAAGGTAAGACACGATGGCTTCTACTGGTGCTTCTGTTGGAGCTGAGCCCCCCGAAGTGAAAGACGGTGATGAAGGTGTTCGTCGCCGCGATTGGATTCACGTCGCCGCATTGGGCACTGCCGGTGTCGGCGGCATCGCTGTATTGCTTCCGGCGGTCAGCCAGATGGCTCCATCAAAGGACGTTCTCGCGGAGAGCACGACCGATGTCGATGTGAGCGCGATTCAGCCTGGTCAGAGCATCAAGGCGGTGTTCCGCAAGCAGCCTTTGTTCGTGAAGCGCCTGACCCCTGAAGAAGTCGCCGAGGCGAAAGCGGATGACGCGGCCAATATGCGCGATCCGCAGACGCTGGCCGAACGCACTACCGAAGGCAATGAAGATATTCTCGTCACGATGGGCGTTTGCACCCACCTCGGCTGTGTTCCGCTGGGCGCTGCCGAAGGTGAGAATAAGGGCGAATTCGGCGGATATTTCTGCCCGTGCCACGGCTCGCACTACGACGTTGCGGGGCGGATCCGCAAAGGCCCCGCGCCGACCAATCTCGAAGTGCCGGAATATTCGTTCACTTCCGAAAGCACCATCCGCGTAGGGTGATGCTTCGTACCTGTATTTGATTCTGTGATCACACGCTGAGAACCGAGAGACCATTATGAGTTTTGCCTGGGCCAAGCAGTACGAACCGAAATCCGCTTTCACCAAGTGGGTCGATGAAAAGCTGCCTTTGCCGCGCCTTGTCTACAATGCCGTGGGTGCGGGTTATCCGGTTCCGCGCAATCTCAACTATATGTGGAATTTCGGCGTCCTCGCCGGCTTCTGCCTCGTGTTGCAGATCGTCACTGGCGTGATTCTGGCGATGCATTACGCCGCCAATACCGAAGTCGCTTTCGGTACGGTCGAACACATCATGCGCAACGTAAATTACGGCTGGATGATGCGCTACGCTCACGCCAATGGCGCGAGCTTCTTCTTCATCGTCATTTACCTGCACATTTTCCGCGGCCTGTATTATTCATCCTACAAGGCACCGCGCGAGATGATCTGGCTGCTCGGCGTGGTCATCTTCCTGCTGATGATGGCCACCGCATTCATGGGTTACGTCCTTCCATGGGGCCAGATGAGCTTCTGGGGTGCGAAGGTGATTACCGGTCTGTTCGGTGCCATTCCATTCATCGGTGAGCCGCTGCAAATCTGGCTGCTCGGTGGTTTCGCCCCGGACAACGCTGCGCTCAACCGCTTCTTCTCGCTCCACTTCCTGTTGCCGTTTGTCATTGCCGGTGTGGTCATACTCCACATCTGGGCACTGCACATTCCGGGATCTTCGAACCCGACCGGGGTCGAAGTGAAGAAGGAAAGCGATACTATCCCGTTCCACCCGTATTACACGTCGAAAGATGGTTTCGGTCTGGGCGTCTTCCTGATCCTGTTCACCTTCATGGTGTTCTTCCTGCCGAACATGCTCGGTCACCCAGACAACTATATCGAAGCCAACCCGCTCTCGACCCCGGCCCTGATCGTGCCAGAGTGGTACTTCCTGCCGTTCTACGCGATCCTGCGCGCCTTCACCGCCGACCTGACGATCCCGTTCACCGGCATCGTCCTGATCGAGGCGAAGCTGCTGGGCGTGATCGCGATGTTCGGTTCGATCCTGGTCTGGTTCTTCCTGCCATGGCTCGACAAGAGCCCGGTTCGTTCGGGCCATTACCGTCCGATGTTCAAGAAGTTTTTCTGGTTCGGCCTCATCCCTTGCATGGCGCTGCTCACCTATGTCGGCGGTGCGCCTGCCGAAGAGCCCTATGTGCTGCTCAGCCAGATCGCGACAGCGTATTACTTCCTGCACTTCCTGGTGATCCTGCCGATCGTCAGCCAGATTGAGGTGCCGAAACCGCTGCCGTATTCCATCACCGAAGCGGTACTCGGTTCCGACGATAAGCCTGGCGGTACTGATGGTGGCGGGGAAAACCCGCAGGCTGCAGTCAAGCCGCTGCCGGGCAGTGATCCCGACGGTTCGCTTCAGCCAGCCGAATAATCGCTAGATTATCGCTCCTTTTACTGATCCGATAACGAGAAAGAGTTCGGTCATGACAATCCGTCTTGCAGGCATCCTCATCGGTCTCGGCATAACCGCCGTGCTGGTGCTGTGGTCGCTGATCCCCGGCGCGTACAACTATGCTTTCGGCCCCCCGGCAGAAAAACCCGCCTACTACGTCTTCAAGGAGAAGCCAGTAGCCCCTGAGGGCGGGTTTTCGTTCGACGGACCTCTGGGCAAGTGGGATTACGCTCAGTTGCAGCGCGGCTATGCGGTCTACAAGCAGGTCTGCTCGGCCTGTCACGGCCTGAAATATGTCGCTTTCCGCAACCTGCAGGAACTGGGCTACACCGACGCACAGGTTCGCGCGGAGGCTGCGACCTGGAATGTACCCGGCATCGATCCGAACACGGGCGAGGCGACCACCCGCCCCGGTGAGCCGACCGATTACTTCCCCGACCCGTATCCGAACAACGTCGCTGCTGCCGCAGCCAACAACAATGCAATCCCGCCTGATCTTTCGCTGATGACGAAAGCGCGCAAGGATGGCACGAATTACGTTTATTCGCTGCTCAACGGCTATGTCGATCCGGATCCCGAAAAGCTTGCCAAGGCGCAGGAGCAGGGCTTCGAAACTCCGATGGGTCTGTACTTCAATCCCTGGTTCTCGAACGTGAACCTTGCGATGCCGCCGCAGCTTTACCCTGACCTCATCACCTATGATGACGGGACCGAAGCGACAGTTCCGCAGATGTCGGCAGACATTGCCGCGTTCCTGACCTGGACTGCCGAGCCATCCCTGATCCAGCGCAAGCAGACCGGCTGGTTCGTGATCGCGTTCCTGATCTTCGCGACCGGCCTCGCTTTCTTGTCCTACAAGCAAATCTGGGCAGGCAAGAAGTCAAAGACAAAGTAATCACCCCATCGACATAACCTCTCATCAAGCGCCCCATCATCCTTCGCGGATGGTGGGGCGCTTTGCATTTGCGGAGCTGCAGTGACCCATCCAAAACTCTCGCCCGGCGAACTCAAGGCGCTGATCCGCACCGTGCCAGACTTTCCGGAGCCCGGCGTCCAGTTTCGCGACATCACCACGTTGATCGGACATTCCGAAGGGTTGTCGGCAAGCGTGCATCATCTCGCAGAACTGGCGAAGGCGAGGGGCGCGCAAAAGATCGCAGGTATGGAGGCGCGAGGTTTCATCTTTGGCGCCGCCGTCGCAGTCCAGCTCGGCATCGGCTTCGTCTTGGTCCGAAAGCCGGGAAAGCTGCCGGTGACAACAATCGGCGTCGATTACGCGCTCGAGTACGGGACCGACAGGCTCGAGGTAGATCCCCGATCCATCACGCAGGGCGAATCCATCGTTATCGTCGACGACCTGATCGCGACGGGCGGCACTGCGCTTGCCACAGCGCAGCTGCTGCGCGAGGCTGGCGGCACGGTGAATGAGGCCCTGTTCGTCATCGATCTGCCCGATCTGGGAGGCGCTGCAAAGCTGCAGGAGGCTGGGGTTCAGGTTCAAACCCTGATGCAATTCGACGGCGAATAAGGCCGACGGCTTTCCGCGGCGCCAACCACCGATGGAACGAGTGTGCATGCGGTTCATTGTTGGCATGAGGGAAGTTCAGGAAACCAAATGGAATCGCAAGCGCTCGTAATTGCCACGATTGGCGTTCTCGGTGTCGGGGCGCAGTGGGTCGCATGGCGCACGGGTTGGCCTGCGATCGTTCTGATGCTGGCTGCGGGGTTTCTCGCCGGGCCGGTTGCGGGCGAATTGGGATTTCGTCTGCTCGATCCAGAGGCCGCATTCGGAGACCTGCTCGATCCAGCCATCGGCATCGGCGTTGCGCTGATCCTGTTCGAAGGCGGGCTCAGCCTCGATCTGCGCGAGCTCCGGCATTCGGGCAGCGCCGTGTGGCGGCTTGCGACGGTCGGGGTCGTTGTCGGTTGGGCGCTCGGCGCGGTCGCTGCCAGCCAGATTGCTGGCCTTGCCTGGCCGGTCGCCATCCTTTTTGGGGGCATCCTCATCGTGACCGGCCCGACTGTGGTTATCCCGCTTCTGCGGCAGGCAAATGTGCAGACCAGGCCAAACTCGATCCTCAAATGGGAAGGCATAGTCAACGATCCTACCGGCGCGCTGTGCGCCGTGATCGCCTACGAATATTTCCGCCGCGTCGCCGAAAGCCCCAATGCATCCGTGATCGAAGTGGTCCCGCCGCTTATCATCGCGGCGATCCTGGCAGGGCTGATCGGCTATGCCGCGGCGCGCATGATCGCTTACCTGTTCCCGCGCGGAGCGATCCCAGAATACCTTAAGGTGCCCGTCCTGTTCATCTCGGTCATCTTCGTATTCGTGCTGACAAACAAGATCGAACATGAAGCCGGCCTGGTCGCAGTCACGGTGATGGGAATTACCCTGGCCAATACCGGCTTTTCCAGCATTCGTTCGATCCACCCGTTCAAGGAGAACATCGCGGTTCTGCTGGTTTCCGGCATCTTCATCCTGCTGTCGGCCAGCCTCAGCTGGAGCGACCTCGTCTATCTCGATCCGACGACAGAGGTCGGTCTGCGTTTCATCCTCTTCCTTCTCGCACTGTTGTTCGTTGTCCGGCCGCTGACTGTCATCATCAGCATGCTTGGATCCTCGGTGCCGTGGAATGAAAGGTTGTTCATCGCGTGGATTGCACCGCGCGGGATTGTGCTCGTGGCTATCAGCGGGCTGTTCGCGCTGAGGCTCGCCGATCTCGGCTACAGCGACGGGCAAGTCCTGACAGCGCTGAGTTTTGCTGTAGTCGTGGCCACCGTGGTGGCGCATGGCTTTACTGTGAATATCGTCGCCAAATGGCTGGGTGTGAAGGGAACCTCGCGCCCGGGCCTGCTGATAGTCGGATCGACTCCTTGGACGATCGCGCTGGCGAAAGAGATGCAGGCGCTGAAAACGCCCATCATGATCGTCGATCCCAGCTGGCAGAGCCTCGGCCCGGCCCGGCGCGAAGGTCTGCCTTTCTACCACGGCGAAATCCTGAACGAAGTGACCGAGCACAATCTCGACCTGACCCCGTATCAGGTGCTCGTCGCGGCGACCGATAACGAGGCATACAACACGCTCGTCTGCAACGAATTTGCGCATGAGATTGGCCGCGATAGTGTTTATCAACTCGGCGAAAGTGCGGATGGCGAGGACGACAAACATGCGCTCCCTCAAACGTTGCGCGGACGCGCGCTGTTTGAAAGCGGGTTTGGCGTAACCGATGTGAACGAACGCCAGCAGCAGGGCTGGGTGTTCCGAAAAACCAAATTGTCCGATGAATTCGACTTCGAAGACGCCCAGGAGAAGCTGCCCGATAGCGCGAACATGCTGCTTCTTTTGAGGAATAGCGGGAGGCTGCGTTTCTTCACCCATGCCGCGCGCCCCGAACCGCGTGCCGGCGACACCATTCTCAGTTTCTCTCCCCCGCAACTCAAATCGGCCGAAGAACAGGTCGCGCGCAGGGCAGCAAAGGAAAGCGGCCGCGGTAGAGGCGATCAATCGAAGCCCAAACCGCAGCCGAGCTAAACCGAATTGAACAGAGAAGACTTCGATAAAGAGGCCCCCATGCGTAACTTGCCCACCGCCCTGATCCTCGCTGCCGGTATCCTGCTGGCTGGCTGCAATGACCAGGCATCCGATGTGCGCGAAACGGGCCAGTCCGGGGGACCGAATGCGGATGAGACCGCCGCACCGAGCCCGGAAGCGCCCGTTTCGATCATCCGGGCCGATATCGAACAACCTGACAACGCCGTGATTGAGCCGATCGAAACAAGCATCGGATTTCCCGAAGGGGGCAGCGGACTGGACGAGGCGGCGCTGCTGGCACTTGAAGAGCTCGCCGGGTCGGCCCAGGTCGCGCAAGATAGCGTGGTCGTTCTGCGAGCGCATAGCGATGCAAGCGGAAGCGACGCCGCCAATGCGCGCGCATCCGAAGCGCGCGGAGAGGCGGTTCGGGAATGGCTGGTCGAAAATGGGGTGAATGCCGATCGCATCACACTCATCGCGTTTGGCGCACAGAACCCTATCGAGCCGAATGCCTTGCCCGATGGCGAACCAAACGAGGCCGGACGCGCGGCAAACCGGCGGGTCGACATAGAGGTTTCGTTGAAACAGGCGGAACCGAAAGCTGATGAGGCTTCCACCGCCGACGACTAATCGAGCGAGGCAACCAGATCGAGCACCCGCTCCGCATATGCCGGGCGGCAGATCAGGAGATCGGGCAGGTAGGGGTCGGCCATATTATACCGGATGGGCGACCCGTCGATACGTGAACAATGCAGGCCGTGCGCAGCGGCGACTGCAACCGGCGCGCAGCTATCCCATTCATACTGCCCGCCCGAATGCAGGTAGATTTCAGCCTCGCCGCGGACGACGGCCATCGCCTTTGCGCCTGCGCTGCCCATGCTGACGAGTTGGCCGCCCATTGCTTTGGCGAGGGCGACCGCCTCCTTCGCCGGACGGGACCGGCTGACGAGAAAACGCGGCTTCTTAACGGGTTCAGGCATGGCAGAGACCTGGTCCGACGACAGGACGATCCCGCCATCGAGGCCAGGCAGAGCGACGGCGCCCACTGCGGCCACGCCGCCGATGGAAAGCCCGACATGCACTGCCCAGTCGCTGCGCTGCTCGCCATATTCGCGTGTTCCGTCGACCGGATCGACGATCCACACTCGGTCCATCGCGCATCTGGCGATGTCGTCTTTCTCTTCTTCAGAAAGCAGCCCGTCATCGGGGCGGGCATGGCGCAGCGCGTGGCACAGGAACTCATTTGCCGTTGCATCACCGGCATTGCCAAGGACCTTGCCTTCGAACACAGCGCTGTCTCTCACATCTAGCAGAATGCGCCCTGCGATCGTGGCAAGATGCGCGGCCAGCCGAGCGTCTGTCATCTGTCCTGTCATTTGAGCGGCAGGATCTGCTGGATGATGTAATTTGCCGCTTCGGCAGGCGTCATATCGACTGTGTTCACCCGAATTTCGGGATGTTCCGGTGCTTCATAGGGGCTGTCGATCCCGGTGAAGTTCTTGAGCTGCCCCTCGCGTGCTTTCTTGTAGAGACCTTTCACGTCGCGTTTTTCGGCCACTTCGAGCGGGGTGTCGACGAACACCTCGACAAATTCGCCCTCGGGAAGCATCTCGCGGACCATCCGTCGCTCGGCACGGAACGGGCTGATGAAGGCGGTGAGCACGATCAGGCCGGCATCCGCCATCAGCTTGGCAACTTCACCGATGCGGCGAATGTTTTCGATCCGGTCGGTTTCGGTAAAGCCGAGATCCTTGTTGAGGCCATGGCGGACATTGTCGCCATCGAGCAGGAAGGTGTGCCGGTTCATCAGTGCGAGCTGCTTTTCTACCTCATTGGCGATCGTCGATTTGCCCGATCCCGACAGCCCGGTGAACCACAGGACGCGCGGGGTCTGATTTTTGAGCGCAGCGTGATCTTCGCGCGTGATCGTTGTCGGCTGCCAATGCACGTTCTGCGCCCGGCGGAGGCTGAATTCAATCATCCCCGCGCCCACGGTCGCATTGGTGAACTTATCGATCAGGATGAACCCGCCGAGCTGGCGACTTTTGGCGTAGGCTTCAAACGTGATCGGACGGTCGGTCGAAAACTCCGCCACGCCTATCGCGTTCAATTTGAGCGTTTTTGCGGCGAGATGTTCGAGCGAATTCACATCGATTTCATATTTCGGCGGCTGGACGGTGGCGGTCACCATCTGGTTCCCTAGCTTCAGCCAATAGCCGCGCCCCGGCTTGAGCGCCTCTTCATCCATCCAGACGAACGTCGCGCAGAACTGGTCCGAGGCTTCGGGCGGGTCATCGGCGGCTGCGATAACGTCGCCGCGGCTGCAATCGACCTCGTCCTCGAGCATGAGCGTGACCGATTGCCCGGCCCCGGCTTCGTCGAGATCGCCGTCAAATGTCGAGATTGATTTGATCTTCGAGGTCTTGCCCGCCGGCACGATGCGGACCGGATCGCCAGGCTGGACCGTCCCATCGGTGATGAGCCCGGCAAACCCTCTAAAATCGAGGTTCGGGCGATTCACCCATTGCACCGGCATGCGAAAAGAGCGTTCCTGCGCGGCCGTGTTTGCGACCTCGACCGTTTCGAGATGGTCGATCAGCGACAGGCCGTTGTACCAAGGTGTGTTGGGCGATGGAGAGGCGGTGATGTTGTCGCCCTTGAACCCCGAAATCGGGATCGGCGTGAACGTCTCGATGCCGACCTCTTCGGCGAATGCTGCGTAGTCGGCGACGATGCTGTCGAAGGTTGCCTGGTCGTAATCCACCAGATCCATCTTGTTCACGGCGAGAACGAGATGCCTGATGCCCAGTAGGTGCACGAGATAGCTGTGCCGCCGCGTCTGCTGAAGCACGCCTTTGCGCGCATCGACAAGGATAACGGCCAGGTCCGCGGTCGAAGCGCCGGTGACCATATTGCGCGTATATTGTTCGTGGCCAGGGGTGTCGGCGACGATGAATTTGCGCTTCTCTGTGGTGAAGAACCGGTATGCGACATCGATCGTGATCCCCTGCTCGCGTTCGGCAGCGAGACCATCGACGAGCAACGCGAAATCAATCTCGTCGCCTTGTGTACCGACCTTCTTGCTGTCGGATTCAAGCGCGGAAAGCTGGTCCTCGAAGATCATCTTCGAATCGTAAAGCAGCCTACCGATCAGCGTCGATTTGCCGTCATCCACGCTGCCGCAGGTGATGAAGCGCAGCAGGCTCTTGTGCTGGTGCTGTTCCAGATAGGCGTCAATGTCTTCGGCGATCAGGGCGTCGGTCTGGAATGAAGGGTCGCGCTCAGCCATCAGAAATACCCCTCCTGCTTCTTGTCTTCCATCGAAGCGGACTGCCCTTTGTCGATTGCGCGGCCCTGTCGCTCGGAGCCAGTTGCGAGCAGCATTTCCTGGATGATCGCGTTCATGTCGGTCGCCTTGCTCTCGGTCGCACCAGTCAGCGGGTAACAGCCGAGCGTGCGGAATCGGACCGAGCGCTCAACCGGCTGTTCGCCTTTCTCGAGGCGGAACCGATCATCATCGACCACCAGCAGCATGCCATCGCGCGTGACCGTGGGGCGTTTTTGCGACAGGTAGAGCGGGACGATGTCGATCTTCTCGAGCGCGATGTACTGCCAGATATCGAGCTCGGTCCAATTTGAGATCGGGAAGACCCGGATGCTTTCATCCTTGTTCTTCTTGGTGTTGTATAGGTTCCATAGCTCGGGGCGCTGGTTCTTCGGATCCCAGCGATGCGATGCGCTGCGGAAACTGAACACACGCTCCTTCGCGCGCGCTTTTTCTTCGTCGCGCCGCCCCCCGCCGAATGCCGCATCGAAGCCGTGCTCGCTCAGGGCCTTCTTGAGCGGATCGGTCAACTGCGCCTGGCTGTACAGCGCGCTGCCGGTGTCGAACGGGTTGATCCCCTGTTCCTCCGCCTGCTCGTTCTGCGCCACGATCAGGTCGAGCCCGTATTCCTCCACTGTCTTGTCGCGGTGATCGAGCAGCGCCTGAAAATCCCATCCACTTGCGACGTGCAGCATCGGAAAAGGCGGCGGTGCGGGGTAGAACGCCTTTCGCGCAAGATGCAGCATGACCGAGCTGTCCTTGCCGACCGAATAAAGCATCACCGGCTTTTCGGTTTCGGCCGCGACTTCGCGGAAAATATGAATGCTTTCGGCTTCTAGCCGTTCGAGATGGGTCAGCGTGTGCATGGGTTTCGAGCTAGACCCCTCTGGCTCCAAAACAAGCAAAGAAATCTTTGGGTGCCCGCAAGCTCGGCCTGCTCTCGCTGAGGAGGGTTTGGAGCGGGTAAGGGGAATCGAACCCCTCTAGCCAGCTTGGAAGGCTGGAGCATTACCACTATGCTATACCCGCTTAGGGCACTTGTTGTGCCGGGCGCTGGCCCTTTGCCACGCTTGCTGGCCCCGCGTCAACGGTCCTGCTCGACCGCCATGTTATCGATCAGCCGCGTCCCGCCGATCCGGGCCGCTACCAGCAATCGCGCGGGCGAATTGCCAAGCGTATCGAGCGGCGCGAGTGACGCGGCGTCGGCCAGCACGGCGTAATCGATACTTGAAAAGCCGGCGCCCAGCAAAGCGTCTTCCAGCGCCGCGAGTGTCGGCGCGGCTTCCTGACCATCCTTGATGCGCGCGATCGCTTCCTTCATTTCGCGCGGGAGGGTCGCTGCGGCAGTGCGGTGCTCCTCGGAAAGGTAGCGATTGCGGCTCGACATCGCGAGACCATCCGCCTCGCGCACGGTGGGTACGCCGATGATCGAATGCACACGCGGCGCGGTCAGGTCGAGATCGCGAGCCATGGCGCGAATCACTGCGAGCTGTTGAAAATCCTTCTCGCCGAAGAAGGCGTGTGTCGGTCTAACCTGGTTGAACAGTTTGCACACCACTGTCGCTACCCCATCGAAATGGCCAGGCCGGGAGGCACCGCATAGCCCTTCACTGACACCGCTCACAGAGATGCTTGTTACGAAACCATCGGGATACATAACCTCGGTGTCAGGTGCCCAGAGCAGCGCACACCCTTCGCTTTCCAGCATGGCGGCGTCTTCTTCGAGCTGGCGTGGATAGGCATCGAGATCCTCGCTAGGAGCGAATTGGGTGGGGTTCACGAAAATCGAGGCGGCGACATGATCGCACATCTCTCGCGCACGCCTCACCAGCGTCAAATGCCCTTCGTGCAGCGCCCCCATCGTCGGCACGAGAGCAAGGGTCTCCCCGCCTGCCCGAAGCTTCGCAACCTGCGTTCTCAACACATCGAGCGTGTTTGCGGTTTGCACGTACTCTCCTCCACCGATAGATTGTCCCGCAGCAATACACGTGCGCGACGCCTGCCTACAAGCTCCTGCGGCGTGTTACTATGGTCCCAGCTTCACAGGATAATTCTACCGATCATGACCGCACCGCTTCCCGGAAAACCTGCTCACCGGATCGTTTTCGCCAACGAGAAAGGTGGTACCGGCAAGTCGACGACGGCGGTGCATATTGCGGTTGCGCTATCCTATCTCGGCGCGCGGGTGATGGCGCTCGACCTCGATCCTCGTCAGCGCACGACCCATCGCTATATCGAAAACCGTCTTAACACGCTTGAAAAACGGCGCATTACGCTGCCGACGCCAGGTTGCGAGGTCTTCCGCGGGCGGAGCGAGCAGGCACTGCTGGTGGCGATCGACCGGATGGAAAAGCTGTGCGATTTTCTCGTCATCGATAATCCGGGGCGTGACGATCCGCTCGCGCGGACTGCCGCGGAGAACGCAGATACTCTCGTCACGCCAATGAACGACAGTTTCGTCGATTTCGACCTGATCGGTCAGGTCGACGCGGAAACCTTCAAGGTGAAAAAGCTGTCATTCTTTGCCGAGCTGATCTGGGAAGCGCGGCTCAAACGCAGCCGCGCCACGGCAGATGGCAGGCGTCCCGAAATGGATTGGGTCGTGGTGAGAAATCGCACGGGCCATGTCGAGGCACGCAACATGGCAAGGATCGAACAGGCGCTGACAGAAATGTCGAAACGGGTCGGCTTTCGCGTCGCGCACGGCCTTTCCGAACGCGTCATTTACCGCGAACTGTTCCCCTCTGGCCTGACGCTCCTCGACAAGGGGCATCTGGGTGAGCTGGGCACAAGCCACCTTATCGCGCGGCAGGAGCTTCGTGCGCTGCTTAAAGCGTTGAACTTGCCCGAATTCACTCGCGGCCAGCCCCGTTTGGAGCTAGCGTAGCCGCATGTTCCGTATCGCCATAATCCTCATCATCCTTACCCTGCTGTTCAGGTGGGCGTTCGGCAAATGGCCGTGGCAGACACTCGGCACAAAACCGACCCGCCAGCAGGAAATCCGCCGCGCGCGCGAATTGTTGAAGATCGAGGCCGGGGCCAGCCGCGATGACATTCTCGCCGCGCATAAGCGGCTGATGGCGACAGTCCATCCCGATAAGGGCGGCAGCAACGGGCAGGTGCACGACGCCAACGATGCGCGCGATCTCCTCCTGTCCGAACTGCCCGATGGTGACACAGGGATCGGCCGGGACGAACACTCTTAAGAGTTACGCCATTGCAAGAATCGACCATTTACGGTGCATTTGCGGCTATCATCCCTGACAGAATTACAGGACGTCCCATCCCATGAAGCATACATTCGATCCGACCGTCCTTCGCGAATACGATATTCGCGGCATTATTGGCGAGACGCTGGGCCCGGACGATGCGCGGGCAATTGGCCGCAGTTTCGGCACTTTGCTGATCCGCGCCAGCGGTGAGGGGCTGGCCAGCCCAACGGTGGCCGTGGGCTATGACGGCAGAGTAAGTTCGCCGATGCTCGAACATGCACTGGTCGAAGGGCTGACCGCGAGTGGTTGCAATGTTCGGCGCATCGGCATGGGTGCGACCCCGATGCTGTATTATGCGGAAGCCTCAAGCGAAGAGGTGCATGGCGGCATTCAGATAACTGGCAGCCACAATCCCCCCAATTACAATGGCTTCAAAATGGTATTTCAGGGGCGTCCGTTCTTCGGAGCGGACATCCAGGAACTCGGGAAACTCGCCGCGTCCGGGGATTGGACCGACGGAGCAGGAGAGGTCGCCACCATCGATATCCTGGACGAGTATGTCGATCGGATGCTCGAAGGTCTCGCCGGGATCGATGGCGATGCTCTTTCCGGGATCAAGGTGGGATGGGATGCTGGCAACGGGGCCGCAGGACCCGCGCTGGAGGCGCTGGCTGCGAAACTTCCCGGGGAGCATCATCTGCTGTTCACTGAAGTCGACGGACATTTTCCCAATCACCATCCTGATCCAACTGTCGAAGCCAATCTGGCGGATCTGTGCGAGCTGGTCGCGTCGAAGAAGCTCGATTTCGGAGTGGCTTTCGATGGCGATGGCGACCGTATTGGGGCGATCGATGGCGAGGGCCGGGTGATCTGGGGCGACCAGCTGCTGATGATCTACGCCGAAGATGTGCTCAAGACCCATCAGGGCGCTACGGTGATCGCCGATGTGAAGGCAAGCCGGGCGCTGTTCGATGCTGTCGCGCAGTATGGCGGCAAGCCGCTGATGTGGAAGACCGGACACTCCCTGATTAAGTCCAAAATGAAGGAAACTCATTCTCCGCTCGCGGGCGAAATGAGCGGGCATGTGTTCTTTGCCGACGAATATTACGGTTTCGACGACGCCTTATACGCTGGTGTCCGCCTGCTCGCCGCCTCCGCGCGTCTGGGCAAATCGGTGACGGAGCTGAAAAGCGCGATGCCCGATATGCTGAATACCCCGGAAATGCGGTTCCAGGTGGATGAGGCGCGCAAGTTCCCGGCCATTGCCGAAGTGACCGAGCGTATGACGAGCAATCCGGGGCCGCAGGTTGAAGAAGTCAACGCGACTGACGGGGTGCGAGTAAACACGAAAGACGGCTGGTGGCTGCTGCGCGCTTCGAACACGCAGGACGTTCTGGTCGCCCGCGCCGAAAGCGACAGCGAAGAAGGGCTTGAGCGGCTGATGGCCCAGATCGACGAACAGCTTGCGCTATCCGGACTCGAGCGCGGCGAGAGCGTTGGTCACTGAGGCGAGTGAATTTTTAGGGGACGCAAGAATGAAGAACTATCTACTCACCGCCATTTCCTGCCTTTCTCTCGCTATCGCTGCCGCGCCCGCTGCGGCGCAGGAGGGAAATGACGACGCCCCGATCTTCGTGACGGAAGAAGAGGAAGAACTCGCGAATTTCGAGCAGGAAATGACCGACGCCTTTGCGATATTCGGCGAATTGTTTGCCGCGGCACCACTGACGCCGGAGCAGCAAGCCCGCCTGCCGCTGGCGACGGAGATGACGGCCAAGGTCTTTCCTGAGGGGACCTTCGCTATCGTAATGCAGGAAAGCATGCAGCCAATGATGATGGGCATCATGGGGGCGGTTACCGGCGACCCACGAACGGAACTGGCCAAGCTTACGGGCGTGCCGAGCGATGATCTGGAGGTGTTGGAAGACGAGACCGCGCAATCCGCGCTCGATGTGCTGGATCCGCAATATTCGGCGCGCGCTGATCAGATGGTCGGCTTGCTCACAGGTATGATCGGCCAGATGTTCAGCGCGATGGAACCAGCCTATCGCGAGGCTCTTGCGCGCGCATTCGCGACACGTTTCACCGATGCTGAGATGACCGAACTTCTGGCATTTTTCGAAACGCCTGTGGGCGGCAAGTTCGCGGTCGAAAGCTTTCGCGTCCAATACGATCCGCAAATGGTCAGCGTGATGGAAGAAATGGGACCGGCTATGGTCCAAGTCATGCCGTCCATCATGGAAGGTTTTGCCGCCATGGAAGCCGAATTTCCGGCGGCTCGCGTTTTCTCCGATCTCAGCGAAGCCGAACGGCTGAGACTTTCGGAATTGCTCGGCAAGAGCACGGCCGAGCTGGAAGCGCTGGCCCCGCAGGCCGACACCGAAGATGCGGACGGTGTCGGTGAGGGGGTGACCTGACGGCGGCTTCGTCTCGGAACGACCACGCCGCAATGCAGGTTGTACCTGCATGAAGACAAGCCCCTCGCGATCAGTGCCAAAAGAAGTCCAGGCCTGGTTCGATGCGCGCGGATGGCGCGTGCGCCGCCACCAGCTCGATATGCTCGCCAAAGCGCGCGAGGGGCGGCATGCGCTGCTCGTCGCCGAAACCGGTGCAGGCAAGACACTCGCAGGGTTCCTGCCCACTCTGTGCGACTTCGCACCGTCTTCGGGTAGTCCTCCGCCGGAGGGCCTGCACACGCTGTACGTTTCGCCGCTGAAGGCGCTCGCGCACGATGTGAAGCGCAATCTGCTCACGCCGATTGACGAGATCGGCCTGCCGATCACGGTTGAAACGCGCAGCGGCGATACGTCGTCCGACCGTAAAAAGCGCCAGCGCGAAAAGCCGCCCAATGTCTTGCTGACCACGCCTGAAAGCCTTTCACTGCTGTTGTCCTATCCGGAAAGCCTCGCACTGTTCGCGAGCGTGAAACGGGTTGTGATCGACGAGGTTCATGCTTTTGCCACGGGCAAGCGCGGCGATCTGCTCGCGCTGTCGCTCGCGAGGTTGCAAAAGATAGCGCCCGGTATGCAGCGGGTCGCGTTGTCGGCCACGCTCGCCAATCCGCTGAGCTTTCAAGAATGGCTTGCCCCGCAACCGGTCGATGGGACCGGTGAAATCCAGGCGGCGGACCTCGTGCTCGGTGAAAAGGGCGCGGAGCCTGAGGTGGAGATTCTGCTCCCGATCGATGAGCGCGTGCCGTGGGGCGGCCATGCCGGCCGGTGGGCGGTCGGGCAGCTTTACGAAGCGATCAAGGCCAACCGCACGACGCTTGTCTTTACTAACACGCGCTTTCTCGCCGAGTTCATATTCCAATGTCTGTGGGAGGAGAACGAGGACCATCTGCCGATCGGCGTCCATCATGGCAGCCTGTCCAAGGAAGCGCGCCGCAAGGTGGAAGATGCGATGGCAGCCGGCGAGCTCCGCGGGCTGGTCTGCACGGCCAGCCTCGATCTTGGTGTGGATTGGGGCGATATCGATCTCGTCGTGCAGATGGGCGCGCCTAAGGGCTCATCGCGGCTATTGCAGCGGATCGGGCGTGCGGGGCACCGGCTCGACACCCGCAGCCGCGCTGTGCTGGTGCCTGGCAACCGGTTCGAATTCCTTGAAGCGATGGCCGCCAAAGACGCCGTTGATGAAGGCCAGCGCGACGGCGAGGATTTCCGCGCGGGCGGGCTCGATGTACTCGCCCAGCATGTGATGGCGTGCGCCTGCGCCGCGCCTTTCCATGAGGACGAGCTGCTAGCGGAAATCCGGTCCTCGCTCGCCTACGGATGGCTCCATGATGAGGTGTTCCAGCGCATCCTCGGCTTTGTCGAAAACGGCGGCTATGCGCTGCGCGCTTACGACAAGTTCAAACGGATCGTCCGTTCCAAGGATGGCATCTGGCGCCTCGCCCATCCGAACCAGGCGCAGCGCCACCGGATGAATGCTGGAATAATTGTCGACAGCGAGATGCTGACGGTGCGGTTCAAGAACGGCCGCCAGCTAGGTAAGGTCGAAGAGCGCTTCGCAGCGCAGCTATCGGCAGGCGACACGTTCTTCTTTTCGGGGATGAGCCTCGAGGTCGAGAAAGTTCAGGACATGGATGTGATCGTGCGCGCGGCGAAGACATCCGCGTCGATCCCTTCCTATGGGGGGCTAAGGCTGCCGCTCACCACGCATCTGGCGACGCGCGTGCAGGAAATGCTGAACGATCGCGCAGGCTGGGGACGCTTTCCAGACGATGTGCGCGAGTGGTTGGAGGTGCAGGATTACCGCAGCCGCTTGCCCGCACCGGGAGAGCTGTTGGTGGAAAGCTTCATCCACGCCCGCAAGCACTATACGGTGTATTATACATTCGAGGGCTGGAACGCGAACCAGAGCCTGGGAATGCTGATTACGCGGCGGATGGACGATCGCGGATTGATGCCGGGGGGCTTCGTGGCAAACGATTATTGCCTAGCGGTGTGGGGGCTGAAGCCAGTCGACGATCCCAAACCGCTGCTTTCGCCCGATATCCTGACCCATGAGTTCACCGATTGGGTGACCGAGAGCCACCTGCTGCGGCGCGCTTTCAGGGAAGTGGCCGTTATCAGCGGTCTGATCGAGCGGCAGCATCCGGGCAAGCGCAAGACCGGCAAGCAGGTCACGTTTTCGACCGATCTGATCTATGACGTTCTGAAGCGGTACGAGCCGGATCACATCCTGCTCGAAGCGGCATGGGCTGATGCGCGCGCCCGGATGACCGACGTGGGCAGGCTGGCGAGCCTGCTCGAACGCTCACAACACGAATTGGTGCATGTCGAGCTGGACCGCGTATCACCGCTTGCCGTTCCCGTGATGACGATGATCGGCCGCGAAGCGGTGCCTCAGGGTGCGGTCGATGACGAATTGCTGATCGAGGCCGAGAGCCTCATAGGAGAAGCGATGCGTATCGCGCCGGAAGAAATGCCGGCAGAGGAATAGCGCCCGGTCTCTCTAAAGTCCGAAAGCCTTCATCCCGGCGTCGAGCGCTCCTTCCAGCCCCCGGCGAACCTCCCACTTGCCCCGGCCAGCGAGCGGCGCCTCCTCAATGATGAGGATGCCGTTGCTTTCTAGCACCTTATCCTTGAACAATTGCTCGTATCCGAAAAGGTAGGGCGCGAAAGTCTCCGTTCGCGTGACAGAATAGGACAGTTCGGCGCTGAACCCGACAAGTTGATCCTGTCCGAAAATACGGCCCTGCTCGGCGGCTTCGACCCGGACTCCGCGGCCGCCTTTCACAATAAGCCTTCCGGGGCCGTGAAACACCATGAAGCGCAGCTGCATCGTTAGCCACGCATTGAGGGAGAACAGTCGCCAATGGCTCGATATGCGCATCGTCCTGCCCGAAGGCTGGACCACCGCGACCAGCGCGCGCGGATGCAGCACGCAGGATGCGCCGTCTGGCATGTCGATTTCCGTCAATTCGGCGAAGGGGTCCTTCACAGCAGAGATAGTGGTCGTGCCCGTGCCACGAATGCGCGTGAGAAAAGTTAGGCCGGTCGCGATGCTGGAAAGGATATGGCCATAATCGAGCAGCCATCGCGTTGACTTTTCTCCGTCAACCGAGCTGGTCTGGAGGTAATCCTGACGCACCAGAAGCTCTTCACCGCCGGAAAGCGTGACAGGGATGGAGACCCGCGACGGCTCTGTCGCGGGTTTGGGCAAGCCGGATGAGCCTGGTACGGCGATACGGATAGCAGCGCGCCGTTCTGCCAGGGGCGCAATTGCATAATAGAATAGGGCACGGATGAGAAACGGGGTCGCGATAATGCCGATGAGGATGAGGAGCGCATTGCGGGCCTGAAGGGCAAGCTGATATTCTTGCGCGAGACGGCCGACCTCCTCCTCCCCTTCGTCGAGCGTACTCAGAAGTAACGCTCTAGTCTCGTCGCTTTGGCGCTCAAGCTCTGCCAGGGCTGCTGTGGCGGCAGCGATGCCCCCGTCCATTGCAGCTTCGCTATTATCGAGCGCCTTCTTTGCATTTCTAAGTGAGTTGTCCAGCGCTTGGCGCGCCGTGCGCGCTGCATCTCGCGCTCCGCATTGGGTTGTCTTGACGCGCTCTAGTGAGCGACGCTCTGCTTTGCCGCCAGCGAGAAATTTGCCGACGAACCATTTGTCATCGAATTTCTGCAAGGCATCCGCGGCAGCGTCACATTTTTCCTCCGCATCGTCGAATGTCTGGCGCGCGGTTTTCAATTGGGTGTTGAGACCGTCGATCAGCGCCTGCGTCGAGACATTTCCGCTGGCGATTGCGATTGACTCGTCGAGAAAATCGATCTGCCGGTTCAGTCTGGTGATCTGGAGCTTGGTAAGGGCTGTCGCCGCCAAGGCCTCGGCATCGGCCATGGCGATCTGACGGGCTTCTTCGAAACCGGACGGCAGATCGCCTTCCAATCGGCGAAGATTGCTCTTCGCTTCTGTACGGGCGGCCTGAAGCTGATCGAGCGTCGCATCGTGGCTGTCGATTGCAAACTGCGTGAGCTCGGCATTCGCCGTTTCCGCTTCGGTTCGCAATGCCTCCTGGAGTTTGCGCGCTTTCTCGCCGGCTCTCTCGAGTTCGAGTATCCGTTTGTTCGTGTCCGCGATGGCGGCGGTGTCGTCGACCTGATTTTGCGTCCAGATCGCATGCGCGACGAGCGCAGCGACGATTAGCGCAAAGAGCAGCGCATTCCGAAAAATCCAGCCGAACAGAGCCTTTAATGCGCGCATGAAGCCTCCCGCGAGCTACCTTTCCGCGAACGGATGAAGCTGTCCAGCCCGACTGGTTAAGCGAAGCGGCCGGGGCGATCAGCCAAGTCGGCAGATATGATGGCGCGCCGGCCCGGCCACCTGCGCTTGAACGCGCGTTACCCGAATGAGAAACGCCCGAACGAAAAAGGGCGGACCTGCAGGCCCGCCCCTTGTATCGTTATCATGTCGGTCGGGTTAACCGCCCGCACCCGGACCGCCGCTTCCGAAGACGCGGTACTTCTCGTTGCCGACGAAACCGAACTTGGTAACGCCCGAAGTCTTGATGATCTGCAGCACCTTGGCCGAAAGGTCATAACTCGCCAGCGCTTCAGGTTCGAACTGCAATTCCGGCTCGACGGCCATCGCAGTCGAATCGCGCAGCAGCGTGACCAGGGTTCCCTGCGTAATCGTCTCGCCATTCCAGAGGATCTGGTCGGCGGACGTCAGAACCAGCTTGTTCTTGATCGGATCAATATCCGGCGGCGGGTTGTTCGCATTGTCCTGCGGCAAATCAATATCGACCGAATGGGTCGCCACCGGAATGGTGATGATGAACATGATGAGCAGCACGAGCAAAACGTCGATCAGCGGCGTCATGTTCATGTCGAGCATCGGCTCGCCGTCTAGCTGGCCTCCTGCCATACCCATGATTCTTACTCCTTAACTATCTACCCAGCGCATTCGCCGGATGAATTGCGCAATCAGATGCCAGGTTCGACCGGGTTCGAAATGAAGCCCACGATCGGATAGCCGGCTGCTTGCACGTTGTAGATCGCACCCGCGACGCAGCGCCACGGCGCATTTGTATCACCGCGAATGTGAACCTGCGGGATACGCTCGGGATCTTCCATGATCGCCTCGGGGCCGCCAGCTGCCTGAACGATGTTGTCGAGGCGCGTGAACGAACGATCGTAAAGCTCTTCGGACGTCACCGGGGTGATGTTGTTGAAGTAAACCCGGCATTCGCCGCCGCGCGATGCGCCTTCGAAGCCCGGCTCACCGGCGCTACGTCCGGCGGCATCGGTCGTGCTGACCGTAAGCAGGAGGTTTTCGACCTTGTTCTTCGATTCCACCGATTCAAAGACCGGAATTTCGAGTTTCTCGATCGTCTGGATCGCGACCGGGACCGCGATCAGGAAGATAATCAGAAGCACGAGCATCACATCCACCAATGGGGTGGTGTTGATGTCGGACATCGGGGTCTCCCCGCCTCCCATCGAAATCGCCATTGCCTAATTCCTATCCCTTTTAAAATTCAGTCGCCGTTTGGGAGCGGAGGGAGCGAGGACCAGCCTCGTCCCCCACCGCTTCTCCCGGAATTACGACTTGGTTGGCGGGGTGCGGACACCGCCCGAGGTCGTTGCGGGCTTCGGAGCGACCTTCGGCTTGCTCGCGGCGCTGGCAGCGACGGTAGGCTTAACCGCGCCGTTGGAGCCGATGTAGGCAACGATGTCGTTCGAGAAATCGGTCATCAGCGCGTTGATGCGGCGGTTGCGCGACTGCAGCCAGTTAAAGGCAAGCACGGCAGGCACAGCGACGAGCAGACCGATGGCGGTCATAATGAGCGCCTCACCAACCGGACCAGCAACCTTGTCGATCGAGGCCGAACCTTCAATGCCGATGTTGATCAGAGCGCGGTAAATACCGATAACCGTCCCGAGCAAACCGATGAACGGTGCGGTTGCACCGACCGATGCGAGGAACGACAGGCCGCCCGAAAGGCTCTGGTTGATCGTGTCCTGCGAGTGAGCGAGCTCTTCTTCGACGAAGTGGATTTCGTTGCCGGCGCCTTCCATCTTGGAGTGATGCTCCTGCGCGGTGACGGCATCGTCAGCGAGCTGGCGCCATGCGCTGTTTTTCTCGAGCTTGGTCGCGCCTTCTTTCAGCGTCGGCGCGCGCCAGTACGAGCTCTTCACGGCTTTGTACTGCTTCATCACCTTGTTCTGTTCGAACAGCTTGGTGAAGAGGATGTAGAACGATCCGACCGACATGATGACCATCACGCCGAGGATCGACCAGGCGACTGGGCCGCCTTCTTCCATGGCTTTCCAGAAGCCGAATTCGTTGACCGGCGCGTCAGTCGCTGCAGCCGTAAGAGTATAAAGGTTCATTGCGAGTATTCCTCTTGAAAATTTCGTCTCATTTTATGTGCCCGGCCAACCAGGCACACCCGAAAAGCGTCATCAGTTCAAACGATAGGTTATCCGTGTCGAATAGCTGCCCGTCGTCGGATTGCCGGCATCGTTCAGAGCCGGGTTGAACCGAGCATACCGTTCCATCCCGCGGCAAGCCGCATCGTCCAGGATGCTGGACCCGCTTGACGCGGTGACCGAGCAACCGGTGGCACGTCCATCGGCAGTCACGGTAACGCGGACGCCGACCGTGCCCTCGACCTCTTCGCGCAGTGCACGCGAGGGATAGTTTTCCTGAATCCGGGCTGCCCAGCGACGTTCCCCGCGCGTGGTCGGACCACGGGCCAAGGAAGGCGGAGGCGGCGCCGGGGGCGCTACCGGGGCAGGTGGCGGAATAAGCAGGGCCGGCGGAGCTGGCGGCGGAATCTCAGACTGCGTCTGGATCTGCGGCGGAGCCGGCGCGATGCTAATTGGAGGCGGCGGCGCCACAGGTGGCGGCGGTGCGGTCACTTCCTCAGGCGGAGGTGGCGGCTCGTCCGGCTCTTCAGGGGGTGGGGGCTCCTCAATGTCGACCGTGGTAACGCGCTCTACGACCTCTTTAACGGCCGAAATGGCCAGGCCGGAGATGAGCAGATACCCGATCAGCACATGGATCAACGCCACGATGATAATGGAAACTACCTTGTTCCCACTCATTTGTTGGTCAGCGTAGGCCATCCAGTCGCTTTCTCTCCATCACTCAGGCCGGTGGACATACCGGCGCAATTCTCGCGTCAGGTCCGAATCAGATGTTTCCGAATCGGACCGCCAAGACGCGAATCCCAGAATATTAAACCTCACGGGAAGGTCGCTGGTTCCCAAACAATGGCCAGTCTCCGCCCTGCAAGACACCAAACATATACCATATGAACGGCGTGTACGCTCGCATGGTCGATGTCCCCAATTGCCGTGCGAGCGGAGATGGCTTTAACGGTCAACCCCTAGGCAATCAAACGCTTTATCGGTTCAGCGGCGATTCACCGCGCTTCCCCTCCGATGACAAAGTGTGCGAATAATGCCGCCCGGCTGGCGTAGGATTTCTTGACCATGACCATCATTAACCGATATTTAAGGACTGAATTCAAAGGGCTAGGCGCGCTCGCGGCTTCCGTCATGCTCTCTGCGGGCGGTGCAGCAACGGCAGTTGCACAAGATGCATCGATGTCCGCCACAAATCTGACCGAAATGGCCACCTACGCCGATATGGTCGATCTGGCAGAGCGCAGCGACCTGGTGATCCGCGCCGAGATTCGACGGCAGAACGAGGTGAGCGCCGAGCGTGCGCCTGGATTGCAGCCCGGATTTGCGCGTCTTTATATCGAGGCGGACACGCTCGCGTTGATCGCGGGCGACACCGCCATAGGCGAGTCGCTGGTCTACCTCGTCGATGTTCCGCGCGACGCGAAGGGCAAGGCACCCAGGCTCAAGAAGCAGGAAGTCATCCTGTTCGCCAATGCGCTGCCGGGTCGACCGGCGACCAAGCGGGGCCGGGAAATACAGCTGACCGCGGAAAACGCACAGCTCGAATATTCGCCGGCGTTCGAAGCGCGCTTGCGCCCGGTTCTGGCCTCGCTCGCCCAAGCGGACACGCCGCCGGTGATCGACGGTATTGCCGATGCGCTCGCGGTGCGAGGCACGCTGACCGGAGAATCGGAAACTCAGATTTTTCTCGACACGCAGGACAATTCACCCGTCTCGCTGACAGTGCTGCGCCGTCCGGGCCAGACCCCGGTATGGGGTGTGTCTTGGGGTGAGATCATCGATGCTGCTGCTCGATCTCCGGAGCCTCAAACCCTGCGTTGGTACCGGCTTGCCTGCTCGCTCCCGGCGGAACTTCCCAGCAGCGCGAACCTGGCCCGCGATCCTGCGGCACGCAGGCTTGCGGCGGAAGATTACGCGTTCGTGATGGACCAGCTCGGCAGATGCGACCGCGCCATTACCGATTGATGCGCAACGTGCGTCGTCAGCAAACGGCCGCTCCAGCTTGACCACACCTCTGCTTGGTTTAAGCGCGCTTTATTGCATCGCAGCATTGGAGCGCTTTCTTGTCTGATCCCAAATCCTCCTCGCCATTACGCATAGCGATTGCCGGCCTCGGCACTGTCGGTGCGGGGGTCATCAGGCTGCTTGGCACCAACCGCGATCTGATCGCGGCGCGCGCCGGACGCGAAATCGAGGTGGTGGCCGTGAGCGCGCGCGATCGCACGCTCAATCGCGGTGTCGACATTTCAGGCTATGCCTGGGAGGATGACATGACCGCGCTCGCTGCGCGCGGCGATGTCGATGTGCTGGTTGAGCTTGTTGGAGGCTCCGATGGTCCGGCGCTTGCAGCGTCGCGCTCCGCACTGAAGGCTGGCAAGGGCCTCGTCACCGCGAACAAGGCGATGATCGCGCATCACGGGCTCGATCTGGCGGAATTGGCCGAAGCCGCGCACGTGCCGCTCAAATTCGAAGCAGCCGTTGCGGGCGGCATTCCAGTTGTGAAAGGCCTTCGCGAAGGCACCTCGGCCAATGCGCTCACCAATGTCTATGGCATACTCAACGGCACCTGCAATTACATCCTTTCCGAGATGGAAGAGACCGGTGCGGACTTCGCCGAAACGCTCGCCGAGGCGCAGAAGCTGGGTTACGCCGAAGCTGATCCGACCTTCGACATCGAAGGTATCGACGCGGCGCACAAGCTGGCGATCCTCGCCGCGATCGGGTTCGGCGCACGGGTCGATTTCGCGGCCGTCCATACCACCGGCATTGTACAGGTGCGTGCTGCCGACATCGCTCAGGCCGACGCGCTGGGCTTTGTCATCCGCCTGATCGCTCAGGCCGATGTCGAAGGCGAGGGCGACGATGCCCGGCTACTTCAGCGCGTTCGGCCTTGTCTCGTTGCAAAAGACCACCCGCTTGCCCCTGTCGACGGACCAACCAATGCGGTCGTCGCCGAAGGCAATTTTTCAGGGCGATTGCTGTTTCAGGGTGCTGGCGCGGGCGATGGTCCAACAGCCAGTGCCGTCGTTGCCGACCTGATCGATATCTGCCGCAGTGATATTGGCGCGCCGTTTTCCATGCCGGTCGGTCAGCTTGCGGCATTAGCACCGGCCGAGCCGGGGCACCGGATGGAGCGCACCTATATTCGCTTCACAGTCAATGACCGACCCGGCGTCCTTGCGGAAATCACCGCCGCAATGCGCGATGCGGACGTTTCGATCGAAAGCCTGATCCAGCAAGGCCGCGCGAATAACGGCGAAGAAGTCCTGGTTGCGATGGTCACGCATGAGGGCCCCGAACGGTGCGTTCGTAAAGCGCTCGACCTGCTCGAAGGCTCCGACAGCCTGACCGGCGAACCGCTCGTCATGCCAATCCTGCCGAACTGATCACTATTCGTTTGCGGAGCGTCTGCTGGTCTCCGGCAGGCCCAGCGCCTGCCGCGCCCTGCGGATATCGTCCTCGCTCAGCCCCTCTGCATCCTCCGCCGGTGGCAGGCCGCGCGCGATTCGATCCGCGTCCGAACCTTCAGGAGCATCCGGCAAAGCTTCGACGTCAATGATGAGAGCCGGGTCTTTCGGACAAGGCGGGATCAGGCAGAGCCCGCCGAGCGTGGCCGGACCACGGAATATCCCCGCGCCTGCGACGTCGGGGGCAAGGATATCGCCGGCGAACGCGGTCTCCTCCGCGTAGCGCCTTTGCGCTTCGGCACGGCTGCCGCTGTAATAATTGCCCGGATCGTCGCCGATCTGCCTGCACACGATGATTTCGCCGGTTACTGTTGCCGCGTCGACATCCTCCTCGCATGCGCGGATTTCGGCCTCGGTCGGGGGACGGGCCGCGGGCGGGGGCGCAAGGATATCGATCCGCACCGATCCCTCGCCTTGCTCTTCCTCGGTCGGCTCCTGCGCGCTTGCTCCAGGCGGGGGCATCGCGATGACCGCCATCAGCAAAACGCCGACATCACGAAGGCGCGCTGTGCCGGTCACTCGGGCTGGCCGCCGGGCGGAGGCGCATCCAGGCCGAGCTTGCGACGGCGCTCGGCGATCTCTTCAGGTGTCGGTTCCGGATCTTCGCCCAATGGGGGCAGTCCGCGTGCGATCCGGTCGGCATCCGACCCTTCCGGCGCTTCGGGCAGGGCCTCGACGTCGATCAGCAGAGCTGGCGGAGGCACGGATCCGAAGCCGATCGCGTTTCCGTGATTGGCGATGCCGAAAGTGTTGGGCGTGCTTATCCCCTGGGTGCGCTCGGCATAGCGGCGCTGCCAGTCTTCCTTGTTCCACGATCCGTCGCTCGCCTCTCCGAGCTGGCGGCAGACGACAATTTCGCCCGCAATGCGCCCTGCATCGGCTTCTTCTTCGCAGTCCTGTTCGAGCAGCTTGTCCGATTCTTCCCGCGGGACCGTGACCGACAGGTCGAGCCGCTGCGGTCTCGGCCGGGCGGCTGCGGGCGCTTCATCTCCGCCCGATGCCTCTTGGGCCGCGGGCGTCGCTCCATTGTCATCCTGCGCCGACAATGCGCCAGAAATTCCGACGAGCGCGGCGAAGATTACGGGTAGTGCAGAAAAGCGCAAAACGGGCTTAGCATTGCTCGACAAGCCCGTCTCCTTCGGCTTAAGCGGTTGGTACGTCACCGTGCACGTTCGGCTGCGCGATGGAAAGAGTACAGGGACTGAATTTGTCATGAACACCCCCGATAAGACAGACGTTCTCGCTGATAAAGAACCAAAATCCGGAAGCGCGCTCGACCGCGTGCTGGTGCTGGAAATGGTACGCGTGACCGAAGCTGCTGCAGTCGCCGCCGCGCAATTGGTGGGACGCGGAGATGAAAAGGCCGCCGATGCCGCCGCGGTCGAGGCGATGCGCCGCGCTTTCGACACGCTCTACATGGATGGCACTGTTGTCATCGGAGAGGGTGAGCGCGACGAAGCGCCCATGCTTTACATCGGGGAGAAGGTCGGCGGCGCACCGGGCAAGGGGCCAAAGATCGACATCGCGCTCGACCCGCTCGAAGGCACGACCATCACCGCGAAGGCGGGGCCGAATGCGCTCGCGGTTCTGGCCGCGGCGGAAGAGGGCTGCCTCCTGAATGCGCCGGACGTATACATGGATAAATTGGCGGTCGGGCCCGGCTATCCCGAGGGCGTTATCGATCTTGCCAAGAGCCCGAGCGAAAATGTGAAAGCTGTCGCCGCGGCCAAGGGTGTCGAGCCATCGCAGATCATCGTCTGCGTACTCGACCGTCCGCGCCATGCGGACCTGATTGCCGAGCTGCGCGGGCTTGGATGCGGTGTCGTGCTGATCGGTGATGGCGATGTCGCGGGCGTGATCGCAGTGACCGACGAAGACACGACGATCGACATGTATATGGGCCAGGGCGGCGCACCCGAGGGCGTGCTTGCAGCGGCGGCCCTGCGCTGTGTCGGGGGGCAATTCAACGGGCGGCTGGTGTTCCGCAACGACGATGAGCGCGCCCGGGCAGGCAAATGGGGCATCGATGATCTCGATCGGATCTACAAGCTGCAGGACCTCGCCAAGGGCGACTGCATTTTTGCCGCGACGGGCGTGACCGAGGGTTCGCTGCTCGATGGCGTGAAGAAGCGCCGCAAGCCCACCGGCGAAACGATCATGACCACCGACAGCGTCGTAATGCGCGCCTCGTCCGGAACGGTGCGGTGGGTCCGCGGAGAACACAAGATCGGATAGCCTGCAGGAGCGGATTTCGCGCTCCAAGGGCACCGACCAGCGACGGTGAGATATTGAAGGGCAACCTTGGCCAAGGTGGTCGCTCACCCGTCATTCAGGGACGAGCCGCAATATCCAGACGATCGAGCTTGCAAACAGAGCGGACAGTTCAGGAGACTGAGTGTGCGGTGCCGAACATCGCGACCCCTATTGTCGCTGTCCTTCTGTGTCGCCGTTCTTTTTCCGCCCGCCATGGCGATCGCTGACGAGGTCGACGATGCTGGAGCCGCCCTGCCGTTGGAGCAGCGCCTGCTGGCTCTCTCCCGGACAGACGGCCCGCTCGATGCGGTGCGTGCCTCGTCCCCCGATTGCGAGCCTGGCTGCATAACGCCCAGCGAAGCCACGCAAATGGCTTTTGCGGCGGGTGAGGGGCAATCGCGCGCCGGCCGGTTCATCCTCGATATTCGCGGCGGCGGCCAGAGCATGAGCGGTTCGCTGGAGGAGCTTTTCTTCGTAAGCTCGCATCAGGATTATGCGGAGCTCGGGACGCTGACGATCGCAATCACACCCGATGCGTTGTACAACCTGCTCCGGCGGGCGCGGGTCTGCGGCGCGCGAGAATTTCGCCCGGGCCAGATCGATGTGAAGGGCTGCCGCGAGGATGTAAATTTCGACGTCAACATGTTCACGATGATGCAGAGGCTCGGCAACAGACGGATCGTGGTCGATGGCGAAGTGCGGCTGCAATGGATCGACTCCCGCTTTGGTACGCCTCGGCCCATGGCCAACAAGCGCGGAGAGAATGAGCCAGGTTATTACCAGGTGTGGGTGCGCGTGGACGATGCCGATCAGGTGATCTTCGTGCATGACAATTAGTGCGGCGCTCCATCTCGACCGCATGGTGGGTCGTCTTTAAAGCCCTGAGCCGTAGACAACCAGCGCCCCTCTGTTGCGTTTCCATGACTCTCGGCTAGGCGAGAGCAATCACTTCTCATGCAGGGATTCGCGACCCATGAAGATCATGTCCGGCAATTCGAACCTGCCGCTCGCCCGCGCCATCGCAGGTTATCTCGAAATGCCGCTCACCGATGCGAGCGTCCGGCGCTTTGCCGATGAGGAAGTGTTCGTCGAGATACATGAGAACGTGCGCGGCGAAGACGTGTTTGTCGTCCAGTCGACCAGCTTTCCGGCGAACGACAATCTGATGGAACTGCTGATCGGGATCGACGCGCTGCGCCGGGCATCGGCGCGCCGGATTACTGCGGTGATACCCTATTTCGGCTATGCCCGGCAGGATCGCAAACCCGGCCCACGCACGCCTATTTCAGCGAAGCTGGTCGCCAATCTCGTGACCGAAGCGGGCGCTGACCGGGTGCTCGCGGTTGATCTGCACGCTGGTCAGATCCAGGGCTTTTTCGATATCCCAACCGACAACCTGTATGCCGCGCCGGTGATGGCCGCGGACATTCAGGCGCGCTACGGTGACCAGGATCTGATGGTCGTTTCCCCCGACGTCGGCGGTGTGGTCCGTGCCCGCGCTCTGGCCAAGCGGCTCGACAACGCGCCGCTCGCCATCGTCGACAAACGCCGCGACCGTCCGGGTGAGAGCGAGGTGATGAATATCATCGGCGAAGTCGAGGGGCGGCACTGCATCCTCATCGACGACATCATCGATTCAGGGGGCACGCTGTGCAACGCTGCGGAGGCCCTTCTGGAAAACGGTGCGAAATCGGTCGCCGCCTACATCACTCACGGCGTGTTGTCGGGCGGCGCGGTCGCTCGGATCGACGGGTCGAAGCTGAAGGAATTGGTCATATCCGATTCGATCCGTCCGACCGAGGCGGCCGAGAAGTCGGAACGTATCCGGATCATGACCATCGCCCCGCTGGTGGGAGAAGCCATCCGCCGGATCGCCGATGAAAGCAGTGTCAGCTCGCTCTTCGACTGATTGCAGCAAACGACTAGAAAATAGTGATCGACGGATCACGCCAAGGCGGCGGGGTATTGGGTTCGATGCGCCCCAACACCTCCATCCGCCGCGCCTGACGCGCTTCCAGGGTTATCGTCATGAACGGCTGCGGTGTCGTCGCGAACTGCCGCGGCGTCATGCCGAAAAAAGTGCGAAATTCGCGGATCATGTGCGATTGGTCGAAGAATTTGAGCGCGGCCTCTTCGGCCTCCCGGTCATCGGCGACACCGCGCAGATGGGCCGCAATATCGAGCGCGCGCGCCCGGCGAAGAACCTGCGTCGCGGTCTGGCCATATGCGCGCTTAATTAGTCGCTCCAGCCGCCTCCGTTCGATCCCATGCTCCTCGGCGAAATCGCAGATTTGCATATTCGGATCGCGAAAGACCTCCTTGTCGAATTCCTCGATTACTTTTTCAGGCCGGGTACTGCCTGTTCGTTCGATGAGCTGCATGATGAGCTTTTCGGCGACTCTCATCCATCGTTCTGGCGGTCCGGCAGGATCGAACCATTCCAGCAATTGTTCGCTCGTGCCCCATTCCTTGTCGCCATAAATATGATCATAAAGGATTATCCGATTGAGCGTGCTGGCAACGTCCGGCCCACCAAGTGCTGCCATGGCGCCGGGGCGTAGCCAGACGCCCACGGTTGCAAAGGAATCGCGGACGCTGACGGCCAAGCGCTTTGTATGGGGGCCGAATAACAGGGCGCTTGGACCATAGCGCCCCACGCCATCGCGCGTTTCTGCTGTCCACGATCCGCTGAACAGCACTCGCAGCACCGGCGCGTCGGAGATCAAACCGCACTTGATCTCAACTCCCGGATCAAGATCCACTCGTGTCGAGTATACCCGCGCAACCCACGGCGCGATTTCCTTTGCCGGTGCGCGATTGTTTGACAGCGGTTCGCCTGCCTTCGAATAGCCGTGAGCTGAGCGCAAATCCCGGCTCGCTCCGCCGAATTCGTGTTCGACGGGCGCTGGTTGCCCGGAATTATTCGCCCCCCTGGAGACCATTTTCGACCCTGACTTGTTTTGCCTTGGATGCGACCCCGCGAGAAAAACTAAGTTCGGATTATTAATTGCGCCGCTTGTACAGCTGTTTCGCGGGAGCGGCAATTTCCTATGTTAAGATTGGCGCCAAATGTTTGACCAGCCGAACTTTTCAATGCTTAGGCACCGCCTTCCAGTCCCAGCTTTTGCCGGAAATGCCCGATGACCCCTGCCGATCTCGATCTTGCCAATGCTCTTGCCGATGCAGCTGGCGCTGCCATCCGGCCGCTCTTCCGCGGCGAGTGGAGCGAGGAGCGCAAGGCCGACCGATCTTACGTGACCGAAGCGGATCGGGCTGCCGAGGCTGCGATGCGCGCCCTGATTGAGGACAGATTCCCCGACGACGGTATCATCGGCGAGGAATATGGAACCCGCAACGAGAGTGCGGGCCGGCAATGGGTGCTCGATCCGATCGATGGCACCACCAGCTTTATTGCGGGCCGGCCTATATTCGGCACGCTCATCGCTTTGTTGCAGGATGGCTGGCCAGTGCTGGGTGTGATCGATCAGCCAATCGCGCGCGAACGTTGGGTCGGGCGTATCGGTGAAGGGACGACCTTTAACGGCAAGCCGGCGCAGGTATGCGCCTGCAAGGAACTGAACGAGGCGGTGCTCGGTACGACCACTCCGCATCAGTTCACCGGCGATGATGTCGATGCCTTCATGGGTGTCGCTAAATCGGTGGCCGAGCGCAAAATCATCTATGGCGGCGACTGCTACAATTACGGCCTCGTCGCGAGCGGTCATGTCGATGTCGTAATCGAAGCGGGCCTGAAGCTGCACGATTACGCTGCGCTCGTCCCTGTGGTCGAAGGGGCGGGAGGCCTAATGAGCGACTGGCAGGGCAACCCGCTGGATGCAGGTTCCGATGGCCGCGTCATCGCGCTTGGGGACCCAGCGCGGCTCGAAGACGTTCTGGAAGCGATGGGGTGACACACCCGCAGCAAAACAGGAAATGTCATGGCGCATATGGAAACCAGCGGGATCAACGACTGGACACCTGACGATCTTCCCGATCTATCAGGAAAACTTTGCATCATCACGGGCGGGAATTCCGGCATTGGTTTCGAGGCGGCGAGTATCCTTGCGCGCAAGAATGCCGATGTGGTGATCGCTGCGCGCAACGAGATGAAAGGGAAGAAGGCGCTCGCCAAGATCGTCAACCTGGGCGAGGGAAGATGCGAGCTGCTTCAGGTCGATCTCGCTGACAGCTCTTCGATCCGTAACGCTGCGAAAGAGGCGCAGGATCGTTTCGGAGCCATTGCGGCCCTTATCAATAATGCGGGCGTCATGCAGACGCCCAAGCAAAAAACCAAAGACGGCTACGAAATGCAGCTCGGGACCAATCATCTCGGCCATTTCCTCTGGTCAGCCCTGATGTTTGACCAGGTCGACGGACGCGGCGGACGGATCGTGACCGTATCGAGCATCGCGCATAAATTCGGACGGATCGACTTCGACAATCTGATGATGGAGCGCGGATACGATGCGAGCCGGGCATATTTCCGCTCGAAACTTGCCAACCTCTTGTTCGCGATGGAATTGCACCGCCGTCTCGAAAAGGCGGACTCGCGGATCAAGTCGATCGCCTGTCATCCGGGCTATTCGGATACCGAATTGCAGTTCAGCGGACCGACAGCTCTGTTCAAGGCGATCTACAAGATCACAAATGCTATTGTCGCGCAGCCAGCGAAACTGGGTGCCTATCCGACGGCGCTCGCTGCGGGCGATCCTGACGCGGTCAGCGGGGGCTATTACGGACCCACCGGCTTCTTCGATGCGCGCGGCCCTGTCGGTGATGCCGATGTCGAACAACGCGCGCTGGACGCAGACGTGGCGAAACGGTTGTGGGAAGTGAGCGAGGAATTAGTCGGCGAAAGCTTTTCCATCTGAGCCCAGGCCCGTTCGACGGCGGCGCGCTTTCCTACCCCGCTAGCGGATGGCATCACTGGCCGATGACCGGCTCACTCTTCAGGGATGGACAGCACCGCAGTCTGGCGCCCTTCGGTAGGCCGGTTTTTGCGGGGTCGTGTTTCCGGCTCAGGACCGTGTAACATGCGGTCCATGTCTCATCCGCCAGGTGCGCGAATCGCTTGCATCCTCCTGCCAAATCGCTATGTGCGCGACCTTCAACGACACAGATTGCGAGTCCGGCCTGGCGACAAGGGCTGCCAGGGCTGGTCCAATGTGTCTCTGACCAAAGGAGATAGAAATGCCCAAACTGAAGACCAAGAGCGGCGTGAAGAAACGCTTCAAGATCACCGCTTCGGGTAAGGTCAAGCACGGAGTCGCTGGCAAGCGTCACCGCCTGACTCACCACAATGCGAAGTATATCCGCCAGAATCGCGGCACCACGGTCATCTCCGATGCCGATGCCAAGACGATCAAGAAATGGGCGCCGTACGGGCTCGATTGATGGCCGGGCGGGCTGCGGCCTGCTCGCTCCCTCACATAAGCACAAGGATATACAATCATGCCTCGCATTAAACGCGGCGTTACCACCCGCCAGAAGCACAAACGTCTCCTCGAACAGGCCAAGGGCTATCGCGGTCGGCGCAAGAACACCATTCGCGTCGCGCGTCAGGCCGTCGAGAAAGCCGGCCAGTACGCCTATCGCGATCGCCGCATCAAGAAGCGCAATTTCCGCGCTCTGTGGATCCAGCGTATCAACGCCGCCGTCCGCGCCGAAGGGCTGACCTATTCTCAGTTCATGCACGGCGTGAAACTCGCCGGGATCGAGCTTGACCGGAAGGTCATGGCCGATCTGGCCATGAATGAAGAAGCGGCATTCAAAACGATCATCGCTCAGGCGAAAAGCGCTCTGCCGGCGTAAGCCGGCGATGCCGAAAGGCGTCGTGACGAAATCGAACAAGAGGGGCGGCGCATTGGCGACCGCCCCTTTTTTGTTGAGAGGGCTGGAAGTCCGGCCTTGTAGGAATTTGCCAACTTCCTTGTACAAAACCGTCAATTGCGGCACATGCAACCGCCATGGTCGCACGGAACGCAAATGGCGGAGTCGGTGAGTCGGACTATACGGTTCGAAGCCACTTCTACACACCGCCGAGCGAGTTCGAGGGCTGCTTCACGACGTTCTACCACCTGTCGCTTCAAGTTGAAGGTGGCGGCACCGTGCAGGATTACCTGCAACCTGAATGGGCCAATATTCGCTTCTTCTGCGGCGCCAATCCTACAGCCGAGATTAACGGGTTTAGCGTCGACGGAGCGCGGTTCAACGCAACCGGGCCGAGTTCGCTGCCATGCCATTTTGAGCTTGGCACCGCAGAGATGTGGGGTATCGGCTTTCTCCCGCTCGGCTGGGCACGCTTCGTCGACACCGACGCGCACAGCCTCGCCAACACGCTATGGGACGGATCGCAGCACACGGCCTTTGCCAAGTTCGATGGCCTGTCGGAGATTCTCTGCGATAGGGAGGTGACCCGCGAGGAACAGGTCGCGCACATTGTCGAGACGATGCGTCGCTTGATGCGACCCCACCGTGACGAATCGAAAATCCTGCGCGTGCACAAGGCGCTGGTCGATGGCTCATTCCTTGCTGTCAAAGAACTTGCCGATGCGTGCGGCATGAGCATCCGCACGCTCGAACGGGTTTGCGGTCGGTATTTCGGGTTCACCCCGAAACGTCTGATGCGTCGCCAAAGGTTCGTCCGCAGCCTGACCACCTTCATGCTGCACCAGGACAGTCGCTGGACCGAGGCAATGGACGCCGACTATCACGACCAGGCGCAGTTCACTCGCGAATTTCACGAGTTCATGACGATGAATCCCAGCGAATATGCCGCGCTGGATCATCCGATCCTGTCATCTTTCATGGAGGCAAGGGCCCGGGTCTGGGGCAGCGCAGCGCAGGCGCTCGACGTGCCGACCAATTGAGATAGCGCCGAACCTGGCCCTTCGCCCGGAAAACCATTCGCCACCGCATTGCATCTTTGCCTTGTCGGCCATTTGCCGCTAGCGGACGCGCTCATTTGATTGAGCCATGACATGACCGATTTGACACAACAAAAAAATGAAGCGCTGACGGCCATTGCCGCGGCAGCTTCGCTAGAAGCTCTCGACGAGCAGCGCGTCGCGGCGCTCGGGAAAAAGGGCTGGGTGAGCCTCGCGCTGAAAACGCTTGGAGGCATGAGCCCTGAAGAGCGGCAGGAAGCAGCCCCTGCAATCCAGTCGGTGCGGGCAGAAATTGCCGGCGCAATCGAGGGCAAAAAGGCTGAACTGGAAGCGGCTGAATTGGAAGCGAAGCTTGCCAGTGAAACGCTCGACCTGACCCTGCCAGCGCCCTTGCAAGCCAAGGGTTCAGTTCACCCTGTGAGCCAGGTCATGGACGAGCTGGCGGAGATATTCGCCGACCTCGGTTTCGAAGTGGCGACGGGGCCGGAAATCGAAGACGACTGGCACAACTTCACTGCGCTCAACATGGATGAAAGCCATCCTGCGCGCGCGATGCATGATACATTTTACTTCCCGGATGCCGCACCCGATGGCGGTCAAATGCTGCTGCGCACGCACACCTCGCCGGTCCAGATCCGGACGATGAAAGCGGTTTCCGAGAATTCTCCTGGAGGGGCGCCGATCCGCCTGATCGCGCCGGGGCGCGTGTACCGCAGTGACAGCGACGCAACTCACACACCGATGTTTCATCAGGTCGAGGGACTCGTGATCGACCGCGACATCCACCTTGGCCACCTCAAATGGACGCTAGAAACCTTCCTCAAGGCGTTCTTCGAGCGCGATGATATCGTGCTCCGCCTGCGTCCTTCATATTTTCCCTTCACCGAGCCCAGCGTCGAAGTCGATGTCGGCTATTCGAACGAAGAAGGTCGCCGTGTGGTCGGCGGATCGGGCGATGATGCAGGCCATGACTGGATGGAATTGCTCGGCAGCGGCATGGTCAATGCGCGTGTGCTCCAGATGGGCGGGTTTGATCCAGGCGAATGGCAGGGATTTGCGTGGGGTCTCGGTGTCGACCGGCTGGCCATGCTGAAGTACGGAATGAACGATCTGCGCGCTTTCTTCGATGGCGATCCGCGCTGGCTTGCGCATTACGGGTTTGCGGCGGTCGACCAGCCGACGCTTTCCGCTGGCGTGGGAGCGGGCGCATGAAGTTCTCGGTAACATGGCTGAAGGACCATCTCGAAACCGGTGCCTCGCTTCAGGAAATCACGGACACGCTGAATGCGATCGGCCTAGAAGTCGAAGGCGTCGAAGACCCTGCTGAGCGCTTGGCTGGTTTCACTGTCGCCAAAGTGCTGACGGCCGAGAAACACCCGGACGCCGACAAACTGCAAATCCTCACCGTTGACACGGGCGAAGGTGATCCGCTGCAGGTTGTCTGCGGCGCGCCCAACGCGCGGGCCGGAATGAAAGGCGTTCTCGGTCAGCCGGGCGCGATCGTCCCTTCGAACGGTATGGAGCTGCGCAAGAGCGCAATCCGCGGTGTCGAATCGAACGGTATGATGTGTTCGGTGCGCGAGCTCGAACTGGGCGAAGATCACGACGGCATTATCGAGCTGCCGGATGACGCTCCCGTTGGGCACAGTTTCGCCAACTACCACGGTTCCTCCCCGATCATCGACGTCGCGATTACGCCAAACCGTCCCGATTGCATGGGAGTGTACGGCATCGCACGCGATCTCGCGGCGGCTGGCCTTGGCGCGCTGAAACCGATTGCGTTTCCCGAATTCACTGCAGAGGGCGCATGCCCGGTCCAAATTCGCACCGATGATCCCGAAGGCTGTCCAGCGTTCTATGGCCGGGTGATCAGGGGCGTGAAAAATGGCCCCTCGCCCGACTGGTTGCAGCAGCGGCTGAAGAGCGCAGGGCAACGCCCGATTTCGCTATTGGTCGACCTCACCAACTACCTGATGCTGGCCTTCGGCCGTCCCGCGCATGCCTATGACCTCGCCAAGTTGACTGGTGCGGTCGTCGCCCGCCGGGCGAAGAAGGGCGAGCAGGTGCTGGCGCTCAATGAAAAGACCTACACGCTCGATGAAAGCATGGTGGTGATCGCGGACGATGAAGAAGTGCACGACATCGCAGGCATTATGGGCGGCGAGAATTCAGGTGTGTCCGACGATACGACAGATGTCCTGCTCGAAATCGCCTATTTCGAGCCTGCCCGTATCGGCGTGACAGGGCGCAAGCTTGGTCTTGCCTCGGATGCGCGCACGCGGTTCGAACGCGGAGTTGATCCCGCGTTTCTGCAAGACGGGCTCGACCTGCTCACGGGGCTGATCGTGGAACTGGCGGGTGGTCAGCCGAGCGAGTCGGTCCAAGCCGGTTCGCCGCCGAGCGAGCCGAAAGTTTTGTCGTTTGACACGGCGCACACCGCCCGGCTTGGCGGAGTGGACGTGCCTGCGGATGAACAGCGCCGTATTCTCGAAAGTCTCGATTTCGCGGTTGGTGGCAACTGGCCAGAAGCCGGCAAGTTAACCTGCCCGCTCCGCCGTCACGATATAGAAGGGCCAGCCGATATCGTCGAAGAGGTCGTGCGCATTCACGGACTGGACACGGTTGAAAGCGTTGCCTTGCCGCGCATGGATGGCGTTGCGCGGCCGACCGCGACACCGCAGCAGGCGATCGAGCGCAAACTGCGCCGCGCCGCCGCGGCGAGCGGTTTGCATGAGGCGATCACCTGGTCTTTCCTGCCTGAAAACGAAGCCGCGCATTTCGCCGACGGAGGCGATCTTTGGGGGCTGTCGAACCCGATCAGCGAGGACATGAAGATCATGCGGCCTTCTCTTCTTCCGGGCCTGCTCACTGCTGCCAAGCGCGCTTCGACGCGCGGCAGCGCTTCGGTGCGTCTGTTCGAAATCGGCCGCCGGTATTTCCGTGGGAGCGATGGCCTCAGCGATGAACGCGCGACGGTTGGCGCTGTGCTCGCCGGGGAAAAGGCCGCGCGCGGCTGGGCGTCCGGAAAAGCGGCGATGTTCGATGCGTATGATGCCAAGGCGGCAGCGATCCAGCTGCTCGAAGCAGCCGGTGCTCCGGTGGATAATCTGATGGTGATGGACGAGGCGGGATCGCAATTTCATCCCGGCCAATCTGCGACCCTGCGACTGGGTCCAAAAAAGGTGCTCGCGCGATTTGGCATGGTGCATCCGGCGACTTTGAGGGCGTTCGATGTCGATGGTCCGGTTGCGGCGGTCGAGGTGTTTCTCGACGCCCTCCCAAGCAAGAAGGCACCTAAGGGCGCGAAAAGCTTCGCCCGGCCAAGCTTCGCACCACCGGCGTTGCAATCGGTAACGCGCGATTTCGCGTTCCTGGTGCCCGAAGACCTCGCTGCCGCCGAACTGGTTCGCACGGTCAAGGGTGCGGACAAGGCGAACATTACCGACGTCCGGGTGTTCGATGTTTTCGCGGGGCAGGGCGTTCCGGAAGGGAGCAAATCGGTCGCTGTTGAAGTGACACTCCAGCCGGGGGAGAAATCCTACAAGGATGCCGATCTGAAAGCGATTTCGGACGCGATTGTCGCTGCGGCGGCAAAGCAGGGAGCGGAACTGCGCGGCTAAGCCCTGCCGTCCGAACCATCCATGTCCAACAGGCGCACCTTCGCAATCATCTCGCACCCCGATGCGGGTAAGACCACGCTCACCGAAAAGCTGTTGCTTCAGGGCGGCGCGATCCACCTCGCCGGCGAGGTCAAGGCCCGCGGCCAGGCCCGCCGCGCCCGGTCGGACTGGATGAAGATCGAGCAGCAGCGCGGCATCTCGGTCACCTCCAGCGTGATGACGTTTGAAAAGGAATACGAAGGCGAGACGATCACCTTCAACCTGCTCGACACGCCGGGGCACGAGGATTTCTCGGAAGATACCTATCGCACCCTGACGGCCGTAGACAGCGCAGTCATGGTGATCGACGCGGCCAAGGGCATTGAACCGCAGACCCGCAAGCTGTTCGAGGTTTGCCGCCTGCGCAACGTGCCGATCATCACCTTCGTCAACAAGGTCGACCGGGAAGGTCGCGATCCGTTCGAGACACTGGACGAAGTTGCCGATATGCTCGCGCTTGATGTCAGCCCGCAAATGTGGCCAATCGGGATGGGCGGCCAGTTCGAAGGGCTGCTTGATTTCGCCAGCGGAGAGGTCAGCCGTCCCGAAGGGCCGTCGAAGGAATTCCTAGGGACACGTGACAGTGATCCGGAGATCCCAGAGGAATGGGCGGAGGAGGCCGAGCTCGCGCAGGCTGGCTATCCAGAATTCGATCTGGAAGCCTATCGCAGCGGTGACCTGACGCCGGTCTATTTCGGGTCTGCGCTCAAGAATTTCGGTGTGACCGAGCTGATCGATGCGATTGCCCGATACGCTCCGCCGCCGCGTCCGCAACCGGCGGGCGAAGCGCGGATTACGCCCGAGCACGACGAGGTTACCGGCTTCATCTTCAAGGTGCAGGCCAATATGGACCCCAACCACCGTGACCGGATCGCATTCATGCGGCAGGTCTCGGGCACCTTCAAACGCGGCATGAAATTGACGCCTTCGGGACTTGGAAAGCCGATCGCGATCCATTCTCCGATCCTGTTCTTCGCGCAGGACCGGGAGATCGCCGACACCGCTGAAGCGGGCGATATCATCGGCATTCCAAACCACGGCACCTTGCGCGTCGGCGATACGCTGTCGGAGAAAGACGTGGTGCGTTTCACCGGCCTGCCGAATTTTGCGCCTGAAATCCTCCGCCGGGTCCAGCTGAAGGATCCGACCAAGACAAAGCAGCTGCGCAAGGCGCTCGATGACCTTTCCGAAGAAGGTGTTATCCAGGTGTTCTATCCCGAGATTGGCGCGCAGCACATTGTCGGCGTCGTCGGTCAGCTGCAGCTGGACGTGCTGATCTCGCGGCTTTCGGCTGAGTACAAGGTCGGGGCTGCGCTCGAAGCCTCACCGTTTGCGACTGCGCGCTGGCTGAAAGGCGAGCAGAAGTTGCTCGACGAGTTTGAAAGCTTCAACCGCGCAAATCTGGCCCGCGACCGCGACGGAGACCTCGTGTTCATGGCCAAAAGCCCGTGGGACGTGAACTATCAGGTCGAAAAGAACCCGGAGCTTACCTTCTCAGCGACGAAGGAACGCTAGACTTGCCCGCCGCGCTGCATCGCGGCATGTGAACGGGCATGAACGGCTACACACCTTCGCGCTTCGGCCCTACCTCGCAGACCTTCATCTCGCAGCGTTTGCGTCTCAATTACGAAGATTGGGCGACAAGCGCTGCCGATCGCAGCAAACCTCCCCTTGTCCTGGTTCATGGCGGACGCGATCATGCGCGCAGCTGGGACTGGACTGCGGAGGCTCTGCGCGACGATTACCACGTCATCGCCATGGATCATCGCGGCCATGGCGACAGCGACTGGGTCTCGGATGGCAATTATTCGGCTGGCGATATGGTGTATGATCTCGCGCAGCTGATCCACCAGCTCGGCGTCGGACCTGTGCGCATCGTATCGCATTCGATGGGAGGCAATGTCGCGCTGCGCTACGCTGGCATGTTCCCCGACATGGTGACCAAGCTGGTTGCTATCGAAGGTCTCGGCCCGTCGCCCGAATGGAAGGAAAAGCAGCGCGAAACCCCATATCCGCAGCGCATGGCCGAATGGGTCGAGAAAAAGCGCAAGGCAGCGGGGCGGACCCCGCGCAAATATGAAAGCATCGAAGCTGCGTTTGCGCGGATGATCGAAGAGAACTCCTACCTTACCGAGGATCAGGCCCGGCATCTTACAGTCCACGGCATCAACCGTAATGAGGATGGCACCTATAGCTGGAAGTTCGATCCGCACCTGAATGTCTGGGGTGTCGAAGATGTCGCGGACGAATTCATGGAAGCAACCTGGTCGGCGATCGACTGCCCGACCTTGCTACTCTACGGCCAGGACAGCTGGGCCTCCAATCCGGAGAAGGATGGTCGTCTCGAGCATTTCCGGACAGCACGGGTGATCGAGTTCGAAAAGGCTGGGCACTGGCTTCACCACGATCAATTCGATAGGTTCATCGGCGTGCTGCGAGACTTCCTCTGACACAAGCGGAGACACAACATGGCTGAATTTTTCGATGCGCTCGATGCGAAGCATATCGCGATGATCGAGAAGCAGCCCGTGTTCTTCGTCGCGACGGCCGCGCCCGATGCACGGATCAATCTCAGTCCCAAGGGCTATGATGCGTTTCGCATCCTTTCGCCGACCCGGGTTGCATATCTCGATCTGGGCGGGTCCGGCAACGAGACGCACGCTCACCTCGCAGCGGATGGCCGGATCACCCTGATGTTCTGTAATTTCGAACAGCCCGCGCTGATCCTGCGCATTTATGGCACGGGGGCGCCGGTGCTTCCGCAGGACGACGGCTGGGGGGATCTGGCCAGTCGTTTCACGATGCTGCCTGGAACGCGGCAGATCTTCGACATTGCGGTCGAGAGCGTACAGACATCGTGCGGCTGGGGTGTGCCCTTCATGAGGTTTGAAGCAGAGCGCGAGACCCTGAAAAAAGCGCATCGCCAATTGGAACCGGATGCATGGATGGCGAAGGTCGCGAACCGGACATCCAGCATCGATGGATTGCCAACCCGACCGACTGAACGTTACATCGCAGGGGATGAATAGCGCATAAAACTTGCGCAAGCGCGGCCTAGCGCGCGCGAATTCCGCAGCCATTGCCTAAAATCTAACCAAAAGATTAAAATTTGTGCACTGCAGTTTGTGCATGTGCGAACAAACTCCCTGATTCCGTTGCGTAACCCTGTCAGCTGATAAATGGCACGCCTCTTGCTGATTGATGCATGCCGGGGAGTGTCCGGTGAGCCAAAGGGGGTCAGGCATGAAGTTCATCATCGCCATCATTAAACCATTCAAGCTCGATGAAGTCCGCGAAGCGCTTGGTGCTATCGGGGTTGCCGGGATGACCGTCTCGGAGGTCAAGGGATTTGGCCGGCAAAAAGGCCAGACCGAAATTTACCGAGGCGCGGAATACTCGACCAACATGCTGCCGAAGGTGAAACTCGAAATCGCGGCCAGCGACGATATCGCCGCGCAGGTGGTCGAAACAATCCAGCAAACCGCCAACACTGAAGCCATTGGCGACGGCAAGATTTTCGTCCTCGATCTCGCATCGGCGACTCGCATCCGTACCGGCGAAGCCGGCGAAACCGCACTTTAACAGGGGGACAAGCATCATGAAGCGTACTTTCCTGAAACTTTCCGCCCTTGTCGCTGGTGTCGCCCTGTTTGCGCAGCCTGCGCTCGCAGCGGCACCGGCTGCCGACGCTGTCGGCGGCGGGACGGCCTATATTCTCAATACCTTGCTGTTCCTGATCGGGGGCTTTCTGGTGATGTGGATGGCAGCGGGTTTTGCCATGCTCGAAGCCGGTTTGGTCCGGTCGAAGAACACCTCGACACAGTGTCTCAAAAACATCGGCCTCTATTCGATTGCGGGCCTGATGTTCTGGGTGATCGGTTACTCGATCGCATACCCTGGATTTGCAGAAGGTTCGCTGGGCCTGTTTGGCATTGCGGGCTTTCCTTATGCGATGCAGGGCGTCGGTGAGGCTGACCTCGATACCGGCTATTCGGTTGCGTCTGACTGGTTCTTCCAGATGGTGTTCTGCGCAACCACCGCCTCGATCGTTTCGGGCACCGTTGCCGAGCGCGTGAAGATTGTTCCGTTCTTCATCTTCGTTACTGTCCTTACCGGTATCATCTATCCGGTTGTCGTCAGCTGGGAATGGGGCGCTGGCTATCTCGACAGCGTGCACGGCTTCAGCGACTTTGCTGGGTCCACTCTCGTCCACTCGACCGGCGGCTGGGCGGCTCTCATGGGCGCGATCATCATCGGATCGCGCGCCGGCCGCTACGGTGCGGATGGCAAGGTGAACGTGTTCCCTGGCGCCAACATTCCGCTTGCGACACTCGGCACCTTCATCCTCTGGCTCGGCTGGTTCGGATTTAACGGCGCGTCGCAGCTCGCGATGGGCACTGTCGGCGATGTTTCGGATGTGTCGAAGATCTTCGTGAACACCAATATGGCCGCAGCCGGCGGAGTGGTGGTCGCGATTATCCTGACGCAGATCCTGTACAAGAAAGCCGATGTTACCATGGCGCTGAACGGCGCACTGGCTGGCCTCGTGTCGATCACCGCCGAGCCGCTCGCACCGTCCGTTGGCCAGTCGATCCTGATTGGCGGCATCGGTGGGGCCATCGTGGTCTTCGCTGTCCCGATGCTCGACAAGTTCAAGATCGACGATGTCGTCGGTGCCATCCCGGTTCACCTGTTCGCAGGTATCTGGGGCACGATGATCGTTCCGCTGACAAACAGCGATGCGACCTATGGCGGCCAGTTTGTGGGCGTTGCACTGACTGCTGTCTGGGTCAGTCTGGCATCCGCAGTCGTCTGGTACGCCCTCAAGCTGACCATCGGGGTTCGCCCGTCGGAAGAAGCCGAGATTGGCGGGCTCGACCACGCAGAAATTGGCGTCGAAGCCTATCCCGAATTCGCTCGGACAACCTGAGCATCACGACCTTGGCGGGGGAAGAACTCTCTCCTCTCCCTCTTTCCCCGCCTCAACGCGTTCCTCCTGCGAACGAACAAACTGACGATGGCCGGAGCGGCATGACCGCTTCGGCCTTTTTTTGTCGCTTCGGAGGCCAGTGACTGCGGGCGCGCGCTCGCTAAACGCGGGGTCGTATTGCCGCGTACCGGACAGGCTCGCGGCTTTTCTGCCCGCGTGGACTTACGCCGTGACCTTTTCTGCGGCCATGATGAAGTCGGCGCAGCGCTCGCCAATCATGATGCTCGGGGCATTGGTGTTGCCGCTCACGATCTTGGGCATGATGCTCGCATCGGCGATCCATAGACCGTCCACGCCGTTCACTTTCAAGGTCGGAGCAACCACCGCGTCCGCATCGGCGCCCATGCGGCACGTACCGACTGGGTGGTAAACTGTATCGGCACGTTCGCGGATCAGATTGTCCAATGCCGCGTCGTCATTGAGATCGACGGGATGGCGATCGGTGGGGCCATAGGCCTGGAGCGGCGGAGCATCGGCTATGCGGTGCGAGAGGCGTACGCCAGCGCGAAGCACTGCGATATCGCGATCATCATCGAGGAAATTGGGGTCAATCACCGGAGGAGCCTCCGCATCGCCCGATCCCAATCGAACAGTGCCCCGGCTTTCCGGGCGCAGGACGCAGGCGTGAAGTGAAAAGCCATACCCCTTCACGTTTTCGCGTCCGTGATCTTCGAGTACAGCAGGCACGAAATGCCACTGCACATCAGGGGCCGGGGCATCGTCCATCACGGTCCAGAACCCACCAGCCTCGGCATAGGGTGTGGTCATCGCTCCGGTTCGGCTACGGCGGTGCTGGATGATCGCCCCTGCCATTTTGAGCGTCCCTTTCAACGTGCCGCCAATCGGAACGTCCGATTCCGTCGCCCAGCCAGAAACGTAATCGATGTGGTCCTGCAGGTCGGATCCGACCGCAGGCTTGTCGATCACGACATCGATCCCGTTTTCCTTGAGGTGCTGGGCGGGTCCTATACCTGACAGCATCATTATCTGCGGAGAGTTGAATGCGCCTGCGGAAAGAACGACGCCCCGGCGTGCGTAAATCATCTCGCTGCGCTTGCCCCGCCGCACGCGTACACCAGTCACGCGTCCACCCTCGATCACCAATTTTTCGACGAGGGTCTTCGTGCGAATCGAAAAATTGCCCTGCTCGCGGATCGGTTCGACATAGGCGCGTGAGGCAGACCAGCGCTCGCCCTTGCGCTGGGTCACCTGGTAAAGACCGAAGCCCTCCTGCCGTTCGCCATTGAAATCGTCATTGGTCCGCAACTGCAGCGCCGCGGCACTTTCGACAAAGGCATGGCTCGTCGGGTTGGGATCGACCTGGTCGGACACGAAGAGCGGGCCGCCTTCACCGTGATAATCGTCGGCACCGCGTTCATTCGCTTCGGCTTTCCGGAAATAGGGGAGCACGTCATCGTATGACCAGCCGGTGCAGCCCATCGCGGCCCAGTTATCGTAATCCCATTTGTTGCCGCGAATATAGACCATCGCATTAATGGCCGACGATCCGCCCAGGCCCTTGCCGCGTGGCTGATAACCTATGCGCCCATTCAGGCCTTTCTGCGCCACGGTGTCGTATTTGTAATTGGAGGAATTTCGTATGAAGGGCATGAAGCCCGGCGTCTTGATAAAGACATCGTTGTTGCGGCCGCCAGCCTCGATCAGGCACACACGGCGTGTGCCATCGACGGCCAGACGTCCTGCGGCTGCGCTACCGCCGCTACCACCGCCAATTACGATATAATCGAAGCTTTCCATGCTCTCTCCTCTTGAGAGACACGACTAAGCCGCTTCGCCTGGCCTTTCAATCGGGTTTCGCGCAGCAACCGGTTTTGTCGGCGGTTGTTCAGCGACGCGCGAGCGCCAGCGGTCCCGGATCATGTCGGAAGTGTCGCGGCTGCCGTCATGGCTCCAGCCAGGTTCGCGCAGCAAGTAGGACAGCTTGTGCTTCCAAGGCGCGCGCCAGATATCGGACAACATACCTATCCATTCATGGAACACCGCCCATAAAAGATTGAAGCTGCCGAGCTGCTTGATGATGCCATAGCGGATCTGTTCATCCTCGCGCTCGGGCTCGAATGTGCCGAACATCTTGTCCCATATGATGAAGACACCGGCATAATTGCGATCGAGATAACGCGGATTGGTGGCGTGGTGGACCCGGTGGTGGCTTGGGGTATTCATGACCGCCTCGAACCAGCGCGGCATTCGGCCAATCGCTTCGGTGTGAATCCAGAACTGGTAGATGAGATTGAAGCCGCCACAAATCGCGATCATGACCGGATGAAATCCGAGCAGGATAAGAGGCAGGGCGAACATCAGGCCGAAGGTGAATGCCCCGGTCCAACTTTGCCGCAGCGCAGTCGAGAGATTGTAATGCTGGCTCGAATGATGGTTCACATGGCTAGCCCACATCCAGCGAATGCGATGCCCTGCGCGGTGAACCCAATAGTATTTTAGGTCGTCGAGTACGAAGCATAGCGGCCATGCCCACCACACGGACCACCATTGCTCGCCAAAGTCGAAGACGCGATGTTCATAGGCTGCGATGAAAACGAATAGCGCAAATCCGCCGAGCAACGCACCTGCCACAGTCGAACCAAGGCCGAATGCCAGGCTCACCAAGGTATCCTTGGGCTCGTAGGATTCAGGAGCACGAAATTTCGCCCAGATCATCTCGGCCAGAACGGCCACGACAAACAGGGGCACAGCATATTCGGTAGGTGAAAATTCAGGCATTGCGGCGTTCTTTTAACCGATTGACCGCCTCAGCCCAAGATGCCGCGTCAGTGTGCTGAATTTGGACGCGGCCGAAACGCTTTTCTCCTGTATCGACGGACAAGAGGTCGCCATTTGCCTGGGCGCGGGCATTCGATTGCAGCAACCTCCCGGCAAACCGGTCGCCATGGCGCTTGATCAGCATGATTTGCCCGCTGGCATCATTCAAGATCGCGGCCGCTCCGTCTGCGCTGACTGCGGCTTCGACCGCCTGATAACCGTCGTGAACTTCGCCTGCGGCTTTAATGGCGTCCGGCTCGGAAGTGAGCTGCGCAGTCCCGCCCAGTCGCAGGAGCAGCGCGAGCCCGCTTAAAGCGACTATCGCGGCGAGCGACACGGCAAAAATCAGGATCTGAGGATGAATTTCCATGCCAAGACGGATTGGCATGTGGCTCGCTTTGCGGCAAGCAGGGGGTGCAGGGAGAATATGATGAAATTGCCGACAACACCGCTCGCCGCCACCGCATTTGCCGCGCTGGCATTTGGGTCCGCACCGCTTGCCGCAGACAACCACGCTCAGTCGGGAGTCGATCCGGTCGCTTTGGTCACGGCCGATGCCGACCGGACCGCTCGGGTCGCCAAGCAGCTTTGGGATTATGCAGAGCTCGGTTATCTCGAAACGCGCTCTACCGATCTGTTGCAGGGTGAACTCTCGGCAGAGGGTTTCAAGATCAAGAGCGGTATCTCCGAAATCCCGACAGCCTTTGTCGCGGAGTGGGGGGAAGGTGGACCGGTGATCGCGATCCTAGCCGAGATGGACGCGCTGCCCGGCATAAACCAGTCTGCAGCGGCGATTCGCGATCAGATCGCCGAAAAGCATGCAGGCCACGCCTGCGGTCACAACCTGTTTGGCGCGGGGTCCCTCACGGCGGCGATCGCCGTGAAAAAATGGCTCGAGGAAACCGGTACGCCCGGCCGGATCCGGCTGTATGGAACGCCCGCCGAAGAGGGCGGATCGGGCAAGGTCTACATGACCCGCGAAGGTATGTTCGACGATGTCGATATCGCGATCCATTGGCACCCAGACGATGAAAACAGCGCCGCCGCGCGGACCAGCCTCGCCAATCGCTCTGCAAAATTCCGCTTCATCGGGATTTCGGCCCACGCCGCAGGCGCGCCGGAGCGCGGGCGGTCCGCGCTCGACGGTGCCGAGGCGATGAACATGATGGCGAACATGCTGCACGAACACATGCCGCAGGATGCCCGAATGCATTACGTCATCACCAGCGGCGGTAACGCGCCCAATGTCGTGCCGGATTTTGCCGAAGTGTTCTATTACGTCCGCCACCCCGATCCTGACGGTGTCGAGGAGATCTGGACCAGGCTAGAACAGGCGGCGCGCGGCGCGGCAATGGGCACGGGGACCGAGGTTGATTGGGAGGTGATCCACGGCAACAACCCGCTGCTGGTGAACGAAACCCTCGCGAAAATGATGGACGCCAAACTACGCAGCGTTGGCGGGATCGAATATTCGGACGAAGAGCTTGAATGGGCCGAGCAATTGCAGGCATCGCTGGGCGATGCGGCAGAACCGCTATCCGAGGCCGGCGAGATCCAGCCTTACGAAATGAAGCTTGGCTATGGTTCGACCGATGTGGGCGATGTCTCGTGGGCTACGCCGACCGTCGGGCTGCGGACTGCGACATGGGTGCCGGGCACCAGCGCGCATAGCTGGCAGGCTGTCGCCGCGAGCGGCCACTCGATCGGGTTTAAGGGTGCTCAGAAAGCGGCAAAGGCCATGTCGTTGATGGCGGTCGAACTGTTCACCAATCCTGAGCTGCGCAATGCCGCGCGGACCGAGTTCGAAGCCGCCCGGGGCGAAGATTACGAGTATCGTTCGCTTTTGGGTGATCGCGACCCACCGCTTGACTATCGCAAATGACGATCAGCGGGCGGCGAGCATGTCAATCATAGGGCGGATAGGCGACACGTCGTAGCCTGCCGCCATCGCCGATTGGGAAATGTCCTCCGGGTCGCCGCCCGATTTCGCTTGCGCGAGAGCCCATAGCAGGGTCGACCGTGTCCCTGAGCGGCAATAAGCGAGCACCTTTCCATCGCTCGTAGACAGCGCGTCGATCATCTGATCGATCTGCGGTTCGCTGAAGCCGGAATGCCCGATAGGAATGGCTATGTATTCAAGGCCAGCCTTGCGCGCGGCATTTTCGATTTCGTCGCTCTGCGGTGCCGAAGGATCTTCACCGTCCGGACGATTATTGACGATAAGCGTGACGCCTGCGTCTTTCGCTGCGTCAACGTCGCTCACTTCGATCTGCGGGCTGGCGAGCACCGAATCGGTCAATTGTCGAAATTCGCTCACGGTGCTTTCATCCTTGAAATGGCTGTCTGTTTTACAGCGGTTAGCGTTTGTGTCCAATCGTGGTGGTTGCTAGCAAAAGCGCCGATATAGACCGGAGAAACGCGATCTACGCAGCTTAGCGGTGCGAATTTGTCATAAATATTCGCGATAGACCGGTTGCGGGTTAAATCATTCGCAAAGCGGTTCTTTGTGCGCTATGACCCGCGACAGAGAGCGATATTCGATCCGTCGAAGTTTCGCTTGCGTTCGGTACGGACCGCTGCCCCGATACCGACGCATTGGAGGTGGGCAGTGTGACAAGGTACGTAGAGAGTTATGGGTTACGATAGGGGACGTCGGCGCGGCCGGGATAAGCGCGACGGTTTCGGCGAGGACAGTTTTGATCCTTTTGGCGGCGGCATGGACGGATTTCCCCCGCCCAGCGACTACGGTAATGACCGCGGCGGAAACGACAGGTTTGGCGGCGGAGGTGGTGATCGCGGCGGCAATGACCGTTTCGGCGGCGGTGGCGGAGGCCCTCGTGGCGGCGGTGGTCCGCGCGGCGGTGGCGATCGTGGCGGCAGTGGCGGTGCCGGTGGCGGCGGCTTCAACCGCATGCCCGCACAGGTTGTCGGTACAGGCAAAGGCACCGTAAAGTTCTTCAACGGCCAGAAGGGTTTCGGCTTCATCCAGCAGGAAACCGGCGGAGAAGACGTTTTCGTACATATCAGTGCGGTTGAACGCGCCGGGCTCGAAGGATTGGCCGAAGGCCAGGAACTCGAATTCAATCTCGTCGATCGCGGCGGGAAAATTTCAGCGCAGGACCTTCAGGTCGTTGGCGATGTCATCGCTGTCGAGAAAAACGATGGTCCGCCAAAGCGTGAGCTTACAGGCGACAAGGCCACCGGCACCGTGAAGTTCTTCAACTCGATGAAGGGTTTCGGTTTCCTGGTTCGTGACGACGGCCAGCCTGACGCATTTGTGCATATCAGCGCTGTCGAACGTTCCGGCCTGAGTGCAATCAACGAAGGCGAACGCTTCGAATTCGATCTCGAAGTTGACCGACGCGGAAAGTATTCTGCGGTCAACCTCGTGCCGGTTCAGGAGTAGCTTCCAAAACCTGTTCGGCCGTTTGACCAACCAAGCGAGCGGCCCTATCTCAATATGAATGGCGGCTCATTGATGAGCCGCCATTTGCTTTTACACTCGATTCCCAAGCTAGGATTCCGATTATGTCGATTACTCCGCTGATGCCCGTATATCCCCGGTGCGGTGTTCGGCCTGTCCGCGGCGAACACTGCCATCTGATCGATGAGGACGGCACGCGCTATCTGGATTTTGCGAGCGGCATCGCAGTGAACCTGCTCGGTCATTCGCACCCTGGCCTGATCGAAGCGATCCAGAAGCAAGCGGCGACGCTGATGCACGTTTCCAACCTGTACGGTAGTCCGCAAGGCGAAAAGCTCGCGCAGCAGCTGGTCGACAACACATTCGCAGATACCGTCTTCTTCACGAATTCGGGCGCAGAGGCAGTGGAAACGGCGATCAAGTGCGTTCGGTCGTATCACCAAAACGCTGGCGATGAAGGCGACGCCGACCGTTTCGAGATCATCACATTCGCCAATGCTTTTCACGGTCGGACCATGGCGACTATCAGCGCGTCGAACCAGACAAAGATGCACCACGGCTTTTCCCCGCTGCTCGCTGGGTTCAAATACGCAGAATTCGACGACCTCGATGCGGCAAAGGCCCTGATCGGCCCCCAAACGGCAGGCTTTCTGGTCGAACCCATCCAGGGCGAGGGAGGTATCCGGCCTGCATCGGACGAATTCATGCAAGGGCTGCGCGCGCTTGCCGATGAGCACGACCTGATGCTTGCGCTGGATGAAGTGCAGTGTGGCGTCGCGCGGACCGGGACGCTCTACGCATATGAGCAATATGGGATCACGCCGGATATCGTCGCGACCGCAAAAGGGCTTGGCGGGGGCTTCCCGCTCGGCGCATGCCTTGCGACCGAGAAAGCCGCGCGCGGCATGACCTTCGGGACCCACGGTTCGACATATGGCGGCAACCCACTCGCCATGGCGGCGGGAAGCGCGGTCATGGATGCAGTGGCGAATGAGGAGTTCCTGGCATCGGTGCGGGAGAAAGGTGACCGCATCCGCACCCGGCTCGAACAGTTTATCGGGAACTATCCGGAACTCTTCGAGCTCGTCCGCGGCAAGGGATTGATGCTCGGCATCAAGATGAAAGTCGAAAGCCGCCCATTCTTCGTGCACCTGCGCGACAACCACCAACTGCTGACAGTGGCCGCCGGTGACCAGACATTGAGGGTCATCCCGCCGCTCGTGATCGGTGATGAGGAAATCGACGAGTTCTTCGAAAAACTCTCTGCTGGCGCTGCAAGCTTTAAGACGTCTGAAGCAGCCTGATGTCCGGCACCGATACGTTTCAGCATCTTCTCGACCTTGGCGACGCCGGGGCCGATGCGATTGCCGCAATGATTGGCGATGCGATCGATCGCAAGGGGGCGCGCCAAAGCTGGCCAAAGGGCAAGGCCGACGCCGATGCCCCGCTGGCTGGGCGGGTGCTTGCGCTGGTATTCGAGAAGAATTCCACGCGTACGCGGGTAAGCTTTGAGATCGCCATGCGTCAGCTTGGCGGCACGGTCCTCATTCTCGACGCGGGGTCGAGCCAGCTCGGTCGCGGAGAAAGTATCGCCGACACGGCGCGCGTGCTCAGCCGGATGGTGGATGCGATCATGCTCCGGACCGACGATCACGCGAAGATCGAGGAAATGGCGCGCCATGCTAGCGTCCCGGTCATCAACGGCCTGACTGATCGTTCGCATCCGTGCCAGATCGTCGCGGACCTTCTGACCGTGATCGAACACGGCAAGGCGCTTCCCGGACTGGAAGTAGCGTGGTTTGGCGATGGCAACAACGTACTGCATTCGTTTCTCGAAGCGGCGAGCCTGATGAAGTTCAATCTCCGCATCGCAACGCCTGAAGGGTTCGAGCCCGAGCCGGAATTTGTCGACATGGCGCGCAGTGCAGGCTGCTCCGTGATGCTTACGCAGGATGTCCGCGCGGCGGCGCGCGATGCCGATGTGCTGGTCACGGACACGTGGATCTCGATGGGCCAGGCCGACGCAGCCGAGAAGCGCGCAGCGATGGAGCCTTACCAGATCAACGCCAGGATCATGACCGAGGCCAAGGGCGACGCAGTATTCCTTCACTGTCTGCCCGCGCATGTCGGTGAAGAAGTCAGCAAAGAAGTGTTCGAAGGGCCGCATTCAGTCGTTTTCGACGAGGCGGAAAATCGCATTCATGCCCAAAAGTCAGTGCTGTTATGGGCTTTCGGAATGCTTCGCTAATTAATGTTTTGCGTCTGCCGGGGTTAACGGCGGCCAGCCGAGCTACCATATTGCTCGCTATGGAAAATCAGGCCGAAACATTCGCCGATAAACTGCTCGGCTTCACGCTGCCTGCGCGCAACGCTCGCGCCCGTATTGTTCGCCTCGATGACGTGGTGAACGAGGTGCTTTCCGCGCACGACTATCCGGCACCGATTACCCACCTCTTGAGCGAAGCTCTTGTACTAAGCGCACTCATGGGCGGCTTGCTCAAGGGTGAGGAGGCGCAGCTCACGATGCAGGCGCAAACACAAGGCGGCGTGGTCACGCTTCTCGTGTGCGATTACCGCGCGGGCGCCATTCGGGGATACGTCGATTTCGATGCTGCGCGACTCGAGGCGCTTGGCGCCAATCCGTCGCTATCCGCGCTCTTCGCTCAGGGATATCTCGCGATCACCTTCGAAACTGGTGGTGGTGAGCGCTATCAGGGGATCGTCCCGCTGGAGGGTGATAGCTTGGCTGAAGCGTGTGAGCTGTATTTCAGCCAATCGGAGCAGATTCCGACGATGATCCGCGTAGCTAGCCGCGCTGGGGCAGGAGGGCGCGTCGCGTCCGGTCTGCTCATCCAGCACCTCGCCGATGGCGAAGAGGGACGAGAACGGTTGCATGTGCGGCTCGATCATCCCGATTGGGAACATGTACAAACGCTCGGCTCCTCGATTACGCATGACGAATTGGTTGACCCCGATTTGTCGATGGAAGCTATCGCCTGGCGTTTGTTTCATGAAGAGGAGGAGGTGCGAATTCAGCCAGGTCCCACGCTTTCCCGCGGATGCCGTTGCAGCCCGGAATATTACGAGACCGTTATCGCCCGTTTCCCGGAGGGTGAACGGGCTGAAATGCGCAACGGCGATGGAAAGGTGATTGTGGACTGCGCGTTCTGTGCCCGCGAATTCGAGCTCGAGATATAGCGGCTTGTCGCTGTTCAGCAACGACTCATCGCGTAAAACGGATATTGTGTGCGCGATTTCTCTCAAACAGGCGATGATAATGCCATGAAGTACAGTATTTCGAACCGCAAGATTGGTGTCGCCGCGGCTTTCGCTGTGGCCATTCTCGCGATCGCCATTCCAGCTCTTGCTCAGTCAGAAGGCCTGTCAATGCTTGGCAATCTGACGAAGGGCGAGTGGACCGTGAAGCATCGCGACGGCTCGGTGGATAGCAAAGTGTGTGTGCGGACGGGGCAGGAATTGATCCAGCTGCGCCATAGCGAGCGGGGCTGCAGTCGGTTTGTGGTTGAAGATGCGGCTTTCAAGGTCACTGTGCAATATACATGTCCGGGCAATGGGTATGGGCGCACCTATGTCCGGCGCGAAACGGACTCGCTGGTTCAGATCGAAAGCCAGGGCATCTCATCTGGTTTGCCGTTCCACATTGCAGGTGAGGCGCGCCGAACAGGTACCTGTTAAAGCTCCTCGACCGCGCAGGGATTGCGTATCCCCGCGTTGAGGGTATGCGTCGCCCGATGACCCATACGAGTTCGAATAAAGCGGCAAGCAAAACGGCCATCGTCCTGCTGTCAGGTGGCCTCGACTCCATGGTCACTACAGCGATTGCGAAGGAGCAAGGTTTCGCCGTGCGTGCGCTATCGGTTGACTATGGCCAGCGGCATCGTCTTGAACTGGCGTCTGCGAAACGGATAGCTGACAAGCTGAGCCTTGCTGATCATATCGAGATTGCGCTTGATTTGCGCGCCTTTGGTGGATCTGCCCTGACAGACGCGATCGCGGTTCCAAAGTCAGGTGTGGGCGAGACGATCCCCGTAACATATGTCCCTGCACGCAACCTCGTATTCCTGGCTCTGACGACAGCATGCGCCGAGGCAGCTGGCTCATCCGATGTCTTTATCGGAGTGAATGCGCTGGATTATTCGGGATACCCCGATTGCCGACCGGAGTTCATCGCGAGTTACGCAGAGACCGCGAGACTGGGCACGAGAGCAGGTGTCGAAGGCAGCCCCTTCACGGTGCACACGCCCCTGCAGCACATGACGAAAGCCGATATCGCTAGAGAATGCGACCGGCTGGGTCTCGACCCTGCTTGGAGTTGGTCGTGTTACGACCCGGGGACGGGAGATATCGCTTGCGGTCTGTGTGATTCATGCCGTTTACGTAAAAAGGGATTTGCCGAAGCCGGAATAACCGATAGCACGGTATATGCAGCTTAGCACGGCCACGGCGACGCATCGCAATCTAACTTAGTGGGCCTTGTGGGGGATCGATCTTTGAGCGATGACACTAATGACCAGGCTGGCCATGAAGACCAGCCGGTCCCGCCCTACAGTTGGTACGCGCTTAGCGTTCTGGTTCTCATTTATGTCCTGAACTTTATTGACCGACAGATCCTGTCGATCCTCGCCAATGATATCAAGGCAGACCTGGGCGTCGACGATGCCTATTTGGGATTTCTCTACGGCACTGCTTTTGCGATTTTCTATGCGCTGTTCGGCATCCCTCTCGGAAAACTGGCTGACAGTTGGAAGCGTGTCCGGCTGATGACGATTGGGTTGACACTCTGGTCTGCCATGACAGCGGTGTCAGGGTTTGCGCGCGATGCTGCTACGCTTACGGTTGCTCGGATCGGTGTCGGTGTTGGCGAAGCGACGGCCAGCCCCTCGGCTTACTCGCTCATTTCCGATTGGTTTCCCGCCCGGTTGCGTGCCACCGCGCTCGCGATCTACTCGTCCGGTTTGTACATCGGCGGCGGGGTTTCGCTGGCGATTGGCGGCGTGATCGTCGACAACTGGAACAAGGCGTTCCCCGATGGCGACCCATATTTCGGTTTGGCTGGATGGCAGGCGGCATTCATTGCGGTCGGCGTTCCTGGGCTGCTGTTGGCGATGTGGGTGGTCACCCTACGTGAACCAGTCCGCGGAGCTATCGACGGCCTACCCACACCGGAGGACCCGCACCCGTTCCGCGGTTTCATGCGGGAGCTGTATACCGTCATTCCGCCTTTTACATTCGTCGGAGCGGCAGCACGCGGAGCCGGTGCCTTGGCGATCAACGTGGCAGTTTTCTTAGGCGCGCTGGCGGCCGCTCACGTCGTGACTTCGCTCCTTCAATCGGGCGAGGGCATCATCTGGGCAGCGCTGGGAAGCGTGCTTGGCCTCGCATTGCCGGCGATCACTGATCAGTGGCTGCTCCTCGCAATCGGCTATTATTCCGTATTCTGCTGGGCGAGCGCACTTCGCCAGCGCGACTATCCAACCTTCATGCTGACTTGGGGATCCCCAGCATTTCTGTGCACGATCCTCGGATACGGCACGGTGGCCTTCATGGCGTACTCCGCATCGTATTGGGGAGCGCCCTATGCCGAGCGTGTCTTCGACGTGTCGAAAGCCGAACTTGGGTTCTGGCTTGGCGGGGGAGGTGCCGCCGGCGGTTTCTTGGGGGTTATTCTTGGCGGACGGATGGCCGACTACCTGTACACGCGAACGTCCGGCGGGCGCATCTGGGTGGTGCTGTTCGGACTGCTGAGCCCGATCCCCTTTGCCATTATTCAGTACACCACTGATATCTGGCCGTTATTCTTGGCCCTTAATGTCGTGGTTGGCGCGCTTGCCGCTTCCGCTTTAGGGGCTGCAGCAGCAAGCAGTCAGGCGCTCGTGCTACCGCGAATGCGAGGGACCGCGACTGCGACTTTCTTCCTTGCCACGACATTGGTCGGCTTGGCCCTTGGGCCGTACATGGCAGGGTACGTGTCAGCTCAGAACGACGGTGATCTCAGCGCTGGTGTATTATCCACCTTGTGGATCACCCCGATCGGGATGGTGTTGCTGATGAGCGCACTTCGTCTGGTTCCCAAAGCGAACGCAACTGTCGTCGAGCGTGCGGTGGCCGCTGGCGAACCCGGTCGAATGCAAGCCGCGAGCTAGTCGGAATTCAAGACCAGCTCACCGCAGGCTATCCTGGGGCCTGCGGCCCCCGCTGGGTCAGACACATAGTCATCTGGCCCTTGGTGGATCATGACCGCAGTCCCATCGGCATCGAAGATGGCTGCCAAAACGTCTGCCGCAGTACCGCTTAGCGCAAACGTTTCGTCGACGGTTCCATCTTCTCCGACAGTAATGTTGGGTAAGTCGCCCAGATGCTTTCCACCTTCGCTCAAACTTCCGTGGGTGTTGCCGTCCGGGTTAAGATGTCCGCCGGCCGAGGTGAAGTCAGGAGCCGAGCAATCAGCGGTCGTATGCAGATGAAACGCCTTCACACCGGGTTCTAGGCCGCCAAGTTCTAGCTTGAGCGAAAGGGCGTCTTCGCTCCGAACAAGTATGACCCTGCCGACTGGATCATTTTGTCGATCGGTGAGCTCGGCTGCCGCGATCTTCTGATCGGAGGCATAAAGTCCCGTACCGGTATCGCCCGAAGTGTAGGAGCAACTCGCCAAAAAGAGCGCCAAGCCCAGTGTTCCAGCCGCTTTGTTGTAGGTTCGCATGATCGTCTCTCCAAGCACCAATGTGTCGCGCCAAAAAAAAGGGGGCCGGATCGCTCCGGCCCCCTTCTCTTTTAGCAAGAGCGTGAAGCTCAAACTTACATACCGGAGCCCGGACCGTAAGTCACTTCAACGCGGCGGTTTTGCAGTTCGCGCACACCGTCTGCTGTCGGAACACGCGGCTGAGATTCGCCAAACGCTTCGCTGCTGATGCGTCCGTCAGGAATTCCGCGACCGGTGAGGTAATCCCGCACCGAGGAGTTGCGACGCTCTGCCAGACCCATGTTGTAGGTCACGCTACCCGAACGGTCGGTGTGACCGGCAAGCATAACATTCGCAGTACCGCAATTCGCATAAGCGGTGACAGCATTGTTCAGAATAGTCGCAGCTTCAGCCGTGATTGCCGATTCATCGAAATCGAAGAAGACGATGTATGGACCCGTGTTGCACGGCGGCGGCGGTGGCGGCGGCGGTGGCGGAGGTGGTGGCGGAGGAGGCGGAGGTGGTGGTGGCGGAGGTGGTGGTGGAGGCGGAGCCTCGCCACCGAAGTTGTAAGTGATCGAACCCAACAGCGAGTGAGTACTCACATCGGTTTCGAGCGCCAGACCACGAGTGTCGATGATGTCGACATTGGTCGCATTGAAATAACGATACTTTAGACCAATGTCCCAGTTGTCACTGATCGGAGCGCGGATGCCAGCAAGTGCTTGCCAAGCGAGACCCGTGTCTGAGTCGTCGAACGCTCCGGGACCAGCCGCATCGAGCGTGGCGTCGAAATCGACCCGCGCGATACCGATACCACCGCCAACAAAACCTTGGACGCCATCATCTGGGCCAAAGTCAAACAGCCCGTTCAGCATAAAGCTGAGCGCATCAAAATCGCCAGTCGCCGGGGCGAGAAGGTTCGTAGGAACGCCGCCTCCCGGAATGCCGATTGGGCCAGCCTGAAGGCCGGAACCGCCAATTTCGATCTCATCGAGATCAGCTGCACGATAACTTGCTTCCGCCTCAAGACGGAAGACACCGAAATCGTAGCCGACCAACGCGCCGAAATCATAACCAACATCGTAGTCAGCTCGGGCGTCATCCGGCGCACCGTCTACATCAAACTCAATGTCTTCGACGAGCATTGCGCCACCGTCACCCTGGATGTACCACTGGCCCTCGCGAGCCGTGGCAGGTGCAGTGAGCGCTGTCGAAGCCATCGCCAAACCAATGACGAGTTTCCGCATTTTAATAATCCCCTTTTTATCGGATTGAGGCACACCGGGTCTCTAACTTCTCGACAAAAAAGTGGCAAGCGATCAATCATCCTAAAGTGTTGCAAGAATGCCGCTATCTTGCGTATAGCGCAAAAAAAGGGGGTATAAGCTAAGTCAAAAGGCCTCTCTTCAGGCCCCTTATCCCGAATCGTTACTCGGGATTCGGAAAAACTCCTGCTATTCGAAGCGCTTGAATTAACCCAGCGATAGCTTCGCGGGCCTCGGCATCAATCGTATTCCCGCCGAAAGGTAGCGCTGGGAGTAAGGCGTAGGCCCAATTTGAGTTGTAGAAAACGGAACTATTTGCGCTTCGATCAAAGATTGCCATTCCATCAAATGGCACGACGTAATGCCATCCACCAGAGATCCAGATCGCGATCCGATCCGCTTTTCCTGCCCACTCCCCGTCTGGTGAGGCGGTTATGAGGAAACACTGCCCGTCGATAGGTTCAGCAGGCGGCACATTGATTGCCGCTTCGACAACCATTTGCGTCGCACAATCGATCAAGGCCATCGATTGATTCAGGAAGAACTCTTTCTGGGCCTGTCCGGCAAGCGTGACTGTGCTGGGGACCGCGAAGAGTCTCGGGTTCAGCGGCAGAGAACAACTGCGCGCGCGCACCGTTGGGGAATGTGATGCGTCGCAGGGACGCTTCGAACACCGGCCTTCGGTCCGGCGGTGAGCATGCCAGAATTCCGCTTTCTCCTTCGACCATAACAGCGCGCGCCTCGGCAAGAGAGGCGGAAACGAGCGCGATCCGGGCAGCCGGATTGCTTTCCGCGACCATGCGAACCCATTCGGCGCCTGCCCGCGTCTTGCCGAAACCGCGCCCAGCCATGATGAGCCAGACGCGCCACACGCCTTCGGGCGGCAGCTGCGCCTCGCGGGCGAAAAACCTCCAATGAAATTCGAACTCCGCACGCTCATCCTCATTCAGCGATCGGGCCAGCCGCGCATGCTCTTCGAGGGGCGCGTCGGCGAGCCAATCGAGCTTCTCCTTCACGATCCGGATTTCCCGCGCTGAGCCTCCTGTCGCACTCTCATGCGAATATCTTCGACTTTGCGATCGATCGATGCACGCACTTCTGCTGCGCTTACATTGCGCTGTTCGGCTTGCGCTCGAGCCGCGTTGTCGCGGTGCGCATTGAGCAGGCGTATTGCGTTGGCAAAATCGTATTTGTCTGCTGCAGGCGTTTGCTGGTCGCCTTCGCGCAGCCGCCGCAGAACTTCCATTTCGAGATGGACATAGCCCTCCCACAAGGCGGCGAGCCAGTCGCGCGCGAACTCCGGGTCGTTGCGCCGCAGTTTGTAAACTGCGCTGATACCGGCCCTGGCCTTTCGAGCGGATTCAGAAACATTTGAACTTTCCGCGAGATTGGCAAGAAACGCTTTGCGCCAATGCGGACCTTCCCTGTGTCCGGATATTTGCCGGCCGCGAGCAGTCATGATCGAGATCTCCCGTCGCAATCAAAAAAGGCAGCACATCGTTTCCGATGGCTGCCCGGTGGCGAATCGCTATTTTTCGACTATGCCCTCTTCTAACCAAAGAGCGTTACGATGTCAATCAAAAAAACCAAATAGGTTCATGAATTGCGGCTTGCGCGGGGTGGGGCGGTCGCTTAAGCCAGCACGCAAACCTCAGATAAAGGCCGCATGATATTGGCTTGGCTGCACGCGCTTTACAATTGGACAATGGCAAAGGCGGCGCACCGGCAGGCACCGTATTGGCTTGCTTTCTTTTGCTTCATTGAATCCAGCTTCTTCCCGATCCCGCCCCATCCGCTGCTTGGCCTGATGTGCCTCGCCGAGCCAAAAAAGGCCCTCCGGTTCGCGACAATCGCCACGGTCGCGTCGGTCCTAGGCGGACTGCTGGGTTATGCGATCGGCTTCTTTCTCTACGAGACGCTCGGGGAGTGGATGCTGGGCGTCCTGGGCCTCACGGAAAGCTTCCCTGTCGCGGCGTGCTATATCCGGGAGCAGGGGGCAGCCGCGGTGTTCCTGGCCGCTGGAACTCCGATCCCGTTCAAGCTGATGACGATCACCGCCGGTCTCATCGAGATGGACCTGCTGACCTTCCTCGGCGCTGCCATCGCGGGGCGGGCGTTGATTTTCATGGTCGTCGGAATTCTGTTTCAGGTCTTTGGCGCGCCGATCAAACGCGTGATCGACGAATATCTGGGAACCGTGACCACGATCTTCGTCGTGCTGGTGGTCGCAGGCTTCATCGCAATCACCCAGTTCGGCGGTAGCGAAGAATCGGGCTCGGACAATCGGTGCGACAGCGTTACGAGCATGGAAGAGCTTTGAGCACGCCAGATATCGCAGTTTCCGGTCTCACTTTTCTCTGTCCGTACCGCGACTGCTGCGTGCCGCGATCCGAGCAAGACGGCGCGCGCTATCTCCGCATTCCAGTAAAAGCTGCAGCTGAGGTCTTTGGCTGAGCTAGCTCGCTAATATCCCCACCGCTTTACCGGCGCGGTCGAACATCTGCAGGATCGTCTGGACCTCTTCCGCCGAATGTTCGGCGCATAGGGAGCATCGCAACAGCGTCATGTTCGCAGGTGTTGCCGGGGGCCGAGCCAGATTGACGTACAGGCCTTCCTTCAAAAGCGCCTCCCACATCATCGCGCCGCGTTGCAGATCGGGCATGATCACCGCGATGATCGCGCTCTGCGGCTCGTCGGTACCGATCTCGAACCCGAGATCCACGAGGCCTTTGTGCAAGACCTTCGAATTCTCCCACAAATGCGCGCGCTTGTTGGATCCGTGCATGAGCTTGCGGATCGAAGTCGCCGCTGTCGCAACAACGCTTGGCGGGAGGCTGGCGGTGAAGACATAGGGCCTGCATACCAGCCGCATGATGTCGAATTTCGGATGATTGGACACGCAGAAACCGCCGACCGTGCCCACGCTTTTCGAGAACGTTCCGATGATGAAGTCGACGTCGTCAATAACGCCTTGCTCTTCGCATACGCCGCGACCATTCTCTCCGATGAAGCCCATCGAGTGCGCTTCGTCGACGAGTACCATGGCGCCGTATTTCTTGGCGATTGCGACCATCTCTTTGAGCGGTGCGACGTCGCCCAGCATCGAATAGACGCCTTCCAGGATGACAAGCTTGCCAGCGTCTTCGGGAATGCGCCTCAGGCGCTTTTCCATCGCTTCGATATCGTTATGGCGGAATGGCACGATTTCGGCGTTGCCCATCGCACAGCCATCATAGATCGAGGCGTGGCTGTCGATGTCGAGCACGACGTAATCGCCTTTGCCCGCAATCGTTGAAATGATCCCGAGATTGGCCTGGTACCCGGTCGAAAAGACCATGGCACTGTCCATGTTGTAAAATTCCTTGAGCGCGTCCTCGCATTCCTTGTGGCCCTGATAGGTGCCATTGAGAACGCGGCTGCCGGTGGTTCCAGACCCGAAATCGGCCAGCGCCTGCTTGCCGGCATCCAGCACGTCCGGGTCGAAGGTCATGCCCATGTAATTGTAGGTGCCCAGCAGGATAGTGTCGCGCCCGTTGCAAATTGCGCGGGTCGGCGAGAGCACTTTCTCCATTACCAGATTGTAGGGATCCTCGACCCCGGTCGCGAGCAGCGTCTCGCGGGTATGGATGATGTCGTCGAACTTCGAAAACAGGTCTCTCGTTCCACCTTCGTTTTCGACGCGCTGGTCCGGCTGTGCGATACCTTCACTCATGAATTGGCCTGCAGCTTGTGCACGGCGCTCACCAACTGGCCGTAATTTTCTATTTCGGCCTGCTGGTTCATGCTGATGATGATGTCGAATTCGTCTTCGATTTCGGCGACGAAATCCATGACGGTCAGGCTGTCGAACTCCAGGTCGTTCTGGAATGTTGTGCTGTCCTTGATCTCCACACCCTTCTTGTTGAAAGGCTCGATCAGAGCGCGAATGCGCGTGTCGACTTCAGCTTCGGTCATAATGCGGAACTACTCTCTTGCCGGGTGGCGGGTTGGATGTACCTGTTCAATTACGGTTGCAAAGCGGCTGTGGACGCCGATTGTCAAGTTTTGAAGCCCTCGGCGGAGCGCGCGGATGGGGCGTCTGGACGACCCGACAGAGCGGTGCTCAACGATCGGCGTCTGTCGAGCGACTGCCGGTTCAGAGCGGGAGCAATTCCTTCACCGCAGCCATGAAAGGCATGATCGATACCGGTTTGGAAAGATAGCCCGATGCCCCTGCGGAGCGGATCCGTTGCTCGTCGCCCTTTGCCGCAAAAGCTGTCACGGCGAGCACCGGGATCTTGCGCAAAGTGGTGTCGCGCTGCGCGGCCTCGATCAGATCCACACCCGATATGCCTGGCAGTTGAATGTCCATTATGATCAGATCGGGCGATACAGAGCGCGCGGTATCCAGTACGCTTTCCCCGTCGGCGACCGGCTCAACGTCGAAACCATTTGCCTTGAGCACGTCGCAGAACAATTTCCGGTTGAGATCGTTGTCCTCGACAACCATTATTCGCTTTGCCACTGCACGCCCCGATCCGTTGTTCATCGCTAACTACCCCGACCAAGAGGCCGCCACAATCCCGCACGCAGATGATAACTCCGCTAGGACCGCGACGACCGGAGGAATGTCGGCGTCCACGCTTGCGCTTGCTGCGCTCGGTTGGGTTCTTGAAGACAGCGATCGCGCAGAGCGTTTCTTGAGCCTGACCGGGCTCGATCCCGATGCATTGCGGGCAGGCCTTGGCAATCCCGCAATCCTCGCCGCGCCGCTCGAATTTCTCGTCAACCACGAACCCGACCTGATCCGCGCGGCCGAAGCGCTCGCCGTTACGCCCGAAGAGCTTGTCTCCGCCCATCAGGAGCTTTCCCAATGAGTCGCCCCCTAATCATCAGCGATTGCGACGAAGTGCTTCTGCACATGGTCTCTCATTTCAAGGACTGGCTGGAGGAGAGCCAAGGGGTCGATTTCAATCTTGTCGGCGCGAATTTTGGCGAAGCACTGCGCTGGCAGAAGAGCGGCGATTTGCTGGAAGCAAACGAGGTTTGGCGGATGCTCGGCGGCTTTTTCGATACGCAAATGGACCGCCAGCTGCCCATCGCAGGCGCAGTCGAGTCGATCAATGCGCTCAATGAACATGCCGACGTCGTGATCCTCACGAACCTGGTCGACAAGCGCCGCGACATGCGGGCGGAACAGCTCGCGGCAATCGGCATTGAGGCGCCGGTCTATACCAATCAGGGACCCAAGGGTCCGGCGTTGCAAAGAATTATCGAAGAGCGCGCGCCGAGCCGCGCTTTCTTTATCGACGATTTGCCCCAGCACCATCTCTCGGTTCTAGAAACCACGCCCGAAGTGGTACGCCTCCACATGTGCGGCGAACCCATGATCGCGGGTTCGATCGAATGCGCACATCAAGCGGGTCATGCCGATGCGCGGATCGACAGATGGGCTGAGGCGTTACCCTGGTTGATGGAACGATTGGACGGAGAACCTACATGACGATCGAAGCACGCCTGGAAGAACTCGGCATAGTCCTACCCGAACCGGCGGCTCCGGTCGCCAGCTACGTTCCGGTGGTAGTGCAGGGCGGATTCGCCCACATTTCCGGCCAGTTACCATTTGTGGATGGAAAGTTGGTCACTGGCCGGCTGGGCGATGACACCAGCCTTGAAGATGGTATGTTGGCGGCACGTGCATGCGGTCTTATGATCCTTGCTCAATTGAAGGCCGCGCTGATCCCGCTCGACAAGGTGGAGCGCATTGTGAAACTGGGCGCTTTCGTCAATTCGACCCCCGATTTCACCGACCAGCCAAAGGTCGCGAATGGTGCTTCGGACCTTATGTACGACGTATTCGGTGAGAAAGGTCGCCATGCTCGTGCTGCTGTTGGCGTGCCGGCATTGCCGCTTGGTGCGGCGGTCGAAGTGGATGCGATAATCGCGCTCGCCGGATGAGCGAGCAGCGCGTTTTCGACTGGTTGACGAAATGGGAATACGCCCACCGCGGGCTGCATGATACCTCGTTGCACGGGACGAGGATTGAGAATTCCCGCTCCGCATTCGCTGCCGCCATCGGCGCGGGCATGGGCATCGAATGCGATGTCCAATTGAGCCGCGACAAGGTCGCGATGGTGTTTCACGACTGGGTTCTTGAACGGCTTACCGACGGCAGCGGGTTTGTCGCCGCCCACGATGCCGCCGAGCTGCGGCAGATGCGCCTGATCGAAACCGGCGACAGAATGGAAAGCCTCGAGGACTTACTCGCGCAGATTGGCGAGCGTGTCCCGCTGCTCATCGAAATCAAATCCATGCCCGATTTCACCGTAGAGGAAGCCTGCGCGTCAGTTTCGAACGCTTTGGCGGGCTATGGAGGTCCGGTCGCTGTCATGAGCTTCGATCCGCGCTGCGGTGAATGGTTCGCAGCGCATGATCCTGACCGGATACGCGGATTGGTCTGCACCGACACGCTCGATCACGGCTGGTTGAGCGCGTGGCGGACTGAGGGCGCGATAGAACGGGCCACTCCCGATTTCCTGGCGGTGGATATTCGTGATCTTCCCAATAAGCTGGCGAGCGAATGGCGTGACAAAAACCGCCCATTGCTCAGCTGGACGATCAGCACCGAAGAACGCCGTGCGAAAGCGCTCGAGAATGTGGATGCCCTCATCGCCGAGGGCGAAGGCTTACCGTGAGTGAAAGCGACCCTGTATCCAGAGAGCTGACCGTACGTCTCGCCCCTTCTGTAGGACAGTTCGAGGCTGAAGCATGGAATGCGCTGGGCGGTCATCGCAATCCCTTCGTCAGCCACGAGTTTCTTACTGCAATGGAAGATTCAGGCAGTGTCGGTGAAGGCACTGGCTGGGATCCTGTCCCGATCGTCATCACGGATGCGGACGATAATTTGCTGGCTGCGATGCCAAGCTACGCAAAAGGCCATAGCCAAGGCGAATATGTGTTCGACCATTCCTGGGCCGACGCGCTTCAGCGCGCCGGGCGCAACTATTACCCGAAGCTGCAGATTGCCGCGCCGTTTACCCCTGCTAGCGGCCCGCGTTTGCTCCTGTTGGACGAAAGCCTTGCGCCGCATCTGCTGAAAGGCGCTGAAGCGGTATGTCTGCAGAACGGGCTTTCTTCCGCCCATGCGACATTCGTCGAACCAGATCAGGTGCCGCTGTTCGAGGCAGGAGACTGGTTGATCAGGGACGATATCCAATTCCATTGGATCAATCGGGATTATTCCAGCTTCGACGGGTTTCTGGATGCACTCGCATCGCGTAAGCGCAAGAACCTGCGCAAGGAACGTGCCGCGGCGACTGAGGGCCTGCGGATCGAACGTCTGTCAGGCGACGACATCAGGCCCGAGCATTGGGACGCGTTCTGGATTTTTTATCAGGATACCGGCGCGCGCAAATGGGGAACGCCGTATCTCACGCGCGAGGCTTTCACGCTCTTGGGAGAGCGGATGGGCGACCAGATCGTGCTGATCCTGGCCTTCGATGATGGAAATCCGATTGCCGGCGCGCTCAATTTCATCGGCGCTGAAGCGCTCTACGGGCGGTACTGGGGCTGCACACAGGACGTACGCTTCCTCCATTTCGAACTCTGTTATTATCAGGCGATCGATATCGCAATCGAGCTTGGCCTGCCGCGCGTCGAGGCAGGAGCGCAGGGCGGACACAAGCTTGCACGCGGATATGAACCGGTGCCGACCCATTCGGCGCATTGGCTTGCCGATGCCGGATTTCGCGAGGCGGTTGCCGATTTCCTCGCGCGAGAGCGCGATGGCGTCGCTACCGACCAATTGTTCCTTGGCGAAAGAACGCCGTTCAAGAAAAGTTAGGCTGCTTTGGCCCGGTTCTCTGCCAGCCACTGGCGCGCGCGGCGCTGGGCTTCGGCGATTTCGCGGGCGGTCATTTCGTCGGAAATGTCCGCGCGGCAGAACCCCGCCTCATCATGACCGCGCGATGCAGCGATGTTGAACCACTTGTGAGCTTCGATCAGATCGCTCGTCACACCCCCCGATCCTGTCGAAAACGCCACCCCAAGATCGAACAGGGCTGAGATATCTCCGCCAGCTGCTGCGGCAAGGCATTGCGCCACGACCAGATCGACAGCGGCGCTATGAGCCGTTTCGTATTCGCCTCCGTTGAGCGGTGCAAGTTTCATCGTGAGTTCCCCAAGTTTTCGGCGATCCATCCCCCTTGCGGACCGCGTTAGCCACAGAACTTGCGGATCATGGTCAACAATTGGTTAACGCCGCTCGACCTTTTTTGCGTTTACTCGTGTGGCTGGAGCAGAATTACCGCTCGGTTTTGGGACAATTTGCCGGAATGATCCGGGCGTCCGCTGCAAACGGCTTGTGCCCGCCATGACGCTTGCCTATAGGCGCGACCAAGCAGTGACTTGCTGGGGTGGATCGCGACTTGGAATCTTTTTCAGGCGCGACGACGGGACTGTCTCGCGGGAAGTGTTGGGACGAGAGGATCACATGGCCACGGCGGCGACCAAAGAAACCGAAATTCTGAAAACCGCGAAGGATATGCTCGCGCCGGATTACGTGCCGAGCGACAGCGAAGAGTACATGAATGAGAAGCATCAGGCGTATTTCCGCATGCTTCTTATCGAGTGGAAACGCTCGATCCGCGATGCGGCTGATCAGACACTCCAGTCCCTGCAGGACGGCCCAATCCGGGAAGCCGACCTCAATGACCGTGCATCGAGCGAGACCGACTGGGGTATTGAACTTCGTACCCGTGACCGTCAGCGAAAACTTGTATCCAAGATCGATTCCGCTCTTCGGCGGATCGACGAAGGCGAATACGGATATTGCGAAAAAACGGGCGACCCGATCGGGCTCAAGCGATTGATCGCGAGGCCGGTCGCAACAATGACAGTGGAAGCCCAGGAAGCGCATGAGCGCCGCGAAAAGATATCTCGCGACGACTGATACGGACATTCGGACATCCCGTTAGCCAGTAAGGTTTCCTCCCGTGTCAGTTTGGGACGAAAGCCCCATGCGGCCTTTCCCGCGCGCCAAATTTCATAATTCATCAACCCTGAAATCCTAGCGACGGATTGTGCTTCATTGCGACTGACCGAAACAGGCGGCGCAGCGGGCATGAAACGAGGTCGCACTGAGAAGCCCGAAGGAGGCGTTTCGCTTATGTCAGGTTTGGAAGCCCGCAATTCGCCGCGCGAAGATTTCTGTCTGCTTGCAAGCATTCGTGTCGAAAAAGACGATCACTGCCATCAGGTGCGGGTGCACAACCTTTCTGATGGAGGGATGATGGGCGAGGGGAATTTGCACGTCAAACGCGGCAATCGTCTCGAGATCGAAATGCAGAATATCGGAAAGGTCGATGGCAGTGTCGCCTGGGTGCAGGATGATCGATTTGGGATCGCATTCCACAACGAGGTCGATTCGCAGCTTGCCCGCAGCGCGTAAGGGGCAGCGCCGAGCGGGTCTTTCTCTCGCGGCAGTTTTTCACTGGCCGGTTTCTCAGCGAGAGGGTGGCGAGTGCCCGCGATCACTTTCTCAATCTGACCCCGTGTGTTTGCGCTGACCAGACTGGAACAAGCTGCTAAGCAGCGCAGCGTGAAGCGACTCTCTCCCTTTCTGATCTGCTTTTTTGCGCTGGCAGCGTGCGGGCCCGCGGCCGATACCGGCCCGGTAAACGTGGCGATCATCGGAGAGCCGCAGAGCCTGTTCCAGCAGGGAATGCGACTGTCGTCGGGGGCTCAGCACTTGCGCGCTGCATCCTTCGAGGGGCTCGTCTCGCTCGATCCGGCAGGGCAAATCGTGCCTGCAATCGCCGAAAGATGGATCGTCACGGATGACGGCCTCAGCTATATTTTCAGGCTCCGCAACACGTCCTGGCCCGATGGCGAGCCGATTACGGCCGACGACGTCCGGCTGCTGCTGAGAGATACGCTGAACCGGCTTGAGGGCAGCTCGCTCGGGCTTGATCTTGCAAAGGTTACCGAGGTCCGGGCCATGACCGGCCGGGTTGTCGAACTTCGCCTATCCAGCCCCATGCCCGAATTCCTGCGGCTCCTCGCGCAGCCGGAACTTGGATTTGTCAAAAGCGGCGGCGGTGCAGGCCCCATGATCGCCTCGCGCGACGAGGACGCTCCGATCGCACGGCTGAGCGCCCTTCCGCCGGAGGCAAGAGGGTTCGCGGCAAGAGAAGATTGGGAGGAGCTTGCGCGCGGTATCACCGTCAGAGCACTGCCCGCCGCAGATGCGGTCGATGCCTTTGCCGATGGCGAGGTCGACCTGCTCTTGAACGGGCGTCTTTCAAGTTTCCCGCTCGCACAATTGGGTCCGCTGTCGCGTGGAGCGATCCAGGTCGACCCAGCCATTGGCGTGTTCGGTCTTGTCATACGCAGCGATGCCGGAATCCTGACGGACGCTGCGCGGCGAGAGGCTCTGTCGATGGCGCTCGACCGTGACGCATTGATCCAGCCTTTCGGCCTTGGCGGCTGGCAATCTGCAACATGGATCGTACCGCCTGGTCAATTCGGTGTTCGGGCGTATCCAGACTCGCGCTGGGAGGGCCTGTCCATCGAAGAACGGCGCGCCATCGCGCAGCGCCGAATTTTGGCATGGACCCCCGGAGAGGGGGAGAGCGCCGAGCTTCGCATCGGCCTGCCCGAGGGTCCGGGCAGCGATCTGCTTTTCCAGCAACTCCAGGAGAGTTGGGGGACGATCGGCATCACCTTGCAGCGGGTCGCACCCGGCGAAGGTGCCGATCTCGAACTGCGCGATCGGGTCGCACGATATTCCTCGCCGCGTTGGTTTCTGAACCAGTTCAATTGCGAGCTGGAAATCGGGCTCTGCTCGCCCGAGGCTGACGAATTGGTGCTGCAATCGCTGACCGTGAGAAATTTCGCCGCAAAACAGCGCCTTCTTGCAGAGGCGCATGCAGCGCTGGTCGAAGAGGAGGTGTTCATTCCCCTAGGCGCTCCTGTGCGTTGGTCGCTGGTGCGCGGTGCGATCACGGCATATCAGGCGAACCAGTGGGGCCTTCACCCCTTGTTCCCGCTTTCCCAGCCCACCACATAAACGGTGTAAGGAGAAACCATGGACGGCCCCGATCGCCCGCAAACTCTCAGCCTGAAACTGCCAAGCGGCACAGATCCGGCCTCGATCCGCATGCGTGTTGAGGCGATGGAGATGTTGCTAGAGCGAAGCTTTCGCATACCCGGCGTCAATGTGCCGATCGGCCTCGACGCGATCATCGGCCTGATCCCGGTTGTGGGCGATTTCATAACGACGGCCATGGGCGCATATATCATCTGGGAAGGCCGCAATTTGGGACTTTCCAAATGGCAGTTGAGCCGCATGGGCGCGAATGTTGCCTTCGATACGGCCATCGGCCTCATACCTCTTGTTGGTGACGCGGCTGATTTCGTCTTTCGTTCGAACTCGCGCAATCTCAGGATCATCAAGAAGCACCTCGACAAACATCACCCAGAAACGCGGATTATCGAGGGGTAATTTCCTTTCTGTAGCGGGCGCGCTAGTGCATTCAGCATGGCCGAACACGTCACCTATTCCAGCTATCTCGACCTTACGAAGGTTTTGACCGCGCAGCATCCGGCTTCGGATGCGCATGATGAAATGCTGTTTATCGTCGTACATCAGGCGAGCGAGCTGTGGCTCAAGCTGTGCCTGCATGAGCTGACCGCCGCGCGCGACCATGTCGAGCGAGACGACTTGCGCCCGGCGTTCAAGATGCTTTCGCGGGTTGCGCGTGCGCAGCAGCAACTGATCCAGAGCTGGGACGTGCTGAGCACCATGACGCCGCATGATTATTCGCGCATCAGGCCGCATCTTGGCGCATCATCGGGTTTCCAGTCGCCGCAATATCGCATGATGGAATTCATGCTCGGCGGACGCGACCTCAAACATATCCGCTTGCATGAGAACACGGGCAACTGGTCGGATCGACTGCGCAACGAAGTCGCCCGCGACAGTCTTTATGACGCGGCGCTTCAGCTTCTCGCAAGGCGCGGCTTTGTGATCGACGCTGAGGTACTGGAGCGCGACCTCGACGCGCCGTATCTTCACAATCCCAGTGTCGAGCGCGCTTGGGCGGAAATCTACCGCTCTCCCGAAGATCACTGGGACCTCTACGAACTGGCTGAAAAGCTGGTCGATCTGGAATATCACTTCCAGCGCTGGAGGTTCGGCCATCTTAAGACTGTCGAGCGAATAATCGGTTTCAAACGCGGCACTGGCGGCACTCCCGGCGTTCCGTATCTGGCCGGTGTCCTGAAACAGGCTTTCTTTCCCGAATTGCTCAGTGTTCGGACAGCAATCTGATGGGCCGCAGGATCTGGGACATTTCACAGCCATTGCACCCGGGCCTGCCGGTGTGGCCAGGTGACACGCAGTTTGCGCAGGCGAAGACTTGGCAGATGAGCGAGAGTTTACCGGTCAATGTGTCGGCGCTGACGATGTCGACGCATTCAGGTGCCCATGCCGATGCGCCGCTTCATTACAGTGAGGGCGGAGCGGATATCGCTTCGGTCGATCTGGCTGCGTATCTGGGCGAATGCATGGTAATCGATGCGCGCAGGGCCGCTCATCTAATCGAGAGTAGCGATCTTCCTGAGGACGTGGGCGCGGACCGGGTGCTATTCCGCACCTTCGAGGTTTTTCCCAGGGATAACTGGAAGGCGGATACCACCGCCATCGCGCCCGAGACGGTCAATCGTCTGGCAGGTCAAGGCGTGAAGTTGATCGGCATTGATGGACCTTCGATCGATCCGCAGGAATCGAAAGATATGTCCGCGCACAAGGCAGTGTTGAAACATGATATCCGGGTGCTCGAGGGCCTGGTGCTCGATGATGTGCCGGAAGGACGGTACGAACTCATTGCACTGCCGCTGCCGATCGTTGGCGGCGATGCCTCACCTGTCCGCGCCATCCTGAGAGATCTGCCGTGATGGACCGCGCGCGTGAGCTCGATGCGGCGGATCCGCTGGCGAAGTACCGTGTACACTTCATTCTTCCCGATGGCCTGATCTACCTCGACGGCAATTCGCTTGGCGCGCTGCCAAGCGCGACACCGGCAGTGATGCAGCGCGTTATCCAGCAGGAGTGGGGCGAGGGGCTGATCCGCAGCTGGAACGATGCGGACTGGTTCGAAATGGCAGCGCGCATAGGCGGTAAGATCGCACCCCTTATCGGAGCTGAGCCACAGGAAGTGATCGCGTGCGACACCGTCAGTGTGAATCTCTTCAAACTGATCGCAGCGGCGCTCCAGATGCGCCCCGGACGAAAGATCATATTGTCGGAGCCCGGCAATTTCCCGACCGACATTTACATGATCGAAGGACTTGAGCGGCAAGGGCTGGCGACACAGAGATTGGCGTCGCGTGAAGATGTCCCAACCGCGCTGGACGAAGACGTCGCGTTGCTGATGCTTACGCACGCCCATTACAAGACCGGCGAGCTGTTCGACATGGCGGCGCTAACCAAAGCGGCCCATGAAGTGGGCGCGCTCGTACTTTGGGACTTGTCGCACAGCACAGGGGCAATGCCTGTCGATCTCGGCGCGATTGGGGCCGACTTTGCGACCGGCTGCGGCTACAAATATCTGTGCGGTGGCCCCGGCGCGCCTGCATTTGCATTTGTGGCGGAGCGCCATCACCGCGATCTCAAACAACCGCTCACGGGTTGGTTCGGACACGCGCGTCCCTTCGCCTTCTCGGATGAATACGAAGCCGCTCCGGGTATCGAGCAGCTGCAGTGCGGTACGTCGCCGGTCCTTGGCCTGGCGGCGCTTGAGGTAGGTGTCGATCTGATCGCCAAGATTGGGGTAAAGCGGCTTCACCTCAAATCGCAGGCGCTCTCGGAATTCTTCCTCGAATGCGTGGTCGAGCTTGGCCTCGAGCTCGAGCTTGTCAGTCCGGCGGACTCAGCAGCTCGGGGCAGTCAGCTCAGCTTTCGCCATCAGCATGCGTACGCCATTTCTCAGGCGCTGATCGCGCGCGACGTCATCGGTGATTTCCGTGCGCCTGATATCTTACGGCTTGGTTTCGCCCCCGCCTACCTTCGCTTCGAGGACATCGCCGAGGCTGCGCGCCACCTAGCCGAGGTGATTGCGGGAGAAGAATGGCAGCGCGACGAATTCAATCGGCGCGCGGCGGTGACCTGAGCGTCGCTTGCTAGTCATCGTTACCCGGCTGGTCGCTCAGGTGAATCGTCCAGAACCTTTCCATGTGGAGGTAGGTCATCGACGCCGTCCATGTCACCATAACGAGCCCATTCAGCGCTTCCACACCGCTTAGCAGGCGTATTTGGCCTGTGGGGTACAGGTCGCCAATGCCCAGTGTCGTGTAGCTGGTGATGGAGAAGTAGAACGCGTCATCGAACTTTGCGGCGCTCGGGCCTGCAATTGCACCGACCCTGAAGACCTCTTCAAGGAGGATATAAGCGCCAGCATACAGAACGACGTGCAGGACGTGCGAGATCACCGCAGCAGTGAGCATCATCCAGAGCCGCATTCTCGGGTGAACGCGGAGGTCGGTCGCACCGCGCGAAGTAAAACGCAGGATTTCATAGTGTGTGAAGATCGTCGCGGCGATCAGAAGGGCGGCGAGGATGATGGCGGTCATCTTCGAGAACTGATCCCATGACGGCAGGCGGGTCAAGATGTAGCGGGTGCCAAACGCGCTAGACCTGCTCAGCAGGCACCCATCATTTGTTAATGCATCAAAGTCTGCGACCGCTATTGCCTGGATCTTATCGAGGGGTAGCGAATGATCCAGTACTCGCTCAAATTTGCGGCTGACAATTTCGAAGGCGAGAAAACGGTTTCGTTTTACGCGCACTCAACTGCGGGCGCGCTTGAGATTGCCAAGAATTCCGCCGACGGCGACTGGGCCGAGCTGTATCAGGGCGGCCAGTTGGTATGCCGGATGCGGCTTGTTGAGGAGACGGGCGTCTGGCTGGTCGAAGGCTCACGCAAGCACGCGCAGGGATAATGACACGCAGCCGCGCGTGAGTGGCGGTTGGATCAGATAGCGCAGCATAGATTTCAGATGAGGTGTCCGCCGTTCGGCGCAGCGATATGGCAGATATCTCGCCCCGCCGGGCTCCTGACAGCCCGGCGGGGCAAACCAGCGAAACCCGGTGTGAGTGGGTCGTTATCGGCAGAAAGGTTCAAACCTTCTCATCGAACCAGTCGAGGTCCAGATCCTCATATCGATCGGTGAATTGACCCATTTCAACCAACCGGTTTCGCTGAAGGATTTTTACCGCCCCGTTCTTTCTCTCGACGATGCCTTCACCGATGAATTGGCGAAACAGCCTGCTGACCTGAACTTCCGTCAGCCCGATCGCATCGCCCACCTGACCTTGGGTAAGACCCAGCCGGAAGCGATCTTCGGATGTGTCGAACAGGAGATTTCGGCGCGCTTCGATTTCCAGAATCAGAGCCGCCAGGCGCGCCCGGCCTCGCGTCCGGCCGATTGAAACCAGTCGATCATTGAGGATCGCATTTTCCATCGCGGCAAATGTGTAGAAGATGGCAGCGACCCGCGGCAGCCGTGTGAAGGCCTCGATCAGGTTGGAGCGTGGAAAAATGTAGACCACCGAAGGAGCGTTCACCGTAATGGTGTGGGTCGCATGTTCGAAAGGAATGTTGGCAGTGCCGACAATATCGCCTGAGAAATACAGCCGGGTGATGGCACGCTCTCCGCTGGGCAAATCGAGCGAGGCGAACAGGCGGCCTTCTTCAACGATGAACAGTTGGTCTGGCTCGTCTACCTCGCTCGCGACCAGATTGGTGCCAGCTTCATAGCTCCGCTTGGCGCAAGCAAGACCTTTGAAGGCTTCCTCTTCTTCAGGCCGCAGAGGCGTAACCTTGCCATATTTCGCAAGCAGATTCTGCACGATTTAGTCCCCTACGATCTAGCGCCGGATCGCCGAGCTATATCGGGAGAGTTTATGCTTGTCTAAACGAAAACCTGATAGGGTCCGGCGGCCCAGTACGGTCTTTGCTTGCCCAGTCGTACGCCATCAAGCTTCGAGTTCGATGTCCCAATACAGCCAGTCGCGCCATGTTTCGTGTAGGTAATTAGGCGGAAACTGCTTGCCATATTGCTGCAATTGCCAGCTTGTCGGGCGGATCGGTTTCATCTGCACAGGCATGCTCGCCTGCTTGGGCGTACGGCCGCCTTTTTTCATGTTGCAAGGCGCGCAGGCGGTGATGATGTTCTCCCACGTCGTCTTCCCGCCAAGCCGCCGGGGTATGACGTGGTCGAACGTGAGATGGTCGGTGTTGCCGCAATACTGGCAGGTGAACTTGTCGCGCAAAAACACGTTGAACCGGGTGAAGGCGGGAAATTCGCTCTGCCTCACATATTGGCGAAGCGCGATAACACTCGGTATCTTCATGTCGAGGCTGGGCGAATGCACCTCGCGGTCATAGCTTTCGACGATATCGACACGGTCCAGAAACACCGCTTTGATCGCGGTCTGCCAAGGCCAAAGGCTCAGCGGATAGTAGGATAGCGGTGTGTAATCCGCATTCAGCACAAGAGCCGGGCAAGATGACAGGTTGCGCGTGGGATCTTCCAATGCGCTGCGGAATTTGGCCGCCGTTTCGATCAGTTCGCTCTTGAACACGCTCCGCGTCCCTCCCTGATTGAATGGAACATGCCGTGACAACAAAAAGAGTCAAAGCCATGACATTGTTCATATCCACAGTGACGATGTGTGGACGTCTTGTTGATAGCCTATGGATAGAGGCTGTGCCATTGTCGCCGGATGAATACGACGCCCGGCATAGTGACGCGCTTCGCGCCGAGCCCCAATGGGCACTTGCATCTGGGGCATGCTTTCTCGGCAATCTACGCCCATGATTTGGCCAAAACGGCAGGCGGACGCTTTCTCCTTCGGATCGAGGATATAGATGGTCCCCGATCGCGCCCCGAGCACGCCGACGAATTTCGCCGCGACCTCGAATGGCTGGGGCTCGAATGGGAAGAGGTGCCGGCGCAATCGACCCGGCTGGAAAGCTACCGCGATGCTGCCGATACGCTGCTTGAACTAGGTATGGCCTATCGGTGCTCGTGCACTCGCAAGGAGATCGAGGCGCTCGACCCGCGCACAGGCGAGGACGGTGTGATCTATCCCGGAGCTTGCAAAGGACGCTGTCCGACGGGCGAAGAACCTGCTGCGCTCAGGCTGGATGTGGACAAGGCAATGACCGAATTGGGCGAACTCATCTGGACTGATGAGCAGGCGGGTTCGGTCATTGCCGATCCGCGCGAGTTCGGCGACGTCGTAATCGTGCGCAAGGACCTGCCGGCGAGCTATCATCTGGCTGCGACTCTGGACGATGCGGCCGATGAGGTCACGGTGGTGACAAGAGGCTCCGATCTGTTCGCAGCAACCCATGTCCACCGCATTCTTCAAGAGCTGCTCGAATTGCCACTGCCGCATTATCATCACCACAACCTCTTGATCGATGATGATGGCCGGAAACTGGCAAAAAGACGCGGATCGCCTGCGCTAGCTTCGCGCCGAGAACGCGGCGAAGACGGGCTAGTGCTGGCCGAGCAATTGCGGTTGCAACAAAAGCTATCTGGAACTTAGCGTGAAAGAACCCATTTAACTGTCATGAACTATATCCTCATCGCTGTCCTTGTCGTCCTTTGTGTCATGGTGATCGTTTCGCTCGTACGCGGGATTATTGCGTTTCTGCAGACTACGAAGATCGACCTTGAAACCGGCGAGGGCGAAACCGCGACCGATATGCAGATGCTGCAGAACAAGGCGATGTTTGCGCGGATCAAGTATCAGGCGCTGGCAATCGCTGTGGTGGCGATCATTCTGGCCGTCTCGCGCTAGACGCGCCCGCGCCGGGCGCGCTAAGGCGCTCGGATGGTCAAACTCAACAAAATCTATACGCGCACCGGCGACGATGGCACCACTGGGCTTGTCGATGGGTCTCGCTGTCCGAAACACTCGGCTCGGATTGCTGCGATCGGTGAGGTGGATGAAGCGAATTGCGCGATCGGCCATGCAATTTGTGCGATTGCCGACGAAGCGCTGGCGAGCCTGCTGACACGGGTTCAAAACGACCTTTTCGATCTTGGTGCGGACCTTGCGACACCAGCAGAGGACGGCGATTTCTCTCCTTCGGAAATGGTACTGCGCATCGTTTCTTCGCAAGCGGAATGGATCGAAGCTCAAATTGACACCCTCAACGAACGGCTTGAGCCGCTGACCAGCTTTGTCCTGCCCGGCGGCAGCGAAGCGGCCTCTCGTGTTCACGTTGCCCGTGCGACCACGCGATCGGCAGAGCGTGCGGTAACGGCGATGGCAGCCGAAACGCCGGTCAATCCAGAGGCTGCCGCTTACATAAACCGGCTGTCCGATCTTCTGTTCGTCCTTGCACGCGTGCTCAACGATGACGGAAATTCGGATGTGAAATGGGTTCCTGGCGCAAATCGTTGACGGCTGGCTCTGGCCAATAACCCCTCCCGACGCTAACAGGCCTGGCAGACATAATGCTGCACTTGCGAAGGAAGTCTGTCATGCGGAAAATTGGTGTAATCGGGGCCGGTCAGATGGGAACCGGTATCGCGCAGACGGTGGCACAGCATGGAATGCAAGTGCTGCTGTCGGATGTCGATCTCGCGCGGGCTCAGGCAGGCAAGGATTCCATCGAAAAGGCCGTAATCAAGCTGGTGGGCCGCGGAAAGATCGAAGCTGGCGCTGCCGAGGCGCTCCTCGACAAGGTTACCCCCGTCGCGGATTACGCGCCAATGGCGGAAGCCGAGCTGATCATCGAAGCTGCAACCGAAAAAGAGCAGATCAAGCAGGCCATCTTCGAAGCGGCAGGTAAGGTCTTGTCAGACAGCGCGGTCATGGCGTCGAACACCAGCTCGATTCCGATCACCCGGATGGCCAATCATTCGCCCGATCCCGAACGCTTCATCGGTTTGCACTTTTTCAATCCAGTCCCGGTGATGGGACTGATCGAGGTCATTCCCGGTCTGGCGACCGCGCAGGATACGACCGATCGTGTCACTGCATTTGCGGAAGGCCTCGGCAAACAAGTGGTGCTCAGTCAGGATGAGCCAGGTTTCGTCGTCAATCGGATCCTGCTTCCCATGATAAACGAGGCTGTTTTCGTCCTCGGTCAATCCACCGCCGGGATAGAGGATATCGACAAAGGATGCCGGCTGGGCCTGAACCACCCGATGGGTCCGTTGCAACTTGCCGATTTCGTGGGCCTCGATACCTGTCTCGACATCATCAAGGTTCTCTACAAGACGACCCGCGATACGAAATATCGGCCCGCGCCGCTGCTAGTCAAATACGTCGAAGCCGGATGGCTTGGCCGCAAGACCGGGCGCGGTTTTTACGATTATTCTGGCGATGCACCTGTTCCCACGCGGTAAAACTCGGAACACTGGCCCGGTCCTGCCGTTGGTTATGCAAAGGAGTTACCAGCATGACCGACAACAAAGCCCCCGTTAAAAGCCAGGAAGAACGCCAAGCCGATCTCGCCCCGGAAATGGATAATGACGAGCAGGACGATCACCGCAGTCAGGCGCAGGAAGTCGCAATGCAGGCGAAGGAGCACGCACAATCTGCAGGCGCGACAGAAAGTCTGAAAGTCGCATCGGATTCAGTCGATGGTGTCGCAGGTTCCGAAACCGACATGGTCGATCAGATGCGCGAGATGGAAGACAGTGGACGGATTGATTACGGCGCCTTTGCCGGCGAGCCGAACCACGATGACAATACGTCTAAATACGATGGCAAAGAGCGCGCGTAGGCAAGCCCGCAACTCCGCCTTGTGTTACTCGCCTGCCGGAGACACTGCCCATCCACCATCGTCGTCTTGCGCAACAATCTTGTCCTGATCGCTGAGAAAGTCTTGCTGTTTGGGATTCGGGTTGTAGCCGGAAAAGTCGTAGGACGGCGCGGGATTGAAGCCTTTTGCTGCATCGATCAGTTCTTCGTCGGTCGCGAATTCGATTTCCCCGTCGGACTCGGATCTGGGCCGAGCTTTCCCTAGTATGTCTCCGCTGGTTGCAACCTCATCACCGAACTGCCGGCCTTCGGCGGTCTCCTCGGGGCCCTCGCTGCTTACGGAGTCGACGGTTTGCTTGAGCGAACCGGGCTTATCTTCGGTGCCCACGAAAAGCATCACGCTGAATAACGTTATGCCGACATAGGCCAGTGCGGCCTTGGGGTTCTTGAACAAATTGGCAAACATGGTCTGCCGAGATACCCGTTAACGGTTAACGATCGGTAGAACCGGCTTGGCGCTTCAGATCATAGAGCAAATCGAGCGCTTCCCGCGGCGACAGCGAATCAATGTCTGTTTCCAGAAGTTTGGCGGCCAGTTCCTGCTCGGGTGTATTTTTGGGCTCTGGCTGGTGCAGTGAAGCGGCAAACAGCGGCAACTCACCGAGACCAGCCGCTATACCGCCTGTCTCGGTTCGCGCCTCCTCCAGCTTCGCAAGGACCTGTGACGCCCGATTCACCACGGCATCCGGAACGCCTGCAAGTTTTGCGACCGCGAGTCCGTATGATCGATCGGCAGGACCGCGTGCAAGTTCGTGGAGGAGCACCAGCTCCCCCTTCCATTCGCGAGCGCGTACATGATGAAGCGAGAGCGATTCGCAGCTTTCCGCCAGACGTGCGAGCTCGTGGTAATGGGTGGCGAAAAGGCAGCGGCACGCGATGCGCGAATGGACCGCTTCGACAACAGCCCAGGCGAGCGCCAACCCATCATAAGTCGACGTACCGCGTCCGACCTCGTCCAAAATGACGAAGCTGCGCTTGGTTGCCTGCGATAGGATCGCTGCGGTCTCGACCATTTCCACCATGAAGGTGGAACGTCCACGTGCAAGATTGTCCGAAGCGCCAACGCGGCTGAACAGCCGGTCGACTACCCCGATCCTGGCGTTCTCTGCCGGTACGAAGCAGCCGGACTGCGCCATCAGGACGATGAGCGCATTCTGGCGCAAGAATGTCGATTTGCCGCCCATGTTGGGGCCGCCGATCAGCCACAAACGATCCTCTTGGCTCAGCGCGCAATCATTGGCGACGAAGCGGTCGCCTTGCTTGGCGAGTGCGGCCTCCACCACCGGGTGACGCCCGCCCCTGATTGCAATGCCGGTATCCTCGGTGATTTCAGGCCGCGTCCAATCCCCTTCCGATGCGCGCTCTGCATTTCCGGCGGCGACATCGATCCGCGCAAGGGCGGCGGCGGTGTGAGCGATTGCCTCACGCGCCGTGCCCACGGCCTCGATCAATTCCTCGAAATGCGATTCCTCTGCCGCGAGGGCGCGGCCACCGGCTTCGGAAATGCGCGAGGCTTCTTCGTGCAAGCTCAGCGAATTGAACCGCACCGCGCCCTTCATGGTCTGGCGATGCGTGAATCCGCTGTCTGCGTGCATCAAGGCATCGCCATGTCTGCTCGGCACTTCGATGAAATAACCCAGCACGCCGTTATGCTTGATCTTGAGCGACGCGATTCCGGTCTGATCGCGGTAGCGCGCCTCCATCGCAGCGATGGCGCGGCGCGCATTGCCAGACACCTCACGCAATTCATCGAGGCTGGCATCGTAGCCGTCGGCGATGAAACCACCATTCGCGCGCTCAGTAGGCGGAGCGGCGACCAAGGCATGAGCCAGGTGATCTATGAGCGCGCCGTGACCGGTAAGAGCTGGCAAGAGGGCATCGAGCAATGACGGTCGGTCGCTTTCTCCTCGCACACGGTCATGGATGCGCACTGCCTCGGCCAATCCATCGCGAATCTGGCCCAAATCACGCGGACTTCCGCGTCCGGCAACGATGCGGCCGAGTGCGCGGCCAATATCGGGCAAGGCTCTCAGAGTATCGCGCAGCTCAGCCCGGTGGATCGGCCGGGCGCGCCAGAATTCGACCAGCTCCAACCGGTCATTTATCGCAAGGCGTTCCAGCAGCGGTGCAGCCAGATCTTCGGCGAGCAGCCGCGATCCTGCACCCGTCGAACAGCGATCAAGGGTTGCGATCAGGCTGCCCTGACGTCCGCCGCTCTGTGTTTGCAGGATTTCGAGGCTCGCACGGGTCGCCTCGTCCATCTCCATTCCCGATGCGCTTGCCCGCACGACCGGCGGCAGCAGCAGAGGCAGATTTCCGCGTCCGACATGATCGAGGTAAGTGATCAGACCGCCTGCTGCCGCCAGCATTGCGCGGGAAAAATCTCCAAAGCCGTCCAGTGTCGCCACGCCGTGGATCGCCTTCAGCCGCTCTGCACCTGCGTCGCTCGAAAAATCGCCACGTGGATGAAATGTCACGTCCTCCGGACCAAGCGACCAATCTTCCGGTGCGACGATCTCGGTGGCACCGATACGTGCCAGTCTTGCGCCGAGCATTTCTGGTGCGCATTCCTCCAACACCACAGTTCCGGTCGAAATGTCGCAGCTGGCAATGCCGACAGCACCGCGCACTTCGGCGAGCGCGGCGAGCAGGTTGGCCTTACGCGGATTGAGAAGCGCCTCTTCGGTGAGTGTTCCGGCGGTGACAAATCGCACGATGTCGCGCTTCACCAGGACTTTCGAAGATGGCCTGCCCTCGCTCTTTGCACGCGCCTTCGCTTCGTCCGGGGTTTCGACCTGCTCGGCAATGGCGACACGTTGCCCTGCCTTGATCAGCCGGGCGAGGTACCCTTCAGCTGAATGAACGGGGACACCGCACATGGGCACAGGCGCCCCGCCATGCTCGCCCCTCGTCGTAAGTGCGATGTCGAGAATACTGGCCGCTTCGCGTGCATCGTCGAAGAACAGTTCGAAGAAATCGCCCATGCGGTAAAACAGCAACGACCCCGCAGCTTGCTCCTTGAGCGCAAGGTATTGCTGCATCATCGGAGTGGGCTGGGAGGGTTTCGGCGAAGCCATTTTTCCGGCCTAGCCAGCATGCGACCGATTCGGAACGGGCGAGCGCCTTGTTTCCCCTATCGTTTGCGAGCGGGGCGGGCTAAGCGCGATCGACGAAGCGATAATTGCCGTAACGGAAAAGGGTTTTATGTCGGACGAACAACAAGCTGGTCGCAAAGGCGGTTTCACCACACGCGAAGCGTTGTTTTACCATGAGACGATCCGGCCGGGTAAGCTTGAAATCGTCGCGACCAAACCAATGACCTCGCAGCGCGATTTAAGCCTGGCCTATTCACCGGGCGTTGCTGCGCCGGTCGAGGCCATTGCGGAAGATCCCGCGCTCGCAGCACGTTATACGGCGAAGGCCAACCTCGTTGCAGTGATTTCGAACGGTTCGGCCATTCTCGGTCTCGGCAATCTCGGCGCGCTAGCATCGAAGCCGGTGATGGAAGGCAAGGCGGTCCTATTCAAACGTTTCGCCGATGTGGACTCGATCGACATCGAACTCGCGACGGAGGACCCCGAGGCGTTCATAAACGCGGTTGCTCTGATGGAGCCGACTTTCGGCGGCATTAATCTCGAAGATATCAAGGCACCGGAATGCTTCATAATCGAAGCGGCACTGCGGGAACGGATGAACATCCCGGTGATGCACGATGACCAGCACGGCACCGCGATCATAACGGCAGCCGGCCTGCTCAACGCCTGCCATCTGACCGACCGCGACATCAAGGACGTTAACGTCGTCGTGAACGGCGCGGGCGCCGCCGCAATTGCGTGTACCGCGCTGATCAAGGCAATGGGCGTGCCTCATGAAAACGTGATCATGTGCGATCGCTCCGGTCCGATTACCCCTGGACGCGACAACGTCGATCAATGGAAAAGCGCACACGCGGTCCACACCGATGCGACCGATCTCGAAAGTGCGCTCAACGGAGCAGATATCTTCCTCGGCCTTTCGGCGGCGGGAGCGTTGAAGCCCGAATGGGTGAAGAAGATGGCGGACAAACCGATCATCTTTGCGATGGCGAACCCGGTGCCCGAAATCATGCCTGACGATGCGAAAGCGGTCCGTCCCGATGCGATCATTGCAACCGGGCGCAGCGACTTTCCGAACCAGGTCAATAACGTGCTGGGCTTTCCCTTCATCTTTCGCGGCGCGCTCGATGTGCAGGCAACCACGATCAATGAAGAGATGAAAGTTGCTGCCGCGCAGGCGATCGCCGAACTGGCGCGTGACCGCGTTCCGGAAGAAGTGGCGAGCGCCTATGGCAAGAACCAGAAATTCGGCACCGACTACATTATCCCTGCACCGTTCGACCCGCGCTTGATCGAGGTGGTATCATCCGCAGTAGCGAAAGCGGCCATGGATTCGGGTGTCGCGCAGGCGCGGATCGAGGATTTCGAGCAATATCGCCACGAATTGAAATCGCGGCTCAATCCGACGACTTCGGTCCTGACCGGAGTTTACGACGAAGCCAAATCGAATCCCAAACGGATGGTTTTCGCAGAAGCGGAAGAAGAAGTGGTGTTGCGCGCCGCGATTCAGTTCCGCGATTTCGGCTACGGAACGCCGATTCTTGTCGGACGCACTAAGGCGGTGCTCAACAAGCTGCACCAGCTTTCGGTTTCCGATCCGAGCAGCTTCGAAATCCAGAACTCGGCCGATAGTGAGCATGTGCCCGCGATGGTCGAATACCTTTACAAACGGTTGCAGCGGCGCGGATATACCGAGCGCGATGTGCGCCGCATGGTGAACCAGGAACGTAACGTTTTTGCGGCGCTGCTAGTCGCGCTTGGTCACGGTGACGGCGTCATTTCAGGCCTGACGCGTACGTTTGCGCAGACCGCCAAGGAGATTAACCGCGTTCTCGAACCGAAGCCCGGTGCCATCCCCTTCGGCATCCACATGATGATCGGCAAGAACCACACCACCTTTCTCGCCGATACCACCATCAATGAGCGTCCCAGCGCGCAAGAGCTTGCCCACATCGCGCGCGAAACGGCAGCGGTCGCGCGGCGGATGGGCCACGAACCCCGCGTCGCTTTCCTGTCGTATTCTACCTTTGGCAATCCGTCGGGCCAGTGGCTCAACAACATTCGCGACGCGGTCGCAATCCTCGATGCGGAAGACCCAGGCTTCGAATATGAAGGGGAGATGGCCCCGGATGCTGCGCTCAATCCGAAAGTGATGGAGCTGTATCCGTTTTGCAGGCTGTCGGCACCGGCCAATGTGCTCGTCATGCCGGGTCTGCAATCGGCCAATCTATCGGCAAAAATCCTTCGAGAGCTGGGCGGCAATGCGACGATCGGCCCGATGCTGATTGGGATGGAAAAGCCTGTGCAGATTGTCCCGATGACGGCGCTTGCACCGGATGTTCTGACGCTGGCCGTGCTGGCGGGAGCAGGCGTGGTCGGCTGAACGCCCGCGCAGCCTGAACACGAAAAAGGCCCGGCGGGTGCCGAGCCTTTTGGGTGTCAGTTATTTACGACTAGTCGCGGTTTTCACGCGGCCATCGCTTCCTTATTGACTTCGCCGGTTGCGATTTCGGTCATGCGGCGGTCACCATCATAGGTGTTGTCGAGACAGGTCTGAAGTGTTTCTGCATCGCTCGTGAGTCCAAGACGGCTCGCAAACGCCACTGCAGTTCCGTATCCCGCCAGGCCGTAGTGGGTCATGCGCTGGTATTGGGTAATGATCGAAGCATCGAGCACGTCCTTGTCGTCGATGTCGGCATCGATGGCGTGCGCCTTAGCTTCCTTCACGAGGCCTTCCATGCCCTTACAGAATTCACCATTCGGGTTTGCATTGTGGCCTTCGATCAGCTTGCGGACCTGGACCATACCTTCCGAAATGCCTTTTACGCCGTCTTCGAGTGCGCTGCGGAGATCTTCGGAGGTTGCTTTTTCATGGAGTTTCTTGGTCGCCTCGAGCGACTGCTTATCGGCGCTGTAAATGTCCTGCAGCTGATCGATGTAGAGGTCCGTGAGTGTGTTGATGGTCATTGGATAATTATCCCTTGGTTTGATTTGCTTTTCATATGACCAATGGACAAGGCGGTATTCCGTTCCAAAAAACCCTTATATTTCCATCACATAAGTTTAGCCGTTAACCACACGGGACGAACTGTGCCCTTTTGCAGCCAAGTTCGCGGCGGCGAAGGCTTTGCATATCAGAGGCGGCGAAACCGGAAATACCACACCTCGTGTCCGAAGACCGTGCGGGCCTTGTGCTCATAGCGCGTCTCGCTCCAGCCGCTGGGGCGATTCTGCCAGCTCGATGGACCATCGACGATCCATTCGAACTTGTCGGTGAAGCGCTGCATTACCATCAGGGCGTGTCGCAGATAGATCGCATGATCGGTGCCGAAACGAAATTCGCCGCCCGGCTTCAACTTGTCGGCCAGCAATCCCACCGGGCCATCATTCATCATGCGACGTTTTGCGTGCTTGTTCTTGGGCCAGGGGTCGGGATGTAGCAGATACGCCATGGTCAGGGCCCCATCCGGGACACGCTGGAGCACTTCGATCGCATCGCCATGATGCAGTCGCACATTCGCAAGGCGCTGGTCTTCAACATGGCCGAGCGCCGCTGCCACACCATTGAGAAATGGCTCGGCTCCGATAAAGCCGTGATTGGGCAGCAGGTCAGCGCGGTACCCCAGATGTTCGCCGCTGCCGAAGCCAATCTCGAAATGCAGCGGGCAAGCCTCGCCGAACAGCCTTTCGGCAGTCACCTCACCATCTTCGGGTACGGCAATCTTTGGCAGGAGATTTTCGACAAGACCTTGTTGCCGCCCGCGCAGCGGCTTGCCGATGCTGCGGCCATACAATCGGTTTAATGTGGTGGGGTCGCCTTCTTTGAACGCTGTCATGCTGGGTCCGCTAAGGCTTTCCGTGCACAATTGTCCAGACCGAAGGGCAGGTTTGGCGTTCGAGATGAGCAGCGGGGTTGAGCCGCGCCCTCTCTCACCCTAACTCGCCCGTCATGGCTTACCTGTTCCAAGTTTTCGCAGACCAGCCCGCATGGGCGCAATCGTCGATCGGGCTGATTGCGCTCTTCACCGCATCGCTGGCGATCAATTACGTACTCAAACACGTAATCCTGCGCGTTCTGGCCCCGTATCTCGACCGCCAGACAAAGACGATCGACAAATCCGCCGCCTGGCTGGCAACGGTCGCGCCGTTGCTGATCATATCGCGTGGAATCCGGCTCGTCCCGCATCTGCCCGAAGGCATCTACACCGTCATAACCAATGTGGCGCAGGCGCTGATCGTGATTTCGGTCGCGATGAGCATCGTCAAAGCGCTCGCCTACGCCAATGAAGTCTATGAACGCCTGCCTCGATCCAGGTACCGCCCGATAAAGGGCTTCGTGCAGGTGGTGAAGATCATCGTGCTGTGCGGCGCGGCGATTATCATGATCTCGGTCCTGATCGACGAATCGCCGCTGCTGCTGCTTTCGGGCCTTGGCGCTATTACCGCAGTGCTGCTGCTGGTTTTCAAAGACACCATCCTCTCTCTGGTCGCGAGCGTACAGCTCACATCGAACGACATGCTGCGGGTAGGAGACTGGATTGAAATGCCGAGCATGCAGGCGGACGGCGATGTCATCGACATCTCTCTACACACGGTGAAGGTTCAGAATTTCGACAAGACGATCACCACGATACCGACGCATCGGCTGGTGTCGGACGCCTATCGCAACTGGCGCGGGATGAGCGAAAGCGGGGGGCGGCGGATTAAGCGGTCGATCGTGCTCGACCAGAATTCGATCCGCTTCCTGAGCGACGATGAGGTGTTGGACCTGAAGAAGTTCCGCATCCTAAAACCCTACCTGGCCGCGAAGCGCGAGGAGATTGCGGAGTGGAACAGGGCCGAGCTTGCGGGCGACGACCAGCCGGTGAACGCTCGCCGGCTGACCAATATCGGCACGTTTCGCGCCTATATCGAAGCGTATATCGCTTGGCACCCCCGCATCGGGGACGGGTTCACGATGCTGGTGCGCCAGCTCGACCCCGGGCCGCAGGGCCTTCCGATCGAGATTTATTGCTTCGCCGACACGACCACTTGGGGAGAATACGAAGCGATCCAGGCAGACATCTTCGACCACCTGCTTTCGATAGTCCCCGAATTCGACCTGCGCGTATTCCAGGAACCGAGCGGCCGGGATTTCGCGGCATTGGGCACAGTTTCGGGTCCATAAACTAGAAACACCCGGAGCGCGGGGTGCGCACCGGGTGTTGCTCGATAAAAAACGAGTGGTTTAGGCCGCTTCAGCCTCTTCGTTCGGGTCTCGCAGGACGTATCCGCGGCCCCATACCGTTTCGATGTAGTTTTCGCCGCCGCACGCATGGCTCAGCTTTTTGCGGAGCTTGCAGATGAAGACATCAATGATCTTCAGTTCGGGCTCGTCCATACCGCCATACAGGTGGTTCAGGAACATTTCCTTCGTGAGTGTGGTGCCCTTGCGCAGCGAAAGCAGTTCAAGCATCGCGTATTCCTTGCCCGTCAGATGGACGCGCGCGCCGTCGACTTCGACGGTTTTTGCGTCGAGGTTCACGGCAAGCTTGCCGGTGCGGATGATCGACTGGCTGTGACCCTTCGAACGGCGCACGACGGCGTGAATGCGGGCGACCAGCTCTTCGCGATGGAATGGCTTGGTTACGTAATCGTCCGCACCGAAGCCGAACGAGCGGATCTTGCTATCCATCTCTGCGATACCCGAAAGGATCAGCACAGGCGTCTGCACCTTGGCGACGCGCAGCTTCTTCAGCACGTCATAGCCGTGCATGTCCGGCAGATTGAGATCGAGCAGGATGATGTCGTAATCGTACAGCTTACCCAGATCGAGGCCTTCTTCGCCCAGATCGGTGGAATAGACATTGAAACCTTCAGTGGTGAGCATGAGCTCAATCGCTTTCGCGGTTGTTGGCTCGTCCTCGATCAACAGCACTCGCATATCTGGTCCCCTAATTGCCCCAGAACCTGGCCGGCTTACCTTTTGGCAAGCTGTGTCGGTAACTCCTCGTCAAGAGGTGTTGCCATGTATTAACCACACAAGATCTGAACGGAAAAGGTTAACGCGCCGTAAACGGCTTGCCAGAAAGTTTGCGAGTCTTTTGTGCAACATGTCTGTTTGCGTCCTCAGGCGCGCGGCGTTTGAGGGCAGGGATCAAAAACTGTTCAGCTTCTTTGCCCGGCGTCTCTGTGCGCTCGACCCGATGCCGATCGCCTCGCGGTATTTGGCAACGGTCCGGCGCGCGAGGTCAAAGCCCTCCTCGCCCAGCAGGTCCGCCAGTTTCTGATCGGACAGCACCTTTTTGGGGTCTTCGGCGTCGGTCAGCGCCTTGATCCTCGCCTTGATCGCTTCGGATGACGCGCCTTCGCCGTCGCTTGATGCGACGCCGCTGGAAAAGAAGTATTTCAACTCGAAGCAGCCGCGATCACAGTGCAAATACTTATTGCTGGTGACCCGGCTCACGGTGCTTTCATGCATGTCAATCTGTTCGGCGACTTCGCGCAAGGTGAGCGGACGCAGCTCCGATACGCCGCTGCGAAAAAAGCCGTCCTGCTGTTTTACAATTTCAGCGGTAGTTTTCAGGATCGTTTTCTGTCTCTGATCGAGCGCACGGATCAGCCAATGCGCATCGGCAAGTTTTTCCTTGAGCCATGATTGCGCTTGCGGGTCGGGCGAACCTTCGTTGATTTCCAGATAATAGCTCCGGTTCACGACGAGCCTTGGGAGGGTATCTTCGTTAAGTGCGATATCCCAGCCGCCCTCATCGTTTTCGCTGAGTAATATGTCGGGCGTGATCGCACTGTCGTCGCTCGGCGCGAATGCCAGCCCCGGTTTCGGATCGTAGCTGCGCAGCTCGCCCAGCATGTCGGCAAAATCTTCATCATCGACTTCGCAAAGGCGCTTGAGCCGCTCTACCTCGCCGCGCGCGACCAGTTCGAGGTTGTCTATCATCGCACGCATGCAGGGATCATACCGGTCGGCTTCGCGTGCCTGGATGGCGAGGCATTCGGAAAGGCTGCGCGCGCCCACCCCGGTGGGATCGAGCATCTGCACCACGGTCAGGGCGTCTTCAATCTCGTCCATGCTGACGCCGAGATTGGATGCCACGTTGCGAAGATCGCTTGTCAGATATCCCGCATCGTCGAGCAGCCCGATCAAATGTCGCGCAAGAAAGGCCTCCTTGGGATTCACCGCAACCGTGCCGACCTGCTCATTCAGATGCTCGCTGAGTGAAACATCACCTGCGCGATTGGCTTCGATGCCGGGAAAGTCGGTCTCGCCGCCGCCCGAGCTTACCGCACTCGCACCCCATTCGGCATCGCTCTGCGACGGGGACAGCCGCGACCCATCGCCGGTGTCTCGGTCCCGATCCAGCGCGCTGTTGTCTATGTCCAGCGGAGCCTCGCGCTCGCCTTGTGCCTGTGACATGAGCTGGTCGGAAGTGAACTCTTCCCGCGGAATGTCATCGGGTTCTTCCGATGATCGATTGTCGTCGCTGGCCACCGACCCTGCTTCGAGCAACGGATTGCTTTCGAGCGCCTCGCCGATGAAGGTCTCGATTTCGAGGTTGGAGGCCGCCAGCAGCTTGATCGCCTGCTGCAGCTGCGGCGTCATCACCAATTGCTGTGATTGGCGAAGGTCCAGTCTGGGTCCGAGCGCCATGGCGAAATCCGTTAGAGCGTGAAGCTCTCGCCGAGATAAAGCCTGCGGACGTTCTCGTCTGCAACCAGTTCCTGCGGTGTGCCGGCGAACAGGACCTGGCCGCCATAAATAATGCAGGCGCGGTCCACGATTTCGAGCGTTTCGCGAACATTGTGGTCCGTGATGAGCACCCCGATCCCGCGCGTCTTCAAATCAGCGACAAGGTCGCGAATGTCGCTGATCGAAAGAGGATCGATCCCGGCAAACGGCTCATCGAGCAACATGATCGATGGCTTGGCGGCTAGCGCGCGGGCGATTTCGCAGCGGCGTCTTTCGCCGCCAGACAGCGCCATGGCCGGGCTTTCGCGGAGCCGGGTGAGCCCGAACTCCTCCAGCAGCCGCTCCAGCTCGTCACTGCGTGTTTCGGCATCGGGCTCGACCATTTCCAGAACGCACGCAATGTTCTGCTCAACGGTCATACCGCGGAAGATACTGGTTTCCTGTGGCAGGTATCCGAGACCCAGAATCGCGCGGCGATACATCGGCAGCTTGGTGACATCCTCTCCGTCCATGAGGATCCGGCCGGAATCCGGCTTCACCAGTCCCATGATCGAATAGAAACAGGTCGTCTTGCCGGCACCATTCGGCCCGAGCAAGCCCAGCACCTCACCCTTGGCCACGCTCAAGGAAATATCGGTCAGCACCGCGCGTTTGTCGTAGCTTTTCGCGATCGACACGACTTCAAGGCCGCCCCCCAGTATCGGCGCGTTTCCGTCTGCCGTTTCCGGGGTGGATTCGACCAGTTTTTCCAGAGATGAAGACTCGTCCATGGCGCAAGCTTTAGCAGCCTCGGCTTAACAGGAAAGAGCCGGGACGCGGTTTTGGCAGGATTTTTGCTTGCAAGGCTATCTTGAAAGGGCACCGCCACATGGCTTTCGGTGCACCGCGCGCAACATCGTTGCGTTTTGGTTACTGTGCTTGCAACTTGTCCGTGGGTTTGGAATACTGGTCCGGTGAGAGAGAGATTCCGTTGGGGAGCGGTCTGATGGGCGATTATTCGCGACAAGAAACTGATGCAAAAGTTGGGACAGCCGCGCAAACGCGTGAGAAAGACTGGCGCAAAGCGATCAGCGACCATGTCGCTTACGCATTGCTCGTTTATACAGGCCTGCATATTTTCGTGACTGTCAAAGCGATTTCGGAAGGCTTCCCGTCGCTGCTCCCTTATTTCGCCCTCGTGGTTCTGATCGCCGCAATCATCCCGGCTTGCCGTTGGTTCGAGCGGCGCTGGACAGACCTTTCGGATGATCAGGCAACTGACCCGGCCTATGCCGATGCTTTCCGCCGTGACATCATCGCGCTGTGGTTTCTGGCGATCGGATTGCCGATTGCGCTGACCGCATTCTTCAAAGCCATATTCGCTCTGGCGTAAGCGCCTCCCAGCACCGCGCGGGAACGTACGTTTCGCAGCCATGTTGATCCCCTAGACGCCGCTTTCGGCGAATCTGGGGTGTTGCCGCGTGAATCTCTTTAAAGTCCTGCTAGCTTTTCTCGCCGCGCTCACAGCGGCGCCTGCACTGGCCGTATTGCCCGGTCTGGAGCCGGATACGAGTGCGGCTGAGGATGTTCAAACGGTCGAGCAAACCATTTCGCAGGGGCAGGACGCGGGCGATGACGCGCGGATTACCGAGCGGATCGAGGGCATATTTGCCGAATTGCCCGATTTCGGCACAGTCGCTGTCGAGACCAATGAAGGCGTTGTCAGCCTGACCGGTACGCTCGCCGATGCCGATGCGATCGCGCGCGCGGAGGGAATCGCCTCGCGTGTATCGGGCGTCGTCACGGTCGAAAATGCCATCGAACGCGATCTGTCCGTTGAACAGAACCTTTCGGTATTCGGAGAGGTTTCGGACCTGTTCGACAGCTTCATGGCGGGCCTCCCGCTGTTCGCCGTGGCGATGCTCACGGCGCTTGTCATCGGGGCGGTGGGATATCTGATCGCCGGCCTAGGCTTCATCTGGGACCGGATCGCTCCGAACGCCTTCCTTGGCGAGCTCATCCGCAGCGCGATCCGTTTCGCGTTTGTCGTGGGCGGAATCGTGATTGCCCTCGACATGTTGGGCGCGGGCGCTTTGCTCGGCGCGGTCCTGGGCGGAGCTGGCGTGATCGGGATCGCGCTCGGCTTTGCGATGCGGGACACGATCGAGAACTATGTCGCATCGCTGATGCTGAGCCTGCGCCAACCGTTCCGGCCCAATGATCACGTGCTGATCGACGATCTGGAAGGCCGCGTGATCCGCCTTACCAGCCGCGCGACGGTGCTGATGACACTGGAAGGCAATCACCTGCGCGTTCCCAATTCGCAGGTGTTCAAGGCCGTGATCGTCAACTTCACGCGCAACCCGCAAAGGCGCTTCAGCTTTGAACTTGGTATCGATGCCGATGACGATCCGCGCTCGGCCATGCAGCTCGGAAGCGAGGTCTTGCTGGGACTGCCATTCGTGCTCGATGAACCGGAACCTGCGGGACGGATCGAGCAGGTGGGCGATTCCAACATCGTCATCCTGTTCCTCGGCTGGATCGACCAGCGCGAGGCGGATTGGTTCAAATCGCGCAGTCTCGCCATTGCAGCGGTGAAGGAAGCGCTGGAGGATGCAGGCTTCGCCTTGCCGGAGCCGATCTACCGCCTGCGCTTTGACGGGCGAACCGACCCCCTGCCTATCGGGCGATCGCCGAAGGATGGCGATGCGACGCCGGCCCCGGCCAAGAGGCGCGCCTCACCGCCAGCGGATGGTGACGACGTGCGGCCCGAGAGCGAAATCAGCGAAATGGTCGAAAGCGAGCGCCAGTCCGATCCCGAGCAGGCAAAGGACCTGCTCGATCCTTCGCGCCCAGTCGAATAGTATTTTGAAGGTGCAGCAGGCGCCGCACAGGCCAACAGGCCCGCGCCCGGCGCTTGAGGGCTCAGGAGGAAGCGCGCTCGACCGCTTCGAGGACGATCTGCCGGGCTTCGGCTCGGTCGCCCCATTTACCGACGCGCACCCACTTCTCCTTTTCGAGATCCTTGTAGTGGGTGAAGAAGTGTTCGATCTGCTGGAATATGATCGAGGGCAGGTCCTTGGTCTCGCCGACATCCGAATAATACGGGAAGGTCGTGTCGACCGGCACGCAGATCAGCTTTTCATCGCCGCCGTGCTCGTCTTCGAGGTTGAGTACGCCGATGGGGCGCGCACGCACGACGCACCCGGCCATGAAGGGCGAGCGCGCGATCACCAACGCATCGAGCGGGTCGCCATCGGGTGAAAGCGTGTGCGGGATGAAGCCGTAATTGGCCGGATAGCGCATCGGCGTATGCAGGATGCGGTCGACGAACAACGCGCCGCTTTCCTTGTCGAATTCGTATTTCACCGGTTCGCCGCCGGTCGGGACTTCGATGATGACGTTGAGGTCGTCGGGGACGTTGGTGCCGGTGGGGATCTTGTCGATGCGCATGATTTTCTCGGATTTGAAAAGGGGAGGTATTGGTTGAGCGCGCCTCTAGCCGTTGTCGCGGCATTGCGAAAGACCTCCCTTGGTCTTAAGCGCGGCGCTTAAGAGTAGGAACCCATGCCCCAGAACACACCCAAAGCCATTCGCGGCACGCAGGATATCTTCGGCCCCGAGGCGGAGGCATTCGCTTTCGTCGTCGAGACGTTCGAGCGCGTGCGCCGCCTGTACCGTTTTCGCCGCGCGGAAATGCCGGTGTTCGAAAAGACCGAGGTGTTCAGCCGCGCGATCGGTGAGACGACCGATGTCGTGTCGAAAGAGATGTATTCGTTCGAGGATCGCGGCGGGGATTCGCTCACCCTGCGCCCCGAATTTACCGCCGGGATCGCGCGCGCCTTTCTCACCAATGGCTGGCAGCAGCACGCGCCGCTGAAGCTGGCGACCCACGGACCGCTGTTCCGCTACGAACGTCCGCAAAAAGGGCGCTATCGCCAGTTTCACCAGATCGATGCTGAGATCATCGGAGCCGCAGAACCGCAGGCCGATGTCGAATTGCTCGCGATGGCTGACCAGCTGCTGAAGGAGCTGGGGATTGAGGGCGTGACCCTGCATCTCAATACGCTCGGTGACGCGGACAGCCGCGAAAACTGGCGCGCGGCACTGATCGAGTATTTTGGCGGCGTAAAGGGGGACCTGTCGGAGGATTCGCAGGATCGGCTGGAGAAGAATCCGCTGCGCATTCTCGATTCAAAGGATCGGCGGGACCAGCAATTCGTCGCCGATGCGCCTAAGATCGATGACTTCCTCACGGACGAAGCGCTTGGCTTTTTCGACAGCGTGACGAGCGGGCTCGACGCGGCAGGCGTGAACTGGAAGCGCGCCGAAAGCCTTGTTCGCGGTCTCGATTATTATCGCCACACCGCATTCGAATTTATCCCGGACGAGGGCTCGGCCGCAGCCGATACACTCGGCGCGCAGAGCACCGTGCTAGGTGGCGGGCGTTATGATGGGCTGATGGAAAGCCTCGGCGGACCGGCAACGCCTGCGGTCGGATGGGCTGCGGGAATCGAGCGGCTGGCGATGTTGGTGGAGGACAGGGGTGAGCCTCTGGCGGACGTCATTGTAGTGGTTGAGGACGACGCGCGCATGAGCGATGCCATCTCCGCCTTGGGTAAGCTGCGCGGATCAGGGATGTCAGCCGATCTGTTCGCGGCAGGCAGCACTCGCAAGCGGTTCGACAAGGCTGTGAAGTCCGGCGCGCGCTCGATAGTTGCCTTTGACGTGCGCGATGGGGAACCAACGCACCGCATCAAGGCAGATGAATCTGATACGCCGCGACTTGAAGCGCTGCTTCGCTGAATAATGCAGATCCCCGCCGCCCGTCTTGACCAGATTGCCAATCGCTTCGCCGAGCTTGAAGCGCGGATGGCATCGGGCACGCTTGAGGGCGACGAGTTTGTGCAGGCCAGCCGCGACTATGCCGAACTGGAGCCGGTCGCGAAAACCGCCGCCGACGTGAAGGCGATGCGCGAGGAAATCGCGGGACTTGAAGAGATGCTGGTCGATCCGGAAATGAAGGAGATGGCGGAGGAGGAGCTGGAAACGCTTCGTTCGGAACTGCCTGAAAAAGAACGCGCGCTTGCTGTCGCCCTGCTCCCGCGCGACGCGGCCGACAGCAAGCCGGCAATGCTCGAAATCCGCGCCGGCACCGGCGGCGATGAAGCGGCTTTGTTCGCAGGCGATCTTTACCGGATGTACGAACGCTTTGCCGCCGAACAGGGCTGGAAAGTGGATCCGGTCAGCATAAGCGCAAGCGAAGTCGGCGGCTTCAAGGAAATCGTCGCCAATGTCACCGGGCAGGGCGTGTTTGCAAAGCTCAAATTCGAAAGCGGCGTCCACCGCGTTCAGCGCGTCCCCGTCACCGAAAGCGGCGGACGCATCCACACCAGTGCAGCGACGGTCGCGGTGCTGCCTGAACCTGACGACGTGGACATCGATATCGACCCCGGCGACCTCAAGATCGACACCTACAGAGCAAGCGGGGCGGGCGGCCAGCACGTCAACACCACCGACAGCGCAATCCGGATCACGCACGAACCGAGCGGTCTTGTTGTTACCTGTCAGGACGGGCGCAGCCAGCACAAGAACCGCGAAAAGGCCATGCAGGTACTGCGCGCGCGGCTGTTCGAAAAGACGCGCGATGAAGCCCAAGGCGCGGAGGCCGAAGCGCGCAAGGCGATGGTCGGCAGTGGCGATCGCTCCGAACGCATCCGGACCTACAATTTTCCGCAAGGACGCGTGACCGATCACCGGATCGGACTGACGCTGCACAAGCTTGAAGAAGTGCTCGCCGGGCCGGGCCTTAATGAGCTGGTGGACGCGCTCATTTCCGAGGATGAGGGTAAGCGGCTAGCGGCGCTCAGTGAGTAGGTCGGCAAAATGACGGTCGCCGAAGCGATCCGTGCGGCGACAGAGACGCTTTCAAACACCAGCGACACCGCGCGGCTCGATGCGGAGCTGCTGATGGCGCATGCGCTCGGGATGAGCCGCTCCGACATGCTGCTTCGCGCGATGCAGGATGATGCGCCTGGAGAGTTCGGCCCTTTGGTGGAACGGCGCGCAGGGCATGAGCCCGTTGCGTATATAACGGGCGTGCAAGAATTCTATGGCCGCACGTTCGCGGTCGCGCCCGGTGTGTTGATCCCGCGCGGTGACAGCGAAACGCTGATCGAGGCCGCTCTTGAGGTTGTGCCGAATGCAATGCGCATTCTGGACCTCGGCACCGGATCTGGCGCGCTGCTGCTGACTGCCTTGCTCGAATATGATGGATCGACCGGGATCGGCATCGATGCGTCTGCCGATGCCTTGCAGATCGCACGAAAAAATGCGCAGAGCTTCGGATTGGACGATGCGCGCGCGCAAATGACCGAGCGCAGTTGGCTTCAGGACGGATGGCGAGATGATCTCGGCGAATTCGATCTGATCCTGTGCAATCCGCCTTATGTTGAAGAAAATGCTGCGTTAGAACCCGACGTCCGCGATTTCGAGCCGGGAAACGCGCTGTTTGCGGGACCAGAGGGTCTTGACGACTATCGCATAATCATCCCGCAGATTGGCAAGCACCTAAACAAGGGGGGCGCCGCGATCTTCGAAATCGGATCAAATCAGGTCAAAGATATTACAGAAATTGCACGAAAAGCCGGATTTTTTGTGGAATTGCGCCGCGATCTTGCAAATCGGCCACGCGCGTTAGTCTTCCGCACATGAAAACGCCAGGAGGGCTTGGCAAACGTGGTTTGGCTCGCTACCTCCGAATCAGGCCATTGATTTGTGAACTGCGCAGAATCACCGGCCAAGCTCCAAATTCGATGTCAGACGGCCGTTAGGGCAAGCCCTCGGTCATGGCAGCGCGGAGCGCGCGTCATAAAAGTTTCGCGCAAAGACGAGCAGTCTGTTGGCCGAGAGCGCAGCCCATGGGTGCGCAAGGTCGCTAAGGGGAAGAATTTCCTTGAATAACAATCGTAATAATCGTCGCCGCGGACGCGGTAATCGCAACCAGGGCGGCGGCGGGGGCAATCAGCTTAACCGGATTGACAGCCGGGCGCGCGGCAATGCGCCGCAATTGCTCGACAAGTATAAAAAGCTCGCTCAGGACGCACAACATAATGGCGACCGGGTGCAGGCTGAATATTACCTGCAGTTTGCAGATCACTACTTCCGCGTGATCGCCGACAATAAAGCGCGACAGGACGAAGCGCGGGCAAAGCGGAATGATGAGCGCGGCCAGGCAAACGACGACAGCGACGAAGATGATGGCGATACCCGCCGCAACGACAGTCGCCGCGGTGGCAATCGCCGTCCGCGCGGCGGCCGGGACGACGCGAACGAACAGCGCGGAGACGGTCCCGATCGGGAAAACGAAAGCGATTCCGGTGAGGACGCCGCTGGAGAGGCCGAGAAGCCGAAGCGCCGCGCTCGCAAGCCGAGAAGCGATTCAACCGACGGTGAAGAGAAGCCGAAACGGCGCAAGCCGCGCGCTGAAAAACCGAGCGAGAACGCAGGTGCCGGAGAGATCGATTCGTCGGTCCTCCCGCCTTCAATCAGCGCCAGTTCCGCATCCGACAAGGACAGTGACGACAGTCTGGAAGCGGTCGGCTGACCGATAGTTAAGGGCGGCATCTGGGCACACGCGAATTGCTTCGAATGCTCTCCCAGCTCCAGAAAATGGTTGCGTTCGCAAGAGCGCGCCCCGGTCTCAGTGCGATTGCGCTGGGGCTTGTCGCGGCGTGCGGATATCCGCCCCTGCACGCGTGGTGGATCGCGCTGCCTGCGCTTGCCGCGTTCGCCGCGCTCTTGTGGGAGGCACAAAGCTGGAAATCGGCGGCGCGGCTGGGCTGGTTGTTCAGCTGGGCCCACCTGACGCTCGCCAATAACTGGATCGCGACCGCGTTCACCTATCAGGCGAAAATGCCGGAATTTCTCGGCTGGATCGCCGTTCCTCTCCTTTGCATATACCTTGCGGTCTATCCCGCGCTGGCTGCTGTGGCTGCCCACCTGCTGGCCCGAAAAGCCGACCCCTTTGCATTCGGGCTGGTTCTTGCTGGTGCATGGATCATCACTGAGTGGCTGCGCGGCTGGGCGCTCACCGGCTATCCTTGGCCGCCTCTTGGCCTCATGCTTCTGGGTGATTGGGATAGCGCCGGGATCGCCGCGGCCCTCCCATGGCTTGGCACCTACGCTCTGTCTGGAATTGCAATTCTTATTGGTGGGATCATTTTCTGGGCGGTCAAAACGCGCCGCTGGTGGCTCGGCGCTGGCACCGGGTTGGCCGTTATGATTGCAATGATTTTGCCGATTGGTGCAGATCAGCCAGCCACGGGCGGCGTAAGCTATACTCTCGTGCAGCCGCTACTCACACAGGACGAGATAGACGATCCGACCAAATTCGAAGAGCAATTTGAGCGGATCACGCGGTTGACAGTGCCGGGCCGGGAACGATCACGCGTTGTCCTTTGGCCCGAGAGCGCTGTGCCTGATTACCTCGAAGACGGCTATCCGCAGCGATACTACAAGAGGATGACTGCTGGCGGCGATCCGGTCTTCGCCCGGAACCGGATGGCGACAATCGCTGGGCCGCAGTCCACTTTGCTGACTGGAGCCGTGAATCTCGATTTCACGGAAAAATTCGGGATCAAGCGGGTCGAGAGCGCACGAAATTCGGTGCTGGCGATCAATGCCGAAGGCGAAATCACTGGGCACTACGCGAAGGCGCATCTGGTGCCTTACGGCGAATATCTACCCATGAGGCCCTTGCTTGAACCGCTCGGACTGTCTCGGCTTGTGGCGGGATCGATCGACTACGATCCGGGGCCCGGACCAGGCACGATCGATCTTGGAGTTCACGGGAAGGTAGGCGTTCAGATCTGCTACGAGATCGTGTTTTCGGGCGAGGTGGTCGATCAGTCAAACCGGCCCGATTACATATTCAATCCTTCGAACGATGGTTGGTTTGGCTGGTGGGGGCCGCCGCAGCATCTGGCGCAGGCGCGCCTGCGTGCCATCGAGGAAGGCTTGCCGGTTCTCCGCTCGACCACAACCGGGATCAGCGCGGTGATCGATGCGAGCGGTGTCGTGCGTAAATCGATCGGTCGCGGCGAGGCAGACGCTGTTAGCGGCGTCATACCTCCCGCGAAAGCGCCGACCCCTTTTTCGCGCTGGGGTAATTCCCTTGCGCTCGCATGGGGTGCCTTGCTGATATTGCTGGGATTGGCAGGCCCGAGAATGCTTGCGCTGCGCCGCCAGCCCGGCTAGGCATCGCGCAACACATAAAGGTTTCCTTATATCTGCATAAGGGGCCGCGAGCCGACATCGAGATTTACCGGGAGTGCCCATGCGCCGCGATTTTCTATTCACCTCCGAAAGCGTTTCAGAAGGTCACCCGGACAAGGTTTCCGATCAAATTTCCGACGCCATCGTCGACCTCATGCTAGCAAAGGATCCGGAAGCGCGCGTTGCTTGCGAAACCATGACCACGACCCAGCGCGTGATCCTGTCGGGGGAGATTCGCTGTGCGCCGATGTACGATGAAGATAACGAGGATTGGGCCGTCAATGGAGGCTGGGCTCCCGGCGCAAAGGAAGAAATCGAACAGGCCGTTCGCAGCACCGTCCGCGATATTGGCTATGAGCAGGACGGCTTCCACTGGAAGACGCTGACATTCGAAAACCATCTGCACGGTCAGTCCGCCCATATCGCGCAGGGCGTCGATGCTGGCGAGGATGGCTCCAACAAGGATGAAGGCGCGGGCGACCAGGGCATCATGTTCGGTTTTGCGTGCAACGAGACACCCGATCTCATGCCGGCACCGATTGATTACAGCCACAAGATTCTCGAAAGGCTCGCAGCCGACCGCCACTCGGGCGCAGCGCCTTTCCTCGAACCCGATGCGAAGAGCCAGGTTACGCTGCGTTACAAGGACGGAAAGCCGGTCGCTTGCACCGCGATCGTCGTCAGCACTCAGCATGCCGAGGGATACGACGAGGGCGATAAGGAAGCGGAGCTCAAATCCTACGTCAAAGGCGTCGTGACGGATATCCTCCCCGCTGGCTTCATTTCGGGCGAAACCCAGTGGCACATCAACCCCACGGGCAGTTTCGTGATCGGCGGTCCCGACGGGGACGCCGGACTGACCGGACGCAAGATCATCGTCGATACCTATGGCGGAGCAAGCCCGCATGGCGGCGGTGCCTTTAGCGGTAAAGACCCGACCAAAGTTGATCGCAGCGCGGCCTATATCACCCGCTACCTCGCCAAGAATGTGGTCGCCGCTGGCATCGCAGACCGTTGCACGATCCAGATTGCCTATGCCATCGGTGTATCGGAACCATTGTCGCTTTACGTCGACACCCACGGCACCTGCGCCGGCGGCGCCGACGATGCGGCCATCGAAGATGCGATCAAATCGATCACCAAGCTCGGCGGCCTGACTCCGCGCGCCATCCGGACGCATCTTGGCCTCAACAAGCCCATCTACCGCAAGAGCGCCGCATACGGGCACTTCGGCCGTACCGCCGATGGTGATTTCTTCCCGTGGGAGAAAACGGATTTGGTCGATGACCTGAAGGCAGCGCTCGCCTGATCTGATAAACGCGCTGCCCATGGGAGTGCCCACACCCAGCACGCACCGCGTCATCGAGCTGGATGCGCTGCGCGGTCTCGCCGTGATCGGCATCGTCTGGATGAACGTTTACGCGTTCGCCCTCCCGCATCAGGCATACCACAACCCGGTTGTGTACGGCGCAGAGCATGCGGCGGACCGCCTGATCTGGGCTGTCAGTTTCGTCTTCATCGAAGACAAGTTCCGAACGCTCTTTGCTATGATGTTCGGGGCGGGCTGCCTGATCCTGCTGGAGCGGGAGGCGGCGCGTCCCGTGCGGAAACACTATGCCCGGATGGTGATATTGGTCGCGATCGGGATCGCACATTCTGTTTTGCTGGCAAATAACGACATCCTGCGCGGCTATGCGATTGCAGGACTGGCGCTGCCATTCTTCGTGCAGCTATCGCACCGCGCGCTCTATGCCGTCGCAATCGGATTTGTCGGCGTCCATGTGGGTGGCGGCATCGTGGTGTTCGGCAGCAGCGTCCTCGATTTCTACGCTGGCCGCATGGGGACCGATGCTTCTCTATTCGCCGAGCGCAACTTCGGTGCTGACGAACCCGCCGTCCGCCACGCTCTGCAATTGGGGAGCGAAAATTTCCACGGGAGGATCACGCGGCGCTCGGCCGATATCTTATCCCAGCTGAGGGAGGTTGCAGGCTCTGTCCCGATAAGCCTGGCTGGGATGACACTTGGCATGGCGCTTTGGAAAGACAGGATGCTGGCGCGGGAATGGCGCACTTTCAGAATGCAGCGGCTCGCTGCGATCAGTGCAGCGCTGTCCCTCCCCGTGCTCCTGTTGCTCGCTTGGTGGATGGCAGATAACGGATTTCCGGGCGCTCTCGTCGGGGCATCTGCGCTCGTCCTGTCCGCGCCTTTCGATACGCTTCTTGCGCTCGCATACGCGGCACTGGCGATGGCGTTTTTCAGCGCTTCGGGGAGGCTTACCAGTCAGCTCGCCTGTGTTGGCCGGCTCTCACTGACCAATTACCTCATGACGAGTGTGATCCTGGCCGCACTCTTTGCGAGTTGGGGGTTCGGCCTGTTCGGCGAGGTTTCGCGGTCTCAGGCATTCGCGCTCAGCTTTGTACCGATCGCCGCGATATCGCTGTGGTCGCCGTTCTGGCTGAAGCATTTTGGCCATGGACCGTTCGAACGAGTCTGGCGCCTTAGTGCCCGGTTGCTGTCCTAATCATCCTCGCCCTGGATCGGCGACGGTCGGTCCAGCGCCAGCTCGGCATCGGAGAACGTGAAGGGCGACCGCACGCCGGGCATCCCGCCGATATCCACGCGCAGCCCGCGCGCGATGACCTGCGGATCGGAAAAAACCTCGTCCAATTGGTTGATCGGTCCGGCAGGAACGCCTCTGGCTTTGCATTTGGCCAGCAGTTCGGCCTTGGTCCATTTTCCAGTCGCCATAGCGATTTCGGCATCGAGAGCTGCGGCATTGATCGTGCGATCGCCATTGCGCGCGAAACGCGCATCGTCGGCCAGCTCGGCAATCCCCAAAAGTTCGGCAAGCTTCCTGAACAGGCCATCATTCGCAGGCGCGAGGATCACGTGCCCGTCGCTGACCGGAAAGACCCCGTAAGGGGCAACCTGGGCGTGCGCGTTGCCCATGCGCGGTGGATTGTCTCCTGTGGTCAGATAATACGTCGCCTGATTGGCGAGGAGTGCCACCGAACAATCGAGCAAACTCATATCGACCTGCTGCCCGGTGCCCGTTCGTCCGCGCTGGATCAGAGCGGCCTGGATGCCATTCGCCGCGTACACCCCGGTCGAAAGATCCGAAATCGAAATGCCCATTTTCATCGGATCGCCATCGGGCTCACCGGTAACGGACATAAAGCCGCTCATCCCCTGGATCACGAAATCGTATCCAGCCTCGCTCGCTCGGGGTCCGGTGTGGCCGAAGCCTGTGATCGAACAATAGACAAGGCCGGGATTGCCCGCCTTCAGCGACGGGTAATCGAGTGCGAACTTCGCTAGGCTGCCGGTCTTGAAATTCTCGATGAGCACATCGGCAGAGGCGCTCAGTTCGCGCACTCGCGCAAGATCGGCCTCATCGCGAAAGTCCGCTACGATCGAGCGCTTCCCGCGATTGCATGCGTGATAATAGGCGGCTTCTCGCTGGATGTTGCCGTGTGCATCGGCGCGTTCCACCCATGGCGGACCCCACTGACGTGTGCCGTCCCCTTCGGGGCTTTCGACCTTGATCACATCCGCGCCGAGATCGGCCAGAATCTGGCCGGCCCATGGCCCGGCTAGCACACGCGCCAGTTCGAGCACTCTTATTCCGGCAAGCGGTGCCTTCGGATTTCGGGGCGTTTCCAGCCACATGGATCAGGCTGTCTCAAGCGCCACTTCGTATTGAGCAGTCGTCTTTTCCGCTACCTCTTCGGCCGAAACGCCGGGAGCCAGTTCGATCAGACGAAATGGCGTTCCCTTGTCAGAGCGATGAAACACGCCAAGGTTCGTGATGATCATGTCGACAACACCTGCCCCGGTAAGCGGGAGAGTGCATTCGGGAATGAATTTCGGACTGCCGTCTTTTGCGTTGTGATCCATCACGACGATGATTTTCTTCACGCCCGCGACGAGGTCCATCGCGCCTCCCATCCCCTTGATCATCTTGCCCGGAATCATCCAATTCGCGATGTCGCCGTTCTGCGCCACTTCCATCGCCCCCAGAACGGTGAGGTCGATATGGCCGCCGCGGATCATGGAAAAGCTCGTCGCACTGTCGAAATAGGCGCTGTGCGGCAGCTCGCTTATCGTCTGCTTGCCCGCGTTGATCAGGTCCGGATCGACCTCGTCATCGTGGGGGAACGGCCCGATCCCCAGCATGCCGTTCTCGCTCTGCAGTGTGACCAGCATTCCTTCAGGAATGTGATTGGCCACAAGCGTGGGAATGCCGATGCCGAGATTGACGTAATAACCATCCTCCAGCTCTTTCGCTGCGCGGGCTGCCATTTGATCGCGGGACCAGCCCGGCGTTTCCTGTGTCATTGAGAATGCTCTTCTTTGGTGTTGTTCGGCGAAATGAGTGTGCAGCCACTGTGGCAGGTCACGCCGACTCTCGCTCTCGCGTCGTGCGGAATTCGATCTTCTTGTCATAGGGCGCGCCGACGATCATCCGGTTCACGAAAACGCCCGGAAGATGGATTTCATCGGGGTTGAGCGCGCCCGCAGGCACCACCTCTTCAACTTCGACAACGCATACCTTGCCGCATGTTGCAGCTGGCTGATTGAAGTTGCGAGCGGTCTTTCGGAATATCAGGTTGCCCGTTTCATCGGCTTTCCATGCTTTCACGATGGCCAGATCCGCGAAAATCCCATGTTCCAGGATGTAGGTCGACATGACGCCATCGGGATCTGTGAAATCCTTGTGCTCCTTGCCTTCCGCGACTTGGGTGCCAACGCCTGTCTTAGTGTAAAAACCGGGGATCCCCGCGCCGCCAGCGCGCAGTCGCTCCGCCAGCGTTCCCTGCGGGCAGAACTCCACTTCGAGCTCGCCTGCCAGAAACTGTCGCTCAAATTCCTTGTTCTCGCCGACATAGGAAGAGATCATCTTCTTCACCTGGCGCGTGCGAAGGAGCTTGCCAATCCCTTCGTTGTCGATGCCCGCATTGTTGCTGGCGAAAGTCAGCCCGTTTACGCCGCTGTCGCGTATCGCGTCGAGAAGCCGTTCGGGGATGCCGCACAGACCAAAGCCGCCCGCGGCAACGAGCATATTGTCTTGCAGCACACCCTCAAGCGCGCTGGCTGCATCTGGGAAAAGCTTACTCATTGAAAGACCTGCCCGGTTGGATTGGAGGAGGAGCTATCCGATCTGGATACCTGGAATACCACCCTGATTAATAGGTGAAGCGCGCCGTGTCACGCGCCGGGTTTGGCGCGGGTTCAAGGCCCTTAAGTTGCTGCGATGCACAACGGGGCAACGACTCATATTTGTGCGAAAAGACCACGAATGCCCAAAAATGCGGCACATCATGTGCGCCAGACAGAAGCAATCCACCGATACAGTGACTAAGGTTGCGCTGAACGCAACATAAAGTGCGGCCTTCGCACTTGCGAAATGGAAGCTGATCTCGCATACCCAATCGTGCCTTTCAGGCATCCTCTCCCAAACTTTTCCAGCCCGGCCTCAGCGCCGGGCTTTTTTCTGCCCTCATGCATCTGGGGCCGCCGAGTGGTACCCGCTTTCGCTTTGTAACAATTTCCCGGTCTCTATCGAAACGATCATAGGCATGGCCGTTTGCAAAGGGCGGCGCCGCTGCCTAGCTAACAGGCAGCCCGACCGCCGAGTCGAACGATCGAGAGGATTTGTCCATGGCCGATGCCGAAGCCGCCACTGCTACCCGAACTGCGCGACTTCAAGTCGCCGCTGCGAGGCAGGAGGAATCGGGACAGGGCATCGCGCGCATGCCGCGTTCGGCGTTCAAGGAACTCGGCATAACCGAAGGCGACGTTGTCGAAATCATCGGGAAGCGCGCGACCGCAGCCATCGCGACCGCCGCCTATGCCGAGGATGAGACGCTTGATGTCGTCCGGCTGGACGGCCTGCAACGAGGCAATGCCGAAGCAGGGTCGGGCGAGCATGTCGAGATCAAGGCAGCCGAGTCGCGACCGGCGACGCGTGTGGTCTTCGCGCCTGCCCAGCGTGAAATGCGGCTGCAGGGGCCGACGCAGGCGCTCAAACGAAATTTCTTCGGTAAACCCTTGGTGGCAGGCGATCTGGTCGCGACGACCGGTCAGCAGCCAGTGCAAAATATGCCTTCCGATGTGCGGCAGTTACTGCGCGCTCCCGCTTACGCCCTGACGCAGATCCGTCTGTCAGTCGCCTCGACAAGCCCCAAGGGCATTGTCCACATCGACGAGAACACAGAGGTCGAACTGCGGACGGAATTCGAAGAGCCGCGCGACGCGCGCGCTGCCGTGAACTATGACGATGTCGGCGGCATGGAAGATACCATTCGGCAACTGCGCGAAATGGTGGAGCTGCCGCTGCGCTATCCCGAGTTGTTCACCCGGCTCGGGGTCGATCCGCCCAAGGGCGTTCTTCTCCATGGACCGCCCGGAACCGGCAAAACCCGGCTCGCGCAGGCAGTCGCCAATGAAAGCGATGCCGAATTTTTCACCATCAACGGGCCAGAAATTATGGGCTCGGGCTATGGCGAGAGCGAAAAGCGTCTGCGCGAGGTTTTCGAAGAGGCGACCCGCGCTGCGCCTGCAATCGTATTCATCGACGAGATCGATTCGATTGCGCCGAAGCGTACGCAAGTTCCGGGTGAGGCCGAGAAAAGGCTGGTGGCTCAGCTTCTGACACTGATGGACGGGCTGGAAGCGCGGGCGAACCTCGTCGTGATCGCGGCGACCAACCGGCCGGATGCCATCGACGAAGCGTTACGGCGTCCGGGCCGGTTCGACCGCGAGATCATTATCGGCGTGCCGGATCAAAGCGGACGCCGCGAAATCCTTGCCATTCATACGCGCGGCATGCCGCTCGAGGCGGCAGTCAAGCTCGATGAGCTTGCTCGGATCACTCATGGCTTTGTGGGTGCCGATATCGCCGCGCTTACCCGCGAGGCCGCGATTGACGCGGTCCGGCGGATCATGCCGCGTCTGGACCTTGATGAACGCACGATCCCGCAGGATGTACTTGAGGATCTGTGCGTCACTCGGGACGACTTCTTTTCCGCGCTCAAACGCATTCAACCATCCGCAATGCGCGAAGTCATGGTGCAGGTTCCGAAGGTCAGCTGGGACGATATCGGCGGCGTGGGCGACGCGATCGACAAGCTGAAAGAGGGTATCGAGCTTCCGCTCAAGAATCCCGAGGCCTTCCGCCGGCTGGGAATTCGTCCCGCCAAGGGTTTCCTGCTCTACGGACCGCCGGGGACTGGGAAGACATTGCTGGCGAAAGCCACGGCGAAAGAGGCAGAGGCGAATTTCATCTCGATGAAAAGCTCCGATCTGCTCTCGAAATGGTACGGAGAGAGCGAACAACAGATTGCCCGCCTGTTCGCCCGGGCGCGCGCAGTTGCGCCATGCGTCATTTTCATCGACGAGATCGACAGTCTCGTGCCTGCACGTGGATCCGGCCAAGGCGAGCCGCAGGTGACAGGACGAGTGGTCAACACGATCCTCGCCGAAATGGATGGATTGGAAGAATTGCAATCGGTCGTCGTTGTCGGAGCAACCAACCGGCCGACATTGGTCGACCCCGCACTGCTTCGTCCGGGCCGGTTCGACGAACTGGTCTATGTCGGCACTCCGGATACCGAAGGCCGCGAGCACATTCTGAAAATCCACACATCCGACATGCCGCTCGGAAAAGATGTGGATCTGTCCGACGTCGCTGCGAAGACCGAGAGGTTCACAGGAGCCGACCTTGAAGATGTCGTCAGGCGAGCAGGATTGGCGGCCTTGCGGCGGTTAGGGGGCGATGTGAACGAGGTTGCGGCCGAAGATTTCGCCGCGGCACTGGACGATTCGCGCGCGACCGTCACTTCGAGGATGGAGGATGAATATCGCAAGATGCGCGGTGAGCTGAAGAAGCGCGCCGCTGAAGCTCATCCTATCGGGTTTTTTGCGCCGGATACGTTGGAGCCGACCAAGGCGAAGAAACACGATTAAAGCTGCGTAACCCCGGCCTAGGGGGCAGCGGCTTCGCCCGCCTTTTCGTGGCCGCCCGGCACTTCCAGCCTGTGGCGGATAAGCGCATCGGGCATGTTTTCGCGCAGCCAGCCAACCATGTGCTCGCGCGTTTCGCAGCGCAGGTTCCACAGGTCGCCAATCGTCTTGGCGCTCATGGATAGGCGCAGCTCGATGCTTTCGGGATAGGTTTCGGTGAGCAAGGCGGCGATGTTTCGCCCATCGAACAGCTCATGATTGCTGACGAACTTGTCGAATTCTTCGCGTATCGGGGCGACATCTGTTGCCGGATCGAGATGAAGGAACACCGGCCCCGTCAGCTGCTCATTCCGGCGCGACCAGTTTTCAAAGCTGTCGTCCAGAAACCGCGATGTCGGCACGATTATGACGCGTTCGTCCCAAGTGCGGACCGTGACGAAGCTCATGTGAATTTCCTCGACCCGGCCAACGTCGCCGTCAACCTTCACCAGATCGCCGATACGCATCGGCTCCGTCAGTGCGACTTGCAATCCCGCAATCAGGGATTTGAGTGCCGGCTGGGCCGCCGCGCCTACCGCCAGAGCTGCTAGGCCAGCCGAGGCGAGCATAGTGGTCCCGATGGCCTGCACCTCTGGAATGGAAAACAGCATCAGGCCGATGGTGATCAGTATGATTGCAAAGGTCGCGATCCGCGAAAACACTGCGATCCGCGTCCGCCTGCTGCGCATGGCGACAGGATCGCTATGCATCTCGATCCTCGCCTCAATCGCTGCGGTGACGCCGCGCACGATGTTATACGCGATCCATCCCAGCAAGGCCGGGCGAAGGAATTGTGCCAGCGGCTCCCACAAGAGACCGAGGGATTCGTCTACTTGGGCTGCCAACGTCACCCCGATGGCGATGAAAGACCATTTGATCGGGCTGCGCACACGATCGATGATCATGTCATCGACGTCGTTTTCGGACATAAGCGTGAGCCGGTTCACGGCGGCGAAGGCAATTCGGTACGCCGCGTAGGAGAGTATCATGGCTATGAATACCACGATCGCTGACGCGGCTATGTCGTAGGCAAGCACATTCCAGTCGATGTCCCAGTTTTCGGGATTAAGATCGTCAAACATGCCCGGCCCCTATGTCTAATGTGCCGGCAAGACAAGCTAGTGTGCAGCGTCCCATGACTTCCCGGTCCCGATGTCGACGGCGAGCGGCACGTCGAGCGTCACCGATGGCGATGCTGCGTCGGCCATGACCTGCTCGATGACTTTGGAGGCGCTTTCGACATCGCTTTCCGGCAATTCGAAGACGAGTTCGTCGTGCACCTGCAAAAGCATGCGGACATCATGCAGTTCCGCATCACGCAAGGCGGGCAGCATCCGCACCATGGCCCGCTTGATTATGTCGGCACTCGTGCCCTGGATCGGGGCATTGATAGCGGCGCGTTCTGACCCCTGCCGCTCGGCCTGGTTCCTGGATTTGATGCGTGGGAACCACGTCTTACGGCCGAACAGCGTTTCGGAATACCCACACTCTCGAACCGTCTCGAGCGTCTCCATGATATAGCGCTGAATGCCGGGAAAGCGTTTGAAGTATGTGTCGATCATGTCTTGCGCTTCGTCTGGTTCAACCTCCAGACGTCCGGCAAGGCCCCATCGCGAGATGCCATAAAGGATCGCGAAATTGATCGTCTTGGCGCGCGCGCGCGTATCGCGGGTAACCTCCCCGAACATCTCAGTCGCCGTACGTGAGTGAATGTCCTCTCTGTTGGCGAACGCTTCTTTCAGGGTGTCGACCTCCGCCATATGGGCGGCGAGCCTGAGCTCGATCTGCGAATAGTCGGCGGCGAGCAGCACGTTGCCGCTTTCCGGCACGAATGCCTCGCGGATCTGGCGGCCGATGGCGGTGCGGATCGGGATGTTCTGAAGGTTCGGATCGGTCGAAGACAGTCGGCCCGTCTGCGCACCGACCAGTGAATAGCTGGTGTGAACGCGCCCGGTATCGGGATTGATCGCCTGTTGCAGTGCGTCGGTATAGGTGGACTTCAGCTTGGAGAGCTGCCGCCATTCGAGCACTTTGTTGGCAATCGGCGCGCCGTCTCCGGACAGTCGCTCCAATACGCTCTGATCGGTTGAATACTGCCCGCTTTTGCCCTTCTTCCCGCCTTTGTAGCCGAGCTTGTCGAACAGGATTTCGCCAAGCTGCTTCGGACTTCCCACAGAGAATTCCTGCCCTGCGAGCTCGTGAATCTCGCCCTCCAGCCTGCCGATCTCCTTTGCGAACTCCTCGGAAAGTTTGGCGAGGCGCGCTCGGTCGACCTTGATACCCTCACGCTCCATTTGGGCGACGACGGGGATCAGTGGACGGTCGACGCGCTCGTACACTTTGGTTCCGCCTTCGATGGCAAGACGCGGCTTCAGGTGCTGGAACAGCCGCCAAGTGACATCGGCGTCCTCGGCTGCGTATTCGGTTGCTCGGGAGAGCGGAACCTGGCCGAACGGAATCGCTTTCTTGCCGGTTCCGCAGACATCCTTGAACGCGAGCGGCTCGTGGTCGAGGTGGCGGACGGACAATTCGTCCATACCGTGCCCGCCGCCTATGCCGTCCTGCCCGCGTCCTGCGTCGAGGTCGAAACTGACGATCATCGTGTCTTCGATTGGAGAGACTTCCACGCCGTAGCGGGCCAGCACGTTAAGATCGTATTTGCCGTTCTGGAACACCTTTGTGACGCTCGCATCGGCTAGCATGGGCGACAGAATCGTCAGCGCCTCGCCCAGGTCCACCAGATCCGGTTTTTCGTCGAACATGTCGCTACCACCGTGGGCGAGCGGGATGTAGCAGGCATCGTTCGGGCCCAAGGCCAGGCTGACCCCGACCAGGTCCGCACGCATCGCATCGAGCGCCGAGGTCTCCGTATCCACCGCGACCAGTCGGGCAGCGATCGCCCGCTGCGCCCATTCCCTCAGCCGGTCGACGGTCTGCACGGTCTCATACGCGGTGCGATCCAAAGCGGGCATTTCGGGTAGCGGCTGACTGTTGCCTTCTACATCGCCCGCATCGCCTGCTTTCTCGGCGGCTGCAGGGTGGAGGTTGTTCGTTCGTTCAGGACTGCCCGAACCTGTGCCCAATCGTTTCAGGAGTGAAGTGAATCCGTGCTTTGCTAGAAAGGCCGCGAGCGGCTCTTCCGGAATCTTCTCGATCCGCATCTCGTCGAGAGATTGTGGCAGGTCGCAATCCTCTTTCAACGTAACAAGAACCCGGCTCATTTCCGCATCGCCCCGGTGTTCGAGCAAACGTTCTTTCAGCTTGGACTTCTTCATGTCTTCGGCGGAATCGAGCGCTGCGGTGAGTGATCCGTGCTCCGCGACCAGTTTGCTCGCGGTCTTCGGGCCGATCCCGTAGATGCCTGGAATATTGTCGACACTGTCCCCCATGAGCGCGAGCACATCCCCGACCAGCTCCGGCGGCACTCCGAATTTCTCCTCGACCTCGGGGATATAGATGCGCGCACTTTTCATCGTGTCGAGCATATCGATTCTGGCGCCGTCGACCTCCCCGATCAGCTGCATCAGATCTTTGTCCGAAGACACGATGGTGACATTCCAACCCTGCCTTTGCGCTTCGCGCGCATAGGACGCGATCAGGTCATCGGCTTCGAGCCCGGATTCCTCGATACAGGGCAGGCTGAATGCGCGGGTCGCATCGCGGATCAACGGGAATTGCGGCCGAAGATCCTCTGGTGGTTCAGGCCGATTGGCCTTGTATTCGGGATAGATATCGTTGCGAAAACTCTTCGAATCCTTGTCGAGTATGACGGCGAGATGAGTCGGCCCGTCGGCGGCGTCCAGATCGTCGGCCAGCTTCCACAGCATAGTCGTGTAACCATAGACCGCACCCACCGGCGTCCCCTCCGGGTCGGTCAAGGGCGGAAGCCGATGGTAGGCCCTGAAAATGTAGGATGAACCATCGACTAGGTAGAGGTGCTGTTTCTGATCGGCCATGCGAACCTGCTAGCATCGGGAATAGGCTTGCGTAAGCTGCTTTGATCGCCGCCGCGAATTGTGCACGGGTCGCCTTAATTGTGGCGAGAACGAGGCAAAATCAGGGCAGTTTTGCCTCATTTAGCTTGCAATGCCACATTGCGGCCACTATTTGGCACCCAGAACCCGGGGGTCAGATACCGGTTTCGGCATGGCGTAAAAAGCTGTCCATGCTCATTCACGTGTTGAATAAGGAATTGTTATTATGCGTAAGTTCGTACTCGCAACTGCTGTTGCCGTTTCTGCCTTTGGTCTTGCTGCATGCGGCGAAACCGCTGAACAGGCTGGCGACGTTGATGACGCAATGGCTGCAGACGCCGAAGCAAACGCTGAAGCGGTTGAAGCTGCTGCTGGCGAAGCTGCTGCTGAAGTCGAAGCCGGTGCCGACGCTGCTGGCGCCGCTGCTGAAGAAGCTGCGATCGAAGCCGAAGCTGCTGTCGAAGGCGAAAGCGAAGCGGAAGCTGCTGCCGAGTAATTCGCAGACGCATTCACGCAGCCTTTGCAAACATGCGAAGGTCGCTTGATACAGAAAAGGCGGCTCCGATCGGAGCCGCCTTTTTTATTTTGACCAGGATCGGCTCTTATTAGCCACCATTGCTCGGCGCGCTGGTCCAATTTTGTTGGCGTTCTCTCGCACGGGCCTTCGCGTCGAAGCCATCATAGAGTGCGCGCGCAATCGAAGCGATCCGTGCCTCGCGGGCGCGGCGTGCGCCTTGGCCTGTGACATAAATCGCAACGGCGATAGCCCGACCATCTGGATATTCGATGATGCCGATATCGCTGGAGGTGTTGTTGAGCGAACCGGTCTTGTGGCTGACGCGGGCTTCGTTTGGCATGTGCGCTACGATCCGGCGCTTGCCAGTGACAGTGCGGCTCATCGCGCCAAGCAGGACGCGTCGGCTCTGGTCAGACAGGAAGTCGCCGCGATAGAGCCCCTGGAGCAGACGCACCATCGCAAGCGGGGTGGCGGCGTCGCGTTCATCGATCCAGGTCGCCGGGTCGTACTCCCCGTCGTCACGGACGAGGGTGGCGATATCACGGTCGATGCTGAACTCCGTGATGCCCTGACGGATCATCCAGTCATTGACCTCGCCCGGCCCTCCGACAGCTTTAAGCAGCGAATCGGTTGCTGGATTGCTCGACCGGGTGATCATGATCTCGATGAGGTCGATGGCCTGCATGTATTTGCCTTTCCGCACCGGCGCAGCGCGGGAGGAAAACTTGGCGGAGCGAACCGGGATGAGCAGCGGAAATTCGGAAGTCAGCGAGTATGTCCCCTGCTCGACCATCTCGAGGTATTTCGCAGCAACTGCAATCTTGCTGGTGGATGCCATGGGAAATAGCTGATCGCCCAGTACGTTGAGTGTCTCGCCAGTGGATAGGTCCATGGCGGCCACGCCGATCCGCCCCTTGCCGCCATCGGCAAGTTCGGCGATGCGCTTTTCAAAGCCGGTTTCGTAGATTGCTTCGAAGGTTTCGGGGTTGCGCATATCGGTACCGAATGCGCTGTCGAAACTTGCTTGAAGCTCATTGCCCTGTTGCGTTTGTGCCGAAGCAGCAACGGGCGCCGTAAAAAGCGCTAATCCAGCTGCGATTGCAGCGACGAGGGTGGAGCGTGGCTTTGAGTTCATACCGAATGCTACCTGTTACATAGTTACCGCAGACTTAATGATAGTGCGCCGGACGACGCAATCTGTCGCCACATAGCTTCGTCTCGCCGCTGGATACCCACTGCATAACGCAGCGTGTACGAATATTCCAAATATGCGCCTCGCTCTCACCAGGTCAAAGCGTGAATTGCATCGCGGTTCCGTAAGCAGCCCGGGCCCATACACGCAATTGGTCTTGACTGCGGGCAAAAGGCCCCCTTTTGATGCGGCGAAAGATCGGTAACAGGACCTCTCATGACGATGAAAATCAAATCCGCCAACGGTACCCACGCGCTTGTAACGGCCATGCTGCTCGGCACGTCTAGCATGGCTTTTGCTCAGAGTGCTCCGATCCTTCAACCCGGAGCTCCGGGAGAGAACAGCAAGACGCTGAGCGCGCAGGAAGCAACGCAGCTTGCAAGCTCGAAATACACGCAGGCCGATGTGAAGTTCATGCAACAGATGATCGTCCATCATCAGCAGGCGGTGATCATGTCGGAGCTCGCCGCAGACCGCACAAATAACGAAGAAGTCGTCACGATCGCAGGCCGCATCGTGTCGAGCCAGGCGGACGAAATCGAATTCATGCAGCAATGGCTTGCCGCAAGGGGGGAGCCGACCGAGCTGGCAATGGCGGGAATGGCCGGGCACGAGCATCACGCGCACATGGGCATGGCTGGAATGGCCACCGCCGAGCAATTGGCTCAGCTCGCCGCATCGCAAGGGACCGAGTTCGACCGGCAATTTCTGACGCTAATGATTGCGCATCACGAAGGCGCAATCGACATGGTCGAAGCTCTGCTGGAACAACCGGGCAGCGCCGCCGATCCGATCCTGTTTCGATTTGCCGGCGATATCGAGAACGATCAGACCAGCGAGATCGACCGTATGGATGCTATCCTCGCAGGGCTGTCCAGCGATCCGCGGGCCACGCTGGCCTCCGGTTTCGACTCGGCAGGTGAGGCAATTCTCAACCTTCGCAAAGTCGTGAGCCTGCCGAAACCGGCTGGGTTCTTCGATCCGGAAAATCCCGCAGACTTGCGAGCAGTCGTGCCGCCGCGCGATGACGTGGAAGACGGTGCAGCAGCTGAGGAGTCTGTCGAAGCAGCCGGCGAGGATGACGTGCCGGTTCGCGATGACGAGGACACCCTCACGCAGTTTGCCGAGCGGACCCCGCTGCTGGACTTTGCTAACACCGATATGGCGTTCTTCGACGACATCATGGTTGCCGGAAATTATCACGGGTTCAACATCTACCGGCTGGGTGAGGACGGCGTACCGGACCTGCTGAGCTCCGTCGTGTGTCCAGGCGGGCAAGGCGACGTTTCGGTGGTCGGCGACATCCTTATCATGAGCGTCGAGCAAACGCGTGGGCGGGTCGATTGCGGCCTTCAGGGTGTGGAAGAAGATGTCAGCGCTGAGCGCTTTCGCGGACTGCGCATTTTCGATATCTCCGATCTGAACGCGGTCCGCCAAGTCGGGCAGGTGCAGACATGCCGTGGCAGCCACACGCATTCTGTCGTTAGCGCGGATGAACAGAAGATCATCGTCTACAATTCGGGTACGTCGAGCGTGCGCGAGCAGGAAGAATTGCCGCGTTGCATCGACAATCCCGCTGATAGTCGCACGGCGCTGTTCAGCATCGACGTGATCGAAATTCCAGTGACCAATCCTGGCGCTGCAAAGATCATCAGCAGCCCCCGCGTCTTTGCCGATGCCGAGACCGGCGAGATCGCAGGTCTCTGGAAGGGCGGGGAGAGCGAAGAGGGTGCGCAGCGCACCGCACAGACCAATCAATGCCACGACATCACGGTCTTCCCGTCGAAGAACCTCGCTGCCGGGGCATGTTCGGGCAACGGAATCTTGATGGATATTTCCGATCCGATGAACCCGGTCAGGATCGATGCGGTCTTCGACAAAGGGTTCGCTTATTGGCACTCTGCCACGTTCAACAATGATGGCACAAAGGTGATCTTCACTGATGAGTGGGGCGGGGGCGGACGGCCTCGGTGCCGCGCATCGGATCCGATGACATGGGGCGCCAATGCGATTTACGACATCAAGGATGGCAAGCTTGAATTCCGCAGCCATTACAAGATGCCCGCGCCCCAAAGCGACAAGGAAAACTGTGTCGCTCATAATGGTTCGATCGTACCGGTGCCGGGCCGCGACCTCTTCGTGCAGTCCTGGTATCAGGGCGGGATCAGCGTGATGGACTTCACCGACAGCGCAAACCCGAAAGAAATCGCGTTCTTCGATCGTGGTGCGATTGACGACGAACAGCTGGTCGTCGGCGGTTTCTGGTCATCATACTGGTACAACGGGCGCATCTACGGCACCGAGATAACGCGCGGGATCGATGTGTTCGCGCTGGAGCCGAGCGAGCATCTGACCGCAGAAGAGATCGCCGCAGCGGAAACGGCATCCTACGCCAACACCCGCTTTAACCCGCAGACACAGACGCAGGTAAGCTGGGATGAAGCGACGATCGAAGCGGCAGCAGCCAGCCGCAGCGGCGGCTAAGCCGAACCACCGGAGAAAGAAAAAAGGGGCGGGGTGGCCTTGTACCATCCCGCCCCTTTTTGTCTTGGAGTATGGATCAGGCGGCTTTAACGCTCGCAATCCATTGATCGACCCGTTTTTCAAGTATCGACAGCGGCACCGATCCGCCGCCGAGAACCGTATCGTGGAACCCACGAATGTCGAACTGGTCGCCCAGTTCTTCCTCAGCCCTGGCGCGCAATTCCTGGATGCGGATCATCCCGATCTTGTACGCGGTCGCCTGTCCCGGCATCACGATGTAACGGCGCACCTCCGATCGGACTGCCGTTTCGGGGATCGGCGAGTTCTCTAGGAAATAGTCGATGGCCTGCTGCTCGCCCCATCCTTTCGAGTGAATGCCCGTATCGACCACAAGCCTGATCGCGCGCCACATCTCGGTCGTCAGGCGACCGAAGTCCGAATAGGGATCGTCGTAAGCACCCATTTCCTTGGCCAGTTTTTCCGAATACAGTGCCCAGCCTTCGCCAAAGGCCGGGATATAACCGCCTTGCGCGCGGAATTTGGGAATGCCCGTAAGTTCCTGCGCAATCGATGACTGCATGTGGTGGCCGGGATTGCCCTCGTGATAGGCAATAACTTCCAGCGAGGGGATCGGCATCGCACGCATGTCGGAAAGGTGCGCGTAATAGACGCCTGGCCGTGATCCGTCGGGCGTTCCGGGGCGGTAGTGCTGCGCAGCGCCATCCTGCTCGCGGAAGGGCTCGACCCTTTTGACCACGAGATCGGCCTTGGGCAGCGTTCCGAAGAAATCGGGCAGGCGTTCATTGATGAAGGCAAGATGCTTTTCTGCCTGATCGATATATTGCTGCGCCCCGGCATCGTTGTCGGGATAGAAGAATTGGTCGTCTTCGCGCACGAACGTGAAGAACTCCTGCAGATCACCGTCGAAGCCTACCTGATCCTTGATCGCCTCCATCTCCGCGCGGATGCGCGCGACTTCGGACAGGCCTGTTTCGTGGATTTCGTCCGCCGTGAGATCGGTAGTCGTCATGAGATTGAGCCGATAATTGTAGAAGTCGTCGCCGCTTGCGAGCGCGCCGACGCCCTGCGCCGTTTCATCGGAGTTCGGACGGTCCTCGGTGTACCAATCGATGACCCGGCGGTAAGCGGGTGCGAACTCTTCGGTCAGGGCCGCACGGGCTTCCTCACGCAGCTCATCGGCTCGCTCTTCCGTGATCGCACCGTCTTCAACCAGTTTGGCCAGATGCGCTTCGCTCGCCTCCCACAGCGCGGAGGGCTCGCCGTCGTCAAACGGAGCGCCGTTGGTCAGTTTCGTCGATTCCTCGATCACGGCGTCATAAGAAAAGCGCGGTGGGCGCGTTCCGGCTTCGGCATTGTTTTTCGCGCGGTCGAGAAGCTGGTCCATCGCCGTGCCGATGCCTGCGATTCGAGCAATGAAAGCCTCCATATCGCTTTCATCTTCCACTCGGTGCTGCGTCAGGACGAAGCTCGGCAGAGCGGTGTGCGTCCCGTTCATCTGATGCAGGATATATTGCTGATCGTTGAACTCGGCTGCGCGCGCGGCCTGATCGGCGCGGAACTGAAACATGTCCCAGGACAGTTTCGCTTCATCCGAAAGTTCGTCGTAATCGAAGTTTGCTTCCATCTCTGCGACGGCTGCCTGCCACCACTGGATCTGCTCCTGCTGCGCCTCAAGCGAGAGATCGTCGATCTTGTCGTTGTCGCTCTTCCGGCCGAGGGCCGTCTGCCGGATCGGGCTGAATTTCAGCTCCTCCTCGAATTTGGTTTCGAACCATTCGTTGAGGCATTCCGTTTGTGAGCTTTCGCAATTGACGGTCGCCACAGTCGGTGAGGTGAGCTGTTCGCATCCGGCGAGCGCGACGGATGCCAGCAGCAAGGCAGCAAGTTTGGTTTTCACGGTAAGTCCCCTACGTCTCCAATATTGTCGGCGATCATGGGGCAAGCCGATATGATTGGGAACCCGGGAATTCGACGAACAAAAAACCCCGAGGGACGAACGTCCCCCGGGGCCATTTTTGCAAGCGTTTGAGCTGACGGTGTGGCTTAGAAGCCCATGCCGCCGCCCATTCCGCCCATTCCGCCCATATCGGGCATTGCGGGCGCGCTGTCTTTGTCTTCCGGAGCGTCGGTGATCGCCGCTTCGGTGGTGATGAGCAGACCGGCAACCGAAGCCGCATCCTGCAGCGCCGTGCGAACGACCTTGGTCGGGTCGATCACGCCGGCTTCCACCAGGTTTTCGTAAGTGTCGGTAGCCGCGTTGAAGCCCTGCGTTTCGTCACCTTCACGCAGGAGGTTGCCAGAGACAACCGCGCCATCATGGCCGGCGTTTTCGGCGATCTGGCGAACCGGCGCCAGGATCGCGCGGCGAACGATGTCGATGCCGCGGGTCTGATCGTCGTTGTCACCCTTCATGCCTTCGAGCACTTTGCTGGCGTAGAGCAGCGCAGTACCGCCGCCTGGGACGATGCCTTCTTCGACAGCAGCGCGGGTTGCGTGGAGAGCGTCATCGACGCGGTCCTTGCGCTCCTTCACTTCTACTTCCGAAGCACCGCCGACCTTGATCACGGCAACGCCGCCAGCCAGTTTCGCGAGACGCTCTTGCAGCTTCTCACGATCGTAATCGCTAGTGGTCGCTTCCATCTGGGTCTTGATCTCACCAACGCGGGCCTGGATGTCTTCCTGCGAACCTGCGCCGTCGACGATCGTGGTGTTGTCCTTGTCGATGGTGACGCGCTTCGCTTCGCCAAGCATGCCGAGGGTCACGTTCTCCAGCTTGATGCCGAGATCTTCGCTGACCATTTCGCCCTTGGTGAGGATCGAGATGTCCTGGAGCATCGCCTTCCGGCGATCGCCGAAGCCCGGTGCCTTCACCGCTGCAACCTTGAGGCCGCCGCGCAGCTTGTTGACCACGAGGGTCGCGAGCGCTTCGCCTTCGATGTCTTCAGCGATGATCAGGAGCGGACGTCCGCTCTGAACAGCCGCTTCGAGCACCGGCAGCATCGGCTGCAGGTTCGACAGCTTCTTTTCGTGGATCAGGATGTACGGGTTGTCGAGTTCAACCGTCATCTTGTCCGGGTTGGTGATGAAGTACGGCGAGAGGTAGCCGCGGTCGAACTGCATGCCTTCGACGACATCGAGCTCGAATTCGAGACCCTTGGCTTCTTCGACAGTGATGACGCCTTCTTTGCCGACCTTCTCCATGGCTTCGGCGATCTTCTCGCCGACTTCCTTGTCGCCATTGGCCGAGATGATGCCGACCTGCGCGATTTCAGCCGAGCCAGTCACGTCCTTCGAGCGACCGGCAAGGTTTTCGACTACCTTGGTCGTAGCCGCGTCGATGCCGCGCTTGAGATCCATCGGATTCATGCCTGCAGCAACTGCGGTCATGCCTTCGCGGATGATCGCCTGGCCCAGAACTGTGGCTGTGGTGGTTCCGTCACCGGCAAGGTCGTTGGTCTTCGACGCAACTTCCTTGAGCATCTGCGCGCCCATATTCTGGAACTTGTCCTTGAGCTCGATTTCCTTGGCGACAGTTACGCCGTCCTTGGTGATGCGCGGCGCGCCGAAGCTCTTGTCGATGACGACGTTGCGACCCTTCGGGCCGAGCGTCACCTTGACAGCGTTTGCGAGCGTATCGACGCCCTTGAGGATGCCTTCACGGGCATCGCGGCCGAACTTTACGTCCTTGGCAGCCATTGGTGTTTCTCCTGGAATGTATTGAGTTGGAAAAAAGCGTTGAAGTCAGCGGATCAATCGATGATCCCCATGATGTCGCTTTCCTTCATGATCAGCAGGTCCTCGCCGTCGATCTTGACTTCGGTGCCGGACCACTTGCCGAACAGAACGCGGTCGCCGGCTTTCACATCGAGCGTGATGCGGGCGCCAGAATCGTCACGGGCGCCTTCACCGACAGCGACGATCTCGCCTTCGCTTGGCTTTTCCTGGGCTGAGTCTGGAATGATGATGCCGCCAGCAGTTTTCTGGTCGGCTTCGATGCGGCGGACGACTACGCGGTCGTGCAGCGGACGAAATGCCATGATAGATGACCTTTTCATTGGGTTGATGTGTCGATTGGCACTCTCCTCCCGAGAGTGCCAGCGCAGCGCAAATGGGTGTGCGCTGGCGATGAGTCAACACGTATTCAGGAAAAAATTTGATCGTGCGGCGAGTGCGATCAGTGCCGTCGCACTGTCAGGTGCAGACGCTCACGCAGCATCCACCGCCATGTAAGCAGGACAGCCGCAAAAGCCAGTCCAGTCGCGAGGCCGATCCAGACCCCTATTCCTTCGAGCGAAGTGAAAAATCCGAGACCGAAGGCCAGGCCAAAACCGGGCACCCAATAACTGAAGATCGCGATCCACATTGGCACGCGGGTATCCTGCAAGCCGCGTAAGGCTCCGGCGGCGACCGCCTGTACGCCGTCGACGAGCTGGAAGGCGGCGGCAAGCACCAGGAACTGAAGCGCGAACCCGACTAAGGCTGCATTCTTTGCATCGCCGATATCGACGAATATGCGCAGTAATTGTTCGGGGACGAGGACCATGGCCGTCGCCGTGAAAGCCATGAAGCCCGTGCCGATGGCCATGGCCACCCATCCGGCGAGCTTGATACCCTTTTCGTCCTCAGCTCCGTAGAAATAGCCAACCCGGATCGTCGCGGCTTGCCCGACGCCGAACGGCACTTGAAATGCGAGCGCGGCGATGTTGAGCGCGACGATATGGCCGGCAAGCTCGGCGGCGCCTATGCGGCCCATGAGGAAAGCCGCAGCGCTGAACACACCCGCCTCTGCCGTGACTGTCAGTGCGATCGGTGCCCCGATCCGCACGATCGTCCAGAAACGCTGCCAGTCGGGGCGCCAGAACCGATAGAAAATCCGGTAGCGCGCGAGGGCAGGGCTCAGTAAGATTATCACAACATAGGCGGTGAGCGTGATCAGCGCAGTGATTATCGTCGCCACTGCAGCGCCGGTCAGACCAAGCTCTGGAGCGCCGAAATTTCCGAAGATGAAGGCGTAATTGGCAAAGGCATTCACGGGAATGCCGAGCGCAGTGATCGCCGTTGCGACAACCGGACGGCCAAGCGCGGATACATAATTGCGCAGCACCGCCGAAAGCAGCATCGGCACGAGCGAATAGATGATGACGTAATTGTATTCACTAGCGAGGGCGATGATTGCAGGTTGCTGCCCGGTCAACTCCATTACCGGGCCGAGCAGCAATGCCGCCGCCATGCCGCCCAAACCCGAGATTACCGCCAGCCACAATGCCATGCGGGTGGCACGCCGAACTGGCCTGAACGATGGTGACCGCGACCCGATCGCCTCGGCAATCAGTGGCGCGACCGCTCCTGTCAGCGACGCGAGCGTCCAGACGATCAGTCCGAACAACCCAGCGGCGAGACCCGACGCGGCGAGCGGTTCTTCTCCGAGCCGGGCTATAAAGATGACATCGACGATGTAGATCGCGGCCTGCAGCAGATTGGCGAGCGCCAGCGGCGCGGCAAGCATTACCGTCGCGCGCAATTCCTGCCCCCAGCCGGGCGTTTCGAGAGGTTCGTTTTTCTGCATGCCTCACCTTGCCCGCAGCAAGGCGAGCCGACCCGAATAGGCGAGCGCGCACAGCGATGAAAGCGAAAAAGCGCGTCGGCAGGGTTCAGCTAAAGATGCTGGGGCCCGTACCCGGCTGAAGGTACGTAATCGCTGCGACGATCAACGTGCCGGTCGCGATTGCGACTCCATAAGGGACCAGATCGGATTGAGCGTCTCTTGCCGCGCTGAATTTGAAACCCCTTCCGGCGAAGCGGAAGAGGATCAAGCCAATCCCGGCTAGCGAAATCGCAAACATTAGCGAAAACATCTCGCCGAGCGGGAGCCAGGCTGCGCTTGCCGCCAGAAACTTTCCATCGCCTCCGCCCCACATCTTCATTCCGAACAGCAGCATCCCGATGAACAGCGCTGCTATGAAGCTGGCTCCATGCCAGAGCAGCGCGTCCAGGCCTCCCGAATAGACTGCGAAGCAAAGCCCGGCGGCTGCCGTCACCAGACTAAGCAAGTTAGGAATTCGGCGCGTCTTGATGTCGAGCCATGCCCCCGTGATCAAGCAGATCGCGAGGATCAGCAGCCCGATCTGCACGCGTTCCACACATCGGCAAGCGCAAGCGCGGTTGGCATACTGTGATCGAGGGCAGCAATGCGCGGCGCGACGGCCTTGCCGATGACCGAATCGCTCGTCGCGCGATCGAGCGCAAATACCGATCCGCTGTCAGCCGCTTCGTCTGCAGCCGCGATCCGCTGCACCACGGGTCGACTGATGTAAACGATGTCATGCGTACCGCTTTTTTCAGCCGCGGGCTGGGTGACTGGGGCGATCTCAAGGTGCGCAGTAGTTTCAGAGCGCCCGATGCGCACTTCGTTTCCAGACACACGAGTGAGTTGTACGCTGCCGTCATCGGTCGTCACGAAGCCTGAGCGTGCCGGTGCCTTGTCGACCCGGACGCGGCTCCGCGTCACTGGACGCAGGGCGGTCTGAGCCTGGACGGTCTCGCCATTCCGGGCGCTCGCACCCGAAGTCCTGATTTCGAAAACCGCCTGGCGGTGCTCAACCGGACGGGCTGGTTGGACCGAAGTCCGGGCAGGAGTGTCGGTGGAGGCTGCAAGCTCGGGAGCAGCGCCGCTTCGACGGGCCGTTTTGACGCGCGTCTGCTTGCCTTCAAAACGGGCAAGGTTTCGCTGGAAACGATCATTGGCCGGATCGAACGAGACGGCTTGAAGGAAATACCTTTCTGCAAGGTCTGAACGACCAAGCCGGTCATAGGTAATCGCGAGCCCATTCGACGCTTCCGCTGCAGTAGCTGCGTGACGCGATGCCTGGCGGAATGCATTGGCTGCTTTCCCGAGCCGGCCAGCGATCAGATCTCGTTTGCCATCGACCAGCCGCCTCTCGAAATAGTCGGACATGTCGATATCGCCGACCTGCTGGGCCGAAGAGGTCGAGGCGAAATTGAATTCCGGGCCACCTGAACATGCACCCAGCGGTATCGAGAGCGACACCGCAGTGGCCGCGAGCAAACGATGTTTCATATTCCTATCCCCCTGTCATCATCGGAAAGATTTCCTTGACCATGCGGATGCTCGCCGGGAGCATCATGACCCCAATCATCGTGGGAAGCATGAAAACCACGAGCGGTATCGAGATTAGCACCGGGAGCCTGTGCGCCTTTTCCTCGGCGCGCATCCGGCGCTTCTCGCGCATTTCCTCTGCGTACACTCGCAAGGTCCCGCCGAGGCTCGTCCCCAGTTTGTCGGACTGGATCAGCAGTGTCGAAAACGAACGGATTTCATCCACACTGGCAACGTCGGCAAGTTTGCGAAACGCCTCCTCGCGGGTCGCGCCTGCGCGCAATTGCAACACTGAAATCGACAGCAATTCGGAAACGAGCGGGTGAGACTGGACCATTTCGCGCCCGACCCGGTCCATTGCCGCCTCGATACCGAGACCGGCCTCGATGCAGACAAGCATGAGATCGAGACAGTCGGGAAATCCGTTGACGATCTCCTCCTGACGCCTGTCAGCTCGGGCCCGCACGAACAGGCTTGGCAGGAACAGGCCGAGCAGGCCGAGCAAGGAGCCAACGATATAAATTTGCAGAAACCCCGGGGGCTCCGGACGCGTAAAGGCAATCAGGAGGTACAGGCCAGGCAGCAGGAAGATCATCCCTAACCGGACGAGCGTGAAGATCCGAGGCGCCATTGGCGAGTCGAAGCCCGCCTGCCGCATCGTCTCGCTCAGGCGTTCATCGCGCGTATCACTGAGATCGAGGCCCGCGGCTTCGATCCGCTGGGCCAGTTTCGACCAAGCGGACTGATTTTGCTGCGCGCGGAGAGTGGGCGCATTGCCCGACGGGGCGGTCGTCGGGACGGCAATTTCGCTGAGCATTCCTTGCGCCGCCCGCTTCCGCAGCCCCAGGTTGATCAGAAGGAAAGCCGCAACGGCAACCAGAGCGAAGGTCGCGAGCAGGAACACGATCCGCGCAGCCATGCTGGTGGCGAGAAGTTCGATCATGAAATCATACCTTAATGTCGATCATCTTCTGAATCATGATGAACCCGAGGACGTACATGATCATCAGGACGACTGCCCCTATGATAAACAATCCGTCGGTCGCCACGCTGAGGTAAAAGCCGGGGTTCACCGAAAACAATCCAAGAAATGCGACGATCGGCAGGATGGTAAGCATCCAGCCTGTCATGCGGCCTTCGGAACTGAGCGCACGGACTTTCATGTACAGGCTCGCCCGTGCGCGGATCACAGTTGCGAGGTTTTCCAGAATTTCGGCCAGACTGCCCCCGGTTTCGTTCTGAACCGAAAGCGAGACGACAAACATGCGGATGTCCTCAAGGTCCCACCGCTCGGCCATGTCGCTGAGCGCGTCGGTCAGCTCGGCACCGTAAGTTACCTCGTCAGATACGAGCCCGAATTCCGATCCGATCGGGTCTTCCATTTCCTTGGTAAGCAGATCGATGGCAGAGGAGACAGGGTGGCCCGCGCGCAAGGCGCGGACGAATACATCGAGCGCGATGGGAAATTGCTGCTCGATTTTTTTCCGGCGCCGCTGACCAATGAAGCCGATGATGAGGACCGGCAGCAGACAAGCTGCGCAAAAAGAAACGATCAGCGCGAGAAACAGCGTTCCGAACCCAAGCGGGAAACCGGCGGTCACAATACCGATACACAGAAGCGCAAACAGCAGCGCGAAAGCCACGCTTATCAGCAGCAGTACCTGGATTCCGGTCACCGGCAAAGCTGCGGCCATCACGGTCCGCTGCAGGTTCTGGAGCCGTACCGCAACAAATGGCGGCAGATGTTCGAAATTAGAAGGCGTGTTCTTCCGCAAAGTGGCAACGACCGCATCGCGCGAGGAGCCCTGCTTGATGAGCTTCATACGCTTGTTGACGGCCTGAGTATGAGCACTGCGGCTCCAGACTGCGTTGAGGACCAGCTGCGCAATGATGAAAATCGACGCAAAGATCGCGAGCAACACACCGAGCCTGAGGATTAGGTCAGTCATAATCAGGAAAACTCATAATCCGGACGGAACAGCTCCGATGGAAGATCGATGCCCGCAGACCTGGTATCCGAAAGGAATTTGGGACGTATGCCGGTCGCTTCGAATTGACCTGTGATCGTGCCATCATCTTCGCGGCCGGTTATCTTGAACCGGAAGATTTCCTGCATTGTGATGGTGTCGCTTTCCATCCCGGTGATTTCCGACAGGCTCATCACGCGGCGGCGGCCGTCCGAAAGCCGGCCGACCTGGATCACCACGTCGATCGCCGATTCGATCTGTGCCCGGGCAGAGCGCGAGTTCATGTCGATCCCGCTCATGCCGATCATCTGTTCGACTCTCGCCAGGGCATCGCGCGGAGTGTTAGCGTGGACCGTGGTCATCGATCCGTCGTGGCCGGTGTTCATGGCCTGCAACATGTCGAAAGCTTCGCCGGCGCGAACCTCGCCAACGATGATACGATCGGGCCGCATGCGAAGGGCATTTTTCACGAGATCCCGCTGCGTTACCTCGCCGTTGCCTTCCATATTTGCGGGACGGGTCTCAAGGCGGGCAACATGCTCCTGTTGCAGTTGAAGCTCGGCACTATCCTCGATCGTCACGATACGCTCGCGCTCGTCGATGAACGACGACATTGCATTGAGGAGGGTGGTCTTTCCCGATCCGGTGCCGCCCGAGATGAGAACGTTGCGGCGGGATTGGACGATGGCCTCCATCACGACGGCCATCGATTCCGGGACGCTGCCCAATTCGACCAGCTTGCCGATGTCGATCCGCTTCTTGGCGAATTTGCGGATCGACAAGAGCGATCCATCCACTGCGAGCGGCGCAACGATCGCATTCACGCGAGAGCCGTCAGCAAGCCGCGCGTCGACAAACGGCGATGATTCGTCGATGCGGCGTCCGACAGCGCTCACGATCTTCTGAATGATCCGCATCAGGTGCCGCTCACCCTGAAATTCGGTGGGCACCCGCTGAAGCAGACCAAACCGTTCGACGAAAACCGTTTCCGGCCCGTTCACGAGGATGTCCGTGATCGTCTCGTCCTGCAGAAGCGGTTCCAGCGGGCCGAGGCCGAGCAGTTCATCGAGCACGTCTTCGACCAAGGCTTCGCGTTCGGTCCGATTCAGCGGCTCGTTGTGTTCAAGCAACAGCTCGCCGATAATGTCGGCGACATCCTTGCGGATCGCCTCGCGCGACATCTTGTCGAGCGCGGAAAGGTTGATCTTGTCGAGCAAAGCGCGGTGAATGATCACCTTGAGCTCAAGTGAGCGTTTGTTAGCCCGGTCGTCATCCGTTTCAAGCATCGCTTGAAGTGGTGAGACTTCTGCGGATGTTTCTCCGAACTCAGTGAGTTCCTCGGTCCGTTTTAGCGCCCAGCTCATGATTTACCCCCATTCAATCGCGCAGCGATGGCGTCGTGAAAGGCCCAGATGTCCTTGCCGAACTGCGCCCGCCTGCTTTCCGCCCAAACCAGGCGATTTTGGGCCTGCGCTGCCGTCAAGGCTTCCTTGTCGAGAATGACTTCGGCGATAACCTCGCGTTGAAGCGTGTCTGCGACATCGCTGCTGGAGATCGTCTTGAAGAGCCGCTTCTGGACCTTGTTCAGGATGATGCCGGTCGTATTGCGGGGGATGTCGACCGCATCGAAGAGATCGAGCGTTTTCTTTGCGCTGCGCAGACCGCTGATCGTCTGGTCGGTCACGACCGCGATCTGGTGACAGGCGCAGAGGACGGAAAGCGACCAGTTGGTCCAGTTCGCCGGAAGATCGAGCAACACGTAATCGAATTCACGGCGCGCGACGGTGAGTATCCGCAGGAGCCGGTCGACATCGACGTCCTCCAGCGGCCCGATCGATGATGGCGCGCCGATCACCGCGATGCCGTCGTCCGAATGAATGGCCGCATCGCGCAGCATATCACCATCGAGTCTTTCGCTCGCTTCCAGAAGATCCTGAATGTTCACCGATGGATGGACGTTCAGCATGTGTGTCGATTGGCCTGACTGAAGGTCGAGATCGATGAGGCAGCATGTTTTTCCATCTCCCTCTGCCGCAAAACTCGCTGCAAGATGGGTAAGGACAGTCGATGCTCCCACCCCTCCAACTGCGCCGATAACCGCAATCATCGGGGCAAGGTCTGTTCTGGAAGACACTTGGCGCGCGCCTATGTCGAGCAATTCTGCCATGACGTCATCGGCATCGAACGGCAGAGCGACCACATCCTTGACACCTTGGCGCAGCAGCGTTCGAACCAGGGTGAAATCGGCATTCTCGATCGCCGCGACAAGCGGAAGATCGGGGCTGCTGCTCCTGATTTTGCCGATGCGGGCCAGGGAGGCCTGTGACGAAGGGTCGATTTCGACGACCATCACGCGCGCTCTTGATAGAACACTGGTCGGGATGGGCTCGGAGCTCTCCAGCTCCACGAGCGTCACACCTTCAAGACTGGCGTTTCCGGTTGCCTTCAAATCGGCGATGTATGCCGCGCTGGCGACGATGTAGGATTCCGAGGGCAACGCTGCTCCCATGCCTGCTTTTAGGTTTAGTATCGTTTTCATAGCTTATCTCGAGCGTTAATTGCTCGCCGCTCCACGCGCATCTTCAAGTGTAAGTGAGTAGGAAAAATCGGGCAGTCCGACGGTGGCACCGAACAGCGACAGGCTAAGCGGCGCGTAATTTGCATTGTTGATGCGTACCGTCACGATCGGTGCGACTTCGGGTTTGTTCGGGTCGCCGGCAAACCCGAGGCCCGATCCGCGATATTCGACGGCCACCTGAGTCGAGGCGACCCTTGGCTGGTAGTCCCGTATCCTGCCCACGACGTTGTTGAAGGCGGTGGAATTAAGCGTTCCGCTGTCGCATCCGCTTGAATTGCATATGATCGTGGGAAAGGCGGCGGCGCAAATCCGGTCGCCGGCCCGCAGGGGGTCGCCGCAGCTTGTATTGCCGACATATGTCACCGCCGGATCGGACAAGACGCTGGTAACCGGGTCGGTGACCACGGCGTAGCGCACGCCCATCTGTGTGGCTTTTTCGTATTCGTTGAGCTGCCAGGCATACCGGCCCACGTCGATTATTCCGAACAGCAGGCCGAGAGCCAGCGGGAGCACCAGTGCGAATTCGGCTGCACCGGCGGCACGGGTATCGAACAAGAAGGCGCGCATCGTCCCCATCGTTAAATACCCACCACCGCTGCGCTGGATTCGGCCCTGATGTTGACCGTGTCATCGATGACGCCGAGACCGTTAAGGATTGACGGATAGCGGACATTGCCGGAAGACACAGTGACGAGCGGGCCGGGTGCGCCGAGGTCGGTATAGATTCCGGTCCCGACGAAAGCCTGACAACCAACAGTGACCTGCACGTTACTGGCCGTCCAGCCCGGCACCTTGGGCAAGCCACCTGCGGCGATCTGCCCAGTGACGGTCAGATTCTTGATCTGCCCTTCGAGTGCAGGAGACATCACGTTGGTCGCTCCATTGCACACTTCGTCCACGCTTAGCCTGGTGGCGAAGCGGGCACCGTCGCGAACGGATTTTACCAGCTTGTGTTCGGTCCAGAAGAAATGACCGGCCTCCATGCTGACGAACATCAAAGCGAGCATCATTGGCAAAGCCAGAGCGAATTCGGTCGCTGCGGCGGCGCGCGTGTCGAGGCGAAACCGGCGGATCATCGCAGCAGAACCGGCTTGTTGCGGCCGAAAAACTGGAATGCCGACCCTCCGCCTGCGAGGGAGGCCGGGCCCACGATCTCCGCACGAATTTCGGTATTGCTGCCATTGCTGAGCGCAGGTTGGAGCATGAACAGATCGACGAATTTGATCGTCGTGATCGGGGCGCGGCCATTTAGGTCGGTGCAGTCGACCGATGCCACCGTCACAAGACGGCGATCCTTCTGCGTTGCGCTCGCGACCACCGGGGTTCCGCCCACAGGATTGGGATTGGAACAATACAGAGTCGTGCGGTTCGGGCTGGTTTCCTGGACCCGAGCAAGCTCGCGCGGTATCATGCGATTGGCGGGGTCGGCCTTCTCCCACTCGTACACTTCGTAGCGCGAAATCGAACCGTCGGAATTGAGGTCTGGGACGACCGACGGAACGGTGCCGTGTGTGTCGTTCATGTAGCCCGCAGCGTTCCAGCTTCCATCGCCAAAGCTCAGGCACGCACCTGTCAGCTGGCAGCTATCGAGGGGATAACCCGGCTCACTGATGCCAAGCGCGGGATCGAGATCCTTGACCTGAACGAGGTCGCCGCCCGTCGCGGTGGCGCAGCTGACGTTTTGGCCATTCCCGTTAATGCGAACCACACGCACGAGGTTGCTGCGGACGTTCTCTGCCGGACAGAAATTTCCGTTGGACCCGCACGAAAGCGGGTTCTTGTACTGATCGAAGCGGGTGTTGAACGCTTCGGTCTCGGTATCGCGGTTACCGGGGCGGGTCGTGAGCTGCGCTCCTGTGCAGCCGAGCAAATCGGAATTGAGACCCAATGTCCGGTTCTGCTGGTTCGGCGCGATGTTGTCGTAATTGATCTGCAGCAGGTCGAAATTGCCCGGTGCGAAGTCGTCCGCCGTGTTGGCTTTTTCGCGCAGGTCCAGGGCGGTGCCGATATCGGATGCCGTCGGGAAATCATTGCCTCCCGACGGTGCGCAGAACATCAGCGGCGGGACATTGCAGGTCGCCGACTGAAGACCCGCGACCGCGTTTGCACTGATGTCGCCGGAAGAAATTCGCCCGACAATCGGTGTCAGCGCAAAGAAAGCCTCGCGTCCATTGACAGTGACAGAGACGACGTTCGCATCGGCGGCGTTGGCATCGTCGGTGATTTCGGTCCCGAACGTGTCGGCGGCGGAATCATAGCTGTCGTAGAACCTGAAAGTCAGCGCGCTGATCGCGCGGCCATCGCCATCATTGGCGAGCCGTGTCTGATTAACCCACTGGCTGTCGGCATTGGCGAGAAAGTTGTTTGCGGCGTCGCGGGCGCGAACCATGGCGCCGCTTCTGCCATCAAGCTGAGTTGCCGCAGCCAAGGCGGCCTGGTCGGCCGCATTTTGCAGCTCGCTGTCCATCGCCATCATGCGCCCATAGTCCCATCCGACGCCTGCGATGCCGATCAGCCCGAAGAGGGCAACCGCATACATCGGCGCAATGGCTGCGCCGTCGTCCTTTAAAAATCGATTCAGGATGAACTTGGACATGGCCTTTCTTTCATCGCTTAGTTTTGCGGTCCGCTCGTCGTGGTAACCCGCTCCGGCTGTTTGACGTTGCCTTCGCGGTAGCGCTTGGCCGCTTCGCCGGCTTGCGCGCCGCTGCCTTCGAGCTCTTCGTCATATTGCGGATCGGGATTGACGATCATCGCGGCATAGGTCTGCCGGTTGGCTTCGCCGAAGTCCTCCGGATCGATCGCTCCGGCACCGACGCTGTTATACGTGGCGCAGCCTGCAAGCAGCGGTGATACCGCAAACGCGGTGAGCATTGCCTTAGAGTTCATAGTCCGACCCTCCCCGGTCGCTTGGTGCCGGGGCGTTGCTGGGCGGCAAGTCTCTCGGCTGATAATCGTCTCCGTTCAGCAGCGTTTCGACCACGTCGGGGTCCTCGATCCGATCGGTGGGCAGACGGACCTGGTCAGGCCGGATCGGCTTGACCAGTCGCGGCGTCACGATGATCAGCAGCTCGGTTTCGCCCTTCTGATAGCGAGTGGAGCGGAACAGCGAGCCGATGATCGGCAGCGAACCCAGAATCGGCAGCTGGCTGATGTTTGTTTCGAAATCGGTGCTGAGCAGTCCGGCGAGCGCGAAACTTTCGCCATCGCGGAGCTCGATCGTTGTGCTCGCCCGGCGCGTCTGCAGCCCGGGAATGGTGATCCCGTTCAGCGTAAGCGAAGCGGAGGAATCGATGGAGCTGACTTCGGGTTCGACGACCAGGTTAATGACATTGTCGCCAAGAACGGTCGGTGTGAAGCCAAGGCTCACGCCGAATGGTTTGAACTCGACCGTAATCGCATTGCTGGCGCCCCCGCCAAGCCCGCCGCCGCCCTGAACGACAGGTACGGGAAATTCGCCGCCGGCAAGGAAGGATGCGCGTTCACCTGTGAGGGCAACAAGCGTTGGTTCAGCCAGCGTTTTCGACAGACCTTTGCTTTCCAGAGTGTCGAGGAATGCTTCGACGTTGATGTCGCCGATGTTGAAAAGAGCCTGAAAAATGCCGAAGCTCTCCGTGACAGCACCGATGCCGAGCTGCGTGCCGCCGGTCACTCCAGGTGTGGCGCTCGCGCCACCTCCGATAGCTCCGAGGAAATCGCCATCGTTATCGCTGAGGAAACCGCCCGCACCGAGTTCTTCGCCAACCGTGCGGCTAACCTCGGCGAAGCGAACTTCGAGCATGACCTGCTGGCTTCCGCCAACCGTGATCAGATTGATCACCTTTTCGCCTGCGAATGCTTCTGCGATCCGCGAAGCTCTCGCCGCCGCACCAGCATCGGAAACCATGCCGGAAAGCACGACCGAACCGTTGGAAAGGCCGACATCGATGCTCTGGCCCGGGATCAACGCTTCAATCTGCTTGCGGATGCCGACCGAATCCGGACCGACGGAAATATCCATCACCGCGATTACGGTGTTGCTGCGGTCGTAAAGCGTGAGGCTGGTGGTCCCCATCGTCTTGCCGAGGACATAAACCGAACTCTCCGAAATCGGCAGCACATCGGCGATTTCGGAATTGCCGATCATCGCCTTTTCGATAGGAACGTCGCTGGTGACGACCTGACTCTTATTGATTGCAACTTCGAGCTCACCGGCATGGAGGCCGTAGGCTGATTGCTGCGCCGCGACTGGTGCCGCGGCCAATGTTGTCGACAGCGCTAATGCTAGCGCAATGGTGCTCTTACGAAGCATCGGACTATCTCCCCCCCGCACGGTCGACGGGGTAGTCTTCACCCTCGGTCCCGCGGATAATCGTCATGGTTGGCCCGCGCGGCCTTGCCGGTGCAGCCGCTGCACGCGGTGCGCTTGGCGTGAACTGAGCCTGGGCAATCGGACCGCTGCCCTCGTTGCGCGCAGGAATGTAAAGATTGCGTCCGCCGAGATCGCGTGCCGTGACAGTCAGCGCCGCCTGTGCAGCATCGTTTTCGACATTGCGAAGCGCCAGGCTGAGAGTGCCGAGGCGCGTCGCCAGAGCAAGCTTTTGAGCCTGAAAGAGATCGACCTGGAGAGTAGCGGTCTTGCCTACAGTCGGCTCGGTCGCATTCTCGCTCGCGATCTGGTTGATACCAAGCAGCGGTACCCGCTCCATGATGACATCGGTCATCAGGTCGGATGCATCCGCACCCGGCCCTGGAATCTGCCGGGTCAGGATCACGTCCACAACATCGCCGGGACGCGCGAAGCCAGCAACGCCTGTCACTTCGGTGACCGCGACGGATACCGCTCGCATGCCTTCGGGCAGGTTGGCGGAAAGAACGGCGCGGCCGCCGCTACCGCTTACCTTGCTGGCGAGCACTGGTTCGCCGGGAACAATCGGACGCAGCGCAACACGGCCGCCATCCAGAGTACCTTCGATTGTGCGAAAGGCGCCCTGGGGCACCGAACTGGCCGGGAAATTCTGGAGACGGATATTTTCCGCCGTAAGGGGAGATCCGAATTCGAGCGGCTGCGTTGCCACCACGATCCGGGAAAGCTGCTGCTCTTGCGCGATCGCTTCCTGCCGTTCTTCGACGCCCGTAAAATAAGCGTTGGCCAGGATCACTGCAAAAATGCCGATTGCTACCGCAATGGCGAGCACAATTAGGTTACGTCTGTTCACTGCTGCCCCCCCGAACAGTTCAGGTACTTCAAATGTCTTCGGGGCCGCCGGAAACGGCGACCCCGAAGCTCAAATATTTAGCAAGTCGTGCCGTTGGTGTACGCGCCAGCTGCAGGAGCGGTCGCGGTGTTGCACGAGTTCACTTCGGTGGCAGCATCGCCGATTGCGTCTTCGACGTTCGCGCCGAGAGCGAGGGCGGCAGCGCCAACACCAACGCCGACGACGGCGATGATCAGAGCGTATTCAGCAGCCGATGCGCCGGATTCGTCAGCGATGAAGTTTTTCAGGAAAGATTTCATGGTAGTACCCCTGTTACACGATCCACATATTCAGTCTGGACCAACTTACGATTTGCAGGCCGCCGGCATCTAATTCCGGTCAACCTTTTTGATGTCCGATCGGGGTGATCGTTAATGGACTTGCGCGACCTTGTTTGTTTTTTTGCCACACAAGCGCGCGGCCCATTTACGCAAGTCCCTCTCGGCACATCCAAATAATCCGCATTAAGCCCCACACGGTCAATCGGAATTTGCTAACGGAAAATTAACCGGTCTTTTCAGGTTCTTGGGCCGCGATTTCGTGAATGCAAATAGTTAACGGTGTGGCATCACGGTCAAAGTGCTAGGCAAAATTGCCACACCGCTTCCGAATCGCTTGGGCCGCCTTCGCTTGCTGCGTCGATGCGTTCCCGCTACTCCTCGCTTCATGCGATACAGCGCTTCATGAAGCGGTTGGCAGCTCGACTTCGCCGCGCCCTGCGGGACTATGGCAACAGCTTGTTCGCGCGCACCATCCCGATTGCGCAATTTCTCGAAACCAGGATGATCCGCATGGCGCTCATCTGGCTATGTTGCACGATCCCGCTGGCGCTCTGGAAATTCTCTAATACGCCGAGCGTGATCCACGATCTGGGCGATGCGATGCCCATCGTGGTAGGGTACACGCTTGTGATCCTGGCACCCTGCGCGGGGTACTGGATTGCGCGCGGAGCCTTCCTCGGCGAACGTTCGCTTTCGCAGCCAACCACCCGCTTTGCGATATTCGGACGGTGGCGGCGGCTTGAGCGGGGAAGCGCCGAAATCAATCCTGCCTTCGGCATTGTAGGATTCATGGTCTCACTGCTGATTGGCCTGCTGCTGAACGTAGTCATGCGCACCGGCGAGTATTTCGTCGCAGTGCCCGCGATGAGCGCGCATGCACCTGAGTGGGGACGGACGATGTTCCTGATGATGACAGCGGAAGTCGTCATCACCAGCTTCTTCTACATGGTGTGTTTCGTCATGGCGCTCCGGAAAATTCCGCTCTTTCCGCGCATGCTGCTCTTCGCATGGAGCGTCGATATCCTGATGCAGCTTCACATCGCCAATCAGCTTGCGGAAGTGGGCGGGCTGCCTGCGTCAGTGGCGGAGCCGCTGACAGACCTGCTCAACGGGAATGTGACCAAGGTGCTGATCAGCGCAGCGGTATGGCTGCCCTACCTCCTCCTTTCCGAGCGAGTGAATGTGACCTACCGGCACCGCACTGCCGCCGATTGATTCATCCTGCCGCCATGCGCGAACGCAAAAAGGGCGGCACCATGTCTGGCACCGCCCTTTTCCTGATCGGTAAGAACCGAAAGAAGCTTATTTGAGCTCGACGGTACCGCCAGCTGCTTCGATCTTGCCTTTGATCTCTTCGGCTTCTGCCTTGTTGACGCCTTCCTTGAGCGGCTTCGGCGCGCCTTCGACGAGACCCTTGGCTTCGGTGAGGCCGAGACCGGTGATCGCACGGACTTCTTTGATCACCTGAATCTTCTTGCCGCCGTCGCCGGTAAGGATGACGTCGAATTCGTCCTTTTCTTCAGCAGCAGCTTCACCGCCGCCAGCAGCAGGGCCAGCAACAGCGACAGCCGCAGCAGCGCTCACGCCCCACTCTTCTTCAAGAGCGGTGGCCAGTTCAGCCGCCTCGAGGACGGTCAGCTTCGAAAGTTCTTCAACAAGCTTGGCAATATCAGCCATGATGTTCACTCCAATTCAAACGGGGTGGCCTGACAAGGTCACACCCCAAACACATGTAAAATCGCGTTTGCGAAATCGTCTCTTCGTAAAGCTCTTATGCAGCGTCCTTGGCGGCATATGCGCCAAACACACGGGCAAGCTTGTTCGCAGGTGCATTCATCAACTGGGCAACCTTCGTTGCCGGAGCGTTGACCAACCCTACGAGCTTGCCGCGCAGCTCATCGAGGCTCGGCATCGAGGCAAGCGCCCTGACCCCGGCTTCGTCGAGCACCTGCGTGCCCATCGATCCACCGACGATTTCCAGCTTGTCGTTCGACTTTGCGAATTCGACAGCAGCCTTGGCGGCTGCGACAGGGTCTTCAGACCATGCCAGCGCGGTCGGACCGGTGAGATATTCATCGATCCCGACATAATCGGTGTCTTTCAGGGCGAGCTTGGCGAGACGGTTCTTCGCAACCTTGTAGGATGCACCAGCTTCACGCATCTTCGAGCGCAATTCAGTGGACTGATCCACCGTCAGGCCGAGATTGCGGGTGACAACCACCACGCCCACCTCGTTGAAGACTGCATTGAGCTGAGCAACCGCGTCGGCTTTTTGCGAACGATCCATGCCTTACTCCTTCACTAATGGCCGCCCGGGATTGCGCCCAAACGACCGGCTCACGTTTTGCCCTGCCGCTAACCGACAAGGCAAAGTCCATTCGACAAGGGAAGGAGGGTGAACCCTAAGGCTCGGTTGCAGGCCGTGAAGACCTGCGAGAAATCTCGTTTCCCCGCCTAGGCTGCAAATTAAGAACGGCATATTCCGTTCAGCAACTGTCTCGGACGGATGACCACCGGAGTGGTCGGAGCGGGCATTTATCGTGCACGCCCCGAAAGTCAAGTTAGATCGTCTTGGAGGGAGCGCGCAGCAGCACCACGCCGATCCAGCTGAACCATAGGATCTGGCCTAGTCCAAATATGTCGACGAGATCGCCGAAATCCGGAATAACAGTCGCGCATCCGACGGCACCAAAAAACATTCCGGTCCATGCCAGAGCGCGCGGAACAATGCCGGAGCGCATGGTCATCCAACTGACCAGTGCCATCCAAATGCCACCAACCAGTTCGATCCCGCCGCCGAGCGCATCCTGAATGGTAGCGACGGCCGCCCATGTGCTCTGCGCCATATCGGGAGCATCATCTGCGAGCGAAACGACGGCCTGCATACCGCTCAGCCCGACGAATCCACTAGCGAAAAGCAATGCGGCCCATATTCCGCCGAATATCGCTGCGACTTCGCCCCACCCGCTGTCCGGCACTGCACGGCGCAGAGCGACAACCAGGATACAAAGAGCGGATGCTGCCAGGGGGTAAAGGACAATGAGGGCCAGTGACATCATTGCGTGTTGATCGATCACAAAAGCGATGTCCCCAGCGCCCCTTTCATATCCTGTCCGGTCGATCACGCCCAGAAACATGGCGAAACCGAAAATGTAGGAGGCGGCAATCGCCAGTGCGGAAGCGCCGCCCCATTTCGACAATGAACTCATGCGTCGTCACTTTCGAAGCGTAGCAAATCGCCCGGCTGGCACCCCAACTCGCGGCAGATCGCGGCGAGGGTGGAGAACCGGATCGCCTTGGCCTTGCCGGTCTTGAGGATCGAAAGGTTGGCGAGAGTGAGGCCGACGCGTTCCGCGAGTTCCGTAAGCGTCATGCGGCGTTCGTGCAGCAGGTCGTCGAGTTTGACCATGATCGTTGCTCCTTCATCATCAGCTGGCATCAGACGGTCCCTTCAAGATCTTCACGCATCGCTGCGCCAATTTTGAACACTCGGGCAAGGATGAACAGCGTGACGACCATGAGAATGGCGGTCAGGTCGAAATCGAAACCGAAGTCGGCGGTGACATCGGCCTCTTCGAATTGGTTTGCCCACTCAGCAACGAGCAGTCCTAGACCTGCGGCCGGAATCATCAGCGCTTGTACTGCAAGCAATAGCCAGGCCATGACGTTCAGGCGCGATGCGTTTTCCGGGACGAAGGGATCGCGCTCTCCGACGGTTCCTATGATCGCGCGCAATTTCCCGAAAAACAGGAACGTCAGAGTGACGATCGCTATTATGAGCAGGAACACCCCGACAAGCGGCATCGCGGGGAGGGAGGTGATGATTTCCGCATGCTCCTCAGCTATCTCTGCGTTTATCTCGTCCTGAAATAGCAAAACGACCGGGATCATGATGGTGAGCACCGCACCGGCGAGGGCCATCAGTCCTTGCATTATGAGAGTCAGGACCTTGCCTGCGAGCAGAAGCGGGTCGTTAAATTCGGCTTTCATGGTTGTTCCCCTTGCTTGTCAAAGTTCAGGCGAGCTCGATCACCACCGGAAAATCCGGCGAGACATGCGCCTGTGCAGGCGGGACGGTGATGACCGTGCCGATCGAGCTGAGCGTCAGAAAAATCGCGGCGAAAGCTGCGAGCGAGTGAGTGAAAGTGCGTGACATATCGATCTCCTATAAGCGTAATATCGTTTTTCGATAATTTCGATCTACGGGTGATTCGTTTTATTGTCAATCAATAATATTGAAAAACGATATGCTAGATATCGTTTCTCGGGGATGCTCTGCCCGCTGCAGTGGACGGCTGCGCGCTGACAGTCGCCGATGCGATGCTCCTTGCGTTGTCTGGCTTTTCCTGCCGAGTGAGTGCAGAGGCGGGGTGCACGCAGGAGGAAATAATTCCGCAACACGCATCACGCTCTTTACAAATCCAACAGGCTTCTTAAGTAGCCCTCACACGCCAGCCTCGAGACAGTCCGGTTCATGCGCGGGAACCGGTTCCAGAATAGAAGCGGCGTTAGCCATATCGCGACGAATAGATCAGCTGCACCCCAGCGGCCCGGAAGGGTTCGCTCCGAGGCGTGCGGCTCTTTTGCGTCGTTTATGGGTCCGGCTTCGCGTGACGTGAACACAATTTCCAGGCGAGGGGGCCTTCTTCCCGCTCGCATCATATCAAGAGGCGAATCACCTCCATGGCGACCAAGGCGAAAGCTCCAGCAACCTCGAACAAGCTCCGTAGCCGTAAGGCAGAGGGCACGGCGAAAAAGCGCATCCGCAAGATTTTCGGCGACATTCACGAAGTAATCGACATGCCGAACCTGATTGAGGTTCAGCGCGAAAGCTACGAACAGTTCCTCCGATCCGACCCATCAATCGACTATGTCTCAGGCCTCGAAAAGACGCTGCGCAGCGTTTTCCCGATCCGCGATTTTGCTGGAACCGCCGAGCTCGATTTCGTCAATTACGAGCTTGAGCCGCCAAAATACGACACGACCGAATGCCGCCAGCGCGGCATCACCTATGCGGCACCGATGAAGGTAACGCTGCGCCTGATCGTGTTCGAAGTCGACCAGGAAACCGAAACCCGCTCCGTCCTCGATATCAAGGAGCAGGACGTTTACATGGGCGACATGCCGCTCATGACGGACAACGGCACCTTCATCATCAACGGTACAGAGCGTGTGATCGTGTCGCAGATGCACCGTTCGCCCGGTGTGCTGTTCGACCATGATCGCGGCAAGACGCACTCTTCCGGCAAGTTGCTGTTCGCCGCACGCGTAATCCCGTATCGTGGCAGCTGGCTCGATTTTGAATTCGACGCCAAGGACATCGTCAATGTTCGTATCGACCGCAAGCGGAAGCTGCCGGTCACCGCGCTGCTGTATGCGCTAGGCCTCGATAGCGAAGCGATCCTGCATCACTTCTACGACACGGTCGTCTGGGAACGTGCCAAAGACGGCTGGAAAATTCCGTTCGTCGCCGAAGCATGGCGCGGTCAAAAACCGGCCTTTGCGCTGGTCGATGCCAAGACCGGCGAAGAAGTGTTCGCAGCCAATCAGAAGATCAGCCCGCGCGCCGCGAACAAGGCGGCAAAAGACGGCCTCACCGAACTGCTGCTGCCGACCGAAGAAATCGTCAGCCGCTATGCTGCGCGTGATATGATCGACGAAAGCACCGGCCGCATCTATGTTGAGGCGGGCGACGAGCTGACCCTCGAGCATATCGAGGCGCTCGACAATGCCGGTATCGACAGCATCGAGTTGCTTGATATCGACGAGATCAACACCGGTCCGTGGATCCGCAACACGCTGAAGGTCGACAAGGCCGAGAACCGCGATGAAGGCCTAGAGGCTATCTACAAGGTGATGCGTCCGGGCGAACCGCCGACCAAGGAAACCGCCGAGGCGCTCTTCGAAGGCCTGTTCTTCGACGGTGAGCGCTATGACCTTTCGGCTGTCGGGCGCGTAAAGCTCAACATGCGTCTCGAGCTCGATGCCGAAGACACCGTGACCACTTTGCGCAAGGAAGATATCCTCGCCGTGGTCAAGGAACTTGTCGGGCTCAAGGACGGCAAGGGCGACGTCGACGACATCGACAACCTCGGCAACCGCCGTGTTCGTTCGGTAGGCGAGCTGCTGGAAAACCAGTACCGCGTCGGCCTGCTGCGCATGGAGCGCGCCGTGAAAGAGCGCATGAGCAGCGTCGATGTTTCGACCGTCATGCCGAACGATCTGATCAACGCGAAACCGGCTGTGGCCGCAGTACGTGAATTCTTCGGCTCCTCGCAGCTGTCGCAGTTCATGGACCAGACCAACCCTCTTTCCGAGGTCACCCACAAACGCCGCGTCTCAGCGCTTGGCCCAGGTGGCCTAACCCGTGAGCGTGCAGGCTTCGAAGTCCGCGACGTTCATCCGACCCACTATGGCCGTATCTGCCCGATTGAAACGCCGGAAGGCCCGAACATCGGCCTGATCAACTCGCTGGCATCCTTCAGCCGGGTCAACAAATACGGCTTTATCGAAACGCCTTATCGCAAGGTTGAAGGCAACAGTGTCACCGGCGATGTGATCTACCTTTCCGCAATGGAAGAGCAGAAGCACACCGTTGCGCAGGCCTCCGCCGAGCTCAATCCTGACGGCACCTTTGTCGAGGAACTGATCTCCGCACGTCAGGCTGGCGACAACCTGATGGCTCCGAGCGAAACTGTCACGTTGATGGACGTTTCGCCGAAACAGCTCGTGTCGGTCGCAGCCTCGCTCATCCCATTCCTCGAAAACGATGACGCCAACCGCGCGCTCATGGGCTCGAACATGCAACGCCAGGCAGTGCCGCTTGTGAAGGCAGAGGCACCGTGGGTTGGCACCGGTATGGAAGAAACTGTTGCGCGCGATTCGGGCGCTGCGATTGCTGCCAAGCGCGGTGGTATCGTCGATCAGGTCGACGCCACTCGCATCGTGATCCGCGCGATCGGCGATGTCGAAGAGGGCCGGTCGGGCGTCGACATCTACACGCTGCAGAAATTCCAGCGTTCCAACCAGAACACCTGCATCAATCAGCGTCCGCTGGTGAAGGTGGGCGAGACGATCGAGGCAGGCGACATCATCGCCGACGGTCCCTCGACCGATCTGGGTGAACTGGCGCTGGGCAAGAACAGCCTCGTCGCCTTCATGCCGTGGAATGGCTACAACTACGAAGACTCGATCCTGATCAGCGAACGCATCGTGAAAGACGACGTGTTCACCTCGATCCATATCGACGAGTTCGAAGTGATGGCTCGCGATACCAAGCTTGGCCCCGAGGACATCACCCGCGACATTCCGAATGTCGGCGAGGAAGCTCTGCGCAACCTCGACGAAGCGGGCATCGTCTATATCGGTGCCGAGGTGCACCCGGGCGATATCCTGGTCGGCAAGATCACGCCAAAGGGCGAAAGCCCGATGACGCCGGAAGAAAAGCTTCTGCGCGCCATCTTCGGTGAGAAAGCGTCCGATGTGCGTGATACGTCGCTGCGTCTACCGCCGGGTGTTGCCGGTACCATCGTCGAAGTTCGTGTCTTCAACCGCCACGGTATCGAGATCGATGACCGTACGCGTGCTATCCAGAACGAAGAGATCGAACGTCTTGGCAAGGATGCTGCGGACGAACGCGCCATTCTGAACCGTGCCACTTACAACCGTTTGAAGGACATGCTGATCGGTCAGACCGCGTCAGCTGCTCCGAAGGGTGTGAAGAAGGGCACCGAGATCACTGAGGAAGTCCTCGACGAAGTCGAACGTCACGAATGGTTCAAGTTCGCTGTCGCCGAAGATGGACGCCAGGCGCAGATCGAAGCGATCAAGGCGCAGTATGACGAAGCCGTCGCTGGGATCGATGCCAAGTTCGAGGACCGTAAGGAAAAGCTCGAACGCGGTGACGAACTGGCGCCGGGCGTGCTCAAGATGGTCAAGGTCTTCGTCGCCGTGAAGCGCAAGCTTCAGCCGGGCGACAAGATGGCAGGACGCCACGGGAACAAGGGTGTGATTTCGCGCATCCTGCCGGTCGAGGACATGCCGTTCCTCGAAGATGGCACTGCGGTAGATCTCGTGCTGAACCCTCTGGGTGTGCCTTCGCGTATGAATGTCGGTCAGATCTTCGAAACCCATCTCGGTTTCGCGGCTCGCGCGCTCGGCATGGACATCGCCGAAAAACTCGGAGAGTGGAAAGCGGCCAATCCGAACGCTGCTGAAGACTACGCCGATGCGAAACCGCCCGAAGCGGTCGTGGAACGCCTGAAAGACGTTTATGGCGAGCAGTATTTCGAAGATCTCGAAAGCCGTTCGGCCCCGCAGATCGTCGAACTTGCACAGAACCTATCGGCAGGTGTCCCAATGGGTACGCCAGTGTTCGACGGTGCGCGTGAGCCGGACGTATCGGACATGCTGGTCAAAGCCGGTATCGACAGTTCGGGCCAGTCGGTCCTGTTCGATGGTCGCACCGGCGAGGCATTCGACCGCAAGGTGACAGTGGGCATCATCTACATGCTCAAGCTGCACCACCTGGTCGATGACAAGATCCACGCTCGCTCGATCGGTCCGTACTCGCTCGTCACCCAGCAGCCGCTGGGCGGTAAGGCGCAGTTCGGCGGACAGCGCTTCGGTGAGATGGAGGTCTGGGCACTGCAGGCATATGGCGCTGCCTATACCCTGCAGGAAATGCTCACCGTCAAATCGGATGACGTGGTGGGCCGGACCAAGGTCTACGAAGCCATCGTCAAGGGCGATGACACCTTCGAGGCGGGCATTCCGGAGAGCTTCAACGTGCTCGTCAAGGAAATGCGCTCGCTGGGCATGAACGTCGAACTGAAATCGCTGTCCGACGGCGAAGAGGGCGACGACGAATGGCCGGAGGCGGCTGAATAAGGTGAGGGGCGAAACGTCCCCTACCTCCAACCGCCCTCAAGAATTCACCCGTAAGGGAATGTGAAAAATGAACGAACTGACCAAATTCACGAACCAGCTGGCCAAGCCGGAAACCTTTGACCAGATCCAGATCGGGATCGCCTCGCCAGAGCGCATCCGCAGCTGGTCGTTCGGCGAGATCAAGAAGCCGGAAACCATCAATTACCGCACGTTCAAGCCTGAGCGTGACGGCCTGTTCTGCGCGCGCATCTTCGGTCCGGTAAAGGACTACGAATGCCTGTGCGGCAAGTACAAGCGGATGAAGTACAAGGGCGTCGTCTGCGAGAAGTGCGGCGTTGAAGTCACCGTGACCAAGGTGCGCCGTGAGCGTATGGGCCACATCGAACTGGCCGCTCCGGTTGCTCACATCTGGTATCTCAAGTCGCTGCCGTCGCGCATCGGCCTGCTGCTCGACATCCAGCTCAAGCAGCTTGAGCGCATCCTCTATTTCGAAAGCTATGTGGTGATCGAGCCGGGTCTGACCCCGCTTGAGAAATTCCAGCTGCTGACCGAAGACGAGCTGCTCGAAGCGCAGGACGAGTATGGCGAAGACGCGTTTTCCGCCGATATCGGCGCCGAAGCGGTCAAGGTCATGCTGATGGACCTCGATCTCGAGCAGGAGCGCGACGATCTGATGGAAGAGCTGGCGACCACCAAGTCGACGCTCAAGCCGAAGAAGATCATCAAGCGGCTCAAGGTCGTCGAAAGCTTCATCGATTCCGGCAACCGCCCGGAATGGATGATCCTCGAAGTGATCCCCGTGATCCCGCCAGAGCTGCGTCCGCTGGTGCCGCTCGATGGTGGCCGGTTCGCGACGTCGGATCTCAACGATCTCTATCGCCGCGTCATCAACCGTAACAACCGCTTGAAGCGTCTGATCGAACTGCGCGCGCCGGACATTATCGTCCGCAACGAAAAGCGTATGCTTCAAGAAGCCGTCGATGCGCTGTTCGACAATGGCCGCCGCGGCCGCGTCATCACCGGCGCGAACAAGCGTCCGTTGAAATCGCTCAGCGACATGCTCAAGGGCAAGCAGGGCCGCTTCCGCCAGAACCTGCTCGGTAAGCGCGTCGATTATTCGGGTCGTTCGGTCATCGTGACCGGCCCCGAACTTAAGCTGCACCAGTGCGGCCTGCCCAAGAAGATGGCGCTCGAGCTGTTCAAGCCGTTCATCTACGCCCGCCTCGATGCCAAGGGTCTTTCCATGACCCTCAAGCAGGCGAAGAAGTGGGTCGAGAAGGAGCGCAAGGAAGTCTGGGATATTCTCGACGAAGTGATCCGCGAACACCCGGTTCTGCTGAACCGTGCGCCGACGCTTCACCGTCTCGGCATTCAGGCGTTTGAGCCCGTGCTGATCGAGGGCAAGGCAATCCAGCTTCACCCGCTGGTCTGCTCGGCCTTTAACGCTGACTTTGATGGCGACCAAATGGCCGTTCACGTGCCGCTGTCGCTCGAAGCGCAGCTGGAAGCGCGCGTGCTGATGATGTCGACCAACAACATCCTGTCGCCCGCCAACGGCAAGCCAATCATCGTGCCTTCGCAGGACATGGTCCTCGGCCTCTATTATCTCTCGATGCAACGTCAGGAAAAAGCGCCTGAATATCTCGAGAACGAGGATGGCACCAAGGTCGAGATACTGCCGCGGTTCGCCGACATGGCAGAAGTGCACCAGGCGCTCGAGACCAAGGCCGTTACGCTTCACACCAAAATCCTCGCCCGCGTTCCGCAGGCCGATGAAGATGGCAACGTGGTGCTCAAGCGCTTCGAAACGACACCTGGCCGCATGCTAATTGGTGAATGCCTACCGAAGAACCACAAGGTTCCTTTCGACATCATCAATCGTCTGCTGACCAAAAAAGATATCGGTGACGTGATCGACGAGGTCTATCGTCACACCGGTCAGAAAGACACCGTGCTGTTCGCCGATGCCATCATGGTTCTCGGCTTCCGCCACGCGTTCAAGGCCGGCATTTCCTTCGGCAAGGATGACATGATCATCCCTGACTCGAAGATTAAGATGGTTGAAGAAACCAAGTCGCTGGTTGCTGATTACGAGCAGCAATATCAGGACGGTCTCATCACCCAGCAGGAAAAGTACAACAAGGTGATCGACGCCTGGAGCCGTTGCGGTGACCAGGTGGCGGATGCCATGATGGAAGAGATCAAGTCGCAGCCGATCGACAAGGACGGACGCGAGGCAGAGATCAATTCGATCTACATGATGAGCCATTCCGGTGCGCGTGGTTCGCCTGCGCAGATGAAACAGCTTGCCGGCATGCGCGGCCTCATGGCCAAGCCGTCGGGCGAGATCATCGAAACGCCGATCATCTCGAACTTCAAGGAAGGCCTGACCGTTCTTGAATACTTCAACTCGACCCACGGCGCTCGTAAGGGCCTCGCGGATACGGCGCTCAAGACGGCGAACTCGGGTTATCTGACCCGCCGTCTGGTCGACGTATCGCAGGACTGCACGATCGTCGTTGAGGACTGCAAGACCGACAACGCGCTGGAAATGCGCGCTATCGTTCAAGGCGGCAGCGTGATCGCTTCGCTCGGCGAGCGTATCCTGGGCCGTACCGTGGCAGAGGATATCGTCAACGCGGCGACCGATGAGGTCATCGTGAAGGCGGGCACTCTGATCGACGAACCGATGGTGAAGGAAATCGAAGCGGCTGAAGTTCAGTCGGCCAAGATTCGCTCACCACTGGTCTGCGAAGCCGATCAGGGCGTATGCGGCACCTGTTATGGCCGTGACCTAGCCCGCGGTACGCCGGTCAATATCGGCGAAGCCGTCGGCGTGATCGCAGCGCAGTCGATCGGGGAACCGGGCACGCAGCTGACCATGCGTACCTTCCACATCGGCGGTGCGGCGCAGCTCAACGAAACGAGCCATCTGGAAGCGATTTCCGATGGCACGATCGAATTGCGCGATATGCCGACCATCGTCGACAAGAAGGGCCGCATCCTGTCACTCGCCCGGAACGGCGAAATCGCCGTCATCGATGCCGAGGGACGCGAACGTGAAATGCACAAGGTGCCTTATGGTACGGTGATCATGTTCAAGGATGGCGCCAAGGTGAAGGAAGGCGATCGTCTCGCTGAATGGGATCCCTTCACGCTTCCGATCATCACTGAACAATCGGGTGTCGTGAAGTATCAGGATCTCGTCGAAGGTACGACTCTCGAGGAACAGACCGACGATGCCACTGGTATCGCACAGCGCGTCGTGACCGAAAATCGGGCGACGGGCCGGAAAAAGAAAGAGGAACTGCGTCCGCGCATGACTCTTCTCGGCGAAGGTCAGACCGATGCGGACGAAACTGAAGCGCAGCGTTACATGCTGGCTCCGGGTACGACGCTGTCGGTCGAGGACGGCCAGACGGTTGAGGCGGGTGACATCCTTGCTCGTGCCAGCCGCGAAGCTGCAAAGACGCGCGACATCACCGGCGGTCTGCCGCGTGTTGCCGAGCTGTTCGAGGCCCGCCTGCCAAAAGACATGTCGGTTATCGCCAAGATTTCGGGCAAGATCGAATTCGTTCGCGAATACAAAGCGAAGCGGAAAATCGCGATCATTCCCGAGGAAGGTGATGCAGTCGAGTACCTGATCCCCAAGACCAAGGTGATCGACGTTCAGGAAGGCGACTTCGTGAAGAAGGGGGATACCCTGATTTCCGGCGCGCCGAACCCGCACGACATCCTCGAAGTCATGGGCGTCGAAGCACTTGCCGAGTATCTCGTGAACGAGATCCAGGAAGTGTACCGACTGCAGGGCGTGAAGATCAACGACAAGCACATCGAGGTGATCGTTCGCCAGATGCTGCAGAAGGTCGAGATCACCAAGGGCGGCGACACCGTGCTGCTTCCGGGTGAGCAGGTCGATCGCGAAGAGATGGATGAGGCCAATGCGAAGCTTGGCAAGGGCAAGGAGCCTGCAGAGGGCACACCTATCCTGCTCGGCATCACCAAGGCGTCGCTGCAAACCCGCAGCTTCATCTCGGCTGCGTCTTTCCAGGAAACGACCCGCGTGCTCACCCAGGCTTCGGTCGAGGGCAAGAAGGACACGTTGATCGGTCTCAAAGAAAACGTGATCGTAGGACGCCTGATTCCGGCGGGAACCGGGGCCGGCATGAACCGTATGCGCGTGACGGCTTCCAGCCGTGACGCCGCGCTCAAGGCGCAATGGAAGAAGCAGCAGGAAAAGCTGGCAGCCGAAAGCGCTGTCGAGCCGGAGCCAGCAGCGGACCCCGTGTCGAGCGAAGACGCGATGAAGGCCGCTATGGGCGGTTCAGCGGGCGGCGGAGACGCTCCTGCGGCTGAATAAACGCGTTACAGACCGCAAAACGAGACAACCCCGCTGGAGCAAAGGCTCTGGCGGGGTTTTTCTTTTGTGCCGCGTACTTTGTCGCCGCTCGCGCGCGCTATGCCATGTTTAAACTCAAATCGATACTGGAGGCATTGGCTATTGCGACGCAGTTGCAATAAGTGTACCGATTGGCCTGACTGAGACAGGAATCGGAAATTCATGCCATCCAACAACCTTCCTTCCGCTGCCCGCCAATCGACGATCGCGCGCTTGGTTGAACCGCCTCAGATAAGTTGCCTTTCCCCGCAAGGTGCACGCTTCGTCTATTCTCTCCGGCTAATTGCCCTCCACGACCGGGTCCGGCGCGACCCAGTGCCAGAGCTCGCGGTCAGGCTCGGCAGCGTAGAGGTTGCCGCGCGTGCACTAGCCCTGACCCAAGCGATATCTTCTTGCTGGCCCGAGGCCGTGCATGTTTCGCGCTTTTGCTGCCAATTGCTCTCACATGATGAGATGACGGCGGGCACATTGGTCGATTGCGCAGCACGGTGCGATAGAGCCGGATTCGAGGGCGCGATCGATGGGCTTGTCAGGCCGGACCGCATCCACCGACTGTGGGACGCGGTGCTAGGACTCGTCGCGGCGGAGGCCAACGCTGCACCGTCATCGTAATCCTTGCCGCAGGCCGCCGTGCTGTTTACCGGACACGGGATGACCACAACTCGTTTTGCACCGTCGCCCACAGGCCGATTGCATGTCGGCAATATCCGCACGGCGCTCCACAACTGGATGCTTGCCCGCAAAGCGGGCGGCGAATTCATTCTGCGCATCGACGATACCGACGCGGCGCGTTCCAAAGAGGAATATGTCGAGGCTATCCGGGCGGATCTCGCATGGCTGGGGCTGACAGCCGATCGCGAAGAGCGTCAGTCGAAGCGTCTCGACAAATATGAGACCGCCTTCCAGGCATTGCGTGAGGCAGGGCGGATCTATCCGGCCTATGAGACGCAGCAGGAACTGGAACTCAAACGCAAAGTCCAGCTCGGGCGCGGCCTCCCACCGATCTATGATCGCGGCGCATTGGACATGAGCAATGAGGAGCGTGCGACCAAGGAGGCGGAAGGCATCGCGCCGCATTGGCGCTTCAAACTCGATCACGAAGAAGAGATCAGTTGGGAAGACGGGATTCGGGGCGCCTCCAAATTCGATCCCAGGCTGCTATCCGACCCGGTCATCCGCCGCGCCGATGGGTCGTGGCTCTATATGCTGCCGAGCACGGTCGACGATATCGATATGGGTGTCACTCAGGTGCTCCGGGGCGAAGATCATGTCTCCAATACGGCCGTACAGATCCAGATGTTTACGGCGATGGATGCTGTCGTCCCCGCATTCGCGCACGAAGCGCTGCTCGTGGGCAGGGAAGGCAAGTTGTCCAAACGTCTGGGGTCGCTGGGGTGTGACAGCCTGAGGAAACGCGGCATCGAACCCGAAGCCATCATCGCAGTTCTGGCGAGGCTTGGAACTTCATTGCCCGTGGAAGCAATAAGCGACCGTGCGAAACTGCTCGATACATTCGCCCTTTCGACTTTCGGCCGCGCACCTGCAAAATTCGACGACGCCGATCTGGAGCGGATCAACACCGCTCTTGTCCACGCAATGCCCTATGACGCGGTGAAGCATCGCCTGCCCGAAGGGATGGATGAAGCCGGGTGGCACGCAATTCAGCCTAATATCGATATTCTGGACGATGCGGAGGAATGGTGGGGTCTGGTCACCGGCCCGATCGAGCACGTCGACTTTTCAGACGCCGACCGCGCTTATCTCGGTCAGGCTGTTAATCACCTGAGATGGAGCAAAGATCCATGGGTCGAGCTCACCTCCGCTTTGAAGGAAACTACCGGGAGAAAGGGCAAAGCACTGTTTCTTCCGCTGCGCCAGGCGCTCACCGGCATGGATCACGGACCGGATATGGGCGAATTGCTGCCGCTCATCGGTGAAACCAAAACTAGGGCACGGCTGGAACGAGCTGCTGCCGGGTAGCGTTGTCCTCAGGTGACCGACCGAAAAACACGCAAGAAACAAACATCTAAGCGAACATTTCGATGAATGTTCGCACTCTTATGCCCGATTTCAGCTGGATTGGTGATTATGACGGCCGAGCGGCTCTTGCCGACGGGATCGCGGGCACGATCCTCGCGATTCTCCTGATTCCTCAGGTCATGGCGTATGCGCAGCTTGCAGGCCTTCCGCCCGAAACCGGACTTTACGCCGCCTTGCTGCCTCCCGTCCTCTACCTACTGTTTGGGACAAGCCCATTCGTTTCCGTCGGTCCGGTGGCGCTCATATCGCTCGTCATCGCAGAGGCCGCGTCTGGTTCGGGGGTCCAGCCAGCCGCCGCCGCCGCGATCATCGCGATCCAGTCGGGCACGATCCTCGCGGTGCTGGGCGCGTTCGGATTGGGCCGGCTCGTCAACTTCGTCAGCGAACCCGTACTGCTCGGCTTTACCGCGGCGGTGGCGATCCTGATCTTTACGAGCCAGCTTCCGACGCTGGTCGGAACCAACCCCGAGCGGGCAGGCAACCTGCCCGCTGCGTTAAGAGAGTTCCTCGAAGTTCTTCCCGATTGGCAGCCGATGACTGCCGCGATCGGTGCCGCGGCTGCGGTCCTCCTGTTTGCGCTCGACCGATATGCTGCGCCAGCCGCCTGGAAGATCGGAATTCGGCCCCCGTGGCGGCAGGCGATCGCGAAGTCTTTGCCGCTCCTCGTCATCATTGGCGCTGCTTTCGTCGCGGGAAATTTCGCCGATACGGTTGCCCGGGTTGAAGCGCCATCGGGCGGACTTCCTTCGGTAGCGCTACCTCCTCTCGACCCCGCTTTGTGGCTCAAGTTGCTGCCGAGCGGACTGGCGGTGGCGGTCGTTACTTTCGTCACGGCCACGGCTGTTGCCAAATCGCTCGCCGGAAGTGATCGGAGCGAGCTCGACACCAGCCGCGAAGCGCTCGCGCTCGGCCTTGGCAATGTCGGCGCCGCGATGTCCGGCGGCTATGCGGTGGGTGCGAGCCTGAGCCGGTCGGCATTGGTGGAGGATAGCGGCGCAAAATCACCATTTGCATCGGTCATCGCCGCCTCGCTCGTGCTGGCGACGATTTTCTTCTTGGCGCCTTTGCTTGGATATTTGCCGAAGACGGCGCTGGCCGCACTGGTGATCAGTGCCGTCTTCGGCTTGGTGAAGCTGCGCGAGATGCGCGATGTCTGGCATCACGATCGATATGAGGGCGTGATTATCGCGATCGCGTTTACGGCGACTCTGGCTCTCGGCGTGGAACTTGGCCTGCTTGTGGGCGCATTGGCAGCTGCAGCACACCACCTCTGGTTCTCTTCGCTCCCGCGCGTCACCCGCGTAGGCACCAACGATGACGGCGAGTCGTTCAGATCCGTCGATCGCGACAGCATCGAACCGAGTGACGACCCTGCATTGGTGGTCCGCGTGGACCGCTCGATCTTCTTCGCGAATGCCGCCTTTATCGAAGACGCCGTTTTTTCTCAGCTAGGCAAACATGAGGGCATCGACTGCCTCGTTCTCGACATGCGCGCGGTCAACGCAGTCGACGCAAGTGGAGTGGCGATGCTGAAGAGGCTCGTCCAAAGGCTGTATGAAGGAGGGATCGAGGTCCGCCTCGCCGCGGCCCATCAGCCGGTTAAGGACAGCCTTGCAACGCTAAACTCGCAGCAATGCAGCTTCCACCGCACGGTGAAGGAGGCATTGGACGCGTGCGGGATTGATTATCGCAAGGACATCGCGCCTACCTGAGCTGCAAATGCAGCACGCGGGTTGGTTCGCTAGGAGGGCACTGGTTCTTGTTGGCAATGCCCTCCCTTTTCAATTGACTTGGCCTCAACCCGGCTCGACGCCTTCGTGATCATAGCTGATAATGCGCGAGATCTGCCAACCAGACGGGGCGCTATTTTTTCTCTCCCACAAGTGAATGAACGACCCTCGCTCGCGCGGGATGCTTTCACCATCAGGCATGATCTGGTGGAATTCGTGCACGCCCATCTGCATTGCGCCAAATTCGCCGATCATATGGGTCGAGATGCTGCCTGGAACTAGCACGCGCTTGCCGCCCGCCGACCCCGTCTCGCAATCTCTGGCGACGTCAGCGATGAACGCTTCGTGTCCAGTGTAGGACAGGCCATCCCGATCATGGTAAAACTCTATGTTATCGGAGATCAGCCCGGAAACGATGTCGATCTGGCAGCTTTCGAATGCGGCTTCGAAGAGACGTGCGTCCAGCTCCTCCAACTGACTTGCGACCTGCTTTTGGGTTTTTTCGGCTAGTGCAGTCGCAGGAAAGCCTGCAACTGCCATGGTGAATGCTGCACTAGTGGCGAAGGCGATAGATTTGGTGATGGGACTGGCTCCTAGGCTGGAATAGGTTCAACGGCGCGCGCACCGTACTGGTGTACTATACCACCGCTACAGTGCGTCAAGCGCTTGCTGCCGTCTTGGTCACGGTTCAACCGTTGTGCTTTTCCAGCTCATCACCTGTTAGTGTCACGATATGCAGCAGATTAGTCGACCCCGGCGTTCCGAATGGTACGCCAGCGAGCACGATCTGCTTCGAGCCTGCCTGGCCGAAACCGTGCCGCAGTGCCATGCGCTTGCCCTTGGCTATCATCTCTTCAAAACTGCCGATATCCTTGGTCGCGACCGCATGCGTTCCCCAAAGCAATTGCACCCGGCGCGCGGTCCGCATCGAAGGCGTCAGCACCAGGACGGGCGTGTCCGGTCGCTCTCGCGCCACACGCCGCGCGGTCGAGCCGCTCGCGGTAAAGACGGTTATCGCACTGATGGACACCGTGTCGGCGATCGTCATGCAGCTGTGTGCAAGCGCATCGGAGGTTGTGGCGTCAGGCGGCGTTTCGAGAAAGCGAACGCGTTCGATATATCCCTCGTCCCGCTCCACTTCGCGTGCGATGGAATGCATCATAGCCACCGATTCCTGCGGCCAATCGCCCGCTGCGCTTTCGGCCGACAGCATAACTGCATCGGCGCCATCATACACGGCGTTGGCGACGTCTGACACCTCTGCTCTTGTCGGTATCGGACTCTCGATCATCGATTCGAGCATTTGGGTGGCAACGATCACAGGCTTGCCCGCCCGCCTTGCCGCGTTGACGATCCGCTTCTGTAAAGGAGGCACTTCGTGCGGCTCCAGCTCGACGCCCAGATCCCCGCGGGCGACCATGATGCCATCTGACATATCTATGATTTCGGACAGGCGATTGACCGCCTGAGGTTTTTCGATCTTTGCGCAGAGCGCTACCGATTTGCCGCCATGAGAGGCGACGAGCTTGCGCGCTTCCGCCATGTCGTCGGGCCGCTGCACGAAAGACAGCGCAATCCAGTCGACACCCTGCTGCACGGCGAAGGCAAGATCGTTGCGGTCCTTCTGGGTGAGCGCCGGGATCGGAACTTCTGCATCGGGCACATTCACGCCTTTGCGGTTCGAGATCACTCCGCCGACTTCCGCCGTGCAGAAGATGCGTTCATCGTCTGCTTCCTTCACCTTGAGCCGGATCTTCCCGTCGTTGATCAGAAGCCGCTGCCCGCGTTCCAAGATACCGAACAGTTCCGCATGCGGTAGGCATACGCGGCTCTCATCACCGGGCGTCTCGTCCCGGTCGAGCGTGAAATGCCCCGAATGACGGATGGTGGCCTTGCCGTCCTTGAAAGTGCCGACCCGCAATTTCGGCCCTTGCAGATCGGCCAGTATGGCAATGGGTCGGCGAAATTCCTTCTCCAGCGCGCGGATATGCTTGATCGCGCTCGCATGGTCCTCGTGCGAACCGTGGCTCATGTTCACGCGGAAGGCATCCGCTCCGGATTTAAACAGGCGGCGAAGCATCTCCGGCGAGCTGCTCGCGGGGCCTATCGTGGCCAAAATCTTGACCTTGCGACCGCGCGGGTCGATCCTCGATTGATCGTGTCGTGCCATAGATTGGAAAATTCCCTGTGAGGGGGACAGCTATGGCACGGAAGTTTTGCAACTCAAGGAATAGTCACATGGCCACCGACACTGCGGATACGAATTCACCCCAGCCGCTCGATGCATTGGACGATGCCGTGGCCGCGGCGGCGTTCCGGCGGCTGGTTCGGCATCTGCGCCACCGACACGATGCGCAGAACATCGAACTGATGGGACTTGCGGGCTTTTGCCGCAATTGCCTCGCTGACTGGATCCGCGAAGCAGGATATGATGGAGACAAGGCAACGGCCAGGGAGCTGATCCACGGAATGCCGATGGATCAATGGAAAGCGGAAAAGCAAATCCCGACAACAGAAGCGCAAATTGCAGCGATGGAAGCGAGCCTGAAGAAGAACAAGCCCGATCTGCGCTGACTTTTCCAGCGCAAAAACCTGCGTTTGTGCAAAAGCGCACTTTTGCCCGCGCACGGTCCTCCCTATTCAATGCTCCGACCGATTCTCAATTCATTGGAGTTACCAATACATGGCTGAAGCCACCGACGACCGCCTGCGCCTGCTGATCGAACGCATCGAACGGCTCGAAGAAGAAAAGAAGGGCATCGCCGACGACATCCGCGACGTCTATGCCGAGGCAAAGGCGGTGGGTTACGATGCCAAGATCATGCGCCAGATCGTACGCTTGCGTAAGATGAAGCCGGATGATCGCAGCGAGCAGGAAATGATCCTCGATACTTACAAGGCGGCGCTTGGCATGGGCTGATAGGCTCTGGCTCGATGTTGAAATCTCGCCTCTGTGTTTTATATGTATAACACACTTACCAAGGGAGGTATTCAGTGCCAAGAGAATGGAAAGACGCGCGCGGGATCATTGTCACAACGACGCCCACTGTCGAGGGGCAGCCGATCCAGGAATATTGCGGCATCGTTGTGGGCGAGGTGATTGTTGGCGCGAACCTATTTCGTGACCTGTTTGCCAATATCCGCGACATCGTCGGCGGGCGTTCAGGCAGCTATGAGCGAATACTTGCCGATGCGCGCGAGCAGGCGATCGAGGAATTGCAGGCTGAATGTGCAAGCCGCGGAGGCAACGCCGTGGTGGGGGTCGATCTCGACTATGAAGTGATCGGTGACACTGGTTCGATGCTCATGGTGAGCGCCAGTGGCACGGCGGTGAAGATCTGACATGATCGAGATCCGGCGGCTCGGTGATGCGGACGCCGCGCTGCTGCCCCAGGTCAATCGGCTCTATGGCGAGGCATTCGGCGAGCTCGATGAGTATCTGGGGGATCCACCGACCGAAGCTGGGTCGAACGAACTGCTCAGCAATGACGATGCAGTCCTATTGGTCGCGTTGGACAAGGCCAGGGCGATTGGCGCCCTAACCGCTTATGTCCTGCCGAAGTTCGAGCAAAACCGTTCCGAGCTTTTCATATACGACCTCGCGGTGGCTGAAGAGTTCCGGAGGCGAGGCATCGCGACGAGGCTTATCCGCGAGGCGGGCAATGTTGCGCGGGGACGCGGCGTCTGGATGATGTTCATACAGGCCGATGCAGGGGACAAAGCTCCCCTCTCCCTTTATCGCAAGTTGTCCGTCGCCGAAGAAGTGGCGCACCATTTCAACATAGAGCCCTAACCTTCCAGTCCTGCGCTCATTGCCAGCGCAGCGATGCCGAGCGCAAAACCGTTATGAGCGGCGTGCAGGCCGATCGCGAAGCTCAGTCCGTAATGCACCCGCACGTAAGCGGCCATCGACCCGAGAACGAACTGCGGCAGAACCAGCGGTAACAATATAGCGCTCGCGCCTTCGGTGTAATTGAACAGATGAACCAGAGCGAAAGCCAGTGTGCTAACCCAGAAAAGCGCCGGAAAGAAAGTGCGAAACCAGCGCATCGGTGGGCGCTTTCGCAGCGCAAACAGGATAGCCGCAGCCACTAGCAAGCCCGCAATGACAGCACCGCCTGCTCTCATCTGGGCATCATCTCCGGTGTTTGACGCAGCGAACATGGCGGCGACCAGCCCGCTCGCTACGAGCACGCCGAGGGCCACCAGATAGCCTGGCTTCCCTGAGAGCCAGCTGCGAAAGACGACCTCCTCCATGACCGGTGCGACAACGACCACCAGCGCGACGGTGAGAAGGTTCATCTCCAGCGTGCTGTTGAGGTTTTCAGGCAGCTCCACGCCTGTCGCAACAATTGCCATCAGAACACCGATGAAGGCTGTCATGATGATCAGATCGAGCCCCAGCATCCGCAGGCTTGCCTTAGCGGGCTGAGCTGCATCTCCGACCGTTTCCGGCAAGACCGGCCGGCGGAGAAATCCGAGGTATCGGCGCCACTCGGCCGTGGCCGTTGCCGCCGGTAAGAGCGCGCCGCCACTCCGCCCGTCGCCGAAGACGTTGTCGATTTCGGAGGTTGTTACAGGGCTTGTGGTCACATCGCTCATCGGGCTAATGCGATGGCTCAATTTGTTCGCTTTAGACAAGCAAAAAGAGTTCTCATGGCAGGCCATTCCAAATTCAAGAACATCATGCACCGCAAGGGAGCGCAGGACAAGAAACGCTCCAACCTGTTTTCCAAGCTCAGCCGCGAAATCACTGTCGCGGCCAAGATGGGCACTCCGGATCCCGACATGAACCCGCGTCTCCGGCTGGCGGTCAACACGGCCAAGGCGCAGTCCATGCCGAAGGACAACATCCAACGCGCCATCGACAAGGCGACCGCAGGCGATGACGAGAATTACGAAGAGGTTCGCTACGAAGGCTACGGCCCGGGCGGTAGCGCGATCATTGTCGAGGCTCTGACCGACAATCGCAATCGAACTGCGACGGCCGTGCGCACGGCCTTCAGCAAGAATGGCGGCAATCTGGGCACCGAGGGTTCGGTCGCCCATGGTTTCGAGCGGCTCGGCTACATCGAATACCCCGCAGATGCAGGCAACGAAGACAAGGTTCTTGAAGCGGCCATGGAAGCCGGTGCCGAGGATATCGCGTCCAGCGAAGACGGTCACGAAATCTGGACCGCAGCAGAAGATTTGCACGAGGTGGCATCGTCGCTCGAAAAGGCACTGGGCGAAGCGAAGGAAGTCAAACTGGCGTGGAAGCCGAACATCACGGTCGATATGGACGAAAAAGCTGCCGGCACCCTGCTCAAGCTGATCGATGCGCTCGACGATGATGATGACGTTCAGACCGTCTGGGGCAATTACGAAATCAGCGATGATGTGATGGAGAAGCTCGACGCCTGAGGCAGCGGAGCGTGGGCTGGAAGGAATGGACTTTTGCAATCGCGTTAGGCGCGGCGTTCCTGCTCGCGTTGGCGTGGCGACTTGGTCTTCGGATCGGATTGTAGGGCGATGATCGTCCTCGGTCTCGACCCTTCGCTCAGCTGCACCGGGTGGGGACTCATCCGCGCAGAAGGGTCGCGCATCGCGCACATCGCGAACGGACAGGTGAAGACCGACCCGAAGGCGCCGATGGTTGAGCGCCTTAATCAGCTGCACGAGGCAGTCCGCCAGGTCATCGCCGAACACCAGCCAGATCGCGCTGCATGCGAGGAAGTCTTCGTGAACAAGAATGCGCAATCCACGCTGAAGCTGGCTCAAGCGCGCGGAGCGGTGCTCGCCGCGTGCGGTGCGGGCGCTCTGGACGTGCAGGAATTCGCCGCGCGGCTGGTCAAAAAGGCTGTCGTCGGAACTGGCGGAGCTGACAAAACTCAGGTGCAAGCGATGCTGAAAGTGCTGCTTCCCGGAGCCGAAATTGCGGGGGCCGATGCCGCCGATGCGCTCGCAGTCGCCATTGCGGCAGCGCATCTGAGAAGCGCTTGATCGACTGTCCCTTGCAAAAATGTTAACATACTTCGTGGTCGCAACAATGATTCGGGGAGGAATCCGATGAAGAAAGTTGCATTTTCCGCACTAATTGGCGCAGCACTTCTGGCCAGCGGCACGGCCAACGCACAGAGCTTTACCTACGAAGTGGTTTGGCAGCCGGTTGAACAGATCGGCGGCATCGTTGGACCCGATGGTCCGCAATACCAGGGCGGAGTGGTAGAAGGTGCTTACACCACAACCTATGCCGACGGGACGGTGAACACGGGAAGCGTTAAATGCGTCGGCACCGATCAGCCCGATGGCGGCATTTTTGCGATTCACCTCGCTTGCACCACAAGGGAGGAAGGCGGCGTTGCTGCGCTGGCCTATGGTTGCAATTTCATTGGCGAGCCCGGGCCGGAAACTCCGCTCGGCTGCGTCGGTGCGCTGCAAGGCAAGGAAGGTGAGCTTGCCGGACGCAACGGCAACCTGACAATGGAATGGTATTCCGATACCAATTCGCGCGGGACTGGTGCCTGGTTCGCAGAGTAGTCGAAACAAAGTGTCTCAAGGAGGCCGCCGAGTGTATACTGGGCGGCCTTTTTCTTTGTCCGACGCAAGCAGGCAGCCTTGCAGTTCGCAGCCTCAGGCGTCTAGGTGCTCGTCGATCCTGAACTAGGAGCAGCAAAGACGCGATGACCATCCACATTTACGGCATTCCCAATTGCGACACTGTGAAGAAAGCGCGCAAATGGCTGGATGCAAACGCCGTTGAATACACTTTCCACGATTACAAAAAGGAAGGCGCCGACCCGGCCAAGCTCAAGGCTTGGATTGCCGAACACGGCATCGATGTTGTGCTGAATAAGCGCGGAACGACCTATCGCAAGCTTTCCGAAGAAGACAAAGCCGCAGCAGCGGACGGTCACGCGGCTGTAGAACTGCTCGTTCAGCACCCCTCCATGATCAAGCGGCCAGTGGCCGAGCACTCCAACGCAACGCTGATCGGTTTCAAGGAAGACGAATGGTCCGCAACATTTTGTTGAAGAGCGCCCTCGCTACGCTGGTGCTGGGCCTCGCTGCGCCGACGCCAGCCTTGGCGCAAAGTGATCCGCTGATCATCGCGCATCGCGGTGCCAGCGGAGACCGGCCCGAGCATACGCTGGCCGCGTATGAACTCGCGATCGAACAAGGTGCGGATTACATCGAACCGGATCTTGTCGTTACTAAGGATCTCGTCCTGGTCTCGCGTCACGAGAATGAACTGTCAGACACGACCGATGTGGCCAGCCGCGAGGAGTTCGAAGACCGCCGCCGGGACAAGACGATCGATGGCCAGCGCGTGGCGGGCTGGTTCGCGGAAGACTTCACGCTTTCCGAGTTGCGCACCCTTCGTGCCAAGGAACGGGTGCCGAGCGCGCGGCCCGGCAATGCCCGGTATGACGGTCTATACCAGGTTCCGACGTTTGCCGAGATTGTTCAGCTCGTCCGGGTGAAAGAAGCCGAAACCGGGCGCAGGATCGGCCTTTATCCGGAACTCAAGCATCCGACTTTCCTGCTGGAGGATGCGGGGATAGACGTGGTCGATCTGATCTTGAGAGAACTGCGCGACCTCAACATCGGTTCTGACGATCCGATCTTCATCCAAAGCTTCGAAGTCGGCACTCTGCAACGCCTGGACAAGCGGAGCGATTATAGGCTGGTGCAGCTGATCCATCCTGACGGTGGACCGATCGACGAGCCGGATATGCGCTATGCCGAGATGGTTACGCCAAGCGGCCTTGCGGAAATCGCGGCCTATGCAGACGGGATCGGCCCATGGCTTGGTTACGTGCTTGATCCGGACACGATGGCGAATACGAGCGTGGTTGCTGACGCGCACGCACTCGGGCTGCAGGTCCATCCGTGGACTTTGCGCAAGGAAAACGGGTTTCTGCCTGCGCCGCTTCAAAGCTCTGGCGGACCAGCTGCAGATGGCGTCTACCGCCAGCTATGGTTGGCCGCGATCGCGAGCGGCGCGGACGGTTTCTTCACCGATAATGTGGAGGAATTCGTTGAACTGGCAGAAGCGGCGGGCGACTAGTTGCTGCGGCGCGCGCTCAGGATGTAATTGAGCGCTTCGTTGTCGGACAGGTGCAAGCCTTTGCCGAGCCCGTAGGCGATGCCACGCCGATCCGTGACTTCCAGCCCAACCTCGGCCAGCAAATCCTCGAACTCTTCAGGCGTGATAAAATCACTCCAATGGTGCGTTCCCTTGGGCACGTATCCGATCGCCTCGGCGGCGCCGACCAGCAGGACACGCGATTGGACCGTCCGGTTGGGGGTGGACATGACCAGCAAGCCATCCGGCGCCAGGCGCGCGGCCACGTCTGCAAGAAACGCGCGCTTGTCGGCAACGTGCTCGATCACTTCGACACTCGTGACGAGATCGAATGTACCGATATCGAGGCTGCCCACTTCACCGGCCATGTACCGGATATCAAGCCCGCTTGCCTCGGCATGGGAGGCCGCGACCGCAGCATTCTCCGCACTCGCATCGACCCCGGTGACGTCAGCGCCAAGCCGCGCGAGCGGCTCGCAAACGAGCCCGGCGCCGCAACCAATATCGAGTGCCGTCTTGCCCAGAAGCGGTTTGACGGAGCGCGGATCGCCGTTCCAGTGGGCATCGATTGCATCGCGAATGAACTCCATCCGCACGGGATTGACCTGATGCAGCGAGGCCATCTTGCCCCTAGGGTTCCACCAGTCCTTCGCGAGATCGGCGAAGAATGCGGCCTCCTCCGGCCGAATGGTTACATTTGATACGTTTGCGTTTCCCATTGAGGCTCCTTAACAGCGCGCGAACGCACTAACCAGCGGGGGCTTACGCGCTTTGGCAACGAGCAAACAACGCATTGTGATGAAATTCGGCGGCACATCAATGGCCGGAACCGAACGCATTCGACGCGTCGCAAATATCGTACGCGCGCAGGCAGCAGGCGGGAACGAGGTCGCGGTTGTCGTCAGTGCCATGGCGGGCGAGACGGACCGGCTGGTCAATTTCTGCCGGGAGGCAAACGCGCTCTATGATCCGGCGGAATACGATGTGGTCGTATCCAGCGGAGAACAGGTGACAAGCGGCCTGCTTGCGCTGACGCTGCAATCGCTTGGCTGCAAGGCGCGCAGCTGGCTTGGCTGGCAGATCCCGGTGAGGACGGTCGAGTCCCATGCCAAAGCCCGGATCGATACCATTGATGCGCCACGGATGATCGAAAGCATGGAAGCGGGTGAGATTGCGGTCGTGCCTGGATTCCAGGGCCTGTCCGAGGAAGGCCGCGTGGCAACGCTCGGACGCGGCGGTTCCGATACTTCGGCGGTTGCAGTAGCAGCAGCAGTCGGTGCAGATCGCTGCGATATCTATACCGACGTGGACGGCGTCTACACGACCGATCCGCGCATCGTCGCCAAGGCTCGCAAGCTAAAAGCGGTAACCTATGAAGAGATGCTGGAGCTGGCGAGCGTTGGAGCAAAAGTGCTTCAGACCCGTTCGGTCGGGCTTGCGATGAAAGAGGGCGTGCGCCTGCAGGTGCTCTCCAGCTTCGTCGGGGACGATGCGATCTCGGCGGACGAACTGCCCGGCACGATGATCGTGTCGGATGAAGAAATGGATGAATTGGTGGAGAAGGGCCTGATGGAACGCCGGCATGTGACGGGCATTGCCCACGACAAGAACGAGGCGAAAATCATCCTCACCAGAGTGCCGGACAAACCGGGCGCGGTGGCGCATATCTTTGAACCGCTCGCCGATGCCAGTATCAATGTCGATATGATCATCCAGAACGTCGGCCGGGACAAGGGCGAAACCGACGTGACTTTTACCGTGCCGCAGGCTGACTTGGCGCGAGCGCAGGCCATGCTGGAGGACAAGCGCGACATCATCGGATTCAACCGCATAATCACCGACAGCAAGATTGCCAAAATCAGCGTGGTGGGTGTCGGAATGAAGAGCCATGCCGGCGTCGCCAGCACGATGTTCCGCTCTCTGTCGGATCGCGGGATCAACATCCAGGCGATCTCGACTTCTGAGATCAAGGTCAGCGTCATGATCGACGAGGACGAAACCGAATTGGCAGTACGCGTGCTCCACACGGCCTATGGTCTAGACGCTGAGGATTAACACAGCTCGGTCCGCAGCAATCTGCGGTCATCTGACCGCCGTTAACCATAGTCGGTAACTCGCGTTTAACGGTGCTAACTGGACTTATTGCTCTCCACACGGGAGTCGCAATACATGGTCCTCAGAGCCTACCTTGATCCATCACCTGGCATCGTCGACGATCGCCGCGAACAGCGCCGCGCGATGCAGCTCGAAACCTCGGGCGCGCTGCCTGGCGGGACGACCGCGAACGTCACGGTGCATAACCTTTCGGCATCCGGTCTGCTCCTGGAAACAGATCTGCCGCTCGAAGAGGGCGAGGTGCTCGCGGTCGAGCTTCCCGAAGCCGGACGCGTCGATGCGAGCGTGGTATGGCAAAGCGGCCGCCTGTTCGGTTGCGCATTCGGAAGCTCCATCAGTGAAGGCGCGCTTGCTGCTGCTCAAACCCAAGATATGCTCGGCCGTACGCAGGCCATGACCGGGGATACCGGCGGTGCTGGCGACAAGAACCGGTTTTCTCCGGTCCTGTCCGAACCGTTTGGCGTGCGGTTAAACCGTTTACGGCGCGAACGCGGTCTTACCCTTGCTCAGGTTGCCGACGCGCTTGACGTAAGCAAGCCGACCGTTTGGGCTTGGGAGAAGGGCAAGGCCCGCCCTCTTCCCGAAAGGATAGATGCGATCGCAGCCGCGCTTGGCATATCTGTCGAGGAGTTGGGTGACACCATGCCGACAAGCGAAGGCAGTGCAATAGCGCAGGAATGCCGCTTACGTATTGCTACTGCATTCGGAACCGACCCCCATAGCATCCGTATCATGATTGAGATTTAGACCGAGTTCACCACACTGTGACTGATTGGGCACGCTCTATTTCTTGGAAATATGGTAAACAAATTCCAGCGTTGATTCGTTTTTTAGTCTAGTAAACTCACTGAACTAACGAAATTTATCATCGAATACGGAATAACAGGGGAAAATTTATTCTGTTTCGGTGATTTGTTAGTTTACAGATGATCTTGACTGTCGAGCGGAAAAACAGGGGTTAGTCGCTAACGCCGGGGGCAATTCGGCATGAAAATGGGTTTGAGTGATTTGGAAGGCCGTGTGCTGCACGGTCTGGTTGAAGAAGCGTCCGGCGATATCGTTCTACGGTTGGATGCCCAGGGCTTCATTGTTCACGGCTCGGAGAACATCTCCGAATTGGGGTATGATATTGCGGGCATGCTCGTCATGCCGCATGTATCCGATCTGGCTGACGGTGAGCATAGCGACCTGGTTGGTGCCTTCGTCGAAAAAACCATGAAGGGCGAGGCGGAAAGCCGGTGGTGCGAATTTCCAGTTATCGCGAACGCGCCCGCTTCGGTGTTCGATCCTGCCGACTACCGGCGGTGGTATTCGCTCAGCCTGCGCCCGATCACCGCTGAAGGCGGCACTGCGCAAGGCGCGCTGGGCCTGCTGCGATCCGTTCAGCACAAACGGGTACTTGAAGGGGAATTGCATAGCCGGGCGGTTACCGATCCGCTCACCGGCCTAGCCAATCGCCAGGCATTTTGCGCGAATCTGCGGCGACACCTTGCGGCAGGCGGCGGCCAGCTTCTTGCCGTTTTCGCCGTCGATTCCATGCGTGCCATGTTCATGCAATACGGCCAGCGAACCGCCGATGAAATTATGTGGGGCTTTGCCAAATTCCTCGAGACCATGGCACTGCCGGGGCACGAAATCGCCCAGCTCGATCACGAGAGGTTCGCGGTAATCCTGCCGAATATGTCGGCCAGCGCCGCGCGGGAATGGGCCGGGGATGTGCTGAAGACTTTTTCAGCACTCGCCTTGCCGTCATCATCGCGTGGGCCACAACTCTCTGCAAGTGCCGGTCTTGCGACCGTGGAGTGCACGGTCGACTGGACCCTGCGCCAAGCGGAGCTTTCGCTGGTCATGGCGCGCGCGGGCGGCGGTATGCAGGTCGGCCATTGCGGCTACGACATGTCCGGGGCGGTTGCTGCACGTCAAAACGCATCGAATGGCGCCAGCCCTGTTGGAGTTGCTGCCGCTCCGCGTTAGGCCTGCGGCTATGGCGCATATAGCAACGATTCTTCTTTTGGGCTCAGGCGAGCTGGGCCGCGAACTTGTCATCTCGGCGAAGCGGCTGGGGGCCAGAGTTGTCGCCTGCGATGCATATCCGAATGCACCAGCCATGCAGCTCGCCGACGAGCGCGAAGTTTTCTCAATGCTCGATGGCGCGGCGCTAAGATCGGCTGTCGAAAAGCACCAGCCCGACCTGATTGTTCCCGAAATCGAAGCCATCAGGACCGAGGTACTCGCCGAGCTGGAGCAGGATGGGTACAACGTCGTGCCATCGGCTCGCGCGGCCCAGTTGACGATGAACCGCGACGCGATCCGCGATCTTGCAGCGGATGAACTTGGCATCATCACATCCCGCTATCGCTATGCGGAAAGCCTCGATGAAGTGCATGCCGGTGCTCACTACACGGGACTGCCCTGCGTAATTAAGCCGGTCATGTCATCGTCGGGCAAGGGGCAAAGCAAAGTCGAAACCGCGTCTGACCTCGAAGCCGCCTGGAATTATGCCGTCGCCAATATGCGCGGAGACCGGGCCAGAGTGATCGTCGAGGAGTTTATCGACTTCGACTACGAGATTACGCTGCTCACCGTTCGGCACAGGGGCGGCACTACATTCTGTCCGCCAATCGGTCACCGGCAGGAACGCGGTGACTATCAGGAAAGCTGGCAACCGGCCGCGATGGAGGAAGGCACTCTTGGCCACGCACAGGACATGGCGGCCAGGGTGGTGGAAGCCCTTAAAGGAGGGGGACGAGGTTGGGGGCTCTACGGTGCCGAGTTCTTCATTCGTGGGCAGGACGTGATTTTTTCCGAACTTTCGCCGCGCCCGCATGACACGGGGATGGTGACTCTGATTTCGCAGGACCTGAGCGAATTCGACCTTCATGCGCGCGCCATACTGGGCTTGCCTGTCCCAGCACAGATTGCGAGCTGTCCCGCCGCATCCGCCGTCATCCTAGCCGATCGGGATAGCGAGGATTTTGCGTACGAAGGACTCGCCGACGCATTATCGAGCCCCGGCGACGTCGATGTCCGGCTATTCGGCAAGCCATCGACCCGGCCATACCGCCGGATGGGTGTTGCACTGGCTAGCGCAGACGACACCGACGAGGCACGCAGCCTCGCCGGTGAAGTGGCCGGAGCCATAAGGATCCGATACTCCGAATAAGCTCCGGCTCAACTTTGATGACTTAACCTGCGTTGTTCGAAGCGCGCTCACCAGTGACGGCGAGGCGGCTTTCGCTCTGCGCGCGCGCGATGGCAAAGTTGCGTTGCTCCATAAAGCTGGCTTTCGTCTCAGCGATGCAGTTCTGATGACTGTTGACGCCACGAAGCGTCAGGCTGGATGGACGGACGCCGCAAATCTTGTCGACGGCAGAGTTCAATTCAGCATCGAGCGCGCGCTGACCTGCGGTCGTTGTAAGGTCGAATTGACCGGTTGACACTTCCACTGTGGTTTGCGCGCTTGCGGGAAGTGCATTAAGAGCTGCGATACCAATAGCGACGGCGGTGAATACTTTACGGTTGAACATGATAATTTCCTTTTAGGGCGTTGATGGGGTCTATTTAAACTGGGCCGAGCGAGTATTACAGGGAGGGGTAAGGAAACACCCGCTCGACATCCACCAGTTCGCACCGTCTATTGGATTGGTTACATGCAGCGCTCGGAATCTTTGAGCACTGTGTTTCGGGCGAACACTCGCGACGCCGCAAGGAGTGCGCAGGTCGGTGTGGCTCTGCCAACGATCGATCGCGACATCGGCGATGGATTGCTCTTGGCGGGCCCGAGCATCGCATTTGGTCGTGAGGGAGCTAGCGCAGGGTTTATCGCTATCGGTATCAAGTAAACCTGTTTCATAGCGCACACTTTTGCTAGAGCTTTCAGGGAGGTACTATCCCGGAAGGAGCCGTGGCCCAAACGTCGCTATCCCGGTATGCTTATTACTTGTCGAAGCGGCGCTTCGGCACGCCCGATACTGCCAGTCTCTCTCTGGCGATTCTGGCGACCGCATTTCTTTTCACCTTGCTGCTTTGGATAAGCCCTAACGTTCCAATCGTCGACGACGACTTGGAGACATTGATTGTTGTCAGCATTGAACGGCCCTTGGCCGAACCTGTCGCACGATTAGAGGCAGAACCTAAGGAAGAACGCGAGAACGCATTCGATACACCTGCACCCAAACCGGCACCGGTACCGGACATCGACCAACCCGCTGCGCTCGCACCGGCTGCAGCACCGATACCAGCGGCTGAAATCGACCTCGCTCCAATCAAGCGGGCAAGTGGAGATGGCGAAGCGGGGTTTTTGTCCGAAGGAGCCAAGGGAAGAGTACGGTACGGAAGTCTGGAAGACGGTGCAGGCCTCGGCCGATCCGGTTCCGGAGATGGAGGTTCCGGTCGGGGGCAAGGAGGCGAGGAACTGCTTGTCGCCGAATGGGCGCCGGAAATGGATTTCGCGGTCGTGAAACGGTTGTATCCCAAGGAGGCGCGGGAGGCCGGCATTTTCGGCCGGGCTTTCCTCAAGTGCCGCGCCTTAAGCCGAAACCGGGTGCGGGATTGCTCGATCGTCGCCGAATCACCCGCTGGAATGGGGTTCGGTGCAGCTGCGCTGAAGGCGCAGCGTTCCTATCGCGTCAAAATACGCGATCAGAGCGGTGACCAAGTCTATGGCCGATGGATGATCATCGAGATCGCCTACGATGTCACTGAGTAAGAGAATGCTGTTACGCTGCTCCAACCCGATAGCGCAGGGTTTGCTTTAGAGCGTGTTCTGGTAAATTGCCGTTGGTCGGTTGTCTGTCTTGGGCAAGGGAGGGGGCGCACATGAATGTTTCGGATGCTTTTGCGCGAATCTTTGGGGGATTTCCGGAAGCATTGTTCGGCATTGGCGCCGCTGCGCTTTTCGCCGTTGCCTTGTGGCTGGCTGATCGGAACGTAAGGCTGGCCTACGGCAAGACAGTCCGGGGACGGATTACTGGTTACCGTGTGATCCGCGATGATGAAGCGCCCGACAGTTACGGCGCTATTTTTCGGTTCACTCCGGACGGGTCTGCCGCAGAGATCGAGGTGCATTCCCAGAACGAATTTCGAAGTGAAGCCGGACCGCTCGGCGAAGCTGTAACCGTCCGGTACGATCCGGCCAATCCCGCTCGCGCCGAGATAGCATCGCCAGTACGGCAGTGGCTTGGGGTCGTAGCAGTGTTAGTGCTTTGCGCCGGAACGCTCGCCGTGGCATGGCAGATTGGCGGATATCGCTAAGCGGCATGCGCTAACGCCTCGCGACTTTATCCGCTGCACCCTCCAGCGCCTTGTCCTCGTTCGCGCGGTGGATCACGTAGGCGCGGACGGCTTCTACGTCTTCCTTGTCGAGCGAGTCCGAGAACGATGCCATGCCGTTGGCGGTCAAGACACCGTCGTGAACGATAGACGCCCAGGTCGCGCGATTTCCCAGCGCTCCTGACCGCCTGAGATCCGGCAGGTACGAAGCCCCTACCGCCGCGGGACCGTGGCAGACGGCACAATATCGCGCATAGTCCGCGCCGCCTGCGGCAATCGTTTGCGCGCTCGCGCGGCTGGCCGGCGGATCAAGCGGCATCGCCGCAAGTTCTGGCATCTCGGGAAGCGCCGCCTCGCCGCCCAGCTTGAAGACGAGCAGGCGGCTGATATTTGGCACCGCGCCATCCTTGTCGATCAGACCGCCATCGGTCGAAGTCGCAAACGCCCCGCCCCAGCCGGCCAGCACAGCGACATATTGCTCACCGTTCACGCTGTAGCTGATCGGAGGAGCGACCACGCCGGTCTGTGCGGCGAAGCTCCAGAGCTCACTCCCGCTCGCCGCATCATAGGCTTTGAAGGTGCTCGACTGGTTTCCCTGGAAAACCAGCCCGCCTCCGGTAGCGAGCAGTCCGCCGTTCCACGGGCCGGGGTGCTCGACGCTCCAGCGAGCCTCCTGTGCGACCGGGTCCCACGCGACGAGCATCCCCTTGATCGTACCTTCGACCTGGCGACGAATGCCCAGGTCGGGGGGAAGATCGTTCGCCGCCATGTCCATCCCGATGTTGAAGCCGCGCGCGGTATCAGGCTTCCAATTGGCCTGCGGAGAATAAATCCAACCTGCCTCGAAAGCCGGGATGTAGACGAGATTTTCACCCGGATGATACGCCATCGGATGCCAATTATGTCCGCCGAGCGGACCGGGCAGGACCAATGCAGGTTTGCCCGTCTTGTCGATGCGCGTTTCTGGATTTTCGATCGGTCTGCCATTCTCGTCGATCCCCGTGGCCCAGTTCAGCCCGGTATAAGGTTCGCCGCTGATGAACTCCCCAGTGGCCCGGTCGAGGACATAAAAGAAGCCGTTCTTGGGTGCCTGCATCAGCACCTGACGCTGCTCGCCTTCGATTTCCATGTCTGCAAGAACGATGTGCTGTGTCGCGGTGTAATCCCACGTCTCGCCCGGCGTCGTTTGGTAGTGCCAGACATATTCGCCAGTGTCGGGCCGGATCGCGACGATGCTGGAAAGATACAGATTGTCGCCTTCGCCGGTTCCGTCCACTCCCGGGGAGCGATACGCGCGGTTCCAAGGGCTGCCATTTCCCACACCGATGTAAAGTAGGTCGAGCTCGGGGTCGTAGGCCATCGAATCCCAAACGGTGCCGCCGCCCCCAATCGCGTCGGACCCAACCAGCACTTGCGTATTCCACGTTTCCGCGGCTGCCTGGAGGTATTCGGGCGATTCTTCGTTCTCCGTACCTTCAGGGACGGTGTAGAAACGCCAGGCTTCCTCGCCGCTCTCCGCATCATAGGCCGCGACATATCCGCGTACGCCGAATTCGGCGCCGCCATTGCCGATGATGACCTTGCCATTGATCACGCGCGGTGCGCCGGTCACCGTGTAGCTCTGCGACTGGTCAACCGTCAGGGTTTCCCACTGCACTTCGCCCGTGCCCCGGTCGAGAGCGACGAGCCGACCATCGAGGGTCCCGAAGAACAAGCTGTCGCCCCACGCTGCCAACCCGCGATTGACCGTGTCGCAGCACGCCTTGACTGCTGTTTCACCGGGGACTTGGGGATCGTAATCCCACAGCGGCTCGCCCGTTGCCGCGTCAAAGGCTTTCACCTTGCTCCACGCAGTCGTGACATAGAGCTTGCCATCCATGACGAGCGGCGTCGCTTCCTGGCCGCGGGCGGTATCGAGATCGGCGAACCAGTGCAGTCCGAGATCACCCACATTTCCCACGTTGATCTGGTCGAGCGGAGAAAAGCGCTGCTCGGAATAGGTGCGGCCATGGCTCATCCAGTTGGCGCTATCGCTATCCGCACTCACCAGCATCGTCTGCGTTATGCCTTCGCCGCCTGCGAACTGATCGCCCAACATTTCTTCGCAGCTGCCCAGCGCCAGAGCGCCGCCAACCAGGATGGGCAGCGCCCACTTCATGATAGCCATGATATTCCCCTCTCTTGGCGGCCATCGTGGCGGGTGAAGGAGCGCTTGTCCATTGCCGCTGCACAGGCCTATGGAAAGTGTCAGGATAGCCGAAAGGACCTGGCGCGATGTGCGATGAGACGAAGCTGAAGAACTGGGCCAAGGGTGCAATCAGCCGGAGGCAGTTCGGCGTGTTTGCTGGTGCAGCAGCTGGAACAGCCGTTCTCGCTGCTTGTGCCCCGCCAAGTGGTGATGCTTCAGAGGAAGCTCCCGATCCTGCAAACGCCACTAGAACTATGTTCAGTGATGCGGTGTCCTTGGCGACCGAAGACGGAACGATGGACGGTTTTCTCGTTTATCCGAAGCAGGACGAGGAATACCCTGCCGTGATCCTTTGGCCCGATGTGGCTGGCGTCCGCCAGGCCAAGATCGAGATGGCGATGCGGCTGGCCAGCCAAGGCTACGCCGTACTGGTGGTGAACCCCTATTACCGCGATGTTGCCGGCGAGCAGTTTGGAGACTTTGCCGCCTTCATCAAGGCGGAGGGCTTTTCGAAGGTCGGCCCCTGGCGTGAGAAACTCACTGCCGAAGCCATCATGCGTGATACCAAGGCTATCGTGTCATGGCTCGATTCTCAGCCGCAGGTCGACACATCGCGCGGGATTGGTGCGCAGGGCTATTGCATGGGCGGACCGTTTGCGGTTTGGAGCGCAGCCGCAGTGCCCGGCCGAATCAAAGCGGCGGCGAGTTTCCACGGGGGCGGGCTGGTGCGCGAAGACAATCCGATGAGTCCGCACAACCTGCTGGATCAGACGCAGGCAAATTTCCTGATCGCGATCGCCCGGGACGACCATGACGAAAGCCCTTCGGACAAGCTTCTGTTCGCCAAGGCTGCAGGCAGAGCCGCCCGTCCCGCCAATATCGACATCTATGACGGCGATCATGGCTGGACCGTCCTCGACAGCCCGGCCTATGCCGAAGGCGCAGCGGAAAAAGCCTATGCCAGCCTTCTCAAATTGTATTCCGATGCGCTCTAGTCTTTGATCGCTGAACCAACGCCGGTTGGTGGTGTCCCGACACCGCGCGCAATGCGCTCTCTGTTGCGTTCATTGCTCCGGCCGAAACGGCCGAACTTGTGATAACGGGTCATCCACTTATTGAGGAACAGACCGAGCGGGCGCGGTTCGATCCCAAGATCAGCAAAGGTACGGTGCTCGCCCGACACGGTGCTGCCTGGTTTCAACAGGGTCCACTGATCTTTGCTCATTGGTGTGCCAGGGAGGCTGGCAAAGACCGATGATAATCCGTCCGGCATCGCGATGAAGCGCCGGTCACGCCCTTGCGCCTCGGCAATCCGTTGATTGATCTCCATCATGGAAAGCTGTTCGGGACCGCCAAGCTCATAGATGTGACTGCCATGCTCTGCCGGGTCCTCCAAAGCGGTGGCAATCGCTTCAGCTACGTCATCGGCGAACACCAGCTGCAGTTTGGCATCGGGCCCGAATACCGGAAGGATCGGCATCATGGAGATCATGCTGCCGAACATGTTGAGGAAGTTGTCGTCCTTTCCGAACACGATCGAGGGCCGCACGATCGTCGCATCCGGGAAGCCTTCAAGGACGTTGGTCTCGCCTTGCGCCTTGCCGCGTGCATAGGCCGCGCTCGAACTGGCATCGGCGCCGATGGCGCTGACATGGACCACCGCTTTGATGCCGCCTTCCTTGGCGAGGCGGGCAATGGTACCCGGGGACTCACCCATGAGCTTCTCAAGGTCGCCGCTGAACGCTCCGACCAGATTGACGACGTAATCCGCACCTTGCAGCGCGGCGGCCACACTTGCGGCATTGGTAATGTCGCACCGCGCGAACTGAAGCTGGCCGAGATCGGCGAGAGGTTGAAGCGAAAAGCCTCTTTCCGGGTGCCGGCTGGCGATGCGCAGCCGCGCGCCGCGCTCGAGCAGGCTCTGCGCTACATAATTGCCGAGATAGCCGCTTCCACCGAATACAGTGACGAGTTTGTCGGCGAGGGGAGAGCTTGTTGTCACGATCGATAAATCCCGTGCGGTCCTGAATTGCGTCATAGCGAGGTAGGTATCTGTGCGCCCAATGCGTCAACACGAAGCTCGGGGCAAGCGTTCCAATACGACAATCGTCACCGCGAACGCGCACAAGGCGTTGACAGTAAGCCATCCCGCTCGCTATTGGCGCGCCCCTACCGGCAAGCGATCACAGAGGATCGGCTTGCTATCCGGTGCCCAGATGGCGGAATTGGTAGACGCACCAGCTTCAGGTGCTGGCGCTCGCAAGGGCGTGGAGGTTCGAGTCCTCTTCTGGGCACCATTTCAACATTCCTCAACATCCCAGATTGCTTGCAAAAGCCCAGAAATCAGGGCATTTGTAGTCCATGGATGCTTCACGACGGTTCTGGCGATGCCCCCAAAGTTCGTTCGAAAAGGGGGCATGCCAGGGGGCATTAGTCGCCCTGTGCCCCTTTTGGCGCGAAGGCGATGCCCCCAGATGACGCTCACAGCCGCAGAGATTAAGGCCTTCAAGCCCGCCGATCAGTCCTACAAGAGAGCTGACGGGAAGGGACTATATATTGAGGTTGCTCCCAGTGGCTCGAAGCTATGGCGCTGGAAGTATCGAGTCGGAGGGAAGGAAAAGCGGCTGGCACTAGGCGCATGGCCCGAAACCAGTCTGGCCAAGGCTCGCGAACTTCGCGATGAAGCCAGAAGGCAATTGAACGACGGCGAAGATCCCGCGCTCCGCCGAAAGAAGGCGAAAGCTACTGCACAGTTTGAGGCAGCCAATACGTTCGCCGCGATCGGGGCAGAATACATCGAGAAAAAGATGATGGCAGAGGGTCTCGCCAAACGCACTGTCGAAAAGGCGAAATGGCATCTGGACCTGCTTTCGCCTGCGATCGGCAACATGCCAATTTCAGATGTCGATCCTCAAATGCTCCTTGCCGCGCTGCGAAAGCTAGAAGCCCGAGGAACTTACGAAACCGCGAAAAAGTGTCGTGGTTTCGCGAGCAGGGTTTTCCGCTTTGCTATCTGGACAGGCCGTGCCGAGCACGATCCGGCAGCCGCACTAAACGGTGCTTTGACCACCCCTAAAGCCAAGCACTACGCAGCTATTCTCGACCCTGGAAAACTAGGCGAACTGCTAAGGGTCGTTGATGACTACGATGGGCAACCGATCACGAAATTAGCGCTTCAAGTCACTCCACATGTCTTCGTGAGGCCGGGTGAATTGCGCCACGCGGAATGGGAAGAATTTGATCTTGAGGCAGCTATTTGGCGCATACCGGAAGGAAAGATGAAAGCGAGGCGCGCCCACGCCGTTCCGCTTTCTCGCCAAGTGCTTTCGATACTTGAAAAGTTGAAGTCGCATTCCGGCAGTGATGGCTACGTCTTTCCCTCATTCTACACGGCCAAGCGGCCAATGAGCGAAAACACAGTCAATGTAGCATTGAGACGAATGGGCTTCTCGAAAGATGAAGTTACGGCTCATGGGTTCCGAGCAACAGCGTCCACCCTGCTGAACGAAAGCGGTAAGTGGAATCCCGATGCAATTGAACGTGCGCTGTCACATGGCGACAGCGACGCTGTCCGAGGTGCATACAGTCGTGGGAATTACTGGGAAGAGCGGGTCCAGATGGCGCAATGGTGGAGTGATTACCTCGACCAGCTCAGATCGGGCGGCGAAGTCGTAAAATTCGATTCAGCGCAAAATGATTAAGCGCCGCGTCGCATACGAGAATGCGGTAGCCAGCCGTGAAGATTTGGAACGAGTATATAGTGCAAGTGTCAATTCAGGCAGCCTCCCCACGCCGGAGAAGGATGCACAGACGTTCGCGCAAAACTTCAGCGAGCTTCATGGCAAGAGCGCTCCGAAATGCGGTTGGGATGCTTTGGCTAAAGAGCTGCGTTTGATCCAACTAGCCTGCGGTCCGATTGGGACGGGCGGACTACCTGCGTCGAAGGTGAGGACTAAAGTCGCAAGTGCGCGGAAACGGCTGGCCGAAGCGCAGGCTCTGTTGAATGAGCTTGAACTTGAATTAGACTACGTCACCGCGATCCTCTCACTTCCGAGCCACTATGCTTTCAGGGCACGTGAAAAAGGCCTCGCCGAATTAGTTGCAGACCTCAACTCGGTGGCCGAGTGGCTTGAAGCCCACAAACCGCCAGCAAAATGGACAGCGACTTCACGACGACAGCAACGGGTGCGCTTGGCAGTGCTCTTGAAACCGTTGTTCGAGGAGCAATTCGGCGAGCAAGCACGGCCTGTTGGGGGAAGTGCTGCAGTCGCCGATGCCGACAGCAACGATTGGATGCGGTTCTTCCAAATGGCCGCCAGCGTCTTTTTCGGCGAGAACGCAACGCCAGACCGGCAAGCTGTGCTCTGGGAAGCCAACTGGCCGCCATTGCAAATGCCATGAGTAAGAAGCGAGATAAGACGAGGCCGCGATATGAGGATTACGGGGTTTCGCGCGCTCAGATTGAGCGGGACTGGGACCAATGGGTTGAATGGGGCTTTATCGGCACTCCAGAAGATGAAGCGGCGTTGATCGAAGAAGCCTGCTTGCAGATGCATTTTCCGCATGAACCAGAAGATGGTTGGCAATACGTCGCTCGTGAACTGCGGATAATTCACTTCCAACTGCCGGAGTTGAAGGCAGAGGGTAGCTTGAGCCGCGCTCAGATGGCCAAGAAGTGGGATCGCTTCGCCGATCAGTTGTGGTCCATATCGAAAGAAATGGGAGAGATAGCTTGGCAGGAAGACTTCACGATGGCGGCTCTCGAGATTGGGAGCGGACGAGAGGGCAGTGCAGCATACGAATATGTTAATTTGCCAAATCGTGTTGGAGAACTTGTTGGCCCAGCGCGGAAGCTGGCTGCATGGCTGAAGCTGAGCGGTATTCTGCAATCTCGGAAGATCAGGCCAGCGTCTGAGCGAGAGAGGCGGCTGGTCTTGGCGTGCAAACTACAGCCTATCTTCGTCGATCAGTTCGGGATGGTAGCAACGCTTAAGGGCGGTTCTGCGTGTCGCCCGATCGAAGAAGAAAGCCCTTGGGCGCGCTTTTATCAGGCGGCTGCATCGCTATTGCTTCGGGAAAAGGTGACTGCCGATCGGCAAAGTGTTTTGCTTGAGGCAAGACGGCCACCGATCGAATAGTCAGATTTTGACCCTCAAGATCGAACGCCAATATCTGACTGACCATCCTCACTGATTGGCATAGTTGGATGCCTCCACGAACCCATGGAGGCACCAATGGATAAGCTTATCACGATCAAAGAATTTTGCGAACGCTATGGCGTGGGCCGTTCGACCGCTTATCGCGAGAACCAGGCAGGCCGTCTGCCCTTCCGCAAGGTTGGTCGCGCCACCCGTATCGCAGAAAGCGACGCGCAGGCGTGGTTCGAGATGCTGCCTTCGCGCGGCTAAGGTAGACGAGCTCTACCGATGTCCCGTCGAGCGAAAAATAAGGCCGACCATCAGGCAGATACGAGGGGCGGCGGCTGGGTCGGCATCCCGCAATGTGTGATGAGGTCCGCTGCTTATGTTGATCTCTCACTTTGGGCGCGTGTTGTGCTCAAAGAGCTGTGTCTTCAATTCAACGGGTTTAACAACGGAAGCATAGTCTGCACATTTGATCATCTGGCGCGGCGGCTCGGAAATTCCAATCGTCGCGCTATGTCCAAAGCGTTTGCCGAGTTGATGGAGCACGGCCTTATCGACGTGACAAGCGATGCCGATTGGAAGGGGCGCAAAGGCCGCGAATATCGACTGACTTTCGTGAACACCACGCCCGGCGGCAAGTTCAAAGCCGCAACGAACGATTACAAGGACTGGGTGAAACCCAAGCCGAAAGCCAGTAAGACCTCGTCACCAAAGAAGCCGATTTTTGGTGACCACGTGTCACTGGCTCGGTCGAAGAATGGTGACACCTCGTCACCAATTGAAGAGACTGAACCAGAAGAAGTGGCAGAAATCTCCCATTCCGCCGACGATCGGGCCGGTAACACTGCGTTACCGCTTATAGATAGCCATACCAAGTGCAGCTTCTGGTGGGCATGTGAACAGGAACTTGCGCTTGAGCGGCTCCAATATGGATTGGTGATCCTTTGCCACGACGTCTCAGACCAAAAAATTGCCTATTGATTTCGGAAAATGTTGCGGACTGGTCGTTTGAGGGGCTGCGCAGCGTAGCCCCCGCTACGCGAAGCGAAGCAGCCCCTTGCACGACGCACCGACAATCAATCCAATCGTCGGGCAGTAAAGTGGTCAATCGGTCGGCTTGGTTTCTTCATTGGCCGACAGGGGGCGGACTGCCGTGATTTTGGCTCTGTAGATTCCGTCTTCCCTCACCTCATAGGGATTGTCGGCCTGGTCCAATTCAGCTCGCATCTTCGCAATACGGTAGAGGCCGCATGAGGTGAGTTTTGCTGCCGCAACATCGAACACGGCCACATTGAATCCGTCTTCGCCATATCCACTCTTGTATGCCACGCCATCAAATCCCTGCGCTTTGAAAGCTTCAGCAATGATCTGTGTTGGCACATAAGTTAGGACATCATCAGACCGCTCTACAGGTGCAGAGAAGGCGTTGTTGATGTCGGTCCAGACCTGCTTCTCAATTTCCTCAGGGGTCCAAGTCCTCTTGAAGATGCGCTCCAAATTTCCAACCAGCTTTTCCGAGCAATCAACGATCCTGAGTTCACGTTCGGTTCGGAAGTGTGCGATCGACACATATGAGCCAATAAGAGGTCGAGATTCCAAAGCAGCTGTCTCCATCTTTGTCGCGAGATAAAGGCAAGCAATCCCTCTCGGATTGATCCGACCTTCTCCGACTTTCGAAGCGTCAGGGAGCATCCGCTCGGGCCGATGAGCGCCCGGAACTTCCTCAAAGTTGTCGGGAGCGATTTCCTCTGACCGAAGTGTGTAGTCGAGCTGCGCACGGTATAGGAGGCTACCTGGTCGCAGTTCCCTTATTCGGGTTGCACTCGTAGCGGCCAGACCATCAAGAAATGCAGATTGTTCGGCGGTGCGAGAGAAGCGAAAGTCTGCGCGCACAGAGCGTGCAAACTTAAGAAACGCGTCCTCAGAACTGAATGACAATTGGTGTGCTCCTTGTTGGCCCTCACCAAAATGCCTTTCCACTCTTCATTGTCCAGCAGTCTTCACAAGATTGCAGCGATGAAATCAGTGACATACTGCGAAGCCATTGGCACAAGGTGCGATAATCACTGATCGGGGAAATTCGTGCTCACTGAACGCCACAAGGAAATCGCGGGGACAATCTGGGAAATCGCCAATCGATTGCGCGGTCCGTATCGTCCCCCTCAATACCGCTTGGTCATGCTGCCAATGGTTGTGCTCCGGCGCTTCGACTGCGTTCTGGAGCCGACCAAGGATGCCGTTGTTGCCGAGCACAAGCGATTGCTCGCGGCAAATACTCCTGAGCGTGCCATCCCACACCTGCTTACCAAGATCGTCGATCCCAACCGGACACAACCGCTCTACAACACGAGCGCCTTCACATTTGAAAAACTGTTGGGCGACAGCGAAAACATCGCGCCCAACCTAGTATCTTACATCAACGGCTTTTCGCCCACTGCCCAGCGCATCTTCGAGAAGTTCAAGTTCAGCGAGCAGATCGAGAAGCTCGACGCGAGCAACCGCCTTTACAACATCGTCAAGGCAATGGCCGATCCTAAGGTCGATCTTCATCCTGACCGGATCAGCAACATCGAAATGGGTTACATCTTCGAGCATCTGGTCATGCGCTTCAATGAGCAGGCAAACGAAGAGGCTGGGGACCACTTCACCCCCCGCGAGGTGATCCGGCTGATGACCAGCCTCGTCTACACTGGTGAGAAGGATGTCTACAAACCGGGCGTCTATCGGGAGATTTACGATCCTGCCTGCGGAACTGGCGGGATGCTCTCAATCTCTGAGGAAATGATCCTGGCAGGCAATGAGCGCGCCAAGCTGGGCCTCTTCGGTCAGGAGTATAACGATGAAAGCTGGGCCATCTGCTGCTCGGATATGCTCATCAAGGACGAAGAAACCGACAACATCAAGCTGGGCGATACGCTGGGTGACGGGAAGACGTTTGACGGGTTTCCGGAAAAGGAATTCCATTACATGCTCGCCAACCCGCCCTTCGGTGTGGAGTGGAAAGACCAGAAAGATGTAGTTGAGAAGGAGCACAAGGATTTGGGCTTCTCGGGCCGGTTCGGGGCGGGCCTTCCAGCAATCAATGACGGGTCGTTCCTGTTTCTCCAACACATGATTTCCAAGATGCACCCCCACGCAGTGGGTGATGAGAACCAGCCGGGATCGAAGATCGCCGTGATCTTCAACGGCTCACCACTCTTTAGCGGGGATGCTGGCTCCGGCCCGTCGAACATTCGGCGCTGGATCATCGAGAATGACTGGCTCGATGCCATTGTCGCGCTGCCTGATCAGCTTTTCTACAACACCGGTATTTTCACCTACATCTGGCTTGTCACGAACCGGAAAGCACCAGAGCGGCGCGGCAAGGTGCAATTGATTGATGGCACCCGCTTCTTCAGCAAAATGAAGAAGAGCCTCAACAACAAGCGCAACGAACTGGGCGAAAACCACATCCGCCACCTGACCGAAATCTACGGCAGGTTCGAGGATGGCGAGGATGCCAAGGTCTGCATCGATGAGAAAAAGGACGTTTGGGAGAAGCGTGTCGTCAGCCGCATCTTCGACAACCATGAGTTCGGCTTCCTCAAAGTCGTGGTTGAGCGACCGCTGCGGCTCAATCTGGAAGCCTCGCCAGAGCGGATCGCTCGACTGGATGAGCAGACAGCCTTCGCTAATCTCTCGGTGTCCAAGAAGCGCAAGGATGCTGGTCTGATCGAAAAAGAAGAGGCGGCAGGCCGGGAGCAACAGGAGGCCATTCGCGCCGTCCTGAAAACGCTCGAAGGCAAAGGGCGCTACATCGACCGCGCGGATTTCGATGCCGATCTGGCTGCTGCTGCCAAGCAGGCTGGGGTGAAATTGCCCGCGCCAATCAAGAAGGCAATCATCTCTGCGCTGGGCGAACGCGATCCCAAGGCGGCAATATGCCGAGACAGCAAGGGGAGGCCGGAACCCGATAGCGAACTCAGGGATACAGAGAATATCCCGCTGCTCGCCTATGCGCCTCTCCCTGAAAGCTTTACTGAGAAGATCGCCCAGTCCGCCAATGCTGCGCAAAGCGGGGTGAAGCTGCCGATCTTCTTCGGCCCAGACCGTCCCAATGAAGACCTGATCAAGGCGCTGCGCGGCACCATCGACACCTATATGGCTACGGAGGTCTTGCCGCACGTGGGCGATGCCTGGGTGAACTACACAAAGACTAAGGTTGGCTATGAAATCCCGATCAATCGGCATTTCTATGTCTACCAGCCGCCACGGCCTTTGGAAGAAATCGAGCAGGAAATAAAGACACTCGAATCGGAAATTGCCAAAGAGCTTGTGAGCTTCCTTTCATGACGAGTTTCGGAAAAATCCGGTTCAAGTTCACGTCCGAATTGCCGCTGAAGTACGGGATTAACGCTGCCGCCGAGTTCGAAGACCCTGATTGGCCGAGGTTCATTCGCATAACGGATGTGACTGCCGAAGGGAAACTGCGGCCAGAAACCTTTCGTTCGCTACCTCCGGAAGTGGCTCATGGCTTTGAACTTCAGGCAGGCGACATTCTGCTTGCACGAAGCGGAGCAACTGTTGGAAAGTCATTCATCTACGAACCGTCGTGGGGCGAAGCTTGCTATGCGGGGTATTTGATCCGGTCGCGCACATCTGGTTCCTATTCGCCAAAATTCATATACTGGTATTTGCAGAGTGCTGAGTATTGGGCAGCTATCAATTCCAATCTTATACAGTCTACAATTCAGAATTTTAGTGCTGACAAGTATGGAAACATCAGGATACCCGCCCCGCCCATATCGACGCAGGAAAGGATCGCGCAGTTTCTCGATATAAAGACGACCAAGCTTGATGCTCTTATCGAGAAAAAGCAAACGCTTCTAAATCAGCTCCAAGAGAAGCGTCAGGCGGTCATCACCCAAGCTGTGGCCAAAGGCTTGAACAAAGATGCGCCAATGAAAGACAGCGGCATCGAATGGCTCGGGCAAATCCCCGCACATTGGACGGTTAAACGGCTCAATGGCTTTTGCGACTTTCAATCCGGCAAGGCTCATGAGCCGTTCATCGATCCAGATGGGGCCTTTGTTTGTGTGAACGCCCGCTTTATCTCTACCGATGGACAAGCAGTTAAGATGTGCTCTGAAAACCTCTGTCCCGCCACGCTCGGCGACATTCTAATGGTCATGAGCGATCTTCCGAACGGACGTGCATTGGCCCGTTCATTTCTAGTCGACGAGAAAGCAGAGTATGCTGTTAATCAACGAGTTTGCCGCATCCGCCCACACACTGGAAACTCTACTTACCTCGCATATCAACTGAACAGGAATTTGCAGCTTCTCGCGCACAATGACGGCAAAGAGCAGACGCACTTATCCAATTCGGCATTTCTTCACCTGAAGTTGCTTTACCCTCCACCAGACGAGCAAGCCGAGATAGCGGAAGCGGTTACCAACTTTGAAGCTAGCGCTCGAGTTTCGGAGCAAGCGATCGAACGATCGGTAACGCTCCTTCAAGAATATCGTGCGGCCCTCATCACAGCAGCAGTCACAGGGCAAATTGAGGGGCTTCAGTGACAATATCGGCAAGCGCCTACTTCAATCACCTTCTGGCCTACCTCAATGACGAATATGTCGTTTCTGATGGGTCAGACGGGAAAGTCGTTCTGGAGGAGGAATATTTCGCTCCGGAAGGCACAAAGCCGCTTACAAGGATTGTTGAATTGGCCCTGCCATCGCAGGGTATCGGCTTCAAACTTGACCAAAGCGATTTCGAGGCGTCAACCAAGAAGCGGGCAAAACCAGCGCTCTTCCACTTCCTCGATGACAACGCCAAGCCATGGTCGAGACGCTGCGACTTCGTGGTGTTTTGGCGACATGGCAACGCCCTTCGTGCCGACCTGATCGAGTTCAAATCCAAGGGTATTCAGCACGACAAGATCGTACCTCAGTTGAACGCTGGTTTGTGCTGGTGCCGCAGTCTCAAGCATACAATCGAGCACTACACGGGCTACAAAAAGAAGATCGTGGCTCGGAAATTCGTCTTTAGCTCCAATCAGGAACCTGATGCGTTCCTAGATGCGAACCGGCAATTGAATGCCGATGTCTCGGTGCGCTTCTACCATTATGACGAACTGGCAGGCATGCAGATAGGTGATCTGCAAAATCAGTCGGAGGTTGCGGTCTAGGCTATGAGTGCGCGCGCCGATCCGTTCACCCTGCCCGAGTGGCATGCGCTCCGGCGCGAAGCTTCACTTGTTAGCCAAGTCATTGGTGCCGGAGCGACGGCGCTTGGCAGGGCGAGCTATGGAAAGAGCTTCGGTGAATATTACACCGCATTCTTCGGCCTATCGATCGGCATCGAGCGTTTGGCGAAGCTCATCCTAGTTGCAGATCACATCATCGATCACAAAGGATCGCTGCCAGATGCCAAGACCGTGAAGGCATACGGTCACCGCCTGAAACCGCTCATCGAAGAAGCTGAGAAAATTGCCCACAAACATGGGATAGCCAATCCGCACCTATCCCCTTCCGACCCAATCTGTGCCGCCGTGATCGATTGCCTGGACAGCTTCGCGGCGGCCTCAAAAGGGCGGTATGCGAACTTCGAGACAATCGGAAATCCTAACTTCGATCCGTCAAACGAACCGGTCAACAAGTGGTGGGAGACGGTAGTCGAACCGATCCTCGACAAGCATTATCGCGGAAAGCGGGCGGAGCACGGTGTTCGGCATCGCGCGAGGGTCGTTGGCAAATTGTTGTCTGACGTATCGACCGTCCTTTTCTTTGACGAGAACGGCAATCGGATGACCGATCTGCAAGTCGCCTCAGAACGCTCGGGCCAAACCAAATGGGCGCAGGAGTATGGTCGCTTCTATGCACTCGCAGTTGTCCGCTGGTTGTCGCACTTCTTCATCGAACTGGTGCATTCGGCTGGATATAGCGATGAAACGCCTTGCCTTTTTGGACACCACGAATTTTTCTATAGTTACAAAGTAGACGACAAGACTTTGCGCACGCGCAAGGTTTGGCCGCTGAGTTAGGGGGACCTGTGGCAGGGCATACCGAATATCATTACGAGACCGCCATAGAGGAAAGCCTCGTCCCCAAACGCGGCTACGAGAAGCTTGTCCCCTCGGAATTTGATCCGGCGACCGCGCTATTCCCGAGCGAGGTAATTGCCTTCATCCAAGAGAGCCAACCCACCCGCTGGGAACAGCTTGAGGCGATGCTCAAAGATCGCACCGAGGCGACCGTCATCGACAGCCTGACCAAGGAGCTAGCCAGCAAGGGGGCGCTCGGTGTGCTGCGCCACGGGTTCAAATGCTACGGCAGGGAATTGCGCCTCGCCTATTTCCAGCCGAACAGCGGCATGAACCCCGAAGCGGCCAAGCGATACGACGCCAACCGCCTGCGGATCATCCGGCAGGTCGAGTTTGTTTCGGACGTTTTGAAGCACCCCGATGGCAAGAAACGCAAATGCATCCTTGATGTGGTGATCGCGCTCAACGGGCTTCCGGTGGCAACCGCTGAATTGAAGAACCAACTGACCGGCCAACGTGCCGAGGATGCGTGCAAGCAATACACGCGGGATCGCGATGGCCGCGACCCGATCTTCCGCTTCAAAGAACGGTCACTCGTCCATTTCGCGGTCGATCCAGACGAAGTCTGGATGACCACCAAGCTGCAAGGCTCGGAGACCTTCTTCCTGCCATTTAACAAGGGCCACGATTTCGGCGCAGGCAATCCGCTCGTCGCCGGACAATGGAAGACCCACTATTTGTGGGACGAGGTGCTAGAGCGCGACAGCCTCTTGGACATCCTCCAACGCTTCATTCACTTAGAAGTGAGCGAACGCCGCGTCCCCACACCAACTGGCCAGAAGGTTGTGCGCAAGGAGACTATGATCTTCCCGCGTTACCACCAGCTAGACGCGGTGAGGAAGCTCATATCCCACGCGAAAGCGAAGGGATCAGGTCATAACTATCTCGTGCAGCACTCTGCCGGTTCGGGGAAATCCAATAGCATTGCCTGGCTGGCTCACCGGCTTTCGAGCCTCCACGATACGAAGGACGAGAAGGTATTTCATTCGGTGGTCGTCATCACCGACCGGCGCGTTCTGGATCAGCAGCTTCAGGACACGATCTACCAGTTCGAGCACAAGACGGGGGTTGTCGAAAAGATCGACGAAAACACTCAGCAGCTTGCCAAAGCATTAGCCAATGGCACGCCGATCATCATTTCGACGATCCAGAAATTCCCGTTCATCTCTCAGGCGATAAGAACGCTGGAGAAGAAGGGCGAGGGCGTATCGATTGAAACCAAGGGTCGCCGGTTTGCGGTAATCGTCGATGAAGCACACAGTTCGCAGTCGGGTGAGACAATCGCTGCGCTCAAGGGCATTCTCAACAAGGATGGCATCGCAGACGCAATCGCTGGTCAGGTAGGTGATGAAGAGGACGATGACCTGACCGAGGATGCGAAGAAGCGCATCAAGCAGGAAATGATGCAGAGGGCCAAGCAGCCCAACCTCAGCTTCTTTGCCTTTACCGCCACTCCGAAGTTCAAGACCAAGGCGGTTTTCGATGAGCCGGGACCGTCCGGTGCTTCACCGTTCCACGAATATTCGATGCGGCAGGCGATCGAGGAAGGCTTCATTCTCGATGTCCTGAAGAACTACACGACCTACAAGCGCTTCTTCGGGCTGGTGAAGCAGATCGAAGATGACCCTGAGGTTCCCAAGAAAGCCGCTGCAAAGGCTCTAGGCCAATTCCTAGAATTGCATCCAGTCAACGTTGAACAGGTCGTCACGGTAATCATCGAACACTTCCGGCTTAAGGTCATGCATGAGCTTGGCGGGCGCGCAAAAGCGATGGTAGTGACAGGCTCTCGGCTGGCCGCCGTGCGCTACAAGCTCGCCTTCGACAAATACATCAAGGAGAAGGGCTATGAGGGCATACGGGCGCTGGTAGCCTTCTCCGGTTCCGTTGAAGATGAGGAATTGCCCGGTAGCTCGTTCACCGAAGTAGGCATGAATGATGGTCTGCCAGAGCGCGAGTTGCCGGAGAAATTCTCGGGTGACGAGTATCGCGTTCTCATTGTCGCGGACAAATACCAGACGGGCTTCGACCAACCACTCTTGCAGACCATGTATGTGCTCAAGAAGCTCGCAGGCGTGCAGGCGGTCCAGACCCTCTCGCGCCTGAACAGGATCGCTCCCGCTGTGGGGAAGACGAAGGTCTTCGTGCTCGACTTCCGGAATGAGGAAGAAGAGATTTTTGACGCGTTCAAGCCCTACTACGAAGCAACGCCGGTCGCCGATGAGGTCGATCCGCAGAAGCTCAATGAGCTACATCATCGCTTGCTCGAAAAGGCCATCTTCACGAGCACCGATGTTAGCGAGTTTGCCACCGTATGGTTCAAGTCGCGCAGGCAACATGGAGGGCAAGATCACAAGATCATGAACTCCGTTCTCGACCGAGTGGTCGAGCGGTTCAAGGAAAAGGAAGAACCGGAACAGGAAGAGTTCCGAGGCCATTTGTCCGCCTTCAAGAACCTTTACGCCTTCCTGTCCCAAATCATGCCCTATCACGATGCTGAGTTGGAGCAGCTTTACGCGTTCACGCGCAACTTGGCTCTCAAGCTACCTCGCGTCGGTGATGGCACAAAATACACGCTCGATGATGATGTCGCGCTCAAGTTCTTCCGGCTTCAGCAAATGAGCGAAGGGTCAATCGACCTCCAAGAAGGAGAGGCCCAGCCGCTCAAGGGCCCTTCGGATGTTGGGACGGCGGGGGCCAAAGACACAGATGTTGCGTTGTCGTCGCTCGTGGAAAGATTGAACGAACGCTTCGGAACGGACTTCAGTGAGGCAGATCAGTTGTTCTTCGATCAGGTGAGGGCAACAGCCGAGCTAGACGAAAATGTGGTCGAAGCTGCCCGCGCCAACAGCCTGCCCAATTTCTCAAACTACTTCGGCAAGGTGATCGACGATCTGTTTATTCAAAGAATGGATGGCAACGACGAGATTTTTCACCGCGTTATGAGCGATAAGCACTTCCGGCAGGCAGCCCAAAAGCACTTAGCCAAGGAGGTTTTTGAGCGTATCAACGGAAAGGGTGGCAGTCGTCGCCCTGATTGAACAGTGATAGATACTTGCTCCTTGAAAGCGCTACTCATTAGGAGATTTCCTCCCATGGGGCGTGGCGATGTTGCACCATCGGCTCCAGGTTTCATTTCAGGTCAAGCATAGGAGGGTCTCTTTTTTGGGCGGTTATGGTTCTGGACAGCGCGATGGCAGGCCGCTTGCCAACGAGGCGCTGACGATCGACATCGCATGGATGATCCGCCAAGGAATGGCTGTTCCAGGCCAGTCGGTCATAGGTTCGCTGAGTTGGACATGCCGAGGCGAGTCTAGCGGCAGGATTGGTTATGAATGTGATATGCGTGACCCCGAGGATGCGGTTCTAATTTTGCGTTTCGACACCATCAGGCGTTGGACAGGAGAAAAGAAGAGTCACGTCCAAACCGTGCCGCTGACCTACACTCGCCCACACTTTGGCGGAAAACGATGGTGGATGCTCTGCCCGTTCACTGCGGAGCGTGTTGGAAAGCTCTACTGCCCAGCCGGTGCGGAGAAATTTGCCAGCCGCAAGGCATATGGAATTGCCTACTACTCACAACGCATAGCCGATCACGAGAAACCCTTCGAAGCTCTTTTTGAGTTGCAGAAGCGCTTAGGCTGTGAGCCGGGCTGGGAAAGGCCAATTCGCCGACCCAAAGGAATGTGGAGGAAAACCTTTGCAGAGTATGAGCGCCGCTATTGGGAACTGGACGCACGATGCGGTGCCGCAATGGCGGCCCAGATGGACAGGCTTGGGGGCATCAATTTTTGAGCAAATAGGTAGCCAGCGCTCGGCATCTGGGGGCATATTTGGGGGCATTTGTCCATCAGGATCAGTCCTAATTACGGTAAAGCAATGGCTTAACGCATAGATTAGAGTCCTCTTCTGGGCATGTATCCGGATGTGAAGGATAAGCCGCCCTTTGTGCCGGGCTACGACCTTGTCGGCCTTGTCGATGCGCTGGGAGAGGGGGTCAAAGGCTGGAACATCGGTCAGCGGGTGGCGGACCTCACAACCATCGGTGCCTATTCCGAATTTGTCTGCCTGCCCGCCGAACGCCTTACGCGGGTGCCCGATGGCCCGGCGGATCAAGACGCGCTCGCGGTGATCCTTTCGGCGGTTACGCCCTACCAGATGCTGTACCGGGTAGCACACGCGCAGGCAGGGCAGAGCCTGCTGATCCACGGCGCGGGCGGCGCAGTTGGCACGGCTATGCTTCAGCTTGCACGCGATGCGGGGATCACCGCTTTCGGCACCGACATAGCAGCCAAGCATGATCTGATCCGGAAATACGGCGCCACGCCCATTGATGCCGACACGCTGGACATGGAAGCAGCGATCAGCGTAGCGGTCGGCGAGGGGGTTAATTTCGTGTTCGATCCGCTGGGTGGCGAGAGCCTGTCGCGCTCGCTCCATGCTCTAAAGCCTGGTGGCATGTTGATCGCCCTTGGGTTCCAGAACGAGGTGCTGGGCCGCGGCGGCTCAATCCCGCTCGACTTCGTCAAGCTCAAGCTGTGGGACTGGTTGCCCAATGGCCATGCGACCGCGTTCTATTCGATCGGCGCGATGCGGCGCGAGCATCCCGAATGGTTCCGCGAAGACCTTGCGACTCTGTTTGCGATGCTGGCCGAGGGACGGATCGATCCCGCAGTCGCAGAGGTAGTGCCGCTGGCAGATGTTCGCCGCGCGCATGAGCGGGTGGAAGCGGGCGAAGTGCATGGAAAACTTGTGATGAGAGTGAGTGAGCGATGAAAAACTTATGGCTGGCCGCCATCGGCCTGAGTCTGACCGCACCAGTTGCTGGGCAAGAGCAGGAGGGCTTACTCCTGTCTGACGTGACAATCGTCAACATTGAGGACGGCACGCTCATCGCGAATCAATCGGTCTTGATCGAGGGCACGCAAATCACGGCGGTCGGTCCGAATGTTGCGGCCAGCCCAAAAGTGGAGCGGGTCGATGCCGAAGGGCGATTCCTGATTCCCGGCCTGTGGGACAGCCACGTCCACATATTCTCTTCAGCCACTGAACCCGATACCGCCTTTCCGCAATATCTAATCAACGGGGTGACGGGCGTGCGCGACATGGGCGCACTATGGCCGATCGCCGAGCAGCAGGCGCTTAAGGCGCGGATCGAGGCTGGCGAGGTGCTTGGCCCTAGGCTCGTGCTGTCGGGTGCTTGGGTGGACGCACGCCCTGGCTCTTGGCCCGGAATGTTCCTTGCAGACACGCCCGAGGAAGCCCGATCGATAGTCGCGCGTGTTGCCGATGAAGGCTGGGCTGCGGTGAAGTCTTATTCGATGCTCGATGAGCCAACCTATCTCGCACTTGCCGAAGCTTCCGAGGAAGCAGTTCTTCCGCTTGTCGGTCACATCCCTGAACAGGTTGCGCTGCGCACAGCGATTGAAGCGGGGCAGAACGGGATGGAGCATTTCGGTCGTATTCCGATGGCATGTTCGACCGAGGAGCAAGCGATGCTCGATACTCTGCGGACCGCGATGGCGGCAGGCGCGCCGCTTGATCAGGTCTTTGGTATTATGGCTTCGCGCAACCGGATCATCCTCGAGAGCTGGGACGAAGAGCGATGCCGAAGGCTACTCGCGGAGCTGGCTGCGGCAAAGCTTCATGTGAGTCCGACATTGGTTGTAGCCAATTTCTATCTCGGCAATTGGCCTAGTGCCGACACGCCGCGCATGCGCATGCTCCCGGGCGATGTTCGCGAAGCATGGGGCGAGCCGGATTTCCGACTGGTAGCGATGACCGACGAGGTACGCGCGCTGGCGCAAGACAGCATCGCGCTTGACCGCAGGACCTTCCTGATGGCTCACCGGGCAGGCGTGCCGATCCTCGCCTCGACCGATGCGTCCTTTGCCAATCCATACTTGTTCCACGGCTTCTCTCTGCTCGATGAGCTCGATCTCTACGTCGAAATCGGCCTAACACCGCGAGAAGCGCTATTTACCGCAACGGTCGCTCCGCCGCGCTTCTTTAGCCTTGCCGACCAGGATGGCTCCATTGCCCCGGGGCGACGGGCTGACCTCGTGCTGCTGGACTCAAACCCGCTTGAGGGACTTGCCGTATTGCGCCGCCCCCGAGCTGTAATCGCAGCTGGAGATTATATCGACCGCGCCGAGCTGGATGCAATGGAGGCGCTGCTTCTGGCGCAAGGCGAGTGATGTGCTGACTGGCTTTCTGGTCTTTCTGACAGTCGCCGGTATCGGGATCGCCGGGCTGGCCTGGATCAGTCCAGGCAGACTGGAACCTCTGCGAGACGAAACTTGGGCGATCATTCCAGGCAGCATCTCCGAGCGAGTGTTCGTCGACATCGGCGGCATTCGGCAGGGCATGTTCATCCAGAGCGTTGATCCCGCGAACCCTGTCCTTTTGTTTCTCCATGGCGGACCCGGAATGCCTGAGTTTTTCATGGAGCAGGAGTTTCCGACCGCCATCTCGCAGGACTTTACTATGGTTTGGTGGGAGCAGCGCGGGGCCGGAATGTCGTTTGCAACCGATATCCCGCCTGCCAGCATGACGATTGAGCAGATGATTGCTGACACCATAGAGGTGGCCGACTACCTTAGGGCGCGGTTCGGCAAGGAGAAGATTATCCTGCTTGGCCATTCGTGGGGCAGCTATCTCGGCATACAGGTTGCCGCCGAGGCGCCTGATCGCTTTCTTGCCTACATCGGAATGGCGCAGATAGCGCATCAGTTGCGATCTGAAATTCTGGCGCGTGACTTCATGATTGACGCCTACCGGAAGCTTGGCGACGAACGGATGGTCCGCAAGCTCGAGGCTGCGCCGGTGAGCATGAAGGATGGGCTTTCGCCAGCCTGGATGCGGCATCGCGACAAGGCGATGCATCAGCTCGGCGTCGGTAACACCCGCGATACTCTTTCCGTCGTAAGGGGCATCTTCCTGCCCGTCTGGCGGGTGCGTGCATACACGCTGCGCGAGAAAATCAACATCTGGCGCGGCAAACTCTGGTCCCGTCCGTTCTTCTGGGACGCGCTCCTGCGTGACGATCTGGCTAAGCGACTGACGAGGTTCGAACTTCCCATCTATTTCTTCGTCGGCCACCACGATCACACTGCCAACGCCGAACTTTCTAAAGCGTACTTCGACGTGATCGAAGCGCCGACGAAGGAATTCTACCTTTTCGAGAATTCGGCGCACAGCCCGCTTTTCGAAGAGCCAAAGCTAGCGCGGGCGATACTCAGAGAGACGCTCAATGCCTAACTCTCGAATGCGGTGTCGAGTCATGCGTTTCGCAAAGGACTAACAAAGCGCGATTTGAGAACCAGGCGTGACTGGGTAGGGGCCGAAAGCGGTCGGTCCAGTGTCGGTCTGCTTACGCGGAAAAGTGGATGTTTGGCTAGCGACCTCAAGTGCCAAGACGATAATGAATGAGGCCCAGCGCCTTGGTGCCGGGCCCCTATCTGCATCAGTCGAGGAGTTGTGTTCTAGGCTGCCTGCGAGTTGCCCGCTGCCATGTCATGCACATCTGATGCAAAAAGCATATGCCCGCCTATGGCCCAATCACCTTGCTCAAATTCGTTGATCCGAACCCACGTCACCGATCTTAGCGCTTCACCTTCAAGCGCAACCATCGTTTCCGTTACCTTCTCGATCATCTCCGCTTTCTGGGCGGGCGTGAATACGTCTTTGATCACGTCGATTGTTACCATTGGCATTGTTGTTCTCCAGTTGTCTCCGGGACCATTCCGGCGATAGGAGGACAATCGAGGATCGGCACACGGGGCACTAGTCCGCAAAGCGGAGCAGGCTGCTATGTCTCGCGTAGAAACCCGCTACGTCTTGCGTAGTAACCGCGTCCAACCTTCCTAAAGTTGCCCAGTATCGGGTATCGCTGGTTGGCGCTTCAAGCCTGAAGGGGATATCGATGAGCACGTCTGGGAGCCTCTGCCCTGCAATCAAGGCGGCAGACATGATCGGTGATCGCTGGGTCTTGCTGATTTTGCGCGAGTTCCTTTTGGGCGCAACTCGCTACAAGAATTTCCAGCGCGCGCTCCCTCGGATTTCTCCGACTGTGCTGAGCAACCGATTGAAACAGATGGAAGCAAAC
>NZ_JAGSPB010000002.1 GCF_019204025.1 Erythrobacter ani
AACAATCGATCCATCTGGATCGCAAGGTGGGCCGATGGGCGACGGTATCTACCAGGTCACCGTCATCGCCGACGATGGCAATGGCGGCACGGTCAGCAACATCGTTCGCTGGACCATCACCAATCCGCCGCCGGTTGCTGCGAACGACACGGCCACCACCGATGAGGACGTGGCCGTTAACATCGATGTGTTGGCGAACGACACCGATCCGGATGGCGATACGCTGAGCTTGGCTTCGGCCACAGCTCTGAACGGCTCGGCCGTGATCGAGGCCGACGGCACGATCACTTACACGCCTGCCCAGGACTTCAATGGCACGGACACAATCACCTACCAGATCAGCGATGGCGAGGGCGGGGTCGACACAGCGACTGTCACCGTCACGATCAACCCGGTTAACGATGATCCGACCGTCAGCGCGCAAATCCTCAACCAAGACAACAGCGATGCCGACGTGGTCGCGCTCGATGTATCCGGCAATTTCGAAGATCTTGATGGCGACACGCTGATCTTTGGCGCGACTGGCCTTCCCCCTGGGCTCAGCATTGATGCCGCCGGTAAAATTACTGGCACAGTCGATCCCTCGGCCTCGCAGGGTGGCCCGGCCGGCAATGGCGTTTACCAAATCACCGTCACCGCAGGTGATGGCAATGGGGGCACGGTCAGTTCAACCTTCTTCTGGACGATTGATAACCCCGCGCCGACCGCTGCGAACGACACGGCCTCGATCGTGGAAGACAACACGGTCATTATCGATGTGCTTGCGAACGACGGTGATCCCGATGGCGACGCGCTGACAGTTATCTCCGCTAACGCCAATAATGGTTCGGTGTTTATCGAGGCCGATGGCACGCTAACCTACACGCCCGATGCTAACTTCAATGGCACCGACACGATCACATACCTGATCAGCGACGGTGAAGGCGGCACTTCGACCGCTTTTGTAACTGTTACCGTGTCTGCAGTGAATGACGCACCGGAAACCGACGGTCTGCCGAACCTTACCGATGGCAATAACGAGATGATCAACGTGCCACTTGGCGCAGCATTCTTCGATCCCGAAGGCGACGCGATCAGCTACATCATCACCGGGCTGCCCGACGGACTGACTTTCGATTCGGCAACTGGCACTGTCTCCGGCACGACCACGGCCACCGCCTCCACCGGTGGCCCGGGCGGGGACGGGATCTACACTGTCACGGTCACTGCGAACGATGGCAATGGAGGCGTGGCGTCGACGAGTTTCACCTGGACCATCAACAACCAACCGCCGACCGCTGTGAATGACAGCTTCACGGGCACTGAAGATTCACCGCAAATCCTCGACGTGCTAGCGAACGATATCGATCCCGATGGCGACCCGATCACGCCGATCGTGATCACCAGCGCAATCGCGACAAACGGCACCGCGCTGGTCAATCCAGACGGTACGATATTGTTCACGCCGGACCCCAATTTTAACGGCGTGGCGACAGTCACTTACACTATCGAGGACGCCAACGGTGATCCCGCCACGGCCGTCGCGACGATCAATATCGCAGCAGTCAACGATGCACCGGAAGTTACCCCGTTGCCCGACCGGGCTGATCAGGACGGAGATACGATCACGATCGACGCATCCAGCCTGTTCACCGACGTCGAAGGCGACACGCTGACCTATTCGGTCGCCAATCTGCCCGCCGGCCTTTCGATCAATCCGACAACCGGTCTCATCACCGGCACGATCGATTCCAGCGCCAGTCAGTTCAATGGCGGTGTTTATTCATCGGTTATCACGGCGGATGACGGCAATGGCGGCGTGACCGATGTTATGTTCGTGTGGACTGTCACTAATCCTGGACCGACCGCAGTAGATGACACCGCTTCAACGACCGAAGACGCTGCTTCGGCACCGATCGATGTGCTCGCGAATGACATCGACCCGGATAATGACACACTGACGGTCATCTCGGCCAACGCGCCAAACGGCACAGTCGTCATCAATCCCGACAACACGCTTACTTATACGCCCGACGCGAACTTCAACGGTACGGACACGATAACCTACCAGATCAGCGACGGTGAAGGCGGCATTTCGACGGCAATGGTCAGCCTAAATGTCATAGCGGACAATGACGATCCGACCGCGCAGCCGCTCCCTGCGCGCGGCAGCCTTGATGCCGAGGTTGTAAATCTCGACCTCTCGGGCGGGTTCGACGATCTCGATAACGACACGCTGACCTTCAGCGCGACCGGTCTGCCAACCGGGCTGAGCATTGATGCCAATGGCGTTGTGATCGGCACTATCGATCGGTCCGCATCGCAGGGCGGGCCGGCCGGCGACGGCGTATATTCCGTTACGGTCACCGCCAATGATGGTAATGGCGGCACGGTCAGCACCAGCTTCACTTGGACTGTCACCAACCCGGCGCCGACCGCGGTCAATGACACGGCAACGACCAACGAAGATGCACCGGTTAATACCGACGTCCTTGCGAATGACAATGATCCGGACGGCGATGGGCTGGCGGTCACGCTCGCGAGCGCTGCCAACGGTACAATAGTGATTGAGGCCGACGGCACGCTGACCTACACGCCGGATACCGATTTCACCGGCACTGACACTATAACCTACGAGATCAGCGACGGTGAAGGTGGCACCTCGACCGCTACTTTGACAGTCACTGTCAACGCACAGAACGACGATCCGACTGCCACTCCTGTGCCTCCGCGCGCCGATGTCGATGGCGCAATGGTAAGTGTTTCGATCGCCAGCAATTTCGATGACGTCGAAGGTGACACGCTCACCTTCAGCGCAACCGGACTACCAACAGGTCTCTTGATCGATGCGGCGGGCAGTATTACCGGCACGATCGACGCTGCAGCCTCGCAGGGCGGCCCGTTAAACGATGGCTTCTATTCCGTCACGATAACCGCCGATGACGGCAATGGCGGCAGCGTGTCGACCACGTTTGACTGGACGGTCACCAACCCGGTTCCCGTGGCAGCCGATGACTCGGCGACGACCGATGAAGACACTACCGTCAACATCGACGTGCTCGCGAACGACAATGATCCCGATGGTGATCCTCTGACGGTCGTTACTGCAACTGCGGGCAATGGCACGGTCACCATCCGGTCTGACGGAACGATCGATTACACGCCCGTCGGGGACTTCATCGGCACCGATACGATCCTCTACACGATCAGCGACGGCAATGGCGGCACGGCTTCGGCCAGCGTCACGGTCGCGGTCAATCCGGGCAACGATGATCCGATTGCGGCCGATGATACCGCCACGACCGACGAAGATACGTCGGTCACGATTGCGCCGCTCGCCAATGACAGCGATGTGGATGGCGATCCGCTCACTATCACCAGCGCAACCGCTCCAAACGGCAACGTGACGATCAATCGCGATGGCACGGTGACATACACACCAAATCGGGACTTCAACGGCACCGACACGATCACGTATGGGCTTTCGGACGGCAATGGCGGCACCGATATAGCGACAATTGCCGTGCTAGTTGCACCGATGAATGACGATCCGGTTGCAGTGCCGGACACGGTGACGACGCCCGAAGATACGCCGATCAGGATCCCGGTTCTTACGAATGACACTGACGTCGACGGCGATCCGCTGATTATCGCAGCTGCGACTTCGCCCAATGGCACCGTCACCATCAATCCTGATGGTACGATTACGTTCGTGCCTAACCCTGATTTCAACGGTCCGACCGCTATCAACTATGCGATCAGCGATGGCATGGGCGGTACAGCCACCGCGACGGTCACGGTAAACGTCAATCCGGTGAACGACCCGCCCGTAGGCCAGCTGGACACCGCAACCACCGATGAAGACACGCCGGTGACTATTCCGGTGCTCGCCAACGATAGCGATCTTGACGGCGATCCGCTGACAGTCGTGTCCGCCAGCGCGCCCAACGGCACAGTGACGATCAATCCCGACGGCACGGTCACCTACACACCCGAACCGAACTTCAGCGGCACAGATACGATCACCTACCAGGTGAGCGATGGCATGGGCGGGTTCGACACGGCCACGGCCACTATCACGGTCAACCCGGTCAACGACGCGCCGATTGCTGGCGCCGACGTGGCGACGGTGGATGAAGACTCGCAAGTTACCATCTCGATCCTCGCCAATGACAGCGATCCCGACGGTGATCCGATCACCGTCACAGATGCGAGCGCGCCGAACGGCACTGTCACTATCAACCCGGATGGCACGGTCACCTACTCGCCGAATCCTGATTTCTTTGGCACCGATACGATCACCTACCGGGTGAGCGATGGCAATGGCGGGATTGCAACCGGCACGGTTGATGTCACGGTCAACAACGTTAATGACTTGCCGGCGGATGAGCCGGAGGCAGTGGATGCATTCAGCGGCGCGCCTACCATCATCGACGTGCTTGAAAATGCCAGCGACCCCGACGGCGATCCGCTCAGCGTTATCATGGCAAGCGTCGATATCGGGAAAGTTTTTATCAATTCCGACGGCACACTTAGCTACACGCCGCCCGATGGCTTCACTGGTCTCGCAACGATCCTCTATACAATCTCGGACGGAAACGGCGGGTTCGTGAATTCCACTGCCATCGTGGATGTTTCAGCTGCTGGTGCCGATGTCAGATTTTTGCTGCGCGGAGATCTTGGTACGGGGCCGCTTGATTTTCGTGCTGTCGAGGAGGTGCTCGACCAATCCAGCAGTTTTGTGACTACACCGCTGATTATTCTCGATGCTGTGAATGGCTTCCGTCCGCTCAGCGGCTTCGGAGCACTTAGTGTCGAACAACCTTTGCTTGAAGCCGTAAATGTTATCAGGTCGTTGGATGGCGTTGGTGACTTTGACCGAAGTGGACGTCCGATCGACAGCGTAATGCGTCAGATTGACCAAGTTCGCGATTTACGTTTTGGCGCGGACCGGTTGTTCGATCCGCGTTTCGCCGACCTTATTCCTCAATCCTTGACCGGGTTCTCTCTCCGCCAGCTCGATGCCGGAAATGATCGAGTGATGATCGATTCGATCGTACGCGCTCGAGTGGTTTACATCGAAATGCGCGATATCGGCGAGAGTGCATCGTCACCCATCGCCGAATTTCAGCTGCTTACCCGCGACGGTTCGCCGCTCCCCGATTGGATCCGAATCGACCCTCGCGGTTTGGCGATCATTGAGCGCCCGGTTGATTTCGAAGAATTGCGGCTGATAGTGAGGGCCATCACCGAGGACATTGAAACCATCGATATCCCAATTAGAATTCAAGGTGCGACCGGTGAAATTCAGGCCGACGTGCCCTTTGATCGATCGTTGATCCGTACGGAAACGCTCAGTGAGATGATGACGCGAGAAAGCTCTGGAACAAGCGATGAAGTCGAGAATTTGCTCGCGGCGTTCCTTTGAAGGATATGAACGAATGAAGGTAAGTCAGTGAATCAGAGAAGCCCACTTCTCGGCGCATCAATACTCTTACTGAGTGGTTGTGCCACCGTGCCAGAACCGTTCACGCCGATCGAATTGAACGAGGCAGCTTCGCGCAATTTCGCCGAAGTCGATGCCGAGCAAGAGCCTGTGACGGCTCCTATCGATCTTTACGAGGCGATGGCTCGAGCCCTCAAATATAATCTTGATTATAAAGTCGAGCTAATGGAAATGGCGTTACGTGAGCGCGAGCTCGATCTGCAGCGATACGATATGTTGCCGCAATTGGTCGCAAATGCTGGATATGCCGGGCGGAACAATTTTTCTGGCGCAAGCTCCTTGTCGCTGATTACTCAGCAACAATCACTTGAGCCATCGACCTCACAAGAACGCGATCTGTTCACCGCCGATCTCACGCTGAGCTGGGACGTTCTCGACTTTGGTTTGTCCTATGTTCGTGCAAAGCAAGGAGCGGACGAGATCCTGATATCTCAGGAGCGCCGGCGCAAGGTTGCCAATCGGGTAATCGAGGACGTGCGGTCGTCTTACTGGCGTGCGGTCAGCGCCGAGCGGTTGCTGACCAAACTTCAAGAACTTGAAAGCTCGGTCACTACAACACTTGAAAATTCGGAACGCTTGTCTGAACGTCGTCTCTCCGCACCACTCACGGCCCTGACTTACCAGAGGGAACTGCTTCAAATACAGTCGCAGATCCGTAAGCTTCAACGCGAACTGGTGGTCGCGAAATCCCAACTTGCCGCGCTAATGAACCTGCGGCCAGGTACTGAATTCGGTCTCGCATTGCCCGATCGGACGAATCAGCTACCCGCCGTGAGATATGACGGCGAAGACATGATGATGACAGCCTTGCTCAATCGCGCTGAGTTGCGCGAAGTGAGCTATCGCCAAAGGATCAACGCGCGCGAGATTGATGCAGCCTTGCTTTCAGCGCTGCCTAGCTTTCGAGGTGTACTTGGCGTCAATATCGATTCGAACGATTTTCTATTTAATAACGACTGGGTTAATTACGGCGCACGTGCAAGCTGGAATGTTCTCAACCTGTTCCGCTTGCCCGCTCAAAAGAGAGCTGTGCGCGCTCAAGGCGATCTGCTGCAACAGCGCGAATTGGCGCTGACGATGGCTGTCGTCACGCAGGTCCATGTCGCGCGGGCGCGCTTCGGTCATTTGAGCGACGAACTAGAAACCGCATCCCGACAGATGAATGTACAAGACAAGATTCTCGACCAGATTCGAGCAGGTCATACGACCGGAGTAATGAGCCGACAGACCTTGCTGCGAGAAGAAATGAATACGCTAGTGGCAGAAGTGCAGTACGATATCGCCTATGCTGAAGCGCAGAACGCGTATGCAAACCTGTTTGCTTCCATGGGCATCGATGAATTCAGCCCCGAAGTGACAGGTCAGGAAGATGTTGCCACGCTCAGAGCGTCACTGGCAAAACTGTGGCAAGAGCGCGAAGCAGCTGTAAGGCTGTCGGGACAGTGAAGGATGAGTGAAACCGAAAAGGTGGAGAAAGCAGAAACGCCCAAAGCAAGCGACAGGCGCAAATACGCTATCGCAGGAACCGTTGCGATTGGCATACTGGTTGTTTTCACAGCAGCGTTCACTGGAGGCGATGCGACAGAATGGTCAAGCAGCGAACCAAACGACTTCGCAAATCAGCAAATTGCAGACGTTTCTGAAAAACAGGCGGCGCCTGAGCCCGCTGTCGAACCGGTGTTAGATGCGCGCGGCGTAATCGCCGCAAAAAACGAGTCAACAATCGCCTCTCGCATGACAGCGCGTATACTTTCGATACCTGTTGGTGAGGGACGGAGTTTCCGTCGGGGCGCGACGCTTGCCACCTTCGACTGCTCGACGATCCGAGCACAGCTTACAGCGGCGCGTGCAGCAACAACCGCGTACCGAAAAACTCACGAAACCAACGTCGAGCTCGATTCTTATGAAGCCGTCGGAACAAACGAAGTGGAAGTGTCGAAGGCAAATCTCGGGCAAGCTATTGCGGAAGCCAACGCAATACAGGCACAGCTGAAAGATTGCAGAGTTACAGCTCCTTTCTCTGGCACAGTCGTTGAGCAGATTGCCAATCGCGGCGAGGTTGCAGGAAGCGGGCAGCCGCTGCTGAAAATTCAAAGCGGCAATGACCTCGAGGCAGAACTGATTGTTCCCAGTAACTGGCTCAACTGGTTGCGAGCTGGGGCCGAATTCGATTTTGTAATTGACGAAACGGGCGCTGCGATACCGGGGGTTGTCACGCAATTAGGTGCCTCGGTTGATCCGGTCAGCAAGACGATCCGGGTAAAGGCCGACATCGATCAAGGCGAAGCATTGGTTCTGCCTGGCATGAGCGGAACTGCAGCGTTTGCTACGTCTGAGGCGCAGGTTGATTCGGCGAAGGCGCCAGGCAGATAAGATGGCAGCCCCTCTTCCTGAGCCGACAAAGACTCGGCCTCAGCTGAGCGGCGTGGCGACCGGTGGCAGCTCGGGGGATGCCAAGATGCTCGCGGTTCTGCTTCAGTTCGAGGCCGATATTCGGCGCCAGTCGACTGTTGCCGAACTGCAATATTTCGTTGCCAACGAAGCACGCGCTATCCTTCCGTACGGCCAGATGTTTGTGTTGCGGCAAGCCACCATTGGCAAAGGCTATACGACTAAGTGCGTATCCTCGCTGGCGACGGTCGATCCTAACGCGCCGCTGATCGATGCGCTGGAGAAGGCCGTGAGCAACCTTGCGGATAAATTCACCTTGGCAAAGCCACGCGAATTCGATGCCCAACGCTCGAGACCAGATGAAGCGCTCTCTGATTATCCTTACACGCAAATGTATTGGCAGCCGCTGCTCGATGCAGAGGGTTCTCCGTTCGCCGGGTTGTTGCTTGCCCGCGAGGAAACCCTGCGGAACGGGGAGAAAATCCGCATCGCGCGAATTGGCGACACGACCGCACACAGTTGGCTCGCGCTTACCGGCAAGAAACCGGTGCGCCGTCTGCCCGTACTCGACAGCCGAAAGAAAAAATGGATTGCAATCGCTATTGCAGTTGTCCTGCTTTTCCCGGTGCGTCTGACCGCACTCGCTCCGGCAGAGATCGTTGCTGAACGGCCCTATGTCGTGGCCGCTCCATTTTCCGGCCGCATCGCGTCGGTCGAGGTCACGCCCAACGCCCCTGTCACCGAAGGGCAGGTGTTGTTGCGCTTCGACGATATACGGCTGACGAACGAGCTCGAATTGGCTAAAGAGCGCTTGGCGGTAGCACGTTCTCGGCTTGAGCGTTCGACCAGCTCTGCGTTTGCTGAGCGCGATGAGACTTCCGACATCGCGATCATGCAGGCCGAGGTCGAAGTGGCGCAGGCGGAGTTTGATTACGCTCGGCAGCTCGCGATTCAATCGACGATCACCGCGCCGCGTGAGGGCATGGCGTTGTTCAGCGATCGCCGCGACTGGGAGGGCCGCGCGGTCAATGTCGGCGATCCGATTATGCAAGTTGTGAACCCCGCTGAGGTGATGATCCGGATCGACTTGCCCTCTGCCGAACAGATGTCGCTGGAGCGTGGGGCCAAAGTCAAGATGTGGCTCGATTCGCAGCCCCTCTGGGCAATTGATGGCTTGCTAGAAGCGGCAAGCTACCAAGCCCGCCAAACGCCGGACGGCACCTTGGCCTTTGCGCTCACGGCAAAGATCGATGGTGCAAACCCGCGCATCGGTTCACGCGGGACAGCGCAGGTATACGGACAGTGGGTGCCGTTCGTCTATTCGCTGCTGCGTCGGCCGATTTCTGCGCTCCGCCAGTTCGTCGGGATATGACCTCCGCCGCTATCCCGATCGAGCTGCCAGAGGCTGCCAAGCCGCCACCGATCCCGGCGCTGCGACAGGAATTGCGGATCGAACCGGGTGCTTCGCTCGTGAATGGAGCGCCCAGCTGGACCCTGTTCGACCCCGTTCGGCATTCCTTTTTCCAGCTCGGTCGGGTCGAGTTCTTGATTCTCTCTCATTGGGCTCGCGGCGACTTTGTGACGATTGGCTACGAACTTGAACGCGAAGGGCTGGAGAGCGATGAGGCAAACGACGCCTTCAATCGGGTCATCGAATTTGCTGCGACTAATGGCCTGACCGTCGGTCCGGTTGGACAAGAGACTGTCGCGGCCTTTACCGAGCAGCATGCGCGCGGCAAGAAGGCGGCGTGGAAATGGTTGCTAGATAACTACCTGTTTATCCGGATCCCGCTAGTCAAACCGGCGCGGTTTCTGGAGGGGACAATCGAGCACGTCCGCCCGCTCTGGTCGGTGCATAGTCTCGTTTTCTTTTCGGTCCTCGCGAGTACCAGCCTCTTGCTTGTGTCGCGCCAGTGGGATGTATTTGTTGCTTCGTTTCTGTACTTTTTCAGCTGGCAGGGCTTGATCGCATACGGGCTCGGCCTGTTCGTGATAAAGATCCTGCACGAGCTTGGCCATGCCTACACGGCGACCCGATACGGTTGCCGGATCCCGACGATGGGCGTGAGCTTCCTGGTCATGATGCCGGTACTCTACACTGACACGACTGCAGCCTGGCGGCTTAAATCGCGCAAGCAGCGCCTCGCTATCGATTGCGCAGGTGTTGCGACCGAGCTGATTGTCGCAAGCATTGCGACAATGGCCTGGGTGCTATTACCTGACGGAATACTCCGCAGCGTCGCCTTCATCCTAGCGACCACAAGCTGGGTGATGAGTCTGTTCGTCAACCTCAACCCGTTCATGCGGTTCGACGGGTACTACGTGCTGGCCGATCTGCTTAACGTACCAAACCTTCAGCCGCGCGCGTTCGCCCTTGGCAGGTGGAAAATGCGCGAATGGCTGTTCTCGGTTGGGGACGCTGCGCCCGAAGAAGTGCCGAAGAAGCTGCGTCGCGGCATGATCTTCTATGCTTATGGGACTTGGATCTACCGGCTGTTCCTGTTTACCGGGATCGCGATCCTCGTTTACAATGTTTTCTTCCAGCCGCTAGGCCTGATCCTCGCCGCAGTCGAGATGGCGGTGTTTGTGGGGCGCCCGATTTTCGTCGAATTGCGCGTCTGGTGGGCGGAACGCGAACGAATCATTCGGGGGCGTCGTGGCGCAACTTGGCTCTGGGTCGGGGGAGCCTTGCTTCTGCTCGCATTCCTGCCGCTAGACCGCCATGTTAGCGGATATGCTGTGCTCACGCCGGTCGGTGCTGCCCCAATCGTCTCCGGAGAACCTGCGCGCGTTACGAGGGTAATCGTTCAGAATGGCCAGCGCGTTTCGGTCGGCGATCCGATTATTGAGTTGGTTGCGCCCGAACTCGAAGCTCAGGCCGCGAAGACCAAGGTCCGTATCGCGCAGCTCCGCTTACAGATGGGACGCGCCATTTCCAGCGAAGACGATCGGTCCAACCGTACTGTGATCGAGCGCGAGTTGGCGCGCGAGACCGACGCGCTGGCAGGCATGGAACGCCGCGCCGACAAGCTGATCCTTCGCGCCGAGGTGAGTGGCATAGTGTCCGACCTCGATGCATTAATGCATCGAGGTCGCTGGATCGGCGGTGAAGAAGTTATTGCGCATATCGTGACGCCGTCCGATTATGATGTGCAGGCCTACGTCTCCGAGGACGATATCTGGCGCGTCAAGCAGGGTGCTTTGGCTACTTTCGTGGCGTCCGATGCTGGCGGCCCATCGCGCTCGGCAAAGCTGATTGAAGTTTCATCAAGCGCGATTGAGCGACTAGAGCAACCGATCCTTGCATCCACCAATGGTGGACCGATTGCGGTCGAGGAAATGGGTGAGGAACTCGCACCCCGCGAGGGGCTTTACCGTGTTCGTCTGATTGCGGAAAAGGGGACGCTGAGTGGCCATAAACACCAAATCCAGCTCGTGCCGGGCATCGTCCAAATCCGCACGGATGGGCGCTCGTTTGCCAGCTGGGCAGCAACGCAGATCGCTCGAATGGTCCGCAGAATCGTGTGAGTACGCCATTCTAGACTGGCGGCGCGCTTTCTCTTTCTCGGCAGCAGCAAGAGGCTTCCTGCTGTCAATCTCAGCGATACAGAAGAATGCCCAAATTGGGTCTTCGTCCCGCACCTCGACCATATCATTCACTTACTGCTGCGCCGGGCGGCAGGGATCCTGGCTTAATCGAGATAGTACAAAGCAACATTTATCCTAGCAACCAAATGCCACTCGAGTCAGAAGCGCGAGATCGGATGACAGTCGATGGCGCGCTCAGTGTCTAGGACTGCCAATTCGGTCTTAGGACCGATTGGCGACCTTGTAGCAGGTCTATTCTTTTTTCCGGACCAGAAAGAAAGAAGATCGCAAAACTAATGATCTCGGTTGCGTTCCAGCGTTGTGTCACTTGTTGAGCGGCGCGCTTCATGCAAAGTCTCCGATAACATCGAGATTAGTCTGCTGTGAAGCGTTCCCAAACTCGATGTTTTTCAGCTTGAAGCGCTCATCCAGAAGTAATTGGGCAAGTGATTCTCGAGTCAGTCGTTTCGCAAATCGAAGACCAGCGCGCTTTCCGTCAGACCAGCGGATCGACACAGAACCGAATTCGAGGCCGCAGAACCCGATTGTCATCAAGGCGCCAGGTGCGAGCCATTTCGAAGTTCGTATGCGCATTCCGCCCAGGGAAATGTTTTCCACCTTAGCGGTGTGCTTCTCGTCTCTAATCCAGTAGTCCGCCTGCGCTTCGGACGGGACGCGGACAGATCTTGGCGGATACACTGCGGGAGTCTTAGGATCATGATCCATATTCTCGACGCCGCACGTATTTGATTTGTGCCACACAATCTTGGCATAAATGCGTAAGTTGGATTCCCAGAAATAGCTTATTTTGTCGCCAGGAGAAAAATTCCCTTCGACCTCTATAAGTGCACCGCGATTAGAGAAGTTTCTGATCAGGCCCATGGTAACCCGGTCGGACGCGATCACGCAGCAAGGGCGGTATGTTGCCTGATGACGTCGTTCGTTTCGGCGTTCGCCGCCACGTCCCTCATAAGCGAGGCCCTTCGCTGAAATTTGCTCTGCTAGTATCGTCATCATCAGACCTCCGGTTGGGTTTCGTTCGTGAAACTTCACAATCCCTCAGCTCGCTGGTGCATCGCTGGGGACGAACCAAAGAATATTTATCACTGGTCCTGCTGGTAAGTTCCAGACGGTGTCTGAAACGTCTGAACGGCCGCCACCTTCACAAAACCTTAAGTTACATATGGCCGTGTAACCCTGTAACTGTGTCGGAAATTCGCGGCTTCCGCTCCAGTTTGAGAAGCTTCAGCGCAGCCGATGCGTTAACAAATATTGAATCTGAGAGAGCAGAGTCTAACAACTTTTTAGGGATGCCATCGTGCCAAAGGACCATGTGCCACAGCTAGTATTCGAGCAGCAGCTCAAGCTTGAGGCTCAACGAGTCCTAGATGATTTTATTTTTCAGCGCGCGCCTGTCCAAAGTCGCTTGCTGCAATTTCTTGTCGAGCGAACCCTCTCTGGAAGGACGGCTCCTAGCCAATACGAGATTGCCGTCGACGGGCTTGGTAAAGACGGAGATTATGATGTCGAAAATGACAGCTACCCGCGTGTGCAGATATCGCGGCTAAGGCGCAATCTGGAAAACTACTATGCGCGAAATCTGCCGCTAAATGGGTTGCGTATCAGGATCGCGTCGAGTTCTTACAGGATCGAGATGCTGCCGCTTGATGGATCACTCCAGAATGCTGACGAAAGCGAAAGTCCGGTATCTGAACTGCGGGTCTCCACCGCAAATAATCCAACCAAAATGGTGATTGGCGTGATCATTGCGTTTGGCATACTCACGGGCTGCTTAATTCTAGCGGTACGATTCTTTTCTGAAGGCTCTACCAGCGAAGCTAGAGCCATCGCGAAACCATACACAGTGCTCAGATTCGACGAAAATCCTTTAATGTTAGGTGCAGAAGTCTCTTCAGAGATGGTCCAAACTGTCCGAGTGATCAGCGAATTGCAATTGCGCAACTCCTTTGTATCGAACCATCTTGATCCTGGACAATACGACAACGATGCACGCTACCTAGTCGACATGAATTTCGGACCTGAAGACGAAATGCCAGCTATATTTGTCACCCTATCCGATCAGGACGGCAATACTCTCTATTTTGACACAATCTCGCTTGAGGGCTCATCGGAAGGGATCACAGACAAGATTGAGGCCTCCCTGGTCTATATAACTTCGCCTACCGGCGCGATCGCGCAGGCAGAGCTTAAAGGCGTCAACGATGCGACCAGCTCCGGATATAGCTGCTTTCTGAGCATAGAAAATTTAAGGTCCGAAGGAACTAAGACTTCAAGTCTCGTCAATGAATGTCTCGATCGATATCCGAATAGCGAATTTCGATCTTTCTGGTTTGCCCGCCGTGCTTTTGCCACTTATCAAATGCAGATACGTGACGGCAACCCGGTCCAAAAAAGCGGCCCAGCCTGGGATGATCTGCGAAACGCGTTGCAGGCAGACCGGTTCAATGCATTCGCGAATTTTGTCGCTGCAAAGGTTGAGCTCGCCGAAGGTAATTGCCCACGAGCCCAGTCCTTGATCGACAGATCGCTTGAACGCGGCGCTTCTTATCCCATTCTTGTCGCTGCTGCAGAAGCGAGCGCGTTGTCCTGTACCACATCGGATATCGACCTGCGCCGGCAGAAAGATCGCTTGCTCGCGATTGCTCAAAGCAATTTAAATCCGGATCCTCTGCTTCACGTATACCTAATGATCGGGCTGCTGGCGACTGAGGATCGGGGTATGGCAGCCTCTATCGCAGACCGTCTTGTTATACCCAACCCAGACGGACTTGTAGAAATTACGGCAGACACTCTGCGTCGTGCACTTAATGATCGCGATTTTGCGAAAGAAAATCGGCCGCAACTCGAGACAATGGTAAGATCGCTTGTCTGGAATGACGGCCTAGCCAGCAATATCTTAGAATTGCTTGAGGCCGAAAGGCCAGGGCAATGAAGTAACAAAACAGCGCGATCTTGTTCTTAATCACGGGAGATTAGAACCGGTTCCCGCTCGCTCTTGTCGAATTGATCAACGGCAATGCCGGGCCGTCGCTTTCGTGCCTCTTGCGAAGACGCGTGTAAAACAACGGTTCCTCACCTCTTGAGTATCCCAAGGTGGTCAAACACGAGGCATGGCAATGATAAGGGTCACTATGGCGCTTACGAGCCGAGTAGCGCTGAAACTTGGGGAATTTCACTTCACATCAGACAAGCAAATCGGTTCGTGGTAGTAAGGTCAGTTCAACTGTCAAGGAGGACAGGAGTGAACGCAAGTCGGCCCATAAATCTGTAGGTTTGGCGCTCGAATATATCCGTAGGACGATGGGGCAGCGACAAACGAGCTCCACCTCGGAGTCGTCTCATGGTTACGGAATTGATCTTACCGACGAAACGGTGCGCCATCTATACCCGCAAAAGCACGAACAAGCGCCTCGATCACGATGTGAATTCGCTAGTCACCCAGCGCGAAGTCAGCAGTGCTTATATCAGAAGCCAGCAATACAAGGGCTGGGTCGAACTGCCTAACCGCTATGACGATGGTGGCCATTCAGGCAGCGGCCTAGAGCGGCCAGGGCTCACCAGGCTCATGCGGGACATAGAAGCTGGCGATATTGACGTTGTGGTAGTTTACAAGATTGATCGGCTCACACGAAGCCTGGCGGACTTCATCCGGCTAATCGAGATTTTTGACAGACGCGATATTGCGCTCGTGTCGATCTCGCAGGCTTTCGACACATCAAACAGCATGGGGCGTATGATCCTCAACGTGTTACTCACTTTCTCGCAATTCGAGCGAGAGTTGATTGCCGAACGCGTGCGGGATAGCGTTCGGACGCGAAAGCGACATGGGAAGATCCACGGAGGTCTGCCTCCGTTTGGCTATGTCGCCGCACCAGATGGTCTCAGGATCGATGATCGCGAAGCCGAGATCGTTCGCTTTATCTTCGAAGAATTTCGACGAACGAAGCGCTACACTCAGGTCATGACGGCGGTACGCGAGCGCGGCCTCTGCAGTTCGGTTAAATATTCGCCGCGCGGTAAGTCGCGCGGCGGAACACCGATTTCACCAAGCACTGTCTATGGAATTGTCCAGAACCCAATATATGTCGGCGAGATACGAGGTCACGATCAAAATTATGCTGGCGAACACGAGCCGTTGATATCACGGGAAATCTGGGAGGAGGCACAATCGATCTGCCAAGCGCGCAAGAGGCGAAAGCCCGATTGCCGCGATACTAGCCACTTCTTGGCCGGGCTTTTGTGGGACGATTTGGGCCGCCATATGCGGCTCGATCTCAAATGGAAGAGAAACAAATTCTACAAAACCTATGTATCGAGCAACGCGATGTGGTCGCAAAAGCTCTTTATTAGACAGTACCGTTCCAGCGCTGACGAGCTCGATGCGATAGTTCTCGCGTCGGTCGCCGAATTCCTATGCGATCGCATCAAGCTCAGGAAGGCGCTGAAACGATTGGGGCTCTCTGGCGAGGAACTAGAGGCCTTGGCCGAGAAGGGGTCGGCTACATCCGATCGCCTATTGTCGACCCCGAAGTCGCACCTACACGAGCTTTTCAAGGCAATTTTTTATCGGATTGAGCTTGGCGAGGACCAAGTCTCGATCGCATTTCGCACTCTCGAATTGCGCCGCTATCTCGAATGGACGAGCGAAATGAGCTTTCGCGGGCGTCCGGCAGATTGGCCGTGTAGTAGCGGGCGCTATGAACATGTTGTTGCCGTAAGGGCAATAAGTGCTGAGCGCTGGCCCTCCCTTCACATAAAGCCGCGACAAGCGCTTTGCGTAGGCACACCTGATAAGAAGCTAATCGACCTTATCCGCAGCGCTCGCAAGGCGCAGCGTCTCGTGGAAGAGAATCGAGAGTTGGGCCTCGAAGCACTTGCGAAGATTCAAGGTTGCCGTACTGCGCAATTCGCGCGTCTGGTGCGGCTCAATTATTTGGCGCCGGATATCGTCACTGCAGTATTCGATGGCACCCAACCACCGGGCCTCAGCAGAAAGGTGCTATTGAATTCCAATGTGCCGACTGATTGGGCGGTGCAGAGAAAGCTCTACGGATTTCCGCAACCTGAACGCACCATCAGCCCACGAAATCTATTCGGTCGCGGAATGTGGCCGAGCGCTCCGGATAGGATTGCTAAGCAGTGATTGTTGGTTCGTGCTCGCAGCAGAAGAAAGACCCAGAATGTCGTTTAATATCAGATAATTGCTATTTATAATTAGGGGCGGTTGGGCCTTTTTGCGGGCCTATCGGCAACGCCAAATAATTTAACAGAATAAAAACAGTCGATTGTCTCATCAGTGCGGTGCCTCTTCTGGCACCATTTACCGCAATGATTGACGCCGATTTCGTCTCTACTACGCGCCTCCCCTTTGTTGCTCCCGGCTATCACACGCCTCGGACGGCTTACGAGAAACGGAGAATACCCAAGACGGGAAGGTGATCCGAAGCCTTTGCTGCAAGCGCACTTCGATGAACGCCGCAACCGATTGCCACTGAATGCCTTTCGTGCATGATCTGATCCAATTGCGCAACGTGCCGCATTGCGCTCGCCTGCAATCAGTCTGCAGCGGGTCACATGGTTCGGGGTCAACATCGATCGCGCACCACAGCGTCAAGCCTGCGCGATGCCTTTGCGTTTTCTCGCCCCGCAACCTCGGTGGTTTGGAGGAGCAGCCCGCAGTCAAAACTTGCGCCGCGCTCAGCAGATTGCGCGACTATAGCAGCGAAACTTGCCGCGGGCAGGACGCTCACGCCTCGCCTTAAAAAGGTTGGTTGCCAGCGCTCACCGCCAGCCACGATGTCGGTTAGCGTTTGCGCCGCCTGACTGGTTGGATCGCTAAACAGAGCCTCGCCGAATTCTTCGAGAAGTTGGTCGCTGGTCCCTCTTCTGACAAGGAGCGCAGCATATCGTCTCGCCGCTTCGGCTTGATCATCAGCGGCGAGCGCTATCCTCATCATTGCTTCCTGGGCTGCCGGATCGCGCCATCCTCGCTGGGCCGAGATCTGGATCGTGGCGAAACCTGCTTCAGAGTGCCCCGCCTGCATTTGCGCCTGCGCCAGCATGCGCAGCGGCTCTGCCGGTAGCGGGCGGCGAGCGACGAGTTTGCGCGTTTGCTGCACGGCCTCCGCAGGGTTTGACCCCGCAAGCGCGCGCGCCGCGATTTGCGCCTGCGCGAAGCTCCTGAAGGGTTCCGGTGTCAGATCTGCATAATATGGCGTTACGGCTGATTGGCGGTCGAGCTGCACCGAGATCGTGAGCGCCGCGACCAGAAACAACGATATATACCAGGCGGAGCGAGCCATCACGTGCTGCGCTTCTCTGGGTCTGTCGCTATGCGCGCGAGGATCAAAAAGGCCAGGGCTGCGAGCACCAACATGGTCTGGCTCCGCAATGGGTAGTCGGTCGCGGATTGAACTCATGAATTCCATGATTTTATTCATAGTCGACTTGTCGTTCATTGCGTTGACCCGGTCCGGGTTTACCCCGACATCCATGGTCGAAAGTATTTCGAGAAGCAGATCGTCGGGCGCCCGTCCGGTGAAGGTGACGAAGTCCTCCAAGCCCTTGTTCTTGGTAAGCGCGCGCATGTCCTTTAGCGCCGGGCCGCTGCCCACCAGGACGAACTGAATGTCCTCTCGGCCAAGCTTGCAGACGATAAACTCAGCCGCCTCGATCAGCAGGTCAATCCCCTCCTGCTCGCCCATGACACCGACGTAACCGATCATGTGTGCGCGCCCGTTTTTCCAGACATTGGCAGGCGGCACGCGTTTCAATTTCGAGAGGTCGGGTCCAGAGCGCACGACGTGCACACGGTCAGGCGGCATCCCGCCCCGCTCCACTGCGATCTTGCGGTAGCTCTCATTCGTAGCGATCGACACGTCGGCGGCCTTGAAAGTCATTTTTTCGAACAGCAACATGAGCTTCCAGAAAAACCCGCGCTTGCCGAACTTCGCCTCGTAGAGTTCCGGATTGATGTCGTGATGATCGAAGATGTAGCGCACGCCCAAGAACTTGAAGGGAAGCGCCACGAGGAACACCAGATCAGGCGGATTGCATCCCTGGATTACGTCGAAGCGGCGCTTCAGAAATATGCGCCATGCAAGGACCGTTTCCCAGAATAGCGCAGCGCCGTACTCGGCAAGGAAACCCATTGGCCCCTTCGCCTCGAGCGGTAAAGAATGCCGGTGGATTTCTATGCTATCGATCACTTCGTAGCGTTTTTCATATCCTTGCCCTGTCGGACATATTATCGAAACGTGCGCTCCTGCGGCCTTGAGCGTGCGCGCTTCCTGCCACACCCGCCGGTCGAATGGCAGCGGCAGATTCTCCACGACGATAAGTATGTGGCGATCCGCCAAAGGCTCGCCTTCGATGACTGCCGGAATTCCATCATGCGCGTCCGGTTTTTCGCTCAAGGTATGACACTCATATCGACAAGTCTGCTCGCGTCGATCGCGATGTCATCGACTAGGCGGTTCGTCGCGATAACACGGTCGTGTACGCGGCTCTCTGCGCGCGCCTTGTCCACGAGCAGACCGTCGATCGCCGGGAGCCACGCATAGGTGTAGCCGAGATTTTGCCCGACCAGATTGCCGGGCTCGACCCATGGGTCGTAAATCTCCAGCTCGTACCCGGCTTCGAGGAGCTTGCGTGCCATATCGACCGCCGGGCTCTCGCGCAGATCATCGGTCTCCAGTTTGAACGACAGCCCCACCATCAGCACTTTGGCACCGCGCTCCAGCCCTTCCGTTGCCTGTTGGAACTGATGATGCTTGTGCGCTTCATTCGATCGTAACAGCGCATCCACCAGATGCGTCGCCGATCCGGTATCCGCCGCGATGTATTGCAACGCACGAACGTCCTTGGGGAGACAGGATCCGCCAAAAGCGCCTCCGGGACGAGTGTACGTCGCAGAGATGTTGAGCTTGCTGTCGCTCTTGAATATCTCGTGAACCTGCCGCGCCGAAAGGTCGAGATTTTGGCAGATCCGCCCGATCTCGTTTGCGAAAGCGACTTTTACGGCATGCCAGCTGTTGTCGACGAATTTGGTGATCTCCGCCTCGCGCATTCCTACATGGAAGATCGGAGCGTCAATCTCATCATACAGGGCCGCCATGTTGGCCGAGCGCGCGCCTTGCAGCGTGCCGATCACGATCTTGGGCGGGTTGAAATAGTCGTCAATTGCCGACGCTTCGCGCAGGAATTCCGGATTGTAGACGAGTTCGACCGCCTTGCCGGTAGCATCGCCCAGCGAGGCTTCGATGATCGGCAGGATGAATTTCTCGCATGATCCTGGCCGCATGGTCGATCGGTAGACCAGCGTAAGCGGGTGATGGCGCGTGGGATCGATGTGACGGGCAATCGTGCGCGTCACCTCCGCAACATGGTTCATATCATGAGCGCCGTCTACACCGCTGGGAGTGCCGACGCAGACGATAGCGATATCGCATTCGGCAAGCTCGTCCGACAGTTCCGTCACGGCAGCGATGCGTCCATCCTTGCGTGCAGCCGATATCAAATCGTCGAGACCGGGTTCATGGACAGGCGCGCGGCCTGCATTGATAGCCTCTACCTTGACCGGGTTGACGTCGATGCCGATCACGCAATGCCCCTGTGAAGCGATGCACCCGGCAGCGGTTGAGCCAACATAGCCCAACCCGAAAATTGCGATTTTCAAAAGAACTTCTCCCGGGCCGAATTCAATCGAGCCATGCGCGGCGAAACCTAGCGAAGGTCGAATAGAGGCGCAACGCATCGACAAACTCCGCGTGTGGATCGCGGGCTTGTCAGCACAAGCTGCCATCGGCACAGAGGCGGGGAGAAGGAGAACAGGAATGAGTGCAGCCGCAGGCCCTTTGGTCGGCCTCAAGGTTATCGAATTCGCCGGGATCGGGCCTGGCCCCCATGTCGCGATGCTGCTCGCCGATCTCGGAGCCGAGGTGGTGAAGATCGAACGGCCCGGCGCGCCCATCACCAACCCGGTGGTCGAGCGTGCGCGGCACCGCGCCGCCGTCGATCTCAAGACAGAAGAAGGCAAGGCGTTCTGCCTCGATGCGGCGAAAAAAGCGGATGTGCTGATCGAAGGATTTCGTCCCGGTGTGATGGAGCGACTGGGTCTCGGTCCGGACGTGTTGCTCGAACTGAATGAGCGGCTGGTGTTCGCGCGCATGACAGGTTGGGGGCAGGATGGACCGCTCGCCCAAGCCGCGGGCCACGACATCAACTACATTGCGGTGACTGGCGCTCTTTCCGCAGTTGGCAGAGCAGGGGAAACGGCTGTTCCGCCGCAGAACCTCGTGGGCGATTTTGGCGGCGGGTCTATGTATTGCGCTTTCGGCATCCTCGCTGCGCTGTTCGAGCGCGAACGCTCCGGCAAAGGGCAAGTCATCGATGCGGCGATCGTCGACGGCACGACCAGTCTCATGAGCTTTTTCTTCGGCGTGCGCGACCGGCCTTACCTGACGACCGAACGCGGGAAGGGCATGCTGGGCGGCGCTGCGCATTTCTATCGCTGTTTCGAGTGCGTCGATGGAAAAGAAGTATCGGTCGGCGCGATCGAACCGCAATTCTACGCCGAGCTCCTGGCGAAATCGGGCGCTCCGGCCCAGCTAGCGGAAGGTCAGATGAACCCCGCCAATTGGGATGAATATGCCGATACACTTGCGGCCATGTTCAAAACCAAGACGCAGGCCGAATGGACCGAATTGCTCGAAGGAACCGATGCTTGCTTCGCGCCAGTGCTCGAAGTGGAAGAGGCGAGGGAACACCCCCACATGAAAGCGCGAGGAGCGTTCGTCGAACATGACGGGATGTGGCACACCGCCCCAGCGCCGCGGTTCAGCCGCACGCCCGGCGCCGTCCGTTCGAGCATGGAAAACGGCGCCGATGTCGTTGCGAACTGGAAAGAGGGCTGAGCGATGGCCGGTAGATTCTTCGATGAGTGGCAGGTTGGCGACACGCTGGATCACGAGATCAGGCGCACCGTCACCGAAACGGACAACCTGCTTTTTTCGACCATGACCCATAACCCGCAGCCGCTCCATCTCGATGTCGAGGCGGCAAAGGAAAGCGGCTTTGGCCAGATCCTGGTCAATTCGACTTTCACCTTTTCACTGCTCGTAGGACTTTCCGTCGGCGACACGACTCTGGGGACCCTGGTTGCCAATCTTGGCTTCGACAAGGTCGTTACGCCGAAGCCCGTTTTCATCGGAGATACATTGCGCGCTCGCAGCGAAGTTAAGGAACTGCGGGAAAGCAAATCTCGTCCCGAAGCGGGAATTGCCACGTTTATTCATGAGCTTGTGAATCAGCGGGATGAAGTCGTCTGCCGCTGCGAACGATCCGCGCTGTTGCATAAATCCGCATAATTCGGGACCGATTGCCCTTGCTTGAGCGTTAGTTCGAGCAATGACCGATAATACCAAAGATCCGCAATCAATTACCGACGTCGTCGAGGGGCTGAGCGAACTCGCCGAGACTGAGAACGAGGTGTCGCTTGGTGACGTACTCGACAAGTTCGGCGACCGCAGCTTCGCGCCTGTAATGATGATCCTTGCGCTACTGGAACTGACTCCGGTCGGAGTCATCCCTGGTGTCCCGAGCATCCTGGCGCTGTGTATCATCTTGATCGCAGTTCAATTGCTTATCGGCCGCGAGCATATCTGGGTCCCCGACTGGATCGAGAGTCGCTCCGTGACTTCGCGCAAGCTCGAAAAATCCACCGACAAACTTGGCGGCCCTGCCGAAACGCTCGACAACCTTGCGAAAGGCCGGCTGCAGTTTCTTGCCGAGGGCCCTGCTCTGCAGGTTGCGGCCGCAATCATTATCCTCCTCGCTCTCGCCGTCCCACCGCTAGAACTGCTTCCGTGGGCGAGCGCAGGCCCGATGATCGCGAACGCGATCATCTGCCTTGCCATGATGGTCCGCGATGGACTTGCGATGCTGCTGGCATGGGTGCTCGCCGCAGCGGCGATGGTTGGCCTCGGCTTCTACTATTTCGGCTCCGAGGGTGCGGGCGAGAGGTATCTGCCGTTCGAGATGCGCGCTTGACGAGGGCGCGATTGTAGCGCCAAACTCCCTCTCGGAGAGATGAGGGGAACGCACATGCAAAAAGCATGGCAAAAATACGCCTTGGCAGGCATTGCATCATTCGTTCTGGCTTCTTGCGATGAGGTGGCAACACTGGATGCGAGCCAAACCGGTGACGGCAGCGATACTATAGAACTCGCAGAATTTCCTGACCGGCCATATTGGGGTGACACCCACCTCCATACCGACAATTCCGTCGACGCTTTCGGCTTTGGCGTGCGGCTTGGACCCGAAGAGGCCCTGCGTTTCGCCAGCGGGGAAGAAGTAACCGCGACGACTGGCGCACAGGCGAAACTCGCGCGGCCGCTCGATTTTCTAGTCATCGCCGATCACTCCGACGGACTAGGAGCCACGCGGCGTCTGTATGATGCACCCCGCATTGGCGTTGTCGCGCAGTACGATGAGACGCTGCTTCGCTGGTATGACATGATGCATGAGGGCCCTGAGCAATCGCAGCTTGCGATCGCGGAGCTGATCACAGCGGCCGCCAACGGAACCCTACCCGAAGCGCTCCGAGACCCGGAGCGTCAGGCGGAAAACACCCGCGATATCTGGAACACGCAGCTCGGGCTGCTCGATCGGTATAACCGTCCCGGCGTCTTCACAGCGTTTGCCGGGTTCGAGTGGACCCGAATGCCAGATGGTAACAATCTGCACCGGGTGGTCATGTTCCGCGATGGCAGTGACAAGACCGGCCAGGTCGTTCCGTTTCCTGGCATCGACAGTACGGCGGAGCAGCTTTGGGACTATATGGCCGCCTATGCCGAGAAGACTGGCGGACAGGCGCTGGCGATCCCGCACAATTCCAACCTTTCGAACGGGCTGATGTTCGAGATGACCATGCCTGATGGCTCGCCCATGACCGCCGCGTACGCGGCGAAAAGGGCAGCGTCCGAGCCGGTGGTCGAGGTGACCCAAATCAAAGGTGATAGCGAGACGCACCCCTTCCTGTCGCCGAATGACGAAATGGCAGGGTTCGGAGTAACTGGATGGGAGCTTGGCAATTTGCCGCTTACGGCCCGAATGGAGCCCGAGATGTTTGCCGGTTCGTATGTCCGCGAGGCATTGAAACGGGGTCTGTCTCTGGAACAACAGCTCGGCGTGAACCCGTATGCATTCGGGATGATCGGCGCGACTGACAGTCACACCGCGCTTGCGACAGGGGATGAAGACAATTTCTGGGGCAAGCATACCGGGAACGAGCTGGGCAACGAAACCCGCGCCGTGGACGCGCAAAATCTCGGCACGCGGCAGGGCCGCTTCGGCTGGCATTACCTCGCTGGCGGGTACGCGGCGGCATGGGCGCGTGGAAACACGCGGGCGGAAATCTTCGATGCGTTTGCGCGGCGCGAGGTCTATGCGACGACAGGACCGCGCATGAGCGTGCGCATTTTCGGCGGCTTTGGTTTCACTGAAGATGACTGGGACGGCGATTGGGTGCGCAAGGGGTATACCGAAGGCGTGCCAATGGGCGGCGAGTTGGAAGATGGCGGCACGGCTCCCAGCTTCATCATAGCCGCGTTGAAGGATCCTGACGGGGCCAATCTCGACCGGGTGCAGGTGGTTAAGGGTTGGCTCGATGCGTCGGGAGAGCTGCAGGAACGGGTCTATGACGTGGTATGGAGCGACATGGAAAACCGCCCACGCACCGGCGGCAAAGTCCCTGCTGTCGGCGATACGGTCAATCGCGAAAACGCCACGTATACGAACGACATCGGCGCGTCAGAACTGCGCAGCGTCTGGACCGATCCCGACTATACCGAGGGGGAAAGGGCGTTCTACTATGTCCGCGTGCTCGAAATACCGACCCCGCGCTGGACTTTGTTCGATGCGGTGCGGTTCGGTATTGAGCTGAGCGAGGCTGCGATGGCCGACGCCGTCGCGCAGGAACGTGCCTACACGTCGCCGATCTGGCTGAAGCCGTCGGTCTGAAGCGCGGACCGTGACACTTCCGGGTTGGACCCGCGAACCACTGGTGCATTTCCTCGCTGCGGGGGCGCTCGTTTACGCGTTGTCCGCGTGGTCTGGCGGCAGTTCGGTGGACCCGGCATCGCGCGTGATCGACGTCGGGCAGGATCAGCAGGCGCAGCTCGCTATCCAGTTTGAGCGGGTCATGGGGCGCTCGCCAACCGATGCCGAGCTTGATGCGCAGATCGATCGGTTTGTTCGTGACGAGGTACTCTACCGCGAAGCCTTGCGGCTCGGGCTGGACCAGGGCGATGCCGTGGTCCGCCGGCGGTTGGTGTCAAAAATGGACCTCGCTGCAGCGGCTGCAGCCGAAAGCGCGACCCCGGATGAAGCTGTGTTGCGCGCTTATTTTAGCTCCAACAGCGAGCGCTACCGCGCGGACATTTCCATGAGTTTCGACCAGCTGCTGTTTTCCGATGAGGCGGCGGTTCGCGTTGCACTTGATCAGTTGGAAGCGAACGATAGCTGGCAGAAGACGGGCGAGCGATCGGCCCTTCCTCCGAGCATGGATCGCAAGTCCCTGCGCGATGTTCGCCGCGTGTTCGGAGAAGAGTTTGCGCAGGCCATCCTTCGTCTCGATCAAGGTAGTGAGTGGCAGGGACCCGTGAGATCCGGCTTCGGTTGGCATGCCGTGCGGATGCGAGAGCAATCGCGTGCAACAGCAGATTTCGAGGCCATCCGCGCGCAGGTCGAGAACGATTGGCGCAGCGCGGAAATCGCCGCCCGCAAGGAGCAAGCCTTTAAACTGCTCCGCGATGCATACCGCATAGAGATCGACCGATGACGCGGTGTGAGCTAGCGCTGCTGTCAGTGATTCTCGCCGTATTTGCCGCGCCGCTTTCCGCCGATGACCTTCGTCCTGCAGTTTTGGAGCTTTCTCAGACCGGACCGAATCACTGGTCGCTCGAATGGACGGTTCCGGTCGCGCCAGGCGCAAGTGGCACAGCATTTCCAATCGCCGGGCCGGTTATCCCGGAGAATTGCGAATTGGTTGGAGGGCCCGTGCGCCGTGCCGCTCCGCTTGCGTTGATGGGTCACGCGCAGATGCAGTGCAGACACCCAATGGCTGGCAAGTCATTCGGCCTCACCGGACTCATTGGGAATGCCGACGCGATCGCGCGCTACGTTCCGCTCGATGGGCCCGTGCAGTCTTTTCGGCTGACGCACGCGGCGTCCGTTGCCGTCATTGCTTCGCAACCTGACAGTTGGGCGGTGGCCCGAGACTACTTCGTCATCGGTGCGGAGCATATCCTGTTCGGCTGGGACCACCTGTTGTTCGTGATCGCGCTCGTGTTTCTTGTCCGAAAGGGCTGGGCGGTGGTCAAGGCGGCCACAGCCTTCACGATTGCGCATTCGATCACATTGGTCGCGACGACGTTTGGTTATACGGGTCTGCCGAGCCGCCCGGTCGAGGCGCTGATCGCACTGTCCATCGTGTTTCTCGCCGTCGAGGTAATGCGCGCCCTGCGCAAACCGGATCGACGGACATGGACGCGGCGCGTGCCGTGGCTTGTCGCATTTGGCTTCGGCCTGCTGCACGGCTTCGGGTTTGCAGGAGCCTTGGCAGAGATCGGGCTTCCCCAAACGGAGATCGCGAGCGCGTTGATCGCCTTCAATCTCGGTGTTGAGGCCGGGCAGCTTCTGGTGATCGCTGCGCTCATGGTTTTGCTTTCAGCTATGCGGCGCCTTGCACCCATGGCAGAAACTCCGGCAATTCGCGTTGCCACGTACGGGATTGGCATCACGGGGAGTTTCTGGCTGTTCGAAAGGATAGTGGGCTAGCCTTCCTGCGCGGCAGACGGTGTTCCGCCGAGAGCCTGCCACAGCAGCACGCGCGCGCGCTCCGCGCGGCCAAGCGCTGCCGCAGCGCGCTCCCCGCTTGCATCCGCCGCCCGCCGTGCTTCAAGCACTTCGAGGAAGTTTGCGAGACCAGCGCGAAAGCGCGTGTTTGCAAGGCTCGCGGCGCGGGCGAGTTCGTCGCGCTCCTGCACTGCGAGTGCGGCTTCGGCGTCGGCTGCATCGATCAGGCCGTACGCCGCCTCGGCATCGCCAAGCGCCTGGAACACGGCACCACGATAGGCGGCGAAAGCGATCCGCTTGTTCGCAGCCGCCCCGTCAATCTCCGCCTCGATTCGCCCGAAATCGAGCAGCGGCGCTGCGAGACCAGCTGTGAGCGTTCCGACGATGGAGTCCTCATCGAAAAAATCACCGGGGCTGAAGGCGAGCAAGCCGACGACCGCGGACAAGGTGAGCCGGGGAAAGCGTGCCCGCGCGGCGGCAGCAAGATCGGCGTCGGTCGCAGCGAGCTCACTTGCGGCAGCAAGGACATCGGGCCGATTGCTAAGCAAGTCGGATGGCAAAGCATCTGGGGCCGGCCCGGGATCGAGTGCCATGCCGGATTGCGCGAGCGCTGCCGTGACATCTCCGCCTCCTTGCCCCGTCAGCGTGATCAGCCGCCCGACTATCCGCACGCGCTCGCTTTCCAGCGCCGCAAGGCGCGAACGCGATGCGCTGGCTGCCGCTTCGGCTCGCACCCGGTCAAAGCCAGGTGCGATGCCGGCGTCTTCGCGGGCCTTCGCCAATGATGCGAGCTGCGTTGCTGCCTCGACATCCTGCCGAAGGGCATCGCTGCGCGCGGAAAGCACGCGCCAGTCGATCACGCTCCCGGCAATCTCCGCGAGCAGAGCGATCCGGACGGCATTGGCCGAAGCGCCGGCGCTGTCGATCCTCGCGACAGCCGCGCGTTCCTGCGCTTTCAGCCGACCGAAAAGGTCCGCATCCCAGCTTGCGACCAGATTGGCGCCGTAGGAAACCTGCTCGGTATCGATGAAGCCGCCTTGCGCTGCTCCGTCACCGAATTGATTCGGATTGATCCGGGACCCCGTAACCGCGCCTTCAGCGTTGACATTGGGCAGGCGTTCCGCCCCCGCGCGGCGCGCGCCAGCACGCGCAGCCTCGATCCGGGCGAGCGCTTCGGAAAGGCTCGGCGCGTCCCGAACGGCATCGGCTGCCAGCGATTGGAAAGCGGGATCATCTCTCGGCAACAGTGCTGCGACAGTCGACGCGACTTCGCGGTCGCTTGAGAAATGGAAGTCGTCCGGCAATTCAGGCGTCGGCGTGGCGATTTCGGGTGGCGGGCCCGCGACACACGCACCCAGCACAACCGGCAGAGACAGAGCAACAAGGCGGCGCATAGCTGCTATCCTTCCTCAGCAGGGGAGCCATCGGCGGGGATGAAGGCATCGACCTGCTGGCCCACCCGGAAGGCGTCGCCCTGCGGAAGCGCGTAGATGATCTGAAGCACCCGGACATCAACCCGCTCGGCAGCGCTGTTGGTAAGCTGTCTTTTCGGCACGACCAGCGGCTCTGCGCGGACGAATTTGGCATTGGCCCGGATCTCAGCCGCTCCCCTCGGCGAGATAATCGCATCCGCGCCGAGCTTCACCCGCACCGCTTCGTTCTCGTCGATATCTACGCGCACATGCAGCGGGATGGTTTCGCCCATCTGGATGAAAGGCTGGGAGTTTCCGCCTTGTGTTGCAACGAATTCTCCCGGGCGGATGTTCACTGCAAGGATCTCTCCAGTGATCGGCGCGCGGACGGTGAGCCTGTTCAATTCGGTTTGCGCGCTTCCCGCCTGTGCCTGTGCGGCAGCGAGCCTCGCACGGGACAGTTCGAGCCGGCTCTGAGCGGCTGCAGCGTCACCTTCTGCACGGATGACTTCGGCGCGGCTGACCGCTGCGGGATCGTCCAGATTGTCGTACAGTGCGAGTTGTTGGTTCGCGGTGCGCTGCGCAGCTTGCGCCTCGACGATGGCGGCGCGCGCCTCGCTGATAGCGGCATTGGCTTCGGCAAGGCGCGCACGTGCAGCGCGGTCATCGACCAGGAAGAGCGGCTGCCCTTTCTCGACACGGTCGCCGGGCTGCACGCGTAGGTCGGTGACCAGTCCCGAAAGTGCCGAGCCGATGTCGATGATCTCGCTCGAAGGCTCGACCAAGCCTGCACCTGCGACCCTCGCCGAATTGGCCATATCACCGGTCGCTCTCGGAGGCTGTTGCTCAGGCTCGCTCGTCGAACGATCCGGCAGGCTGGAAAAAATGTAAAGCGCTGCAACGACCAGACCGATTACCGCCAAAACTGGAAGTATCTGGCGCGAAAAGCTCACGTTCTTGGGAAGAATGGACATGGTTTCCTCGGGTGCCTTATTCAGTGATCGTCTGGCATTTCGGTGCCGTCATGGGTGACCTCGCCGTCCTCGAGCACGAGGATACGGTCGGCCAGGTCGAAAATGCGGTTGTCGTGGGTAACGATGATGCAGGCGCGGTCTTCGGCGACAGCGACTTCGCGCAGCAGGTCCATCACGCGGCGGCCTGAATTTGCATCCAGCGCGGCAGTCGGTTCGTCGCAAACCACCAGGCGCGGTTCGTGCACCAGCGCACGGGCGATGGCGACGCGCTGTTGCTGTCCGCCGGAAAGCTGACTTGGCAGCTTATCCGCCTGATCGGCGATGTTGAGCTTTTCCAGCAGAACCTTCGCTTTTTCACGCGCCTCATGGATATCCATGCCCTGGGCAATCAGCGGCACGGCGGCGTTTGCGGCCGCATCGATGGAAGGGATCAGATTGTACTGCTGGAAGATGAAGCCAATATTGTTCAGGCGAAAATTGACGAGCTCAGTGTCGGAAAGGCTGTAGATGTCGGTACCGAAGACTTTAACCTCGCCCTCAGTCGGCCAAAGGATGCCGCACATGATCGAGATCAGTGTAGTTTTGCCCGAACCACTCTCGCCGACAACATAGGTCATCTCACCCGGCTTGATATCTGTGTCGATCCCGTGGAGCACGCGTATGGTCGTCTGCCCGCTTTCGAAATCGCGCACGATGCCTCGCGCGCAGATAGCTGCGTCTGGGGCGCATCCGCCGATCGCGCTGGTGTCCATGGGTTTTCCGCTTGTCTCCATGCCGCTCATCGAAACACCGCCGCGGGTTCGGTGTTCAGCACGCTCCGCAAGGCGATGAAGCCGGTCATCGCAAGGATGATGATGACCGAAACCAGACTGATGAGCGGGATCTGCCAAGGTATATAAAACCCTTTGAAGAAGGGATTTCCGCTGAATGCGTAAATGAATACCACCGTACCGATCACGCCCAGCGCGTATCCCACGGTGCCGACCAATGCGGCCTGAGCGCCGACCATGCTCACTATCTTCGCATTGGTGACGCCGATCGCCTTCAGCGCGCCGAACTGCTTGATGTTGTCGCGAATGAACAGGCTGAAGGTCAGGCCGACGATTGCGACGCCAACGACAAAACCCAGCACCACGGTGATCCCGAAATTCGTCGGGATTCCGGTGTTTTCGACGATGAAGCTCACCCCGGCATCGGCGAATTCCTGGCGCGTTTCCGCCTTTAGCCCGGTTTGCTGTTCGATGCGCGCAGCAACGTCTTCTGCAGAGAGGCCCTCCGATACGCCTGCGAGCACGAACGTCAGGCGGTTGCGCGTGCCGGGCACGAAGTTCAGAGCCTGACTGTATTTCGTATAAAGCGTGACCTGGCTGGTGAACGACGGGATGGAATCGGCGATGCCTCGGATGACTGCGCGCTGATCATTCAGTTCGAGCCGCTGTCCAATTGGCTCTTCTCCGTTCTCGAACAGATTCACCACGCCGCCATCATCGATGATGACGCTATCGGGGCGCGAAAGGATCGACTTGTCGCCTTCCAAAAGGCGCTCGGGCAGCCCGATCAGAGTTGCGTCGTCGACGCCGATGATTGCGACACCTTCCAGATCGCCTGCACTCGTCCGAACAGAAGCGGCGGCGCGCAAATGCGGCACGGCCCATTCGACGCCGGGGACGGACCTTACCTCATCAAGCGCGGTCGAGGGCATCGCGTAATTCACGTCGGTCGTGCGGCTGACCGGGTCCATGACCCAGATTTCTGCTTCCGGCGCATTGTAAACGCCGCTTGCCCCACGCTCGATCAGATTGACGAAAATCGTCAGCTGCTGGGTGATCAGCAGTGTCGAAAAAGCGATGCCGAACAGCAGTCCATAGAACTTCTGCGCGTCGCCGGTGAGCATTCGGATTGCGATCCAGAGCACGTCGTCGGAACCTTTACAAAGGGCGGGGGTTGCCTAGTCGATGGGTTCGTACCATTATTGAACGGTCGCGTTTAACTGAACGGAGTCGTTCACTTTGTCAACAGCTGTTCCGAAAAAGCAGGGCCGACCCTCCGATCTCGCCAAAAGGAAGGCGATCGTCGAAGCGGCTGCACGAAGCTTTTTCGATGTCGGGTATGCGGCCAGCTCGATCGAACAGATCGCGTTGAATGCCGCAGTGTCCAAGGTCACGATCTACAACAATTTCGGAGACAAGCGCGCCTTGTTCGCAGCCGCTGTCGAGCTTGAATGTGAGAAAATGCGCGGACATTTCAGCATCGAGGATATGCCGCGCGGTTCGATACGCGAACGGCTTACGGTGATCGGGAAGGCGATGTTCGCTTTCTTGTCCCGCCCGGAAATGATTCAGTTCGAACGACGAATTGCCGCTGAAACAGAAAGCGAGCCAGCGATTGGGAAGGCTTTCCTGGAGGCGGGTCCGTGGCGCATGAAACAGGCGTTCAGCGCGTTTTTGGCCTACGCATCGGCGAATGGTGAACTGAACGTGGGCGATCCGCAGCTCGCAGCTGAACAGTTCGTTTCCATGTGCAAGGGCATGGGCGATCTTGAACGGCGCTTCGGCGCGGAAGTCTCCCCAGAAGAGAGTGACCGCCGGATCGCAGGCGCAGTCGACGTATTTCTTGCGGCTTACGGAGCAGACTGACCTCGACGGCGGAATTCGATAATTCGCATCACGCTGTTCGAAGATTGGCAAGCTGCGCGAATGCGCGCATTATCTTGCCATTCACAGGTCCGACCCTACATTATCGGGCGAGAAAGGAATCCCCTGATGAGTGACCCTAACGATCCGCAGCAGCAGCCACCCGAGGGCCAGAACCCGTGGATCAAGCAATTGATGATCTGGGGCGGCATTTTCCTCGCCCTGCTTCTGGTCGTTTCGCTGTTTAACAACGCGGGCCAGAATCCCGGTACTCAGATTCAATATTCGGAATTCCGTGCCCAGGTCGCCAATGGCGATGTGCAGGAGGTTGCACTGGGCGAAGACCTCATAACGGGTACGCTCAAGAATGGGCAGACGTTCTCCACCGTACCGGTTCCGGCGGATACCGGCATCACGCAATTGCTGCAGGAGAACGACGTACGGTTCTCTGGCAAGCCGCGTGAGGAGCCCAATTTGCTGCTCTACATCCTTATCCAGTCTCTTCCCTTTATCCTGATCCTCGGCATCGCGTTCTTCGCGCTCCGTCAGGTTCAAAAGGGCGGCGGGGGAGGCGCGATGGGCTTCGGCAAGTCGAAGGCCAAGATGCTCACCGAGCGATCGGGCCGGGTTACTTTCGACGATGTCGCCGGGATCGACGAAGCCCGCGAGGAGCTGGAGGAGGTTGTCGAGTTCCTGAAGGACCCGCAGCGATTCTCGAAACTGGGCGGTCAGATTCCGAAAGGCGCTTTGCTGGTCGGTTCGCCGGGTACAGGTAAGACGCTGCTTGCCCGCGCAATCGCAGGCGAAGCTGGCGTTCCGTTTTTCACGATTTCGGGTTCGGACTTTGTTGAAATGTTCGTCGGCGTTGGCGCAAGCCGCGTGCGCGACATGTTTGAACAGGCCAAGAAGAACGCACCGTGCATCGTCTTCATTGATGAGATCGACGCCGTCGGCCGGTCGCGTGGTCACGGCCTCGGCAATTCCAATGATGAGCGCGAGCAGACACTGAACCAGCTTCTCGTCGAGATGGATGGTTTCGAAGCAAACGAAGGCATCATTATCGTTGCGGCAACGAACCGCCCCGATGTTCTCGACCCCGCATTGCTGCGTCCGGGCCGTTTCGACCGTCAGGTCGTGGTGCCGATCCCCGACATCGATGGGCGTGAGAAGATTCTCGGCGTGCACATGAAGAAGGTGCCGCTCGCACCCGACGTGAACCCGCGCACGATTGCGCGCGGTACACCGGGCTTCTCGGGCGCTGATCTCGCCAACCTCGTCAACGAAGCGGCCCTGCTTGCTGCGCGCCGAAACAAGCGTCTCGTCGCTATGCAGGAATTCGAGGATGCAAAGGACAAGGTTATGATGGGGGCGGAACGCCGCTCCATGGTCATGACCGACGATGAGAAGAAGATGACGGCCTATCACGAAGCAGGTCACGCTCTCGTCAGCATCAATGAGCCGGCTTCCGACCCGATCCACAAGGCGACGATCATTCCGCGTGGCCGGGCGCTGGGCATGGTCATGCGCCTGCCGGAGCGGGACAATTACTCTTATCACCGGGACAAGATGCACGCGAACCTCGCCGTAGCGATGGGCGGGCGTGTCGCCGAAGAGATCATCTTCGGGCATGACAAGGTCTCATCCGGTGCTTCGGGTGATATCCAGTACGCCACCGATCTTGCGCGCAACATGGTGACAAAGTGGGGCATGAGCGACAAGCTTGGTCCGCTCCAGTACGAGGAAAGCCAGGAAGGCTATCTGGGCATGGGCCAGACCGCGCGCACGATGGCGGGCGCTGAAACGAACAAGCTGATCGATGCCGAGATCAAGGATCTCGTCGAAGGTGGGTTGAAGCGTGCGACCGAAATCCTGACCGAGCAGGAGGACAAGCTCCACCTGCTCGCGCAGGCGATGCTCGAATACGAGACGCTGACCGGTGACGAAATCACCCAGCTTCTCGAGAATGGCAAGATTGATCGTCCCGACGAACCCAAGGGTCCGACCAAAGTGGTTCCGACCCACGGCAGCGCCATTCCCAAGGCAGGGAAGCGTTTCGGCGGATCGAAAAGCGGCGAGGCTCCGCAAGGCGCCTGATCCCCACTATGGCTTGAACAAAAAGGCCGCGCGGAGCGATCCGGGCGGCCTTTTTGTGCATGTTCTGTGCGGCGTCAGAAGGCGCCAAGCAGCAACAGCGTCTGCAAAAACAGTACCAGCACTACGACTATGAACGCCAACGTCGCGAAAAAGCGCCAAAGCGCTGACAGGCGAGATAGGCCATAAGCGTGTCGCAAATGTTTGTAGAGATGAAGCGGTGCAATCGTAACGAGCAACACGAAAATCAGCGTGCCCGGCATCTGGATCGCGCCCAGCAGCGACAACGCGATAAGCAGGAGCGACATGAAGCTGAGTGAATAGGTGATGAAGATCGCATGATCATACGCCTTGTAGCGCCGTTTCCATGCGAACATCAGCCACACGAAGGGAATGGATAGCGGGATCAGCAGCCAGCTGAATTTGTAGCCGTTCGCCTGTAATTTGTAGATCATCAGGCTGGGGTTCTGCCGCCACTTTTTAAGCGCCTCGTCAATCACGGGAATTCCCGATTTCTCGATGGTCATGCGTGCATTGCCGTCATCATCAAGAGGAATGATCTTGACGGGTCCGTCCTCAAGACGCCGCAATTGCGCAAGACCCTCTTCTGCAGACTGTATTTCCGCAGCGAGATCAGCCCGCTCCGCCGACCCTTCAGGCATTGCCTCGAGCCGTTGTTTTGCTTCTGCAATCTGTGCCGCGCCGTCCGTCTCAAGGTTCTCGATCGCGTTGGTTCCGCGGGATGCGATCCATTTGGCAATGCCTTCGCCGTTGCTATCGAGTAGTGCGAGGTCCTCGCTCAGGTTGTTCCGCTCAAGCTCAAGCTCTTCACGGTCCTGCCGTGAGAGATTGGGCTGCGCCAGTTCTTCGTCGATCGCGATGATCCGGGCCGAAATGCGTTCGCTCTCGTTCTGGATGAGGCGTTCCACGCCGTCGCGAGCACTGCCGTTGATGTCGGTCGGAGCGGTCAGGCCGACCATCTGAAACACCGCAAACATCGCAAAGACGCTGAAGAGGAACATAGCCATCGGGCTGACGAATTTCGCCCGCTCGCCTTCAATGTACCGCCGCGTCAGCTTTCCCGGTTTGAACACCAGTAAGGGAAGCGTGCGCCAGAATTTCCCATCGAGATGCAAGACACCGTGAATGAGGTCATGGCCGATAGCGGACAAGGTGCGATGCACATGCTGTTTCTGGCCGCAATTCTGGCAATAGCTCCCAAGCGGGCGCTCGCCGCAATTGAGGCATTCGCTAACGCCCAGTCCGCCGTCTCCGAATTCGCCGCGAGACGGCTCCACGGCTTTTCCGGCAAGCGCACCTTCGATCGCGCTGCCGATCCCTTCGGTAATATCGTTCATTCGGACCCCCACGAAATCGCGCTCACTATAGACGAGGGACCGGGCCGCTGGAAAGCGCGCCGAAATTTCGCTGGGCCGTGAGTTAAAGCTTGGCCAGTTTGCGTTCGATTGCGGTCCAGAGCTGTGCAAAGGCGCGAGCACCGGGCGATCGAGGCGCGAAGGCACCGACCGGACTGCGCGAAACCGCGCATTGTTCGATTGCACTTGCGAGCGGTACCACCGGCCATTTCGGATTGGCTTCGCGCGCTTGCTTATGAAGGTTGCGGCGCATGTCGAGCATCGAAAGCACGGGCAAGATTGGCGGGTGCGCCTTACCGCTTCCGCGTACCTCGGCGACCACCGTTTCGAACGCGCGGGTCGAAAGCGGCGATGGCGGCAAAGGGACTATCACAAGGTCTGCGGCGCGCATCACCTGGGCGCTGACCTCGTTCAAGACCGGCGGGCAATCGAAGATGATGCGATCATATTCCTTGGCCAGCGCAGCCGTCAGCTTCGCCAGGCGTTTCTTCTTGCCGATTTGGCTGAACTGACGGTCCAGCGTTCGGATGCTCTCATCAGCAGGCAGCAGGTGAAGATTGTCGTAGTCGGTTTTGCGGATCAGTTTGGCCGGACTGCGATCGGCAGAGAAAACAGATTCGGCGGCGCGCTTCTTCTTCGCCTCGACACCCAGAAGAAAACCCGATCCATTTGCGGGATCCAGGTCCCAGAGCAATGTCTGACGGCGGGAAATGGTCGCAGCGCACCAGGCCAGGTTGACCGCGAAGGTCGTCTTCCCGACACCACCCTTGACACTGTAGACTGCGATCGACGCCATGACGTTCTAACGGTTTCCTCCGAGCTATCGGGACAGCGAATGCCCGCTATATTGCCTGCGAGACACTGTTACATTCGGGCAAGTGCGGCGCAAGGATTACGCTGCCAGGCAACGCGGCTGGTTTCCCGTCGTGATCCCACCTCCAACGAGAAAAGGCCACCAATCTGGCGGCCTTTTCCAAAAACGGGACAATCAGTCCCGAATATCTTCATTCGGATCAGCCGTCGTAATCGGCACCAATCGAAGTTGAGCGGGTTGGCGCGCTTGCGGTGATTCGCAGAGCCTCCGCCGACTGGCTCAGCGAACCAATTTCATCGGCATCGTCTTCATCGTCGGGCAGTATCTTCTGCAGGTTGGTCACCAGCGCTTCGTGCAGTTCTTTCGGCTTCACGGTTTGCTCTGCAATCTCGCGCAGAGCGACCACCGGGTTCTTATCCCGGTCGCGCTCGATCGTCATTTCGCTACCGCCCGAAATTTCGCGCGCACGCTGTGCGGCGAGCAGGACGAGGTCGAAACGGTTTGGAACCTTGTCGACGCAATCTTCAACGGTAACGCGTGCCATCGGCGGGCCTTTTCTCAAAAATCGGATTGTTTGAAGGAGCGCTCCAACTAGGGTTGCAGGGGCGCAGAGTCAAGATTTTGCAACTTCTCGCGCCTCTGAGCATTGGTGCAATGTGTCCGGTCAAGTATCCCAACAGCAAAGCAGCGAAATCGCTTGCGATTTCGTCGATGCGGATTGCTTCGATGTCGAGGCGGGCGGGCATACATTCGCCTTCTATCCGGATGGCGTATCGCGCCGTGAAGCCCTGATCGAATTGATCGACGGAGCCGAGCGCTCGCTTTATGTTTTCTATTACATGTTTCAGGACGACAAGTCCGGCCAGAAGGTGCTCGATGCGCTTGTGCGCGCTGCCGATCGCGGGATCACGGTCGAACTGATCATCGATGATTTCGGCAGCGACGCTCCGGACGAATTCTTCGACCCGTTGATCGCAGCGGGTGGCGAGTTCAGGAAATTCGCCGCGCGTTTGAGCGTGCGTTACCTCATCCGTAATCACCAGAAGTTCGCGATAGCCGATGAATCGCGCGTGATGAGCGGAGGTTTCAACATCTCCGATCATTACTTCAACGGTCCGGAAGACAACGGCTGGTGCGATCTCGGGGTGAAGATCGAAGGTCCTGTCGTTGATCAGTTCAAGAGCTGGTACGATTTGCTGCGCGACTGGATCGACGGTGAGGGTTCGCAGCTGCGCCGCATTCGCCGGATGGTGAAGGACTGGGATGGCGGTGATGGCAAGGTGCAACTTCTAATAGGCGGTCCGTTGACGCGCAAAAGCCGGTGGGCGCTGCGCTTTCGCAAGGATCTGGCCGCGTGCGACAAGCTCGATCTGGTGACGGCATATTTCTCGCCGCCGCGCAGCCTGCGGCGGCAAATGCGCAAGCTTGCAAAGCGAGGCAGCCTCAGGATGATCGTGGCCGGTGTCTCAGACATCGATGCCGCGATCGATGTGGCGCGGATGCATTATCGCAAATTGCTGAACGCGGGCGCGAAGATTTTCGAATTCCAGCCGTGCAAGCTCCATATGAAACTGCTGGTGATCGACAATTTCAGCTATTTCGGTAGCGCCAATCTCGACAAGAGATCCGTGCGGCTTAATGTCGAACTGATGGTGCGGGTCGAGGACGAAGCCCTGGCCGCGCGGTTGCGCGAATTCATCGATCACATGCAAAATGCAAGTCGGGAAGTGACGCCTGAACTTTACGAGCGCGAGTCAGGCTGGCTGACGCGCGCGCGGCGGCGTTTCAATTACGTGCTGTCGATGGCCGATTACCGGATCACCGCAGGACTGGCAGGATGATTGCCATGCGCGACTATTCGTAACCGTAATCCGAATAGTCTTTCATGTTCGGCGACGTGAATTTGGTGATCTCGCTCTGGAAATGCAGCGGGACATTGCCGGTCGAACCATGGCGCTGTTTCGCCACGATGAGCGAGGCTTTGTTCTTTAGCTCAAGATAGCGCTCTTCCCACGTGCGGTATTTCTCCACGACATCTGCGCCGCTGCTTTCGGTCGGCATGTCGGGACGGATTGCCTCGTGATAATAATCGGCACGATAGATGAACCAGACCATATCGGCGTCCTGCTCGATCGAACCGGATTCGCGCAGGTCGGACAGCATCGGGCGTTTGTCATCGCGTTGTTCGACAGCGCGGCTGAGCTGTGAAAGTGCGATCACGGGCACCGAAAGTTCTTTCGCCAAAGTCTTGAGGCCTCGGCTGATTTCGGAGATTTCGTTTACGCGGTTGTCGTTGGCGCGTCCTGAACCTTGCAACAGCTGGAGGTAATCGACCACGATCAAACCAATGTCGTGGCGCCGCTTGAGCCTGCGCGCGCGCGTGCGCAGCGCACCGATTGTCAAGGCAGGGGTATCGTCAATGTAAAGCGGCAGTTCGGCAAGCCGCTGGCTTGCAAAACTGAGCTTCTGAAAATCTTCGCGGCTCATCTTGCCTGTCCGCAAGGTTTCCGAGCTGATCTCGGCCTGTTCTGCAAGAATACGTGTTGCAAGCTGGTCGGCGCTCATCTCCAGACTGAAAAAGGCGGTTGGCGCCCCGTAATTGTGCTCGCCGCCATCGCGCTGCCAGTCGAGATGCGCCTCGGCGCAATTGAAGGCGATGTTGGTCGCGAGCGATGTCTTGCCCATGCCGGGCCGGCCAGCAAGGATCACCAGGTCGGAATTGTGCAGACCGGCGGTTTTCTGATCGAGCACTTCAAGGCCCGAGGTCTTGCCCGATAGCCCGCCGCCCGAATTCATCGCCGCTTCGGCCATCTTGATCGCAGTGAGCGCCGCATCGCGGAAGCTCGAGGCTTCGCTACCGGTCGCCGCGCCTTCGGCGACCTTGAACAGGTCCGCTTCCGCCTGGCTGATCCGGTCCATGGGATTGGTTTCTTCGGAGGTGTCCAGCGCCCCCTCGACCAAGCCGCGCCCGACGCTGACTAATTCGCGCAGCAGGGCAAGGTCATAGATTTGCTGAGCCAGTTCGCGCGGTGCGAGCAGGCCAGCCCCGTTGGCTGTAAGCTGAGCGAGATATTTCGGCCCGCCCAATTCCTTCAAAGCTTCATCCGCTTCGAAATAGGGACGCAAGGTGACCGGCGAAGCGGTCGCGTTGCGCTCGATCAGCGTCAGGACACGTTCGTAAATGCGTTCGTGCAGCGGTTCGAAGAAATGATCGGGCCGGATCGGCGTCTGCAGTTCCTCGATCACCCGGTTATCGATCAGCACCGCGCCGAGGAAGGCCGCCTCCGCCTCCAGGTTCGAGGGCAGCTTGCGCGCGGTAGTGCCGTCGCCAGAGACGAGCTCGAGTTTTCCGGGTTCAGCCATGCGGCCCTGATGCGTTTTTTGGAGGCGGTTTTGCAAGGGTAAAGCGCCCGAATTTATTTTCTGCGAGACCGCTTGCGCTGTGGATAGCGGGGATTGAAAATCTGAACGCTTGAAGTGTGGCCTATCTATCTGCGAAGGCGGCCCGGTCATGGCCGATTTGCCCTCCGATTCCGCGAATACGCATCGTATCGCCCACATCGCTCTCGACGAAGAGACGATCCTGTGGCGCAATGCCGATGTTGAGCAGGAACGGCGAGTCGCCATTTACGACCTGATCGAAGAGAACACCTTCAAACCCGTCCGCAGCGCCGAGCGCGGCGCGAAAGGCCCGTACCGCCTGCGATTGGGCGTCCGCGATGGCCGCCTGGCCATGGAGATCAGCGACGAAGACGAGCGCGAGCTCGAAACGCTCCTGATCGGCCTCGCGCGATTCCGCCGCCCGATCCGCGAATATTTCGCGATTTGCGACAGCTATTACCAAGCAATCCGCAAGGCTACTCCGTCCGAGATCGAGACGATCGATATGGCCCGGCGGGGCATCCACAACAACGCTGCCGAGCTTCTGCTGGAGAGGCTCGACGGCAAAGTCCAGACGGATTTCGCGACCGCGAGGCGTCTCTTCACGCTGATTTGCGTGCTGCATATCAAGGGCTAGCGGCGGCTATGGCAAAGGCCAGACGCGCGGGTTCTCGGCGGCGCAGGAAAGCGAGTGTGGGTCGGTGGATATTCCGGCTGCTCGCGATGCTGGCTTTGTTCGGCACGGTGTTCGCCGCGTGGTTCTGGTGGGACATGCGGGGATGGAAACCGGATGAGGCTCGATATCCGGAGCAGGGCGCAGTCATCGCCAGTGGCGCGTCCGGCACAAGATTTCAGACGCTGAAAGCACTTGGCGGAGATTTCGTATATCTTGAACTCGCGTCGGTCGGAGGCGCGCCGGATCCCGGCTTCGCCGCGCGTCTGAAAGCTGCGCAGGCTTCCGGGCTGAAGGTGGGTGTAATCTACCCATTCGATCCGTGCCGCCGGGCCGACCCGCAAAGCGCACGGTTCACGCGGATGGTCCCGCGCAGCGCGGATTTGCTTCCCCCGGCAGTCGCGCTTCGCAACCCAGCAGACGGGTGTGCATCGCCGGTCAGCGATGCTGCGGTCGAAAGCGAACTGCTGACGCTGGTCAATCAGATCGAAATGCATGCCGGTAAATCGGCCGTGCTGAAGCTGAGTAAAACGTTTCAGTCACGCTACAACGCAGCCCGCACCTTCTCGCGGGATCTGTGGCTTATGCGTGACCGCGCGCGGCCGGATTACGCCGGGCGGCCATGGCTGCTATGGAGCGTCAACAGTCAATTGGTGAGCGCGGCCTCACCCGATCCGATCGAATGGGTGGTGGTGCAGAGATGACATTGAACGAGGAAACCGAGGGCCGCCTGATCGCTGCGGCGCGAAAGGCAGCCTCGCACGCTTACGCGCCCTATTCCGACTATCAGGTAGGTGCGGCGTTGCTGTTTGGGGATGGCGCGGTCATCACCGGCAGCAACGTTGAAAACGCAAGCTATGGCCTCGCGCTCTGTGCCGAAACGGTAGCGGTCGCGCGTGCTCTCGGTGAAGGGCGCCGCGGCGGACTGGAAGCGGTCGCCGTGGTTGGCCCCGACGATAAAGGCGATGGTGCGCCCATCACGCCCTGCGGGCGGTGTCGGCAAGTGCTCAACGAGATTGCACAATTGGGAGGCAGCGATCCGCTGGTCCTGTGCGTCGGCAGCGAAGAGGTACGAAAAGTCAGGCTGTCGGCGCTGTTACCGCACGCTTTCGGCCCAAGGCACCTCGACTAATTCCCTAGCAGACTGCCGAGTCCGCGCAGGGGGTTTTGGCGGAAACCGCGTTCCTCACTCCCGATATAAGCGAAGATGCCGTCCAATCCCTGATCGGTAACGGAGCGGTTGATGCTTTGCCTGTTGAGCCCAGCATCGCGGATGAAACTGTGCTCACCTGCGAGCCCGTCGAAAGCCGAATATACGCCGAGTTCCTGAAGCGCGCCATCGACGAGGGGTTCGAGGCGCGCGTGGAGCCGGTCGTTCGATGATTGCCGCAAATATTGTGTGCCGCCATCGTCCTGGCGAATGATCCCGGGAGCATCACTGAATGAAAGATCGTCGATCGCATCGCGGAAGATCGGCTTGGCTTCGCCCGCCGCTATCCCGGCTGCGTCGTTGATCGACCGGGTAACGTCCCCGAGAATGCCGAGGCGATTGCCACCGCCGAGAATCGAACCGAGCAAGCCGCCTGCCCTGCTGCCCATGTCGCCGATGATCGGAAGGGCGATCCGGATGGCCTCGTCATTATAGAAGGCACCGGGCTGAGCCAGTTTGTCGAGCGCGCTGTCCGTAGCCTGACCCAGAATTGAAAACAGGCCGAGTCCGCCCTGTGCGCTCGCACGCGACGGCATGGCCGCGAGCAGGCTCGTCGCAGCCGCACCGGCAATCAGCGCCCGCCTGCCTATGCGAATCTTGTTGTCGGCCATCATCGATTTCTCCCGCTATCGGGAGCGATCATAGCACGGCTTTGCAGAATTGCGTCAGGCCTGTTCGGTTTCCAGCCATTCAAGCAGTGCCCCAAGGCACTCGCGCGCCAGCAGTTTGCACCGTTCTGGCGACCAACCCTGCTCGGGCTCGGGAAAATCGGCGAGATCCTTGTACGGCATTTCCAGCGTCATCGCACACGCGCCGTAGCGCTCCGCTACAAGATTTGTGCTGATGGTGAGATTGGCCTTGCCGGATGGCGTCTTTGGATAGCCGAGTTTGGTCTGAAAGTCGGGTGTGCGGCGATCGAGGATCCGCTGGTAGCGGTAGAATTGCTCGCCGTGCTCGTCGGTCCAGCTGGGGATGCCCTCGTAACCTGCGAGGAACACGGCCGGGATGGCTTCATCGCCATGGACGTCCATGGCGTAATCGACGCCGGTTTCGTCCATCTTGTTTCTGATTGATAGCACTTCTGGCGATTTGTCGGCGCTCGGATCGGACCATTCGCGGTTCAAATTGGTTCCGGCAGCGTTGGTGCGCAGGTGTCCGCGGCGTGAGCCGTCCGGATTGCAATTGGGGACGATGTGCAAGCGGCAGCGTTTACGCAGGCCCCGTGCCACGGGATCGGCGGGATCGGTAAGGCATTCCAATGCGCCTTCCATCCACCACTCGGCCTGAGTTTCGCCGGGGTGCTGGCGCGCGTACAGCCAGACCTGCTTGTCGCCTTCACCCATCTCGAGCAGGTCGAGCGGCTGACCGTCCAGCGTTTGGGCAAGCCGGGTCAGCTCAACCCCTTCGCACGTTGCCGCCTCGGCGACGAGGTCGTGATGCCGTTCCATCGAATACGGTGCGAAATAGGCGAACCAGGCTGTGTTTGACGCCGGTGTGTACCGGATTGTGAGCGTGCCATTGTCTGCCGACTTGTCGAAAGTGCTGGCCGCTCGCGCCCAATATTCCCGGTCTTCGGACACGCAGGCGTCGTAACCGGGCCAGCCACCGGGGTAGGCACTGTCGTTGAGGCCGATGATCGTGAGCTCGATCTCTTCACCGGCACACCCGGTTACGCGGAAGTGAAACCATTGTGCGAAGTCGGAATTGTGATCCTTGCGGATAGTCAGCTTCGCGCTGTTGCCGTCGATGGAGAGGGTTTCGATATTGCCGCTGTCGAAAGCGTCGTCGATGAAAATTGAGGTCATGGGGTCCTTTCGAGTTCATCGACCGATACTTGCACCGTTTCGCCATTGCCACCCGGAAAATCGCGGAAAAGCGCAGCCGCGAGAGCCTGTGCGCTCGCGCCTATTTCGGAGTAAGGCGAATTCACCGAGGTAGGCAGCTCGGAACGGCCTTCCCAAAGGGTTTCGCCGCTTGCTGCAGTGATCCGTACCGACAGTTCGCTGACCAGTTCAGGGCGTCCGTTGCCGCCGCCAAGGTTGATGCCGACGCCCAGGCCAACACCGCTGCCGAACGATCCAGTCGACGCGCCGCCGCCTACGGTAACGGGGCCCCGCCGATCGAAACGCTCAACCGGACCGCGTGATGTGCTGATCGCGGCTTCCTGCACATCTCCGCCCCGCTCCATAACAAGCGTGTATCCCAGATTTTCCAATTCGCCCGCGACTGCATCGGCAAAGGCGTTGCGCGCTATCTCATTGGTAATCTCCCTCGGAAACGTGAGAGTGATCTGACCCTCGCCGAGCCCGACCGGATTCTCGGCAACGAACCGCGTCACCTCGACCGGTCCTGTGTAAGTGCCCGCGCATGCGGGAAGCGCCAGCATTGCGAGCGCGGTGAAGGATGTCCGAAAGGGGTAGAATGGGCGGGTCATGGTACTTTCCTCTTAAGTCGTTCGAAAGTGAGCGCATTTTCAAATGCAAAACGTCTCGCTATGCACACAGGTTCCGCGACCGACATGGCGACACACAGGCGACCAGTTCACATGAGCGACAATTCGAAACCTTCAGTCCTTGTTACAGGAGGCGCCGGTTACATTGGAAGTCACGCCGTTCTCGCGCTGAAGGATGCAGGGTGGAACGTCGCTGTCATCGACAATCTCAGCACTGGGTTCCGTTTCGCCGTTCCCGACGATGTACCCTTGTTCGAGGGCGATATCCAAGATGCAGGCCTCCTCGCCCGCATCTTCGCGGAGCAGAAAACGGGCGCCATTATGCACTTTGCAGGGTCGATCATCGTGCCCGAAAGTGTCGAGCACCCGCTCAAATATTATCACAACAACACAGTCAAAAGCCGCGGTCTGATCGATGCTGCAGTCAAGGCTGGGGTGCCGCACTTCCTGTTCTCATCGACCGCCGCGACATATGGGCTGCCCGAAGTGTCGCCCGTCCCCGAAGAGGCAGCAGGTAAGCCGATCAATCCGTATGGCTGGTCCAAGCTCATGACCGAGCAGATGCTGGCCGATGCGTCGGCTGCACATGCACTCAATTACTGCGCCCTGAGGTACTTCAACGTTGCAGGCGCCGATCCACATGCGCGCTCGGGCCAGTCGACGGCCGGCGCAACGCACCTCATCAAGGTCGCGGTCGAAGCGGCGCTGGGCAAACGGAGCCACGTCAGTGTCTTCGGCACCGATTACGACACATCCGACGGCACGGGCGTGCGCGATTACATCCACGTCAGTGACCTTGCCGCGGCGCATGTCCTGGCATTGGAGGCGCTGGTCGAACAACCCGACCGCTCACTCACGATGAATTGCGGCTACGGGCGCGGGTTTTCGGTGCTGGAAGTGCTTGATGCAGTCGACCGGGTTACCAATCTCACGATCGAGCGCCGGATCGAGGGAAGGCGCGCTGGCGACCCGGATTCGCTCGTGTCCGATCCATCACGCATCCGCGAAACGCTTTCGTGGGAGCCAAAGTTTGCCGATCTCGACACTATTATCGAGCACGCGCTCGCGTGGGAGCGGAAACTCACCGAAATCCGCGAAGTTGATTGACTTTGCGCGATTCGCCGCTTAGGCGCGCGGCTTGAATTTCCGGCATCGGAGCTTACCTCCGGTGCCTGTTTTATTTCCGGGAAGAAATCATGAAAGTCCGTAACAGCCTTAAGTCGCTGAAGAACCGTCACCGCGATTGCCGCGTCATCCGCCGCCGCGGTCGTACCTATGTCATCAACAAGACCAATCGCCGCTTCAAAGCCCGCCAGGGCTGAACCAGAACGTATTGGCCGGTCGTCTGACAAAGATGACTGAGTAAACGCAGCGGCCCGCCTCCGATTGGGGAGCGGGCCGCAGCCGTTTCTGCAAGGGACGCGCAAGTGACAAAGAAAGCCGTGGTGTTCGATATTGGCCGTGTGCTGTTCCACTGGCAGCTCCGCAATCTGTTTGAAAAGCTGATCGATGACGAGCGTGAACTCGACTGGTTCCTTGCCAACGTGATCACGGAAGATTGGCATTTTCAGCACGACAGGGGCGTTCCGCTTGGTGAACTGCTCCCCGCACGGATCGCACAATTTCCGGATCAGGCGCTGCGCATCGCTGCCTACGCTGCGCGGTTCAACGAAACTGCGGCAGAGCCGGTGGATGGGGTTCACGCGCTCGTGCACCAGCTGAAAGAGCGAGGAGTCCCGCTTTTCTGCCTGACCAATTTCGGCGTGGAGTTGTTCGAGCAATTCCGCGCAGCAAACCCGATCTTCTCGGTGTTCGAAGACATCATCGTCTCGGGGGCAGAGAAAATCGCCAAGCCGGATCCGCGCATCTATGAGATAACCGAAACGCGCTGTGGACGTTCAGGCGGCGACCTGTTTTTCACCGATGACAATCTGGTGAATGTCGAGGCGGCGAAAACGCGCGGCTGGGACGCCCATATCTTTACAGGGGCAGCGGCATTGGAATCGCAGCTCGAATGCGCGGGCTTTCTCTAAAAAAATCCCCCGAGGCAGCGAATTGGGGAACGCTGCATCGGGGGCTTCGAGTTTCGTCCGCTGTGGAGAGATGCGGAACGATGTGACGCGAAGGATATGTCGCGTCCGGGGGGATCAATCTTTACCGGCTCAGTTGCCGTTGCATTTCGCCAGCTTTTCGCCGGTCATTTCTTCGCCTTTGGCGGTGAAGCTGGTGATTTCACCAAATTCACGGGCAAGGCCGCGGCAAATGCGGAGCGGGCGTGACGGGCCTTTGTTGGCGATGCAGGTAGTGTCCTTGCAAGCCCAGGCGACGCCGCCAGCTACGGCGCGGTTGCTTTCAACCGGCTGCGCCAGCTGCGCCGTGTAGTAAGCGCCGCTTTGCGCAGCGACAGGAGCCGGAGCGACAGCCACGCCAAACGTAAGGCCGGTATATGCGAGAGCCAGCACGAAGATCGAAAGACGGCTGGAACGGGGGAGGGAGAGGGTCATCGTCGTTTCCTTCAAGGGGCGGGTGTAATTGCCTGTTTGTGCGAATCAGGTTTCAGATTAAAACCAGTTGCGAATCACTACCTATGCCATTAGGTTTCAGGTTGCAACTAAAAACTTAAATCCGGTGTTTGCCTCCGCCGTCCGCGCAATTCGTGCGCCATTTTGAGATTGCGGCGAATCGGGTTAGATAGGTTGCAGCAAGAGGACTGATATGGGCGACATGAGAGAACCACTGCGTGAGCTGATCGAATGCGGTCTGCCGCAAGCGCTTGAAGTTATGGGTGAACGTTGGTCGTTCATGATACTTCGGGCGAGCTTCAATGGGCTCAAACATTTCGAAGAGTTCCTGAGCGAGCTGGGGATCGCTCGAAATATCCTTTCGAATCGCCTCGCCAAACTTGTTGAGCACGGCATCCTCAAACGCGAACCGTGTGAGGATGATCGCCGCAAAATCGAATATCGGCTGACGGAAAAAGGCTTCGACCTCCTTCCTGCCATGCTCGCCTTGCGTCAGTGGGGCCAGAAATACGGCACGGAAATGACCGAGAATCCGGTGCTGGTCGACGAACGCGATCGCTTGCCGATCGGCCCTGTGTCTATACTTGGTCATGACGGACGGATCCTCTCGCATCAGGACTTGTGGCTGGTGAAACGCGAAGATCTCGGCAAACGCGCCGATGGTTCGATCGCTTCGCCGAGCGATGCCCTTCATGCCGGCGATGTCGTCGATCTCGACTCCGCCAAGAAGGCTGCCGCTGGCTGAGCCTGAAGGCCCGCCGACGACGCCGGACGGGCGTTACATCATTGTCAGAGGGCGACTCTGGCGTGCGAGCAATCCCGATCTTCCGGAAGATCGCCGTCAGGAACTCGTCGGTGATCTGATGGACGCGCGGCGCGGGGTCGCGGCTGCAAAGCGTGCAGGCGATGCGGCCGCCGAAAAAGCGGCTCGGGCCAGCGTTCATCTGACCAAGGTCGCTCTCGGAGAGCGCGGTCCCGTATGGTGGAATGACGGCGCGCCCGATCAAAACCGAAAGCTCGTGCATAACTCCACCTACGCAGGCTGGTGGGAAGCCCGCGAAGGCGCTAGCCCCGACTGACCTTCTCAAATCCGGCAGCGGGACCGAACTGGCGATGGATGCGGGCGTAAGCACCGATCTCGAAGAAATTCTGCGTACGACGTTTGGCTTCAGCGGGTTTCGTGGCCGGCAGGAAGCAGTTGTGGCGCGGATCATGCGTGGCGAGCATACCTGTGCGCTGATGCCGACGGGCGCGGGCAAGTCGCTTTGCTATCAACTGCCCGCAGTGGCCCGGCCCGGAACGGCCATCGTAATTTCGCCGCTCATCGCGTTGATGCACGACCAGATCCGCGCCGCCAGCGCCGTCGGGATCAGGGCCGCCTCGATGACTTCCGCGGATCACGACAATGCGGAGACTGCGCGGCGCTTGTGTGCAGGTGAGCTCGACCTGCTCTATGTCGCTCCCGAACGCGCCAACACGGCGTCGTTCCGGTCGCTGCTCGATGGCGCCGACATCTCGCTTTTTGCCATCGATGAGGCCCACTGCGTTTCGGAATGGGGGCATGATTTCCGGCCCGACTACCGGCAATTGAGGCCGCTTTTCGACCACTATCCGAATGTCCCGAAACTTGCGCTTACAGCGACGGCCGACGAGACGACCCGGAAAGATATACTGCGCCAGCTTGGGATCCCTGATGACGGCCTGATCGTCGCGGAGTTCGACCGCCCCAACATCCGTTATTCGATTTTGCCGCGAAACAATGGCGCGAAGCAGATCACCGAATTCATCAGCCGCAACCCGGGCGCAGGTATTGTCTACGCCAATAGCCGCAAAGGGACCGAAGACCTTGCATCGCGCATTGCCGAAACGGGGCGTGCGGTCGGTGCTTATCATGCTGGTCTGCCACCCGAGCAGCGTGCAGCGGTGCAAGCCGAATTCGTACGCTCCGATGACATGGTGATGGTCGCGACCATCGCATTCGGCATGGGAATCGATAAACCCGACGTCCGTTTCGTCGTCCATGCAGGCCTGCCGAAATCGATCGAGGCGTATTATCAGGAAACGGGCCGTGCCGGACGCGATGGCGATCCAGCGGAGGCGCAGCTGTTTTGGAGCGCAAACGATTTCGCCAAGGCGCGTCAATGGCTCGGCGATGTCGAGGCTGACCGGCTTTCTGGCGAGCGTGCCCGGTTGAATGCGCTCGCCGCCTTGGTGGAGTCCGCGGGATGCCGCCGCGCGATCCTCCTGAAGCATTTCGGAGAAGAGCCGGCTGCGAAATGCGGCAATTGCGACAATTGCGAATGCCCGCCGAAGGTCATCGATGTGACGGAAATCGCGCGCAAACTTTTAAGCGCTGTTTACCGGACCGGGCAGAGCTTCGGCATCGGTCACATCGAAAAGGTCTTGCTGGGCCGCGATGATGACCGGGTGAGCCAGCGTGGGCATGACCGTCTCTCTGTATTCGGCATTCTCGAGCATGAGGAGGAGGCTGCGCTCCTGCGTCCGGTGATGCGTCACCTCACGGCTCACGAAATGCTGGCAACGACTGAGCATGGTGGCCTGGCGCTTGGCGAAGCCGCCGTGCCAGTGCTGCGCGGCGAGCGGGCGGTGATGATCGCGGAGCCGCCCAGGAAATCGCGAAACGCACGCGGTCGTCGTTCGGGCCGGGAAGCCAATCCGGTGGGCGATCCGCTATTCGATGCACTGCGTGAAAAGCGCAAGGCGCTCGCCAGCGAACACGGCATCCCCGCCTACATCATCTTCCACGACAGCGTGCTGCGCGCGATGGCCAGCGAACGGCCAGCTTCGTTAGAGGCCTTGGCTCAGATCCAGGGGATCGGCGCGAAAAAGCATGAGAATTACGGGAAGCAATTCTTCGATGTGATCCGCGCCTTCGCCGCCTAGAGCGGGTTCGCAGATCATGGCCGCGCGACGTAATCGATCCTGATCCGCACCCATGATCCCACTTGGGAACGGCCGCCAACTGTCGCGGGACGGACGCGGAACTGCCAGGCAGCGGCCAAAACTGCGCGTCCGATTTGCGAACCCGGCGGCGTCTCGCCCAGCAATTCGCAATCTTCTACGTAGAAATCGGGGACAGTCCGGCACACGATCATGGCCGCGCCCGGACCGGTGGCGGTCGAAAGGTAGCCTGCAAGCTCACCATCGGTCGGCTCGCGATACCACCGCGCCGCATACAACGGTTCGCCATTGGGAGCATTCCCGACGCGCTGGCTGTCGACTGAGCTTGATGATCCGGTGCTGGGCGGCCCGTATGATCGGGCTGGCCGCGCAGGTGCTGCGGGCGGCGGTGCAGGAGGCTGAGCGGGTGGAGCGGGTGCCGGGACGGGCAAGACGACGGCGGGCGGTTGCGCGACAGGCGGCGCGGGCTGCTCCGGTACGGGTTCGGGCGGCACTTCGGGCGCGGGCTGCTGCGGGGTCTCGGGTGCAGGCGGCGCTTCGGCAGGGGGAGGCGCTTCCTCCACGGCGGGTTCGGGCTCCGTGGTAGGATCAATTGCGGAGAATGTCGTGAGCGTCTCTTCCGCCTCAGGTTCACCGATTATCTCCGCGCCAAGAGAGAATAGCAGCGCAATGATCAGCGCCTCGATAATCAGCGCCGCGGCAAGGCCGAAAACCCGCCGATCGATGTTGCGATCCTGCAAAACGCTCAGCAGACCGGGCCGCTGCGCAGCTTCGGATGCGTCAGGTGAAGGGGTTGATGCCATGCGCTCCGTAGGCCGACTCGCGGGGTAGGGGGCAAAGCGCTAACACGGTTCGGCCTTACGCTGCGATGAATCTTTCGCGGCGGCTCAGCCGCGACCGATCATTTGCCGGTAAGACAGCGCCTCTGCGATATGCGCGCGTCCGACATCGCGCGTTCCGGCAAGATCGGCGATGGTGCGCGCGACGCGCAGCATCCGGGTGTAACTGCGTGCGGACAGGCGCAGTTTTTCCGCCGCCTGCATCAGCAAATGCTTCCCCGCATCGTCGGGCGCGGCGAACCGCTCCAGCTTTTCGCCATCAAGTTCCGCATTCGAACGCACGCCCCGCTCTCCGCTCAGCGCGCGCGCCGTTGCCACGCGCCGGGCCACGCGATCCGAACCCTCAGCCGCTGGAGGAAGGCTAAGATCCGCCGCGCTGACTGCCCCAACTTCGACATGCAAATCGATCCGGTCGAGCAAAGGGCCGGACAGGCGGGCCTGGTATTCGCTCGCGCAGCGCGGCCCGCGAGAGCAAGTGTGGCCGGGCTCTCCCGCATGGCCGCAGCGACAAGGGTTCATGGCCGCGACAAGCTGTACGCGCGCAGGGAAAGTGACGTGCGCATTGGCGCGTGCGACATCGACCTGTCCGGTTTCGAGCGGCTGGCGCAGCGAATCCAGCACTGGCCGCTGGAATTCCGGCAGTTCGTCGAGGAACAGCACGCCCAAGTGCGCGAGGCTGACTTCGCCTGGGCGCACTTTGAGGCCGCCGCCGGTCAGCGCCGCCATGCTGGCCGAATGATGCGGCGCGCGGAATGGTCGGGCCCGGCTGATCCGACCAGCGTCGAGCAGGCCCGCGACCGATTGCACCATCGAAACCTCTAGCGCTTCTGTCGGCGAAAGTTCGGGCAGGATACCGGGCAGGCAGCTCGCGAGCAGGCTCTTGCCCGATCCCGGCGGCCCCATCATCAGCATATTGTGCCCGCCAGCAGCAGCGATCTCGAGCGCGCGTTTGGCGGTTTCCTGTCCCTTCACCTGTTTGAGGTCGGTCACTGGCGGCGCTTCTGCCACGTCCCCGCGCTCCGGCTCATCCAGCACCTGCGTGCCTTTTAGATGCCCGAGTAAACCGGAAAGATCGCACGGGGCCAGCACGGGCACGCCGCTCGCCCATTTCGCCTCCGAACCCTGATCGGCCGGGCAGATCAGACCTGCATCCGCCTCGCTTGCATGGAGCGCGGCTATTAGGACGCCTGGGCTGGCGACGATCCTGCCGTCGAGCGATAGCTCCCCGACTGCTATCCAGTCACCCAATTGTTCGGCATCGGTCACGCCCATGGCCGCAAGCAGGGCCAAGGCAATCGGTAGGTCGTAATGCGAGCCGTCCTTGGGCAGGTCGGCAGGCGACAGGTTGATCGTGATCCGCTTGGGCGGAAGCGCGAGCCCCATCGCAGCCAAAGCGGCCTGAACCCTTTCGCGGCTTTCACTAACCGCTTTGTCCGGCAAGCCGACAATCGAGAATCGCGGTAGGCCCGATGCAACCTGGCATTGCACCTCGACTTGGCGCGCATCGAGACCGAGATAGGCCACAGTCCTAACCAGCGCTACCAAAGTAAATCCTCGTGTGATTTGCGACCTTTATACTTACGGTATTGCAGCGCTCGTTGCAGATTGTCGAGCAAATAGAAACGCTTTTGCCGGAGCAGGCTGCTTTTCGCGATGTCATGCGCTGCGCCTGCGGGCATGCGGTTCGGGCGCGGTTTTGTGACGATCGCGCCAGCCCGATAATGCGCTTCGCGGCTTGACTCGTTCACCGCTATCCCATAGTGGCGCGCGCCTGACAGACTGCCTTTTGCGGTGGTCGCTATTTATCGATGAGCAGCCGGAGACGTTAATCCCGGCCTCGGCTTGTCGAACCAGTTTATCGAGGACGATATGAAGCGGACTTTTCAGCCTAGCAATCTCGTGCGTGCCCGTCGGCACGGCTTTTTCGCGCGCAAGGCCACCACGGGTGGCCGTAAAGTGCTTCGCGCGCGCCGGAAGCGTGGCCGCAAGAAACTCTGCGCTTAATCTGTTTTCCGCACGTCCTCCGGCGTGCGAAATCCTCGCCTATGCGACCTTGCGGTCGCATCGATGCGGGCGGCCAGTCGGCCTAACGGGCTCCTTGCGGGAGCCCGTATGTATTTGAGGGCGTCTGGCTTGGCGGCGGAGCACGCCCCGGACGGCCGCAAGCGCGACCGCGCTGCGGAAAATAAAGATTCGGGCAGCCGAAACGCTTCGGCTAAAATCTGATCCATGATCCAAGTCCTTACCAAGCGTGCCGATTTCATCGCCGCCAACAAGGGGCTTCGTAATGCCCGGCCCGGTTTCGTGTTGCTAACGGTGCCGAACGGCGGGAAGGGCATTCGCTATGGGATCACGGTCACCAAGAAGATCGGCAATGCTGTCGTACGCAACCGGATGAAACGACGTTTTCGCGAGCTCCTTCGGGCTGCTCTACCGGACGGGGGACTGATCGATCACGACCATGTCCTGATCGGGCGGTCCGGCGGCATCGAGCGGGAATTCAAGACGATGGCCGATGAGCTGGACCGCGCTCTGGAGCGAGCGCGAGAGGGAAAATCGGATCCGGGCCGTTCTCGCAGGCCGCGCCGTGGAAATAGAAAGGTCGGGGGACAATGAAATACATCATGATCGCCATTGCCCGCGCCTGGCAGCTCGGACCATCGCTGATCCTGCCACCGACCTGCCGCTACTCCCCGTCCTGCAGCCAATACGCGATCGAGGCCTTGCGCAAATATGGCGCGCTCAAGGGTGGATGGCTGACGCTAAAGCGGCTAGGGCGCTGCCATCCATGGGGCGGGCATGGACACGACCCCGTGCCGTGACCGCACCATAGAATTCTGCACTGTAGTATCTATATAACACAGCATTCGACGACTTAACGGGATTTCATCTTGGACAATCAGCGCAATCTCCTGCTCGCCGTCGCGCTTTCCGGCCTGCTTATCCTCGGCTGGGATTTCGCGATGCGAACCTTCTATCCGGAGGCTTCTCTTTCCGCGCCCACCGCAGCCGTGGAACCTGCCGCGCAAACAAGTGCGGGGTCCGCGCCTGGCACTACGACGGTCGCCGCCGATCTCCCCGAAGGTGCAGAAATGCCGAGCGGTCCGATAGACCTATCCGCTGCGCTGGCCGATCCCAACCGCGTGGTGATCGAAACGCCGAAACTGGCCGGATCGATCAACCTCCAGGGCGCGCGGATCGACGATATCGTGCTCAAGGATTACCGGCAGAGCGTCGATAAGGATAGCGGCCCGGTTCGTCTCTTCGCGCCCGAACGGACCGACAATCAGTACTTCGCCGAGTTCGGCTTTGTTGTTGGCGGAGAGCGCATTTCATCGAGCGAGCTATGGCAGGCGGATGGCGAGCGTCTGACGCCGCAGACGCCTGTGACGCTGTCCCGCACTGACGAGGACGGACGCACCTACCGGATCGCGCTGTCGATCGATGAGAATTATATGATCACGGCGGACCAATCGGTCGACAATGCATCCGGCAATGCCGCCATCATTCAGCCCTTCGCTCTCATCAAGCGGGATACCCGCAATGCATCGCCAGACGAGTTCATCGTTCATTCGGGGCCCGTCGGTGTGTTCGGTGGGACGCTGCACGACCCTAACAGCTACGAAGAACTGGCAGAGATCGGCCGCGACACGCCTGAAGGGGCTGCCTCTTGGCTCGGCTTTACCGACCGGTACTGGCATTCCGCGCTTATCCCGGGCGATGGTGCCGTCGACAATGCAGGCTTCCGCTCGCTCGGTGACCGCCTGTTCCGCAGCGACCTCATTTACGACGCGCAGACCATCCCTGCCGGCGCTACACTGTCGCAGACGACCCAGTTGTTTGCCGGGGCAAAGAACAGCGTGATCCTCGACGAATACGAGGACACCGGCATTACCTATTTCGGCAAGGCGATTTCGTGGGGCTGGTTCGAATGGTTCGAGAAACCGCTGCTCTGGCTCTTGCGTACGCTCAACGAACTGGTCGGCAATTTCGGCATCGCCATCATCCTGTTGACGGTCGTAGTCCGCGCGCTGATGTTCCCCATCGCGCAAAAGGGGTTTGCCTCGATGGCGTCGATGAAGGCGATCCAGCCGAAAATGAAAGCCGTCCAGGAACGTTACAAGGACGACAAGCAGAAGCAGCAGCAGGAGATCATGAAGCTGTACAAGGAGGAGAAGGTCAACCCGGTTGCCGGTTGCCTTCCCATGCTGCTGCAAATTCCGATCTTCTTCGCGCTGTACAAGGTGCTGATCCTCTCGATCGAAATGCGACACGAGCCATTCATCGATTTCTGGATCAAGGATCTGTCCGCACCCGATCCGTGGACCATCCTTAACCTCGGCGGATTACTGCCATTTGCGGTTCCGGGCTTCCTTGGGATCGGTGTGCTGGCCGTCCTGCTTGGCGTGACGATGTGGCTCACCTTCAAGCTGAACCCGTCGGTGATGGACCCGATGCAGCAGAAAATCTTCAACTTCATGCCTTGGATCCTGATGTTCGTGATGGCGCCCTTTGCGGCCGGATTGCTGCTCTACTGGGTAACTTCCAACCTGCTGACTGTCGCGCAGCAGAGCTACCTTTATTCCAAGCATCCGCAGTTGAAAGCGCAGGCGGCAAAGGACAAGGCTGAGCTGGAGAAGAAGAAGGCCAAGGAAGAAAAGAGCAAGGCGTGAGCGAGGCCGAACTCTCCAACGCGGAAATCGAAGAACGCGCACGACAGCGCCGCGAAAAGCAGGCTGCGCGCCTTTTTTCGGGACGTGTGGATTTTCTGTTGTCCGCACCGCAGCTCAAATTCCTGCCCGAACCAACCGTCCCGGAAATCGCGTTTTGCGGACGGAGCAATGTCGGCAAGTCGTCGCTGCTGAATGCCCTCACGATGCGCAGATCCATCGCGCGCGCATCGGTGACGCCGGGCCGGACGCAGGAGCTCAACTATTTCGAGGTTGGCGATCCCACGCAAATCCGGCTGGTTGACATGCCGGGCTACGGTTTTGCCAAGGCGCCCGTATCGGTTGTCGACAAATGGAAAAAGCTGGTGCGCAGCTATTTGCGCGGACGGCAGGTTCTGGCGCGCAATCTGGTGTTGGTGGACAGCCGCCACGGGTTGAAGGACGTGGACCGCGAGATGATGACCATGCTGGACGAGGCCGCGGTGGGATACCGGATCGTCCTGACCAAAACCGACAAGATCAAGGCGAGCGCGCTCGAACAAGTGGCGGGCAAGGTGGCGGAGGAATCCCGCAAGCACCCCGCCGCCTATCCCGAACTGCACCTCACCAGCGCGGAGAAGGGGATGGGGATCGATGCGTTACGGGCGGCATTGGTTGCAGATGCTTTGGGTGAGGGGTGGTTCTCTTAAAGCGCGAGCACTGCTGTATCGAAGATCACATATTCCTCCACCGCCATGCCGTTTTTGATGCGGAAGCGATCGACCCCGACATACTCCCGGCGTTCTCCGGAAATGATCGCTGCAGTTTTCCAATGAATGTAGAGCAGATCGTCGTTGCCGGCACAGTCCAACGGCGTCACTTCCAGACCTTCGAAGCTGTCCAGCGTTCCTTGCATGGCGTGGATGTATTCGGCGCCTGAGAATGTGCCCTGGCCGGAAAAGTGAATGGTCGCGTCAGGTGATATGATTTCGGCCACGCGCTCGCCTGACGGGTCCGCCCAGAAGGATTTGAAGCGCTTGTAAAAGTCCCGGTGCTCGGCGCTCAATTCGGACTGGTTCATGGCTGCCCTCGTTTGCGTGTCAAAAGATCGTCGATTCGATCATCTCCAGCAATTATGTGCGCTGCGCACATAACGTCAAGTTGAAAAACGTGCGCCGCACACATATTGCGCATTCATGATTGAACGGACTGCAAACCTGCTAGGCGTTGTCGGCGTCATGGTCGCCGATGCGATTGAACAGACGGCGCGCGATGTCGTGAGGCACGCCGGTGAAACGCCTGCGGCGCTCGTGGTGATAGGGTATGGCTTCGGCCCATCGAACGACCGCCTGAGGCGCATTCTTGGACTTTCTCACCCGGGCACGGTGCGTCTTGTCGATCGGCTCGTGCGCGATAACCTCGTCGAGAGACGGCCCGATTTGAAGGACCGACGATCGATCAGCCTCCACCTTACTCCGCAGGGTGAACAGGCCCGCGAAGCTTTCTTGAAAGGTCGGCTTGCCGCAATCGCACAGGTCATCGAACCTCTCTCAACAGCAGAATGCGAACAACTTACGGGATTGCTCCGCAAAATGTTGTCGTCGCTCGACCCGTCCGATGAACAGCGCTGCTATCTCTGCCGACTCTGCGACGACCGGGTCTGCACGAATTGTCCGATCCCGGCTGATTTTCGAGCAGACGTCGCCTCAGCCTAAGTCGCAAACAGCTGCCCTATATCCGCGAACGCCTTGAACTCCAGCGCGTTGCCTGACGGGTCGCGCAGGAACATCGTCGCCTGCTCGCCGGGCTTGCCTTCGAAACGCACTGTCGGCTCGATCACGAATTCTGTGTCGGCGGCTGTCAGCTTGTCGGCGAGAGTCTGCCAATCATCCATCGTCATCACCAGTCCGAAATGCGGGACGGGCACGTCGTGGCCGTCGACCGGATTGCTCGTGCGATCGCCCGCGTTTCTCGACAGATGGGCGACGATCTGGTGCCCGTGGAAATCGAAATCGATCCACTCATCGCTGCTGCGCCCCTCTGCGCATCCCAGTAATTCGCCGTAAAACGTCCGCGCCTGAACCAAATCGTCGACGGGAAAGGCAAGGTGAAATGGCGGAAGGTTCATTGCGGTTTCTCCATGTGATATTGCCTGCAACAGTAACTTGTTCAGCCTCGACAGCGAAAGACTGAATATCTACGGCAGGCAAACGAGGACCTACCAGCAACGCGGGAGCACGCACATGAAGCTCATTATCGGCAACAAGAATTATTCGAGCTGGTCGATGCGCGGATGGCTGGCGGCTAAGCAATCGGGCCTGCATTTCGAGGAAATCACGGTGCCGATTCTAGGCGAGCACTGGGAGAAAACGAAGCAGCAAATGGGCGATATGGCCCCGTCGCACGGCAAGGTCCCGATCCTATGGGATGACGAAACCGTGATCTGGGACAGTCTCGCCATTCTGGAATATCTTGGCGACAAGGTAGGCCGCGACCGGTTCTGGCCAAAGGATGACGCGCCGCGCGGCATGGCCCGCGCGATGGTGGCGGAGATGCACTCGTCCTATGCATCGCTGCGAACCGAAATGCCGATGAATGTGCGCCGCCGGGTGGAGCTGAAAACGGTTTCCGACCAGACCAGGGCGGATATCGTGCGCATCCTCCAGCTTTGGGCAGAAGCGCGTGCGCGCCATGGCAGCGCAGGCCCGTTTCTGTTCGGGACGTATGGTGCGGCGGATATCTTCTTCGCGCCGGTCGTTTCCCGGTTCATCACCTACGGGATTGGTGTACCCGGCTTTGCACAAAGCTATATGGAAGCGATCTGGGAGCACGCCTGGACACAGGAATGGATCTCTGCGGCAGAGGACGAACAATGGGTCATCGAGCAATACGAAAGCGTTGGAGCGCAGTAGTTCTCGCGAGCGTATGCGCGCTCATCCTAGGTTTTCCCGCACCTGCTCATGCCTGGGGCTTCTTTGCCCACCGCAAGACCGCCGAAATTGCCGAAGCCAATGTCTCTGCGGAGACCCGCGCGAAAATTCGCCAGCTCATGCGCGCGCAGGCATTGCTCGGGACACCCGAATGCGAACTTGGTACGATTGAAGACGCTAGCGTTTGGCCCGATTGCGTGCGGCGCACTCGCTGGCGCTGGGGATATACCGCAGCCTGGCATTACCGCACCGCGCCCATTTGCGAGGCCTATGATGCTGGCTCCAATTGTCCCGGGGGCAATTGCGTGACGGCACAGGTAGAGCGCAGCCATCGCATCCTGGCCGATGAGACCCTGCCTGATCATATCCGGCTGGAGGCGCTTGCATTCATGGTGCATTTCGCCGGCGATGTGCACATGCCGCTCCATTCGGGCGACAGGAACGATCGCGGCGGCAACGATCGCGAAACCGATTACGGCATTGTGCCCGGACTCAACCTGCATTGGATCTGGGATGGCCCTCTGGCTGAGCGTGCCATCACGAGCGGGGAGCGCCCGATCGTACGCCGATATTCGCCGGCTGAGCGCGCCGATCTGGGCGGGGGCGATGCTGCGGATTGGGGCAGGGAGAGCTGGTCGATCAGTCGCAGCTTTGTCTATCCGACAGCCTTCGACACCGAAGATGTCTGCTCGGCGGACCTTCCCGAAAAAACCGCTCTTAGCCAGGAAGACATTGTGCGCGGCGTACCGATCGCTCGGCGCCGTGTTCAGCAGGCCGGCATCCGGATTGCCGAATTGCTGGAGAGCGCGTTTGCGCCCGGTCCACTTCCCGAACCTGAGCGCAATTAGGGCAGTCGTTCCGTGTCATAGGGTGTGCCGTCCCTGCGAAAATAGCCATCCGCGTTGAAAACCATGTCGATGTCGGGATATTCTCCGCCGTCAGCCGAACGGTCGCCTGCACTGATGGCGACGTACACGCAGTCGTTCTCGCTGCGATTGTGCAGGCGATGACCATTCTCCACCCCTGCAGCCCACGCCAGTAAGTCTCCTGGACCGACCGGGGTTTCGCCATCATCTTCGATCAGCACGGCTTCGCCTGAGAGCATCACGACCAATTCGTCCTGACCGCGATGCCAATGCCGCTGTGATGAGAACGCGCCCGGCCTTAGGACGACGTGGCTCGCTCCCATCATCGTGAGCCCGGCGGCGGGCGCCAGCCTGCGGTAATGCCTCCCGGCGACGTCCTGGTCGTAAGGGGCAGGGTAACCGGTCGCGTTCGTTTGCGCGATTGCATCGAGATCGAGCTTGGGCATCACGAGTTTCTCCTGCTAGGCCCTGCACCAATGTCTGAAGTTCTAGCGATTGCCAAACGCCTGATGGCGGCCCCGAGCGTGACCCCGGCCACAGGCGCGGCGTTTGACGAATTGGAAGCGATGCTCTCACCGCTCGGTTTTGCGGTTCATCGCTTCACGCGCGGCGAGGGGCCGGAAGGCAGCGATGAAGCCCCGGTCGAAAACCTCTTCGCAATACGCCGAGGTCCTGAAGGATCGAGGCATTTTGCATTTGCCGGACATCTTGACGTCGTTCCTCCGGGCGAAGGCTGGACCAGCGCGCCGTTCGAACCGGAAGAACGCGGCGAGCTGCTTTACGGTCGCGGCGCGGTGGACATGAAAGGCGCGATCGCTGCCATGGTGGCCGCGGTTGCGGACGTCCCGGCTGACGCAGGCACGATCAGTTTCATCATCACTGGCGATGAAGAAGGCCCTGCCCTGCATGGCACGCGCGCCCTCATCGATTACATGCGGGACGAGGGCATCCAGCCCGATCTGTGCCTTGTCGGCGAACCGACCAGCGTCGACCGGTTGGGCGACATGATGAAGATCGGCCGCCGCGGCTCGGTGAACATCTGGCTCGAGGTTGATGGCACACAGGGTCATGTCGCCTATCCGCACCTGGCCGATAATCCGCTGCCTGCGATGGTTGCCATGCTGTCCGACCTGAACAATTTGCATCTGGACGAGGGAACCGACTGGTTTCAGCCGAGCAATCTCGAAATTACCGAAGTCGATGTGCCCAACCGCGCGCACAACGTGATCCCGGCCAAGGCGAAAGCGCGCATATCGATTCGTTTCAACGACAGGCATTCGGGTGCTTCGCTGTCGCGCAAGGTCGCCGAGATCGCGGGAAAGCATGGCGGCACGGCCCGACCGGTGATTTCAGGCGAGCCATTCCTGACCAAACCGGGCGCGTTCTCCGACTTGCTGGCAAAGGCGGTCGAAGCCGAGACGGGCATTGTGCCTGAGGCGTCCACCAGCGGCGGCACGTCGGATGCGCGGTTTCTGCGCGCAGTGTGCCCGGTGATCGAATTCGGGCTGTGCAACGCGACGATGCATAAGCTCGACGAGGCGGTGGCCATCCCCGACCTCGATGCGCTAGCCAGGGTTTATACAAGAGCCGCGCTGGGGGCGCTGGCGCTCGAAGAAGGGATCTGACGTGCTGAAAACCTGGTTCAACATTCCGCTGTGGCAGCGGGTGATCGGCGCGCTCATCCTCGGTGTGATCGTGGGCCGCCTGTGGGGGCCGGACGCAACCAGTATCAAGATTATCGGCGACGTCTTCATCGCGTTCATCAAGATGTTGGTCGTGCCCCTGATCTTTTTCAGCCTGGTCGCAGGGGTCGCCAGCATCGGCGACCTGCGGAAACTCGGCAGCGTGGGTTGGCGTGCTTTACTGCTGTTTGTCGTGAGCGGTCAGCTGGCGGTGTGGCTCGGCCTTGCGCTCGGCACGTTCGTCGCGCCCGGAGCCGGGGTGGACACCAGCGCCATTCAGATGGGCGCTGTGCCCGAGCCTAACGAAACGACGTTCAATGACATGATCCTCGGCATGATCCCGCAAAGCCCGGTCCAGGTCATGGCGGACGTGAACGTCCTGCCGCTGATCGTGTTCTCGCTTCTCATCGGGATCGGCATCCTTATGGCCAAGGAAGACGGCGAGCCTGTGCTCAAGATTTTTGAGAGCGGCAGCGTCGTCATGCAGAAAGTCACGATGATAGTGATGGAGCTGACGCCTTTCGGCGTTTTCGCGCTGATGGCATGGGTCGCCGGCACTCTGGGCTTCGACGCGCTCCAGGCGCTCGGTACGCTCGTTTTCCTCAATTACCTCGGCTGTTTCCTCATTATCGGTCTGATTTACGGCTCGATGATCAAGTTCATCGCGCGTCTCCCGGTCATCGATTTCTTCCGCGGCATCGTCGACGCGATGGCTGTGAGTTATTCGACGGCAAGCTCCAACGCGACGCTGCCCGTGACATTGCGCTGCGCAGAGCGAAATCTCGGTATCAGCAATTCGGTCGCCAGCTTCGTCATCTCGCTCGGCGCGACGATCAACATGAACGGCACCGCGATGTATCTCGGCCTTGCGACCTTGTTCGGTGCGCAGATTTTCGGAGTCGACCTGAGCTGGGGCGATTACCTGCTGATTTCGATCCTCGGCACACTGGGAGCCGTTGGCGCAGCGGGCATTCCGGGCGCGGGGCTGATCATGATGGCGCTGGTATTCGGTGCGGTCGGCGTTCCGCTCGAGACGATTGCGTTCGTCGCCGGTGTCGATCGCATCATGGACATGATGCGCACCACGACCAACGTATCAGGCGACGCAGCGGTGGCGACGACGGTGGCGGCGCTGACGAACGAGATCGACCGGGCCGAGATGATCTCGGCGGACGATGTTTGAGCGAAGTGCCCGCCTTCGTTGTCGAGTACGACTTGCTTCAGAAGTATGCGTCAGGGCCGGGCGATGATCGAGTTGTCGTGATTACATGCGCAGCATTCTGTGAAAAATATAGCTTGCCTCTTATCAAAGCGCGTCTTCCCGCAATGGACGAAGAACTGGTCGAGAGGCTTTTTGGGGAGAATCGTCCCCTTAGCTCGGCGAGCTCGCGATATGATCTCGCCGAGGCGATTGGGCTGATCACAGCAGAATTCCGTAAAGAACTAAAAATCTTCATAAAGATCAGGAACCAGTTCGCTCACCATGTAGACATAGAAAATGCCGACGACACCAGGATTAGCGGCTTGACCAATTCCCTTAGCCTGTCGTTGGGTAACGATCCCAAACTGCAGGAAGAGTATAAGAGCTGGCCTCAGAGCGGTCGCCTGCACTGGCATTCCCTGTTTTTTGCAGGGCGATTTTTGGATCAACTTAACTTCGAACACAGTCGCGGACGGATCGACTGACGACCCCGCGCGGATCCCCAGAGTCGAGCAATTCTATAGAGTTGGAACTGCTCTAGCTATCCTCTTCGACGTATTCGACCGGCACGAACTCGCCGAGCCCGCATCCCGCTCCGCGCCGGGGTGCGCCGCCGCCGATCTGTTCGAGTACGTAGATGATCTCGGTATTACAGATCTGGTTGATCGAGGTCGTATATGTGAACGCCTCTTCGAAACCGAGCCGCGGGCAACTTCTCGGGAGCACGCTTCTGAAGACGCGTCCGCCGCGCATTTCGAAATCGATCACCTGATCGCTGCGCACCCGCGTGTTCCTGATCTGCGAGCGCTGGATACAGTTTTCCGCCTCGCCCAACACTTTAACAGGTGGTCCGGCGAGCGCGGGGTCGGCGCGTTGGCCCTGTTCGACGGGAGCGCAGGCCGCGATTGCCGCTGCGCCGGCGATTACGAATGGATATCGGAACATGACACGTCTCCTCTCGCTGCCCTCGCAGTAAGCGCCTCGCAAGCTGAACACCGCCTTAGACCAGCCTAGCGCCCCTTCGGCTTCTCCAGCACCTTCTTGCGGAAGCTGCACAGGTCGACAACCGGACAGCGCCAGCATTCCGGAGTGCGCGCCTTGCAGATATAACGGCCGTGCAGGATCAGCCAGTGATGCGCGTGGAGACGGAAGGGCTGCGGCACGCGCTTTTCCAGCTTCGCCTCGACCTGCTCCGGTGTCTTGCCTTTGGCGAGGCCGGTGCGATTGCCGACGCGCAGGATGTGCGTATCGACTGCAAAAGTCTCCTGCTTGAACCAGCAGTTGAGCACGACATTGGCCGTCTTGCGGCCCACTCCTGGCAGCCGCACGAGGTCTTCGCGAGTGTCCGGCACCTCGCCGCCATACTCGTCGATCAGGAGGTGAGAGAGCGCGATGACGTTTTTCGCCTTCGAGTTAAACAGACCGATTGTCTTGATATGCTCGATCAGTCCCTCAAGCCCCAGATCGACCATCTGCTGCGGAGTCGCCACCTTGGCAAACAGCGGCCGTGTCGCTTTGTTGACACCGACATCGGTTGCCTGCGCAGACAAAGCGACCGCAACGACGAGTTGATAGGCGTTGCCGTATTCCAGTTCGGTCTCGGGTTCGGGATTGTCCTCCGCGAGACGGCGGAAGAATTCGAAAATCTGGTCCTTGGTCATGGCTGCTCTGCCGGTCAGCCCAAACCGAGTACGTCGTTCATGGAATAGCGGCCCGGAGCTTTGCCGATCAGCCATTCGGCACCGCGCACGGCGCCGCGCGCAAAGATGCTGCGATCCTCGGCAGTGTGCGAAAGGGTAAGGCGTTCCTCCTTGCCCGCAAAGATGACCGAATGCTCGCCCGCAACGGTTCCGCCGCGTAGGGTGGCGAAGCCGATCGCCCCTTCACGCCGTTCGCCGGTCTGCCCATGGCGCCCGCTTTCCATGTTGTCGGGCAGATCGATCCCGCGCGCATCTGCGGCCGCTTCGCCAAGCAGCTTTGCCGTGCCCGACGGCGCATCGACCTTCATGCGGTGATGCATTTCCAGGATCTCGATATCCCACTCGGCACCCAGCTTGGCCGAAGCTTCCCGCACCAGATGGGCAAGCAGAGTTACGCCCAATGACGTGTTCCCCGTTTGCAAGACGGGGATGGTTTCGGACGCCGCCGACAGCAGCACGAAGTGCTTTTCCTCCAACCCGGTTGTCCCGATCAGGATTGGTATTCCCGCCAGCTTCGCCGATCGGAGGTTCTGTTCCAGCGCTTCTGGTGAGGAAAAGTCGACCACCACATCGCACTGGCCAAGCAGCGGCGCGGGATCACCGCCGAGATCGACGCCGACGCAAAATTCGTGACCCGCTTCCTCGATAGCATCGATAATTGCGCGGCCCATGCGACCCTTGTGTCCGATAATGCCAAACTGTGCCATTGATCCCTAACCGATTGCCGTGCTTCTTATGCGATCATGGCAGAGATCGCACGCATCGTCATCCTTACCGGGGCCGGAATTTCCGCTGAAAGCGGCATTGACACCTTTCGTTCGGCGGGAGGGCTGTGGGAACAGCACAAGGTCGAGGATGTCGCGACGCCGGAGGGGTTCGCGCGCGATCCTGATCTCGTGCTGAGTTTCTACGACATGCGGCGCGAGGCGCTGTCAAAGGTCGAACCGAATGCCGCTCATGTTGCGATTGCGCGGCTGGAGCGGGAGTTCGCCGGCGAGCTGCTGTTGGTAACGCAGAATGTCGACGATCTGCACGAACGAGGCGGATCGGACCGGGTGCTGCATATGCATGGTGAGTTAAAAAGCGCCCTGTGCGGAGCGTGCGGAATGCGCAGCCGGTGGGAAGGGCGCATGATCGAGCGCCCTCCATGTCCCATATGCCAGGCTCCGAGCCTGCGGCCCGACGTCGTGTGGTTTGGAGAAATGCCGTATCAAATGGAACGCATCTACACGGCGCTTGGCAGGTGCGATCTCTTCGTCAGCATTGGTACGAGCGGCGCGGTCTACCCGGCCGCAGGTTTCGTCCAGGAAGCTCGCCAGTCGGGTGCGCACACGCTGGAAGTCAATCTGGAACCGAGCGAGGGAACGCACCTTTTCCATGAGGCGCGGCACGGCCCAGCCGGGCGGCTTGTACCCGACTGGACCGAGGAATTGTTAAGTTAGCGATGGCCTCGTTCAGGCGTTTTCGGACACTGTTGGAGTATCGAAAGCTGCTGCTGTCTTCGACTTGCGAGGTGCCTTGGCAGGCGATTTGATCGCTTTCCGCGGGTTCTTGCGCTCTTGGCGCGTGCCGGGAAGCTCCGCGTCGTCTTTGTACGGCGATTTCATTTTGACCCCCACCGGATCGGTTTCGCTGTCTGCGAACGGTCCGGATTCGCCGGTTTTCTTGGCTTTCTTCGCCTTGAGATACTGGCTGCCACCAAAGGCTGCAGCGGCTCCGAGGGTTACGAGTGATAATGCGGCGACGGGTAGTGCCATGATGTAATCTCCTTTTGTTTCAAAGGAATAATGCGCACCCTTCGCGCTTGGTTCCGCCGCAAGCGCTGCGGCTGGACAACCTGAGCCACGGATGCGCCGAGCTGACTCATTGCTGCGAATCCCGCGCTGCTACCCGCACCCCTTGCAGGCTGGATCCTTGGACAGATTGAGCGTCCTGAGCCCAGGTTTGAGCCCATCCAGAATGTGCAGTTTGCCATATTGCGGATCGCCAAGGGCGCTCACACCGTTCAGCAAAGCGCGCACCGCCTGCAAAGCGGCAAAACTTCCCGCCCAACCGGCCATCGCGCCGAGCATGCCGTCTTCGGCGCAGGTGTCGCAGTCCTCGGCATCGAACGCATCGCCGACAAAACAGCGGTAGCACGGCTCGTCAGCCAGATGCCCGGCGAATGCACCGACCTGCCCCTGGAAACGGCCAACGGCGGCCGAAAGAAGCGGGGTGCGTTCAGCGACGCAGGCATCCGAAACGGCGAGCCGGGTCGCGAAATTGTCCGTGCCGTCGAGCACGAGATCTGCGCCCGCGATCAGCTCACCTGCGTTTTCAGACGAGATGCGTGAATCCGATATCGACGCGTCGAGTGCATCATCGAAATTGGCGAGCCAGCGACGCGCGCTCGTGGCCTTGCCATGGCCGACGTCGCGGTTCGTAAAGATCGTCTGGCGTTGAAGATTGCTGCCTTCGACAACGTCGTCATCGACCAGCGTGAAGCGCCCGATGCCGCTCGCTGCAAGATATTGCAACGCAGGCGAACCGATGCCGCCGAGGCCGATCACCGCGACATGCTTGCTCGCGAGCGCGACCTGACCCGCTCCGCCGATTTCAGGCAGGACAATATGGCGGGCGAACCGGTCCAGTCTGGCTGGTGATAAGCTCATGGAGAAGCTGTTTACAGCCTGTGCACAGCCTGTCGACAGGGCTGTTGATGGCCCTGTCGACAAACGGTTCGCAAGTTGTGGGTGCCCTGTGGAGCTTAGCTTTCAAGCTGGCGCAGAAGGCTGCGTACATCGCCGTCCATATCGGCGTCGCGCTGGCGCAGGTCTTCGATCAGCCGGACGGCGTGGATAACCGTCGAATGGTCGCGTCCGCCGAATTTGCGCCCGATCTCTGGATAAGAGCGCGGTGTCAGCACTTTCGAAAGGTACATCGCAACCTGCCGCGGACGCACGACCGCGCGTGCGCGGCGCTTCGACGACATTTCGCTGCGGTCGATCCGGTAGAACTGGCAGACCGTGCGCTGGATCTCGTCGATCGTGATCCGGCGGCGATTGGCCGACAGGATATCGGTGAGCTGTTCCTCGGCAAGATTGAGCGAGACTTCCTGCCCTGTCAGCTGTGCATAGGCGATCAGCTTGTTCAGCCCGCCGCACAGCTCCCGCACGTTGCGAGTGATCGTGCGGGCAAGGAAATCGAGCACGTCATCCGGCACTGAAAGCGGCGCGAATCGCGACAGCTTGGATTCAAGGATCTTCTTGCGCAGCTCGATATCGGCGGCCTGGATATCGGCGACCAGGCCCATCGAAAGCCGCGAAAGCAGGCGCGGTTCCACCCCGTCCAGGGCCTGCGGTGCGCGGTCGGCGGCGAAGACCAGCCGCTTGCCTTCGGCCAGCAGCGCGTCGATCGTGTAGAGCAATTCTTCCTGAGCGCTCGCTTTGCCGATGATGAACTGGATATCATCCACGAGCAGCAGATCGAAGCTGCGCAGGCGCGCCTTGAATTCCATCATCTGGTTGGCTTTGAGCGCCTGGACGAACTCGACCATGAACCGCTCTGCGCTGCAGTAGAAAATGCGTGCACGCGGATGCGCCTGAAGGAAGGCGTGACCGATCGCGTGGAGCAGGTGCGTTTTTCCCTGACCGGTAGCGGCCTTGAGATAGAGCGGCGAGAACTGCGGCTGTTCGGTCGCGGCCATGCGCTGCGCTGCATTGCAGGCGAGCACATTGGCCTCCCCGGTCACGAACGCGGCAAAGGTCAAGGATGGATCGAGACCGACCGAGCTTGTGAACCCGGCATCGCCGATCGTGCCTGCGGCTACGGCAATCGCGCTGGCACCGTCATTCGCAGGACGGCGGCTGTTGTCGAGCCTGAGTTCGGGCAATTGTCGACGGCCAGGATGAACCTGAATGTTGATGGTGCGCACTTCGCTGCGCGCAATCTTCCATGCCAGCTGGAGGCGGTCGTGGAAGCGATCCTTGACCCAATTTGCCGAGAATTCGGTCGGAAGGAAAAGATCGAGAACTCCGGTTTCCTTGTCGATGACGCCGACTTGGATCGGCTTGATCCACTGGCTGTGCAATTGGTGACCCAGATCCTTACGAAGACCCTGGCTGATATCGGCCCAATCTGCAGCGAGGTTTACGGCTTCGGCATCTTCCATCAAATCATCGTCTGCTTTCCGACGCGTGGCCCGCGCCTTATCGGTATTATGCACTTTCGCTTCCCCAATACTTTCCCGTCTCCGGAGCCGCATCCGGAGTGCATTTTCACCACGCGATAGGTAAAGCTCACCCGTCCCCGAAAACCGCAGTTTTCAGGATCCCCCCTATCGACCAGATTGTTAAAACCCGAGCTGTCCCGACCCGGGTGAGTGATGAATAAAGAGCGCATCGGCCCTCAGTGCAAGCGCTGAATTTTAAAAAAACTGAAATATTCCGGTTGACTCAGTGCTATCCCGCAGAGCTGCGTTGAAGTTACTGATTTCGCTGGAGAATCGTGTTTTCCACAATGCGAATCGCGGGGATTCCGTGGCTTAGCCCGGGCGACTTCTGTCACATTCGTCATAAACGAAAAGGGCCGCGCCAATTCAGCGCGGCCCCAAGACCTTACCTAACGTAATTTTGCGTATCGCAAACGGCGAATCGCCATCCGCGAAAAGCGAATCAGAGCGCAGCGACGCGCTTTGAAAGGCGCGACATCTTCCGCGCGACCGTGTTCTTGTGCATCACGCCGCGAGCGACACCGCGGGCCATTTCTGGCTGAGCAGCCTTGAGCGCTTCGGCGGCCGCTTTCTTGTCGCCTGCCTCACAGGCAGCTTCAACCTTCTTCACGAAACCACGAATGCGGCTCATGCGGGCGGTGTTGACTTCCGTCCGGCTTGCATTGCGGCGGATGCGCTTACGGGCTTGCGGCGAATTGGCCATATTCTTGTCTGTCTCGCGTTCTGTGAAGGCCGCCACGGGGCGACCGAATGTCTAAATCGGTAATGCTCGAAAAATCGGCGCAGAGGATTCGCCCCAACTGCCGGAAAGCGCGCGACATAAGGCGAAGGGGTGCGAAGGTCAAGGATTCGCTTATCTCTGGCACTTCGCGCAGTACCACGTGCTGCGCCCGCCTTGGGCTATGCGGCGGATCATACCTCCATCGGCGCGCCGGCATGGCTGGTCCGTCCGGCCATACGCATCGAAACGCGTTGCGAAATAGCCCAGCTCCCCATCGGGCTGCGCGTAATCTCTCAGCGATGATCCGCCATCCCTGATCGAGGTTTCCAGCACATCCCTTATGGCCGGTACAAGCCGGGCGAGTTGAGGCTTCGTCACCTTGCCTCCGGCCTTGCGCGGATGGATACCCGCCCGCCAAAGCGCTTCGCACACATAAATATTGCCAAGCCCGGCCACGATCCGCTGGTCGAGCAGGCACAGCTTGATGCTCTGGACCTTTTCTTTCAGCGCGCTCTGCAAATGCTCTGGCGTCAATCCGGGGCCCAGTGGCTCAGGCCCGAGCGCAGCGAATTGCGGCCACGCGTCGAGAGCATGGGCCGCGACGAGATCGACCGACCCGAAGCGGCGCGGATCGCACAAGGCGAACCGGTGTCCTTCGGTTTCCAGTACAAGATGATCGTGCGTGTCGGGCTCTTCCGGGTCGATCCTCCAGCGCCCGCTCATGCCGAGGTGGAAGATCATCGCCGATCCGCGGTCGAGATGGAGCAGCCCGTACTTTGCCCGGCGCGAAAGCTGTGTGACCCGCGCCCCGGTCATCACTTGTACGAGTTCGGGCGGGAAGGGTCGACGCAGGTCGGGCCTGTTCAATTGGACGCGGGTTATTCGCTCGCCATCCAGAAAACGCGCCAGGCCGCGCACCGTGGTTTCGACTTCGGGTAGTTCGGGCATCTCTTTCCCTCTAACACCCTTTGCCGAACCGGCAATTCCATCTAGGGCACATCGCATGAGCGAAACATCAGAAGAAACAGTCTCCTTCGGTTACGAAGACGTCACTCCGCAGGAAAAGACCCGGCGTGTCGGCGAGGTGTTCAGCAGCGTCGCACGCAAATACGATATCATGAACGATGCCATGTCGATCGGGATGCATCGCGGCTGGAAGGACCGCTTCGTCAAACGCGTGAAGCCGCAGCCCGGTGAGCAGATCCTGGACATGGCGGGCGGAACGGGAGACATCGCGTTTCGCATGGCGGATCGCGGGGCTGATATTACCGTCGCCGATATCAATCAGGACATGCTGGATGTTGGCGCAGAGCGCGCGATGGACCGCGCGGAAAGTGAAGAAACAGGAAGCCTCGTCTTCACGTGCCAAAACGCCGAAGACATCAGCTTCGCATCGAACAGTTTCGATGCGTACACAATCGTGTTCGGCATTCGCAATGTGACCTTCAAGGACAAGGCGCTGGCCGAAGCGCACCGGGTGCTTCGGCCCGGAGGGCGTTTTTACTGCATGGAATTTTCGACCACCGAATGGTCCGGGTTCAAGGAAATCTACGATGTCTATTCGGACAAGTTGCTGCCGCGGATGGGGCAGGCGATTGCAGGCGATGCCGATTCGTACCGCTATCTGGTCGAGTCGATCCGCAAATTTCCGTCTATGCCGGAATTCGAAAGCATGATCCGCGCGGCAGGTTTTGCGAACACACGTGTCGAGCCGATTCTGGGCGGGGCGGTCGCGATCCATTCTGGCTGGAAAATTTGAGGGGCGGAAGACTGGAACCGTTCCCGGCTTCAACCGCACTACATCCATGACCTCTCCCGCCACTCATCTCTCTCGCCTGGCCCGTTGGGGCGTCACACTGGCGCGCCGCCGCGCGCTGGTGGGTATCGAGGACGATCCGAACGCCCCGACGCAGCTCAAACGCCTGGTGAAACTGGCGCGCTGGACGACATTCACGAGCAAGAACGGCACTCGCGATTATGGCGAGGCGTTTCGCGCGATCGGCCCGGCGGCGATCAAGCTGGGCCAATCGCTCGCAACCCGGCCCGATCTGGTCGGCGAAGAGGCTGCCGAGAACCTGCTCAGTCTGCAAGACAGCCTGCCGCCCGTCCCATTTGCAGAGATCAAGGCCTCGATCGAGGCAAGCTTCGACCAACCGCTCGAAACGTTATTTGCGGAGGTCGATCCCGTTCCGGTGGGTGCAGCATCGATCGCTCAGGTCCATAAGGGCACGACCACCGAGGGAGGCAGCGTCGCGATCAAGGTGCTGCGTCCGGGCATTCGTGAGAAATTTGCGCGCGATATCCAGACCTACGAATGGGCGGCTGCGCATGTCGAGGAAATGGGCAGCGAAGCGGCGCGCCTCCGGCCGCGTTTGACCATCGCCAATTTCAAACGCTGGACCAATTCGGAACTGGATCTGCGGCGAGAGGCAGCCTCCGCGTCCGAGCTGACCGAAGCCATGGCGGGTATCGGTGGTTACCGTATCCCGGCGATCGACTGGGACCGCACCAATGGCCGGGTGCTGACGGTCGAATGGGTGGACGGGGTCAAGATCTCCAATCGCGATGAACTGATCGCGCGCGGCCATGATCTCAATGCGATTGCAGAGAAACTCGTCATAAGCTTTCTGACACAGGCGATAAGCGCCGGGTTCTTCCACGCCGACATGCACCAGGGCAATCTGTTCGTGGAAGACGATGGCACCATCGTGGCGATCGATTTCGGGATCATGGGCCGGATCGATCGGCGTGCGCGGCAATGGCTTGCGGAAATCCTCTACGGGCTCACCACCGGCAATTACAAACGCGTCGCCGAGATCCATTTCGAAGCGCAGTATGTGCCCAGCTATCATTCTGTTGGCGAATTCGCGACTGCGCTGCGTGCGGTAGGTGAGCCGATGCGCGGTAAACCGGTCAAGGAATTGAGCGTCGGCCAGATGCTCGACGGGTTATTCGCGATCACCCGCGATTTCGACATGCAGACGCAGCCGCATCTGCTGCTGCTGCAGAAAACCATGGTGATGGTCGAAGGCATCGCGACCCAGCTCAACCCCGACATCAATATGTGGGACACCGCCGCGCCCTATGTACGCAGCTGGATCCGCGACGAGCTGGGTCCTGAAGCGGCGGTTGCGGATCGGATCAAGGAAGACACCGAAACGCTGTTTCGCTTGCCTGGCCTGATTCGCCGGCTCGAAGAACAATTCCCGCCCAAAGGCGGCGCGCCCGAACCTCCGCCACTCCCGGAAATCAGGCTGCTTACCGATCGCAAGGAGCGGACCGGCGGCTCCCGCTTCGGCTATCTCCTCGCGCTGATCGCGGGCGCTGGCGCGATGTGGGGCGCGGTAAGCATGGGATGGCTGGGCTAAGCGTGCACCGGCTGAGCGTGAAAACCGCTATGGTTCAGGCAAATTTTAACCATTGTGTACCATGGCATTGTGCGAGTTTGCGTATGCTCTTGGCTGGACAAGGATGCCCGGCTAGGCTGCTGCGCGTAATTGGCCGGCACCATTCCGGCAAAATGGAGACGTACACGCGCATGATCGGCTGGGACGGCCTTTTCGACTTGAGCATTCGCGGAGCTGTGAAGTGAGCAAGGCCTCACCGAAAGTGCTGCTGGTCGTGGGCGGCGGGATCGCAGCCTACAAATCGTGCGAGCTCGTGCGGCTTATCCGCAAGGGCGGCGGCGACGTCACTTGCGTTGTGACCAAGGGCGGACAGCAATTTGTCACGCCCATGTCGCTCGCCGCGCTCAGCGAAAACCAGGTCTATACTAACCTCTTCGACCTCAAGAACGAGGCGGAGATGGGCCATATCCAGCTGAGCCGGGAGGCAGACCTTGTGGTTGTGTGCCCGGCAACCGCTGATCTGATGGCCAAAATGGCCGCCGGGATCGCCGATGATCTTGCGACCACGCTGATCTTGGCGACGGACAAGCCCGTGATGGCTGTGCCCGCAATGAATGTGCGGATGTGGGAGCACGAAGCAACGCAGCGCAATCTCGATCTGCTCGGGCAGGCGGGTGTGAACGTCCTGCATCCCGACGAAGGCCAGATGGCATGCGGCGAATTCGGGTATGGCCGTTTGCCCGAACCGGGCGCGATCTGGCGCGAGATTGCGGCCCATTTCGGCATCGAAGTCGAAGACGAACAGCCTGCACCAATTCCGGCCAACGACCAGCAGGACGAAGCCGGCGACGAAGAATTCGAAGTCGAGGCGCTTGAACCGGAAGAGGACGAGGGCGCTCTGAGCGGTCTCGGCGGCCTGCTTGCGCGGATCATCCCGCGCTCCACCGCTAAGCGCTCGCATGAAGATCTGGAGGCAGAATATGCCGAACTCGATGAGCAGATCGATGGCGAATTCGGCGAGGAAGAGCTGAGCGAAGAAGAGCTCGCCGATCTCACCGAGGAGGAAGCCCCGGAATTCAACCCCGATCTCGGCGGGCCATTGCTGGCCAAGAAAGGCGCGGCCGGCGCTGCCCCGCCGATCGATCTCAGCGCAATCAATCACGAAGTCGACGACCGTAAAGCCGCACCTGAGCGGATCGAAGGCGCTGCGCCTGCCGCAACCGGCGAGATCGAAATTGTCGAAGACGATGCGCTTGGCGGTCAAGGTTTCGATATCGATGCAGGTTACAGGCCGCTTGATGGACGGCATGTGCTTGTCACTGCTGGTCCGACATGGGAAGCGCTCGATCCGGTGCGTTACCTCGCCAACCGTTCCAGCGGGAAACAGGGCTTTGCCATCGCCGCAGCCGCAGCGGCGCTCGGGGCGAAGGTGACACTGGTCGCAGGACCAGTCTCGCTGAAGACTCCTGCGGGCGTCGACCGGATTGACGTCGAAAGCGCGGAAGACATGAACAAGGCGGTCAAGCAGGCTCTGCCTGCCGATGCAGCGGTGATGGTTGCAGCCGTCGCCGATTGGCGGCCGAAAGAATATATCGGAGCCAAGATCAAAAAGCGCGGATCAGCGCCGCCAGCACTGATGCTGACCGAGAACCCGGACATCCTCACCAATGTTGCGAGCGGCAAGAACCGGCCCGAGCTGGTCGTCGGCTTTGCTGCTGAAACCGACGATGTGCTGGCCAACGCCAAGGCGAAACGTAAACGCAAGGCTGCCGACTGGATCGTCGCGAACGATGTTTCGGGAGACGTCATGGGCGGCGACGACAACCGCGTCCACATCGTCAGCGCCAATGGGGTGGAAAGCCTTGACGAAATGCCGAAAAGCGCCGTCGCGATGGCCTTGGTCGAGCGCATCGCCGCTTCGTTTAAGGCCGAGGCGGCGGAATGAGCGTGCGCCACGTCGGTGCCGAAGGCGACCAGACAAGCGTGTCCATCCCGGTAGAAGTCAAACGCCTGCCGCATGGCGAAGGCCTCGATCTGCCGGCCTATGCGACTGACGGCGCCGCAGGCATGGATATTGTTTCCGCAGAGGATGTTACTCTGGATCCTGGAATGCGGCATGCGGTTGCCACCGGGCTCGCTGTGGCTATCCCGCCCGGCTACGAAATTCAGGTCCGCCCCCGCTCCGGTCTGGCGTTCAAGCACGGCATCACCGTTCCGAATACGCCCGGTACGATCGACAGCGATTATCGCGGCGAATTGAAAGTGCTGCTGATCAATCATGGCACCGACCCATTCGTGATAGCGCGCGGCGACCGCGTCGCGCAGCTGGTCCTCGCACCCGTTACTCAGGCGAGCTGGAATGAAGTCGAGGAACTCGGCGCGACGGAGCGCGGGGCAGGCGGCTTCGGATCGACTGGCGGGCACGCCAGGCTTTAGATCATCGCGTGAGGAAGCCGGGATCGAACGCGCGCGCTTCCGCGGCAGTCAGTTCGAGCCATGGCCGGAAACGCCCAAGCCTGTCTTTCCAGAAATACAACACCCATCGATCGCCCTTTTCGGGTAGCGATGGCAGGTTCCACTCGCATGCCGCTGATCCCCAGCCGCGCTCGAACTGGATCGATTCCGGCAGGCCCGAGCCCTGCAAGATTTCCGTGATCTTGGCGGTGGCGATCCAGGGGTGGGTGTCGCCTTCCGGTTCTCGAATATGCCGCGCATCGATGATTTGGACCGCCGCGACCGCCTGAATGGTACCGCTCGCGAGCCCCTGCTCGATCCGTGCCGCGGGTTCGATAAAGACCGCGCAGGCAGAAGCAGCTGCAGGAAATACGGCGAAGAGAATGCTGCTGAGGCAGATGTAGCGGCGCATTACAGGATTGTTGACCGTGCTGGCTGAATAATCCCGGAATCAAAAAGGGCGACGCTGATCCCTTGCGCCGCCCTTTCGTTCCCGTCCAAGGGTTGTAACAATTGCAACCTAGCCGATTAATCGACCTGGCGCACGGTCTTTTCGTCTTCCTTGATAGTGATCCGCAGGGTTTCACCCGAATTGCCAGGGAAATCAGTGAACAAGGCTTCTACCAGGTTCGGCACAAGGCTCTGCAATCGGTTCGACCTGGAGGCGGCCTGCGCCTGACCCTCGAACAAGCGCTCTCCCGTTTCCGTCGAATCGATCTTCAGATCGATATCGCTGACATAGACCGTGTAGCTGCGGACCTGCGGTCCGGCGAGGAACGGGTCATGGAACCCGAAAGCGAAGCCGCGGCGGAAGCCATAGCCCCGGCCCCACGGGCCGAAGAACGGGTCGTAAAATCCTGCCGCACCAATACCGGTCGAGCGAATGCGTTCTCGCCCGTTATCGACCCCGTAATCGAAACGAACCAGAAGGTTCGCGTCGGACGGCGATGCAGCTTCGCTATAGCCGAGGCGTGCCATCTCTTCCGCGACCAGATCTGCGTAAAGCCCGAATTCCAGACCTCCTGCGAGCTGCGGATCCTCCGCCACGACGGCGAAAGTCTGACCCTGAGGCGCGGGAAGCGTGGTCGCAAAGCGCGAAACGTCGGCCTTGAACGAAGGTGCGCAGGCAGAAAGCCCCGCTGCAAGCAGCAGTGGCAACGCGAGCCGCGCAGCGGTGGTCTTGAGAGGTTGTGTCATAACGTACCCTATTGATTGATCACGCAGCAAAAGTGTCCACCAGTGAAGTCATGCAGTCCCCTCGCATGATCCCGCACGGCAGGATCCGACCTCAAACGTCAATCTGTCACTGAGCGCCCCGACTGTAAAGCATTGGTCTGAACCGCGTTTGAACGCATCCAGAAGGCGATTAGCCGCGCAAGAGGCCCAATGCCTTGTACGCCTTGTCGAGCGTCGGCAGGCCGTGTTCCCGCGCCTGCGCAGCGCCGCGAGCGAGGATCGCGTCGAGCGTTTCCCGGTCGTCCTTCAGTTCCACGAAGCGGGCATTGACAGGCGCCAGCGTTTCCACGAGCACCTCGCCCAAAGCAGGCTTGAACGCGCCGAACCCATGCCCACCGTGATCGGCGAGCACTTGGTCGACGGTTTTGCCGGTCAATGCGCTGAAGATACCGACGAGGTTTTGCGCCTCTGCGCGGCCCTCCAGCCCCTTCGCCTCGCTTGGCAGAGGCTCAGGATCGGTCTTCGCCTTCTTGACCTTCTTGATGATCGTATCGGCATCGTCGGTGAGGCTGATACGGCTCATCTCGGACGGATCGGACTTGCTCATCTTCGCCGTGCCATCGCGCAGGCTCATGATGCGGGCAGCGGCGGGCGGGATATAGGGATCGGGCAGGGTGAACAGCGGCGCGTCCTCTGCACAGAAATCAGTGTTGAATTTCTGCGCGATGTCGCGGGCAAGCTCCAGGTGCTGTTTCTGGTCTTCGCCTACCGGCACATGCGTAGCCTGGTAGAGCAGCACGTCTGCAGCCTGCAGCACGGGGTAGGTGAACAGGGCAATCGACTGGCCTTCGCGGTTCTTGCCCGCCTTGTCCTTCCACTGGGTCATGCGGTTGAGCCAGCCCATTCGAGCCGTCCCGTTGAGCAGCCATTGCAGCTCTGCGTGAGCCGGAACCTGTGCCTGGTTGAACAGGACGGTTTTCGCCGGATCCACCCCGCAGGCGACAAGTGTGGCGACCATTTCGCGGGTGTTCTGAGTGAGTTCTACCGGATCATGCGGCTGCGAGATCGCATGGAGATCGGCAAGGAAGATGAAGCATTCACCGCCCGAGGCATGCGCCTCTTCCTGAAGCTTCACAAAATTGACGATCGCGCCGAGATAATTGCCAAGATGCGGCTTGCCCGTGGGCTGGATGCCGGAGACGACTCTCATGGAAATGCTTTCTATCTAACCTTGCCGGCGCATTAGGCGCCGAAACGTGGCCTTGTCGAGGACGCCGAGCACCACCGTGCCAACGCCGTACGTGATCACGCCGATAACAAGGATCGCGGCGATCCCGGCCGCCTTTTCACCGATCGTGCCGATAAACCATGGATCGATCTGGAGCATCAGGAAATACAGCGCCGCTCCCATCGCCGCCGCGGCGAGTGCAATGCGGGCCACACGCCCGAACAGGCGCGCCTCGATCCGGTAGAAATTCTTGGCGTGCAGAATTCCGGCGAGCATCAGAATATTGCACCACGCCCCGACAGCCCCGGAAATTGCAAGTCCGGTGACGCCGTAGATCGGAACCAACACTATGTTGAGGCCGACCGTCACAACCAGAGAGATCGCCGCAGTGATAACCGGAGTGCGGGTGTCTTTGCGAGCGAAGAAATTCGGCGTGAGCACCTTCACGAGTACGTAGGCGGGAAGCCCCACGACCAGTCCCTGCACGACCATCCCGGTGACGGACGCATCCTCTTGGGTGAAGGCCTGCCCGGCCATGAACACGCGCACGAATGCGGTGCCGGTGAAGAACAGCGCGACAGCGCACGGCACAGTGAGCAGCATCGCCAGTTCGATCGCATTCGATTGCAGGCGGGCGGCCTCATCGCTTTCTTCACGCCCGAGATAGCGTGAGAGCGCGGGCAGGATCGCCGTGCCGAGCGCGATGCCGATAATTCCGAGCGGAAGCTGGTTCCAGCGATCGGCCATCTGCAAATAGGTGTAGCTGCCAACCGGTAGGGTCGAGAGGAAAAACAGGTCGACGAAGCGGCTTATCTGGTAAACGCCCGCACCGAAAATGGCCGGGACCACCAGAATGCCGAGCTCTTTTACGCCTGGCGTCATCCGCGGAAACACCAGCGACAGGCGAAAGCCTGCTCGGCGCATGAAATATCCGAGCCACACGACCTGCAGCAGACCCGACAGCGACAGCGCCCATGCCATTGTCTGCGCAGTCATGCGGCGAGCCTCGAGATCGCTGCCCAGCGTGAGGCCGTACGTTAGCGCTGCTATCAGGCAGATGTTGAGCAGCACCGGCGCCGCGGCTGCGGCGGCGAAGCGCGAAAGCGAATTGAGCACCGCTGCAACCAGCGTCGCAACGCTCATGAACAGCAGGTAAGGAAACGTCACCCGCCCCATGAAGACGGCGATCTCGAGGTTGCCGGATTCGTCTGTGAGGCCCTCGGGCGCGAAAAATTCGATCACCCAAGGCATCGCGATGAGGGCGGCGGCGCCGAACACGATCAGGATCGGCAGCAACACCGCGAGCACCGAGGTTGCGAATTTCTCTGCCTCGCCCATATCGCCGTCCTCTTTCATCCGCCGGTTGAACAGCGGGACGAAAGCGCTGGCGAAGGCTCCTTCTGCAAACAGCCGGCGAAATATGTTCGGCAGCATGAACGCCAGCTGCCACGCATCGCCCATCGCCGTCGCGCCGAGCACGCGGGCGATCAGGATATCACGTACGAAGCCGAAGACGCGGCTGACCGCCGTCAGCCCGCCAATCGTTCCGACGTTCTTAAGCAGGCTCATGCGTCAGGCCCGCGCTTTCATGCGATCAGGTATTGCCTTCAACGGGAGGTGCCGCGCCCTCAGCGCCTTCTTGCTGGCGGCGTTGCTGAAGCTGCTGAACATAAAGACCGTTGAAGTCGATCGGATCGACCATCAGCGGCGCAAAACCGGCATCGCGGACTGCATCGGCAACGATGCGGCGCGCGAACGGGAAAAGGATGCGCGGCGCTTCGGCAAACAGGAATGCGTGCGCCTGCTCATCCGGGACGTTGCGAATGCCGACGAGACCGCAATAGGAAAGCTCGATCAGATAGGCTGTGCCTTCAGCCGCGCTTGCCGAGACGTTGATCTTGAGCGTGACCTCATGGACTTCATCGGTCTGCGCTTCCGATCCGATGTTGAACTGGACGTCGATCTTCGGCTGCTCTTTCCACTGATAAACAGCAGGGGCATTCGGGTTCTCGACCGAAAGGTCCTTTACGTATTGCGTGATGATGGCAGCGGTTGGCTGCGTGTCGGCACCGTTTGCGCCCGGGTTCTGGTTGTCGAGGTTGGTGAGGATGTCGCCTTCGTCGGCCATGATGTCTGTGTCTTTCGCAAATAGGTAATGATATTCAGGAATTCGGGTTAGGACCTGTGGTCTCGCGCCGTGAAATCTGTTGCGGCGCGCGCCTAGCAGGCGCAGGACGTGCAAGCAACCGGACGAAACTCGCCAAAACCGGATGGAAGTGCAACCTATTGCCCGTTGGCGAATTGTAATTGATGCCTATTTAAGGCACGTAACGTTTCTTCGGGAGAATCTCGGGGGATCCGGGGTGATGAAAAGGCGAGGTTAATGCCTGATCGTATAACCTGAAGATGACAAGGTCGGGCTGACCGGCTGCAAAGGTAATCGGACCAATATCGTGATTTTAGAAATCGTCATTCTCGCCATGATCGCCGCATTCCTGGGCCTTCGACTGTATTCCGTGCTGGGCCGCCGGGCCGAGCATGAGGAAGAAGCGATCCCGCAGCGTTTCGACGCTGGCGATAATTCGCAGCCCAAACCTCAGCAGGCGCAGGGCGCGGCACCCACCGCCCCGCAGCGCGTTGTCGAACTGGAAGGGGTCATGCCTGCGGTCGAGCGCGGCATTCGCGAAATCGGCGAGGCGGATCGCGGTTTCGATCTGACGGGCTTCATCGAAGGCGCGAAGGGCGCTTACGAAATGATCCTCGAGGCGTTCTGGACCGGCGACCGGGAAACGCTGCGCGAATTGTGTGATGACGACGTGTATGCCGGTTTCAGCGCGGCAATCGACGCGCGCGAAGAAGCTGGCCATACCTTGGACAATAAACTGATCCGGGTCGAAGAGACGCGTGTTCACTCCGCATCGATGGATGGCCGCATGGCGCGCATCGCGATGCTGTTCGTGGCCGATATTGCCGCCGTGACCCGTGACAAGGATGGCAATGTTGTGGCCGGTTCGCTCGACGATGCGATCGAGAGCCGCGATGTCTGGACCTTCTCACGCAATGTCGGCGCGCGCGACCCGAACTGGGTCCTCGACGAAACCGACGAAGGCTGATTATCGCCGGGGCATCGACCCCTCAAATCACAGGGAAATAGCATGCGCATCGGTTTGGCATTGGCTTTCCTGCTCGTGCTGGCCGGTTGCGGACGGATGATCCCCGATGCTGCACCGCCGGTCACGAGCCTTCCGGCACCTAGTCCCAGCGCCTCTGCGACAACCGTGGCCGCAGCACCTCCCGCTCCCGCCTATTCGGGTGGCACCGCGATCCAGATGGGCGCGTTTGCGCTCTCCCCACTTCTCCTCAACAGCATCAGCTCTGTCGATGCGGCGGCGGACCTTGATGCCTTTCTGTTGTCCTGTCCGGTTGCCACCCGGCGAGACGATACGTCGGGATTGACCCGGCCATCCGATTGGCAGGAGCCATGCCGCGCTGCGGCGAGCTGGCCGCGCGTACGCGCGGCGCAATTTTTCTCGACGCAGTTTACTCCGGTTCGCGTTGGCGATGGCCGCGCTTTCGCCACAGGCTATTTCGAGCCGGAGATCAGCGGTAACCTCACGCGCCGCTCATCGACCGACGTACCGGTCTACGGCGTGCCGAACGATCTCGAGCGGTGCTGGCGCGACGACATTCCGGAAAGCGAGCGGACCGGCCGCGCACCGCTTTCCCGGCGCACGGCCAGCGGCAGCTGTGTTCCGCATTACACCCGCGCAGAAATCGAGGCAGGCGCTCTCGATGGCAGCGCGCCGGTGCTCGCCTATGCGAGCGACCCGGTCGAACTCTTCTTCCTCCAGATTCAAGGCTCCGGCCGCCTCGTTACCGACACCGGCGAAGTCATCCGCATCGGTTATGCTGGCCAGAACGGTCATGGCTACACCGGGATCGGCGGGGTTATGCGCGAGCGCGGTTTGCTGGGTGACGGACCGGGCCAATATGCGGCCTCGATGCAGGGCATCATGCAATATCTGCGCGAAAACCCGCATGAGGGCGCCGACCTGATGCGCATGAATGAAAGCTGGGTGTTTTTCCGCGAGCTTGATGGTGAAGGTCCGCTCGGTTCGATCGGAGTGCCGGTGCGCGCCCGCAATGCCGTGGCGGTCGATCCCAGATACGTGCCCTACGGTGCGCCGGTCTATCTCGATCTCGACCGCGATGTTGCTGATGGCTTGTGGATCGCGCAGGATACGGGCGGCGCGATCAAGGGCGCGAACCGGTTCGACACGTTTTGGGGCGCAGGCGATGACGCACGCTCGATTGCGGGCGGCATGAGCGGTCGCGGGGAAGCGCTGGTCCTGCTGCCGAAAGTGAGCGCCGAGCGTCTGCGCCAAGTTCCATGAGTTTCCCGCGCGGGCTGAGCAGCGAAGAACAGCAGGCATGGGCGCGTTTGGCACAAAGCGTGACGCCGCTGGCCGGGCGCAAGGCTCCGCCAGTCTCCAAGACACCCGCCAAGGTCGCGTCTTCAACGGTGAAGCCCGCACCTGCTCCCATCGCTCCGACCCCGCCCAAACGTGCACCTTTGCCAGCCCGTCAACCGCCACCTTCGCCGCGCCGGATGTTCTCATCCGAGCTTGATTCGCACTGGAACAGAAAGTTGAAAGCGGGACAAATCGCTCCCGATTATACGCTCGACCTGCACGGTCACACGCTCGACAGCGCATACGGCCGGATCGTCAGCGGCCTTGACCAGGCGCGCGCGATGGATGCGCGGGTTGTTCTCGTGATCGCCGGGCGGGAACGTCCCGTTGATCCGGCCGATCGCGGTAATAAGCGCGGCGCGATCCGGGCAAAGCTGCTGGATTGGCTTGCCGCCAGCCATCACGCCGACAGCATCGCCGCTGTGCGCCGCGCGCATATCCGCCATGGCGGCGAGGGCGCGCTCTATTTGGTGCTGAAACGGCGGCGTTAGAGAGAACGAAACACGAGCGACCATCGCCACTAGTTTGAATCGCAAAAATTGCGCCTTGTGCTAGTTTCGCTAACTGAAAACAGTCGGTTCAATCGTTTCAATTGTCGAGACTCGGCAGGTTCACGAAAAATAGAATTAGACAGGGGTTTGAATAGGATGCTGATGCGAGCCATTTATGTATTGGCATGCCTGTGCGCTGCTGCCCCTCTAGCCGCCGAGACAGAGCAGAAAGTCTATGAATTCAAGTATGAGGATCTGAAGGCGTCGCCATGTTTTCGGGAATATGACAATCTTGACGACCGTCCCTTGGGTAAGTGTGTTCAGACGATATTAGACGCGTCCCCCCGGATGCAGCTGTTTCATCTCGATGCAATGCTTGGGAACTTTCTGTTGCCGGCGGCCGACGGTATCCCTGCATTGAAGCTCGAGGCTCTGGCTCCTGAGGCGCGATTTAAGGCTGCGCTTGCCAAAGCGACCGTATCGCCTGGAACTGACGCGACCCGCCAGCGCTCGCAACTGCGCAAGCGTGTAGCTGAGGCTCGCGAGCGGGGGGATTTGGTTGCTGAAAACTTCGCGCTGCGGTCTCTATCCGACTATTTGCGGGATTCCTCTAGCCAGGATGGACTGCCCGAAATTGCCGCTCGCTTTCGCGAACTGCATGTACTGCTCGATAGTCCGGTCCCGTTGGTGAACGCTCTGATGGCTGAAGCGTTTGTCGCGCGGTTAAACCAGGATACCGTGACGGCGATCGAAAAAACCCAACAACGTATCCAGGTTCTGGAAAACGCCGGGGAGTCCGCTTTAGCGGGGACCGCTAACCTTAGCTTGGGAAAGGCTATATTCGACCTCGGGGATTATGAACTGGCTATTTCGATCTATGAAACCGCCGCTCGTGAGCTTGAACAAGGCAACCTGAAGTCTTCCGTGAACTATGCGTCTGCAACCCTAAGTATAGGCTATAGCCTACTGGAGTTGGAGCGATACGAAGAAGCTATGGCGATTTTCGATGAAGTCACCCAGCTGGAAGAATCAAACGATAGTACAGTGCTCGCAAGCTATATAGACACTGCTCGCGCGAAAACTCTTTACGGGATGGGACAACCCGACGCGGCCTTCAGGGTCGCCGACCGTGTATTGGAGCGCGGCCTGGATTTCCTACCTGCTCCGGTATACGCGGAATTTTCTGTATGGAAAGCAGCACGGCTGCTGGACGCAAACCGCATCGTGGAAGCGGAGCAGGCTCTCAAGTTCGGGGCAACTGCCATCGATCTCGATAGCGGAGAAACTATCGAGACCAAACTCGACGGAGTGGATCCCTTTTATGCCGTGAACTATGCGAGGAACATGGCGATCGTGATGGATCGTCTCGGTCGGCCGTCGGAAGCTCTGCGATATGCCCGTTATGCTCTGTCCAACTATGCCGACTGGATGCAGGCCGAAAAACTGCAGGCAACGGTCAATGTAGAGACGTTGATGCAGATCCGGTCGCGCGACGAGGCGATCGCAGGACTGGAGCGGGACCGCTTGCTGCAAGCGGCGCGGTTGGACCGCGCGCAATTGCGGCAGAATTCGGCGATCCTCGGCGCGCTTGCAGTGGCGATTATCGCCGTGCTGATCTTTGTCGCCTATCGCAACCAGAAGCGCGCTGCCACGCTGCAAACGTTGATCGTTTCGGAAGAACAGCACCGCACGAAGAATGCCCTCCAGCTCGCCGCAAGTCTCATTCGCGCCGAAGCACGTCAGAGAAACCAGGGAGCCGATGCGCTATCGGCCAGCGAGCCAAGCGAGGTGGCTCAGCGGATCAAAGTAATGTCGATGGTTTATGACAGGCTGCATAGATCGACCGAGGGTGCGAATGTCGATGCGCGCCCCTTCCTGACCGACTTGTCGCGCGAGGTACTAAGTGCTTTTCGCAGCGGTGGACCGATCGGCCTTGAGCTTGATGTGGAAGACAGGCAGCTTCATGCGAGCGTCGTAACACCGATAGGGCTAATCGTGTGTGAAGCGCTAATGAATGTATGCAAGCATGCTTTTGGTTCGAAAGAACCCGGCTCGGTAGCGGTAACTTTGCGAACCGAAGGTAGGCAGAGAGTCCTACTGATCTCGGACGATGGCGATGGACCGCCTGATCCAGATAAAATAAGCGGTGGCGGCACTCAATTAATCCACGATCTCGCTGATCAGCTTGGCGCTCAGGCGCAAATGCTGGACGATTGCGGGACGACTTGGCGCATTGCGCCTATACCGGATAGGCTTCGCGGCGCCTGACAAATAAAAAAGGCCCCCGACGAAGATGTCGGGGGCCTCGTTAGCCACTGGGGGGATGTTCCTTACTTGTGGTACTTGGCGTATTGAAGATCGAACCGGTCGGCGTCCATCACCTTGGTCCATGCCGCTACGAAATCGTTCACGAACTTCTCCTCGCTCCCGGCTTCGGCGTAAACCTCTGCCTGGGCGCGCAGCTGCGAATTCGATCCGAAGACCAGGTCGGTGCGAGTGGCGCGGAACTTCTCCTCGCCTGTCTTGCGATCGCTGCCGACATATTCCTCATCACCGCTACCGTCGACGATCACCCACTTGTTGCCCATGTCGAGCAGGTTGGTGAAGAAGTCCGGCGTCAGCTGGCCGACACGGTTGGTGAAAACGCCGTGGCTGGTGTTGCCTGAATTCGCGCCGAGCGCTCGCATCCCGCCGACCAGAACGGTCAGCTCGGGGATCGAAAGACCCAGCAGGTGCGCCTTGTCGATCAGCATGTCCTCCGTGCGGACGTTCGCCTTGGTCTTGAGGTAATTGCGGAAACCGTCGGCGAACGGTTCCAGCGGCTCGAAGCTTTCGGCATCGAATTGCTCTTCGGTCGCATCGCCGCGGCCTGTGGTGACATCGACGCTGACAGTGTGGCCGGCATCCTTGGCTGCCTTTTCAACCGCCGCTGCACCGCCAAGCACGATGGCATCGGCCATCGAGATATCGCCGCGCAGCTCATCAAGCTTCGAAAGGACTTTACCGAGCTCGTCGGGATCATTCGCTGCCCAGTTCTTCATCGCATCGAAGCGGATATGTGCGCCGTTCGCACCGCCGCGGTGATCCGAATTGCGGTAGGTCGAAGCCGAGGCCCAGGCCGCTTTAACCAGCGCCGAGACGCTGAGGCCGCTATCGATCACCTTCGACTTGAAATCGGCGACCGCGCTGTCCGATGGCTGGGTTCCAGCGGGGATCGGATCCTGCCAGATCAACTCTTCGCTCGGGACTTCCGGGCCGAGATAGCGAATCTTGGGACCCATGTCGCGGTGGCACAGTTTGAACCACGCGCGCGCGAAAGCATCGTCGAGCTGCTCCGGGTTTTCGAGGAAGCGTTCCGAAATCTTGCGGTAATCCGGATCCATTTTCAGCGCCATATCAGCGGTGGTCATCATGGTTGGCACCTTCTTCGAAGGATCGCGGGCGTCCGGAGCCATATCCGCCTCATCGGGATTGATCGGCGTCCATTGCTGTGCGCCCGCCGGGCTTTTCACCAGTTCGAATTCGTATTTGAACAGGATGCGGAAATAATCGTGGCTCCACGATGTCGGGTTGTTCGACCAAGACCCTTCGATGCCCGAGGTCGTGATGTGGCCTTTGCCGATCTCGTCCTCATCGTTGAGCCAGCCGAAGCCCTGCAATTCCAGCGCTTCGCTTTCTGGTGAGCCGCCGAACGTGTCGGAAGGCTCTGCGCCATGCGCCTTGCCGAATGCGTGACCGCCAGCAGTCAGGGCGACGGTTTCTTCATCATTCATCGCCATGCGCGCGAACGTTTCGCGCATGTCGCGCGCGCTCTGGAGCGGATCGGGATTGCCGCCCGGACCTTCCGGATTGACGTAGATCAGGCCCATCTGGATCGCGGCGAGCGGATTTTCGAGTGCTTTGCCAGCATCGGGTTCGATGCGCGTCGCGGCGCCCTGGTCCACCCACTGTTCCTCGGTACCCCAGTAAACGCTTTCAGGCTCGAACACGTCCTTGCGTCCGCCGCCAAACCCGAAGACCGGACCGCCCATGCTTTCGATCGCGACATTGCCTGTCAGTATGAAAAGGTCGGCCCAGCTGATGTTGCGCCCATATTTCTGCTTGATCGGCCATAGCAGTCGGCGCGCCTTGTCGAGGTTGCCGTTGTCGGGCCAGCTGTTGAGCGGGGCGAAACGCTGCTGCCCCGTGCCTGCACCGCCGCGGCCATCGCCGGTGCGATAGGTGCCTGCCGCGTGCCACGCCATGCGGATGAAGAACGGGCCGTAATGACCGTAATCGGCCGGCCACCAATCCTGGCTGTCGGTCATCAGCGCAGTCAGGTCGCCCTTCAGCGCTTTATAATCGACCGTGTTGAATGCTTCTGCGTAATCGAAATCTTCGCCGTAGGGATTGGCGCTCTTGCCTTGCTCGGTCAGGATGTCGAGCTGCGTTGCTTCGGGCCACCAGTCCTTGTTCGTCCGGCCCAGCAGCGTGCGCATTGCGCCATCACCGTGGAATGGGCAGCCACCGCTCATTTCGCCCGTTTTCGCATCCATCATTCTCTCCTTTGACACTCTCAAGACTCGGGACCCACCCGAGATCGACAATATCATGATGATGCATGCGCGCTAATCAGTCCAATCGATTAATGCGCCGGGTTTGATTAAGTTTTTCGCTCAAGACCGACTGTCCGCGCGAGCCAAGGGCAATCAAGCCGCCTGCGCGATATCCTCGACCGGCTCGTTGCGGATGAGATAATCGAATGCGCCAAGACCTGCGGTTGCGCCGGTGCCCATTGCGACCACGATCTGCTTGTCCTTCACGGTGGTAGCGTCGCCTGCCGCGTAGATACCGGGCAGATTGGTCGCACCGTGATCGTCTACGATAATCTCGCCGTATTGCGAAAGCTCGACACCGCTGTCGGCAAGCCATTCGGTGTTCGGCACGAGCCCTATCTGGACGAACACGCCTTCGAGGTCGATCCGTCGCTCCTCGCCGCTTGTCCGGTCCTTGAGCACGAGCCCGCCTACGCGCGAGCCATCGCCCGTTATCTCGGTGGTCTGGCCATTGGTGATGATTTCGGCATTGGCCAGACTGCGCAGCTTACGCTGGAGAACCTCGTCGGCGCGCAGCTTGCTGTCATATTCGATCAGCGTGACGTGGCCGACGATTTTGGCGAGGTCGATAGCCGCCTCGACACCCGAATTGCCGCCGCCGATCACTGCAATCCGTTTGCCTTTGAACAGTGGCCCGTCGCAGTGAGGGCAATAGGCGACGCCCTTGTTGCGGTATTCGGCTTCACCGGGAACGCCAAGATTGCGCCAGCGGGCGCCGGTCGAAAGGATCAACGCGCGCGATTTTAGTGCGGCGCCATTTGCTAACGTCACTTCGTGGAATCCGCCCGCTTCGCTCGCCGGCTTGAGCTGGACGGCGCGGGCGAGATCCATCAGATCGACGTCGTTTTCGCCGATCTGTTTCTTCAGATCGTCTGAAAGCTTCGGCCCTTCGGTGTAGCTGGTGCCGGGCAGGTTCTCGATCCCGAGCGTATCCTGCAACTGCCCGCCGAAGCGCTCGGCCGCGATGCCAGTACGAAAGCCCTTGCGCGCCGTATACACAGCGGAGGCCGCACCTGCCGGGCCGCCGCCGATAATCAGCACCTCGAATGGGTCTTTCGAGGCGAGCTTTTCAGCTGCCTTCGCATCTGCGCCGCTGTCGAGTTTCGAAAGGATCTCGGCGAGCTCCATCTTGCCGTTGAAGAAACTCTCGCCGTTGAGGAAAGTCGCAGGCACAGCGAGTACACCGCGCTCCTCGACCTCGTTCTGGAAGGTGCCGCCTTCGATCAGCGTGGCAGTGATATGCGTGTTCTCGAGCGCCATCAGCGTAAGCGCCTGCACCACGTCTGGACAATTGTGGCAACTCAGCGAGAAGAACATCTCGAAATCGTAATCGCCTTCGAGCGCACGGACCTGCTCGATCAGGTCGGCATCTACTTTCGGCGGATGGCCACCCGCCCACAGCAGTGCGAGTACCAGTGACGTGAACTCATGGCCCATCGGCAGGCCGGCGAAGCGCACCCACTTGTTGGCATCGCTTGCGCGGCGGATGATGAAGCTGGGCTTGCGATCATGCGTGCCGTCGAAACTTGCGGTGACCATGTCATGCAGTTCGGCAATTTCCGTCAGGAGCTCGCGCGTCTGCGCGGATTTCGCCCCGTCGTCCAGCGATGCGACCAGTTCGATCGGTTCGCGAAGATTGGCGAGGTATTGCCTGAGCTGGGCCTGCATGTTGGCATCGAGCATGGATGGTCTCTTCCGGTTGCTGAAGGGAGAAACCGAATTCCCCCGTAACGTCGTAAAGTGGGTCCGGCACGTGCTCCGCCCGAGGGAGGGGGAGTGGGCAGCAGCATGTGGCCGGACCCTGTCGCAACCCGAACGTTGCCGCTCGGGGCTATGTGACAGCGCGGCAAAAAGGGAGGGGGTGCCGCGCTGTCTCTTCGTATGGCTTAGATCTTGCCGACAAGATCGAGCGAGGGGGCGAGCGTTTCGCTGCCTTCTTCCCACGCCGCCGGGCAGACCTGGCCGGGATTGGCGCGGACATATTGCGCCGCCTTGATCTTGCGGGTGAGTTCGTTGGCATTTCGGCCCACGCCTTCACAGGTGATTTCCATGATCTGGATCACGCCGTCGGGATCGATCACGAAGGTCGCACGGTCAGCAAGACCGCTGTCTTCGCGCAGCACGCCGAAATTGTTTGCCAGCGTGTGCATCTGGTCGCCCAGGAAAGCGAACTTCAGTTTTCCGATCTTGTCCGACGTGTCGTGCCAGGCCTTGTGGCTGAAATGCGTGTCGGTCGACACGGCGTAGACGTCGACGCCCATGTTTTGAAGCATGTCGTATTTTTCACCGAGGTCTTCGAGTTCGGTCGGGCACACAAATGTGAAGTCAGCCGGATAGAAGAAGAACACCGCCCATTTGCCGGAAAGATCTTCCTGCGTGACTTCGTAAAAGTCTTCGCCTGCCTTGAACGCGGTGGCTTTGAACGGTTTGATGCTCGAGCCGATAATGCCCATGATAGATGTCCCCTTGGTAGGATTGGTTGAAACTGATGCGTCCCATGTAGGCCGCGTTGCACCGCACAAAAGCGCAATTGTGCGATTGCGAAGATCGGATTTTTCAATCACTCAAACGGGAACTTTTCAATTTCGTTCCTGGGCTGTGGAGGCGCGGACGGGGTTGCCTTCGGGTTCTCTCTGATTGCCGATTTCCGGCGCGAAATCGGCGCTGCCCATTTCAAGGACCGCCAGAGAATCGGTTGAGCCGGTGCCGGATTGCGCCCGATAACTGCCGATGGTTAACGCGCGCGGGTCGGATTCCGCTTCGGCAAAACCGCATTCGGCTCAACTCGTCGCACGGGCCGCTCCAATTACCCTCTCAACGGTTGGTCGCCTCTTTTCGGTTCATGTGGGAGCAAGGTAGAGGTGACAACTCACGCGTCGCATGGTGAGCAAGTGCGACATCCATGCCACGCATCTTGTTCAAGAGATGACAGGGGTTCTGACAGCCGGGCCGCCTAATTTCCAGGCCATAAAAATCGAAGACGGTCGTCTTGGGGGCGTGCGGTGGTTGTGCCGCAAAGACGCCGGACCGGTTGAAAAGTTTTTCAAGGAGTAACCAATGAACTTTATTTCCAACGCGCCAAAAGCGCTGATTTTGCCGGCGATGCTGCTGGCCTCTGCACCGGTCGGCCTTGCCGCCCAAGACGAAGTTGCCGCGGCAGAAGGTGCCGACGGCCAAGTGCTGACGACCGTCTACGGTTCGCCGCCGACCGATCTTTCCGGCCTTACCGAAGGACCTGAAATCGAAGGTCTGATCACCGCGCGCAACGACAACCAGATCCAGGTCACCGCAGCTGATGGTACCAGCACTGTCCTGATCCTCGGCCAATCGACCGAAATCAAGTCTTCGGGCGGTTTCCTCGGCCTCGACCGCGATCAATTGAACGCGGATTCGCTGCTCAATGGCCTGCCGATCAAGGCTGAGACCGTGCAGTGGGGCCGCGGCCTGGTCGCGACCGAGATCGATCTCAAAAGCAAGGACCTGAGAACCGCAGCCATCGTGCGCGGCGGGACATCGCAGCAGTTTGCCCAGCAGGGCGCTGCTATCAGCGAAAACAAGGCCGCGACCGAAGCTCTGCGCGGACGGTTCGGCGCGATCGATCAGTACAACATCAAGGGCACGACCAACGTCTATTTCGACACCGGCAAGTTCAACCTGTCGGATCAGGCCCGCACCGAGCTTTGCACCGCGGCCACCGAAGCCGAAGCCCTCGATAACGCACTGCTCCTCGTGGTCGGCTACACCGACTCTACGGGCACTTACGAGATCAACCAGGAACTCAGCGAGAAGCGCGCTGGCCGCGTGGTCAACTATCTCCAGCAGCAGTGCGGCTGGAAGCCTTGGCGGATGCTGACCCCGACGGGTCTGGCCGAATCCGATCCGGCGGCGAGCAACGACACCGACGAAGGCAAGGCGCAGAACCGCCGTGTCGCGGTGAACATCCTCGTCAGCAAGAGTGTCGAAGGTTTGGGCAACAACTAAGCCTCTTCAAAACAAACATTCTATGAATTGAGGGGCGGGCCGGAAGGCTCGCCCCTTTTTTGTTGGAGCGCTGTTCTCCCATCAGGTTCAAATTGGGACGTTGCCACATTCGCTGTGTGCAAAAGCGGCAGCTCGTCTTGCAGCCGCGTTAGCCGGATCGTAAGTTTACGGCATGGAACCGATGCGCGACTCGATTCATTACCAACAGCTCGCGCGGAAGGCTCGGCAACTGGCCTCCGCGCACTCCGATCCCGTAGTCGCTCGCCGCCTGCGCGAGACTGCCGTCCAGCACGACAGGCTCGCCCGCAAGCTGGAGCGGGAGGAATCCGTCGGAGAAAAAAACCAGAGCGAATGGAAGAGCTTCATCAAGCAATTGAAGAAGCGTTAGTCGCTAGCGACTAACTTTCGGAACGGCTTTGCTCGGGTCAGGGCGCGCCGTAACGCGAGTCAGGGCTGCTCTATCTGGGCGCGGTGCAGCATTTTGTGATCGGCCAACACCAGCGCCATCATCGCCTCGACTACGGGAGTGCCGCGGATCCCGACGCAGGGATCGTGGCGCCCTTTCGTGCGGACCTTGGTCGCTTCGCCATCTGCGGTGATCGAATCGACCGGGGTGAGGATCGAACTTGTCGGTTTGAACGCCACGCGGCACACGACCGGCTGTCCGGTTGAAATGCCGCCCGCAGTCCCGCCGGCATGATTGCTGGCATAGACGGGCTTGCCATCCGTGCCCGGTGACATCGCATCGGCGTTCTGCTCCCCGGTGAGCCGCGCAGCTTCGAAGCCATCGCCGATTTCCACGCCTTTGGTCGCGTTGATGCTCATCATGGCGGAGGCAAGATCACTGTCGAGCTTGCCGTAAACGGGCGCTCCCCATCCGGCAGGGACACCTTCCGCGACGCATTCGACAACCGCGCCGAGCGACGATCCGTTCTTGCGCGCATTTTCCACGAGTGTTTCCCAGCGTTTTGCAGCCCAGCTGTCGGGACAGAAGAACGGATTGTTACCGATCTCGTCGAAGTTGATCGCCTCGGGATCGATCTTGTCGCCGCCAAGCTCGCAGACATAGGCGGTAATTCTTACCTCCGGAATTATCAGGCGAGCCACAGCCCCTGCGGCCACGCGGGCGGCGGTTTCACGCGCACTCGACCGGCCGCCACCCCGGTAATCGCGGATGCCGTATTTCGCGTCATAGGTGTAATCGGCATGTCCGGGGCGATAGCTTTGCGCGATCTCGGAGTAATCCTTGGACCGCTGATCGGTGTTTGCGATCATCAGGTGGATCGGCGTACCGGTCGTGACCTGTTCGCCGCTCGCATCGTCGAACACACCCGACAGGATCTTGACGAGGTCGTCTTCCTTGCGCTGCGTCGTGAAACGGTTCTGGCCAGGCTTCCGGGCGTCCATGAACGGCTGGATGTACCGTTCGTTCAAAGCCAGTCCAGGCGGGCACCCGTCTATCACGGCACCAAGACCCGGCCCGTGGCTTTCTCCCCATGTGGTGAAGCGCAGAACGCGCCCGAACGTGTTGACACTCATGCGCCAAGCCATAGCGAAATCATCGGGAGTGTCGAGACGGCGGTGACGGCGCATGGTTTTCCTACTGCGTTCGATCGCTGTAGGTGAGGCGTCGATGGCACCGCGCACCAATCACCGCAGTAATCGATTTAGGCGATGGAATGGCAGCGTTATAATCGATCCGTTTTCGGTCCCAGGACCGTGTAACATGCGGTCCATGTCTCCGCCTGGCCCCCGTTTCCGGCGATTGGTCAAGCGCTCGCTGGGATGACGATAACAGGCTCTGGGTGCTGGCAATCGCGGCGCAAATGGAGGACAAGCAGGCCATGATTGCAAAGCTATCAGGCAGGCTGGATGAGACCGGCGAGGACTGGGCCATCGTCGATGTGCAGGGCGTCGGCTATCTGGTCCACTGCTCGACCAAGACGCTCGCGGCCTTGGGTGACGTAGGCGAGGCATGCACCGTGCACACCGATCTGCAGGTAAGCGAGAACGACATGCGCCTCCTGGGCTTTGCCGAAAGCGCCGAGCGCGACTGGTTCCGGTTGCTCACTCAGGTGCAGGGCGTGGGGAGCAAGGTGGGCCTTGCAATCCTGTCCGCGCTTTCCACCGGCGAAGTGCGCGATGCGTGTGCCGGCGGCGATGCCGCGACCGTGGCGCGGGCGCAGGGCGTCGGGCCAAAGCTCGCCGGGCGCATCGTCAATGAGCTGAAGGACAAAGCCGGTGCGCTGCCCGGCGGCGGCATGGCAGACGGCGTTGCGGCAAGCGTGCCTGCAGGTGGTGCCAGCGCCGACGCCGTGAGCGCGCTCGAGAACCTTGGCTTCAAGCCCGCTATAGCCGCGCAGGCCGTCGCACGGGCGCAAACCGAGCTGGGCGAAGGCGCGAACGAGGGCGACCTGATCCGCGTTGCGCTGAAGAAGGCGGCTGGGTGATGGGGCAACTTTCCGAAGAACAGAAGCAGGTCGCTCGGGACGAAGGCGAGCGATGGTGGAACTCAGCTCATGATCGCCTCCGTTTTTCTGTCGAGTATGCGCAGGCTGGAATCAAGAGTTTGTTCTTGGCCAATGGCGGGGGTATCGTTTCTCTCCTCACATTTGCAGGCAACACAAAAGCCATCGTCGAGCCAGATGCGCTTTTTTGGAGCTTCATTTGGTTCGGAATTGGCTGCTTCGCGGCACTTGTGATCTACATCGCTGGCTACGAGTCTCAAGGATACGTCATGCAGGCAGAGTATGAACGCTCAAGGCAGGCACTTTCGGATTCACTTGAGCTAGAGAGAGTATTCGATCCCTCGCCTCATGAGCACAAAAGCCATCGAGCGGAACGCTTGGGATTTGTTGCTGCGCTTGTGTCACTTAGCATGTTTTTGCTTGGTGCATTGGTAGGTCTGGACGCCATAACATGATCAGAAGAACGCGATTGATAGTCGGATACGCCCTGGTTCTCGCCGCCCCCGCCGCAGGGCAAGAGCCAGACTTCAGCGCCTTCGACACCGGCCCGGTGTTCACCGAGTTCGGCCCGCATGCTCCGGTCCCCGGCGCCAATGCCATTGACCCGACAGCCGAGTTCCGCATTGCCTTCGACGTGGCGGACAAAGCCGATGACGGCGCGCGCAACCGCAAGTTCGAGAGCGCGGCGCGGTTCACCAACATGCATGTCGCAGCGGGCGTGCCCAAGGACCGGATCAGCCTCGCCGTGGTAGTGCATGGCAAGGCGGTGCTTGACCTTGTGACCGACGAAGTGCGCGGTGGGCGCGATATGGAACCGAACGCGAGCGCCCCGATGGTTGCCGCCATGCTCGACCAAGGCATCCGCTTCGTGGTCTGCGGCCAGAGCGCGAGCGTCTACGGCGTCAAGGCTGAGCACCTGATCGAAGGCGTAGAACTGGAGATCTCCGCTATGACCGCCCACGCGCTGCTGCAACAACGCGGCTATACGGTGAACCCGTTTTGATGCGAAAGACTGCGATTGGATTTGTCGTGTTCGCGACCGGGATGATCGTCGGAGCCTTGGTCGATGACTGGCTCGACCGCGATAGCTGCTTGGATCGTGGGGGAGCCTTGGACCACCAAAGAGACAACTGCAGATACGAATGACTGACCCCATCCCCCTCCACTCTCCCGATCGCCAACCTGGCGACCCGGACGCGGCGCTCCGGCCCAAGTCGCTCGGCGAGTTCATCGGACAGGAGGCTGCGCGCGACAATCTGCGTGTCTTCATCGAGAGCGCCAAGTCGCGCGGCGAGGCGATGGACCACACGCTGTTCTTCGGGCCTCCCGGACTCGGCAAGACGACGCTGGCTCAGATCGTCGCAAACGAGCTGGGTGTGGGTTTCCGTGCGACCTCCGGCCCGGTGATCGCCAAGGCGGGCGACCTCGCGGCGCTCCTCACCAATCTCGAACCGCATGATGTGCTGTTCATTGACGAGATTCACCGGCTCAATCCGGTGGTCGAGGAAGTGCTCTATCCCGCGATGGAGGACCGCGCGCTCGACATCATCATCGGCGAAGGGCCCTCGGCGCGGAGTGTCCGGATCGACCTTCCGCCTTTCACGCTGATCGGTGCGACAACGCGGCAGGGTCTGCTGACGACGCCACTGCGCGACCGCTTCGGCATTCCGGTGCGCCTGCAGTTCTACACGCACGAAGAACTCGACCGGGTCGTCACGCGCGGCGCCCGGCTCTTGGGGCTCGAAATCGATGAGCAGGGCGCGAGGGAGATCGCCCGGCGTTCTCGCGGCACGCCGCGAGTTGCGGGCCGGCTGCTGCGGCGGGTGCGCGACTTCGCCCATGTGGCGGGCCAGGCGGTCGTGACACGGGCCGCTGCGGACGACGCTCTCACCCGTCTGGAAATCGACAGCCTCGGTCTCGACGTGATGGACCGGCGGTATCTCTCGATGATTGCCACCACGTACAAAGGCGGGCCGGTCGGTGTTGAAACTCTCGCCGCGGGATTGGCCGAGCCGCGCGATACGGTCGAGGACGTGATCGAGCCCTATCTCATCCAACTCGGCCTGCTCGCGCGCACAGCGCGGGGCCGCATGCTCAACGATGCGGGCTGGGAGCATCTGGACATGCAGCCCCCTCGAAAACCTCAGGGAGGGTTATTCGAGGAAAGCTGAGGGCTCAGCCGCCAGGTTGGCGAATGCTACGGCCCTTGCGCTGAAATTCCTGCGCGGTATCCCGGCTGCGATCGGACATTGCTTCCCACTGGGCCTTTGTGCCGCACAGCTTCTTGTTGAAGCGTGAACCGACCACGCGCGTGCGGCGGCAGATGATTTCATCCTCCTCGGCGGCGGCTGCAGTGACTTCAGGCTCGGCATCGACAGCTTCAGTCGGGTTCGCGCTTACCTCGCTTGCCTCGACGGCTTTCGGTTCGTCCTCGCTCGTCTGCGGCGCGGCCTGTGCCTGCAGCGATACCAGCAAAGCGGACCCGATTAGCAATGCAATGGCCATGAATACCCTCCTGTCGATATAACTAGCCCCATGATTCCGAAGCATAGTTGGATGACGCCCGCATGCAAGCCGGGCGAATTAGGGACTGCAAGGAGCTTGACCATCCCGCCGCGATCTCTCGAACTGGACCAGTTTACGGCGACGCCGTCGGCAGGCCCGCTTCCTGCCACGCGGATATCCCGCCCGAAAGATGCGGCACAGGGCGCCCGAGATGTTCTGCTAGCCTCGTTGCGGCGATACCCGACCGGCGACCTGAGCGGCAGTAGAGCACTATCTCGCGTCCATCGCCTGTATCCAGCGCCGAGGGATCGAATGAATCAAGGGCGATGTGTTGTGCGCCGCCAATCATTCCTCCAGCGACCTCTTCGGCCGTGCGCACATCGATCAGCCGCACATCGCCGCGATCGATCCGCGAACGAAGCTGCGCAGCCGTCAGATCGATCACAGCGCCCGATACTTCGCTGCGCGTCGCAGAATCGTTGATCTCATCTTTGACCAGTTCGCTCACCGCCTCCTGCGGGCCGCACGCAGTCAGCGCGGCTCCGCATGAGAGGGTAAGCAGAAAGCGCATAGCCAGGCTATCAGGCTGCCAGTTTGCGCAGCACGTAATGGAGGATGCCGCCATTGCGGTAATATTCCATTTCGTTCGCGGTATCGATCCGGCAAAGTGCGGTGAAGGTGAAGGTCGAGCCATCGCCGCGGGTTACTTCGATCGTGACGTCCTGGCCCGGCGTCAGATCGCCCAATCCCTTGATCGAGAACGTGTCTTCGGCAGTCAGCCCGAGCGTTTCGCGGGTGTCACCGTTCTTGAACTGCAGCGGCAGCACGCCCATTCCAACAAGGTTCGAGCGGTGGATACGCTCGAAGCTTTCGACGATGACTGCGCGCACACCTAGCAGGATTGTGCCTTTGGCGGCCCAGTCGCGCGACGAGCCGGTGCCATATTCCTTGCCGCCGACGACGATCAGCGGGGTACCGTCTGCCTTGTGTTTCATCGCGGCATCGTAAATCGGCATCCGCTCGCCATTGTATGTGGTTTCGCCGCCTTCGACGCCGGGGACCATTTCGTTGCGGATGCGGATATTGGCGAAGGTGCCGCGCATCATCACGTCATGGTTTCCGCGGCGCGAGCCATAGGAGTTGAAGTCCTTCTTCGCGACCTGGTTCGATTTGAGGTAGGAGCCTGCGGGGCTGTCTTCCTTAATAGCGCCGGCGGGCGAGATGTGATCGGTCGTGACGGAATCGCCCAGGATGGCGAGCGGCTTCGCATCGAGGATGTCGGTGATCGGAGCCGGTTCCATCTCCATCCCTTCGAAATAGGGCGGGTTTGCGACATAGGTCGAACCGGCGCGCCACTGATAGGTATCGGATGGTTCAACGGTGATTGCCTGCCAGTGCTCATCGCCATCATAGACGTTGGCGTAGCGGCTCACGAACATAGAGCGGTCGATATTGGCGGCGCGGTGCTCGGCGATCTCCTTGTTGCTCGGCCACAGATCGGCGAGCATCACGTCATTGCCGTCCTGGTCCTGCCCAAGCGGCGTGGTGGTGATGTCCTCTGTCACCGTGCCCTTGAGCGCGTACGCAACAACGAGCGGCGGCGATGCGAGGAAGTTTGCGCGCACATCCTGCGACACACGGCCTTCGAAATTGCGATTGCCCGACAAGACGGACGCCGCAACGATATTGTTGTTGTTGATCGCATCAGAGATCGGCGGCGCAAGGGGGCCGGAATTACCGATGCAGGTTGTGCAGCCATAGCCGACCAAATCGAATCCGATCTCGTCCAGATCGGCCTGAAGCCCCGATTTCACGAGGTAGTCGGTGACAACCTGCGATCCCGGTGCGAGCGAAGTCTTTACCCACGGTTTGGGCTTGAGGCCCTTTTCAACGGCCTTTTTAGCCACCAGACCCGCGGCAATCAGTACGTCGGGGTTTGAGGTGTTGGTGCAGCTGGTAATCGCAGCGATCACAACGTCTCCATCGCCGATGTCGTGGTCCTTGCCATCGACTGGCGTGCGTTCGGCACCCTCCTTGTTGTAAACCGACTTCAGCTCTCCGTTGAACAACTCGTCCACTTCGGGAAGGATTACACGGTCCTGCGGACGCTTGGGTCCGGCAAGGCTCGGCACAACCGACGATACATCGAGCGACAGCGTGTTCGAGAACACCGGTTCATGCGACGGATCGAACCACATGCCCTGTTCCTTGGCATAGGCTTCGACCAGCGCGAGGTTTTCTTCGCTGCGGCCGGTTAGGCGCATATATTCGATGGTCTTGTCATCGATACCGAAGAAGCCGCAGGTTGCGCCGTATTCCGGCGCCATGTTGGCGATGGTTGCGCGGTCGGCGAGGGTGAGGTTGGCGACGCCTTCGCCGTAGAATTCGACGAAGCGGCCCACCACGCCAACTTCGCGCAGCATTTGCACGCAGGTCAGCACGAGGTCGGTCGCGGTGACGCCTTCGGCCATCTTGCCGGTGAGCTTGAAGCCGACAACTTCGGGGATCAGCATCGAGATCGGCTGGCCGAGCATGGCGGCTTCGGCCTCGATCCCGCCGACGCCCCAGCCCAGCACGCCCAAACCATTGATCATGGTGGTGTGCGAGTCGGTGCCGACGCAGGTATCGGGATAGGCGACCATGTCGCCATTGGGATCTTTGCTCGACCAGATACCTTGCGCAATATGCTCAAGGTTCACTTGGTGGCAGATGCCGGTCCCCGGAGGGACGGCGGAGAAGTTTTCAAAGCTCTTCGAACCCCATTTTAGGAAGTCGTAACGTTCCGCATTGCGCTCATATTCGAGCGCCATGTTTGCTTCCATCGCCTTCGGATGACCGAACTCATCGACCATGACCGAGTGGTCGATCACGAGGTTCACGGGAACCTGCGGATTGATCTTTTGCGTGTCTCCGCCGAGCTCCTTGATCGCGTCGCGCATCGCGGCCAGATCGACCACGCAAGGCACGCCGGTGAAATCCTGGAGCAGCACGCGAGCCGGGCGGTACTGGATTTCATTGCCGGTGACCGGGTTTTTCTGCCAATCGACGATTGCCTGCGCATGCTCGCGCCCAACGGTGAAGCCGTCATCTTCGAACCGCAGCATGTTTTCCAGCAGCACTTTCATCGAATTCGGCAATTTCGACACATCACCCAATTGCTCAGCCGCTTTGGCGAGCGAATAATACGCGTAGTCGGTGCCGTTCACCGAAAGGGTCGAGCGGGTGTTGAGCGAGTCTTTGCCGATTGCTGTCATCGGGATATCCCATCCTTGTTGGCTGTCCCGCAACAGTGGAGGCTGCGCGGGGAGGGGGGTGCCGAAACTCTGCGAGTCCGGGCGCGAATTCTATGCTCAGCACCTGCTAGACATAACCCTTTGCGTCAAGGGTTTGAAAGCTGTTGCGAGTCGCTTGCGATTGCCGGTTCAGGTTGCCGCTGCGGGGGGCGGAATTCGGGGCCTTCGCGTTGCGATCCAGCACCCTGTCACGATCAAGGCTGTGCCTGCCAGAGTCGGCAGGGTGACAGGCTCGCGAAAGAAGAGCCAACCGAGCAGACTCGCCCACAGAAACCCTGTATATTCGATTGGCACGAGCGCCTGCGCTTCCGAACGGGCATAGGCCCAGGCGATCGCCATCGCGCCGAAAACGGTTAGCGCCCCGGCACCCGCAATCGTCATCAGTGCCTCCGTTTTTGGCACTGTCGCGAGAAACGGTGCGAAAAGGAGCAGCACCAGCCCGCCGATCCCGCTATGAAAGGTGGCGATCTCGACGGGGCCGGCAACTTGGCTCTGGCGGCGGATGACTACAAAATTGTAGGCATAGAGCACCGCGGAGAACCCTAGCGATGCAATGCCCAGCCACACATCAGGCGACATGTCGCCCCTGCCGAACTTGCCGCCCACGATCACCATCGTGCCGATGAAACCGAGGATACTGGCGTAAATCGCCTTTGGCTGGATTTCTTCACCCAGCAGGACGCGTGCGAAATAGAGAGCGATGAGCGGTGCAATGAAGCTGATCGCGATGGCTTCGGCGAGCGGCAGTTTCGTAAGTGCAAAGAAGAAACTCAGCGCCATGAAAGCGGAAATTATCCCGCGCTCGACATGCAGTTTCATCACTGTTCTGTTTGGCCAGCCGGTGCGCCGAATCATCCATATCGGCGCGATGATCGCCGCCCCGAATAGCGATCTGAGCACGGTCGCGGTGTAGGTGCCCGTCGCTAGGGCCGCATCTTTCATCAGCGCGTCCATCAGGGAAAGGAAGCCGACGCCCGCCGCAGCGGCGGCGAAGGGCATCAATCGGCGGACAGTGCTTGGCGACGCGGGCATGGGCGGCAATGCATAGGGATAAGGCGCCCTGTCGTCACGCCGGATCGTGCACGGCCGCGCACAATTCATCGCAGGGCAAGCGCACTGGCTTGATAGAGGAGGGCAAGCAGGGATATACTGCAGAATTAGGGCATCACCCGCGCAAAGCGGTGAGAATTGGGACAAAAGAGACAGTTATGCGCAAATGGATCGGCACTTTGGCCAGCGGGATCGCGGCCACGGCTCTGATTTCGAGCGGGGCTTTCGCTCAGGACGAGCAGGCCGCGGGATCCGAGGATACCGTCGGGGCGCAAGCGGGCGAAGAACCTGAGACGGCACCCGACGCGACATTCGATGAAGCGTTCCCCCAGATGGTGTCCTCCGAAGTGGTGCAGGGCGACCTCGCGCCTCCGGGGCCGATCATCCAGCCATGGACCGTAGATGCGGCGCGCGAACTTATCGCGGTGATCGACGGGATTGGAGCAGAGGGCCTCGATCCGCGAGACTACGACCTGCAGGCCCTGCAGGTTGCGGTGCAGTCCGGGCCTTCAGAAGAGCTGAATGCACTGGCGTCGAAGAACTTCGTCTGGCTGGTCGAAGATCTCCGCGATGGTCGCACGCCGATGGATGCCCGCGAGCAATGGTTCGTGGTCGATCCCGATCGCGACTTCTTCCGCACCGGCGACCTGCTGACCGAAGCGATGGAAAGCGGAAATGTCGCCGGCACCCTCGCTAAACTGAACCCGACGCACCCCGACTATGCCCGGCTCAAGGCAGAGCTTGCCGCGACGCCCGACAGCGACACCGACAAGCGCAAGCTGATCCGTGCGAATATGGACCGCTGGCGCTGGCTCGCGCGTGATCTTGGGCGCAAGTACCTGATCACGAATGTCCCTGAATATCAGCTAAGGCTGACGGTCGGTGACAGCATAATCAGCACATATCGCACGGTCGTTGGCAAACCGGGCCGTACCGCAACGCCGCAGCTTGCGGAGAAAGTATCGGGCGTAGTCTTCAATCCGACATGGACCGTGCCGCAATCCATTGTGAAGGGGGAAGGGCTCGGCAACAAGGTTCTGAGCAATCCTGCCTGGGCGAAGCGCAACGGGTACAAGGCGACACGCGGCGAAAACGGGTGGATCACTGTGGTCCAACAGCCGGGACCGGGCAATTCGCTGGGCCGGATGAAGCTCGAAATGCCGAACCCGCATGCCATTTTCTTCCATGACACGCCTTCGCGACACCTGTTCGCGAATGACAACCGCGCGCTCAGCCATGGCTGCATCCGAACGGAGCGCGCGCTGGAGCTGGCGATCACGATGGCGATCCTGGGGAAGGCGACCAGCAAAGATGAAGCCGTGGAGATTGCGACCTCGGGCGAATACACCAAGGTTTACATGAAAGACGAACTGCCCGCGTACATCACCTATTTCACGATGGCGTCCGATATTGACGGGGAAATGCAGACCTTCGACGACATCTACGGACGCGATGCGCCGGTCCTCGCGAGCCTCGACAAGCCGCGCGAGCGCGACCGGAGCAACGTTATCGACGATGAGGTTATCGTTATCGAAGACGATCCGCGGATCGGCGGTTAGAACGATCCCGGCGCGTAACGCTGCGTAGCGTTGGGCTCTTCCGGCTGGAGTAATTCCAGCGAATTGTCCGACCAGCCGAGGCTGTCGGCGTACAACAGCCGCCCGCCGGAAAGGTTAAGCAGAGCGATGCGAAATTGTTCTTCGCCAAGTGCGAAGCACCCGTTCGACCTGCCAAGGCGACCCCAGCGGTCGATATGCGATGGCTCGGCATAGTTGGCGCGGTGCATCACGATGTAGCGGCGCAGCGCTGCATCGTTGGTTGAGTCAAGACCGCCAAGCCGCACCGACGTGCCATATCGCCCGACATACCATTCCCAGGTGATGTACGCCCCCTTGCTGGTCGCATTGGAGCCTTCGACGTTCGAATAATTGTTGAGCCATCCGTCGTGTTCCGGGTCGGAGCCGGTGCCATGGCTGACATGGAAACTCTGCACTTCCTCCCGGTCGAGATTGACGAAGTGAAAGCGTTTTTCCGCGGAATGGACGCCGAAATCGGCAATGCCCACGATGTCTTTCTTCCAGATAACGTCGCCCGCGCGGTCGAGCTCGCGCTTGGCAAGAGCGAACAGCTTTCTGTCCCGCTCGGTGCCTTTCCGCGGCGCAGCCGCAATTTTGGGTGGCAGGGCGAGCGCCGCCCCCGCTGCTACAGAAGACTTGAGAAGATCGCGCCGGTTCATAACGTCAATACTAATAGCGCAAATCTTATGTTCCCGTGAACAGCAATTCCGCCGCGATGCATGGGATTTTCACGAGGCCTCGTGAATGGCTTTTGCCGCCATTCCCAACCTGACAACTTCGGGCATGAGTTTCTGGATTTTCGGACCGACCTTTGACAGCGTGGCGAGCCTTGGGTCCTTTTCTTCGATCAGACGCGCGACAGCAGGGCCGGTTGGATGCAGGCGGCTTTTCGCATTGAATTGGTCGGTCTTCTTATTGTTGGAGAGGATCGCGGTGCTCATCAGATTGGCCATTACTGCATAGGGATAGGTGTCGGTCGAATCTGTGAGCGGTGCGGGTGGGCAAAGCGCGTTTTTCTCTTCGTCCGTGTCGAAATTTGCCTCAAGGAAGGCAGCGAGAGCAGCGCTGTAAGGCACGAACGGGGTCTGCGCGAGTTGCAGGGTAATCGTGTCACCTTCGAAAAACGGCCGGACGTTCTCCCGAGCCTCGAAGGGAACGGCAGTAGCGGTGCAATCGATGAAAAGCGTGTTGTCAGGCACGTCGATCGCGTCATCGCCGAAGTGCATTTTTCCAGGTTCAATTCGCGTCACCCGCCCTTGACGATAGACGGTTTCGATTCTTCGCAGCATTTCCACTTCGCCTTCTGAAATCACAGCGAAATGAAACATTTTTGGAGTCACGCTCTCATCGAGCCTAAGCATCGTGCCGCGCTGACCCAGCTTGGCCAGCATCTCGTCACCGGTTTTCGACGAGGCGGCGCACTCGACCAGATCGATCTGGAATTGGATCAGCCCTTCAATTCGGTGGTATGCTGGTTGGAGCAGTTTGCGGTTAAACATCCAGCTGTCGCGCGGACGCACCCAGCCGATCTTTTCAGGTGAGACGCCCGCTTCGATCAGCCAGACACCAGTGTCCATCGCCGTCTTGCCCGCGCCGAGGATAATGTAGTGATCCGGAAGGTTATCCGTTTCTTTCCAAAGTGCGGGCAGATCGCCCGGAATGGCAAAGCGCGCGCCTTCGGCAATGGCAAAGGTTGGCTTATGGGTCGAGGGCACGGAGGTTTGGAAATATGTCCCATCGACAAGCTTCCGGCGGACCCTCACCGTCTGCTCATCGCCCGAAAGGATGCCGCGTATACGGTGCTCACCCACATCTCCGCCGAGATATTCAGTCAGCGGGTGGTAGCTCACGCGTCCGCTGGGGATCATGCGCTCGCTCATCAGCTTGCTGTAATAAGAGAGGATTTCGGCGTGTTTAGCGAGCGGAAACATACCCGCGTTGTGACCGTGCTCATCCACCCGGTCGGGGCATAGTTCCATCGAATTGACGCCATAAGTCGCGCTCGGCTGGTGCAGGGCGACGAACGGATAGGCATCGTTCCAGTGCCCGCCGGGGCGCGCGTGCTTGTCGACAATGGTGATATGGCAATCCGGGTCTTCATCGAGCAGCGTGTCCGCAAAAGCGAGGCCGACAGCGCCTGCGCCCACGATCAGGTAGTCGGTTTCGAAATCGGACATTCAAAGCACTCCAGCGGGCGACCCGGCAACAACGCTTACCATCAAGAGGACGGATACGGGAACGATGAATTTGTGCGCGCCATTTCCAGCATCGAGCGCGCATGCCGACCTGCGACTTCGCGTTGGTTGTCCCCATATCCTCCGCCGAGTGCCGAGGCGATGGGCAGTCCGCGTTCGCGCGCTTGGCGGACCACAAAATTGTCGCGGACCTCAATCCCGGCATCGCTCAGCGCGAGCCGCCCGAGCTTGTCGTCGACGTGCGGATCGACGCCAGCCTGATAGAGCACGAGGTCGGGTGCAAACTCGGCGATAATCGCGGGAAGGTGCCGGTCGAGCACCTCCATATAACCATCGTCATCCACTGCATCGGGCAATCCGACGTCGCGGCTCGAGCGCGCTTTGCGAACGGGAAAGTTCTTCTCGGCGTGCAGGGACAGCGTGAAGATGTCTTCGCGTCCGGCGGTCAGGCTGGCTGTGCCATCGCCCTGATGCACATCGAGGTCGACGATCAGGATACGTGTTGCGTCACCTTCGGCGATCAGCCTGTGCGAGGCCACTGCGAGATCGTTGAACACGCAATAGCCAGCTCCGGTGTCGGCGAGCGCGTGATGGCTGCCAGCGGCGCTGTTTGCGGCGTATCCGTGCTGCTGCGCGAGCCGCGCAGCGAGCCAGGTGCCGCCATTGGTGTGCCGCACGCGGTCCCGTATTCGCTCCGTTACCGGAAACCCGATCCGCCGTTCCTTTTCGCGCGGAACTTCGGCGCGGAACACTTCGTCGACATATTGCGGATCGTGGACCGCCTCCAGCCATTCGCGCGGCATCGGGGTGGGCGCATGTTCGGTGATGGCTGCGCCGCTTTCCCGCAGCGCTTCCATGACGAGGTAGTACTTGTCGAACTTGAAAGTCCCGCGCTCAGGGCGGGGCGCAATGTAGTCAGCGTGATGGACGACGTGGAGCAGGGTCAAGTTGCCTTGTCTGCCAGTGTGGCGAGCTCTTCGTAGATTGCATTTTCGCTGCGGCTGGCTGCATTTCGCCAGGTGGTCGCCGTCTCGGCGTTTACCAGGTCCCCATCCGGCGTCACGACAAGCAGATTTGGTGTGCCCGGGACTTCTTCCAGACCGAAGCGCTCGGCGATCTTCAGATTGTGACCGTCGCCCGACTGCGGCATCCCGATATTGACGAATACCAATTCGTAATGCGCGTCTATCAGTTCGGCAAAACGGTCGGTGCCAAGCCATCCGGCCAGGGCGCGGCTGTCATGACACCAGTTTGCGCCCATGACGATCATCGCGCGGGTTCCGTTTTCAGCAGCAAGGCTCAGCGCAGCGTCGACATCTGCGCTGGCATCGGACGTGACACGGTACGATTTTGCTTCAGGATAGTCGTGCGCCGCGCCGTTTTCAGGCAGGAAATGATCCGCGGCAAGGATTCCTGCCGCCAGCACCAGCGCCGGGCCCATGCTGAAAAGCGGACGGATCACTCGGCGGCTTCTACCTCGGGAGCGTGCGGATCGAACGCAGTGGCTTCGCCTGCTTCGATCCTGGCCGCTTTTTCTTCGACCAGCCGCACGATGTGATCGAGCATGTCGCCATCCTGCACCGTGTGGTCGGTAACACCAGACAGATAGACCATGTGCTTGCCATTGCCGCCGCCGGTGAGGCCGATATCCGTCTCGCGCGCTTCACCCGGTCCGTTGACCACGCAGCCGAGCACCGAAAGGCTCATCGGCGTCTTGATATGTTCGAGCCGTTTCTCGAGCGCTTCGACCGTGCGGATCACATCGAAACCCTGGCGGGAGCAGCTCGGGCAGGACACGACCCGAACGCCGCGCGTGCGCAGGCCGAGCGCTTTCAGCATCTCGTAGCCGACCTTGACCTCTTCCTCCGGCTCGGCGGAGAGCGAGACGCGGATCGTGTCGCCGATCCCGGCCCACAGCAGCGAACCCATGCCGATGGAGGACTTCACCGTCCCGCCGATTAGCCCGCCTGCTTCGGTGATGCCCAGATGCAGCGGGCAGTCCACCGTTTCGGCGAGCCCGTGATAGGCGGCGACGGCGAGGAACACGTCGCTCGCTTTGACCGCGACCTTGAACTCGTGGAAGTCGTGATCCTGCAACAGCTTGATATGATCGAGCGCGCTTTCGATGAGCGCTTCGGGGCATGGCTCGCCGTATTTTTCGAGCAGGTCCTTTTCAAGAGAGCCAGCATTTACACCGATGCGGATCGCGCAGCCGTTGGCCTTCGCGGCACGGACTACTTCGGCAACGCGCTGCGAAGACCCGATATTGCCGGGATTAATACGCAAACAGGCGGCGCCTGCGTCAGCAGCTTCGAGCGCACGCTTATAGTGAAAATGGATGTCGGCCACGACCGGAATGCGCGAGGCCTTCGTTATCTTGCCGAACGCTGCGGTCGCTTCTTCCGTCGGGCAAGACACGCGAATGATATCGCAGCCAACCTCTTCGCAGCGGCGGATCTGATCGATCGTCGCCACCGCATCTTCGGTCGGGGTGTTGGTCATGGTCTGTACCGTGATGGGCGCGTCGCCGCCCACCGGCACATCGCCGACCATTATCTGGCGGCATTGCCGCCGCTCGATATCGCGCCAGGGCCTTACTGAAGACATGACGCTGCATATAGTCGCGCTTCGATGAAGGGGCAATGACAAGCGGGGCTTGCTGAGGCATGGTACAGCGATGGATCAGCTTGATACCGATGCGACTGGCGGAATGGAGCCACTGATTTTTGGTCACGTGCTCGATGGAAAAGGCGGTTCCAGGTCCATAGGACGGTCCGAGGTCGATAATTGGCAGCCTGAGGCGCCGGGCGAGATCTTGTGGCTTCACCTGCGCCGCCACGCCCCTGAGGTGGAACCCTGGCTCGTGGCCGATCTCGGCATTCCAGAAGTGACCGCAGAATTGCTCGTTTCGGATTCCACGCGCCCGAGGGCACTCAGAGAGGGTGATGCTCTGGTGGCAACGCTGCGCGGCATCAACTTCAATCCCCAGGCCGAACCGGAGGACATGATTTCGCTGCAGCTATGGTCGGACGGTACGCGGCTCATCACACTGCGAAAACTTCCGATGCAAACGCCCCGCGATGTGAGTTTGATGCTCGAAAACGGCAAAGGTCCGCATGACGCCGGCGGTACGATAACGCAGATCGTTGAGCAGCTCGTTGTCCGTATGGGACAGACGATTGTCGATATGAACCTTCAGATCGACGAGTTGGAAGAGATGGACGTAGAGGACGATTACGAGCAAATCCTGCCCAAAATCACATCGATCAGGCGCAATTGCCTGGCTTTGAAACGTCATATGTCGCCCCAGCATGAGGCTCTTGAGCGAATTTCTCGCGATGCTCCCTCTTGGTTCGAAGACCACGATCGGCGCGAGATTGCGGAATCGATCGACCGTTTGAGGCGCTATCTCGATGATATCGACATCAGCAAGGAGAGCGCCGTCGTGCTGCAGGATGAGCTTCGCGCACGCAGTCTGGCCTCCAATGAGCATGCGACTTACATGCTCACAATTGTGGCAGGGATATTCCTGCCACTGGGCTTTCTCACAGGATTAATGGGGATCAATGTCGGCGGAATGCCCGGTATCGACAACTCGCAAGCATTCTGGGTCGTCGCAGGTATCTGTTTCGCGATCATTGCGATCCAGTTGCTGCTGTTCTGGCGCTGGAAATGGTTGTGAGCCGCCAGCGCCAGCGGCTCACACATTTTTCTACCAGCGGATAAGCGGCGGGACGACCAGCCGGCCGATCACTGCTGAAATCGCAACCGGGGCGACGTGCCACAGGCCGACATGGGAGAACGTGTCGAGCGGGCAGGTGATGCCGTAGGCCAGCGTTCCCAGCGAACCAGCGGCGAGACCCGTGAGCCAGCCCGAGCGTTCGATCGAAACCGGAGCGCCGCGGCGCAGCCAAAGGACAGAGGCGATGCCGACCAGCGCGCCCGCCGAGAGCGAGGCAGTCGTGCACATGAAGGCGACCGGATCGTTCAACCCTGAACTGGCGTGGGACTCATGCCCGGAGAGCAGGCTGAGCACGGCACCTATCGGCAGGGTCGCAAGCATGGCCGCGCCCCACATCGGCGCAGTCGCGCGCGCTCCAACCCGAGGCAAAGCGCCCGATACGAGCGAAGCCGTGCTTGCAGCGCCCAAGATGAGCAAAAGGCCGTGCGTGATCAGGAAGTATCCTGATGCTTCGCCAGTGAGCAGTCCCGACCACCATTCGAACACCGCGATTGATGCAACTGCGGCAACCACAGTGGTAAATGCGATAAGCGCTATGCCATCGGATCGCTTAACCCGGCGCACCGGGGTCAGGTCCTCTGTCATGGCGGCGATCAAATCCGCGCGGTTATTGTACTTTTCCATATCATTCAGCTTTCTCGACCAGGGTGGCCATCTTTTTTAGGCCACGATGGATATTCACTTTGACCAGGCTTTCACTTTGCCCGGTCTTTTCGGCGGCTTCACGGATCGAAAGCCCTCCAATTTTGACCATTTCGATCACCTCTGCCTGCTTTTCCGGTAACTGACCGAAAAGCCGATCGAGGCTGACGCGGGCGAGCACAACTTCTTCTTCGCTGTCCTGCGCTGCGTCGTCGTCCATCAGTTCCTGACTGTCATGCTTGTAGACCTTACGCAGATGATCGACCCAGCGATATCGCGCGATGGCTGCAAGCCAAGGCAGAAACGGTCGCGCGGGATCCCAAGTTCCGCGCTTTGTATAAAATGCGATGAGCACCTCTTGAACCAGATCGTCGATCTGATGGGGTGGCACCCGCCTGCGGAAATACCGCTCCAGCCAGACGCCAGCCTCGGACAGCAACACATTCCCGGCGGCCTTGTCGCCGTTCTGTGTCGCCGCCATGAGGCGGGCGAAGGTGGGTTCGTCAGCAACCATTTATGCGGTCTTCAGGCCCATTACCCTGGCAATCAGGGCGTCGAGCGAGAAGAGCCCGGCTCCGCGGCTCAGCAAGAACCCGCCAAGACCAAGAACCGTAATCGCCCAGCCAAAGAAGTGTGCTGCATCAGGGAACACGAAGAGCTGGATGACGAGCGCCATGATCATCAGGGCGAGCGCCGAGAACCGAGTGCCAAGACCCAGTACGAGCAGGATCGGGAAGAAGAATTCTGCATAGGTCGCCATCGGCACCGCCAAATCGGTCGGTATGGGCAACCCTGAGAATTCGTTCTCGAAAATGAAGTACTGCGTTTCGTCGATTTGCAACCATGTGCCATCGACAACCTTTGTCTGGTAGGACCGCCAGAAAATTCCGGCGAGCGCAATGCGAGCGAGCAGCTGCATTATGCTTTCGACAAAGGTGCCTGACAGCAAATCTGTCAAACGGTTATACATCGAAACTAATCCGCTCATCGTGTTCCTCCTAGATAAGCCATAAATCTTCGGCTGCGCTGCCTCGGCGCAGTCGCTTTAGCGTTTGATTTCTTTCAGCGATCCATTGCCTTTAGGCGTCTTGATTTTCACGCAGGTGCCCTTGTCGACATAGGTCCAGGCATTGCCTTGGTAATCGCGGGTCGATGTTCCGGCGCAGCTTGTACCGGGACCGGCGGCGCAGTCGTTCTTGCCCGCTTTCGAAACGCCGTAGCATTTCTCTTTCGGACCGGCGGCCGTAACCGGTGTTGTTGCGAGGCCAGCGGCGATGCCCGCGGTAAGAGCGAGACCCGCGATGTTCGCGATTGTCTTGGCATTCATGGGTTTTCTCCAGATTTATCAAAAAACTTGCGTCCAGCATCACACCGGACTTGTCAGGTCATTCGCGCCGGAACACCCGGCGGTTACAGAATTTCTGAAAAAATTTGCGGGCCTCTCCCTCGGCTGGGTGATGTGTAACCCGGTAGCTCGCCCATGCGAAGACCCCCATGTCGGTCGATATGAGGATGTGGAACGCTATTCGGTGATGGGCGCGATGGCAAAGGTTGGCGGATCTAATCCGGTGGGCCGCCCTAACCTGGTGAAGGACGCTCTCGTTGAAGGTTCGAACCTGCCGGACCAGACTGCCACATCGACATTTGCAGGTTTCTGCTATGAAAGAACATCATGACGCAGCATCACGACCCCATACGGCCATTCGGCGGCTTCGGACTTGGCCTTCGCAAAACACATTATGACGATTTTCTCGCGGGCCCCGGTGAGGCAGGTGTGCCGGTCGATTTCGCCGAAGTCATCAGCGAAAACTACATGGTCGAGGGCGGCCGACAATTGCGAGTTCTCGAACAGGTACGTGAGCGGTTCCCGGTCATCCTTCACGGCGTGTCCATGTCGATCGGATCGGCAGGTGGGCTCGACACCGATCATCTCGAAAAGCTGAAACGGCTGGAACGCCGGATCGACCCGCTATGGGTGTCTGACCACCTGTGCTGGACCCGGACAAGCGCGCATAACAGCCATGATCTGTTGCCTATGCCGCTGACCGAGGCGGCGCTCAGCGCTGTCTGTGCCAACATCGATCAGGCTCAGGATCATCTCGGCCGGGCCATGTTGTTCGAAAATCCCTCGAGCTATCTCACGTTTCCCGAGGATGATCTTTCCGAGTGGGAATTCATGGCGGAGATGACCCGGCGAACGGGGTGCTATCTGCTGCTCGATGTGAACAACATCTACGTAAGTGCGCGCAATCACGGGTTTGCAGCGGAGGATTATCTCGCCGGTCTGCCGCTCGAACGTATCCGCCAGATACACCTCGCGGGACATGATCCGGCGACCCCTGAACGGGACATCATTATCGATACGCATGACCGTAAGGTCGCGGACGGTGTGTGGGACCTCTATGCCAAGGCTATCGCCATGCTGCCTCATCCGGTGGCGACGATGATCGAACGCGATGAGCACATTCCGCCAATAGCCGAGCTGCTCGCTGAGCTCGACCGTGCGCGCGGGATTGCCGATGAGGCTCTTGTCCCTGCATGAGCGAGGCCGCCGATCTCAAGGCACGTCAGGAAGCGTTTCTGCGCGCCATCCTCGACGAAGGCGCGCCCCTCCCGGAGGATTGGACCAATCGGCAGGCTGCGGGCTTGGCCGTGTATCGTGGCAATTACCGATCGGCTCTTGTCGGGGCGCTCGAAAGCACGTTCGAACGGACCGCGCGCTATGTCGGTGAAAGCGCGTTCAAACAGGCTAGCGCGCACCACGCGATCACCCACCCTCCGGCGGGCTGGACCATCGACGAGGTGGGCATCGGTTTCGATGCGACCTGCGCGCAATTGTTCGCAAAGAACCCGGAGGTGGCCGATCTCGCATGGCTCGAATGGACAATGCTCCAAGTGGCCACCGGACCGGACGTCGAACCCTTCGGCCCGGGAGCCTTCGCGGAAGCGACCGGCGGGTTCGGTGACGAAGACTGGATGGAGCTGCGGCTGGAATTCCAGGCGCGATCGTCTGCGCGGATTGTGGAAACCAATTTGACCATCCTTTGGAAAGCGCTCGAAGAGGCGTCAGACCTCGACCGGCCAGACCCACGTTTGGCGGAACCGCAAGGTTGCCTCGTCTGGCGTGAGGGCGAGCGTCCAACTTTTCAGTTGCTCGCCCCCGATGCCGTGACCGCCTTTACCGCAATGCAGGACGGCGCGGCCTACGGGGAAATCGTCACCACGTTCGCTGGCTCCGATCCCGAGCCTGAGCAGGTGCAGGACGCGGCCATGCGCGCCGGTGCGCTGCTGGGCGAATGGCTCAAGGAAGGGCTGGTTGTCGGCCTGAAGACTTGACGTCAAAACGCCATCCTCCATGGTCGCCCATCAGGGAGAACCAGAATGCTGAGCGACACCTCGATCGAATTGCGCACCGCCAAGCCAAGCTTGCTCATGCGCACAATCAGATGGCTCATGGCGAAGCGCAAGCCCGTCTTTCCGCATACAGCACGCGAATTCGAAGCCCATATGGCGCGGCGCGACCTTCCCACTGACGCGCCGATGCCAGACAAGTTCGCGGACAAGTTCACCGTCGAGCGGTGGGAGGCTGCCGATCAAATGGTCGTGACACTGCACCCGAAGGCTGGTCCCGGTGCATGGCACATGATCTATTTCCACGGCGGCGGCTTTATCCTTCCGATGTTCAAGGAACACTGGCCGCTTGTCGCTGCGATGGTTGAACGGCTCGGCCTGAGCGTCACGGTTCCGCTGTATGAGGTGGTTCCGGAAAGCTCGCATGAGTTGCAGGATGACCTCGCCGACGAGGTGTTTGCCAAGCTTGCCGGATCGCACGATCCATCACGCATCATCCTCAATGGCGACAGCGCTGGCGGGCATATGGCATTGAGCCTGGCCCTGCGATTGGCGCGCGCCGGAGGGCCGCAGCCCGGCAAGCTCGCCTTGTTTGCACCTTGGCTTGACCTAACGATGGCGGACGAAGCCATACGCGCTGTAGAGCCGCATGACATCATGCTGAAGATCGGCACCTTGCGCAGTTGCGGCGAGATGTTTGCTGGAGATCGCGACCCGGGGAGCGCGGAGTGCAGCCCGCTCTATTCGAGCAAGGAAGACCTCGCTCTGTTGCCGCCGACCCGGATTTGGACCGGGCGGCACGATCTCTTCATTGTCGACAGCCGCACTTTCACGGGCAAGCTGCGCGATGCCGGGATCGACGCGAAGCTTTACGAATATGAGGGAGCGCCGCACGTCTTCATGGCCATAACGCCGACGAAGGAATCCAAGGATACCGTGAAGTTGCTCGGTGATTTTCTCGCCGCCTAGGCGGTGAAACGATCGCCCACAAGGCTTTCACTCATGGCCCACAGGCGGTTGGCGTTGTCCTGGTCGATGGCGTAGCTGCGGACACCGCCTTTTGCGGAATTATCGTCAACCTCTGCAACGTGGCAGTCTTCGCAGTACACTCCGCCTGTGCCTTCGACTTGGTTGTCCGTGGCCGCCCAGCACTGCGTCGCAGCGCCTTGTGGAATTGTCTTCCACGCAAAGTCCGGATCGCTCGCCGAGACCCGTGATATGAGCGCGGCTGTCTGCTCTTCTGTCATATGACGTCCAAGATTTGTTTGAATGCCGCCAGGATGAACAGCGTAGGCGTGAATGCCCTTGTCGGAGAAGCGCTGTTCCAGACCGACCGTGAACAGGATATTCGCGGTCTTCGATTGGCCGTAGGCCACCCACGGATCGTAAGACGTGGTCTCGAAATTCGGGTCTCCGAGACTAACAGGCGCAAAATGATGCCCGCGGCTGGACAGGTTCACGATGCGCTTGGCCGTGCCTTTCTCGATCAGCGGCATCAGCTCCTTTGTTAGCAAGAAGTGCCCGAGATGATTGGTGCCGAACTGCGTTTCGAAACCGTCGGCGGTCGTGCTTTTCGGACACGCCATTACGCCTGCATTGTTGATGAGCAGGTCGATCTTGTCGAATCGGTTCCGTGCCTCTGTGCCGCAATTTAGCACGCTTTTCAGCGACCCCAGATCGCAGATGATCTTTTCAACCTCGCCGTCCGAGTGATCCGATCGAATGATGCGCATCGCTTCAGCGAGCTTGCCGTGGTCGCGCCCCGCAAGGATGACATGCGCGCCGCGTGCAGACATGGCTCGCCCCGTTTCGAGGCCGAGGCCCGAATTTCCGCCGGTGATGAATACCGTTCTTCCGGTCAAATCTTTTTCCGCCAGAACATCATCCGTGGTGGATTGCGCGCCAAATTTGCTCATCCAGTCTGTTCCCTTGTTTCTCTTCGGCTTCCGGTGGCGTCATGCCCGCGATTGGGTTAGTCCTTCAACTCATGAAAACAATGATCCGACTGTTTGTCGCCGCCGCCTTTGCCGTTTCCGCTCCAGCATTAGCGCAGGACCGCGCTGAACCGCGCTGGTCGCTGGCCATTCATGGAGGCGCGGGGACGCTTGACCCGGAGAAGATTACGCCCGAGCGCCGCGCCGCTTACGAGGCTTCGCTTCAGAACGCGCTTGATGCTGGGAAGGCCATCTTGGCGAGCGGTGGCAGCGCAATGGACGCGGTGAAGGCTGCGATCATCCCGCTCGAAGACGATCCGCTTTTCAATGCCGGGCGTGGGGCGGTCTTTACGTGGGAGGGGCGCAACGAACTCGACGCCTCGATCATGGATGGACGCGATCGCAGCGCGGGGGCGGTCACGGGCGTTACCTCGATCAAGAATCCGATCCTGCTGGCGGACAAGGTTCGCACCGATAGTCCACATGTTTTCCTGATGGGCGAGGGCGCGGAAGAATTTGCCTCGCAGGTGCAGCTTGAAACGGCTTCGCCCGAATGGTTCGCGACCGAACCGCGCCGGGAATCGCTGGAGCGGATGAAAGCGGATGCGCTGTCATCAATCGATGTTGATCACAAATTCGGGACGGTTGGCGCGGTCGCGCTCGACATGGACGGCAATCTTGCGGCGGGTACATCAACCGGTGGGATGACCGGGAAACGCTGGGGCAGGATCGGCGACGCGCCCGTCATCGGCGCGGGCACCTATGCCGACAATCGTAGCTGTGCGGTATCGGCGACGGGGTGGGGTGAGTTTTTCATCCGCGTTGGGGTGGCAAAGGAGATATGCAGCCGGTTGCGTCTGTCGAACGCCGATCAGCCGCACGTGGCCGCCGACGAGGTCATGGCCGAGGTCAAGGAACTTGGCGGCGATGGCGGGGTGATTGTCGTTACTCCCAAGGGCGAAGCACTCTACAGCTTCAACACCACTGGCATGTACCGCGGCCGCGCAACGAGCGAAGGCGTGAATGAAGTGGCGATCTTCGCTGCGGAATAACCGCTAATTATCGCCGAGCCTGCAGCCACGCGCCTCGAGGATGGGGCGCATTTCCCAATAGGCCGCTGGGGTCAAATGCAACGGGATATACGGGTGCAGGTGGTGCACGATGTGAAACTGCATCCCCATAGAACCGATATTCCCAACCGACGACTTCCAGCTGCGTGTGTTTGTGTAGCGTGATCTGTGCGATCCGGGGTGATGCGGCGCCCACGACAGGAAAAACACGATATAGGTCATCGCGATCTGATATGGCAGCCACCAGAGGAACAGAGCCTCGAGCGCGTAGCCGTTCCATGCCAGCCCGCCGAGGACGGCGATGAAGCCAATGCGATAGAGCAGTGAAAGAACGACCAGATCCTCGCGTCCATTGCGTACAAGGCTGGCGAGGTAATCCTGATTGCGTTTTGCTGCTGGCTGGCGGCCCTGGATAGCCCGCCAGATTGCATTCCATGGTCCGGTCGCGCTTGAAGTGATGTCGACATCAAGGTCGGGATCATTTGTGTGGCGGTGATGATCGAGATGCGTAACCCGCAGCACCTCGAAAGGCATGACAATCATCCAACTGGTTGCGTGGCCCACCAGTTCATTAAGCCAGCGTAGCTTCGTGCCTGGCCGCGCGATAATGTCATGCTGCGCCTCATGCGTGGGCAGATAGACCAAGGAAAGGTTGACGACCGCGACCGGGGACGCCAGCCAAATTGGGACAACGCCTGAAATTACCAGCGGCCACAGCGCGATCCAGACGGCGAGATTTCCGAACGCCCAAACCACCGCAATCCACGGAACGCGGCCTGAATGCTTGCGTGCAATCTTGAGTTCGAGCCTGCGCAACTCCGGTTCTGAAAGCGATGACAAATCGATTGCCAGGCTGGGCGGGTGCGCGTTCATACCCACCGCCCTGTCACCTGCGCGAACAATCCCCAAGCGCCCCCGACGATCAACGCAAACGCGAGATGTGATAATCCGAAGGGAGCGGCAATGCCGAGCGCCTGCATTCCCTGCGAGATTACGGGCACCAGGAATGCGAAGGCAAAAGCCAAGGGCAAGATACCCGCAATGGTCTTGAATACGCGTTCCATGGCCCTCTTCCGGTGAAAATAGGTATCATATCGCTACTAGAATGGGAATGGACGGTCCCGTTTTACAAAGTCGGCAACGACTTCGCCGACGCGCGCGAGAGCCTGCTCAGATGCGGGGTCCATTCCCGTATGCGTGTCGTGCGACCTGAAATAGGCCGCGAAAGCGATCGGAGCGTGATCATCAGGCTCGACGAACCCGATATCGACATAGAGGCTGCCCATGCCGGGCCAGATGGACGTGCCGGTCTTGTCACCCGCGATCCAGCCTTCAGGCAGACCAGCGCGGACACGGTTGGCGCCGGTCGGCGTGTCGCTCATCCATTGACGCAGGACAGCTTGTTGCGCCTCCGGCAGCACGTTTCCGTAGACGAGCCTTGAGACAGTACGCGCCATGGCGGCGGGGGTGGTCGTATCGCGCACTTCGGTGACTGGCACGTTATTAAGCGCGGGTTCGATCCGATCGAGACGGCTGACATTGTCGCCAATGCTGCGCCAAAAATCGGTGAGCGCGCCCGGCCCTCCCAATTCACGCAGCAGAATGTTGGCCGCCGCATTGTCGGAATATTTCTGCGTAAACTCGGCCAACTCTCTCAGCGTCGCACCCTCTTCCAGGCGTCGGGTGGTAAAGGGCGAGACGAACATCAGATCGTCCTCGGTCCAGGTCACGCGTTTGTCCGCATCGATCTGACCCGCGGCATTGCGCGCGAGCACCATCGCCGCCAGCGAAAGCTTGAACGAAGAACAGTGCCCGAAGCGCCTGTCGCGGTTGATGCCGACGGCAATGCCTGTGCGCGTGTCGAGGATTTCCGCGCCCAGCGTCCCGTCGGCAGCAGCCTCGACGATGCGCAGCTTGGCCTGAAGCCGACCGATCGGACTCTGATCGGGAGGTATGCAAGCGCCTGCGCCGAGCGCCAGCGTTCCGCCCAGAAACCGGCGGCGATCGAAAGTCACAGATGTTTCTCCATGCACATGCTGTATTCGTCGGATACGTATTCGGCAAATGCCGGGCACTCGCTAAAACCGTATTTGCGATAGAGCCGTTTTGCCGGAATGAAATTGTCAGGTCGACCAGTTTCCAGCCCCAGCCAATTGTAGCCGCGTTTGCGCGCTTCGGCGATCAGATGGCGCAGGATCGCCTCGCCCGCGCCCCTGCCGCGATATTCAGGCGCGGCCCGCATGGATTTGATCTCGCCGCGCTTCCCGTCCAGTTCCTTGAGCGCGCCGACGGCGGCCAGGATTTGGCCATCCCGTGCGGCGAAAAACGCGATGTCGGCCTCTCGCAGTCGTTCGGGTGGCAATGCGTGAACCTTGCAAGTGGGTGACCAGCCATGCACTTCGTCGAGATGGTACTGGAGCAGGCCGAGCACATCGGGGCTGGTGAGATCGTCCGGCTCGATACGATAGCTTGTCATGAGAACTTGTCCGCCTTGCGCTTGCCGAACCGCATATTCCCCTCCAGCCGCGCCCGGAGCTGGCTATAGAACGCTTCAAGAAATGCTCTTTCATCGCCCGCACCTGGATCCCAGCCGATCTTCTTGCATATCGTCGCGTGCACCGCCGAAAGCGCGTCGGGGTCTGCATCGCGCAGCATCCGCTCAAGCGTCTGCAGCTCGCGCTCACCATAAACCGACAATTCATCCTCTCCGAAATCGTAGCGCATACCGGTGATTTCACTGGTTCCGCGCGAGGCGGCCGCGGTAACGGAAATCGCATCGGCGAGCTTGGTTCGTGGTGCCTCGACCACCCAGGTCCCTGCGATGACGTCGCCAGCGCGCAGCGCGTCCTTGTTGAAGAAGGGGAAGGCCATGAAGATCAGAAACCAGATCAGTCCGGCAATCCCGGCATTGCCCGAATCCCCGCCGGGTGCCATTGAGAGGAACACGAGTGGCATGAAAAGCTCGATATCGCGGAGCAGGTTGCGGGCGATTACGGCTTCGGGCGTCAGCCTGCCGCCGCCGCGCGCAGCCACGCGAATGCCGACGATCCGCTTCCCGAAAGTCGCACCTCGCGGGCCCAGCTCCATCACCAGAAAATACGCGTAGCGCGCCAGAAAGATGATCAGCACAAGGAGGATAAACAGGAATTCCGCAGCGCCCGAAATGCTCTCTTCCGCCGCCTGAACGGCCTCATCGAGCAGGCCGCCCGCAATCAGAAAGAGGAAGAGCTGGATCGCGACAAGAGCGAGGAACACGATTGCAAAATCGAGCACGAGCGCCCCGAGGCGCGATCCCCGCGAGGCGATGATCACCGGAACCGCGATGCCTTCGGGCGTGATTAGCTGCCGCTGACGAGTGTTGTCCGGGCTCAGCGCCGGTGCTGCCGCGTTCATGACTGGTACTCTTCGGTGAATTCAGGCCGGTAGAGGAAGAAGTAAACTAGCCAGAACGTCAGGAACATCCCGCCGATCAGGAACCGGGTTTCCGTGCCGCCCACGAGTTGGCGCGGGAACGCTTCCAGGATCGCTGCGACCACCATCATCAAAACGACCCCGACCATGATGACCGCGCTGCGCCGCCCGCTCTCCGATGCCGCTTGCAGGACGGACCTCGAACCGGGAAAGGCCATGGACCGGCCGATATGCAGCCCCGCCGCACCCGAAAGCAGGATGCCGAACAATTCAGTGGTCCCGTGCACGCTGAGCCATGCTGTAAATTCCCAGCCTAGTCCCTGACCGGCGAACAGCCAGATCATCGCGCCGAGCATAGCCATGTTGTGGACGAGCAGCATCAAGGACGGGATGCCGAAAGCAAATCCCAGCGCAAAGGCGAGTATGCACACCCCGGCGTTGTTGCTGAAAAGGTAGGCGGCAAATGCAGTCAGTCCGCCCGAATCGTTCTCGGCCCGGAGCGTCTCAAGCAGAACGTCGCGGCTTGCACCGGGTACGCGGGTATCGGCGAGTCCGGTCGGGACAAGCCTGTAATACCAGTCGTTATCCTGCGCGACGAGCAGCCAGCCCACGGCCGCACCGGACACCATCACGAACAAGGCGATGCAGATGTCGAGCCAGATTTCGCGAACCGCACGGCTCCAACCGCCAAGGATGAACTCGCGCAGCCAGCCGAACAGACCCTTGCGCGGCCCGTAGACCTGGAACCACGCGCGTTGCACGAGGCCTTCGAGGTAGCTGAGCGTTGAGGCATCAAGCGATGTCTCGCGCGCGACCGAGAGGCTGGATGCGGCTGTCCGATATAGGGTGGGGAGGGCGAGCAAATCCTCGTCGCCGATCTTGCGAAGTCCTCCGCGTTCCATCCGCGAAACGACATCTTCGAGCCGCCGCCAATCGCCCTCTCGTTCGAGGCGGAAACGATCCGAGCGAAGCGCTGCGCTCTCGATGTCCGCTGGTGGGGCAACATCGCCGCGGCCGAACCAGGTATCGATCTTCCGTGCGAAAACGCTGGAGGGGGCGGGGGACTTCAACCTATCGCCTCGCTGTTCTTTGCAAGGAGGTAGCGATCGATCAGGCGATAACCGATTTGCTCCCACGGAGCCTCGATCACATCCACACCCAGTCTGCGGAGCCGCTGCAGGACGATGCTTCGCTGGTGAGCGAGCGTATCGGCTGTCACGCTGCGGGCGAGGGTTGCGATGTCGCTTGGTTCTTCCTCGACAAAAGCGCCGAGTTCGCTGTCTGCGATGGTCACGAATACGATGAGGTGTTTGCCGACCAGTCGCTCGATGCTTTCGATCATGAGTTCGGCTGCCGTCGCATCGGTGAAATCCGAAAACAGCACGATCAGCGAGCGACGCCGAAGCTTGGCGGTCAGGGTTGCGAGCGCCAGAGTGAAGTTGGGCTCCGCGGTGCTGTAATCGAGCGCGGCGGCGGAGCTTTGCAGACGATTAAAGGCGCGCGGGTCCGTGATGAACGGCGTCATGACCTGCGGCCTTTGCGCAAAACCGAACAGTGCGGCCCGATCACCGCTCTTCAGCGCGACATACGCGCATGTGAGTGCTGCAGATACGGCCCGGTCTATCCTGGGCATCCCATCCACCGGCTCGCACATCGCTTGCCCGCAATCGAATGCGAAGACGATCTGGTTGTCCCGCTCGCTCTCATTTTCGCGGGCGTAAAGGTGGTTGTGGCGGGCGCTGGCTTTCCAGTCGATCCGGCGGCGGTCCATGCCAGGTTCGTATTCTGACAATGCTTCGAACTGAGTGCCTTCGCCGCGAATACGCCGCGCGATAATGCCGGTCTGCGAATTTCGCAGGAATGTCTGCAATTCGCGGCTGCGCACAGGAGAAAGGTCTGGCCAGATGCGAATTTGCTTTTCAACCGGGAAACCAATCTGGCGCGCGCCAAGCCCGAATGGCCCCTCCCAGCGCAGCCACGCGCGGATGATGCTTGCAGTGCCGCGTCTTTCGGGATGGAGCTCGACTGATCCGTCATACGTCCCGCCTGAAGTGCTGCTGGCCAATTTGACATGTGCCATTCCCGATCCACCCAAGCGCGGATCGAAGTCCAGTGCGGCTATCGGCCCGGTTGGCGCCGTGCGGGAAAACGCGGCTGCGACCTTGATGGAAATGGCCTGGCCGATTTCAGCATCTTCGGGCGCCTGCACCGACCAATCCCTGCACGATCCAGCTAGCCATCCATCGAGGATCACCAGCAGAAGCACCGTAGCTGCAAGGATCGGAGCGGTGATCCATAATCCGGGCGCGACCGCCGCGACGAGGATGGCCGCCGGAGCGAGCCCGGCGATGAGCCATGCGCTGCGCCCGGTGGGCACAATGGGAAATCGAGGAAAGGTCCGTTGCAATTTCCCGGCAGCCTATCAGCGTGGAGCTTCCGTGCTCTCGACGAGCTCAGCGACCAGCGCTTCGATGTCGCGACCCTCGATCTCGGCTGCGGGGCTCAGCGTGAGGCGGTGACGCAGGACCGGAATCGCTAGCGCTTTCACATCGTCGGGTATGACGTAATTGCGCCCGGCGAGCGCAGCTCTGGCCCGCGCCGCGTTTGCCAACATGACTGCTGCGCGTGGTGATGCTCCGACGGAAAGGTCGGCGTGGTCGCGGGTCGCACGCACGAGGCGAACAACATAGTGGGTGATCTCTTCGGCGACGGTGATCTCGTCCAGCGCGCGGCTAGCAGCTTCCAGCGTCTCTGCGTTCGCGACCGCCGTCACACCGAGTTCTGCAGGTTGCTGCGGACCTTGTCGCTTGCCGAATTCCTCGACGATCCGCGCCTCTTCGCTTTCGCCGGGATAGGGGACCAGCAATTTGAACAGAAACCGGTCAAGCTGCGCCTCGGGAAGGGGATAAACCCCTTGGTTTTCGATTGGGTTCTGGGTTGCGATCACCATGAAGCGCGATGGAAGCTCGTGGGTTTCACCATCGAGCGTCACCCGTCGTTCCTGCATCGCCTCGAGCAGGGCTGCCTGTGTTTTGGGAGGCGTCCGGTTGATCTCGTCACCGAGCAACAACTCGCAGAAGATCGGGCCGCGCGTGAGAGTGAACTGGCTGGTCTGGAAATTGAACAGGTTTGATCCGAGAATATCACCCGGCAGAAGGTCCGGCGTGAACTGGATCCGGCCGAAGCCCAGACCCAATGCGGCGGCGAAACTGTTGGCAAGAAACGTTTTGGCAGTGCCTGGCGGACCTTCGAGCAAGACATGCCCCTCGCTGATCAACGCGACGAGCAATTGATCGATCATCTCGTTCTGACCGACAATCGCCTTGGACACCTCGGTCCGGATCGCCTCGGCTAAAACGCGTAATTCATCTAGACTCATGCTCATCGAGTGAGTTTCCCTTCAAGCTCTTTCATCGCCTGTGCAGCGTGCAATATCTCGGGTGCCGTCTCGGCCCTTATCAGCCGGTTCAGGCGGTGTGAGTATGGTTCTTCATCGGGCAGACGCGCTGCCACAGCGGCGTCGATAGTGCCTGGATCAGGGCGGTTGATCCCGAGCGCGTGAGCGATGCGCCGCTGAGACAAGACGGCATAAGGTTCGGCGAGCAGACCGAATCTCTTTGCTCGCACTATCAGCCCGGCGCCATTGCGGACGAGGCGATCCTTGCCAAAGGCGATTTCGGAAGGGGCTGCGCTCACCGGCCCAAACCGCATGAATGCGCGCCAACCCACGATCAGGCTTGCAAGGATCAGGCACAGGGTAGCCGCCAGAAATGGCGGCTGGAACGCGAGGGTCAGCAAATTGCTCGCGCCGCCCAATCCGTTGAGGGTGAGGTCGAACACGATCGTGCTCGCATCTCCGCCCGCGGCCTCTCGCACCAGCGCTATTGCTGCAGCTGCCCGCGTGGCATCTGCCAGTCCGTAATTGTTGACGATATCGGGTTCGACAAGGACGGTAACTGTATGGAGATCCTCAGCGAAGTTGTGATCTCCCTGACCGATCACATGGAAAGCGAGAATTCGGCCCTGACTATCGGACATCAGAGGGTCGTGGCTTCCGCTTGGCACCGCGTAGGCGACCAGCTCGCTGGACAAATCGCCGGCAAGACCAAAACCCGACCACATCGCGCCAGGCTCGGTCCGCCGCGTCAGAGTGAACGGCGCTGGCAATCCTTGTGTCCAATCGAGATCGGGGATTCCCGTGAAGCGTACCCAGCCATCCTTGAACTCTTCGGCCACTTCATCCGAAATCTGGCGAGGGGGACCGGCAGTCTGCCATTTCGGCAGGATCACGAGCGTAGGGCCCATGTATCTGCGCCTTTCAAGCATCTCGCCCAGTTCATCCGGGTCGGCATCGAAGCCGGGCGTCAGAACCAGGAGCGCGCTCGTCTCCAGTCCGCCAGGGCTGCGAGACAATTCTACCTCGGCGCCTTCGGCCTCCAGCAGGCGTGTCAATCCGGCATAGCCATTCAGCCCGACTGCCGAACCGTGGGCAGCCCCATCACCGCGTCTCTCTCCGGTGTCGCCGGCCCCAATGAAGTAAAGCAGTGCGAGAAATGCGGCGAACCCGATGAGGATCACGGCAAGCACCGTGCCGCGGCTGAAGGGAGAGGCTTCTCTGCCGGTTTGGGCCGGAGCTGTCATGAGCGAGCCCCGATCCGCTCTTCGGCGAATTGCGCATAGGCTGCGCGTGCTGCCTCCCAATCCGCAGCGTCGAGCGATCGCAGCGCGAACAGGCTTCGCTCCACGCGCTGCGATATCGTGCGGAAAGCGTCGCGCGCTTGCAGTGTCAGCGTAGGTAATTCAGCCAGCTCGCGCGCAGTGCTCGACGGTTCGACCCACTCGGGACGTGCCGACGCGATATGCCCCACGCTGCGCTGAAGCAGCAGATGCGTTGCCGCATCATAATGGCCTTCTGCCGCAAGCCTGTCAGCATCTTCAAGCAGGGCGAGGCTTTCCGCGCGGCTCGGCTCCCATTCGGGTTCGCTCTCTCCATCGGCGAGTGTGCGCACGTTGCGGCGCGAGGTTCCATACAGGTTTATCAGGGAGTAGATTACAAATACCGCGAGCGCTGCGAGCAAAACCCATTTGAGAACCGGCCAGCTGTTTGCCAGAAATCCGCCGACCGGTCCCAAAATTTCACCCAAGAACTGGAAAAACGCCTCGAGAGCACGCTCGAATGCGCTCGGCGGTTCGATCACCGGCTCGGGGATTTCAATCGGCGCGAACTGGATATCGGTGTCACTGCGGACACGCGTCCAGCTCTCCGTTATCGGCTCGCTGATCGTGGCGGCAGACGAAGGCGGAATCTCGGTAGGTGGATTGGGCGCCGCATTGGTCATTCAGCGCAAGTGGTGGCACGGCCTATCGAGTGGCGCAACAGCGAATGCCCCTGTGTTTGGCGGAGAGGCTCAGCCGCGCGCGCGCCCTTGGGCATAAGTGCCGAGAATCCGCAGTTCCTTGGAATGGAATGCGCATTCTTCCAAAGCGCGGTCGACAGCTGGGTCGCCGGGTGCGCCCATGATGTCGGCATAGAATTTCGAGGCGGAGAAGCTGGCGCCTTCCTGATAGCTCTCAAGCTTGGTCATGTTCACGCCATTGGTCGCGAACCCGCCCAGCGCCTTGTAAAGCGCGGCGGGAATGTTTTTGACTTCGAACACGAACGTCGTGATCGCCGGAGTGTCCCCAAGCGCCGCGAGCGAGAGCTGATCTGCGGCGAGGATGACGAAGCGTGTCATGTTGTCTGCGCTGTCTTCGACATGGGTTTCCACGATGTCGAGCCCGTATAGCTCAGCCGCGATCGCTGGGGCGATGGCGGAAATCTTTGGATCGCCTTTTTCCGCAACGAACGCCGCCGCGCCTGCCGTATCCGCGTGGCTGAGAGGCACAATGCCTCTTTCCCGCAAGAACAACCGCGACTGGCCGAGAGCCTGCGGGTGGCTATAAGCCGCCTCGAACGGACCATGACCCAGCCCCATCAAGGCGTGATGGATCGGCATGAAATACTCGCCCACGATCGAAAGGCCGCTCTCTGGAAGCAGGAAATGAATGTCGGCGACGCGGCCATGCTGCGAATTTTCTATTGGGATGATCGCCTGTCCCGCCCGGCCATCCTTTACCGCTTCCAGCGCATCTTCGAAGCTGAAACAGGGCAGAGGGAGGGCATCGGGACGAGCCTCGGTCGCGGCGCGGTGCGAATTGGCACCGGGCGAGCCCTGGAATGCAATTGCGCACGCCGGATCCTGTTCCGCAGCGGCGCGAAGTTTGTCGACAATGGCGAGGGCTGGTCCGGGAAAGCTGCGCATGTTCGCCTGCGTTGCTAGAACCGGAGCGACGATGCGGCAAGCCTGCTTGCACCGCCCGCAACAAATGATGATGCGATCGCTCTTGCGCACGCGCGTAGGCGGCATTAATGGAGCGCCGGGATGACACAAGAAAACTCTTCAGACACGAATCCCGCGACCGACAATGGTGGCGGCGATCTCTTCAACACCGCAGCGGGATGGGTACTGTTCGCAGCAGGCCTTGGTCTCGGGCTGTCGATCCTGAGCGACAAATACTTCCACGGCTATGATCCGGAAATGCCTGAACAGCCGGGTTACTTCATCGAAGCTGCCGAAGAAGAAGGTGGTGCCGAGCCCGAAATGACCATGGCGGCTGCGCTCAATATGATGCCGCAAGACGATTTGGTTGCCCAGGGTGAGAAGGTTTTTGCCAAGTGCCAGGCGTGTCACAATGTCGCGCAGGGCGGACCCAACGGCGTTGGCCCGAACCTGCACGCGATCATGGGCGCGCCCTTCGCCAGCAAGGCGGGCTTTAATTATTCGTCGGCATTGTCAGGCGCCAGCGGCAATTGGGGCTGGGAAGAGATGAACGAATGGCTCCTTAATCCCAAGCGTTACATTGAAGGCACCTCGATGAGCTTTGCCGGCCTCGGCAAGATCGAAGATCGCGCGGCGGTTGCGCTTTACCTCAACGCCAATGGTTCGAACCTTCCGGTTCCCGAATATGTAGAGGAAGCCGCAGCCGAAGAATCGCCGGAAGGCGAAACCGAGGGTGAAGCTGAAGGTGCAGCCGAAGCAGAAGCCGAGCAGGATGCAGCGGCTGAAATCGAAGAAGTCGCAGCAGCCGAATAAGCGCCGCCCAGCATCTTCGAGGTGGGCCTGCGTCAATCGCGGCCCTTGAATCCCTGAGCAACGACATACCATTCGGATGAGCCCTTGCGGCTCGCTGGAGGTTTGGCGTGTTTGACCGTCTTGAAATGCTGCTTGAGCAGGTTCAGCAGATCGGTGTCGGTGCCGCCCGCCAGCACTTTCGCCACGAACGCACCGCCCTTTTCCAGCGTCTCGGTCGCGAACCATGCGCCGGCTTCCACCAATGCCATGGTGCGCAAGTGATCGGTCTGTTTGTGGCCGACAGTGTTCGCTGCCATATCGGACAGGACGAGGTCCGGCGGCCCTTCGAGCGCCTCTTCGAGGGCACCGGGAGCCGCATCGTCCATGAAATCCATTTCGAAAATCGTCACGCCTTCGATCGCATCGGTGGGAAGCAGATCGATACCGACCACCTTGGCCTTCGGTGCACGCGCACGCACAATCTGGGACCAGCCTCCGGGTGCGATACCCAGATCGACGACGCGCTTTGATCCGCGGATCAGTCCGAACCGATCGTCCAGTTCGAGCAGCTTGTATGCCGCACGGCTGCGATATCCATCGGCCTTCGCCTGCTTTACGTATGGATCGTTGAGCTGACGCTCGAGCCAGCGAGTCGAGGACGCAGTGCGTTTCTTCGCCGTTCTGACGCGGCGATCGGGATTGCGTCCTGAACGCGTCACGCGCCGGTCTGCCCGGATCGCGTTTCGTTCAGCGCCTTGAGCGCGCGGGCGCTCTGGCGTTCGGCCGCCATGAGGCTGCGCAGAATGCCTTCCCGGATGCCCCTGTCTGCGACACCCAGTTTTTCGGCGGGCCAGAGATCGAGGATGGAATCAAGAATGGCGCAGCCGGCCACGACCAGGTCTGCCCTGTCCTGACCGATGCAGGGCAATTGGCTGCGTTCCGAGGGTGACATGCCTGACAATTGCTGGCTGATATCGCGCATGGCGCTAGACGGGACGATCAGGCCGTCCACGGCGTTGCGATCATAATGCGGTAGTTCGAGGTGCAAGCTGGCGAGCGTGGTCACGGTGCCGCTGGTACCAAGCAGGCGAATGTCGTCCCTTGTCGCCTCACCGGCGATGCGGTCGGCGAACGGGGCGAAACTGCCTGACACGATTTTCCTCATGCGTGCATACCGATCAAGGCGCGCATCGCGGTTCTCTTCTCCGCGCCCGACCGTATCGGTGAGCGACACGACGCCCCACGGCACACTCTGCCAGTCGATAATGCGGGGAATTTTCCCGCCCGGTTCCAGCAGCACCAGTTCCGTCGATCCGCCACCAATATCGAAGATGACAGCTGGGCCCTCGCCGTTTTCGAGCAGGATGTGGCAGCCGAGCACCGCCAGCCGTGCCTCTTCTTCGGCGCTGATGATATCGAGCACTATGCCGGTTTCCTCGCGCACCCGCTCGATGAACTTGGGGCCATTGGCCGCACGGCGGCAGGCTTCGGTCGCGACAGACCGCGCGAGGCGGACATTGCGTCGGCGCAATTTGTCAGCGCAGACGGACAGCGCGCCTAGCGCGCGGTCCATAGCCTCGTCGGACAATCTCCCGGTCTTCGCCAGATCCTCGCCGAGTTTCACCACCCGGCTGAATGCATCGATGACCGTGAAGTCACGTCCGGAGGGCCGCGCGATCAGCAAGCGACAATTGTTCGTGCCAAGGTCGAGCGCGGCGTAAGCCTCGCCGGGGCGATGCGGACGCTTTTCGTGGCTGGCAGGGGTCGAAGCGCGGTGCACACGGCCATTACTCTTGCCGCCGTCCTGGGCCTCGTCACGCTGGAAGGGACGCTTGTAGCGAAAATCGGCTACCTTGCCGGACTTGCCGCCCCTGTTCTTACCAGCCCTTTTGTCTTCGTCCGGCGGAGGCATGTCCGCCATAATCGTATCTTTCATTCCACTCACGCGATTGTTGCGCGAGCACCTGACGTGGATGCTAACGGAAGCGAGGAGAGAGAGCAAGCAAGGGAGGTCTTGCGATAAGGGGCGTGCCCGAGCGGTCTTGAGGCGCAGGAACAATTGCGCTTGATGCTGCACAGGCCTTGACCTTGGCACGCGCCAAAACTAGGAGGCGCGCTCGCAAAGCGAGAGTCCCTGATCGGACCCGCTCGGCATTGCCCCGTCGTCTAATGGTAAGACTACGGACTCTGACTCCGTCAATTGAGGTTCGAATCCTCACGGGGCATCCATTGCCACGGTATTGGGTAGCAAACGCACAAAGAGCTACCTAGCCGAGCAACCCGCTCAATTCGTAGATTCCTCCCGTTCAAACGGAAAGGAATTACGATGGGTCAAACCAATCTTCGAAAATCTCTGCAAAAGCGATACGCCGGTCTCACTGGCGAACTTGAGGACGTTCATTTTCAGATCGAGCGGATCAAACGAGAGCAGGACAGACTCCCTACTCTTGAAGCCCGCATCCCTGATCTCGAAAGCCTGATCGAAGCAACCGATTTGTTGCTCCGGGACAATGACCCTGATTGGGACCCCTCGATGGTCGAACCTACCAAGCCGTGGTCTTTCAAGAATCCGATCCCTTTCGGCCAGTGTGGTCGAAGGGCAATGGCGCTGTTGCGTGAGACCGAGCGGCCAATGACATGTCGGCAGATCACATTGGAGTTGCTGCGACAAGCCGGTGAGACTGAGCCCGACATCGAAGCTGTGCGGCGCGTCCAGACGGCAGTTGAGTCCTCGCTTAGGAAGTTCAGGGGGCGCACGGTAGAATCGTCGGGGAAGTATCCGGCCCAATGGCGGGCCATCAACAAGCCGGAAATCAATTTCGATCCATGATGTAAATCAAGTATTGCAGTGAGTGTATACTTTTGCTTTACACAAACACCTGAAAATAAAAGACTTTACGATAAGTAAAAAATCGGCTAGAAGCACGGATTCCAACCCCAGAAAAGGGCAAAGCCACGAACACTTGCAGGTGTTCGTGGCTTCATTTCAACCGCCTTTTCGGTAGAAAGGAGGTGTCCCGTGCAGATCAACTGCGCGTTATTACGCTATACGTGACTCTTATTTCGGAGTCCAGAGAATAAGTTAGTCCTCGCCGAGGTGGAGATTCCGAACTTCCATCGCGGCGAGGCACTGGAACAGGAACGCCGCAGAGAACGTGCCTCTGGCGATCTTATTCGCCACGTTTCGCGGATTATCCTCCACGCCGACATCGGCAAGCAGCTTCACCAGATCAGGCGTTTTCATGCCTCTGCGAGCCATCTCGGCTTGCAGGACACCCTTTGCGTAGCCGTTCCAGTCCCTCTCCATATCACTCCTAACGAGGTTAAATCACCAAATATGGTGAAAAGTCACTTGACAGAATCGGACTTATTCATCAAATTCGATGCAATATCACTGCATCGGAGGATAAGTCGCAACATTTTCTCACTTCGGCAAGGGCTAGGACGCTTGATCTCAAGCGCATCGCTCGCATGTCCGAAGAGGAGGCGGTGGATGCGTTTGTCTTGTTGCGTTACGCCGAGACGAATGGAGAGCCCTACTGTCCCAAGTGCGGGTGTCAGGTAACTTACAAGGTCAATCGCAAGATCAAGCACCGCAAGACCGGTGAGGTAACGGGAACAAGTCGCAAATACACCTGTGCGGAATGCACACACCAGTTCTCACCTACATCAGGAACGATCTTCCACGGCCGCAAGCTTGAACACCGCGACATCTTGTTTGGAATCGCGCTCTGGGTGAATGGAGCCAAAGGTGAAGCGGCCCTGCATTTGTGCAGGGACATGAATGTAAATCCGAAGACGGCGTTCATTCTCGAAAAGAAGCTTCGCGAGGTGATGGGCACGCTCCAGCACGCGGCAAAGCTCTCAGGCGAAGTCGAGGGCGACGCAACCTATGTTGGTGGGTATGTAAAGCCTGCTAATCTCAAAAAGAACCGCCGCGATCGACGCAAGCTGGCGAACCAGTCAGGCAAGAGGCAGGCGATCACCGTCCTGCGCGAGCGAGGCGGTAAATCTCGCGCTTTCGTTCAAACTGAGAAACAGACCGCTGCTGTCATGCGCGATCTCGTCGAGGACGGGACTTTCCTGATCTTTGACGAGTCCAAAGCATTTGATGGGCTCGAAGCGCTGTTTGATGTGAAACGCGTCAATCACGACGGGAACGACACGAAGAACTACGGAGAAGCCGCATACTCGCGGGACGGAGTTCACACTAACCTTGCAGAGTCCAGCCACTCGCGGCTCAAGCGCTCGCAGATGGGTGTTCACCACCGAATCTCCGGTGATCACCTGCAAGGCTACGCCGACGAGATGACTTGGCGCGAAGACCACCGGCGCAAGTCCAATGGTGAGCAATTCTTGACACTCGTGACGGCTGGGCTGCACCACCCACCATCGATGCAATGGAAGGGCTACTGGCAGCGCCGGAAGGAGGCCGCGTGATGGCTAACTTCACAATTCACTTAATGGGTCAGCATCAACCCATCACGCTCGACTTGCCCTGCAACGACATCGACGATCTGGCGGATCAGTCCGCTACAGCCCGCTATTTGACAGGCCACATGGCGCAGGCAGATGGGGATGGTGTTTGTCGGCGTGTGATGATAGCGACAAGCCGCATTCAGTGCGCCATAGAGGCCGACTAGAAAGCACGCTCTTCGCGGTCGATGACACATTTCCCAACATCCATAGCTGGTCCGCCTGTGACGCGGTAAAATGCGCTCTGGGTGTTGTCCCTCCGGAAAGTGAGGTCCTTGCGATCAATCTCAAAGCCATTGAACAAGACCTTCTCCGGGGTGAAGATTGCTGGCTTTTTGACGGTCATTCCATTGCGATGAATGAAATAGCTGACGGTGTTGGCCGCCTCGTTCAACTGGACATCGAAAGTGCTTTCGCCACCCTGATCGCTGAGGGTGCATGTCAAGAACACTGGTTGTGCAAGAGCAACGCTGGGCCATGCCAGAGCGCTCGCAGTGATGGTGGCCAGGAATACTCTTTTCAAAATTGCCTCCGCTGATGGATCGCAAACCTCCTTAGGGCGAAAAGGTTAACAGCGGGATTCATACACCGTGGACTGATACTCCTCCTTGCCGCGATTTGGCGGCGTGGACCCATATCTCGACATCCTTGGCCAACGCATCCGCGCAAGGCGTAGCGAACTCGGCATGTCTCAGGAGGGCTTAGCCAATGAGGCCGGGCTGGATCGCAGCTATGTTGGGCGGATTGAGCGCGGCGAGCATAACCTGACATTTGTATCGTTGGTGAAGCTGTGTCGGGCCATGGGCTGTGATGTGGCCTCGCTGACGAGCGGCTTGCCTGCGTCCAAAAACATGAGCGCATCCTAGCTAATACATAAAGGCATCACAGCAGATGATTGTTTTAAAACATATTTTTTCTAAATGAGAATGATTTGCAATCTACAAATTACATTAGCGAGCCCAGTAAGGAACATAGCGGGCATAGCGATTGCTTTGATCCTCAGACAACGGAACAATCCGCCCTCTGTCCATAGCTTCCTTAATGACCAAAGAGACCTGAGGGTATTGCCTTTGAGGTAAACCAAAGCGCTCACGCAGCGATGCGTTGCTCATCGGCTCATTATCCTCGTATTTTAGACAAGCGTGCTGGTAACAAGCAAGAATCCTCTCATCAGGAGTCCAACTAGCAAATGGCTTCTGCTTATATGTAGTGACAATGGTCGAGCCTTCGACAATTTGAATTGCCGGAGGGGGAAGCGCGGCGGCCTCAATCGCACGCAAGGCGCGATCAACGCCGCTACCACGAAGCTCGCAAAGCCCCGCTTTTCGCATCAAGTTTGAAAATTCAGGGTTCCTAGATTTCGACGGACTGTCGATGAACCTATCGGCCTCAATCAGAGGCACTCCCGGATTGATAATCTTTACTCGGTCTGCATATACCTCGAATGTCGGCCTCTCTCCCGGTCTGGTCAAATCCTGATGGACCAGAGCATTTGCTACAAACTCGCGAATTGCGATTTCCGGGACAGAATATGTAGGCGTTCGTATGCCTTCCACGAACTCTTCACCCTCCGACAACAAAGACATCAGACGCCGCATTAAAACACTAAAGACCACAGCGTATCCGCGTATCCCTGCAAGGTCTTCTCTTGCATGATCTTTGTCCGTTCCCTCGAACTCTAGCAGCCTCATACCCTTCATGGCCAACGCAGGAAACATGTCCAGATTCTTGGCACACGCTATGGCCATGAGCGCCAGAACATCGAACCGGCCCTGTAAATTCGATTGGATTAGCCCTTCGCCCTCCAGACGGTCGAGCTTGGCTTCGGTCGAATTAGCTGTAATTTCTAACAATTCGAGCAGCTTTGAAAAATCGTAGTGCTCATTGAGGTCTTCGACAGTCGCATTGGGTTGAATGATCGAACTTTCGAACGAGTAGCGCGATGTAATCTGCCATATACTGCGCTCAAGGTCAGGATAGTCACCAAGATTCTGCTGGGCAGTTCCGATACGAATGAAAGCTTGGTTCTGAAATTTCACTGGCCGCTCATAGGGCGGAGTAATACATAAAATTTGTATGTTCTTCCCGTGATACTCAACCGTTTCAATCAACAGATTGACTTTCGGATCAAGCATCTTGTTCAGCCAGAACACATAAGGGTCGCCTCCCTTCTTCATGCTGTGAAGGTCAACTGTCGTGCCTACAACATCGTGAGTTTGGTCTTCGATGCCCCAAACGAGATACGCCTCGCTTTTTTCACGGAGAATTGCAGCATTCGCGAGTGCTGATACATACTTCCCGATCGCGGTCGGATCAGCATTGTTAACCTTGAACTCGACCCAATCGGTCTCGCGCGGGAGTGCTCGTAGATTATCGAGTAAGGCTTCTGGGTCTTCGAGTTTTATGGCCATACCCCTTCAATAGCTTCACAACCTAGGAAGTGCGATAAACTATTGAAGTGTCCACTCGCAACTTTGTGCGTTTGCTACCTAATACCGCATTGCCATTTCATCGTGATTACGCGCCGCCTTGCCGATGGCTTTCGCTGCGCCTAGGGCTGCAGCAATGACAGATAAAGACTTAAAGGACCGCCGATTTTACCGCGCGGGAGAAGAATCCCGGTTCGCCGACGAAGCGCCCGATCGCACTCCACAGACCGAACACCCCGCTTACAAGCTGGCCTTCCGCGACCACGACTTCCTTCTACGCGATGAGCTGCGACCGGTCAGGTTCCAGCTCGAACTGCTGAAGCCTGAAATGCTCCTCGATGAAGCACGCGTCGGCTCGACCATGGTGATGTACGGATCGGCTCGTATCCCCTCGCCGGAGCAGGCGCAGGCGACCATTGATGCGGCCAAGAACGGGACCGAGTACGAACAAAAAGTCGCCGCGCGTCTCGCTGAAAAAGCGAAGTACTATGAAGAAGCATACAAACTGGCGCGGCTGGTATCCGAGAAAGCGATCATCGAAGATGGCAAGCGACAGTTCGTCGTCACGACCGGTGGCGGGCCTTCGATCATGGAAGCGGGCAATCGCGGTGCCAGCGATGCCGGCAGCGAATCCATCGGCCTGAATATCGTCCTGCCTCACGAGCAGGCGCCCAACACCTATGTGACGCCCTATTTGTCGCTCAACTTTCACTATTTTGCACTCCGCAAGATGCATTTCCTGCTGCGCGCGCGCGCCGTTGCAGTATTCCCTGGCGGCTTCGGTACGTTCGATGAGTTTTTCGAGCTGCTTACGCTGATCCAGACCGGCAAGATGAAGCCATTGCCGATCCTGCTCTTCGGGAAGGATTTCTGGACGCGGGTCGTCGATTTCGAAGCGATTGCCGAAGAAGGCACGATTTCGAAGAAGGATCTCGAGCTGTTCCACTGGTGCGAGACGGCCGAGGACGCCTGGGATCACATCGAGAAGTTCTACGAGCTCGAAAATGGGACCGCGGCCTAGCCTCCGTCCGACAGCCGTCTCACCGCATGGTGACCCAGCGGCCCCTGACCTGCCCCAAAGCCCGGTGCATTTTCAATTGCACTGCGCACGAAATTCCGTCCCAGCCGGACGGCGTGCTCAAGCGGCTGACCGTGGCCGAGCAGGACCGCGATTGCCGATGACAGCGTGCAGCCTGTGCCATGGGTATGTTTCGTGTCGATCCGCGCGTGATCGAATTGCACGGCACGCTGATCCGGCACGTAGAGGATGTCGATGATCCGGGCATCGCTCGTATGTCCGCCTTTCGCCAGAACTGCTGCTCCTGTTTTGTGCGACAACTCCTCAGCAGCGCCCGCCATTTGCGCGGTGTCAGTCAGATTGCGTTCGAGAAGGTGGCCGAGTTCCGGCAGGTTGGGTGTGACGAGGGTGGCGAGAGGGAACAGCTTTTCGCGCATTGCTGCAATCGCGTCAGGCGCGATCAGGGCGGCGCCGCTGGTGGAGATCATCACCGGATCGAGCACGATTGGTGCTTCGACGCCGGCAAGCGCATCGGCAACATGCTCGATGATGTCGGTATCGTGAAGCATGCCAATCTTGATGGCGTCGACGCCGATATCGTCGATGCACGACATGATCTGTTTGCCGACCACCTCTCCTGACATCGGCGCGATTGCCTGGACTCCGAGGGTGTTCTGTGCGGTGACCGCCGTGATCGCGGTCATCGCATATCCGCCCAGCATCGCGATTGTCTTAATATCGGCCTGGATGCCTGCGCCGCCGGAAGAATCAGAGCCGGCTATTGCAAGGATGCGGGGCGCGGGCCGTTCAGTCATCCTTTGAATTTTCGTGTCGTCGATGGTGGAAAGTCATCGTGGAGCGCGGCGGCGCGGGTGGGGCGATCCATCAACTCGCCTCCGCAGTTGGGGCACTGATCGTCCAGCTTTTCCGCGCAGGATGCGCAAAATGTGCATTCGAAGCTGCAGATGAAACCGCCGGGATTTTCAGCAGGGAGATCGCTGCCGCAGCGTTCGCAATCGGGGCGCATTTCGAGCATGGATTGATTCCTTCTTCAGGCAGCGACGCGAACCGCGTCGCAGACCCGGTCGACCACCGTTTCAACCTGCGCCGCGTCGTCGCCTTCGGCCATCACTCGGATCACCGGTTCTGTGCCGGACGGACGAATGACCAGTCGGCCCTTGCCCACAAGTTCGCTTTCGACATCGGCGATCACTGCGCGGACCTGTTCATTGCCGAGTGGGGAATCACCTTCGTAACGGACATTCTTGAGCAATTGCGGAACCGGATCGAACAGATGCAGGATTTCGCTCGCGGGCTTTTTCGAATGGACAAGGCTGGCGAGCACGCGCAGCGCTGCAACGGTGCCGTCGCCTGTGGTGCCGTGATCGAGCAGGATCATGTGGCCCGACTGCTCGCCGCCGACGTTGAAACCACCTTCCTTCATGCGCTCCAGCACATAACGATCGCCGACTTTGGTGCGCTCGAGTGTGAGGCCGAGGCTGTCGAGATATCGTTCCAGGCCGAGATTGGACATGACGGTCGAAACGACGCCGCCGCCCGTAAGCGCGCCTTTTTCGTGCATGCGGGTCGCGATGAGAGCCATGATCTGGTCGCCGTCGACTGCCTGGCCCTTCTCATCGACCACGATCAGACGATCGGCATCGCCGTCGAGGGCGATGCCGATATCGGCCTTTTCCTCGACCACCTTCGCCTGAAGCGCCTCGATCGACGTCGATCCGACACCATCATTGATATTCCTCCCATCTGGGGACACGCCGAGCGTGACGATCTCTGCGCCGAGCTCCCAGATGGCGGACGGGGCGACTTGATAAGCGGCGCCGTGAGCGCAATCGACCACGACTTTCAGCCCATCGAAGCGGACATCGCTGGCAACCGAGTCCTTGACCGCGTGGATGTACCGGCCCCTGGCGTCCTCGATGCGCCTTGCACGCCCGATAGCCTCGGCTTCGGCGAGGTCGGGCTCCGTCTCGAGCAGGTGCTCGATTTCAGCTTCGGCCTCGTCCGACAGCTTGAAGCCGTCGGGCCCGAAAAGCTTGATCCCGTTATCGGCGTACGGGTTGTGGCTCGCGGAAATCATGACGCCGAGGTCGGCGCGCATTTCTCTGGTGAGCAAGGCGATCGCCGGCGTGGGGAGGGGGCCTGTCATGATGACGTCCATGCCCACACTGGTAAAGCCTGCCACGAGGGCGCTTTCCATCATGTACCCAGACAGCCGCGTGTCCTTGCCAATGACAACGCGGTGGCGGTGCTTGCCGCGGACAAAGTAATTCCCCGCTGCCTGGCCGACTCGCATTGCCGTCTTCGCGGTCATTACGTCGGCGTTGGTGCGGCCCCTGATCCCGTCTGTGCCGAAAAACTTGCGTGTCATGCTGAACTGGTACCTGTGATTGATCGCGACAATTTGTCAGGCGCTTCTGGCGCGGTTATCGCCAGAAAGAAAGGGCGACAGGGATCGAAGGGAGCCGTTTTCTTGGATAATTCTAAAGGCAAGGCGGGCGATAGCAGTTTCGAACTGGTTGCCGTCCGGCTGCCGGTGCTGGCGACATTCGCGTCGCTGCTCCTTGGGCTAGCGGCAGGAGTAGGCGCGGCCGACCTCGCTATGGCCCCGTGGCTGCAAGACAGCATCGCGCTGATCGGGACGCTGTGGCTTCGCGCGCTTCAGATGACAATCATCCCGCTGGTTGCGAGCCTTCTGGTGCTCGGTATCGTGCAGATGATCACGGCCGCTCGCGCTGGAACGGCGTCGATCACGTTTCTTGCACTTGTTTTCGCCGTTCTGATAGCTGGCGGCATTTTCACTGCTATTGCGATGCCGCTCCTGTTGCAGATTGCGCCCATTCCGGAGGCGGCAGCCGGTTTCCTCGCAAATGTCCCGCAAGACGAGCAGATCGTGCCAGGCATCCTCGATTTCGCGGAATCGCTGATAGCGTCGAACGTCTTCGCAGCGGCGGCCAACACGGCGATGCTTCCGCTCACAATCTTTTTTGCCGTTTTTGCAGTCGCGATCGCGAAGTTGCCGAACGATCAAGGCCGCACGCTGCTCGGGTTCTTCCATGCGCTCGCCAATGCGATGCTGCTCATAATCGGTTGGGTGCTGTGGATCGCGCCTTTAGGGGTCGCGGCTCTGGCATTTGGGGTTGGCCTGCGAAGCGGTGGCGGAGCGTTCGCAGCGTTAGGGCATTATATCCTCGTCGTATCGGCCATGGGCGGGTTTATCTTTGTGCTCGCCTACGTGATGGCATCGTTGCTTGGCGGGATCAGTCCAGCCCGTTTCGCCTCGGCGGTTCTGCCGGCCCAAGCGGTCGCGATATCGACGCAAAGCTCGCTTGCAAGTCTCCCGGCGATGCTCGACAGCTCCAATCGGTTGGGCGTGAAGTCCGCCACCAGCGAATTCGTCCTGCCCTTGGCTGTCGCGATCTTTCGCTCGACCAGCGTTGCGATGAATCTGGCCGTTGCGCTTTACGTCGCTGCCTTGGCAGGCATCGAGATATCAGCGGCTCTGATCGTGGTGGGGATCCTTGTAGCCGTGATCATCAGTATCGGATCCGTGAGCCTGCCAGGGTCGATCAGTTTCGTCGTTTCGATCGGTCCGATCGCGCTCGCGATGGGAGTGCCGATCGAGCCGCTGGCATTGCTCGTCGCTGTTGAAATGCTGCCTGACATCATGCGTACGCTTGCGAACGTGACGATGAATGTTTCGGTCGTTTCTATTGTTGACAGATGGACAGGACGCGAACGCGCCGACTAGGCTTTTGCGGCCGCTTCGCCTTTTCCTGCGGCAACATCATCAAGCTCTTCAAGTATGGCGCGGTGCGCGCTGTCATCATCGATTGATCGCCGCGGAATGTCGCCGTCGGCCAGCATCGAATTGAGGGTTGCACGCGCACGGCCCACGCGGCTCTTGATGGTGCCGACTGCACAGCCGCAGATATTCGCCGCCTCTTCGTAAGAGAAACCGCCAGCACCAACCAGCAGAAGCGCCTCGCGGCGTTCGGGCGGTAGCGTCAACAATGCGCGGTGCATGTCGGAAAGGTGGAGCGGTTCTTCCTGTCCAGCAGGCGCTGTCAGGATGCGTTCGGCCACTCCTTCATCATATTCGCCGCGAAACCGATTGCGACGCATGTCCGTGAGATAGGCGTTACGCAGGATCACGAAGGTCCATGCCCGCATGGACGTACCCGGCTCGAAGCGATCCTGCGCGGCCCAGGCTTTCAGCATGGTTTCCTGCACGAGATCGTCAGCCATGTCGGGTCGACCGCAAAGACCGCGTGCAAATGCACGCAGATGAGGGACGACTTCGGTAAGCTCACGCTTGAAGTCGGCCTTTTCCGAAGCTGTTCGCTTCGGCAGCTCTTTCTTTTCGGCCATCAGTCCCTTTTTCCTTCTTTGGAAGGAGGGACATCATCGCCGTCTTCATCCAGTTTGGCCAGCAGATCCTTGAAACTGTCTGGCAGAGGTTCTTCCACCACGGCATCATACAGATGCCGTAGGCCATCGGCCCATTCTGGCGAAGCGCCATCACCCGTTGTCTTTGCGGCGCGGCGTTCGTTCTCGTTTTCGCGTTCGTTTCGCGGCATATCGCAGTCTGCCTTGATCCCATGGCTTCGAGCTTCAGTCGCTCAGCAATTCTTCGGTCCCTTGCGGCACCGTCTGTTCGTGTGGTTTGGGAACGATGCGACCATAGTTTGGTTCCGTCCACATACACACGCGACAAAGAAAGACATGGGAATCCACACTTCCAATCCTGACTTGCAGCGCTCAGCGGAGAATACGCAGCCTGGCCGGCGAAAGCGTTTCTCCAGCCGTGGCCGCACGCGTCGCTGGTTGCTGGATTACCCTCGCGCCATACCTCTTATGATCTTTGCGGCGATCGCAGCCGTGACAGTGCTCAGCGTGTTTTCGATCGAGAGCAACGTTAGAGCGCGCGAAACCGCGCAGATGAGCAAATACGGGCAATCGATCGCTTCCGCGCTTGAGCGCCGCGGCAACAGCTTCTCGGCCTATCTTCGCGCGGGCGCCGCATTGTTTTCAAGCGTCGAGGAAGTCACTCCGCAAGTATTCAATCAATTCGTCAGCGAGCTGCGCCTGAATATCGAATATGAAGGATCAGAAGGCATCGGTTGGGCCGCTATTGCTTCTCCATCGGATGACGGGATATTTGATGGGAGTACAGGCACACTTCAGCCCGATTTTGCACCCCCGGAAACGGCCTCGCTACGCACTGCTCCTGTCACGTACCTGTCACCAGATAGCGAGCGAAATCTGCGAACGCTGGGATACAACATGTATTCCGATCCGGTTCGCGCAGCCGCAATGGACGAAGCGCGGCAAACGGTACGGCCAACCGCATCTGGCAAGGTCTCCCTTACATACGAAGAAGGGGACGACGCGCCTGGCTTTGCTATCTTCATGCCTGTTTACGGCGGCGATCCTGTGACGCGCGATAGCGAAACCAGTCTGGCAGGCTTTGTATACAGCACCATCAATGCAGAGCGTTTCGTTGATTCGGCCATAGAGAACGCTGACGCATCGGATCTCGGCCTTCGACTCTACGATGGCGCGATCGCCCCGGAGCGCTTGCTGGTGACACGCGCGCTGGAAGACGAACCTACGCACGAGATCGAGCGCGCGGTTTCCATCGGCAATCGTGAGCTCGTTCTGGTCGTCGAATCCGATGATCCACAAATGCTCTCTCCGCTGTCGATGGTGACTTTGCTGTTTGGCTTGGCAGTGGCCAGTTTGCTGATGTTGCTGGCGCGGCTGTTGACCAGGCAGGCAGCCGAGGACCAGTCGAGGCTCGCCTTTTTCGAAGAGCAGCACTCCATTCGCAATTCCCTGACCCGTGAACTCAATCACCGGGTCAAGAACACGCTGGCGAATGTATTATCGATCCTGTCCCTGACGCGTCGGCGCAGCACCGATCTGGACGAATTCGCGGACAGTCTTGAGGGACGCATAAGGTCGCTATCAGCGACGCATGACCTCTTGACCGGGACCGACTGGGGTACGACGCCCCTCAAGGCGATTGTGGAGGCGGAATTGCAGCACTTTCGTAAAGGTGCGGAAAATAGCGTTTCGATCGAGGGCCCTCCCGTCGATCTCGCTCCCAATGATGCCTTGTCGTTCGGCTTGGCGATCCACGAATTAGCGACCAATGCGGCCAAATTCGGTTCGTTAAGCGTTCCCCACGGAGAAGTGGCCATCGCCTGGAAGCTTCTCGACAAAAATCTCGCCGAGGTGGAATGGGTGGAGCGCTGCGGTCCCGCAGTCCCCACAGCACGCAGCCGTGGCTTCGGCACCGACCTTATCGAAAAGATCGTGGCGCACGAATTGAAGCAGCCGGTCGAGCTGAGCTTCGAAAAAGACGGGGTGCGCTGCAAGTTGCGCGTCCCGGTGCGCCGGCGCGATCAGTTCCAAATCCGCGAGGAAGCGGAAGCGAAAGCGGGTTGAATTCAATCCAGCGGGCGGGTCGATCCGAAGAACAGCGCCTGGCTGATCGCGGCGCGCACGGTTTGCTCTTGAAAGGGCTTGGTGACCAGATAAGTGGGTTCAGGGCGGTCACCGGTCAAAAGCCGTTCGGGATAGGCCGTGATGAAGATAACCGGAACCTTCGCAATCGCCAGAATGTCGTCGACCGCGTCGAGACCCGACGATCCGTCGGCGAGCTGGATGTCTGCAAGCACCAGCCCGGGCGTATTGTTCTCAACGACTTCCTTCGCCTGAGTCCGCGTCGCGGCAGTTCCGCAGATGTCGTGACCGAGCGAGGAGACGAGGTCTTCGAGCTGCATCGAGATCAAGGGTTCGTCTTCGATAATCAGCACAGATGTTGCCTGTTCGCGATCGATCTCGCTGATCGCTTCCGACACAAGTGTTTCGATTTCCGCGGTATCGAGGCCCATGATCTTTCCGGCGTCCGCTGCGGAAAAATCTTCCAGCGTGGTAAGCAGTAGAGCCTGACGGTTCAGCGGAGTGATCGATCCCAATCGGGTCTGCACCCCGGCTTCATGCTCGCTGCTGGCTGGGTCGACAGGCTCGACCTCAACGTTGGCGCTCGACCAGACTTTGTTAAAGGCGCTGTATAGCGGAATGCGCCCGCCATCGAGCGAGGCCTTAAGTTCCTCGTCGGCAAGTGCGGCTTCCAAGGTTGCGCGAACGAAAGCATCGCCGGTGGTCTGCGAGCCGGTCAACGCGCGTGCGTATCGACGGAGAAACGGAAGGTTTGCTGCAACTTGTTGACCCAACGACATAAATACTCGCTTTCCAAAACTGCTCAAAGGCCGAGCTCGACGATCGGATCGGGGACTGGGCGCGGCGAAACCTGCCCTTTGCTCCCAATCGCCTGCCTCCTGATCGCTCAGCAGACAAGCGGCATTGCGCCCGATGAAAAGCGCTTGCCGATATGAGGATTACAATCTCGCAGAGGTTTCGATCCGCAAAAATTCAATAAAGTCGAAAAAAATTGAAACCTCCGGGAACCCGTTCTTTGACAAGGCATTATGCTTGTATCACCGCCGAGACCCCCCTCCCGTCCAAGCGGCTGGTGATACGATCCCGAGGCCTCCACTTTCCGAAGTGGAGGCCTTTTTCGTGCTCGATCCGCAAAATCAGGTGAGAGCTTTCTCAAAAATCACGTATTCTCGATTGATCGAGCTTCCAATAGCGTCTGCAATGGCCACCATTCCCTGATTGTCCTCCAGCACCCAGCCGACTTCCCCACGCACCGATCCGAATTTCTCGTGTGCTTGCTTGCGAATTTCGCTGATCATCATGAAGGCGAGCTGGCTTGCCAGACGGGAATTCTGGAATTCTTTCAACACGCCCATCAAGGGAACCCGCATACCGGCGCCCTTGGGATTTCTAAGCCATCGCAGCATCTTGAACCAGCCGAAGGGTAGAAGTTTGCCTTTGATATCCGCCAGCGGCTCATTGAGGTCGGGAAAGGTCAGCATGAATGCGACCGGTCTGCCATCGACCTCTCCGATCATGTTGAGCTCTTCATGGATGACGGGCTTCAGCTGTTTGCCAGCATGCTCGACCTCATGCGGTGTGAAGGGCACAAAACCCCAATTGTCCGACCACGCATCGTTTAGAATGGAGAGGATCGCTTCTACCTCTTCATCCCAGCGCTTTTTGTTGACCGGGCGCACGTTGATGCGGGCGTTGCGCTCTCCTGACTTGACGATGCGTTGCACGATCGGAGGGAATGCCTTCGATATGTCGAGATCGTAGGTATAGAGCGTTTTTGCCGGGCTATATCCGGCATCCGCGATCCAGGATCGGTAATGTGCGGGGTGGTGGCCCATCATGATCATTGGCGCATGATCTTGCCCTTTGGTCAGTAGTCCCGGTTCTTCCCACATTGCCATCGATATGGGACCGAGGACCCTGGTCATTCCCTGGTCTTTCAGCCACTCCTCGGCCTTGTCGAGCAAAGCCTGGGCAACCGCTTCGTCTTCGGCATCGAAATAGCCGAACATGCCGGAACCTGGCCCGAAGCCCTGTTCGGGCCGCATCTCGAGCGCAAGTTCATCGATATGGGCAGAGATGCGGCCCACTTCTTTGCCAGCCCGATGGGCGATGAAAAACTGTGCCTGCGCGTGTTCGAAGAACGGGTTCTTCTGCGGCGAGACCAGTTCGATCCGTTCGCTGCGCAGCTGGGGAACCGAATGCTCGACACGGGATGCGAAATCTCGTCCCAAATCGACAAATCGGGCGCGTCCGCGCTTGTCGTTGATCGCTTCAATGCTTATTTGTGCGTCAATCACGCAGTTGGCCTCGTATTGATCTTCATCGGTGCGCTTTTGCCCTTGATCGGTCCCTACAAGCAAGCGGGCCGATCACACTTGCCAACACACTCTGTTTGGCCTTGCCGTATGTTTTGCGGTACAGGATGTTGAACTTGAAGTTATGAATACGCAGCAAACCCATCTGATCGCCGAGAGCGTGCCTACGGTCAGCCGCCGTGAAGGTATCGCTACGCGTGCTCAGTTTCAGACCAATGATGACAAGGATATGCTGCGTGCTGCCCGTGATCTGACGAAGGATCTCGGTGAAGCGAAGCCTGCGATTTACTGGACCGACATGCTGGTATCGGCGGGCATCGGGTATCTTGGAATGGCTATGGCGATTATGTCGGCCAATTGGGCTTTATCGATCGTTGCCGCAGTGATCGCATCGCTGGCGCTTTACCGCGCGGTTATGTTCATCCACGAATTGACACACATTCGCAAAGAGGCATTGCCGGGCTTTCGGCTGGGCTGGAATCTGCTGGTGGGAATTCCGTTGCTCACGCCTAGCTTCATGTATGAAGGTGTGCATGTGATCCATCACAAGCGCACACAATACGGAACGGTCGAAGATCCGGAGTATCTGCCGCTAGCCCTGATGAAGCCCTGGAGTCTTCCGGTATTTGTTCTCGTGGCGCTCTTGGCACCCATCGCGCTTATCATACGGTTTGCGGTTCTGGTGCCGCTCGGTTTCTTCGTCCCAGCGGTGCGGAATTTTGTCTGGCAGCGCTTTTCTGCGCTTTCGATCAACCCCGAATTCCGCCGTAAACCGCCGACCGGTGATTTCAGGAAACGCGTATTGTGGCAGGAAATGGCTGCGAGCCTTTGGGCCATCGCAATCCTGCTAAGCCCGCTCGTGCTCGATTGGCGACCGGTGCTGATCGCGTTTGCGATATTTTCGCTAACGGCCGTTCTCAACCAATTGCGCACATTGGTGGCTCACCTTTGGGAGAACGAAGGCGATCCGATGACCGTGACCGCGCAGTTCCTCGACAGCGTGAACGTCCCGCCGCCGGGCCGTATTGCCGAGCTCTGGGCACCCGTTGGGCTGCGTTACCACGCGCTGCATCATCTGATGCCATCCATGCCGTATCACGATCTTCCCGAAGCGCATCGACGCCTCAATATCGAGCTGGGCACCGGTTCAACCTATGAAGGTGCGAACCATGCAGGCATGCTTCCGCTCGTTGGCCGGATTGCTCGCAGCACGATGATCCGCCGCTAAGACTGGTCACTCAATCAAGAAACTGGATCATCGCGCAGCGGCGATCCATTGGCAATCCGTCATCCGCTTCATTGGCCAGTTCTCCCGCCAGCCGCGGATGCGCGTCCAAGGCGGTGAGTTCTTCGAAGCCGAGCCTGGAGTAGAACGGAGCGTTCCACGGCAGGTCGCGAAATGTTGTCAGGGTAAGCGCGCGGAAGCCTGAATTGCGCGCGTCGATCTGTGAAGCTCTGATCAATCCGGCACCAATACCGCGGTTCTGAAACCGGGGCAGGACGTCCATCTCCCAGATGTGCAGTTCGCGCCCGAACGGTTCGCTGACGAGAAACCCCGCCATTTCCTCTCCGACATGGCTGACAAGGCAGTGGCCTTTGCCGATGAACCGGCGCAGCTCGGCAGGCTGCCACGTGTCATCCGGATCGAAATCCTCGAGACTTGGGTCGTTCAGAAACAGCTCCGCTGCGGCCCTTTCAATGGCTGGCATCGAGTCTGCATCCTGCGGCCTTGCCAGCCGGAGCGACCAATCACCGTGGTGCGTCGCCCGGCTCATTCCTCCGTCCGGACCAGTACGGTTTCACCGACCAGCAAGAAAAGGAAAAACGGCGCCCACGCTGCGAGAAACGGAGGGTAGCCCCCGAAACTTCCCATCGCGAGCGCCGCGTTATCGACGACAAAATAGGCAAAGCCGAGCGCCATGCCGATCACCGCTCGCACGAACAATTGGCCCGAGCGTGCAAGTCCGAAGGCCGCGACGGAGCCGAGAAGCGGCATCAGCAATGCGGATAGCGGGCCAGAAAGGCGGTGCCACCAGTTCGCGCGCATCTCCGACGTGCGCCGACCGACGGCATCATAAGCGTCGATTGTTTCGGATAATTCCCAGAACGATTGCGCATCGGGATCCAGAGACTGGAAATCGATCTGCTCGGGGGTCAGTGTTTCGCCGACCACTACACCTGAAACCGCTTCGGTCTCTGCACCTCCGACATCGAACCGCACCGGGTTTTCGAGCAACCAGCCTGGGCCGGCGTATGTTGCACCCGTCGCGGTGATCTGTTCGCGAATAATCCCGCTTGGACCGCGCTCGTACCAGGTCACGCCGGTAAGTGTGGTCTGGTCGCCAGACCGAGACAGAGTGGCTGCGGTCAGAATATTCGTTCCATCGGTCAGGTAGATATTGGATCGCGTCCCGCTTGCCGCAGGTACCTGACCGTAATCGACCGCTTCCCATGCCTTCAATGCGGAATTGGCGCGGGTTACGACGCGCTCGTTAAAGGCGAAGCTGAACACTGCGACGACGGCTGCGGTAAGCAGCATCGGTGCGAGAACCTGATGCGCAGACAGCCCAGCGGCCTTCATCGCCACGACCTCGCTGTTCTGGTTTAGCGTTACCAGGGTGATGAGGGTCGCGAGCAGGACGGAGTAAGGAAGAAACCGCGATGTCAGCTGCGGAATGCGCAAGCTGGCATAGCGAATGATCTCTGCCTGCCCGTTCCCCTCCGGCGTCAGGATGTCGCCGGTTGCTGAAAGCAGGTCGAGTGCGAGGAGCACGATGACCAGCATCACGAGCACCGCAAGGATGCGGACCACGAACGTCTTTGCCATGTAAAGGGTGAGCGTGCGCGAGGGGAAGAAGTCTAGCTGCATTGGGCTTCGGATATCCGCTTATTCCGCCGCAGCCAATTGCGGATCGGCATCCTCTGGCAGAGCGGTCTTGGCGCGTCTGCGGCCAAACAGCTTCGCGATTTGCCGTGATATCTTGGCGAACATGGTTTCGAGCGCGCCGATCGCCTGCCCGCCCGGTACATAGGCGACCCGGTAATACATCCAGACGATAAGTGCCGCAAAGAGCACGAACGGGCCCCAAAGGGCGATGATCGGATCGATGCGGCCGAGTGAGGCCACGTCTTCACCATACTGATTCACCTTGTGATAGGCGACCACCATCACGATCGACACGAACACGCCCAGCGCGCTTGTCGATCGTTTGGGCGGAATGGCCAGCGCCACGGCGAGCAGGGGCAGCAAGAGCATCATGACGACTTCGACCAGACGGAAGTTGAACGACGCCTGGCTGGCATCGCGGATGTCCTCATCGGCATTCTCGTTCCAGCCGATCCGCAGCAGCTCCGGCAAGATGAACTCGCGCGACGCGTCGCCTCTTGACCGGAACTGCTCGATTGCCGGTAGATCGATGGGCAAATCGTGGCGACTGAATGACAGGACGCGGGGCGTATCGCTTCCCGTATCCTGGATAATCGTGCCCTCGCTTAATCGCAGGATAATTGTGTCGGGATCATCAGTCGTGGCTAGAAAGGAGCCTTCCCGCGCGCTGATTGAGAGCACCTGATCGCTGTCATTGGCCACCCGCGCGAAAATGCCGATCAGCCTCCTACCCTCCTCCTCGCTTTCCTCGATCCGCAGCGCCATGCGGTCCGCCAGTGTCGTGAATTCGCCGACTTTGATCGACGCCCCGAGCGCGCCGGACCGCAGCTCGTATTCCATCTGCTCGTAATAATACCGGCTAAGCGGCTGGACGTAGAATACCAGCGCCACGTTGATCGCCACGAGAACGAGAGTGATGGCGTAGGGAACGCGCAACAATCGCCAGTAGGACAGGCCGACGGCGCGCATCGTATCGAGCTCGCTCGACGTCGCGAGTTTGCGAAAGGCCAGCAGCACTCCGAGAAGAAGCCCGAGCGGAATGGCTAGGCTGGCATATTCGGGAATCAGCGCACCCAGCATCTTGAACACTACGCTGATCGGTCCGCCTTCGACTGCGACGAATTCAAACAGGCGCAGCATCTTGTCGAGCAGGAACAGCGACGCCGCGAGCGCAAACACACCGAGCATGGGCACGATCACCAGTCGAAAAATATACCGATCAAGACTGGGGATGGCTTTCAGCACGTTGGGAGATCTGCCCTTGCGTCGCTCATGTTTGTCATCCGGAAGGCCGAGATGACCGCCATTCCGTGCGTTTGCCGCCCATAGCGCGAAATGCGGGCGCGGTCATGTGCGGATTTGCGACGGGTTCCGCGCTCACCAGAACCGGCTGCCCGGCCCGCCTTTGAACGGGCCGGCTTCGTATTGGCTTATCCATCCACCATAAAACTGACCCGGCTGCGGAGTGATGGTTTCGCCATCGACCAAGCATTTGTCGAAAGGGTCGGGGTAGAAGGCGAGATGGTCGCGAATACCTGCGAAACTAGGCGTCGGTTCCGGATAGGACCAAGCCGCCGCTTCGATCGTTTCATCGCCAACAGTCATGTCCCAATAGCGCGCCTGACCCTTCCATTCACAGATCGATCTCCGCGCATTGGACGACAGGTGCTCCATCGCGATATCGGCCTGAGGTACGTAGTAAGTCGGCGGGTGACTGGTTTCGAGCGTTCGCCATGCATTGGTGCTGTCGACGAGCGTGATGCCGCGGTGGACGATCTGGATACGGCGGGTCGTTGGTTCGGCAATGGCAGGGCGAGGATAGTCCCAGACGCTTTCCTGATCCGGACCGGCCGGATCGGGCTCAGGATGGTGCGCTTGCTTCACGCTTTCTCGAGCGTGCATTGCAGCGGATGCTGGTTCTGACGCGCGAAATCCATGACCTGGTTCACTTTGGTTTCGGCCACTTCGTAGGGAAAGATGCCGCAGACCCCGACGCCCTTTTGATGGACGTGCAGCATGACCTGTGTTGCTTGCTCGATATCCATCGAAAAAAACCGCTTGAGCACCATCACCACGAATTCCATCGGGGTGTAATCGTCATTCAAAAGCAGCACTTTGTACTGGCTCGGCTTTTTTGGCTTGGTGCGCGTCTTGGTCGCAATGCCGACTTCATTATCGGTGTCGCCATCCCCGTCATTTCCTGCGTCATCCTCGCCAGCGCAAAGGGGTGCGAGCGACAGAGACGGATCGATTGGATCAAGGGTGGGGCGAGGCGTTGCCATGAGGCTCCATTATGGGATTCGTATCGGTGATCGCAAGGGTTCGTCCATAACCATAATGCGCCTTGCCTTAACAAGGCGTCGCTGTGGCGGTTCCCGAGGCTGCGGATCGGCACTGCTGCCCACCAAAATTAAGGGCCGGACAGACCATATGGTCCATCCGGCCCAGCGCAATTAAGCGCGCTTTCGTAAACCGGGATTGGGAGAGAGAGGAGAGGCCCGGCTTAGAAATCTGTAATTAGGCAGCCTTCGAGATCTTCTCGGCGGCAACGCTGACGCGGTTCGAGATCGGAGCGAACGCATCGTTGTAGAGCTTGACCCAAGCTTCGGTGCGCTTCGAGCCGTAGCCAACCACTGCGTCGAAGTTGCGACGTGCGAGTTCGCCCTGAAGCTGGAAGAGTTCGGTCGGCGACTTGACGGCGACCATCTTCTTGGCATCTTCGGTGACGGTCTCGACGACGGTCTTGCCGGTTTCAACGTTGTCGCGTGCCAGTTCCTGGGCGCCGCTGAAGAAAATCTTGCCGCTTTCGACGACAGCGTCGACGTTTTCTTTGTTGAACTGACCGAAGTCACCAGCAAATTCGCCGACATTGGCATAAGCGGTCTTCACGCGCTCTTGCACGTCAGCAGCCATTTCCTTTGCAGTCGCGGTGATGTCTTTCTTCTTTGCAGTAGCCATGATGGATTCCTTAAGTTTGGTAACGGGGTTGGTGTTCGTAGTTTTCGGAGCCGCTTTCTTGGCCGGTGCCTTTTTGGCGACAGGCTTTTTGGCGGGAGTTTTCTTTGCAGCTGCTTTGGCTGGTGCCTTCTTGGCAGCGACCTTTTTGGCCGGCGCCTTTTTAGCGACGGGCTTGGCAGCGGCTTTCTTTACCGGTGCTTTCTTCGCAGGTGCCTTTTTGGCCGGAGCGGCAACCGCCTTCTTGACGGTCTCCGCTTTCGGTGCCGGCTTCGGACCGCCAGCTTCAACTGCGTCTGCTACTTTGGCAGCGCTAGTGGTCTTGGCAGCCGCGTCGGCATATGCCTTCTCTGCAGCAGCATCGATCTTCGATTGAGTTTTGGCTTCAGCCATGGTGTCCTCGTTTCATGTTGCACTGCACAAAATAGGCATTGCAGCTGCGAAGTCAAGGATTTTTTGTGCAGTGCACAATAATGGCTTTTTCTACACGATTTCAACGAACAAGCAACGGTGCGGTTCCCCAAAGGGGATGCGCCATTGAAAAATTATCGCGTCATTACGTATCGTCCAGGGGCATCTTCGATCACGGTGTCGCCGCGCCCACCGGGCTTGCGCTTGCCGGTCGCCGCTACCTTCTTGTCATCTTGCTTATGCAGCCATTCGAGCCAATGTGGCCACCAGCTGCCCGGATGTTCCTCCGCGCTATCGATATATGCCTTCAAAGACGGTGCACTGCTGTCACCGACCCAATACTGGTATTTACCTGCGGCAGGGGGATTGACCACGCCGGCGATATGGCCTGATCCAGCCAGCAGGAATTCAAGCGGTCCGGAAAAGTGATCGGTGATGCGCCACACGCTTTCGGCAGGGGCGATATGATCCTCTTTACCCGCTTGCACGAAGCTTGGCGTCTCGACCTTGGTTAGATCGATCGGCGTTCCGTCAGCGGAAAGTGCGTCTGGCACGACCAGCTTGTTGTCGCGGTACAGGTCTCGCAGGTAGTCGTTGTGCCATTTCGACGGCAGGTTGGTTACATCGCCGTTCCAGTGCAGCAGGTCGAAGGCAGGGTAGTCTTCGCCGAGCAAATAATTGTTCACGACATAGTTCCAGATCAGGTCTTTGCCGCGTAGCGCATTGAACGTGGCGGCGAGATAGCGACCGTCGAGATAGCCGTCAGGTGAAAGCTTTCCGATCATGTCTAGGTGGCCATCATCGATGAAGTGCTTGAGCTCGCCGCTCTTCTCGAAATCCACCTGCGCGGTGAAGAAGGTTGCACTTTTCACCTTGTCGGCCTCGTCCCGCCGGGCGAGTACGGCAAGCGTTGCGGCAAGCGTCGTGCCGGCGACGCAGTAGCCGATGGCGTGGACGGATGGCACCTTCAAACGACCGCGTACATGGTCGATGGCATCCATTTGAGCGCGAATGTAATCGTCCCACACGACGTCGCCCATGCTGGCATCTGCGGATTTCCAGCTGACCACGAATATCGTCAGGCCCTGGTCGACCGCCCATTTTATGAAGCTTTTCTTTGGCGTCAGGTCGAGGATGTAGAACCGGTTGATCCACGGCGGGAAAACAATGAGCGGAACCTCCAACACCTCTTTGGTCGAAGGACTGTACTGAACGAGCTGGTAAAGCGGTGTCTCGTGAACGACCTTGCCCGGCGTGGCGGCGAGATTTTCGCCGAGAGTAAACGCATCGGGATCGGTATGGGTCAGCTGGCCGCGCTTCAGATCGTTGATCAGGTGCTGCATCCCGCGAACGAGGTTCTGGCCGCGCGTTTCCACGGTCCGCTTCATCACCACAGGATTGGTCAGCAGGTAATTATCGGGGCTCATCGCCTCTGAAAGTGCGCTCACGGCGAAATCGAGCTGCTTGCGCTTCTCCTTGTCGAGCCCCTTCATCGAATTCACCGCCTGGCGGAAATACTCGGTGAGCATCAGATAAGTCTGGTGTAGCAATGCGAACGCAGGGTGCTCTCGCCATGCCGGATCGGCGAACCGGCGATCCTTGATTGGCAGGGCCGGGCCTGCATCGTCGCCCGACGCAGAGCCCTTCGCCGCTGACGTCATGAAGCGTTCGAAGACGCCTTTCCAGAGCGCGAGTGAATCCTGGGCGAGTTTTGCCTGCGCATCGAAAACGCCTTTGGGAAACTGGTCCACCATGCTCTGCGAAATCATCAGCCATTGAGCCGGGTCCAGCAGGTTCTTTCCGTCGGTTGATTTCTCGGCGGCTTTCTTTGCCTGATAGGTCGCAAATTCGAGCCACATCTTCTGCAGTTCGCCGCTTGCTTTTGCCCAGTCGGCGAGATCGTCCGCGCCAAAGTCCCCAGGCATCAGCGATTGCAGCCCGCTGGCAGTATCCGCGCCACCAGGCGCGTCTGGCATGTTCCCCGAAAACATCTCCCGCATGGCTTCGCCCTGCATGTCGAAAAACGCGCGAAAGGCCTCGGGCCCACCAAACGGATTTGCGTTGTTGCTGTCTGCCATGTCTCTAACTTTCCTTGCCTGCCGTTCAGTGAAGGAGGGGCCTGCTGCGTTTCGTGATTGCCGATAACTTTAGCGGAAACGCCTTCCCACATCGACAACAAATGGCCTACTGTATTTTGCAAGTCCGCTGTCATTTTGACCGGGGCGCATCGGGGCAGGAGCACCATGGACGAACAATTCTACCGCATGAAGCGCTTGCCGCCTTATGTCATCGCAGAAGTCAATGCGATGAGGCACGCGGCGCGTCAGGCGGGGCAAGATATCATCGATCTGGGGATGGGCAATCCGGACCAGCCCCCTCCGCAGCACGTGATCGACAAGCTGTGCGAAGTGGCCATGAAACCGGATGCCCATGGCTATTCGCAGTCCAAGGGTATTCCCGGCCTGAGACGCGCGCAGGCAGGCTATTACGAGCGCCGATTTGGCGTCGATCTCGATCCGGAAAGCGAAGTCGTGGTAACGATGGGATCGAAGGAGGGCCTTGCCAGTCTGGCGAACGCGATCACGGCCCCCGGCGATGTCGTTCTCGCGCCCAATCCTTCCTATCCCATTCACTGGTTCGGATTCATCATCGCCGGCGCCACCATCAGGGCGGTTCCGACGACGCCGGACGAAGATTATTGGCGGTCCCTAGAAAGCGCGATGAATTACACCGTGCCACGGCCAAGTGTGCTGGTCGTGAGTTATCCGTCAAACCCAACGGCTGAAACGGTGGATCTTGCCTTCTATGAGAGGTTGGTGGACTGGGCGCGGCAGAACCAGGTCTGGATTCTGTCCGACCTCGCCTATTCCGAGCTTTATTACGACGGCCAGCCGACACCTTCGATCATGCAGGTCGACGGGGCCAAGGATGTCGCGGTGGAATTCACCAGCATGAGCAAGACATATTCGATGGCTGGCTGGCGAATGGGCTTTGCCGTCGGCAACAAGCAGCTGATTGCGGCGCTTACCCGGGTCAAGTCTTACCTCGATTATGGAGCTTTCACGCCGATACAGGCTGCGGCCTGCGCCGCGTTGAACGGGCCGCAGGATATCATCGAGAAGAACCGCGATCTCTACCGCAAGCGCCGCGATGTCATGGTCGAATCGTTCGGACGGGCAGGGTGGGATATCCCGGCGCCCTCTGCATCGATGTTCGCTTGGGCACCATTGCCGCCAGCGCTTGCAGACATGGGGAGCCTGGAGTTTTCGAAACAACTTCTGACCGAAGCGGAGGTCGCTGTCGCGCCCGGCGTGGGGTACGGGGAAAAGGGCGAAGGTTATGTGCGCATCGCCATGGTCGAGAACGAGCAGCGGCTGCGTCAGGCTGCAAGAAATATTAAGCGGTATCTCTCTTCACTCGGCGTCAATCAGCGAACGTCGTGATCCATGTGTTCAGAAACAGATCGGTATCGGCTTTCTATTTCGGAGCAATTGCGCCCAAGGTGCGTTAACTATGTTGTCAGAAGTTAGATAAATGGAGAGTACGATGCCGCCGCAAGCGGCGCGGCCGCTGACCGAAAGGCAGCGGGCCGTGATGGAAAGAATCGATCGGCGCATGCCGATAAAGGTGATCGCTCAGGAACTTGGCGTTTCCGAGACGCGGATCAACCAACATATCCGCGCGCTCAAGGACATTTTCGAGGTGAGCAACCTTGGCGACCTGGTCGAGCGGTTTCGGGAGAGCGAACCCCCGGAAACATCTGCCGATTCGGCTGGTTTGGGAACGGAAGACGTGCCCTCTGATCCACCCGAGAAGGCCTTCACCGAATCTGTATACAGTAAAAATCAGGTCCCGGTTAACGGGTTAGCGAGCAACAACGGCGCTCGGGTCGATCACGGCGAACTCGTGATGAACGATGTTCTTCCCCTAATCGGACAGGCGCCTTGGCTGCGTCCTGGCGAGCCGCAGGTCGTCCCCGGGGTGCTCGACGGCGAACATGCTGTCCTGCTTCGCCTCGCCACGGTAATCGGCATCGCATTCGGCATATTGGCCGCAGTGGTTTTGTCGGTGACAGCGGCGATAGCATTGAGCGAAGCGATGGACGGCGCAGCGCGCGTCCCCGTTGAAAGAATTCAGTCCAGCACTTGAGCGGTGTTGGGTAAGGAGTTTTCTCTATGACCGATCGCGTTCTCAATGATGCCTACAATCTCAAAAAGCTGATCCGCGAAGCCGAAGCGCTGGCCGATGAATCGATGATCGCCTTTGCCCGCCTCAAGCAGGCCATGCTAGCTGCGCGCCAAAACCCGAGTGTCGAAGTTCACACCGGACAAAAGGCGCTCATGCGCCTTTGCCAAGCGGAAGATCAGGCGATGGCCATGTCCTCCAGTCTCCTGCGCGTTCACGACGAACTCAGCAAAGTTGCGCGGGAAAATATGGGCGGCGACGAAAACATCCCGACCGACTTCCCCGAAGACTCGATCGACCCGATTGTCGATCACCAGCCGGTTGTCACCCAAACAGCCTGATGTGAAATTCGACGATGTTCGAGCTAATCCTGGAATATCGGGTCGAAGCCCAGCGTGTCGTCAGCGTTCTTATCCTGCTGGCGGCATTGCGCTGGGGCGGCGCGCCCGAGAGAGCGGCGGCGGCGACCTTTGTTTTGTTTTTCACTCTTCCGTTAACAGCCTTCGAGTTCTTTGCTGGCGGTCCGTTGATTTTCAGCGGAATACGAATCGTTTATGTCGCCTTGGACATATTCGCTCTGACAGCCTTTCTTGCCATCGCGCTCAATGCCAATCGAAACTACCCGTTGATTATCGCTGGGTTCCAGGTCGTTGCCCTCGTCGCCCATCTCGTACGCGGTATCGTCGATACGGTCTCGCCGCTGGCTTACGCCGTGCTCGTTATCGGGCCCTCATACTTCCAGCTCGTCCTACTTGCTTGTGGTCTCGCATTGCATGTTCGCCGCAGGAAGAGGTTTGGTCCGTATCGTGACTGGCGAGTACCCCTTCCAAAGCCGTTCGACAGAAGGCCGATGCGAGATGTACTCAAATGACAATGCCCATGACTGTACTTGACAGGTACCCACCTAGCTCCGTCGATCCGCGTGAGACACAAGCTATGTCGATGGTCGAATATCTCCGTGATATGGTCCTTGATGACACGGTGCAACGAGAGCGGTTCCACGCGATATTCCTGGACCGCAACCGCAACTACCTCGCCGATGGAGGCATGGGCCAAGGCGGAAACGCATCGCTTTCCTTTCGCATGCGGGAGTTGTTCGGCCGCGCGCTTTCGCTCGGCGCGCGCAATATCATCATCGCGCATAATCACCCGTCGGGCGATTGCCGGCCAAGCGAACGCGACCTGCTGGCGACCCGCCGTCTGGTGGAAGTCGGAAAAGCGCTCGACATCGAATTGATCGATCATCTCATAATCACTCATCGCTCGGTCTACTCGATGCGAGCAGGGGGCAATCTGTGAATTCCAATGCCGCTTCCCAAATCTTCCCCGATAGCGACACGCTCATTCCCCGGTTCCGGGAGGCGGGGGACATTATTCTGGACCTGTTTCACCGCGATGGCCGGGTCGCGGACCGATGGTTGAGCCTCCATCCGCGCGAGTTTGAGCTACTCTGGCGGCTTGCCGAGCAACCGGGAGAACCCATGACCCGAAGGGAGCTTCTGGCCGATGTGTGGCGGATTCATTTCGAGCCGGAGACCAACAGCGTTGCCGTCCATGTCGCTCGGGTGAGAGCCAAACTGGACGCATTCGGGCTTGCAGGAATGTTGGCGACCGATCCCGAGCGCGGGTACTTTCTCGATGTTCCGTCCGAACAGAGCGTCTTCACTTTCGGCGATGGCGGCGCGGGCACGCGCTGATCCGGCTGGGAAAGTGGACTTGCGATATGCGGTCTTTATCATCATGCCGATAAGCAACATCGCCCAGCAAAAACTCGAGGAACGCCATGCCATCTGCCACCCCCATGCCCGCCAATGACGGGATCACGATCGAACTAGGTGATGACGGGGTTGCACAGGTCCGGCTGACCCGCACTGACAAGATGAATGCGCTCGATCCCGAAATGTTCGAACGGATTATCGAGGCAGGCAGTGTTCTGCAACGCATGAAGGGACTCCGCGCGGTGGTTTTATCGGGTGAAGGCAAGGCGTTTTGCGCCGGTCTCGACACCGCCAGTTTCGCACGGACCCCAAGCCCCGACGAACCCGAATTGACCGAGCGCACCTATGGCAATGCGAACAAGTTCCAGCAGGTCGCGATGCAATGGCGCAAACTTCCTGTACCGGTCATCGCGGCGGTGCACGGCGTCTGCTTTGGCGGAGGGCTGCAGATCGCGAGCGGAGCGGATTTCCGCGTTGTCCACCCGCAGACGCGAATGGCGATCATGGAGCTCAAATGGGGCCTCGTCCCCGATATGGGCGGATACGCCTTGTGGCGCGGGCTCGTGCGAGACGATGTGCTGCGCGAACTTATCTACACCAACCGCGAATTTACCGGCGCTGAGGCGAAGGAACTCGGTCTCGCCACCTATGTGGATGACGATCCCCTGACGCGCGCGACCGCGATCGCGGCAGATATCGCAAACCGCAATCCGCATGCAATCCGCGCTGCGAAGCGTCTTCAGGCGGGAATGATCGAGCGCGACACCGACGCCATTCTGCTCGAGGAGAGCATCGAACAGCACGCCATCATGCGGACCAGAAATCAGGTCGAGGCCGTCATGGCCGGCATGGAGCGGCGCAAGGCGACCTTCGAGGATGTCTAAGGGATAGGCTCAGCCGAAGACCGCTACGCATTGCAGGCCTTCGATCACCTGACGGCCTTCACTATCCCACATGCGCAAACGCTCTGAAGAATAGCCGCTATCCGCGTATTGGCTCGCGTTTTCGGCGAGATACCAGCCGCCATCGGACCGTGTTTGCGGATCGAGCACGTTGAATGACCAGTTGATCGAGCTGATCGGACCCATGCGCTGCATGATGCGCATGGCCCCCGGAGGCATCACGTCGCCCATCAGAACGAGTTTGCTGACAGGATCGAGATCATGGTCTTCGGTCAGACGCGCCCAGCGCCGGATGGTTGCGCCGTGATCCGCATCCTTATCCTGACCAAAGCGGATTTCGAAATTGTTCTGGATGAAGGCGGGGCCTTGTCCCTGCATGGCTTGCGGGTTCTCACCCGGACCGTCCGGCCAGTCAGCAAGCTTCTCCGCCGGTCGCTTCGCATTGGCATCGCGCTCGGCCGCGAACAGCCAGAACGCAGTCAGCGCAACCTTTCCACCGGAATGTATCTCGCTGCGGACCTGGGTGACATTCCTTCCCTGACGGACGATTTCCGCATGCAGTTCGATTTCGTCACCAATGGGCGCGACGAAGCCGACTTGCGCGGCGCGAAGCGGGGGAAGGTCGGGAAATGCGCGCTGTGCCATCGTGTATGCAACCAGAGCAGAGGCGCCGCCGTAGAGCGTCCTGCCCTGCATCCAATCGCCCGCATTTGCGAGACGTGCTGGTCCGGGCTGACCGGTTACGGGTTCGAGCAGGCTTGCGATAGTCATGAAGGGCATTTGCCCGGTGGATCGCGATCGGTCCAGACTGACGTGGCGTAAAGCTTCGCCCACGCAAACCAATTTGCGCAGCAGCGACGAACGAAGCGATTGCCGCATTGCCTTTACCGCAGCGAATCGCTAGTGCGCGCGCTCCGTTTGCTGTTATGCGATGCGAGCAGCAGATGGCTCGGCCCGATGGCGGAGTGGTTACGCAGAGGACTGCAAATCCTTGCACGCCGGTTCGATTCCGGCTCGGGCCTCCATTCCTTGCGCAGAATTTGCGCTGAAATGCCGCTTTAGCTCAGTTGGTAGAGCACATCATTCGTAATGATGGGGTCAGAGGTTCGAATCCTCTAAGCGGCACCACGTTTCCTCCGAAATTCGAAAACTTGATGCCTATGTTTTGGTGACGGGCTCTTACACTTGAAGAATTGCGAGGCTTTGTAAGCAACGTGTATGCGAGACAAATCGCCTCAGGTTGGCCGTGGTTTGCCGAGGCCCTCTTTTGGTACTGGATGCCTTTCTAGAAGGTGCCGAGGACTCAAATGAGTCACGGCGAATGCTATGGCGCGAATCTTTAGTCACCGACTAGGTTGAGCGCTTTGCTTGAAGGCTTGACCTTGAGAGTCTTGCCCAATCGAAGGGCAAGAAGTCCTGTTCGATACCGTCTGCAAAGATCACGCTGCCATCATTGATACACGAGGTGATTTCGAGCGCCTTTGTGTCGATCTTGCCCGATCTCAGATCCGTCCCTGTGGTTATGTTCGGGAAGGGCTCACGTACAAAATAAGCAATGGCCTTTTCGTAGAGTAGCAGATCGATGGCCTCACGCGCTGCAGCCATAATGGAGCGCGCCCACCCAGTGGTGTCGGTGCCGCTTGAGGCGATCACTCCGCTTGAGCTGTGGTTCTCAAGGGAATCGCCATAAGCAATCTCATAGCGAGCGGACTGATGCGTACGGTGGCCAATGAACAACTCGTTAAGAGCTAACAGCCTCTCGCCGGTAGCGCGCTCGCTGGTGTAAATATGTCCTGTCGTCGATAACCCCTATTTGCGATCAAGGCTTCTCGCAAGAATTCCGATGGTCTCATACATGAGGTCATCCCAGAACAGGCTGGACCCAGAGCGTCTACAGAACCCTCGGCGCGCCACGTCTGAAGAGTTGTAGCATGCTAAGCCGTCAGAATTTGAGATGAACAGATCTCTTTTGAAGGCCTTGGTGTGTGCACCGATTGCTCCGTTTAACTTCTGGCACATGGTGCAGTGACAGTTGACGACGCCTCTAAGGCCTCCTCTCACCTGATAGCGAACACTTTCGCAAAGGCAGCCACCATCGTGAAGTTCAGTAGTATTGTTTGAGTTCATAGCGACAGTGGGAGCTCAAGATGTCGTTGGTATATTCGGTCGCGGTGTTGGAGAAGAATCGGATCGAGAGCCACTTTCGTCGCATCATCGAGAATTGAAAACGCCACACGGCTGGCTGGATCCATATCGCACTGCTCCGTCGGAAGGGGCTGGAAAAGAGCCATCACAGCTGCTGAATATATATCGACCGCGGACAGCTGATCACCGAAATAGTAGTCGCTCCCACGCGACATTTGCTGCTTGAGTTGACGGCTGACCAAAGCAAGCAGATCGAGCGAGCGCCTTGCAGTTCGGTCGACCGCCTCGGTGTTATAGCCATACTTTTTCGAGAGGTACTCGGCGCGCTTTTGCGACGGGCCCTCCATCTTCATTCCGATATGGATCAGTTGAAGCCGGCGCGACCAAGCCAGACCTTCTTCACCCATCAGTTCATGTGCAAGGCCAAACATCCATGCGCGATCCTTTTTATCTGACGGAAGCAGCGATGGCTCTGGCCGCAGTCGTTCGGCCAACATGAGGATTTCTGACCAAGTCGTACGCGCTGTATCCTGTTCGAATATCAAGGCCGGAGCATTATGGACGCCGCTCCATCTTCTCAGTTCGCGATCCATAGGAACGTGCCTGACCGCACTCCAATCGAGACCTTTGACGTGCAAGAATCCCTTCGCAGATTCGCTCCATGGACTCGGCACCCCACTGACTGTGGTCATTCGGATTCCTGAAGCCGCCTTTGCATCTTCAAGCGAGACAAAGTTTACGGGCACCGGAATCTCCACATTTTTGGGGCAAGGAGATGCAGCGCTGCTCAAGAAATCCTTACGCGCCGCTGCGAAGGTAAGTCGTCCATCTACATTTATATATTGACGTCGTCAATATATGGTGCTCTCTTGTGATACTCGGACCCGCACATGCGAAATTCTCGGAGACAGGAGGACACGCGATCAGCCGGCTTTGTGATGGTCCAGGGGCGTGAGGCACTCCGGTGCTTTTGCGACAGAAAACCAGCAACGCCAACCCGCGCGAAGGTTTGGTACACCCTCCTTTGTCCTCCGTCGCGCCAGCGCTGTCAAAGGAGTTTAGTGGGGTGTTGGAGAACGAAATCTGTCACGATGGATCCAGAGTCTTTGCGAGACTTCCGGTGAAGCGGAACGAACTTTCATTGATTTACGGGATCGTTCGGCTGAAAGGCGCTTACCCAACCGCGATCGTTCCAAGCTTGGACGAATGGTGGATCGACTTTGCCTACAGCGATTATAGGTTCTCTGTGAGCACGCAGTATGGCGATTACTGGTTCCATGTGCGCGATGTAAACTGCCCTGAAGAAATTCTGAAAATGGTAGCTGATCATTTTTCGAAGTATCTTGCACAAAGATGACAAGGACACTGAGTTGGAAAATCGAGGCAGCCTCTGAAAATTGTGAAGGCTCAGAAGCGCACCAAAGATCGGGAATTCGAAATTCGCTCGCAAGAAATTAGCAGGCCGTGAAATCTCATTGAGCGCAACCAGCCACCGAGGTTTACACGCTATCCGCTAGTGTGCAATTTGCCGTTATGGCTAACGCAAAAAAGCAATCCTTTCATCATGGGAATTTGCGAGAGGCGATCCTCGAAGCATCGCTGGAGATTCTCGATGAAGATGGTGCCGATGCGATTACTATCAGGGAAGTAGCCCGGCGCACCGGGGTTTCGCATGCTGCACCAGTCAACCATTTCAAAGATCGCGAAGCGTTGCTTACCGAAGTGGCCCTTGGCTTGTATGCTGAATTGTCCCAAGCGGTATCTGAAAAGATTGATGAAGGTTCTGGTAGCGGGCTTGAGCGGGTGGAGGCATTTGCGTTCGCTCTGATCAGCTACGGGATCGCAAGGCCGCACCGTTACCGAATGTTGTGGCGCCATGACCTGATCGATACCAAAGATCGAAGGCTGGCGATGCTGGCTGACGGCCTTTACGATCGATTAGTCGAAGAAATTGGGGTCGCCAGATCGGATGGGGATTTCGACAACCATACTGTCGCTATCGGCTTGTGGTCGATGGCTCATGGATATGTTTCGCTGAGATTGGATGGGAACTTTGAGGCAGCCCGCGACGAAATGAGCGGTGAAACGCGTCAAGAGGCGATTGTTCGGGCATTCTTGCGATCACTCAACTGATTTGATTATTCCATTTGAGACAGCGAAAAACCATGCGTGCGGGTGATCTCTTTTGCACCCCCTTTCGAATACAGACCGGATAAGTCTGGCGTGCATGGGGCCGCGTGTTGTCATGGTCCGAGGGCTTATCGGATTCCAATAAGCGCCGATATCGCATTCGCAATCACATCTGGATCGGTTTGACTAGCAATCTCGCCAACCGTGATTTCCAGTTCGCAGTTGGTGCTATTTGGGGCCTGCCAGAAATTGTCGGAAAGCCATACCTTGTGCGATGCGGCGATTGCATCACGGCGCGAGCGAGCTTGATCGACCCCGAACGGAAGAGGCACGCGAAACATGTTGACGTGCGGCGGATGGGGACTGGTGACGCATCCGTTCTGAGCGACAATAGCTTGAGCCAGTTGGTGCGCAACTTCGACATACCTTTCCATCTGGGGTAAATGATATCGCAATCCTCGAAGTGCATCAGCAGCCTGTGGCTCGCTGTTTACCAGCGCACCGCCATGACGAACTCGCCAAATGCAGGCCTGATCGATGAACTCTCTGGAACCCATTAAGGCAGCGCCGCTGCTCGCACCGAGGTCTTTGTACAGCGAAACATACAGCGAAGAGCATCCGTGGACGATTTCTGCATAAGTACGGTTGTCGTAGAATGGCCGACACCCCCAAATGCGCGCGCCATCAATATGCAGCGGCTTCCCAACTCCCGACGTGGCACGCTTTATCGCCTGCAATTCATCCCACGTTGGCAATGCTCCGCCATTGTGCCGCTGTGGCAACTCAAGAAATGCAAAAGCCGCCGAATCTGGCAAATCGCTCGCGAGCACAGTCCGATTCCAGCTACCCATTTCGACGGCTTCGAGGCCTAGTATATGCCGATAAGCTTCTGCTTCGTGTAGCAACAAGTGTGAAGTTGGGTGCAGGGCCGCCCTTGAGCCTTCTGTTGCCTGCATAAATATGCGCGCAGCCACGAGCTGTGCCATGGTACCACTCGGGAACCAGAGAGCAGACTCGAATTCGAAAAGCTCGCTAAGATTGGTTTCCAAATCGCGGGTACAATCAATCGGCAAGCTGACAGTTGCGTGCGCTTCGCCTTCGTGGGACTGTTCGTAACGATGATAGGGAAACGAGAGATCAACCGAGCAACTACGCTTTAGCCGTTCTCGACCTTCAGAGCCGCTTTGTGTTGATGAAACCATTGAAAAGAGGGCCCTGTCTAATCATAATCGACGCCACGCTGACTTGATATCAATGATCAACGCCGCGGCGAGCGTGCAGGTCATTGGAAACCGCACAAACGTGGTCCTTGTCGCTTCGGACCTGTTGAAGAACTGCATGCAAAATCCACGACCAACAAGCCAGCTTCCAAACCATGCAACCAAGCCTCTCAGATTGAAGCTGCTGTCCTCTGAAGATCTCAGTAAGCTGGTTGGGTAATGCCAGCCAGAACAGCGCCGACGGACATCACTTGCGCAGAGCTGGTCGAAAGCTCCAGAAACACTCTCGCCATCTACATCGATATTGTGGAATCTGTTTTGATCGACCTTGTTTATCTCCGCTACGCGTCTCGCGAACGATCATTCCCTGCGAGACTTCCCGCGAATGCAGCGAAGGTAAATAAAGCGGCCACTGCGCCCATCACATAGACTGCAATCACTGTTGCGTTGAGGCCGAATATGATTTTGACGCTACCATCAGCATAGGTCGTCGATCCGCCATAGATATCACGCAAGAGATATGCACCAACGAAAGCAGCAGAGATCACTAGTCCGATCAGGGAAGCTGCCCGAATGCGGGCACCAAACCACACAAGCCAGAGTCCGATCGCTGCGAGTGTTGTATTGGTGAGCAATTGCCAAACTTCGTGCAATCGCGCGTGCGGTGTCCAGTCTGGGTTGAAGACATGCGTGTCGTTGACCTCAAGATAGGGGATCAATAGCCCAATCACGAGAAATCCGATTGTCGCGGCGATCTTGGCGGTGAATTGAGTAATGTTTTCCTCCTGAAAATTGGCTTTCGTGAAACGAAACTGGTTCTGATTTGCCTTGTGTGCGCTAAAGGAGGGCGCACCTTCGTGTCCTTGAACGAGAGGACGAGAAGCAGGGCGATGCTCATCAAGGGCCGTTCTGAGCAGGACAATTAGCCCCCGAATTGCTTAGCCAATCCTCGAGAATGCTCGCGGCAAGATGTGGCATTTGGATCGACGGCATATGACCAGCTCCGTCAATGATCCGAAGTTCGCCACGAGGACACAGTCGAGCCATTTGACCCATCATCTCGGGTGATGATCCATTATCGCGGCCCCCCGCGATCATTAGCGTTGGCGCCACAATCATCTTCAGTTGCGCCGTTTGATCTTCGCGATCACGCAGCAACTTGAGTCCGGCGATAACGCTCTCGACCGAGGCCTTAGCCATATTGTCGGCCAGGAATTGCACAATGGGCTCAGGGGTTCCTTCTGGAAACAGACCAGCTGCAAAACGAGAAGTGAACCGCGCAACGCCTTGGCTACGCACGTCAGCTAGCTGACGATCTCTACGCTCTTTGCCGAAAGGCGTTTCCGCATGTGCGACAGTATTGAAAACAGTCAGTGAACGAAGACGCTGGGGCACTAAGGATGCCAGCTTGATGGCGACCATGCCGCCAAGTGATGCACCGACAATATGGGCGCGCTTGATATCAAGGTAATCAAGCAATCCGACGAGATCACATGCCAGCCGTTTCAGGGTATAGCTCTCATTGAGCGACCCTGTACTCCCCCCAAATCCTGTGAGATCGGGCAGGATGTATCGTCGGTTCGAGGACATCAGAGGCAGGATCGCTCGCCAGATCTCATGGGTCATTGGAAAGCCGTGGATCAGGATGACCGCTTCCCCATGATCCTCCCCACACTGCTGAAAAACGAGGTCTCCGTCTGGGAGCCTAAACTTCTTCATTGTCACACTCAGATAACTCTAACGGGAAGATGATGCCGTAAATTGACATTGTCAATATCGTTTTGCAGACACTCATGTCAATTCGCAGGCTAGGCGAGAGAAATCATGAGACCGTCGAGTCTGACAGGGTCGATTTGAAAACGAAGGTAGCAGTCGGAAACACTTCCTCGTCAAACTAGGTTTGTTTTAGCAAGTAGCTGGAGCAGATGTTGGGCAACCTTCGAGTCAGACTGTGCCAAGGCTCAATCGTTCGAGCCCTTCATCAATTTAGCGCAGCTATTCGCCAAAGATCATCCCAACGGCAAAGAAGGCCATCATGCAGGCAGCGCTATAGCGGAAGAAAACCTCAACTTGGCGGAAATAATGCAATTTCGCACCTGAATGTGAAGCAACAATTGAAACTGCCAGATTGGCAAGTGCTCCCAAAAGGCTGAACGGGAGCGCCAAGGCAAGAAATTGGAGCCAGACCGATCCTTCGGCTGGACTAATAAATTGAGGTAGGAACGAGAGGTAAAAGACACCGACTTTTGGGTCCAAGCCATTAGTCAGCATGCCATGGCGAAATGCTTGCCAGTTCGAATTCTGCATCAATTGATCGGCGTCGCTTGGTCTCACGGACTTGCTCAGCGTGTAAGCGAACCACAGCAGATAGAATGCGCCAAGGAGCTTGAGCCACGTGAACAGAACGGTCGAAAGCGCGACGATGGTAGTCAGCCCAATCATCGCAACAAAAATTTGGCCCTGGCATCCTGCCAGAATCCCAAGCACTGCAAATATGCCCAGTGTCGCGTTGCCAGCCGCATTTGCCGCCACAAAAGCCATATCAGATCTGGGAGGCAAATTGAGCGACACCGCTGCCAACAGGAACGGAATCCATGGTATCGGGATGAGCATATCCACGTGTCCGGCAGTCTCTACGCCATCGAACCAAAAAGAATGCGAGTCGCCACCGCGAAGAGCAAAAAAGCGAAGAGACGTTTTAACATAGGCCCATCCAGCGAGTGCGCCAATTTCACTCCGAGCGGCGCCATCGCAACGGTGATTGTTGAAATGAAGGCCAATGCCACCAGGTTGACGTATCCGAGTGAAAACGGTGGCAACCCATCAGCGCCATATCCGGCAACCGCAGCGGTCATCGCACCTGGCAAACCTATGACTAGTCCAAAGCCGGCAGCGGTTCCGACAGCTTGCTGCATTGCGCGGCCATAAACGGTCATTAGCGTCACGCCGAACACACCGCCGCCGATGCCCATTAGGCTGGATAAAGTGCCAATCGCGCCGCCAATGGCTGCACGCAAGGGGCCGCGCGGAAGATCATCGCCAAGTCTCCAGTCCGGTCGACCGAAGAACAACTGGGCAGACAAGATATAAGCGAGGATCGCAAATACGACTGCCAGTTGTGATCCAGTGAGCCCGCTCGCAGTAGCCTGGCCTGCAAAAGCACCAAAAACGATCCATGGCGACCAGGACTTCAACACCGCCCAGTCCACCGCTCCATGCTTGTGATGCCCCAAAACTGACCTTGTGGAGGTAAGTATCATCGTCGCGAGTGAGGTGGCCAATGCAGCATGCATCGCAGTTTGTTCATGACCCATTGCGACAAACACGAAGTAGAGCGCCGGCACGATGATGGCTCCGCCTCCGATACCGAAGAGGCCTGCCGCGATGCCCGCGACGATGCTTGTTCCAAGTAGAACCAAGACCAAGTCCAAGGGGCTTGCGAGGCCTTCGAACACCTTCAATTCCAGAGTTGGAGGTAACTTGAGAGTCCAGGCTCAGAATGCTCCATGTCGACCGGTCCCATTAACAAAGCTGTCAGCGCCCGAGAGTGTCTCGCCCGAAGCGATCGTCCGCAATCCATGACGAATTTCGTTCGCGATCGCCTCTTGCTCGCTAAGGTCCCATTGCTCGAACATCGATTGCCGGTCGCTACGAAGGCAGGTTTGGGGAAATGCGGACATTTGGTGCGCTAATGCGTAGGCCGTGCCAAGCGCTTTGCCGTCTTCGACAAGCCGGTTAACCAAGCCGAATGCAAGCGCCTCTTCTCCGCTGATCCCGCGGCCGGTGAGGATCATATCGGCAGCTCTCGACTGGCCAATGAGTCGCGGGAGTCTTATTGTACCCAAATCCACCAGGGGAACGCCGAAGCGGCGGCAGTAGACACCAAATACTGCGGACCGTCCAGCAACGCGCATATCAGCCCAAAGAGCAAGTTCGAGTCCCCCAGCGACCGCGAACCCCTCAACAGCCGCAATCACAGGCTTTAGCAATCGCAAGCGGCTCGGCCCCATCGGCGCAAAATCACCACTCTCAAGCACCGGTTTGCGTTCGCCTTGCGACAAGGCCTGAAGATCTGCGCCCGAACAGAATGTATCACCATCGCCGGAAAATACAGCGACGGACAGCGCGTCGTCGCGATCGAAAGTCTTGAACGCTTCGATCAGTTGTTCCGCCGTTTTTAAATCGACAGCGTTTCGACGTTCTGGGCGCCTGATCTTGATGGAGGCTATCGAACCCGAAGTTTCATAGTCAACTGACAAAGCATTTTCTCCCAAGCCTTTGGCGAAGAGAGGGCTATGAACAGCATTATATTGACGATGTCAATTTACGAGTTTTCTCAAACTCTCAGTTCCGTTGCGACCGTATCATGAACACCGAAGGTGAGGTGAAACGTGTTTGGCAGGGACGCCTTCGCGCTAATTCGACAGCACCTGCTAAGCTTGGCAGTTTTTTAAACTTATCATCTCTAGTGTTCCGAGTTACCGAGCGAATAGATGGGGCACTGCCGAAGCCCCGTTCCATCACGCGAAATCCAACATATTTCGCCAGCGATCCCACCAGAAAGGCGCGTTCGTCCAGGATGTCATGTCCCAGCAAATGCCCGAACCAATGATGCGCGGTTTCATGAGCAGAGCGGCGATATGCCCGACTGAAACCTGCTCCTTCGTCGGGTTCGGCTCTAAACGCCAAGCGGGCCGACACCTGAATGATTTGTGGAAACGCAAAGCCGGTGCAGCCAGTCAGCGAAGAGCGTTCCGTACTCGCTATCGAGAGAGCGCGCAGGCGCAGGAGCGAGGCGAGGGATAAGTCTCTCGCCAGGAGCATCGCGTTCAGCAATGGGCGGTCTTTTCGGTCAACTTGATCCTCAATTTCAATGGCTTGGATGATCGAGGCTTCGTACAACGATGCCGATCAGATCAGGCTGATGGTGATCAAATGTAAAGGTGGGGGACCCTGGCAAAACTGCAACAAGCCACGCTTGGCAAACACTAAACACTTGGTTTCAGTCACTGGCACATGCCTCCGAACAGGAGGGTAGGACGAGCCTCTTCGAGTTCTACTGTAAAGCCAGCTTTTCAATATGGAAATGATGCTTGACATCCAATATTTACGATGTCAATTTTGATTTTGCGATCCATATTGTTCAGGAGAGTTTTCGAAATGACAATTCTAGATACGATAAAGAGCTGCACAATCGACCGAGCGAAGCGGGATCCTACGGCCACATTCATCGCGATAGTTTTCGCAGGACTGTACCTCGCGATTTTGCCAATCAATTCGTTTGTTGCTCAAATTGTCGAGGCAAGCACAAGGCAAAGCCTCCCATACGTTTTCACTGCGATAGGCCTTCTTTTCGTGGTTGTTCACATCGGCATGCGGCGTCTTCGCCAATGTTCGTGAGCTCGCTCTGCAGTCGTTTTGCGCGAGGTCCTCAGAGACTGCGACCGCCTCCACTTACAATCTCAGGACAGGATCATGCGAAACCTCTATTTGTCGCTCATTTTTATCCTTGCGATCGTCACGTCACCTGCCCTCGCTAGCGATACGCCAAGCGCCGCTGGCACCTGGTATGGAGAGATCGAAGCGGGAGCAAACCGCGTCGAGGTGATTGTAAAGATCGTCGCTGACCAACTGAGCGAGGGGCACGGAACTCTCGAAACTCCGGGGCAAGTTGGTAGTTCGCCTCTGCCGCTCACATCGCTTGAGACTGGGGACAATCGACTGACTTTTTTGGTGCCCTCAATAGCGGCTGGATTCGAGGGTGAATGGTCGGAGGACGGGCAGTCCTGGGAAGGTATATGGACGCAATCAGGAATGAGAGTTCCGCTCATTCTCAAAGCCGGACTGCCGTTTGCTTCAGCAAGTTTTCCCGGCATTGACGGAGTATGGAACGGGCATGTCGAACGACAGGGTCATGCCGTACGCTTCATCCTCCGCTTCGCCACGTCGGATTTGGGAACGAGAGGCTCCTTCGAGGCACCCACCTTCGGACTCAGGAATCTGGCAATTGCTGACCTCAAATTCAGCGACGATATGGTAGAGTTCGTTGTTAGTGCGACCGGTGGGGCGTTTTCCGGCACCATCGATGTCGAGGCCGGCCTTATGGAGGGGGACTGGGCCTTCCCGGGTCAGCCGGTAACAGCCATCATCTTTGTCCGGGAAGCCGAAGACGGTTCGTCACCCAAAGCGGCCAGCAAGACTCAGCCGACGAATAGTTCGCGACTGTTCATCGAAGAGGAGATTGCCTTTGCCAGTACACAAAGTGATGTGACGCTGGCGGGTGCAATAACACTTCCCGAAGGCGGTGGGCCATTTCCGGCTGCAATATTGTTGACGGGGTCCGGCCCCCAAGACCGTGATCAAACCCTTTATGGCCACAAACCCTTTAGGGTAATCGCCGAGTATTTGGCACGACGCGGAATCGCGGTCTTGAGGTATGACGATCGCGGTTTTGCGAGATCCACCGGCGACTTTATGTCTGCAACCTCGGCCGACTTTGCAGAAGACGCTCTTTCCGCTGTCGCATACTTGAAGCGACGGGGGGACATTGATCCCCAAGCTATCGGCCTGATTGGCCATAGCGAAGGAGCAGTTGTGGGTAACCTTGCAGCACTGAAAAGTGACGACACAAGCTTTTTTATAATGCTCGGGGCTCCTGGAATTGACTTTATTGAAGTGCAATTAGGCCAGAGACGCGTCATGGCCATTAACGCCGGCTTTCCCGAAGCGGCAGTGATCGCTTCGGAACCAGATATCCGTTCGTTTTACGAGGAGATCAGGAATGCTCCCAATAAGGGGGGCGCTGCAGAGAAAGCGCGCGAGCTACTCACGCCTGATCTGCTCGTAGCGCTCGGCGGAAACGAGGCGATGCGGGATCGGGCGGTTTCGCAGTTCTCGCGAGACTGGTTCAGATTTCTTCTCAATTACGACCCGCGTTCTTCGCTTTCACGTCTAAGAATACCGGTTTTGGCACTCGCCGGCAGTCTTGACCAGCAGGTCATACCGGGCCCAAACCTTGGTGGCATAGGGACAGCGCTCGCGAGCAATTCGGATGCAACCGTGGAGCAGATTGACGGTCTGAATCACATGTTCCAAACCGCAACGACCGGTAACATGGCGGAGTATGCTCAGTTGGACGAAGCTATTTCGCCCGTTGCGCTTGAACGGATAAGCGATTGGATTTCTGCGCGTTTCAAGTGATCAACGCAGCATACAATCCCTCACTAAAGCTACGTTGTTCAGGGAGTGATTATTGTTGTGTTCGTTGAAATATCGAAGTCTGCCCTTCGCACATACCCAAGTTAGCATAGTCCAAATGACCATCTTTGACTTGGTAAGGTTCAAAGATGAGAACGGGGTAACCGTCAACATGGTCGAGCTCAATCGCGATAGCATCGGACGAACTGTTGTCGTCATGTGAAACGGTTTTGCTGTCATAGAAAACAGCTGTGGCTCTGTACTGCCCGGCTTGCGCTTGTTCCCTCATATGATCGATTAGCCATTGGCGCATCTCACTTGGTCGCGTGACGTCATCGATGCCGACAGCTGAAACACTCACAAGATCACCGCTTATACTTATTGCGGCGCCATAAGGACAGAACTCTAGATCCTCCGCGAGCATTTTCTTCGCAATCCAACTATACTCGTCCAGCAATGACTGAAATTCTTGCCTCACATGTTCATGCATAAATCCTTACGCTCCTTTGACGGAACAGAGCACTGAGCACCGTATCGACCATCGAATACACTCTGGATCTGTTCAAAAGCGGAAGCGACGATAGCCGCGAAAACGGCTGTGAGTATGACGATAATCGAGCCTCCAGCAGGAACATGTTGCCTTTGAGACCCCATGCCCAAACAGCCTTATTCTCTTCCGGGATGAGAAGACAAACTGTCGATCATAGATCATCCAGAATGAGTTTTAACGCCATTCAACATGCGCACGCAGTGCATAATGAGCCATTCTTGCCACAATATATTGACATCGTCAACTTATGTGGTCGATATGGTACTGGTCTTGAAGCACAAAGGCCTCAGCACCCCATACCATTGCCCTGACTTCGAATCCTCGAAGTTCGTCACCCTAGGGGAAGGATCGCCTTTTCGTGGGGATCGCCATCCCATCGGCGCTGAGCTTTGCAAGCGAACGAAGAGAAATCGTGGCGTAGGCCGATCTCAATAGTGCCAGAACAATACAATGAGATATCGTCGGTTGGCGAAGACTGGCGCAGGATCGCAAGTCCGTTTGAACCATATTCGTAATGATGGGGTCAGAGGTTCGAATCCTCTAAGCGGCACCACTCTCCAATCCAATTGAATAGCGATCGGCTGAGGGCCGCGGGGCGGCCTCATTGCGCGGGCTCGAGTTCTCAGAACGCTTGCATCGCCTGCCCAGAGGTCTAGCGCGATGGCATGGACATGGAACACCTATTGCAGCGCTATTTCGGCACCACCGAGTTGGGTGAAGTGCAGGTCGACGCGATACCTACCGCTACCGACAGAATGCTGGTCGATTTCGGCTTGGAGAAAGATCGCGGCAAGCGGTTTGGCCTTTGGAGTCTGCTCTACATGCTCGATGCCGCGCCCGATCTGGATGTGGCTTTTGACGACGAGTCTGACCGTGAGGCTGCGCGCAGTTTCATGGATCTCGTTGCTTCTGCGGGCCAGAGCTAGCTGCAATGGCGATGCGTTTCACGGATTTCGACGCGCAAACATTTCTGCGCGAATATTGGCAGAAGAAACCGTTGCTGATCCGCAATCCGTGGGCGGACTGGCACAATCCCCTTGAGCCGGACGAGCTTGCCGGCCTTGCATGCGAGCCGCACGTGGAATCGCGCCTGATTTCGCAGGCGGCGGACGAAATCGCGCTCGAACACGGCCCGGTCGAAGAGGACCGCTTTGATGATCTCGGCAAAGCGCCTTGGACTTTGCTTGTTCAAGCGGTCGATCATTACGTGCCCGGCGTAGCCGAGCTTATCGACCCGTTTCGGTTCATTCCCAATTGGCGGATCGACGATGTCATGGTGAGCTATGCGACCGATGGCGGCGGGGTCGGCGCGCATTTCGATCAATATGATGTGTTTCTCATCCAAGGACTCGGGCGTCGGAGGTGGCAATTGGGCGGGCTTTGCGATGAGGACACGCCGCTATTGCCGCATGACGGCTTGCGGTTGCTCGCAGAATTCGAGCCGGAGCAGGATTGGCTGCTGGAACCGGGCGATATCCTCTACGTGCCGCCCCGGATCGCGCATCGCGGCGTGGCCGTGGGCCATGACTGCATGACGTACTCGGTCGGATTCCGCGCCCCGTCGCGCGATGAATTGATTGCGGGCTGGGCAGAAGAGGCCGCGAGCCTTGATGGCGACGATGATCGCTACACCGACCCGGATCTGGCCGCGCAGGACAATGCTGGCGAGATCACTGGCGCTGCCCTTGCCCGCTTGCACGCGATGATTGCCGAGCGCTTGAACGATGAAAAGGCGTTTGCGCGCTGGTTCGGTGCCTTTGCAACCGCTCCCAAAAATGAACAGCTGGACTGGCAGCTCGAAGACCCCGTCACCCTCGACACGATCTCCAGAACGCTTGAAAGCGGCCAGGTTGTGCTGCGCAATCCGGCGAGCCGGTTTGCGTTCATAAGCGAGGAAGAGGGCGAAGTGCTGCTGATGGTTGACGGGGAATGCACGCCATGCACAGCGGAAACGGCAGTGTTTGCGAAGGCTCTTTGCGCAGCGCCGCGGGTCGAGATCCAGCCTCGACAGATTAAAAGAGAGGTCGGCGTGCTCATATGCGACCTCATCAACCGCGGTTGCATCGCCTTCGAGCAGAAGGAGGCCTAGAAGCTTCGACCCTCAGCCCAGTTTCCTGGCGCGATGTTTTCCAGATCCCAGTCGCCGATTGACCACCTTACGAGGCGCAGCGTGGGATGGCCGACCGCTGCCGTCATCCGGCGTACCTGACGGTTCTTGCCTTCGCGCAAGGTCAACCTGATCCAGCTGTCGGGTACGGATTTGCGCACCCGAATCGGCGGATCGCGTGGCCACAATTGCGGATCGGCGATACGCTCGACTTCGGCAGGCCGGGTCATTCCGTCTTTCAAGCGAACACCGCAGCGCAACTGATCGAGCACCGCATCCTCTGCTTCGCCTTCAATCTGCACCAGATATGCCTTGGGCAGTTTGAACCGCGGATCGGCGATCCTCGCTTGCAATTTCCCGTCATCGCAAAGCAGCAACAATCCCTCGCTGTCGCGGTCCAACCGGCCTGCCGGGTAAACCCCCGGGAGGTCGATGAAATCCGAAAGCGTCTGGCGTTTCGTTGGGCTTCCTCGGTCGGTAAACTGCGAGAGCACGCCGAAAGGTTTGTTGAACAGGATCAAACGCGCCATCGCGCGACCTTTGACGCATCGGAGACGAAGTCAAGTGGCTGTCCCGTCCTGCGCTTTGGCCGAGTTCGGCTTGCGCGCGAACGGCAGCTATGGTCATGCACCGAGCTTGGTCAATCTTGAAGGACAGGATGCAGCGCATTCGCATTTTGATTGCAGGGGCTAGTGGTACGATCGGCAGAGTGGTTGCGGAGGCGCTAATCGGCGACGGACACGAAGTCGTATGCCTGCTGCGGCGCTCTCCTTCCGGCGAAGAGGCGGCCGGGTTTCACGCCCAAGGCGGCGCACGTATCGTTTTCGCAGACTTGTCCGACCCGCTTGCCCTGCGCGATAGCGTTCACGATATCGCGCCATCATGCGTGGTTTCGTGCCTCGCATCGCGGAGCGGATCGCCCAAGGACGCACAGGCGGTCGACTATGCTGCGAATTCCAACCTGCTCCGCGCAGCCGAGCATGCCGGGACAGAGCACTTCCTGCTGCTCTCGGCAATTTGCGTACAAAGACCGCAATTGGCGTTCCAGCATGCCAAGCTTGCCTTTGAAAAAGAGCTGATCGAAAGTCCTGTGGAGCATACGATCGTGCGTCCAACCGCCTTCTTCAAATCGCTGTCAGGGCAGGTCGCTCGCGTTGCACGTGGCAAACCTTTTCTGCTTTTCGGAGGCGGCGAACTTACTCGCTGCAAGCCGATCAGCGACCGCGACCTTGCGCGCTTCATTGCCGGTTGTATGTCCGATCCCGAAGCGAGAAACCAGGTGCTGCCCATCGGCGGGCCGGGCCCCGCGATCTCGCCGCGCGGCCAAGGCGAACTGCTGTTCGGTCTCACCGGGAGAGAACCAAACTACCGGTCTGTCCCGCCTGCGCTTTTCGGTGCCGCAGCGCGCGTGCTTTCGCTCGGCGCGCCTGTGTCCGACTGGTTCGCGGAGAAAGCCGAATACGCCCGGATCGCGAAATATTATGCTACGCAGAGCATGCTCGTGCTCGACCCTGAAACCGGCGAGTATTCAGAGGAAGCCACTCCCGAATTCGGAAGCGACACCCTTCACGGCCATTACGAGAAATTGCTTCACGCCGACGGTCTGCAATCCGGAACGCTAGGCGACTAGCGATGCGAGGACGCGGCGCTTCCCTGCGAAAGGTCTGCGGCCGTGCATCACCAGGTAATTGTCGACCAGAGCAACATCACCGGGCTGCCATGCCAGATCGGCGGTCAGCGCATCCGCGATCGCTATCGCAGGTGCCATGTCCTCCGATGTGATCGGCGTGCCATCGCCAAAGGTGATTGCCCTGTTGGGATCGTTGCGGCTGTCGGCCCATCCGCGAAATGCGGCGATGAGCTGGTTGAAGAAAGTGCGACGGCCATCGCCGATCGCGCGGACTGCGGGAAGCGGCGGTGTCGTTGCGCGCAAACTCCCGTCATCCTGCCATTCCCACGAATAACCCAGATCGCGCAGACGCGCTTCGGCTGCACCCTTGTCCGAAACGCTCAAAGTACTGCGCCAACTGCGGCCCTGGCCTGATCCTGCATCGTCATCGCCGGGCATGACATTGGTGTAGCGCACGCCTTCGGCTTCGACCCGCGCCACGAAGCCGGGTGCCTCGCCCGTCAGCCGGTCCAGCACCCAGTCGGAGCGGCACAGCGGCGTGGCGCCGCCGGTTTCAGCTGCGATCTCGCAATAGAAAAACAGTTTCGAGGGATAGATTGGGGTCTGCGCCATCTCATGATGCAGGAAAATCTCGGTTGTCGGCGGCGCTTCGTTCGCAGTGAAAACGCGCGGCGTCACATTGGTGCGGACGGCGTTGGATAACGAATCTTCATAGGTAAAGCCTGGCTCGCCATACCCCTGAACCGCAGCGTCGAAAGCGGTCGGATCGGGGACGTCGAAACCGCGAAACAGCAGCGCGCCTGCATCGTGGAGCGCCGCATCGACCGCAGGTTTGTTCACGCTGAGGAAAGCGGCAAGGTCTCCGCCGCCAGCGATGATCGCGGGAAATTCGTGATCGGTCATGTCAGTCATAGATCGGATGGAATGTGTTGAAGGCCGCTTCGGTAAAGGTCCCTGGGTCGTTGAAGCGGCGGTTGAGATTGAGCGCGCCAATCGCGGCCATTTCCACCTGCGAAAGCTCAAAGTCGAACACGTCCAGATTCTCCCTCATACGCTCCGGCTTGGTCGTCTTTGGAATGATCGCTGTACCACGCTGCAGGCCCCAGCGCAGGAGAACCTGTGCGGGTGTTTTTCCATGCGCATCTGCCGCAACCATGACCGGAGCGGCCCCAAGCAGGCTTTCACCCTCAGCTGCCATGTCGAGTTCGAAATAGCTCTGCGCTCCCAGTGGAGAGAATGCCGTTACGTCGACACCGTATTGTCCGGCAAGGCGGATCAGACGCTCTTGCGACAGATAAGGGTGCGCTTCGATCTGGAGCATCGCAGGCTTTATCCGGGCGTAGCTCATCAGGTCATGGATCAGGGCGGAATTGTAATTGCACACGCCGATTTGCTTCACGAGGCCCTTGTCGACCAGAGCCTCCATCGCGGCCCATGTCTCGTGCAACGGAATTTTCGCAGCCTTCATCGCCGGGTTTGGCGCTGCGGGGTCAAACAGCCATTCTGGCGGATAGCGCTCTTCGATCGGTACATATTCGAGCGCGATGGGGAAATGGATCAGGTAGAGATCAAGGTAATCGAGCTTCAGGTCGTCCAGTGATTTGCGGCACGCCTCCTCGACATGTTCGGGCGCGTGGAAGGTGTTCCAGAGCTTCGACGTGACCCACAATTCGTTGCGGGTCGTGAGCCCGTCAGCGATGGCCTTGGCGAGCCCGTCGCCAGTCTGGGCCTCGTTGCCGTAATCTGCCGCGCTGTCGAAATGGCGATAGCCCGCCTTCACAGCCTCGACGACGCAGTCGGCCGTGTTTTCCCGGGGGATTTTCCAGAGGCCGAAACCGATACGGGGCATGTCTTGAAGCACGTCTGTTCCTAATCTTCGAAGCTGATGTCGATGGGCTGCCGAGTGGCGATGGATTGCTGGGCAGCCGCGCCCATGACGACGGAGCGATAACCATCGCGCGCATCGATCAGCGGCGCGGTCCCGTTGACAAGCGCGTCGTGGAAATCGCGCTGCTGGAAATAGGTTGCTCCGTGATGGTCGCCAGCCGCGAGAGCATCGGGCGGGGTATCGACATGGGTGACGAACGGTCCGGACTTGTCGCGCGGCGACCACGTGACTTCGGCTGATGGTAGCTTGACTTCCATCTTGCCCGCGGGGCCGACGGCGCTGATCTCTTCCTGCTCCTCCGACCCCTCGGCGAACATGCAGAGATCGAGGATGGCTCTCGCGCCGCCTGTGAATTCGACCGTGACGAAGGCGTTGTCGATGATGTCGGGAGTTTCGCCGTCGTAACGCTCATCGATGTGATTCACGTCCTGCGCGCCGCTTGCGAAGATTCGCACCGGTTCGTCCCGAAGAATGTGCCGCATCAGGTCGAAGAAATGGCAGCATTTTTCGACCAGGGTGCCGCCGGTGTTGCGGTTGAAGCGGTTCCAGTCGCCGACTTTGACCAGGAACGGGAAACGATGTTCGCGAATGGAGAGCATTTTTATCTCGCCCACCTCGCCCGCATGCAGACGCTCGATAAAGCGCGTGACCGGCGGCATATAGCGATATTCGAGGCCCACCCAGAGCAAGTTCGGGTATTCGCGCGCGGCCTTCGCCAGCGCCTTGGCATCAGCAGGAGTGGTACACATCGGTTTTTCGAGCAAGATCGCAGCGCCTGCCTGCATCACGGGCCTGACAATATCGAAATGCGTGAAGTTCGGCGATGCAATGACAACCGCGTCGGGTTCGGACTGCCGAAGCATCTCGGCGTTGTCGGAGAACAGCTGTACATCCTGTCCCAGGCGCTCTGCCAGAGACGCTGCCGCCTCGCGTGATCCGGCATCGGGATCGGCGATCGCGGTCAGCTCCGCCCCCTCGACCAGCGCGAGATTCTGCATGTGCTCGCGGCCCATCATGCCGCAGCCGATAATCGCATATGTCCTTGTGGCGCTCATCGCGGTGCACATGTGCGCGGGCGCGGCGCTTGGCAAGGGATCATGTCGTAAGCGCCGTGATTGCAAAGGAGGCGGGCGCAATGGTCTGCCCCGTTTGTTCGAACAGCACCGGCTCTGATGAATAGTTGAACGCGAATTGATGCGTTGCCGTGCGGCGTATCCGAAGCCCTTTCGGCAGTACGGTCGTGGCAAGCCCGGTTTCATCGGACATGCGCTTTATCAACGCGGTCAAAAGCGGGCGGTCGGGCCAACCGCCACAATACCGATAATTCTCGTTCCTGAAGACGACGCCGCGTCCTGATTTGAGCGCGAATTCGGGTACGAGCTCGCTCTCGATATGCTCAAGCCACCGCATGACCTCAAAACCGTCGCCTTCCTCGGCCACACCATCGCGGAGGCTTTCCACCCGAGCGATCGTCAGCGGGACAAGATCGCGCAAGCCTCCCGGTGCCAGCCCATCGGGAATGGAGAAGCTGTGCGTTTTGCTGCCGGTTCGAGGTCCGATCAGGACAGGACAGTCGAGCGCCGAAAGCCTTTTTACGAACCCGTCGGGCGCGATGGGCAGGGTAGGAACAAATACCATCTCGTATCCGTCCAGAGCGGCATCGGCGGCTACGATATCAACATCGAAGCCGAGCCGCCGAAGTGCCGAGTACCACCCGTAAACAAGCTCCAGATAGCGGAAGCTCCCGCCTTGAGGCTGGATGCCGCAAACCCACGCGGCCTCATATGAGAAAACAAGCGCTGCCGGGGCTTTCACTGTTTGCTGCGGGCCCAGCCTTTCGATCACGCGGGCTGCCTCGCGCACTTCGTCCGCCGCTTGGGCTTCCTCACCATCGGGTCGGAGCAATCCTGCATGCATCTGTTCCTGCGCGAACGGAGCTTGCCGCCAACGAAAATAGCTGGTGAATTCGGCACCGTGCGCAAAGGCTTCCATCGTCCACAGCGCGACCATGCCGGGCAGCGGCGCGGGGTTGAAACGCGCCCAGTTCACCGGGCCGGGCTGCTGCTCCATGACGCCCCAGCGCCCGTTCGAGCATCCACGATACAGATCGTGATGGAACGCCGCGATGTCGGGATGGCCCTGGCGCATGTAGTCGCGCTTGTCGTCGCCATCGAACCAGAATTGCTCGAGGAAACCGAGCGGGTAACTGTCCCACGTCGCAAGATCGATATCGCGTCCGACATCATGGTGGTCGAACTCGGTGAAGAACCCCATGAAGTTATGGGTAATGTCGCGGTTCGGCGATATTTTGCTCAGAATGTCGACCTGTTCGCGGTTGAAGCTAACCACTTCGTCTGAGGCGAACCTGCGGTAGTCGAGCCAGTGCGCAGGATTGGCTTCGGTCACGGTAAGGTTGGGCGGATCGACTTCTGCAAATGAGCGATATTCCATACTCCAGAAGACATTGCGCCACGTCTCGTTGAGCGCGTGCGGGGTCCCGTACCGGGCCTCCAGCCATGCGCGGAATCTCCCGGCCGCGGCGTCGGAGAAGCTCAAGACGGTGTCGTGACAACCATATTCGTTATCGGTCTGCCATGCGGCGATGGCAGGATGATCGCCATATCGCTCGGCCATGGCAACGGTGATCCGGCGGGCTTCCGCGCGGTATCCATTGTGCGAGAAACAGTAGTGTCGCCGAGAGCCGAAGCCGCGAGGCTGTCCCTGCTCGTCGATCGCGACCATGTCCGGCATCGTATCGACCAGCCATTTTGGCGGCGTGGCAGTTGGGGTGCCCAAGATGATCTTCAGCCCGGCATTGCCAAGGGTATCGATGGCACGGTCGAGCCACTCCCAGTGCATCTGCCCTGATTCCGGTTCGATCCGGCTCCAAGCAAATTCCCCGATCCGCACGAGCGAGAGGCCCATGTCGGCCATTCGCCTTGCATCATCTTCCCACATGTCCTCGGGCCAGTGTTCAGGGTAATAGCAGCAACCAAGCTTCATGGCTTTCCTCGACGATGCGCTGGGGCGATAAGCCGTTTCGACATCGCGCGTTGCGATTGCAAGTGCATTCGGCTTGCCCCGGCCAGTCTTCGCCGGCGTCAATCATACGAAACTCAGGCCATTTACAGATATAAAAATATCTTTATATCCATTTGGAATGGCGATCGAGACGATATTCAAGGCTCTGGCAGATCCGACCCGGCTGCGTATCGCGCAGCTTCTCGGCACGATGGAACTGGCCGTCGGTGAATTGGCTCAGGTACTCGGCCAGAGTCAGCCACGTGTTTCGCGGCACGTTGGTATTCTGTGCGATGCGGGGCTTGCCGAACGTCGGCGCGAGGGAAGCTGGGTTTTCCTGCGCTCAACCAGCGGATCGGGCAGCAGCGACGCTATCGTTGCAGCCGTTGAGCGCCTGCTCGCCACAGCAGAGCGCGAGAACGCCGAATTTGCAGAGCTTTGCGAAGCCGACAGGCAGAAGCTTGCCGCGATCCGGAATTCGCGCGAGGAATCGGCAGAAGGATACTTCGCACGCCATGCCAGTGACTGGGATGACTTGCGCGCGCTCCACAGTTCGGATGCACAGGTCGAGAAGAAGCTCGCCGAAGCGCTCGGTGATGCGCCGCTCGGTGCGGTGCTCGACATCGGTACCGGGACAGGCAGGATGGCGGAATTTTTCGCCGACAAGGCCGAGCATGTGGTCGCCCTCGACAAGAACCTCGAAATGTTGCGCGTGGCCCGGGCAAAACTTCAGCATCTCCCGACCGCGCAAATCGAGCTTGTGCAAGGCGATTTTTCCGACTTGCCGTTTCCCGCCGCCAGTTTCGACACCGTGTTGCTGCACCAGGTGCTGCATTTTGCGCAGGATCCCGCGCTCCCGCTTTCCGAAGCGGCACGGGTGACGCGGGCGGGCGGGCGGATCGCGATCGTCGATTTTGCGAGCCATGACCGTGAGGAGTTGCGCACACGGCATCAGCATTCCCGGCTCGGCTTTTCCGACAGTCAGATGCGCGACCTGCTGCGCTCATCCGGATTCTCTGCCCGAGAGCCGGTCGCGCTGGAGGGTGGTGAGCTGATCGTCAAGATTTGGCTCGGGACACGCCGCAATCTTCCTGAAAGCCAGAATTCTACCACCCCTGCCAAAGAGCGATCCGCATGACGCCTACCCTCGATCAGCTACACGAAGCCCGCACTGCCGTGGACATACCGCTGTTTTCCGGATTGCCCGGCGATGTCGATGTCAGCTTTGAATTCTTCCCGCCGAAGTCGGAAAAGATGGAAGCGCAGCTTTGGGATGCGGTGCAGGAGCTTAAGCCGCTTTCGCCAAGCTTTGTTTCTGTCACATACGGAGCAGGGGGGTCCACACGCGAGCGGACCCATTCGACGGTTGCGCGGATCATCGCAGAGGCGCAGATACCGGCTGCTGCCCATCTGACCTGCGTGGGCGCGTCGAAAGACGAGATTCGCGAAGTCGCCGAACAGTATTGGGCAGCCGGTGTCCGCCACATCGTCGCGCTGCGGGGTGATGCGGGCGAGCCAGGTGCGCCTTTCACACCGCATCCGGATGGCTATGAGAGCGCCGCTGCGCTCGTGGCGGGATTGAAGGACATCGCTGATTTCGAAATCTCAGTCGCCGCCTATCCGGAGACGCACCCGGATGCCGATTGCCCGCAGGCTGATCTCGATAACCTCAAGCGGAAGCTGGACGCAGGCGCGACCCGCGCGATCACCCAGTTCTTCTTCTCGCCGGACAAATTCTTCGCGTTCCGCGATCGATTGGCGTCCGCAGGGATTGCGGCACCCGTCGTCCCTGGCATCCTGCCGGTCACCAATGTCGCGCAAGCTCGCAAATTTGCAGGCGCGTGCGGCGCAGAAATCCCGGCCTGGATGGACGGGCTGTTCGATGGTCTCGATGAGAAGCCCGACGCGCGCAAGCTGGTTGCCGCAACCGTCGCAGCAGAGCTGTGCCGCCGTCTCTATGCAGGCGGTGTGCGCGACCTGCACTTTTACACCCTCAACCGCTCCGAGCTGGCCTATGCTATCTGCCACATGCTCGGCAAACGTCCGCTCGGAGAGCGATCGTGAGCGCACGTGAAAGCTTGCAGGCTGCAGCAGCCGAGCGGGTCCTGATCTTCGATGGCGCGTTTGGAACGCAGATCCAGAACCGCAAGCTCACCGAAGAGGACTATGCCGGCGATCTGGGACTGAAGGCCGACCAGAAAGGCAACAACGATATCCTCGCCCTGACCCGGCCCGACGTGATCGAGGACATTACGCGCGCCTATCTCGATTCCGGCTCCGATGTCATCTCCACCAACACGTTCTCCGCCAATCGTATCAGTCAGGCGGATTATGCCGCGGAGGATCAGGTCGCAGCGATCAACATCGCCAGCGGGAAGATCGCGCGCTCGCTCGCCGATGAATACGCGGCGAAGGATGGCAAACCGCGCTTCGTTGCGGGCGCAATCGGCCCGACCAACAAGACACTGTCGCTCAGCCCGGACGTCGAGGATCCAGGATACCGCGAAATCGACTTCGATGAGCTAACCGCTGTTTACAAGGAACAGGCCGCCGCCCTGATCGAAGGCGGCTGCGATTTCATCCTGATCGAAACGGTGTTCGATACTCTCAATGCAAAGGCTGGGATCATGGCAGTCAAACAGCTGGAAAGCGATTTGGGCCGGGACATTCCGGTGATGATCTCGATGACGCTCACCGATCTCTCGGGCCGGAACCTGTCGGGCCATACGGTCGAGGCGTTCTGGTACGCGGTGCGTCACGCAAACCCTGTTACCATCGGCCTTAATTGCAGCTTTGGCGCGGACCAATTGCGCCCGCATGTGCAATCGCTTTCGAGCATCGCCGACACGCTGCTGATGGCCTATCCGAATGCAGGCCTTCCCAATGAGCTGGGCGAATATGACGAAATGCCGGAAACGACCGCTGGGCTTGTCGGGCAATGGGCGCAGAACGGCCAGGCCAATATCCTTGGTGGCTGCTGCGGCTCCAGCCCCGCGCATATCAAGGCGATTGCCGATGCGGTCGAAGGATTGCCGCCGCGCGCGGTCCCCGAACCCTCAGCGATGATGCGGCTTGCTGGTCTTGAACCGTTTGTGGTGGCGGCCTGATGGACCAGCAGAACTCGAGCGCCCGCTTCATCAATATCGGCGAGCGCACCAATGTCACCGGGTCTGCCCGGTTCAAGAAACTTGTCATGGCGGATGATTACGCTGCCGCGGTAGAGGTCGCTCGTCAGCAAGTTGAAAACGGCGCGCAGGTGATCGACGTCAACATGGATGAGGGGCTGCTCGATGCGGTCCACGCCATGACGACTTTCCTTAAGCTTATTGCTGCGGAACCCGATATCGCACGCGTGCCGGTGATGATCGACAGTTCCAAGTTCGAGGTGATCGAAGCTGGACTGAAATGTGTATCGGGCAAGCCGATCGTCAACTCGATCAGCATGAAGGAAGGCGAGGAGCCTTTTCTCGAGCATGCGCGCAAATGCATGGCTTACGGGGCGGCTGTCGTCGTCATGGCATTCGACGAAGTTGGGCAAGCGGACACCAAAGAGCGCAAGGTGGAAATCTGCAAGCGCGCATACGACCTGCTCGTCGCCGAAGGTTTCCCGCCCGAAGATATCATCTTCGATCCCAATATCTTCGCGGTTGCGACGGGGATCGAGGAGCACAATCGCTACGGTCTCGATTTTCTCGAAGCGGTACGCGAGATCAAGCAGCAATGCCCTCACGCGAAAACCAGCGGCGGGCTTTCGAACCTGTCTTTCAGCTTCCGCGGCAATGAAACCGTCCGCCGCGCAATGCACTCGGTATTCCTCTATCACGCGATCCCTGCAGGGCTCGATATGGCTATCGTGAATGCCGGCCAGCTCGACGTGTACGACCAGATCGATCCGGAACTTCGCGAAGCGTGTGAAGACGTGATCCTCATGCGCCGCGACGATGCAACCGAGCGGCTGATCGATCTCGCCGAAAGTTATAAAGGCAAATCCGTTGCCGATGAGAAGGCCGCCGAAGAATGGCGCGGTTGGGAAGTGCGCAAGCGGCTCGAGCATGCGCTCGTCAAAGGGATCGACGCGCATATCGTGGACGACACGGAAGAGATGCGCAGTGCGACAGCCGACAATGGCGGGCGTCCGATCGAAGTGATCGAAGGCCCGCTGATGGACGGTATGAATGTCGTCGGTGACCTGTTCGGCAGCGGCAAGATGTTCCTGCCCCAAGTGGTCAAATCGGCGCGTGTCATGAAGAAGGCTGTTGCCCACCTCATCCCGTTTATCGAGGCGGAGAAAGACCTGCTGCCCGAGGCCGAGCGCAAGGCCAAAGGCAAGGTCATCATGGCCACCGTCAAAGGCGACGTGCACGATATCGGCAAGAACATCGTCGGCGTGGTGCTGCAATGCAATGGCTATGACGTGATCGACCTTGGCGTCATGGTGCCGTGGCCGAAAATCCTTGAGGCCGCGAACGAGAACAACGCCGATATGATCGGGCTGTCCGGGCTGATCACCCCTTCGCTAGACGAGATGGTGACGGTCGCGGAAGAAATGCAGCGGTCCGAAATGACGATGCCGTTGCTGATCGGTGGTGCGACCACCAGCAAGGTGCACACCGCGCTGAAGATCGACACGAATTACGAAGGCCCGGTGATCCACGTGCTCGATGCGAGCCGTGCAGTCGGTGTGGCGTCGAAGTTGCTTTCGGATACCCAGCGCGATGAATTCGTCGGTGAGACCGCCAGCGAATACGAGAAAGTGCGGCAGGCGCGTGCTGGCAAGACACCGAGCGTTCTGCTCAGCCTCGAAGACGCGCGCGCGAACTATTACGACGCCTATCTGTCGGACAAGCCTGCGCCGCCGCTCAAGCCCGGCGTGCACGTTTTCGACGATTGGGACCTTGCCGATCTGCGCGAATATATCGATTGGACCCCGTTCTTCCGCGCGTGGGAACTGCATGGCAATTACCCGGCTATCCTGACCGATGAGGTCGTTGGCGAAACGGCAAGTCAGCTGTTCGACGACGCCAACGAGATGCTCGACAAGATCGTTTCCGAAAAATGGCTGACGGCGCGCGGTGTTGCCGGTTTCTGGCCCTGCGCACGAGACGGCGACGATGTGACGATCCACCGCGTGAACCGGGAGGAGCACGTCGTGCTCCCCTTCCTGCGCCAGCAGGTGAAGAAATCGCGTGATCGCGCCAATATGTGTCTGGCCGATTTCATCGACCCCGATGGCGACTGGATTGGTGGCTTCGCAGTCGGCATTCACGGTATCGAGCCGCATATCGCCCGGTTTCAGGAGGACAAGGACGATTATTCCGACATCCTGTTGAAAGCGCTCGCCGATCGGTTTGCGGAAGCTTTTGCCGAGCGTCTGCATCTCCACACGCGCACCGATCTCTGGGGCTATGCTCCGGGTGAACAGCTGACCAACCAAGCGATAATCAAGGAAGAATATCGCGGTATTCGCCCCGCGCCGGGCTATCCGGCGTGTCCCGATCACTCTCTCAAGCCGATCCTGTTCGAACTGCTGGAGGCGGAGAAAAACGTGGGTCTGACGCTGACCGAGAGTTTTGCCATGTGGCCGACGGCAGCGGTCAGCGGGTTTTATTTCGGTCATCCGGAATCGCAATATTTCGGCGTTGCCCGGATCGGACGCGATCAGCTTGAAGACTATGCTAAGCGTCGCGGAATCGATCTCGCGACGGCCGAGCGCTGGCTGAGGCCAAATCTGGATTGATCCCAAGCGGGTTAACGTCAATGGTGGGGAAATGATCAAACGCCTGTTCGCCGCGCTGTTGGTGCTGACCCCGATGTCAATTCAAGCCCATGAACCCGTGCCCGCAACAATTGTCGTCGCTTTCGACCGGGACACTATCACGCCGCTCATCGTCGAAGGGATTGCCGACCGCGCGACGGGGCGCGAGGTCGAGCCCAACGATCCGGTGCGCATCGCGAGCATTTCGAAACTCATCATGGCGCTCGCGACCCTGCGGCTGGTGGACGAAGGCAAGGTCGCACTGGACGCGGATGTCTCGGACTATCTCGGCTGGCAGGTGCGTTCGCCCGGCTTCCCCGATGCTGCGGTAACGCTGGCACAGCTGCTCTCGCACCGCGCGGGCCTGCGCGACACCGCAGGATATGTCATTCCGCTGGGTGAAAGCCTGGAGGCGAAGCTGGCGGAGCCCGAGGCGTGGTTCGCAGATGCACCGCCCGGAGAGGCACCGTTCGAATACGCGAATCTCGGCTCGCCAGTGGTCGCGACTGCGCTCGAAGCGGCGACGGGCGAAAGCTATGACGCGATCGTGGAGCGCACGGTCTTCGCGCCCTTGGGGGCCGAGGGATGCCTCAACTGGATCGGGTGCAGTGAAGAACAGGTGGCGCGCGCCGTGGTGCTTTACCGCGATACGGGCGAGATTGCGCGCGATGACCCGGCGGATGTGCCGCCCAACTGCACGATCCCCGTGGCTGGGGGTACAGAGTGCTCGTTGGATGGCTATGTTCCGGGAACCAATGCCTCGATCTTTTCTCCGCAGGGCGGCGTGCGGATAGGGATGATGGACCTTGCGAAGATCGGACAGCAATTCCTGCAGTCGGTCGACGACAATTTCCTGACGGAGAAAAGCACATGGGCGCTGTTCTCGTCGATTTTTCTCAAGCACGAGGATCAGTCATTCTTCTGTTCCTATGGCCTGGCCCTGCAATCCATCGATAACTCGAACGGCAGGTGCGAGGACAATCTGTTTCCCGATGGTCGCATTCGCATCGGTCATGCAGGAGAGGCCTATGGGCTGCGTTCGGGACTATGGATGGATGTGCGCGCCGGTAATGGTATCGCCTACTTCACCACCGCCGTCCCGCCGCGCCAGTCGGCCGAGGACGAGGGCGGTTTCGACCCGCGTGAAATCGCGCTCATGGCCCGTGCGGAGGCGCTTCTGAACCAGCAATCGAGCGACTGAGCGCACGAAAGTTTCGCGTTTTCCCGGAATTTCGCGAAGGGTGATTGACGCCGGTCTTCGCATACGCAACATGAGCAATGCCTGCCGGGAGCGATTCCGGCGTCTTTCGCGGGAGAGACTGGCCCGGTTCAGATCGGGATCGGCGCCGAAGGAGCAACCGCCCCGGAAACTCTCAGGCAAACGGACCGCGAACAGGCACAGGCACTCTGGAAAGCGTGTCGGCGGATCACCGCAGGCACCACCGAAGGGGAGGCTGTGCACGCCGTCCGGTACGCGCAGCTGAAGCTCTCAGGTTTCCCGACAGAGGGGGCAGGAACGACGCACCGGTTCGGAGCGTTGCAATGCCTGTTCGGGGACCGAGATTTTGAGCGACGACACACCACACGACGAAACGCCGCTGGATACGCTCCCGCTGGATAGCTGGCACCGTGCGCAGGGCGCGCGGATGGTCCCGTTCGCAGGCTATGAAATGCCGATCCAGTACACCGGTCCGTCCGGGGGCATCGTCGCCGAACATAACTGGACCCGCGAAAGCGCCAGCCTGTTCGATGTGTCGCATATGGGCCAACTTACGCTCAAGGGTGACCATGCCGCGCATGAGCTCGAAAAGCTGCTTCCCGGCGCCATATCGAATCTCAAACCGGGCAAGATGCGTTATTCGCTGCTGCTCACCGAAGCGGGCGGTGTGATCGATGACCTGATGGTCACCAACACGGGACCGCACCTCGCGCTAGTGGTGAATGGCGCATGCAAGTGGGACGATATCGCCCACCTGCGCGAGCATCTGCCCGACGACATAACGCTCACCCATTTCGATGATTTCGCGCTGCTTGCGCTGCAAGGCCCGAAGGCGGGTGAAGTGCTGGAGAGCATTATCCCTGGCACGGGCGAGCTTACCTTCATGACCGCCGGGCTGTTTGAATGGGACGGCGCGCATCTTTGGGTGAGCCGCGCGGGCTATACTGGCGAGGACGGGTTTGAGATCTCTGTCCACGAAGGCCGCGCCGAAGACCTCGCCAATGCCCTCGTTGCCGATGAGCGGGTGAAGCCTGCAGGGCTGGGCGCACGGGACAGTTTGCGTCTCGAAGCCGGTCTGCCGCTTTACGGACACGACCTTGACCAGAATATCGACCCGGTCAGCGCCGACCTGTCTTTTGCCCTATCGAAGAAGCGCCGCAGCGAGGGCGGCTTTTTCGGGCACAAGGCGATCGCGGCGCGGCTCGCCGAAGCCGAAGGCGGCACGCTTGCGAAAAAGCGCGTCGGATTGCTGCTCGATGGCCGCATGCCTGCGCGCGAAGGGGCCGATGTTTTTGCGGGCGACCAGAAGATTGGAACCGTCACCAGCGGCGGGTTTTCGCCGACGCTCGGGCGCCCGGTTGCCATGGGCTATGTCGACGCGCTGCACGCCGCGGATGGCACCGCGCTCGAATGCGAAGTGCGCGGAAAGCGCCTGCCTGCCACAGTTTCACCCATGCCGTTTGTCCCGCACCGCTATTTTCGAGGGAGCTGATACCTATGCCGCGTTATTTCACCGATGAACACGAATGGATCGATGTCGAAGGCGATAGTGCCACGGTCGGCATCACCGACTACGCGCAGGAGCAGCTGGGCGACATCGTCTTCGTTGAACTGCCCGATGTCGGCGCTGTGATCGACAAGGGCAAAGACGCCGCCGTCGTCGAAAGTGTGAAAGCGGCAAGTGACGTCTACGCCCCGATCAGCGGCGAGATCACCGAAACCAATTCGTCGCTCGAAGATGACCCGGCGCTCGTCAATTCCTCGCCCGAGGAAGATGGCTGGTTCTTCCGCCTCACGATTTCCGACACGTCCGAGCTCGAAGGCCTGATGGACGACAAAGCCTACAAGACCTTCGTCGAAAGTCTCTGACCGTCCAGCCGACGCCGCACCTGCCAAAAGGCCGATAATCCCATGCGTTACCTCCCTCTCACCGATACCGATCGCGCCGACATGCTGGCCAAGATTGGCGCTTCATCGATAGATGATCTGTTCGTCGACGTCCCTGCGGTCGCGCAGCTCGACGGGCCGATCCATGACCTGCCGATGCATGCGAGCGAAATGGCGGTCGAGCGGCACATGAAATCGCGCGCGGGCAAAAATCTTGCGGCAGGCGACGCGCCGTTTTTCCTGGGAGCGGGCGCGTACCGTCATCATGTGCCTGCGAGTGTCGATACGGTGATCCAGCGTGGGGAATTCCTCACCGCGTACACGCCGTATCAGCCCGAAATCGCGCAGGGCACGCTACAGATGCTGTTCGAATTTCAGACGCAGGTCGCGCGTCTGTACGGCTGTGCTGTCGCGAATGCCTCGCTCTATGATGGATCGACCGCGTGCTGGGAAGCGGTGGCGATGGCGACGCGCCTGACCCGTCGCAAGCGGGCGGTGCTGTCCGGCGCGCTGCACCCGCATTATGCGCAGGTCGTGAAAACGATGGCGCAGTTCACCGGCGATGATATCGCCGACGCGCAGCCCGCGATCCAGACCGAACCCGATCTCGAAGGGCTCATCAGCCGGATCGATGAGGAAACCGCCTGCGTCGTAGTGCAGTATCCCGACATTCTCGGTCGGATCAGCGATCTATCCAAGGTAGCCGAAGCCGCGCATGCCAAGGGCGCGCTGCTTGTGGCCGTCAATACCGAACCGGTGGCTCTCGGCGCGATCAAGTCACCGGGCGAACTAGGCGCGGACATCGTCGTTGGGGAGGGCCAGTCGATTGGCGTCGGCCTGCAATTCGGCGGCCCATATCTCGGCCTGTTCGCCGTGCGCGATCCCAAGCATGTGCGCCAGATGCCGGGGCGGCTATGCGGTGAGACCACCGATGCCGAGGGCAAGCGCGGTTTCGTGCTCACCCTGTCGACCCGCGAACAGCATATCCGCCGCGAAAAGGCGACGTCGAACATCTGCACCAATAGCGGGCTGTGCGCTCTCGCATTCAGCGTCCACATGACCTTGCTCGGGGAAAAGGGCATACGCGAGCTCGCGGCGGAGAACCATCGCCTCGCATGCCTGACTGCTGATCGACTGGAGCGGGTGCCCGGCGTAACCTTGCTCAACAATGCGTTCTTCAACGAATTCACGGTTATGCTCGATGGCAAACCTGCACGCGAGGTCGTCCGCGATCTGGCCGACCGCGGCGTGCTTGGCGGAGTGTCGCTCGGACGGCTTTATCCCGGGGTCCAGGCTCTCGAGAATGCGCTGCTTGTCGCGGTGACCGAGACAACGACCGAAGAAGACATCGACCGTCTGGCCACCGAATTGCACGATGTGCTGGCCGCGGCGCAGGCGAAGGAGCCAGCCCAATGAACGCCCCCAACAAATCCGGTTGGAAGCCTGCCATGCAGGTCTCCGAAGATGGCCTTCACAACGGCCCGTCCACGACGACAGGCAACCGCGCATTGATGCTCGAAGAGCCGCTGATCTTCGAAATTGGCCATTCGCAGACGACCGGTGTTGACCTGCCTGAGATCGATGATGGCGCACCCACACGCCTTGCTGGCCTTGAACGCTCCGAGCCGATCGGCCTTGTGGGCCTGACCGAGCCGGAGACGGTCCGCCATTACACACGGCTCAGCCGTCAGAATTACGGGATCGACCTTGGTTTCTTCCCGCTCGGTTCGTGCACCATGAAGCACAATCCGCGCCTCAATGAGAAGATGGCCCGGCTCCCCGGTTTTGCCGACATTCACCCACTCGCCCCCCAGCAAAGCGTGCAGGGCGCGCTGCAGGTCATCCACGAGCTTGGCGACTGGCTGTGCAAGCTGACCGGCATGCCGTCCGTCGCGATGAGCCCGAAAGCCGGTGCGCATGGCGAGCTGTGCGGGATCCTCGCGATCCGTGCGGCCCACACCGCTCGCGGCGATGCGCGCAAGGTCGTGCTCGTCCCGGAAAGTGCGCACGGCACCAATCCCGCAACCGCAGCCTTTGCGGGATACGAAGTGGAGGACATCCCCGCGACCGCCGAAGGCCGCGTCGATGTTGCCAAGCTTAAAGAACGGCTTGGCCCCGATGTCGCGGGCGTCATGATCACCAATCCGAATACGTGCGGACTGTTCGAAAAGGATTTCCGCGAGATCGCCGATGCGGTCCACGACGCGGGCGGATATGTCTATTGTGACGGAGCGAATTTCAACGCCATCGTCGGCCGGGTGCGTCCCGGCGACCTCGGCGTCGATGCGATGCACATCAACCTGCACAAGACGTTCTCGACCCCGCATGGCGGCGGCGGCCCCGGTTCGGGCCCGGTCGTATTTTCCGAGGCTCTTGCGCCCTATGCACCGCTGCCATTTGTCAAGAAAAGCGATGCGGGCGAGTACCATCTTGTCGAAGAGGAAGACGGCGACGAATGCGGTCCAACCTTCGGACGGATGACTGCATTTCACGGCCAGATGGGCATGTTCACCCGCGCGCTCACCTACATGCTCAGCCACGGCGCCGATGGGTTGAAGCAGGTCGCCGAGGACGCGGTGCTCAACGCGAATTACGTGCTGCGCGGTCTCGAGGATATTCTCCATGCGCCCTTCGCCGATAGTGGCCCGTGCATGCACGAGGCGCTGTTCGGTGATAAGGATTTCGGGGGCGGGCTTTCCACGCTCGATCTGGCGAAGGCCCTGATCGACGAAGGGTTCCACCCGATGACGGTGTATTTCCCGCTGGTGGTCCACGGCGCTATGCTGGTCGAGCCAACGGAAACAGAGAGCAAGGCCAGCCTAGACCAGTTTATCACGGCTTTTCGTTCGGTAACGGAGCGCGCGCTTGCAGGCGATGAGAGCATGAAGCAGGCGCCGTATTACGCGCCGCGCCGCAGGCTCGATGAAACCGCAGCCGCGCGCAAGCCCAAGCTAGCTTGGAGCGAGCCTGAGTAAAGCTCGCCGAATCCCTGCTTACCGGGGATCGGGGCTTGGCTCCGGCGCGTCCTTGCCCGCAGGGCGCTCCACCGTAATCTTGATCGACTGGAGCGACAGGATGGCGATCCAGAAGCCGATGACGGCAAGCGCGCTGGAGCCCAGCATTGTGAATGCCGCGCCTTTCAGGCCCTGCCACCCCATCGCGACATCGAGCAGGGCGAAGCCCAGGGCCATCGGGATGGCGCGGGCGATCAGCGCGGTGCCCGCCCGTCCGGCGCTCACCAGCAGTGATTGCAGGCTCGCGCCGACCAGTTCGATAGCGCCCGCGATCGCGATGATGACCATGGTCCAGTAGACACCTCCCAGCGGTTCACCGGCGATGGTTTCGATGATGAGGCGGCCAAATATCAGCGCGAGCACGACGGCAAATATCCCTCCGCCGAGTGCGATATAGGCCATGCGCTGCGCGATCCTGACGGCATCATCCTTGGCATGGACGAGCTCGGGATAGATCGCCTTGGAAATCGTCTGCGCCAGTTGCACCAGTGCCTGACCGAGCTGTGCCGCGACACGGAAACCGCCCGCAAAAGCTTCTCCGCCGATCGCACCGACGAGCAGGAGCAGGACATGCTTCGCGCTGATATTGAGGCTTTCGGTGAGGTTGGTCGACCAGACGAAGCCCCATGCATCGGGGTGGCTGCGCGGGACATTACGCAAGCTTATGCGCGACAGATCGATCCGCTCGCGCCGGGCCGCGGCGAACCATAGCGCGCCGGCAACACACACCTCCGCAATCGCCCACGCGAGGACGAAGCCTGCGACCGTGGGCATGAATACCGCCGCAAGAACCGCGCAGGCGGTACGGACGATCGGCTGGGTCGCTTCGGCAGTCGTCGCCCTTTTGTAATCGAACCGCAGCCTGAGAAGCCCGATCGGCGTGGATCGCAACGCTAAAAGCGAGACGATGCAATATCCGAACGCTACCCAAAGCAGGTCGGTCGAGAGGGGGAGCCAATATTGCGCGGTGAAGCACAAGACTGCCGCGAGGACGGTGCCCAGCGCGATCGAGAGCAGGTCCAGCGCGATTGCGAACCCCGTAGCCTCGGTCGCGGCTTTCTTGTCGTCTGGCCCGCTGCCCGCTCCCCAGCGCACGATGAACTGCCACGTCTGGAAGCTTGCGAGGCCGGATACGGTCTGACCGAGAGCGACGATGATGGCGAAGTTGCCGAAACCTTCAAGGCCGAGAGTACGCGTTGCCAGGGCAAGGTAGACCAGGCTGAGCACGGCGTTGATGCCGCGCCCGCCGAGCAACCAGCCCATATTGGTAAATAGGCGTCCCATTCCTTTGGCCATGTGCGCCTGCGTTCTCCTGCTCAGACGCGGGGGTTTTTCCCTAACCCGTCACCTGATTCTCACGGCGTTTAAGGATTTTCTCCGTCACGGCAAAGGTTCGTTCGTTGTCGACGTCGATCGCATAATGTCCATCGGAGACGACAATGGGCGACAGTTTCAGCCCGAACCTGCGCGACACCTGGCTGAACAGTTTTTCTTTCGATCCCCAGCCGAGGCGAAACCGAAGGAGGTTCATAAGCCCGAACGCTTTGATGATACGGCGCGGGAACTTCACGAACTGGCCGCCTTCGCGCATGATCTCTGCCGCATTGAGCGCATGTTCGCTGCCCATCCAGTACATGTTGCAGTTGGAATAGGCGCCGTCGCGGAATTGGTAGAATTTCGCTTGTCCCTGCGGGTCGGCGGCCTGAACGTCTTCCTTTCGGGCGAGTGCCGCCGCTCCGCCTGCATCGGCCGCAAAGCATTTGTCGATGAACTCCCCGTATCCCTCGGGAGTGACCAGGCAATTGTCGGCGGTCGTGATCAGCACCGGGTATTCGGCCCCCTCGGCGCCGGACACCACGCTGTCGACGATGTTGAACTTGCCCTCGGCGAAGCTCAGCCGTCCTTCATCGATCAACTTGGAAACCGTGGGGAGGGCGGCGATTTCGTCCGGCTCGTGCGCCACAATGCGGATCTGGTCCACACGATCGCAGGCGGAAACCTGACGCACGACGCGTTCGACCATGGGCACGCCATTGACCGGTACGACGCATTTCTGCGCGACATTTGCGCGTTGGGCCAGCGGATCAAGCACGCCCGATCGCTTGCCTGCCATGATGAGTGCGGTGACTTTATTCTGATCGCTCATAATCTGCAGCCTTTACCGTCAAAGCTCTTACGGCGCAAAGCAACGAATGGAGCAGCTTGTGCAACATTTGGTCGCAGGGCATTGGGAGAATGATGCGGATCATCTTTTCACGCAAGGGCTTCGATAGCAGCGCCGGTGGAGGACCATCGCCAATTGTGGATGGACGCCCGTTGAGCCTGCCGATCCCGGCAGGTGCAGCAAGCGCGACGACCTATGGCGATCTGGGCCTCGGGGAGCTTGCCGCGAAATCCAGTCGGGGCAGGATACACGCGCGCGATCTGTGCCATCACGATCCGATGTTCCGCAATGATGGCACCTGTGTGTTCGGGCAGTGCGGTGCAGCCCAGACTCATCTGGAGCGGCAGGGCGTGAAGCCGGGCGATGTTTTTGTGTTCTTCGGACTGTTTGCCGATGAGGATACGGGAGAGCCCCATCACCGCATCTTTGGCTATTTGCGCACCGATGAGATGATCTCGCTTGCAAACGGCGTGCCCCATGACCTGCAAGAGATGCGTCATCCGCATGCGCTGGCCATGCATCACCGCAACGATTGCATCTGGCGGGGAGAAGGCGTGGAGGCAGCGCGCGCCAGTGATGCGCTGCGCCTCACCGTGCCGGGCGGGCCGCCAAGTCTGTGGCGGCGTCCCGACTGGCTGAAGCGCGGGGGCCTATCCTATCACGACCGCGCAGACCGCTGGCTGCGCGGCAAGCACGCACAACGCCGGCTGCAGAGCGTTGCGCGCGGTCAGGAATTCGTCGCTGATATCGGACGCAGGCAGGCACCGCGCGATTGGCTCGACCGGATAATCGCCGAAATCAGAGCGTCTTGATGATCCCGGAGAAATCGAGCGCGCCGTGTTCCTCGGCGAAGGCTTCGTAGATTTCCTGCGCATGCTTGCCCAGCGCTGTCTTCGCGCCCGCGCTGTCCGCCGCTTCCATAGCGAGCTTCAAATCCTTGAGCATCAACGCGGAAGCAAAGCCGCCCTGATAGCCATTGTCCGAAGGGCTCTGGGGACCGACGCCCGGCACCGGGCAATAGCTCGTCATCGACCAGCACTGGCCCGATGAAACGCTCGAAATGTCGTAGAATGTCTGCGGATCGAGGCCGAGTTTTTCAGCCATGGAGAACGCCTCGCAGGTGCCGATCATCTGGACCGCGAGCAGCATGTTGTTGCAGATCTTCGCCGCTTGGCCGTTCCCCGCATCGCCCGCGTGGATCACGGCCTTGCCCATCGCCTCCAGGATCGGCTTGGCTCGTCCAAACGCGGTTTCGCTGCCGCCGACCATGAAGGTGAGCGTGCCGCCATTCGCCGCGGCGATCCCGCCGGAAACCGGTGCGTCGACCATGTCGTACCCGGCCTCTTCGGCGGTCGCGATGACTTCACGCGCGGTCGCGACGTCGATGGTCGAGCAATCGAGGAGCACCGCACCCGCAGGGGCCTGACCGATGACGTCGGTGCGGTAGACATCGCGTACGATATTGCCGTTGGGCAGCATCGAGACCACCGCCTCGGCATCCTCGCAAGCGGCGCGGGCAGAACCGAACGTGGCGCAGCCTGCATCCTCGGCAGCGGCCAGGGCGTCCTGCGAAAGATCAAAAGCGCGCACGTCATGCCCCGCCTTCACGAGATTAGCGGCCATCCCGCCGCCCATATTGCCGAGACCGATGAATGCGATTTTCATGTGTTCTCTCCCCAACGAAAGGCGACTACCGCCCCTTCCAGTTGCCCTCACGTTTTTCGATAAACGCGGCCATGCCTTCCGCCTTGTCCTCGCTCGCGGTGAGGATCTGGAAAATCCGGCGCTCGACGATCAGGCCCTGGTCGAGCGTCATCTCGAAGGCGCTGTTGACCATTTCCTTGTTCGCGATGGTCGCCATCGGCGGCATGCCCGCGATGGTCGCGGCGGTCTTGAGCACGTCCGCGATCAGATCCGCCTGCGGAACCACGCGCACGATCAGGTTCGCGCGCTCGGCTTCCTCGGCACCCATCATCCGGCCGGTCAGGCACATCTCCATCGACTTCGACTTGCCGATGGCGCGGGTGAGCCGCTGCGATCCGCCCATGCCCGGTGCCACGCCAAGCTTGATTTCGGGCTGGCCGAACTTGGCGTTGTCGGAAGCGATGATGAAATCGGCCATCATGGCAAGCTCGCACCCGCCGCCCAATGCAAAGCCGTTGACAGCAGCAATCCACGGCTTGCGGGTTTTCTTCACGATCTCGCTGGTCCAGGGCGAGAAGAAATCGTCGAGATAGAAGTCGGCTGCTGCCTTCTCGCTCATCTCCTTGATATCCGCGCCGGCGGCGAAAGCTTTCTCGCCCGATCCGGTAAGCACTGCGCAGAGCTGACTGTCATCGGTCTGGTAATCGGCGAAAGCTTCGATCAGTTCTTCGAGAACCTTGGAATTTAGCGCGTTGAGCGCCTTTGGCCGGTTCAGCGTCATCAGCATGACGCCTTTCGTGCCTTGGGCGTCCTTCTCGACCAGAATCGTTTCGTACGTCGTGCTGTTGGTCATTTCAGGGGCTTCCATTCCTCGTTTTCAGGTAGCGGCGCGAAGATGCTGTCGATCAGCTCATCGGTGACCTGCTCCGGCGTGGGCGGATCCCACTGCGGATCGTTGGTTTTGTCGACGATCACCGCGCGCACGCCCTCGGCGAAATCGGGCCGGGTCAGCACGCGCGAGGCGATGCGGTATTCCATCCGCATATTTTCGGCAAAGTCGGTCATCTTCTCGCTCGTCGCAAGCTGGCGCAGCGCGACCTTGCAGGTCTGCGGGCTCTTGGTGCCAAGCGTGTCGCGTTCTTTCTGAGCCCATGCGGCGCCGCCGTTTTCGTCCGTCGCGATCTCGCTCTCGAGACTGGCGAGAATGTCTTCGTAATTATCGGAGGCGAAATGTTTGGCGATACGCAGGGCATTGCCTTCGATCCGTGCCTCGGGCGGGGTGCCGACAGGCTCTGACAAGATACCGGCGATCCGGCCGGGCCGTTCGATGATCCGTGCCTTAAGCTCTTCAAGCATTGCGCTCGGCACGTAATGCGTGGCGATACCGGTCCAAAGGCATTCGGCCCCATCGAGCCGTGCACCGGTCAGCGCAAGAAACTGTCCGAGGCGCCCGCCAAGGCGCGAAAGATACCATCCCCCGCCGACATCGGGGAACAGGCCGATCCCCGTTTCCGGCATGGCGAAGCGGGTGTTTTCGGTCGCGACGCGGAATTTCGCGGGCAGGGCAATCCCCACGCCGCCGCCCATCGTGATCCCGTCCATGAAAGCGACGATCGGCTTGGGATAGGTGAACAGCTGGTGGTTGAGCTGGTATTCGTCGTGGAAGAACTCGCGGCCCGAAACCCCTCCATCATTCAGCGCGGATTCGCGCAGCAGGTTGATATCGCCGCCAGCGCAGAAACCGCGCCCTTCGGCATGATCGAGAATGACCGCCTCGACCGCGTCGTCATGCTCCCACTCCGTCAGCGCCGCGCTCATCGCGTGACACATATCCAGCGTCAGCGCATGGAGCGCTTTGGGACGGTTAAGCGAGATATGGCCGACGCGGCCATGCGTGTGGATGTTTACATCTTGCGTCATGCTGCTGCTGCGTAGTCCTTGTCAAAAACATCCCACCGATTGCCGTATTTGTCTTTCAGGACGGCCACGCGGCCATAGCTCTCGCTTCGCGGAGCTTCCAGCACATCGATTGCGGTGGTGGACCATTGAATAATGGCCTCGTCAAAATCTGCGATACTCAGAAAAAAGGCAACGCTCTCGCCTGCCTGCCGACCGATTGCCGAACGCTGTTCATCGCTTTTCGCTTCTGCAAGGCGCAGGCGCGCGCCTCCTGCTGCACCCAGCTCGACCCAACGATGGCCCGATGCATGGCGCGTGTTCTCGATCAGCGCAAAACCCCAGTCCTGCGTGTAGTGAGTGATGGCGTCGTCGATTTCAGGGACGACGATTGTCACCATGAAGACCGCTCCGTCTTTCACTGGCGCAGCAGATCGCGGCCGACGATCATGCGCATGACCTGGTTCGTGCCTTCAAGGATGGAATGCACGCGAAGATCGCGCCAGAACCGTTCGATCGGATAGTCCTTCAAATACCCATAGCCGCCAAACAGTTGCAGCGCATCGTTGACGATCTTGCTGCCATTGTCGGTCGCGAGCCGCTTTGCCATCGCGGAAAAACGCGATTTGTCGGGTGCGTTATCCGTTACCTTGGCAGCAGCGAGATAGAGCAGCGCACGCGCCGCCTCGAGATCGGTCGCCATATCGGCGAGCATGAACTGTGTATTCTGAAAATCCGCGATTGGTGTGTCGAATTGCTTGCGATCCTTGGTGTAGGCGACAGCTTCGTCGAGACAGCGCTGCGCCCCGCCGAGCGAACACGCGCCGATGTTCAAGCGTCCACCATCGAGACCCATCATCGCAAACCGGAACCCTTCGCCCTCATCGCCGACCCGGTTTTCGACCGGCACACGCGCATCTTCGAAGATGACCTGCGCGGTAGGAGAGGCGTTCCAGCCAAGTTTCTTTTCAGGCGGGCCGAATGAAACGCCCGGCGTGTCCTTGTCGATCACAAGGCAGGTAATGCCCTTGGTCTTGTGATCGCTCGTGCGGACCATGGTCACATAAACATCGTTGACGCCGCCGCCGGAAATAAATTGCTTCGTGCCGTTGAGCACGTAATGATCTCCGTCGAGTTTCGCGCTGGCTTTCAGTCCCGCCGCGTCCGATCCGCTACCCGGTTCGGTCAGGCAATAGCTCGCGATTTTCTCCATCGTGACGAGGTCGGGCAGGTATTTGTCCTTCACCCCCTGACCGCCGAACTGGTCGATCATCCAGGCGGCCATGTTGTGGATCGAGATGAATGCGCTGGTCGTCGGGCAGCCATAGGCCATCGCCTCCATGATCAGCGCCGCCTCGAGCCGGCCCAGGCCGATGCCGCCCGATTCTTCGGAAACATAGATCGCGCCAAAGCCAAGCTCGGCGGTCTGTTTGATCACATCCCTTGGGAAGTGATGCTTTTCATCCCATTCCCCGGCATTGGGGGTGATGTTGTCGGCGGTGAAGCGCTGCGCCATTTCCTGGATCGCAAGCTGATCGGCGGTAAGTGAAAACTGTCCTTGCATGTCCGCGCGTCTACCTCGCTTCTTTCGCTTAGAAAAGGGCTGCGAGGCCGCTTCTTTTGCTAGGCCCGATGCGCGAAGTGCACCAAAAAGTTAGCGGCGGAGTAACCGGATGGATTTCCCGCGCGTACCTTATGATATGACCCAGCATTATTCGCGCCTGTTGATCGTCTACAACGCCGATGGCGGCATTCTGAATGCACTCAAGGATATGGTGCACAAGATCGTTTCGCCATCGACCTACCCGTGTTCGCTGTGCGCGCTCACACACGGCGCGTTTTCGATGCATGGCCAATGGAGGCGTTTCCTCGGCACGCTGCGGATGGATGTCCAGTATTATCACCGTGACGAGTTCGCCAAGGCGTATCCGACGCACACCGCTGATCTGCCTGCGATCCTGCTTGCCGAGCATGGCAATCCCGCGCGGATCCTGATCTCCGCAGACGAGCTCAACGCGATGGATGACCTGCCGGACCTGATCGTTCGCGTCGAAAGCAGACTGGAGATCGAACGGATCCGCAATCCGTTTCCCCGTGCGGTCGCTTAAGCGTCGGGCACGATAGCCTCGGCTTCGATCTCGACCTTCCATTCGCGCCGGCACAGCCACGCCGCGCCCGCCATCGTCGCAGCGGGCCTCGCATCGCCGAAATAACGTGCGTGGACCGCGCCGACTGCGTCCTGATCGTCGAAATCGGTGAGCAGCATCCGTGTTCGAACCACATCTGCGGCGCTCCCGCCCAGTCCCTCGATCGCAGTGATGATCAATTCACAGCACCGCGCAGCCTGCGCGGCGGCATCGCCGCTTGTGGTCTCACCGCCGGGTTCGATCGGTCCGGTCCCGGCAACGATAATGCGATTGTCCACCCGCACTGCCCGGCAGAACCCGAACTGATCCTCGAACGGGGAGCCCGATGTTGTACGCTGTCTGCCCATCATCCGCAGGTGATCGCCGTGATCTTCATCTGGTCGTCATAGCGGATGTTCACGCGGTCTTCGCGGTAATCCATCGTCCATGCCGAATTCGGCGGTCCCCATCTGAGCGTGCGTGCGCCGCTTTGGTCCAGAACGGCCTCGCCAGCGGCCTGCGTCGCCTCACGCCCGATATGTTCCTGGACAGCTTGTGCATCGCACATCGCGCTCACCGGTTTGGGGATCGGTTCGGCAGACCCGGCGTTGGCATCGGGCGCGGTATAAGCGCCCGCGCAGCCGCCGAGCGTGATGGTAATGGCAAGCACGGTAAGGTTCGCATTCATTGCGTTCTCCTCAATTCGAGCAGCGTTTGCTGGGATATTTGTCCGCCTCCTTGGGAGCTTCTCCATCGGAAGTGTGGAGCCGTTGATCGTTGCCATCCCCGACAAGTGAGAAGCGCGTCTGCTGTGTCCAGGTTTCTCCTTCGCCTTCCATGTCGAGTGTGACGACGACATCGCCGCCCTCTGACTCTGTAGCGGTCACCAGTCCGATGGACTCGTAGAACAGGATCTCGGACGCCGAGATTTCCATCAGCAGATCGCTCGTTCGTTCGCATGTTCCGCCTTCGTAATCCCACACGCCGTGATACTGAGTCGGAATCAAGCCGGAATTCCCTGCCGGAGGCGCGGTGTCGTCGCCGCTGTCTTGTTCGGGCTCGTCGGCTTTTGGTGTGGACGGGGCGGGCAGATCGCTTGTGCCTGCGGGTTCGGTTGGGCTCGGCGCGTCGGGATCCGTACCGCAGGCAGACATCAGCATGGCCGTGACAGCGAGCAGGCACAGCTGCGCAGACTTCGGCCCGCGCCGATCATCCCCGCGACGATCGGCGCCCTTCTCTTTCATCGTCGAACTCATAGCACCTCGCATCGGTCACCCTCCGCCGTGCGTTCTACATCGCGATACGCCGCATCGGTAGGGGCAAGTCTGCGGATGAGGACGACGCCTTTGTCGGTCGGAGAAGAATACCCGCCTGTCCCGGCCGCGCGTGAACCCTCGCGGTACAGTGTCGCCTCGCGGGTCTTGCCTTTACCGCGGATGGTAAGGAAGTTGTTTGTTCGAGCATCGTAGAATGAAACGCTGGAATATTCGTTCGAAGCGGCCATGACGACACGCAAACCATCCGGCGCTCGGTCCAGATCGAAACGGCAAATCGAATAGGCCAGATCGGGCGATGGACGTACGACGGTCTGCGTATCCGGGCGCATTTGCGGTGCGAGGCGGAACGCGTGAATTGGCACGCCGCTTTCGCCGATCAGCGTGTAGGCACGGTCCATGATGAAAGCGGGGGTGAAATGGAGCGCTGCTGCATGGCATGCTGCGGCCGCGACAAAACCTGTCGCCAATGGACCCAGCCAACGTCTCATCTCTCACCGCCCGTACATGCGAGGCGCTCTATGGACGGGGCGGCAATCGCTTTTTCCGGCTGTTTCAAAGCTTCTTCGGTCGGAACGTATAGCCGAAGTGTGAGATCGAAAGCCCCGCCACCTTTGCTCGAAATCCAGGCTTTGTCGGTCTCAGGCCGCCGGTTCGAAATGATTGCCGACCAGCGTTCCTTCTGCCCCATTTCCAGCGCCTGGCTTGCATCGAAACTCAGCGCTTCGTCGGTGTTGTCGGGAAGAAAGCTGTCTGCGCCGTAAAGGGTCACCGACCACCAGCGTGCGGGCAGGTGCTCGCCGCCGATCCGGTAGCTGCACGCCGCATCAAGAGGGCGGCCCGAATCGTCGACGGAGCGAGTGAAATAGATCGCCTCGCTGCGCGAAAGCGCAAGGAGGCCATGACGGGCGATCCGTGCGCGAGTGTAGGGATCGGCGGCCTCAGATCCGATATTGAGGTCACCGCGCCAGCCATCGATTTCTATCGCACCGGTCAGCGTGTCGCTTGACGCGATAACGCCCGACATCGAAAGCGCTGAAAAGCCACCAATGACCGCGCCGCCTATGATCGCCGCGCCATAAGCGAGCAGACCTCGCATCTGGCTCTACCCCATGGTCGGGATGACAAAAGCATTGGAGCCATCGCCGCCGCCATCGGGCCAGCGCTGTGTGACCTTTTTCAGCTTGGTCCAGAATTTGAGACCCTCGGTCCCGTATTGGTCGATATCGCCAAAGCCGGAGCGCTTCCATCCGCCGAAGCTGTGATAGCTGACCGGAACCGGGATTGGCACGTTGATGCCGACCATCCCGACATTGACGCGGCTCGCAAATTCGCGTGCGGCGTGGCCATTGCGCGTGAAGATCGCGACGCCGTTGCCGTATTGATGATCGCTGGGCAGGCGCACCGCATCCTCGAAATCATGCGCGCGCACGATCTGGAGCACCGGGCCGAAGATTTCCTCCTGATAGCTTTCCATCTTGGGCGTGACGTGGTCGATCAGGGTCGGTCCGACAAAGAAGCCTTTCTCGTGGCCTTGCAATGTGAAACCGCGCCCATCGACGACGATCTCCGCGCCCTCTTTCTCGGCGGTGTCGATCCAGCCTTCGACGCGGGCCTTGTGTTCGGGAGTCACGACCGGACCGTAATGCGCGTCAGGGTCGTTCGACACACCGATATTGAGCGCGTGGATCGCCGGGATCAGCTTTTCCTTGAGCCGCTCTGCCGTGTCCTCGCCCACCGGGACGACCACCGGCAACGCCATGCACCGCTCGCCCGCCGAACCGAAGGCCGCACCGGCCAGATCGTTCACCACCTGGTCCAGATCGGCGTCGGGCATGACGATTCCGTGATTCTTGGCGCCCCCCATCGCCTGAATGCGCTTACCGGCTGCAACGCCGCGTTTGTATACGTAATGCGCGATGTCGGATGAACCGACGAAGCTGACGGCCGAGATCGCCGGATGGTCCAGAATCGCATCGACCATTTCCTTGTCGCCGTGCACCACCTGCAACAGCCCTTCGGGTGCGCCCGCCTCGACGAACAGTTCGGCTAGACGCACGGGCACGCTGGGATCGCGTTCCGAGGGTTTGAGGATAAAGGCGTTGCCCGCGGCAATCGCCATGCCGAACATCCACATCGGGATCATCGCCGGGAAATTGAACGGCGTAATCCCCGCGCCGATGCCGAGCGGCTGGCGCATCGAATAGACATCGATACCGGGACCGGCACCTTGGGTGTATTCGCCCTTGAGCACCTGCGGGATGCCGCAGGCATATTCGATCACTTCGAGCCCGCGCTGAACGTCGCCCTTCGCATCGTCGATTACCTTGCCATGCTCCGAGGAGAGCAGTTCGGCGAGGCTTTGCATGTTCGCCTCGATCAATTCCTTGAACTTGAACATCACGCGGGCGCGTTTCTGCGGATTGGTTGCCGCCCATGCCGGCTGGACCCTTTGCGCCGTGGCGACCACCTGTTCGAGCAAGGCGGCATCGCCAAGGCCGACTTCGGCCTGAACTTCTCCGGTGGACGGGTTCCACACCTGGTGCTTGCGGGTTGGGGCGGGGCTGTCACCGACGATGAAATGATCGATCTGACGCATGGGGGATCTCCTTTTCCTTGCTGCAGCCAATGCAACAGCGCGCGCGCAGCGGCAAGGGAAAGCCGCCTCGCTAAAGTGCTTGTTTTTGGCGCTTGGCAGGCGGGGTGGCTTAGCTTCCGCTCGCCGGATAGCTTGACCAGACCGTGCGCCCGGCCGGACCGAAAGCGACGACATCATACGCCTGCTGCCTGTCGCCATACTCCATGCCGGGCGAGCCGATCGGCATGCCCGCGACAGCCAGACCGCGCACGCCCTCGGGCCGCTGCTTGAGCAGGCGGGCAACGTCGGCAGCGGGCACATGGCCTTCGATCACATAGCCATCGATCAACGTCGTATGACACGATGAGAGGTCGGCGGGCACACCGGCGCGCCATTTCACCGATTGCATGTCAGGTGTGCTGACCGGCTTCACTTCGCCAGTCTCTCCGGCGGCCGTCCAGTATTCGCGCATATGCTCCAGCCATTCGAGGCAGCACCCGCACGAGGGGCTGCGGAACATGGTCACATCGGCGGCCTGCACCGCGCCGCCGGACGCAGCGGAGAGCATCAGCGCGAGCGCGAATACGGGTTTGCGGGTGACGTTCTTTACGGTCGGTTTCATGGGCACCGTCTAGCGCAACCGGGCGGCAATTTTCAATCGCGCTCTTCGCCGGACGGGTCTCCCGGCGAACAAGAATTGCGTTGACGCGCACAGCCTCACGCGACAAACGCTGCGGCGGCCAGCGGGTGTAGCTCAATGGTAGAGCAGCAGCTTCCCAAGCTGACGACGAGGGTTCGATTCCCTTCACCCGCTCCAGCGCCGCCTTCCCAAAACATCCCGGAAACGCTATAAATCCCATGGAAAACATAGGTTTTCTGGCGTTCGGTTGTCCTGCATTTGCCCGCTTAGTCCCGCCAAATCTCGCTGATTTGGGGGCCACGTACCGGGTAAAAGTCTGAAAATATGGCACTAGCAGACTTTGCAGTTCGCAAGGCTAGACCTAAGGTGAAAGCCTACAAATTGGGTGACCCGCTAGGGCTCTTCCTTTTGGTTCAGCCAAGTGGCGGCAGATTGTGGCGCATGAAGTACCGCGTCGATGGCCGCGAGAAGAAACTGGGGTTCGGAACCTACCCGGAAATCGGGCTGGCAGAGGCGCGTAGAAGGCGCGATGCCGCGCGCGAAACGCTGGCACAGGGAAAGGACCCCTCGCGTGAGAAGCAGCGTGAGAAGGTGCGTAAGAAGCTTGGTGCCGAGAATACATTCGCTTCTATCGCCGCTGAGTTTTGCTAGAAGCGCAAGCACGATGGCTCACGAGCCTGGGCACCCGCAACGGCGAAGCGCTGCAAATACCTACTGTCGGTCCTCAACAGGTCGATTGGCAATCTGCCCATCGCCGACATCGAGCCCGCCGACATCCTGACAGCCGTTCGCCGTATCGAAAACAAGGGCAAGCTGGAAAGCGCGAAGCGAACCTTTCAACTGGCAGGTTCGATGTTCCGTTATGCGGTGGCCACGGCGCGCCTCAAGTCCGATCCAACGCGCGACTTGAGGGGCGCGCTGACGAACCCGACCGTGACGCATTATGGAGCGGTGCTAAATCCAGCAGGGGCCGGCGAGCTGCTCAGGGCGATCAACGGGTACGAAGGCCAACCTATCACCAAACTGGCAATGCAGCTTGCTCCGCATGTGTTCGTAAGGCCGGGTGAGCTCCGTCATGCCGAATGGAGCGAGATCGACTTCGAAGGCGCTTTGTGGACGATCCCGGCGAGTAAGACGAAGGTGCGCAAGGATCACCTTGTCCCGCTCTCACGCCAAGCGATTGCGATCCTGGAAGAGGCCCATAGGCTGACCGGACCCGATGGCTATGTGTTCCCGTCAGTCCGCACTCGAAGGCGACCGATGAGCGATAACACGATCAACCCAGGCCTGCGCCGCTTGGGCTATACCACCGACGAGATGACCGCTCACGGCTTCCGAGCGATGGCCTCCACGCTGTTGAACGAAAGTGGCAAGTGGAACCCCGATGCCATCGAACGCGCGCTTGCGCACGGCGACAGCGATAAGGTCCGTGCAGCCTACCATCGCGGCGCCCATTGGAAAGAGCGTTTGAGGATGATGCAGCGGTGGAGCGATTACCTTGATAAGCTCCGCGAGGGCGCGGAAGTGGTGCCGATCAAGGCAGCGAAACGCTGACGGTTTGAGCTGAAAATCGCAACTCTTCTGCGACCCGCGAGAACACGGCGAAATCTCTCATAATTACCGCTGCTTATCGCAAAGTGAGTTGCCTACGGCTCGGCGGAAACCCGCTTAACTCGTAGGCGAGTTGATTCCGCCCAAAACGCTTATTTGACGTAAAATCATAGATTTACTGCCCGAAATCGCGGGGTAGGGTGTGCTCCTGTGTCAAGTTGCCAAGGATGGTCCAGAAAGGCTAGGCAATATGCTGGCGCGACAACGTATCACTTCCGAGCGGATTTTGAGCCTCACTAGCGTTTGAGGCTGCTTATGGGCCGTTGGCAGTCAGTCCGCTCTCGGTGCTGGGGAAATCGGCAAACGGCCATCCCGCGTGGCCCCGATTGTGGATGGATCGGCATCTTTTGATGAGCCCTGAAGGCGGACGGCACCCCGTTCGATCGAATGGAAGGTTCTCACCCAATAAACTAGCCGTGACTCTAAAGGGTTCACCGTTGCAGACCCTCTTACTTGTCACGACCAATCCGAGCGCAAACAACGAAGCAGAAAATGGCATGTTTCGCGTAGAAACCGGCAAGTCACAGCCGACCATCCGATGCTACTTCGTCCGTAACACTCGCAATCGCAAGTGGAGTTGTCCGTACGCGGTTGCCTGAAATACGTTGCATCGGAGAATTTAAATGTCCTCAATCGAAAAACAGGCTTTGGATCTGACCGCGCACCATGCAGTGACCAATGCAATTGATCCGCAAGGTGCGCTCGCCGGTAGCGCAACCGGCAAAGTCCTCTTTATAACCGGCGCATCGCAAGGAATTGGACGCGCTACCGCTGCCGCTTTTGCAGCTGCAGGTGCCAAGTCGATCTACGCTACGGCACGATCTGAACAAGGTCTCCAAGAAGCGCGTGAGGTCGTAAAGGAAGCCAATCCAAACACCGACTACGCTTACATGAGCATCGACGTCACCGATGCGATGCAGGTCAGCGCTGCGGTCGACGACTGCGTCGCGAAGTTTGGAGGCGTCGATGTGGCCGATGCAAATGCGGGGGCTTTAGGGCCGTGGAAGAAGCTCGCAGTTTCTGATCCAGACGGTTGGTGGACGACATTCGAAGTGAATGTGCGGGGTGCCTATCACGTCGCTCGCTATTGCTTGCCTCATTTGATTGAATCGGCGGCCAAACCCCAAGAAGATGGGGCGCAAGGTGGACATCTCATTCTGGTGTCGTCGGTCGGCGCGCAACTTCTGGTGGACGGCGCATCAGATTATCAAACCTCGAAGCATACGATCAATCGGCTTTGCGAATTCGTTCACAGCGACCACGGAGCAGAAGGTGTAAAGTGCTTCGCCATGCACCCAGGTGGCGTCGCCACTGAGATCGGCAAGAGTATGCCTGAATACATGCATGCTCATCTGAACGATCCCCCAGAACTCGCCGCGGCGTTCGCAGTCTGGCTGTCTTCGGGCCAAGCCGATTGGGCTGCCGGTCGATATCTCAGCGCCAACTGGGATATTAAGGAGTTGGTTTCTATGAAGGCTAGAATTCTTGAGGACGATCTTCTCGTGAACCGGCTGCGAGCGCGCTGGTGACTCATCTCAATTCACCACCCAAATCAGGAGGCCACAATGACGGCTTTTTTCATTTCCACATGGTCCGTGAAGGACCGGGCTAAGTTCGACGAATACGTTGCAAAGGCGGAAGCCAGTCTGATCCCGCATGGTGGGGAGCGCCTGCTCTGGGGCAGGATGGAAAGCGTGCTCGCCGGCGAGATCGATTACGATGAGTGCGTCGTCGTCCAGTTTCCCGATCTGGAGGCACTAAACGCCTGGCATGAATCGGAAGCCTATCAGAGGATCATACCAATCCGGCGCGACGCGGTTCGCGTAACTGTGGCCGCGTATTCGACAAAATAGGGGCAACTCCGTCTCTCAAAGCGCGCGCAGGCTTATCAAATGAAATGTAGGCAAAGGCGCATATAGCGAGGATTTGGCACGTTTTTCGAACTTATGGGCAAGCCACGATTTCTGAGCAACGGTATCTCAATCCTCACAAACGCAGACCGAGTTTCTTCGAGGAGAAATACATGACAAATTCAAATCCCAAGTTTGCAAGCAGCCCAGATATGAGCGGCCCTGACAATCCTGATCGCCGAAACCTGCTGGCTGCCGCAGCGGTTGGTGTAGCCGCCGCAGCCGGTCCCGCAGTTTTTGGCGGCACCAGCGCCTCGGCTCAATCATCGGACAATGCAGGAAGCAAGCACGAGCTGTCGGGCAAGGTGGCCTTCATCACAGGTGGCGCTCGCGGCATCGGTCTGGCCTCGGCCGTGGAAATGGCCAAGGCTGGCGCTAATATCGTCTTGTTCGATATCGCGACACCGAATCTGGTTCCAATTAGCTATCGCTTATCGAGCGAAGCGGACCTCGCTGCGGCGCAAGCGCAGATCGAGGGATTGGGTGTACAGTGCATAAGCTACAAGGGCGACGTTCGAAACCTCGCTGATTTGCAATCGGCGATGCGTCAGGCGGTCGATCGCTTCGGTCGCTTGGATATTGTGCTGGCCAATGCGGGCGTCGGCCATGCGGGCGCTATCGACGGCGTCTCCGCAGAATTGTTTTCGACTCTCTACGAAACAAATGTCGGAGGCTACATGAAAACAACGCAGGCGGCCGTGCCACACTTGCGCGGTGCGGGAGGCGGACGGATCATCTATGTCTCCTCGGGTCTGTCCCGCACTGGCAACGATATCTTCGGCGTCTATGGATCGACCAAATGGGCGGTTAACGGTTTTGCCAAGAGCGCGGCACTAGCCTACGGGCGCGACAACATCCTCTGCAATGTAGTGGCGCCAGGCCTTGTTCGAACGCCATTCGCGGACAATGCTGCTGTCCTGGGGCAGATGATGCCGAATGCTTCAAACCCAACCTTTGATGCCGTTTCGGAGATGATAGCGCAGTCGAACCCGATCGGCGTGGGTCATGTTGAGCCTGAGGAAGTTGCCAAGTCTGTCATGTACTTTACCGGAGAGGCAACGGACAAGATGACTGGCGAGGTGCTCGACGTCGGTTACGGTGCGGCCGCTACCAGCGTCGCCTGATTGCTACGCCTTCGGGTCGCTCACTCAGGCGATTTCGCAGCTTAGCCAAGCCGCCGAAAGGGCATTAGTTCGCAGTTGCTCTGGCCACTTTCGGCGGCATTCCGAAGTTCTTCGAGTAGTCACGGCTGAATTGATTGACGCTCTTGTATCCTACCTCGAGTGCGGCATGCGTGACCGAAGCGCGATCGACGGAAAGCAGGCTGTGCGCCTCTTGAAGACGTATGCGCTTCAGATATCTGTTCGGCGTTGTACCGGTGATTTCACGGAAGCGTTTATGAAAGACCGTTGCGCTCATGCCCGCTTCGGCAGCGACGTCTCCGACCTGGCACGAATTTTTGTAGTTCTCCCTGATAAAAGCAATGGCGCGCGCAATCCTGTTTGCCGGAGTCTGCGGCGAACTCATTGCGCGCAACATTCCGCCATGCGATGCCCGCAGCATCCTCAGGTGGACTTCTCTCATCGCGGCTTGTCCCAGCAATTGCGCCTCCAGCGAATCTGCTAGCACGACGAGCAATCGATCGATCGCTTCGAGAAGCGCCAGTTCGGCCTTTTCCGAAGCGACAGAATGTATGTCATCCGTTCCGCCTGTAATTTGTGCGATTTCCGCGACCAGGCTGCGAATGACCGACATATCGAGCCTCACGATGAGAGCTGTGTAGGGCTCGTGCTCGCTTGCCTTTGTGATCTGGGCCTGAACTGGAACATGATGGCTGATGAGAACTGTGTCGCCAGCCGTTAGGGAGAGCTTCCGGCCATCGATGATAGTTTGTTTCGCACCTTGAAGAATCAGGCAAAGCGCGGGCTCGTACATCGTGTCACGCAATTCCGAGGCTTGGCGCTCTCGAAAACAGAACACTCGATCAGAAAGTTCGCAATAGTCGCTCTCTATCGCTTGATCGCGAAAGAGCTGTTCGACTCGATCTTTAACAGCTTCAAACATAAGACATTATTATTCGAGAGGCCCGCGAAGAGCAATGGTCGCGCTCGCCGCCGATCGTGATCTGAGCCTTTCGTCGACTGGCCAACAAGCTATACAAGGATGGGCGCGTTCTTGGAGGCCTGAAAGGATGTCGGCTTCTGAAGTTTAGCTCCCAAGAACGGACTTGCCGCTTTTCAACCCTTCTCAGCTGGATCCCTACGTCTCGAAATGAGTCCGAAAGTAATGGATCCGGTTCTAGAGAGTCGCGGCCAAGAGCGGCCGCTCGGTTCGAACGGATCTGCTGAATTCGTCGCTAACGGCGGCATGACCAAACGCCAACGCTTAAGGTGAAAACTACTCCGGTTTTAGGTGCTCTGAACAAACGTATTACGTTTGTCCGTGAGCTCGATTGCTGCCTTCACCGGATGAGCTATCGCGGGGCCTAAGGCTCCCTCCCCAGCTAGGCGAGGAACAACCGCTTTCTTGAATAGTTTGATTTGACTGTATTCTTCAGGAGTTTCAGATGGATAGAGAGAAGGTTGTAGTCGCGGGCGCTACGGGCGCGCTAGGCAAAATGATTTGTTCGCATCTCGCCAAGCTCGAAGCGCAATGCATCGCGCTTGCTCGCGAAGGTAGCGATGCAAAAGACGTCCGCGATCTTGAAGGATTGGGCGTGACAGTTGCCATCATCGACACTTCTAGCCCTGTTGAAATTGCGAAGACCTGCGAAGGCGCAGTATGCGTAGTTTCAGCGCTAGCTGGACTGCGTCCGGTCATCATCGATGCCCAAAAGGTACTTCTTGAAGGAGCGCTGACGGCAGGCGTGCCACGCTTCATCCCCTCTGATTTCGCGATCGACTTCTACCAAATGGAAGAGGGCCGCAATCGCAACCTCGATCTCAGACGCGAATTCGCGCAGCATCTCGAAGGGACAGCGATTGCTGCCACCAGCATCTTGAACGGGCTCTTCGCCGAATATATCTTTTCTGAATCGCCGCTTGTCGTATTCGACCATCACAAGAGCATCTATTTTGGATCTGACGATCAACAGATCGACATCACCTCGATGGATAATGCGGCCGAATACGCTGCCCACGCGGCTCTCGATGACAGTGCGCCGCGATATCTGCGCATCGCTGGGAATGTCCTTACCATCGATGACGTAGCTGACGAGGCGAGCGCAGGGACCGGCGACGCGTTTGAAACTCAATGGGTTGGCCCAGTCGCCACGCTGAAGCCCATGATCGAAATTGCGAAATGGTTCGACAGCGGAGATCAGCTTTATCCCGCCTTTCAGGGCATGCAATATACAGAGAATCTTTTCTCAGGGGATGCGAAGCTCGATCCATTGGATAACGAGCGATATCCGGTAGATTGGACGCCGTTGCGCGAGGTAATCGCTAGGGGCAAGCCGGATTTCATGTGATCGATGACGATTAGTTGAAATCACGCTCCAGTTTCTCGACAGCCGCTCTGGCGAGAGAAACCGTATGAGCCATAGCAATATCCATTTGTGCAGCATGCAACTTTGTCGCAACGAGGTCGGCAATACCATGCATAATGACCCATAAGAGCGGCGAGGCATCGTAATCTGAGCTTGCCCAGTACTTGGCCAAGACCGAACCTATGTTGGCAGGGCCAATTGAGGTCAGACCTTATGAGCTAAGAGACGATTTCTCGAGGCATGGTGCACAAGCAAGGTCGAAAACCGAACATCTGCGTCTCTTACACGACGTACACATGACTTGGTGTTGGCGACATTTATCCGGCGGGGGCATGCGCCTGATTTCGGGTGTCGAAGCACTCGTTGGTCTGCTGATGATCGGTTGGACTGCTTCGATGCACGCCGTCGCTTCGCGTCGGTGGTAGTTTCGCAACGCAAGTGACGTATAAGGACCGGCTCACGAGCTCTCAGCGAGTTCATGACCTGAATCTCAGAAGGTGAAAATTGCCACCTGGGACGAGATAGAAACAACATCGGCAAATGGGCCGGTAGGAGACTGTCCGGTTTTGGATTGAGCTGATGAGAAAGCAGACGGTAAGCGCGTCGCGCGTGCACGCGAGCGCCGCCGCACGCATCCGCAGGCGCGCGGGACGATGCTCCGTTTCGAGAGCTTAGCAACCCGACCGCGGCGGTTAGGGGCATGCATTGGCAGGGGACCGAGCGATTTCGCTAAACAGTCTGCAAAGACAAGTTTGAGGGCTGCCCTAAACCCGAAACCACATCAACGTACTGGGCCGAAATCACATCGGCTCGAAATACCCCATCTGCGGCTCTTCGATAAGCAGCGAGTTGATATGCGACCAATCACCGGATTCGTTGATCCGGATAAAGTGCTCCTGATGCAGTGCCTTCGTTTCCCAGACTTCCTTCAGGATGAACACGTTGGCCTCATCGACGTCGCGGTAGACCTTGGCTGAAACAAACCCTGACTCGGCCGACATTGCCTCGGACACACCGTCCATGATCCCGACGAACTCATCGAGGCCGGCATCGCTTGCCTCAAAGCGGATGATCAGCGTGACGCCTTCCTCCGCTGGCGAGGCTGCAGGCGCGCAGGCGGCAAGCCCGATCGCAAGCGGGAGTATGATAGAGGCTATGAGGCGAGAAATCATGGTCGAAGTTCCTTGAGAATCGAAAGGCGAAAATGGTCGGCGCTAGGTCCGTGGCGCGTCATGCAGCGTCGGGTTCCTCGCGCAGCGGTCTATCTGCAGGAGCAACAGGGGGGCAATGCCGCGCCAAGCTCAATCGGGATGCACGCAGACCGACCTGACCCCGGCCGCACGAATGCGGCAGTCGGTCCTGAGCGGGCTCTGTGAAGTCATAAGACCATCCAATTGTCAGGAGGCATCAGGGCTCGTCCGGTCATGCGCCCGCTCGCCCCGCAATTCACCGCGCCTCGCGCAGCATGAATGTTACGGGCGGACACTTGCCATGCTGAGACGAGCCCGTGACCCTAAAGCCATGCCGCTCATAAAAGGAGATGTTGCGCGGATTTGGCGTTTCCAGATAGGCCGGCAAGCGTTCGGCATCGACCATGGCTAGACAGCGACGCATAAGCTCCGCCCCGATGCCCTTTGACTGCCAGTTCGCGTCGGTGCCGAACCATGGCAGGTACCAGTGTGGAAATTCAGGGTGCGCACGCTCCATGTCGGCAAAGACCGCAAACATGTCGGCGTGTTGGCTCTGCGCAACGGTTTCGAGCAGGCAAGTCTCGATCGCTTCGTCGTCGGGGGCAGTTCCGGGTGCAAGCCACATGGCTGCGGCGCGGTTTTGCGGATCGCTATAGACCGTTCCTGCGGCGAAGGCTCTGCCTCCAAATGCTTCGAGGAAGCGGGGGAAACTCGCCAGATAGGCGGCTGCCTGAGGATACATCCAGCGAATGACCGGATCGCCGATGAAGGCTGACGTCAGCGTGCCGACGGTCTGTTCGATGGCTTCGCGCGGCATCGGCGCGGACTTGCTGAGAGTGGCAGATGAAGAAGTCATGACGGGTTGTTGCTCCGCGAATGGGGTGTGAGCCGGTAGCTATGCGATGACGAGTAACCCCGGGCGCTCGAGAGAGGACGGGGGAAATTTGGGTGCCCCAGATCGGTTGCCGATGGGTCAACCCCGGCAAACGTAGTAGGCGTTCTGAATGTCGTGCTCGAGCCGGTGCATTGCGACGTCCCCGAAGCCCGCCTTGGCGAGCATCTCGGACGCCTTCTCTTCGCCCCAGGCGGCACCAAGTCCGACACCGCCCTGCGCCAGACTAACAGTCATGCAATGCATCAAGCTGATCGTGTAAATGAATGGCGCCAGCGGATGGTCGCGATTGGCCGCGACATCGGTGTGCGCCCAGATATCCTGCGCGATATAAACAGCATCGTCCCGCATAGCGCGGCGGATGTTGCCGAGCAGCGTCTCCGGATGCGGTTGGTCGTGGATCGCATCGAAGGTGAAGACGAGATCGAACGCGCGCTCGTCACGCATCTTCATGCAGTCGAGCACCTCGAACCGCAGGTTGGGCAGATCAGCCGCCTTTTCGCGCGCGGTGGCGATTGCATCGCATGACAGGTCGTAACCCACAAAGCGGCTGTTCGGAAAACGCTCGGCAAAGATGCGCAGGGCGCGCCCGCGGCCGCAGCCGACATCAAGGACGTCGATGCCTTGCTCCAGCCGCTCGACAAGGCCGGTTACGAGGCCCAGCGTCGCATCGGCATCGAAGGTGAGCGTGCCTTCTTCTTCCATTACTTCGTGGAAACGTGGATAGGCGCTGTAAGGCACGCCGCCGCCTTTCTCGAAGCAGCGCACGATTTCAGTCTCGACGGGCGCGAGCACGCCCACCCACTGCATCATGCTGGACATGCTACCCGCAGGCGCATCGGCGCCGAGAAACAGCGCATGGTCGGCCGGGAGGCTGTATCGGCCAAGATCGTCCACATAGGTGATGCCGGCAGTCGTGACGGCCCCTAGCCATTCGGCCACGTAGCGCTCTTGCAGGCCAAGCGAGTTGGCCCAGCCTGCAGGCGACTTGGCATCGCCCGAACGCATTGCGTCGAACAGGCCAAGACGATGGCCGATCGAAAGCGACATGGCCGTCGCGGCCTTGTTGATTGTATCGACGAGCCCCGCGGCAAATGGCGGGAGCTCTGCCTGGTCGGCAAATTCGTCGACAACCTTACTATGGGCGAGGCACATGATTCTATTCCTTCCGGTTTGCTTGTCAGGCTAGAATCGCGCCGGGCTGGGCCAGCGGCACGATCGAGATGAAAAATGCGATTTGCAGGGCCGCCCAGATGGCGACCACCGTGCCAAACAATCTGTCTGTCATGGGTATATCCTTGAATGTCATGACGCCTTGTCCCTCACATCCGTGGCAACCAGAAGGGCAGCGAACGTGGTAATTTGCCGGAGAAGCGTGGTATTGGCGTGGTGATCGTAGGAAGGGTGCGAGCGGAAGTGACGCAGATCGAACTAGCTGAGGACATTCGCATCTTGCGTGACGGGCGTGAGGTCGAACTTCCGAAGTCGCGCAAGGCGCGCGCGTTGCTCGCCTTTCTTGCGCTGCAGGATCGCCCGGTCCACCGCTCCCGGCTGAGCGAGATGTTCTGGGAGCGCGCTGCCGACCCGCGCGGCGGTCTGCGCTGGTCGCTGACCCGGTTGCGCAAGGCGCTCGGCCCGGACGAAGGCTGGCTGGTGGCGGACAAATCCTCGGTGTCGCTGAACTGCCCCAGCGAGGCTCTGTCTATCGCGCGCGAAGACATCGATCGCCTGCTGCTGGCCACAGAAAGCGGCGAGCATGACGCATACGCCGCTTGGCTTGTCACAAAGCGGGAGGAGTTGGGAACGCTGGCAGACCCAGCCCACTCAGTTAGCGATCCAGGGCGCGAGGATGTTCCGCGCCAGACGATCCGCTACACGACCGCGCCCGACGGCACGCGCATAGCATATGCCGCCATGGGCGAAGGCCGCCCGGTGATGAAAGCCGCCAACTGGCTCACCCATCTAGACGCCGAGCTGGAAATCCCTGCCTGGTCTGGCTTCTCCATCGAGCTTGCGCGCCGATATCGCCTGTATCGCTATGACGAGCGCGGCAATGGACTCAGCGATTGGAAGGTCGAGGATTTGTCCTTCGATGCTTTTGTCAGCGATCTCGAATGCGTTGTCGAGGCGCTAGGTCTGGAGCGTTTCCCCCTTATTGGCATCAGCCAGGGCGCGTCGGTCTCTATCGAATATGCGGCGCGTCACCCCGAAAAGGTCAGCGGCCTGGTGCTGATCGGGGGCTACCCGGCCGGCTGGCGCTTCCACGACAATCCCGAAATGGTTGCACGGCGGGAGGCGGAGATGACACTAGTGCGCCACGGCTGGGGCGACAATTCGCCCGCCTACCGCCAGATATTCTCGCACAGCTTCTTTCCCGACGCCGACAGCAAGACCATCGATCGGTTCAACGAATTTCAACGCCAGACGACCTCGGCCGAAAATGCCGCGCGTTTCATCGATACCTTCGGCGACATCGATGTCCGCAAACGCTTGGCGCAGATCGAGGTCCCAACGCTGGTGCTGCACAGCCGCGACGACCAGCGCATCACGGCAAGTGTTGGTGCCGATCTCGCTGCACGCTTGCCGAACGCCGAACTTCAGACCTTGCCGTCGAACAGTCACTTGCCGCATCCGGGGGAAGCGGCGTTTGACCAGATGGTAAAGGGGGTAGAGGCGTTTCTGGAGAACTTGGAGTGATCGCCAACAAGCACAGATGTCAAGAGTTGGGCCGGTAGGAGACTGTCGGCTATCTTATGTGAATGCAGAGCAAGCGGACGTGGCACTTTGGCTTCAGGATTCGGCGGGTTCTTACGTGCATGTCAGAGGCGATAGCAACTCAATCCGCCCACTGTCCGAGTCCACCAATCCACTGGGTCTGGAGACTGCTCGAAGGCGAGGTTGTAGGAAGGCGCGTACCGTCTTTGTCGGACTGTAGCGCGTCGCGCCTGCGTACGTGCGCGATTGGCTACGCATCTGCGCAGGTGGGCGTGGCGGCCTCGCCCTCCTTTAGCTGCTTTCGGATCGCTGCATGCCTTTCTCCATCGAGCGGGTAGCCAAGCGAAATTATGATGATGAAGAGGGTCCCCAGCATTGGAACAAATACCATCACGGCCTCAATCGCGGTCAGCGTGATATCCGTTTGTGGCTCATTCGCGACGAACCCGACAAGGTCGAGGACAAATCCAAGCAGCAAGGCGTTAACCCCGACTGCTGCTTTTTGTGCGAATGCAGCGAAGCCGAAAATGCGCGCTTCAGCTCGTTCCCCGGTTTGCAACTCGCCGTATTCCACCGTGTCGGGGAGCATCGACCAGAACAACACGGGCAAGGCGCCCCCACCAACGCCGATGATTGCGATGGCGCTGAAGAGAAATGCTACCTGCTCGGCCGGAACGAGCCAGAACATCAGATAGCCCGCAAAGGCAATGATCGACCCTTCGCACAGCGCGCGGGCTTTGGATGTCTTGGCGGCCCGCCAGACCCAGAAGGGGATCGTGAAGAGCAGCAACCCGGCCGGCATCGTGAGCGCCCAGACAGTCAGATCTTCCCGCTCTGCCACGTACTTAAAATAGTAAAGCAGGTTCTTTGAAAACATCGCCAGGCAAATCGACCCGATCACCACGATTGCAAGAACACGCAGCAGCGGGCCGTTCCTTAAAAGCATCGAGGGAAGCCCCGCCAGATCAGTTCCAAGGCTGCCTGTTGGCGCGCTCTCTTCGCCAGACGGTTCCTTGATCGCCCACGCGCAATACAGCACACCCGCGGCCAGGATCACTCCGGCGACGCTTGCCGCAACGCTATACGCTTCGGCTTCGCGGCCCTCGCCATAGACACCGACGAGCAGCGGGGTGACAAAGACCACGGTCAAGGCACCGAGAGCAGCACCGGCCATTCGAAACCCTGCGATCGTCGTTCGCTCTCGCGCATCGCCTGTCAGCCGCGCCTGTAGCGATGCGAAAGGCACACCCACGATCGTGTAGCATGTGCGCAGCAGGACATGCGTCGCTAGCGCCCATATTGCCGGATCAATGCCGCTGTCACCCGGCCCTGAGAATGCCAACGGATAGCTGACCGCGAGGGGAATGCTGCCGCCGACCAGCCACGGTCGATAACGGCCGATTCGCGTGCGCGTGCGGTCGACCAGCGCGGCGACCAGCGGGTCGGTCACCGCATCCCACACCATGGCGGCCAGATAAATCGCTCCGGCGGTCGCAGGCGCAATGCCAAATACATCGGTGTAGACATACAGCAGGAACAGCGCCGTACCCTGCCAGACCAGGTTGAGCGAATAATCGCCCACTCCGAAGGCCAGCCTTCCGGGCCAGCTAACCCTGTCACCGCGAAGCTCTGCCGTACCCGTTGCATACTGTGCCATGAGCCATAACTGAACGATCGGTCAGAAAAAGCCAAGCCCACCGGTGGATAGAGTATCGGCAGGTCAGAGCCCGAGCATGGTACTTATGGCGTTTTCATAGCCTTCGAAGAATTCCTCGCTTTGCGTGTCGACACCAAGAGCCCGGTTCCAGAGCGGGGAAAGCGCGAGAAAAAGCTGTGCGCCGCCTGCGATCAGGTTCTGCAGGTAAACGGCATCGACCTGCGGCAACTGTCCTGCCTTGCGCATCCGGTCGATGTAGAATTCGAACGCGACGATATGGTCCTTGAGGTAGCGATCGGTGATGAAGCGCGACCGCCACGTGTCCTTCGTCCCCTCGATCATGGGAATCACTACATAGGCGCGATGTCGCCTGCACACGGCGAAATAGGCTCGGATGATGTGGCGTAGCGGAGCCTCAGTTTCATCGAAGTCTTCAAGCTCGCGCGCCAGCTCCACGTTCACCTGATCGAACACATGGACGATGGTGTCTTTCCAAAGCTGCTCCTTGTCCGGGAAATAATAGAGCAGGTTCTGTTTCGAGATGCCGGCCTCCGTCGCAACCGCGCCGAGCGAGGCTCCGTCATAGCCCAGGTCTGCAAACAATTGCGCCGCCGCATTCAGCACCGAAGCCCGAGACTTTTCGCGCTGCTGCTGGCGCTTGTTCGATTTGGATTGAGTGGCAACCATGCGAGCACGCTTACAGCACGGAATGACGGTTCGGAACCATGCCTAATTTCATTGACCGTTCGGTCAGCGAAAGATAAGATCGATACCAGTTCAGATATTGCAGACTAGGATGCCGATCATGGCCAGCACAGTAACGGTCACCCACACCGCAGATTCTGCGATCCCGAACGCCGAAACAGTCCGGGAGGACTTCCAGCGTGATGGGTTTGCTGTGGTACAGGATCTGGCCGGGCAAAGTGAGCTCGAAGAATTGAGAGGCGCCTACGAAGACGCGCTGGCGGGCCGGGTCGATTATGGGGAGCACGATCGGCAATTGGGTGGGATCACACGCCAGCTGATGCTGCCACACATGCATGATCCGCGCTTTGCAAATAGCGAGGCAGTGCGTCGCGGTGCCGAACTGGCCGCCCCAATCCTGGGCACCGACAGTCCGCAATTCCTTTTCTCGATGCTGATCTACAAACCGCCGATGCATCCCCACGAAACGCCCTGGCATCAGGACATGGCCTATGCTGGTCGCCCATGCACCGAACCCGGTGTCATTCTGCCCAACAACGCGGTCGTGCAATACTGGCTCGCGCTGGACGACGTCGATGAAGAAACCGGATGCATGACATTCGTCCCCGGCATGCAGGGCAAACCGATGCCGGAACATCGTGTGGCAAGCGGGGCCCCGGAGGATGAAAGCCGGCTGCTCGAAATGGTCGATGCGGAGCGCGATCTGGACCTTTCTACAGCAAGACCCTGCGCGCTGAGAGCGGGTTCAGCCACGATGCATGGCTATGCCGCGCCGCACTACACTGGTCCCAATCGAACCCGCGACCGCCATCGCCGGGCTTTCATCTTCTCCTTTGCCAACCCGCAAGCCATGGCCGCCATGATGAGCGATCGCGGCGACTGGGACAGCATGGTGGACGAGGGTTGAGACGGGTGGCGCAGCGACGATGACTTTTCGCCAGCATATAAACATCGGCAATCTCTGGACTCTACCAGGCGACAGCAAGACTCCATTGCACGAAGACGCGCCGGACTGGCCTGCTATCCGCAACGCAGGGTTCGTAGGCCTGCAGCATTATTTCCCCGATCCTGCCGGTCTTGCCGCCGGGCTTGAAATGAGCGGGATGGGACGGGTCACTGCGCCTGCCGAAGTCGAACCGCTGGCTGCGCAGCACAAGGAGTGGGGTTTCATCTGCACCACCCTGCATGTCGGCACCGGACTTGAAACCGATAGCGAGATGGATGTCTTGGCTGCCGCAGTGCTGGAAGCGTCGGCCAAGCATGGACTGCCGCTTTACATCGAAACACACCGCGCAACGATGACGCAGGATATCCGGCGCACGCTCGACCTTTGCGAACGCTTTCCAGACCTGCGTTTCAACGCCGACCTGTCGCATTGGTACACGGGTCATGAGATGCGGTATGGAGATTTCGAAGCCAAGCTTGCGGCGCTTGCGCCGATCTTTGAGCGGGTCCGCTACATGCATGGGCGCATTGGTGACAGCTGCACCATGCAATTGCCTCTCGCCGAGGCGCGAGAGATCCAGTGTTGGGAAGACTATGCCGCAATGTGGAGCGCGTGCCTGACGGGTTTTGCGCAGGCGAAAGCCGATGAGCCGACCGTCTTTGCGCCCGAATTGCTCCCACGGGAAATGGAATTCGCTGGCACCGTGCATAAGCTCAACTATGCCAAGATGATCGATGGCAAGGAGTTGAGCGATCGCTGGAGCGAGGCGCTGGAAATGACCGAGTTCGTCCGCGAGCTCGAAGCCGCCTGAGCGCCTAGCCGGGGTTCAACTTTTGCATCACCGCGCCGAAGATTCGAGCGGCCTGTGCCGGATCTTCGGGCCGAAGGAAGGGTATGAGGGATTCTTCCTTGCCTTTCCACGCATACGGGTCTTCTCCGCTGATCATCTCGAAATCGCGAAAATCGTCACGCGGCTGCGGCGGAAATCCGAGCGTCCACGGCAGTAGCGAGCGCGCATTCATCACGTGATTGACGATCGCCCGGCGGTAACCCTCGCTGCGCGTGTTGTTGAGCGAGCGATGCAAGACATAGCCGTGGAAGATAACGACATCGCCCGCATCTGCATCGACCGCCACGCCCCCTTCGCGTTCGTACGGGAAATCCTTGGCCTCCTGCGAGCTGTCGAACCGCGCATCGCCGTGATTGTGGGTGGGCCAGATGATCCCATGCTTGTGGCTACCCGGATGCATCCACAGCCCGCCATTGTCGATCCGCGCATCATCAAGCGCGATCCACACACCTGCCAGCGACTGGTCCCGCGTTGGGATATAGAATTCGTCCTGGTGCCAGGCCTGCCCGGGTTTACCGGCATTCTTCACGAATAGCATCGATTGCATGCATTTGATGTCCGGTCCGATGATCGCCCTCAGCGCATTGACAATCGCAGGCTCGGTCAGGGTCGAGCGCATCACTTCGGAAAACTTGTGTGGAAAGTGGATCGCCAGCACGCGCTGCATTGCTTCTTCTGCGTTCTTCGCACCTTCCGAGACGATATCCGCCCCCATGATCTCGCCGCGTTCACCGCTGCAAATGGCGAGCGTTTCTTCCCGCAATTTCTCGATCTGCTCAGCATTGAAGGCACTCTTGAGGACGAAATATCCGTCACGCTCATACGCCTCCGAAATGGCGGCGGTGTCAGTCGTTTGTGCAGCAAACGTGGCAGTCACATGTCATTCCTCTCTCATTTCAGACAAAGCGGTTGATCAGGTTTTCAAGATACTCCTGCCGACCCGAAACCGGCTGTGGGTCGGAATTGCTCTTAACCGCGTGATCGGCGGCTTTGGCCAAGGTAAGCTCACCTGCAAGGATGCTCTCGCCGAATGAGCCGCTCCACCCGGCGTAGCGGTCCTCCACAAACCGATCGAGTGTGCCATCCTTGATGATCGCGGCGGCGTTGAGCAGGGCTTTTGCCAAGACATCGACGCCGCCGATATGCGCGTGGAACAGATCTTCTGCGTCGACCGATTGCCGCCTTAGCTTGGCATCGAAATTGAACCCGCCGGTCGAGAATCCACCGCCTTTCAGCACATGGTACATCGCCAATGTCATTTCCGGCACGTTGCTTGGAAATTGATCGGTGTCCCAGCCATTTTGCGGGTCACCGCGATTGATGTCGATCGATCCAAAAATTCCGAGCGCATTGGCAGTCGCGATTTCGTGTTCGAACGTGTTGCCCGCAAGTGTGGCGTGATTGGCTTCGATATTGACCTGGATTTCGTCCTCAAGCCCGTACCGTTTCAGGAAGCCATAAACTGTGGCGGTATCGCGATCATACTGGTGCTTGGTCGGTTCGTGCGGCTTGGGTTCGATCAGGATCGCGCCGTCAAAGCCGATCTTGTGCTTGTGTTCGACCACCATCGCCATGAACCGGCCGAGCTGATCGAGCTCCTGCGCCTGATTGGTGTTGAGGATAGTGTCGTAACCTTCGCGTCCGCCCCACAAGACATAGTTGGCGCCGCCCAAACGGTGCGTGACATCGAGCATTGAACACACCTGATGCGCGGCCCAGGCGAAGATCTGGGGATCCGGATTGGTCGCGGCGCCCGCAGCATAACGGGGATGGCTGAACAGATTGGCGGTGCCCCATAGAAGCTGCACGCCAGTCTCGGCGACTTTGTTCTCCATCTTGTCTGCGATCGCTTCAAGCTCGCGCGAATAGGCGGCGATGCTTGCATGATCGGCCATCGCATCGACATCGTGGAAGCAATAGAACGGCGCACCCAGCTTGGCGAAGAAGTCGAAGGCATTGTCGAGCTTGACCTGCGCGAGTTCGGGCGTCGCGGGCGTGCCCGGATGCCACGGGCGCTCGAATGTGGGCGCGCCAAAGATGTCGTGACCTGCCCAGGCGAAGCTGTGCCAATAACAGACCGCCCATCGCAAATGGTCGCGCATGCTTTTGCCGAGAACGACGCGCTCGGCATCATAGTGGCGAAACGCCAGCGGATTGTCGCTTTGGGGGCCCTCATATCGAATAGCGGGAATGTCCGCGAAGTAGGTCATGATTGTCCTTTTAGAAATTGGGCTGCAGCGAAGAATAGAGCGCGCGAAACCGATCGAGCCGTTCGTGAGGGTTCGCGGTTGGAAGATAGCGGGCCTGCTCGCGCGGCATGGTGCAGACGGCTTCCGGCGTCTCTCCGGTTACCGCGAGACGCGCGAGCCTGGCCGCGCCGCTGGCTGGTCCGACCGCCGACCCGTCGCGATAGACCAATGGCACTTGCAGCGCATTCGCAAGGATCTGCGCCCAATAGGCTGACCGCGAACCGCCGCCGATCACCGAGAGTTCATTGAGATCGAGCGCCAGCGCATCGAGCCCGTCGCGAAGGCCAAATGCTACGCCCTCAAGCACGGCATCAACCAGTGCGGCAGGATCGGTGTCATGGGTCAGTCCGAAGAAGCACCCCTTCGCGCGCGGATCATTGTGCGGTGTGCGCTCTCCGGAAAGGTAGGGCAGGAAGATCGGCGGATCGTCCTGTTCTCCGGTCGCCTCCGCAGCAGCAAGAGCAGCGGGAACGCCAGCGAAGCCGGTCAGCCGGATGACCCAGTCAAGGCAGGCGGTGGCAGACAGCATCACCGACATGACGTGCCAGCGACCGGGCAGCGCGTGGCAGAAGGCATGCACGCCTTGCTCCGGATTGGGGGCAAAGCCGTCGCTTGCAGCGAAGATGACACCCGATGTGCCGAGGCTGAGAAATGCCTGACCGGCATCTATCACCCCTGCGCCGATTGCACCGGCGGCCTGATCGCCCCCGCCACCCGCCACGGGCACGTGGGGGAGGCCCAGATCATCGGCAATATCGGGGCGCAGCATTCCGGACTGCTCGCTCCCTTCGACAAGGCCGGGCATTTGGCTTTCGTCGAGGCCGGTCGCAGCCAGCATCTCGCCCGACCAGCGGCGCCCCGCGACATCTAGCCAGAGCGTACCCGATGCATCGGACATCTCGCTTGTCTTCTCCCCGGTCAATCGCAGGCGGATGTAGTCCTTGGGCAGCAAAACGGCCTTAAGCGCGGCGAAGGAGTCCGGTTCGTTCTCGCGCAGCCATGCGAGCTTTGGGGCGGTGAAACCGGGCATTGCGACGTTGCCAGTGTGCTCGAGCGCTAGCGGACCCAGGGCGGCGCATTGCGAGGCACTGCGTCCATCGTTCCACAGAATGGCGGGACGCAGCACATTATCATCTGCACCCAGCAGGACCGCACCATGCATCTGTCCGGAAAGGCCAAGCCCTTTGCACGCGGATCGCAAGTCGGCGGGAAGCGCAAGGATCGCCGATTGTGTGGCGCTCCACCACTGCTCAGGGTCCTGTTCAGACCAAAGCGCATGGGGGCGCTGGATGGAAAGCGGCTCGGTGTGCTCGGCCACCATAGCGCCGGAATTATCGACAAGGACAGCTTTGACACCCGATGTGCCGATATCCACGCCGAGCCACATCAGCCGGGCACCTCAACTGCGAAACGGCATTCAACCGACCAGCATTTCCCCGGTTTCAGCCAGCGCAGGCCGGTTTCGGCAGGCGGCTCCTTCCGGTTGACCGCGTCCGGCATATGGCTGACCGGCTCGACACAGAAAAACGGCTCTTCGGCAGGCACGTAGACATGCGTAAAGCGAAGCGCAGGGTCGGGGCGCATCGTCAATCGGTGCGTGGGCCATGTCACGGCGATCTCAGGATCGTCTGACACGAAGCAATTGTCGAATGACCAGCCTGCGAACCAGTCCGGCTGCCGGTCGAGTGCTTTTATCTCGCTAGGCAAGCGGTCCTCACCATTGTGCCATATCGCCCGCACTGGCGCATCCAGAACAGCACCCTCGCGCGGGAAATAGGGATGGAAACCCAGCCCCGCCGGCATTGGCAAATTGCCCTGATTGATGAGCGAAAGCCGTTGAAGAAAGCCGTCCGATGTCAGAACGAAATGCTGCTGCGCCTCGTACGCCCAGGGCCACTGGCTGCCATCGTGCTGATGCCGGATAATCGCCGCATTTCGATCATCTTCGGCGATTTCCCATGCGTCCATCCAGCCAAGTCCGTGCAACGCATGAACGGGTTCCGCTTCGGGCTTGACGGGTGCAAGAGTGACGCGCTGTGAGCCTGCCAAAAAACGCCCCTGGTCAATCCGGTTACAGAACGGAACCAAGGGAAAGCTGGCGAGAGATAGCGGGTCTTGATCGCCTGCGCCTTTGCGGAAGATATCGATGCCCTGCCACCTGAAGGACGCGATACTGCCGCCCGTCTCGGGCAGCAGGGTCAATTCCACATCGCGTCCGGACAGCGTCAGCATTGATCGCTACAATGATAAGGTGGCGGCGATGAGATCTGCCGAACTGCCACCGGCAAGAACGCTGTATTCCCCGGTTTCGAGGGTCCAGCTGCCGGTCGCCTCATTATACCAGCGCAGATCGTCGGTCGGGACTGACACATGTACATGCACGGTCTCTCCGGGGGCGATCGCAACCCTCTCGAAGCCCTTCAGCAGCTTCTTCTGGCGCTCAATGCTCTTGCCCGGCGGGGAGATATAGAACTGCACCACTTCGTCCGCTGCGACAGTGCCGGTGTTGGTGACCGAGACCTGTGCGAGGATGGCGTCGCCATGGCGTGCGGCCTTGACTGAACGATAGGCAAAGCTGGCATAGCTGAGGCCATGACCGAACGGGAATTGCGGCGTCACTCCATCGCGTTCGAACTTGGTATATCCGTGCCACAAATCATATGTGATCACGTCCGCATTCTTGTCGAAAAACGGGTATTCACCCTCGTCATTGGCAACGGTGAACGGGAGTTTACCCGACGGTGAGACGTCCCCAAACAGCAGCCGTGCAAGTGCTGTCCCGCCCTCCATTCCGGAATAGAAAGTCTGAAGGATTGCAGCACAGCTGCCTGCCCAGTCGCAGATGATGGCTGAGCCACTTGCGATCACCACGATCGTATTGGGGTTGGCCTCAGCAATGGCCTTGACGAGATCGGCCTGATCGTCCGGCAGGCGCAGTTTTTCGCGGTCGCCTCCGCGATCGCCAGCCGCACCCATGGCTCCGGAATTGTGGCCAGCGCCCTGCTTTTCAGCCTGACTTTCAATCATGGCCGCAATCATCAGTTTCAGCTCTTCGGGAATTTTCGCCCCCGGCTGCATCAATGCGGATTGGCCGATATCGCCAGGGATGAACTCGCCTTCGTGCTCGGCCGTCGTCCCGACCACGACAATTGCAGCATCAAGACCTTTCGCCGCCTCAGCTGCCGCCGCAACATCGCTTTCGTCACCCGAAAGCGGAATGTCCGGTTCGCCGAGATAGCTGGCGATGCCCGCAAGTGCTGTCGTGACGTATGGAGGGGAGACTTTGGACGATCCATCGTCGCCCGTGTTCACCATCGCGGCAAGGCTACCGAAAACGCCGACGTTGGCACCTTTGTCGAGTGGCAGGGCGCCTTCGTTCTTTAGCAACACCGCCGATTTCTCCGCCGCTTCGCGAGCGACGGCGATGTGCGCGTCGTTTGCGACGATATCCTGCGTGTATTCTGCCAGCGGATCCTCGGCGCAGGCGAAGCGATAGATGATCCGCAAGATCCGGCGGCAAGCGGTGTCGATCACCCCCGGTTCGACCTGCTGCTGCTGGACCCCTTCAATCAGGCGTTCACCGAATTGCAGCGGCTCGGGGTTTTCAACGTCAAGACCTGCCGACGCACCATAGGGCGCGTAGACACCCAGCATCCAGTCGGAGTGGACGAACCCGTCAAAGCCCCATTCATGGCGCAAAATATCAGTGAGCAGCTCGCGATGTTGGCCGCAATATTCGCCGTTCATCTTGTTATAGGCGCTCATCACAGAGGCGCAGCCAGCGTCGAGAATGCGCTTGAAATGCGGGAGATAGACTTCGCGCAAGACCCGGCCATCGATCCTTACGTCGATCTTGAAACGGGCATTCTCAATCGAGTTCAGCGCGTAATGCTTGACCGTGGCGACGACATTGTGCGCCTGAATACCTTGGGCAAGACTTGCGCCCAGCTCGCCCAAATGGAACGGGTCTTCGCCATAGGTTTCTTGCGCGCGGCCCCAGCCGGGATGGCGCAGCAGATTGACGCAGACCGCGCCTGAGAGTGTGCAACCCTGCGCCCGTGCCTCAGCTCCCATGACCTCACCGATGCGGCGTTCGAGATCGCGGTCCCAGGATGCGCCGCGTGCCATTGTGCAGGGAAAGCAAGTAGAGCCGGTGTCGCCGCTGCCCCGCGCGACGCCACGCGGACCATCGGTGAAATAGAGCGCAGGTACGCCCAGTCGCTCAATCCCGCCGCCCGCGCGATAGGGCTCACCTCCCCATACCCCGCCGGTGCGGGCCATGGCTTGGAAGAAGCCCTTGCCGGACATCATGCCGACTTTCTCTTCAAGAGTAGCTTCGGCAATGATTGCCTCGATCGTCTCTTCGATCTCAGCACTATTCATCCCCTTGCGCGGAGCGAATTGGGTCATATTTGGACTTTCTCCTGAAAGGGGCGATCAGAACGCGACGAAGGCCTGGACACCGATAAGACGCTCGGCATCGCGGGTGACAAACTGTCCAAGATCGCCGGCCCCACCGAACGGCAGATCAAAGATTGCCGTAACAAAATTGGTATCAAACAGATTGTTCGCGAAAACGCTCACCCCGTAAAGACCATCAGCCTGCTCGACCCCAATGCTCGCATTGACGATGGTAAAGCCATCCTGTTCGTACGGGCTGGCGATACCGGCCGGCACGAGGGTGAAATTGTTATCGCTACGCGTCAGCGAGTTGACTTGCAGAAAGCCGTTGAAATTGTCGGTGATCGGCTGATCGTATCGACCGTTCAGTGTAAGCGAGAGCTGCGGAGCATTGGTCGCCTGCAAGCCTGAAGCATCAAATGAAGATGCACCGCCAGAGCATGGATTGTCCGGTAGAGCCTGGGCCACGCGTGGACAGGCCGCACCGACAAACTCGTCGAACTCAGTATCAGCATAGGCAAGGCCGGCGGAAAACGAGAGTCCGTCCGTCGGAAGTACGCCAAGCTCCAATTCAAACCCTTGTGTCACCAGTTCGCCCGCATTGGTCACCCCGAACGAACCGAGGGTCGCCCCCGGAGGAGTTTCAAAGACCTGCGCCTGAAAGTCATCGAATTCCGTGCGGAACAGTACCAGACTGGCATTGAAAGCGCCGCGCGCTGCCTTGATCCCAACTTCATAATTCGTCGGGATTTCCGGAGCCACCAATGCAGCCTCCAGAGGAGACACACCGTCTGGAATAATGAAATCGACCTGGGTGTCGAAACCTGGCCCTTTGTATCCGCGCGAGACCGTAGCGAAGAAGTTCACATCCTGTGCCAACTCGTAACGCGCGCCAAAACGAAACGACAGATTGCCGTCATCCGTTTCCAGGTCATATGCGAGCGGTGCGAAAGGTGCACCAAGCACCGCGTTGAAGATCGGTGAAGTTCCTGCAGGAGCAAAACGATCCAAGGTCGCCTCTACTTCGGTCCAGGTGTAGCGCCCGCCCGCAATCAGCGTGAAGCTATCTGTAAGGTCGTATTCGGCCTGACCGAAGATCGCGATGTCGCGGACGGATACTTCGATGTCGACCGCCCGCCCGCCGATATCGCCAGGGTTGAGGACAAACGGCGTACCCGGGATCGGAACTGGAATTCCATTCTCCAGAAACTGTGAGAACAGCGGAACGAAGGACCCTGTCTGAACAACTTCGTTGGAATTGGTGCTCTCATAATAAAAACCGCCAATCACGAACGAGAACGGTTGGTCAGCCGGGGATGTCAGCCGGATTTCCTGCGAGAACTGATCGAGGTTGTTCGAGCCGACATTCACGTCCAGTATGTTGAATGTGCTGTTGTCGGCATCGTTGTTATCGATCTGCAACCATTCGCGATAAGCGGTGATCGATGTCAGGGTGAATTCGCCGATATCGTAATTGATCTCGACCGAACCGCCATAATCCTCCACCTCGTTGAAGAACTCGCCCGATATCGAGACGATATCGATTTCCGGGTCGGCTGCAGCGATGATCTCTGGATCTAGCACCGGAGGGATCAAGCCGGGGATGGGGGAGGTGACCAAAGGCGAGTCTGGCGCCAGAGCACGGATGGGAAACACGCTCGCCTGGTTGTCGCGGCGAATGTAGTCGGCACGGACGATGACTTCGAGATCGCTTCCATTGTCGAATAGCAATGACCCACGGATGCCATATTCCTCACGGTCGTTCAGATCGTCACCGGTCTGGATGTCGGTGATGAACCCGTCGCGTGAATTATAGTATCCCGTGAGCCGGAAACCGAGATTTTCGGCAATCGGGCCAGTGAGCGCCGCTGAGGCCTGGAAGTCATTGTCCTCGCCATAGCTGACCCGCGCTTCGACGCCAAAGTCTTCAAGATCGGGGCGTTTTGTAATGATATTTATGAGGCCCGCAGAAGCGTTACGCCCGAACAGCATCCCTTGCGGACCGCGCAGAACCTCCACCCGCTCAATGTCTATAAGGTCAGCAAGACCCTGACCCGCGCGAGCAAGCGGAACGCCGTCAACGACCGAACCCACGCTTTGCTCAACTCCATCTGCGAAGATCGCCGTACCGACCCCGCGCACCCGAAAGCCGGCACCGCGCGGCGTGTTGGAATCGCCAAGACCCAGTCCGGGCGACGTGAATTGCAGGTCGGTCGCTTCCGAGAAGCCAAGCGCATTCAGCGTCTCGCCGTCTGTAACGGCGATGGAGACCGGCACTTCGACCAGTCGTTCTTCGCGCTTTTGAGCGGTGACGATGATGACGTTGTCGCTTTGCGCAACCACCTCTTCGTCTGTGTTTTCCTGAGCATAGACCGGGCTGGCAATCGCAGCCCCTAGAATGGTCCCTGCGAGCAGCCGCGCCGAACGGCAGCGTCCCTGAACGCGCATAGTTCTCTCCCATTGTGCCCCGGAATGATTGACTCTGCCGGGTGCAGGAAGAGGCTAAAACGTTTTCAACCGATCGGTCAATATAAAGTTTGACCGGTCGGACAGTAAAGGCGATTCTGGCGCCTATGTCCGAGTCAACAACTCGATCATGTGCTTCACATAATTTGCGCGAAACTCTGCATCACGGGGGCTGATCTCAACAGCATCCTGCCACAGCTGGTGTTGGCCGATAAGAAGCTGCCCGCCGCCGGTAATAAGGGTCTGGAAGATCACGGGATCCACGTCAGGGATGACGCCTGCGTTGGTCAGCTGAGAGAGATAATCGCGCATAACCTCGATATGGCGGCGAAGGTGTTTCTCAGCGAGCCAACGGGTGCGCCAGTTTTCCGCGTGCCCTTCCATATTCATGATCTGAACATAGGGTGGAAAACGGCAGCATGCCTCAAGGTAAGTTTCGATGAGGTGCTTCAAACCGCTGCGATCAACCGACGGATGGTTGGCCAGGCGTGCGACATAGAAATCGTCGACCTCCTGCCAGTGATGGTCGATAGCTTGCTTCCACAATTCGTCTTTATTGGAAAAGTAATACAGAACGTTCGCCTTGGGCACGCCCGCCCGCTTGGCAATATCGCCAATCGATGTCGCTTCGAAACCACGCTCCGCAAACAGTTCAAGAGCCGCAGTGCGGATGGTTCCTGCGGCATCCTCATAAAGAGGTGGACGCCCGGACTTCGATTTGGATTGGCTCATTTTCAATGCCTTGCTGGTGGGCAACCTAGAAGTGATGCCCTGGCTTACATGTCCTCTTGACCCGCATCTACCCCATCAGGACGGCCGATTGCGTTCACTTTTGTAGGTCGCCGTTCGCGATCGCCCATACCAGTCATCCGCAAAGGAGGATGTGCCGCTATCGAACTACGGCCTTTGTTCGGCTCGTCGATCACAGCCCTAGGCAAGTTCTATGATTGGTTGAGTGCAAATTTCGGAGCTATCCTGAAGCGTGGCGTCCGGTAATGGAAACACGTTCAAACTGGGTGGGCGGGTTGAAATGAGCAGCCCACTACTCGTTGACCAATTCGCGGCAGCCGATGCCCGCTTTAGGGGGCAACGGATCTACGCTTAACGTCTTGAACTAGGGTGCAAAGCCGCCATTCGCAGCACTCAATCGCCGCGCGGCTATTTCACGACAGGTGTTGTCCGGAGTGGCTGAACCGACCTATGCGCGAACAATTGGCAAACCGCGCGCGAATGGAAATCTTGCGAGCACACCATACCCCGCGAATGCGGGGCATAAGCTTATGATATTTCTTTGAAATAGCGTTTTGGGCGAAACACACCCGTCTACGAGTTGAGCGTGTTTGCGCTGAGCCGCAGACAACTCGTAGTTTCATAAAGTTATGGAACTAGATGATAATTTTTTGGTCGACGAGCGAGCTGTTTGCGATCCACCAAATTCTTATCCCTCTTATCTCTTAAAGCCGCGCTTCACTCACATACGAGTTGCAAATCTTACCGGTGACAACCGATACCAGCAGGCTAATTGCGAAGCGCTGCGATGGGCGCAGTTGTCCCTCTCAGTCCCGGGTTTTCCACAGAAGCGCGGGCAAGTGGGGGCCAGCTTGAGGGTCTTTCATTTCTACGATTTTGAAAAACAAAATCAGTTGTTTACTCGATCTATTGGCTTCCCTTCACCGCTCCGGACTAGCCCACTGGCCGCGAGCGGCTACGGATGCACTGCGGCGCGTTTCTGGGCCATTGCCGAGACGCTTTCCATGAATTCCGGCGAGCGCAACTGATCCGCGAAAATCTTGCCCTCTGTCTCCATGACTTCACCGATTGTGTCGGTCTGGGTTCGCATCAGCGCTTTCGTATGCCGCATGGCTTGCGGCGCGGCCTGTGCGACTGTTGCGGCAAGCGTTCGCGCTTCGGAGGCGAAATCGCTGTCCGCAAACACGCGGGAGACCAGGCCCATACGCAGCGCCTCGTGCGATTCGAGGATGCGGCCGGTCATGAACACGTCGCTTGCAGCGGCCATGCCGATCGCGGCGGGAAGCAGCATCGAGGATGCGGCTTCGGGTACGAGGCCAAGTTTCACGAACGGCGCAGCAAAGGTTGCGCTTTCAGCGGCATAGACGAGATCGCAGTGCAGCGTCAGCGTCAGGCCAACCCCGATTGCGGGGCCGTTCACCGCTGCGATCAGCGGTTTGCGACAATCCTTGATCGCATGGAGGAAGCGGATGACCGGCGGCAAATCGTCATTATCCGCGCCGCCATTTGCGGCCATGGCGAAATCCTTAAGGTCGTTGCCGCTGGTGAAGTAATCGCCTTCGCCGATGAACATCAGCGCGCGAGCATCATCATCCGTGCCATAGGCGTTCACGGCATCCGCCATCGCGGCGTACATCGCCTGCGTGATCGCATTTTTCTTGTCGGCACGGGCGAGGGTAACGGTGGTGATGCGGTCGGCATGCTCCACGCGGATGAAATCGGTCATGAAGAAATCCTTTCAGGGGAGAGCGCCGCCACTTTGCTGGCGACGATGGGTTCGGCTTGCATTGCAAGATGATCGAGGAAGCGCGCGATGGTATCGCGCTCGCTTTCGGAAAACGGGGCCAGCAATTCGCGGTTGATCGCCTTTGTGATCGGGGCGGCGCGTTGGGCGGCTGCGCGGCCTGCGGGCAGGATGTGGAGACGGACACCGCGCGCGTCGTCTGGATCGGGCCTGCGCTCGGCAAATCCGCCCGCTTCGAGCCGGTCGACCAACCCGCTCACGCCCGGTTTGCCGAGCTGCAATTGCCTGGCGATGCTCCCCAGCGACAATCCGTCTTCGCGCATGAGCATGAACAGGATAGTCTGCTGCGCATTGCCGAGCCCGACTGTGTCGCGCAGATGCCGGTCGGCCGCGCGGAACAGTGCGGAATGGGCGGCCTGGAGCCGGTGAAAGACGCGGAGCTGTTTGGACATTTAAGTTCGCATACGAACTAAATCATCTGTCCTGTCAAGTGCAGCGACGAACGAACGCTCGCGCATCAGCTGCTGCGCAGGCTCTCCATGTCGATGACGAAGCGGTATTTGATGTCGCTCGCTTCCATCCGGTCGTAAGCCGTCTGGATATCCTCCATCGCGATCGTCTCGATATCGGGAACGATCGCGTTCTCGGCGCAGAAATCGAGCATTTCCTGTGTTTCCGCGAGGCCGCCGATCCCGCTTCCGGTCAGTACCTTTCGGCCCAGCAGGACGCCCGAGTGCATTTCCGGCATCATGTCGATCATCCCGACCAGGACCTGCACGCCGTCGATCCGCAGCAGGTTGAGGTAGGGGGTGACGTCATGGCGGACGGGAATCGTGTTCAGCACCATGTCGAAATACCCCGTCTTGGCCTTCATCGCCGGTTTGTCGGTTGTGTTGAGGAATGCGTGAGCGCCCAGCATCTCCGCATCTTCACGCTTGCTTTCGCTGCGGGACAGGACGGTCACCTCTGCCCCCATCGCTGCGGCCAGCTTCACACCCATGTGCCCAAGCCCGCCCAGTCCTGCGACCGCAACCTTGCTGCCGGGCCCGACATTCCAGGTGCGCAGCGGTGAATAGGACGTGATCCCCGCGCACAGCAGCGGCGCAGCTTCCGCCATGGGCAGGGTATCGGGCACCTTCAGCACGAATTCTTCGCGGCAGACGATACGCTCCGAATAGCCGCCGAATGTGGTCGAACCGTCGCGCCGGTCCTTGCCATTGTAGGTGCCGACCATTCCCTGCTTGCAATATTGTTCGAGGTCTTCCTCGCAGTGCGCACATTCCAGGCAGCTGTCGACCATGCAGCCGATCGCCACCCGGTCGCCGACCTTGTGGCGGGTCACATCGTCCCCGACAGCGCTGACCGTACCGACTATCTCGTGACCCGGCACGATCGGATAGGTTGTGAAACCCCAATCATTGCGGGCCGAATGCAGGTCCGAATGGCAGATCCCGCAATGGCTGATTTCGATCAGGACGTCGTCTTCACGCAGGCCGCGGCGGGTGATGTCCATCGGGCCGACGCCGCTGTCGGGTGCCGTCGCGCCGTAAGCCTTGGTCGGATATTCGTTCGTCGCTGTCATTTGTTTTCCCTCGCGGCCAATTCGCTTCGCTCATACCTCCGGGCGGGCGGCCCAACCGGCCGACGCTCGGCCGCGCTTCGGCTGCCGCGACCGGGAGGCGTCTTTCTCATTTCGGCGGCATCCGGATCGCGCCATCGAGGCGGAACTGATGACCGTTAATGTATGAATTGCGCGCGATCTCGCAGATCAAGGAGGCGAATTCTTCGGGCTCTCCAAGACGTTTGGGGAAGGGGACACTGGCATTGAGCTGGTCCCACATTTGCGGATTGCGATCCTTCATGCCGAGCATCAGCGGCGTCGCGAAAATGCCCGGCATGACCGAGTTTACGCGAATGCCGAGATCCATCAGGTCGCGGGCCATCGGGAGGACCAGCCCGTTCACACCCGATTTGCAGCTGCCGTATATAACCTGCCCGATTTGGCCATCCTGCGCCGCGACGCTCGCCGTGAGGGTGATCGAGCCGCGTTCGCCGTCCTCGTTCAGCGGATCGCTGTTCGCCATTCCGAGCGCGGAGAGGCTCGCGATCCGGTAGCTGGCGACCAGAATACCTTCGGCGCCGAAAGCGTAATCCTCTGTCGGGAGCCGTTTGTAGCCGCCGGTCGCCTTGTCGAACCCGATGGTCTTGCCGCGCTTTGATGCCATGGCGCAATGTACGGTGACGCGCTCTTGCCCGTTCGCAGCGCGCGCAGCGGCAAAGCCTTGGGCGGCGCTGGCTTCATCGGTGATGTCGACATGGTGATAGGTGCCACCGATCGCGGCGGCGTGTTCCTCGCCAGCCTCATCGTTGATGTCGAAAATCGCGACCTTCAATCCGTGCCCGGCGAGCGCGGCCGCGCTAGCCCGGCCCAGTCCCGATGCGCCTCCAGTAACAATCGCGGCCATGCCCTGTTCGAGTTTCATCGTCTCTCCCTATGTCTGTCGGCAAGTGTCTCTCGCCAAGATGACTAGGCCGGATCGCGCCGCCGGGCCACCCGCCAAAATGAAGCAGGCCGCGCTTCGGTGTTCAGAACACCGCGGTATGCTAAAGCGCCCGCCGATGGACGCTTTCCTGGTCACATTTGCCGCGACGTTCCTGCTTGCGCTGGGGGCGCGCGATCAATTGATTGTCGCGCAATTCTCGGATGCCGTGGGCAGGACCGGGCCGATGCTGGTGCTCGGCATGGCGGTGGCCGCAGCAAGCGCCGCCGCAGCGGCCTATGCCGGATGGAGCGTCGCCGCGCTTCTGCCCGCGGGCGCTGTGCATCTGCTTGCGTGCCTTGCGCTGGTGCTTGCCGCGATCGATCTGGCCTTGCCGGTGCATCTCAGATCCATGAAGGAACCGACGCGCAGCTATGTTGCGATTGCGGCGGTCCTGTTCGTTCGCCAGGTCATGGGTGCGGCGCGCATCGTAATCTTTGCCTTGGCGCTGATGGCCATTCACCTCTGGCCGCACGCGGCGGGAGGCGCGCTCGGCGGCGCAGCGGCAATCGGTCTGGGCTGGTATTGGGGCAAGGACAGCTTCGACCGCGCTCCGCTGTTATGGATGAGACGCATCATGGCTGCCTGTCTGATTGTTGCGGCGTTCCTGATCGGATCGAACGCTCGTTTCGCAGGTCTGTGATCGCTCAAGCCGATTAGTGCGATTTGCTTTCCCCGCGAAACCGAATGCTCGTTTCGACGTTAATCAAGCGAAACATCAACGATGCGAAGGCCGACGCGCCTTGCCATCGACAACAGGAGGTAAACCCCATGGCCGAAGCCAAGAACAATTCGAAAACTGCACTCATCGCCGAGATCAACGGCCTGCTGGCAGATCATTTCGCGCTCTACGTCAAAACGAAGAATTTCCACTGGCATGTGAAGGGACCGCGTTTCCGCGATCTGCACCTGCTGTTCGATGAACAGGCGATCGAGATTCGCGACCAGATCGATGCCATCGGTGAGCGCGCCCGGAAACAGGGCGGTGACACGATCACTTCGGTCGGCATGATCTCGGAGCTGACTCAGGTGAAGAACCAGGACAGTGCGTCCTTGTCCGCCGAAGACATGATCACCGAACTGCGCGACGATAACCAGAAAATGGTCGATCGGCTGAAGGGCATGAAGGAATTGGCCGAACAGGCAGGCGACAACGCCACCGACGGCCTGTTGGATGACTGGACCGACATGGCAGAGGAGCGCGTCTGGTTCCTCAGCTCGCTGCTCGACTAAACAAAACCGATCTGCGCTTCGTGGTCGCAGATTACTCTTAATCAAAGGGTCGTTTCTGGTTAGCCGGAAGCGGCCCTTTTGCTATAGCGCGCTGCATGGATCGCATCACATTCACTCACGACGCCTCGGCCGGCACGATTGCCGATTGGCTCGAAGCGCGGCTGGACGCTGCGCTCGAGGCCGCAGACGGCTCGGTCGCGGTCACCATTCCGGGAGGATCGACACCGTTCCCGATCCTGGCCGAGCTGGTGAAGCGCGATCTCGACTGGCCGCGGCTGGTGTTCTGGCCCAACGATGACCGGATCGTGCCGGAGAATCACGACGCCTCCAACACAGGCAAGATGCGCGCCTTGCTCGAACCGGTCGGCGCAAAAGTACAGGCGCTGAACGAATACAGCGGACCGCCCCGGTTCGCGCTCACATGGCTTGGCATGGGCCCCGACGGACATATTGCCTCGCTGTTTCCGAACACCGACCCGCAGCCGGACGATCCTCTGCGTGTGCGCCGCCTGACGCCCGATCCGCTGCCCGCGCACGCGCCGTTCGACCGGATTACCCTGACGCTCCCGGCCTTGCTGGATACCGGTGCCATCCTGTTCACGCTTGGCGGGTCCGAGGACAAGCGCGCAGTGTTCGAAGCGGGCGCGGCTGGTGACAACGATCTTCCGATTGCCCGTTTGCTCAACGCTGCGCGCGAGCGCGGCGATATCGCTGTCACCTGTTTCGCCTGATGATTGGGCTCATTCCCGCTCCGATCCACCGCGCGATCATGCCGCTTGCGCACAGGATCCGGCACCGCTGGCGTAAATTCAAGGGACGGCCGATCGCCGGGGTGAGCGTGGTCGTGACCAATTTGCAGGGCGATGTGCTGCTGCTGCGCCATTCCTATGGTCCGAAGGTGTGGGCGCTGCCCGGAGGGGGGCTGAAAACCGGCGAAGATCCGGAGGATTGCGCGCGCCGGGAGGTTCGTGAGGAACTCGGTATCGAAGTTCGCGCGCTGCAGCAGGTCGCCCAATTGCGGGAGGTTCTCTCCGGTTCGCCGCATACGGCGCATATTTTCGCTGCAACCTGCAACTCCCGGCCCAATCCCGACAGGCGGGAAGTGGTGGAGGCGCGCTTCTTCCCGTCGCACTCGCTGCCCGAACCGCTCGGCAAGCTGACCAAAGCGCGCATCAGTGCGTGGAAGAAGCGCGGTACCGCTTCAGCTTAGAGCAGTGAGAGCTGCGCGCTGTCCGCCGGACGTTCGGGTTCGTCTTTCCCATGGTCGAGGTTCGACAGGGTCAGCCCCATCAGGCGGATAGGCATAGGCAAGGGAAGCGCCTCTTCAAGCAATTCGCGCCCGAGCCGCGCGAACTCCGTCTTGTCCTCGACCCAGTGCGTCACCGATTTCGCGCGGGTCATCAGCTGGAAGTCCGTGAACTTCATTTTGAGTGTGACGGTGCGGCCGCGTGCTTTCGCGTTTTCCACGCGCTCCCACACGATATCCACAATGTTGTCCAGCGTCTCGCGCAGCTGTGCCCCGCTCGAAATATCGTCGCTGAAAGTCCGCTCTCCGCCTACGGATTTGCGCTGCCGGTGCGCGCGTACAGGCCTGAGGTCGATGCCGCGCGCCGCGCGGTAAAGGTAATCGGCGAAGGAGCCGAAATTGGCGCGCAGGAATTCGATGTCTTTTGCAGCCAGATCGGCACCGGTCTCGATTCCCAGTCGCTTCATCTTCTGCTCCGCCTTTGGGCCGACCCCATGAAACCGGCGGATTGGAAGCGCGGCGACGAAGTCTGCGCCCTGGCCTGGGCGGATTACGCAAACCCCGTCGGGCTTGTTCTGGTCGCTCGCAAGCTTCGCCAGAAACTTGTTGTAGGAGACACCGGCGCTTGCCGTCAGCCTGGTCTTGGCGCGGATTTCCTGCCGGATAAGCTCGGCGATGCGCGTCGCGCTGCCAATACCCAGCCGATCTTCGGTCACGTCGAGAAACGCCTCGTCCAGGCTGAGCGGTTCCACGTGCGGCGTGTGATGTTCGAATATCGCGCGGATCTGCCTGCTGGCCTCCTTGTACGCGTCGAAGCGGTGACGCACGAAGATGAGATCGGGGCACAGGCGTTTGGCGGTCACCGATGGCATGGCGCTTTTGACGCCGAACCTGCGCGCCTCATAGCTTGCAGCGGCGACGACCCCGCGGCCTCCCGATCCTCCGACCGCGACCGGCTTTCCCTGCAATTCCGGATTGTCACGCTGCTCCACGCTCGCGAAGAATGCGTCCATGTCGACATGGATGATCTTGCGCAGCCCGGCGGCTTCTTCGGTATCGTCAGGCGAGGGCGATGCGTCGGCCATTGGCTTAGAATAGGAGCTTGGTCCCTTCGAAGAAACTGTTGCTGGAACTTTCCACCTGGTTGACGATTTTGTGCACATGCGAAAAGAACAGTGGTCTTCCGGCGAGCCTCAAGGCAAAGGGCCGCCGATGGCGACCACGTCCCCCCCTTCTGCGCCTGCTGCACGGCCTGGCACGACGCGCGACCAAAAGACGCTGGGCGAGACCGAGCTGATCTGGATGATGGCGATGCTGATGGCTCTTCAGGCCTTCGGTATCGACGCCATTCTGCCGGCGCTCGATGATCTTGCTCTCGCGCTCGCCGTGGAAGGCAACAACCGGCAATTCGTGATCGGGGTATACCTGCTCACCGCAGGGATCGGCGCGCTGGTCCCCGGCGCGCTGGCGGACCGGTTCGGTAGGCGGCCGATCCTGCTGGGATCGATCGGGGTTTACATCGCGCTTTCGCTCGCCAGTGCCATGGTGACGACATACGAGGCTCTCATCGCGGTCCGCGCTGCGCAGGGCTTTTTCGGGGCGGGTATCGTTGCGCTGCCTCCAGCCATTATCCGCGACCGCGTCGGCGGTGACAAGATGGCGCGCATGATGAGCCTCATTTTCGTGATCTTCCTTATGGTCCCGGCGCTCGCGCCCGGCATCGGTGAACTGATCCTGCTGTTTGCCGATTGGCGCGCGATTTTCGTGGCAATGGCTCTGCAGGGGATCATTATCGGCAGTTGGGTGTATTTTCGCCTGCCGGAAAGCCTGTGCGAAGAACACCGCCAGCCCATCCGTCCGAGGGCTATTGGCCGCAATATGGGCCGCGCGCTCAGCCTGCCGAGCGTCGTGGGATATGTGTTCGGCAGCGCGGTCGTTTTCGGCGCGCTGTTCGGTTTCATCAATTCATCGCAGCAGCTCATCACCGAGACCTTCGGGGCAGGCGAGCTGTTCCCGATTGTGTTCGGGATCTGTGCCGGGTCGATGGCTCTTGCAAGCTGGTCCAATTCGCGCATCGTCGAACGGTTCGGCGCGCGCCGGGTCAGCCACACCGCGCTGATTGCGTTCATCGCCGTTGCCGCGGTCCAGGTCTATTTCGCGTTCCAGCCGGACGAAACGCTGTGGCAGTTCGTGCCGCTTATGGCGATCAACATGATGTTGCTCGGCTTTATCGGAAGCAATTTCGGATCGATCGCCATGAACCCGTTCTTCGCGATCGCAGGCGCGGCGAGCAGCGTGCACGGTTTCGTACGCCTGACGATGGCGGCGCTTTTGGGCGCGGCTATCGGATACGCCTATGATGGCACGGCGCAACCGCTTGCCCTGTCGCTGCTTGCCAGCGGATTGGTGTGCCTCGCGCTGGTGCTGTTCAGCGAAAAGGGAAAGCTCTTCGGCCCGCCCGAGGACGAAATGGGACCGGGCGCAACGCCTGCTGAATGATGATTGCTCGCTAGACGCTCAGCTTTAGCTGCGCCCGCTGCGGACGGGCAGTCGCCGTTTCGTCCCATCGGGCCGATCAGCCCTCGCTTTGCAACCTCCGCCACGCGAGTTCGGCAAATTCGCACAGCAAGGGGCGCGTGTCGCGCGGGTCGATGATGTCCTCGACATTGAAACGCTCGGCGCTGCGGAACGGCGAGGTGACCTTCGCGAGCCGCTCCTTGATCGCTTCGAGCTCGGCTGCCGGATCATCGCTCGCTTCGAGCTCTGACTTGTACGCGACTTCCAGCCCGCCTGCGATAGGCAGGCTGCCCCAGTCGCCCGACGGCCAGCAGAAACGATACTGATACCGATCGGCATTGCTCATGGCGCTGCCCGCAATTCCGTAGGCCCGTCGCAGCACGATGCTGGCGAGGGGCACGCTGGCGCGGTAAATCGCGTTCATCGCCTGCACACCGTAGCGGATCGTTCCCGCCACTTCCGCCTCGCGCCCGATCATGAAGCCGGGATTGTCGACGAGGTGAACTATGGGCAGGCGGAACTGGTCGGCGAGTTTGACGAAGCGCTCGACCTTCTCGCTCGTCTTGGCCTCCCATGATCCGCCAAGGTAGCTGGGATCGCTCGCCACCACCGCGACGGGCCAGCCGTCGAGCCGGGCGAGCGCTGTGATGGCCGCGCGGCCCCAGTTCTTGCCGATTTCGAAGACCGTGCCTTGGTCGAGCACCATCTCCATGCACCGACGCATCGAATAGACCTGTCTGGGATCGTGCGGGACGAGGCTAAGTAGCCTCTCCTCGCGGCGATGGACCGGGTCGGTGCAGAGCGAGCGCCGCGCGAGCTGGCCAACGTGCTCTGGCATAAAGCTGAGGAAATGCCGCGCGCGGGCGAATGCCTCGGCCTCGCTGGCGACCTCGTCATCGACGACGCCATTGCGGGTGTGGATGTCCACGCCGCCAAGCTCTTCCTTCGCCTGACCGTGATCCTTGGCCTGCTCGTACTGCGCGCCCATGGCATCGACCACGGCAGGGCCGGCGGCGAAAAGCTGGCTGAGCCCGCGCACCATGATCGAATAGTGGCTCGCAACCGTGCGCGTCGCGCCGAGGCCCGCTGTCGGCCCGAGCGCGAGCGCCACCACCGGCACGGTGTCTAGGTTCTCGACCACATCGCCCCAGCCGGGCACGGCGGGAATGTAGGTCGCCCCGATCTGTTCCAAAGTCTTCACCGAGCCGCCGCCGCCCGTCCCGTCGATCATGCGGATGATGGGGAGCTTTAGCTCGTGCGCCATCATTTCGGCCTGCACCATCTTGCGGCTGATCCCCGCATCCGCTGCGCCGCCGCGAATGGTGAAGTCGTCTGCCGTGGCGACCACAGGGCGTCCATTGATCGTGGCTTTGCCGAACAGGAAGGGGGCGGGGGTGACGCCGGTCAGGTCGCCGTTTTCGTTATAGTGCCCTTTGCCCGCGATCTTGCCGATCTCGCGGAAAGAGCCTTCGTCGCACAAAGCCACGAGCCGCGCGCGGGCATCCATCTTGCCGCGCCCGTGCTGGCGCGCGACCTTGTCCGCGCCGCCCATTTCTTCGGCGAGCGCTTCGCGTTGGCGCAATTCCTCGAGTTCTTTGGCCCACGTCATTTTCGTTTTCCGCACGCCATCCGGCGCGCGATATCCTCGCGCCTATCGGCGCTGCGGGCGCCCGGTCGGGCTTGCGGTTGCTGCGCAACCGACTGGCGCAGAGCGGCAACTATCATTCTCCCTTAGGCTCCACCACGCAGAGCACCGCCTCGACCTGCACCTGTCCGCCTTCGCTGGCGGAAAGCTCGGTGACCGTCCCGTCGAAGGGCGCGGTGAGCGCGTGCTCCATCTTCATCGCCTCGAGCACCATCAGTCGTTGGCCCGCCGTAACCGCATCGCCCTCGGCCACATCGACCGCAATGACCTTGCCCGGCATGGGTGCGAGGATAGCGCCGTCGGCGGCGGAGGCGTGGCCTGCACCGTCAAAACGCCGTGAGAGTACACGGGTGGTACCTTGGAAGGGAAAAATCACTCCTCCCTCGATTTCGTTCCAATTGGCGTCGAAGGCTGCAGCCCGCGCTTCGGCAGTGACTTTCCCGACCAGCGCACTTCCGTCCGATCCACTAAACGTAACCTCGGTCATGCTTTCTGCATTCATTCGAAAGCCGCGCAATTCTCGATACTCAAAGGATCCTCGACTTCCGCCCGCAAGGCTCTCCCAAGCCAAGTGCCATTGGGCAGCCGCGGCTAAATCCAACTCTTTGCGTGACGGTATTTCTGAAGGGATCAAACTCTCTATGTTGCGCTCAATGAAGCCAGTATCGAGATTGCCTGCCCTGAAATCCGGGTTTGCCAGACACCGCCAGACAAATCCGAGGTTAGTTTTCACCGGTGCTACAATGCTGCGGTCCAGCATGTTAAGCATCTCATCGATTGCTGTTTCGCGATCGCTTTCGTGCACGATCAATTTGCCGATCATTGGATCATAAAATGGAGAAACGAGCCCGCCCCTAGTTACACCGCGATCAAATCGTGCTCCGTAGTCTTCTATAGCGAAGTGATCCAACCGCCCCGTGCTCGGCAAGAACCCTTTCGCCGGATCCTCCGCATAAAGCCGCGCTTCGATGGCGTGGCCATTAATCGACAGCTCTTCCTGCTTCAGCGGGATCGCCTCCCCGCTTGCGACCCTTAGTTGCCATTCCACCAAATCCACGCCCGTGATCTCTTCGGTCACCGGGTGTTCGACCTGCAGGCGCGTGTTCATTTCCATGAAGAAGATGCGGTCGGCGCGCAGGCCTTCGCTTGCGTCGGCGATGAATTCGATCGTGCCTGCGCCCTCGTAATCGACCGCCTTGGCGGCGCGCACGGCGGCGGCGCAGATTTCCTCGCGCGTGGCCTCATCCATGCCGGGAGCGGGGGCTTCCTCGATCACCTTCTGGTGGCGGCGCTGGAGCGAGCAGTCGCGTTCGAACAGGTGGACGACATTGCCGTGGCTATCGCCGAACACCTGCACTTCGATATGGCGGGGCGAGGTGATCCATTTTTCCAGCAGCACCTCGTCATTGGAGAAGCTGGCCTTGGCCTCGCGCCGGCAGCTTTCGAGGCTCGCCTCGAAGTCCTCGGCCGCGTCGACCTTGCGCATCCCCTTGCCGCCGCCGCCTGCGACCGCCTTGATCAGCACGGGGTAGCCGATGGCGTCCGCTTCTGATTTCAGGCGCTCGACCGACTGGTCCTCGCCCAGATAGCCGGGCGTGACCGGCACGCCTGCATCCATCATCAGCTGCTTGGCGGCATCTTTCAGACCCATCGCCCGAATGCTCTCCGGCTTAGGCCCGACCCAGGTAAGCCCTGCGTCGATCACGGCCTGCGCGAAATCGACGTTTTCTGACAGAAAGCCATACCCCGGATGGATCGCATCCGCGCCGGTTTCCTTGGCCGCGGCGATGATCTTTTCGCCCACCAGATAGCTTTCCGCCGCGGGTGAGGGGCCGATATGCACCGCCTCGTCTGCCGTGCGCGTGTGCAGCGCCTTGGCATCGGCATCGGAATAGACCGCGACCGTTGCGATCCCCATGGCGCGCGCAGTGCGGATGATCCGGCAGGCGATCTCGCCGCGATTGGCGATGAGGAGCTTTTTCATCATTCCTCAGGCGCCCCCAGACAGCCTTCCTCGATATGGCTGTAGGCGATGCCTGCGATCTTCCATTCACCGTCGACCCGGACGAGGTTGAAGACGTTGGTGCCGCAATGCGACCGCATGCCGTCGATAAGGAAATCGAAATTCGCCACCACCGTTGCGACGGGGCCCTGTTGCATCACCGTCATATCCCAGATTGGTTCTTCGATATCGGCATCCGCCGCCGAGATGCCAGCGATGAGCACTTCGAGAGGCTGGGTCCGCAGCCGGTCCTCGCCGTCCTGCTCTTCGATGACCGTCACGGTTGCGCAGTCGATGGAGTGGGTCGCCATCGCCTCCGTATCTTTTGCGTTGAATCCGGCCATGAACGCCTGGACAGCCTCTATCACGCGGGCCTGTTCGGCACCCTCGTCGGCGGGATTGGCGTGTGCAGGGGCGGCGAAAAGCAGCGCGATGGCTGCGAGTGCTGATAGTCCTCTCATGGCCTGAAGCGCTACGCCAGCAGGCGCTCCGCTTCAAGCCTTCGCAGGAGAGGCCGGGGCGGGCCGGAAATCCCTGATGCCCCAGGTGATCGGCCCGTCGGGGTGTTTTTCCCGGTTGATCGCCGCGGAAAGAAACGCGCGTGCACCGTGCCATGCCTTTTCCCAGCGCGGCACATAGGTTCGCGAATTCCACGCCTCGGTCCCGCGCGCGCGCACCTTGCGACCGATCGCGCCGTAAATGCGCGCGGCGGAAAGCACCGCCCAGCGGCTGCGGAAGGGAAGGCGGGCCGCGCCGACACGCGCTGCAGCCTCGTGCTTTTCGACGAGATCGACGAGGCGCGCGGCCATTTCGGCGAGCTCTTCGCGGTGATGCGGCTTGGTATGCTGGCCCGGCTCGATATCCTGTTCAACCAGCCAGAGTGCGGGGAGATAGCAGCGACCGGCCGCATCATCCTCGACGATGTCGCGCGCGATATTCGAAAGCTGGAAAGCGAGGCCAAGATCGTTTGCGCGGTCGAGCGTATCCTGATCGCGCGGGTCCACGCCCATGATCACCGCCATCATCACGCCGACAGCGCCCGCCACATGATAGCAATAGCGCATCATGTCGGCCTCGGTGCGCGGGCGCCAGTCTTCCGCGTCGAGCGCGAAGCCCGCAATCACATCTTCTGCCATTGCGCGGGTCAGGCCGCATTCGCGCGACACCACGCCGAGCGCGTCGAAAGCCGGGTCTCCGGTGCGCTCGCCTGCAAACGCCTTGTCGGTGAGCCCGCGGATCAGCATCAGCCGATCCTCCAGATCGGATTGATCGCCAAGTTCGCCGCCCATTACCTGATTGTCCGCGATATCGTCGCACTGCCGGCACCAGGCATACAGCAGCCAGGCGCGCTCGCGGGTTTGCTCATCGAACAGGCGCGATGCGGCGGAAAAGCTGTGCGATCCGTGCTTGATGACGCGGTGCGCGTGATCGACCAGAGCGGCCCGTTGTTCGGCATCGACGTTCATTTACTGTGCCGCTCCGGAGGGCGCGGGTTGGCTGGGTATTGGCTCTGACAAGGCCTTACAGCTCCTCGGCCTTCATCTTGAAGATCGGCGTGTGCGGTTTGTAGCTTTCCATCTTGGCGAGAAGTTCGCTGAGCGTGTCGGCCGAAATGAGGATGTTCTGGTGCGCGGGACGCACGAAGCCAACCGCCGCCATCTTCGCATTGAACCGGATCAGGTCATCGTAGAACCCGAAAGCATTGAGCAGGCCGACCGGGTCGGAATGATAGCCAAGCTGCGCCCAGCTCATCGCTTCCCACAGTTCATCCATGGTACCGACCCCGCCCGGGATGGTGACGAAGCCATCGCTGAGGTCGGTGAAGCGCTGCTTGCGCTGGTGCATGCCGGTTACCGTGATGAGCTCGTCGCAATTGTGGTTGGCGACCTCGGAATTCACCAGCGCTTCCGGGATGACGCCGACAACCTCGCCGCCCGCATCCTTCGCGCCCTTGGCCACCGCGCCCATCAGGCCGAGCCTGCCGCCGCCATAGACAACACCGATCCCGCGCTCGGCGAGGCCGGTGCCGACATCGCGGGCGAGTTCAAGATAGCGCGGGTCTTCGGGAGAGGCGGAGCCGCAATAGACGGCGATGCGTTTCATCGTGCTCATGCGGTCGCTTTAATCGCCAAGTCCTCCAGCACAAGGCCCGCGGTCGCTTTCGCGCTGCCCACGACGCCAGGGATGCCCGCGCCTGGATGAGTGCCCGCGCCGACGAGGTAGAAATTGTCGATCACATCGTCGCGGTTGTGGCCGCGCAGATAGGCGCTCTGCCACAGCACGGGCTCCAGGCTGAACGCGCTGCCCATATGGGCGTTGAGGTCCTGCTTGAAATCCTTCGGCGCATAGCTGAACTTGGTTACGATGCGGTCGTGAATGTCGGGGATCAGGCGGCGTCCGATCTCGTCGAGGATCGCCTTTTCCAGCTTGGGTCCGACCTGATCCCAATCGACCGGCATCTTGCCCATGTGCGCGACGGGTACGAGCGCGTAGAACGTGCTCTTGCCCGCAGGTGCCATGCTTGGATCGGTCACGGTCGGGTGGTGCAGGTAAATCGAGAAATCCTGCGGCAATACGCCGTGCTTGTAGATGTCGTCGACCAGCCCCTTGTAGCGCGGGCCGAACAGGATCATGTGATGCGCAATACCGGGCCACGCCCCTTCGAGCCCGAAATGAACGACGAACAAAGAGGGTGAATAACTTTTACGGTTCAAGGACTTGGTGTATTTCTTGCCGCGTTCGGAATTGCCCAGCAAGTCCTTGTACGAATGCATGATGTCGGCATTGGAGGCGACCGCATCGAAGCGCTGCTTCCACCCGCTTTCGGTCTCGACCTCGGTCGCCTTGGTCCCGAGTGTGTGCACTTCCTTCACGCCGTCGGCGAGGCGCATGGTCCCGCCGAGCCGTTCGAAATGACGCACCATTCCGGCGATGAGGCGATTGGTCCCGCCGCGCGCCCACCAGACGCCGCCGTCCTTTTCCAGCTTGTGGATCAGCGCGTAGATAGAGCTCGTTTTCATCGGACTGCCGCCGACCAGCAGCGTATGGAAACTGAACGCCTCGCGCAGGCGATCATCCTTGATGTAGCTCGATACGAGATCGTAGACGCTGCGCCACGCCCTCTTCTTGACCAGCGCGGGTGCGGCCTTCAGCATCGATTTGAAATCGAGGAACGGCTTGTGACCGAGCTTCACATAGCCTTCTTCGAACACTTCGGCGGAATATTCGAGGAAACGCTGATAGCCCACGACATCGTCCGGGTTCAGCTTGGCGATTTCGGCGTTCAGTTCCTCTTCGTCGTTCGAGTAATCGAAATTCGTGCCATCGGGCCAGTTGAGCCGATAGAATGGGTGGACCTTCATCAGTTCGACATCGTCGGCGATGTCGTGGCCGGTCAGCTCCCACAGTTCCTTCAGGCAGGGAGGGTCGGTAATGACGGTGGGGCCTGCATCGAAGGTGAAGCCGTCCTTTTCCCAGAAATACGCGCGCCCGCCCGGCTTGTCGCGCTTTTCCACCACAGTGGTCATGATGCCTGCTGATTGCAGCCGGATTGCCAGCGCCATCCCGCCAAAGCCCGCGCCGATCACGCAGGCGGTCTTGCCTGCGTATTTCTTCGCGATGTCGGGATTGATGCCCTTTCCTGCGCCAATCGACGGAGAAAGGTTAAGGCTCGGCGTGTCGTGCATATCGGCGTTCATGCCGTTTTCTCCGATTTGAGGGGCTTCCCTCGCTTGAATATCGCGGTCATCGCGCGAAAAATAGATACGGGCGGATTCCCCCAAAGGACGCGGACCTTGTCGAAGCGGGACGAGCGCGCCGCATAAAATCGCTCGATCAGCCCTTTTCGAAGGCTGTAGAACCTCTGGAATACGTTTACCCGCGCATCCGGGTCCGCCGCGAAGAACAAAAACCTCCCCAGCAGGCGGTAATATCCGGTGCTGCGCCAATGGCGGCGCGCGCGCGATTCCATGATTTCAGTGAGGCGGTCTGCGGGCAGATCGGCCTTTTCGGCGATCGCCAGCGCGTTTCCGACCGCAATCGGAATGGTGTAGCTGGTGAGCGGATGGGTAAACCCGCCGCGCGCGCCCGCTATCACGACGCCGGGAATGCGGACCTCGTCCTGATAGGCGGTGAAATCGCCCCCCGTCAGCACCGGCAGCACACCGCTTTCGTGACCGACCACGGCGTGATCGTCCCACCCGTGCTCATGCGAATAGCTGTCTATGCGCGAGGCAAGTGCGGCGCGGTCGATCAAGGGTTCGTCGGCGTAATAAGTGTCCTCGACAAACACGTCCTTCTCGCCGAGCGGCAGGACGTAAACGAAACGGTAGGCCCCGCCATTGCCGTGCGGGGCGACCTGATCGACGGCGGCATCCATTATGACCGGCCGATGGACGTTATGGTCGTCTGGCAGGCGCATGTGGCGACCGACGAACACCTGCCATCCGCCCCGCAGATGCTTGCTCGGGGCAAAGCTGCGGCAGTCGATCACCGTGCCTGCACCAATTCGCGTGCCGTCGTCGAAATCGACGCCGCTTGCGTCAAGCGACGCGGCACGGCGGCCCAGTTGCAGCGTGCCTTCAGGCAGCAGGCGGGACAGCGCTGTGTGAAAATCCACCGAGGACATCGATCGATAGCCGGTTTCGAGCGTGCGGGAATATTTCGGGAAACGAACGTCGTAGCCCTCGTCCCATGCCGTCTGCTTGATTGGGGCGAGCAGCGCCCTGCCTGCCTTGTCGAGGTCGCTTTCGAACCAGCTCCAGCGGTGGTTCCCGCCTAGCACACTGCCTCCTTCGATCAGGGCAAGGCGGAGGAAGGGGCGGTGCTGATGGAGGGCAAGAGCAATCAATCCGCCGGCAAGGCCGCCGCCAACGATTGCGATATCGAAATGTGAGTCGGTCATTCGTCGCTGGCCCTAGGCGAACGGGCGCTGCCGGGCAATGTCACTGACAGGCCGAGAGAATTTCGCCGCATCCGGCGCGCTTCCGGGCGAGTAACTGTGGAACCTGAAACGCCAGCGTTCATTAACGTGCCGGGTCGTAAAAGCGATCCTTGTCCAAAGGAGCGATCCCGAATGTCCAGCCCACGCTTTCTCGCACCGATTGTGCCCTTTGCCCTCTGTCTCGCGATTGCGGTGCCCGCGGCGGCGAAAACCGCCACGCTGGAGGACAATGAGTTCGACCTATCGGTAACGGACGGTGAGGCGGAAGCCGTGCCTGCGCAAAGTGAGGCCTCGCAACCAGAGGGGCGCGTCCAGACGGCCGGCCGACAGGGACCGCCTGGCGGATTTCCCGGCGGCAAACCGGTCTTTGACGAGACATGGGCGACGGTCGGCATCGGTGCTGGTCTTGTGCCCAGCTATTCGGGCTCGGACAATTACATCGTCTTTCCCTTGCCCTTGATCGTGGGGCGAGTGGGCGGGATTGGCGTGAGCCCCAACGGACCCGGTTTCGCGCTTGATTTCCTGTCGGAGGCGCCCAGCGGCGCGCCGCCTGAAACCAGCTTTTCCTTCGGCCCCGCCTTCCGGTTCCGCAATGATCGCGACGGGGACATCGAAGACCCCGTGGTCGAGCTTACCGAAGACCTCGAAACCGCGATCGAAGTCGGCGCGCAGGGCGGAGTGAGCTTTCCCGGCGTGTTTAAGCGGGGTGACCGGGTTTCGCTCAGCACGCAGGTGCGCTGGGACATCCTCGGCGCGCATAACGGCATGCTGATAGAACCGAGTGTCGGCTATTTTACCCCGATCGGCCGTGGCATGGCGCTGCAGCTTTCGGGCAATCTCAGCTTTGTCGACGATGATTTCGCCGACTATTATTACACCGTGACCCCGCAGCAGAGCGCGGATAGCGGTCTTCCGCTGTTCACTGCCGATGGCGGGCTGAACAGCGTGGGTGCGCTCGCGATCCTTACGGTGGATCTGGATGGCAACGTGCTAAACGGCGGGTTCAACATTTACGGTATCGGCGGGTATTCGCGACTGGTCGGCGATGCTGCCGATACGCCGTTCACTTCGATCCAGGGAAGCGCGAACCAGCTGATCGGCGGGATTGGGATCGGGTATACATTTTGATCTTGCGCACTCGGTCGAGGTGATCCGGAGTGTTCGGAAAACGCTCTAAGTTTTCGGCAACTCTCGTATCAGTTGCCCAAGCCAGTCGGCAAACGCTCTGGCGCGGGCGTTCATTCGTCGTCCGGCTGGCGAGCATAGCCATAATTCGCCCGATTCCAGTTGCCAGTCAGGGAGCAATCTGACCAATTCCGGCGATCCGAGTTCGCGCTGGACCATCCGCTCGCTCACGATTGCGCAGCCGAGGCCGTGCAGGATCGCCGATCGCAATCCGTCGGCGGCGCTGATCGTCAGCCTGGGTGCAAATGTGACGCGTTCTTGCGTTTGGCCTTTTGAAAAAACCCAGTTGCGCCCCGTCCACGGCGCATAGTCGATCCAGTCAAGCGTCAGCAGATCGCGCGGGTGTGTGGGCGTGTCTCGTCCGATGAGGTAGTTCGCCCCAGCCACTACGATCCGCGCAGGAGTGTCGATCCGGCGGGCGATGATCGCGCTGTCCTGCAATGAACCGCCGCGCAAGGCGAGGTCGATCCCTTCACCGACGAGATCCACCCGCCTGTCATCCAGCACGAGGTCGAGCGTCAGATCCGGATGCCGCTCGCTGAATTCGGTAAAGCGCGGGACGATGACTTCGCTGGCATAAGCGGGCGGGGCGGCAACCCTGAGCGGACCGCGCAGGTTCGCGGCTTCGTCGCGCGCGGCGGCCTCGGCAGCGTCCGCTTCGTCCAGCGTGGTGCGCGCCTGCGCGAGGAAACGCCTCCCGGCTTCCGTCAGAGAACTGCCCCGCGTCGAACGCACCAGCAATTGCACCCCAAGATACGCTTCGAGCGCGGCGAGCGATTTGCTTATCGTCGGTTGCCCTACGCCGAGCCGCTTCGCCGCAGCGGTGATCGAACCCGCATCGATCACTGCGACGAAGTTCTCCATGGCGGCCAGACGGTCCATATATTCCTCCATGGAATGATTGATATGAAGATCGGCTCACTACAACACTGATAAGGAATGGTCCATTTCATGCGGATCGGAGGCCAGCCGCCTCTCTTTCGAATGGAGGCAAATATGATATCGACAATTACAGTGCTGGGTCAGGGTGCAATGGGCTCGCGCATGGCTGACCGGCTGGATGCCGCCGGTTTCGAAGTGACCCGCTGGAGCCGTAGCGGCAGTGACATTACCCCGCGCGAGGCGGTTGCGCGAGCCGATATCGCACTGGCGATGCTGCGCGATGACGAGGCTTCGCGCGACGTGTGGCTCGATGCTGAAGCCGGGGCGCTCGCCGGTCTGAAAAAAGGCGCGATTGCCATCGAAAGTTCAACTCTGAGGCCGGATTGCATGCGTGATCTCGGTGAGGCCGCCAGCAGGCGGGGTCTGGCGTTTCTCGACGCGCCGGTGCTTGGCAGCCGACCGCAGGCAGAGGCGGGTGCACTCGTCCATCTGATAGGTGGCGTCGAGGAGGTCGTGGACCGTGCACAACCATTGCTGAAAGCCGTCGGGGCAAAGCAGCTTCACGCCGGTGAGATCGGGGCAGGGGCCTCGCTCAAGCTGATCGCCAACACGTTGTTCGCGACGCAGGTTGCCTTGTTGGCGGAACTGATTGGACGTGCGCGGAAGCTGGGTCTTGATCCATCAGCGACTGTCGAGTTGCTCGGCGCGACCCCGCTCCTGTCACCTGGGGCAGCTGCTGCTGCGAGCCTGATGCTCGCGGGTCAGGACGATCCGATGTTTCCGGTCAATCTGGTGCGCAAGGATCTGGGCTATGCGATTGGCGAGGCTTGCGAGGCGATGCCGATCGCCGTTGCCGCAAGCAAGGCATTTGGTCGGGCAGCCGCCGCGGGAATGGGCGGCGCAAATCTTACTGCAGTCCACCGGCTATATGATTGAAGCGAAAGGGGCCGCTCACGATGAGCAGCCCCTTCATGATGGACCGACCGCGCGGCAATTCAATCCTCGCTGTAATCCTCGATATTGTCGGCACTCGAGCCCTTCGCACCTTCGGCCAGTTGTGGGCGCGGGGCCGGCATTTCGGCATCGCGGTCGCCCGTCTTCAGATAAGTGTCGAACCAGCGCATCATGCGCAGATTGTAATCGTACCGGCTCGCGGCAAGACGGTTGCCGTGGCCTTCGCCGGGGTAGAACACCATCCGCACCGGCAGGTCGGGCTTGCGGATCTTGAGCGAACGATACAGCTCGAGGCTCTGGCCCGGATCGACGCGGGTGTCTTCCTCTCCGTGCATGATGAGGATCGGCGTATTCGCCTTATCCACGTGGTAGACGGGCGAGACTTCGAGCATCGCGGTCCAATCGTCCCACGGCCATTTGCGGCTGTGGACGTTGTACATCTCGTAAGGAATGTCGCCCGTGCCGAATTTCGACACCTGGTTCGAGATACCGACGAACATGACCGAGGCCGCGTATTCGGCGGAATGGAACGTCGCGCCCCATGCCGAGGCATAGCCGCCATACGAACCGCCCGTGATGCCGGTGCGATCCGCATCGGCGATCCCGTCAGCGACAAGCGCGCGCTTGGCATCGACGATATCGGTGAATTCGGGGTCGGTGTAATTGCCCTGGTGCTGCTTTGCGAAAGCGACACCGTACCCGGTCGATCCGCGGTAGTTCGGCAGGAACACGGCATAGCCTTGGCCCGCGGCGACCTGTCCCGGTTTCGAATAGGCGGTCTGCCAGCCGTTGCTTTCATGCGCTTCGGGCCCGCCATGCACGTTCATGATGGTGGGAGCACCGCCGGCTGGCACGCCGCCGACCGGCTCGATCAGGACGCCTTCGACCTGCTGCCCGTCGCGCGCGGTGTAGGTGTAGGCGCGCTGCTCTCCGAAGGTGATCTCGCTGAGCCACGGATTGTGCGTCGTCCAGCGGTCGAATGAGCCATTGTTCAGCACGAACAGCTCAGTCGGGTGCCGAGGGGAGTTGGCCGCCACTGCAATCCTGTCGCCTTCGGCTTCGATGCGGGTCAGGATGAGTTCGCCCGGATCGATTTCTTCGAGCAGATTGCCCTCACTATCGTGCATCCGCAGGACACTGCGCGCGCCGATGTGGACGATCGCCGCGAGACGTCCGTCGTCCAGCCACTCTGCATCGACAACTGCTTCTGCGGCGTCGGGATTGTGCGCGCGGAAAGCGCCGGTCGCCGTATCGACGAAATGCAGCGTAGTCGGGGCCGGATCGTTCATGTCGACGCCCGCAATCAGCGAGAGCTGCGAGCCGTCCGGAGAGATTTCGACATCGTCGATCTTGCCCGGCGTGGCGATTTCTGCGCGGACATTACCGGTCGAAAGGTCGATGATGTTGACCCGCTTCTTGGTGAAGCTGTCGTCAATCAACGGGGTGGGTGCGGTATCGACGATGGCGAAGGAGCCGTCGGATGCGATATCGAATGCCGTCACGAAACCGGGCAGTGCGATTTCGCGCGGGTCTTCGTCAATGTCGCTGCCGACTGTCGCTGCGAACATGCGCGCGGGCTTGAACTCTTCTTCGTAAACGCGCGCGTTGAAGCCGCCATCGGCCTGCTCGGTGCGCTGTTTGTCTTCCGCAGCACCGGTAAGCATATAGATCGTCGCGCCATCCGGGCTGTATTTGTAGGACTGAACGCCCGCATCATCGACACCGGCGAGCTTCACATAGGTGCCGCCATCGACTGGCACGCCCCAAACGGCGCTTTTTTCATCCTCGGCCGCCCACAGGAAGGTGACGAACCGGCCATCGGGCGAGAACGCGACGCCAGACGGGCTGATGTCTTCAGGCAGGAATGTGCGGTCGAAGCCCGGCGTGGTTGCCACCTTCAGCTGCTGCTTGAAACTACCATTTTCCTCGCCTTCGGTCACGTCGGGCAGCGACGCGGTGGTGAAGGCGATCCGGCTGCCGTCGGGAGAGATCGCCATTGCGCCGAGGGCTTCCAGCTTGGCCACGTCTTCGGGCGTCATTGGGCGCGCCTGCGCCGTGGCGGCAAGAGACGCGCTGGCAAGCAGCGTTGCAGTCAGTGCGGAGGTTTTCAGGAGTGTTCTGGGCATGTGCGATAATTGTCCCTGTCTGGATGAATGTTGCCCGTCTTCATAACGATCGGCGGGTGTATGGCAAATTGACAGCCACGCGCCCTTGGCGCTTTGATCTTGTGCTTGGTGCATGGGCTTGTCATCAAGGCGAAAGAGAGAAGAGAGGGGCTTGTCATGAAATTCACGCATACACTCACGGTTCCCGCTGCCGCCGCACTCGCGCTGTTCGCCGCACCGGCGGCTGCCGACACCACGATCATCCACGCCGAAAGCGTTATTAAGGATGCCGGGAGCGAGCCCACCGGGCGCGCCACCGTGACCGTGACCGATGGCCGGATCGTCAGCATCGAGGATGGCTGGAGCGAAGTGCCCGAAGGCGCGACGATGATCCACCTCGAAGGCAAGACGGTGATGCCGGGCATGATCGACCTGCACACCCACCTGACGGGCGATCCAGGCGGCGATTTCTGGAAGGAAGCGACCGAGCCGGACGATTGGGGCGTCGTTGTTGGCGCAAAGAACGCGCGCCTGACCGCGCTCGCCGGCTTCACCACCGTGCGCGAAGCAGGAAGCGCCCAGCACACCGCCTTTTCCTTAAGGCGCGGCACAGCAGAAGGCCTGATCCCCGGCCCGCGGATTGTCGCCGCTGGTCCCGCACTCGCCATCGTTGGCGGTCACGGCGATGTCAGCGGGTTCCGTCCGGAGATCAACGAATTGCTGGACAGCGGTTACACCTGCACCGGGGCGGTCGAATGCGCGGAAAAGGTCCGCCTCGCGAGTCAGAACGGTGCCGACACGATCAAGATCACCGCGACCGGCGGCGTGCTCAGCCAGCAGGGACGCGGGCTTGAGGCGCATTTCACCTTTGACGAGATGAAGAGCATCGCGGACACCGCCGACACGCTCGGCCTGAAGGTGATGGCTCACGCCCACGGCGCGCGCGGGATCGAAATGGCGGCAAAGGCCGGGATCGATACGATCGAGCACGGCACCTATATCGACGAGCAGGCAGCAGAGGCGATGGTCGAAAACGGCACGGTGCTGGTGCCGACCCTGATGGCATTCCAGGGCATTTCGGAACGGCTCGGTAAGGGCATCTACACTCCCGTCGTGGAGGAAAAGGTTCGCGCCGTTGCGGAAACAGCGCGGGTGTTCATGGGCAAAGCGCGCGACTGGGGCGTCACGATCGCGTTCGGCACCGATGCCGGTGTGTTCGATCACGGGCGTAACGCACAGGAATTGTCGTTGATGATGCAGCAGGGAATGACCGCGCGCGAAGCGTTGGCGGCGGCCACCACCGGCGCTGCGGAAGTGCTGGACATGACGAACGAGATCGGCCGGATCGCGCCGGGCTATTCCGCCGATATCATCGCTTTCGATGGGAATCCGCTTACCGATATCACCGTGCTCGAGGACGTCGATTTCGTGATGGTTCGCGGCCGCGTCATCGAGTGAGATCGCCGCTGAGTGGCAGCAACGCGTGATAGCGGAGGGTGATGGATGGAATTCCGGTCAAGAGACGTAATTGTCGCGGCCGTGTTCGCGCTTGGCGGATGCTCGGCGGAACGCGCCAGTGACGATATCGGCGACCGTTTGCTGCCCGAGCAGGCCCCGCTCACCGAAGCCGAGGCAAGCGCAACCGCGATTCTCAATGCCGGAGTGAGCGCGAAGATCGGCGATCCGAACGATCCGGTGAAATTCCTGTTCGATCCCCTTTACGACAATCACTTCGGATCGCTTCAGCCGCTCGACAGCGGCCTGATCGACCGGATCGTGTCCGGCACGCCGCCCTATGACGGCGTCGATGCGGTGTTCGTCAGCCACGCACACGGCGATCATTTTTCCGCCCGGCACCTCAACCGATTGCTCGATGCCCAGCCGGATGTGAGGATGGTGGCCCCTGTCCAGGCGGTCGAGATGATGCGCGGCGACGATGGCTGGGATCCCGCTTTCGCCGCCCGCATCAGCGGCATTTCACTCAGCAACGGCGAGCAGGCGGAGCCGCTGACGATTGCGGGCGCGAATATCGAGGCGTTCCGTTCTCCGCATAGCGGCTGGCCCGATCGTCATGCGGACGTGCACAATATCACCTATCGCATCACCGCTCGCTACGCCCCCGGCGGCACGCACCGGGTCATGCATCTCGGCGATGCCGGGACGAACGCGCAGTATTTCGAGCCTCACTCCGAATTTCTCAGCAGTTCGCGCACTGGCCTGGCCATCGTGCCATTCTGGTTTCTGGGTGAGGACGAGGCCGACAGCCTGATCGACGAAACGCTCAACGCAGAAAGCGCTGCCGGTATGCATGTCCCTGTCGAGGAGCCGGCTTGGCTTGCCGGGAATGGGCGTCGCTACTTCACGGAGGAAGGGCAGAGCGTGACGATCCCGAGCGTTTCCGAATGATGCTGCCCGAGCTTATTTGCCAGCCGGTGTAACCTGCCAGCCAGCGGCACCGAACAGCTGCTTAATCCATCCAGAAATAGGGGTTCTACCATGGTCTTTACCGCTCATCGCGCGGCGCAAATCGTCGCATTCCTGCTCGTCTCGATCGTTGCCACGCAGGCGATTTACACCGTTCTATACGTGACAGCGCCGGACATCGTGCGCACGCCGATCTGGGGTGTCGAAGCGCTGCTGTTCCTCGGCATCGCTGCTTTTGCGACCAGCCCGCTGGTGCAATCGCGCCTCCACACGGTCGGCTGGGGAGCGATCTTCGCCAGCGCGATCCTGAACGTGATGCAGGTGGGCGTGGGCATCACCATGTTCGGCCCGTTTCGCGAAGCGGCGAACAATCTCGAAGCGGTAGGTCCGGCGGCGGGCGCGGTCGTGGCGTATTCGTTCTTCGTCTATAATGCAGCCAAGCTGCTGCTTGGTTTTGCCGCGCTGACATTCGGCCTGTCCCAGGCGAAGACCGGCACCGGCTCTGCCAAGGTGATCGGTATTCTGGCCGCGCTTGCCGGCATCGCCGCGATTGCGACGAACTTCATCGTCATGGCGTTCGGCCGGATCGACGTGGTGCCATCGGGCGCTGCGGGAGTCCTGGCAACATTGCTGCTGGCCTTTACCCTGACCAATGCCGTGCGCGAGGACAGCGCCGCGAGCTGATCGGCCTCGCAGGCAACCACTAACCGCAATCCACTGGACCATGCGGGGTCATGTGCGTAAGGTGCGCTCATCCCCGGGGAGCGAGCTTTTCGCTGAGAGGGACAGGTAGCGCTGTCAGACCCGTTGAACCTGAACCGATTAGCATCGGCGGAGGGAGTGGGCCGGTCTCAGCGCCAAAGGTCCGCTTTCCCGCTTCGAGGAGAAAGCACATGGCCGATATCAATTCCCCCGTAGAGATTGGCGTCACCACCGGACCGATCCGTGGCAGCCGCAAGATTCACGTCGGCGCGCGCACCGGATCGGGCGTGCAGGTCGCCATGCGCGAGATTGACCTTGAGGGCGGCGAGGCTCCGGTGCGGGTCTACGACACGTCCGGCCCCTACACCGATCCGAATGTCGCGATCGATATCAATTCCGGGCTCGAGGCGAAGCGGGCCGACTGGATCCGCGCCCGCAGCGATGTCGAGGAATACGACGCCCGCGAAGTCAAACCCGAAGACAACGGCCAGCTCGGCCCCGACCGCTCTGGCGGTGTTCCGCAATTCCCCAACCCGGTAAAGCGGCCCCTCCGCGCCAAGGCGGGCCACAATGTCAGCCAGATGCACTATGCCCGCAAAGGCATCATCACGCCGGAGATGGAATACGTCGCCGAGCGGGAGAACCTCGGCCGCGAGCTTGCCAAGGATTTCGTCCGCGATGGGGAGGGCTGGGGCGCGGAAATCCCCGATGTCATCACGCCCGAATTTGTCCGCAGCGAAGTCGCGCGCGGCCGGGCGATCATCCCCAACAACATCAACCACCCCGAAACCGAGCCGATGGCGATCGGGCGCAATTTCCTCGTGAAAATCAACGCCAATATCGGCAATTCCGCCGTGGCATCCGATGTCGCGCAGGAAGTCGACAAGATGGTCTGGGCGACGCGCTGGGGTGCGGACACGATCATGGACCTTTCGACCGGGCGCAACATTCACGATACCCGCGAATGGATCATCCGCAATTCCGCCGTGCCGGTCGGAACGGTGCCGATTTATCAGGCGCTGGAGAAGGTCGGCGGCGTCGCCGAAGACCTCACCTGGGACATCTTCCGCGACACGCTGATCGAACAGGCCGAACAGGGCGTCGACTATTTCACCATCCACGCCGGTGTCCGCCTCGCCTATGTTCCGATGGCGGCAAAGCGGGTCACCGGCATCGTCAGCCGCGGCGGATCGATCATGGCGAAATGGTGCCTCGCGCATCACAAGGAAAGCTTCCTCTACGAGCATTTCGACGACATCACCGAGATCATGAAGGCGTACGACATCGCCTATTCACTCGGCGACGGCCTGCGCCCCGGCTCCATCGCGGATGCCAATGACGAAGCGCAATTCTCCGAACTCTACACCCTGGGCGAACTCACCCACCGCGCGTGGGAGCACGACGTGCAGGTCATGATCGAAGGGCCGGGCCACGTGCCCATGCACAAGATCAAGGAGAACATGGAAAAGCAGCTCGAGGTGTGCGGCGAGGCTCCGTTCTACACGCTCGGCCCGCTCGTCACCGATATTGCGCCGGGTTACGACCACATCACCAGCGGCATCGGCGCTGCGCAGATCGGCTGGTACGGCACCGCGATGCTTTGCTATGTCACGCCGAAAGAACACCTCGGCCTGCCCGACCGCGACGATGTGAAAGTGGGCGTGGTGACGTACAAGCTCGCCGCCCACGCAGCCGATCTGGCAAAGGGTCACCCTGCCGCGCAGGTCCGCGACGATGCGCTGTCAAAGGCCCGCTTCGAATTCCGCTGGCGCGACCAGTTCAACCTGTCGCTCGACCCCGAAACGGCCGAGGAATTCCACGACCAGACCCTGCCGGCAGAGGGCGCCAAGACCGCGCATTTCTGCTCCATGTGCGGGCCGAGATTCTGCTCCATGCAGATCAGCCAGGAAGTGCGGGACTTTGCTGCGAAACAGAACGAAAGCCCCGAAAGCTTCCTCGCTTCGGAAAAACTGGGCGCAGACACCGCCGAGGCCAGCCGTCAGGCCGCGATCAAGGGCATGGAAGAGATGAGCGAGAAATATAAGGACATGGGGCAGAAGCTGTATTTGCCGGAGGAGTGATCGCTAGTGTTCGGGTTTGGCAAGAAGAAAACCGACGCGACGACCATGTTGGAAAATGGAACGTGGCGCTGCGGAATTTGCGAAGCCGAACACGGTTGGCCTTTCGATCTTGCCTGCGGTGCTCCGGATGTCTGGCCGCACGAAAAAGTGCATGAGCAGAACAGCGCGCTGAGATGGGATGGGGATTTTCTGTCGGAGGATTTCTGCGTCCTCGATGGCCAGCATTTCATGGTCAGAACGGTGCTGATGATCCCGGTTATCGGATTGAAAGACCAGTTCGGTTTTGGATGTTGGTCTTCGTTGTCGCGCGCCAATTTCGAGAAGTACATCGACGGGTTTGATAGCGGGCAATATGCCGATCTGGGGCCGTGGGACGGGTGGCTGATGAACCGGTTCAAATACTTCCAAGACGAACCCGATCCAATCGCGGTTGACGTCCAGCCCAAGCTCGGGCGCCTGCGTCCAGAGCTATCGCCTATGGATGATGCTCATCCGCTCGCTGTCGCTCAGCGTGACGGGATTTCTCCGGAGCAGATGCTGGAGATCTTCGCGCATTATGGGCACGCTCCCGAAACGAAGGCTAATTGACTGCCGAGGCCAGCCGCCAGGCCGCGATCAAGGGCATGGAAGAGATGAGCGAGAAGTATAAGGACATGGGGCAGAAGCTGTATTTACCTGAGGACGAAGCACATTGATGCTCCGAAATGCACGTGCAAGCCTTGCCGCGGCGGCGCTGATCGGGACCGGATCGGCTGCCTCGGTCAGCGCGCAAGAGGGGCCGGAATTTCTTCCCCTCGAAGGCCGAACGCTACCATTTTCCCAAGCGGTTCAGGTGGGTGACAAGCTCTATCTTGCCGGGCAAATCGGTTTGGCGCGCGGCGATAGCGAAGGCGAGCCAAACGGCATTGAAGCCGAAACGCGCCGCACGATGGAACGGATCGGCGACACGCTCGCCAAGTATAATCTCACGCATGACGCTCTGTTCAAATGCACCGTGTGGCTCGCGGATATCGAAGACTTCTCCGCATTCAACGCGGTGTACCGGACCTACTTCAAGAAGGGGCGCTTTCCGACCCGATCCACCATGGCGGTAAAAGCGCTCGCAGGCGGCGCAGTGATCGAGGTGGAATGCATCGCTTGGAACCCTCGGGACTAAGCGGGAGGGGCAGCACGCCCGGTAAATCGGAAGAGGAGACAAGACAATGAAGACGTTCGTACATGCAATCGCTGCGGCAACGCTGTTTGCAGGACTAACGACGCCGGCGATGGCGCAGGGCGAAGCAGTGCCAGAGCCCGCGCCCGCACCGGCCACCATCCAGACGATCATGCCCGAAGACGAGCAGGCGCGCGCGTTTCTTGAACAGTTCGGCTTCTCGCAAGCCGCGATCCACGGCGACACTGTGTATCTCTCCGGCGTGATCCTCGGTCCGCCGCCCGAGGGACAGACCAGTGAAGACGCCTATGCGCGCAGCCTGGAAGCAATCGGCGAAATCCTGAAGCGCGCCGGATCTAGCTGGGACGATGTGATCGACATCACGACCTATCACGTCGATATCGACCAATCGCTCCCCGCGCTCGCAGCCGCCAAGAACCGCTTCGTGAAAGCCCCCTTTCCCGCCTGGACCGCGATCGACATCGACCGACTGTTCACGCCGGACGGAGAGCTGGAGATCAAGGTGACCGCGCGGGTTACGCCGGTCGCGGAGTAAGGGTGCATTACCGAGAGGCGGGCACGAGCTTCTCGACCAGCGCCCGCAGTTCAGCAGGCGTCGTGTGTCCCGCAACGATCTCGTGATATCCAATTCCTGCCTTGCGGAGCGCTTCCTTCTTCACCGCATCGCGAGCTGCGGCGCTGCCTTGGTGGTGGCCCGACCCTTGATATTCGAGTGCGTGAACCACTTGGCATTGCTCGTCCATCAGCGCGAAATCGACGCGTTTGGAATTCACGGAGAAAAATGCACTGCGATTAGGGCTTGAGAGGAACTCGCCAAGCGAAACTTGCGCCATCACCTGCCAATTGGAGTTGCGCTCGATCACCGCAGCATCAAGCGCCTTGAATACCTTGGCTTCAGACTTGTTAAGTAATGCTCGCGATTTGAAGTCGGCCTGCATTACGCACTTAAGCTGATCCGCTGCATCGGATATTTGCCTGCTTTGGCCGCGACCACCCGTATTCCAATTCCTGCGGCCGGGGCGCTTGCGACTTCGATCTCCTGTTTTGGTATCATCAGATAATGCATTCAAAATCAGGAAAGTAACAGCGACCACTGCAAGGAAGATCAGCACGAATTGAGTATTCGACTGTAGAAATGCTTCGATCATGAATGCCCCCGTCTGTTGGTCGCACTATTAAGTGACCGGTTTGCTGTGGCAATCTGTGAAAAAGTCTTACAACCTTTCCTACTCCGCCAAAATCTGCCCTAAACTCGCAAATGGCACAAACATACGAAAACACCACCGCCCTTACCGCAGCCACCCCGCACAAAAGCTGGACGCCCGAGCGGCAGGCGGCTTTCCTCAATGCGCTAGCCTCGACGCATTCCGTCACGCAGGCGGCTCGCGCGGCGGGGATGTCGCGGCAATCCGCCTATGCCCTTCGCGCGCGCTTGAAAGGGGAGCCGTTCGATCTGGCGTGGCATGCGGCCTTGCGCGTCCGCTTCGATGCGCTGGCGGAGGCCGCGCTCGAGCGCGCGCTGCACGGGGTCGAGGTTCCGCATTTCTACAAGGGTGAGCTGGTCCACACCTCGCGCCGTTTCGACGAACGGTTGACCGTCGCGCTGCTTGCCATGCGCGACCGGCTTGGCCCGCCGCGCCTCCGCTCGACCCACCCGGCCTTCGGATACGGCGCGGAGGATTTCGGTCCGCTGGTGGAGCGCGTCGCGAACGGGCCGGAGACGTGGGACGAGGAAAGCCGCCTCGAATATGAGGAGCTTTATGGTGAAGCGGAGGAGGCTAGCGAGGATGCGGGGGAGGGTGGTTGAAGTTGGAGAGTTGTCACCCGTATCCTACACGGCGAAAATGCCGGAAACGCGCCGTTTCAGCATGTCGGATATGCATGACATGTTGGGGAATGTGTCACCCGTTCACGGTGATCTCGCCCTGTTCGCGGCCTTCCCACCAGTCGATGCGCGCGGGCGAAACCTCGATCAGGATCAGCCCTTCGGTGTCGAGGCCCTGGTCGAACCATTTTTCCAGATCCTTGACCCAGTGCTGTTCGTGCGTGGCGCGGTCGCGGATGATCGTGCCGGTGCCCTGCACGGCGCAGTAGAACTCGCCGCCCGAATAGGTCGCGCCGCACTCGCTGGAGCGGCGCAGGTCATCGTCGATCCGGCCATCGTCGGTGGCAAAGTGATAGGTGGTGCCGTCCTCCGCGCTGACATCGCCGTTGTTGGACATCGGGCGCGCGGCGATCTTGCCATCGGCCCCGGTCTTGGTGACGAGCATGGCGATGTCGACCGATTTGAGCTTGGCAGCAATGTCGGAAAGGGTGCGGTAGGTCATGATGTTCTCCTGAAGTTTTGTTCAGGAATTCAATGCGCAGGCTCCGGAAAAGTGCCGTGCCTATGAGCGGGATAGCTTGCTCATCACCCGGTCCAGCTCCTGCAGGAACCGCGAACGGTCGGCCTTGGAAAAGGGCGGCGGGCCTCCTCCGATACCGTCCATCCCGGCGCGAAGGTCCTCCATGATGGCGCGGGTCGCGATCGCGCCGCCGATGCTGGCCTTGTCGAAGGGCTTGCCATTGTGCGCGAGAACATGCGCCCCGGCATCCAGACAGCGCCCGGCGAGCAGGATGTCGGCGGTGATGACGATCGAGCGCTCATCGGCATGCTCGGCGATCCGATCGTCCGCCGCGTCGAACCCGTCATCGACGACCACCCGCTTGATCCGGGGGTTGTCGGGAATGCGGAACGGCGAATTGCTGACGACGCGGACCTGCGCCTTGAACCGGTCGGCTACGCGGTACACCTCGTCCTTAACGGGGCAGGCATCGGCATCGATAAGAATGGTAACAGTCATGAAAAAAGTCATTAGCGCGGGCGGCGGCGGGAGGCCAAATATTACGCAGAACAGCAATAATTAGGTATTCTGGCAAAGGCGTGCTACATCGCCCGCGCTGACGTCGGAATTTGCGACGGACTTCGAAATTTGACTAGTCGCCGCTTGCCCTTGCCCTTTGCGCATCGGCCCCGGCGTAAACCAGACGACGACTTCCTTTCCCTGAACGATTTGACGCACGATCCCAACTGCAATTTTGCGGATGGGCCTTTACGTTCTTTGAAAGGAACACACGATGTCCAAGACAGGCACAGTTAAATTCTTCAACACCGACAAGGGTTACGGTTTCATCCAGCCCGACGACGGTTCGGCCGACAGCTTCGTCCACATCAGCGCCGTTCAGGCCGCTGGCATGCACTCGCTCGATAAGGACCAGCGCGTCAATTTCGAAGTCGAGCAGGGCCGCAATGGCAAGGAAAGCGCAGTCAACCTTTCGGCTGCCGACTAACCAGTTCGAGTGCGGGCGCGGCGGTTAGCTGCCGCGCCCTCGCTTTTGTTCGACCGCCTTTTCACTCCAGCAGGAGCCATTGATGGCCCAGACATACGAATTCTATCGCGACCGCGCTGATGAAGCCGCGGCGAAAGCGAAAGAAGCACAGCTTGAAAATGTCCGCGAGCGGGAACTGCGTTCGGAGAAAACCTGGCGCGCTCTCGCAAACCAGGCACGTGCTGTCGCCCGCGACCGGGCAAAGGCCGAGGAAGAACGTGCGGCGAAACGCGCGGCGGAGGCTCTGGAGCAGCAATAAGTACTCCACAACGGGCGTTCACATCCCATATGAGATCAAGGCAATATATTCGCCGGCGAGATCATAAGAAGAGGAGAACCCCCCGATGCAATTTCAGTTCAATTCAGACAGTTCCGTCATGGGGACTGCCAATGTCGCAGAGCGGATCGAGAACCAGGTCCGCCAGCGGCTTGAACGGTTTGAAGACCGCCTGACCCGGCTCGAAGTTCACGTCTCGGACCAGAACGCGCGCAAGGGCGGCGACGATGACAAGCACTGCACGATCGAAGCGCGCCCGCGCGGCGGCAAGCCTATCGGCGTCACAGGCAAAGCGGCCGACGTGGACAGCGCAGCGCGCAAGGCTGCGACGACCCTCGCCCAGCGGCTCGAACGCCATTTCGGCAAGAGTGAAAAGCACAAGCATGAGCCGCGCCCTGAGAAGGCGCTAGACGACTAGGCTGGCAGCGGTCCCTGCGCCCGTGATGCCGGTCTCTGCGAGCACGGCTTCGATCTGTTTTTTCACACCGAAGAAGCCAGCTTTGGCCAGCGGCCACGTTGCGCGGTCGAGCTCTCCGATCAGCTCAACTGCGGTGCCTGCTTTTAGCATGGGTGCCAGTTCAGGCATCAACGCATCGCGGGTCCACCCCACGGGCAAGAACGGCAAGGCGACTTGGCGCACTCCGGCTTCGCTCAAGAGTGCGGCAAGATCGGCGCTGGGCTCCCACTGCCGTGCCTCGCATCCGAAAGCTTGGGCTGCGCTCTTCGTTCCGCGGACGACGGCATCTCGCGCAAAATCGCGCGCGGCGTCACCGATTTGACCGGGAGATCGCGCCTCCGGTCGCGCCGCGCTGATGACCAAAGCGGGCGGCTTCGGCAGATCCAGCGGCATGTGGCTCGCGCCTTCGTCATGAAGGAGCAGCGCGTAGGGTTCGCTGTAAGCCTCGGCGCAGGGCGTACCTGGCAATTTTAGTTCCTGGCGAGGGTGCTCGCGTTGCTCGACCAGCGGCGGGGCATCGCTCACCAGCCCTTCGGCCTTAAGCGGACCGCCTGCCTGGTTTGCGGTGTAACGCGCAATATTGCTTTGGCGCGCGAGATACGTTTTGCCTTTGGTGTGCAGGCCGCCGACCCACCGCCAGCTCAGCGTGTTCGAGGCTGCGTCCGCGTCGAGCAAATGGCGCAAAAAGAAATCCGCACCGAGTGTCCAGTCGAGCTTCAGCGTAAAAATCCAGATACTCGCAAACCACATGCGCGCATGGTTGTGAAGATAGCCGGTCGCGATAAGTTCGCGCGTCCAATGGTCGAATGCCTGGATGCCGGTGCGCCCTTCGATCGCTTCGCTGTAAGCGGCTTGTAGGCTCACATCCTGATCCATGGTCGCAATAGCGTTGTCGCGATCATCGATATACGCCTGCCAGATTGTCGGGCGCTGCTCTAGATACCCCTTAAAGTAGATGCGCCAGAACACCTCAGCGATGAACTTTTCTGAGGCTCTGGGGCTGTGATGTGCCAGCGCCGCATCAATGACTTCGGCCTCATCAATGACCCCTGCGTGAAGCCACGGGGAGAGCTGGGAGACATTTCGCCTCGCGTCGCCCTCGACGCAGCCGTCGTCATGATTGCGGCTGCTCGCATACGCTTTTCCAGCGCGCGGGATGAATTCGGAAAGTCGTGACAGGGCAGCGGCGCGGGATGGTTCGAAATGCATGACCGAACAACCGGACAGATTGGTGCGGGTTCCATCTGTCAGCGGGGCGCTCAGGCCGCAGAGTTATATAGTTGCGCGCTTTTGACATAAATTTCGGAACATCCGAACGGGGTGACCGTTCGTATATCCAACAGGGCCGAGCATCCACTCGGTGCCCCGAGAATGAAAAAACCTCCAAAGATTCAAGGATACCACATGAAAACGCTTAAACTCACGTTCGTTTCTTCCATCGCACTGGCACTCGCAGCTTGTGGCGGTGAAGCCGACACCGATGACGCGATGACTGCAGACGACACTGCGGTAGCCGCCGAAGCGACTGCAACCGGTAACATCGTCGAAGTCGCACAGGGCGACGAAAGCTTCTCGACCCTCGTAAGCGCCGTTACAGCCGCCGAATTGGGCGAAGCGCTGTCGGGCGAAGGTCCGTTCACGGTGTTCGCTCCGACCAACGATGCCTTCGGAAAAATCCCCGAGGCAACACTGACCGAGCTTACGACTAACGACACCGAAACGCTGGGAGAGATCCTGAAGTATCACGTCGTCGATGGTTCGATCGACGCCGCAACGCTGACCGCAGCCATCGAAGCAGCCGGTGACGAAGGATACACGATCACAACGCTTGGCGGCGGCGAGCTTACGGCCAATGTGGCGGACGGCGCCGTTGTCCTGACCGATGCAGCAGGCGGCACGTCGACCGTGACGGCCACCGACGTCGAAGCGTCGAACGGTCTAGTTCACGTGATCGACACGGTCCTGATGCCTCAGTAAGCAGCAAGACTGATAAGAGATGCGAAGGCGGGCCGGGTTTGGTCCGCCTTTTGCGTTTCAGACTTCCTCGCACTAATCCGGCACATCACCGAAGGGACAAAGAGCCGTGAAATCCAGTCATAGACGTATCGGAATGATTTTTTGCGGCATTTTGGCCGTAACAGGCTGCTCGTCGGAACAGGACATCGATCCAGATGGCCAGATATTCACGAGCATTGCGAGCGAAGCCAACATTACGCTTGTCGGGACCGAGCCATTCTGGGGTTTCGAGATCGCGCCGCACGGAGGCACTTTTCTAGCGCGCTATACATCGCCTGATAATCTGGAAGGCACGACGTTCGAGGTCGAGCGCTTCGCCGGGAACAATGGCTTGGGCTTCTCGGGCGATATGGAGGGACAATTGGTGCAGATCGCGGTGACACCCGGGACCTGCAGTGACGGGATGAGCGACCGCGCATATCCCTACACAGTCACTGTCGCTTTCGGCGACGCGACCTTGTTCGGTTGCGGCTACACGAGCCAGCAGCCTTTCGAAGGGGAAGGGGCGCCGTAACGGCACCGGCCTGATCAGGCCTCTCATCCCACCATCGCGCAAGGCATGACTGGAACAGCACTCGGCGAGCGCAATGCCAATTTTGACGATTGAGCTTATCGTCGACATGGCGATACTCCCTGACTGCACCCGCAGACCGGCTGTTCGCCGATCAGGCGATAATTTCAGGGCGCGAGAGGGAGAATACCATGACACAAACAGGCGGATGCCTTTGCGGCAAAGTGCGCTATTCGTTGAATGCCGACCCGCTGATGTGCGTGGTATGCCATTGCAAGAACTGCCAGCGTCAGGCGGGAAGCGCGCTCTCGATCATCGTGGGTGTTCACGAATCCGCTTTGGAAATCGAAGGCGAAGTCAAAACGTACAACGATACAGGCGACAGCGGGGCGACCGTGAGACGCCAGTTCTGCGACACATGCGGTTCCCCGGTTTTCACACGGCTCGAATCTGCCAATGGCCTAATGTTTATCAAGGCCGGCACTCTAGATGACACTTCGTCGCTTGAACCGACGATTCAATGCTACACCAAAAGCAAACAGCAATGGTTTGAATTGGCTGGCATTCCCGGTTTCGAGACCGTTCCCGAAGGGCTGTAGAGACCGCAAACCAGCCGATTTCTTGGAACGCCGCTCCTGTTTTTCCGTTGATACAACAACAGATGAATTAGCCGCCGCTGCTGCGCCACCCCTCTTTCTTGGCGACGCGGACGGCATGAAAGCAGGTAAACGTGAATACAGATGACGAGCGCGATCCATCGCGTGCGAACCAAGCGTCCATGCGCTTTGACGATGCGCCCGAGCGATTTCGCGCGGGCAATACGAGCGACCGGTTCTCCGGTGCGTCCGGTGTGCTGTTTGAGCAGGCGATGGCGCAGACACGAATGGCGATCTGCCTGTGCGATCCGCATACCAAAGATATGCCGATCGTGTTCGCTAACCGCGCGTTCCGGAGGCTGACTGGATATTCCGAAAGCGAGATTGTCGGGCGCAATTGCCGGTTTTTGCAAGGGCCTGAAACTGATCAGGAATCTGTCGCGCGTATCCGCAAGGCACTCGAAACCGAAGACGTGGTCGTGGTCGAAATTCTGAATTACCGGAAGAACGGCACGACCTTCTGGAATGCGCTCCATCTGGGACCGATCTACGACGACAACGGAAATCTCGTCTACTTCTTCGGCAGCCAGTGGGATGTTTCCGATGTTCGTGCTTCGCGGGCGGAAGAGCAGCATGCCAAAGAGATGGCGCGGGAGCTGTCACATCGCATGAAGAACATGTTCGCGGTGATTTCTGGGATCGTGAATGTGACTGGCCGCGTTCGCGGTATTCAAAGCGAAGCGGCGGAAATCAATGCGCGCATCCAGGCCTTGGGCCGAGCGTACGAAACCACGCTTGATGAAGCGTCGAGTGGCAGCATCTCGATCGGTGACGCAATCCGCGCTGTACTCTCCCCCTATGATCAGGACGGGCAGAGGCTCGAACTGCGTGGCAACGGCGCGAGCATGCCGTTCACGACAATTTCGGTAGTCGGGCTCGTGCTGCACGAATTTGCCGCCAACAGCACGAAATACGGGGCTTGGGCGGCCGAGGGTGGAACAGTCGAAGTCAGCTGGGCACTTTCCGAAGACAAAAGCCACCTTCTTATCGACTGGAAAGAAACCGGCGGCCCGAAGGTCGATGCGAGCACCATCGAAGATGGCACGGGCACCGCGATCGTCGACCGCCTGCTTTCCACGGGCAGGGGCTCCATCAAGCGAACTTGGAATGAAAGCGGTTTACACGCTGTCATAACCTTTCCGGCGAGTGCCAAATAATGCCTCGCCCGTGCACTCTGCTTGTGTTGGAAGACGAACCGCTGATCATGATGGATCTTCAGTTTAGCGGAGAGGACCACGATTGCACGATGCTGTGTGCAGCCTCATGCACGGAAGCTCTCGATCTGATTGCCAAAGCTGATGAAATCGATGCAGCTATTCTCGACGTCTCGCTGGGCGCAGGCTCGACGTGCCTGCCTGTAGCGCGCAAACTCGAGAATCTCTCGATCCCTTACATTCTGCATTCAGGCGACCTCGATCGGCATGACGAGACCATTCGTACTCTGAATGCCAAACTGGTTGCCAAACCCTACCCGGCGGAGAAAGTCATCGCAGCGGCGATTGAGTGCGTGGTCAACGACGATTGTTAACCTTCGGCACCGAAGGGACGCGTTGGTCAGAACAGGCCGGGAATTTCGTGTTGCGCTGCGCTGGGCTGCTCTGGCTGAAGCATTTCCCGACCACCTGCGCTTTGCACGGTGAGCCCGGTCCCGCCGCTGATAGGCGTACAGGTCCGCCCGCCGAGAAAATCCAGAGCTGCCGCGATCGACGCTTCCGAGGGATCGCCTAGAGGCGTGGTAATATCGTCGCTCGCTCGGCAGGTCGTGGCAAAGAAGGGCGCGAGCCCGTCGAAATATTCGCCTTCGCTGTTTGCATTGTCCGTTTTGAACGTAACGATCCGGAACCTCAGGTCGCAGCTTTCAACGTCAAACCCGCTCTGGCCGACGGGTTTGCCGGACGTGTTGCTGCCAATCAGCGCAATATCGGTATCGGCGAAATAGGCCCGCATCGAGTTGGCAACCAGTTCGCTGGCCGAAGCGGAACCGGATGTCGTGATGAATGCGATCTTTGCTGGTGCGAGTGAATTGCTCGCACTTTCGAACAGAGCGGTGCGGTTGCGATCAGATTTGCTCGGGCGCCATACAGTCTCGCTGAAAACCTGGCCCACCCGATCCCGGCCCAGCAAATCTCCGAGATCTTCGGCGACACTCACAAGGCCGCCCCCATTGTATCGCAGGTCGATGATCACCTCATCGATACCTTGGGATCCGAACTGACCAAAGGCCGCGCTCAGTTGGTCCGATGCATCTTCGACGATGAACGTGCGCAGGTTGATGTAGCCAACCTGCTTTCCCCCATCATCAAGAGTAAGCGCGCCATATCTGTCGGAAAGAGGATCGAGCGAGAATTCGGTCTTGGTGATGTTGGTTTCCACCACCGCGCCATCGACCTGAGCAAAGCGGATGATCCGCGCGGTACCGGCGGTCGTCGGTCCAAGTGCATCGACAACGGCCTGCGGGCCGCCCGACGCCATCAAAGAAGAAACGGTTTCAAGGCTGGCCGACGAAGTGCCGATCGCCAGCAGCTCGGTTCCGCGATCCATCCCCGCACCGAAGCCTGAGCCGGCTTCGTACGCTTCAACCAGAAATACGCGGTTGTTGACCGTGTCGTAGCTCAACCGGATGCCGAACCCGGCAGTCGAGCCGGACTGGATCAGCGCATCTTCTTCCGATGCCACGGTTACGAAATTGAAAAAATCGTCCTTGTTCGCTTCCCTGGCAGGAGCGGTGAGTGCGTCGATATAGCCTTGGGTTGTGGTGAAGTCGGCAGGGTCGACATCCTGCGCGATCAGATCTGGGAAAAGGTACCATTCATCGATGATATCGAATGCGACCTGTTGCTGCTCGCTGATCGAACACCCCGCAACCGTCGGAGGAGGTGTGGGTGTCGGCGCCGGTACTACCGGATTGCCACTTGTCGGGGGAGCGCTGGACCCGCCGCCACCACCGCACGCCACGAGGGCAAGCGCCAAGGTTGCAGAAAGCGCGGTACGGCCGATTTGCATGGGGGTGCGACTCCGAAAGCAAAGAAAATCTTGGAAATGGTCTTTAAACCGAGACCATTAACATGCAGTGACGCGTCTGCTTCGGCAAGGTCGGCGCGGCTTCGCACTGGCTTTAGGAGTGAATTTCGTCCGATTTCTCGGGGTTTTCCGCAGAAACCGGGGCAAATCGGGGGTGCACACCTCGTTTCCTCACCCTGATGCGACTAACTATCAGAATATGGAAAGACAGAATCATGACTGACCTTCCCGACTGGCTAAGCGCCAAACTGCCGCCTGCTGCGCGCCATTCCGGCCTCGCGATTGCGGAGCTGGGCGATGCGCGTTCCATCGGGCGTGGTGGTTTTGCACTCACCAGCCCTGCGTTCGACGCCGGGGAAGAACTCGATCCGTGTTTCACAGCGAAGGAAGAAGACGCCGTCGCACCGCCCCTGGAATGGAGCGCGCCGCCTCCCGGTTCGCAGGAGCTTGTGCTGATCGTCGAGGACGCGGCCAGCGACAGCGAAAAGCCGCAGTGCCATTGGCTAGTTTGGGGCCTCGCTGGGCAACGCGGAAAGCTGCTCGAAGGCGAGGTTCCGCCTCGCAGCGGGAAGAACGCACAGGGCAATTCCGAGTGGCTCCTGCCAGATCCGCCTGTTGGCGAGACGCGCCACTACGTTTTCCAGCTTTTCGCTACCGACCTTCCGCTGACCCTTATGCCCGGCGCGAGCCGCGAGGATCTCATAGCCTCGATCAAGGGAAGCATAACCGCCTGCGCTGTTCTGACCGCACCATTCACCGGCATCGAAGCCGACGATGAAGTGGTGTGGGATGAAGAAGAAACTGACTAATCCGCCATCTTAAAAGGGAGAAAATACCATGGCTGGCAAGACCAACGCACTGCAGAAACCGGTGCAACTTTCGGGTCAACTCGAGAACGTAATCGGCAAAGGCCCGATGACGCGCGCTCAGGTCACCTCGAAAGTCTGGGAATATATCAAGGCGAATGATCTTCAGGATTCGAAGGACAAGCGTCAGATCAACCCGGACGACAAATTGGGTGCCGTTATCGGCAAAGAGCAGATCTCGATGTTCAAGATGACTGCTGCGGTGTCCAAGCACCTCACCTAAGGCTGACGCCTGACAATTGACGATTAGAGCGAGCGGCGCGCGATGCGATATGGCCCGCGCCGCTGCTCTTTTCGTTCACCCTTCCAGACAATTTCGACCTCACCAGCTGCGATCAGGGCATCGACCGCGCTGTGGACTGCGTCCATGTGTGCACGCCAATCCCTATGCTCACCGGCCAGCTTTCGCGCCGCCTCGCTCGGGCAAATTGTCTTGCCCGACCCGCGCTCAGCAAGAAGTGAAGTGATCGCATTCCGAGCCGTCACGGTGATGTTGCCGGTCTCTGCCCGATCGCCTCACCTGTCCAGAGCGCGAGCCAGATCAGCACCGGCTGCGCGATCATGCGCGGCACGTGATAGACAAGTCCTAACCCGCCGCTTTCGCTGGCCATGTCCATCGCGAAATGATGGATGTTAGCAGGCCAGACGCACAGGGCATAAAGTGCCAGCCCAACGCCCGCCGCCTGTCGCAGTTTGCGCGAAAAGGGCTGGAGCAGTCCTACCGCTCCGGCAATTTCAGCCAATCCCGTCCACCAGATTACCGCATCGGGGTAGGGCACCCAGACGGGGGTTATCGCAAGAAAGGGTTCGGGCCGAACGAGGTGTGCATAGCCTGCATAGGCGTAAAACAGCGAGAGCAGCGCGCGAAGCACCAGCTTGATCATGCGCCCGGCTCCCAATTTGCAGGGGCAAGTTCGAAACCGGCGAAGTCAAAACCCGGTACGACGACGCAGGAGGCGAGGGTAAAACCTGCGGCATCGATATTCGGCGCTGCTGGACGTGCCGCCTGCCATGCCCCCTTGGCGACGACGCTCTGCAAGACCTCCCCTGTGGGGACATCACCGCCAAGCGTAGCGCTGCGTACCGGCCCGCCATCCGTAGCCGAGATCATCAGTTCAAGCGGATCGCCAGCCTGCCAGATCCAGAGCTCATCCGCATCCACCCTGTGCCAATGCGAGTTCTCGCCGGATTTGAGCAAGAAGAGAATGGCGGTCCCACGCGATCGGCCCGACGCGTCCGGTTCTGCGCGGTAGGTTTCGCGGTACCAGCCTCCCTCGGGATGCGGTGCAAGCTGCAATTGTTCGATCAGCTCGTCCGCGCTATCAGTCGCCATCATGTAATGCCCCTTTTGTTGCGGGCAGTTACCGGGAGTTTCACCGAAGATGCAATATCGCGCCATTTCTCCGCTCAATCTGTCCCTGGCGGCCATCGCCATCGCGCTCGCCAGCCCCGCAGCTGCGCAAGACGTCGCCGAAGATGCCGCCCCGGCGGCCGAGACGGATCCGGCGGTGGTGACCGCCAATGCCGTGCTCGACGCTGCCCCCGTTTTCGACGGTCACAACGATGTTCCGATCCAGCTCCGCTCTCGGTTCGACAACCAGATCAACAATCTCGATTTCTTCGACACGACGGGCACCGGATCAACCCATCCGGAAGGTAGGGCGATGCATACCGACCTGATACGCTTGGCAGCAGGAAAGGTCGGTGCTCAATACTGGTCAGTCTACGTTCCCGTCAGCCTGTCTGAGCCGGAGGCGGTGCAGATGACGATGGAACAGATCGATGTGATGAAGCGATTGATCGCGCGCCACCCGGGAAGTCTCGCATACGCCGAAACGGCTGATCAGGTCGAAAGCGCGATGGCAGATGGCAAGATCGCCTCACTCCTGGGTATGGAAGGTGGCCATTCGATCGGATCCAGCCTGGCGGTGCTCCGCCAGATGTACACGCTGGGCGCGCGCTATATGACGATCACCCATTCCGCCAACACACCGTGGGCGGACAGCGCAACCGATGAACCGGAGCACGGCGGCCTTTCCGATTTCGGCAAGGACGTCATCCGCGAGATGAACCGGATCGGCATGCTGGTGGATCTCAGCCATGTCAGCGAGGAAGCAATGATGGATGCGCTCGACGTGGCGGAGGCGCCGGTGATCTTCAGCCACTCGGGAGCGCGCGCCGTCAACGGTCATGCGCGTAACGTCCCCGACAGCGTTCTGGCACGGCTGCCGGAAAACGGCGGCATTGTGATGGTTGTGGGCCTGCCCGGTTTCCTCAACGATGAACGGCGTCAGTGGTATGCTGAGCGGCAGGCAGAGGAGGCTCGGCAAAATTCGCTCTATCTTGGTCAGCCAGACGTCGTTTCGGCTGCCATGGCGGAATGGGACGCAAGCAATCCGGAACCGCAGACCATAATCAGTCACATGGCCGACCACATCGACCACATCAAACAGATTGCAGGCGTCGAGTATATTGGCATCGGTGCCGATTACGACGGCATGCCAACCGGCCCTATCGGTATGGAGGATGTGACCGGCTATCCAGCACTGTTTGCAGAGCTGGCGCGGCGCGGTTACTCGCAGGTCGAGCTTGAGCTGATATCGAGCCGCAATGCGATCCGCGTACTGCGGGATGCCGAGCGATACTCGGCGCGGGTGGTAGATCGGGCTCCGATCGAAAGCCTGCTACCCAGCAGCGAATGATTTCAGCAGGCGCGATGCGCGCGGGGAGGTAAGCTCTCCGCGCGCTTGCTAGACAATCAGTCTTCGCCGGCCGTTTCGGGCAGATCCTCGCGTGAGGTGGAGGCCATCGCTTCCAGCTCATCCTCGCTCATACTTTCGTACATTGCGACCGAGGCACCCTGAAGGTCCGATTTGTCGGTTTCGCCGCGTTTTGCCGAGAGCGCCGCTCCCGCAGCCTGCTGCTGCGCCTTGCTCTTTGCCTCGGGCATCAGTCCTGGGCCTCAAGCTCGCTGCCGCGCTTGAGCACTTCGTCGCCATCTTCCTGCTTGATGAGGTAGGCGGGATTGTCCTCGTCACCGTCCTTGGTGACTTCGGTGCCTTGAAGCGTACGGGTTACCTCACGTTCGAACCGTTCGGTAATCTGGCCCTTGCCTTCGCCGTTGCCCCAGTTCCACTTCACATATTGGTTGGTCTGGAAACTGTTGGAATTGCTCATGATTAATCTCCTGATTGATTTCAGGAGATTAATGACCAAACCGGCCCTGAGGTTCCGGAAGAGCTGGCGTCAGTTGGCAGAACCCGTAAGCGCTGGAACAATCCAGATGACGCTCATGGCGATGATCGCGAGCAACAGGCTTATGCCGAGGACATAGCGCATGATGCCAGTTGTGTGCGCACCGCGCGCGTCGTCGTCTTCGATGTGGATTCCGTTATCGTCTTCGTGTGCCATGTGAACTCCGTTTGAAACGATATAGCCGAGCGTGGCCCGGCCTGAAAGCCCGTTCGTCAACAGGCGAAAAAAATCAGTCGCGAAGCAGCTCGTTGATGCCGGTCTTCGAACGTGTCTGCGCATCGACCGTCTTGACGATCACTGCGCAATAAAGCGATGGTCCGGTCGATCCATCGGGTAGCGGCTTGCCAGGCAGCGCGCCTGGAACAACCACCGCATACGGCGGAACTTCGCCCATATGGATCTCGCCAGTCGCCCGGTCGACGATCTTGGTCGATGCGCCGAGATAAACGCCCATGGAAAGCACCGCCCCTTCGCCCACGCGAACGCCTTCTGCTACTTCGCTGCGCGCTCCGATGAAGGCGCCGTCGCCGATGATGACGGGCTCAGCCTGCAAAGGTTCCAGCACCCCACCAATGCCCGCACCGCCGGAAAGGTGCACGTTCTTGCCGATCTGGGCGCACGATCCCACCGTCGCCCAGGTGTCGACCATTGTCCCTTCACCGACATAAGCACCGATATTGACGAAGCTCGGCATCAAAACTGCGCCTTTGCCGATGAAGCTGCCGCGGCGCACGACCGCACCGGGAACGACACGAAAGCCGGCCTCGCGAAACCGGTTGTCTCCCCAACCGGCAAACTTCGTCGGCACCTTGTCGAATGCGGGATCGCCTGCTGATCCCCCTTCGACTACTCGGTTGTCCTTGAGCCGGAAAGACAGGAGCACCGCCTTCTTAAGCCATTGATTGACCCGCCAACCGCCATTCCCGTCCGGTTCGGCGACGCGGGCCTCGCCGCTGTCGAGCATCGCCAGCGCTTCGGCGACCGGGTGACGCACTTCGCTGCCCGGAGTTACATCTGCGCGGTTTTCCCAAGCGGTCTCGATGTCGGCGATGAGTGTCTCGGTCATGGTGCCTCTTGCGAAAGAAGGGATTTCGATCTGAAGCGCTGCTAGCTGCGGAACGTGCTTGCCACAAGGCGATAAGCAAATTTGCCCGCCTCAAGGTACGTGTTGCTTACGTTAAGTTTTCCATCCTATGCCTAGGGCACTAGGGGAATCTTATTCGAGGTCGCAATTATGGAGAACCCCCCGGCAGCAAGGTCTGCGGACAAGGTTGGTGCCTTCGTCCGGATCAAGCGCGCACCTGTTCGAAAGCTCGGGGCGTCTGCCGCCCTGTGCGCCTTGCTCAGTGCCTGCGGCGGCGGAGGGCCTTCTTCCGGTGCGCCGATCGCTTCGCTCCCCGCTCCTGCCCCGCCGCCGCCTCCTCCTCCGTCTCCACCGCCACCTCCTCCGCCGGTGGATTTTGATACGGCGGAGTTCAGGCGATCCAATGGACCTGTCTTTCACGGAGCCGACACCGCATGGCGAGAGGGCGCGACAGGCAGCGGTGAAATCATCGCAGTGATCGATACGGGCATAGATAGCGACAGCCCGGAGTTCGCGGGCCGCATCCATCCCCTTTCCACCGACATCGTGGCCGATCGCGGTATCGATCCGCTCGACGATCACGGGACGAACGTGGCTCTCGTCGCGGCTGCGGCGCGGAACAATTCCGGCGTCGTCGGCACGGCATTCGATGCGCAGATCCTCGCCGTGCGTGCAGATGATCCGGGATCATGCGGCGTCGACACGCCAGATGACCCGACATTGGGCTGCAATTTCTCAAGTGCCGATATTGCCACGGGTATCGATCTCGCCGTCAGAGCAGGCGCTACCGTGGTCAATCTGAGCCTTGGCGGCGGGCCGACGTCGCAAAGCGTGCTGGATGCCGTCGCGCGCGCTGCGAGCGCAGGCGTCGTCGTGGTCGTCGCCGCCGGAAACGGAGGCGCTGGTGGTGATCCTGATATCGACCCCGACCAGCCTGATCCTTTCGCCGCTGGTATTCGGCAGGCGGGTGGCGGTAACGTTATCATCGTCGGTTCGGTCGACGATCAGGGTGCATTCTCCAGCTTCAGCAACCGGGCGGGCGATTTCTCCACTTCGTTCATCTCGGCTCTCGGCGAACGGATTTGCTGCGTTTACGATGACGGTGAGATCTTCGTCGAAACCATAGACGGGCAGCAGTTCGTCACTCTCTTTTCCGGCACGAGTTTCGCCGCTCCGCAGGTTGCAGGCGCGGTCGCAATTTTGGCGCAGGCCTTTCCCAATCTCACCGGAGCGGAAATCGTCGAAATTCTGTTCGACACTGCGCGCGACGCTGGCGAAGTCGGTGCTGACCCAGTGTTCGGAACCGGCATTCTGGACATCGCGGCGGCCTTCGAACCTTCAGGTGCGACCACGGTCGCCGGGTCCGGAAATGTGCTTGCGCTTGGCGAAAGTTTCGGCCTCGGGTCCGCGGCCATGGGTGATGCGCTGTCGTACGTTTCGATCGATACCGTTGTCCTCGATAAGTACCGCCGAGCCTATGACGTCGAACTCGGGCATGATGCTGCGAACGCGGCGCAGGTCCAACGTCTGCGCCGCGCGGTTGAAGCCGGAGGAATCACACGTGCAACGGACGGAGATAGCTTGTCCTTCGCTGTGACCATTGCCGAGGGGCCGCGCGGCGGTGGGATCGGATGGTCGAGCGAGCTGCAATTGACGCCGGAAGAGGCGCAGGGCGCGCGGGTGCTGGCCGCAAGAGTGGCCGCGCGCGTCTCTCCTGACATGCAACTGGGTTTCGGAATTGCGCAGGGCGCACGAGGGCTGGTTGGTCAGCTCCAAGGGGCGGAACGTCCGGCATTTGCCGTGGCTCCGCGCGCCGGAGCGGATACAGGTTTTCTCACCAGCACCGATGTTTCGTTCGCTGCGCGGCAGGTGTTCGGCAATTGGGGTGTGACTTTCGCCGCTGAAAGCGGGCGCGCGTGGTTGGGAGACAATCGCCGATCGAACGATGTGGTCTACGGTGTGCGCGAAAGGCGGCGAACGACCACTTTCAGCCTCGCTGCCGATCGAGACTTCGGTGAGACAGGCACGGCGATTGGGCTGACGTGGCTTTCCGAAAAAGAGACGCTTCTGGGCGGTCACTTCAATTCAGCCTTGGGTCTCGCGGGCGCGGACACGCTTTATCTCGACGCCGATATCGTGCAACGGATGGGACGCAAGTGGCGGGCTGGGATGGCTTTCAGGGGAGGCATGACCCGGCCGCGGGGTGGCGCGTTGATTGGTGGTGGATCGCAGCTAATTTCAGAAGCCTGGTCCATCGACCTTTCCCGCACTGGCAACTTTACTGTAAATGACACGGTCGGGTTAAGAGTGAGCCAACCATTGCGGGTCAGCGGCGGAGGGCTCGATCTCGACCTGCCGGTGGCCTATGACTACGCCAGCGAAAGGCCGATCATCGGACGCCAGAGACTCTCGCTTTCGCCAGAGGGACGCGAACTCATGAGTGAGCTAACATGGGGCGGACCGCTGCTCTTCGGATATGCCCGCGCAAGTGCTTTTTACCGGATTGAGCCAGGGCATTTCGCCGCGGCACCCGATGACATGGGAGCTATCGTAACCTTCAGCACATCATTCTGAAGATCAACCGGGCATGCCCGCCGCACGGGCAAATTCCGCCGCCCGATCGACCAGCTGGTTCACCCGTCCGCTCATGGATTTCGCATGAGCCGACGACGCCGTGCCATCGATCACGCGTTTTTTGATACCCTGCATGATGCCGGCGAGCCGGAACAGGTTGTATGCGAAATACCAGTCCATCGGAGGTACGGGATAGCCGGTGCGTGCGACATAACGTTCCACCGCCTGCTCGACCGACGGAATTCCGAGAGCGCCGAGATCTAGGCCCAACAGACCGGCTCGTCCGTCGGCAGGCTGGAACCAGTTGAGCATCAGGTAGCTGAAATCCGCGATCGGATCGCCGAGGGTCGATAGCTCCCAATCGAGCACGGCGATGATGCGGTTTTCCTGCTTGTGGAAGATCACGTTGTCCAGCCTGTAATCGCCGTGCACGACGCTGCTTTCATGCTGCGGCGGAATGGTTTCAGGCAGCCATTCGATCAGCCGTTCCATTTCCGGCATATGCTCTGTTTCTGACAGCTTATACTGTTTCGACCAGCGAGCGATCTGGCGGGCGCAATAATCCATCGGCTTGCCGAAATCGCCGAGACCAATTTCATTCGGCTTGTTCAGATGCAAATCGGCCATCGTGTCGATGAGCGAATTGTAAAGCTCGCGCCGCTCTTCGGGCGAGCAGTCCGGAAGGGCACCGTTCCACAGGCTGCGCCCGTCCGCCATGCTCATGACGAAGAATTTCGAACCAAGGACTTCAGGGTCTTCACACAGGCCGTATGTGCGCGGCACAGGAAAACCTGTTGGATAGAGCCCCGTCATCGCCTTGTATTCACGGTCTACCGCGTGCGCGCTCGGCAACAGTTTTCCGAATGGCTGGCGGCGCAGGACGTAATTCGCCTGAGGTGTTTCGATCTTGTAGGTCGGGTTCGATTGTCCGCCTTTGAACTTGGTATAGTTGATCGGGCCGGCGAAACCTTCGACATTGGCTTCGAACCAGTCGGTCAGCTTGCCGAGGTCCAGCTTGTCCTTGTCGGTCACTTCGACCGTACCGACCATTTCCTTGTCGAAATCGATCTGGGGTGCGTTGTCGGTAGCCATCAGTCGAACACCACCACGCTGCGTGCCGAATGCCCCTCACGCATCTTGTCGAAGCCGGCGTTGACGTCCTCAAGGCCGATACGCTCGGCGATAATCGTGTCGAGATCGAGCAGCCCGCGCATGTAGAAATCAACGAGGCGGGGGAGGTCGACCGGGAAATGGTTCATCCCCATGATCGCTCCCATGAGTTTCTTCCCGCCCAGCAGGTCCATCGCCGACAGCCCCACTTTGCAATCGAGCGGCATCATGCCGAGAATGACGGCGGTTCCGCCGCGGCGCAGCGATGCCACAGCAAGGTCCGCTGCCGCCTGACGGCCCACTGCCTCGATACCGAAATCGACACCGCCGCCGGAAATCGCCATAATCTGGTTGGCGGCATCGTCCGCCAATGCATCCACGGTGTGGGTGGCGCCCAGTGCTTCTGCCAGAGCACGCTTTTCAGGAAGCGGATCGGCGGCGATCACCTTGCCTGCACCTGCAATTTTCGCAGCGTTGATCGCAGCAAGCCCGACTCCGCCGCAACCGATCACGGCAACCGACTGACCCGGCGTGACATTGCACGCATTGAAGATAGTGCCTGCGCCGGTCGTAACCGCGCATCCGATGATAGCAGCCCGATCGAACGGCATGTCCTTGTCGATCGAAACGCAGGCGTGTTCATGGATCAGCATCTGCTCGGATAGGGCCGAGAGGTTGAGCATCTGATTTACCGGTTCGCTCTCTCCCGAACCGCGGGAGCGCGTCATGCGCGGCACATCGCCCTTGCCGCGCCGGGTGTCCGCGCCGAGACAAAGCGCCATGCGGCCGGTCACGCAGAACTCGCAGTGGCCGCAAAACGCGCTGAGGCAGGAGACGACATGATCGCCCGGCTTCACCGTTCTTACTTCCGAACCGACAGCTTTCACGATGCCCGCCGCTTCGTGCCCGGGAATGCAGGGCAGGGGATGCGGATAAGCACCGTCGATGAAGTGCAGGTCCGAATGGCAGAGGCCGCAGGCCTTGGTGTCGATCAGGACTTCGTGCGGCATCGGATCGGCGACATCGATTTCGCCGATCACAAGTCCTTCACCCGGAGTTTCCAGGATTGCTGCTTTTGCCATTTTCGGCCTCTCCTCTACCGCGTCCGCGCTTAGCGCGTAGCGCCCATGTCGCCCGAGCTCAGATTGCCGCTATCATTGGCCGCCCTTCCGCTGTCACCGCGAAGGGCATTGGCAGTCGGACCCGCTTCGGGGATATGCTTGCCAAACTCCATTCGCGCGATCGAACGGGCATGGACTTCGTCGGGACCATCGGCGAGCCTGAGCGTCCGCTGATGGGCATACGCATTGGCAAGACCGTAATCGTTCGACACACCGCCGCCGCCATGAGCCTGGATCGCGTCGTCGATGATCTTGAGGGCCATGTTCGGCGCCTGAACCTTGATCATGGCGATTTCCTGCTTGGCCGATTTGTTGCCGACCTTGTCCATCATGTCTGCCGCTTTCAGGCAGAGCAGGCGGGTCATGTCGATATCGATACGCGCGCGCGCGACTCGCTCTTCCCAGACGGAATGCTTGTAGATCGGCTTGCCGAAGGCTTCGCGTTCCTGAAGACGCTTGCACATCTTCGCCAGCGCTTCTTCGGCTACGCCGATCGTGCGCATGCAATGGTGGATACGGCCCGGGCCGAGGCGACCCTGCGCAATCTCGAAACCGCGACCTTCGCCCAGCAGCATGTTTGTGACGGGCACGCGGACATCCTTCATTTCGACTTCCATATGACCGTGCGGCGCATCGTCATAGCCGAATACCGGCAGGTGACGGATGATGTTCACGCCCGGTGCGTCATTGGGCATCAGCAGCATGCTCTGCTGCGCGTGGCGACCGGCGGAAAAGTCAGTCTTGCCCATCACGATGGAGACTTTGCAGCGCGGATCACCCAAGCCAGATGACCACCATTTACGGCCATTGATGACGTATTCGTCGCCATCGCGTTCGATACGGGTTTCGATGTTTGTCGCATCGGAGCTTGCGGTGAAAGGCTCGGTCATCAGGAAGGCACTGCGGATTTCGCCGTTCATGATCGGTTTCAGCCATTGTTCTTTCTGTTCGCGCGTGCCGTAGCGGTGGAACACTTCCATGTTGCCGGTGTCCGGCGCGGAGCAATTGAAGACCTCGCTCGCCCAGCCGATGCGGCCCATTTCCTCTGCGCACAGCGCGTATTCGAGGTTGGTGAGACCCGGACCCTCGAATTCGAAGGTGTCGTCGACGTGGTGGTGGCTCTCATTGCGCGGCGGCATGAACAGGTTCCAGATACCCGCTTCCTTGGCGAGTTTCTTCTTGTCCTCGATGATCTGGATCACCTTCCAGCGGTCGCCTTCGGCGTCTTGCTGTTTGTAGGTGTCCATGTTCGGGCGGACATGCGTTTCGATGAAGTCGCGCACGCGGTCGCGCCAATAGACCTGGCGTTCGGTGGGTTGAAAATCCATGGGGGTTTTCCTCTCTAGTCCTGAATTGCAATCGAATCTGTTAGAACAACCGTGGCAGAGGCGTATGGCCGCGCCAAGCTCTCATTTATGGCTGTCGGCTCATGCGGTCTGCCGCGCGGCGAGTGCGGCGACGCGCGCCTCGTGATCCTCCCGCTTGATCGGGAAACGACCGAGCCAATAAGCGGCGATGGCCATGAGAATGGTTGTTGCGAGCGTGTAGAAGATGATGAGCTCGGTGATCGTGCTCGCCGGCACTTCACCGGGCGCAGCGTCCCTCGCGAAGTCGATGGCGGACAGCACTTGGCCGGTCAGGAAAATGCCGAGGCCGGTCGCGCATTTCTGGATCAGCCAGTTGCCTGAATAGAACGCGCCTTCTGCGCGCCTGCCTGTGCGCTCGAGATAAGCCTCGACGATTTCCGCGATCATCGAACTGGCGGAAATAAGCACCACGATGCCGAGCATGTTGCCGACGATCAGTAGAGAGAGCAGCATGAGCCCCGACAAGGCGGTGTCGAGTGGAGGCCAAAAACCGGCATAAAGCGCGAGGTACGGTGCCAAAGTGACCAGTGCCGTTCCGAGCGCGGACACTGCGGCACTTTTGGGTTTGCCGAGATGCTTGTGCATCGGCCCGACGACGAAGAACATGAGGATGGCCGACAGAAACAGGGCGAGCGGATAAAGGCTCAGCGCAGTCACACCTTCGGGCAGCAGTGGCATCTGTGCGGTGTCCAGCCTCCATACATAGAGCGTCAGGTAGTTGGTGAGCGAGAAGGTGAGGCCTTGGTTGACATAGGCGGCCAGCCCACCGGCGGCGAAAATCAGGAAGGCACGCTCGCGGAAGGCTTCGACGATTTCTGCAAAGCATGCACGGATCGTGAAGGGTTCGGGTTTGGTCGCGGGCAGATGCGCGACCAGTTTGTGCTGCCCAAGGGCGGATCCCATGACCGATAAGATGATCAGGCCGCCCCCGGTGATCGCCCATCCGACATATCCATCGCGGTTGAGCAAACCGCCCTCGCCGGGCATAAAAACGGTGTAGGCGAGCACCATCATCAAAATTCCGCCGAGCCAGCCAGAGATGTAGCGGAACCGAAACAGCGTTGTCCGCTCGTCGTAATCGCTCGTGATTTCAGGCAGCAGCGAGATGGACGGAACCTCGCAGGCCGACAAGAGGACCCTGACGACCACTGCGATAGACAGCAATCCCCAGAATGTCGGCGCTTCACCGCCTGGCGGCGTCCACATCAAGACCCACGCAATGGCCAAGGGGATCGGCGCTGCATAAAGCCACGGCAAGCGCCTGCCCCACTTGGTGTATGTCCGATCGGACAAGTTGCCGAGGATTGGATCGACCACCGCGTCAATCAGGAGCGCGCAAAGCAGCGCGAGGCTCACCAGCGATGCTTCCATGCCGAGAACCTGGCTGTAGAAGAACAGCAGGAAGAATTGGAAACCGATATCCTTGACGCCAAAAGCGACCGCGCCGAAGCCGTGGATCAGCTTCAGGCGCATTGGCAATTTGCCTTTCACAAGGCCCATTAACGCAGCCCCTGCGCCGTCAGCCTCACGCCGAATCCGATCATACAATCCTCCCAATTCGTGCCGCCCAGCCTAAGCGCCATGAATATCCCGTCAACGTAAACCGGCTGACGCTACGGCATGGGGAGCCGCGCTATGGCTACCAAATCCGCGCTTGCAGGGCCTGTGCGAATTCCCATAACGTAAGCGTTAACCGAGAGATCAAACAGGAGAGTCGGTGATGTCCGATCTGGAAAGCTTCCGCGCAGAAACCCGTGAATGGTTAGAAGCCAACTGCCCGCAAGAAATGCGCGAGCCGGTACGCGATGAGGAAGACGTGTATTGGGGCGGACGCAACGCGACCTTCAAGAGCGACGCGCAAAAGGCTTGGTTCGAGGCCTGCCGGGACAAGGGCTACACCGTTCCGGCCTGGCCGAAGGACTATGGCGGTGCCGGTCTCGACCCGGCGCAGGCCAAAGTTCTTCGTCAGGAAATGAGCCGCATCAATGCGCGCCCGCCGCTCAGCTCTTTCGGCATCTGGATGCTCGGCCCGGCGCTGCTTCATTTCGGCACCGAGGAACAGAAGAAGCATTTTCTCGGCCAGATTGCGCGCGGCGAGATTCGCTGGTGTCAGGGCTATTCGGAGCCGGGTTCGGGAAGCGATCTCGTGTCCTTGCAGACATTCGGTGAAGACAAGGGCGATCACTGGGTCGTCAACGGCCAGAAAGTCTGGACCTCTTACGCCGATGAGTGCGACTGGATTTTCTGCCTCGTCCGCACCGACAAGACGAACAAGTATCAGGGCATCACCTTCATGCTGTTCGACATGGAGACCGAAGGCTGCTCGACCAAGCCGATTAAGCTAATCAGCGGAAATTCGCCGTTCTGCGAAACATTCTTCGACGATGTGAAAGTACCCAAGAGCTATGGCGAGGGCATCCCGGCCTATGTTGGTGAGATCAACCGTGGCTGGGACGTGGCGAAATATCTCCTGGGCCATGAGCGCGAAATGATTTCGGGCGCTGGCGGGGGTGACCGCACCAGCGCAATCGGCGCGGCCATGACACGCCATGCTGCAAAGACGGGCGACGAGCTTGATCCGGTAATGCGCGCCGAGCTCGCAATGTTCGATGTCGACGCGCTGGCTTATGGTGCGATGGGCGAGAAATTCCTCGACGAGATCAAGGTCGGAAAGGCGCACCCGGCACAGCCGAACATGATGAAATATGTCGGCACCGAACTGAACAAGCGCCGCCACGAACTCATGATGTCGGCAGGCGGAAGCCGCGCTCTCGAATGGGAAAGCGAGCAGACGAGCGGCGGTAAGCCATCGCGCAACTGGCTGCGCACCAAAGCGAACTCGATCGAGGGCGGTACCTCGGAAGTCATGCTCAACGTGATTTCGAAGCGTATTCTCGACCTGCCGGGTTCCTGACTCCGCGAAGCATATTACCGGGCCGCTCTCGAAAAATCGGGAGCGGCCCTAAAAATTACATAATCAGAGAGGACAAGGCGCGACATGCCCCTTTATCACGACGACGATCAGGCGATGCTCGCCGATACCGCTAGCGGTTTCATGGCCGAAGAAGGCAATATCCAGAAACAGCTGCGTCACTGGCGCGACCGGGATTGCCCGGACGGCTTCGGCCACGCACTCTGGAAGCAGATGGCGGAAATGGGCTTCACCGGAATGCTCGTCGCTGAAGACGATGGCGGCCTGGGAATGGGCCATGTCGAAGCGGGCATCGTGCTCGGAGAGATCGGGCGCAACCTTACCCCGTCGCCTTTTCTTACATCCTCCGTTCTAGCCGCGACTGCGCTCAAGCACGGCAGCGATGATTTGCGTGGGCGTTACTTGCCAGGCCTGATCGAAGGCGAGAGCGTGTTCGCAGTTGCAATCGACGAAACGGCCAAACACCGTCCTGGCAGGATTGCGACCAAGGCCGAAAAATCGGGCAACGGCTTCAAGCTGACCGGCTCCAAAAGCTTCGTGATCCAAGGGGCGAGCGCCGACATGATCGTTGTTGCCGCGCGCACCAGCGGATCGGACGAGGACGAGGATGGCATTACGTTGTTCGCCGTCCCGAAAGACGCCGCCAACATGACACAGGATGCGGTCCGGCTCGTCGACAGCTCGGTCGCCTCGCATATCAAGTTCGACGGGGTCGAACTGGACGGCGATGCGGTGATCGGGGAAGTCAATGGCGGACGCGATATCCTCAACGCCGTGCTGACCGCAGGCCGTGTCGGCGCAGCGGCAGAGGGAGTGGGCGTGGCCAGCGGGGCCATGGACATGACCGTCGATTACCTAAAGCAGCGCAAACAGTTCGGCCGACTTATCGGCGAATTCCAGGCGCTGCAGCACCGTGCCAGCCACCTCTATTCTGAGGTCGAAATTGCGCGGGCCGTCGTAATCAAGACGCAGCAGCTGCTCGACGCGGGTGCCGAAAGTGCCGAACTGATGAGTTCGGTCGCCAAGGCCAAGGTCGCCAAGGCTGCGGGCCTCGCGGTCAAGGAAGGCGTCCAGATGCATGGCGGCATCGGAATGACCGATGAATACGATATCGGCCTTTACATGAAGCGCGATCGAGCGCTGCAGGAATTCCTTGGCGATGCCTATTTCCACGCCAACCGTGTTGCTGAATTGAGCGGATATTGATCATGGACATTCAATCACTTTTCGGTCTGGATGGCCGCGTTGCTCTGGTCACCGGCGGCAGCCGCGGGATCGGCAAGATGTTCGTCGAAGGCCTGCTCGCCGCGGGGTGCGCGCGCGTCTACATCTCGGCGCGCAAGGTCGAGCAGATGCAGGAAACCATTGCCGAGTTCGGCGAGGACAAGGTCTTCGGCATCCCTGCAGATCTCAGCCAGATGGACGGCATTCAATCGCTCGCTGATGAAATGGCGAAGCGCGAGGACAAGCTCGACATATTGATCAACAACGCTGGCGCCGCGTGGGGCCAACCCTATCTCGAATTCAACGAGGCCGGCTGGCACCGGACGATGGACCTCAACGTGAAGACGCCGTTCTTCCTGACACAGAAGCTGCATGATCTTCTGGTTGCAGGAGGGAAGGGCGATCACCCAGCGAAGGTGATCCATGTCTCTTCCATCGACGGGCAAAAGATCAATCCGTGGGAAACCTACGCCTACCAGGCATCGAAAGCGGGCGTGATCCAATTGACCCGGCGGATGGCGGCGCGGCTGATCCAGGACAATATAATCGTCACCTCGATAGCGCCCGGTGCCTTCGCTAGCGAGATGAACAAGGCTGCGAAGAATGCCCCGGACGCCAGCGCCTCAATGATCCCGGCCAAGCGGATCGGCACGAAGGAGGACATGGCTGCCGCAGCGATCTATCTTTGCAGCCGCGCGGGCGATTATGTGGTCGGCGACACCGTGACGGTCGACGGCGGTGTGGTGAACGCGTTTCTGCCCGGGCAATTCAACGACCCCGCCGGATAGGGCCTATCAGTTAGTATGTAACTCCGGCGAGTAAATCGATCGAATCCGTGCTCAGGCGACCTTTTGGAGAAGGTCCAGCAGGCTCGCCAACGTACCACGCCGACTTGCTTGCAGCGTTCCAGTCGCTGGTCTCGCGGCGTCGTTTCCGATGATGCTGGCGGCCCAAGGCAGCGGTGAAAACTGGCAATTCAAGGTCGACGACTGAATTATACTTGTCGTCACAGACCTTGCAGCCGATCGGATGCGAATGATCACTCCAGTGCAGCCCCGCGGATCTTTATGAAAATACGACTCAACGCCCGATGCAGGCCAATTTCGACACTGCGCTGGATGCATGGTACGCCCTCGGCCGAGGTCCAATATAGGCGGCATTCGTCCATTCTAACGGCAGCGTGAGTACGCGCGATTTAGCCATCGCTCACCCGATGCCACGCAGGTCCGAGACACAAGCCTCAGAGCGGTATTTACCGCATTTTCCTCCGGCCCGATTTCTCGTTCATCTTTGGATCTTGCACCACAGGTGTATTGGTGTATTAACTCACTGAGTTTCGACACTTCAAGCGGGAAGTCCCAGTGCGAAAATTGATCCTTTTCAGCACTCTCGGTCTAACGATCGTTCTCGCTTGCGGCGCGTTCGCCTATTATTGGAATTCGCCAGAGCGGCATACCACTGCAGCAGTATTCACCGGTCTTGCACGCGAAGTTTCGGACAATGTGCTGCTGTCGCCTTTCTCCCCTGCTGCGCGCATAGTCGTCGACCCGTCACTAGAATATGTCGGCGGCCAGAAATTTACGCTCTATGGTACGGCGGCGGTAGAACAACACGTTTTCGGGCGTCGGTGGCCTGACGGGTCCCCGCGGTCGACCTTGTTGTTCCAGTTTGAATCGGTCTTGCCGGGAGTCGATTGGCAGTACGATTATTCCAGCGCTGAGCATCGGACTACGATTGGCGGGTTCGACTTCTTTACCGATGTCGAACCCGGACGAGTGTGGTGGTTGTTCCCGAACGGAAAACCAGGGACGGACGGTTATCGCGCAAAAACGCTGGCGGACCAGGCTGGCTTTCCCGTTCCTCAGGATTATGTGTGGCATCGCTCTGTGCATATTCCCGATGGCGATGCGCGCTCGGAATTGCTCATCATCTGGCTTGAGGACCTGGCGCCGACAGGCAAATCCCGAGACGACTTTCAGCAGGGCGGCAAGGGATCGGCCGAGTGGGATATGATCGCGCGTCAAAGCATAGAGTCGCTGAACGAGCTCATAACGATTGAAGCCGAGGAACCCTAACCCATCAATTCCCGCACGAATGGGATCAGCCCGGTCTGGCGTGTGCGCCGCATGCGTTCCGCGTCGAGCACTTCGCGGACCCGGTCGAAACATTCATCGACATTGTCGTTGATGACCACGTAGTCATATTCCGCCCAGTGGCTGATTTCCGCGCGGGCCCGCTCCATCCGTCCGTCGATCACATCGTCGCTGTCCTGCGCGCGCTCTTCGAGACGGCGGCGCAATTCGGCGAGGCTCGGCGGGAGGATGAAGACGCTGACGACGTCCTGTTGGTCCTTTTGATAAAGCTGCTGTGTGCCTTGCCAGTCGATATCGAACAGATAATCCTGCCCCTCTTTCAGCCCTTCGCGGATGTGGCCTTTCGGTGTGCCATAGCGATAGCCGAAAACCTCGGCCCACTCGTAAAAATCGTCTTCCTCCACCATCGCATCGAACTTGGCATCGCTGACGAAATGATAGTGCACGCCGTCTTCCTCTCCCGGACGAGGGGGGCGGGTGGTGGCGGAAACGGAAAGCTTGATGTCGGCGTCTGCGGCGAGAAGCATACGCGATAACGTAGTTTTGCCCGCGCCCGACGGGGACGACAGGATGAACAGCAGGCCGCGCCGGTGCAGTTTGTCGATGGTTTTGAAATCGGCCATGAGGTCCCCAAAGAAAACCCCGATGCCGCAAAGCACCTGACTAAATCAAGGGCTGAGCCGGGCTACTCGCCGGTTATGCGCGTGCGCTTCATTCTTTTGCGCTTCATCTGCCGCGATTTTCCGCGATCGTAGAGGGTCTTCACGACGAGACCGCTGGCGACGATGCCAAGTCCCACTGGAGAGCGCGTTGCCAGCTTGCTGGCCCCGTACAATGCCAGCGACGTGATCATGGTGCGTCCGTCGATTAGGGACTCGGCCTTGGCTTCATCCTGGTAGCTTGCCTTTGCTACCTTCTTTTCGATGTTCTTTCTAAACAGGCTGGTCGCGCCGCGCACCACGATATCGGTGATGAGCAGGTTGGTCGCCGGGTTCGGACTGGGGATGAGAAACGAAGTGCGCGTCTCTTCCTCGACATCGGCCTTGGCAAGCGTGCGGGTGAAGCGGTCGGGGCGTGGTTTCTTCATATCGAACCATCAACGCTTGAAAGCCAAAGCGTTTCCGCAGGCGCCGCGCTTACTTCTTTTTTCCGAAATCGACGGTCACGACATTGGAGCCGTCGTCATCGCCGCCATTGCCGGGATCGATGCTACCGTCAGGCTCGTCATTTTCTGCATGCTCATGCGCTTCGGGAGACATGTCGCCCGCCGTCGCCTGAAACTGCAGCCCGAAATCGACCGCTGGGTCGACAAATGCGGTGATCGCAGCGAACGGTACCTGCAGCTTGGCCGGGATCTGGTTGAACGAAAGGCCGACCGAAAACCCGTCATCGCGCACGTCGAGATCCCAGAACTTGTTCTGGAGCACGATCGTCATCTCATCTGGGAACCGCTCGCGAAGATGCGGCGGAATAGACACGCCGGCAGCGCCCGTTTTGAAAGTAATATAGAAGTGATGATTGCCTGGCAGTTCGCTGCCGCCCTGCTCGATTTCGCCAAGCACACGGCCCACCACGGCGCGCAGCGCCTCTTGGACGATCTCGTCATACGGGATGAGGCTATCGGGCGTGTCTTCGCTCATGCACAAGAGTGGTGGCGAGGGTCGCGGCGATGGTCAAGCATTTCCGCGAAGTGGTGCAAGAATTCGCCGCAATTGCGTCGCTCCCGCTGCGCGCCGCCGCTTGCGCTCCACGCCGAGCGGTTATAGGGCGCGGCCATGTCCAACACCGCTGAAAGCCCTCGCCGCACCGGCACAATCGAGCGCAAGACCGCCGAAACCGGAATAGCGATTGCCGTCGATCTCGACGGCACCGGAACCTACGACGTGTCGTCCGGGATCGGGTTCCTCGATCACATGGTCGAACAGTTTTCGAAACATTCGCTGATCGACGTGTCGATGAAGGTCGAAGGCGACTTGCATGTGGACCAGCATCACACGACCGAAGATTCGGCGATTGCGCTGGGCCAGGCGATTGCGGAGGCGCTCGGGGACAAGGCCGGGATCGGGCGCTACGGCGCGGCCTATTCTCCCATGGACGAGACGCTTTCACGGGTTGCGCTCGACATTTCCGGGCGACCTTATGTTGTCTGGAAAGCCGGCTTCACCCAGGAAAAGCTGGGCGAATGGGACACGGAGCTGATCGAGCACTGGTTTCACTCGGTTGCGCAGACCGCCGGGATAACGCTGCATATCGAGCTTCTCTATGGCAGCAACAACCATCATATCTGTGAGAGCATATACAAAGGCTTCGCCCGCGCGATGCGCATCGCTGTCGAACGCGATCCACGCAAGGGCGACGCTATCCCGAGCACGAAGGGGCAGCTTGGTGGATAGGAAAAGTCAATCGGTTGCGGAGCAACCGCAAGGGCGATCGCCCGCCCGCAGCGGGTGCAGTTTTGCTGCACGTCTAGCGAGGATCGCGCGCCCGGAGGGGCGTGCGGAAAACAAGAGTGGCTAACCGGGTCGCGCTGATCGATTACGGCGCGGGCAATCTTCATTCGGTCCATAATGCGCTGAACGCGGTGGGAGCGGATGTGAAGGTCACCGCCGATCCCGAAATCGTGCGCAAGGCCGACCGGATCGTCCTTCCCGGTGTCGGGTCATTCAAGGCCTGTGCCCACGGGCTGGAAGGTGTGCCGGGAATGGTCGATGCCCTTACCGAGCGCGCGGAAATGGGCGGCGCGCCATTCCTCGGCATATGCGTGGGCATGCAGCTGCTCGCATCGCGCGGGCTGGAACATGGCGCCACGCCGGGGCTGGGATGGATACCGGGCGAGGTCCGGTTGATCATTCCAAGTGATCCGGCGATCAAGGTGCCGCATATGGGGTGGAACGACGTTGCAATAATGCCCCACGCGCGCGGTCATCCGGTCGTCGAGGAGGGAGAGGCATATTTCCTTCACTCTTATCATTTCGCCGCTGAAGATCCGCATCACATCGCTGCGATGACCGATCACGGGGAAGGACTTGTCGCGAGCGTCGTGCGCGGCAATATCCTAGGGGTGCAGTTTCATCCCGAGAAAAGCCAGGCATACGGCCTGGAAACCCTCGCCCGTTTTCTGGAGTGGAACCCATGATCGTATTTCCCGCAATCGACCTCAAAGGCGGCGAAGTGGTGCGTCTGGCCGAGGGCGATATGGACCGCGCGACAATCTATGGCGATGATCCTGCGGCGCAGGCGATGCTCTTCGCCGAGGCGGGGGCCGAACATCTTCATGTCGTCGATCTCGATGGAAGTTTCGCGGGCGAAGGACGCAACCGTGAAGCGGTCGAGGCGATCGTCGAGCGGTTTCCAGGCTACGTGCAGCTCGGCGGAGGTATCCGCGACGCCAAAGCGGTGGAAGGGTGGTTCAATCTCGGCGTGGCGCGCGTCGTCATGGGCTCGGCTGCGCTCAAGAACCCCGAATTCGTCAAGGATATGGCGCGGGAGTGGGAAGGCGGTATCGTCGTCGCGGTCGATGCGAAGGACGGCATGGTCGCGACCGAGGGCTGGGCCGAGGTCTCCGATGTTCCTGTCGTCGATCTTGCCCGCCGGTTCGAGGATGCCGGCGTCGCCGCCCTGCTGTTCACCGATATCGGACGTGACGGGCTGCTGAAAGGCGTGAACATCGACGCGACTGTGGAGCTTGCGCAGCGGGTCGATATTCCCGTGATCGCCAGCGGCGGTGTGAAGGGGCTGGATGACATCCACGTTCTCTCGCTTAACGCCCATGAAGGCATCGAAGGTGTCATCACCGGACGGGCGCTGTACGAGGGGCGGCTTGATCTTGCGGCAGCTATCGCGATGGGGGCGAGGGCTTAGGTATCGGTATGAGTGAAGATATGCTTTTCTGGATCGGCCTGGCAGTGCTCGGTATCGTATTTGTGGCTGTAGTGAAGCGGAAGGCCGCGAACAGTTCGAGCTTGATTGTTACCGGTCCCGGGGTGCTCAAGACGCTCAATATCGAATGCCTGTTCTGGAGCGAAGATTCTGGACGCAAGATTTACCACGGCAAATTGTCGCAGGATCGCTGGAGCGACGGACAAGAAAGGTTCAGCCTGCGTTTGCACAACCTTCCCAGCAACAGGGGCAGTGTCCAGCTTCTTCGCGGCGACCAGCGAGTGTCGGAATTCGAGACGCAAGGGAGTTCGGTGCGTTTTGCGTGGAAGGGGATGATCAGCGAGGAAATCCCGGCGTTCAGCATAGGTGAAAACCTCGCGATTTTGGTCGGTGATCAAAAACTGACCGGCACCGTGGAGCCGGATTGAATGACCGTCCGCATCCGCGTTATCCCGTGTCTCGACGTCGCCGATGGGCGCGTGGTGAAGGGTGTCAACTTTGTCGATCTGAAAGATGCCGGCGATCCCGTCGAACAGGCGCGCGCCTATGATGAGGCGGGGGCGGACGAACTGTGCTTCCTCGATATCTCGGCCACGCATGAAGGGCGCGGAACGCTGCTCGACATCGTGCGCCGCACGGCGGAGGTCTGCTTCATGCCGGTGACGGTTGGCGGCGGTGTCGCTTCGGTCGAGGATGCGCGGGCGCTGCTGCTCGCCGGCGCGGACAAGGTCGCGGTCAACAGCGCGGCGGTCAAATGGCCTGAAGTTGTCGCCGAAATCGCGGAGAAATTCGGAAGCCAGTGCATCGTGGCCAGCGTCGATGCCCGGCGTGTCGTCCCGACGACGGGAGAGAAAGCACCGAAATGGGAAATCTTCACCCATGGCGGCCGCAGGCCGACCGGCATCGATGCGGTCGAACATGCTGTGAGAATGGCTGAACTGGGGGCGGGTGAGCTGCTTGTTACCAGCATGGACGGCGACGGAACGAAAGCTGGGTACGACCTCGAACTGACGCGCACGATTGCCGATGCGGTCAGCATTCCCGTCATTGCCAGCGGCGGGGTAGGCACGCTGGCACACCTTGTCGACGGCGTGCGCGAAGGCCATGCCAGCGCTGTCCTCGCCGCGTCGATCTTCCACTTCGGCGAACATTCGATCAGCGACGCCCACAAGGCACTGCGCGATGCGGGCTTGCCCGCGCGCGGGCTTTGAAGGACAAGCCGGGCATGAACACGCACACCGACATTCTCGAACGGCTCGAACAGACGATCGCGGCGCGCCGCGCTGCCTCGCCGGATAGCAGCTATGTCGCCAAGCTCAACGCAAAGGGCTTGCCGAAGATTGCGCAGAAACTGGGCGAAGAGGCGACCGAAGCGGTGATTGCGGCGCTTTCGGGGAGCAATGAAGAGCTGGTCGGCGAAAGCGCGGACCTGCTGTTTCATTTGCTCGTCCTGCTGAGCGCGAAGGGTGTTTCGCTGGAGCATGTCCTCGCCGAACTGGAGCGGCGCGAGGGACAATCCGGTCTCGAGGAAAAAGCCGGAAGGAGCGAATAAGCATGCCGATTGACCCCACGCTCCCCTATGATGACGACAACATCTTCGCAAAAATCCTGCGCGGCGAAATCCCGTCGAACAAGGTCTACGAAGACGACTGGGCTTTCGCCTTCGAGGACATCAATCCTCAGGCAGAGATCCATACGCTCGTTATTCCCAAGAGCCGGTATGTCAGTTGGGACGATTTTTCGGCGAAGGCCTCCGACGAGGAAATCGGCGGTTTCGTGAGGGCAGTCGGCGAAGTGGCGCGGCGCAAGGGCTTGGTCGAGCCGGGTTACCGGATGATGGCGAATATAGGCGCGCATGGCGGCCAGGAAGTCCCCCATCTGCACGTGCACATATTCGGCGGGCAGCCATTGGGGCCGATGATTGCGAGAAAGTGAGTTTCGTCGTGCGCGAGACTCGTTTCACCACCATTCATGTGACTAATCGCAAACGCCGCTTTGCAGCGATTCATCGCTGCGCTAGGTGCACTTGAGATGGTTAATCCAACCCCTCCCGGCGGCGTGATCGATGGCTGCGAGCATTTTTATGCTGTGCGCGTTTATTACGAGGATACCGACCTTTCCGGCATTACCTATCACGCCAACTACCTGCGGTGGTTCGAACGCGCGCGATCCGATCTGCTGCGATTGCTGGAAATCGACCAGCGTGAGGCGATCGAGACCGGCGAAGGCGCGTATGCCGTGACTGAGATCAACATCAAATATGTGCAGCCGGCCAAGCTGGATGACGATGTGGTGGTCACCACCGTGAGCACGGAAATCGCCGCAGCCAGCGTTCGAATGGAGCAGGTCGCGCGGCGCGGGGATGACATCTTGGCGACGGCGCAGGTGCGCGCGGCCTTTCTAACACCGGAAGGGCGTCCGCGCCGACAACCTGCCGAATGGCGCGCAGCATTTCAAAACTTCATGGATCAAGAGGCTTAATGACCATCCCGCTCGAAATTCTTGCCGTTGCACCCTCCACTCGGCTCGACCCGCTGGAGCTGTTTCTCGATGCCGATATCGTCGTTCAGGCGGTCATGGCGGGGCTGATCCTCGCAAGCATCTGGGTCTGGACCATCATCGTTGCGTTCAGTATGCGGATCGGCAAGCTCGAACGCCGGTCAAGCGATTATCAGGCCGATTTCTGGGAGACGCGCGACCGCGAAGCGACCCTTACCAAGCAGCAGCGCAGAGACGTGCCCGCCGCCCGCATCGCCGCAGCGGGGCTGGACGAGTGGAAGAAATCGACCTCCGGCACTGCGATTGATCGGAGCGCAGCGCGCGACCGTATTGGCGCGGCGATGGAAAGCCAGGTCGCCGAAGAAGCGGACGAGCTGGCAAGCCGCCTCACCTTCCTTGCCACAACCGGAGCGGTCGCGCCCTTCGTGGGGCTGTTCGGCACAGTGTGGGGTATCATGAACAGCTTTTTCCAGATCGGCGCGCAGGAAAGCTCCTCGCTCGCGGTCGTCGCGCCCGGCATTTCCGAGGCCCTGTTCGCGACGGCTATTGGTCTGTTCGCGGCGATCCCCGCGGTGATTGCGTATAACCGCTTCTCCAACCGCGTGAACCGGTACGAAGCTAGGCTGCAGCGCTTCGCGGACAAAGTGCATGCCGGGCTCAGCCGCGAGCTGGATCGAAGCTGATGGCGATGGGGCTTGCATCTTCCGGACGCGGGGGCCGCCGCTCGCGCCGTGCGCCGATGGCGGAAATCAACGTCACGCCGTTTGTCGACGTCATGCTGGTCCTGCTGATCATCTTCATGGTTACCGCGCCGCTGCTCGCAGTAGGCGTTCCGATCGAGCTACCCGATAGCCGCGCCAATCCCGTCGACCAGACGCCGGAGCAGATCACGATTTCGGTCGATGGGGACGGGATCATCTATATCGAGGATGAAGCCGTCCCCGTTGGCGGCTTCCCCGATGCGCTGGCGCAGATCGACCGCGGTGCTGATGGTCAGCAGCCCGTGATCGTGTTTCGCGGGGATCGCGCGGTCGATTACGGGCGCACCATGGCGGTGCTCGGCGAACTGAACCGTGCCGGCTTCACTTCGATCTCGCTGGTCACCAGCGGTTCAGGCACGGAGCCATAGCCAAGGGCTGAGTATGGGAGAGAGCGCTCTTTTGCGAAGCGAAGACCGGGTTGCGATCCCGATCGCGGTCGCGCTGCATGTCGGCGTGGTGGCCTTGCTCGTGCTGCAACCCGTCCGCGATCAAACCGCGATCCTGCCCGAGCGGATGACCGTCAGCCTCGCGACCGATATCGGGCTGGAGGCGACCGCGCCCGATCCCGTCGCCGAAAGCCGCACGGCCATTGCTCCGGTACTGGGTGAAGAGCTTGGAACGCGGCCGGAAAACGATCCGTCCGAAGCGGCGGAAACACCGCCGCCATCACCGCCTTCGACCACTCGCACGACGAGCGCGCCATCCAATCCTGCTCCCAACCGCCCGCGCCCCGACCGCGCAGAAACGCCTGCGCGCAACGCGCCGAGCGGAGGGGGAAGCCGGGTTGGCAGCGACTTTCTGCCCGGGAGCGGAAGTTCGACCTCGACCGATGAAACGCGCATTCCCGCGTCCGATATCGGCCCGAGCGCCAAGGCTTCGATTATCCAGGCGATCGTGCGGCAAATCCGCCCGCACTGGAATGCACCGAGCGGCGTGGATGCGGAACTGCTGGTGACCGAGCTGGCTTTCGATCTAAACGAAGACGGCTCGCTGAAAGGCCGTCCGCGCGTTCTGCGCCAAAGCGGCGAGAACGCCGCCAATCTCGCGCAAAAGTCGCTCCATGCCGAGCGCGCGATCCGCGCCGTGCAACTCGCCGCACCCTTTGACCTGCCCGACGAATATTACAATGCGTGGAAGTCGATCCGCGGCGCCCGCTTCGATAGGAACCTGTCACGATGAAACCGACCCTTCTTGCTCTATCACTGTTTGCCGCCGCTTTTTCGGCTGCGGCCTTCGCGCAAAGCGAGGATTTGAGTGAACCGTTGGGCGAAGGCGGTCCTGTCGAGACCACCGGAGTCGAGGCTTCGGGAGAGGAGGCCGATCAAGGCGGACTGAGCTTCACGGTCACCGATGAAAGCGATTGGACGGATATCGGCGTTGCGATCCCGGCTTTCGCGACTGATCGCGATCAGCCGACCCCAGCCAACGCCGATGGCACCGGCGCTTTGGGCCGCGAAGTCGCCCGCGTCATTACCGCGAACCTGCGCAATAACGGCCTGTTCAAGCCGGTCGGGCCGGACAGCCTGCCTCAGCCGAGTTTCGGCCAGATCACCGCGCCTAGTTGGGGCAGCTGGAGCGGGCGCGGGGCAGAGATGCTTGTGCATGGATACGTCCGCGCGCGCGACGATGACCGGCTGGTTGTGGGCTGTTATCTCTATGACGTCGCGTTGCAGGACGAACTCATCAGAGAAGGTTGGGTCGTGCGCCCCGCGGACTGGCGGCGCGCGGCGCATAAATGCTCCGACCTCATTTACGCGCGGCTGACCGGCGAAAGCCCGTTCTTCGACAGCCGCATCGCCTATATTGCGGAAACCGGCCCAAAGGATAATCGGGTCAAGCGGCTGGCGGTGATGGACAGCGACGGGGCAAACCATCGCTTCCTGACGCTTGGCAGCGCAACCGCGCTCACGCCGCGGTACTCGCCCGACTATTCGAAGATCATGTACCTGTCCTACGTCGATGGAAACCCGCGCATTTATGTCTACGATATCGGCAGCGGCAAGCAGCAGCTGGTGACCGAGAACAGCAATCCGACGCTCGCACCCCGGTGGTCGCCCGATGGGCGTAATATTCTCTTTTCGATGGCAGTCGCGGGCAACACCGACATTTACCGTGTCCCGGTGACAGGTGGGCAAGTTGTGCGGCTGACCGATACGCCGGGTATCGATATTGGCGGTTCCTATTCGCCCGACGGTTCACGGATCGTATTCGAAAGCGATCGCTCCGGCTCCCAGCAATGCTACATCATGAATGCTGATGGATCGAACCAGCGCCGCATCACCTTCTTCGGAGGGCGGTGCGCAACGCCCGAGTGGAGCCCGCGCGGCGACCAGATCGCATTCACGCGCATCGCCGGTGATTTCAATATTTCCGTAATGAACCCGAATGGGCGTAACCTTCGCGTTCTCACGAGCGGATGGCAGGATGAGGCCCCAACCTGGGCTCCGAATGGCCGGATCATCCAGTTCTTCCGCACGGAGCGGAACACCGGACGTTCCGGCCTGTGGCAAGTCGACCTGACGGGCCGGAACGAACGCAGGCTGCCCACGCCTGTCGATGCCTCGGACCCCGCGTGGGGACCGATCCGGCCTTGAGTGCGTTGAACTGTTACCTCCTGAAGGGGCAACCAGCCCCGAACTGAAAGGATGACGCTTATGACTATGTTCCCCCGGAATACGCTCCGCACGACCGTGCTTTTGGCCGCGTCGGCCACCGCTCTCGCTGCGTGCTCGAAAAAGGCACCAGAAGAACTGCCGCCGCCGCCGGCACCTGCCGAAGTGCAAGAAGAGACCACCGCTGAACCCAGTGGCCCGGTTGTGGGAACGCAGCAGCATTTTGAAAATGCAGTGGGATCATCGACGACGATTTATTTCGATACCGATCGCTTCAACGTCGATAGCGCGGATGCAGCGGCCCTACAGGAACAAGCACAGTATTTCGCGCGCTTCCCGCAACTGACCTTCACGATCGAGGGACACGCCGACGAGCGCGGTACGCGCGAATACAACCTCGCTCTGGGAGAGCGGCGTGCGAACGCGGCGAAGAATTATCTCGTCAGCCTGGGTGTCGGGACCGATCGTATTCGCACGATCAGCTACGGCAAGGAGCGCCCGGTTGCGCTCGCTTCCAATGAAGCGGCATGGGCGCAGAACCGCCGCGCCGCCAGCGTGATCATCAACTGATTGAAAAGCAGTAAGTTCAGCCGTGCAGGGCAGGTGGAAGCTCGGCCTGCACGCTGACCGTCTGGCCCAGCATCAGCGATGCATCGCCCGCTCCCACGAACTGCCCGTTTGCAGCCGCAAGGCACAGGCTCGCAAGTGCGAGCACCGAAAACAGGCTGGAAAGGGCGACTTGCTGGCTCATAATTCTCACTTTGATGACGCCGACTTAGCGCCGGGTCGTAAACGAACTGTTGCAATGCAACATTTCGTCTCGCAACTGGTTCCCGCTTCCTGCTGTCCCTTTGCTTTCCGCGCCACATGACCTAGATTGACCGCGTGTTACTTTCGACAAACTGCATTCCACACCTTCCTATCGCGCGGGTATCCTTTTGAGCCGCGCGCGCCGTTCCAACGATTGGGGGTTCCCGCGGTGGCGGTCCTACGATTCTTCGCGCGAGGCAGTGGCCCAGCGGGAATGCGATCGCCATGGCTGCGGAGAAGCGGGACTGTGCCCTGCGCCCAAATCACCCAACAGCCCGGACCGGTGGTATTTCTGCCAGAAGCACGCGGCAGAATACAATAAAGGCTGGGATTACTTCGAAGGGCTCGACAAGGAACAGAAGGCGGAGCGCACCAAAGCGGAGCAGCAGGAAAGCGCCGGTTACGCCGAGGCGTCGCATTACGGCTGGACCGGATCAGGCGATGGCTCACGCAGCGCTGATGAAATGCGCGCGCTTGAGGTTTTGGAACTGGAAGCAGACGCCGATTTCAGCGCGATCAAGAAAGCCTACCGTGCCAGGGCGAAAGAAGTGCATCCCGATGTAAAGCCAGGAGACGAGGAAGCCGCCAAGCAGTTTCAGATGATCCAGGTTTCGTACGAAGTTCTGCGCCAGGCCGAAGAACGGCGGGAGTGGAAAGGGTAGGGCACTCCGAAGCCTCCCGAGAGCCGGGCTGGCTTGTCGATCAATCCTTCGAAGGGCTCTTTGCCAGATCGCTTACGCGGCAGTCCCGAAATTCAAACGCGCGGGCCTGAACATCGGAGTCATTAGCGGCGAGTTCGGCGTCCTTATTTCGCCCATCACTTCGAACCCATGCCGCTCATAGAGCGAAATGTTTCGAGGGTTGGACGATTCCAGATAGGCCGGGAGGCCTTGCTCATCACATTTTTGGATCGCGTGTTTCATGAGCGCTGCACCGAGCCCACGCCCCGTCTGCGACGGGTCGGCCGCAATCAACGGGAGATACCAGCAGCGCTCTTGCGGATGGAATTCGTCCATCTGCGCATAGAAAGAGCCGATTTCCTCCATGCGCTGCGGTGCGATGGACTCTCCGAGGATGACTTCAATGGCGTCGCCGTCGGACTCCACACCGGGAGGCAGCCACATCGCTGCGGCAGACCCGCAATCGGTCTTGTAGACGCTCGAATGACTGAAGCCGGCACCGCCGAACGCAAGGATAAATCGGGGCATGACACGCAGATAGGTCTCTGCGTCAGGCCAAACCCATCGGGCTAAAGGGTCCGCCGCAAACCCCAATGTTATCGTCTGAACGATCGCTGATTGATCCGTTGGACCTGCAGCTCGAACCTGAGGCATCGCCATCTGACAAGTCTCCCGAAATTCGCGCCCTGACCAGAGATTAGCACAGGCCGATCCCTATGTCCTCTGGCCGACCTCCGCGCGCACCGACAACGGGTCTCTACTTGGGGCCCGCAAAGCTCTTCCCGCGTCCGTCGATTTCCGGATTGGGATTGTCGTTCCACCAGGCCACGTCGGTCCATGGGCGAATATCGAGCTCGTGGGTCCAGCAATTGCGCGGTTGCTGCGCGACGTGCCAGTAGGTTTCGGCGATCTGGGCGGGATCGATGACGCCTTCTTCACCCTTGGCAGCTTTGAATGCGTCGAATTTGTCGCCCAGCAGTTTGCCCAGCGTGTCGGGGGCGTCCACCGCTCCATCGATTACGAAATGCGCAACATGGATCCCTTGCGGCCCGAACTCGGCGTTCAAGGTCTGGCATAGCATTCGCCGTCCGCCCATCGCGGCGGCGTGGCTGTGCTGGCCCGCATTGCCGCGCATCGCAGATGTGGCGGAGGTGACGAGCAAGCACCCCTTGCCCCTCTCGACCATGGCCGGAAACACCGCGTGGGCGAGCCGGTAAACACCGTAGCAGCCCAATCGCCAGCCGAGTTCGAATGTTTTGTGCGGCGTGTCGTACAGCTTCCTGTTCCCGATCTGAGCGCCGAGATTGTAGAGCGCGGCCTCGATCGGGCCGACATCGCGCTCGATGCGTTCGACAAGTTCCTCGATCGAGCCGTCCTCGGCTGCGTTCAGCAGCGTACCCGAAGCACTTCCGCCTTCCTCTTCGATACGGTCGATCAAACGGCCCAGGCTCGCTTCATCGGACCGCCGAGCCAGAACGGCATGATACCCGCCCGCAGCAAAGCGGATGGCGGCATGCCCTCCGATCCCGGCGCCAGCGCCGATGACAAGGAATACAGGGTTTCTCTCCGGCATAACTCTCTCCCTCGGGCGGGAGAGTAGGGCAGACCTCAGACGTGTTCCAGAGCCTGCTCGAAATCGGCGATCAGGTCGTCTGGATCTTCGATGCCGATGCTGATGCGCACCAGGCTATCCGAGATGCCGAGCTGTTGCCGCCGCGCATGTGGGACCGAAAGGTGAGTCATCGATGCGGGATGGCTGGCGAGTGTCTCGGTGCCGCCAAGGCTGACCGCGAGCTTGGCGATGGTCAGGTTGTCGAGGAACCGGAAGCATTCCGCCTCTCCGCCCGTGATGAAGACCGAGAACGTGCTGCCCGCGCCCAGACAATGGCGGTTGTAAATGTCCTGCTGACGTTCATCCTCGATCATACCGAGATAGCCGAGGCCGTCGACCTTTGGATGCGATTTCAGGAAAGCGCAGACCTTCTTGGCGTTTTCACCGGCGCGCTGCATTCGCAGCTCGACCGTTTCGAGACTCCGCAGCAACATCCACGCAGTGTTCGGGTCGACGATCCCGCCCATCGTGTTCCTGAGCGCGCGTACCGGGTCCATCCACTTTTTCGCGCCTGCGATCGAGCCTGCAACCAGGTCCGAATGACCGCCGACATACTTGGTCAGCGAATAGGCTACGATGTCCGCGCCGTGATCGAGCGGGCGCTGCCACAGCGGGCCGAGGAAGGTGTTGTCGATCGCGATCGGGCAATCCCATTTGAGGTTCGCATCGCGCGCTTCCTTCACCGCCTCAATATCGACCAGCGCATTGGTCGGATTGCCGGGGCTCTCGAGGTAGATCATCGCGACCTTGCCACCGTTCTCTCCCGCCTGTTTCTTCGCCCGCTTCAGCACATCATCCAGCTCTTCGCGGGTCGCGCCGGCCGGGAAGTCGATATAGGTCACACCGAATTTCGATAGCACTTTCGCCACGAAACCTTCGGATGCGGCATAGAGCGGGCCCGAATGGACGATTACGTCGCCCTGGCTGACATAGGCGAGCATCAGGATGCAGATCGCGGTCATGCCGCTGGAAAAACTGAGCGAATCCTCTGCGCCGTCCCAGATGGCGAGGCGATCTTCGAGGATCTCCTGGTTCGGTGCATTGAAGCGCGAGTAGACGAGTCCCTCTGCGCCGCCTTCGCGCTGACCTGTGATCCCTTCGAAGTGGCGCTTGCCGTCGGCGGCGCTGGGGAAGGCAAAGGTCGATGTCAGGAAGATCGGCGGTTTCAGCGAACCTTCGGACAGGACCGGATCGAAACCGTGGCCCATCATCAGGGTCGAAGGCTTCAGCTCTCGCCCGCCGATGCTGGTCTTTTCCGGCTTGGGTTTGCGGCGCGGTGTAGGGGTTTCGGTGGCGTCGATCGCATCCGTCATGCGGACATCCTTCCTCAATAACGCTCCAAGGAAGGCTGGAGCCGATATCAGACCGGCGGGCACCCGCTTCTAACCTCCGCAGAAGCGCCTCTCCGCACCGGGCGTCTAACGCTCTGCTGATTATCGCGGGATAGTTGCAGTTGCAACCGGTTGAGTGCGATGTTTGCGTAAGCGGCGGGGAAAATCTAGCTTCCGATCGGGGAGAAAACCGTGCCGAACGATCCATTCCAGATGCAACGCGAGCTGCGCTACGGCGCACCGGTATGCGACCAGATCCTGACCGGAAGGCATTTTAGTATCGGCTATTCATGGTATTTCCGTCAGGCCAAGTGGACGCTGGAGATCATCAACCGCGACAGGGAACTGGTCAATGAAATGGCCATGGTCGAACGGCTCGACAATTTTCGCGCTGATACCCGCATTCCCAAACGATTCAGGGCAGGCCTGAAAGCCTACAAGGGCAGCGGCTTCGACCGCGGACACCTCGTCGCCAGCGCCAATCAAGATTTGCAGGACATCCAGAATTCCGAGACTTTCCTGCTATCCAACATGTCGCCGATGAAACCGCAGTTCAATCGCGGCATCTGGGCCAGGCTGGAAAACCAAATTCGCGAACTGGATGCGCGCGAAAGCACATTGGAGACCTACGTTCTGACCTGCCCTGTGTTCTATTTCGGGGAGAAGGTCGAACGGATCGGCAAGGATCAGGAGGATTTCGGCATCAGCGTCCCGGTCCCGCACGCCTTCATGAAGAGCGTGCTGACAGAAAACAGGCGCGGCCGGTTCCGGCTGTGGACCTTCGAAATCCCGAACAAGCGTCAGACGGAGGAACTCGGCAGCTTTCTGGTCAAGACCTACGATGCCGAACAGATGGTGGGCGGACGGTTCTGGGACCGCATTTCGCGCGAAGATCTGCATACCGCGAAATCGCGCGCCGGAACGATGTGGTGAGGGCAGAGGTTAGGCCAGTTTTTGAACCTCGTCATGGCCCGAGACTACGAACTGCGCCCCGCCATGTAGCAGGCGAGCTCGGAGCCCGACATCAGCATGGGCTCCACCAACGAATCCGATCGCTCTCATGCCGGCCCTCTTTGCAGCTGTGATGCCGTGCAAACTGTCTTCGATCACGGCGCATCTTCCCGGTGACACGCCAAGCGCGGCTGCCGCGAAGAGAAACAAGTCAGGCGAGGGCTTGCCGCGATCCACCTGCTCTGCCGAATATATGTGAGGCGCGAAGAGGTCGGCCAGCCCGGTCATCGTGAGCTTTTTGCTCAGGCGATCTGGCGGCGACGACGATGCGACCGCAACCGACCCGGAAAACGCATCGACAAGCTCGCTTACGCCGGTAATTGCTTTGAGCTCTCGCTCCACGCGCGGCCAGAGCCGCGATTGTAGGCGCTCCTCGAAATCGTATGGAAACTCTCTGTCTGCGCGCGAAAGGTAGTCACCGCGCAACTCACGATGAAAGTCCGGGTTCGATAACCCGACGAACCGAGTCAGATATTCCTCATCGCTGTATCTCAAACCATCCTCGGCCAGCAGCTCGCGTTCGACGGCAATATGGATGACTTCGGAATCTACCAGCACTCCATCGCAGTCAAAAATGATCGCCTCGATTCCCGAAAGTGTCATAGCGCAGCGATCATCCAGACCATCCCGACGATCACTCCGATCCCGATGATGTCGAGCACGAGCCCGGCCTGAACCAGCCTTTCGATCCGCAGCCGCCCGGTGCTCCACGCAATCGCATTGGGACCGGTTCCCGCAGGCAGGATAAAGCCCCAGCTGGCCGCGAGCGCTGCCGGCATCGCGATCAATATCGCCTGTTCACCAAGGCCAAGTGCCGCGGCGAGACTGGCGACCACCGGTATGACGGCGCTGGCGGTCGCCACATTGCTGGCGAATTCGGTGATGAGGACGACCATCGCGACGATTGCCAGCGCCATCAGCACAAGCGGCACCGCCTCTAAGGGAAGAAGCGCATTGCCTAGCCATTCGGCAAGTCCGCTCGCCTGCATGCCCGCGGCAAGAGCCAGTCCGCCGCCGAACATCATGATGACATCCCACGGCGCGCGGTTGGCTTCATTCCATACCAATAACGGGCGACCCGTGCCGTCCGGTAACAGGAACAGTGCGAGGCTGGCGATCACGGCGATGGTCCCGTCGGTCCAGCTGTTCTCCGGCAGGTAAGGCGCGAGCCAGAGCCTCGTCGTCCACAGCACGAACGTTATCGCGACCACAGGAACGAGCCGCTTTTCTGCCGAAGACCAGGGCGCGTGATCGTCTATCGCAGCGCGCGCCGCAGCGATGTCGAAGGGGTGCGAAGCGACTCTCTGGACCCGGCTGATGATAAACGCGGCAAGCGGTACGCCGATAATTACGATGGGTAGGCCGAACATCATCCATCGGGCAAAGCTGATCTCCAGCCCGATCATGCTGTCGAGCAGCGCGACAGCGATCCCGTTCGTCGGTGATCCGACAATCGTGCCGAGACCGCCTATCGTCGCTGCAAAAGCGATGCCCATCGGTAGCGCACCGTTTATGCCTTCGGTTGGCGGGAGTGCCTGACCGTCGCTCTGTTGAGCCCCCCCTGCCAGCACGGCGAGTGCCATGGGCATCATGATGAGCGCGGTCGATGTGTTGGAAATCAGCATCGAAAGGATCGCGGCCGAAATCATGAATGCCAACAACAGGCGCGTCTGACCGCCGCCTGTGCCGATAGTTTTGAGGATGGCGAGGCTCAGCCGCTTGTGCAGTCCCGTGCGCTCGATCGCCAGGGCGATGAATGCGCCGCCAAGCAGCAAGAACAGGATCGGCGCGTAATAGGCGCTGGCGGCGTCCCGCGCGCTCATGATCCCGCCCAAGGGTAACCAGATGAACGGGAGAAGGGCAGTGGCCGTTAGCGGGATCGCCTCCGTCATCCACCACGCGGCCATCCAGATCACCAGACCCGCGACCAGCCATGCACCCGGCTCCATTCCCGCAGGCGGCGCCGTAAAATACGTGATCGCAAAGATCATGGGGCCAAGGAATAGCCCGATCCGGCGCGCTGTCATGATGGCTGGCTTCCCCTTGATCCCATGCGCAAAGGGGTATCAGCCATCGGCGCGGCGCCGCAAGCGTCGGCCGGGCCTTCGTCACCAGTCGCGACGCGCGCCGCGGCACGCCGGCACCATATGAAAAAGGCGGGCATCCGTAGGAGACCCGCCTTTCGGAACTGGTTCAATGAGCCACTATTTCGGTGCTAGCACCATCAGCATCTGGCGTCCCTCAAGACGCGGGAATGCTTCGACCTTGGCGATTTCTTCTACGTCTTCCTGAACCCGCTTGAGCAGGTCCATGCCGAGGTGCTGGTGTGCCATTTCGCGTCCGCGAAAACGCAGGGTGACCTTCACCTTGTCGCCGTTATCGATGAACTTGTTCACGTTCCGCATCTTCACGTCGTAATCGTGCGTGTCGATATTGGGCCGCATTTTGACTTCTTTGATGTCCTGCGTTTTCTGCGATTTACGCGCAAGATTGGCCTTTTTCTGCGCTTCGAAGCGATATTTGCCGACATCGAGGAACTTGCACACCGGCGGATCGGCATTGGGCGAGACTTCGACAAGGTTGAGCCCCTTGTCCTGCGCCTGTTCGACAGCTTCGCGGGTGAACATCACGCCAAGGTTTTCGCCTTCGTCGTCGATAACGCGGACCTTGGGGACTTGGATAAACTGATCGTAGCGAGGGCCGCTTTTAGTTGGCGGGGCCATCGAACGCCGAGGTGGACGGGCTATGTGAGAATCTCCTGTGAAAGCCTTTGTGTGCTAGGCGCGCTATGTAAGCGGAAACGCCTCGTAATTCCACAAGAGTCTCAGGCCGCCTCGCGAAAAAGCGGGAACCTGACCAATTTGCCCTTTGCTGGAAGCACTGCATCGATCTGGTTTGCCGGGCCCAAGGCCTTGAGGATTTCCGGGGCGCCTGCGTCCATTCCGCCGGTATAGGCACCGAAAGCCGGCAGGATCATGCGATCGCCTTTGCCGCGTGTCCTGCTCACCACCCCGCAGGGGCGGGCAATATGGCGGTTCCTGACCTTCAACCGCATCTTGGGATGATAGTGTCCTGACAATTCGGGCCGGGTCTCGCCGCGCTTTGCCTCGTGCCGCAGGACAATGCCGTTCAGCTCCAGCTCCTCGACCAGCGTCGCTCCGAAAGCCCGGCTCATCTCTTCGTCGTGGTTGCCGGTGATCCACACCCAGTCGAGCGCGCGTGTAAGGGATTCGAGCATTCCGCTTGCGTACGGATCCAGCCTGCTCGTTCCCGCATTGTCATGGAAATTGTCGCCAAGCGTGATCACCCGCCGCGCGCCAGTCGCCTTTACGCTGTCGGCCACGCGTTCCAGTGTTTCGCGGCTGTCATAGGGGGGGAGCATCTGCCCCTGTTTCGCATACCAACTGCCCTTTTCCAGATGCAGGTCCGCGACCAGCAGCGCGCGTTCGCGCGGCCAGTAGAGCGCGTTGGATTTCATCAGGACAAGCTCCTCTCCAGCGAAGGAGAGAGGGGCGAACGAAACGGGAACCATGGCTTTCACTTGCCGTGGCTTGGCAGCTTTGGCAAGAGGCCATGCATGGATTGGGAACCTTACACACAAAGAGCGCGCGGCTGGTTTGAAAGCCTGCGCGATCAGATATGCGCCGCGTTCGAGGCGATCGAGCGCGAAGCGGGCTCCGATGCCGAATTCACCTACACGCCGTGGAGCCGCGAGGAAGAGGGCAATGACGATCCCGGCGGCGGCACGCAGGGCCTGATGAAGGGCAAGGTGTTCGAGAAGGTCGGTGTCAATGTATCGACCGTGCGCGGCAATTTCCCGAAGGAATTTGCCGCCAACATCAACGGTGCCGACCCCGACAATCCCGGTTTTACCGCAACTGGCATCTCGCTGGTCGCGCATATGAACAACCCGCATGTGCCCGCGGTGCACATGAACACGCGGTTCTTGACGACAGGGAAGGCGTGGTTCGGGGGCGGCGCGGATCTCAACCCGCCGATTCCATACGAGGAAGACACCGAAGAGTTTCACGCTCAGCTTCGCGCGGCCTGCATGGCGCACAACCCGACCTATTACGACCGGTACAAGAAATGGGCGGACGAATATTTCTATCTGCCGCACCGCGAGGTTCACCGGGGCGTTGGCGGGATATTCTACGACCATCTCGAATGCGACGATGATCCGTCGTGGGACCGCAATTTTGCCTTTACTCAGGATGTCGGCAAAGCGTTTCTGGAGATATATCCCAAGCTCGTACGGAAGCGGATGGGAAGCGATTTCACGCCTGAGGATGAGGCGCAATTGCTTGAATATCGCGGGCGCTATGCCGAGTTCAACCTGGTCTACGATCGAGGAACGATCTTCGGTCTGAAGACCGGTGGCAATATCGATGCCATCCTGATGAGCCTGCCCCCGCGAGCGACCTGGAGCTGATGCGCGCGGCTGAAGCCTGCGCTGCAAGCGTTCTGTCTGTGTTGCTGACCGGCTGCGCTACCCCTGAACCATCGCCTCCCTCAGCGCGCGCGCAAGGCGGTGAGGCTGCTGTCGAGCAATTCCTGCGCGCCAATCGTGCGTGCAAGGATGACGAACTCGGCCGATTCCTCGGAATGACAGCGACCGAGCAGACTATATCTGAAGTGAAGGCAGCCAGCGGCGCAATCTCGGTCCGGCTTTTGCCAGTCGGAAAGCCGGTTTCGGCAGAGGGCGCGACAGGGAGGATTTCGATCGAGCTTGACGAAGCCAACCGCATCTCCCGGCTGTACTGCGGTTAGCGCTTAACACCTCGTCCCAAAAAAGAAGGGCCGCAGATTGCTCCGCGGCCCCTCATTATCGATGGCGTTCGCTTTAGAAGCGGAAGCCCACTTCGACCATCGCGCGATCATCGCGGAAAGCGCTGCGATCGATAGCGGTTTCGAACCCTGCGCCAATGCTGAACATGCCGTTGGTGACGCTTACGCCGCCGCGGACTTCGCTCCAGCTTTGCTCGCCATTGGCTAGCGGGAGGAGGATGCCGACCTCGTCTGCTGCGGCGAACCGCACGGTCAGGCCATCATTCCCCCCGGCGATCTGGCGGACGTAATCGGCCCGCAGCTCGGGAGTGACAGACCAGTTGCCGCGCAGCTTGTGCTCGCCCGCCAGCTTGAACCCGCCGCGGGCCGTGACCGATTCCATGGTGAGGGAATCGATTGCGAGTGCAGTCTGGGTGCCTTGCTCCTCGTAACCGCCAAGGTTCACCCGGTCGTATGACAGCTGCGCACGAGGTGTGAAGGTGACGCCCTCGATGACCGGCACGTTGAGGCCCGCTTCTGCAGACAAGGCGTACCGGCTCATGGAGCTGGCTCCGTTCAGCTGGCGCTGCGCCTGGCTGTCGAAACCATTGCGCTGGGTATCGAGCTCGACCGTTTCGAGGCTCGTCACACCGCCGATGTAAGCGTTTCCGCCCAGATCGTATGAGCCATAGGCCGAAACCTGGGTCGTGCGCGACCGGTTTTCCGACGATCCGCTAAGCTCGCTGCCTTCGGCATAGCCGAGTGCGATGCCGAAGGTCGCATGGTCGGAAACACTACGCTCGAGACCCATCCCGAAGTAATTTCCGAACTGACCGCCTTCATTGATCCCTGCGGAATTCCCGTCGGACGAGCCGAACACGCCGCCGGAGATGAAGCCCGAGAAACCTTCGGGAAGAGTCGCGAACGAGCCGGAGCGCGGTGCGAGATCGGTCACTCCCATCCGGACATCGCGATTGCCGGTTGCCGACGCCAGTCCCATCCGCATGGCTTCGGGTGCGCCCATGATCGCGAGCGAACCGCTGTTGCCGCTGCCCATGACCGAAAGGCGATCACTCACCGCAAAGTTCAAAAGCTGGCTCTGACGGTTCTGGAGCAGGGTCGAACGCGAAAGGCCGGTCGGTGCAAGTCCGTTCAGCGTGGCGGTCAACGCTGCGCCGTCCATCACATCGATGATGCCGTAGAGATCGTAGAGGTTGTCATACGATCCCTCACGCAGCTGATCGAGGGCGGTTGCAAACGCTCTCGCGGTCGGATCGTTACGGCCGATGATATCGACCAGTGCGCCTGCACGCAGTTCCGCGGTGATGGCATTGCTGCCATAGGTCAGCTCCGGACGCAGCACGCCCTGGAAGCTGGCGATGTTGCCGAACGTGCCTTCGATCCCGCCGCCCGCTGTCGCGACGGTGATCGTGTCGCCGTGGCGCGGTGCACGGCCAGCCTTGTTGAAGACCAGCGTTGGTCCGACGCTGTCCGTGTCCGTCGGATCGGAAAGCGACAAGAGACCGGTCACGGCAAGGCTGTCTGCCCCATCGCGGCTGGCATCGATGAACAGTGAGCTTCCAGATGTCATGATCAAATTGCCATCGATGGTCAGCGTTCCGAAGGAATCGGCGCCGCCCGGCGCAATTACCGTCAATGCCGTGGTCACGAACGGAGAAACGAGCGTTCCGGTGCCGGTCAGGAAACCGGTGAGCAGGAATGATTCGCGCGCCTGAAGCGTGCCATCGATATTGGTCCACCCTGCGATCTGAGTGAAATCGCCGAGAGACGTCAGCGAACCACTATCCGCAACATCGAGCTTTGTGATGCCGTTGACCGTGAGCCGATCGATCACGATATCCGCATTGCTGAGCGTCGTGGTCCCCTCTGCGGACAATGTGATGTCGAAATAACGCGGGCGCTGGATGCCCGGAATGCCGACAATGTTGTTGGGCACGAAATTTTCCGTGCCAGGTCCGTTTTCGACCTGCAGAGCTTCGCCTTCCGAACCGACGACTGCATCCTGTTCCACTGGAGTGCAGAACAGGCTGTCGAAGCAGAGCTCGCCGAATTTCGCCCCGTCGCCAGTAATCCCTGCACCGCGCGCATCGGGCAGGCGGTTGATAAGCTCACCATCGAGGTCAATCATGTAATTGGGATCGATAGACTGTACCCAGTGATCGGGATCGGTCCACTCACCATCGCCCGCTTTGTTGGTGGCGTACACATACGGGTTATTGGCGACAATAAGGTCCCAGAACGCATGTAGGGGCTGATAGAAGGAATGGGTTCCGTAGCTGCCGAAGGGTTGATCAGCGAAATAGCGCGAGCCGCCGGAAAGGACGCCGGCGACGACTTTTCGATCGTACTTCTGATCGACGATGAGAGGGCCGCCTGAATCGCCGCCCCCGGTGCTGCCTTCAATCGGCAAAGCTGCGTCGTCGTCACCGAACAGGCGGAAATCGAATTGGCCGTCAGCGAAACTGTATTCGCCGCTCGGATCGCTGAAGCTGGTCCAGTACAGATTCTGCGGAAGCGCACCCGGCTCGTCGCCAAACAGGAACGCATCGCGGTCGTCGAACGATCCGAGGAAAGACACGTAGTTTTCCGCAGCGCGCCGCCGGAAACCGCCCGAATTGACCGATCCCTCTGTGCCGACACCCGTATTGCCATAACCGGTGACGGTGACGTGCTCCTGACCATCGAGAGGGGTGAACAGCAGCGCCCATGTAGGGATGTCAAACGCAGGCGTATCGAGCGTCGCGATCGCAACGTCCGCGCTCAGGAAGTCGCCGAAAGGGTTCTCGGTCGAGCGCTGATCGTACCAGATGTGCTCTGCGTTGAAATATGCATTGGCGACCGATGTCGAGAAACCGCTTTGGAGCCAACCGATGATCCCTTCGAAGGTGTCGTTCTGGAATCCGAAGGAAATAGGGACGCCGCCTGCTGCCGCGCCGTAGGCTTCTTGCGGCCTGCTGTTGACGCAGTGAGCCGCGAAAATGACCATACGCGGGTTAACCAGCGAACCGGTGCAGGTGCCGACCGTGCCATCGCCATTCCAGACGATCATCTGGCCGATGCCGTTGATGTTTTCCGGGTCGAGAATTCCGTTCGGGGGGAACTGGTTCGGATCGAAACCATCACGAACCACGATGCCGGGCTGATCCTCGACACTGTCTGGATCGAGCGAAATCGTTGATGCCGCGCCTTCCGCGAGCATTGCGGAGATATCGATACCCCCGACAGGCGCAGTGCCAGTTTCCGAATTTCCAAGTTCATTCGCCGAAGCCGAGCAGGCGAAGCCAAGCGTGAGTGCGGAAGCGGCAGTAAGCAATCCGCTGCGACATGCGGTCGTGTTCATTGAAGTCCCCTCATATAGATGCGTGAAGGGAAGTTCCTTTGAAACGAATCGCCGGAATGCCCCTCCAAGCCGACAGGTTACGAAATTCTGAACGCAAGGAAAGGGCTCTAACCGATTATTTTCGCGTCATTTTGGGTAAGTTAACAGGTTTGTCTGTGTCCGTGTGTCCGGCCCGGCAGAACTCAGGAGCGACAGCTCGGCCTTAATGCTTGCTCCCGCTGCGCGCAGCGCACATATTCAAGCGGATGCTCCGCCAGTATGAACTCGTAGAAAAGGTCAAGGATTACGACCCTGACGCTGATGAAGCGGCGCTGAACCGCGCTTACGTCTATACGGTGCAAAAGCACGGGGCCCAGAAGCGCGCGAGCGGCGATCCCTATTTCTCGCACCCGATCGAGGTCGCGGGCCTGATGACCGACTTGCAGCTCGACGAGCAGACCATCATCACCGCGCTTCTGCATGACACGGTTGAAGACACGCTGGTCACGATCGAGGATATCGAGGCAAATTTCGGCTCCGAAGTTGCGCGGCTGGTCGATGGCGTGACCAAACTTTCCAAGATCGAGGCCATGCCGGAGGACGAGCGGGCGGCGGAGAACCTTCGCAAATTCCTGCTCGCCATGTCGGAAGATATTCGCGTGCTGCTGGTCAAGCTGGCGGACCGGCTGCACAACATGCGCACGCTTCATTTCATCAAGAAGCCAGAAAAGCGCCAGCGTATCGCGCGCGAGACAATGGACATATACGCCCCGCTGGCCGAGCGTGTCGGCATGTACGAATATATGCGCGAGATGCAGGCTCTGGCATTTCGCGAGATCGAGCCGGAAGCCTACGCCACGATTACGAAACGGCTGGAGCAATTGCGCAGCCAGGATGGCGGGCAGGTCGATGCGATCGCGCTCGCAATCAAGCAGGCACTTGCTGAGGCGGGGCTGAAGGTCGAGGTTTCGGGCCGAGAAAAGCACCCTTTCTCGATCTGGCAGAAAATGTCGGAGCGGCATGTCAGCTTCGAACAGGTCACCGACATCATGGCCTTTCGCGTCATCACTGAAAATGAGGCCGATTGCTATCGCGCGATGGGTATCCTGCACACGACGTGGCAATTTCTGCCGGGCCGGTTCAAAGACTATATCTCGACGCCAAAGAACAACGGCTATCGCAGTCTCCACACTTCATTGATGTATGAAAATTCGATGCGGGTCGAAGTGCAGATCCGGACGCGGGAGATGCATCAGCGAAACGAATTCGGGCTGGCCGCGCACTGGGCGTACAAACAGCATGACAAGGCCGACGGCGAAGTGGGCTGGCTTCGCGACCTAATCGAGATTGTCGATACCAGCCACGATGCTGAGGAATTGCTCGAGCATACGCGCATGGCGATTTATCAGGATCGTATCTTTGCATTCACGCCGAAGGGGGCTCTATTCCAATTGCCCAAGGGGTCCACTTCTGTCGACTTCGCCTTCGCCGTGCACACCGACCTTGGCCTCGCCACGGTTGGCGCGAAGATCAACGGCAGGCACATGCCGCTGCGAACGCCGCTGAACAACGGCGATGTCGTGGAGATCATCAAGGGAGCGGGCGCCGAACCGCAGCTTTCATGGCTCGGCTTTGTCGTCACGGGGAAAGCGCGGGCTGCGATCAGACGTGCCGTTCGCTTGAAAGAGCGGGCCGAAGTCGCCCAGATCGGATCCAAGCTGTTCGACGAAATCGCCGCACGCGTGCCCGCCCGCATCGGCAAGAAAGCGATCCGGGACGCCATCGAGCGGCTGGACATGGACGGACCCGAAGACCTGATGTTCGCCATCGGATCGGCGAAGCTGACCGATCGCGAAGTGATGGAGGCGCTGGTGCCTGGCTGCACGGCCGACCTTGGTGAAGACGAGGATTGGTCGGCGCGCGAGCGGGCGATCTCGATCAAGGGACTGACGCCCGGCGTCGCGTTCGAATTGGCGACTTGCTGTCACCCGGTCCCTGGCGACCGAATCGTCGGTCTGAGGCGCAAAGGCGAAACGGTTCTCGTCCACGCCATCGATTGCCTGGAACTCGCCAACGGAATCGACACCGACTGGCTCGACCTGTCTTGGGGCAAGAGGTCGCACGGCGCCGTCGGCCGGCTCTCGGTCACTCTATACGACAGACCTGGCACATTGGCCGAAATGGCCGGAATTTTCGCACAGAACAAGACGAACGTGACCAGCCTCGTGCAGACCCAGCTCGACCATCCGTTTACATCCTACGAGATCGATGCCGAAGTGCAGGATCTGGCGCACCTCAATCGCATCATCAGCGCTCTGCGGGCCAGCGATGCAGTCGCGCAGGCAGAGCGGATCTGATGGCCATTGTTGGCCTCGATCATATCCAGATCGCCATTCCCGAAGGCGGCGAAGGCAAGGCGCGTGCGTTTTACGGCGACATGCTCGGCATGCACGAGGCTCCAAAACCGGACAACCTCGCGCCGAGCGGGTGCTGGTTCGAACGCGGATCGGTGAGCCTCCACATCGGTATCGATCCGGACTTCATGCCCGCACGCAAGGCGCATCCCGCGCTTCTGGTGGATGACTTGGGCGCTTTGCGAGACCGGCTCGAAGCGGCCGGATACGAGATTGATGACGGCAAGCCGATCAATGGATATTCGCGTTGCTTCAGCTTCGATCCGTTCGGCAACCGCATCGAATTCATGGAGAGAGTTTAGAGCAGCTCCAGCTTCAGTTTGACCGGATTACCTTCGGCCAGGTTCTCCTGCTGCATGACCTTCTTGCTGATGAGAAGGACCCACTCACACTGCTGCTTTTGAGGAAACACCGAACTCTTCCATTCGGTTTCCCCGACACGCACCCGGACCTTCACCGAGCCGAAGCCGCGCCGCTTGCCGAATTCGAGCCGTTGCAGCCGGGCATGCATCGTCAGCGCTTCCGCTTCGCTGCCGGTGAATATCACGAGGTGATATGTCCCCCGGTCCCCTTCCCAACGTACCAGAGGCAGAACAGCAGAAAGCGCGTCACTCACCGGCGGCGGGTCGGACGGGTGCGGGAATATTGCAAATATCGGCGCCGCCTGCCGGAGCAATGAAGAATGGATCGCGGCGATTGGCTCGGGAATCGGCATAGCGCGCGAAGGTCTCGCCTCCGGTCGAAAGATATTCGAAGGCAGGGCGCTCGCCTTCAGGCAAGTCGCTGGCTACGCGGATCGACAGAATCGGCGTGCGTTTGTCAGCTTCTTCCTCGGTATAGAAACCGAGCGTGCCAGAGCCGCGTGGCAGCGAGGATAGGTGCTCCATCCCGCTGACGATCCGCCCGACCAGCGCGATGTTGCGGTCAAGATGGCGCGGCGCATGGCCGATCACAGTATAGAGCTCGGCCCCGCTTCCCGTATCTGGCGAGTAATTTCGACCCACGCCGACCATGCCGTAACAATGGACAGGCCAAAGCGCGTCCTCACCGAAGCCTACCGGCCAGCCGTTCTCAAACTTTGCGGCGGGCGCGTAGCTGTCCTTTTGGACAAGGACGAGAGGAGCCTGCGATCTCATAATCGCAATCGTTGGGTTACCCGCGCGTGTCGCCTCAACTGCAGAGGCGGCTGCTCTCAAATCAGCGGATTCGATCTCTGCTCGCCTTTTCGCAAGTTCCAATACGTCGTTCCTAAAGCTCGTGAATGCCGCTCCTTGGACGGCATAATCCTCCTCGCCCATAACGTTCAGCCCATCCGGTAACGGCTTGGTTTCTGCCCCTCCGCTTTCGGGATTGTCGTGTCCGGGATCGCCCCATTGGACGACGTAATTATCCTGCACCCGGTTGACCGAAATCCCGTCATACCAGCGTGCGCGGGCGAGGGTGCGGATGTTCTCTACCCACCCTTGCGAAAACGGCGCGGGCATAAGCTGGATAATGACTTGGCGGGCGTTTCTTTCCGAATCGGGCGCAAGGTCCATCACCAGCAGGTCGTCGGGCGAAATGGATATCCAGTCGGCTGGCGGTGCCTGCTCTACGATCTCGTTAGGGGAGGGGGCACCTTGCGGTTCGTCCTGAGCGGAGGCGGGGAAGGTGAGAGTGAGCGCGGCGATCGCCGTTACCAGGAAATATTTCATACCCTGCATCTTGGCAGGATGCTCGCGCACAAAAAACCCCTTCTCACACGTTTTCGAGGGCGAAAAGGGGCTCTTGCGATAGCGTTCGCAGGGAATGCCATTCCGCGCAGCGCCATCCAATGCGAGTCGTATAGCACGTTTTCGGCGCCATGACGCGTCGAGAATACGGTTCGCCTTGCCTTGAACCGCATCCATCGCTATCCGCGCCGTTCTTGTCTCGACCCAGCAGCGCTCGAGCAGCGTAGCGACAGCGCGAAATACCGCGTTCAAGCAGCAAAGCGACAGCGTGGACAAGAGCGCGGAGCGGTGGCCGAGTGGTCGAAGGCGCACGCCTGGAAAGTGTGTATACGGTAACCCCGTATCGTGGGTTCGAATCCCACCCGCTCCGCCATACATCTTTAGCACTAGTCTCGAGTTTGAGGAGCCTTCGCAACTCGCGGAGAACAGGCGGATTTTACAGGCCAATCTGTAACGCTCGCATCATTCCAGCAGCCTCCTGAGCGATTTCAGGGGCCTCTTGGAGGCCCCGTCTCTTCGTTAGCGAACATCGGTTCGGTTTGCCATGATCTCCCTGTTAACCAGCGAAGAACAGCCAATTTTGGAAATCTGAGCCCCAAAACAGGCAAGTTTGGCCGGTTCTCGTGCGATCGGCCCGCATAAATCATCGACTTTTCGGCGGTTTATGCGGCCGATAATAGGATTCCCGGTTAATCGACCGAACAGGGAACGTAAACGCACATAACAGGGACTCTAATCGCCCATATCAGAGTAGTTGATCGGCAGAGCCGGGGATGCCCGCTTCGCCAAAGCCCAGCGCCTTGCGCTGCTTCGACCAGACCAGAAGAGCGTCGATCTTCTTCAGCTTCTCCAGATTAAGATGAAGCGGCTACCGCCCATCGAGGATCGCGCTCTGGATGTCGGGCGCGACAAACGCGAGGCGCAAGACATTGCGATCGTATCGCGAGCCGGGCACGATGTCGATCAGAAGCATCCTGCGCTCGCTGCGCAGCATAGAGTGGGCCTTGCGCAAAGCGGCGATCGGCACCGGACCGGGCTGCGGCGGTCGCGATGTGGCTGAAACGATCCTCTGCTTGCTGCCGCTCTATGCGAACCGGATCGGCAACAGAATGGTGACGGTGTCGGCAGCGCGATCGAGGACTATCTCGTCTTTAGCGAACCGCGCGATGCGGCTTGAACCTCGCCTCTACCCGATGCAAGTCTGTAATCCGCGCTCCCTTGTATGGACCGATTGTATGATAGCCAAGGGATCGTCCACCTTGTGATCCGAGGCGCGACACGCGACTCCTAGCACCGGAAGCCCGGTCAATGGTTATGCCATGGTCAGGCTGTGACGCGATGTGCAGGATGGGCCTGCGGGTCTGCGTCGAAGACAACAATGCTTCGACCGAGCGCGAAGTCGAGCGGAATATACTCGCTCCGTCGATTTCAAATAATGGTGGTTATCCAGCCGTTTGTACCATGCCGTCCGCGAGATGGAATGGCCGGAATACCGCGACTGCAAAATCCCGAAGACGAGTTGAAGTCGCGCTTTATCAAGAGGTAAAGAAGGTTAAGTCATTATGCTAACCTGACTGACGATTATTCATGTAACGATTGGTCTTGTTGTAGAACCATTTCAGCCTGGTGACTGGAATTTCGCTGTTGCTATTGGTAACCAGTTCAATGACTAGTTAAGCACGGTCGTGCCAACACCTGAGTCGTAATGGCTGGATGTTGTAATACCCATGAAAATTCGCTGATCGGTGGGATCAGTGGGACCGGGGGGTAGGTGGTACGAGACGTTCAAGGCAAGAGCTTTAGAATTCAGGGGAAGTCCCCTGTGATTAGACACGCTGTTGCCACGCTTGAGCGTTTCGCAGAATGCGACATTCCGATATTGATCTATGGCGAGACCGGTACCGGCAAAGAGTTGTTTGCCCGCACTGCGCACTACAACAGCGAGCGCCTCAAAGAGCCGTTCATCCCGGTCAATTGCGGCGCGCTTCATGACAGTCTTATTGAAAGCGAGCTTTTCGGTCACTGCCGCGGGGCCTTCACCGATGCAAAGCGAGATCAGCCCGGCTTGGTTGCGTTGGCGGAAAAGGGCACGCTGTTTCTTGATGAGATCGACACGCTTAGCGCGCGCGCGCAGGTCGCGTTATTGCGCTTCCTTCAAGATCAGCAGTACCGCCCGGTTGGCGGCGCAAACGTGCTGACTGCGGATGTTCGCGTGCTTGCGGCGACCAACGCAAACCTCGATCACCTGGTCGACCAAGGATTGTTCCGTCAGGATTTGAAGTTCCGCATTGATGTCGCTGCGATTGGCGTGCCCCCGTTACGCAATCGCGGGCCTGATCGGTTGCTGCTCGCTGAGCACTTCCTTAAGCGTTTTGCCAGCCGTTATGGCAAGCGCCTATCCGGCTTTGGCTCGACAGCGAAAGACGAATTGTACGCTCACAACTGGCCGGGAAATGTGCGTGAATTGGAAAATGCAGTTCACCGTGCTGTTATCCTGGCGGACAAAGGCAAAGTCGAACGGCTCGAACTTGGCTTGGAGCATCAGGAGCCGGCGCGTCCCAATATGGATATGGCGATCAATATAGTGACAAAGCCAGATTTCCGCGAGGGGATGAAAGCGGCGCGCGCATGCTATTTGCGCCAGTTTGAACGCGAGTATCTCAGCTGGCTGCTGCGCAAGACACACGGAAATGTCAGCGCGGCGGCGCGCGTTGCTCAAACCGAGCGGCGGCACCTTGGCCGCGTTATCAAGCGCACCGGCCTTTCGCCTGATAGTTTCCGCACAGGGTAGGGGTCACCTGTCACGATCACCGTCGACTTGATTTATCCAATCGACCAGCGCCTGACGATCGGCGTCATCCATCGGCATCATTTGAGGCATCTGATATGGTGACGGATGAGCGTTGGCATAGCCCGGTTCATTCTGCCGGTTGTTCAGTAAATAGTTCTGATTGAAGTCCATCAAGGGCGAATTGAACATTTCGTCTTCGATGATGGTGACCCGCGCATGATGCGATGGTTGGCACCATGTGCCCTCACGTTGCCGACGCCTCAGCTCGCTTCTTGTGATCGAGATCGCATTTCTTCCGTTTCTGGGAGGGACATAGTCGGGCCCGCTGCTTATTGAATCCCATGTTGGTATCAACAATCCAAGCCCGATGCCGACCACCGCACCCACGACAAATCCGATCGCCGTGCCTGCGCCTGGCACCACTGACCCCGCTGCGGCGCCCCACGCGCTACCGGCAGCCATCCCGCCGAGCACCGCCGAAGTTCCACCAATGACGGTCGCACGCGTCAATCGATATCCCACTTCGCCTGCTGAATTGTCACGGCCATCGAACAGCATTGAGCCACTTTCAATGATGAAATCGCCTGCGCCACCGGCAAATCGACCGCCACCACGAGCCATAAAGCGTCCTAACATTCCCGCTTCAACGCCTTCCTGCATCATGTAACGGCCAGCGCGAGACATGGTGTAGGTCTCCGCAAAGGAACCGATACCCCCACGCACGCCTTCCCTCGCCGTTGCTTCACCTATCCGGCCATATGTATCCCATTCGCTCCAGTCGCTGTTGCGTTCGGCATAGATCTGTTGGAGTCCGCCGAGGCCAGCGCCGAAACCTGTGCCGTGTATGCCATAGGTTCTTGCTGCGTGCAGATCCCCACGAACACCGCCTCCTCTGGACATGGAGTGCATCGCTTCTTGAGTTTGGTAGCGTCTAATAAAATCATTCGCTCGCGCGCGCTGCGCATCATATTGCCCTCGCGCTTGCGTCCTTCCAGCGGGATCATTGGCAACGACTGTATTTGCAGCCATACGCCCTATCCGGTCTATGATCGTGAAGTGCTCTTGCGTTGTCAGCCTGCCATCAGCCAGCGCCGCATCGATCGCCTGCACATTGTTGTAAACCGTTCCGTCTGAAGCGGTTTGCGGCGCCTGAGCCAGAACCCCGTCGTAGACACGTTGCATTGCTGCGCGCTGGTAGTTGTGCAGGCGCGATTGCCCCCCTGATGCCGTCGCTTCGCGCCGCATTGGCTGGCGCAGGGCATCACGAAATCCGGTCACGTCTGCCGGATCGATATGAAGCTGGCCGTTCGCAGCGGCCGTAACTGGCCTTCCGTCAAGGTCAAAGCTGGCCCCCTCATTCAGCATTGCATGCTGATTTTCGAAATAGCTGGCATAGCGCTCGAGCAGGTTGGCCGAATTTGCCCGAGCTGAATTTGTGTTTCGTGTCGCTGTAAAGCGGGGTTCTCCTGCTGGGGCCTCGGGTCGCAGGCTCTCATGCAGATTGGCAAACCCGCGCTCGAAATTACGGGCAACATCGGCGTCATAATCGGTATTCGCCATAACCTGACCCTGCGCTCTGGCGGCAAGATCATTGATATGCATTTGATGTTCGAGAATGCCGATGCGGTTATTGCCTAGCGCCGCATCAATGTCGGCCAGGGTGCGAAGTTCCGGCCCTCCATCGCCGACATCAATTGGCCGGTCCTGAAGTACACCGTTGTATATTCGCTCAATCGGCGCGCGCTGGTAGTTCGCAGTGTCGGATGCGCCGCCGGTTGAAGAAAACGGATCGCCAATCAACGCGCGATAAGCATCGAAATCATCGGCGTTGACCATGAGTCGGGCTCGTTCGCGGACTTGGGCTGGAGTGCGCCCTCTGCTGGAAACCTCCATAAATCGTTCAAAGCTGGTTGAGCCGGGGGACGCGTCGAGGTTCTTCGCATGCCCTTCCAGGTACGTTGAGAATTGCTGAGTGAGGCTGCGGCTGCTCGAAATCTGGGTGTCAGGAACCCGGGACTTGAGCGAGATATCGTTCTGCATCCCGAAGCGAGACTGAAAGTCGGTCATCGGATGGTTGGCCACCACCGAATTCTGATCAATAACACCCAGGCCATAAAGCGCGTCGCGCGAGGTTCCAAAATAGAGTTCTGACAGCGCTCCTTGACGTCCGCTGGCATTTTGATTGGCAAAGGCATTTGCCATGCCAAGATCGCGCCTGCTGTGGAATGCTGAGGCAGTGGTGACCCCATGCTGCAAGGTCATGGCCGAGTTTTGTGACTCAAACTGGTCGAGCCCAAACGGGTCGCCGTGATAGAGGTTTCCATATCCCAACATTTGAGAGGAGTTGTTGGGATCAATCTGGCCGCCGATGTTAAGAGCGGTTACTTGGTCCAGATACTCGCCAAGCTGCATGCGTGGCAGGCCATTGACCGCGCAATAGGCATCGAACTGCCGCATGGTCATGACCGGCTGACCTTGGAGATCGGCGGCGACGCCGTTGATGAGAGACATGTCGCTGACCGCGATAATGTCCATCGCGCCGTACATGCCTGGAACCAGCTTGATCAGGCCGACGGTCGTGCCGTTCTCAATGTCTTCTAGCCACAGATGACCCAATTCAATGCGGTAATTAATCTCGGTCTCAAGCCGTCCGCTCAATATTTCGAAGGCGAAGTAGTCGACCTCGACCAACGAGTGATTTGCGAGCCAGTCGCGCACAGCAAGCGCGCGGATTGCTAGATCCATATTGCCGACGCCAACCACGTCTTCTGTGTAAGGATCAAAGCTCCAGTCAGGGTTCGGTTGGGCGGGGCCGGGCATGAGAGGATTGGCGGGAACTGGATTTTCAGTTGTCGGTGCCTGCAGGCTGTAGCGTGCGCTTGGCCGTTCGCGCACCTCGAGAATGCCTTCGCCTGACAGCAATTGCGGTGCCAGCCTAACGGCTTCTCGCTCTGCCGGATCGCTTGTCGAGCTCACGCGGCCCGGCCCAAAGCCGAAGCGGCTGATCTGTGCCCGGTGAACCAGTTCATGCGCTAGGGTGGTTCCATCCGCGCTGCGTCCCAGTGTGATCCCGCTATCGGTCGCCACGCCATGCGCGCCGAGCTGAGTAGCAAGACCTGAACCATTGTCACGCGTGATTGCTGTTTCGGCCGTTGGTACACCCAACCGTCGTTCTGCGCGGGCACGGATACCTGATTGGCTCTGACCAAGGCGGGTTGAACGCGCGGTATTGTTATCTCCACCCGCCTGCTGGGCTCTCGCCCGCCTGCGGGCGGATTTGCGCTGGCGTGATCGGGCCCTCATGGCACAATTGGTGTCCGTGGCATCGAGCCAAGATTGACGCCAAATTGACCAACCACATCTTGGAACGAGCCGCTAAGCGTTTCATAATATGCGGGATTGGCCGCCAGCGGAAAACGGTATGCTTCTACCGCTGCCCCATTGGATCCGTAGACGGTGAACAACTCGGCTTCCGGAATGATATAGCCGCCGGTTGTGAATACGGGATCGTTGCCGATGATGTTGTGCGCGGTGTAGTTTAGTCCTCGACGTTTCAGCCATTGTTCCATCTGGTTGCGAATCCACTCGTTATACTTACGGGGATGAGCCACAAAATTGTGCGGATCCAAGGTCGAAAGCATCTGCCCTGGAAGTGCGTCCTTGGTTTGAGCATGCGGAATCACATGTCCACGACTATGTGTTAGGGCGAAGCGTGGATCGTACATGTCGGAGGTTGGCATCGGCATGCTGCGAGGGCCGGTATAGCTTCCACCAGGTCGTAGGCTGATCAACCCGGTATGCACCGCACCGGGCGAATGGACAATAAAATCAGAGGTGCCAGTGCCATATGTGGTGAGCGTTGCGTCAGGCACACCTCCAGGCCGGTAGCCGTAGAAAGCCGGAGCCCATTCGCCAGTTGGAAGCCGCTGCCAGATTGCACCTTCACCAACATAAGGCAGCACGCCCGTCCCGCGATCAGCGACATGTTGACCCCATTGGCTAGTGATGGATCGAGCAAAAGTGTCAGGCACGGTTGGTCCGGCCCAGTCGATGCGTGGTGCGAGCAGAGCTTCCAGCCCTGGCATATTTGCCGAAAGCGATGACGCACCTGCGCTCGCGGAGGCGGGAAGGGCCAACTGCGTGGTGGGAGGTACGCCGAATGCGCTATTGGCGACCAATCCAGCGAATGGATTCGCGGCACCAGCGTACTGCGCATAGGATGGCATGCCTGTTATCGGGATGCCCTGCGGTGCATTGACTGACCCTAGCAACATCGCCCCTTCGCCACTGGCGAGCGGAGTGACCGTTCGACCGGCCGCAGCGTCAAGCAGCAACGGAGAAACGCTCGCTGCTGGTCGGGGAACTACCGTTCCCATTGCATTGACCGATGCGATATTGGCGAATGGTGACCCGCCAGCAGTCCCAGGACCTAGCAAGTTCGCTTCTGGCCAAAAACCCATCTGGATCTGCGAACTCGAGGCGGGTGAATAGGCACCCCAACCGCGCTGGCCGAGTGTGACTGCTGTGGGAAAACGTGGGTGCATCACGGCAACAGATGTCATGTTGGCGGCGGCATCATCACCAAACATGGCGGCCCACGTTCCGCTTTCCAGAACTGCCCCGGTTTGGCTTCCGGCGCGGCCAATCACCTGGTAACCGGTATTACTGACGCGGATGGTCACACCCTCGGCGGCAATTGTGAGGTCAATTACACCATTCCTCACAGGCGATGCGATTACACCAGTCGGCAATTGTCCGCCCGTTTCAATTGCTGCCAATGCTTGCGGCCCTGCCCCGCGCAAGGTGCCTAGGACTCGTCCAGCTATCGGCAAGGCCGCACCAAGCCCGCCTCCCAGGCCTCCAGCAAGAGCAATTTGACCCGGCGTATAAATACCGCTGTCGTAAAATGCCTGCATGTCTGGATCAGATAATTGGACCCCGGAGGAGTACCAGTTTGATGCAACCAAAGGACCAGCGCCACCGACTACGCCAGACCCTAAACCAAAGGCGACAGATCCACCAAAGGTAAGTGTCGGACCCAAATAAAACCCAAGGCCAAAGGTGGCCACGGCGATGATCCCGTTGACAGCGAGTACGAAGTTCCCACGGTCCTGTTCGGCTCCATGGCCCTCTAGCCAGTTTGCGTAGCTGATTTGCCCGGCATCGTAGGCTTGGCCAAGTTGAAGTTGACGTGATTTAGCGCCTCCCGTCACGACGTCGGACAACAGTGCCGCACCTCCAGCCCTGGCCCTACCTTGGGCAGAAATAGCGATGCGAAGGGAATCGCCGAAAGAGAGCTCACGACCGTCATCTGGGTAATCATCTTCATACGCCGCCGCGTATTCCCTTAGATTTTCATACCCCGTCCGCTCTCGGGGATTGTCATCTCGCCATCTAGTATCTGCCGTGATGTAGTCTGCAAAACTTCCGTCAATGAAAGCGGAAAGCTCAGCTCTTCGTGGGCTCACGAACCCGGCAGTTGGGCTCGTGTCTATGCCTTCCAGTTCCGCTAGAATCCCACGAAGAGCTGTGTCGATTTGGGGCAGGGCGCCAGCTGCAACCTGATCATGATTCTTCGCTACAAGGCTGCGGCCCGCCGCCAGCATGTTTTGCGCTCTGCGGCTGAGTTGGATTGCGCGATTAACATCTTGCAACTGGCCTTCAACCGCCATGATGATATCACGCCCGGGCCCACCTATTGCTCGATCTACAGCACCGATAGAGAGCAGCCCTGCGTTTGAAGGGACGGAGTTGCCGCGAAATGTGAAAGTCAGGACCCCGCCGGTGCCTCCACCAACGCCTTCAGGATCGACCAGTGCGATTGTCACTTGTTCCTGCATTATGCCGGGATCGGCTGCGATCCATTGTCTTTGAATCTCTTCTTGGACGATCGCGCTCATGCTCGCTTCGCCTCCGATCCCGGTTGTTCCGAGCGTGTATATCTCCGCCAGCCAACCGGAACCGTTGCTAGCCAAGGTGGAGGTGATTTCCGGATCGACCAATCGGTCAAGCGCTATGGATACTTCGGTAAGCGTACGTTCGTTTGTAGGCTGCTCTCCGGTATGGCCAGACACCTGTTGTCCGCGCCGGCGTGCAGCTGCGTTTAGCGCATTCCAGTCAGAGGCACCCAGCCGCTCGGCCAGTCTTGGATAGGCTGAGAGCGGCATCGGAGTGCCAGCAAGCGGTTGAATGACCACCTCGGGGTCGTCAAAATTTCGAGCTGCACGCGGCTTTTCGCGCACTTTGAGCGCGCTTTCTCCGCGCAGCACGCGCGGCGCGAGTCTGCGGGCTTCGGTTTCAGCCGGGTCGTTGTTGTGGCTGCTTGCGGCGTTGCCTGTGCCGAACCTTCTAACTTGCGCGACGTGGACCAATTCATGAGCCAGCGTCAGATTGCTAGCCGATCCGGCCAGCTGAATGGAGTTTCCGTCGGTCACGCCTAGAGATCGCGGGCGTCCAAGCGCGGCCGGACCATCATTCCGCGTGATCGAAACATCGGACATGTTGGTGGCGAGACTTCGGCTGGCTTGGTTTCTGATAACTCTTGGAGGCGCTTGAGCCCTAGCCCTGCCCGAGCAGGAGCGGTCGGATTTGGGCGCTGACTTATCCGCTGCACGATCCGAACTGCTCATGGTGGTTTCGCCTTGTCATGAATGCGCAGCGTGATCATCGAACAACCTCAGACGGAGCTCCCGATGGCCCGCGCGTGAATGGTTCGAAAGGTGTGCGGCGAGTGCGGTCGGCTTGCGGTATCTTCCCACGTTTGAGCAAGTGACGGCGGATAGCGATGAGCATCAGCTCGTGAGTGATTTCGCAGCTACGTCCGGCAGCGAGAAATGCTGCCTCTAGCGCCGCAGTTTTGATGTCGCCGCCGGTCAGTTCATATTCCCGCGCAAGCCGTTCGAAATCAATATCGCGGTGGAGCGGGGCATCGCTGGGTACGGCTTTTCGCCAGAGCTGTGCGCGGTGATCTGCGTCAGGCAATGGAAATTCGACCACGAAGGGCAAACGACGCATGAACGCCGCATCGAGATTGCGGCTAAGATTGGTCGCGAGGATCACAATGCCCGGATGGTCTTCTAGCCGTTGCAGGAGATAGGCGCTCTCGATGTTGGCATAGCGATCATGGCTGTCGCGCACTTCGCTTCGCTTGCCAAATAGCGCGTCTGCCTCATCAAAGAACAAGATCGCATTGTTCACGCCAGCAGCAGAGAAAATCCGTTCAAGGTTCTTCTCGGTCTCGCCAATGTATTTGCTGACCGTTGCGGACAGATCGATCCGCCATAGTTCAAGACCAAGTTCGGCCGCAATTATTGCGGCACTTAAGGTTTTGCCTGTGCCCGAACCGCCGGAAAATAGCGCCGCAAGGCCGCAATTTCCACCGCGCCCGACCGCTCCAAAGCCCCACTGGTCAAATACTTGACCGCGCACAGTCACGGCGTTGGCAAAATCGCGCAGTTGGTCCATCGCGCCTGTCGGCAACACCAGATCATCCCAAGATGCATGTGCGGGGATCAATTGTGCGAGCCCCTGCAACTCCGGTGCGTTTTCAGTGCTGGCAGCGCGCAAGACATCAGCGGTCGTGCACGGAGCACCGCGAGTTTCGCAGGCCAAACGCTGCGCTGCACGGTCGATTGCCCCAGCAGATATGGCAAAGCGATCTGCAACTGTCTCAATAGTCTGGATCGGAGCAGTCACACCGTGACTGGCAAGCCCCATTTTCCAAAGCGCAATGCGTGCGCTGGTGTCGGGCAGGCTGAGATTGCGCCGCAAAACCAATCGGGGAGAGAACAATTCCGACCAACCCGATTTCGCTGGTGAGAGTACTGCCGCTGGCATGTCCGGCGGTAGACCATCTCGGATTGCCGGCCCCGGGGCGGTGGTTTCGACAAGCATCAGACAATTACTCAGCCGCGCGCAAAGGCTGGCCGCAGCAATCCTGTCTGCGCGCTCGACCGGAGATTGATGTGTCAGCAAGACCAGCCCGCGTCCTGCCTCGCGCGCCCATGTCGCCGCCGTAATAACACCATCACGGCCATCAGCAGTTATGAGTGTGATGGGGCCAGACAATCCGTGCGGTATCACTGGCCCTGGGGGCGGACCAGCGATCAAATGCAGACCGCTGACAGGCATGCCGGGCTGCGCGAACCACCAATGCAACAAAACCTCCGACGGGCGCCGGCAGCGCAATAGCTCGGGCATATTCTCAGGGCCGGGCTGAACACGCTCAAGCAATCCCGATGCGACCAGCCCCCCCATTTCCGCAGGCATTGAAGGGGATAGCAATTCGCGAATACGCCCTCGCAATTCATGGTTGTCCGGCTCGCAGAACAGACGTTGCAGCAAATCCACGGTCGGCCATGGCCGTGCCAGGTCATTGTTCAGATAGGTGAAAAGCTGTGCGTAGCGTTGGTCTATTTCTGGAGCGAGCGCTGCCAGCAGCACTGCCCCACCGAGCGGGCAAATCCGCATAACTGGGGCGATTTCAGCAAACGGAGCACTTAACGCATTGATGTCAAATTTGGTGAGTTGGCCTTCCGTTTTGCTCGGCTCGTTTAGAAGCGCATCGATCACATCGTCTTGACTAGTGCGGGCCGAACCAGGGTCTTCACTATCGGGAAGCGGAAATCGTTCGCGCATCCGGTCGATTTCAGCCGCAATTGCATTTTCTAGGGCTGCTAGCGCGGCTGCAAACTGCCTCATTGTGCCCTCCTTAACGCCAACGATTGCCCTCCGAAAAGCGCCAACTCACGATCAGCGAGACAGGTCATTCCCAGCAGGATATCGAGCGGCGGTCGCTTCAATTCGATCGAGAGCGAGCCGTCGTAATCAATGATCAGGACGCCGCCAGCGCCCATTATGTTGGCGCGTAGGAATAGCGTTCCCGCTTGGGAAAAACCCGGTAGGCATTGCGCAAATTCGGACATGGCAGCTGCGCCAATCAGTTCCGAACTGGTTAATTTGGCCTCGGTCAGGCCTGCCCATTGTTTGGCCGAAATGCGTTCAGACCATTCATCGAGCCAGTCTTCATCGACCTGCCGATCCACTCCAAACAGACGCAACCAAGCTTGATCGCCGGCCAGCGTAGTGGTGCCTGCTGCCGCCGATAGGATCGCTAGACGAACGCAGACTTCTGCATCAATGCCAGTTTCCGCGCTTGGCCAATCGCTAAGTTGATTTGGAAGTAGACGGTCGAGCACTGGAAGCAGCAGGACATAGCCGAGCAGGCTAGATTCGATCCTGAAAGACGATTGAGGCTGAGGCTCGACCTTAGCGGACTCGGCTTCAGCCAAGGCTTTGAGCAAGGTCGGCGGCAGGCCTATGACGCGGGACCTTTGTGTACCCGCTGCATTGGTAATTGCGCTTATCGCGTGTCGCCCGGCAGTTGAACCGCCTATGCCGAGTTGGTGACACCAGTCAATCAACGCCGAAGCATGGGCGAGCAAGCACACGCTATACAATACCTCGGTGCGCTGACCAAGATCGCAGACCGCCGCAAGAACGGCAGTCGATGGAGCGAAACCACGCATTATCCGCTGCATCAATGCAGACGCGATGACTGCCCAAACCTCGCTCGAAACTTCTCCTTCTTTGCCCGGGTGAACAACCAACTCTTCCGCGGCAATCCCATGGAGGATTGTCAGCACATCTGCGTCATCCAAACGAAGGAAAAGCGTTTCCCGAGTCGCCTTGCTGCAGGCAGTCAGTATCAGGAGGGCGGTACTCCAATCGCGGCTTAGGAGCGTGCGCACCATCGAGCTCTCGGGCAGGTGGGTCAGGCCATCGAACGCGTCAAACCACCAATCTTGGCCCGCGTTTCCCTGCATCCGTGAAGTGATATATGCTGCGGCATGCTGGGCATGATTGTCGAAAATCACGGCACCCCGGCGGGTCGCGCAGACCTTCGCAATCCCTTCTGCCAGAGCATCAGCCAACTGCCGTGCAATGTCGCTAGCGCCATTTTCAACGTCGCAATGCAAATCAATCTCAAGTCGCCGGATCAGGAACAGTGGTGCATCGTCCTTGCACCCTTGCACCGCCGCTGAAACGTCATTGACAGCTTGCGTCAGGCGCGCCTCCACATCGCGCGAAAGTTGATTTGCAGCGGAGCGATCATCAACGTCGGTCGCTTCAAGATCGAACTGCCAACTATCAATGGAAATCGCCGTGCTCATTCAGATGGACCCGCGCAAAGTGCGGCAAGCTGTGCGACTTGGCGTTCAAGTGCGCATATGCGGCGCTCCTGCTGCGTGGCCAATTCAGCCAGTGCCGATCCGGGTTGAGCACCTTGCATTCCGACCGCGATTTTTGCAGTTCCCGGGTGTTCGACCAGCCACACTCGGCCTACCACGCGGGCGATGTCGTTTGCTGTTAACTTGTCAGCAGCGATAGCCCGGCCCGAGCCATCCTCTCGACCTGAAGGGACCACGAAATCGCCCGGCTCAGCCACTCCAACCATAGAGAGTTCAACCTGGCCGATAAGCGCCACCATCTCGCCCAATTCACTGTCGTCCAGTGGCGCATTGCCGACGACAACCGCTCGGTCGGTAGTGACCAGCAGAGCATCTGCTGAGCTTGTGTAGAGACTGATTTGGCCTTCTTTTACGCCGACTATGTTGCCTGGTCCGATGGCTTCCTGATCGGCGACCGGAAGGCATTCGGCAAAGTCAGCGCCACCGGATACAAGCCGCAGGAAAGTTCCGCCATCGCCGGGATTGGCAGTGGTCGCGCTGCCCTGTTCGATGCGACCAATCGCGCCGGTGTTATCGAAGAATGTGATGAAATTGTTGCTGTTGGTCGCTAAGCTCGATCCGAGGCGGAGCGCCAAGACATCGCCTCCGCTCGGTGCATTGTTCTCGATTAGCGCGATATGGTTCTCGGTCTGGCCGGCATTCCCTCCGATCGAACCGCGCACATGCAAGTGATTGTCGGGCTCTAGGCCGGACACGTTTATCCCGACCCGGTTTTCACGGACGGTGATTGCTGAGAAACCTGAATTGCGCAGCGAAGTTCGGCCTGTAGAATCTGAATATTCTAGGCTCGATCGAATGGCTCCGTTATCTGCGAAATCGAGCGCAGCAAAACTCCCACCTACGATGTCCAGGCGAACACGCGGCGAACTTTTTTGGACATGGATTGCCGTAGATGGGGTGTCGGTTCCAACCCCCAGGTTGCCGCTGCTTGAAATGGCGCAGCGACTTGAGCTGGCGATATCGCCATGAATGCGCAGCCCACCCCCGTCTTCCTGCAATTCGAGCCGAGCGTTGGCTCCGCCGTCACGGGCTTGGATCGCCGCTGCGTCCAGCCTGAGTGCGAGAGTTGTGCCGGTGTCGCGGATGTCGATGCGGGCGTTGGGCGATTCCGTGCCGAGGCCTAGATCGCCTTGCGCGTCGATGGTTGCTTGGACAGTGTTATCGGTGCCGAAATGCAGCCGATTAAGGCTGTGATTGTAGCGCAGAAAGCCCGCTCGCGATTGCGCGCTGCTGGCTGTTCCATCGGCGAAATGGATGTTGCCCGTCGCATCCGACTCGCTGAGCAAAGTGATGCCAACGTTTGCAGTTGGATTCTGCACCACCAGGTCGTTCGCATCGACATGGGTCGTAACGGGCTCGTCCATGCGAATGCCGATATGACCGCTTGAAGTGATTGTGACTGAATTGGTCAAATCGTCATCGGCGCACAACCGCAACCGGTCACCGTCTCCCTCGTAAAGGATGAACGCGTTTTCGGTAAGTGAGGGGAAGGCTTGGAAGCTGATCCGGGATTCGCTGCCGCTGTCAGTGTCAGTGGCGAGCGCCATGGTGACCCCGCCCGTCCGGCAGAAGGTCGCGTGGTTTGTGGTCAGGTCGCCCGGAATATCGATCCCGGCGGCCAGAACGCCATCACTGCGGAGGATGAAATGTTCGGCCAGATCGCCATAGTCGGCAGCATTCCCAATGGTGAAACGATCAGCTCCGTCGCCGCTAGCACCAATGATAACTTGAAAATCCTGCCCCAAGTCGAGGTTGTTGGGGCTGATCGCTCGGCGTGCGTATAGCGGCACGTCATTGGCCTCATCGCCGTTTTCATCGCGCAATTCCAGCCGTGTCCCAAACAGCCGAACTTGGCCGGTAGCGCGCATATTGCCTTCAACCCAGACCAGTTCATTGCCGATCAAGCGACCGGTTGTGGCGGAAGAGTCGTCGCGATCGGGCTCTTCGCGCAGATCGTCGGTTCCGATTGCATCGGCGCTGCAAATGTCATCAGGGCTGTCGCCATCTTTGAACTGGGCAAAGCGATCGCGCAGACGGATTATGCCATCGGCGGCGAACACATCCTGTGTCACCGTGCCGGACATCCGGCGCCGGGTGCGGCTTTGGCGCAAGGCTTCATCGCTGCGGGCCTGAAGCGATCCGGGCAAACCAGAGAGCCAGTTTGCAACACCAAGCGGGATGAGCCACCGCGAGCGATCATCTGGGAAGTCCTGATGCGGTACGGAGGCATCGCACATTAGCGGGGAAATATCGTTGAGCGAGCGCGCAACCAACCGCGCGTCTTCAACCGCGCTTCCAGCATAAGTGACCCCGCTCTGGCGATCCTGAACGCTGGTGAAGCCGCCGACTTCGATCGCAAAACCTTCATTCACGCGGGCAAAAGCCTCATCAACGCCGCATGTTTCAAACCCTTGCCGCAGGCCGCGGAAGGGTTGCTCGTCATAGCGGATCCAGACTTCTTGATGACCGCTTGGAAGACCCGCAAACAGTTCCAGCGGCACTTGCACCGGGTTTAGCAAAGCGATGGTCCGACCATAGCCATCCCACGCAAAGCCGGGCAGGACGAACAGATCGACCCCGCCGCCGTCATCATTTGGCAGTTCTGCCAATTCCAGCCCGCTCGCGATGCCCCAACTGTGCCCCGCCAGCGCATGTTCGCGCGACCGTCGCCGCGCGTACGCGATCATTGACTCAAGATCGGCAGAGCCGAGATATTGGCCCTCAAAAAAGCTAGGTCGTTCGCTGCGGGTAGCCATCGGCTTACTCCTGAATCTACTTTGGTTTGGCGCCTATGATTTGCGCGGTTTTTTGGCCGTTTTTCGCGCGATAGTTCGCTTCTTTGGGGCAGCAGCTGCGGTTTTGCGTTTGGCCGTTCCTGCAGGTGCACGTTCAGGCGCACTCGACGGCGGAGAAGCAGGTGGCGCTTCAGAGCTCACAGCAGAGGCTTGCGCTTTGAGCGCTTCGATATCTTTGGCCTGCGCCTCCATCGCTTTTCTTAAATTTGCGATATCGGCAATGGCCGTTGCAGCTTTGAGAGCGGTTTCTGCCTTCGTCGTTGCGTTTGCTTTCGCCGGCTTTGACATCGTAGCGGCTGCAAGACCGCCGAAACCTGCCAGTTCGGTCAACCCACGCGGCGCGATTGCTTTGGCTGAACTGGACAGGCCACCGCGCACGACTTCAGCTAGCGAGCGCACCAATCCTGATCCAGCCAGCCGGGCTTCAACCGCTTCCTTGTCGTTTTCATCGAGCCCTTCAGGGGTAGCAATGGCTGGCCGCCGGAATGTGAGATCGAACAGATCAGCTCGGCTGAGCGGAGCGCGCTCGCCCTCGATTGGGGCGGCCAGCATGGTGTTGAGCAGAGCGCTCATGAAGAAACCGCTTTTTTTGCCGCTAGGCTCCCATGTCAGGGAAATTGGCTGGGCCATGACCGGTTGCTCAGTGACAGGTTGTTCGCCGACAGGTTGGACATCATCGAAATTGCCGGACTCTTCCGTATTGATCGTGGCATCTGTTTGCTGGTCGAAATTGTCGTCGAAATTGAAATCGAGAATGCTGCAACATAGAGATTCGATGAATTCGCGCAGCATCCGTGCGAGCGGAATCCACCCGAACCAGTAGGACAAGGTTGGGAAGGTCAGGACATGCTCGCGCAGCGGTGTCCAATTGCACACTTTGATAACTTGACAGTCGCTCCCGCGCACCGTGACAACAGCCAGCGGCACGCGCGGATCGCCCGGCGCAGGGCAGGGCGGCAGCATATTGGTGCAGATGCAATGTAGCAGCGCCTGAAAGGTCGGTTCGAGCATTGCCAAGACCGAAGATACCAAGCTCGATTGGAACTGCCCGATTGGCAATGAAGGGTCTGGACAGGGGATGGCTGAAAGCTTGGCGATTGATTCACAGTCGCTCCCACCCGAACGGGTCAGATACGTTTTAAGACTGGATCTAACGCTGCAACACCAGCGGAACCATGCCTGCCGACTTTCAGCGGTAACGTCCTCAAGCTCACCTGGAGGACGGGGGATCGCAGCCTCGAGATCTTTTAGGCAGCAATAGATGCGGCGTGCCATCTCTCCCTCGAGATTGTCAAACAGTCCCGATAGACTGCTGATGAAGAACGCGTCGTCACCGTCGGTTGTGCTGTTTGGGTCACGCGGGCCGCCTGGATCTCCTGCTTGGGGCGGTTTGAACACGTCGTACCGATACGATTCGCACGTGACTGTCGGTTCGCAGCTGGTTTCTGCCCCGCGTCGCAAGCGCGGTTGGTTGGGTGTCGTTTGCGTTTGTGTTCCGGTCGCCTGCGCGCCTCCGCTGGCGCAACTGCAACCGGCAGAGCCGCATTTACCACCACAGCTTCCGCCACACGATCCGGTCGAGCAGGAGCAGGATTGCGCGCCAACCAATGGCGTCTTGGGCAGGCTGGGATATTCAGCATAACGAATGGCGAGGATCCACTCTTCCTCCACCTCATCGCATTGATCATGGTTCGCATAGGGGCGGCAATCGGGGCCATCATTGTTGCGGCAACGCGCGATGAGCGCGCAGATATCCACCGTGTCCGGCTCACACACCACAATGTCTTCGCCGCACGGCGAAAGCGCATAGCCGGGCGAGACGTTGACGTTGTCACCGCATGGATCGCAGGAGGCGATCAGCCCGCAAACCACGCCTGATCCGTGCAGGTGGCGGTTATGCAGCTTGTGCTTTGCTGTCATATATTGATCAAGCCGGTTGAGGTCCTTCTCGGTCAGCAATTGACCCGCAAAGAAGCGTGGCCTGCAAAGGCATTCCAGCCCGCCGCAATCGGGGCAGGGCTGGCAGCTTGGATCCGGGCCATATTGCTTGGCCGGCACGCAGCCGCTTGCACCTGTGTCCGCGCTGTTCGCGGCCCAGCGAATGCCTGAACTGGCACCGGGGGTTTGAGTATCCTGAGGCATGCGAAGTCTCCTGTTTGTGTCGCTGCCGGGCTTCTCAGCCGTTTGCCGCCAGATTGAACCAGCTCATGAAAGTGCCACCCTCGACGCCGTCACCGGTGGGTTGGCTGGGTAACCAGCCGGGCAGATGATTGCCGTCGACTGCGCGTTGATCCTCGTCACGGATGAAATCACAGTGAAGCAGAACGCGTAGGGGCATTGGCTCACCGAGCTGAATATCCCGAGGGAGATTGCCCGCGCGCCATCGCACTGCATCAACCAGGGGATCGGGACTTTCTCCAGCGCCAGCCTCAATGTCGCAACGTTGTTCGAGGAACATTCCGTCAATTGATTGTGTCCGCAAATTGCACCAACAGCGGGTCCCGTCTGGTTGATCCATCAGCGCTTGCACCTCGATAGTCAGGTCCGTAAGATCGACGGCGTGAATGCGTCTATCGAATGCAATCACCAACCCATCGGTACGTAGGGTATCGATATCGACGGTTCCCAAATGGTCCCAACTAATGTCGCAGATATGCGTCAGATCTTCGTCAAGGCCGCCGCTGCCTGAGGGTCCTTGTGGTCCGCTAGGGCCTGTTGGTCCCTCAGGTCCTGCAGGTCCCGCAGGTCCAGCAGGACCAGGAACTCCCGGAACACCTGGTGTTCCATCCGCGCCCGCAGCCCCATTTGGACCTGGCGCGCCCGCTGGACCAGGAGGCCCCTGCATCCCTTCGCCGCCAAGGCCCTGATCAGCCAGACACAACAAAGCGTTGGCGATGGCTTGGGTGCTCGGCACCCAGATCCGCCCTAAACCATTGTCAATTCGTGCGATGCCGTCGGCCAGATCGCCCGCCTGATCACGATTGCCGACGGGCACGTCTTCAAACACCATGTCCGGCCGCCAGTTTTCGATGGTCGCAAGCACAACACAATCCGCGCTGACACAGCCGGTACATTCGCCGCCATGCAGGCCTGAAAGGCAGTTCGTCGCAGCAATTTCGAGAATTGCGACGCCGCCAGTACCCTCAACAGTGATGTTGCCGGTATAAGCGACATAGGCGAGCGAATTGTCGGGTGCGATCCGCACCACGCTGGCTTCGTCGCCAACAGGAACCGGAGCAGTTGGCTCGGTTGGATTGTCCGATCCCAGAGCGGCGAGCGATATGCCTTGCACGAAACTGTCGGTGCCATCTGATACGATGGCGAGCGCCCAGCCGCCGCCGTCAGTAACAGAAATGGCTATAGGCGTGTGAGCCATCCCCGCTGTTGCGATGGTCGCGCCAGCATCAGGGTCAAACAACACGATCTCATCGGTAGCACTGTCGAGCAGTACCAGAGCATCCGGACCGCTTGAGCGGACGAGTTTGCCGCCGACTAGTGTCGTGGCGGCAGCCAATCCAGCGATAGTGCTTTCGGGCAGGCCAGCGGCAGCCGGATCGATTGAGAACAGGCCTGAACCGCCTGGTTCGGCGAGATACACCTGTCCACCAGTTCCTTGTCCAAGCATGGTTCGCGCTGCGCCCAGACTGGCGCTTTCGTCTGGTGCGGCCGGATCAGCGACGCCTGCCGCCCAAAGCATTGCATCGCCGCTTACCTCCGCCACAGCGAGCAACGCGCCGCTATCGAGCACGGCAAGTGTTAGCTCCATTCCTTCTGTTCCGGGAACAGAGTCCTGCCGAACGGGGCCAGCGCCAAGGCCTGCGCCATCTGGTTCGAACACGGCAATACGGGCAGCGTCGCCAGGGCTGCCAGGATCGACCAGCGCTACATACAGCTCGCTGCCGTCTGGCGACACGGCAAGACCTGTGATGCGTCCGGACAGCGCATCGCTCGCTTGCACGGAATGGTTTGTCAGCCCGACCTGATAGAGAGAAGAGGCGGCATCGGCAGAGGCTACGAACAACCGGTCACGAATGGCATCGATTGCGATCATTTCGGCATGGGAAAGCCCGATGGTGCTGGCCCAGTCGACACTCGCGGCGCCCGGGTTGAAGACCGGACCGGCCGGATCAATGCGCACATCGAGGTCATAAGATTCAAGAATGCGGTTGGGGGCGCATTGGGTGTCATCGCAGCCACATTCATCGAACAAGATTGGCACGTCTTCGCTCGGACATTCGCGATAGGACAAACACAGTTGCAGTGTATGGGGCGGCGCATCCTCACCGCCATCGTCAGTGTTTGTCGCTTCGATTAGCTCGCGCACTTGAGGATGGGCGGTGATGTCTATCGTTTCCGGCTCGATCACCAGAATGTCGTGCCCGCAGCAATCGATTGCACTGCCCGGTTGGAGGATGACCAGATGATCGCGGCAGGCGGGGTTGGGGTGCTGTTCCACTTCCAATCCACAGACCACGCCGGTACCATGTAAGCGCTGGTTGTGTAGGCGCGCCTTCTCTTGAAAGTAGAATTGTTCGTCGGTGAAGTCCCGCTCCACCAGCAATTTACCAGTAAAGTAATTGTTGCGTACGGGTCGGGTCGGCTCGCAATTGGTTTCGCAGCCGCAAGTCTGATCGTGGTTGCTCATGGCGTGATCCTCTCGGGTGGTGCGGGTTTTGTGGATAGGCGCCGCAATCTGCTGGTTGTGCCCAATCGGGGAGGGGTGGCACTTGACGGGCCTGTGCCGGGCAGCAGGCTCGCGCGGCCCAATTGCATCTCGCCCAAAGCAGTGGATGATCCGCGCAGGCTGGGCGGCCAGCATCCCACTACGCTATCGAAACCGAGTGCAGCTTGAATGCCGATGCGCATGCGGGGTTCGACGGCTACAATTTTAGGCTCAACATGGGCGGGGATTTGCTCGCCCAACAACCGCCGGAATGATGCGCGCTTGTCAGCCCGGTCAACGCTATGAGCAGGCAAAAACACGCTCAACTGGTGAGCAGATTCGTGGAACGGGTCACGAAGAGGGTCACGCGAGGCATCAAGACGCGTAACGCCTGTTTGCGCATTTTCACCAAGCTGGCTGCGACCGAGTAGAGCAGCGCCCCAAATACGCGCGGCACCGCCCAATCGGCTGCCTCCAAGGAACAACCAGCGACGCAGTTTCCAATGTTCGAGCACCAACCTTGGCATGGCAGGTGTTATCGGAGGTTCCGCACAGACCGGGGCGCAATGCGGGACCGATTGTGGTTTCTCTCCAAGGGTATCCCATCCAAGCCAGAGCAAAAGCGCGCCGCGCAATCCGGGCTCTGTCCCGCGGCACCCGAACAATTTAGCGGCAGACCGGACAAAGTGCCTCCTGCGCGCTTCGGGCCAACGCCGGTCGAGCGATACTCCGATCCAGCTTGCAAGCCATGAAAGCATATCGCTGCTAGAATTGGCGGGTGTGGTGCGTGGATCAAACCATTCCGCTTGCGCGTCTACCGTTGTTTCCATCCCGCGTATTCCGCGATCAAAGACGCCGAGAAAGCGATCAAGAAAGTCGGCGGAGACCGGATCTGCGCCCATCGCTGCGGGTAAATAGCGACGCAGTGAGATGCGTGGATATTCGATATCTATTTGCTTTAGTGAAGGCGATCCTTGTCCGCCCCCTATTAGGGTGATGCGCAGCCACAGATATCGACCCGGCTCGCTCAAAATCAGGGCCTCGCTGGCACCCGGTGTCAAAGGAATTGCGGTCCACGAGCTGTCAGGCAAGGCGGTGATTTCGTCTTCGCGAAGCTCTATTTCTGAGGTGTGCGTTTCTATTACAACTCGCCCGGCATCGCCGTTGCGCAAATGCAGTTTGATCGAATGCCACGGGCATCGCGAGATGCTGCTGTCGATGGCCCGGGATATGCTGCTGGCAGCCGAGATGTACGAGATGCTATCATCCGGTGGCTCGGCCAAGGCTTCGCCTGATGGATCGAACCAGCCAGCGCCTTCGCACCAGGCAGAGAGATCGAACGATCCATCGCGCGCGATCTCAAATGGAGGACAACAGAACCGCTCTGCGATTTCTGCCGGATCGGCCAGGCACTCTACAATCCGCCCTTCGTGCCAGACATCGACATCGTCTCGGCCTTGAATGACGGCATATAGTCGGCCTGAAAGATCTGCGGCGAGCCGGGAAATGACCCCTGCCGGCTCGATCGCACTGATCCAGCCGCCCCAGAGAGCAAAGCGGTGAATCATCCCATTGGCGGCATCGGCGACAAGCACATTGTCTTGAAACAGCGCAATCGCGGTTGGTTGCCACGGGTTGGGACAAGCGGATGATGGCGGTTGCCATGTTGCGCGAACGATCTGACTCGCTGAATCGATCACCAGCACCGTCCCCGGTATCCCCGTCGATCCCGCATCAGTCGCGTAGATCCGCCCGCCTTTGGCCGCGATTGCCGAAGGCGCAAAAAGGCGTACACCGCCGCAAGCGATGTCTCGAAATGAACAGGCGCAAGGATCAAACTGGCGCAGGCGAGCGCGCTCGCGATCGAGCAGCCACAACGTTCCATTGCCGTCCAACGCCACATTGCCGGGGACGATAAGCCCACCGAGCGAACCAGAAGCCTCTCCAGTAACCCGCGCGAGGCCCGGTTCCAGCGGCAGGGTCAGATCTCCACTGGCAGCGTCTTCAGCAAACGGCGGCAACCCTACAGCGCCGCTTTCAAGCAACCGCCAGCCAAGTTTGCCGTTTAGCCGAACCCATAGTGGGTCATGCGGCGGACGAGCGGGCGGGGGGAGGAGCGCGGCGCTCATGCGGTTCGCTCCAGCTCTTCTTCAGACCGAACAGACACACGCAATTCATCAAGCCGGACCAATGTGCCCTTGGGCATTGTGACATCGGCGCAATCGGGTTGGGCCACGCCTTCAACTTCGATTTTGAGACCTGCCAGACGCGAGACATCGGGCAGCAGCGCTCGGCGATAGATCTCGCCGTAAAAGAGCGTACCGCCAAACGGCCAACCAAGACCATCGGCCCCGCCAGTAAGCGGATGGAGATAAGCACTGACCGCGTTTTCGACCGCAAGAGTAAGCTCCGCTGCATTTGCGTCTGTCGCTGCAATCACTTCCAGATCGAGTGAGATGCCGATATATGCAGGGCCGATGATGAAAAGTTCGGTAGTCAGCAAACGGCGACTGTCGAGGTGCGCACAAACCGTCTGCATCAAAGCTTCGCTTGGCAAAGGAGCCGGTCCAGGAGTGTCGGGAACAATCAGGACTGTCACGACGCCGGGGACATTGATCCCTTCAAAATCGGGATGATGCAGCGGCATGGTATGCGCGCGGCGGACCGGACCAGCCTGCTTTGCGAGCATCTCAAAATCTTCGGCCGCGACAGCGCGTTCACGCGATTTGAGCACCACGGGTGCGCGTTCGATTGCGGCATCCAGTGTTTCTTCGTCTGTACCACCTTCGGCAGCCACTGGGTTGCTGACTGCTCCAGCGTCGATACCCGGCAAGGTCCGCATTAGCGTCGAGACGCCGCCCGCCGCGACATTGCCACGTTGCCCACCGCCATGGCGATAGAAGTTCGCAATTATGTTGGCCTGAGGGACGGCGAGATTGGCGACCGGCACGCGTCCGCGATTGCCTTCGCCAAAGCGGATTTCGCCGGTCGTGCGGTTTAATACAAAGTGTTTGGAGTCCTCATCCGACCCGAAGAAGTCTGACACCTCGGTCCAGCGTTCGGGCGTGCCCGTCTCATCCACATCAAGCTCAAGCGTCCCATCGAGGATCGACGTGTTGCCCAGTTGGAAGACCTGCGAAGGCGTTCCTTCACTCCCTCCAACCACTTCGCGGGCCACCGATTGCGCCTGTATCGCAGGCACCGCGTTGGACCGCACGGCGCGTAATCGGGGCGCCCGTTCATAGCCTGAATAGACCAAGCGTGCTCTCAGCCAATAGCGCTTCGCATCGGTCTTTTTCCCAAGCGTCGCTGCGACGATTTGCCCAGCGGGAGGGCATTTGAGATGGACCATTCCGGAGCGCGAAAAGCCAAGCGTTTCATCGGATAGGACCTTCAACGGCCGCCATTCGGTACCAGCCCAAAACTCCCATGCAAACCGACCGGGCGGAGATACAGCAACCGTCCCGCCGCCACATGGCGCCGGTGGAATTACGCGCTCACTCGCGGGCCAGAACGCCAGCGAGAGCTCTGCATTGGAAGGCAGTTCACTAGTGCTTGAAAAGCCGAGCATGAATGCGCTGCCAGTGTTGGCGAGGGCGCCAAACGGTTCGAACCCGCCATCAAGATCGGCATTAGCGGCGGTCAGATCGGAATAGGCGTAGCCGTCAAATGATTGGATCGCGGTAAGCTGGTTCTTGATCGCGGTAAGTACACGGTCGGTTTCAAACAAGATCGGCCCATCGTCATCGGGTTGGCTGGAAGCGACTGGAAAACGCGAAGGTACAATGACGGTTTCTTGCGCAAAACTGGGCTTGACCGGGAAGACAAGGATCGTGGTCGCGGGCCTTGCTGGGGCAAGTTCGACGCCGATGAGTTCAAGGAATTTGAGGTAATTGAGTTCGGGGATCCTGCCGATCCGGAACAACAGCATTTCGCTCATCCAGGCGAACAATTCGACCAGAGCAAAGCCCGCATCGCCACCGTTGGTATCAGTCCACTCGGGGGTATATTGCGGGATTCGCGCCCGGGCCTCTTCGACCAGATCGGCAAAGCGCCGGTCATCGAGTACGGGAATGTGATCGGATAGAGGCATCACACACCCTCCCGAATGAAGAAGGGATAGACCATGTTCATCATCGCATTGTTGACCCGCAGCCGATAATCGATGCGGATCATCAGCAAGTTGTCATCTTCACCCGAAAGTTCGGCATTGACGCCAAGCACATCGATGCGCGGTTCTTGCTCAGTTAAGCAGCGGCGGACTTGATCAACGATCCTCACAATGGTTGCTTCGCTGCCCGGCTTGAACAATTCGTTATGCGCTGCGCAGCCGACGGCAGGTCGCATCACGCGCTCACCCAGCGCTGTAGAAAGCAGGAACCAGATTGACTGTTCAACCTTTGCTTCACCCGCAGCCGAGGTCAGCCTACCTTGCGGCGAAATGGTGAGCGGAAACGCCAAACCCTTGCCCAGGAATGCGCCGGGAGCGCGAAAATCGTTAGTCGGTCTCATAGCGGAATAGCCTCCGCCAGGCCCTCGATGACGAGCACTGTTTCTTCCAGCGCGGCCAACCCTTCTTTCATGGTCTCCAGATCACCATCCGATGCTAGTGCTGGAAGCTCGACAGACGGCGCACCAGGCATCAGTTCGAGGAATGGACCAGCCAAGGCCAGAATGGTCGCGATCGGATCAATTGACTGCATGATGCCGTCGGCCGAAACGAGTGCATTCTCCTTCGCGCACTCAAGCTGAGCAAGCCGTGCATCGTTGCCGTTCTGTGCGGCTGAGGCGATATCAAGTTCCAGTCCCGCTAGGAGATCGATAACGCTGGTGAGTGCCTGAAGCATACAGCGCAACATCTTGGCGATCAGCAGCAGCAGGTCTTTGATGAACTGGCCGAACGGGATGGCCGGGTTGACCACCATGCCGATACACGCTGCAACTTCCGCGCCGGCGTCGCCAATTTCGATAAACATTCCCGGAATATCCACGGGATTGGTTGGTGGATTTTTGAACGCATCGATCAAGACCCCGAGGAACTTTAGAACTTTAAGTACACATTCCATGCTTGCCATTATCGGAGCGATCTGCAGCGCCAGCGATGCGTTCATGGCGCAATCATCGGGTATCCCGCGTGTAGCATCGGCAATGCCCTTGATTGTCCCACCTGTTGGGAGGCGCAATTCGGGGATGTTTGCCTTGGGCAAGCGGAAGTCCGCGCATTTCGGCTCAGCGAGATCGCGCTTCAGATTTTCTGGCAGTGGTACGTCGAGAGTTGGCAATGGCGTCTCCTGTCAGATTTTGTTGTTGTTGGGTTCGATGGTGCGGCCATTGATCATGATGTTTGCGCCTTCGAGTCTGAGGGTTCCCGAGGCACGCAACACGACGTGGGTGTTACACATCATCAAGGCGTTCTCGTGCGGATCATCGAGCCAGATCGCGCCGTTGTCGCCATTGTCCGGAGTGGAATCTATGAAGCGCAGCGAATGCCCGTTTTTGCTACGGAGCATCCGCACACGTGGATCGGTAGCGGGCGCTTCGGCCTGACCATTCCACATGGAACCGAGCACTATCGGATGATTGAAATCACCATGCAGGAACCCGATGATCACTTCGTCATCAAGCTCGGGAATAAAGAACAACCCTCGATCTGGCCCGGCGAATGGCGCGGAGTACGGTATCCAGTCGCTTTCGAGCGATTGATCAATCCCGGAATAGGATACGCGGATCCGGCCTTGATTGTCGGGGTCCTCATTCTCGATCACCGAACCGATGACGAGTCCAGGCATAGCGCCGCCCATCATGATGCTTGCTCCGGCAGGTTTTCGAGCCGCGCCTCAAATCGGGTCTGGTATCCCGCATCGGTAAAGCTGTGTTCGGTTTTTGTGACGAGGTAATCGCCAGAAAGCCTTGCGCCCAATTCGCCAATCTGAACCTTGGTTCCTGCGCGCAGTTCAGGCAGGCCAATGGTCGTGCCACGAGCCTTGATTACCGACGAAGCTCGGTCGCGCATGATATCGCGCGCCAGCCGTTTGGCTTCCTCGCGTGAGAATACTGGCCGATCAACAACCAGCTCTTCGCGCGGATCACATTGGATAAATTCTTGAACATTGCTGTTGAGGCCTTCCATCTCATCATCGTCGAAATTGATGACCTCGTGGAAAGACTCACGAGCGGCGCGATCCCAACCATTGACGCGCACCGATTTGACTTGATTGTGACTGGTGATGACCGGGTTGAAATCGACCAGCGTCCGCCCCCATTCGAGCCGATAGTTTATCGGTGGGCGGGCAAACGAACCGGGCCCGAAATAGATTTGGCGCGGAGTTCCAGACTCTTCGTTGGCCTCCTGGATGACCATCTCATAACTGTGTCGACGGGCCAGGTTGAGGAGAAAATCAACATCGTATTGATTGGTTTGCGCAGTGTAATCGAGCGGATTCTCCTCGCCTTGTGCCTCCTCATTTATGCCGATCGGAATTGGCAGCCGTTTCTCGCCATCGTCGGTCAATGTTGCAAGATTGAGGGCAATTGCGCTCGGCTTTTCATTGATCCAGGAATGCGAATATTTCTTGCGCCTGAACTGATGAAGAATGTTGAGCCCGGTGACGGTCAGCGTTGGCGCCCCAGAGCTTGGAAAGCTGGGCTCCATGCTGGTGAAATTGCCCAGCATCATGGTGACTAAATTGTCAGCATAGCCAAGCTTGATTTCGACTGTCTTTTTGCAAGGCTGGAACAACACATAAGGTTTGTTCTCGGCGCTGCTATCAGTGAGATAATCGTCTGGTTCTGAGCCAATAAACCTAAATTTCTTCTGGTCTGAGTCCCAATTGTTGACCGTCAATTCAAATCGGTCGATCTCGGTCAGTCCGTCGATGTATTTGAGCTCAATCACGTCTCGCAGGACATTCTGCGGTAAATTCTCACCATCAATGCGAACCTGAAATGAAGGCGCGAAAAAGGCCCGGTTTTCCGGTTTGCGAGCTTCATCAAGGACCGAGCGATACGTTGTCATCGGCCAGCCCGTCCGCGATCAATTGCGGGAACGGCCAGACGCGTGCCAGAGGCGATCCTGCGTGGGTCTTCAATCCCATTCTCGGCTGCGACCCGGCGCCAGTCAGATGCCCTGCTGTAATAGCTATTCGCCACGCGCCACAATTGTTCGTTCGGGCCCAAAACATGCGCGTGGGTGCGATCTGGCGAGGACAAGTTCAACTCTTCGAGCTGCTCGGCCATCGGCTTGTATTCGCGTACCGACAGGTTGATCTTGGCGCGCAAAGGAACGCCGCCGGTCGAGAACAGAGTAAAGTTCTGTCGGATGCTGGTGATGACGCCGGTGAATTTCTCGCGCCGCTGCGATCCCAGCTCGCTTGCGATTTCAGAACCGGGGAAGCCCTTGCCCCAATAGAACGAAATTGGCGGAGGGGTGTGTCCGGTCGGTTCGATCCGAACGAGCGAATAGATTTTGTCTGTTTGTCTGGCAACGCTTTCGGCCTGGGTCGACATGCCCCTGTCCGAACTGTCGAAAAATAATTCGAGTGACAGGACTTCGGCCTCTCCGCGCACGAACTGCTGCAATGGCGCAGTTGTCGCAGGGATCGCGACCTCGGCGAAAACCAGCTTTTTCTCGAACGAGAGTTCGGTTGGATTGTATTGGACAGGAATCGGATCGCTATCGCCGCCATGCCAATGGGCGATCAGATATGCGCGTCCGGGTGGGGCAGCACTCATACGCGCGCGCTCCAGCTTTGACGAGCGATGTTGCCGCGCCCGTCGTCCGCAATCTCCGTGGCCGCAGCGCGCCGGTCCTGGCGCGCCATGCGGTCTTCAACCGCGCGCACAGCAGTTGCTACAATGGTGGCCATGGTCCGATCATCAAGCGCGGCTGTACTGCGGTTTTGGACCCGCACCGTGCTGACAACCTCTTTGATCTCAACGCTCATCTTGCGTTCTCCACATCTGGTCTAAAAAATTGCATCGAAGACACCCGCGACCGCCCTACCGAGCGCGGCGCCGGAATCTTCGCGGCGGATGCCTTCGTGAGCGATCTCGAGTGTTTCGACCGCGACTTCCCCGCGGCCTGCGTTGAGTGATGGCCCAACCCACTTGGCGGGCAAACCGTTCAGGAATGACCACACGTGGACCGGATCGCCTGCGGCATCGTGCAGGGTGATCAGGCCATCTTTGCGCACGCCGCGACCTTCGAGATAGTCGTTGCACCAGGTCCACAAATCGCTGTCGTCGATTTGGTCGCGGCGTCCCACGACGCCGCGTTTAAGGATCAGATTGTTCCACCGCATCCGGCCGGGGAATTTAAGCACGGCGTCGTTGATCCCGCCCGCTTCATAATCTTCGACCGCCATGGTCATCTCGAGTCCGGTCACTTCCGAGAATCCGGCGTAGCTGCGGCTGCCAGCGGTCGAGATGCCGATCGTACCGGTTCCGGCCCCATCGGCACCCTTGGATTCGAGCAGGGCAACCGAGAAGTTGTGTCCGAGAACGGGATCATGACGCGCCATTTCAAACCGCTCCCAACAATTGGGTCGACAGCGCGCCTTGTTCGGCCAGTTCGAATGCCTCATCCGAGCGTGAGAGGCGCAGGACGATGAACTCGAGCGGTTTGGCTGGGGCGATCGCGATATCGATCCTGAACTCGCCCTTGGCTCTGGTCGACGGGGGATTGTTTACGTCATCACAGCGCACTCGGAATGCCTCTTCCGCAGAGCGTCCCGCGAGCGCGCCACCGCGTCGTAGCGTTTCGAGAAAATGGTTGAGGGTTTGAGCGATCAGTGAGCGTGTTTCTGCGCTGTTCGGTTCAAACACGGTCCATTGGGTTGCCGCTTCCAGTGATCGGCGCAGCATCACCATCAGCATGCGGACAGGGAAAAACCGCCATCTTGGGTCGCTGCTTACCGTGCGTGCACCGAGTATCCGGACCGCGCGACTATCGCGAACGGCAATGACGTTTAGCCCTGACCTGTTGAGTACGCCGTGCGCTGCCGGTTCAATCGCAAGGCTGGTCCCGAAAGCGAAGGACAGATCTTCATTGGCGGCCGCCTGATAAGGGCCGGTGGTGATACTTACAGAAGCTAGCTGGCCCGCGACATGCCCTGAAGGAGGAATAGTTCGCAGTGGTCTTGGCCCGCGCCCGATGGGATCGGATGCGTCGATCCACGGGAGGTAGAGCGCCGCAAAGCTTGAATCGAAGCGATTGCGCCATGCCTTGATACCGCCGAGGCCGATTGCGTCAGTGCGCACGGTTTCCCACGGAGGGTCAAGGATCGCCACTCGGTCGCGCAATCTCTCACATTGTTCGACCATCATTGCCTGCACTGCATGAATCTGATCGAGAGTGAAGATCGGTGGGGACTCGGATGGTGGCGGGGGGAGCTGCTGCGCAGGCGGCGTCGGCTCGATGCAGATCGGGCAAGGATCAGGAGTGATTTCAGGTAGTGGCGCAAACATTTGCGTGCGGGCGCGAATATGGATGTCAGGAACCGCGATTGTCGTGACGTCGGCGATGGGTTCAAGCGCGGCCAAGCCGGCTTGAAAATCGCCAACGGACAATTCGACCAACCCATCGCGCCCTCCGCTGAGCGCGAACCGCTCTCCTGCGACGATATCAAGGGGTTGAGGCACGTCGGTCGGTGCCAAATCCGTTTTGAAAACCGAGATCGGTAATGGCAATCGATCGAGCATGCCATCGTCATCGGGCTCGGCCGGGCGCAGCACTTCGCCAATGAAGCGGCTGGATGACTTGGTCAGCTCAAGACCAGCGTAGATTGCGACAGGCTCACCGCCGAGCACCACGACTAGATCATAGGCGACATGCGCAATGCGGATCGGCTCTCCAGGGACCATACCGCTCAGGGCAAATTGATTGGCCAAGCGTTTGAGCGGATTAGGATGCACGAAGTGCAACTTTCTTGCAGTAGCATCAACAGCGGCCAGAATGCGCTCCTGCTCCAGCCCGCCCGGTTGGCTGATGCGAACCAATTGTCCTCCTGCAAATCCGTCTGTTCCCACAACCTCGATTGCGCTGCCATCAATTGCGGGATCGCCGCTCGCCTGAGTTTCGGCAGTTGGGCTGGGGGTTAATGCAATCTCAAGCGCATTGCCCCAGCTTCCGGCACTGGAGGCCTCAATCGAGAGGGCGAGCCCACCGGTAGTGTCGGGTATTTCGATCCGCGAAGGGGCTGCGCCACGCGCTGGATCTTCATCGGCTACGCGCGAGATAAGGCATTCTTCACCGCCATTTTCGAAGAATGCGCGGACGGTATAAGCAAGGTATGCATTGTCGCTGTAACCGCCGAACACCGCCTCAAACTGCGCCATTGACCGAGCACGAACGGGCCGCGCAATCGGGCCGCTTTGCGCGATCCCGACAAATGCCGCGATATCGGTGCGAATACGTGTGATCGCCGATGCGCTGCGATCAGGTCGCTGCATATAGAGGCCGGGTTGATCAACCAGTCCGAGCATGTGTACCGCCTGCCCCTACGATCCGAAATCGATTTCGAGGCCTTCGTGGCAAAGCTCTAGGCTCTCCACTGCGACCTCGGTTCCTGTGGCGTTGAGCTGCGGGCCGGTGATCTTGTTTGGCCAAGCCGCGCGGAAATTCCAGCGCCCGACATCTTCGCGCGCTTCATTCATCAAGATTACCGCGCCATCGCGCCGATCTGGATCGCCCTCGGCGATGGCGCGATGCCATTCCCAAAGCTCGGTGTTACTGGTTATGCCGCGCTTGAGCATGATGTTGGTCTGTTTGCGCAGTGCGGGCAGCTTGCGCGTCCAGTTCACAGGATCATTGCCCTCACGGTAATCGACCGCATCTCCATCGATATCGAGCCCTGAAACCTCGGTAAAACCGGCGAGCGTGATACCATCGATCTCGAGCCGAAAATTATGCCCGCGAAACGGGTCGTTTCTATCGCCAGTAGCCATGACGGAACCTCCTTTGTGTCGCCTTTAGTGGCGTAGTTTCAGGGTCAATCTTCACCGCTTGCGGTCATGAAACCGATTCGGACGATTACGAATTCAGCTGGTTTGACTGGTGCCACGCCGACTTCGATGATCAGCTGACCGTTATCGATCTGCGACTGCGTCATCGTCGTGCGATCACATTTCACGAAGAACGCTTCTTCGGGCTTGGTCCCTTCCAACGCACCATCGCGCCAAACATCGGTGAGGAAGTTCGCAACCGTCTGGCTGACCCGCCGCCACAGCTCGGGCGCATTGGGTTCAAATGTCACATACTGCAGGCCGATCTCGATTGATTGTTCGAGGAAGATCAGTAGCCTACGCACCGGCACATATTTGTGCGAGCTGTCCGATGTCAGACATCGCGCGCCCCAGACTCGAATGGACCGACCGTCCGGACGGAAATCCCGTGTGGCGCAAATATTCGATGGATTCAGCAGTTCTTGCTCAGCCTTAGAAACTCTGCGCGACAAGCCCGTGATACCGCGTACCACTTCATTTGCAGGCGCCTTGTGCACGCCCCGCTGTTCATCGGTGCGAGCATAAATGCCCATAACGTGACCACATGGTGGCAGGTGGAAATCGCGCACTGCGGCCAGATTGTCTGGCATAGGATCAGGGACCGAATACCAAGGATAATACAGCGCCGCGTATTTGGTATCGAATGCCAGCCGCTGCGCCATCACATCTGCGAGCGACGAACCGGGGGTGGCAGCATCGAGGACGGCAAAACGATAACGCATCAATTCGCAATGGTTGATCAGGCCTGATTGCAGCTCTGTGCTAGTCGCACCGGGGATTGCCACCATGCTGATCTGCGCAATGTTGCGCAGCGATTGGAGGCCTGTTCGATTGAGTGGTTCGGGATCGTCTGAACCGAGATAAACGGCATCAGCCATTGTTGCGATTGAATCGTCTCCACCGCGCATGGCGTGGCGTGCTGCCCGCGTTCGGCCAGACGGCAGCACGTCGATCAGTGATTCAGGACCTTCGCGAATGGCTGCGGTAGCGGCGTCATCGGGTGCCGTATCTGCGACACGAATAAAGGTCGACTGACCTTCCGGCCGACCGTCCTCCAGCCTTAGCGGACCGCCGATTCTGCCGATCACATCTGCGAAGTAATTCTCATGCCGCGCATCAAGCGAAAGCTGACTGAAAGTCTCACTGTCGATGACTTGATCATTGCGCGACGGCACTGCTGGATCGGGACGTCGGAGCAACTCGACAGTGATCGAAAACTCGCGGCTTCGCACATTGAGCGGGCCGCCGATCGGACCAAGCGCCGCCTGTGCCGCGGCGTCCAGACCCGGTGTATCCAGTGTAACGCTGCCATTGCTCGGATCGGTCGATCGCACTTTGACCAAGACACTGCCGCCAGTGTCCGGGTTGCTTAGTTCAAGCAATGTGCCCGCGCTCACTCCGGTTAGCGTTGACAGGCGAATCTCAAGCGGAGGGCTGAGCATGGTGGTGGTCGCTTGCGCGAGTAAGCCTGTTGGATCATCGCCAACAGAGAGTCGGAGCCGATCGCCCCAGGATCCGAGATCAAGTGCTTCTACGTCAATCAGCAAGCGTCGCTCAATCATAGGTTCGCCCGCATTGTGGGTGCGTTCAAGCCCGCTCACCAATGTGACTTCGCCGGTATTTGCTGCGGGATTGGAGGCATCAACCCGGTGGTGGCTAAGTGTGCCATCAGGTCGGCGGATCATCACGCCATCACCCGCCGCGTAGCCTTGACCTGCGGCCAACAGCAGAGCACTGGCCCCAGTGTCGGCATTAAGCAGGGTGAAGCTAGATTGATGGCCAGCGGCTGGGAAAGCGGGCGTATCCTGCACTTGCACCGTCGCGCCGGATAGATGTGACAGCGTTACGCCTGCGCCAAGCGTGATTGTGCCAGCATTGGGGGCTGGCGCACCCGCGCCCGGGATAGCGATGATCTCGGCAAACTCCTCATCAAGGCCAACGCCGATGCGGATCACCTGCCCAACCTCAAGATCGACCCGATCATCAATCGGTATGACCCGAGCACCCACTACAATATCGGAGGTCAATGCCTTTGCAGTGATCGCACCATCATCATTCAGATCGACATGGATAAGCGCTGATCGTGCAGGTGCATGCATCGGCAGCGGGGTAGCCAGATCAAGCTCTGTGAGCTCTCCCTGCAGGCGCACCTCATGTGCTGGTGTGCCGGCTTCAAACTCGATCACATTGCCAGCGCCAAAAGGAATATCATTGGTCGCGAATGTTAGCAGGTCACCCGCACCTGCATCGCTGGCAAGCGTTTCTGAACCCGCAGCACTTGCGAGCAATTCGGCTTGCGTGCCAGCAGCATAGCTCTGGCTCAAGCTTTCATTGATGACGACGCGGAACAGGCTACCGCCCAATGCGGTAGGCGTTTCGAATACGGCAGCAATGTCGACCACGCCGCCGTTTGACAATTGCACGAGGAAAGGCGTCGGCTCAGCCACCAGATCAACCGGGCTGTCGATTTCCAGCACGTTGGCACCGGCTGCGACAGCGGAATCAAGTGTGAACGGTCCAGCACCGATCGCTGGCGGGACGGAGACTGACACGGCATTGGCCGCAGTGTCATGCGCGCGGGCAAGAGGGCGGTTGAGCGGAATATGACTGGCGGCTGCGGCTGGTGCAGCTGCGGCGTTTAGATACTCTGCCCGACTCCCGTCCCCAACGCGGACAGTATCGCCCGCGCCAACACCGGCAATATCGAGCACATAGAGAGGTGAGCCCGCAGCGCCGTCACCAATTCCAGCGCGGCTGAGCAGTATTGTGCCGGTATCGCCCGGACTGGTTCCCCGATCATACAATCCACCGCTAGCAGCGGCTGCTTCTTCCGGGATAATCCTCGTGACAAATACCCGTTTTCCGCCGTTTGCAAAGAACCCCTGAACTGCCGAGGGCAAGTGGCAATATGCGGTGTCAGGATCGCCAGGGGCAGAGAATTCGGCGAGCGGTAACAGGCCGCCAAACCAACGTTCATATTCGCCAACGCTGGATATAAAGATCGGGCGGTTGATTGGGCCACGCTCGGCCATGCCAACCATGCCTGCCGTCGATGTGCTGACGCCTTCAATCGGTCGAGGGCCGCGTTCGACCTCCTCTACAAAGACGCCGGGAGCGAGATATTCAGGCATTTGTTATCTCCTTGGATATTGGCAAATTTGGGCTCTGCGCGGTTCTGGACGATGACACCTTCATTCGAACACAAGCGTCACTGAGGCACTTGGCAGGCCGTTAAGCGTTACTGTTTGCAGTGTTGGGGTTGGCTGTCCGCCGCCGGATGCGCTGAGCTCGATATGGGCAAGACGATGCACCGCTGGCAGGCGCCATTCGCCTTCCGCTCCGGACAGGGTCGTCCATGGTGTCCAGTCGTGGTGTTCGTCGGGGATGCCTGGGCTGCTGATTTGCAGTTGTCCGGGGAGGACGCCAAATCCGTTCAACCCGTCGAGAAGCAAGCTTGTGTCTGAAGTCCGGGCGGCGAAATCGATCAAATTGACCGGACCCGCCGCGCCATAACTTGCCGGCGTCACGTCGCTGTTTGCAAGATAGCTTCCCGCGATTGGATATTCGAGCGCGATCTTGGCAGGTTGGTCGGCGCTGTAACTCGTGTCGATGGATTGGATGGTTGGATATTCGCGTCGCTCCGAGTCAGCCCCAAGGATCAACGGATCGCCGACGTTCAATCCAGCCCGATCCGAAAGTGTGATCTGGCGTGCGCCCGGCGATATTGCGCGGACCAGCATCTTGGTCGGTGCTGCGGGAGCGATCGGAAGCACCCGAACGCCTGCCCCCGCCGGGCGATCAACGGCGAGTGGTCGCGATAACGTGACGCCGCTAACCGGCTGGCCCGGTCCGGAAAGGTCATCAATTCGCCTCCAGCCGCGTGTGACTGCAACATTGGCGCCAGCGACCGTGTTGCCGATTGCATCAACTAGGACGCCTTCCAGTGAGGTCGGAGTCCGGTGAAGCCCAATCGTACCAAAATCGAGTGGGGCAAACGTACCGGGAAAGCCCGGCTGTGCGGGCAGGCCTCCCGCCAACGTCACCGGCAAAAACCCGGGCACAGCGAATGAGAATTCGATGTCCGGTGAGGGCACGGGCCACGGATCAGAGAACAACATCTGCGGCTGCCCTGTCAGCCCAACCAAGCCGCCGGCGCTTGCGGTTGAACCAAAGCGCGCCGGGTGTTGCGTGAATAAGGCGCGTTGACGCGGCGGCAAGCCGGTCTGTTCGTCAATCGCTTGCGCAAAGGCAATGACTTGCCAGTTGGCACTGTTATGTTGGCGCGGCTCGGGGTTGAATTCCCACTCCTGTCCAGCGACCACTGTTTGCACGACACTCATAAGCCTGCTTCGCCTGCGGTGATCGGATTGGCAGATCCCATCACAGGTTCTCTTGAGGTAACTGGCGGGCCGACCCAGCTTGGCCGCGCATCATCAATTTCGATAACGCCGACTTCATAGGAAATGCTGGCCCGATACGGCTCTTCGAGCGTGTCCCAAACCCGTGCAAGTTCCTCTAGTCCAGGGTCATCAAGTCGCACTGAAACTTCGCTGTCTGTCCCGCTTAAAGCGCCTGCCAAAGCAGCGCCTGTGAGGATCGGCTGCGAGTGGAAAGTGCGCAGGATTGCACCGAGCACATGCTGGTCGGCCTCCGGCGAGGGAAGACCGCCATTCCCGCGCATCATCGGCGTGATCAGATAGAGAGCCCGCATTGGCAAAGCGACTCTGCGAAGCCGATCTGGCGGAAGCCTTCGCGGCGCGGCATTCAGCAAGTTCTCATCGCGAAACACGCGATAGAGCCACACCGAAATTCCTGTTTGATCTTGATCGACCATCGCATCAGGCGTTGCCAGTGAAACGAGAGCGGGGCCGAGCGGCGAAAACAGCGCGCGCAGATCGGGGTCGGTCTGCATTGCATCAAGCAATACCCCTTGGAGTGTTTCACTGGTGGCAAGTATAGAGGTGCTCACAGCCGTACCTCACTCTGGCTCGTTTTTGTTCGAACCAAGGTTCGGCCCGGCAGCGAACAACGCCGATCCATCCGGTCTTGAGCAGCGCAGGACCAGGCCAAGGCTTTCAAGCCGTTCAAGCGCCGCCGCAATTTCTCTGGGGTCACTGTCAGGAACCCACCATTCGCTGACGCCGCGTATGGTATCGATTGCGGCTGGGTGCGAGCGCAAGTGATCGAGGATGCGCTCCTCTTCGGAAGAATTACCAGTAGGTCGATCATCACGCGTCATTCGCTCCCTGCTCCGACCAAGGGCTCTGCAAGCGACGTGCCAAAATAAAATAGTGTTTTAGATTAGATGGTTGTCGAAGGTCACTCAAAGCCACCGGACGCGCACCGGGTTGGCATTGACCCAATTTTTTGGACGCGAATGCAGACTGACTACTCTAAACGGCGAGAATCAGGGGGGGTGATCTTCCTACTGCTTGAGCGGCTCGGGTGGGTCCATATTGACGCAGTATGCTCAAAGGGTGGGTCGCTCTAAGCCTAGCAGGGACGAGTTCGCGTTAGACTGACAGCACCGCCATCTACCCGTGCAACTCGTCTATCTTTTCCGGTAACCCTCCCAAAGCCTGCGGAACAGGCGGGTTTGCGCGGGTGGATCCGCAACGGGCTTGACAGTTCTTCCTTTTCCTCAGCGCTTTCAAGCGCCAATTCTAGGCCTCGTCTCTTCGACAACTGGGATCGCTTCAGTTTGCCCCTTTTTGGCAAAAACAGAAAAAGAGTCGCTTAGTTTGAGGCATTAACCGGGCTTTGTCTGCGCAACTTGGGAAACGCGCGCCATAAATACTGCGTGGTTTCCGTTACTTAGGAGCGCAGACAGGGGTTCCTGTTGCTCGATATAACAGGGCGATCAATGCCTGTTATGGCGGTCCAACTTGCATAATTCCGGTGTTTGGGCTCCTGAAAGCCCTATTCGGGATCAGCAAAGCCCAACGCCTTGCGCAGCTTGAATCAGTCCCAGAGGGATGTCCATTTTCTTCAACAACTCGAGATTGACATGGTGCGGCGGGCGCCCACGAAGGATGACCCTTTGTATGTCGTGCGCCAGGAATGCGAGCCTTAAAATCTCGCGTTCGTAGGGTGAAACCGGCGCAGTCTCAATGAAAGGCAAGCCGCGCGTTGTCGTGAGCATTCCATGTGCTTTTCGAAGCGCGCCGATCAGTACCGGGTCCGGTCGCGACGGACGGTTGGTTGCTGCCAACACGTCGCTCTTCCCGCCGCGCTTAGGGACCAGAACCGGCAGGAAAATCGTGACCGCATCTTGGGTGCGACCTAAGATGGTCTCGTCATCCGACAGATTTGCTGCAATGTGGCTCGCTTGGAGTGATTTCAGGCTGATATGCAATCCGCAATTGCTGACACTGACCGACCGAACGATGGAGAATGGGGCGGCAACGTTCGGGATACAGCGCTACAATGCTTCACCAGTAGCCCTCTCGACCTCGCGCGCAAGCGCCTGCTCTTCGAAATCGCCAGACAGGTATTAGTTCTCGACGAACACGCGGTTCTTAAGCGCCTGATGCCAAGAGCTGATCTTCCCCCGAGACCATCGGATCGAAGGCTGCGCCGCATACATCTGCGACCCTCCAATTTCAAGATCGTCGACGCGCTCACCGGCGAGATCGCTGGAGCCATTCTCGCTAGAAAGGCGAGGTCTATGCAGCACATTGGCTTAGCCTGAGTCAGAAGCGGCCAGCGCTCGATTTGGAGCATCTGTGCAATCGCTGGCGCAATTCGTAGGGCACTGTCGCCAAGCGATGATTTAGTGCGAGACGTTCTTGAGGACGATGCGGATTTCGTATTGAATTGAGAAATGCCGACGCGTTGTGCAGCTTATGATCTTGAGTACCCATTCGGCGGAGATTTCAGACCTAGTTGACCGGGGCTCCATCTTTATTTCTCCGTTACTACTAGCAAGCTCCCGTTCTTACTAAACCACAACCTCAAGTCTGCGCCGCGGGGGCTGACTGTCGAGATTCAATATCTGATCCGTTGAGAGGGCACTGAACCGGATCGGCGTGCTCACGCGAACTGGAAAGAGAGCAGTACATCGTCTACGAAGCTACGCGAAGATCGGTCAAAGCCAAATAACCGCGCCGGTGCTTCCCAAGGCCGTAACGAACTGCAAAAGATAGGCTGGTTGAATGGGTACATTAACCGGCGTCCGCACATCAGTGAAGTCCACAAAGGTGACAACCCAGATGTGTATTGCCATTGGCTGCTGTCGATCAGGAGGGCGGACTCTCGAAAACAGTGACCAAAAGGCACGATAAATCGCTAACTTCGTACTTCTTCGCGAAAACCTTGAAATATTCGGTAGTCCGGCTGATGCCCCGACTGAGGTGGCACGATCTAACCGCCCGCCGTGGGCGAGATAGGCGTCGGATATCGCTGTAAGATGGAGGCGTAGATCAAGAGCCGTGCGGCGAGTTCTCGGTTGCAACTGCGTAGGCGAGAATGAGCTGTGAAGTTTTGACCCGCACCAAGGGACTGCAGAAATTCGTCTCGGTCCGTGCCAGCGTCCACTGCCACTTCGATTATGAAGCCATCTTGTCCGCGACGAAATGCTAAGACCGCCAATTTGCCGTATCAGTAAAGTCTTGCAGCCTGCCGAATTGTGGGGCTTCTTTACGGAAGCGATCTGGTCGCACTCTAATACTAGCTTATCATTACATATGCAGGCGCCGATGTTTCCGTGTATCGCGGAAGTGTATTACAAGAGGTTTCATTCATATATCGAACAGTGATAGTACGGCCGAGCGATACTGCCGCGTCAACCTTCGCGAGCCAAGTTAGGCAAACATCGGGATCGACGCCTTTCCAACCTTCCTTAATATTGCAGATCTGCGTCCAGCTTGGCGCATAGCTGGCCCTGAAAAGGACTGCGCCATCGCTATAAACGTAGGAGTCCGTGACAGTTCCCGTGCAATTGATCGCCGCTGTTGCGGGGACTGGTACTAAGACTGCTGCAAGTAGTGCTGGCAGAACAAATTTTTTGAGTGAGAAATTCATAGATACTCCCATATAATAATTCTAAGATTCTTCACGAAACGAATACATGCATATATTGCACAAACGACCAAGATTTGCTTTTTCGTTATTGAGCTGATGCCAGAGCGGTCCCCACTCCTTGTAATACTGCTATAGAGCTAATTGCGAAGTCCAATCAGCGCGGTAATCAAGTGCAAGCGTGTGCAAGCCAAACAAAGCAAACTCGTTAAGCACCGTGCATACATCAATGGAGCATAAGGTAATCAGGCGCTGGTGCGGCTGTGTACGACGGGAGTGTCTCGCAAGTAACATTTTCGTAGTATCTGACCTGCACTGTCTTGCCCAAAGAAACTGCCGCGTCGATTTTTGCAAGCCACGCTAGGCAAACATTAGGTGGGATGCCTTTCCAAGTCGCTTCAGTATTGCACACCTGCGTCCAACTAGGCGCCCAGCTCCCCTTGAAGATAACGTTCCCTGACGCTGAGACGTAAGACTGTGAAACAGTGCCAACGCAATATATCGGTACTTGAGCCGAGGCGCTCACTGCGGCCAGGCCAAGAGCAACGGCGATTAAGTTACTCGCACGCGTAATTCTCATCATGAATCCTTCCTTAGTGATTGAGATACGGAAACCGTTTGTTAGACGGCGAAACGAACTTAGCTTCCTGCGGTGGTCTGGATCACCATGAAACGCCCATTGAAAATTATGCGATAAACAGGCGTCCCGCCTGATGCTGGGTCCGAACCGCCCTGACCGTTGTCTCCGATCGTCGCTCTTGTTAAGCGGGTGCGATTGGCTGCGGCGTCGTATTCGTAATCGATCGTTTCGGTCGTCGTATTGGCGCGATCCCTCTCGACGTTTATCAACCGCCCAAGGGCATCGTACTCGTATTTGATAGTCTCCTGAGCAAAAGTTGGCGTCGCCACGCAGGCCCATACGAGGAAACCAATTTTTTGGATTGCCGCAAGGCTCCTAAGTTTCTCTACCATCACCTTCACTCCTGCCATTTTTCACAATCATGGTTCGAACCATTGTGACTACATCTAATTGCAAATTCGAGCTTCGAATTCCTAATTACGAATGGCTAATGAGGAATCCCCGTTTCGACGCCATCTTCACGCCCCTGTGCTGACAAGGATTTTATTCACCCGTCGCTTTCCACCAATTCGCTCGAGTTGCACGAACACGTCGACGCTCTCGCGCACGTAATGCCGCACATCGTCGCGTCCGAGCTTCGAACCCGCCTGCAGAACCAGCAGCGCGAGCTGCTCGATTGCGCGCTGCGGTGTGTCGGCATGGATGGTCGTCATAGATCCGGGATGCCCGGTGTTGACCGCCCTTAGAAACGTGAACGCCTCGCCCCCGCGCAGCTCGCCCAGGATGATCCGATCGGGGCGCATCCGCAGCGCAGCGATGAGCAAGTCCTCAGCCGTGATCTGCGCTTCGCTGAGCTCTCCTCGCGCAGCGATCAGGCCCACCGCGTTGTCGTTGGACACTTGAAGCTCGGCGGTGTCTTCGATCAGGAGTAGCCTCTCATCAGGAGGTATTTCGGCGAGCAACGAGTTCAGGAACGTCGTTTTGCCGGTTGAGGTGCCTCCGGCGACCAAAATGTTGCGCCGCGCACGAACTGCATCGCGCAAGAATCGAGATGCGCCTTCGCCCGCAATCGGACCGAACACACGTTGCCGTTCAAGATCAGAGGAAGTCGATGTCATGTCTCTGAACGCGCCCGCGTCCTGCCAATCGGCAAGCGACAAATCGGCAGATATGTGCCGTCTGATCGCGAAGGCGTGCCCGCGGCGCGTCGCGGGCGGAGCTGCGATCTGTACACGCGAGCCATCGGGCAATGTGGCGGCCAACAGTGGCTGCGCACGGCTGATCCCCTGCGAGGAATGCGCGGCAATCTGGCGGGCAAGGCGCTCAAGCAGTTTCTCATCCAGACTTGGATCGGCAAGTCGTTCGATGCCACCGCCAAGGCTCTCGATCCAGACCTCGCCCGGGCGGTTGATCCAGATATCGGTTACGTCGATCCGCTTCAGCACCGGCGCGAGGGGCGCAAGGAAGCTGTCGAGATAGTATCCGGCTGCGGCTAGTGTCATGCGGCAGCCTTCATCGATCGACGCTCGAAAAATCCAGATCGCGGGCCACGAAGACCGAGACGCTGGTTCCGTGCTTTACCTTAAGAGTTGGTTGGATCGCATCGGGTTCGGCGATCTGGACGTTCTGTGTGCTCCCCGGGAGAGCGACAAACACTCCGTCCGTTGCCTCGTTGACCGCCAGGCCGACGCCGATATCGAGGACCGATTGCAGAATGGCCCCGCCAAAACGTTGCAGGAACTTGGTGTCGACCTTTCCCCGGATCCCGGCACGGCCAAGCGGATCCGACGAAGGGGAGTCGAGCGCGATCGTCACTCCATCGGGGCGAATAAGGCGGGTCCATTGTACGAGTGCACGGTTCTGGCCGCGTTGAAGATTGGCCTCGTATCCACCGTAAAGGCGGCTCCCCCGAGGGATCAGTACCCGCGTCCCGTCGAAGCTGAAAACATCGCGCTGGACAAGAGCGCGCGCACCGCCTGCCCTCGTCGAATCAAGCGCGGTTTCCAGCACGGCAGGTATGACGGTTCCCTGCGGGATCGTGCGGGAAGGATTGAGCAGTCGGCTTGCAGAGACACGATCAGCCTCCTCTTGGTCGCGAGGTTGCTCTCCTGCAGCCGACAATGGAGCAGAACGGTTCTCGAAGACCACCTGAGGCTCCGACGCTGGCGGCACAGTTTCGAGCGGGCGCGGAGCGAAAGACTGAAGGGGAGCTGGCTCTTGTCTCTGAAATGCAGGGGCAGGCACTTCGCGCACTGCAGTTCGGGCTTCAACTGCTGGAATTACGGGCTCTGGGAGCGCGCGAGTGCCGAACCGCTCTGGCACACGCAGCGGGGGCGGCGAAGCAATTGCGCCAGCTCCTGTGTCTGGCGAAGCGATAATCGAAGGCACTTGCGCGGTTTCCCTCGACGCGCTGAGCGCGTTAAACAACATGGCGCCGCCAATTGCGAGCACGACCAGAAAGGCCCACATGCCCCAATTGCCATTGCCACCGGTGGCAATGACGGGCCGTACATCGCCTGAACTGGGGCCGGGTAGGGCTGCGGGTTCGCTCATCGAACCGCATCCTGTTTCCTGTTACGACGGGCCGTGGCCTTTTCCTTGTCGATCCGGAAAACGAGGCGCTGATGAATGCGATCAATCACGAACTTCTCGCCCCGCATATAGCCGTTGACCACCTCCTCATCCCCCGAAGCACCGATCGCGAAGACAGCAGGGAGAGGCTGACCGGGAGCGTACTCGATCACGGTCTTGGAACCATCGTCGCGAATTGACAGCGGACGAACCGAACGATCGCCGCGCAGCCGATAGGACCAAACGAGCTCGCCTATCGGCTCTGGCGGTGAGGCAACTGGAAACTCGTCTAGCTGCGATCTGTCGAATTCGAGGCGTACGAGATAGGCGGCCTGAAGTCCGAGACCGGTTTCAAGCATGAAATCGTACATACGGCGGTCCGTTTCGATCGTCAGGTTCGCAGGACTGGCCGCTCTCGCGGGAAGCACTTGAAAACTGTCGGCCTCGGAAGAAACTGTAACGCTCCATGAGCGATTGCCGCCCAGCACGGCGCGAGTGACGGTTTCACCTGGCTCCAGCATAACGGTCAGGCTCGTCTCTGGCAGGGCAGTAAGCAGGATCGGTCCACCGATGTCACCGCGAACCGACTGAATCCTCGGAGTGTCCGTGCTCGGCATTGGCACAGTCTGCGCCGACAAAGGGATCGCAGAAAGCGCGATGGTGGCGATTGCAAATGCACGGATCACCGCGCACCCTCCGGCAGGCTGGCCTGATCGACACCGTTCACGATACCAGCTTCGGGTAGGGTTTCGGCATCCTTGCGATAGGACGTGACCTGAAAGCCCAAGGGATTAACGTATCTGTCGGCGTGGCTCATCGCAGCACCTGTGAACTCGTATCCGATTACTGCCACCCAGTGCTGCGCGAGCTGCTGCGACGCGCCTTGATCGATGCGCGTCGTGACGAAACGTACCATCGCGCGACCTTGGCCGAGGTTAGACACGCTCTTGATCTCGGTCTTGATGACCGATCCACGCGAAAGGTAGGCGAGCGGACTGATCGGATTGTTGGCGTCCATCGCGCGCGCATAGGATTGTTGGACCGACGGCGTGGACCAGAGCGAGACCTTCCGATAATCATCTTGCATCGTAGGCGCGGTAAAGCTCTCGCGTGCCAGCACATATTGTACAAGAAATGAGCGCGTGAGCGCCGCGTCGGGCGCAACCAATTGCGCATCCAGCGGCGCCAATGTTTGGACATTGCCAGTCTGACGATCAACGAGCAGAGTGTATGGTTCGACCGTTTTCAGCGGGATGAGGAAAACGAGGGCCAAGGCCTCGATCAATGCAACCAGCGCTGCGATAATCGCGACGATCCAAGCTCTATTTTTCGAGCGCTTCAGGTCATCGTTCACGCTGGTCTCCCAGCTTTGCGCAACCGGTAGATCGGAGAGGTCGTAGTCGGGCTGAGCGGTCATGAACGGTTATCCCGACGCTTGGTTGAGTGCGAGGCACGCAGTGTCGAGCGCCGATAGGAATTGCCAAGTCTTGCTTGAGTTTGCGCATCGCCGGCGCCTGTTGGCGATGCCAATACGGCGGGTCCCTGCACACCACTGGTAACCATACGCTCCCCCACTGAAGTTCGCTCGCGCCGCACGGAGCTCTCGATGGTGTTGCTAATGCTTTCCGCACGAATGATTGTCTGGCTTTGGGCTGGCAGAGCAGTCGGCGCGCCTGTGCTGGGAAGCACTGTTATCGCTGGCAAGGCTGGGATATCTGGCAGCGTGAGCCACCCGCGATGGAATACCACCTTAGCGAGCAGCCACAGCATCAGGAGTTTCACAACCGTGAAAGCGAGCACAATCGCGAAAAGCTCGGTCGGCGCGGAAGGGGTGGCATAACCGAGCGCGCGGACGCTCAGGGCATCGCTTAGGAAAGGATTGAGTATCGCAAGCTCAACGCTGAGAACAATCGTAGCGCCAATCGATCCTGCGATTGTGAAGACTAGCCCCTTAAGCCAACCGCCAAAAATTCCGCGCGATTGCTGGAAGAAATACAGGCCTGCAACAATAGGAGTTAGGGCCAGCAGAACACCCGCCGCAATCCGCAACAGTGCAAGCGTACCGGTGACGCTCGCTAGGTAAAGCAGCCGTGCGGTTCCGAATGACTCTTCGTCCTTCAGTGCCGAACCTTCGAAAGTTCCGCCTGGCCGGTTGCTATCAATCAACGCTCCCGTGTTTCGTCCTGCGCCTGCTTCGGTAAGCCGAACAATAGCATTGTCCGTTTGCTGCAAGCGATTGGCGAACGGTGCCGTGACCCGATTGCCGCTGCCTGCTTCGATCAGGCTCCCAATTTCCGCAGGCGCGTTCAAGGTGACGTCGTAAACTACGGTCCTGAAGGCGGGCCAGGAAAAGGCGAGCGTCAGCACGATCCCGATCTTGAGTAAATCGACAACAACATCGCGCGCGGCCGGTGGTGGCCCGAATAGCAACCTAATCCCGAACAACGCGATAAACAGAGTAAGCAGTCCCGCCACAAGCGTGGATGCGAGAGAGCCTGGTTCTCCAAGTGCCTGGTATCCATAGCTCCCGATCACCTGCGCTTGGCAATCGATATGCCCAAGAATCCTGAGCAGGAATTCATCACCTGTTATAATCGCCCCGCACGGCATCAGGCCGCCTCTTCGAGCAGAAGATGAAGCCAGTTCGCAGGGTCGGGCCCGGTCCTGCTAACGAGCTGGTCGAACAGACGAACCGTGCTTTCTCGCCCCGACAAGATAGTCAGCAGTTCAGTCTCGCCCGAGAGATCGAGTCGCGCGACCACACTTTCGCGCCCGTGCTTGATGAGGAAGCAATGCGAACTGTCGGGCAATGTGCGCACCAGATCGAATTCGTGGCGGCTCAGGCCGAATCCATTGATGTAGTCTTCGGCGCGCGCTTTCGGATTGATCATGAATATCTGTGTCGCCGCCTGCTCGATGATGGCACTCGCAATCTTGCTTTCGAGCGCATCTTGCGCGCTCTGGGTTGCAAAGCCGACGACGCCGTTCCGCTTCCGGATCGTCTTTTCCCAATCCTTTATTCGCCGCACGAAAACTTCATCGTCCAGCGCCTTCCAGCCTTCATCAATCACGATAATTGCGGGTGACCCATCCAGCCGCTGCTCGACCCGGTGAAAGAAATAGAACATCGCAGGTGTTCGCGCGACCGGGTCATCCAGGATCGCTGTCATATCGAAGCCGACCGTCTCGGCTGACAAATCGGTTTCGTCCTTCGGGTTGTCGAATAGCCAGGCGCGCTCCCCGTCTCCCCACCACGGGCGCAATCGCGCACAAAAATCATCGGGTTCCGGCCGGGCCCCGCCACGGAAAAGCTCGGCGAGATAACGCAGGCGCCTGCGCTCTACCGGTTGCTGAAAACTCGTATCGATCGCATCGCGGATCTGGTCGAGCTCAGCGCTTGTTGCGCCTCCCGCAAGCTGCGCGATCCATTCGATCAGAAATTGGCGATTAGCTGGCGTATCGTCGATCTGCAGAGGGTTGAGGCCCGTCGCAGAGCCCGGCGACAAGCGATCATATTGCCCGCCGATCGCGCGGATGAAGAGCTCAGCCCCGCGGTCTTTATCGAAAAATATCGTGCGTGGTTTGAACCGTCGCGCCTGCGCCAGCAAGAAATTGAGCACCACGGTCTTTCCCGAACCCGATGGTCCGATGACCGTGAAATTGCCGAGATCGCGGTTGTGAAAATTGAAGAAATATGGCCCTGCCGCCGTTGTTTCGAAGAGGGTGACCGCTTCGCCCCAATGATTACCGCTTGCCTGTCCGACTGGGAAATTGTGAAGACTGGCCAGGCCTGCGAAATTGGTCGTCGAAACCAGCCCCCGCCTGCCGATATAGCGAAAGTTTCCCGGAAACTGGGCCCAATATGTGGGCTCGAGCGCAATGTCCTCGCGCACGCCGTTGATGCCAAGATCGGCCAGCAGAGCGATGACTTCGGCGACATGGTTTTCCAGCGATGCAAGGTCATCGGCATGGATCGCTATGGTCGAATGGTGTTCCCCGAAACCAGCTCTACCGGCTGCCACCTCGTCCTTGGCCAAAGTAAGCTCCTCGCGCAGCGACAGCGCCTCGTCCTCGGCGGACTTCATGCGGCGCAGCGCCAGGTTCATTTGCCCTAGCGCCTGCGCGCGTTCGACCATGGCAAAGCTTTGCGTCACGGTCAGTTCGAACGGCAGCCGATAAAGCTCATCGAACATCCCCGGGAAGGTCGCACCTGGATAATCCTTGATCGAGATCAGGGCGATGAAGCGGCGATCGAGATTCCCACCCGGTGCCAGCTCGACGCAATCCTGACCGAAGCTCACTCGCCGCGCCGGTATGAAATGCCCCAGATCCCCGCGCGGAAGAGCGACAGGCCGCATGTCGGCATTGAACAGGCACGACAGGAATTCGAGCGGCTCCGATCTTGGGCCCTCGGACGTGTCGTAAATACTAAGGACCCTCGGATTATAGGCTGACAGTGAAGCCACGAGCGCTTCGGTCGCGCGGCCGAGCGCGCTTTTCTCGGCCGCGATCAAATTGGCGTTTCGTTTCGAACTGCGCGCGAGCCATCCCAGCAGCCGATCGGCGATCCCGATGCGGCCCTGGAGCGGACGTCTCACGATCGTCAGGAACAGGTCGTTCACGTAAAGCTGCTTGCCCGCCTGACGTTCCTGCCACCGCGCATCGAGCCGGGCTGAAAAGTCATCTGCGGTAACCGGCGAGAGCGTAGCCTCGGCCCGCCGGCGCATGACATGATGATAAACCGCAAAGCGTGAGCTGCCGAGCGAACGCAGCATCGCATCGCGAATGACCGAGCGGTAATTGAGCTCATCGCTATCGGCGGTTTCGAACAGCAACCCGCCGATCCGGATGGTCTGCATCAGCAAACCGTCGCGTGTCTCGATCGTGACAGTATCGAGATGACGCGCATAGGGGAGATGCTCGCCCGCGGGAGCTTCCTTATGGATAGTGCCGGGGTCTCTGGTCAGGGGCGGTAGGAGTTGCATTTCCAAAGCCGGTAATTCTTGATCCGCGGACAATTGCGGACACGGGTAATCCAGAGATCGAAAATGCGCGGTTCATGGAGACATGCGAGCATGCCGATGCCGTGGATGACCACCGCGACCACGAGCACCCACCACGCGCGAAAAATGAGAAACAGCTCGACGGCGATGATCGCGTTGATGACGAAGAACGTGTAAGTGACGCCCGCGAACATCTGCGGCCGCGTTAGCGCGACAAACAAAATGTCTCTGCGCAATTCTTCAGACATGTTGCGACCTCCCCATCCAGCAAAGAAGTCTGCGGCATCAGCCAAAAAAAGCAAGACAAGATTGATGCGATGACAAGAAAATTTGTGATTTATATATTTGCAGTGGTTTTAATCAGCACTGGCACCCGTGAATTGACAACATAAACTCCGCTGGGCGGCCATACCCTCGCCAGTGTCATTCAACGCCTGAACCGATTGGTTGAGCGGCACCCTTTGGAAGGTGATCAAACTTAAGAAAAGCCTCGCTTAGATGAAATCATCGGCTAGAGTTTTCACCTGCACATCGATAAGGGCTGCGAAGATTCACTATGGGACCTCCAATCCAGCCCAGCCTGTTCGAGCCTGCTGGCGGGTCACAAATTGATTCGTCGATGACGTGGATAAACGGAGTGCTGCTCGGAGAAATCGCCATCGGTCTTTGCGCGCTTTCCGTGGCCTTTGTGGGCGCGCTTATGCTCGCGGGGCGGCTGCCGCTGCAGCGCGGAATGCGCATCGTTGTGGGATGCTTCGTGCTGCTCGGTGCGCCTGCGATTGCTAGCGGTTTCATGTGGAGCGGAACGTCACAGGCGCAACCCGCTCCCCCGCCATCGGTCGATCAGGCCGCGCCGAGGACCGAGTTGCCTCCGGCCGACTATGATCCGTATGCGGGAGCATCGCTTCGGCGGGATTGAGTATCGTTTGGTAGTCAGCGCCGTAATTTCTAAAGTTGATTGGGATTGTATCCCACTTCAATCGTCCGGTAAATGACACTGTGCTCAGTCATTCAAGAACCGCCTCGCCGTGTGGCGTGTGCGCCTCGTGGCTTGTCCATTGTGCTGGCGTGATCTGGTGCCTCAGCCGGAACGATAAATGAGTGGCCTAGATGCTCGCAAATCTAACAGTGTGGTGTGGATCAATCGATAGCTGGAACATCGCGGATTTCTTCTTCGATAGTGAAGTTGTGCTTCACAACCACGCCTCCACGTAGGGCTGCCAGCGCTCCATAAATTCCGGGAATTTCGGATTTGCTACCCTCAAACGATACGCGAAATACCTTCTCTCTCGGCAACTCTAGCAGAGCGCTGACTTCGTCCGACGGAGTATCCAAGAAATTCAGAGAGTAGGCCCCTTCTATTGAACCGCGCTCAAGATCTTCTAGAGTTGGAAAAAACCAAGAAGTCTCGTAGGCAACCAACCAATATCCATTGAATTTCTCAGTTTCAAACTGAGACAGGCATTCGGGACTGCCGAAAAACATCCTCTCCCCACCGGATTCCACATAGCAATCCTGGACTCGCCCTTCTTCTGCGTTCTCCGTGCAGCCAGCAAGAAAGAGTGCGGCAAGCGAGATTGTATATAAAACCGGGGCTTGCGATGTGCTCATTTGCAGATGCGCTCCTTTCCTACAACTACGTTGCCAAGCTCCTGTCCGTTGTCACCAGCGATAAAAGAGAGAATGCCACGTTCATTTGCCGTTTTTCCATCCCGGTATGACGGGTATATCCCATTGCTTGGATGAGTATGAAATTGGCCAACTAATCGGTCGCCATATGTCTGCAATGCTGAGTTGAATGCGATCCGAGAGCCAAGGCCAGTATCGCCCGGCCGACCCTCATATATGCTCGTCGTGCCAAACCCTCCGTCTGCCAATCGAACGATGAAGAACAGATGCTCATTTCCGGTTCGCGCGGTTCGACCAATCGCTAGGCGGGCAGAGACGTGAAAAAGATTGCTCCGCTGGATCTCACCGGCGAGTTGGGCACTAGAACCACTTAGTGGGGCCCAAGAGCACGGTCCACTTTGCGGCCTATCGGAATAATCGCAATCGACGTTTCCGCCTGATCCTCCTCCAGGGCGTCCTCCTTTAGCTCTGCATTCAGCAGCGTCGCGGGCAGCTTCGTTGGCAAGGTCATTTCTTCCTGCGCCTTGACCGTTTGTGAGCCCTCCACAAACTGACTCAAAGTGGGAAGTGATTCCGCCACTGGAAGCAGGAGGCGACACGTTAGTCCAAGTAGGCAAAGTACCTCCAGGACAGCCTGTCATTCCAGTAGGGTCGATAAAATTCACCGGATCGCTTTCGACATAGTTGTATATATTCATCCCGTCCGCATAGCCGACCGGATCGGTCTGGAGGAACCGGCCAAGGGTGGGCGAGTACATACGGGCCTTGTAATAGTTCAGCCCCGCCTCGGGAAGCCAAGTCTGTCCCGTATAGCCGAACCGCCCGGTATTGTCTCCATCCGGAATACCAAACTCGTCATAGGCGTTCTCTGAGACCAGTCCGCCCGATCCATTCGATATGGCAATCACGCTGCCGCGTTCGTCGGCATGGAGATAACGGCGGTCATTCGTGCCGGACCCTTCGTACCAGACGATCGGATTGTCGATGCCAAAACCGTGGACATAGCGGCGCTGCAACTGGTTCGCGCTATTGTACTCGCTGATGAGTTCGACCCCGTCATAGCCAAAGCGCGTGATCCCGCCTCCGCCGGGGGTCCCATCGGTCTGATAAAGCCGCCCAAACGGATCGTAGGTTAGGTTCACCTCGCCCGTGATCCCTTTGAGGAAGTTCTCGCTCGAATAGGTCAGGATATCGCCATACGAACTCGTGAGATTCCCGCGTGCGTCATAACCCTGCACGGCGCCCGCTGCCTGGGTAAACTGATTGAGGCCGTTTACCGAGTACGAACGATCGCCATCGGGCAGCCCGCCGAACGCGTAGATATCGTTCGATTGGACAGCCTGAACGATCTGGCTTGCAGGGTTATAGCTCAGGGTGCGCGTGTTGTCCGCCGATGCGCCGGAGAGGTTCGTGGTCAACGTCGCCAGCCGCTCAATCGCATCGAAAGCAAAGCCCTGGCTGGTGCCGTTGGCATAGGTGACGCTCGTGTTCTGGTTGACCGAATTGTAATTGTACTGGGCAAGCGCCAGCGATGCGTTCTCGCGGATCGCCTTGGGCGATCCATCGGCATTGTATTCGTAGGTGATGAAAAACCCGTCCGGCCAAGTCATCCGCGTGCGACGACCGGCGGCATCGTACTGATAGCTCATTGTGCCATGCGGCCCCGACTGACTGGTGTTGCGACCGAGAGCGTCGAAGCCAAAGCTAAGCGTCTGGCCGTTTTGCACCGCGCTCGTCATCGCGCCAACCAGATTGTAGGCGTAGGCTGCATCTGGCTCGCTGCCCGGCAGGTTCTTGGAGGTGAGCCGGTTCAGCCTGTCATATCCGTAGATGATCGTCTGATTGTCGCGCAGACGGCGAGAGGTGATATTGCCACCAGCGTCGTAGCCGAACTGCTCGTAATCACCTGTATTGCTGAGATTTTTGGTTGTGGGATGCGGGAACCGCGTTTGCGAGAGCCGATCGTGATGATCGTAGATATAAGTGGTACGATTGCTTTCTCCGTCAGTCAGAGTGGCGGTCCGACCATTGGGGGTGAAAGTCGCGGCATATTGGTTCGAGACAATCGTGGTTCCGACACCGCTTTCAACCCGCACGACCCGATCCTCGCGATCGTAATGTCGGCGGGTGATCCGATCAGGACCATGCGATCCCTGAGCGCTCAGCGTGCAAGCCGATGCTGGCAGCGAATTCCAGTTCGCCGGGTTCATCCGCAAGGCTGTACATGTGACGCGGTTTTGCGTGTCATAGCTGTATTGGACCACCCGGTAAGTGGCGGAGCCAGATTTAAGTCGTTCGACCGTCAGATTCCCTTTGCCGTCGTAGGTATTATCAACGGTCTGTCGCACGGTCATGGCGTTGAGTGCTGCCTCTGTCGCTGCTGTCGCTGTGCCGAACTCAGCTTTGACAACCCGATTACCGCTATCGAAGGTGTAACGAGCGGCCGCTCGTTGCCTGGCTTCGCCGCCATCGGGATCTGGGCCAATGACACCACGCCGCCGATCCGAAGAATCGTAGAAATAGTGGACCGTATCGCCCGAACCCGACAGCGGCCCGTCCTCACGGATTAGGTTGTCGCGACTGTCATAGGCGAAAGTGGTTGTAGCGCTGATCGCACCATTGCCAGACGAGGCAGTGACACTGCTTGGCAAAAGATTGGGCGTATTATAGGCGATCGCGACACGTTGCTCATTGGCGCTTCCTGAACACGTCGCTGCCGTCATACAGGTGGTGTAGAGCGTGGCCTTCCACTGTGGCGTCGTCTGATTGACAAGCGCCCCGCTGCTATTCTTCTGCTGCGCATAGAGCTGATTGTAAGTGATGTTGGTCGTGGGACGGGGTTGGCCCGAAGCTGGAGCAGGTCGCTCGATTTTGGTCACCTGACCATGGGGCGATCCATAGCTGTAGTCCGTACGGTTTCCGCGAGCGTCGATTGTATAGTTGGGCTTGTTGCACTTGAGTGCATTCGAACAAGTGGCATCGTATCCTGCAGAGGTGACGATGTTGCCGACGCCAGGCCCGTTTTTCCCTACCAAGGTCGTTGCGGTGATGTTCCCTCGGGCGTCGCGTGTGAATTGGACGTAGTTACCCTCTGGATAGGTCGTGCGTTCGACCCGCCCATTGGCATCGTAGATATTGGTGATCTCGCCACCGACCGCATTGGTGATCGTGCCCGGGCGTCCTACCGCGGGGTTCGAAACGACCTGACCATCGTTTCCATCGGGGTCAGTCATAGTAACCACTGTATTTCCGCTGCTTGATCCCCAGCTGTAGCTTTTGGTTTCTCCATCATCGACAATCGAGGTCACGCGTCCAGCAGCATCGCGATTAATAACAAGGCTGTCGGTTGTGCGCCCGGGCTTACGAACCGATGTCGCACTGGTACCTTGCGTGATCCGCCACGTACCGCTCTGACTGTTGTTGATCTCAAGGACGGTCGATGACGGGCGGGAGTACGTGACCTTCGGCCAATTCGCGCCAGAAGGTGAACAAGTGCTCCCGGGGCATGCTTCTTGCGATGTGTCGACGAAGGTCACCGATTTACGATTGAACCACGCCGTTGCAGGAAAGCCTCCATTGAAGCTCGACTGGTCGGTTTCGAACTTGAAAACCATCGCGTAGCTCGAATTACTCTTGACCGAGACCATACGGAAAGGCGCGTAGCATTGATAGCTGCCACCTTCGCTTGCACCACCTCCGGGAATGAAAGGCTGGCCATTTTGCCAGCAGCTCGAAGGAATTTCCCACGAAATCGTGTAGACAACTCCGTTGGGCCTCGTCACTTGGATAGGAAGGCCGCAATTAGTCCCGGACGAACATCCCGGACCACCATACTGCATGTTTGGGTCCGGAATTAACAGCGCAAAGGATTCCGGTTTGCGATAGACAATCTTAGTTCCGCCCGGTGAAGTGTAGGTCCACCCTTGCGTGTTGTTCACGAGTGTTCCGCCGTTGGCTTTTGTGGAAACCCATGATCCGCTCTGCATTACGAACTTCTCAGCGATTTTGCCAAGGCTCACCGTCGCGGTAGATCCACTCACATTGATCGAGCCCGACCAGTTGTCCTGAAGACCGGTACCGCTATAATGTCGAACTAAAGAAATACCGCCTTCTTCGGGGCCGATCGTACCCTCGACAATGTCGAGATAATGGCGTCCGGTAACCAGATCGACGCCATGCTTCTCGGTATTGAGGTAGGGATCAGGCGTGGTAGCTGTCTGCTGCGCCACCGCAGGGGCAGCGAGTCCTGCACTTAGAAAAGTGGAACCCAAGAGAGAAGCGCGCAGCAGTTCAGCCAGCGCGCACGAATTACGTGCAGCACCCATAATAGTTCCTCCGAAAAGATGCCTTCATTATCTAAGCTCCGGTATTTCTAGCGCGCTTGCGGCTATTCGCCTTGCCGTGCTCGTATGCAGTCAAATTATAGTTATTCACAACACCGACCCGGCCGACTTTTATAAGCCACCTTCCGACGTCATAAATGTAGCTGATGGTTCCGGGAGCGTTCACGTGCGGGGCGATCAAGGCACCACCTAGTGCCTACCTTGAAAGTTGCCCCAATTTCATCACCCCCTTTAATACAGCCTTATCTGGCTGCCCTTTTTTTGATGGCATCTGACAAAGTTTGCTCACGTGACCAAATCCATTATGTCCTTCTGACACAAAAGCTCATTTCGATTTGACCCAGAAATATCGCACCAAATTTTACCATCACTCAATCGAGAGAAGCATCACCGTGAGTGGAGATTCATCTTCCATCATCCTTATTGACAGTCAATAGAATGGCACATTGTTCAGCAATCACAAGCAGAAAGTCGTCATGAATTCATTATCGATCGATGTATATGTGAACTGTTGAGTCTCTTCGAAATAATTGGCTCATTTGCGCTCCACATGTTAATGGAGTCATTAGATTATAACGTAGTAACTAAAGCGATCCACTGGAGTACAAGTAATAAGTAATGTATGAATCGATAAAAAATCGAGCAATCGATGTTTTCGAAGAATCAGCTTAGCAAATTCCGCATAAAATACAAAATTGTTCGAATAAGTTGCCCTATTTTCGGGTGGTGCGATCTTGAAGTATGTCAAAGTGAGACATAACGTCAGCTACTTGGTGTGGATTGCTATGCCTGTTCGACGATATCGGTTGGCTAGATTTTCAAGATGCATGCGTCGCAGCGCAAGTACGGATGCCAAACTGGCGGATCTCCGCCTAGTTTTCCACTGTCAACTCTGGGCCAAAAGATCAGGAGGCACGATAGGCATCAGGCAGGATTGTGAGTCACAACAGGAACCGCCAACGCCGTGTGCTCGTACGATAATCGCATATAAGCAAGCCGGTTACCTTATGTCAGATTCCATGCTCAAAGCCACTACGGCTCACCGATGCCGCGACAAAGAACTCCATAGGGTCTCATCTTCATGAACCCACTTTCGCCGGCGCAGAGCAAGTGAGACTTTCCGCTCGATCATTCATCCACCTGCCCACTTGCTGGCGATCTCGAATGGGCTGCCATGAATTGAGAGCGCTTTCTGGGGCGTAGACGAAGATCTGGAGCCCGCGGGCCTGTAGCACACATAATCTTCTAGGTTCTCACCATCGATGTAGACTGCTCGCTACAGTTAGCGGGCCTCGCCATTTGTCTTTGCTACGCGGTGCTCGCCGTTACGAGCATCTGTTCGCGACACCAACAACAATGACCGAAGTGTCGGAAGTGCGTAATCCGCTGGGACATAGTGCAGAGTCCGATAAGAGATCGAAGAGGGTTCCGCCAAAGCAGCGCAATCTTACGGCCGATAACGATACCGCGCTGGAAGCGCAGGTCTTCAAAACTTCGAAGCGAACGTGAGTGCCAGATATACGGTATTACCAATAACCGCACGCCGTTAGGCGGTTAGTGAATATGGTGCCGCAAACTCTTTGCCTCGCTAACCCGTTGTGGCTAGCAGTGAGATCGCCAAGCGAATATCTTTGAGGTCATAGAAAAATGTCTCTTGACGGTCGATTCCGCATATGCGCTGCCCGAATTCTTGACCAATAGCTGGCCCCGGTGACGGAAATAGATATCCGGTACTGCCTAATGATGGGTTTCTCTTGTCCATCTAATTCTCATTCGGTCGAATTCTGAGGGGAACTCAATACGTCGACATTAGAATTTGATGCTTTCCATTTGACAATCCACCATAATGACCGACACAAAAGTAGTGAAGTTGCTGATTGGTCATAGATGGATCCTCATCCAACATTAACAACGATTGATTGAAGGTCCTAGGTCAGCGCTAGAAGGGGTATAGGCATGAAGTGTAGGTTCCTCGTGTCAACTATTATTTCGTTTCTGCTCGCGGCATCGGCATCGACTGCGGTGCAAGCGCAGGAGACTGCGACTTACTCTTATGATGCCGTTGGCCGCCTGACCCAAGTGGATCGAGACAAGGGTGCGGGCGACCAGGCGTCGGCAGAGTACGAGTACGATTCTGCAGGCAATCGGACCAAAGTAAGAACATCAACCAACGGTAGCGGCAATAGTGGTGGAGACGGCGGCAGTGGGAGCAACGGCGCCAATCAAGGCTTCGTTGTTGTGCCGCTTAATGGCTATTCCTTGATATTTTATAAGAAGTAATTGAGATAATTTGTTATGCGTTGAGTAATATACGATAAGAAATTAATTCTTTGAGGGAGATGTTATGAGGTGTTCACTAATCGCCGCCGCAAGTGCAGGATTTTTATTTCTTTCCAGCCCGGCCAACGCGGTCTGTCATTCAATCGCGTGCGACGGAGAATTCATAACTCACTTGAGAGTCGAGGCATCGGGTAACATCCTGATAGATACTTCAGGTGATGAAAGTTTGCTCAACTGCACTTTGTTTTCAGGAGGGTATATTGTTCTGCGCGCAAGCGAGATCAATGCAGACAAAATTTATGCGATGTTGCTGACTGCGCACTCCCAAGGAAAGCCGATTGGAAGGATCCGTATTCGCGAGGGAAGCTCGCCTTGCAGCATCACCTACACATGGCAATTACAATGATTGCCAACACTTGCCAGACAACGATTTAGGCGGCGTCGATGAGATCTGAGCAGTCTTTGGCCGATGAGGTATTGGCCATCGAGAATGCGCTTTCTGTAATTTGACCGTGTTTAGGTTACGCTGGCGCAGTTGATTTTCAAATGACGGAAGAAGTGCGTGATCTAGTTGCGTCTCTTGTAAAGCGCCTGGTCACATTTGACCTGAAATCAACGGTTCGATTTTGCCAGCATGATCGTTTCGGCATTTCGGATTTAGAGGTCAGCGCGACCGGTGCCGGAATCGTGACCCTTTTAAGGCTGAAACTTTTGCAGAGTTCGCTCCGGCTCGGTCTAAAGCCTAAGAGGCCTCGAAATTCGCTGCTTCGCCGGCTTTCAGATGAAAGGCGAACGCCATTCGTTGGGCATCGGCCAGACGGCGGAGTTGATTTGTGATGCCGCCTCACAGCTTCCCAATCACTACTCCTTATTCTCCCCGCTCCGAAACACGGGCGCGATCAGTGCTATCATCGGTGCCATAGTGGCCATATTGTCGGCCAACTTATGGGACGTGGAGTCTTCGAGTCCGACTTCGCTCCGCCCCTCCCCCTGACTTGCCAATAGGTCGTGCTTCAGCCGCCTCGTTTCGGTGGAAGATCGCGTCATCGCGAGACACGATTCGACGCGGAGGTCTCCCAAAAACAAAAAGTTCTTCAGAACACGATCTTCCGTTTCTGTCAGATCGCCTCGGTTCGAAACCGTCTGCAATAAGCCGTCTTAGGAGAGTTGTTGTACGAGTCGTAACCAAAGAGCCAGCGCAATGGCTACTAACTTGTCTAAGCATACTAGAGAGTTCGGCATCGTTTCATGATCAAACCGAAGCGACGAAGATTTCACCGGAGTCAGCCGCTGCACACAACCAAAGCGTAACCAGTAGCCCGTTATCTGACCACCTGGAGCCTGTCCACATGCAGGGCGCAATCGCTCAACATTGTGTCGTCATAAACAAATATGATATCGAACTGAGCAGAGAAAGCTAGCAACACAGCGCTAACTTTAGCCTCATAATTTGGATCGGTCTGCCGGATATGCAAGCGTGTCGTTGTCCCTGAGCACGTGCCGCCGATGACTGGGCCATCCGCATAAAATGTTATGCCGCTTCCGTCAGGATACACAGCGGTCACTGTGCGTCGATCCGACCATACCTCGCCAGCCACCGCCGAAGTGGCTGTAAGACCAACTATCAAAAAAGAGATACGCAATAAGATCTTCAAAACGAGCCTCCATTATTTCGCAACACTGAGCATTTCGATTATCCATCTAAACGCAAACGCGATAAATGGACATTTTCAACAAAAGAGTCTGCGAAGGCCTTTAATTCGGATAGCCTAAGATTGGAACCCGAAAGGGGTCTCTCAAGAAATACAAGTCTACGCGGCAAGTCACGCTTAGGCCGTGTTGAAGGTGCCTTCAGAATTCGTGGCCACGGCTTAAAGGGAAATGAAATTCCTACCTTCGTATCTACTCCAACATAAGATGTCCGGGCGACGGTGCGACCCCGTAGCTCGGAAGGGTCTCGCAAGTAAATCCAGCAAAATATGAACTCTGACTGTTTTACCAAGGGGCACTGCGGCGTCATTCTTTGTGAGCCAGGCCAAACGCACGCTTGGAGTAACATCCTTCCAAGTATCATGAATATTGCAGACTTGATTCCAAATGGGCGCCCAACTACCTTTGAAAATCACATCACCCTACTTATTCATATACGATTGAGAAACAGTTCCCGAGCAGTAAATGGTCGACTGATCGGATGCGCCGCTCTTAAATAATAAAATAGACGCAAAGGCCGAACCGATGAATGATGATCTTTGCATTTGATCCTCCAAATTTCTCGCTGGCAGAGTAAGCGGCCTCCTAGGCATATCATCAATATTTAGGGATTGTCTGACTAATTGAACCTGATCTCGATATGGGTAGTCAGCGTAAGGCATGATTGATGTCCTGACATTGATAATCCGCTAATCTATCAGACTCTTTAATTCGTCACCGGAAGTTTTTCGGCTTGTGGTGACCATGCCTGTGCATTTTCCGCTGAGCTTCAGAGATGTGGAGGAGCTGCCCTTTGCACGCGGCATCGACATCTGCGACGAGACGGTTCGATTCCGCTGAAACCGGTTGGCCTTCATGTTCGCCGCGGACAGCGTATATCAAGTGGCAGTATCTGATTGAATTTGGGCGCGGTTTCAGGCCATTGAGTTGACACCTCGATGAGATGTTTGTGGCGATCAACGAAGAGCCCCAATGCCGGTGGCGAGCGGTCGATCACTCAGGAAAGGTTTCAGAAGCGACCTCTCTAAAACCAGAGACAAGGACGCGGCTTTTTGCCTTTAGAATAGAAGGCCCTCAAGAACCATGGGAGCCCGGTCGAGGTGGTGACCGTTGGCCCATATTCTTGTCCGCCGTTTTTTGGGAACTCGAGAGAGAGGATTTGGGGGAGGTCGGCCGTTGGAAGTACAGCCGAGCTGGCAAGTCGCATCTACCGTTCCAAAGTCAGAAGATAGCGATGCAGCGCATGAGAAGAATGTACGCTTATCAGGAGTTCGCTTTTGTCCATGGCCTGTCTAAAGCCACTCTAGTTCCGAGATCACCTCAATCACCGACCGATTTAAACGCCCATTTTCCGATGAGTCATTAATTCACATAATTGCCTCGATTAATTACTGGGTCGATGCAAAATATGGTGAGTAAGGAGAATGACTAAGAGGCTATTCGAAAACTATTCGCTCCACCGCTCCAACTAGGAGGAAGTCGCCGATGTCAGCACTAGGGCGAGAGAAACGTGAAGGATGAGTAGAGCCGGACCCGTTGGTGGCAATTTGCGATAAGACAGACGGTGCCGCAATTACTTCCTGATAATTCTTGCTCTTCAGGGTCGCCACATCATCAATTCAAAAAGGCGTCCCCGCGGAGCCTCTTGGCGGCCAATTCCTTGAACGTGCGAACCTTGGCCGAACCCAGAGGCCCTTCGGCGTGAACCAGATGGATGGGCACCGGCTCGTTCTCGTATTCCGATAGTACGGTGTGCAAGCCGCCCGATTCCAATTCGGGGCCGATCTGGTAGGACAAAACGCGGGTCAGGCCCATGCCTCGCTTGGCCGCTTCTATCGTTCCGGACACCGTTGAGAGCGACAATCGCGGCTCAACCGTCACGCTTCTGCCGTTGCTGAAATTCCAGCGCTTCGGTGCGTGGGTACCATAGCCAATGACATCGTGCTTGGTCAGGTCCTCCGGCCTCTGGGCGATCCCGCGCCGTTCGATATAATCCTGACTGCCGCAAACCGCCCAGCGGATCTGACCGACTCTGGCCGCTATCAGGGAAGAATCCGCCAATGCACCGATCCGGACCGCGATGTCGATCCCTTCGTCTACAAGGCTGACCACACGGTCGACGAACAGAGCTTCGACCGAGACATCGGGATAGGTGGCCAGATATTCCTCGATTATCGGGAGGATGTAATGCTGTCCGAACAGGACGGACGCAGTGACGCGCAAGGTGCCTTGCGGTCGCTCATGCGCACCGCGCGCAGCATCATCGGCGCTGTGCACCGCGGCGAGGATGTTCCTCGCATCGTGCAAGTACGCGAGACCAGCCTCCGTGAGCGTCACCGCTCGGGTCGTGCGGTGCAGAAGGGCTGTGCCAAGATGCGCTTCGAGGTCGCTGACCAGACGCGTCACCGAGGGTGGGCTTAGCGACAACGCGCGCGCAGCGGCTGACAGGGTTCCCGCCTCGGCAACAGCCACGAATGTCTGGATTGCCCGAAGCTGGTCCATGAGCTTGCCCTACAGTATTCCGCATTATGGAACAATATATTCTGAATTATCATGATTATTATTTTAAACCGGCGAAGCTATTTCTCTGGTCGACAACGAGGACACCGCTCCTCGATCGACCAGCAAAGAAAGAAACCATGTCCAGAATTCCAACCCCCGCCATGATTGATGCCGCACCACAGGCATCGCAGCCTATGCTCGAAAATGTGAAAGCATCGATCGGTTCGGTGCCGAACCTTTTCCGCCTCGTATCAACCAGCCCTGCAGCGCTGGAGGGTTTTCTCGGCCTGAACGGTGCGCTCGCCAAAGGAGCGCTCGACCCTGCCACTCGTGAACGCATCGCGCTGGCAGTCGCCCAGCTCAATGGCTGTGATTACTGTCTCGCCGCGCACACTTATCTTGCTCGGAACGTCGCCAAGCTGAATGGTGCAGAGATCGCCGCCAATCGCCGTGGCACGTCGAGCGATGCGAAAGCGAAAGCCGCTGTCGAGTTTGTGGTGCAGCTGGTTGCCGAACGTGGCGGCGTGAGCGCCGATGATGTTGCAGCCGTTCGTGCGGCCGGTTTCAGCGATGCCGAAATCGTCGAGATCATCGCTCACGTCGCTCTCAACACGCTGACCAATTACGTAAATGAAGCACTGGATATCGAAATCGATTTTCCAGCAGCTGATCTACTGGCCGCTTAAGTCACACGCGCACCGATCAAGGAATATATCAAGTTGAACACCACCAAGAAATTTGCACTCGCCGCTGCTGCCGTAATTGTGACTGGAGCCACTTTTGCTGTCGCTGCTACCCCGGTCGATACTCAGGCGTCGTCGTCGGTGCCGCACTATGGCTACGAGACGGTCGAGGAGAACAAGATATTCTTCCGTGAAGCGGGCGATCCATCAAATCCGGCGATCGTGCTGCTTCATGGCTTCCCGCATTCCTCGCATCAGTACCGCGATCTGATCACACTGCTCGCCGATGATTTTTACCTCATCGCGCCCGACTATCCGGGCTTCGGCGCGAGCGATTATCCCTCGCGCGACGAATACACCTACACGTTCGACAACATCGCCGACACGGTGGACACGTTCCTCGAACAGAAGGGCGTCGATGAATACTCGCTTTTCATTCAGGATTACGGTGCGCCTGTCGGCCTTCGGATTGCGACCGAACACCCGGAGCGGGTTCAGGCGATCATCACTCAGAACGGCAATGTGTACGAGGAGGGCCTTAATGAAGGTGCATGGGCGCCGATCATGCAGCTTTGGGAAGAAGGTCGCGGCCAGAACGCCGAACTTGAGGCCACCATCGCCAAGAACGTCTTCAGCCTCGAAGGGCTGCGCTGGCAGTATACGCACGGCACGCGCAATCCCGACGCGATCCTGCCCGACAACTGGATTCTCGATCACCAGCGTCTGTCCCGTCCGGGCCAGCACGAAGTGCAGCTCGACCTGTTTTACGACTATCGCAACAACGTCGCGAAATACCCCGAATGGCAGGCCTATCTGCGCGAAGAACAGCCGCCGGTCCTGGTGGTGTGGGGCAAGAACGACGCGTTCTTCCCGGCCCCTGGAGCAGAAGCGTTCAAGCGCGACGTCAAAGATCTCGATTTCAACCTGCTGGATACGGGCCACTTCGCTCTTGAAGAAGACGCTGAGCTGATTTCCGGCAAAGTGCGCGCCTTCTTCGCCGCTCGCAATATCGACTAAGTTTGATCGCGGGGCGGTCTGAAGAGGCTGCCCTGCGACCGCCAAGCAAGGGATCGAGAATTGAGCAATACACTCCTGCAATCACGCCGCATATTTTTGCGATCAGTGCAAGCCTTGCGGAGGGCTCAGCGATTGTCGCTTGCGCGCCGAGCTTCGCTGCAGACGCGATTGGAAATTTCAAAATGAAGGTTGAATACAAGTTCTACCGCAACGCCGCCGCAGGCTTCATTACGTAAGGCTGAAATTCCCTCTTGATCCGATGCTGTCGGCCAAGGGCTAACTTCCGTCTTTCGCGGGGATCGCGCCCAATCCGACTATCTATTGGGCGGGCGACACGCTTCTTGACGTCGCCAAGGTTGAGCCGATCATTGAGCATTACCGACCAGATGTCCTGACGGCCCATACCGGAGGGCCGATCGTCAAGGCGTTGTCGCGGGAGATACCTATAATGGACGCCGATCAAGGCCCGTTGCTGATTGAAATGGCGAACCGAAACAATCCTGCCGTGCAGATTATTACGGTCCACATGGAAGCGCTCGACCGTTGCTTATCGTCCCGAAGCGGATTGCGGGCGCGGGTGGCCGCATTGCTTGAGAGATTTGCCGAGCGAGTTTTCGTGCCCGAAAACGGAGCGGTCTTGACGTTTCGCTAGCTCCTAGGCCAGCGCCCGCACGCCGCCGGATGAGTGATACTTCGAACGTCAGGCTTGCTTGTGCGGCTTCTAGTACGAGTCAGCTCGTTTCTAACGCACCGACGTCAACATGGTCACTCGGACCTATCGCCCGAGTTCGTCCGCCCATGAACCGCTATCGCTGACGGAGAACTCTCGTTAAGCTAGTGTCGACCAAAGGAGAGTCTCGTGTTTCTACGCAATATGGGCATCATTCCCGGTAAAGCGCCAACTGGCTCAGACAAAGGCGGACCAAGGTCGACTACGAACCTCAGCCGCCGGAGCTTCGTCGCCGGATCGGGCCTATTCGTTGTCGGAGTAACACTCGCTGGATGTTCGAATTACGTCGAGCCTGATATCGACGCAAATGCTTTTGATCTACCAAACCCAGGTGACAGTCCTCTGACACAGGTCGCCGGGGGAGACGCCTCCCCGGCGCTTTGGATCGCGATTGACGAAGACGGTGCGGTCAAAATCACCTGCCACCGATCAGAGATGGGACAGCAGGTCTGGACCTCGATGGCGCAGATCGTGGCGGACGAACTCGAGGCCGATTGGGACCGCGTTGAAATCGTTCAGGCCGAAGGCCACGAACGCTACGGCGACCAAAACACCGATGGTTCGCGTTCAGTCAGATACAATTTCCACCGCCTGCGAGTGGCCGGAGCGGCCATGCGCAAGATGCTGACCGATGCGGCGGCCCTGTATTGGGGAATGGACCCGTCCGAATGCTCCGCCGCCGAGGGGCTGGTAAGCAATTCGCAGAACAGTGATACGCTTTCCTACGGCAATCTTGCCGAGCTCGCCGCCCGCCTTCCGGTGCCCGCCGAGGATGATATCAGCCTAAAAAAGCCCGGTGAATGGCGCTTTATTAACAAGGAGATCCCTTCGCTCACTATTCCGCTGATCACGCGGGGGCAGGGGACGTTCGGGATCGATGTGGACAGGCCGGACATGGTTTACGCTGTGGTCGCTCGCCCGCCGCAAGTGTTCGGCCGGGTCGGGCGTGTGGATGATGCCGCGGCCCTTGCTGTGCCGGGTGTGCTGCAAACGGTCAGGCTGCGCGATGCGAAACCGCCAGCATTGTTTCAACCGATGGGCGGCATTGCCGTGATAGCCCGCGATACTTGGGCTGCAATCCAAGGTCGCAACGCTTTGGATGTCCAGTGGATCGATGGCCCGAATGCCGGATACGATTCGATCAGTTTCGCCGAGGCCATGAAGCGCACGGCGAGGCGTCCCGGAACAGTGCGGCGCGAACGCGGCAATGTTCGGGCGGGCATAGCCAGGGCTGCCCAGGTGGTCGAAGCCGAGTATTATGCACCGCACCTTTCGCAATCGCCGATGGAGCCGCCATCTGCAACCGCGCACTGGACCGATGATAAGCTGGAATGCTGGGCATGCGTCCAGGATCCGCAGACCACGCGGCAAACGCTCGCCGACCTGCTGGAAATCGACAAGGAAAACATCACCGTCAACGCGACATGGCTGGGCGGTGCGTTCGGCCGCAAGTCCAAACCCGATTTCGTTGTGGAGGCTGCTCTGATTGCCAAGGAGGTAGGGAAACCGGTCAAGGTGACGTGGACCCGAGAAGACGAGGTTCGTCACGGATTCTACCACTCCGCAAGTGCGCAGCGCCTTGAAGCGGGGCTGGACGCAGATGGCAAATGCACGAGTTATCTGCACCGGACGGTCTTCCCGCCGATTGCATCGACATTTGCGGACGGGATGGCAACCCCCACCGACGGCGAAATGGGTCTCGGCGCGACCGATGTGCCATTCGCCATGCCGAACCTGCGGGTCGAATCAGGCGATGCCAAAGGTCATTTGCGGATCGGCTGGCTGAGATCGGTGGCCAACATCTATCACGCATTTGCCGTGCAGAGCTTCGCTGCCGAACTGGCCCATGCTGCAGGGCGTGACCAGAAAGACTACCTGCTCGAGCTGATTGGCGGCGCACGCACTTTCGACCCTGGCGAAGAGGGTGCAACCTATCCAAATTACGATGCGTCGATCGAAGACTATCCCATCGAGACAGGACGTTTGTCGAATGTGGTCGAGAAGGCGGCTGAAATGGCGCGATGGGGTCGCGATCTGCCTTCGGGGCACGGTTTGGGAATTGCCGTCCACCGATCGTTTCTGTCTTATATCGCTACCGTGATCGAAGTGTCGGTCAGCCCGGAAGGTATGCTCGCGATCCCTGGCATCTGGCTTGCGGTCGATGCCGGAACAGTGGTCAATCCGCGTCACGCCCGCGCCCAAATGGAGGGCGGGACGATATATGGGCTGTCGAATGCTCTCTATGGAGAGATTACTGCGCGGAAAGGCGCGGTTGTGCAGGACAACTTCCCGTCGTGGAGAGTTCTGCGGATGGGCGAGGCACCGCGTGATTTTGAGGTGACAATAGTGCAATCGAACACGCGGCCTGCTGGGATCGGTGAACCGGCGACACCGCCTGCGGCACCGGCTCTGACCAATGCGATCTTCAACGCGACGGGCCACCGCATCCGGACGTTGCCGATCATCGGTGCGACTGGCAGCAGGCTGAAGCTTCCCGAAACACAAACTGCCTGATCCAGGAGAGGACACATGGCCAAAACCCTGAAGATTAACGGGAAGACCGAAACGGTCGACGCTGCCCCCGGCACCCCGCTGTTGTGGGTGCTGCGCGATCATCTGAAGATGACCGGCACGAAATTCGGGTGCGGAATTGCCCAGTGCGGCGCATGCACCGTCCATATAGATGGCACGCCAACTAGGTCATGCGTGTTGCCGCATGACTCTCTGGAGGGTTCGGAAATCACCACGATCGAAGGCGTAGAAGGAGACGCCGCCAATCTGATCCGGCAGGTCTGGGTCGAAAACGACGTGCCGCAATGCGGGTATTGTCAATCGGGACAGATCATGGCGGCAACCGCGCTTTTGGCTGAGAACTCAGACCCGACCGATGCGGATATCGACGCCGCGATGAGCGGGAACATCTGCCGCTGTGCAACCTATATGAGCATCCGCCGCGCTATCAAGACTGCGGCTTCACGGGCGTGACCGCCAAGGGATCAATGCCTAGGCGGAGACTGTCCGAACAGCCGGGCCCGTCCATTGCGAAGGCCAAATCATGCTATAAGTTGTCATGCCCGGTTGGCGGTGCAGCTCGCTATCATAACCAGATCAACTAACGGCGTGTACTAGCCAAACTGAGCGAAAGGGTTCTGTCCGCAAGGCAGGTAACCGAAATATTCCAGTCGCCCGGTCTTGCCGCCACTAGTGGTGAAGTAGTTTGTTCTGACCAGAAATTGTGTCACCGCTGTTCGTCGGAAGTTCTTGTATTTCTCGTTGGCGCTGAGAAGCATGTCGATACCCGTGGTGGTCAGGGTGACCGACAAGTGAGTGAGCGCAATTAGGCTTTTCAGGCGATCTCCGTACAATTCGGAGACATAATCCGCGGCGAACCGTTCCAGCACCCCATCTGGTATCAAAGCGTCCGGTAAGGCCCGCTTGGCCATCAGCGCCACAAAACCTTCCGGACTGGCAACGCTCAGCCTGCCGGAAATGATGACCGCTGAAGCAAGACCGGTTGCTCCTAGTCCGACGATCAGGTTGCGTCGCGTCGTCCCGAGTTTCCTATCGACCATCGAGTTGTTCCAGGGTCAAATTGTAGCCCCCACTTTCAGGGACATCGCTGCACATGTGAGGCTAGGAACAGCCCAACTCGTCGTGGGAAACACTGACGTTCCAACGACGAGCAGATTTCTCAGATGGTGATGAAGCTGGCTTGAGTCGACGACCGAGGTGGTTGGATCGTCTCCCATGCGCAATGAGCCGTGAATATGGTCCGCGGTCGGTAACACGCGGCGAAGCTCAACGCTTTCAATGGGCAGAGACGAAAACACTTCAGGGATCTTGCTTATCGCGAAGTCCAGCCCTTTCATCGCGTAATCGGAAAAGCCACTGTGCTCAATGACAGGATATTTGTTCCCTGTATCGACGACAGCGTTCTCTTTGTAGAGCAGGTCTTCAACTGTGATGCCTATCGGAAATACCTGCCGGTGCCGACCCGGCGGATCGAGCCGAAGACCGCCCCACAGGAAACTGTTGTTGGTCCAATATTGAACGGCGCCATGACGGGACCGGAATTCGCCGTCTATGTAACTCAGCTCAAATCCGGTCGTTGCCGTTCCGCCATCGAAATGGTCCATCCCGTCCAGCATGATCTCCACAAATGTGAGCATCTTTTCGCCGAGATAGCTCCCCGGGTCGCCGCCGAGTATGCCCGATTGCTGCAAGATAAACGGCGAATGTATCCCGTTCGCGCCAAGAACGATCAGGTCGGCTTCTGCCCGGTACTCTCGGCCTTCGCTCTCGAATAAGACCGCTTTGGCAATTGGCCCTGAAAAATCGATCTCGCGCACTCTCGCCCCGGTGCAGATTGTGAGGTTGGGCGCTTCCCAGATGTCGGCCATGTCTTCGATGGCATAAAACCGGGCGCCGGTGGGGCAAAGCGAGCAGGTGCCATTGTTACAGCAAGCACCCCGCGTGCCGACATTGCTCGTAAGCTTGGCCTGCGGTGCCGCAAAGAAGGTGTCCGGTCGATCGGCCTTGATCAACCTTTCGGTTCTGCTGAGGTGGTGCTGCTGTTGAGGGAAGGGTGCGGAACGCGGAAATACCTTGCCGGCATCCGGCGCTCCCGCGACATTCATTACGGTTTCGGCCAAATCGTAGTATTCTGCGATATCATCGTAGGAAATCGGCCAGTCGAGGCCGACGCCATACCGCGACTTCAGTTCGAAATCGTGCGGGTGCATTCTGGCGGTCATACCCTGCCAGCAATTCGTCCCCCCGCCGAGCCCGATACTAAAATTCCAATCTTTTTCGCCGTGATTTGAGATCGTCGTTTGGTAATCGACCGCAGAGTTCGTCTGATGGTCGACTTGCCACTGACGCGAATGACTGGCTCCCCATTCAAGAACTAGAATGCGATGATCGGGATGACGCTTCAGGTAGGAATGCAGGAAAAACAGCGATCCGAAGCCGGAACCAATGACGACGACATCCCACCCGCCACGTTGGAGCTCGCTTGCGGCAACAACGTCCATCTCCATACGCCGCTTCCTTTCATAGAAGCCAAGCGATCGATTGCAGGTCTTCTTGTGCGAGGGTTTAGGCGCGACCTCAGGGAATTCATCTTATCCGTTCGAGAATGCCTAAACAACCTGTCCCTAAGCTCTACCCAAAATGAGCATCGTCCAGTTTGATCAGGCAGCTACCACCGCGAATGGCAATCAGACCAAGAGCTACCGCTTCATTGCAATGCAAGGGCGAATCCGTTGGCGGGCTAGATGCCATGCGTGCTCGGCGGATCCGTAATCAAGCCAGGTCCGCAGCAACTTTACCGGGACCATCATAGTTAACGCCAAGCTGACGTAATGACCGCTGCCTCAAAAAGCCTCCTATTTCTTCATTCTCGCCCTGCGATGATGATCGTCATTTATGGCTTTGAATCAATGCATCTACGACGATAACTGCGCATTTTACTTACAATTTACCTTTATCATTGAAGAAGCCGCAACGGGGGTTCGCGCATAGAGTCCGTGCGGAACTGGCTTCGGCCCGATCTGCAGGGGAATCCGGAATATCTTATTCTCGGAAGTTTATTCTTGGCGGCGAGAGATTGATGAAGACGCAAAGCAAAGATACGCAATCCTTCTTAAGGCGGCTGCGTGACAACACATCCGGTAATGCGATGATGATGTCGGTTGCCGCCATCATCCCTCTGGTCGGAGTGATTGGTGGGGGTCTCGATACGAGTCGGGCCTATCTGGCCAAATCGCGACTCCAGCAGGCTTGCGACTCTGCCACCTTGGCTGCTCGTAAGCAGCTCGCCGGCAATGTTGTAGCCGCCGGGGAGATCCCTGCCGAGGTGCAGGATGCTGCCGACTCGTTTTTCTCAAACAACTTCCGGACCGGGATGTACGGCACGCAAGGCGACACCTTTGTATTGAGCGCCCAGGGCGACACTACGATGCACGGTGAAGCGTCTGTAGAAGTTCCGACCACCCTTATGTCGGTGTTCGGATTCGAAAAGTTTGATCTCGAAGTGACGTGCAGCGCCGAACTGAACCTTCCCAATATTGACGTTGTTCTGGTTCTCGACATGTCGGGTTCTATGGCGGGTTCACGGGTGGCAGATCTCAAGGAAGCCGTCTTCGAGTTTTACGATGAAGTGATGGAAGTGAAGCCCGACAGCGCGAGGATCCGCGTCGGCGTCGTGCCATATTCCGGCGCTGTAAACGTCGGATCCATGCTGCTTGACGAAGATCCCGATTTCCTCGCGGACAGCTTCGCCTACCAGTCGCGCGAAGCCTTCTTTGAGTTAATCAGTAACAATGATGGCGTCGAGATCGGCGACCGGCTTGACGAGACCGAAACGACCGAACTGCTTCCGCGCGAGCCCGTGCAGTTGGGGAGCGACAACTCGGCGCATTACCACTTCAATAAGAACAACAAAGACAAGAAGCAGGACTGCCTCGATTACGCTGGGATCTACGTGGTGGACGGAGCGACGTGGGTCGTGGAAAACCCCAAATGGCTGCCGAATTATTGGAAGCATTGGCCCAACAACCAAAAAGCGGCATGCCGAGCCGACATTGAGAAGTTCCGTGTCGCTGGACCTGGTGACGAGAAGGAAGAAACGTTCCGCGAAGAATTCGACTACTATGTCTACAGGGAAATGGATCTCGACACTTCGAGGTTCAAGCTGGGTGATGCGGTAACGCTGCCGACCGGGACGAAGGGTGCCGACGTGACCAGCACGTGGAACGGCTGCATCGAAGAGCGGGGCACTGTGGCCACCACCAACTTCTCGCCGATCCCGGGCCTTGCATACGACCTGGACATCGATCTGATTCCGTCTGCTGGTGACCCTGATACGCAGTGGAAGCCCATGTGGCCGCAGATCACCTATGATCGCGGTGGGCCTGACGAATGGCAGACCACAACGAACAGGTCGACGCGCCGGTTCAGCTGCCCCGACCCTGCCTTGCGCCTCACGGAATTTCCGCTGAGCGGGGGATCGCGAAACGCTGCCTTCGAAAGCTACATCAACAACCTCAATCCAAGTGGCTACACGCTGCATGATATCGGTATGATCTGGGCGGGGCGCATGATTTCGCCGGACGGAATATTCGGTGCAGACAACCAAAGTGCACCAAACGGTGATCCGATCGCGCGTCACATCATCTTCATGACTGACGGTGAAATACGCCCGGGGCCCAGCTGGACGACCTCGTTTGGCAACTATGACATGGACGGCCGCATGGCAGGTTTTGCAGCGGACGGCACTTGGCGAGAATCCGATCTCGCCGTCATCCATAACGCACGGCTCGATGCGATTTGTGCTCGGATCAAGAACAAGAATGTGACCATCTGGACGGTCGCTTTTGAATTGCCCTTGAATGCTCACACGGAAGGCTGCTCTACCGGCACGGGCCGCGCCTTTGCGGCTGCCGATGGCGACGCATTAACGGACGCGTTCAAGAAGATCGCCGGCTCTATCGCTGAACTGAGGCTGGTCGAATGATACGGTGCGCCAAACCCAGTGCACGAGCGATTGCGGGCTCCGAAGAGGGGGCGACGGCAATCGAGTTCGCCATCCTTGCGCCTGTCTTGCTCGTGATGATCATCGGAACGATGGATCTGGGTTTGGAACTGTATGCGAGGTCCGTGGTCGCAGGCGCGATGCAGGAAGCGGGGCGAGACTCGGCACTCGAACCCGGTGGCCCGACGGCGGCCCAGATGGATGCAGCTGTCGAGAGCCAGATCCACGCGATCGTGCCTTATGCAGAAGTCACATTCAATCGGAGCAATTATAAGAATTACGCTGATGTGGGCGTAGCTGAAGACTTCACCGATTCGAACAGCGACGGCGTCTGCAACGACGGTGAGCCGTTTCAGGACATGAACGGAAATGGGAATTGGGACGCCGATCAGGGGCGCGATGGCAGGGGCGGAGCCAGTGATGCGGTCGTCTACGAATCCGAGACCAAGTATACCCGTCTTCTGCCGGTCCAGAAACTGATCGGCTACTCGCCCGACGTAGTGATCCGGTCCGCGACCGTACTTCGCAATCAGCCTTATTCGAACCAAAGCGAACGCATCCCCGAAGTAGGATATTGCGCGACATGAAAATGACCAGACTCATATTGCCGGTTCGGCGGAAGATGCGATCACTTGCCAGGGACGCGAATGCCGTTGCGATGGTCGAATTCGCCTTCACCGCACCAGTCCTTCTTCTGCTCGGTCTGGGCGGAATGGAGTTGGCCTATGCGGCGAACATGCACATGCGTGTGAGCCAGTTGACGATGCAGATTGCCGACAACGCATCGCGTCTTGGCGACAAAGATGCGCTAGCGGCGCAGCGGGTTTTTGAAGGCGATGTACTCGATGCATTACGTGGGGCAGACATTCAGGCCGGAGATCTCGACCTGTTCGAAAATGGCCGCGTGATCATCAGCAGCCTCGAGCAAAACGCCGATGGCGGCCAATGGATTCATTGGCAGCGATGCATGGGCAAGAAGGTGTTCAGCTCTGCCTATGGGACAGCCGGGACCGGCGAACTGGGCACCGCCTTTGCGGGAATGGGTGTTGCCGGCGAAGAGCTGAAGGCACCGCCAAATGGTGCGGTCATGTATGTGGAAGTTTCCGTCGATTACGAATCGCTGACAAAAGCCAGCCTGGTCCAAGGCTATATCCTCCCGCTGGAAATCAAGAGTGAAGCGGCGTTCACGGTGCGCAGTGCGCGCGACCTTGAAAGGCTTTACGATCAACCCGGCGTATCTGCTGCAACCTGCGACAAATATGAGGCTTTTTGAAAATGACCAAAAAAGTTTCCTTGATGCTTCTCGGCTTTGTCATGATGTTCGTGATGCTGGTCGGGCAGGAGAACGGCCCGCTTTCACAGATGTCTCAGCGCAAAGCGCAAAGCGAACCTGCCAATGTTGCCGACAGCCGGCCGACTGCCAAATCAGAGGGTGGTATGGTCGCGGAGAAGGTAGGAGACTTCGACGGTGATTGGGGTGACGAGTTCGTGGATCCATTTCAGGATACTCCCTTGAAAGGGACGACATCGTTTGCCGATCTTGAGATCAAGGAATTCAATGCGAACACGGTGACGCAAGACGACGCCGCTGCGCAGACCGAATCCGCACCAACGATGGCAAAGGCGCGCTCGCCTTACTTCGACACCAATCCGATGCCCGCAGGCTTCACGGACACGAATTTCGACCCTCGTCTCTGAGCGTCTCCGAGTATCTCTGGACGATCTCTTCTCGATCGAGCGGAGCTCTAGGCGCCGTCGAAGCTAATGAGGGTCGTTCGACTTGACGGATCGCCGGAACCGCCTCGCAATTCCGATCACCCCTATTACACCTCCACCGGCCTGAATGCGGTTTCTTCGTCGCCGGTGTTCGGGGTGCGCTCAGCGTCCATGATCAAGAGCTTGACCTCACCTGCTCTTGCGCAGGGGCGATGTTCGACCCCGCGAGGGACCACGATCAAATCCCCCGCCGCCATCTGCTCGGTCCGATCCCTGAACTCCATGTCGAGATCACCTTCGATTACAAGGAACAGCTCGTCCGTATCGGCATGGGTATGCCAATGAAACTCGCCCTCGACCTTGGCAAGACGGACTTCGTTACCATTGTACCGCGCAGCGAGGCGCGGTGCCCAATGGTCGGAAAACAGCGCGAACTTGTCGTCTAGCGTTATCTTTCGCGGCATTATTCCACGCCCGCAGTGCGTGGCGGCAATGCTCCGTCCGATACTTCGCTGTCGGCAGCTTCCTCACCGCCCACAAGTCCTCGCGCCTCGAGCATAGGCTGCACGTCAGGCTGACGCCCCGCAAAATTTTCGAACATGTCGAAATAGTCGATCGTGCCGCCGCGGCTGAGCACGGTCTTGCGGTAATGATCACCATTGGCGCGCGTAAGCCCACCATTCTCACGGAACCACTTGCGGCTGTCGCGGTCCAGCATTTCCGTCCACAAATAGCTGTAATAACCGGCGGAGTAGCCCGCTGGCGACGAGAAGATATGGTTGAAATAGGTGCTGCGGTAGCGTGGTGGGACCAGATCGATCTCAAGTCCAAGATCAGTCAGCGATTTGCGCTCGAATGCGTCGACGGCTGCCGGGTCGCCGACAAGGGCGCGGGCTTCATCCGCGCTCAGCGCATGCCATTTCATGTCGAGCAGTGCCGCCTCTACCACCTCCCCGAAATCGTATCCCTGATTGAACTTGGCGGCCGCTTCGATCCGCGCGATCATTTCATCAGGGATCGTCTCGCCAGTCGCATGATGCTTCGCATAGTTCGACAGGATCGACGGCCAAGTCGCCCACATCTCGTGAACCTGGCTGGGATATTCGACAAAGTCGCGCGCCGTTGCCGTCCCCGACAGACTTTCATAGCGCTGATCGGCGAAAAGCCCATGGACCGCATGGCCGAATTCATGGAACGCGGTGTTCACCCAATCGAAACTCACCAGCTGCGGTTCACCAGCAGGCGCCTTCGGGATGTTGAGCACGTTGTAGATTACCGGCTTGTTGCCCGTCATGTGGCTCTGATCGACGAAGTTGCCCATCCAAGCGCCCCCGCGTTTCGAAGGGCGCTGGAACGGGTCGAAATAGAATAGTCCGAGTTCCGAACCGTCTTCCTCGAACACCGTGTAGACCCACACGTCGGGGTGATAGAGGGGGATGTCGTCCCGGCGTTCGAAGCTGAGGCCGTACAGTTCGCTCGCCATGTGGAAGATGCCGTCCTCCAAGACCCGTTCGAGCTGAAAATACTGCATTACTGCATCTTCATCGAGGCTGAATTGCTCGGCCTTGATACGGTTGGCGTAACGATACCAGTCCCATGGCTGAACGGTAAAGTCGCCGCCATCGGCGCGGATTGCGGCATCGAGCAACTCTGCCTCGCGGCGTTGGGTCGCGGCAAGCGCCGGGACCATCTGCTCCATGAAATCGAGCGCGGTTCGGGGCTGCTTCGCCATGCGATCATACATGGTGTAGCTCGCCCAATCCGGTTCGCCGAACAATTCGGCCTTTTGCGCGCGGAGCAAAGCAATTCGGGCGATTAGGTCGCGCGTGTCCACGGCATTTGTACCGTCCGCGCGGTCATGGCTGAGGCGGAACAGGCGCTCGCGGGTCTCGCGATTTTCAAGCAGTGGCAGCAAGGGTTGCTGCGTCGTGTTTTGCAATGCGATCGCATATTTGCCCGGAAACCCTTTTTCGCTCGCAAAATCGGCAGCGGCCTGAATGTCGGATTCCGAAAGGCCCGACAATTCCTCACGCGTGTCGACGACCAAAGGCTGGTCAGCCATCGCGTCACGCGCAAGCTGGCCGAATTCGGTCGTGAGCGTCGAGAGCTGTGTGTTTATTGCCTTGACCTGCTCGCGCTCGGCATCGTTCAGCAGTGCGCCTGCGTGAACCATGTTGTTGTACCTGTTTTCGAGCAGCCGGGCGTCTTCCACTGTCATCGCCATCGCGGCGCGATTGTCATACACCGCCCTGACCCGTGCAAAGAGCGCAGGATCGAGATTTATGCTATCGCGGTGGGCCGAAAGGCGCGGGCTGATCGCGGTGTTGATTTGATCCAGACGGTCGGTGGTATTCGTCCCTGTAAGCTGGGAGAAAACGTTTGATACCCGCGCCAGCATGGAACCTGCTTTTTCAAGAGCTACGATCGTGTTTTCGAAGTCGGGCGCTGCGGGATTGCCAATGATGGCCTGCACTTCGGCTTTCTCAATAGCCATGCCCTGTTCGAAGGCAGGCAGATAATCCTCTTCGGATATCTTGGTGAAATCCGGTGCGTGAAACGGGAGAGCGCTTTCGCTGGCAAAGTAGCCCGTGCCTTCGGGCAGGTCGGGCGCGTAATCGTTGGCGGCCTGAGCGGCGGCGATAGGATCCATGTCAGCTCCGTTAGAATAGGTGGCACATCCTGCGAGCAGGACGAGTGCAGAACTGGACAAGAGAATAGAGGGCAGTTTCGCGGCTGTCATTTTGGTTCTTTCGTATTTGAAGTTCGCGGGCGCGCATGGAGGTGCGCACCGATAAACGTTTGCTCCTATCGGTACACCAGTTTGAACGCAGGATTACCGTCAATTTCGATGTTTCCCGTCGAGCGGCGAGAGCAAGACTGCTGGGGAACCTTTTTGCGCTGCGACGGCATGACCGCTTGACGGCGTGAGTGCATCTAAATAGTAATGCGAATCAGTCGCATTATCAGGAAGACGTGATGCTTTCCCAACCACTCAAGATTACCGCCGTGCTCTCGTATTCGGCGCTGGCGTTAAATCCGGCCGTTGCATTGGCGAGCGAGGATGGCGAGACGGGGGCTGACGCGGAAAGCAGCAAGGAGATCACGGTGGTTGCCACGCGCAATGCCACCTCGAGCTTCGATTTTCCAGGTCAGGTCACCGTGATCGATCGCGACAGGATAGACGATTTCAACGCGTCCACTCTTCAGGATGTCTTCGCAGCGATACCAGGAACCACGTTCGATTCCGGCCCCCGCCGTACTGGAGATGTACCGAGCATCCGCGGCCTTTCGGGCAATGCGATCCTGATTTTTCAGGATGGTGCACGCCAAAGTTTCGTGTCGGGACACGACGGGCGATTTTTCATCGACCCGGAGCTCGTCCAGACGATCGAGGTTGTCCGCGGGCCAAGCTCCGCGCTCTACGGATCGGGCGCCCTCGGCGGCGTGATCGCCACCCGCACCATCACCGCGAGCGACATGCTGAATGACGACGAGCGGTTCGGCGTGCGGCTCACATCGGGATACCAATCGGTCAATGACGAATTCCGCGTTGGCGGGACAGTCGCGGGTCAATCCTCGAATAAGGTGTGGGACGCGCTTGGGCATGTCACCTATCGCGAATCCGGAAACATCGAGCTCGGCAATGACGCGCTGCTGCCCGCCGACGATGCGATCACCTCTTCCCTGCTCAAACTTACCGTTCGTCCCACCAGCAGCCTCGGGATTACCGGGTCTTACTCGCGTTTCGAGCTGGGATCGACCGATCCGCAGAATCCCCAAGGTGCGAATGTCGCCGGCCCAGACAACGACCTGGTGTTCCGCGACGCCCGCAACGACACGGCGCAGCTGGGTCTGAACTGGAACCCGGTCAGCCCCGCGATCGATCTCAATATTGTCGGTTATTACAGCCGCAACGCTGTCGAAGAAGACGAGGTCGACGATCCGCGCATCACGGATCGGGAAGTCGAGACGCTAGGTATCCTTGTCGACAATCGTTCGAGATTTTCGTTCAGCGACGCAAGTTCGCTCACGCTGACCTACGGCGGCGAATATTACCGCGACGAGCAGCGCGGGCTGGACACGGCGACAGACGACGCAACGCGCGGAGGAGTTCCCGACGCTAAGACGGACTTCGTCGGCCTCTTCGTGCAAGCGGAGTTCGAGCTGGAACAGCCCCTAGGCCTTCCGGGAAATCTCAGCGTGATACCAGGCATCCGCTGGGATTCCTTCGAATCCAGCGCAGAGGATGAAAGTTTCGGGATCGATGACGAGGAGTTCTCGCCGAAGATCGGTGCGTCATACAAGCCAATCCCGGAAGTGCTGGTATTTGGCAATTACGCGCTGGGCTTCCGTGCGCCTTCGTTCAACGAGGCCTTCGCTGACGGGACACACTTCGTGATCCCGAACCTGACCGCCCCGCCGGGACCGCGAGGTCCGGTTTTCGTAAGCAATCTGTTCATCGGTAACCCGAATCTACAGGCGGAAGAATCCGAAAGCTGGGAAATCGGGGCCGGGCTGGATTTCGGCGACGTGATAGGGCGCGGTGATCGCCTCTGGATCAAGGGATCGTATTACAACAGCGACGTCGACAACCTGATCGGCTTGGATGTGAATACGCCTGCGGGCTGCTTTGTTGCCAGCCCGTTCGTGCCGCCATGTGGTTCAGGTGCCGCGTTTGGCAACACGAGCCAGAACGTCAACATCACCACCGCAGAGATCGATGGGATCGAGGTGGAGTTCGGTTACGAATCCGATGTATTCTATGCCCGCGGCCATTTTTCGACGATTGATGGCATTGACGCGGATAGCGGCGAGTTCCTCGAGGGCTTTCTCCAGCCGAATGTTTTGTTCGTCGATCTTGGCGCGCGCCTCGGGAAGACAGGGCTGCGCCTCGGATCGCGCATCACTTACGCCGCCGATTTCGACGAGGTCAATGAACCGCAGGATGTGCGGGACGGGTACTTCGTCAGCGATATCTACCTCATTTACGAACCAGACAGCGGACCTTTGCGCGATTTCCGCGTGGATCTCGGCGTCGACAATGTCGGTGACGCGGATTTTGAGGTGGTGAATGCCGGGGTCAGCCAGCCTGGCCGGAATGTCAAAGCCGCGATCACCTGGTCGAGAGGTTTCTGATTTCAAATGCACATGCGTGTCAATCGCATTAAAATCGATAGGAGTGTCCTATGCTTATCAATACCAAATCCATCCTTGCCGCGGGTCTCGCCGCTGCGGCAATGCTCGCGGCGCCCATGCCCGCGCTCGCCGATGACCCGATCGAACGCAGCCCAGCTGCAGAAGCAGCCGCGTTTGAGGCCGACCGCGAGACCATCCTTTCGATGGCGGGCGACTTCGCGGTTGTCTTCGACATGCAGGAGTCCACCGCGTGGAAGGGCGGCTATGATCCAATCGATCGGAAAGTCACGAGCGGTTACGAATCGGTTCGCATCGTCGAAGATACGGGCAGTAAAATCGTTCTTCAGCATCTGCTGGTCACCGGCACGAAAGACAATCCCTATGTGGTCAAGCACTGGCGGCAGGACTGGGAATACGAGCCTTCGCAGATACTGACCTATCAAGGCGGCGACAGCTGGAAGATGGTCGATGTGCCGGACGCCATGCGGCCAGGGCGGTGGTCGCAGACCGTGTACCAGGTTGACGACAGCCCGCGCTATGCCGGTTGGGGGCAATGGCAAACGACCAATGGTGTGAAGCGCTGGCGGTCGAACTGGACGACCCGGCCGCTCGCCCGGCGTGATGCCGTGCGGGATCCGATCTATGATCGCTATGTCGGCATCAACCGGCATCAAATGACACCGACAGGTTGGATTCATTGGCAGGACAACACCAAAATGATGCCTGCTGAAGACGGGAGCGGCGATCTCGTTCCTGTGGTGCAGGAATATGTGCTCAACACCTATGAGCGATATGACGATTACAACATCGCCGCTGCCGAAAGCTATTGGGAAAAAACCCACGAATACTGGGCTGCTATTCGTGAAAAATGGGATCAGGTCGCCGCCGAGACGGGTGGCATCGAGATCGCGCAGCAAGCCGATGTCGGAACTACGATTGCCGGTGAATTGTTGAAACTCGCGGATGCGATCAAGGCCGGCGAGACTAATGTCCAGAGCGCCAGCGCAAGAGCAGTCGCCCTGATCGATGAAGGGACGTCACGCGGCGGCGGGTAGGGTAAAGCTTGCCCGCAGGCTCAGCTATTGGCGCGAGGGGAAGGCCGCTCCCGGGCACGGAAAGCTGGGTGTGGGCACCCGGCGAGATTTCTCATGCCCCCGCATTGCCTGACGCTTTTCTCGTCCTCAATCGGAAGCTTCGAGGGCGAGAAGCCGTTTTCTGGCAAAATCGATAAAGGCGCGGACTTTCGCTGGCGCGCGTCGCCCTTCGACGTGAACAAGATGGATGGGCAAGATCGCCGGCTCGTAGTCCGTCAACACCGCCTTGAGCGTTCCTTCCAGCAGCTCCGGGCGGACTTGATACGACAGGAACCGCGCGAGGCCCCAGCCTTGTTTTGCAACCGCGATTGCAGCGGCAACACTGCTTAGAATAAGCTTGGGCTCGACCCGCACGCTCTCCTGAGTGTCTTGGCCAAAGCGCCATTCGTTTGTCGGGCTGACCGGCGACGCGGCAAGCAACCGGTGTGCCTTGAGATCCTTGGGTGACAGCGGAGTGCCACTGCGGGCAAAGTATTCTGGCGCGCCGCAGACGATCCGCCGAACCTGGCCGACCTTTATCGCCGACAGACCGGATGAGGGCAGCGGGCCGATCCGAACGGCAATATCAAAGCCCTCATCGATGATATTCACGATGCGATCGACCATCAACACCTCCGCCGTGACATCGGGATGCGAGTCGAGAAACTCCGTGAGTATCGGACCGACGTAAATGCGGCCGAATTCGTTCGAACAGGTGATGCGTAGATGTCCGACCGGGTTGATCGCTGCGCCTCGGGCCATCTCGTCCGCAGACTGCAACTGAAAGAGCGCATCTCTGGCGTCGTCCAAATAGGCTTTGCCGATATCCGTCAAGCGGACGCGGCGCGTCGTTCGTGTGAAGAGCTTGACCCCGAGCCGTTCTTCGAGGGCATTTACCCCTCGCGTTGCCGACGGTGCGCTAAGCCCAATAGCCCGCGCGCCGCCTGCGAAGCTTTCGTTTTCTGCGACCGCAATGAACACTTCGAGGCTCTGTAATCGGTCCACAAACACTCATTCACGACAGAATATGAAATAATGAAGTTCAAATTCGGTATATTATCTCGAAAGGCAATGCAATCTAGCTAAGGCACCATCAATTCGATGCACGAGGTTAGACACGATGGAAATTGCAGAGCGCCCACCCCTTCCACCATTCACGGCCGAGACCGCCGCGCAAAAGGTGCGACTGGCCGAAGACGGATGGAATTCACGCGACCCCGCAAAGGTCACGCTTGCTTACACTCCAGACAGCAAATGGCGGAACCGCGCCGAGTTTTTGCAAGGGCGTGAGCAGATCGAGCAGTTCCTTACCCGGAAATGGGCGAAAGAGCTCGATTACCGGCTGATCAAGGAACTCTGGGCTCACGACGCCAATCGCATCGCCGTGCGTTACGCTTATGAATATCACGACGACAGCGGGAATTGGTTTCGTGCCTATGGAAATGAAAACTGGGAGTTCGATGGGGATGGCCTGATGGCTCACCGCCACGCCAGCATCAACGAAAGTCCAATCGCGAGTGCGGACCGCAAATTCCATTGGCCGCTCGGGCGGCGCCCTGAAGACCATCCCGGCCTCAGCCACTTCGGATTCTGAACTCGGCCATCGCGGCCCACCAGTTCTCAGTGAAAGGATAATCGAATGACCTCTCCCATAAAATTGTATCGCAATCCGAAGTCCGGCCATTGTCACCGCGTCGAGTTGATGATGTCGCTGCTTGATGTGCCTTATGAAACCGTCGATCTCGACATGGCGAACGGTGCGCACAAGGCGCCCGAATATCTCGCGATCAGTCCGTTCGGCCAAGTCCCCGCAATAGATGACGACGGCACAACGCTCTCAGACAGCAATGGCATCCTCATCTATCTCGTCTCGAAATACGGTGATGATGCACAGTGGCTAGGCAAGGACGCCTTGGAAAAAGCGCAGGTCCAGCGCTGGCTTTCCGTCGCCGCCGGTGAGATCGCAGCAGGGCCGTGTGCAGCACGCTTGGTCACGGTGTTCGGCGCCAACTTCGATCACGAAGCAGTCATGGCGAAGGCGCATGATCTCTTCGAGATCATAGACGCGGCTTTGAACAAGAAGACTTTCCTTGTCGCCGAGCGGCTCACCATCGCGGACATCGCAGGATATAGCTACATCGCCCATGCGCCCGAAGGCGGCGTGAGCCTTTACCGATATCCCAATATCCGCGCCTGGCTTTCAAGGATCGAAGCGGAGCCAAAGTTCGTTGCTATGGCGAAATCGCCGATCCCCGAAGGCGCCTGAGCGATCGCGGATGTGAAGGAGCGCGCCGTGTCAGATCATTCCAACCCGTTCCATGACGGCGAAATTCGTGCACAAAGTCAGGCCGGCGTCTCCGGCGTTGCAGACTGGGCCGCAGGTTTCATTCGCCCGTTCATGCCGGATCAGCATCGAGAATTCTTTTGCCAGCTTCCGTTTCTGGTGTTGGCAGGGGCGGATGAGACTGGCCGCCATTGGGTGACATTATTGGATGGTCCAGACGGTTTCATAACATCGCCCGATCCAAACTCGCTTGCGATGGATGCATCACTCGACCCGCATGATCCTCTGTCGGGTACGCTGACAAACGGCGGAAATGTCGGCCTGCTCGGCATAGAGCTGGCCACACGCCGACGAAACCGCATGAATGGCAATCTCCGATATGATGGGTCGATCCTGATGGTCGATGTCGATCAAAGCTTCGGCAATTGTCCGCAATACATCCACGAGCGTAAATGGCGGCGGGCGGAGCGCACCGCACTGGGAAAAGCAGTCCATTCCTCGGCTCTCAGTGAGGCCCAGAGTGCGCTGATCCGCGGTGCCGACACCATGTTCATCGGTACGGGTCAGAGCCAGCGCGGTGATCATCCCTCAAACGGATTCGACGCGTCGCATCGCGGCGGCGAGCCGGGCTTCGTTGCAGTGAGCGATGCGGGGCACCTGCGCATTCCCGATTACGCCGGGAACAACTTCTTCAACACCATCGGCAATTTGCTCGAAAATCCGCGGATCGGGCTGGTTTTCGTAGACTTTGGGACGGGCGGCCTGCTGCACGTATCGGGCACGGCGCAGGTCGACTGGTCTGCCAGCGAAAGCCACGATCCGGGTGCGCTACGAATGATCGACGTGACGATCGATGCGGTCGTCGAAAGGCCTGGAGCCCTGTCGCTGCGCTGGTCGAAAGACGACAGCGATCTGCGGCAACTGGTCGTCATCGACAAGGTTCGCGAGTCCGAAGATATCACGTCTTTCCACCTGGCGCCCGCTGACGGTGCAGCCCTTCCTGCGTTCAAGGCCGGTCAGCATTTGCCGGTCGAGCTTAATATACCTGGCCAACCGGGGAGGGTGCGCCGCAGCTATTCTCTATCGGGCTCGCCCGACTCCGGCACATACCGGCTCAGCATCAAACGCGAGGCCAAGGGGATGGCATCGCGTTTCATGCACGATGTGCTGCACGAAGGGGGCCGCGTTGACGCGAGGCATCCCTCGGGAGATTTCGTCATTCCCTGCAGCAACTGCCCGCTCGTGCTGGTCAGCGCGGGGGTGGGTCTTACGCCGATGCTATCGATGCTGCACGATGCTGCACGCAGCACCGAGCGGCCCGTCTGGTACGTTCATGGCGCACGCAATGGTAGGTCGCACGCTCTGCGAGCAGAGGCAGCACGGCTCTCCAAAACGTCTCCGAAACTCAAGGTGATGACGCTCTACACCCAGCCGGATTCTGCCGACATTCTGGGCGAGCACTACGATGCTCGCGGCCGCGTGACTGTGCGCACGCTGCTAGAATTGAACGCGGGAGAGGGAGCGCATTACATGATCTGCGGACCAGCGGCCTTTCTTGCGGATATCCGCTCCGGTCTGGAAGCCGCAGGCGTTCCAGAATCGCAGATCCATTTCGAAACGTTCGGGCCAACAGGCTAGGTGCCGCGCTCTGGGTCCTCGAGAACGTGCCTAGGATTGAACCAAAGGCGACACTGGGGCCTCGTTATCAAATGAGCGAGCGGGGGGGCACGTCACCTCTTCATTGGGCGATCATCTCAACGGTTATGTTATCCTGATATGTACCAGAGAACGCTCCGGTGACATCCCCAACCTGAATATCCAGCCTGTAACGCGATCCTTGAAGGTTGGCCTCGGGCCTGCGCCTGACGACCTGACCCGATGCGAGAGCGAGGGGGGCTCCATCGAAAGTCGCTGAATATTCAATCCGGTGCTCTGCCCGGTCCTGCGAGACCATGGCGCCACCGTTTTCGGACTGGATGGTAAAATCGACGTCGGTATTGGCTTGCGCATTGAAAAGAATGAAAGCCTGTTCGCCGGTTTCCAGTTCTCCGAAGTCGATGAAGGCAAAGGTTCGGTCGGCGTTGGTGGTCCCTGAAGTGCCTGCGATCGAGAGGGTCGTGTCGGCCAGGACCTGAAGGCTGATGGGCACCTCGATTTGCTCATCGAGGACGGTGCCGAGATCGTCGAGCAGTCTGACATCGATCAACATGTCGCACCGGCCCGGCTCGGCGAATGTGCGGCTTTCGGGCCGCCAGCGGAGCATAAGATATATCTCCTCACCCGCCAGCAACGAAACCTCGGTCACATAGCTGGCTGCTCTGCGGACCAGCAGATTGCCATTCAGACGGGCTGCGATCGGCTCGCTGCAGGGCCAGGCAAACTCGGCGGCATCAGTGGGTGTTATCTCTAGCTCACCGTCAAAATCGACATCGCGCGGCGCGGATATGCGGATCATCGTGACTTCGCCCTCGGGCAAGGTCTGGAATGGCTTGAAAACTGTCGCCACAGGCTGCTCGATTTCGAGAACGGGTTGGGCCGAGGCCGGTGCGAGGATAACCAATATGCCGACCATGAAAAGCGCGCAGGTTCGAAACAGCTTCATTGTAGAGGCTCCAATGTGATCTCGCCCTTCTGAACGATCCCGGTTTCATCTTCGGCAAGGGTGATGGTAGCAGAAAGGTGCTCCATCCCGTCGACCTTGATCTGGTACGTCCCGGGCTCGAGGTTTTCCGCGACCAGCCGACCGGTGCGGTTCGTGAAGAAGCGTGCAATTTCACTGCTGCCGTCGGCGGAAAGTATGCTTCCGGTTGCAAGGCTGACTTGCTCTTCATTCGACAAGACAAGCCGCGCCAATACCGTCGCGCGGATTTCGCTGCCGATATCGACACGGTAGCCGGCTCTGAAGGGCGGCAACACCTCGACGATGTCGGTACCAAGGTCATATCCCGGCTCGAGATCGGTTACTTGAACTGAGAAAGCATAATTCGAATAACCAGCCCTGAGAGGAATGAACGCAGGGCCGAACGGATCGCTGTGGGCCGCTTCCCCAAGTCCGCTTTCGTTAAGTGACGCGCGGCGATCGCTGATATTCTCGTGCCGTTTTACGATCACGAAACCAGAATCGAATGGTCGGCCAAATTGGACCGCTCCGTCTGCGAACCCGATACCGACGGCTGTCGTAATCTCCGAGCGAGAGGAGGTGCCGAATGGTGTTTCGCGGGTCTGGTGATCGAATTGGATCTCGGCACGGTTGCTGATGTGGCGGATCTGGCCGTTGCCTTCGAAGAAGCCTTCCCGGTCACGCGAAATCTGCGCGCGGATCTGGCTTTCACCGACTGAAAAGCCGCCGAACCGCTGGTATTCCAATCTGGCATCGCCATCGGTGCCGATCCGTGCGCGCGCCCTCGATCTTCTCCCGAACGGGATCGAGACCGACAGCGTCGCGCGGTAATCGTCCGATCGACCGGCGCGTTGAACGACCTGGCCGCGCGCGTTGAAATTGGCGCGCATCATCCGCCATGTTGCCCCCATGGCGAACGACCGCGTGCGCCTGCCATGAATACGGCGGTGCGATGCGTCTACGCTGAATTGCACATTTTCGGTCTGGACCAGGTATCTGAGATCGAACGATACCTCACGCAGCTCCGGTCCCGCCAGGGTTTGCAGGTTCTCGTTCCGCCAAACCACCTGTGCCGCGACGGTGTGCAGCAGCGACCCGGTTTCGAACTGGTTGCGATACTGGATGGCGGCAGATGCGCCGAAGCCTTCGGAGGACTGCGAGACGCTGGTTTCGCCAGAGACGATCCCGACCTTCGTCGCGATTGCCACGCTTCCGCTGACCTGAACGAGATCGAAGGAGGCTTCTATATGGGCGCCAAGCGTCAGGCTCGTCGTGACGCCCACGTCGTAGCTGGCAGACAGGGCCGGATCGTCCGAGTATCTCGGAGAGGACGCGAAGCCATGGCTGAGCACACCGATATTGAGATCGAACCGGCTGAGCCCTTCGCCAAGCAGCTCATTGTCAATAAAAGCGGAAAAACTGATGACTTCCGGCGGGCCGGCACCATCATCGACCGTGATGACCGCATTGTTCGATCCGGTCGTGAAAGGAAAATCGCTTACGTCGTATGCGCCGGGTGGCAGTTGCTGATCAAATGCGACAAGGCCATCGACTTCGACCAGCACACGGGCCGGTCGCTCCAATGTGAAAGTTTGCCTACCCCTTGGAAGCAAGGTTCGGAATGGCTGGATCTCCTCGTAGGCTCGGCGAAAGCTTACGCCCACGAGATCGACCGATCTCTGCAGGTTCGACAGGGGACGTGTACGAAAATCGCCAATGGTGAGCCGCGTAGCGTCTTCGAAATTGTCCTTGATCAATGCGACGTCGTGGCGACGGAAAAGGTCGTCGCGCTCCGTTTCGATGCTTGCCTCCCATGCGAGGGTCCAGCCATCGAAGCCTCCGACATTGACGAATCCGAAGATGTCGGAACGGAACGGTTCAAACTCCGGCCCCGTGCGGGGCTGTTCGTGAATATGCGCCACCCGCGTAATGGCGGTCATCCCGGCCGAGAAGTCTGCTGGCTGGATGCCCGACCCAGGCGTGACGGATACAGTATTTCTTAGGCTGATCTGCCGGACGCCCCGCTGCGCTACCGACAGTTCGACGGTCAGCGACAAGCTTTCGGGCACATACTCGATCATAAGGCCCGCATCAGCTAGAGCCTGCAACGTGGCGAAGCCCTCGGAGCTGACTTCGGACGAAAGCACAGCTTGAACGGTGGCCTGATCGATTTGTCCGTCGAACAAGGCAAGCATGTCCTCGGGGCGAACGGATACCTCCGCCCCTTTGATCTTGGCCACAACTTCGCCAAGCAAAATTCCATCGAGCGAAACCGGCAGATCGAGCGCGACAGCCTTTTGTGTCCGCAGATTATCCGGGCTGAACTCGGCGTCGCCAGTGCCGTGGCTCGATGAGATCAGCGCCGTCGCCAGGATCGCGGTATCGAGTGACATCGTCTGATCACTGGGATTCGACCAGCGTTATGGTGGTCTCTCGCGGATCGAAGCCCTCTTGCGCTGGCATTGTCACGTACAGCTGGCTCCCAGGTAAGATGAGGTTCTTATCGAACCACCCCTTTGTCTCGGTGCTGTCGACTTCAAGCGACCGTTCGCCTTGGGACAGACGTATGTCGAGATCCGACATCCGCGCGTACCGGCTACCTTCGTTCGAAACCAACATTTGCCAGTTCCCACCTTCCAGAGCAGTCATTTCGCGCACTGTGAGATTGCTACGCGTGTTGGCTGGCACGATATTGACTAGTGTGGCGAAATTCACCGTGACCGCCACTCCGCTTTCGCCGCCCTCACGCATGTCGATCGGCAATTGGTTGATGCCAATGCGATAGGCTTTGCTGCTGTCGAGAGCGCCCTCACCAATGTATCGCACGCGAATAGCCTGGCTTGCGCCAGCATCAATCACTGCCTGAGGAGGAAAGATCAGAAAATCGTCTTCAGCCGGGCCAAGTGTTTCGTTGCCGTTTTCGTCGATCGACAGCGAATTGGGCACGACTTCGATCGTGATCGGAAACGACCGGGTATTGGTGACTTGCAGGGTGGTCTGTGTGCCCGCTCCTGAAGGTTCGAGTTCGAAGCGCATCGGATCGACGCGCTGTGCGTGCGCTGGGCTGAGAATGGCTAATGGAGCCGCCATCATCGCCAGAAGAAGCGCTCTTTTCAATTTGGTATCGAGCATGGCTGACCTTTCATGCTGAACTGTTGGATACGACGGAAATGCCGCTGGTCGGATCATCAGGATCCGACCAGCGGCACACCGGTCACGAAGCGGTCAGCTGCACCGTGATGGTGTCTGAGTAGCCACCTGCCCATACGGCAGTTTCGGTAAGTTCAACTTCGAGCACTCCGGCGACGCCCGACGCGAGATCGAGACCGCCAGATGCAAAACCGGTTGCCGACGCATCATTGTCGCCTTGGACACCAACCGGAAGCACCAGAGAGAGAGAGCCGCCGTCGATGGCATCGCTCGTCAGCGTTGCGGTGTACTCGATTTCGAGATCTTCTTGGTCATCACTCTCCATTCCACCTTCGGAACTGATCAGAGTGACTTCTGCACCGTCGGCGTCGTTGCATTTCAGAGTGAGGTTGTCGGTGATGGTCTCGCCCGCAGTCATCGACGGAAATACGAAGGCGGCGAACCCGTCCTGAACTTCGCAGACCGGTGGAACAACGCCAGTAATCTGCGTGCCGCCGGCTTGAGCGTGGGCGGGGGCTGCAATCGCAATTGCCGGGATGGCCGCTGCGAGCAGAGCTTTATTGATCGTACGCATTTGTAATCTCCAAAAATCTTGGTTCAGGTCACTCGCCTCGGAACGAGACGAATTTTGCCCATCGCGTCATTTTCGAATTGTGATGGGGCGCCCGTGATCCGAAGCCTAAGCCTCTCAATAATTGAGGGAAGTGCGCATGTGCTCGCCCGACCGATCCAAAGATGCGGAGACTGCAAATTCGATCCAGGTGTTCTCTTTTGATCCAATTCCCCGATCGAATGAGGTCTCATCCTATCCTTTGGCAGTGGGACTCTGCGAAATTGTCAATTAAGTACTAAAGCGCCATCTTCGTTGGACTAAAGATCGGGAGCGGTTAGTTTACTGCCATAACGAAAAACGAATCGGCAAATTGGTCGCACGAATCAAATGTTTCGCGGGGAGTGGACCTTCAATGGTGGATTCAACGAGTGCGGCAATCGTTTGCCACAGCACTTTCTTACTCGATATGGTCGCTGAGAACCTACGGGAGCGTGGCATTACTGTTGTCGCTGCCGAAAGCAGATTCGCTGATATTTCCGACGAATGCAGACCCGATGTGATGGTTGTGGTCGAGGCGGCACCAGGCGAGGTGTTTCGTTCCGCCGACAAGATCGATGCGCTAGCCCGGCGGTTCAGCCGTTGGCTGACGATTGGTTCGTCCGAGCAGGGTTCAGCCTTTCAGCGTCTGCGCGCAATTCGCAGCGATATTTCCGGCGTTCCCCTCGATATCGGGTCGGAGGACATGTATCACGCTGTCGAACTGGCTGCTCACGCGAGCTCCGTTTGCATTGGCGGCACGTGCTGCAAATGCATTTCCAGAGAGATGCACAAATTGAATGCTGCGCATCTCGATCGCGGTCAGTGGGAAATACTCGAGATGTTGGCCGATGGCGCAACGAACAAACACATAGCCAATCGGTTCGAGTGCGAAGAGAGCAAGGTCAAGGGCATGATACGGCGGCTCTTGACCGCGATCGATGCGAGTAACCGAACGCAAGCTGCGGTACTGGCGGCACGGGCTGGCCTTTAAGTGCTGACCTGGAACAATCGCGCTCGGTTGCCGCAAAGGTCGAAGCTGATCCGTCAGGTGGTAACGCGCGATGTCCCGATCTGGCCGTTCGCAAGCCTTCGCAGGTAACTAGCGGCGAAAAGTGATCTTGCCCAGTTCGTCATTCGCCCCGCCGCCCACGCCAGTGCTCAGCGAGAAACCATCACCGCTCAGATCCCATACCGTCTTGTAGCGAACCTTTTCCTTGGTCTCCTTGTCTTTCCCTTCGTAGAAAAACGTGAGCCGGTTTCCTGTTCGCTTGCCTGCAATGTTCACGACGCCCACACCGCGCGGATTAACCCAGCGTCCCGTGACACGGTTGGTGTCGGGATAGTCGGCGATATGGCCCAGCAACGTGTACGTGCCACTGGTTGCAGCGCATTTGCCGCTGATGGTCAGCTTTCTCGAGCCGGATTTGTACCGCGTCTTGAGCCGGCATCGCACACCTTCCTTCGTACCGCCCTCTTCGCGTACGGCCCAGCCATCGCCACGCCACTGACCGGCGATTTCGGACAGAGGTATCGTACCGGCGTTTTTCGGCTGTGAGCTTGCCGAAGCGGGTATCAAAATCGCAATCGGCGCAAAAAGCGTGGCGGACAGAAAAATTCGCTTGAAAAGCTGTTTCCGTTTCATCTGACTGGTACTATGCCTGCTGAGAATTGAGGTTGTGCGGGAACCGAGGCGGCAGAGCTTAGCTTTACCTGTGTGGCATCACAAGACATCTCGCTGATCGGATCGCGGCAAACAGCGCCGCGGGGGGAAATTGAATTGTCGCGCCTGGAACAGTTTTGCGCGCTCGAGGGTGGATAGATCATCGGTACTCGAGTGAAGATGATTGGGCAGCTCGCCGACGCGATTTGTCGGCGTCAAAGAGCGCTACTGATGCTGGTACTGGGACTTATTGCGGTTTCGGTGATCGGTGCCACGCAGATCCGTGTCGAAGACGGCGCGCGTGATATTTTCGTGTCCTCCTTCGATGAATATGCGCGGTTTACACAGCACACCGCCGAATATCCGCAAAGCGACAGCGAAATCGTCGTCTTGGTTACATCGGAAAACGGCTTCGATCGCGAGCAGCTGATCCTGCTTCAGGACCTGGTTTTCGACGGTCAGCTCATCGAAGGGGTGGATTTCGCGCATTCGATTTTCTCGATGCAGGAATACAACGCCGAGACGCAGGCTTTTCAAACTGTGATCGAAGGCGACCTCTCGGAGTATGAGGACGTTTCGGTAGCTTTGGACGAGGTTGCGCGCTCGCCCTGGACAATCGTCCCGATGATAAATCCCGAACGCACCGAAACGATTCTTGTCTACGCGGTGGAGGAACAGCGGGTCGACGATAAGCAGGTGCAGCCGATTATTGACGAATTCCGCGAACTGTTCGCTGAGGTTCCGCCCGAAGCGGGGCTGGAATTCCAGCTCACCGGTACGCTGCCGATCCTCAATGTCATCGTAAACCGCATCATTGCGGAGCAGGGCCTGCTCAATGGGATCGGCGGGCTTCTGGGATTGATCACATCGCTGTTCCTGTTCCGAAGTCTCGTGGTGGGCTTATTGACGGGGATAGCGCCGATATTCGCCGTTCTCCTGACCTTGGGGGCGATGGGTTGGCTCGGTCTCGAAATGAATGTTTTGACCAATTCGATTTCGATCCTGATTCTCGTGATCACCATGGCGAATTGCATCCATATGACGTTCGAATTGCGCAAATTTGCAAAGCGCGGGGCGGGGCGGGACGAGTCCATTCGCGGCATGATGCAGGCGATTGCATCTCCCTGCCTGCTCACCGGTCTCACCACGATTATCGCTATGGCTGGGCTTTCCTATTCGGATTCAGAGCTGATTCGCGTCTTTTCGCTCGCAGCGGTGATCGGGCTTTGCATGTCGCTATTCGCGGCAATCGTCATCCATCCGCTCGTCTTCGCGCTCACCTGGCGCTTCGCCCCGATTGAGCGAGCCCTCAAACAGCATGTTTTGCCGCAGCAATATTGGAGCGAACTGTTCGGCCGCACCACCAAGTGGTTGCTGGCGCGGAAATTCGCCGTCGCCGCCGTTAGCACGGGTTTGGCAGCCGTGCTGCTTGCGGCGTTCTTGCCCGTACAGACGACCCATCGCTTTAACGAATATCTACACGATGACGATCCGATCCTCCTCGCTCTCGAGCGCGCCGAGGCAATCAGCAGTCCGACCCAATCCCTCGATATCGTGCTTCGTCAGGAGGAGCAGGGCGAGCCGTTGGTCTCCAACGCGAACCTTGAGGTCCTGGCGGCAGTGCATGAAGATCTCGAAACGGAATTCCCCGGTAATCGGATCTACTCGCTTCACAGCCTTCGCCAAATCCTGCGCGAAGCAGGGCAGCCATCATCAGCGGACGATGTGGACCGAATACTGGAGCAATTGCCCGAACGCGCGCAAACCGAATTGATCGGCCGGAGCAGAGACGGGTTTAAGCTTTCCTTTCGCGTTGCAGACCAGCCTTCGCCACAGATTCGCGCGTTGATGGACCGCATCAACGCGCGTTTGGATCAAGCGGAGCTGGGCAAGCTGACAGCAGAGCCGATCACCGGACTGACTGCGCTTGCCGCGATATTATCGGACAAAATGATCAAGGAGCTGACGATCAGCTTCTTGATCGCTGCGTTTGCCTGCCCGCTTCTGATCGCTCTTTGGTTTGGTCAGTGGCGGTTCGGTCTGGCGGCAGTGTTGCCGAATGTCATCCCGGTTCTGATGGTCGGAGCATGGCTGATGGTGAGCGGGTGGCAACTACAATTCATCGGGGCGATTGCCCTTTCCATTGCGTTCGGGGTTGCCGTCGACGACACGATCCATGTCCTCAACCGCTATGACATCAATCGCCGTGAAAAAGGTGCCGCTTTCGCGCTTGGTGATATTCCGAACGTGATGAAGCATGTCGCTCCGGCGCTCATGACAACCACGCTGGTGCTATCGGTCGGAATTTCGTCTGCGTTTTTGAGCGAAATGCCGACCGTGATGTTCTTCGGCGGGTTGTGTATCGCGATTTTCACGCTCGCGTTGCTTGCCGATCTGTTCATACTGCTTCCGGTTCTGGCGGTGCTTGAACGCAAACGGCTGGCTTCCCGGGATTAAAGTCAGCGCCGCAATGCCTCGTGGCGCCACGCGATCGTGTCTCGCAGGCCGGTGTCAAGATCGTATGCAGGCGACCACCCGGTGGCGGCCCGAAGCTTTTGCGTATTTGCTACGATCCGGGGTGCTTCGCCTTGCCTGTCGGGCAAGGCTCCGACATGCAGCAAGTCTTCCCGTCCGCACAGTTCTGCAATGCGCGATGCCAGCGCTTTGATAGAAATGCCCTCACCGGTTCCGACATTGAAGGCTCCGCGACATCGACGCGCCGCCAGCGTGGCCAGGCCGCTCGCCATATCGGGAGCAAATCCGAAGTCGCGGACCGCTTTCCCGCTCCCGGTTTCGGCCGTTTCACCGGCAAGGATGGGATCGATGATCTGCGGCACCAGTCGTTCCGTGTTCTCGAATGGCCCGAATAGGTAGAACAACCGGGCCCAGGTTAAAGACCCACCTGCCTTTTGCGCATCGGTGAAGGCCTGTTCAGCCAGTTCGGCCTTGGCGCGGCCATAGATCGACGACGGTGCAATGGAGGTAATATCCTCTTCGCATTCTCCGTGATCGGGTGGGTCGTATTCTGCGCAAGTGCCGCATGCGACCACATGCCCGCCGGTTCTGTCCCAGAACTCATTGAACAGGCGCAAACTCGCATCACGCCAGATCCAGTTTTCTTCGAGGTGCCACAATCCTCCCGCTTTGGCGCGTGCCCATGCAGCGTGGATCAGAATGGAAGCCTTGTAATGCGTCAGGAGCGTAGCGGCAGCGTCCGCTTCCAGCAGATCGACGCTTTGCCACTCGACGCCGGGAAGCGGTTTGCCGGCGGGTGCTTTGCCCAAGGCGAGCACTTGGGCACCCTGCTTTCGAAGCTGGTCGACGACCGATCGACCGACGAATCCGCTCGCTCCGGTCACTATGACAAGGTCGTTTTGGATGTATGTCCTCCCATCAGGCTCTCCATCGCCCATCCAAGCTAATCCGAATGCGCCAATGATCCGATAGCCGCGATCCTCTACTATTTTGTCACGGCCGAAGTGGTTTAAACGAAGGAGCGCCTAATGAAAGTCGTGATACTCGCCGGAGGGCTGGGCACACGTATCAGTGAGGAAACCTCCGTACGTCCGAAGCCAATGGTTGAAATCGGGGGTAAACCGCTGTTGTGGCACGTAATGCGCCACTACGCGCATTACGGACTCAAAGATTTTGTTATTTGTTGCGGGTACAAGGGCGAATACATCAAGGAATTCTTCCTTAACTACCGGAACCTGGGAAGCGATTTCACGATTGATCTGGGCAGCGGCGAGGTCAATTTTCACAATCCGGTCGACGAAGATTGGAAAGTCACCCTGATCGACACCGGGGCGGATTCGATGACGGGCGGGCGCGTTCGCCGCGCGAGAGCCGCGATCGGAGATAGTCCGTTCTGCCTCACATACGGGGACGGCGTTTCCAACGTACCCATCGATCGCCTGCTCGAATACCACGCGGAGCACGGCAAATGGGCGACGGTCACCGCAGTCCGCCAGCCTGGCCGGTTCGGCGCATTGGGCATGAGCGATGATGGCGTTTCCGTGACCGGTTTCCGCGAGAAGGGGCTCGACGATGGCGGGCACATCAATGGCGGGTTCTATGTTTGTGAGCCGGAGGTTTTCGACCTGATCGAAGACGATTCGACGATCTGGGAGCGCGATCCGATGGACAAGTTGGTCGATCAGAACCAATTGGCCGCGTTCCGCCACGATGACTTCTGGCAGTGCATGGATACCCTGAGGGACAAGAGTTATCTCGAAGAGGTCTGGGCCCAGCCCGATTGCCCTTGGCGAATGGTTTATGAGAAGGCCTCAGGTCAGCCGCGCGAATGGATTCGAACAGATATCGACCACGCCCAGATACCGAACAGGATCCTGACCGCCGTTTGAGCTGAAGAAGTCCGATCCCAGCATGAACATCGTCGCGACGCGGCGCTTGAACCCGTCGTAACTCAGATTGCTGCCAAACAGCATGTCGAGCCCGTCGTATCCAACGATGCGCTGAGCGCGCATCAATTGATCGATCTTACTGCGTTCGACCTCGGTTTTCTCCAGGTAATCACGAGCGAACTCTTCGGCAGAACCCTCGGCGAAACGCGTTTCGGGCAGCGCATGGCGGACGAAACCGGCGATGAAGCCTTCCATGTCTCCGGTCAGAACGCGGATGCCGCCCACGCCTGCAATCGCCGCGGTTGCGGTTCCGCCAAGGAGCATTTGTCGGCGAGATATCTTCATAACGCTGTCATCCCAGCATCTGATCGACGGCGCGGTACGAAAGGGCGGCGGCGGAAAGCGTCGGATTCGCACTGGCGGGCGTCGGGAAAATGGACGTTCCCACCACGCAAAGATTGCGGACGGCATGCGAGATCATGCCCGCATCCACGACCGAATCCTCTATCGATGATCCCATGCGCAAGGATCCCTGGATGTGGCCAAGGGTAGGCTTGATGCCGAGAAACCGGACGCCCTCGATCGGGAGCGGTGAGAAAATTTCGGGAATGCGCGAGATCGCGTGGTCCAATCCGGCCATGGCATAGTCGGACCAGTCCTTGAACCTCACGACGGGTTTATCGCTGCCGTCATCGAACACGCCATTCTCGTAATCAAACACGTCCTCGACATAGAGGGTGATGGGCAGGGTCTGCCGCCAGCGCCCTGGCTCAAGCCGGAACCCATGCATCAGATTGTTCTTCACCAGATAGATCGAGTTTGCGAATTCGGCTGAACGGCCTTCCTCTACGATCGACAGATTAATGGCAGTGGAGTCTGTCCCCCCGTCAAAGTGATCGAGGCCGCCGAGCAGAACTTCCACGTCGGCGAGCATCTTCTCGCCGAGATATCGGCCGACCCCATGGCCGGCTATCCCGGATCGCTGAAAGATAAAGGGGGAGTGGATCGCGTTCGCACCGAGCACACACAGGTCGCAATCGGCGGAGTATTCGCGACCCGCATTCTTGAAATGCACTGCTGAAACATTTCCGCCTTCGACATCGAGATGCGTCACTTCGCATCCAATACCAATCGAAACAGAAGGGTGGCTAAGTGTCTCATCCATGGCATTGAACGCCGTAAATTTTGCTCCGACCGGACACAGATTGCATTTTGCCGACGAACAGCAGCGCCCGCGCGCGCCGACCGAGCGCGAAAGCTTGGCCGTCGGCATGGGGAAGTGATTACCGTTCCCTTTTTGCACCATGATCTCATCGGCAGAGGTCAATTGATGCGCTGGTTGCGGATACTCTTCAGTGCCGGGATAAACCCTGCCGATCTCGCTGGAACCGGCGATCAACATGATCCGCTCAAGCTCCTGCCAGTACGGAACCAGATCGTCGTAATCGATTGGCCAGTCGCTGCCCAATCCGGTTTGTGTGCCTACCTTGAAATCAGACGGGTGCATGCGCGGGGTCAGGCCCCACCAACAATTCGTGCTCCCTCCCAGACCGATGGTGAAATCCCAGGGCTTGCCGCTGCCTTCTCCATGTTCGTAAGTCTGTTCCGGCGGGATGTCCGAGTTCGCGCGGTTCTCAAGCTGCCATTCAGAAGAGTTGTAACGACCGCGCTCCAGGATGAGTATCCGGTCGTTGGGGCGTTTTTGAAGGTAGCGTTTGAGGAAGAAAAGCGAACCGAAACCCGATCCGATGATTACGACGTCCCATACCGTTTCTGCCGAAGCCTGCTCGGGCGTGACGAATTTCATGACCGTAACCAAGATGACGGGTGAGGCATCAGGCGTGAACCTTGTCGTCTGGCTCGAATTGCAGAACGCCGTCCTCGACCGTGTCGCCAACATCGTATTTCGCGATAAGGTTGGGATCGATCGCCTCGTCATCGGTCATCCGCCGAAAATCGCGAAGAGCCGTTCCGGTCGATGAATTGTCAACGTTGACTGCGCCGATACCCTCACGAACGTGCTCGATGTCGACGATGCGGAAATCGATGCTGAAACGCGTGTTGCCAGTGACGTTGTCGGATGTTGCATGCAGTTGGTTTGCCGAAAACATCACGGCGCCTCCGACCGGAAGGACCATTTGGACGGCGGCCGGATGATCCAGGGGTGCGCGTGGCTGCGGAATGCCGCGCTTGTCTTCCCCCTGGCGATGTTGCGCTGCATTCTTGCGCCCCGTCGCGTTCCACCTGTAAATATTGAAATCGTCGGATGAGTTCGGCAGTCCCGTTTCGACGTAATGCGGATAGAACTCCATGGAGCATTCGCGCGTCATCGGGAAAATCGGCAACCAGAACTGGATCTGCTGCATCGGCGCAGACCACCAGGTGTCGCGGTGTGGGGGCTGCTTGTGTCCAACTCCGGAAACCAGATAGCCGTCGCTGCTGACGACGCGCATCCGCGGGACGTCGATATAAGTGCGAGCGGGATCGAAACCGAGCTCCTGCAGGTAGCTTTTCTGGAGCGTTCTTGTCTGCGTATCGTGGATGAAACGTGGTTTAACCTGCGCTGCACGCTCGACGAAATCGTCCACATCGAGGACATGCTGTGCCGTACGCGGATCGTGAGGGTGAAATGCCTCCTCGATCATTGTCTGCGCGTGTTTGCACAGGCTGAGACCCGCGGCCGAAGGAGGTAGGAGGTTGATCTGGCCGCGATAAATCGCCTGTTCGTGTCCTTCGATACCCCCGTCCAAACCGACGGTCATCGCGATCGAATTCTTGTCGCCTTCTCTCATGACTTATGCGCTCTTATGCTGAATTCTGCGGACGGTTTCCGGGATGTACCGCGGCTGAGTGATCGCGCGCATCAGCATGGCGCCCCCGGATTTGATTGCTCGCATGGGTTCCCGATAACGCCAGGAATTGGCCAGTAGTGAAAATCCGTTGAGACGCTGTACCGTCGCGCCGCTCATACGTTTCCCATCGCGGTCGATTGCTCCATAGACCAACATCTTGTCCGGCAGACCGGAATATCCCGACTTCAGGCGCTTCATTTCCTGCTCGGGGGACAAATGTTGTTCGGAAAATGCGTCATACACCGCGCCTGTTGCATGGGGACGCGTATGAACCATCGAAATCTCATCGATAATCGCAGATTTGAAGGCGGGGTTCGGCATGGTCAGCGCCCAGATGAGATCCATTCCCCAACCTGAAATCACTTGCGACATGTGCGGCAGGAAAGTCCTGAGATATTCGGTGCTTATGGAAGGAGCCATGCATTCCACGAAATTGGTGTAGCGCAACTTCGTCGCTCCGAATTGCAGCAGGATCGAATAACAGAAATGACTATCGGGATGCAGTGATGGCTGTGCGATCCGCAGATTGTGCTCTGCGCAGATATCGAAATAACGGTTGAGGTCCCGCTTCGTGAAAATCAGGTCGTCATCCATGAAAGCAATGTAATCATAGCGTTCGAGCACATCGCGATTTTTCGTGAGATACCTGTAGATGCTGTCCCATTTCGTGCCTTTGTCGATCGAAAGCGGCAGGTCGCCGCCCTTGCCGATTTCAGGATCGTCATCATACTGGCTCAGCTGCAGATCCCAGTTCCGCTCGTCCGGTCCATCGAGCCAGCCCCTGTGCAGGGATTTTGACCCTACGCGCACGAAAACGAGGTTCTTTCTCGCTCGGGTCATTTTGCACCTACCTCCACGGCGGCCTCGCTCTTCGCCATTCTATCCAATGCCCTGCGCGCAGCTTTCTCACCGCTTGCGAATGCCTGGTCGGTCCAGATGTAGCCCCAGTCGCCAAACCGCCCGCAATAGCCGACACCGACGTCGTCGAGATATCCATGGACCAGCTTGAGCGCCGCAGGACGATCATGGTCGAAAATGATATTAGCATACGGCGCTACGATCGTGCTCGTGTGGACCACCTGATCGCGTCCATCGATCAGGCCCGCCCTGAGCAGCCCATCGATCACGGGTTCGATATATGCGTCGGCAGGTTTGTCCCGGGGCTTCCACTTGTCGCTGAAATAGACTTCCGCCTGCAGCGCCGTGCACCCTTTCGGCGCAACATTCGGCGAGAAGTTCGACGGATAGCTGAGCCTCGCAAAGGCGATGTCCTCATCGTAGAAATACGTCCAGTGGTCATCGCGGACATGCGGCTTTGAAACGCCGACATTGACTAGAACGACTTCGGTGCAGGCTAACTTGCCGGCAGCTTCGACCACGTCAGGCGGCGCTCCTTTGACCATCGCTACAAGGCGGGGGAGGGGCACAGACGAAATGATCGAATCGTATGCGATCACCCGGCCGTCCGAGGTTCGCAGCGATTTCGCCTTGGGGTCGATCTCAACGATCTCGCTATCGCATTGCAAGTTGGAGCGCTCGCGAAAACCATTGAGGTACGAGACGAAGCCACCATCCGTCGGATAGCGGAAGTGGTCCACATAATGGACGTCGGGTGCTTGCGGTACGAGCGCGCCGCGCAGGACTTCCTCGAGCTCAGGGCGATAAAGCCGTGGCCCCAGCCAGTCGGTCGTCAGATTTTTCGCATCGGTCGTGTGATACTTGCGGGTGTAGACCGCAGGGAATGTCTCGGCAAAGGTCTTTCCGAATGCCGCCACCAGCCAGTCTTCGTAATTTGCGATTTTTTCAGAACTCTTCGGCGCATGGGAGGCGGCCACGAAGTCTTTGATACTATCTATGACGACCTGGTCCGGCAGGCCGTGAAGGTTCACTTGAGCAGGATGCTTGATCCAGTGGCCCTGCCAATAATTGTTCACGCTGGCGCGAAGCTTTTCGTATGTCCCGCCAATGCTTTCGGCGAAGAGTTCCTGTAACCTCTTGTTTTGGGTAAATGAAATGTGCGGGCCTTCATCGAAGAGAAACCCGTCGTCATAGGAATGGGTGGATGTATGCCCGCCGTGGACCGACCGCTTCTCATAGATCGTGGCGTCGACGCCCAGTTCACGCAATTGGTGGCTTGCGCCGAACCCTGCGAAACCTGCGCCGATAATTGCGATATGCGGATCTTTAGCCAATGTTCGCCCCCGAACCTCTCTAGCGCTCGATCGCCGCTTCGGGAACGGGGACAATGAACTGTCCTCCCCACTCCCGCACGTAGTCGATCTGAGCCTTGATTTCTTCCTTCAGGTTCCATGGGAGGATTAGAACGAAATCCGGCTTCGCTTCGTGAATGTGCGAAGGATCGAGGATCGGAATGCGTACGCCCGGCATCAGTTTGCCCTGTTTCGAAGGAGCGCGATCGACAGTAAAATCGATAATGTCCGATCCGATCCCGCAATAATTGAGAAGTGTCACCCCTTTGGCTGGCGCACCATAGGCTGCGATGGTCTTGCCCTGCCTTTTCAGGTCCAGGCACAGCTGGATGAGCGACATCTTCGTCTGTTGCACCGCGCGGTTCCAAGCAGTGTAGGTTGCAGGCTTGTCCAAACCGAATGCCCGCTCTTCGGCGCGCATTGCCTCCAGCGACGGCTCATTTTCCCATGCTGAGTCCATGTGACAGACGAAGAAGCGAACCGATCCGCCATGCGTCGGCAGGTTTTCGACGGCGAAGACCCTGAGCCCAGCGGCATCGAAAATGCGCTCGGCAGCGAACAGCGACAGGTACGAAAAATGCTCGTGATAAATTGTGTCGAACTGATTGCCCTGCATCAGACGAAGGAGATGCTGGACTTCGTAGGTTGCAACACCTTCCGGTCCGAGGAGCGCTTTCGCACCGCGCACGAAATCGTTGATATCAGGCACGTGGGCGAGCACGTTGTTGGCCACGATAAGATCGGCGGTCCATCCTTCGTCGGCGAGCGCGCGGCCCATTGCTTCAGAGAAAAACTCGCTGCGTACCTCGAGCCCGGATGATCTCGCCGCTTCGGCTGGACCTTCTGTCGGTTCGATACCGAGGCAAGGTATGCCAGCCGCCTTCACATATTGCAGCAGATAGCCGTCATTGGAGGCAAGTTCGACAACCCTGCTATCGGCATCCAGGCCAAGCCGCTCGCGCATCGTCTCCACGTAAGTCTTCGCATGCTCGAGCCAGGTCGATGAGTGCGAAGAATAGTATGTGTAATCCGCGCGGAACAGATCGTCCGATTTCAACGTGTGGACTACCTGCGCAAGAAGACAGCTGTCGCAGACCCGCACCTCCAAAGGATAATGCAGTTCGGGCTCGTCTCTCAGGGCAATATCGACAAGATCGTTGGCAACCGGGCTGAAGCCCAGATCGGCCAGCTGGGTCATCAGTGGCTGCGAACAATGACGGCAGTTTTTCAGCGCAGTCAGCGCGGAGCTCTGCGGCTTTGCTGCCTGGTGCATGGATATCCCTTCCGAAATCGCAGAAACGAGAGCTCAAAAGCCCGTTCGTAATGCGCAGATATTACGGCAATGGTCTGGAGGCCCGCAACTAACCATCGGGGGTACTACGTCTATTGGGATACTAATTGGGGCTATTCAGGCGGGCTGTGGGCTGCTCTGTCAAATCGGCGACATATTCCGCGATGGCAAGACACGATGTCAGACCGGGCGATTCGATGCCAAACAGGTTGATAAGGCCGTCGATCCCATGTTGGCGCGGACCATCGATCCGAAAATCCGCATCGGGATCATCGGGACCTGCGATTTTGGGCCGAACTCCGGTGTAATCCGGCACGAGTTGATCCGCTGTAACGTCTGGAAGGTAGGTCTGGATGGCAGCCGCGAACCGCTCTTTCGCGCTATCATCGAAGCTGTAGTCGGGCCTTGCAATCCAGCGCACGTCAGGGCCGAACTTCGCCTGGTTCGCGAGATCCAGTGTCAGATGAATGCCGAGCCCACCAGGTTCAGGAACGGGGTAAACGAGCCGATTGCACGGTGCCGGACCGGACAAACGGTAATAATGCCCGACCGAGAAATGCGCCTTCGGAATGGCATCTCGTACTATGCCGGGAACGCGGCTCGCCACGTCGACGGCACGAAGCCCGGCGGCATTTATGACATGGCGGGCTTTGAGGCGCCCCGCCTGAGCACCCTTTGTTTCGACGATCAGGCCTGATGGTCGAGGTGTCATTGCCGACACCTCGGTCTGCAAAACCACCATTCCGCCGTGGTTTTGCAGCTCTCCCTCCAAGGCAAGCATCAGTGCGTGACTGTCGATGATCCCTGTCGATGGCGACAGGAGCGCGCCGTCGCAGTGGATCCGTGGCTCTAGCGTCTGCACCTCGCTTTGCGACATCATCCGCAAATCGTTGACTCCGTTCGCGCTTGCTCGTTGCGATATTTGCCCCAATCGCGACAGCTGCTCGGATGATGTGGCAACGATGATCTTGCCAGTGCGTCGATGCGGGATGCCGCGCTCCTCGGCATAGCGATAGAGCAAGTCGCGACCGCGCCGACAGAACAGCGCTTTCATGCTGTTTTGCGGGTAGTAAATTCCTGCATGGATGACTTCGGAATTTCGGCTGCTCGTCTGTGTTCCGATGGCGTTTTCCGCTTCGAGAACCATGACCTCGCGGCCACCACGGGCCAGAGCCGCGCCGCATGCCAGACCGATAACGCCGCCGCCGACGACGATGCATTCTACCTCGTCCATGAAAACCCAGTCGTCCGGAGGCTCACGTTACTGAGGGTGCGGTTTAAAGTGTCTCGAGCCGACCGGCCTGCGCTGATAGGCATGGATGTAGTCGATCTCCATCTTCACCGAATCCGGTGTGTTTTCATCCATCCGGTAATCTTCAGCGGCGAATGAAACCAGCAGATACATCGGTTGCTGAAATTCCTCCGGAGCCGCTGTTCGCCATACCTCTTTGCGGTCTATGTAAACGATGACCTCGGTTTCGGTGATTTCAGCCCCATAGGTATGAAACCGGTCGCTCAGCGAACCGGCGGGCACGCTGTGGCGCCTGCTTTCGGTGATTTTCTCGTCGTCGGCCGTCGCCTTGTGCTTATGAATGACGAAATAGATTTCGTCATTCTTGTGCGAGTAATATTCGAATATGTCGAGCTCGGCGACGCCGTCTCTTCGGTCGGCCCCGATCAACCAGAAAGCGGGCCAGAATCCAGCGGCCGTTGGAAACCGCGCTCTGGTTTCGAAATAGCCAAGCTTTTGCGCGAACCCGCTGTTGCATCTGTTCCATGACGAAAGCATTCCGCTTTCCCACTTCCCTGCCGCATTCTTCCGGGCCTCAATCGTCAGGATGCCGTCCTGCGTTGTGAAGGGAAAGCCATCATCCGGTCCCATGAAACGGGCGCTTCCGAAATCTCCATCCCAAGGCGTATGCGCCGTCCATTTGGTGAGACAATCATACTCCGAAACGTCAAGATCGTCGAAGTCCTCCCGGAACGAAGGCTTGAACTCTCCAAGGTCAATTTCTGACGACTGACTTTCCGAAGCGACGGCGGGAAGATCAGACGGCCCGGAAAACGCGATGAGCGCAGCGAGCGCGAAGACGAATGAAAAGCTGGCCACTTTCGTACGCCGCTTTCTCGTCGTCGACGTGTCGGAGACGAGACCTGACAAGCCCTGGTTCTCTTTTCGCATTAGCGGTCTCCTGCATAATCGGCATCAAGGCCAGATCGCTTTATGAAAGCATCTTGTCCGGCTCTTTTGACTGGTTTTCCTTTGACCGCGCCGATGCCGTCAGCTGTTCGGCATAGAGCGCGAGTAGCCGGTCCCGCCAATCGGTTTCAGAACATGTCAGCGCGCCCGATGCGATATGAGCACGCTGGCTCGCCCGCTTGACCGCCGCGCTATCGTTCAGCTTCTCGAACGCTTTGGCGAGGCTTGCCGGACTGCGATCGGCGGCCATCACGCAGCATCCCAGTTCAGATGCTTCCTGCGCGATGAATGAATTGGCGAACGCCACGAGCGGAATTCCGCTTTGAAGAGCCTCGAGTGCTACCAGACCGAATGGCTCGGGCACGAGACTGGGCATTACAAGCGCGCGTGCCGCGCCGACGATTTGGGCGATCTTGGAATGGTCCAGCCAACCCTCCCAAATCACTTCAGGATATTTCTCCGCCAAAGTCGATCGTTCCGGTCCGTCACCTATCACTCGCAAGCGGTGACCGGAAATGCGAGCGGCTTGCGCTGCCAGCTCTACCCCCTTCTCGCGCGTGACTCTTCCGACAAAGAAAATGTCGCTGTTCTTTTCTGCTGCAATACGATTCTCACGAAAAGCGCGGGCCGGGTTTCGCACCGTGCGCAGCCGGGCCGGCGAAAGGTCTGTCCTTGTAAGGTAGGGGTTCATCGACGGGTGGATGACAGCGATCAGAGCCGGGGACTTTCGACCGGGGAACGTCCGTGCACGAACCGCCGCGCGGGTCACGCGAAATGCCTTTTGCGCGGGACTGCGCTTGTCGCAATTGGTGGAGAGGCATTTTTGGCTGAGCGGTGTCAGCTCGCATGTCTCGTTGGTTACGAAATTGAAGAATCCCCCATTGGGGCAGCTCATGAAAAAATCGTGCCCATGAATGACCAGGCGCGATTGCACGCTCGACAGTCCGGCGAATACTGCTGGTGACAGGATCTGCGACCAGCTGTGGAGGTGGTAGACTACGTCGGGTCCATCCAGTCGCGCAACAGTGCGCTCGATCAGACGGCGAGCCGCCAAATTGTAAAGGCCGTCTCGAACACCCTTGGCAAAGCTGCGTTGCAACAGCGGCTTGTGCCCAAGCGACACCACCTCGACCCCTTCGGGAAGCGGTGCGTCCGACGCATCATCACCAGTCACGAAAGTGACAGCAATGCCCGCTTCATGGAACAACCTTGCGGACAGCAAGGCAAGCGCCTCCGCGCCGCCAACGGCGGAGGATTGGTCGCTGATGATGACTATACGTTTCGGGGTCATGACGATCCAACCATATGGTCAAGTGCCCAGATTCTCACGGTATATTTGGTATTACCTTCATAGAGCGCCTCGTCGCGAAGCATGTTCGGACATATGACTGACCAATACCGCAGCGTTTTGCCCGAGCTGTTCAAGCGTCGAGCATACTGGAGCCAAATTCATGCAGATCACCGTTATCGTTGCAACTTTAGGACGAAGAAAAGAGGCCGACGATCTTGTCCAGGATCTGGCGAACCAGACCAGGCGCCCTGACCGTTCGATCTTTGCCGTTACGACCGAGGCCGATGCCCCGGACCGGCACCCTGAGATCGATAACGAGACCCTGATCTGCGCGACCAAAGGTCTGTGCGCGCAAAGAAATGCCGGGATCGCGCAGGCGATTGATTCGAGCGACGTCATCGTATTCTTCGACGACGATTTCGTTCCGCATCCGACTTACCTGGCCAGGCTCGAGGCGGCCTTTGCGAAATCCGAAGACGTGGTGGGCATCACGGGCCTTGTCGTTGCAGATGGCGTCTGCGGCCCCGGTTTGTCACGGCAGCAGGCTGTCACGGCCATCGACGCACACGCTGCTTCTTTTCCGACAGGAATTCCTCGGGAGACCGAGGTTTTCGGGCTCTATGGCTGCAACATGGCGATGCGCACGTCGGCGCTCAAAACGAAGCGTTTCGATGAACGTCTGCCGCTCTACGGTTGGCTGGAAGATCTCGATCTGACCAACCGGCTGCTGGAGGAGGGCAGGCTGATCAAGCTGGACCGCCTGATCGGCGCCCACCGGGGTGTAAAGGCGGGAAGGGTATCGGGCATCCGGCTCGGCTATTCCCAGATCGCCAATGCGAGCTACTTGCTGGCCAAAGGCACCACGACCCGTTCGCAATTGTTCGGGCATCTCGTGAAATACCCCATGATCAACGCGGTTCGATCGCTAAAGCCAGAGCCGTTCGTCGATCGCCGCGGACGGCTGCGAGGGAACCTGATCGGACTTGTCGACCTTGCTCGCGGCAAGTCGAAGCCAGAAAGAATTCTCGAACTTTAGGACCCGTCCGCTGCCCGAGCCTCGTCTCGCGCAACGGCCGCGCCAGCGCGAATGGGCGCTGACCGCTTTCAGAGGGCCGGCTCCCTGTCAGGATGGCGAGAGCAGGTTCTCTGGCAGCGAACATCCATGTTGAGGGTCCGCGCCTCGGGATGAGCCGGATTGATGGCTCAGATTTTGGTATTTCGCACGAACACGACCGGGGAATCGTCCACCTCATTCGGAACGATGGGCGCTTCCGGCATCTCCGCTTCCATACGCATTGCGGAAGGGGAAGCTTTCGCATTGCCGCCGAGGCTCGATCCCAGCGGCGTCCAATAGTCTGTTCCCGCAAGCTCGTTCCACGCGAAGCCGAGCTTTCTCATGGCTTGCCGAGCCGCGATGGCCGGAGAAAGCTCCTTGCCCTCAAATTGGACCAACCCGTTTTCGAGCGCAGTGCACGAAATCGAAGGATCCTTGGAAAAATACAGGATCGTTCCGGGCGCCGCGTTGAGAGACATGAATTTGAGCGACTCATGTGAGGATCTCAAGCGATCCATTTGCGATCGTTTCGCCGCCGAAATGCCGATCTCTTCATCGCCGAATTCGAGCAGCGAACTTGCCGCAGGTTCGATTGCTGCGCGCAGCAGTTCGGGATTCCCGGTGAAGTACTCAGGATCGTCGGGATCAAACTGCTCCCTGAAAAGAAACCTGAGAGTGCGCTGGAGCGCTTTCCAATCAAAGACGTCGGCTGCCATGTAGATGCGAAAAGGGACCGGAAGGGCCGACTGGTTGACCTTCAAGACCTTGGCCGCGACATCGCCTTTTTCCGTGAAATCGATCCGCGCGAAGCCTGGCATCGCGTCGTTCATCAGGATGAAAACGCTTCCTTCTTTGCCGCTCATGCACAACCTCCTAGGTTAAGAATTGGGATCGAACGTCCCAAACTGCTGTCGCGACACCGCAGGGCTTGAACAACTGACTTTGCTCAATGGGTTATTGGTTAACAGCGATGAATAACCAGCAATCCGGATCTAGGCGAAGGCAATCTTGGACTAGTTCTATATCGACCAGTCACCCGGGGCTGCGAATCGCGAAATTCCTCAAGAATCCCGGTTTTTTGCTCTCCGGAAGGATTAGGTGGTGACGCGTTTGGCCTAAGCACAGTGCGCCTCTCCCGAAGGTAAGCCCCGACCGCTAGGTTCTTCAATCAGAAATCTGCGCTCCAATTTTTTCCAGAACGGGCATGTGCGGATGATCTTTGGAAGGACACGTACGTTGAAAGTTCTAGTCACCGGACACCTCGGATACATCGGCACCGTTCTCACGCCGAAACTGCTCAATCGCGGTCATGAGGTCGTCGGTCTGGATAGTGCGCTGTTCGATGGCTGCAACTTCCTTCCGATGGCAGCTCAGATCCCGTCGATCGGCGGCGACGTGCGCGAGTTCGTGCGGGAAGCGGATGCGGCAGAAAAGCTGCGCGGGATAGACGCCATCATCCATCTTGCGGCGCTTTCGAACGATCCGCTGGGTGACTATCGTCCGGGCCTCACACAGGAAATCAATGCTCAGGCGTCGATCGATCTGGCAAGGCTTGCGAAGAGCGCGGGTATCGCGCGGTTCGCATTCGCGTCCTCCTGCTCGAATTATGGGGCGTCGGGCGATGATTTCATCGACGAGACAGGCAATCTCAACCCGGTAACTGCTTACGGGCTTTCCAAGGTCGAGGCTGAAGTCGGGATCGGCGCGCTAACGGACGAGACGTTCAGTCCCACTTTCCTGAGAGCGTCTACTGCTTACGGGCTGTCGCCGCTTATCCGCACCGATCTGGTGGTCAACAATCTTACTGCTTGGGCCTGCACGACGGGCGAAGTTCACTTGATGAGCGATGGCTCACCCTGGCGCCCTATCGTCCACGTAGAAGACATTGCGGCAGCCTACATCGCGATAATCGAGGCCGATCGGGAGGACGTCCACAAGGAGGTGTTCAACATCGGAACCACAAACGAGAACTACCAGATCCGCGAAATCGCCGAACTTGTGCGCGATGTCGTGCCGGGTTCGAAGATCGGGTTTTCGGACGACGCCAGCCCGGATGTTCGCAACTACCGGGTCGATTGCAACTATCTCGCTCGCAAATTGCATGGCTTCAAGCCGCAATGGACATGTCGCCGTGGTATCGAGCAGCTCTACGATGCTTATCTGTCTGAAGGCCTCACCTTCGAGCAGTTCGACGGTCCCCGGTTCAAGCGGATCGCGCACATGAAGCAGCGGATCGAGCAGGGCTCTCTCAATGAAGATCTGTTTCCGATAAGGGAGCTTGAACAAGCTTGATAGAACCCGCAGGCTTGGCTCCTTTGGCCCTGACCGTATTATTTGTCAGGGCAGGCTCTCTTCCAGATCCATCGCGGGCGCCGTTCTGGATGATCTGACGCGCTGAAACACGTCGAACATGATAGAAACCGGTCCCTCGGGCCGACCGGCAACCAGCCAGATGACGAGGATCGTTCCGGTGTAGGCAATGGCTCCGATAGTTATTCTCGCGAGCAAATCCACCACCAGCGGGATATCTCCCAGCGGCATCGCTGCGCTTGCGATCAGAACCGCTGCGGTCATCGCCAAAAGTCCCGCGACAGTAAGCCAGTGCCGCGAAATCTGGCGCAAGACGCCGATGTCGAGCAGTCTCTTTATGAAGAGAAACTCGATCAGCGCGGAGGCCAGATCGCTGATCAAGCGCGCAACCGCGACGCCGACGAGGCCCGCAGTCATAAAGCCGATGATGATGGCCGGGATCTTCACGCACACCGATAGGAAGTTCCACAGGAAAAGCAGCCGCGTGTTGCCGAGCGCCATCGCCAGGGGTTGCAGGCCGATGCTGAACGAGCCGAGTATGTAGGCGATTGAAATGATCTGCAGGAACAGGACCGTACCTTCCCATTGGCTGCCCAATGCCAGCGCAACTGCCGGTTCGGCGACCAGCGCGAGACCAACGCCAAGGGGTGCCACGAGCATGGCAATGGTGGACTGCGCCCGTTGCTGCGAAAGCCTCAATCGGCCGATATCGTTCGAGATGTTGGCCAGGCCCGAGAACAGCGCATGCTTGATGGGATGCACCGCTTCGCGGGATGGAATTGCCGCTACATTATCGGCCATCGCATAGATGCCCAACTGATCCTTCGAGACGGCGAGACCGGCTATCAGCTGATCGGCTCGCCAATTGAGTGTCTCGAATATCTGGCTGAGAAACATCCATCCGGAAAACGACCAGATTTCCCTCACATGCGCGAGAGACAGCTGGGGGCGGTAGCGAACCAGCACGTAAGACAGCAAGGTCGCAGCGACAGCGCCGGCGAGGCTTCCCCAGATGATCGCCCAATAAGACTGAAGCACGAATGCCAGGACGATCGCGAAGACAATGCCCAACGCGCGGCGAAGGAACTGCGCGATTGCAAGCGGCGCGAAGGACATCTGCTTGGTCGCGAGCCAGACATGAGGATTCTGCAGGCCAAGGATGGCGCCGGTCAGACCCGACACAAGGAAGACAGGGACGAGATCGGGATTCCCGTAGGCAATGGAAAGAGGCCAGGCGGCGGCCGCGAATATGGCGCATATCACGGCCGACCTGATGAGAGCCATCGTCCAGGCTGTGTCGACGTGCGATTTGTCGACTGTCTCTTTCTGGATGAGCGCATTGTTGAGCGAGAGTTCGGTGCAGGACTGCACCAACACCAGGACTGCCGTCGCGATTGCGACGATGCCGAAATCCTCCGGTGTGAGCAAGCGGGCGAGCACAAGCAATCCGGCAGCGCTCAATACATTTGCGGCAACGTTGACACCGCCGAGCGAAAGGGCTCCGCGCATCACACCAAAGCGAAGGCTCATCGCGCGCCGACCTTTTTGGTGGATCGGAGCCGCGGTCGCCTACTCAATCGCGATCCTGCCGCGGGAGCGGGCCCGTACTTTGGTCTTTCCGCCGCGCTGTCCCGACTGGCCTGCGTCGCTACTTGAACGGGCCGTCGCAGCGCGATCGCTGCCCCTGCCATTATCGAGAAGAAAGCCATTGGGACTGGCGATGGCCCCGATATGCTGCCGGGGATAAGGCAAAAAATGGCCGCGGATCCCAGCGCTCCACCCAGGGTGTCTCTCGGAGTAGCCCCTAGCCCCCAAGTGGACTGTTTTGTGGTTTGGAATGTCCGAAGCAGGTGCAGCACGAATGCACCGAGGCCGAAGATTCCGACCGAGCCCAGAACAGCCATGATCTGGCTCGAGGAACGAAAGCTCCCCGGGCCGATCCCGAGACCGTAAGATGCCATGAATGCGTGCCACCCCTGCATGGCCCAGAAGAGCCTTTGCTGACCCGACAAACTTTCCGATTTGCTGAAGGTCATGTCTGCAATGAGTTCCCAGATCGCGATCGGCAGCTGCGGCGCAAAGATGAAGAGACCACACAGCAAGAAAAGCGCGCCGGACGCGGCGATCGTCGCCCGCATCAGCTTGCCTGCCGGTGCAGCGCTAGGGACGAGGATTGCTCGTAGAACGAAAAGCGCTGCATAAACCGCAAGCGCCACATATGCTGTCGAAGCGGTGCTGAGCACCAACATCATGGCCAGCGCGGCTGCTGTCCAGCCTGTCATGCGGGAGCGGATCGACCGATACCACATCTCGGCAGTCGCAACGAAGAGCGCGAAACCCAGCCCGGCATAAATTGACGCTTCTGCGAGAACCCCCCTGATGCGGACGAAGCCGGCAGCCGTCGAATCAAGGTGCGCGTAATTGGCATTGCGGAAAACGGCTAGCACGTCCTCAAAGGGAGTCCCGCGCGTCGCAAGATCGAGAATGCCAGTGGCGATATGGAACCAGCTTGCGATGAGTATTGCGCTGATCAGACCGGCCGCGGCGCCCGGCAGGCGCGCCATTACATAACAGCTTAGACCGAGCATCATCGCGCCCAGCATGTAGAACATTGCGGTGATGTTCTGCGATGTCGGGGCCAGCGGAACGGTGCCGAACAGCCCGAGATATTCGATCGGTTGCATCGGAAAGACGTCGATCGCTCCCGCAAACAATCTGGGCGCCAGATAGGCACTGGCCATGCCGTAGATCGCGAAGAATATGAGCCACTTGTTGTCGCTCACGGCATCGGGGAGGAAGCCCAGATACCCGCCTCTGGGGGCAAGAATCCTGAGGGTGGTGAACAACAGTGCAAACTGGACGGGCGGGATCGAGGAACCCCCGAGAGCTGGCAGGACCATCGCCGCCGAGCCCATCAGGATCGCGCTGAACACCAGAAAGAATATCGCGCTCCTGACGCTTCCCAGCAGGACGATATACAATCCGATTACGGCTTGAACGACCCCGATATAGGTTAGTTCCATCGCGTGGCCTCAGGCGGTTCCGACCAGGCGCAAAAATCGGCGGTCAAAATGCTCCGGCGCAAAATTTGCGGCGTGATCGATAGCGGTCTGTGGATCGAAGTGGCCGAGGAAATACTCCATGTCGTTCACTGCCTCGATCAACGATGCAACGTCTTGGCGTTCGAAGAACACTCCGGTCCTGCCAGGGACAACGCTGTCGAGAGCGCCGCCTCGACCATAAGCCACGACCGGGCGGCCCGAGGCCATGCACTCGACAGGGGTGATCCCGAAATCTTCTTCGGCGGTCATGATGAATGCACGGCATTTCGCATAGGCCTGCCGCAATGCGGTGAAGTCCAACCGGTCGATGAAGGTGATGTTGGGCCGGGCCATCGCCTTGAGCTTCTTGAGCATGCCTCCTGTACCCACCATGGTCAGGGGGAGACCGTTTTCGTTGAAGGTTTCGACCGCCAGATCGGGTCTTTTGTACGGGACCATCTGCCCTACCCACAGGTAGTTTGGCGCTATTTCGTCAGCCCGTCCGAAGAGCTCTGTCTCGACAGGTGGGTGGATCACGTGCGCATCGCGGCGCCATACCTTGTTGATACGTTGTTTGATGAAGTTCGAGTTCGCGACGAAAGTGTCGACCCTCGCGCTCGATGAAACGTCCCATTGGCGCAGTTTGTGGTACATGTACGGCATGGCCAGCCGCGCCGGTGTCGATGCCTCTGCCCGGTATTGGTGGTAGTGATCCCAGATGTAGCGCATCGGCGAATGGCAGTAACAGATATGCGCGGAGTCGGGCCGTGTGATCACGCCCTTGGCCGGACCGGACTCGCTACTGATTACGAGATCGTACTGGCTCAGATCCAACCCTTCGAGCGCCATCGGCATGAGCGGCAAATAGTATTTGTACAGCGAACGCGCGAACGGCAGACGGTTTACGAACCCCGCTTCGATCGATGCGCTGGCAAGACGCGCCGACATCTTTTCAGGGTCGTAGACATTGGTGAACAAGTCAGCGTTCGGGTAGAGGTGGAGGAGCCGCTCGACGACACGCTCCCCTCCGCGCATGGCGACGAACCAGTAATGCACGATCGCAACCCGAGGCTCTGAAAAAGGCCTGCGGGCTGCGGAGCTGCGTGCAGCACCCGGCGCGGCGACTGGGCTATGCATAGTATGATTCGTACTGCGAATAATAGAAATATGGATCGTTCGGATCGAGGAATGAGCGGCGCTTCATGTCCACCGCCGTCAGCGCGACGCCCACGAGATTGACGTGCTCTGGCGGCAAGCGCCGGAGCGCAGCCTTGACCGCGACTTTCGAAGTGGATCGCCATCTCGATGCGAACACCACCGCGTCGGCGCGGCTCGCGAGGATGCGTGTCGCTGCAATCGGCAGAACCGGCGGCAGATCAAGGATGATGCGATCAAAATGCCCGCTCAATTTTTCGAGAAGTTCGACAAATTCCTCTCCACGCAGAAGATGCTCGGGCTCCTCCCGTCGCGGAGAAAGCGGAAGCACGCAGAACACGTTCTCGTCGTCATAGTCGGCAAGGTCGAGAGGTGCGCTGCCATCGAGCACATCGATAAGCCCTTTTTGCCCTTCCTGCATGTTCAGCAGCCGGCTGATGCCCTGTCGGCGCAGGTCGCAGTCGATAAGCATCGTGCGCTGGCCACCGGCGGCGAGCACGCTGGCAAGGCAACAGCTCACCACGGTCTTGCCCTCGTTCGGCAGGGCGGACGTAACCGCGATGATCTTTGCCTTACCATGGGTCGCGAGATCGATCGACGCACCCAATGAGCGGAAGCTTTCTGCGAACGGAGATTTCGGTGCGTCCTGTATGGCAGTCGCGGGATGATCGGACTCGCTGCTGACCGAGGAAAGGAGCGGGATCGAGGCTATGCACGGAACGCCGGTTTCGCGCTCCACATCGTCCGGTGTGGAAAGGCCCTGGAACAACGATTCCCGAATATACGCCGCAAGCACGCCAAGCCCCAGGCCGATGACGATTGACAGCGCCACGTTGAGCGGGATGTTGGGCGAATAAGGAAAAATCGGTGTTTCGGCGTAAGTGAGAACGCGGGCATTGGGCGTCTCGCTGCCTTCGGCCGCGATCAGCTCCTTGAAGCGGTTCAGGTACGTCTGGTATATTTCCTGCGACGCTTCGGCAGCACGTTCGAGTTCGCTCAGACCGACCATGGCGTCATTGTTCTGAGACAATTTTTGCCTTGCGCCCGAAAGGCTGTTGTTGAGCGATGCGAGCCTTTGCGCCGAGACGGCCTGACGTGCTTCTAAATTGGAGATGACGCGGACAATTTCCGCCTCGATCCGCTGGCGAACCTCGTCGAGCTGGCTTTGTGCCCGGATGAGCTGCGGATGGTTGGGTCCGTACTTCGCTGAAAGGTCGGCGACCTCCGCCGCTGCGAGCGCTTCCTGCGATCGCAACGACGAAACGACGGGCGAACCTAGCGCCTCACCAACATCGTCGCCGATTGAGCCGGAGCGGAGCTGCGCCTGCGCTGTGCGTAGCCGCGCCTGGTCTTCCGCTGCTTCCGCGCGGGCAGTTGTGACCGCCTGGTTGTATGTCGAGATTTCCTGCTCTGTCAGCGATGCACCCGAAGTGCTGAGCAGATTATTGGCGATACGATAGCGCTGGAGCGCCTGCGTGTCGGCCTGCGCCTGGTCTCTCAATTCGGCAAGACGCTGTTCGACAATCTCTCGAGCGCCGGCATTACGCTGCTGCTCGGTCGATAGCTCCCAGTTCACGAACTGGCGGGTGAATTCATTGACGATGTCTGCGGATTCCCGTGCGCCTTCAGCTTCGAAGGCGATGGACAGCGCGAAGCTCTCACCAGCCCGTCCGACAGAGACGTTCTCCTGCAGTTCGTCGATCAATTCGCGGCGGTCTTCGGATGCGAGGCCGCTGTCGAGGCCAAGAGACGTTGCGACCAGCTGGGCCATCTCGCGCGATTGGATAATCTCGACCTGGGTTTCGAGAAGCTCGCTGGAAAGCACGGTTTGCGGCGCGGTTGCAGCCGTCGATTGTGTGACGATAGCTGCATCGTTGGTGATCATCACAGTCGAAACGGCGCGATAGGTGCTGCCAAGCAAGAAGGACAAAGCGAGGCCTGCTGCTACGACGAGCAGAGTGACCGCGATTATCAGGCGGAGATGCCTTCTGAAAAAGCTGACGCTTTCGGACAGGTCCATCCGATCGGCCGCAACCGGAGGGTATTCATCATAACGCGCGATCGCCGATCCGGGAGCATCGATGTTCATCAAGTTCCGGGCTTCATTCATAGCCAATCTCCATCCCCACTGAAGGGGAGACCAAGTTCATTGTTCGCAAAGCTGCTAAGTGAACGCGCATCACCAGGCCGCCCGCACGCCGATAGACCCGAACGCACCGTCGAAGCTGCGGCCGAATTCACCACCATCCTGATCCCTTACGCCTGCTGAGAAAATCAGGCCGATGCGATCTGCCAGCCGATAAGTCGCAGATCCGCTGATGGCGAAGCGTCTGTCGGTTCGCGGCAGTCCGCGAAATTCTTCTTCAAGGTAGAGCGTGTCTGCGCTCACCAGCAGGCGATCGCTCACGGCGTGCTCGGCGGTCAGCCGGAATGAGCTCGCGATAATGGCTGGCGCCTCCAGAATGCGGCCGGGATCGACATCACGCGCGGCGCGCGCAATGAGGCGCCAGTCCGGTTTTGGCGTCCAGTTGGCCTCAAGGCGGAAATTGAACTCCTGCGCCGTCTCGACAAGCGGGTTCTCGAATTGCTGCTCGATATAGCCGACACCGACTTCAAGCTCGACGAGCGATGAGAGCTCGTAAGATACGCCGACGAGGGTGAAGAATCCATCGGTGTCCCTGTCCGGATTGGACAGGATGTCGAAATTGAGGGCTCTCAGTCCTGCCTCGACGAACACTTCCGTCCGGTCACTCAGCCTCAGGTCCGCGCGCACTACACCGTTCAGGATTTCAACGTCCCGGAACGAAAGGTCGAACGGAACACCGTCGATGCTCGTATCTGAGTGATCCCGGTTGATGATGCTCCCGGCAATGCCGAGTTCCAGCCGGTTGCCTGCGCGGGAAAGTTCGAATGAGGCTCTTTTGTCGCGAAATACCACTGGGGTGTCGGTGAAGAATGCATCTCCTGCCGAGCCGCGCTGCTCGATGCCGCGCGAATACCCGCCAGCCAGTTCGAAATTGATGTCATTGCCCAGTTCAAGAAGACTGATCAGATCAGCTCGGTACTGCTCGCTGTTTTCGCTCGAGACATCGACATAGCGGCGGATCTCCGCCCCGGTTTCCAGCCTGACCGAGTGCCGGGAGAAATCGGAGGCGATCACGGCGGTCGGCCTTATAGAAAATAGCGTATCTTCTTCTTCAAGCTCATCGAGATTGAAGATGTTGGTGTCGTATGTGACGTCCACCGTCGTCCGCGGGAACAGGATGAATCCCGGGGAGATACGAACGCCTTCGCCAGCATCAGGATCGAACAATTCAACCGGCGTGATCACCTCGTCCGACTGCGCATAGGCGGGACGCGATGCGAACAGGCTGATGCAGACCAGCGCGGCAAGGCGGATCGCCCGCTTCCTCTGCCTGCGAGTGGTCCACCGAGCCCGGACGGTGATCACGCGGTAGGCGTTCCGCCCGCGGGTGCGCCAAGGGGAGTCGATCAATCTCAACAGCAGGATGATATCCTGGATTGCAAGCATGACCGACGAGGCCATTCCGCGCCGAACCCGACTGCGATATTCAGTCCGATTTGGACCACTCTTGATCCCGCCCGCCTTGACAGGCTTGTTGGCCGCGTGTTGTTTCCTATCCAAAAGTAGCAGGTCGCTAATCCAAATGAATAAGATGAGAATGCCGAAGGGAAAGTCGCTCGCAGCCTCGGACGTGCACCGCGAAGTGCCGTCATCGGGCAAGCGGAGTTTTGCCCGCGGTTTTCTGTTCGCTTTACCGGGAGCGATAGCGCTCTGGGGGTTGATCGCGTTTCTGATCTGACCGTCAGCTACATGCGGCATTAGCAAGACCCCTTCCCGGAAATTACCGCAGGGATTGTCATGACGAGGATTTTCAAATCCATCGCGAATGTGCGCGAACGGGCATACAACACGTCGGCAGCTACCCTGCGTGAATACGAAGCATCATTGCGGCCTGATATCTGCCATAGCCCGCTGAGGCCCGGCTTAACCCTGAAGTAGCTGGTGATGTACCGGCCGTATCTCGGCACCTCGGACTTTATGATCGGGCGCGGACCGACGAGGCTCATGTCGCCGCGCAGGACATTGAAGAGCTGCGGCAGCTCATCGAGGCTCGATTGCCGGAGGAAGTTGCCGATATTGGTGATGCGAGGGTCTACGGACAGCTTCTGCTTGCACTGCCACTCCAGTCGCAGATCGGGTTGAGCCCTCAAGAGCTGAGCCAGTTTGATCTCGGCATCGACATGCATGGTGCGGAATTTCAGGCATTTGAAGGTGCGGCCCTGACTGCCGACGCGCTCTTGCCGAAACAATATAGGTCCGGCGCTGCTCAGCTTCACTGCCAGCGCGACCAGCAACATCACCGGTGCGAGCAGCACCAACATCGCCAAAGCGACCACAATGTCGAGCGTGCGTTTAAGAGGCGTCGGAGAAACTTCAACCGCAGATGCGAGATCCGTGCTGACCGAGATAAGGTCATCGTCCGACAAGGACGGCGCCATGGTGAATACGGTTTCGTGCGCGTCGACGTCATGCGCGCCGACATCGGGGATGGCTACGGTGTTATCATGCTTGGTCGTGTGCATCGGTCTCACGATCTCGAAGTCAGTATTGAAGGCGCCTGAAATTGGCATGAGACTCCGGATTCGCGGACCCTCATCGAATTGAAAAATCGGCGAAAACGATCAAGCAAACAACCGCGCATCAGTTGTACGGCCTTACGCCCAAACGGGCTATCACGAGTGGCGACTAAGTCTCGGAAAACACCCCCAAATGGTAATATCGCCCAGCCGAGGCTTTGGATAAAGTCAGCCGATCTATGGACGCACTAACATGATGCAAAAAGGGAGAGCGGCGATGACCATTGAAGCGTGTATTCGGGCATGGGCCTCTGTCAGAACTTTACTGCTTGGCGGGCTGTGCGTGCTGGCGGCTGGCTGCGCGTCATCCGGGCTGACTTCGATCAGTGCGGCCGACGCGAATAGCGGGCTTGCCGAAGGATATTCGATCGATGCCGGAGACCAGCTTCGGGTCACGGTTTTCGACGAAGAAACGCTCACCGGCGAATTCGATGTGGGCGCGGGCGGCATTCTCTCGCTGCCGTTGATCGATCCGCTCCTTGTAAAGGACAAGGGTCCCCAGCAGGTCGCCGAGATGGTCGAGAAAAGCCTGGCAGACGGGGGCTATGTCCTTGATCCGCGCGTCTCGGTCGAAATCATCGAGCACCGCACGTTCTTTATCCTCGGAGAGGTGGCGACGCCTGGCGAATATACGCACAATGGCGAGCTGAGCCTGGAGCAAGCCATCGCGAAAGCTGGCGGCTTCACGCCGCGGGCTGACAAGGACAAGATCGTACTGAAGCGGCAAACATGGTCCGAGGGTCGGATCGTAAAGCTCGACAAGTCAGCATTACGAATTGCTCCGGGTGACACGATAACGATTCGAGAATCGTTCTTTTGAGGCGGCCTAATCGGCAAATGCGCTCAGAATAGAGCTGCTTTGTAAGCCGATAAAAGCCGGCGGCAAAAAACAATTCGGTCCGGTTAACCATCGAAAGCCTTGCAATTGGCGGCCTCGCGCGGCGACGACCGTGCGCGGCTGGCTAACTTGTTAATTAATCATTGCATAAAACGCGATTGTTACGCACAATCCCCTAACCGTTCGGAGTCGCTTCCACGGATCAAGATCAAAAAACAGATTGAATGTGGGGGTAACACGGCTTGAAGGGGGCCGGGTCGCAGCGTTGTCGAAATCTACGGGATTTTTCAAATGACTAGCGACCTTTGCTTGATAAGCTCTAACGATATCTCACGTGAGGGACTGCAGCAGATATTGTCTTCGGACGGTTTCAATGTGGTCATCGCAAGCACCCGAGCGGAGCGCATTGCCAAGGCCGATTTGGACGACGACATTGCGGTCGTCGTCGATCTTCCGGACATGGATGCGCAAAAGGATGCGATCGAGGAAATATACTCGGCCTATCCAAACGCGAGAATTGCCGTGCTTGTCGACGAATTCGACATGACGTGCCTGGTAGAATGCCTCGAAGCGGGAGTAGCCGGGTACATCGTCAAATCTATGAACTCGCAGCCACTCATCACGGCGCTCCACCTCGTGTCACTGGGGCAGAAATTTCTCCCATCGGAACTCGCAGATGTTCTGAGCAAGCATAGCTTTGATAAAGCCTTGCCACATGGAGATTTCGAGACGGAATTGGCGGATGCAAAGCTGTCCGCTCGGGAACGCGATGTTCTGTGCTGCCTGATGGACGGTTATTCCAACAAGGTGATCGCTCGTGAACTCGATGTTTGCGAGGCCACCGTGAAGGTTCACGTCAAGGCGATCCTGCGCAAACTCGACGTAGGCAATCGGACGCAAGCGGCCATGTGGGCGAGCACTCGGGGTTTTTCGAATTTCCATCAACTGCCCGCCGGCAATAACGCAGCGCCGGTTCACGCTTGAATGATACTATGCGGCCGGCCTTTATTGAGGCCGGGCCGCCGGACCGGGTCAGGACCGCTCTTTCATCAGTTTAAGAAGGGCCGCCTCGTCACCAGGTAGGCATTGAGCGGAATTCTTGCGCGTTACCCTTTCGCAGTCCCAAAGCGCAATCTCCATGCCGGACGCAGCATCTCGCACGAACAGAAATAGCGGGCGATGCCTCGCCGAAAGCGGAGCGTCCCGATTCCGCGCGGCCTCTGCTCCGGTGCCATAGCCGAGTATCTGACAGGATTTCCTGCCTCGACATGTCTTGAGCGCAGAGAGTGCCCACCTGCCATTCGCTTCAATGTTCTCGACCGTGGTATAATGGGTATTGGATGAGATCGGTCTCACAGCGGTGGCTGGTGAAGGGGCGTTGTAAGGTGCAAGTGCCAATTGCGCTGCCTGCTCGCCTCCGACATTCGCATCGATCCCGGCGAGGTCCTGTTCACGGCGTTTCGCGACCATTTCCCTGAACTCCACCTCAGTCTCCAAGCGTCGCTGTTTGCCGATTACACCCGCGGATCCCCGCCATTTGTAGAAAATGTGCGGCCCGACGATTGCGACGCGGTCGAGGCGGCCGGCCCACCACGGGTCGACATAATTGGCGTGGTAATGGGTCGCGGTCCCGATGCTTTGGTCGACCCGTCCATTAAGCGCTTCCTCAGCCAGCTTGCGAGCCCGGTCCATTGCGCGATCGCTCGGCGTTCGCGCCTGGATTGATCCATCGCAAGTAAAGGTAAATTGGCACCCCGTTTGGAGGTGGGATCCTTCAAAAACGACTCCGCAGACCGAATTCGGGAATGCCGCGTGGCTGACCCTGTTTAGGATCGTCTGCATTACCGCACGCTGGTCGGAAGGGCGGTCCCCGGCTTCGTACCACGACGCAAAGGCCAGGCAGTCGATCGCTTTGTTGCGGTCACCCGTGCTACCCGAATATTTGAAAGGGCGAGATGGAAGCAAAGCGACTTCGTTAATTGCCCACTCGGACGCCGGCAGCACAGCGCTGCCATCATCGAGTGACGCTGCAAGTCTTTCCGAATTGGTCTCGCCGCTCCGGGCGTTGGAACCAGCCGCCTGAGCTTCGGGGGATGCTCTCCATTCGCCCGCAAAGGCGATGACCCCTATGACGCCGATTAGAAACGCCGGAAATACCAGTGCATACAATGGACGGCCATTGCGCAGCTTGGGTAACCGAGAGGTATCGCTATCGATCTCTTCCAAATCTTGATCGGCTGGCATCGAAACACCCTCTGCGATTGTGAGCACCGGTCCGCGCTCCCTCGTTACCGTCCTGGTTTGGCAACTACTTTGAGGACCGGATCATCCGAACGCGCTGCGCTCTGCCTGCGCAAACGGTCGAATTTGCTTGCGAGCACGGATTCAGCGTCACTCGAGATCAAGTCGGATTTGGAAGCGATGGGCTCTGCTTTCGCAGGCACCATGTCCTCTGCGTTGAGCTCGAGAGTTTCATCAGGCTCTGACCGGGAGAGATGCCAGCGAGTCCCAGGGATGCTGACTTTGCGAAGCTCCGCAATCGCGGCATCGATCTCTATCTGATGCTGGTTGATCGCCTCCATGGCGATCTTGCGATCCTGTTGCGCTTCTAGATAGCGCGTATCAGCGTCTACGAATGCCTTCTCGGCTTCGCGCAAGGCTTCTTCAAGTGTCGCAAGGCAATGCGAATATTGGTTTCCCGTGTCCTTGGACATGTGTGTCACCCCGTCAAAGTTATCCGGTTATTTTCCGGTTGATCGTCACTTCGAGCGCCGGCGGCCCCGCGGATTGCGGTATAGGCGACGACGTTCGATATGGACTGCGTTACCACGGCAGCGACGCGGGACGATATTACTCTAAAGGGGGTGTCGGGACGCCGTTTAAGCTAAAAACGGGGCAAGTATCAGGCGGTTTTTGATATCATGGCGATTAGCATACCATCGGCTGTCTGACGAAAGCCGACCACACGGTAGCCGTCTGCCGCCCGCTCTCTGTCGAACTCGAACTTCCACTCGGTTATCATATCCAGGGTTGGTCTGACACCGATGGGAACTTCGTCGACTTCCGTCGTATCGGCGACATCGCCGAGGTCTTTGGAAGATTTCAGAAGGGCGGCATTGACGGTGGCTTGTGAGATCGGGTCGACAAAGTCGCAGCCCAGAAACGAGCGCTCGCGCCAGATGACTTCGGCATCGACGGTTCCGATCAGAGGAAGCACAACCTGGATGATATCGCCAACGGAGAGATCCGCGTCGGTTTCGAGCCGCAGTCCTGTCCCTGACAAGTCATGGATAAGCGCCCGGCTCGCGTTGGTTGAAGACCCCAGAGATGTTGCAAGGCGTAATCGCTTGCGCTCGTTCTCCCGCCTTTCGGCGATGATCTCAGCCTGCAACGGGCGCGAAAGATTTCCCATAGGGCAAAAAGTTCCATTCCACCGACCCTGACAACGAGCCACAAAATAAACACAGGCTGCGTCGTCACTGCAATTGTGCCAGCATGAACCTGCCGCTCCTTTTGCACGTGTTGTCAATCCGCGGTGCATAGATCAACGGCGCAGAAGAGGCAGGAGCGACACTTTCTTGCTGCCCAGATCAATGGTCAGCCAAGGCGGCGTGGTCACTTCCGTTTCGTTTTTACCCTCGAAGGACTGTGTTTCGGGGTAGGCCTATCGCCAGTTGGCTAATGGCGTTGCCAGAAAGTAGCACTACGTGATGGCGATTTCGGACAGGCCGCGACTGAAAGGTTCCAGGCGACGAGGCGCAATTTCGCGCGAAAAATTGGACCAAGCAGGGGCGATTTCTGCATTATGGTTGTCCTTCACGATCAATACTGCGAAGCGGCGACCCTGATTTCATATGCAGATGAGGATTTAGCGTTGAGTTCGGTTTCACGGAAGGGGATCATCCTTGCAGGCGGTTCGGGCACACGGCTCTATCCGTTGACCCGCGGCGTGTCGAAGCAGCTAATGCCGGTCTACGACAAGCCGATGATCTACTACCCGTTATCGGCCCTTATGCTGGCCGGGATCAGGGACATCCTGATCATCACGACACCGGAAGATCAGGAACAGTTTCAGCGCTTCCTCGGCGACGGATCGAGTTTTGGTGTATCGCTCTCCTATGCGGTGCAGCCAAGGCCCGAAGGATTGGCGCAAGCTTTCCTGATCGGGGCCGATTTCGTGAAGGACGAACCCAGCGCACTCGTGCTTGGTGACAATATTTTTTACGGGCACGGCCTGCCAGAGATACTCGCCAGCGCAAACTCGCGGGAGTCCGGGGCGAGCGTCTTTGCCTATCGCGTCAACAATCCTGAGGCTTACGGAGTGGTCGATTTCGACCGCGACGGAAAGGCTTCTTCGCTCGAAGAGAAACCTGCCCATCCGAAATCGAACTTCGCAGTGACAGGGCTCTATTTTTACGACGGGACGGTGGTTGACCGCGCGCGCGAACTCGAACCATCGGCGCGCGGTGAACTGGAAATCACGGACCTCAATCGGCTCTACCTTGAGGATGAAGTCTTATCTGTCGAGATGATGGGGCGGGGATATTCCTGGCTCGATACAGGAACACACGGCTCGCTTCTCGATGCGGCAACATTCGTCCGCATTACCGAAGAAAGGCAGGGTCTGAAAATCTGCTGCCCTGAAGAGATTGCCTGGAGGCAGGGGTTCATCGACGACGCGCAACTTGAAAGCATCGCCGCCCCGCTCGTGAAGTCGGGTTATGGTGAATATCTGATCTCGCTGCTTCGTGAAGGGATGCGTTGATGCGCGTTTTGCCGACGCCGATCGAAGGGCCACTCATAATCGAACCGCAAGTCTTTGGTGATGACCGCGGTTTTTTCCTCGAAAGCTGGAACGCGGATCGCTTCGCTGAATGCGGAATCGAGACGATGTTCGTCCAAGACAACCATTCGCGCTCCCAAAAAGGGGTCCTGCGCGGATTGCATTTCCAAAATCCAGGGCCGCAAGGGAAGCTGGTGAGAGTCGTGAGCGGAGCTGTGTTCGACGTGGCCGTCGACCTGCGGCGAAGCTCCGCAACCTTTGGCAAGTGGACCGGTGTAGAGCTGTCGGCGGAAAATAAGCGCATGTTCTGGGTGCCGCAGGGTTTTGCTCACGGTTTCCTCACGCTCGAGGATGACACCGATTTCCTTTATAAATGTGACGCGGCCTATGCCCCCGCAAACGAGCATTCTCTAGCGTGGGATGATCCGGCTATCGGCATTGACTGGCCGACGAGCGGAATTGAAGTGCAATTATCGGCCAAGGATCGTGACGGCCGTTCGCTGAGCGAAGTCGAGGCTTTCGCATGAAGGTCTTGATTACGGGTGCCAAAGGTCAGTTGGGGCGTGGTCTTATTGCAGCATCGCCCGATGATGCGGCGATCCACGCTGTCGATATCGATGACTGCGATCTCACCAATGAAGGCTCGATTTTCAACTTGGTTGGAAACATTGCGCCCGACCTCATAATTAATGCGGCGGCTTACACGGCAGTGGACAACGCTGAAAGTGAAGAGGACCTGGCAGCCGCGATCAACGCCGACGCTGTGAAAGCGCTGGCGAGCGTGCATTCGGGCAGGATCGTGCATGTCTCGACCGATTTCGTGTTCGATGGTGGATCGAGCAGGCCGTATCGCCCAGAAGACAAGCGCGCCCCAATCTCGACCTATGGCCGTACGAAGGCGAGGGGCGAGGATCATCTGCGACCGGATGATATCCTGGTCCGGACATCTTGGGTCTACACGGCCGGAGGGCAAAATTTCGTGCGGACCATGCTGCGGCTGATGCGCGAGAAGCCGGAGCTTAAAGTCGTGGCGGATCAGATCGGCGCGCCCACATGGGCTCCCGGTCTTGCTGCGGTGATCTGGGGTTTGGTGAAGAGCGGTGCTTCCGGCATCTACCATCACAGCGACGCTGGTACCGCGAGTTGGTACGATTTTGCCGTGGCCATCCAAGAGGAGGCGCTTTCGCTCGGTTTGCTCAGCCGCGAAGTCCCGATCCATCCGATCCCGACAAGCGACTACCCAACACCCGCCGCGCGTCCTGCTTTTTCGCTGCTCGATTGCAGGAAGACGCGCGAGCTTTTGGGCGATGGACATACCCATTGGCGCAAAAATCTGCGGAAAATGCTTAAAGAGGAACAGGCACTTGGCTAATCTTCTCGTGACGGGCGGTGCAGGCTTCATCGGCGGAAATTTCGTCCATTACTGGGCTGACCGCCACCCGGACGATACTGTCATCGTCCTCGACAGCCTGACCTACGCCGGTAACAGATCGACAATCGAGAATGTAAAACAGGCAGAACTCACGGTGGGTGACGTCCGCGATACGAGCCTTGTCGAAACGCTCCTGCGTGAACGCAACGTATCAACGATTGTTCACTTCGCCGCGGAAAGCCATGTCGATCGTTCGATCAGCGGACCGGACGCCTTCATCGACACCAATATTCTCGGGACCAACAGTCTCCTGAAGGCCGCTCGGACCGTCTGGCTGGACGAAGGCAGCGGACGCCAGCACCGATTCCATCACATTTCGACCGACGAAGTATATGGCTCTCTCGGTCCGAAGGATGCCGCTTTTAGCGAGACCCATCAGTATCAGCCGAACTCACCCTATTCGGCTTCGAAAGCGTCGTCGGACCATCTGGTTCGTGCATACCATCACACATTCGGACTCGAAGTAACCACAACCAATTGTTCGAACAATTATGGGCCGTATCAGTACCCGGAAAAGCTGATACCGCTCTTCCTGCTCAACGCGCTTCACGGCCGAAACCTTCCAATTTACGGTGACGGAATGAATGTGCGCGACTGGCTGCATGTCGAAGATCATTGCCGCGGCATCGAGGCTTGTCTCGACAATGGCAGGCCTGGCGAAACCTATAATATCGGTGGCGGTGAAGAACTGCCAAACATGGCCGTAATCGACAGTATCTGCTCTGAGGTCGATCGCGCATTTCAAGAGATCGATGGCTTGGCCATGCGCTATCCCGATGCGCCCGCGGCGAAGGGAAGGGCCACCAGCGAGCTGAAAACCTTCATAATCGAGATCGCCGTTACGCGATCGACGAAACAAAGGCCCGGGGCGAACTCGGCTATGAGCCCCACCACGACTTTAAAGGCGGCCTGACGGCCACCCTGCGCTGGTACCTGGAAAACGAAACCTGGTGGCGCGCTCTGTTGGACACAGCCTGACGCGCGAAGGTGGCGCGATCGGCGATCCAACAACAATCGTTGATTGCAATGCCATGTTGATTTGTTTCGAGTTCAAATTCCCGTTACGCGGCTTTGCATGCGAGATGGGCAGCAAACTAGCGTGAGCGTTCCGCAAGAGCATCGCGTTCAAGATGAGCGGAAGTGGGCAATTGCCTGGCTGCGGGTGAAAGTTCATGCGGACGCCTTGGCGACAGATCCGCGCACCTATCTTCGCGCGGCGTGGTGGTGGGTATTGGGAAAGCGGCTGCGGGCCCGGATCGTGCTGTCACCGCTTCTCGGGCGTTCGCGAAGCGCATATCGGCTCTGGCTTGCGCTCGGTCGGGATAAGCTTGCTGGAAATCAATCCGTCGACGAGCATTCGGTATCGATCATTGCGCTTGTCGAGGATGGAGAGGGTAGGGACCGAACGCTGCAAAGCCTCGCCAGTGAAGGAATCGCCGCAGAGCTCGTCTCGAGCAAGCTGCCAGAAAGATTAGGTGAAATTTTCGCCCACGACGACACTTGGGCGTTGCCAATGTTCAGCGGCGATCTTCTCGCATCGGGCGCTGGAGCGGTGTATCGACAGTCCGCATCGGCAGTCTCGGGCGCCACGCGGCTGATTTTTGCCGACGACGACATCCTTGATGAGAATGGGCACCGGAGCGAGCCTCATCTGAAGCCGGATTGGAACAGCGAACTGTTCCAGCACTTCGATTTTCTGACAGGAGCCGCGATCGTCAGATTGAATGCGGCCACTTTTGCGGAGCTCGCGGAGAGGAATTGGGCTTCGAACCTGATCGCACATGCAGTGCGCGATTGTGAGAGCAAAGGGGCTGAGATCGTCCACGTGCGCAACATCCTTCATCATCGCGTTAGCCGTCCTGATCCGCGGACCGTGCCGCCGCCGAACTTTTCAGACAAAGAGCCTGTCGAACTGCCATCTGTCAGCATCATCATACCTACGCGGAACGGTCTGAAGTTCCTCCGCAAATGTCTGGGTGGACTTGAACGGACGACCTATCCGACCCCGCTTGAAATTATCGTCATAGACAATGGCAGCGACGATCCGGAAACACTCCAATTTCTCGCCGATATCAGGCCTGATTTTGCCAGAGTCTTGCGCGATGACGGCCCGTTCAATTTTGCCGCGTTGAACAACCGCGCGGTCGCGGAAGCGACAGGCGACATGCTGTGTTTCCTCAATAACGACATCGAGATTCTCGATACCGATTGGCTCATGACCCTCGCAAAGCAAGCGCTGCGCGATGATGTGGGAGCGGTAGGTGCATGTCTGCTTTATCCGGACGGCAGAATTCAACATGCCGGAGTGGTCATGGGAATAGGTGGCGGGGCAGCCCACGCTCACCGACTGTTGGCGCCTGGCGAGCGCGGCTATTTTGGCCGGCATTCGCTTCCGCAATACGTCACAGCTGTGACTGCCGCATGTCTGGTGGTCGAGAAGGAAAAGTTCCTCGCCGTAGGCGGCTTCGATGCCGATAATTTTGCCGTCTCTTTCAACGATGTCGATCTCTGCCTAAAGCTCAACCGAAGAGGCTGGCAATCAATGTACGAACCGCGTGCGATCTTGGTGCATCACGAATCTGTATCCCGCGGGCTTGACCGTGACGCTGCGGGGGCTGCGCGGCTTGGGCGCGAGCTCGAAGCGTTGCAGAATCGGTGGAACGAAGCCGTCTGTCACTCTTCCGAGACTGCCGGTGAGCAAGCCGTCGATCCCTTCCATCATCCCTTATTGAGCGCCTATAGCGAGCAATTCGTGCTGCGACTTTGAAAGGTATCGATGTTTGCAAACTCTCTCATGCCGCCGATACCCTCGGAGCGCCTGACGCTGCCAGAAGTCACTATCTGCGCGGCGAGTTCGACCAATGTTGAAGCGACCATCTTGGCGCTCAAAACCAGCCTTGCGTATGTCGAACCGGCTGATGCGATATTGTTTACGGACGTCGATCTGGAGCAGGTCGGGCTCGTGGTCGGCGAAGGAATTCGCGTTGTAAAGATTGGGGAGCTCACCACGTCTGCGGCCTATTCCCAATTCATACTTGAGCAATTGGTCGATCACATCGAGAGCAGTCACTGCTTGGTCGTTCAGTGGGACGGGCACATTATCGATCCCGCTTGCTGGAGTCCTGAATTCCTCGAATACGATTATGTCGGTGCCAGTTGGCCGCAATTTGGCGACGGACATTGCGTCGGGAACGGAGGATTCTCCCTCCGCACTCGCAAGCTGATGGATGCGTGTCGAGCACCCGGTTTCGAAAGCCACCATCCAGAAGATGTGGCCATTTGTCGGACCAACCGTACTCTGCTCGATCAGAGCGGAATACGTTTCGCACCGGTGGAACTGGCAGACAAGTTTGCCGCGGAGCGAGCGAGCGATCCAAGCCGGACCTTTGGCTATCACGGGGTATTCCTGATGCCAAAAGTGTTGGGAGCGGAGGGGTTTTGGGAGGTTTATCTGTCGCTCGACGAAAGGGGCAGCCTGAAACCCGATTTCGGAACGCTGCGCCGCGCTGTGCAACACGGAGAGCATGGCGGACGGCGCTCGTTGCGAATGGTCGGTGATCGTTTGGCGGACATGGTTTTGCCTAAGCGTTGAGCTTTCGATCGCGGTTGATCATCGCATTTACCTTGTTTTACGGACAGGGTTGGCCTAATCGCCACTCATCCGTGCGCGAGGCCTGCCGATGCAAGCTGCAGAACGACGCTAATCCTCAAATATTCTTGGGATATTCATCTGACTGCTGCTAGCCATCGCCGTCATGCCGCGCCACTGTTTTGCGCGCGGTCTCTGAACGCCGCCCTGATTATTACTGAGTGAAACTGATTGCCCATGCATCACGATCCGGAACTCCAACGCCAGGCCGAGGCAACCGTTAAGGAAAATCGGTTCCTGGCTATGTTGCGCCGCTGGCGGTGGTTTTCCGCCTTCGTCTTGCTGCCGTCGCTGTTTGGGATATTGTATTTCGGCTTTATAGCAGCCGATATCTACGTGTCTGAATCGCGGTTTGTCATCAAGGGGCCGGATCAAAAGCAGTCCGGCGGTGGGGCGATCGGTGCTATACTGCAAGGTGGCGGCTTTGGCGGCGGACAAGATCAAGCAAGCGAAATCATTGGCTTTATCCAATCGCGCGATGCCCTGTCCGGTTTGACAGAGAATATTGATGTACGGGGTGCCTTCGCTTCTCAGGAAGCCGATTTTTTTAGCCGCTTTCCTCTCATCCATCAAACTGGTTCGTTTGAAGATCTCTTCACTTATTATGGCTCCATGGTGTCGGCGCTTCCCGACCCGCAAACCGGCCTGACGCAATTGAGCGTTAAGGCCTTCACCCCTGAAGAGGCGCAATCAATCAATCTGGGCCTTCTTCGATTAAGCGAGGAGCTCGTCAATCGTCTAAATCAACGCGTGAACTCACAGGCAATCGACGAGGCTGAGGCGAGAGTGGCTGAAGCTCAAGTGCGAGTTAGGGATGCGCGTATACGATTGGGTGCCTATCGGAACACCGCTGAAATTCTCGACCCACAGCAGCAAGGCTTAGGGGTGCTGGCAGTTTCGGACGGGCTTATTACCCAAGAAGCCGCGCTGCGTGCGCAGTTGACGCAGATTCGGCGTATAGCTGGCGATCATCCCTCGATTCCAGCCCTCGAAGAGCGTATTGCGGCGGTGTCGCAGCAAATCGCATCGCAAACTGCGCGAGCAGTCGGTACGCCAGATGGCCTTGCATCGCGATTGACGGAATACGAGAACCTGATCGTCGAGCAGGAGTTCGCTACCCAATTGCTGACCGTAGCCAATGCAGCGCTTGAGCAAGCTAGGGTGGAGGCCGAGAGGCAACAGTATTACATTGAGCGTGTCGTCGAGCCAAACCTTCCGGACGCAGCCATTCTACCTGCACGATTGAAGAACATCCTTGCCGTGATCTTTGCGTCTCTATGCTTGTACCTCGTAGGATGGATGCTGGCTGTTGGAATTCGCGAGCACGCACCCGAAGAATAGAGTTATGTCAAGTTTCTCAAAAGGATTGAAAGTTCAATTCAGGGTTGCCCATGCCCTAATGGTCCGTGAGCTGATCACGCGTTTCGGTCGAGAAAATATCGGTTTTCTGTGGATCATGGCTGAGCCGCTGCTTTTCGCCGGATTGGTGGGGATCGTTTGGACCTTCCTTCGCGCACCCGACGATAGCGGTATCAGCGTGATTGCGTTTGTGGCGAGCGGTTACATACCCTTGACGTTTTTGCGCCAATCGATTGGTCGTTCAGCTAAAATATTTCAGACCAACGGTTCATTGTTGTATCATCGTCAAGTGAAGGTATTGGATTTTATATTTGTCAGAGTGACTATCGAGGCAATCGGAGCAACTATGGCATACATCTTTGCTGGGATTGTATTGGGGTTCTTGGGCTTCTTCCCGTTCCCTGCTGACATCAGTGCTCTTGTTGGGGGCTGGGCAATCTATATCTTCTTCGTGTTATCAGTCGCAACGTTGCTGGCTCCGTTTTCTGAAATGTCAGAAGCTATTGAGAAGCTCATCCCCATTACTGTCTATATCGCCATCCCTTTTTCGGGGGTCTTTAATTTTGCTGCCTGGCTGCCACCAAATATACGTGAAGCTATGATGTGGTCTCCACTCGTAAGCGGTATGGAATTGATGCGCTACGGTCTCTTTGGTGATCTTGTGACACCGTATTACGACCTACCAAAAGCGCTCGGCATCTCGATCGTCTGCTTGTTGGTAGGATTGGTGTTATGTCGCCGAGTACGTCGAACTCTGGCTCTGGCATGATTCATTGTCGCAATGTCCATAAGACCTATCGAGCAGGCAAGACTGACAAAATTGTACTGGATGGCGTTGATTTCAGCATCAACCCGCGCGACAGGATCGGCTTGCTTGGGCGCAATGGCGCTGGCAAATCCACTCTCATCCGTCTTATCGGCGGTGTAGAGATGCCGACCTCTGGCAAAATCATCAGAAGAATGAGCTGCTCTTGGCCGCTAGGCTTTACTGGCGGATTCCAAGGCAGTCTCACAGGCTATGACAACGCGCGGTTTATCTCTCGTATATATGATAAGCCATATGCGGAGATGCGCGCTTTCGTCGAAGAATTCACCGAGCTCGGCAGCCAGCTCCAAATGCCGGTCAAACGATACTCGTCCGGTATGCGCGCTCGTTTGGCTTTCGCTCTATCTCTCGCCATTGAATTTGAATGTTACCTGATCGACGAGGTCATCATGGTTGGCGACAAGAATTTTCAAGATAAATGCAAGGATGAATTTTTTGAGAAGCGGACGGATAGGGCACTTCTCCTCGCGTCCCATAGCCTCTCAACCGTTCGGCGTTATTGTAACCGGGCCATAGTATTGAAGAACGGAAATGCGACTGTGTATGAAGATGTGAACGAAGCGATTTCCGTTTATGAGGCGCTTTAACCAAAGGTCATCTGGGCGACGGGGAGTGTGTCGATGTTCGTGATCTTCCTCTGCTTCGTTACCAGTATGAACTGGACTGACTTGCACGTTGACAGATTGATGGTTGAAGCGATTGCGAGTCAAGATGCCGGCTGACCATAAATACGATTTAGATATACAGCGGATTTTACGTTCCGAGATCGCCGATCTGACGTACAGACATAAATTGGAGATCGGGTTGATCCACTCCATGTATGCGGTCGCGAATAATGGGCCTGCCAAGGGATTGCCCTCAATAGTCCGTCAATGCGAGCTCGTAAGAAACAGTGAGCTTTTCTGCCACGAATGGTATCAAGACACTTATCAAGAAATTGATCTGAGCGAATTCGAATCTTCGGAACACTATGTGCGTGTCGGAGCGTTCGAAGGGCGTGATCCAGGACCAAACTTTAACACAATGGATTATTATCTCGCAAATCCAGACGCCGCCTTGGCGAGTTGGCCCGCACTGGTTCACTACGCGGAGATTGGAATTTCTGAAGGTCGGCCGCTTGGTTGACGGGGGCGAGCGTTGAACTCGAGACAGAAATCGAAGGGTTCTGGGTTCGAACAAACCGATAGTTTCGAATGGTTGCAGTCGGAGCATAGTGATGGTGTTGATCCCACGAAAAAGGTGCATGCTCTTCATTTGGAGCATTTGCTGTGGCGTGGTTACCGAGATCGTGCCCTACCGCGTTTAAGGGCCTTGCTCGATCACGGACCGGTCACAGAGCGGGCTGCCGCGGGCTGGGTACTGGCCCGTTGGTATTTCGAACTCCAGGATTTCGAGAGCGCTCGCCATGCAATTCTCGCGTTTCATTCTCATACTGACCAAATCCAAGCGATAGCGCATCCAGGCCCTTTTCTTCTCGCTATGGATTTGTTTCTCAAATGTGGCGAACTCGCTGCAGCGCAGTCAATCTTTGAAAAAGGTGTCAAACGTTTTGCTGAGACAAGCGATTTTCATCTAGCTCGTTTCTTGCTGGCCAAGGCGGAGGGAGCGAGCCTTGACGACCTCTCAGTGATCCTTAGCGAAATGTTCTCTCGATCTGGGCTTGCTGCAGTCACGCTCTGCGGGGGTGAGGGCAATCTATTTGATCGACTGAAAGGTATGCCACACTCCGCCCAGCGCCGCGATATTAGCGGCAATCCGTTAGTCAGCGTCATTGTCCCAGTCTTTAATGCGGCTAATGAATTGTCCACAGCAATTGAAGGACTTCAGGCGCAAAGCTGGCGAAATCTTGAAATTCTTCTCGTGAATGACGGTTCGTCGGACGAAAGCCTTTCTGTTGCCCGCGGGGCTGCGTTTCAAGACGAACGAATTAGGGTCATCGACCTCGGCGAGAACCAAGGTGCGTATCTTGCGCGGAACCAGGGCTTTGCAGAGGCCCGAGGAGAGTTTGTCACAGTGCATGACTCTGACGACTGGTCGCATCCACAAAAGATAGAAGAGCAAGTCCTCCCGTTGATCGCTGACAGGACGCTGAAGGCATCAGTCTCACACTGGGTACGCGCGGGTAGTGAACTTGAAATGACCCTCTGGCGCGTGGAGGAGAGTTGGATTCACCGCAACGTTTCATCGTTGATGATCAGGGCTGAGTTAAGGGAAGAACTGGGTTTTTGGGATCGTGTCAGAGTCAACGCTGACACAGAGTATTATTATCGTATCCTTTCTGCTTTCGGCGCCAATGCAATCAGAGAAGTATGTCGAGGGGTGCCGCTTTCATTTGCTCGAACATTGCCTGAATCGCTGACAAGCCAGAGCGCGACGCATTTTCGTACGCAGTTTGGAGGTATAAGGCGGGACTACAATGAGGCAGCGCATGCTTGGCATGGTCAAGCCGCTGAGGCGAGCGAATTGCAGCTAGATCGATGCCCGCCCCATCGACCTTTCCGCATTCCAGAAGCAATAGCGCTGGGCGACCCTGAAGGCCCTGCGAGCGATTATGATCTGCTATCGACGTCTGGGCTATTGGACGAGGAATGGTATCAGATTGCCTATCCTGACGTTCTGGAATCCGGAATAAGCGCCGCGCGTCACTATCTCGAAACGGGCGCCGAAGAAGGGCGCGATCCTGGGCCATTGTTCAGCACGAGCGCCTATCGCGAGGCCTACCAATTGGACGCCAATACAAACCCTCTTCTCGAGCATATCAAAATGGACAGAGAGGACGGGAACGGGCTTCCCAAGTTTGAAGGTGCACTCGCTGAATTGCTCCCCGATACGCCTGTAATTCTCATTTTTGCCCACACGGCAGGCCGAACTCTCTTCGGTGCGGAGCGCAGCTTTCTTGATGTTGTCGCCCGCTTGGTACGCGACGGTTTTGCACCGGTGGTTGTGCTGCCGAGTATGCCAAGCCGCGAATACTTCGACCGACTACGTGCAATTAGTGCCGCAGTCGAAATCTTACCTCAAACTTGGCGTAACGGATTGCATCCCGCCAATTCCACGACGGTAGAAGCGATCCGTGCGATGATTGACAGGTACCGGCCGGATGAGGTGCATGTAAATACGGTCGTTTTGGAAGCACCGCTATTGGCTGCTCGGGCAGAGGCTGTTCCGAGCGTAATGTACGTCCGCGAGCTCCCAGCTGAAGACATGCCTTTGTGTCGCACCTTGAGCATGAACGCCGAAGCTCTACGCCAGGACTTACTCGATCAGGTAGATCGGTTTATAATGCCGTCTGTGCCGGTTCTAGAATGGCTCAATTGCCGGGAACGATGTACCGTCAGGCCAAACGCCGTAGACGGCTCACTATTCGATTTGCCCTATAAGCCGGGCACTGTTCTCAAATTTGCCTTGATAAGTAGCAATATCGAAAAGAAAGGTATCAGGGAATTTGTCGCCGCAGCCAAGACGATTGCATGGATGGGGCAGCCGATCCGTTTTCTCATATTCGGGCCGCCAACATCCGACTTGTCTGCACTGGAACCGCTCCCATCGAACGTTGAGGTCATGGGGTACGCAACTGACCCCAAGGACGCCATCCGTCAGGCGGACGTCGTGCTGAGCCTTTCAAAGTTTGCCGAGAGCTTCGGGCGCACCGTTGCGGAAGCTATGGCAGCCGGGCGACCTGTGATCTGTTATGATCGAGGGGCGCCGCCGACCCTCGTCGTGAGCGGTGAGACCGGTATCGTAATACCGCCGGATTCTGTTTCGTGGATAGTTGATGCGGTTCTCGCATTGGATGCTGCACGGATGCAACTTCGCAAGATGAGCGACGCATGCCGGCGGAGGGCCGAGATGATCCAAGCCAGCGCCTTGGCTTAGTTCGATACAGTTGGATCCGTGTCCGGTTCGTACAGGAGGCTGATTGCGTTGTTTGACTGATCCCACTCAAGATCTCGGACTAGGCATCGAGCATTAGATAAGGTCGCCGACCTTGAAGACTGAGCGATTTTCGAGGCGCCCATTTCGCAGGTAGTGCAACAGGGCCGGTATGCCCTCGTCCGTGACGTCCGGGTTGGCCTTGTGATACTTGAAGGAACTGAATCGCGGCCCTGGATCGCGAAGGTCATATGCTCCGGAAGTCACGAAGTGCCAAACCGGATCGACATCGTCTTGTTGAATGTCCAGGTTGCTTGCCAAGTACCATTCGGTATCGAAAAATCCGGAAGAAGCCACAAGTTCCGCGTCGTTCTTTATTCTTGTTTCGGCGCGCCGGCGCATTTTTAAAAAGAAGGGACGTCCTAAAGCTTTTTGAAATTGGAATTGGGACTTTTTCAGCTGAACTAAGATATGGTCACGCAATTTACTGTCTTCATGCTGGGTCGTATATTGGTGAAAGTCTTTCTCTTTGCATAGAAGCTTCTGTCCTAGTCTAGCATGATCCGTGCGAAGCTCCCCATATCTTTCGTTAATCTCAGTCAGCTTCGCCGCATTATTTCGAGCGTTTGTAGCCAGCTGCTCTTTCAATTCCAAGATTACGCGCGCGTTTTCATTTAGCTCTGATTGAGCAGCCTCCAATTTTGATTGCAATTCGCCTAGTTCTGATCGCAAGCAATCAAGCTCTGTTGCCGACTTTCCAGTGGTGGTAAAATCACCGTCAACACCATCGTTATTCTCAGCCATTATCCGATAATTTTCACATTATGGTTCAAAGCACTTTCCCTCTCAAAACGTAGATCGTTCAAGCACATTCTGTTCCGATCTTCCCTTTATCGATCTCGCATCCCGTGTGTTTTGTAAATTGATTCCTCATGTTTGGACTCAGCTCGCGTGCGGAACGCTCAAAACGACTAGCTGGGCTTTCCCATTTGGTTCACTTGGCTTCTGCTAAGCAAATGGTCTCATGTGTACTTGGCGCTATTTACCTACCAGAAATTCAGTGATCCTTCTCCCGGTGCCAACTCGCTTGTGCCCCCATACGGAGAACGTCACTTCCACCGTGATATGATCGCTTGGCAGCTAGCCATCAATCATTCGGTGAGTATGACCATCGTGTCTTTCCTGAGTCGCAACCGGTATCTTAGTCTTGCTTCAAAGTCTTGACGTGCCAACAGTAGGTGAAATCGAACTACGGACCATTTGGCATGAAACTCTATGGATCGCACTTTGGTCTAACTGTCGCCGCACACCACTCTGTGAGCAATCTACGTAAGAGCGATGGAGGCATCGATACACCGTGCCGTCAAAACCCTTTATGAAGCGACAAGCGTATCGAACATCACCACTCGTTGTCTGGCTGAAATTGGCAGGGCGCGTTTTGCAAGGCAAATTCTCGGCTAAGGATTCGATGTGAAGGTTCTCATGGTTTTCGGCACCCGTCCGGAAGCGATCAAGATGGCGCCGGTTGTTCACCGGCTAAGAAGCGCTCCCGGTATTGAGCTTGATGTGTGCGTAACTGCTCAACATCGTGAAATGCTGGACCAAGTGCTTTCGCTCTTCGATATTTCACCGGATTTCGACCTGGACGTCATGAAGCCCGGACAGGATCTCACCGACATAACTGCAAATATCATCATGGCCTTGCGAGATGTGCTGAAGGATGGAAATTACGATCGTCTCCTTGTGCATGGCGACACGACTACCACGATGGCGGGCGCTCTCGCGGCTTTTTACGCGCAAGTGCCTGTAGGGCATGTCGAGGCAGGGTTGCGCACCGGCAATATGTACGAACCGTGGCCGGAAGAGGCCAATCGGATGATCGTCGGTCGTCTTGCAGATTTGCATTTTGCACCGACCGAAACGGCACGCCAGAGTCTTCTTGCTGAAAATGTAGACGATACGCGCATTGTCGTGACTGGGAACACAGTCATCGATGCCTTGCATCAGGTGGTTGCCAGTTTGGACTCAGACAAAGCGCTCGACGGCGATCTGCGCGCACGCTTTCCTTTCATCGAAGACGGGCGCCGGATGATCCTCGTAACCGGACATCGCCGCGAGAACTTCGGCGAAGGGTTCGAAAACATATGTCGCGCGTTGAAGGAGATCAGCGATCACGGAGATGCGCAAATCGTCTATCCCGTCCATCTCAACCCGAATGTTCAGGCACCGGTGAACCGCATCCTGGGCGATACTACGGACGTTCATTTGATCGAACCGCAGGAATATCTTCCGTTTGTCTGGCTCATGCGACGCTCTCACTTCGTCATCACGGATTCGGGCGGGGTCCAAGAGGAAGCTCCGTCGCTTGGCAAACCGGTCCTGGTCATGCGCAACACGACAGAGCGACCAGAGGCGTTGGATGCGGGCACGGTTCGCCTCGTGGGCACTGACACCGACAAAATTCGCGATGCTGCTCTCACTCTGTTGAATGATGACGACGCCTACACCGCGATGGCGCGGGCTATGAATCCCTATGGGGATGGGAAAGCGGCCGAACGAATTGCGGCGACGCTGACACGCTTGAGCCCAGACAGTTAAAGGAAGATTTGTTGCCTTGGACCATGAGGTTGGGAAACCAGCAGACAAAGTTCAGTGATAAAACAAAATATCAAAGCCTTCCCGACTGCTATCGCCGCCTTAGCGGTAAACTTCACTGCTTCGGTTGAGTGCGGGATGATGCCACGGATCGATGACGTCACGGGTGTTCCAGCGCTGCTGGAAGCATTCAAGTTCTTTTAAGAAACGCTCTAGGTTTTCAGGCGCGTAATCCTGACCGCGCGATTTGCTTTCGTGATGGATGAGCGTCGCTGCCGGCGTGTAGATGTTTTGGAGGCCACGCTCGCGCAGCTTCAGGCAGAGATCGACGTCGTTATACGCGACGGCAAGATGCTCCTCATCGAGTCCGCCAACCGCGTCGAAATGCTCCTTTGCGAGCAACAGGCACGCTGCCGTCACGGCGCTTGCTCCGCGTGCGACGAGAGCTTGCGCGTAATAACCGGGATCGCCTTCGATTAGGCCGCGATGCGCATGGCCGGCTGCGTTTCCGATCCCAATTGCGACACCGGCATGTTGGATTGACCGGTCGGGATAGAGCAATCTGGCGCCGACGGCCCCGACCCCCGGCCGCGATGCTTCGCGCAAGAGTTCGGTCAGCCATTGCGGCTCGACGATTTCGATATCGTTGTTGAGCAAACAGAAATACTCGCCGGAAGCGAAGGTCGCACCGAAATTGTTGATCGCCGAATAGTTGAAAGGATGCGGCCAGCGCACCACGCGAACGCGGTGATCGCGCGCCGCGCTTTCCATGTATTCGAGCGTTTCAGAATCGCGGCTATCGTTGTCCACGATGATCACTTCGATCTCGGAGTAATCGGTGTCGTTCAGCACGCCGTCGACGCAGGGTTTGAGTAGCTCGACCCGGTCGCGGGTGGCGACTATGATGCTCACTAGTGGATGGGTTGCGGGCAGGGGCCAGCGCAACTGAACGGTGCCGAATGGGCCGGATTCGATGGTGTCGAAGCCTGCAACCGTGCCGCCGATGGCCGCCAAGAGCGATGGGGCTTCGACGCACCATTGCCCGGACGCGGTGCGTGCGGTGGCCCTCGGTACGTGCTCAACACCGCCATCAGGTAGACTGATTGCCAAAATCGCGATGAGCTCGAACAGGGTTTGCGGCATCCGGTCGACCTCTCCCTGGATCACAGGCAAAGTCGCACCGACGAGCAATGCGCACGCGCGGCTCACGTAGTCTTGCGACCACAGCATCCGGCGATCGAATTCCGGCTTCAACCAGGCATTGGCGCTCTGGAACCTGGGTGAAAATTCATCTTGGTCACCGTACAGCACTGCAGGAAGTAGATTACCTGTGTGTCGCAGGACATGGGCCGTGTAAGCCGCGACTGCATGGCGGGGCAGGGCATCGCCGACAGCAACAGGGATGAGCCACTCGATCCCAACCTCTTGTGCTTTCAGAAGCGCGGCGCGCACGCCGTCTGCCCGGCTGTTGCCAGTGCCAACGAATATGTGACCACCGGGTTGCCGGTTGGATAGGCCGGTTGCGCCTTCCTCGCTCGTAATCAGGACCTTGGTGCCGGGAACGCTCTGATCGCGAATTGACGCAAGCGTTGCGCGCACTTTCTCGGCGTCATCTTCTCCGGAGAGGTGAAGATGTACGCAGATCGTGATCGTCCGCCCGCGGTCCTTGGCCGCCTCGATCTCAGCCCGGTCGACTTGTCCACAATCGTGCAACCAGCGTTCGTGAGCGAAAGGCATCGCGGCGATCGCATCTTCGAACCGATACCGCGCGCGGAGCTTCTTCCCGATAAGCTTCCACCAACCGACCGCTATCAACCGATCGGGCCTGGTCGCAATCAGCAAAAGCAGGTCCCTCAAGCGCGGTATCGGTCCGCCGTGAGGTGCATCAGCAGCGGCTCGCTGTTTGAATTTGTTTTGCAACGGGCTAGGCCTGACACTGCTTCTTCGATAGAGGAGCGTCCCATACGCTAATCTCGAACGAATTCATCATGAAACTCAAATTGTTTTTATCGACAATTGCGCTCTTTTCGCTTGGCGCATGCGCGACCCTTCCCTCGAGTGGCCCCACTGGCGGCCAGATCAAGGAATCTGCGGAAGAAGCGCAGGACACCGGGTTGAACATCGACATTGTACCGGTCGATTCAATTGCCGCTGTACCTGCGCCCGTCGTTCCTGCGGCGTTGCAGCTGCCCGATCGCGATCCGCCGCCTTCTGACATGATCGGACCGGGCGACTTGCTCTCGATCACAATCTTCGAAGCGGGTGTATCGCTTTTTGCAGGTCAGGGTCGAGCGTCCGGAGATTCCGGCGTATTCGATCCATCCGTTCGCGCGCAGGAGCTTCCACCTCGCCGCGTGGATGATAACGGAATGATCGAAATCCCGTATGTCGGCCGCATTTTCGTGCTCGGAAACACGGTTACGGACGTGCAGGAAAAAATCCGTCTGGGGCTCCGTGGCCTTTCTCAGGATCCGCAGGTTTCTGTCAGTCTCGAAGAAGTTGTGGGCAATTCGATCATCGTCGGAGGAGAGGTTGCCGTACCGGGGCGGCTTGTCCTTCGGACCAATCGCGAGAGCTTCGCAGACGCTATTGCGTTATCGGGCGGTTATCGCGGCGAAGCGAAGGATTTGGTGCTTCTCGTCGAGCGAGGCGAGAATACAGCGAGGCTTCGTCTGAGCGATGTCATGGCGGGTGCCTATAATGGCCTGCGCGCGTATCCGGGTGATCGCCTGACCGTATTGGCGGAGCCGATGACATTCTCCGTTCTGGGTGCATCGGGCCGAGTACAGCAATTGCCTTTCATGCGCGATCAGATGAGCGTCGTCGAAGCGATTGCCATGGCTGGCGGGCCCAATGCAAATGCTGGCAACCCCAAGGCCATTTTTCTGTTCCGCTATGCCGGTGAAGACGGGATGCAGCCGACAGTCTACCATTTCAACATGATGCAGACACCGACGTTTTTCCTCGCGCAGCAGTTTTCCTTGCGCGACGATGATGTGCTCTATTTCGGAAATTCCGCATCTAATCAGCCCCTGCGATTGATCCAGACGATCGGTCAGCTTTTCACGCCAATCGTGACGGCAACCGCTGTGGCCAACAATCTAGAGAACTAGCGCATCGGGAAGAGGTTCGGGAGGCGCCGCGCTCAGTCTTCGGATGGGCGGCGTTTCCCGACGGGCTGCCAAGGCTGGCCGATCTGGTCCTCGAAGCGGTCACGGAACGACCAGAGCCAGCCGACGCGCCGTTCGGCCACTCCGCGCAGGCTGAGAAAGTCCCCGCCGGTCCACGGCCAGAACGGGTTTCGCCTCGCATACGACCAGATCTCCACTCGTGCCCCGGGCTTCCGAGAGGGCCCGCGAGCATGGAAGCCGCCGGTGTCCGCAACGACCAGAGTGTTCGGGGGAAGCGGCAGGGGTTCGGCCTTGCCAAGGTTCATTTCAGCAAGCGAAGCATTATCCACGCGAGGCGATCCGCGGGCCGAAAGTCGATCGATCGACTGCGGATCGCGAAGGCTCCTTTGGTGTTCCCAATCCAACCGCTCCTGGGTGAAGCGATGCGAGCCGGGCACATACGTGAATGGTCCGTCATCCTCGGTTACCCGGTTGAGGAATAGCCAGGCTTTCATTGAAGCATGAAAGCTGTCCGCGTGAACCTCCTGCTGCGGATCCGGGCCTTCGTCGCCAGACCTCGAGACGATCGTTTGGATGTAATGCAATGGGGTCGTGCGAAAGCTTGCGACGTAGTGGAACAGCGCATTGATGTCTTTGCGGCGGAGCAGGCGCTTCAAGGCGGGAACCTCGGCGAGCATATCGGGATCGATCGCGATACGCCTCGTGATTGCATCTCCTTGGCGCATTTCCCGCGCCGGCCATTCGGTTTCCAGAATCGCGGCGCGCAATGCAGCGAAATCATCCTCGGGCACGACGTTTTTAACGACCACGAACCCGTCGCGATCGAACGCCTCTTTCCATTCCGCGCGCACATGCCGCGCGAGGCGCCGCCGCCGCGCCCGGCAAAGCGCGTCGGCCGCGCGGACCCTGGCCCGATGAAGGCCCATACGGTTCAATCGTTCCGAACCGATCAAGGGATGGTCCAGGAAGCTCTTGGCTGACGTGCCAAGCTGTAGAACACGGATCGGCGCCAGGAGAACCGCCTTGGCGCTCTCAAAAAAGCTCATGGTCAGCCGCCCTCAGCATCCGACTTGAGCGCGGACTTCGCAATCTCGTCGATAGCCATGAGATTGGTCACCAAGCTTTCGAACTTCTCGAGCGGAAGCGCATTCGGTCCGTCGGACAGTGCCGAAGCGGGATCATCATGGGTTTCCATGAATACGCCCGACACACCTGCCGCAACCGCTGCACGGGCGAGCAGTGGCACGTATTCGCTTTGACCGCCTGAGCGCGATCCAAGGCCGCCAGGCTGCTGCACCGAATGGGTTGCGTCGAATACGACCGGGCAGCCAGTCTCCGCCATGATCGAAAGGCCGCGCATATCCGAGACGAGAGTGTTGTAGCCGAATGACGTGCCGCGCTCGCAAACCATGAAATTGTCGGGGTCATGGCCGGATGCCTTCGCCGCACTCTGCGCCTTCGCGACGACATTCTGCATGTCCGCGGGCGCCATAAACTGTGCCTTCTTGATGTTTACCGGTTTTCCGGAAGCCGCCACCGCTGCAATGAAATCGGTCTGCCGTGCGAGAAACGCGGGGGTCTGGAGCACATCGACGGCTTCTGCGACGGCCGCGACCTGAGATGGCTCATGCACGTCAGTCAGCACAGGCAGCCCGGTTTCGCCGCGCACTTTTTCGAGGATTTTCAGACCTTCCTCTAGCCCGGGGCCCCGAAAGGAGTCCCCGGAAGTACGGTTCGCCTTGTCGAACGAGCTCTTGAATATTAGCAAGATTTCCAGCCGTTCGGCGATCCCGGCAAGCGTATCGGCGATCTTCAGCGAGTGTTGCTCGCTTTCGATGACGCACGGGCCAGCAATCACGAAAAGCGGGCTGCTTCCTGTTACTTTGCGGCCACAAAGTTTCATTGGCTTGAATTCCTTCCAGGGCGCGAACATGTGTCAATTTTTCAACAGTTCGTCGCAAGTGTTACAGGCTGCAGCCCGGCAACACAGCTTTTGACTTTCGGTGCCTTGACAATGCCGCGGTGGGCGGGCGAGTGCTCTATACCTGCCCTAGCGTGACTTTAAGGCTTAAATAACCTTCGAAAACTAAATTGCCAGAGTGTTACAGAAAATCCCCTCGATGATTAACGATACCCTTACCTCAGGCCACCTGACCTCTGCCATCAAGACACTTGAGGTCGAAATGGACGGGCTGAAAGACCTTCAGCGATCTCTCGCCGAAACAGATCTCGGCGATGCTTTTGAGCGAGCAGTTGAAGCGTTCACCTCTATCAAGGGTCGCATTATCGTGACCGGCATCGGCAAAAGCGGACACGTCGCGCGGAAGGTTTCCGCGACGTTCTGCTCGACGGGCACCTCAGCTTTGTTCCTGCACCCTGGCGAGGCCAGTCACGGCGATCTTGGAGTGATTTCGCGTGACGATCTGGTTTTTGCAATCTCTTGGTCGGGAACCACGCGCGAGCTCGGAGACATAGTCAATTTTTGCGGTTTGAACCGTATTCCGCTGGTCGCGGCGACAGCCAATCCCGATGGCTGGATCGGTGAGGCGGCCGATATCTGCCTCGCTCTGCCTGTCGTGAAGGAAGCGTGCCCGAACGAGTTGGCGCCGACATCATCGACTACCATGCAGATGGTTCTGGGCGATGCGCTGGCAGTGGCGCTCATTCAGGCGCGTGGATTTTCATCGCAGAATTTCAGCGCATTCCATCCCGGTGGACAGCTTGGTGCGAGCCTTACAACGCTCAGCCAGGTGATGGGTACGGGAGATGCGGTGCCGAAAGTTGCGACTAATGCGTCCCTGCGCAGCGCTACGATCGAGATGAGCCGGAAGCGTTATGGCTGTACGGCGGTAGTCGATACCAACGAGCAATTGGTCGGCGCATTCACCGATGGCGATCTTCGGCGCTCGATCGCGTTGCATGATCTTGATGATGCAATCGAACGGCACATGTCGCCGAGACCCGTTACCGCGGACCCGTCCATGCTTTCCGTCGAGGCATTGTCGTTGATGAACGATAATGCCGTGTCGGTGTTGTTCGTAACCGACAAGGGTAAACTCGTCGGCATCGTGCACATGCACGACCTCGTGAAGCTCGGCATCGCTTGATCGCGATTTTTGGGTGCTGCATGCCGTAAAGGCATGGTAGCTACCAGCGATGAGCTTGCCCGAAAAAGACCTCATAGTAATTCCCGCGCGGTACGGCTCGACCCGACTGCCGGGAAAACCGTTGCTGAAACTGGCTGGCAGAACCCTGCTTGAACGCGTGGTCGCAAATGCTCGGAAAGCTGCATCGCAGGTGCAGAACTGCGCCGTAGTCGTGGCGACCGATGATGAGCGCATTGGCGCTCATGCAAAAGAGATCGGGTCGGACGTTGTCCTCACCGATCCATTGCTCGACTCCGGTACCGCCCGGACGCACGCTGCCGCTTCGCAAATGGACAAGGCGCCGGAACGGGTAATCTGTCTGCAAGGTGATGCTCCCTTCATCCCGTACGATACCGTCGCTGCTCTCGTCGAAGTGCTGCGCGAAGGCGGAGCGGAGGTGGCAACCCCGGTTTATCAGCTGGATTGGGACCGACTTGACCGGCTCCGGGTTCACAAACAAAAAGCACCGTTCAGCGGCACGACCTGTCTTCGCGACGAGAATGGCCGGGCGCTGTGGTTTTCCAAGACGATACTTCCAGCGCTTCGCAATGAGCATGCGCTGAGAGACGCCGAGCGGTTCTCGCCCGTGTGGCAGCATCTGGGCCTCTATGCATACACGATGCAGTCGCTCGATTGGTTCGTCAGGACGCCGCCAGGAAGGTACGAAGTGCTGGAGGGGCTCGAGCAATTGCGGTTCATGGAACATGGCAAGAGGATCGCCACGATCCCGGTCAGTCCTCAGAAGCACGGTCTCTCCGGGATCGATACGCCTGCCGATCTCGAGTTGGCCGAGGCCGCCATCAAGGAAACGGGCGATCCTTACCCTGCATGACAGTAGCGATTGCGGTGAGCGCGGCAGCCGCTAAAAGCCAGCCCATGTTCGTCATCATCCGTCACGGCAATACTTTTGAATCCGGCGAACAGCCGCGGCGGATCGGAGCGCGAACTGATTTGCATTTGACCGCACGAGGGGTGCAGCAAGCCGAAGCGCTTGGCAGGCATTTCGCTCAACTGGAATGGGAATTCAGCAGAGTTCTGGTATCGCCGCTTGCCCGGACCAGGCAGACCGCCGAAGCGGTGCTTTCTCAAGTCTCCGTATCTCCCGAACCCGAATTCGCGCCCTTTCTCCGGGAGATCGATCATGGCCCCGATGAAAGCAGAACCGAAGACGAGATTGTCGAGCGTATCGGGACGGATGCTCTGGCTGCATGGGATGAAGCCGGGCGAGTTCCGCCAGACTGGATTGTCGACCCGGAAGCCCGGCTTTCCGCATGGCGCGATCTCTTCAGCGCTCCCTCGAACGCCGATGGAGCGACACTGCTGGTCACCAGCAATGGGGCTGCCCGGTTTGCGCTTCTCGCTGATCCTGCTTTGCGGGATGCAGCAAAGAAGCTGGGATCTCTCAAGCTCCCGACGGGGGGATACGGCGTGATCGCGCGCGATGACGTCGGAAAGTTATGCCTTGGCGATTGGGGCGTGAGGCCGTGACTTTGCCGGCAAATGGCGCATCCGATCCGCTGCTTCGCATGCCCCCGTTTCCCGGGGCACGCTTGACCGCAGAGCGTGAAGATGCCCCGAAGGCCGAGCCTGTCGAAGGTGCGGCGCGTGCGAGACTATTTGGCGCAATATGCGAGGGCAGGGTTGGCGGCGCATTCTGGGCTGAACCAGCTGAGATGAGCCAATCGGTCGACGTCGTGATCCGCGCCCGCACCAGCGATGAAGCTGCGGAATCGCGCGCAGAAATGCGCGACCACACCACACTTTGCATTGCCTGCGAAAGCTCGCGCGGTGCTTTGGACAAATCCAGCTTCGACTGTCCATCTGATAGAGACCCATGGTCAGTGCTGTCTCGGACAAAACGGTTGATAGCGCACGGCGACGACGAATGGGTGGCTCTGGCGGCCATCACCGGAATACCAGTTCAGGTGGTGTCAGCGGGAAGGTTCGGAAGTCCTGGAGATGACAGTGATGCATTGATGGACCTTGCAGCGCAGGAGTTGTCGCAACCCGTGCCCGACCCGTTTTCAGCCGGCTGGTTAGACCCGCTTGCCGCGGCTCAGTTGCTTTCCGATTGGCGCAGATCCATTGATGCCAATCGCGGGTTGGCATCTCAGAAAATCGTCGCGGCCTGCGGGATCAGCTGGTGGAAGCGTGATGAAATTCGTCGATTTCTCTGGGTCCCGAATGTGTCGCTTCGCATCGTATCGAATGCATCGCGGGCGCTCAACGCCGCCGAAGCGGCCGGCGGCGCTCTCGCCATCTGGCCCTCGCGGATATCCGCCTCTTTGGTGGGCGAGGCACACAGGCGACAAATTCCGCTGGTCCGAATTGAGGATGGCTTCGTTCGTTCCGTGGGTCTGGGCACGAATCTCGTCCCACCCTCATCAGTGATCGTCGATCGCCGCGGTATCCATTACGATCCCAGCGGCCCTTCCGATCTCGAGGACATTCTTGCCACGACCGAATTTACTGACGGGTTGCTCGACCGCGCCCGCAAATTGCGAACGATGATCGTGGAGAAACGGATCAGCAAATACGCTCAAGGGTCGCAGAGCGACACGAACGTTGCTCCCCGGCTGGCCGGAAATCGCGTTGTTCTGGTCCCGGGCCAGGTCGAAGACGATATGTCGGTGGTGCACGGGGGCGGAGGGCTGATCTCAAACCTCGAAGTCTTGAAGCGAGTGCGACAGTTCGAACCCGGTGCTGAAATCCTGTGGCGTCCGCATCCCGATGTCGATGCCGGCCATAGGAAAGGCGCAGTGTCCGACGCCGACGCCCTCGAATTCGCGGACAGGATCGTTCGCAAAGAGACGATGGCGGACCTGCTCGACGCGGTTGATGCGGTCCATGTGCTCACGTCCCTGTCCGGGTTCGAGGCGCTCTTGCGCGGGCGTGAAGTGTTCTGCCACGGAACACCGTTCTATGCCGGATGGGGCCTGACTAAAGATTTCGGCCAGGTGCCGGAGCGAAGGGGGCGTGTGCTAACATTAGACGAACTGGTCGCCGGGGTTTTGCTACTTTATCCGCGCTATCTCGATCCCGTCACAGGCCTGCCGTGCCCGCCGGAAGTTCTCGTTGAGCGCATGGCAGGAGAGCAAATGCCGAACCGTCAAAGCTGGGTCGAGCCGATCCGCCGCTTTCAAGGCAAGGTTATGACGCGGTTTCGCAGCCAATCCGGTTTTAAGGCGGACACATGACCCGTGTCGTATTGGACATTTCGCGCCTTATCTCGAGGGTTCGCCATTCCAGTCCGTCAGGCGTCGACCGGGTCGAAATGGCGTATGCACGCGGGCTGATGGACAGTCATGGCGCGGAGCTGGGATTTGCTGCGGTACATCCTTCGGGAATATATGGGAGGATTTCCTACGAAACAGCCACGGCCTATCTGGATGAGCTGGACCGTCGCTGGGCCGACACCACAGCACAGCGAGGGCAGAGATCGCTCCCATCCGTGCTGCCCTGGATGCGCCGCCTTCTTCCTAAGCGGGCGGGGGTCGGGTCGGCCGATGTCCTGGTCCAAGTGTCACCACATCATTTGATCGGGACTGCTAAGGTGCGAAAAATTCTCGCCGGGGAAAAGGCGCGATTTGTTTGCATGGTGCATGATCTGATCCCGATCGAGTATCCTGAATATGCGCGCCCGGGGGGAGCCGAGCTGCATGAAGCGCGGATGGCGACAATTGCCGAACTGGCGCATGCGGTGATCGTGAATTCGGAAGCGACAGGCCAGTCATTTAAGGGTTGGATCGAGCGGCGGAACAAACCGGTTCCTCCCATCCATCCCGCATTACTTGGCACGCATCCGATCGCCGAGGCAGCTCCGCACCGGTTTGCAGATGGCAAGCCATATTTCGTCTGCCTTGGCACGATCGAGCCGCGCAAAAACCATCTGCTTTTGCTACATATTTGGCGTGACATGGCCGCGACGCTGGCTGCCGATCAGGTTCCGCGGCTTATCGTTATCGGTCGGCGTGGTTGGGAAAACGAGCAGGTCCTTGACCTGCTCGATCGCAGCCCCTCTCTAAAAGGGCACGTCGAGGAGGTAAATCGCTGCGGGGATCGTGAACTGGCCGCGATGCTACGGGGAGCAAACGCCCTGCTGATGCCGTCGTTCGCCGAGGGTTTTGGCATGCCGGTTGCGGAAGCTCTGTCGGTGGGTACACCGGTTATCGCGAGCGACATTGCCGCCCATCGCGAAGTCGGGTTGGACGTGCCGGAATATCTGAATCCACTCGATGGTCCTGCGTGGCGGCAGGCAGTGCTCAACTACGCTGGGGACAATCCATCGCGGCAGACGCAGCTTGATCGCCTCAAAGGGTGGGTAACTCCTGACTGGAGCGGCCACATGTCGATCGCGGAACGGGTAATAGATGCCGCAGCGCGATGATGGGAGGTTTACTCGGCGGGTTCTGCCAGGTGACCGGAGTCCTCGGCAACATGAGCCCGCCCCGACACACCATCAACTCGCGTTCCAAAGACTTTGTCCCAGAATATCGAAGCGACCCCGAAATTGCCATCGTTGGCAACGAAATGATGACGCATATGATGCTGCTTTATCAACTTTGTAATCGGGCCGCGCATCGGCCATTGGTGACAGGCATAGTGCGTGACATCGTAAGCGACATAGCCTGCCATGAAGCCGAGACAGAACCACGTCCCGGCAATGCCCGCCGCTGCATACGCAAGACCCCAGATCAGCAAGCCGACAGGGACACTGACAATCGGCGGCATCAGATTGCGCAAATGATCGGCCGGTTGAACATGGTGGTTTCCGTGAATGGCGAACATCATCCGTTTGGCAGGAAGCCAATCTGGGTCCCAATGGAAGATGTGTCTATGCGCGACATACTCGAACAGGCTCCAGCTCAGCAAACCGAAGGCGGAGATCCCTGCGGCTACAATTGGCGAAGCGGAACCCCATCCCGCAAAAGCGAGCAATGGCAGCAAGGTCGCCCAAATCACGGCGAACCAGCCAATAGACGTGACTGTCATCTTTTCGAGCAACGGGTTCTCGAAAATAATCAGTCGTTTTTCTTCGGCTGTAGGCACTTTCATAGCACCCTCGTTACGACAGAAAAGGGTGCGAAATGTCAAGGATCAAGCGTTAAAGTGTATAGTATTGGCCACTCACTTGCACATCTATGTGGCGCAATGGTCACGGTATGAGCGATCGCCATGAATTTTCGAGGTTTCTTCTGACCGGAGCGTCCGGCGAATTGGGCTCTGCGCTCGCGCTGCATCATGCGTGCGCGGGTGCTTCTCTCATGTTGTGGGGCAGGAACCAGGACAGGCTCGAGGCGACGGCTTCGAAGGTCCGCAATAAGGGCGCTGACGCCACCGTTTTCAGTCACGATTTGACCGACATAGAAGGAGCCGTCGAAGCAGTTCTGGAGCAGGACCGCGTCAACACTTTCGATATCGCATATCTTGTGGCTGGCATCGGCGATACGCGCGCACCCGGCGAGCTCGTTGAAGGCCCGTCGACGGTAATGCGGACTGTTCAGACCAATTTTACCGCGCCCGCGGCGATGGCCGCTGCGCTCGCGGGGCGGATGGCTGAACGCGGCCGAGGCAGTATTGTACTGATCGGCTCCGCTGCCGGTCATCATTCACTGCCGATCGCAGCTGGGTATTCTGGTTCGAAAGCGGGTTTGGCCAGATTTGCCGACGCCTTGCGTATCGCGGTCGAGCCCAGTGGTGTCAGCGTCACACTTGCTGCACCCGGTTTCCTCGACACAGCGGCATCCCGGGCGAGCGCCAGCAGGCGCCCGATGGAGCTAAACGTCGAAGAAGCCGCGCGGCGCATCGCAAACGCGGCCGAAAAGGGGAGGAGATATTACGTAACGCCATGGCCATTCGCCATGCTCAGGATCCTGGATTCGCTTCTTCCCAGGGTTTTGCGTGATCGACTGCTCAGGAGCCTAGATCCCTAGGAACTAATCGATGCAGCATTTTCTGGTATATGGGCAAACCCGAGAACCGCGTGGTGCAATTGCGCGGGTGTCAAATCCCTTCGCTGGTTCGTGCCGGCGATGATCTGCCCATCCTCATCCATTTTCAATATGACGTACGGTGTGTGGCGATCGCCACCCGGTTCGCTGAAGCCGGGAATGCTCGGGCGATGATCCCCGAAAAACACAAGCATAGCGGGTTTCCGCCGTGCCGAAATGCCGCCAATCAACTGGCCGAGCATCATATCTCCCGCTCGAACCAGTCTATTGTAATGATCCAACAGCGAGCCAGAGCGATCTCCTCCGGAGTCTGCCCACGGCCCATGGTTTTCTATGGTCACGGCGTAGATGAACGTGGGTGAAGTCGCTTTTTCAGCCAGGACCATGATCTTCTCAGCCACAGCAGCATCTGTCACATACCGGCCCTCCGACGGCGAGGGCGGTGCGAAGGCGCTTTCGCTGACTAGCTCGGAAAATCCTGCCGCCGGCAGGATCTGGTGCCGGTTATAAAACCGCATATCGTGAGGGTGGACAAACAGGCTGTGCCAGCGGTCGTCGCCCAGCCTGTTTGGCAGCGAAAACGCGCCATCGCCGATAGCAGTCAGGTACGGATCGTACTGGCGAAACCCGAGCGTCTCCTCGTCCTGACCGAAAAGTACGCCATATTCGGTCCGCATAGTGTATGCGCCAAACCCGCTGACCAGGAGGTCTCCCCACTGCAGCGCGGCGCCTCGCGCGCTCTCGAGGTGAGGCAGCGCAAGCGACTCGTCACCGAACAGTTCGACTGGGTCCGCAAAGGATTCGCATTGCACGACCACAACAAGTTCAGGTGGTTGCCCGTGGCTGTGTCCCGAATTCGAGGTTTCTTGACAAGAGTTCTCCGGCTTGCTCGGCGGATCGTTCTTCGCTCGCCAACGCAGCCAATAAATCAGCAAGGTCGGTACAAGGCCGAACTCGCCTACGTCGGATTCGACATCGGGCACTTTACCCAGGTTTCGGAATGTCGCGGTTCTCAAACTCATGGCGAGTAGCAGGGCGGACAGAGCGGCAACTGCCAATCCGCCAAAACGAACCGGCAAGTTCTCTTCGAACAAAACAACGAGTGCAGCGACGATGACTGCCGCAGCAGCAAGTCCCGCCACCTTGTGCCACCGCTCAAGTGCCGAAAAATAGAATTGTGGATGCCGGAATACAGCACCGACCAAAGCCAGGTCGGAAAACAACAACGGCTCGCCGAGTACCCTGCGCTTCGCGCTCGACGCAACCACTAGCAAGAGATGGATTGCAACCACGATGATTGCAGCCAAACTGGCGTTGCCACTTGCCGCGAGGAGCAGGCCGAAGAGACCCGACGCGAGTAGGACAATCAACCAATTGGCGGAGATCGAGGGGAAGCGCATCAGGGCTGCAGTGCGAGCGTAGGCGTTAATCGCCAGGGCAATGAGCAAGACGATCGTCAGTCCGGCGAAGAAATCTGTCACTTGGAAATCGTATCAACTAAATGGGGTATGCGCATGTCGATCCTGTGCAATACAGCAACCTTTTGCTGCGTTTAGACCTTTTTGCGTTCATATCGCAATCGACGCTCTTCGCTTTTGCAGCCGGGGCGCGTATGGGCGCTTTGAAGGATAGAGTGTAGTGATTTCTCAAAGTTTGCGCGATTTTGAAAACAGTTTGGGAAGCGGCGACCAAGGCGGCCAGGGATCCATATCTTTTTATGGCGAACATCAAGAGCGTCGCAGCCGCTCACGATCTCCTCGCACCGTGTTGTTGCTGCAAGGGCTGATGGGGCCCCTGTTCCGACGTTTAGGTCAGGAACTGATCGATGCAGGCCACACGGTTTATAAAGTCAATTTCAACGGCGGTGATCGCGTGTTCTGGCGACTTCCAGGCGGCATCGATTTCCGCAAATCGCTGGAAGAATGGCCCGCCACGCTGCGCACGATAATCGCGGACAAAGACATAACTGATGTTGTCCTGTTCGGTGATTGCCGCGCGCACCATATGGCGGCGACTGCGGTTTGCCGCGAATTGCATATTCCCGTCCACGTATTCGAGGAAGGTTACATCAGACCCGATTGGGTTACGCTGGAACTCGGCGGTGTGAACGGTCATTCGATGCTGCCGCGCGATCCGGAATGGTATCGAAGGACGGCCGCAAAACTCCCTCCTGTGCCCGAACACAAGCAGGTGCCTTCGTCCTTTCGCCGGCGTGCATTGGAAGGGCTGCTTTACAACGTCGCCGATGTCCTGAGCCGTTGGTACTATCCGCACTGGGCGAACCACAGGCCGTGGCATCCCTTGATCGAAGGCATCGGCTGGGCGCGTAAGCTGGCCCGCGGCAAAACTCGGCGCAAGCGTTCGGAAGAACTCGTCGATGATCTCCTTGCTTCCGATGTGCCTTACTATCTATTTCCGCTGCAACTCGCGTCGGATGCGCAGATCCGGCTTCACTCGTCTTTTGCCAGCATGACCGATGCACTGATGATGGTAATCCGCTCATTCGCGGAAAATGCGCCCGAGGGTACGCGGCTTCTGGTCAAGGAACACCCGCTGGACAATGGCGTTTGCGACTGGCGCGAGGAAACGCGTTCGATGGCAGCGATGCTCGGTGTTGCGGACAGAGTGGATTATATGAGCTGGGGCGATATCGTGCCGGTCGCCGAACAAGCGAAGGGTATGGTGACGATCAACAGCACCAGCGGGACACTTGCTCTTGCGATGGGCGTCCCGGTCGTGGCGCTTGGTCAAGCCGTTTACGATATCGCCGATGTCACGTTCCAGGGAGGGATCCATCGTTTCTGGACTGAGGCCAGTCCGCCTGATCTGGCGACGTTCAACGCCTATCGCCGCGTTTTGATCGACAAATGTCTGATCCCCGGTGGTTTCTTCTCTGACGAGGCGCTCGACAAGGTCGTCAGGCACGCTGTCGCGCGGTTTGAGGGCAAGAACCTTTTGCTCGAATAGATAACGGGACGCCGAGGCTCAGATTGCAGAGCTGAAAGTCTTCGTGTTTTCGTCGCGGAATGTGTCGAACAATCCAGCGATGCTGCGCGCGTATGGCAGGCCGTCAGGATTTATCTTCAGCTTCATCCCATCGATCGTAGCCATGCCGCGTTCGAGGAAGGGAGCCAGCCGCCCCCTTACGTGCGGCATTTGACAAAGCGTAATCTCAGCCAAGCCTTGGCAAAGCAGCTTCTCGATCGTTGCACCATTCAGCTGATCCCGGAGCGAACGATTTATTCCGTGCGATGCCGTTAACCGGCCCTGGCTCGCCAACATCCGGTAACGTCCGCTATTCTTTTCATTCTGTGCCAGCAGCTCCGGAAAGGCGCTGATCGCACTCGAACCAAGGCCGATGATTACTTCGGAACAGTCATCGGTAAAGCCTTGAAAATTGCGCCGCAATGTACCGTTGGCAGCGGCAATCGCCATGGCGTCGTACGGCAAAGCGAAGTGATCGAACCCGACGGCATTGTAGCCATGGCCGGTCAAGAATTCGTACCCGAGCCGAGCCATCCCGAACCGTTCTACCTTGTCGGCGAGCGCAGTCGCATCAATCATGCGCTGGCGCGGTACGAGATTGGGTACATGCGCGTATCCGAACAGAGCGACCCTGTCGGCCCCCAGTAGCCGCGTGTACTCAAGACTGTCCTCAAGGTCCGCTGTCGTCTGGCCGGGTAATCCATACATCAAGTCGAAGTTTAGCGATGTGACGCCGGTTGATCGAAGCCAGTCAATACTACGGCAGATCAGCGCGTCCGATTGCTCGCGGCCAATCGCCCTCTGGCAATGCGGAGCAAACGTCTGCACGCCCATGCTGGCGCGGGTAATACCCGCATGGCCTATCGCCGCCCCCCATTCCCCACTCATCGAACGGGGATCGAGTTCGATAGACCAGATAGCCTCTGCGGTGGCGAACTGACTTGTGATCGCTTCGACCAGGCCCAGAAATTCGTGCGGCTCTATCGCATTGGGGCTGCCACCACCAAAAGCGATCCGGCGTACCCGCGCAGATTTGGGCAAGAGACCGGATACGCTCGTCAATTCCGCAAGAAGCGCCTGCAGATACGATTCGACCCGCTCACGTCTTCCGGCGGCGCCGGTGTTACAGCCGCAGTAGTAGCAGATCTTCTCACAAAACGGGATATGGAGATAAAGCGAAACGTCTCCGTCAGCCCGTGCAATCGCCTCGCCCAGACTTCCAGGGTTGATAGGCCCGAAATCGGCGGCGGTGGGATAGCTGGTGTAGCGCGGCACTGCTTTCTCGAGCAGGTCAGAATGATAGGTCCACATGCTCAGCGTGATGGCGGCAAGTGTCCGTTGCGTCGTTGACTTGGATCAAATGACTTGCGGCAACTTGCGGCGTGGCAAGCTTTGGCCGTGCAAGGCGGTTTATCGTCGGGAGACCCATTGCCTAGTGGAATGGTTATGCTCCCCCCGCCGCATAGCTGCGCCGTCAAGACGCTACCCTCCTCAGATGGATGGCCAATCATCAGCGACATTACCGCAAGGACACCCGACGTTCCCGGCCAATTCATGCCCCGTCCTCTTCATCATCGATCAGGATGCGCTGCGCGGCACCGTCCAGATCCTCGAACTGACCATGCTTCATGGCCCAGAAAAACACAGCCAGCCCCATTGCGCCCATTCCGAGAGCGATCGGGATGAGGAACGTCAGCCCGGTCATGCGCCCGGCACCCGTGCCGAGCGGGCAAGCCGCAGTGAATTCGCGACTACGACCAGTGAGCTGATCGACATGGCAATGGCGGCGATGAGCGGAGTGACAAAGCCAAACAGTGCCAGCGGGACCGCGCAGACATTGTAAAGGACAGAGAAACCGAGATTTTGCCGGACGATCCGCATCGTCTTTCTGGAGACCTTTATCGCCAGTGCGACCGGCATCAATTTGCGGCCGATAAAGACCGCATCCGCAGCCTGCTGACTTACATCGCTGGCGCTGCCAGGGGCGATCGAAGCATGAGCGGCGGCAAGGGCAGGGGCATCGTTGAGGCCGTCTCCCACCATAAGCGGGTTGCGCCCCTGCTGCTTGAGCAGCTCCAGAGCTTGAAGTTTTTTCTGCGGCGTCGCGCCTGCGTCCGATTCAAGTCCCAGCTCGTCTGCGACAGTCCGAACAGCATCGCTGCGATCCCCTGAGAGAATGCGTGGCTCCAGCCCAAGAGCCCTCATCGCCGCAATCGTTTCACACGCATCGTCTCGTAAAGTGTCTTCGAACCGGACAAGGTGCGATATGTCGCCCACCCGCAGGTTGACCGACATTGCGGCGGCAGTGTGGGACGGGCGCTCCAATGCGACTTCGCCCCCCTTCCAGATGCCCGTAACGCCGTGACCCTCTATCTCGCGAACATCCTCGAGTGCTGCCGGCGGCACAGCGCAATCGTGCAAGGCTTCGGTCAGGCCGCGGCTGAGCGGATGCCTGCTTGACTGGGCGAGTGCCAGTGCGATGGATCTCTCGCCGGCATCAAGATTCGAGAGGTCAGGTCGGGGCTCCCCAAGCGTGAGTGTGCCCGTTTTGTCGAATAGGGCGGTGTCGCATTCGGCCAGTCTTTCGAGTGCGCTTCCGTCCTTCACGAGCAGGCCCTGTTTCAACAGAGCGCCGGAAGCGACGACTTGCGCGGCGGGAACAGCGAGTCCCATCGCACACGGACATGTGATGATAAGCACGGCGATAGCGATGATTAGTGACTGGTGCCATCCGGCCCCTGCAATCATCCAACCGACAAAGGCCAGCAGAGAAAGCGTGTGGACGGCTGGTGCGTAGAGGCGTGATGCGCGATCGGCGATCCTCACATACCGACTGCGCGATTGCCCTGCCTCGTCCATCAGCCGTGCTATCTCGGCTATTGCAGTATCTGATACGGTCTTGGTTAGCCGTATCCGCAGTGGTGTGCTGAGATTGATGGCGCCTGCATGGACAGTGCTGCCCTTGGTGACGTTCTCCGGCGTACTCTCTCCGGTCAGCATCGAGTTGTCGATGGCTCCGCTGCCTTCCTCGATCTCACCATCCGCCGCCAAGGCCTCTCCAGCCGCGACCAGTACCAGCATGCCTGGCTCAAGCTCGTTTGCGGGCACCCGTGAGGTCGATCCGTTCGGCGCAAGGACGCTCGCGGATTTCCCCATGCTCCCAAGCAAGGCACCGATTCCTGCTCGAGTACGGTTGCGCATCGACGCATCAAGAGCCCTCCCACTGAGCAGAACGAACAACAGCATCACCGCGCTTTCGAAATAGGCGTGCCCGCCGCCGGTTGCGGTCTCGTAAAGGCTTAGTCCGGTTGCCAACAGCACGCCGATCGAAATCGGCACGTCCATATTGGTCCTGCGATAGCGCAGAGCCATCAAGGCCGACGTGAAGAATGGCATTCCGGCATATGCTATCACCGGCAGCGCGATCAGTGCCGACAGCCAATGGAACAGCTCTCGTGTGGCGCCACTGGCGCCTGACCAGATGCTGACGGAAAGCAACATGATGTTCATCATGCCGAAGCCAGCGACGGCCAGCGCCCGCAGCAACTTCCGGCTTTCGGCATCGTCATTGCCCAGCGGATTGTCAGCGATCGGAGCAGCATCGAAACCGATTTCGCGCAGCGCGGCGATCAATTGGTCCTCATCGACCTCCGGATCGTGCACGATGGCAACGCGCTTCGCAGAGAAATTGACCCTGACGGAATCAACGCCTTCGACGCCCGACAATTCACGCTCGATCTTGCCGATGCACCCGGCACAGCGAATTCCCGGCGCAGTCAGCCTGGTATCGACAAAGTCGGAGGTCCGGTCGGCGACTATTCCGATGGGCGCATTCATCTCAGTTTCCGCTCTTCCGTCCATCTGAGCTCGCCGCTTTCCATACGCAGGCGAACGATCCAGCGGCCGGGCGCGACGGGATCGGTGGAGCGGAATGCACCAGCATTCCCCTGAATATGCACGAATTTGAGCGACGCGGTATCGTGCTTGCCGACGGGCCGCCTAAGTTCCGCAGACACGAGAACGCCGTCTGGCACGCCTCCTGCCACGACTTTCAAATGCCCGGAGCCGTCACGGCTGACGTCTGCGGTCCAGCCAAGTGCCTTGCTGCGCTCCGCTTCGCCAAGCCAGTCGTTGAATTTCTGGCTGGCGACATATGTGTTTTCGACGATCACTCCGCCAAATCCGCTAACCGCGTATGTCGCCATGAGAAGATTGACCGCGACGACTACGCCGAACCCTCCGACCATGACCTTCGTCATATCGCGCCCTGTGAATTCACGTTTCATTGCGGGGCTCCCGGGCTGGTAAAGAGGGTGTGAGCGCTGTCGGTCTCGCGCTGTTCGTCGAGCGAGGTGACCTCAATGGAGAAGTTCTGCTCTTCTGTTCCGGACGGCGCGAGCACGTAGGCCCGCAAGGTGTAGGTTGCATCGGCTGGAACATCGATCTGTTGCGATCGAGCGGCCGCCTCGCGCGAAATCGTATCGGTCCAGAAAACGGCGCCTGGCAGGTCTATGAGCGCAATTTCCATAGTGCGCGGGCGACTTTCCATATTGCGCAGCTTCAGCGTGTATGCGTTTCGGACCGAGCCGTCCTTCAACAGCATGAATGGCGGATTGCGATCCGGCTGGACCGAGATTTCCGTGTGAGTGCGGGTGCCGAGGGCGAACAGCATCGCGCCTCCGATGCCACCCCAGATCATGAGATATGCGACGGTGCGCGGACGCAGGAGCGCGCGCCACGCCGAGCGAGCGGGCTTCCCCGCCGCTTCCGCTTCGCAATCTTCGAGCGTCGCATAATCGATGAGGCCTCGCGGTCTCCCGATATCCTTCATTACTCGGTCGCAGGCATCGATGCAGAGGGCGCATGTGATGCATCCGATCTGCGGACCCTCGCGGATATCGATGCCGGTGGGGCATACTTGGACGCATTGCAAACAGTCGACGCAGTCACCGTACGCATCGGGGTTCTTCTGAGCTTTCTTGAGGCTGCCGCGCGGTTCGCCGCGAAAATCCTTGTATGTCACCAACAGCGATTTTTCGTCCATCATTGCTGCCTGGATGCGCGGCCATGGGCACATGTAGATGCAAACCTGCTCTCGCATGAAACCGCCCAGCACGAATGTCGTGGCGGTAAGAACGGCGACAGTCGCATAGGCGATCGGTGCAGCCTCGCCGCGCCAGAATTCGTAGGTGAGTGTGGGTGCATCTGCGAAGTACATGATCCAAGCGCCGCCGGTCCAGAAGCTGATGAGCAGGTAGACCGCCCACTTTCCGCCCCGCCGCGCAATTTTCGAGGCGCCCCACGGCGCGCTATCAAGACGCACCCGTGCATTGCGCTCTCCGTCGAAAAATCGGTCGATGTGCTGGAACAGATCCGTCCAGACGGTCTGCGGGCACGCAAATCCGCACCATGCGCGGCCCACGGCGCTCGTCACAATGAACAGGCCGATGCCCGCCATGATGAGCAGACCTGCAACGTAATAGAATTCGTGCGGCCATATCTCGATACCGAACATGTAGAACCGGCGGTTCGCGACATCGATCAGGACCGCTTGGTCGGGCGCATGGGGACCGCGGTCCCAGCGTATCCACGGGGTCCCGTAATAGATCGCGAGCGTCACGATCATCACTGCCCATTTAAATCGTCGGAATGGGCCGTCGATCCGCTTGTTATGCACCGTCGGGCTCTTCTCGTAGAGCTTCTCGGGCACAGTTGCAGGCGCAGGTTGCTTGGCAGCATGTCGCTGCGTGGCGGCAATCGGCTCCGCGTCGGCAACATCCAGCGCACCGCCCCAGTCACGGGGCGGCTTGGCATCTTTTGATGGATGCCTATCGGCAGGATGATCAGGGTTGGTCATTGAGCGCGACCGCTGCTTCCTCTTCTACCGGTTCGGCCGGCTGCGGACTCGCTTCGCCGCCGCCGCGCGAGTGAACATAGGTAGCCAGCATTCTGATCGTTGCCGGATCCAAGCGATCCTTCCACCCCGGCATGACGCCATGCTTAGGATAGAGGATCTGCTGGCGGATCTGCTCGGGGTCGCTTCCATAAAGCCAGATCGCATCGTTGAGTGCGGGCGCACCCTGTATCTGGTCCCCTTCGCCTGAGGGCTGGTGGCAGGCGGCGCAATTCACCGTGTAAGTTTCTGCACCCGAGGCGCTTGGCTGTGCTCTGCCGCTAAGTGAAAGGACATGCTGGACAAGCGCATCGAGCTGCGCATCATCGAATATACCATCGAAGCCAGGCATGTAGCTGAGCCGGGTCTGGTTCGATCCTTCCCAGCGAATACCGTGAAGCAGTGTCATCTCGATGGCTTCGAGGTCGCCGCCCCACAGCCAGTCGTCATCGTTGAGATTGGGATAGCCACCCGCGATGCCGGCAGCGCCCGCGCCGTGACATTGGACGCAGTTCACCTGGAACGCCGCGGCACCGCCAGCGATAGCCTGTTGCTGCAATTGCGGAGACGAGGCGATCTTCTCGATGTCTGTCGCGGCGATCCGTTCGAACACGTCCTGCCGGGCAAGGTCCGCTGCGGTCATGTCTTCCGCCAGTTCGCCCCGGCTCGACCATCCCAGCACACCCGAGGTTGCGCGGTCGATCATCGGCCAGGCGGGATAGAACACGGTGTAGGCAACTGCCCAAATGACCGTTGCGTAAAACGTCCACAGCCACCAGCGCGGCAGCGGAGTGTTCAGTTCTTCAATGCCGTCCCACTCGTGACCGACTGTTTCGGTGCCGGTGGGTTCGTCGATCCGTTTACCGGGTCCGATTTCATTCGCCATCTTCGTGATCCTCAAGGATGGAGTGGGCCGCATAGTGATTCCGGTCGCGTGAGCCGGGGCGGAAGGGCCACAGGCACAGGCTCACGAAGATGATGGCCATCGCCAGTAAGCCGTAGCTGTCGGCAAACTGCCGCAGGGTTTCGTAATCGGTCACCGGCCGGTCTCCTCGGCAAGCTCCTGCTGAGCAGCGGCGCTGTTCACATCAATCAGTGTTCCGAGCATCTGCAGGTAAGCAACCAGCGCATCCATCTCGGTCACCCGGGACGGGTCGCCATCGTAATCGCGGACTTGCGCTTTGGGATAACGAGTCTCGAAGTCGACTAGGTCGACGTCCGGATCGGCCTGTCCATAGAGGTCGTTTTCTGCCTGCGCGATGTCCTCGGCTGTATAAGGTACGCCAACTGTACTGAGAGCATTCAGCATCGCGCTAGCGTCGGCGATGTGCAGATCCGTTTCCGACAGGAAGCGGTATTTCGGCATGATGCTTTGCGGCACGACGCTTTGCGGATCGTTCAGATGCTGGACGTGCCAGCTGTCCGAATAACGGCCACCCACACGGGCCAGATCGGGTCCGGTCCGTTTCGACCCCCATTGGAAAGGGTGATCGAACATGCTTTCCGCCGCGAGGCTGTAGGCGCCGTACCGCTCAACCTCGTCGCGGAAGGGGCGGATCATCTGGCTATGGCAGGTGTAGCACCCCTCTCGGATATAGATATCTCGCCCCGCCTGCTCGAGCGGGGTATAGGGGCGCATCCCGTCAACCTTCTCGATGGTGTTGTCGAGGTAGAAAAGCGGCGTGATTTGAACGAGGCCGCCAATCGCCACCGTGATCAGCGTGGCGACCGCCATCAGGGTCACGTTGCGCTCGATACGCTTGTGGCCCTTGACCGTTTCCTTGACCATTGGATCAGTCATTAATCGGTTCCTTATTCAGCGGGCTGCGGCACGAGCGGACGGTCCGCTTCGGCATCGTATGTGGCTTGATAGAGCGGGGCTTCGTCGCGCAGGCGTCCGGCGATGGTCATCCAGACGTTGAAGGTCAGCACTGCCGCCCCTGCGAGATAAAGCAGGCCGCCAAAGGCGCGCATCATGTACATCGGTTTCAGCGCTGTGACGGTGTCGATGAAGCTGTTCACGAGGTAACCGTTCGCGTCATACTCGCGCCACATCAGGCCCTGTGTGATCCCGGCAACCCACATGCTGGCAGCGTAGAAAACGATGCCGAGCGTCGCGAGCCAGAAGTGCCAATTGATCATCCGCAGCGAATACATCCGCTCACGTTTCCAAAGACGAGGCACCAGAAAATAGATGCAGGCAAAGGTGATCATGCCGTTCCAACCCAGCGCGCCTGAATGGACGTGCCCGATGGTCCAGTCGGTGTAGTGCGACAGGCTGTTCACGGCCTTGATGCTCATCATCGGACCTTCGAACGTGCTCATCCCGTAGAACGCGAGGCTGAGCACCATCATGCGGATGATCGGGTCGGTTCTGACCTTGTCCCACGCGCCGTTGAGCGTCATCAGGCCGTTGATCATGCCGCCCCAGCTGGGCATCCACAGCATGATCGAAAACACCATGCCGAGCGTCTGCGCCCAATCGGGCAGAGCGGTGTAATGCAGGTGGTGCGGACCAGCCCAGATGTAGAGGAAGATCAGGCTCCAGAAGTGGATGATAGAAAGCCGGTACGAATAGACCGGGCGTTCGGCCTGCTTCGGTACAAAGTAGTACATCATCGCGAGGAAGCCTGCGGTTAGAAAGAATCCCACCGCGTTGTGGCCATACCACCACTGCGTCAGCGCATCCTGGACGCCGGCAAAGGCGCTGTAGCTGCGCGATCCGAGGAAACTTACCGGCATCGAAAGATTGTTGACGATGTGAAGCATCGCGATGGTGATAATGAAGGCGAGATAAAACCAGTTCGCGACATAGATGTGCGGTTCCTTGCGCCGCACAATGGTGCCGACGAAGACCGCGAAATAGGCGACCCAGACGATGGTCAGCCACAGATCGACATACCACTCAGGCTCGGCATATTCCTTCGACTGGGTGACACCAAGTAGGTAGCCGGTCGCGGCGAGCACGATGAACAGCTGGTAGCCCCAGAAGACGAAACGGGCGAGGCCGGGGAAGGCGAGCGTCGTGCGGCAGGTGCGCTGGACCACGTAGAAACTCGTTGCGAGCAGGGCATTGCCGCCAAAAGCGAAGATCACCGCCGATGTATGCAGCGGGCGCAGCCTACCGAAATTGAGCCAGGGTTCGAAATTGAGCTCGGGGAAAACCAGTTGCAGTGCAATGACCAAGCCGGCGAGGAGGCCGGCCATGCCCCAGAACACAGTTGCGATCACGCCCCAGCGGATCACGTCATCGTAATACCTCGAAGGCCCTTCCGGCATACGGAAGATGCTCTGCGCCTTTGCCATCGGATCGTATCTGGCAAGCGTCGCAATCATCAAACCGAATGCGATGATCCCAATGATAAGTGCATGCGCGGCAAAGCCGGGATCCTGTGCGCCGACATAGGCTGCAAGTGCCAGTATGATCAGCACGAACCAAAGGCCGGACCGGCCTACTACGCTTTCCATTACGATTGTCCTCCTGTCTGAGGTCTCGCTACTCCGACGGGCAGGCGCTCACATTGATCGAGATCAAAATCGGCTTCGATCGGTTCTGTTCGTTCGGATTTTCCGCAATGCCCCGAGAGGTGGGCGATATCATTCAGGTCACGAACAACGATCCGAGATCGGCCATGGGTCTCAATCAGACCCGCCTTGCGCAGCGCGCCGAGCTGACGGCTGACCGTTTCGATCGTCAAACCGAGAGAGTCGCCGATATCCCGGCGCGACATCGGCAGATCGAGAATGCGTCTTACACCACTCCCTGTCCCGATCCGGTCGGCCATTGCAAACAGAAATCCGGCGAGCCGTTCGAGCGCGTTTTTTTGGCCTAAGGCGACGGCTTTATCGCGGCAACGATGCAGGGCCGTTCGCTGACGTTCAAGCAGCGCTCGTGAAATGCGCGGGTCGCTTGACGCGCAATCAAAGAACGGCCGCGCCGGAAAGACCAGCAAACTCGTCGGCTCAAGCGAGGACACACTGTAGGAATGGAGATCGTCAGCAGGGACAGAGAATATGTCGCCGCCAAAATGAAAGGCGACGATCTGTTCTCGATTATCCGAAGCGCGGGCCGCCAATTTCGTCGCGCCTGATCCAATGTAAAGCACATTGCTCTCACGCTTACCGAGCGGGGCCTCCTCGTGGGGGCCCAAACATTTCGCCTCCGCCATCGCTTTCAATTGGAGGCCAGCGCGCGCTGCCGGCTCAACCCCGAATGCTGTTCGCATGAAAATGTCGAAGGACGCCAGTTCCGTCATCATCCGCCTTGCAAGATTGTCCGTTCGCTCTTGCTGATTGCGCTGGAAAAGGCGGTCCGTCTTTGATCGAGATCAATGCCAGAGTGATTTCCAGTCGGTTATTTCAGCCCCCGAAACAGCAACAATCCTGGGCCGTATGGGACGGCCGCTGCTGTTGTCAGGGACAAGACAATGAAGACTATTCTATCCATCACGAGCGCTGCTATCGCACTGGTCGCCTCGCCAGTGGCTGCGCAGGATCGAACCGGCGACGTCCAGATCAAACTGATGGGCACTGCCGTCCTTCCGGACGGTGAGATCGATGAAGTCAATGTCGACGCTATCGGTCTACCCGCCAACCTTGATACTAGGGCGAACGACAACGTAATCCCGAAAGCATCGATCGAGTATTTCGTGACTCACAATCTGTCGTTCGAAACGATAGTCGGTATCACGCAGCACGATGTCGACACTGTGTCGGGTTTTCCAGCCGGTACGGAATTGGTGTCCGACGCTCGGCTTATTCCAGCCACGATCACAGCCAAATACCATTTCGATGCTGGCGGGATAAAACCGTATGTCGGGGCTGGCCCAGCCTATTTCCTGTGGGTGAGCGACGAGCCGGGCGCGGCGACCATTCCGCTTGGCGTGACGGATACCGACCTGTCGGATGAGTTCGGCTTCGCGCTCCAGGCGGGGGTCGATATTCCGGTAGGCGATTCCGGGTTCGGCCTCACCCTGGATGCCAAGCGCTACTTCATCGACACGACGGCGCGCTGGTTTGCCGGCGACACGCTGGTGATTGAGACTGAACACAATCTCGATCCGTGGCTGTTGAGCGCGGGCGTCAGCTACCGGTTCTAGGAAGGCGGTGTTTTTGCCGCAGAGCGGCCTCGCGAGCAGCTTGCGCGCGGGGCCGCGTTTCTTCGCGCCCGATATTTGTCATTGGCTTGGATCGCTGGTGGGGTATGACGCGGAGAACTCGGAGCAGAGTTCGGGCGCGGAGCACTACCCGGTAAATGGCAACAGGCTGCAAAACACCTCTTCAGCAATGGCAGTTCTGGATCGATCGCGGCGGCACGTTCACCGATATCGTCGCCTGCACGCCTGAAGGTGATCTACGCACCGCCAAATATCTGTCCGACAACCCCGACAGCTACGACGATGCCGCTCTGCATGGCATTCGGCATTTGCTAAATCTGGCGCCGGGCGATGCAATCCCGAGCGATCGCATCACCGCTGTAAAGATGGGGACCACAGTGGCGACCAACGCCCTGCTGGAACGGGCGGGCGAGCCGACAATATTCGCAACGACCCGCGGTCACCGCGACGTGATCGAAATCGGTTACCAGGCGCGGCCCGATACATTCGCGCTCGATATTCGCAAGCCTGAATTGCTGTACAGCGAAGTGATCGAGGTCGATGAAAGGATCAGAGGCTCGGGCGATATCGAACGGCCGCTCGACATCGAAGACGCGCGGTGCAAGTTCCAGGCGGCGTTTGCGAACGGCTTCCGATCGATCGCTATCGCGCTTTTGCACGGTTACAAATATCCCGAGCATGAAAAGGCATTGGCGGAACTTGCGCGTGAAGTAGGCTTTTTGCAGGTGTCAGCCAGTCACGAAGTCAGTCCGCTGACAAAAATCGTCTCGCGCGCGGAAACGACTGTCGTCGATGCTTATCTCACACCGATCCTGCGCCGCTATGTCGAGCAGTTCTCCGGGGCCTTTGGCGACGATCGGCAGCCGGGCAAGGTGCTTTTCATGCAGTCGTCGGGCGGCTTGATCGATGCGAGCTGCTTTCGTGGGCGCGACGCCATTCTGTCGGGCCCTGCTGGCGGCATCATCGGGAGTGTTCGAACCGCGCGGCAAGCTGGCTTCGACAAAGTGATCGGTTTCGACATGGGCGGCACATCAACCGACGTCTCGCACTATGCTGGGGAACTCGAAAAGGTGTACGAGACGGAAGTCGCTGGCGTCCGAATGCGGGTGCCCATGCTGCATATCCACACGGTTGCAGCGGGCGGTGGTTCGGTGCTGCGCTACAAGGATGGGCGGTTCCGGGTCGGCCCGCAATCCGCCGGAGCGAATCCTGGGCCAGCTTGCTATCGAAATGGTGGACCGCTTGCCGTCACAGACATCAACGTCTGCCTCGGCAAGCTCAGTCCCGAACACTTTCCGCACATATTCGGCCCTAAGCAGGATCAGCCGATCGATGTCGCTGCGGCCAAAACGGGATTTGCCGAGATTGCCGCAGAGATCGGAGATGGTCGCAGCGCCGAACAGGTCGCCGAAGGTTTCCTCGACATCGCGATCGAACACATGGCGCAGGCCATCAAGAAGATATCGGTCGCGAGGGGATATGACGTCAAAGACTATGCGCTTAACTGCTTCGGCGGTGCAGGAGGCCAGCACGCCTGCCTTGTCGCCGAACGGCTCGGGATCGGGACGATACTTATCCACCCGTTCGCTGGCGTTCTGTCGGCGTACGGCATGGGCCTCGCCGCGAACAAGATTGAAAAACAGCGGGTTCTGGGCCTGGAAATTGAAGACGGTATCGCAGATGGCATCGATCGCGTTGTGTCGGAGTTGGCCGAAAAGGCGCGCGATGAACTGGTCGATCAGGGGCTTGGCAACGAGCAAGCGGCGATCCGGGCGACGGCCTTGCTTCGCTACAAGGGCACCGAGACAGCGATAACGGTCCCCGTCACAGACCCCTGCGAAATGCGTTCGAATTTCGAAGCTGCACATAGGTGGCAATACGGGTTCGTCTCGCCTGACAAGGTGGTCGTGCTCGATACGCTGATCGTCGAGTGCAGCAGCGGAGGCGTCGCGTTCCCAGAAACGCGTCAGCACGTGAGAAGGGAGGACGTCCCCGAACCGGTGGGCAGCACTCGCTTTTTCGCGAAGGATGCCTGGCATCACGCCCCCATATTCGACATCGCATCGCTCGGTTACGGACATGACATTGTCGGTCCGGCCATCATTATCGATCCCACCGGTACGATCATTATCGAGCCGGGTTGGGGAGGGCGGCTGAACGCGTTCGGGCATCTCATCCTGTCCGACAGCGATAAGTTGAAGGCTCGCACGAACCCATCATCGGCGGCTGACCCGGTGACGCTGGAAATCTTCAACAATCTTTACATGTCGATTGCCGAGCAGATGGGCATCGTTTTGCGCAACACGTCGCAATCGGTCAATGTGAAGGAGCGCCTCGATTTTTCCTGCGCGATCTTTGATCCTTCGGGCAATCTGGTCGCGAATGCGCCGCATGTGCCGGTGCATCTGGGGTCGATGGATGCGAGTGTGCAGACTGTTATTGCGAGCGGACAGACCATCGAGCCGGGCGACGCGTTCGTTCAGAACAACCCCCATAATGGCGGGTCGCACCTGCCAGACATAACCGTTGTCACGCCGGTCTTCGGTGACGGCAACGAAGGCATTCTGTTCTTTGTCGCCAGCCGCGCCCATCACGAAGATGTGGGCGGACTGACCCCGGGATCGATGTCGCCTGACGGCCGCACCATCCACGAGGAGGGCGTCTTGCTGGACAACCTCAAATTGGTTGAGCGAGGCACTTTCCAGACCCGCCGGATCGAGGATGCGTTCGCGAGCGGCCCATATCCGGCGCGCAATATCGCGCAGAACATTGCGGATCTGATGGCGCAGATCGCAGCTAATGCTGCGGGTGCAGCCGAACTTCGCAAACTCGTTGCCACCTACGGACTTGAAACAGTCCACGCCTATATGGGCCACATCCAGGACAATGCCGAGCAGTCGGTAAGGCGCTTGCTCCGCACGCTGGATGGCGGCGCGTTCTCCCTCAAGGTCGATAGCGGTGCAACCATCGCGGTCTCGGTCAGCACCGATCGTAAAAGCGGCACAGCCGCGATCGACTTTACCGGGACAAGCGATCAGCAGGACAGTGCATTCAATGCCCCGTTCGCGGTTGTGAAGGCAGCTGTCCTTTATGTGATCCGGTGCCTTGTCGCGGACGATATCCCGCTAAACGCGGGCTGCATGAAGCCGCTGGACATTATCGTACCGCAAGGCTCGATGCTCAATCCCCGGTTTCCGGCAGCCGTGGTCGCGGGCAATGTCGAGACGAGCCAGGCTGTCACCGATGCGCTCTTTGTTGCGCTGGGCCGACTGGGTTCAAGCCAAGGGACGATGAACAATCTCACTTTCGGCAATTCCCGCTATCAATATTACGAGACGATTTGTTCGGGCGCTCCGGCGGGGCCGGGCTTCGACGGTGCGGCGGCAGTGCATACGCACATGACCAACACCCGCATGACCGACCCTGAGATCCTCGAGCAGCGTTATCCGGTCGTCCTCGACGAATTCTGTATCGATCGCGGTTCGGGTGGACGCGGACAGTGGAACGCCGGAGACGGAATTTCGCGCAGAATTCGCTTTCTGGAGCCGATGCATTGCTCGATATTGTCCGATCATCGCGCAGTGGCGCCTGTTGGCATACTTGGCGGCGAAGAGGGGCGGCTGGGTCGCAATGTGGTCGAGCGCGCAGACGGGTCGGTGGACAATCTGGGCGGTTGCAACACGGCGCAGGTGCAGGCAGGCGATCGAATTGTTATCCAGTCCCCGACAGGAGGTGGATATGGACCGGTTGCCAGGCGCGCGAGTGATCGGGCCAAGTGACACGTGATTGAACGTATCCGCAATATCGGCCCTGGCGCGCTCATCACAGCCGCCTTTATCGGGCCGGGCACCGTGACCGCTTGCACTCTCGCGGGCGTCGAGTTCGGATATGCGCTGCTCTGGGCGCTGCTGTTCGCGACCCTCGCAACGATAGTTCTTCAGGAAATGGCCGCACGGCTGGGCGTGGTCACACAAAAAGGGCTGGGCGAAACACTCTCCGAACTGCTGGATCGGTCGATATGGAAATGGCCGCTCGTTCTCCTTGTGGGCTTGGCGCTGTATCTCGGAAATGCGGCGTATGAGGCTGGCAACCTGTCGGGCGCGGCGCTCGGAATCTCTGCAGTGGCTGGCGAGTCCGACGCGGTGTTCGCAGCGAGCATAGTCACATTGGCGCTTCTCGCGTCGGGCTTGCTTCTCGCCGGGACGTACAAGCAGGTCGAAAAGGTGCTGTTGGTTCTGGTCGCCACTATGACCGCATCTTTCATCGCTACCTTTGCGATCGTGCGGCCGGATCTCGGAGCGATGATGACCGGGCTGTTCGTCCCCTCGATTCCCGATGGCGCGTTGCTGACCCTGATCGCGCTCATCGGCACGACTGTCGTGCCATACAACCTGTTCCTCCATTCCACTGCCGTTCGCAACAGATGGTCGGGGCCGGACGACTTGGGAGCGGTCCGAACGGACACCGTGATCGCCATCGGTATCGGCGGACTAATCGCGATCCTCATTGCCTCGACTGCTGCGGCCAGCCTGTTCGCTGCAGGAATTTCCGCAGAAAGCGCCGCCGACCTCGCGCAGCAGTTCGAACCACTCTTTGGCTCGGGCTCCAAATATGTTCTGGGGATCGGGCTGTTCGCGGCAGGACTTACGAGCGCAATAACCGCTCCACTTGCGACCGGTTATGCGATGACCGAGATATTGCAGGTCGAGGGCGGGCAAAAGTCGCGGGTATTTCGCGCAATCTGCGTGAGCGTTATCGTGATCGGAGCGGGATTGTCGCTGACCGGCATCCGTCCCATCGAAATCATCGTGACAGCGCAGTTTGCCAATGGGCTGTTGCTGCCGATAGTTGCAGCGTTTCTGCTGTATGTCGTCAATCAGGAAGCGGTCCTGGGACACCACGCCAATGGAAAGATGGCTAACGTGCTGGGCGGGTTTGTGCTGCTTGTTGCGACCGGTCTTGGCGCGCGGCTCATCCTCGCGGCGCTATCGTGAGGGTCGTCGCGAGCTGACCGACGCGTTTTGGCTCACACCACGCCGAAGGCAAGCATCGCGTCAGCGACTTTTTTGAAACCTGCGATATTCGCGCCCTTTACGTAGTCGACATATCCGTCGCCCTGGTCGCCGTATTCGACGCATTTGCCGTGAATGCCTTCCATGAGTTCGGTCAGCATGTCTCCCAGCCGGTCCTGATTCCAGCTGATGCGCTCGGCATTCTGGCTCATTTCCAGCCCGGAAACTGCGACCCCGCCTGCGTTCGCAGCCTTGCCGGGGCCGTACATGATCTTGGCGTCGTGGAAGACCTTTACGCCCTCCAGTGTGGTGGGCATATTCGCGCCTTCTGAGACGGCGATGCAGCCATTGTCGACCAAAGCCTTGGCTTCGTCTTCGTTCAGTTCGTTCTGGGTGGCGCAGGGCAGGGCAAGGTCGCATTCGACATTCCAGGGCCGCTTGCCATCGTGAAAGGTCGCGTTGGTGAAGTGGTCGGCATATTCGCTGATCCGGCCGCGCCGCTTGTTCTTCAATTCCTTTACCCAGTCGATTTTTTCCTGATCGATGCCGTCGGGGTCATGGATAAAGCCACCGGAATCCGACAGAGTGACAACTTTGCCGCCGAGCTTGGCAATCATTTCTGCCGCATGCGTTGCGACGTTGCCCGCGCCGGAAATGACGGCGGTCTTGCCCTCGATGTCGTCATCCTTGTGACTGAGCATATTGCGGAGGAAATACACCGCACCATACCCGGTCGCTTCCGGCCGCATCTGCGATCCGCCATATTCGATCGCCTTGCCGGTGAGCACTCCCTCCCAGCGGTTCGTGATGCGCTTATACTGCCCGAACATGTATCCGATTTCGCGGCCGCCAACGCCGATATCGCCCGCCGGCACGTCTGTGTCGGGGCCGATATGGCGGTAGAGCTCCGTCATGAAGCTCTGGCAGAACCGCATGACTTCGCTGTCGCTCTTGCCTTTGGGGTTAAAGTTGGAGCCGCCTTTGCCGCCGCCCATGGGAAGGCCGGTGAGCGAGTTTTTGAACGTCTGTTCGAACGCGAGAAATTTGAGAACGCTCTCGTTCACGCTCGAATGGAACCGAATGCCCCCTTTGTAAGGGCCGATTGCGTTGTTGTTCTGGACTCGCCAGCCGCGCTGCACCCGGATGTTGTGATTGTCGTCTTCCCAGCAAACACGGAACGAGACAACGCGGTCGGGCTCGGCAATCCGGCGCAGGATCTGCGCCTGGTGGTACTCTTCCTTGTCTTCGATGAATTCGAAGATGTCCTGCGCCACTTCCTGCACAGCCTGGATGAATTCGGTCTGTCCGGGATTGCGTTTCTTCACGCCTTCCATGAATTCGTTGATATCGACGTGATCGGATACGGCCAAATTTTCTCTCCAAACGGGTTAGTTTTGAGAACAGGTCATGGCCCAAATCGTTCCCTTTTCGGCAGGGTCAGCGTCAGTTGGATGGCGCTGGGACCGAGAAGGTGGCCGGGTTGCAAAAGAGGGACAGGTCTTTAGGAGTCGGCCCATCTTCCGGCGCCGCGCACCATCAGCCATCGCGGCTATTCGCTGCGAACGCGCCGAAATCATAGACTATGGCCTGACGGTCAGCAGACCCAAGAGACATGTTTCATGACCAGCGAGACCGCTGAGCCTTCGTCCTCATCCCCGGATGAGCTTCCGATCGAACCTCCAATGGTCGATCTGCATATCTCGACCCACGATAGCGGGTTTTACGACGGATTCAGCCGCGAGGTGTCGATCCCGGCGAAGGTCATCGTGTCACTCATAATCATGTGGGCGATCTTCTTCCCGGTGAGCGCTGGCGATACGCTTCAGGTTGCGAATTCCACCATCATTTCCAGCTTCAGCGGCTGGTATGTCTATCTCGTTGCAAGCCTGATCGCCGTATGTTTCGCGCTCGCGATCTTTCCGCGCAGCGGCAGGCTCCGGCTTGGTTCGGTCGATGAAGAGCCCGAGTTTTCGTTCTTTTCGTGGGTTTCGATGCTGTTCGGAGCAGGGATCGGCATTGGAATGCTGACCTATTCCACGGGGGAACCGCTCGCGCACTTTGCGAACAACCCTGACATCATTCGCGGCACCGTCGAAGCGCAGTCGGCTGAAGCTGTGCGTTCATCCTACATGTGGACTTTCCTGCACTGGGGCTTCGGCGCCTGGTGCACATACGCATTGGTAGGCCTCGCTATCGCATATGTTTCGCACAGGAGAGGGCTGCCGCTCACCATCCGGTCAAGCCTCGCCCCATTGTTCGGCAAGGGCATGTCGGGGCTGTCCGGGCACATTGTCGATATCGTGGCCGTCGTCGCGACTATCCTGGGGGTGGCGGTAACCATGGGGCTGGGCGTCCAGCAATTTGTCGCAGGGCTTCACCGGATTGGTTTCGGGGACTGGCTACTAGGCCAGGACGGGTCTGCAACTCCTGTTGCGATTGTCATGGCGCTGGTGCTTCTCGTGGGCGCATCAACGATCAGTGCGCTTTCTGGCGTAGGCCGCGGGATCAAATGGCTTTCGAACATCAACATGACGTTGTCGCTGGCGCTGCTGGGGCTCTTCGCCCTTGTAGGCTCCGGCATTTACGGGCTCAAACTGCTGGGCGTCGGGATTTGGGATTACATCGTCACGCTGCCGGAAAACTCGCTGACGCTGTTTGGATCGGATGAGGGCGGGGTTGGCGATGCTCTGGTGCAATGGCAACTGGACTGGTCGGTCTTCTACTGGGCGTGGTGGATCGCATTTGCGCCATTTGTCGGCATGTTCATTGCACGCATTTCCCGGGGCCGAACGATCAGGGAATACATGTTCGGGGTGACATTGGTCCCATCGCTCGTGTGCTTCATCTGGATGGCCATGGTTGGCGGGACAGCCATCGAACTGGAGCTCAGCGGGGCCGCCGAAGGTGCGATCGTCAATGCCGCAATCTCCGATCAGCTTTACGCGACGCTCGCAGTCCTTCTCAGCCCGGAAATCGCGCTGGTGGTATCGGGGCTCGTCGTCGTGCTTTTGATGACCTACCTGATCACGTCTGCGGATAGCGCGATCCTCATCGTCAATACGATTAACGGTGCGGGCGATGACGAGGGAAGCCGCCGCTATCACATCTTCTTCTGGGGCATAGCGCTGGCATTCGTAGTCGGCTCGATGCTGATCCTGGGCGGCATCGATGCGATCCGGATCACCATGATCATCGGCGCACTGCCTTTCTCGTTTGTGGTGCTCGCCATGGCCGTGTCGATCGTCAAGGCGGTTATCTACGACCTGATCCGCAAAAAGCATGGTGTCCCGACAACCGCAGAAGGGTGCGAGGACTGGGACGGAAAAGTATATCCGATACAATAGCTTGCGAGATTCCCTTAATAAGAAGAAGTATTGCAGTGCTAATCAAAAATATTACAATAATGGATTTTTCTGTTGATGGAAGTTCACGGATAACTAAATAATAAATATACATTTACTGTGAATATTTTTTCTATTTTATTGAAATATTTCTCGGAAATGTTTTGATGTTGTTATATTGCAACACCGATTGATTAGTTCTCCATCTGCATGCCTGCTCCGGTGGCCACTGCCAAACTCGCTTGTTATCGGGCCCCAACAGAGCGCACTGCCACGATTGTTGCGCTCGTTTCTTTGGTAACGCCGTTGCAGTTCCGCGACGCGACCATCCAAAAAGCTCAAAGGGGCCTTTTAATGTCGAAATTCGTCGGCGGCGCGTCAGCAAGCGCGCTCGCAATCGCTATTGCATCACCTGCTGTCGCACAGGATGCGACGGCCGGGGTAGAGCAAGCTCAGGAACAACGCGGAGGTGTGCAGACGATCGTCGTTACCGCTCAGCGTCGGACCGAAGACCTTCAGGATGTGCCCGTTTCGGTCACCGCAATCGGTGCCGAGCAGCTTGAAGAGCTCAACATCGATACGTTCGAGGATTACCTCGAACAAATTCCATCCGTCACGGCAGGCGGCAATGGGCCGGGGCAGAGCACGATCTATATTCGCGGCCTCGCCTCGACCACGCCCAACATCACTGTCGCAGGCGTAGCCGGTCTCGCGCCCAACGTGGCTCTCTATCTCAACGATCAACCGCTCTCCCAGCCTGGCCGTAACCTCGACGTTTACGCGGCCGACCTGGAACGGATCGAGGTTCTATCAGGTCCGCAGGGCACATTGTTCGGCGCAAGCTCGCAGGCGGGTGTCGTCCGCCTGATCACCAACAAGCCTAGCCTTTCAGGTTTCGATGCGGCGTTTTCGACCGGCGTGTCCTTCACCAAGGGCGGTGAAGCGAGCTATCAGGGCGAGGCGATGGTCAACGTGCCTGTGACCGAGACAATCGCGCTTCGCGGTGTGGTCTATCTTGATGACCAGGGCGGCTATATCGACAACGTCCCTGGCACTATCAATCTCAGCGAAAGTGCGCGCTTCCGTCCGGAAGGTTTCGTTCGCGAAAACGGCGTCCCGGTGAATGCCAACCGCGCCGGCTTCCAGTCGACGGCCGATCTCAGCGATGTCAATTTCCTGAATGCCGACAATGCGGGCATTGCCGAAGACGATTTCAACGACACCCAGTACACGGGCTTCCGCGTAAGCGGGCTGTGGGAAGTGACGCCCGACTGGAGTGTGACGGTGTCGCACCAGCGCCAGAGTCTCGAAAGCGACGGTGTCTTCTTTGCCGATCCCGAGCTCGACGGTCTCGACGATCTCGAAATCTCGCGCTTCGAGGAAGATCGTCTGGAGGATGATTTTTCAAACACGAGCTGGACGGTCGAGGGTCGCATCGCGATGCTCGATGTCATTTACACCGGTGCCTACACAGACCGCGAATCCGAACAGCGCGCGGATTACACCGATTACCTGTTCGCGGGTCAGTACCTTCCTTACTACATCTGCGATGGGTCGGTGAGCTATCCTGGCGCTGCCGATCCGAGCGGCACATGTCAGCCGCCAAACCTCTTCGTGAACTCGCTCAGCAACACCGAGGTTTTTACTCAGGAACTGCGTTTCAGCACTCCTGAAGACTGGCGCGTCCGGTTTCAGGGCGGCGGGTTTTATTCTGATCTGTCGCTCGAAGAGCGGGTCGATTTCGCTTATCCCGGCAACGTCGCGGCTCAACCGTTCGGCCCGTTCGCGCCGAACTTTCCGCAGATGTCAGGCTTCGTTTCCGATCCGGGACCGTTCCCGGCTTCTACAATCTTCCGCAATGACATTCGCCGCACCGATGAACAATTTGGTATCTTCGGCGAAGCCAGTTTCGATATCGTGCCCGACCTGCTGACCGCTACTTTCGGTGCGCGGTATTACGACGTCGAGGTCGATTTCGAGGGAAGCGCGAATGGCTCTTTCTGTAACTCGGGCGCGGCGCAGGATGCGAACGCATTCGGCACCGACATCAGCGATCTTTATGACGGCGACGGGGAGTTCACCTTCATCGGATCGTGCAATGCCGATCTGCGCCAGACCTTCGACCTGAACGACAGCCTCGACGATATCCAGGCGGCTGGTCTTTCAGCCTCGCAGGCGCAGCAAGTGTTCAACGCTGTTCGTGCGCCCGACACCGCATCGACCAGCGGCACGATTTTCAAGGGGACGCTGACAGTGACCCCAACCGAAGACCTGCTGTTTTACGCGACCTATTCGGAAGGTTTCCGTCCTGGACTGCTCAACCGTCCGGGCGGTTCAGTTGCACCGGGGACAGGCTTCGTGGTTCCGTTCGAAGTCGATACCGACGAGGTGGAGAACTACGAGCTTGGTTGGAAGCTGGATCTGGTCGATGGTCAACTCCGCTTCAACGGGTCTGCGTTTTTCGTTGATATCTCGAACCTTCAGACGCAGATCTTCGATCCGTCGATTACCAACCTGTTCTTCTCGTCAAACGCTGCGGATGCCGAGATTTACGGGATCGAGGCCGACTTCACGATCGCACCTTATGCGGTGCCGGGCCTGACGATCACGGGCGCATTCTCGATCCTCGACACCGAGATCACCGAAGTGCTCATCCCAACGACCGATGTGATCGAAGGCGAGGAACTGGCCTATGCGCCGGGTTTCCAGGGCAATCTTCGCGCTCGGTACGAATGGGATCTTTCGAGCACGCTCGAGGCTTATGTCCAGCCGCAGGTTTCCTATTCGGGGTCGAAGTTCACCGACATCATCGAAATCAACAAGATCGAGCTGGAGAGCTACACGCTGTTCGATCTGGCCGTCGGTATCAAGGCCGACCGCTGGGGTTTCGAAGTGTTCGGGGAGAACCTTTCCGATGAACGGGCCGAGATATCGGGTATCTTTGGCAATGACCGCGAGCGGATCATCACCAATCGTCCGTTGACCGTGGGCATGCGAGTGTCATTCGACTATTGATCCGGGCAGACTGAAAAGGCGGCGGCGGGAGTGAGCAAACCTGTTCACTCCCGCCGTTTGCTTGTTAAAGACACGACCATGACGCCGCGCGAAAGCAATCTGAAAACCGCTCAGCAAAGAATGCAGTCTGGCGACTTTGCCGGCGGGCTCGATGCAGCCACCGCTATATTGGCGGACGATCCTGCAGACGGCGAGGCCCTGTATCTCGCGGCAGTCGCCTCGCGATACCTCAAGAGCTTCGGTGAAGCAGCCGAATACCTTTTACGGCTCCATGCCGTGATGCCCGAATATGGCCGTGCATGGCAGGAAGAGGGGCACCTTGCGCTCGCCCAGGGGGACAAGACCGCGGCTCTTGCCGCGTTTGTTCGGGCGACGCGGTTCAATCCGGCACTTGAGGCCAGCTGGCGCGAACAGGCGGGGCTCTTGAGGGAGATGGGCAGGACGGGAGAGGCCAATGCGGCCCTCGCGCAGCAACAGCGCCTGGCCCAGCTGCCGCGTGAATTGGTCGCGGTGACCAATCACCTTGCCGAAGGCCGCTTGATCCGTGCGGAAGAGATCTGCCGTCATTACCTGCGGCAAAATCCGCGAAGCGTCGAAGGGATGCGGCTGCTTGCCCAGATCGGGATCGAACTCGGCATTTTGGACGATGCCGAATTTTTGCTGGAAAGCGCGGTCACGTTCGCCCCCGATGATGTCCAGCTGCGGTTGGATTACATCGACGCGCTGCGCCGCCGTCAGAACTTTGAAAAAGCGCGCGCTGAGGCTGCAGCTCTTTACGCGCGCGATCCGGAAAACGTACTGTTCCAGTCGCGGCTGGCTATCGAAAGCATGCAAACCGGCGATTACGATCGGGGTCTAATGCTGTTCGATGCGGTGCTCGCGAAAGTTCCAAACGATCCGGCCAACCTGACGAGCAAAGGCCATGCGCTGAAGACGACCGGAGCACAGGGCGAAGCGATCGCAAGCTACCGTGATGCGATCGCGGCGAAGCCCGATCACGGCGATGCTTGGTATGCCTTGGCAAACCTGAAGACCTATCGCTTCGAAGACGAGGAAGTGGCCGCGATGCAGGAACAGGCCGCGCGCGCCGACCTCGCATTCATGGACCGCGTGCATATCTCTTTCGCGCTCGGAAAAGCATTGGAAGATCGTGGTGATTATCAAGCAAGCTTCGCTTTCTACGATCGTGGCAATGCACTGAAGCGGACGCAGACCCGCTACAGCGCGGACGACATGACCGCCGAGTTGGCCAAACAAAAAGAGCTTTGCACGCCCGACCTGTTCGAACGGCAATCGGGCAAAGGGCACGGCGCGCCCGATCCGATTTTCATCCTGGGTCTACCACGCGCCGGTTCCACCTTGCTGGAGCAAATCCTTGCGAGCCATTCCCATATCGACGGTACATTGGAACTGCCCAACATTTTGGCGCTTGCTCACCGTCTGCGCGGACGCAAAGCCGGGCAATCACGGTATCCGGAGATATTGCATGACCTGACCGGCGATCAGCTGGAGAAATTCGGATCAGACTTTATCGAGAATACGCGCATTCACCGGCAAGGCGCGCCGTTCTTCATCGACAAGATGCCGAACAATTTTCGCCATGTCGGCCTGATCCACCTCATCTTGCCGAATGCGAAAATCATCGATGCCCGGCGCGCGCCGATGGATTGCTGTTTTTCCGGGTTCAAGCAGCTTTTTGCCGAGGGGCAAGAGTTTACTTACGGCCTCCATGAGGTTGGCCGCTATTACGCCGATTACGTCGGCCTGATGGATCATTGGGATGCGGTGCTTCCGGGCAAGGTATTGCGCGTTCAGCACGAGGATGTGCTCGACGATCTCGAAGGACAAACCCGGCGAATGCTGGAATTCCTGGGCGTTCCATTCGAAGACGCATGCCTGGATTTTCACAAGACCCACCGGGCGGTGCGCACTGCGTCGAGCGAGCAGGTGCGCGAGCCGATCAACCGGAAGGGGCAGGGGGCGTGGCAGCCATTCGAACCGTGGCTCGATCCCCTCAAAGACGCGCTCGGCGACCTGGTTTAGGCCAGTCTCGAACCATCGGGGACATCGTCCCCGGGTGCAGCGAGCACGATCGCTCCGTCGGCATCGGGAAAACCGAGCACAAGCACCTCGGACATGAACGGTCCGATCTGGCGCGGCGGGAAGTTCACGACAGCCATCACCTTGCGCCCGATCAAACCTTCCGGGGTGTAGTGGTCGGTAATCTGTGCCGAACTTTTGCGGGTGCCCAGTTCGCTGCCGAAATCTACCACCACCTTGATTGCAGGCTTGCGCGCCTCCGGAAACGGTTCGGCCGAAATCACCGTCCCTGCCCGGATATCCAGCGCCATGAACGTGTCAAAAGTCGTCTGTTCCATCGCGCCGCGATAACGCCGCCCTTCCCATAAGTCACCGTGTGGGATAGATTGCATTGCGCAACCCAGTACAGCGCAGGAACACTCCTCATGACCAGTTTTACACTCAACGGGCAGCCGGTGACGGTCGACGCCGATCCTGCGATGCCGATATTGTGGGTCGTGCGTGAGAAACTGGGCCTCAACGGCACCAAATTCGGCTGCGGCATTGCCCAATGCGGGGCATGCACCGTTCACCTCGATGGTGAACCGGTGCGCAGTTGCTCCACCCCCATCGCACAGGCGGAGGGCCGCGAAGTTACCACGATTGAAGGGATCGCCGGCCCCGAAGGCGAGCTGACCAAGGTTCAACAGGCATGGATCAGCGAACAGGTTCCGCAATGCGGATACTGCCAATCGGGCCAGATCATGGCTGCGACCGCGCTGCTGCGTGACAATCCCACCCCGACTGACGAGGACATCGATACGGCGATGTCCGGCAATATCTGCCGCTGCGGCACTTACACGCGCATTCGCCGCGCGATCAAAGTCGCCGCGGGGATCGAGCAACCGCTTTCCGAACGCTTGCCGGGGGAGGCCTGAGCCATGAACGATCTTTCTCCCAAAAAGGAACGCGGCAAACTCGCCAAGTGGAGCCGCCGCGGGTTTATCGGCGCTGGCGTGCTGGCAGGTGGCGGCCTTCTCATCGGCATTGGCGTGCGTCCCGGCAATCCGATTGGGGCGCTCGCCCCGAAAGTCGCCTCGGGAGCGGGGGAGCAACTTGTCAATTCCTGGGTCAAGATCGACGCGAACAACATCGTCACCGCGATCGTCCCGCATTGCGAGATGGGGCAGGGCGCGCATTCGGTGCTGGCGCAAATGCTCGCCGATGAACTCGACGCGGCTTGGGATGATGTGCGCGTCATGCAGGCGCCGACCGATGGCAGCTACGTCGTCAGCGATACTGCGCGGATGTTCGCCGCGCCGTTCACATTGAACGCCGCTTCTTGGATCGAGCCCACATGGGACGGGCTCTTCACCCAGATCGGGCGGTTTGCAGATGTCATGATTACCGGCGGATCATCCTCCATCAGATCGACCGGCCAATACCAGATGCGCATTGCCGGTGCAGCGGCCCGCCAGATGTTGAAGGGTGCAGCTGCAGAGGCGTGGGATGTGCCGGTAGGCGAGATCATCACGCGCGACAGCACCCTGTTCCACGAAGCATCCGGCAAATCTGCGCCCTATGCCAAATTCGCCAGCGCCGCCGCGGACCAGCCGATGGATCATACACCGACGCTGAAATCGCCTGCCGAATACCGCCTTATGGGTAAGAGCAAGGCGCGCACAGACATTCCGGCCAAGATCAACGGCACGGCCCAATTTGGCATCGATGCGGAGCCGGACGGCCTTGACCTTAGCTATGCTGCGGTGGTCCGCCCTCCTGTGAACGGCAGCAACGTGACCCGGATGAATGCCGAGCGCGCCATGGAGATGCCGGGCGTGCTGCAAATCTTGAACATGGGCGATTTCGTCGCCGTGGTCGGCGACAGTTATTGGCATGCTCAGCAGGCGGTGAACGCGATCAAGATCGATTGGAGCAGATCGGACAGCCCCGTTCTTGCGACCGAAGACCAATTTGCAGCCTTCGCCGCTGCGCTTGACCACGCGGGCGAAGACGGCGGCGAGGAAGTGGCGGCAAGAGGCGATGCCGCAGCGGCGTTTTCCGAAGCCGCGACGGCGATCGAAGCCGAGTACAAAGTCCCCTATCTCGCCCATGCACCGATGGAGCCAGTCAACTGCACCGCGCTTGTCAAAGACGGTAAATGCGATGTGTGGACCAGCACGCAGGTCCCCCTGATGGCACGAACGGCGATCGAGAAGGCTATCGGCCTGTCCAAGTACGATATCACCGTGCATCACCCCTATCTCGGCGGCGCTTTCGGCCGGAGGCTCGAAAACGATTACGTGACCATGGCGGTCCGGATCGCGAAAGCGACAGGCTATCCGGTCAAGATGATCTGGAGCCGCGAAGAGGACACGCAAAAGGGCGTCTATCGTCCCGCCGATATCAGCCGGCACAGGGCCGGGCTCGGACCGGATGGAAAGCTGATGGCCTATGGCAGTGTCTTCACTCAGCGACACGATCCGGCGGAAGCCAGCGTGCCTGCGATGTACGATATTCCCAACACATCGGTCCGTGTGGCCGCATCCGAGCTGCATCTGCCTTTCGCAGCGTGGCGGTCTGTCGATCACTCGCAGCAGGGCTGGTTCGTAGAGAGTTTCATCGACGAGGCTGCTCATGCGGCAGGTGCGGACCCGATCGAATACCGCCTTGCGATGCTTCAGAGCTCGCCGCGCCACGCAGCGGTGCTGAGTAAGGTCGCTGAACTCAGCGACTGGAATGCTCCGCGCGCGAACGGCACGGCGAAGGGAGTGGCCATAGTCGAGAGCTTCGGCACAATCGCAGCCGAGGTGATCGAGGTGGATATGACCGCTGGCAAGCCGAAGATGACGAATTGCTGGGCGGTGTGCGATGCGGGCTTCGTGATGAATCCCGATGGCTTCCGCAACCAGATCGAAGGCGGCATCGTTTTCGGCCTTACAGCAGCGATGTACGGGGAAATCGACCTTGCGGGCGGTGCGGTGAAGCAGAGCAATTTTCACGATTACAAGATGCTCCGGATGAACGAAGTGCCGAATATCGAGGTGGCGATCATCAATTCGGGCGATGTCCCGGTCGGCGGTGCGGGCGAGCCGGGCCTCCCGCCCGCAGCCCCTGCATTAACCAATGCGATCTTCGCCGCGACCGGCAGGCGGCTTCGGGAGCTTCCCATTGCGAAGCAATTCGCGTGATCGGCCGGTACAGGGGATCTGATTGATGCATTACCGCGCTGCTCTGAACGCCTTGCTCCTCACTCCGGCTGTTGCTGCATGCGGCGGTTCGGAGGAACAGCCGGTGGTAGAGCAGATCGTGGTGCGCGAGCCAGGCGATCCGCTGCTAGCTTGCGGTGGGACAGACGCCGCGCCCGATCTGCTCGCCGCAGGAAGGTCCGCCTTTGCCATGTGCAGTTCGTGCCATGTGGCCGAGGCAGGCGAACCATCATCGGCTGGCCCCAATCTGCACGGCGTCGTTGGCAGGCGAGCGGGGGCGCTCAGTGATTTTGTATATTCGGAAGCGTTATCGACCTCTCAGATCACGTGGGATCAGACGCAGCTCGATCGGTTCCTTGCCGATCCATCCGGCACAGTACCGGGCACGATCATGGTCGCAGGCGCGGTCGATGATCCGGATCGCCGCGCCGCCATTATCGCCTATCTTGCAAATTTGAGCGAATAGGTCGGGGATTTCGGCGCAAGTGAATTTTCATGACGTTTTCGAATTTCTGAAAGAACGCCAATCGGGTGGTGCAAATACCGTGCTGGTTACGGTCTGCGGGGTCGAGGGGTCGTCCATGCGCAATCCCGGAACGATCATGGGCGTCGCAGAGGACGGAACTTACGCGGGATCGCTCTCCGGTGGGTGCATAGAAACCGCCGTTGTAGCGGAGGCCATCGATGCATTGCGATTCGGCGAGCCACGCATCACAAGATTCGGAGCAGGTTCTCCCTACATCGATATCAAGCTTCCGTGTGGAGGCGGCCTAGATCTACACTTTCAGCCTCTCGGAGATAGTGACTTGGCGGCGAAGTGCCTCCAGTCCGTTCAGCAGCGCGCGCCCTTTTCAGTCACGCTATCGCCGGTGTGCCCCCAGCACTCGCCGGGCTGGCATCCAACCAGCTATAACGCCGCAGAAGGCACCGCCGTATTCGGACACTGGCCAGAGCCGCAGCTCGCGATCATCGGTCACGGCGCGGGCGTTGCGGCACTCGATCGCTTGGCGCACACCTTGGGCTGCCGGACGCAGGTTTATACACCCGATGATCGGATAGCGGCCGATCTCGAAAGCGTATCCACGGAGGTTGCGCGGCTGAAGCGCGCGTCGGAAACCGGGCTTTTGCGCAGCGACCCGTGGACGGCGTTCGCTTTCCTGTTCCACGATCACGACTGGGAAACCGACCTGATAGAGCGCGCGTTGACGCTTCCCCATTTTTACTTGGGCGCTATGGGAGGCAGCAAGGCGCATGCGGCGCGCTGCGAGGTATTGCGGGCGCGGGGAGTAAGCGACGCTCAGATTGCTGCGATCAAGGCGCCCATTGGCGTGTTCCATTCTTCGCGCGATCCGCAAACATTGGCGCTGTCGGCATTGGCTGAAATCATCAGAACCTATCAGGAAACCGATTTCGGAGCGGCCGTTGGCTGATGGCAGCACCCTCGCTGTAGCTTTGCTGGCTGCGGGATCATCGCAGCGGTTCGGAGAGCGTGACAAGCTGGCCGCCCGGTTTAGAGGGGAGATGCTTGGCGCACGGTCGGCGCGGCCCATTCCGCGGGAGCAATTCGGTCGCGCATGGGTCATTTGCAATGCGCTGGACCATCCATGCGCAGAGGAATGGCGGCAGCTGGATTTCGAGCTTTGTCGCAACACCAGCGCCAGTGACGGGATGGGGACGTCCGTTGCCTGCGCAGCGCGGCTTGCACAGGAAGTGCGAGCAGACGGACTGCTGATCGTGCTCGCCGACATGCCGCTTATCCCAAGCGAACATTTCGAAGCGTTGATCAAGGTCTTCCGTGACGCAGGTCGCAGCTGTATCGCGGCATCTTCGAATAGCACCGTTCGTTCGCCGCCAGCGATTTTCGGGGCCGATCATTTCGAAGCTCTCGTCGCATCTCCAGGTGATGGCGGCGCGCGCGGCATGTTGTCGCGCGGAGTGACGGTCGACTGCGATAGTGAATGGCTCGTCGATATCGATACGCCCGAAGATCTCTCGCGATACGGCTAAACCGGTGTTTGCCGCCTATTCGAGGCCCAATTCATCTAGGTCCATCGTGGCTGCAGAGTAACCCGCAGCGGCCAATCTCCCGGTAAGATCGGCGCGGATCGCGCGAATTTGCGCATCCGCCGCGCTCTCTTCGCGGAGGTTCACCAAGAAGAAATCGCCCGCACCAAGATCGAAGCGTTTACGTTCCGCGGCGACCATCGCGCTGGCCTGCTCCACTTCGTCATCGGCAAGCTCGGCGAGTTCGAGGGCGGCATTGAGGTTGGTCAGGATGTTATCGAGCTCGACTTCGATCCTGTCGGCCACACGGCGTTCGCGCAGCTCCATCTCACGCAATTCGGCCTCGGCCCGCTGCAATCGGCCGCGCGCTTCGCGGCGTTGGAGTGGAACAGTGAACTTCACTCCGACGATGGCATCAGTTGAATCGAAGGTCGGGCCGCCGTCACCGATTTCGCCGAAATCCCGCGACAATTCGACATTCAGATCAAGCTTCGGTTGAAGGTCATTGCGGCGCAGCTCAACCTTGTTCGCAGCGCGCTGTATTGCGAGGCGAAAGTTCTGCAATTCGGGCCGGTTTTCCAGAACGTCGCTTCGACCTGCAGCGAGCAGGCTCTGCATGTCGGGAAGCAAGTCGAGCACTTCCGTGCTCGGCAATTGTTCGCGCGTCGGCGTAATCAGGCGCCCCGCACGGTCACGCAGATAATAGGCCAGGCTGTTCGCTGCAGTTGCGAAATTACGCTGCGCCTCGGCCAGCAGGGTTTTTCTGCGGATGACATTCTGTTCGTTTTCGGTGAGCGCAATCCGCGGTGTCGCGCCCGCCCTTACCTGACGCGAAAGCCCAACAGTGCGCGCCTGTGCGATTTCGAGCAACTCTTCATAGACGCGTATCTCGTTGCCGGCCGCGACCCAGCGCCAATACGCCTTTAGCGCTTCGTGCTGGACGTTCAATTGCACGAGCAGGACATCGAGCCGCGCCTGGCTTGCCGCGATACGCGTGTCTTCGACCGAAAATCGACGATTGTCGATGCGCCGATCACGCAACAGGGAGAACAGCGCGCCGACTTTGAATTCGCCAAGCTCGTTGGTGTTGTAGATGTTCTCGTAAATCGGGAACGTCCCATCCGACAGGCGGTAGGTGCCGTAGACCTCGGCTCCCAAAGGGCGCAGAGGCTGTGTCGCTCCCACTTCGGCATAACCGCCCGAAAACGTGCCGGTCAGACGGTCGTAGGTTTCCGCCTTGAGCATCAGGTCGAAAGCGCCATCTGCGGCGAGTTGATCGCTGCGGGCGGCCGCCTCTCTTTGAAAGCTTTCAAGGATACTCGGGAATGTCAGGGCCGAACTGCGCAGCACTTCTTCCGGCAGCAACGGTCCGGTTGTCAGCGCCTCTTCCAAAGGGTCGCCGACCGGTTCGATATTCTGAGCATATGCAGGCGCCGCCAGCGCAGTGAGCGCCGCCGCCATTCCGCATGCAGCGAGGTGACGCATGGCTAGAGAGCCTGGCCCTGGCTGTCCGGCGCGACCGGTAATTCGGGTGGGAAGTTGTTGAGCTGCCTCCAGATTTCATAGCCCACCGGAACGGTCTCCAACAGCACCCAGGCGCGCACCGAGGCACCGAACCGGGCGTAGCGTTCCTCAGGCCACGGTTCCTCTCCCTCTGGATCCTCTGCGATCAGAACGCGAAAACGGCCATCGGCCTGCGCGGATTGATCGACGGTCGTGACGGTGCCTGCGAATGTCCCGATCGCGACCGATGGCCAGCCGCTGAATTGCACCGCAGGCCACCCTTCGAATTGGACGCGCGCGTCTTCGCCGGACTGGATTAGCCCGACATCGCGGCCGTCGACGAATATCTCGATCACCCGCTCGGTGTTTTCCGGGACGAAGGAGGCAAGCACATCGCCTGCGCTGACCAATGTGGCAGCGTCGCCCGCGTTGACAGATTGGATGAAGCCATCGCGCGGAGCGACAACCAATTGCTCTGACTGGCGTGACAATGACGTGTCGGCGCGGGTGAGGTTTGCCTGAGCCTCCGCTACGCGACCGCGCATTTCTTCGACGCGGATCTGAGCCTGCTCGAAATCGCGCCGCGCGGTCAGACCTGCTGCAAACAGTTCCGCCATGCGGCGTTCATCAATCTGCGCGGTCGCCAGCGCGTTTTGCGCTGATTGGAGCTGGATCTGTACCTGCTGACGTTCGGCCTGAAGGCGCTCGACAAGTCGCGGGTCGATGTCGGCAATCCGCGCGATCGGATCCCCTTTCTGCACTGCGCTCCCATCGCGGACATACCATTCTTCGATCCGGCCGGAAACGAGCGCGTTGATTTCCTGCTGGCGCTCGTTCGGGTTGAGAGTGGTGACCACGCCCTGACCTCCGGTCGTCTGAACCCACGGTACGAATATCAGAAACCCGACAAGAGCGACGATTGCTGTGAGCACGATGATGTACACCGTCCGCATGATCAGCGGCGTCCTGATCTGCTGCAGCGCCGTGAAGTGCGCGAGATCTTCTTTCGTTGGCGTGACAATGCTCATGTTCCGGCGATCCCTCTGTTTTCGAGGTTGCTGGGCGGGGAAAGCGGGCGCGGGCCAGACGGCTTTCGCGGTGGTTTCTGATTAACGGCCATGCAGAAATCATCGAAGTTTTCGAAATAGGTCTGCTGACTGGCTTCGAGATAGAGGAACTTGTCGAAACCAAGATCGATCCGCCTGTTCGAAAAGCAGATCACGGTCGAATAGGCTTGCTCGCGAAGTTCCGTGACAGCGCGTGAGAGATTGTCCTCGTCGAGCAGGTCGAACAGCTGGCTCAGGACAAGGATGCGCGGTTGTTCGAGCAGGGCATTGGCCAATTTGAGTTGCTGCAGCTCAACAGGGGAAAGCGGCCACCCTGTCGATGCGATCGAAGTATCCAGCCCCTTTTCAAAATTCGATATCGTCTCCGTCAATCCAACGGTTTCGAGGGCTTTCACCATACGTTTCGGAGCGGTCAGGGGACAGGACAGGCCAAGATATTCCCTGATGGTCATGCCGACGAAAGTCGGCCGCTCGAGCACATGCACGTCCTTGCGCAAATTGTAGGCCTCGATCTCCTGCAGATCGATGCCGCCCATTGTTGCGAAGCCACCCTGCGGCAGTTCATGCATCCTCAACAGGTTCGTAAAGAGCCGCTGGATGCCCGGTTGGCTCGCCGCCGCCATCATGATCGAGCCGCTTGGAATTTCGAGATTGAATTCAGCCGTTTCATGCCGCGCCTTGCCGCGGACGTTCTTGAACCTGAGCGTGTGATCGTCACCGCTGACGGGACTGTCGCCAGCGGGCTCTTCCTGCTCGACATCGTAGAACAGGGTGAGCTCTTCGATTGCGGCGCATAGATCGTAGAAATAGGTCAGATACGTGCCCAACTGCGCAACGCCGAAAAACGCGACCGATAACACCAGTTCTGCCGCGACCAATTGGCCGAGCGTCAATTGCCCCTGGATGACGAGCCAGCCTCCGAGGCCGAGAAGCACCGCGCTCGCGCCGGCATAGAGCAGCAGGAATGCGATGGTCTGTGCAAAGTGCTGGCGAAAATGCCGTTTGCGCTGATCGATGTATCCGTGCGTGTAATGGTCCGTGCGGTCGAGCGCGTAATCGATGCGCCTTTGCGATTTGAAGAAGCCATTCGATCCGCCAAGCGTCTCGAGCCAGGCCGCCGTTTCGTGCTTCGCGTGGGAAAGATCGATTCCGGTCCGCACTGCGCGGCTGCCCCAAACCAGCCAGATCACCCAGATCAGCGCGCTCATCACGAGCGTGAAGACCAGGAATAGCGGATGATAGAGCGAGACCAGGACGAACCCGACCGCTACCTGCAGAACGACAGTGAAACCGCCGATAAAGAGGATCGGAAGCGCTTTCTGCACGATGATGACGTCGAAATACCGGTTGAACAGGGCAAGCCGTTTATTGTCGTCGAAAAACGGGTTTTGTGCATAGACCGAGATCAGCGAAATCTCGGCAACCATACGGGCATAGAAGCGCCGTGCGAACAGCTCCATTAAATGAATGCGCAACGCATTGAGGAGCCCGAACAGGACAAGGAGCCCGAACAGCGTGACCGAGAGGATCACGAGCGGTGCTGCTAGCGCGGTATTGGCCACGGTGTTGATGAGCATCTGCACCGAGATCGGCGTCGCGAGCGAGAGCAAGCTGATGCCTACCCCATAGACGAGAGCAAGCCAGTAAAAGCTCGCTTCGGGCTTCAAGATCTCGAAAAACCGGCGGAAAAACTTCACCAGTGATAGTCGGGAGCCGTAGCTAGCAGTGTCGGTCGCCGGGGCCATCGCCAAAAAATTCCGTCCATTCAGCGTCGAAAAAAGAATTTCGTCTTTGTGCTCATACCGGTATCCCAGCCGGACGAGCTAGCGCTATAAAGCCTGCCTTAGCGCACTTCAAACGTTCCGTGTAAAAACAAGTTCCGCACATTCGACTTTCGGAAGGGCAAAAATTGCGAAGCAGGGACTTTTGCAAATCATGTGCCGAATTGAAGTTTCTGCAGTGCGAATAAAAATAACTTAATCGATGTCCTGAACCGTGAAGAGGATAGAGCATATGCGGGAATTAAACGAGCGGATGCAGGCTGCGCCGATCGTACCGCTCATTGATGAGAGCGATGCGGATCGGGCGGTTGCAACGGCACAGGCGCTCCAAGAGGGCGGTCTGACCGTGATCGAGGTCGTTCTGCGTGGGGAAGGAGCGCTCGAAGGCATGCAGGCTATTGTCGATGCGGGCGGTGATCTGATTGTGGGCGCGGGCACCGTGCTGACGCTCGATCAGGCGCGCCAGGTTCATGCAGCCGGGGCGCAGTTCATTGTCTCGCCCGGTCTCGTCGACGATATCGCGAAGTACTGTCTCGATGAAGGCCTGCCCTTCTTTCCCGGCACAGTCACGGCCGGAGAAGTCCAGCGCGCGTACGCTCTCGGACTGCGCGAAGTGAAATTTTTCCCAGCGAGCCTTGCGGGCGGCGTTCCGATGCTCAGGGCGTTAGGTTCTGTCTTCCGGGAAATGCGCTTCATGCCGACGGGCGGTGTATCGCCCGCGAACCTGCCAGATTTCCTTGCACTCCCACATGTCCTGGCATGCGGTGGAAGCTGGCTCACGCCCAATGATGCGGTTGCTGGCGGGAACTTCGGCGCAGTTACGGCACTGGCGCGGCAGGCCATTGATCTGGCTCGGTCAGTCCGCGACTGAGCCGCCCTGCATTGTCTGCAAATAAGAAACACGTCCTGCTGATAGGAGGCGGTCACGCCCATGTCGCGGTGCTGGCCGACTGGATCAAGCATGGGCTGCCAGCAGATCGAGCCACGCTTCTGACGCCGCATCCGACCCTGCGATATTCCGGCATGGTGCCCGGCTGGATCAGCGGCCAGTACGACCGTGACGCAGGGCTTGTCGACATCGCATCGCTCGCGCGGCAGGCAGGGGTAGAGCTGGTCCTCGACTGGTGCGCTGTTATCGATCCCCATGAACGGATTGCGCGAACGCGGGGTGATCGCGCGATCGCATTCGACATCGCTTCGATCGACACGGGCGGAACAGGGCGCGCTCAATCCGTCCTCGGCGACGACCCGCGCATGATTGACGTCAGGCCTATCGACCGGTTCGTAGAGCAATTCGCGGCATGGCAACTGAACCAAAGCGGTCCGGCGAAAATTGGCGTCATCGGCGGTGGTCCTGGCGGCGTCGAGCTGGCTTTTGCTCTCCGCAACAGGGAAGGGGCAAGCGGACGCTCCGAGGTCTGCCTGGTGACGGGCAGCGATGGACTTCTACCAGAAATGTCACGTGCCGTCCGAAGCAAGGTCTTGGCCGAACTGGAACGGCAGCAGATCTCTGTAATCACCGAGAATGCGGTGATCCGGAACGAAGCGCTCGTGGCAGGCGGGATATCGCTGGAGCCTGTCGGCTTAATCGTGGCGGCCTTGGGGAGCGCGGCGCCGGAGTGGCCCGGGCAAAGCGGGCTGGAATGCGATGCAGACGGTTTGATCGCCGTCGATGAGTTCCAGCGATCCGTTTCGCACCCTCATATGCTTGCTGTGGGTGATGTAGCTCGGCGCATGGATATCGAAGTCGCCCATTCGGGCGTTCACGCGGTTTATGCAGGGCCAGTGCTGGCGCAGACTTTGCGGGCAATCCTCGATAATCAGGAGCCGCGTAGCAGCTATCGGCCGCGCGGGCGAAACCTCTATCTGATGTCGACCGGCAACGGTTCTGCCATCGCGAGTTACGGGCACGTCGCAGCGCAGGGACGATGGATGGGGCGTCTGAAACACTGGATCGACACCCGCTGGATAGCAAAATATGCGCGCCTTGGCGGAAACATGTAACGCTTGGCGCAAACATGGCGAATCGCCCGCCATCAGGGGTATCGAATGAAGAAAACCATCATCATCGCCGCAATCGCTGCGCTCATTGCGGCGTATTTCCTGTTCGATCTCGGCAGTTACCTGACGATAGAAGCGATCAAGCAGCGTGCGAGTGATGCTGACCAATTCTACCAGGAAAATCCGGCCCTCGTCCTCGCTGGCTTCTTCGCGATCTACGTCGGAGTTACGGCGGCCTCGCTCCCCGGCGCGGCCATCCTGACGCTCGCGGCGGGCGCTTTGTTTGGCCTCGTTGTCGGGACCATTCTCGTGTCCTTCGCCTCGACATTGGGCGCGACTCTAGCGTTTCTGTCATCGCGCTATGTCTTGCGGGACAGTGTCGAGAGCCGCTTTGGCGAAAGGTTGAAAGCCATCAATGACGGGTTGGAGCGTGACGGCGCGTTCTATTTGTTCACGATCCGCATGATCCCGCTGTTCCCGTTCTTCGTGGTGAACCTTGTCATGGGGCTGACCCGGATAAAGACCTGGACCTTTGCATGGGTCAGCCAGATCGGAATGTTGCTCGGCACGATTGTCTACGTCAATGCAGGCACTCAACTGGCGCAGATCGACAGCCTTTCGGGGATCGCATCGCCCGGCGTGATCGGCTCGTTCGTGCTGCTCGGCATTGCGCCCTGGATCGCCAAGGGCATCATCGGCATCATCAAGCGGCGTAAGGTGTATGCGGCCTTCACCAGGCCAAAGAGTTTCGACCGTAACCTCATCGTGATCGGGGCGGGGTCTGCGGGGCTCGTATCCGCTTATATTGCTGCGCAGGTAAAGGCGAAGGTTACGCTCGTCGAAGCAAACGAGATGGGCGGCGATTGCCTCAACACGGGCTGCGTCCCGTCCAAAGCGCTTATCAAGAGCGCGAAGGTTGCATCGACCATGCGGAATGCCGACAGATACGGATTGAGACCGGTCGAACCCGAAGTGCCGTTCCGCGAAACAATTGCCCGCGTGATCGACATCATCAAGACCATCGAGCCGCATGACAGTGTGGAGCGGTATACCGATCTCGGAGTCGATGTGGTGAAGGGATACGCCACCATCATCGACCCCTGGACGGTCGAGATTGCGGGGAACGATGGTCAGTCGCAGCGTCTCACCGCACGCAGCATCATCATCGCCAGCGGCGCTGAGCCAGTGGTCCCACCGATCGACGGGATCGAGGAAAGCGGCTACCTGACCAGCGAAACCATGTGGGATGCATTCGCGCAAATGGATGCTCCACCTGCGCGCGTCGCTGTCCTCGGAGGCGGGCCGATCGGTTGCGAGATATCGCAGGCGCTGGCCCGGCTCGGATCGGATGTGTCTCAGGTCGAGATGGCTGACCGCGTCCTCGGCAGAGAGGATGCAGAGGTATCGGAACTGGCCAAATCCGTGCTCGAAGGCGCAGGCGTGTCAGTCCTTACCGGTCACAAGGCTGTCCGCATTGAAGGGAGCACGCTGATCGCCGAAGCGGACGGCAGCGAAAGCCCCATCCCGTTCGATACCCTGATCGTCGCCGTCGGGCGCAAGGCTCGGCTGAAGGGTTTCGGCCTGGAGGACATCGGAGTCGACACGGACAAGACTGTGAACACGGATGAGTTCCTGGCGACGAAATTCCCGAACATCTTCGCCGCCGGTGATGTGGCCGGGCCCTACCAGTTTACGCATACAGCCAGCCATCAGGCCTGGTTCGCCAGCGTCAATGCGCTGTTCGGCCAGTTCAAGAAATTCAAGGCCGATTACCGCGTCATCCCGGCTGTGACCTTCCTCGATCCGGAATTCGCCCGCGTCGGACTGAATGAGACCGAGGCGAAGGAGCAGGGCACCGACTACGAAGTTACAACATACGGGCTCGACGATCTCGACCGGGCGATTACCGAGAGCGATACCAAGGGTTTCGTCAAGGTGCTGACGGTTCCAGGCAAGGATACGATCCTTGGTGCAACCATCGTGGGAGCCCATGCCGGGGAATTGCTCGCCGAATACGTGCTCGCGATGAAGCACAAGCTCGGCTTGAACAAGATCCTTGGCACGATCCATTCCTACCCCACCATGGCTGAGGCCAACAAGTTTGCTGCCGGCAACTGGAAGCGCGCGAACAAGCCCGAAAAGCTGCTGAAATGGGTCGAGAAATACCATTCCTGGCGGCGTGGATAGCAGCCTTGGAACTGTTCGATCAGCTGCGCGGTATATTCGGCCTCGCCCTCCTGCTGCTAATCGCGTGGACGCTGAGCGAGGATCGCAGTGGGCGTCCAGGTTGGATCTGGATGGCAGGCGCGCTCGCGCTACAAGGCGTATTGGCGCTGGCTATCGTGCGCGTACCCTACATCTGGGACATCGTGACGCTCGCCAATGAAGGTGTCGCGGCGATCGAACGGGCGACGCTCGATGGATCGTCATACATGTTCGGGTATCTCGGCGGGGCGCCTCTCCCCTTCGAGCTGAAAGAGGGCGTCGATCCCCCGCTTATCATCGCGTTTCAGATATTGCCGCTGGTGATAGTGTTCAGCGCGCTTGCAGCGCTCCTGTGGCACTGGGGCGTCCTGCGCTGGCTTGTGAACGGCCTCTCTTTGCTGCTTCGCAAGTCGCTCGGAGTTAGCGGCGTGGTCGGCTTATCGGGCGGGGCGAACATGTTTCTGGGAGTGGTAGAAAGCCCGCTGGTCGTGCGGGCCTATTTCGCGCGGATGAGCCGCGCGGAACTGTTTCAGGTCATGGTGCTCGCAATGTCGACCATCAGCGGCGCGATCCTTATCCTTTATGCCACCACGTTGCGAGAGACGGTCGACGACGCTGTCGGGCACATGATCTCCGCGTCTCTCGTATCGCTCCCGGCAGCGCTGCTCATCGCAAAGCTGATGGTACCGGGAACGCCGGATGATGTCGCCACGGACACCGATAACTCCGACGACGAGCGCGGCGAGCCGGGGTTGAGATACGAAAGCAGCATCGACGCAATAGTGAAGGGCACGATGGACGGAATGCAGCTGTTCCTCGCGGTCATCGCGGTCATCATCGTGGTGTTCGCACTGGTCTCTCTGACCGATCAAATACTCGCGCTCCTGCCGCTGGTGGGCGAGCAGCCGCTGACGCTCAAACGCATATTCGGCTGGATATTTGCTCCATTGATGTGGGCCATCGGCATCCCTTGGGCGGAAGCTCAGGCCGCGGGCGGAGTGATGGGGACGAAGGCCATCCTCAACGAATACGTGGCGTATCTGGAACTTGCAGCTCTGCCCGAAGGGACCTTCGCCCCGCGCAGCCTGCTGATCGTGACATATGCCTTGTGCGGGGTGGCCAATCTCGCGAGCGTAGGGCTGCTCGTCTCGACCATCGGTACGCTCTGCCCGGAGCGCCGTGCGGAGGCGGCTGGTCTCGGTATGAAGAGCTGGATCGCCGGCAATATCGCAACGGCGATGACGGGGGCATGGATCGGCCTCGTCACGATCGGAAGATAGGGTTCGACGATAATGCTCGATGCGAAGCTCAGACCGCTGATCGATCCCCCTTTGAACCGGATCGGCCATGCTCTGGCATCCGCGGGCATCAGCGCGAATATGCTGACATTCGCCGGTCTTGTGCTCGGCCTTTCAGGGGCGGCTGCGATTGCATTCGGGCATGTGTGGGCAGGCCTGGCGCTGATCATTGCCAACAGGATATCCGACGGGCTCGATGGTGCGGTGGCACGGGTCAAAGGCCCGACCGACCTGGGAGGTTACTTCGATATCGTTGCGGATTTCGCGTTCTATGTGTCAATTCCGCTCGGCTTCGGAGTGCTGGCCGAGAGCAACACGCTGCCCGCATTGGTGCTGGTCGCCAGCTTCGTGCTAACCGGGGTAAGCTTCCTCGCCTTCGCCGTCATCGCGAGCAATCGGGGGGAAGAGACTGACGCACATGGAAAGAAGAGTTTTTTCTACTCGACTGGATTGGCCGAAGGCACCGAGACCATCGTGATCTTTATCGCGATGTGCGTGTTCCCCGGATGGTTCGCAGTGCTTGCCTACGGATATGCCGCGCTGTGCGTACTGACGGTGATCCAGCGCAGCGCGCTTGCGATCATCCAATTCAGCGACTGATGTTTCAGCGCTGGCCGATCTGATTGGACACTCGCTCTCGCAGTTCGGCGATCCGGGCTGCATTGGCACCCAGGTCGCTTCGCCCGACCCGGCTGACTGAGCGGAAATCGATCTGGTTTTCTCCGATACGGGCGACGACATCGTCCTTGAAACCGAACCAGAAGGTCTCGGCCACGCCTTCGACCCGCCCGGTATCGGCATCAGTGCGTATGTCGGTAAAGCCCAGATTGCCCATTGCCGCCGCGACAGCAGCAATCGCATCGGCCTTGCTCGCTCCGCCAAGCGGAAGTGGCGCGAGATCCGCATAAGTCTCATTGATGATCTGCGCGTGCGATTTGATCGCGAGCTCGGGCGCCGCACCGCTATACATCTCCAGATCGCCCAACGGCGTCTGGTAATCGCTAAGGGGATTTGCGCCGAACGCTTCGCGATCTTGCATTGTTGCAGCCGAAAACTCGGGAGGGTTCGATGTATCGGTCGCAATGTCGTGGATCGGATTTTCTTCAGCCGTCGATCCGGTCGTCGCGAGCATGGCGAAGATTGCAGCAGGCACGGCAATCCCGAATGCGGGGAGCAGCCAGCCTTTGCGGGGTTTCTTCACCACGGCAAGGATCAGCGCGATCAGGGATATGATGGCGGTCAGGCCGAGCAGAATGGGGCCGCCGTCCCTGATCAGAGTACCCAAGCTGAATTGCCAGCTCCACAGACCGAATTTCGTCCCCAGTGCCGCCACCATGAAATAGATGGGCACAATTACGATCAGCGCAGCGATCAGCCTATTTAGCGATAGTTTTTTCATGGGGCCTGTTTAGCGAGCGGGCAGCGGTTGGCAATGATCGAACTTTTATGCAAGAACTTGGCGTAGGGTAGCGGTCGCCCGCAGGAGAGGAACTTTATTGGGAAACTGAATGCTGCTCGTGCGTTGAGGTCACGCGGAAGGGACGGACTGCGCGAGAGAAAAACCGTGCCACTCCACGAATTTACTGCCGCAAGAACTGGTTTATGCCTGCCCTCGTGCAGGTTTGAAGTCATAAAGAGGAAGACAGACATGAAGCGTACTACCCTGATGAGCGCGATCGCGCTGGCAAGTCTTGTGACGGTTTCGGCCTGTGGCGGCCGTACCGACGGAGAAACCGCACCAGCTGAAGAAACCGCTGCAGCACCGGCCGAAGTGGAAGCGGCAGCGCCAGCAACGGCAGCTGCTCCGACCGAGCCAGAAGTGGAAGCGAACGGCACGGTCATCGACATCAACATGTATACGCGCGACCCCGACGATTCGAGCGGTCTGCAGGTGTTCAAACCCCGCCTGATCACGGCGCAGGTCGGTGACACGGTCCGTTTCATCCCGACCGACCCGACCCACCAGTCGTCCTCGATCGACGGCATGATTCCCGAAGGCGCACGCGGTTGGGAAGGCGAGATCAACCAAGAAGTTTCCTACGTCCTGCCGATACCGGGCATCTACGGTTACCAGTGCATCCCGCACTACGCAGCCGGCATGATCGGTATGATCATTGTCGAGGGCGACGGGATGACCGACAATCTCGATTCCGCGAAAGCCGTGAGCCATCCTGGTCTTGCTGGACGTGAATTCAACGAGATTTTCGAGCAGGCCGAATCCGAAGGCATGCTCGGCGGCTAAGTCTTTCGACTTTAGCGGCTTAGGCCAAACAGAAAGGGCGGCGTGGGAATTCCACGCCGCCCTTTTCTATTGCCGAAATGTCGGATTTGACGCGGTGTTAGGTTCGCATGATCAGGCGGCTGTCGCCATGCGGGCCAACTCGCATTGCGACCAGATCTCGCTTAATGCAGTGATCAGGGCATCGATATCACCATCGCTGTGCACGGGCGAGGGTGTCAACCGCAGCCGCTCCGTCCCGACCGGGACGGTGGGGTAATTGATCGGCTGCACATAAATGCCGTGATTATCCATCAGCCAGTCGCTGATGCGTTTACACTTGTGCGCATCGCCGACCATCACAGGAATGATGTGGCTGGGATTGTCGAGATGAGGGATGCCCATGATATCGAGCTTGCGGCGCACCTGGCGCACCCGGTCTTTTTGCGCGTCGCGTTCCTCGTCGCTGGCCTTGAGATGACGAATGCTCGCGGCGGCACCGGCTGCGACGGCGGGGGGCAGGGCGGTCGAAAAGATGAATCCGCTCGCGAAGCTGCGGACGAAATCGACGAGGTTGCTGCTGGCCGCGATATAACCGCCCATCACGCCGAATGCTTTGCCCAATGTTCCCTCGATCACGGTGATCCGGTCCATCAGGCCTTCGCGCTCGGCAATGCCGCCGCCGCGCGGGCCATACAGGCCGACGGCATGCACTTCATCGATGTAGCTCATCGCTCCATGTTTCTCGCATACGTCGAGTATCTCGGCGATCGGGGCAATATCCCCGTCCATCGAGTACACGCTTTCGAACGCGACAAGTTTTGGCACTTCTGGTCCGAATTCGGACAGCATCCGATCGAGATCCTCCGGATCGTTGTGTTTCCAGATCTTGTAAGGCGCGCGGCTGTGGCGAATTCCTTCGATCATGGAGGCATGGTTGAGAGCGTCCGAGAACACCACGCATCCGGGGATTTTGGAAGCGAGCGTGCCGAGGCCAGCCCAGTTAGAGACGTAGCCCGACGTGAACAGCAGAGCGGCTTCCTTGCCATGAAGGTCGGCAAGCTCGGCCTCAAGCTCGACATGGTAATGATTGGTACCCGAAATGTTGCGCGTGCCGCCAGCACCGGCACCGCATTCATCCAGGCAATCATGCATCGCCTCGATCACTGTCGGGTGCTGCCCCATGCCGAGATAATCATTGGAGCACCAAACCGTGACAGCCTGCGTACCCTCTTCGACGAAGCGCGTCGCATGCGGAAACTTGCCGCGATGCCGCTTGATATCGGTGAAGACGCGGTAGCGTCCCTCTTCGCGCACGCCGTCCAGCTCGCTTGCGAAATACGCTTCGTAATCCATCGGATTTCCCTCTGCTTGCATTCTTATAACCCCAGATCCGGTTTTGACCGATTACTTGTGGTCCGGCTTGGCAGAGCCCAGCCCCACAGCATTCCGTCCCTAAACGGAAGCGCGAGAAACATGTGCTCGAGCACTCCCAGAAAACACAAAGTCGTGAGCAGGCTTGCCCCGACCATTTCCGCACTGCCGACCGGGGCGGCAAGCGCGAGCGAACCGAACCAGGCGCCAACAGCGGTGATGGCCAGAATTGAGCCGGCGAGCAGCGCCGTCATGCGGTTCCGGCCGAAATACGTTTTGAGATAGGCGAGGTGCAGCGGGAGCATTTCTGCGGTCGAGTTGGGTACGCCCACGAACATATTGATCTTCGCCGTAAGTCTCAGCGCAAAGAGCAACACGAATACCGTCGCTCCGATCTGGTTGGGTGCATTCCACGATAGCGAAATCAGCAGGAGCGCGGTCAATGCCAGTGCGACCTCGTGATGGATCACTGTTGCGCTGGCCTGCGCAAAACGCCGCGCACCGCGAAGGCTTGCATCGGCGGCCACGCGGCGCGGACCGGCAGCCGCGCCGGTGAGGAAGCCGATTTCATGCCAGCCCCACACCATCAGCGCACCGACGAATGCGAGGTATACCGCCCAAAGCTCCGCCGACTGCGAAGCGATTAGGATCGTGATGAGCCCGGCAATGCCGCATGCTCCGCCGATCATGAGACTGCGAGAAAATGTCGCGCGCTCGCGGTTGTCGGCCCAGGCAATGAGCCCGGTTGCGACAAACCAGATCGCTACCGTCACGATGAACGGAACAATATGGCCGCTCCAGCTTACCATGCAGGCTGCAGCCGGATCGATTGCGGGAGGGTGTTCGGCTTGGTGCGCTGGAAGTACATCTTTGCAAAATTCCAGCCTGCGCCAACCGTCCCGCTGACGCGTTTTGCGAGGCCGCCAATGCCGCCCTGCTCCTTGCCAGCCTCGATCCGCAGAGCTGCCTGGCGCAGCGCCTCCATATTCGCGCGGAAGGCGGGATTGTCTATGTCGAGTTCGACCGGGAAGACCTGGCGGCTGATCTGGTTGCAGACCTTGAACACCTCATAGTCATATTCGGTTGGGTCGACGCCCAGCGCCCTGTGGAAAACCGGGCGGGCATGGTCGCGCACATACATCGTCGCGTACACCGAAAGCAGGAAGAACCGGATCCACAACTTGTTGTGGCCTTTTAGCAGCTGCGGATCGGCACGCATCAGCATCGCGAACGCTTCGCCGTGGCGGAACTCGTCGTTGCACCATTCCTCGAACCAGTCGAAGATCGGGTGGAATCTGTGCTGCGGATTGGCGGCGAGGTGCCGATAGATCGTGATGTAACGGGCGTAACCGATCTTTTCGGAGAGATAGACCGCATACCAGATGAATTTCGGTTTGAAGTAGGTGTACTTCTTTGTCTTCGTCAGGAATCCAAGATCGACACCGATCCCTGCGTCCTTGAGCGATTCATTGATGAAGCCTGCATGCCTGCTCTCATCCCGGGCCAGCAGTTTGAACAACTGTTTCACGTCGGGGTTCTTCGTGCGACGGGCGATCTCGGCGTACAGCACGCAGCCCGAAAATTCCGATGTCATGGAGCTGACCAGAAAATCGGTGAACTCGGCACGCAATTCCGGCTCGAGGTTTTCTATGATTCCGGCGAAGCTGTCATTGTGTTTGAAGTGCGTTTTGTTCGGATCGCCTTTCATATCGGCGATAAGCTGGTCCCATTCCTCACGCACCAGCGACACATCGATCGCGTCGAGCGCATCGAAATCGGTGGTGTAGAAACGCGGTGTGAGGATGGTGTCCTGGGTCGCAATCTCCATCGCGTCTTCGCTGGTCATTGGAGCGTGAGCGTTCATTTGATCCTCCCTGGATTGAAGCTGACTTCGTACAATTCCTTGAGATCGAAATACGCGGCCAGCCTGGTCATGGCGCGCTCCACTGGTCCGGCGCGCGTCACCGTCGCTGCACGTTCGAACACGGCGCTGTGACCAAAAGGAATGGTGATCGGATCGCCATGGACGCGGACCTTGTCACCGGGCTGCAATTCAACCTCGCCGTCGAGCTCGACATGCGCGTGGAAATGTTCCGAGCTTTGCTCGACTGAAATGGTGCAGGGCGTGTCGAACCGCCTTGCCCGTGCTGTGGATGTTTGAGTGGCGCCGGATCCCATCAACGCATCTCCTCTTTGAGCATGGCGGCAAACACCGCCCGGTTGTCCGACCCGAATGAGGCCAGTTCGACGCTTTCACCCGTCGTGCTGTCGCGCAGGGAAAGCGATCCGTCAGTCCATCGAACAAGGTCGAAGGGAGTTGCGGAGCCGATGCCCCTGATGCGGCGCTCATGCACGAGGCTGCGCAGGCTCGAACGTACGAAACCGCCATGGCCGACCCCGAAACGCGCCACTTCCTCGCCGCTCATCGCATCCTCGACCCGGACCGACCCGTCGGCCTCGTCGTAGAATTTGAGGCTGCGGGTTTCGGCAGATGTGATGCCTTCCTGAGCGCGCACGTCATTCGCGACAGCTGTACGATCGACGAAGCCGAGGCTGACCGCCGCAGTCAGCACCAGGCAGAACGCCGCCACGCTGCCCATCATGATGAGTGGCAGTTTATGGACGGTGATTTCGTCTTCTTCGTACTCGCGGACGATCATGCAGGCGCTCCTTCAAAACCGCGATCCTGAACCGCTCCGTTATGCGCGGGTGCAGCAGGGCCGTTCACCTGCTGACCGGTTCCGGCTCGCTCTTCCTTGATCTCGGTCAAATTGCGCTCGATGGCAGAGAAATTCGCGCAGGCATCCGAAAGCATGCTCGCGACGCTGGCCGCATCCGGGATGGCACGGAGCATTGGCTGCGGCTTCGTGAACTTCCACGGACGTGCATGCGGCCAGAGCAGCAGATTGCCCAGCATCCGCTCACCGTTGAGCTCGAGCGCGATGTCACCGCGCCCCTTGCCTCGGTCATTCAAATGCGCCGCGCCGATATGCTTCAGCGGAATGTTGATGCGCGTTTCGATCGCCATGCCGATCCGCATGATCAACCGCGCATCGGTCAGGATGTAAAGCGTGCTGCGCGCGCTCTGCCAGGCCAGCCCTTGCAGGATCGCAATCGCGGCCACGCCCAGCACGGTGCAGACAATCGCAGCGCTCGTGTTGCCGAACACCAGCGAGATCGCAACGAGGCCCGCGAAATAGATCGCGACCGTGCGGGTGTGAAACGCGGTGCGGGCAAGGACCGGAAGGTCCGGGCGCCCCTGCCACAGCACCCGCTCATCTGCGGCTGGTGTGCCCATGGGATCACCATCGGCGCTCGGACCATCGAGCTCAGGAGGAGGCGTGTTCACAGCCACGGTTCGCTCCGTTCCGCTGTGGCATGCAGGTAACCGCCGCCATAATAGCCCATGATCTTGTCTTCCTCGAGCCGGGTGATCTGGCCGGGCTTCGCGAGCCCCGGAACCGCCTCGAACTGCTCGGAAGTGATCGCGCTGATTTCGACCTGCTCGGGATTATCCGGAAGGATGCCGGTGAGAAGCCCTTTGGTCTGGACCGCCACGACATTCATCGGCGCAAGGACTTTCGTCCCCGCGTTGGTAGTGATCTCGAGATAGCGGATGATGTGTTCCGATTGATCGACCCAGATATCGCTGACGGTGCCTGCGACCTTTTTGTCGGCGGCGATGACCGGCCAGCCGACCAGATTGGGATCGTTGGGCGCGATGACGATGTCATGGCTGTCTGCGATAGGGACGATGCGCAGGTTTCCATCGAATGTCAGGTCGGGATAGTCGTTGCGATTGGCATACGATGCTGCGCCGAACCCGTCCTTCATGGCATCGCCGGTCGGGGAGTAGGGCGCACCGCCGGCGCGGAAGGTGCGAACACCCGGCACTTCGACGGGATCGCGCGCGACATCTTCGGGCACGTATACGCCGCGCCCATGGGGCAGCTTGAACGTCTTCTTACCCGCATCGGAAAGCGGCAGTCCGGCCTGCACCTTCCCGGTGAATTCATCCTCGAGCGGGTATCCTTCGCGGCGGCTTTCGCGATTGAGGTAGATCACCAATCCGACGAAAAATACGAAGAATGCAAGGAAAGCGAGTTCGGCAACATCGAATGTCCCGACAATGTAAGTGTTATTCATTACACGTTCCTCTCGGTATTAAGTGCGGCTGAAGCGGCGGCCGCATTCATGTCGGGAACTCGCGCAAGCCGAACGGCTGGCCCGCGCCCTCCCGTAATTCTGTGGCGGATCTGCGAGCGCTACCGACGAGCGGTCCGATCGCGGCGAGGCCTGCGATAAGCAGCAGGATTTCGATGACGTAGACGAAGGTGTACCCCGTCGCCCGCGTGGAGATTACGGTGGTCTGATCGCCGTTCATGACGATCGCCGAGACCGTGTCTCGCAGCGCCCCGCCAATGGCGATACCGGCGCCCGCGCAGGTCGCCTGCACAGCGCCCCATGCACCGAGAGCAAGACCGGCGGAAGCGCTTTCGGCGAGGTTCATTGCCTCGATCAGTGTGCCGACCGAGAACAGGCCGAGGCCCAAACCGATGGCGGCAGCTCCGATGAAGAGCATCACCGGCGATGCGAAGGGTGCGGCAAACAGGATGATGAGGAAAGCAGCAACGCCTGTTACGAGGCCGAGCCCGGCGATGCGTAGCGGATCACCTCCGCGCGACAGCATCCGGCCCGAAAGCATAAAACCGATCAGCGCTCCAAATGCCCACGCCCCGGTGAGGCTGGTGGTTGCACCGACGGACAGGCCAAGCACTTCGCCGCCATATGGTTCGAGCAGCGCGTCCTGCATCGCGAAGCCGGCCGCGCCGATGCCGATCGCCGTCAGCAGACGCGCGTTGCGTCCGTCTCTCACGAAAGCCTGCCACAGCTCACGGAAATCCGGTGTTACACGACCTGGCGCGGTAACTTCGACATTGCGCGCTTCCTGCTTCCACAGCGCGACGACGTTGAGGATCATTGTGAGAACCGCTGCGCCCTGGATGACCTGCACGAGGCGGGTCGGCGTAAATTCGATCAGCAGGCCGCCGATCACGAAAGCGGAAAACATCATCCCAATCAGCAGCATCACGTATAGCAGCGCGACGGCGCGGGGCCGCTTGTCTTCCGGCGCGAGATCGGTGGCGAGCGCGAGGCCCGCGGTCTGCGTTATATGGAATCCGGCACCGGTCATCAGGAAAGACGCCGCAGCCGCGACGACCGCGATGTTGAACCGGTCCGGGTTATCGAACAGCAGTAGGGCAAAAGGCATGATCGCCAGTCCGCCGAATTGCAGCAGCGATCCGAACCAGATGTAAGGGACCCGGCGCCACCCGAGCACCGATTTGTGCGTATCCGACTTGTGCCCGATCAACGCGCGGAACGGCGCGACCAGCAGCGGGATGGCGATCAATGTCGCGACGATCCATGCAGGCGTCTGCAATTCGACGATCATCACCCGGTTGAGCGTCCCGTTGAGGAGAACCGTTGCCATCCCCACACTGAACTGGAACAGCGCAAGCCGCAGCAACCGGCCAAGCGGCAGGTCGGCGCTCGCTGCATCCGCGAAAGGCAGCATGGCCATCGCGAATTCAGTCCAATTGGCCGGAGCCTTGGCGGCTGAGGCGTTGGAGGGAGGGCGGGGCGAGCTGCTCATCCACGCCTTACCAATTCTAGTGCCTGGCTGGTGTAAAACCCGCTCGACACGCGCTGCGTGCGGCCGATTTTCCAACCGCTGAGCCGGCCAAGGCGCGCGCGCAGTTCGGTTTCCGACACCGGCACGATGGCGGGCGAACGATTGTTCTTGGGAAAGACCTTGCCAACCGTGTGCATCGCACCGAGCAGCCGGGTCAGCGGCGCAAAGGTGAATAGTATGGAATGCGTCGTGCGCTCACCCAGCTTTTCCACGGCATCGACCAGATCTTCGGGTGCGTAATGGATCAAGGAATCCATCGCGACAGCATGCGCGAAGGTGCCGAGCGAAGGGTCGAGCATGTCGCCCGCCATCCAGTCGATCCGCCCATGTCCGATGAAGCTCGGCGTGCGTTCGCGGGCCACGTCGACCAGCCCGCTCGCGACATCGATGCCGGTCACTTCGCCGCCCCGGCACGCGGCTGCGATCGAGAGCGCGCCAGTGCCGCAGCCTGCATCGAGCACGCGGGTGCGGCGCAGATCGGCTGGCAGCCAGTCGAGCAGCGTCGCGCGCATTTGTTCGCGTCCCGCGCGAACGGTCGCGCGAATACCGCTGACCTTGGCATTCGATGTGAGGTCGATCCATGCCTGTTTGGCGGTGCTGTCGAAATAGGTCGCGAGCGCTTCGCGGCGCTCGGCATAGGGACCGGCTTCGTACGCGGACGGTGATCGTGTTGCCATCATTCAAACCCCAGAAAATCGAAGATGTCGCGGTCTTTCATCGGCTGGGCCGTCGACGGTTCGACCCCGGCCCAAAGCATGGCGGCCAGCCGCAGATATTCGTCCTGTGCCTGGATGACGTCAGGCGCGTCTTCCATTTCGAACAGGGTGCATTTCTTGAGGCGTGACCGCCGGATTGCATCGACGTCACGGAAATGCGCGAGCCGCGGCATGCCGATTTCTTCGCAAAACCGATCGATCTCGTCCGTTTCCTTCGAGCGATTGGCAACCACACCGGCAAGGCGCACATCGTAGTTTTTCGCTTTCGCTCCGATGGCTTGAACGATCCGGTTCATGGCAAAGATGCTGTCGAAATCGTTTGCTGCGACAACCAGCGCGCGCTCTGCGTGCTGGAGCGGGGCGGCAAATCCGCCGCACACCACATCGCCCAGAACATCGAAAATTACGACATCGGTGTCTTCGAGCAGGTGATGCTGTTTGAGCAGCTTGACCGTTTGGCCAACGACATAACCACCGCAGCCGGTGCCTGCGGGCGGTCCGCCGGCCTCGACGCACATAACGCCGTTATAGCCTTCGAACATGTAGTCGTCAGGCCGCAATTCCTCGGAATGAAACTCGACTGTCTCCAGCACGTCGATAACCGTCGGCATCAGCTTCTTGGTCAGGGTGAAGGTGCTGTCGTGCTTGGGATCGCAGCCGATCTGCAGCACGCGGTGACCGAGCTTCGAAAACGCGGCGGAGAGATTTGAAGACGTGGTCGATTTACCGATGCCGCCCTTGCCATAGACGGCAAAGACCTTCGCACCCTTGATAGCATCGTGCGGGTCGAGCTGGACCTGCACCGAACCTTCACCATCGGGTGGGCTAAAGCCGGATTTCGGAGTGTGCAGGTTCATAGAATAATCCCTTGTTTCATTCGGCCACGAAAACGCCTTCGAGGCGGTCTTCGAGTTCGTCATTGGCTTCGCGTAAGGCGGCGAGCGTCTCTTCGTCGGGTTCCCACAGATGCCGGTCGCACGCCTCGAGCAGCCGGCCCGCGACGCGAGCGGAGCTTTTTGGATTGAGCTCAGCCAGGCGTCGGCGCATTTCCTCATCGAGCACGAAAGTCTCGCTGATCTTCTGGTAGACCCATGGCTGCACCTGACCGGTCGTTGCGGACCAGCCGAGCGTGTTGGTCACATGCATCTCGATATGCCGGACCCCTTCGAAACCGTGATCCAGCATGCCCTCGAACCATTTCGGATTGAGAGTGCGCGTGCGCGTTTCGAGGTCGATCTGTTCGGACAGCGTGCGCACTTTCGCGTTCCCGCGCGTGGCATCGAGAATGTAGACCGGCGCTTCTTCGCCCTTCGCCCGCGCGACCGAACGGCTCACCCCGCCAAGTCCGTCGACATATTGATCGAGATCGGTGATCCCGACCTCGACGCTTTCGAGGTTCTGGTATGTGAATTCGACGTCCTTGAGCGCGCTTTGCAGCAATTCGCGCTGCTGCATGGGCGCGCCGTGCACGCCGTAGGCAAAGCCCTTGTTGATTTCGAATGCGTTGGCAAGCTCATCAGGGTCGGCCCAAACGCCGCCATCGATCATCTGATTGACGTTCGCGCCATATGCGCCTTCGGCGTTGGAGAAGACCCGTAGAGCCGCCGTTTCGAGGTCGCATCCATGCGCTTCCTGATGGGCGAGGCTGTGCTTGCGAACGAAGTTGGCATTGGCCGGCTCATCCGCCTGGCTCGCGAGCAGAGCTGCTTCGGCAAGCATGCGTGTTTGCAGGGGCAGCAAGTCGCGGAAAATGCCGGAAAGCGTCATCACGACGTCGATGCGGGGACGGCCCAGCTGTTCGAGCGCGATCAGCTCGGCTCCGCAGAGGCGACCATAGCTGTCGCGCCGCGGCTTTGCTCCCATCAGCGTCATCGCCTGAGCGATCTGGACGCCTTCGGATTTCATGTTGTCCGTGCCCCAAAGCACCATCGCAATGCTCTCGGGGAAAGGTTTCCCGCTCTCGACGTGACGGGCGATCAGCCGCTCCGCCTGATCCTGCCCTTGCTGACAGGCATAGGCGCTGGGAATGAGGAAGGGATCGAAGCCGTGGATGTTGCGGCCGGTCGGAAGGACATCGGGGTTGGCCACGATGTCGCCGCCCGGTGCAGGCTGGACGTATCCGCCATCGAGTGCGTGGATCAGCGAACCGAGTTCGTCGCTCGCATCGAGTTTTTCACCCAGTTTCCCGCGATCGGCGTCATCGTCGCTCGACGCTTCGAGCATGGCGTCCAGCATGTCCTCGCGCTGCGCGCCTTCGGGATTGGAGCCTAGGACATGCAGTCCATGCGGGATGAGCGTTTCTTCGAGTTCGTAGAGCCTGCCGGAAAGGTCGCCGATGTCGCCGCATTCGATGTCCAGCGCATCGCATTGGTCGCGAATTATCTCGGCGAGATCGGCGCGTTCCGAATGGCCTTCGCCATCGTCCGCGGTGATCCGCCAGCGCTCGACACTGGCCTTGAGCTCGGTCAGCCCCTTGTAAAGTCCGGCCTGCGCGAGCGGCGGCGTCATGTAGCTGATCAGCGTCGCCGCGGAACGCCGCTTTGCCAGCATGCCTTCCGAAGGGTTGTTGGCGGCGTAGAGATAGTAATGCGGCAGATCGCCGATCAGCCGGTCGGGCCAGCAATCGCCGGTCATGCCCGCCTGCTTGCCTGGCATGAATTCGAGCGCGCCGTGCGTTCCGAAATGCAGCACGCTGTGCGCGCCGAAATCTTCGCGAATCCAGCGGTAGAATGCGCTGAAGGCGTGGGTCGGGGCGAAATTGCCTTCGAATAAGAGGCGCAGGGGATCGCCTTCGTAACCAAATGCAGGTTGGATACCGACGAACACATTCCCGAAATGCTGTCCCAGTACCTGGATGTGGCCACCATCGCTTTGCGCCTTGCCGGGCGCAGGGCCCCATTGCGCTTCGATCTCTGCCAGATGCGGTTCGCGCCGGACGTGATCGTCGGCAGCGATGCGCGCCGCGACATTCGCGTCTGCGCCGTACCGTTCGCAATTGCCCTTGAGCAGCATGTCGCGCAGCGCATCGACCGTTTCCGGCACATCGACGGAATAACCCTCGGCCGAGAGCCGTCTCAGCGTTGCATGGAGCGAGGCGTAGACCGACAGGAACGCCGCTGTTCCCGTTGCCCCCGCGTTCGGCGGGAAGTTGAAAAGGACGACGGCAAGCTTGCGCTCCGCCCGCTCGCTGCGGCGCAGTTCGATCAGCTTGCCGACCCGCGCGGCGAGGGCCTCGGTGCGTTCGGGGCAGCCCTGCATGGGGCGCAAATGATCCGACGCCGGGCGTTCACACCGACGATCGCAGCCATTGCACACGGCGCCTTCGCCGGCCCGTCCGCCGATGACGCTCGGTACGATGGACCCGTCGAGCTCGGGCAGGGCGACCATCATCGTCGCTTCGAGAGGCAGGAGGCCTTGCGGGCGTTCGCGCCATTCTTCGATCGTCTGAAACTCGATGGCGTGTGCGGCGAGATATGGAACATCCAGCGTGCCCAGGACTGCGCGGGCAGCCTCCGCATCGTTATAGGCCGGGCCTCCGACCAGTGAGAAACCGGTCAGATTGACGATGGCATCGACCACCGGCTGTCCATCCTGGTCGAGGAAGAATTTCTCGATCGCCGGACGCGCATCCAGCCCGCTGGCGAAGACGGGGACGACTTTCATGCCGGCCGCTTCGAACGATGCGATGGCGGCGTCGTAATGACCGCTATCGTGGCCAAGCAGGTAGGAGCGAAGCAGGATCAGGCCGACAGTCCCGCCCGGAGCCTTGTCGCGAGGCAGAACGCGCAGGCTTTCGGAAATGCGCTGCTTGCTGCGCGGGTGATAGACCCCGGTTTCGGGATACTCGAGCGGGGCCTCGGCCTTGGTGATCCCGCGCCGTCCTGCGCGCTCGCCCGCCGCATACCGATCGATCAGCGAACGCACCATCGCGATCACGTTTTCGTCTGAACCCGCGAGCCAATATTGCATCGTAAGGAAATAGGCGCGCACATCCTGGGCAGTGCCAGGAATGAACTTCAGGATTTTCGGAAGACGTCGCAGCATCTTCATCTGGCCCGCGCCGGAACTCGCCCCCTGCTTTTTCGACCCGCGCAGTTTCTTGAGCAGCGCCAGTGGACCCTTGGCAGGGGCATCCATGCTGTAGCCCCCCATGCGAGTGAGTTTCACGATCTCGCCTGCGGACATCAGGCAAACCATCGCGTCGCAATGTTCCCGGCGCGCTTCCAGTGTCGGCATGATGGCGCGGCAATGGTCGTCGAGGAACAGCATGGTCGCAATGACGATGTCGGCCTGCTCGATCGCCTGCTTCGCGGTTTCGAGCGAAGCTGTGTCGCGGTCCCAATCGGCGGCGGCATGCAGGCTGAGCGAGATGTTTTCTCGCGAGAGCGCGCTGCTTGCACGCTCGACCGCACCCTTCAGATGATTGTCGAGAGTGACGATCACGACCCGGACCGGCGCAGTCCTGTGCGCCATAATCGAGGCGGGCGCACTACCGGGCATAGTGGGCTTTCGCGTCATAGAGCGTCTCAAGGTCGATTTCCGCCCGGCCTTGGTCGAGTGCGAAAGCCTCTGTGTTGCGGCGGGCCTTGCCGCGCACGAAGAACGGGATTTTCTTCAATTCACGCTCGGCTTCGCTCGTCCATAGCGAACCGTCATTGGCAGCGAGGATCGGCTCTTCGACAAGATCGGCGTCGACGTTCGATGCATGCGCCATCGTCGGCCTGGGCGAATGCGCCGCATGATGCGATGCACCCGCCTCGTCGGAAAATTCGAAGTCCTCACGGAACATGGTGAGCAGGTGTTCTTCGAGACCCATGACCAGTGGGTGCACCCACGTATCGAAGATCACATTCGCGCCTTCGAAACCCATTTGCGGGGAATGCCGTGCGGGAAAATCCTGAACGTGGACGGGCGACGAGATCACCGCGCATGGAAGACCAAGCCGCTTGGCGATATGGCGCTCCATCTGTGTGCCAAGCACCAGTTCGGGCGATGCCGCCGCAATCGCGTCTTCAACCGCAAGATGGTCGTCCGTGATCAGCGGTTCGACACCGTGTTCTTTCGCAGCAGCACGAATCTCGCGGGCGAATTCTCGATTGTAGCAGCCGAGACCGCAGACCTCGAAACCGAGCTCGTCGCGAGCGATCCGGGCAGCGGCGACGGCGTGCGTAGCATCGCCGAAAATGAAGACACGCTTGCCGGTGAGGTAGGTCGAATCGACGCTCCGGCTCCACCAGGGCATCCGGGAATGATTGTCGCCGAGGGCAGGCGTGGGATCTGCACCTGCCAACTCGGCGACGTCGGTAATGAAAGCACGTGTGGCCCCCACTCCGATAGGGATGCTGCGAATGGCGGGCTGGCCGAATGTCTTTTCGAGCCAGCGTGCCGCTTCGTCAGCGATCTCTGGATAAAGTACGATGTTGAAATCGGCGGCGCCGATCTGCGTGATGTCTTGCGGTGTCGCGCCCAGCGGGGCGACGAGGTTCACTTCCACGCCGAGCGCATCGAGGATCTTACGGATTTCGACCAGGTCGTCGCGGTGGCGGAAGCCGAGAGCGCATGGTCCGAGGATGTTGGCGCGTGCCGCTCTGCCTTCGCGCTCAGGCCGCGTGATCGACTTGTCGGCCAGCGTGCGGACGATCTGGTAGAACGTCTCGGCAGCGCCCCAGTTCTCCTTGCGCTGATAGCTTGGCAGTTCGAGCGGGATCGCCGGACAGGGCAGGTCCATCGCTTCGCTCAGGCCAGCAGGATCGTCCTGAATCAGCTCGGCGGTGCACGACGCGCCGACGATCATCGCCTGTGGTTTGAACCGGTCGGCCGCTTCGCGTGCGGCAGTCTGGAAAAGTTCGGCCGTATCCTTGCCGAGATCGCGCGCTTCGAATGTCGTGTAGGTGACGGGCGGGCGTTTGCCGCGCCGCTCGATCATAGTGAAAAGCAGGTCCGCATAGGTGTCGCCCTGCGGGGCATGCAAAACGTAGTGCAGCTTTTCCATCGCCGTTGCGACGCGCATCGCGCCGACATGCGGAGGTCCCTCATAGGTCCAGACGGATAGCTGCATCGCCTATACCTCCAGCACGTCGCGCCGCCGGAGCGGGCGCGCAAAGAGTTCGGCGAGGTCGCCGGCCTGGTCGAAGCCGTGGATCGGCGAAAAGACGAGTTCGATCGCCCACTTGGTGCTGAGCCCTTCGGATTCGAGCGGATTGGCGAGACCAAGACCGCAAACTGTGAGGTCAGGCCTGTCCGCACGAACCCTGTCGAGCTGACGGTCCACGTCCTGGCCTTCGCTGATACGGGCCGACGGCGGGATCAGGTCCAGCTCCTGAGCGCAATGGCTGCGGTGCAGATAAGGCGTACCCACTTCGACAGGGATCATGTCCAGTTCGGTCGCGAGAAAACGGGCAAGCGGCACTTCGAGCTGCGAGTCCGGCAGGAAACTGATGCGCTTTCCTTCGAGTTGCGCCTTGGCATGCGAGATCGCGCGCTTGGCGCGCTCGCGGCCGGGCGCAATCACGCGGTTGAAGTGCATTTCGTCTATGTCGAAGGCGACAGCAGCAGCCTTGAGCCAGCTGGTCGTGCCCTCTGCGCCGAACGGGAACAATGCATCGAGCCTTTTCGCGCCGCGACCTTCAAGAGCCATCGCCGTTTCTGCGAGGAAGGGTTGAGCGAGAAGGTAGCGGGTGTTCGGACCGACGGAGGGAAGATCGCGGGCATTGCGGGCAGGCAGGCAACCGACACGTTCGATACCCAATTCTGCGAAGATACGCAGGAATTGGTCTTCGACGATGTCGGGAAGCGATCCCACGATCAGTAGGTCCAGCGCTGCGTCCGATGCGGCTGCAGGCATTTCCGGCACCAGCGCCGCGAGGCAGGCATCCTCGCCTTGGGTAAAGGTCGTCTCGATCCCGCTGCCCGAATAGTTGAGGATTCGAACCGCGGGCATGTGCTGCGCGCCAAGACGCTCGGCAGCCTTGGCAAGATCTAGCTTGATGACTTCGGAAGGACAGGAACCGACCAGAAACAGGGTCTTGATGTCCGGTCGGCGTTCCAGCAGCCGTCCGACCACTCGGTCGAGCTCGTCCTGGCAATCGACCATCCCGGCAAGATCGCGTTCTTCCATGATCGCCGTCGCGAAGCGCGGTTCGGCAAAGATCATCACGCCTGCTGCAGACTGCAGAAGATGTGCGCAGGTCCGTGAGCCAACCACCAGGAAGAAGGCATCCTGCATCTTGCGGTGGAGCCATACGATACCGGTAAGCCCGCAGAACACTTCGCGCTGGCCGCGTTCCCGCAGGATCGGGCGCTGCTCAGTGGTAGTCGGCTGGGCACAGCCAGTGAGGGTAGAAGCCGCGCTCATGCCGGAACCGCCTGAGGTTCGGAGGCTGCCTGAAGCCGTGCGGCGCGCAGCTTGAGAAGAAATTGCACGGCGTTCACCACATAGGCGGCGTAGGCGGCCAGCGCGACGAGCATACGCTCTTCAACGGTGCCGATCGCACCCAGCAACATCACGAGGTAAAGCGTGTGAAGCGCCAGAACGAGCATCGAGAACACGTCTTCCCAGAAGAACGCCGGGGCGAATAGCCATTTGCCGAACACGACCTTTTCCCAGATCGAGCCGGTGACCATGATGGTGTAGAGGACGAGCGTCTTGACCACGATCGAAAGGTCGGCCGCGAATGCGCCTTCGCCGGTCATCAAATAGCGGGTGACAAGCGCGAGGCTGGCGATGAAGACGAGGAATTGCAGCGGGGCAAGCACACCTTGAACGATGGTCCAGACAGACTCGTCACGGCGTTGCCGCTCATCCGCAGAATAGAGCGCTCCCTTAATCCCTGGACTGTCGTCTGTCCGCAGCGTCTCAGATGCGGAGGCGACTGGGGATGCATGATCCTGCCAAGTCATCTCTTCGAGACTACCTTTCCCTCACGACTCGATAACTACTCCATGACAACGTAAAGTGTCAATCAAAGTTGACGTCTTGTTTTGTTGACATCCTGGTTCGGCAGGGATGATTGCTCATTGTTTGAAAAAGGGGTAAGCCTGAGTCGCTGGCGGGAGAGAGGCTGGACATCTTCCGGCTCCATCAGCAGCGACGCGATCCGCGCCGTTCCCGGCATTGTGGACCGGGAGACTGGAGGGTCTGATGGCGAACACCAAGGGGAATGGCGTATTCGAGGCAGGTCAGGCTGCGCTACGAAAAGTGATCTCAAATCCATTGGGATTGCGAAAAACAGCACAGGCCGAACGCGATGAACGCGAAGCTGCTTTATCCGACGATTCAATCAACGCCATTATAGAAGGCGAGATCATTCCGCGTCTGCTCATGGCCCACGCGTCCGGAAGACCTTCCAGCCGTGCTGGCCGGGATGTCGGGATCGCGTCTTCCGACGCCAGCGATTTTGCGAAGCTCCCGATGAGCCTTGAAGCTGCGAATCTGATCGAGGAAGTCGACCGGTTTCTGGATGCAGGCGTAAGCGTCGAGACCATCTATCTCGATCTGCTCGCGCCGGCCGCAAGAAAACTCGGTGACATGTGGGAAAACGACGAATGCGATTTCGTCGACGTGACGATGGGGCTCTGGCGGTTGCAGGAAGTCATGCGCGATCTTGCCTCACGCGTTCCTCCACCGCCTTTGGAAGATAAGGCAAATCAACGCCGTGCGCTGTTTTCGGCCATGCCCGGCGACCAGCACAGTTTTGGTGCGCTGATGATCGACGAGGTGTTTTCGCGCGCCGGATGGCACAGCGAGGCGCTGCCCAATGGCGAGCGCCGGGAGCTGCTGGACCGCTTGGCCAGCAGCCACTTCGACGTGGCAGGATTGACCGTTTCCCGGCACTGCCCTAGCGCGACGATCACCAGTTTGATTACAGCCATGCGAAGCGTTTCAGCAAATCCGCACCTATCCGTTTTAATCGGCGGCAAGATGATCAATGACGATCATTCGATTGTCGCCCAAGTGGGAGCCGATGGGACCGGCGCCGACGCTCGTGATGCGCTTGAGGAGGCCGACAGACTGGTCCGATCGAAGCCAGTGCGAGCGCAAGCTATGCGCTAACCGGGACCATGAATGCTAACACGTAAGCACAGTATCGAAGGCAAGCACCCATTCGGCAAGGCGGCTGAACTCTTCAACAGCCTCGACGCCGACGCCGCGATGAAACTGGCCATGGTGGCCGGTGACGTCACGCTGGTACTCGACGATGCTGGCACGATCCTCGACGCAGCCTTCGATCCCTCCGATTTCCCCGAGCTGGACGACTGGGTCGGAACCAACTGGATCGAGACCGTCACCGAGGAAAGCCGGTCCAAAGTCATGGAAATGCTGGCCGCCGCACGCCGCGGCGAGGTGCAGCACTGGCGGCAGGTCAATCATCCCACGCGAAAGGGCGATGTACCGATCCGCTATGCGGTGCTGAGCGTGAATGGCGGCGAGCATCGCATCGCTTTCGGGCGCGATTTGCGTGACGCGGGGCGGCATCAGCAGCGCCTGCTCCAGGTCCAGCAATCGCTGGAGCGCGATTATCTGCGCATGCGCCAACTCGAAGCCCGCTATCGGATGCTGTTCGAACTTTCTTCGGAAGCGGTGCTGATCGTCGAAGCATCGACGCTGCGGATCAGGGAAGCCAATCCGGCTGCGCATTCGATGACAGGGTACCGGGCTGGCTCGCTGCCCGGAAAGAAGCTGCCGAGCCTGATGGACAAAAGCTCGCGAGATGCGCTTCAGGCACTTGCGGGATCTGCGATGGCCTCCGACGCGGTGGCGCCGATCGAGCTTCGGCTGGCAAAAGGATCGCGGCTCGTAAACGCCGCAATCACCGGTTTCACGCAGGACAGAGGGCAGTTCCTGCTGCTGAGACTGACGCCATCGGGCGATAGCGACGACAAGGTGGATTCGCCGCTGTTCGACCTGATCGACTGCATGCCCGATGCCTTCGTCATGGCAAATGCCAATCTTGAAATCATCAGCGCAAACCACGCCTTCGTCGAACTGGTCCACGCGGCAAGCGTCGACCAGCTCCGCGGCAAGCACCTGTCCGAGACGATCGGCAGGCCGGGCATCGACCTCGATCTGATCGAGGGGCAGATCGATCAACACGGAGCCGCGCGAAACGTGAGCACGGTGCTGCGGGCGGGCGGAGAGCCCGACGGCGAGCCTGTCGAGCTTTCGGCTGTTCGCAGCAGCGGGGACGAATCTCTCTATGCCTTCGTCATCAGGCCCATCGGTCGGCGGTTGCGCGACCTGCCGCCCGGGGCTGAAGATCTGCCGCGCTCGGTCGAGCAATTGACCGATCTTGTGGGCCGTATGTCGCTCAAGGACATCGTTCGGGAATCGACGGACCTGATCGAGCGACTGTGCATCGAAGCCGCCCTGAACTACACTTCAGACAACCGTGCGTCGGCGGCGGAAATCCTGGGGCTGTCGCGCCAGAGCCTCTATTCTAAGCTGCACCGTTATGGCCTGGGCAACCTGCCATCCGACCCTGACGAAGGCGGCTGAGGCACGCCGAAATACAGTCAGGCGAAAACCTCAAATGGCCAGGGCTGCCATGCGCGCAGCGCCCAAGACGTCACGCTGACGCGACACCTCCCTGTCAACATCCGCATGACGGCAAAAAGCCCCGATAGTGCGAAGTCTGATGAGTTTTGCGCAATCGAGGGCGAATAGTGTCAATTTAATTTGACGCCCACGACTGTCAGGCATAGCCTTCATCCATGGAACGCTCCGCGGTATCGACTCGCCCTGCGCCGATTCCGGCGCTCCGCGATGTCGTCCAGCTCCTGAAACCAATCACGTGGTTCCCGCCCATGTGGGCATTCATGTGCGGTGCAGTTTCGTCCGGCGTCGGGCTCGATGGCCGCTGGCTGTTCGTACTTGGCGGCATTCTCCTTGCAGGACCGTTGGTATGCGGGACGAGCCAGGCGGTGAACGACTGGTTCGACCGCGATGTCGATGCCATCAACGAACCGAACCGCCCCATTCCATCAGGCCGGATTGCAGGGCGCTGGGGGCTGTATATCGCTCTCATCGGGACGGCCATTTCCGCGGCCGTCGCGTGGATGCTCGGCATCTGGGTGTTTATCGCCGCGCTGGTCGGCCTCGCACTCGCGTGGGGATACAGTGCACCGCCATTCCGGTTTAAGACGAGCGGCTGGACCGGCCCAGCCGTGGTCGGACTGACTTATGAAGGCCTGAGCTGGTTCACCGGGGCGACCGTGATGCTGGGCGCTTTGCCGTCGTCGCAGGTTCTGATCGTGCTGGTGCTATATAGCCTCGGCGCGCACGGCATCATGACATTGAACGATTTCAAGGCAGTCGAAGGTGACCGTGCAACCGGTCTCAAATCGCTGCCGGTGACGATGGGAGTGGCCGGTGCCGCCAGATTCGCCTGCGCAGTCATGGCGGTGGCACAGATCATCGTCATCGCGCTGTTGGCGCGGTGGGGCCATGTCATCTCGGCGGTGCTGGTTGGCGGCGTGTTGGCCGCACAGTTCACCGCAATGCCGCGCCTGCTGCGCGATCCGAAGAAATATGCGCCGTGGTACAACGCCGTCGGCGTGACCCTCTACGTGTTCGGCATGCTCGCTGCCGCGCTTGGCCTTGGTGGATATCTGTGATGGCCGGAGCGCGCGCCTCGACACAGGGCCTGGGCTGGCTTGCAATAGTTCGGATCGGACTTGTCCAGGCGTCGATTGGCGCGATGGTCATGCTCACGACGACGGTGCTCAACCGTTTGATGGTCGTCGAATACGCGCTGGCTGCGGGAATTCCAGCGGGGCTCGTCGGCTGGCATTATGCGGTGCAATTGTGCCGCCCGCTCTGGGGTCACGGATCCGATAAGGGCAGAAGCCGAGCCGTTTGGATCGTCGGTGGTATCATGGTCCTCGCTGTCGGTGCGATCATGGCGGTGCAGAGCACTCTTTTGATGAGTGACGATTTCACGGCCGCGATGATCCTCGGCGTGCTGGCTTACACTTTGATCGGAATTGGCGTCGGTGCGAGCGGAACATCCGCGCTGGCGCTTCTCGCATCCGGCGTAGCGCCCGAACGCCGCGCTGCCGCTGCTGCCGTCACATGGATCATGATGGTCGCCGGCATCGTTGTTTCCGCCATTACGGTTGGCGCACTCTTGCAGCCATATTCTCCCGAGCGATTGTTCATCGTGGCATCGGGCCTGCTGATGACTTGCGTGGCTGTGACCGCGCTGGCGGTGTTCCGACTGGAGCCGCGCGGCGGGATCGGCGCTCACGATTTCGCACAAACCGCGAAAGCGGGACCTTCGCCCAGTTTTGGAGAAGCGCTGCGTGAAATCCTTCACGAGAAAGCGGCGCGGCGCTTCACCGTATTCATCTTCGTCTCGATGATGGCGTTTAACATGCAGGACCTGATCCTCGAACCGTTCGCGGGACTGGTATTCGGGATGACGCCGGGCCAGTCGACCCAGCTCGGAGGAATGCAGAGCGGCGGAGTGCTGGCAGGCATGATCGTTGCAGGCATTGGCGGCAGCGCCTTTGCCGGGCGGATGCCGGTTGAGCTTCGACACTGGATCGTATTCGGCTGCCTCGGCTCCGCGCTCGCACTGACGAGTCTCTCGATGGCCGCCATCGTCGGTCCGGGCTGGCCGATCGCGGCAAATGTGTTCGCGCTTGGTTTCTGCAACGGGCTGTTCGCTGTCGCGGCCATCGGTGCGATGATGGGCCTGGCCGGCGCGGGGAAGAAAACCCGCGAGGGCGTCCGCATGGGCGTCTGGGGCGCGGCGCAGGCGATTGCATTCGGCCTCGGTGGATTGATCGGCGCCCTCGGCGTGGACGCCGCACGCCGTGCGCTCGCCACTGACGGCAGTGCTTTCCAGCTAATTTTCGCCATTGAAGCGGCGCTATTCGTGCTTGCCGCCATACTCGCGGTTCGCGCCACCAGCGCGGGCGCGCAGACAGCACATCAAAACGAGAGGGGCCTGGAAACAGCAGGCGAGGGAGAGGTGTTCGCATGAACGAGACAATCTATGATGCAGTTGTCGTGGGCGGGGGACCGTGCGGGGCGACCACCGCAGCAGACCTGGCTCTGGCCGGCCATTCCGTTTTGCTGATGGAGCGAGGCGGGCGGATCAAACCGTGCGGCGGTGCCGTACCACCGCGAATGCTCGAGGATTTCGACATCCCGCAAAGCCTGCTCGTTGCGCGCGCGCGCTGTGCCCGCATGATCGCGCCGTCCGGGCGATCGGTCGACATGCCGGTCGGTGAGATCGGCTATGTTGGCATGGTCGATCGCGACGAATTCGATGAATGGCTTCGCGAACGCGCGCGTATGTCGGGTGCAGAACGCCTCAGCGCGGTTTTCGAAAAGGTTGAACGCGATGACAATCCCCATCCGCTCGTGACTTTCCGGAGGAAGCGCGGCGGGCCGATCGAGCGAGTGCGTGCGCGCTGCATTATCGGAGCCGACGGAGCGCGGTCATCGGTAGCCAAACAGTGTCTTCCCGGTGCGGAGCGGGTGAAATGCGTCTTCGCCTATCACGAGATCATAAAGTCGCCCGCCAATGACGGCGAAGCTTTCGACGCCAATCGCTGCGATGTGTTCTATCAAGGGAAGCTCTCGCCCGATTTCTACGCTTGGGTGTTCCCGCACGGCGAGACGGCGAGCATCGGCGTGGGCAGTGCGAACAAGGGGTTCTCGCTGCGCGGGGCGGTTTCGCAAATGCGCACCGAGCTGGACCTGACGCGGTGTGAAACCGTGCGCCGCGAAGGCGCGCCGATCCCGCTCAAACCGCTCAAGCGCTGGGACAATGGCAAGGATGTCATCGTCGCCGGTGATGCGGCGGGCATCGTCGCTCCTGCATCCGGTGAAGGGATTTATTACGCGATGACCGGCGGACGCTATGTTGCCGATGCCGCGAGCGAATTCCTGAAAACGGGAGAGGCCAAAGCGCTCAAACGCGCGCGCAGCCGTTTCATGAAAGAGCATGGCCGGGTGTTCTGGATCCTCGGGATGATGCAGTATTTCTGGTATTCGAGCGACAAGCGCCGCGAGCGTTTCGTGACGATGTGCGACGACAAGGATGTGCAGCAACTCACGTGGCAGGCGTATATGAACAAGAAGCTGGTGCGCAAGAAACCGATGGCGCATGTAAAAATCTTCTTGAAAGATTGCGCGCACCTCTTGGGAATGCGGGCCGCCACGCGCTAAGATCCATCCCATGAAGGGCAGCTGGTTTCTCACAGTGTTGGTCGCGACCATCGCGGCAGGATGCGTTGCGGCTTTGGGCGCGACTATCACCGATCTCGGGCCGTGGTATCAGGGGCTTCAGAAACCAAGCTGGAACCCGCCCGACGGGCTCTTCCCGATTGTTTGGACGATCATCTACGCTCTGATCTGGGTTTCCGGCATCACCGCGTGGCGTGCGGCTCCCAATAGCGCGAGCGCGCAATGGGTGATCAGCCTGTTCGCGCTCAATGGCTTCCTCAACATCACCTGGAGCCTGCTGTTCTTTCGCTTGCAGCGGCCAGACTGGGCTATGATCGAGCTTGTGTTCTTATGGCTCTCCATCCTGGCGCTCATTGTTTATTGCGGGCGGTTCTCGCGGCTCGCAGCGGCGCTGCTGGTTCCTTACCTGATATGGGTCGGCATTGCAGGCGCGCTGAATTGGGCAATCATCGATCTCAACGGTCCATTCGGTTGACGCAAGGCTGTGCTGCCAAGGCGCGGCGTAAGCGCAGCGGATCAGGCAGGAACGGTTAATGGCTTGGTTTTTCCAATCCGGACATGCGGGAGACCTGATCCTCCTTGTACTGGCCGGAGAAGCGCTTTGGCTGAGGCTGCGCGGTTGGCGCTGGGCAGAAATCGCGGGGCTGCTTGGACCTGCCGTGCTGATTGTTCTTGGCTTGCGCGCAGCTCTGGTAGGTGCGGAGTGGTATTGGGTCGCAGCGCCGCTTGCCCTGTCGCTCCCGCTTCACCTGTTCGATCTGCGAATGCGGGCGAAAGCTCACCGCTGACCTGGACACGGTGCGCACCGAGTAGCGCCGAATCTCAACGGCGGTCATCGCCGCACAAATGAAAAGCCCGGCACCGCATATCGCGGGCCGGGCTTTTTCTTATGCCGACGGGTAGAGCATGTGCCGGAGCTCTGTCACTCTACCCTCCCGGGCGCATCATTTGGGAGCGTAGTAATGCTCCTGCGCCCATACGTACCAGTTATCGACCACCGTTCCGGTCAGCAGAATGCCAATGCCGCCCGTGAAGGTTGTAAGCACCGCAAACCACCAGGCCCAGCGGTGGATCGATTCCATCGTGGCGTTGAAACCCATGGTCCAGCGCCAGAACAGACCCGCCCGTTCCGAGGCTGTGCCGCGGTCGGTGATCTGTTCGATCTCTCGTTCACCGCCATAGCGGCCCACCGCAAGGATAGTTGCACCGTGCATCGCGAACAGCACGGCCGAACCGTAAAGGAATACGATCGAAAGCGCGTGGAACGGATTGTAGAACAGGTTGCCGTGGATCAGCGAGAAATTGTTCGTCCAGTCGAGGTGCGAGAACACACCGTAAGGAACCGCCTCGGCCCAGCTGCCGAGCAGGAGCGGGCGGATGAAGCCCAGCACCAGGAACAGCCAGATCGCGCTCGCGAAAGCCCACGGGATGTGCATGCCCATGCCGAGCATTTTCGCCCGGCGATAGGTCCGCGCCCACCAAGCAAGCACCGAGATGGTGAGGAACGCGCCGGTCAGGATGAACCAACCGCCCTCGTTCAGCGGCACGAACGGGCTGAAGCCGTACTCCGGTCCCGGAGGGTCAAGCGAGAGCCAGAACAGCTCGCGCATGAAAGTCTGCGGACTCCAGCCTGCCTCGGCCCAGAAATTGAGACCGATGATCATGATCGCAGCTGCCCCGAAAGCCAGCGAGATCACTCCTAGCGTGCCCAGATAGATCGGTCCGAACTGCGCCTGTCCGATCTTGCCCAGCCAGTAATTGTATCCGGTGGACGGGATGCGGATGTCTTCGCCCGGCGGCAGCGGTACGCCCATTTCGGGCGGACCCTTTAGCTGCACCTGAGTGAAAATGTTTTGATAGGTAGCCATATCAGATCGGCCCTCCTTCCCAGATCGGGATCTTTCTCCAGAAATCCCAGAATTCCGGCCAGCTGCCAACATACAAGGTTCCTGAAATCACGATGCAGATGGCGCTCCAGAACCCTGCGTTGAGTGCAAGGAAGAGGCCCACGCGGTGAATGCCGAGCGTGCCGACCGAATAGCCGATGAAGTCGCGGAAATACGTATCCTCGTATTCCGGCGTCTTCACGTCGGTCCCGTCGCTCGGGTTGACTGCTGAAAGCACCAGGCCGCCATGCAGAGCCAGGGCGAGGCAGTTCGTGAAGAAGAACGTGATCGCCAGCATGTGCACCGGATTGTAGTGGAAGTTTGCGTACATGTACCCGGTGTTCGAAACCCAATCGAGGTGCGACCAGATACCGTAGGGAAAGCCGTATCCCCACGCGCCCATCCAGACAGGCCGAATGACGACCAGCGTGAAATAAGCGAATACTGCAAAACTGAACGCGACGGGGATGTGCAAACTCATCCCCAGCTTGCGGGAGATTTCCGCCTGCCTGAGAACCCAGGAGGAGAACGCGACAATCGCGCAAGCAGTGATGACCTGCCAATACCCGCCCTCTGACAAGGGCGCGAATGCCAGGCCGTTTTCAATGGCTGGTGGTTGAATGTCGATCAGCCAGGGGTTCAAGGTCGGACCTTCGATGGCCGCAGCAAAAATCAGCATCGTTCCAAGAAGCGCGCTGATCGCCACCAAGACTCCAAAGAATCCGACATAAAACGGGCCGACCCAAAAATCGAAGAGGTCGCCGCCGATCAATGTTCCACCGCGCACGCGGTATTTCCGCTCGAAACTAAGGAGCGCCATAGGTCCATCCTTCCCGCCTGATGGCGGGTTCTGTTGTTTTACCGAAAGAAGTAGGAGGCAGGCAGGCGAACCTGCCCCCTCGCATCTTTAGTGGCCGCTATAGGGCTACCGGCGCTTCCGATGATTCAATCACAGCGGTCGCAGTCGGATTGCCAGTGGTCGAGTTATCGAGCCAGTTGTAGCGATCCGTGCTGAGCAGGATGAAGTGAATCGAGAAGGCCAGAACAGCCAGGCCGACGTGCAAAGCCACAAGAACGCGGCGGACGTCGAAATGAAGCCAAATACTCCACATGATGAAATTCCTTTGAGATTTTCAGTTGCGTATTTCAGCCAGTTTTCGTGGATCTCTCCCCGATCCCTGGCGGAGCAAGCGGCGGATTAAATCGGGAACCAGGGCTTATCGAACCACACGAGTGCGTGCGCCACGACAGCGATCGCCACGTATAGCGTGAACGTGCCCATAAACCCTTTGTGGATCTCCTTTGCCTCTTCAGGCGTCAGGTGAGTCCCAATGCGTTCAGGATCATTCATAGAAATGTCTCCGTATCAGTTGGTTGGAGTGAAGGCCGAAGCCTCCGTCGGCATCCCCGCGTGATCCCCCACGTGGATTTGGTGTGCCCTTGAAATGGGCAATCTGGATGCCGGGCACAGCGAAGAGATTTGCATGACGCTTCATGCGGTCTCCCCTTCTAGCTGCGCCCCAGAAAATTGATCGTCGAGACAGTCGGGCGTGACTGCGCTCTGTCCGCGCACCCGTGCGGTGCGCTCGGCCGCATCGCGGATGCGCTTGGCGGCGGAGATACGGATGAGGACCGGCTGCGCTTCAACCAGCCTGTCGAGCCTGGCTTTCGCTGCGTCGTCCCAAGAGACCTCGGTTTCGCTCCGGGCCGGGGTTGCCTCTGCCTTGTCCATATCGGTGCCGAGCGGCAAGATATGGAACAGCGCATCGAACAGCGCATTGCAGACTTCCTGCACGATATAGGTCGCGCCCGAATATCCCATGAAGGGCGTGCCCGTATGGCGGCGGATTGCTGCCCCGGGAAAGCTTGCCGGAATGAAGGTGCTGGTCGGACCGAAGCCGCTAGGGCATTCGGCGAGATACATCCGTTCGTTGTAACTGCCGAAAAGCACCATTGGCGGGCTGGCATGGATCGCCGCGCGCACGTCTTCGTTTTTCGGTTTGACGCCCGGCTCGCGCGAATAGGCGAAGGCGCAGGGCAGACCCATGTCCTCTTCGAGGAAGTGCCGCATTCCGCGCGCATAGGTGCCGTTGGCGACGATCCCGAAATTGGCGGTGCCGAAGAAATCCTGAGTGACCGAGCGCCACAGATCCCACAGCGGCTTGATCGTGGTGTGCTTCTCGCGCTCGATGAACGGTTCCGGGTCCAGCCCCAGCTCTGCACCCAGTGCGCGGAGGAATCTGGTGGTCGAGGACAGCCCCACCGGTGCCTGGAAATACGGCCGCTCCAGCGTTTCGCAAAGATTGCGGCCGAACTCGCGGTACATGCAGACATTGGCGTCTGCCATGCCCAGCTGGCGGATGTCGGCAAGATGGCAGCCGAGCGGGAAGACGACGCCAACTTCCGCGCCGATGCCTTCGACCAAGCGGCGGATCTCGGCAAGATCGGATGGCATGTTGAACATGCCGTAACTCGGGCCGATGATGTTGACCTTCGGCTTTTCGCCTTCCTTGCGGTCCTTGGGCTTGGGAGCCTTCTTGGGGCCGAATTCGGTCCACAGCCATGTCAGCGCACGGTCGGCGCTTTCCCACTGGTCTTCATCGATCGTGCGAGGCAGGAAACGCTTGATATTGGTGCCTTCGGGCGTCACGCCGCCGCCGATCATCTCCGAGATCGAACCGGTGACCACCACGGCAGGCAGTTCGGGGTCGAGCGTTTCCCAAGCGCGCTTCATCGCGCCCTCTGTGCCAGTCTTGCCCAGTTCCTCTTCGCCGAGTCCGGTGACGACAATCGGAAGCTCGTGCGGGGGCAGGGCGTCGGTGTAGTGCAACACAGAGGTGACGGGCAGGTTCTCGCATCCGACCGGGCCATCGATGATGACCTGCAGGCCCTTCACCGCCGTAAAGACGTAGGTGGCGCCCCAATATCCGCCTGCGCGATCATGGTCGAGGACTAGGGTCATGTGCCCACCGCCTCGGACGCCTTGCGCGCCGCTTCATTGAGAGCCGCGTATTTCTTGCGGAATTTCGGCCGGTCGACAGGGGTGTCTTCCCAGACGCCCGCGGCGTGCTCAGTCCCGACACCTTCGAAGAAGTCGCGCATCTTGTCGAAGCGCGCCTTGTTGCCCATTGCCGCGTTGATGACCTGCGCAAGGCTTCCCGCGCCGGCCGGACCCATCAGCGGGCGGGCCGAGATGAGGTTCGTGAAATAGAGCGCCGGAATAGCCTTGGCCTTCGCATGCTGCACCACTGGAGTGGTGCCGATCGCGAGATCGGGGCGGAATTCCTCGACGGCTGCAATATCTTCTTCGAGGCTGGCGCGATAATTCACCCGCACGCCCATCACCTCGAGCCATTCGCGGTCCTGATCCGACCACTGCGTTGCAGGGCAGGCCGTGCCTACATACGGCACATCCGCGCCGCTTTCGATGAGCAGCCGCGCCACGAGCAATTCGGATCCTTCATAGCCCGAAACAGTGATCCGACCCTTGATCGGATTGGCGGCCAGCGCCCCCTTGATAGCGCCGGTCATCGCGTCTTTGACGCCGTCGACTGCCTCTTGCGCCAGGCCAAGCTCATCGCGGATGCTTTGCAGCCAAGCGGCGGTACCATCGACGCCAACCGGTGCCGAGCCGATCACCGGGCGGCCTGCCGCCTGGAATTCGCGGATGCTCGCGGTGTAGAACGGATGGATCGCGGCGGCCACGGAGCAATCGAGCGCGGAATACAATTCGCGCCATTCGCGCGTCGGAACGACCGGACCTGCGGCGAGGCCAAGCGGTTCGAGCATCTGCCCGATGACCACCGGATCTGCCGGGAACATTTCGCCAAGCAGCGCGACCGTAGGCTTGTCCGAGCGCTCTTTGGGAGCGGCAACCGGGCCGGCGGCGACTTCTTCGCGCGCATATTTCAGCATCGCGCCGGCAAGAACGTCTTTCGCCTCGGCATGGGTCGGGATGCCGAACCCGGGGACGTCAATGCCGATGATACGCACGCCGTTGATCTGTTTCTTCAGTAACCGCAGCGGGACGCCGCTCGCAGTGGGCACGCAAAGATTGGTGACCACGATCGTGTCGTAATGTTCGGGATCGGCGAGGTCTTCGACCGCTTCCTTGATATCCTCGAACAGTTTGCCGGTTACCAGCGTTTCCGAGGAGAACGGGACATAGCCAACCGTCCGCCGCGCGCCGTAAAAGTGCGAGGTGAACGTCAGTCCGTAAACGCAGCAAGCACTTCCCGATAACACGGTCGCCGTGCGTTTCATCCGCAGCCCTACTCGGAGCGACCCGAAGGCAGGGCACATGCTTTGCGGTTGATCGTGTGGACCCCGCTCGGGATCGACCGGGTAATCGGCGGCGTACTGGTCGAGTATCTCGCTCTTGCCCGCAGCACGGGCGGCCTCCTGCATACGGTCCTTGCCGCCATGGCAACCGTCACCGCTGCCGGTATCGAGCTCGATCCGGTCGGGGGTGCGTTCCGCGTCGGAGGCAGCAAATTCCGTCAATCAGACCTCGTCGTAAATCACTTCAAGTGATGGCTTCTGTTCGAAGACGCCGCCGCGCATGTCGGCCTGCGTTGCCGGGACCAGTTTGATGTCGCGCCCCGTGTCTTCGGGAGAGAAAAGGTTGAGCAGGCCGTCCTGATCGAGCGGTGTGGGCTGTTTAGGAGGCGCCTCGGCGACATTCGTCGCAAGGTCTTCGAACAGGCTTGCCCACTCACCGCCGGGGGTACCGATAATCTGGTAATTGGCGCTCTTGCGGCGGATATCCTCGTTTGCCGGGATCGCGGTCAGAACCGGAATATCGACCGCCTCGGCAAAAGCCTGCGCCTCGCCCGTGCCGTCATCCTTGTTCACGATCATGCCCGCCACGCCGACATTGCCGCCCATCTTGCGGAAATATTCGACCGCGTGGCAGACGTTGTTCGCGACATAGAGGGACTGGAGGTCGTTCGAACCGACCACGATCACTTTCTGGCACATGTCGCGCGCAATCGGCAGGCCGAACCCGCCGCAGACAACGTCACCCAGGAAATCCAAGAGGACGTAGTCGAAACCCCATTCGTGGAAGCCCAGCTTTTCGAGCAGTTCGAACCCGTGAATGATCCCGCGCCCGCCGCAGCCGCGACCGACTTCGGGGCCACCAAGCTCCATGGCGAACACGCCGTCGCGCTGGAAGCACACGTCTTCGATGGTGACTTCTTCGCCTGCCAGCTTCTTCTTGGACGAGGTCTCGATGATCGTGGGGCAAGACTTGCCGCCGAACAGCAGACTGGTCGTGTCCGATTTCGGATCGCAGCCGATCAGCAGCACGCGCTTGCCCTGCTGCGCCATCATGTAGCTGAGGTTGGAAAGGGCGAAGCTCTTGCCCGAGCCGCCTTTGCCGTAGATCGCGATGACCTGCGTTTCGCTGGTTACCTCGCCGGTGTGAACCGGGTCGGGTTCCTGGGCAGCTTCATCGCGCAAACTTGCAGTCTGGGCGTCCAACATAGTCATGCAGCGGTGCTCCAATCGAGAACCATTTTGAGACAGGCAGGGTCGTTGAAAGCCTGCGGATACGCTTCGCCTGCCGCAGTGGCAGGTCGCGCATCCGTGATGAGGTTCGACAGATCGAGCTTGTCCGCTTCGATCAGGTCTAGTGTCTGGGTGAGGTCGGCAGGTTGCCATTCGGCAGCGATGCGAAGGCGCGCTTCTTTCATGAAGGCTGCGGGGAAGGCGAAATTGACTCGCTCGGCGTAGAAGCCCGCCAGCACTATCTCGCCGCCTTTCGCGAGATGCGGTGCCGCGGCATCGATGATCGCGGCATCGCCGCTCGCATCATAAACGGATCGGTAATCCCGGCGTTCGTCGGCATCGGGAGCGACGACATCATAACCCTGTGCGCCAGAGCGACGGGCCTCACTGGTTTCCCAAACTATCGGTGCCGATGCTCCCAACGCGACGGTCAGACGAGCAAGCAATCGGCCAAGGACGCCGTGGCCGATGATGAGATCAGGCGGAGTGCCGCCATTGATGGCATGGAGCGCTGTCGCGGCAAGGGCGCAAAGCACGCCCGACTGCCCGAGGCGCTCGGGCACTGGCAAGGCGCGTGCGGACGGGACGACCACATGGCTTGCGGTGCCGCCGAAAAGTCCGCGTGCATCGGTGTAGCAATTCGCGCCGGGTACGAAGACCCAGTCGCCGATCCGGCCATTCGCATCGCTGCCCACATCGACGATGCGGCCGATAGATTCGTATCCGGGGACGAGGGGGTAACCCATGCCGGGGAAATCGGGCATCCGGCCCGTCCACAGCAGTTTTTCGGTGCCGGAGCTGATCCCGCTCCATGCGATCTCGATCACGACATCGCCGGAGCCTGCCGGTGTCAACTCAAGCTCCCGCAGCGCAAGGCGCTCGGGTCCTTCGAGTATGACAGCCAGTGAGTTCATCCTCAGCACTTCCCCCTCTGCTTCTCACCGGTCCGATATTCGCGACTCGGTCAGTGGCAAGAGATACTTTCTCCAAGTGTGTGGTACGCTTTACAAGCATGAGTGTCAATTTAGACGGACACCCGACCGTCAGGCATGGGCGACAATGCAGCTGGCGATTACCGGTTGCGCAGTCGGGACGACCCGAGTGCGCGAAAATCCGGCCGCGCGCAGCATGCGCGCAACCTCGTCCGGGGATCGCGGGCGGCCCGATCCCATCGCCCACAGATAAAGGCCGAAAAACGCGTCGCCCATGGCCAGCGCTCCGGGAATGCCCGCCATCGGTTCCGCGATCAGCAGCCTGCCGCCAGGAGAGAGGCTGGCACGGATATTCCTGAGCAGCGCCATTGCAGGCTCGTCATCATGGTCGTGCAGGATTCGAATCAGAGAAACGATATCGTATCCCTGAGGTATCCCGTTCTCGAAGAAATTGCCGGGATGACAGGTCAGCCGCTCGGCCCCGACCGATTGTGCGAGAGGCCCGCGAGCGGCCTCGGCCACTTCGGGCAAGTCAAACAGCCCGAGGCGTATATGTGGATAGGCGGCACCGACGCGGCGGATGAATTCGCCATGCCCGCCGCCCACATCGAGCAGGCTGCCTTGTTTGGGAAACCGGAATGCGCCGATCACCTCGTCGGCGACGAAGCGCTGCGATGCAGCCATCAGCTCGGAATATTCCTGCGTTTCCGCGCCTCTTTCCGCCGCCCCGTGCAGCGCCCCCGCATACGACCAGTAATGCGACAGCGCCGTCGGTTCCTTGCGATTGCGGCGCAGCAGATCGATCGGGTCGGCAAGGTCGCTGTAGAGGAGACGGTGATGGCGAATCATAGCCTGCGTGCCGGGATCAGCCTGAAGCACCGCTCCCTGCTGGCCCAGCATCCACCCGTCCGACTGCGCTTCCTCGGCCAGGTCGAGCGCGCGTGCGGCCTTGAGCAGGCGCATCGCAGCATCCTCGCTCAGGTCGATATCCTGCGCGACCTCGCCCGCGCTCACAGGCCCCTTGGCCAGCAGGTCGAGCAGTCCGCTTTCGACGGCTGCGCGCAAGACCTGCGAATAGGAAAAACCGACGAGGTGATCGAACATCTGTGTTGCGCGGGTGCGAGCGACCGATCGGATGAAAGGGATTCGCGCGGCCCAGTATTGAAATCGAGAGCTGGCAAATATGGCGTTGCGGCGCGCGATCCAGCGGACCTTGAATGACGGTTCTGCCATCATTTTTGAGCGTTTTGACATCTCATATGTCCAAATGATTGGACAGGTGATAGGGTAAGGTCAATGATATTGTCCGCTGAAGGCCGCAGCTATCGCGGCGAATGCGCGCAGCTCAGGGGAGAGCGGTGGGAGAAAGGATCGCGATTATCGGTGCCGGGATGGGCGGGCTTGCCAGCGCGGCCATGCTCGCTGCACGCGGGCATGACGTCACCGTAATCGAGAAAGAGCAGTGGGTCGGAGGCAAGGCTCGAACCGTTGCGGTCGACGGGCAAGCGATCGAAGCCGGTCCGACCGTCTTTACAATGCGCGATGTCTTCGACCAGATATTCCACACCTGCGGTGCGCGACTCGAGGATTACATCAGTGTGCGCCGCGCCGAAGTGATCGCCCGCCACGCCTGGGATGACGCTGAGCGGCTCGATCTGTTTGCTGATCCCGTCCGCAGCGAAGAGGCGATCGGCGATTTTGCCGGAGCGGATGCCGCCGCCGGATATCGCGCATTTCGCAAAGAGGCGCGCCGCATTTACGAGGTGCTCGACGAACCTTTCCTGCGGGGGGACAAGTCTTCGACCCCGCTGCCGATGATGTGGCGCATGGGCCTCCACCGCATCGGTGACGCGATGGCAATGCGACCGTTCGACAATCTCTGGAAGGCGCTGGGCGAACATTTCGCCGATCCGCGCCTGCAGCAGCTCTATGGTCGCTATGCGACCTATTGCGGGTCCGATCCGTTTCAGTCCCCTGCGACCCTGATGCTGATCGCTCATACTGAGGCGCGAGGCGTCTGGTTGATCGATGGCGGCATCAGCGCGCTCGCGAATGCTCTGCGGGCGTTGGCCGAGAAAAAGGGCGTGAGGTTCCTGTCTGGTTCCAATGCGGCGCAGATCCTGATCGAGGAGCGGCGGGTCGGCGGCATAAGGCTGACAAGCGGGGATACGGTCCCGGCCAGCATCGTGATTTCCAATGCCGATCCCGCTGCGCTCGCCGGAGGCAAATTTGGCGAGCATGCGGCGCAGTCGGTGCCGAAGATGCCGGAAAGCAAACGCTCGCTTTCGGCGCTCGTCTGGTTCGCCCATGCCGAAACGGCGGGCTTCGATCTGAGCCATCACAACGTGTTCTTTTCGCCCGATTACGCGGGGGAATTCGCAGACATCGGTGCCGGCCGACCGCCATCCGACCCCACCGTTTACCTCTGCGCGCAGGACCGCAGCGCCAGCGAGCGCGCGCCCTTGCCGGCGCGGGAGAATGCCCGCGAGCGCATCCAGATCATCGTCAACGCCCCTGCCAATGGGGACACCCACCACTACTCAGCCGAGGAGATCGAGACATGCACACTCGCCATGAGGAGCAGCCTTCGAAGATGCGGGCTGACACTGGAGGATCCGATGCCGCACGAACTGGCAACGCCGGAGACGTGGGAGGAGCTGTTCCCGGCAACGGGCGGCGCCCTTTATGGCAGAGCGTCGCACGGCTGGGCGGCCTCTTTCCAGCGGCAGGGCCCGAAAACGAAGATACCGGGGCTGTATTGCGCGGGCGGGGCGACACACCCAGCGGCCGGAGTCCCGATGGCTGCCTTGTCAGGACTGCTGGCAGCGCGAACGATCGAACGGGACCTCGCTTCGATGCGGCGATTCCACCGGGCGGCTACACCTGGTGGTACATTGATGCGATCAGCGAAGACGGGCAGCACGGGCTGACGATTATCGCCTTCCTGGGGAGTGTTTTCTCTCCCTATTACAAGCGCAGCGGCAGGAACGACCCGCTCAACCATTGCTCGCTCAACGTCGCGCTGTATGGCCCGCGCGCACGCTGGGCGATGACGGAGCGGCCCTCTGGCAAGGTGTCACGCGACGTGACCAACCTTCAGATCGGCCCGAGCCATGTCGAATGGAAGGGCGACGCGCTGGAGATCACGATCGAGGAGCGCGACAAGCGGCTGTTCAATCCCTTTCGCCGGCCGGTTCGGGGCAAGGTCCGGGTCATTCCCGAAGCGCTCAATCCCGCATGTTTCGCGCTCGACCCAAGCGAAAACCACATCTGGCATTGCATGGCGCCGCGCGCCCGGATCGAGGTCGCCATGGAAGAACCGGCCGTATCTTGGAGTGGGGCGGGCTATTTCGATCACAACCGCGGATCGGAGCCGCTCGAAAACGGTTTCAGAGTATGGCACTGGTCGCGCGCGCACATGAAAAGCGGGGCGGTGGTATGCTATGAAGGCGAACGCGGCGACGGATCCGTTTTCGCGAGCGCAATCCGTTTCGGCGCGGACGGAATTCCCGATGAAGCCCAGTTGCCGCCATCCGCCGACTTGCCCAGCAGCCGATGGGGCATTGCGCGCCGAACGCGCTCCGAAATCGGCTTTGCGGAAGTCAGCCGCACGTGGGAGGATACTCCGTTCTATGCACGGTCGGAGCTGGCCTCCAGGCTTTACGGTGAGGATGTGGTGTCGGTGCAGGAAAGCCTCGATATGCGACGTTTTGCTTCGCCACTGGTGCAGTTCATGCTGCCATACCGGATGCCGCGGCAAAAACGCTGACCGTCACTCCTCCGGCGTATCCGCATTGGTTTTAGCCTCAGCTTCAGCTTCGGCCTCGGCCTTTTCCTTGCGGATCTGTTTCAGGTCACGGTCCATTTTCCACCACTGCCACAGGCCGAAACTGATCGCGATTCCATAGAAGAAAACGATCTCAATCCAGCCGAAATTGTCATCCATCTGCCGGTCCTCGCTAGGTCGCCGGCGCCATAGCATGCGCGGCGAGGAAGGGGGAGATGTGCGCCATCACCTGATCCGGCGCTTCCTCATGCGCGAGATGGCCGAGATTTTCGATCACTTCGAGGGCAGCGTCGGGCAGCCATCCATGCGCCTCCTGCGCCCAATCGAGGGGGATCGCCGCGTCCTTGTCCGAATGCACCATAAGCACGGGATTAGAGACCGATCGCATCCGCGTGCGCAGCGTGGGCAGATCCCAGTTCGCCATCATCGCAAGCGCGCCTTTAGTGTGGCGGGAATTTGACAGCAGCGCTTCGTAACAGGCGAGGCCATCGGCACCGATCTGCGAATTGGTGGCCCGGAGAATGAACCGGTCGGTATCGCCGGATAGCGCCGCTGCCCCTGAGAAGAGACGGGGCACGAGCGGATTGACGAAGAGGAGCTTCGCTACCGCGGGGAAGAGCTGGGCGGCGAGGCCGGGGAAGGGGCGAAGCGCTGAATTGAGGCCTATGATCGGCCCTGAATACTGATGGTCGAGCGCCAGCTGAAGGGCCAGCGCAGCGCCGGCCGAATGGCCGATTATCGCAGAGGGGGCGGCACCGAGTGTATCCAGCAGACGCGCAAGGGTGCTCGCCATTCGCGGAAGCGACATGTCATCGGGCGGGTGTCCCGCCGTGAATGCATGGCGGGGCAGGTCCGGGGCGATGACATGATGCGTTTCCGCCAGCAGCGGCATCAACGGTCCCCAGGAATGCACCGACGCACCGGTGCCGTGGAGCAGCAATAGAAGCGGACTTTCCGGATCGCCCATTCGCTGGACGTGCCAGCGGGTTCGGCCGACCGGCACGAATTCGCTCGCCTCGCGGTGCGGCCAGATCAGCCCTTCGTGGTCCCATCGGAGCGCGCGGCTCATGCGGCTGACCGTGCAGGCTGCATCGCGGAGATCGCACCGTGCAGCGATTTTGCATCGGCGCGCGGCAGCGCCAGAAAACGGGCCTGCATCAGATCCGCAAGCGCGGGAGCGTCGGGTCCGGGCCGGGCGGAGATATCCACCACGAGCGCATCTATCCCCTCGCGGGCAATTGCCTTGGCAGCGGCCTCCGCGTCTTCTTTCGCCTGTTTTCTGCCCGGTGCACCGTCAGCAGCGATGTTGCCGCGCCCGTCGGTGAGGAACACGAGGCTGGCGGTGCGCCCCCGCGCCCTCACGCTGATCGCGGCCTCGCGCGCAGCGTTCAATCCCATCGCCAGCGGTGTGCCGCCTCCGCCCGGCAGCTCTGCGAGCGCCCGGCGCGCCCGCGTTAGCGAGCGTGTGGGAGGCAGCAGCAACTCCGCATTATCGCCACGAAACGCGATCAGCGCGACTTCGCTGCGGGTGACGTAGGCCTGAGCCAGCATCAGTTCGACAGCTCCCTTCGCCTCGGCAAGACGGGCAGCTGCCGCAGAGCCTGAGGCATCGACGGCAAAGATCGTGACGCGCGCGGCCTTTTCCTCGAACCGGCGAACCCTGAGATCATCTTTGCGCGTGAGGATCGCGTTGCGCTCCGCGCCGGGCTGTTCGCGGCGGCGGATTGCCTGCCACGGCACGGCGGCTCGCAGTGTGTCGATCAGGGCGAGCCTCGCGCCTCCGTGCGGCATGCCGGGCCGGGCGCTCAGCGGTTTTCCGCGAACGCCCGATTTGCGCCTTTGACCCGATCCGCTTCCCGATGATTTACGCGGTGCCTGACCCTTCGCCAATTGCGCAAGCAGGTCCGCCGGGATCGTCGCTGCGGCGGCTTCGACCAGCATTTCATCAAGCGTTTGATCTGGACGCTTGCTGTCCGTGTCCTCCCGCTCATCGCCATGATCCTGCGGCGGGTCAGCGGGGGTATCCTCTTGCTGGTGCTCTTCGGCGGGAGGAAGCTGCGTGGCGCGCGGGGCGAGCACCAGTCGCGCAGCAACCGCAAGATCAGTCTGTGAAGGAACACGCCGCCCGGTGAGGGCCGCATGCGCTCTTGCCGCCTGGCCCGCCGCCAGCAGCGGACGCAGGGAATGCACTCCAAGGGCTGCAGCCGTCGCGGCCAGCGCCTCGAGCGCTTCATCTTCGAGCGGGTCCACCGCACCCAGATCGAGTGCGGTTTTTGCAGTCAGGTTGATCGGAGTAGCTGCGCGCGAATGGGTGAGGTTGCAGTGAAACGCGCACCGTTCCATCAGGCTTGCCGGCGGCGAATCATCGGGCTCTCGTCCGTCGTCCAGCAGGATAAGCGAGATATCGCCCTGATCGAGCGCCTGGGCGAGCCTGCCCGCAATGGCGTCGCCCATCCGCTCCGCCATGGGCACAAGCAGCAAGCCGCCCTTGGCCTCCGCCAGCAGGCCGGATTGCTTGATCGGGCGGCCTGCCGAAAGGCTTGCAGCGATGTCTATTCCACCCAGCAATCGCTCGTCATCGATATGGCCGGGAAGCTTTCGGATCGCTCCAGACTCGCCCATTGCCTGGACCAGCAGATCGCGCGCGGGGCTCGATCCGCGCAGCGCCATGCCCCCGAACGATGCGGGAGCGATTAGGAGCAATTGCGCCGCCAGGGCGGCATCTTGAATGGGATCGGGCGGGTCCGCCGGTGTCATCCGAACAATTCGTCGATGGCGCGGGTGATCCGCGCGGTCGATCCGGTTTCGTCGAGCACATCGCGCCGCAGCCGGTGACGCAGCGCTGAGGGCGCTACTGCGATGAGGTGTTCGCGCTTGACCGAACGCGCGCCGTCCAGCGCGGCAAGCGCCCGCGACGCCCGCATCAATGTCAGTTCGCCGCGCAGGCCATCAGCCCCGACCGCAAGACACAATTGCGCCGCGTCGGTAAGCACGTCTTCGCCCGGCTCCAGCTTGGCCAGTTTCGCTTTTCCGCGTGCGATCTGTTTAAGGGTTTTCTCGTCCTCGCCAGCCCACTTTTCCGCGAAGCCTGCGGGATCGCGTTCGTTCGCCGCGACCAGCCGCATGATCTCCACGCGCGTTTCGATGTCTTCGGGCGTGCGCACCTCGACCGAGAGGCCAAACCGGTCGAGCAGCTGAGGGCGCAATTCCCCCTCTTCGGGATTGCCGCTGCCGATCAGGACGAACTTGGCCCGGTGGCGCACCGATAACCCCTCGCGCTCGACCACGTTCTCGCCCGATGCGGCGACGTCGAGCAGCAGGTCGACAAGGTGATCTTCGAGCAGGTTGATCTCGTCGATATACAAAAACCCGCGATGCGCCTTTGCCAGCAGTCCCGGTTCGAACGCCTTCTCACCTGCCCTCAATGCGCGTTCCAGATCGAGCGAGCCGATCACGCGGTCTTCGGTCGCGCCAAGCGGCAGATCCACAAACGGGACGTCGCGTTTGCGCACCCGGCCCGATGTGCACGGATCGGGGCAGGTGCCACGCTGCTCCCCGGTGCAGCCATAGCGGCAATCCGCAATTGCGGAAATTTGCGGCAATAGCCCTGCGAGCGCTCGCGCTGCGGTGGATTTGCCCGTCCCGCGATCACCGAAAACCATCACCCCGCCGACGCTCGGATCGACGGCCGCGATCAGCAACGCCTGCTTCATCTCGTCCTGACCGACGATTGCAGAAAAAGGAAACCTAGCCATTGCGGGCTCTTGTGAACGCTGCTGCGCGATTGGACAAGCGCCTCTGACGATTTGAGGTGACAATTCGCCCTGACACTCGGGCCTGACTATTGTTTCGCGATCCGATTGAGCAGCAGCACGGGCAGAAGACCTGCGGCGAGCAGGATGAGAGCGGGGATCGAGGCTTCGACCAGCCGTTCATCGCTCGCAAGGCGGTAAGTGCGCGTCGCCAGCGTTTCGAGGTTGAACGGGCGCAGGATCAGGGTCGCGGGCAATTCCCGGACTGTGTCGATGAAGACGAGCGCTGCCGCGCCCAAAAGGCTGGGCCGCAGCAGGGGCACATAGATGCGGGCAAGGACGCGCGCGGGGTTTGCACCCAGCGACCGGGCCGCCGCGTCGAGCGAGGGGGGGATCTTCGACAGGCCGCCATCGACCGAATTGTACGCCACCGTCAGGAACCGAACCGATAGCGCGTAGATTAGGATGATGCTTGTACCGGTGAGCAGCAACCCGCCGTCATAACCCAGGCTGTCGCGGGCAAAGCGCGTAAGGCTGACATCGACAGCTCCCAGAGGCGCAAGCAATCCGACCGCCAGCAATGCGCCGGGCAGCGCATAGCCAAGAGTCGCGATGCGAATGGTCCCTTTGACCGCGCGGCTGGTGGTGCGCGCCTTCGCAAAGGCAAGCAGCAGGGCCGTAAGCAGACATGCGATTGAAGTCGCTAGGCCCAGCCACAGGCTTCCGCTGGCATAGGTGCCGAGCCCGCCCGCTGCCTGAAGCGCGACATCGCTTGCCGATAGCCACAGCAAGTGCGCAGCGGGAATGACGAAACCGAGGAGAACGGGCAGGATGCAGGCCAGCGCCGCTCCGGCCTTGCCCATGGGAGACAACGCGATCAACGGCCCGGCCGTGCCTCTCGCAAGACCGTCTTGGCTGTCGCTCCGCCCCTTGCGGGTCGCGGTCTCCAGCGCAATCAGGACGATCACGAACACAAGCATGATCGCTGCGAGTTTCAGTGCGACCTGCTTGTCCCCCATCAGCAGCCAGCTGCGGAATATGCCTGTGCTGAAAGTCGGGATGGCGAAATATTGGGCGACACCGAAATCGGCGAGCACTTCCATCAGGACCAGCGCCAATCCCCCTGCAATGGCAGGCCGCGCGGCAGGAAGTGCAACGCGGAAGAACGCGCGCGAAGGGGACGCGCCAAGGCTGCGCGCGGCCTTGAACTGAGACTGGCTTTGCGTAGCGAAGGCAGCGCGGGCGAGCAGGTAGACATAAGGATAGAGCACGATTGCGAGCACGAAGGCGCCGCCCGCCAGCGAGCGCACTTGCGGGAACCAGTATTGGCCCACTTGCGCGCCGGTGAGCGCGCGAAGGCCCGATTGGACGGGTCCGGTAAAATCAAGCAGGTCTGCGTAAATATACGCCCCGATATAAGCGGGCACCGCCAGCGGAAGGACGAGGGCCCAGCTCAACAAACGACGGCCCGGAAACTCCGCCGCACTCACCAGCCAGGCGCAGCCTGCGCCGATCATCAATGCCAGGCCGCCAGCGAGCAGCATCAGCAACAGCGTATTACCCGCGTACCGCGGCAGGACCGATCCCGCGAGATGCGACAGCGCTTCCATCCCCCCGCTGGGAGCGGAGGCAAGGATCGCGATGATCGGCAGTGCGGCGAGCGCCGCAACGATGACCGCCGATAGCAGCCAGCCATCCACGCTCCAGCTTCGCATCGAAGCGCGAGGCGTGCTTGCTTCGGACGCGTCAACTTGCCTAAGGCGGCTTACCACGTGCGCGCATCCATTTTAGCCGGAACCCACAATTGAGCCTCGAATTTCGCCATATTGCCCATGCTTACGGTTCAGTGCAGGCACTTGAAGACGTCAGCTTCACCGCACCGACGGGTGAGATCACCTGCCTGCTTGGATCGTCGGGTTGCGGAAAGTCAACCTTGCTGAACCTTGCTGCCGGATTATTGCCGGTGCAGCGGGGGTTGGTGCGGCTCGGCGATGAAGTGCTTGCCGACGAGAGCCGCAATCCGCCGCCGGAGAAGCGCCCCGTCGGGCTGGTGTTCCAGGACGGCGCGCTCTTCCCGCACATGACGATCGCGCAAAATATCGGTTTCGGGCTTGGCCGGGACGATATCGGCAAAGTGGAAAGCTGGCTCGATCACGCGGGGCTGACGGGGCTGGGTGCGCGCTATCCGCACCAGCTTTCCGGCGGGCAACAGCAACGCGCCGCGCTTGCAAGAGCGATGGCACCTGGCCCGCAGGTGTTGCTGATGGACGAACCATTCGCGAGCGTCGATATCGTGCTGCGCCGCCGCCTGCGCCGCGATTGCCGCATCCTCCTTCGCGAGCAGGGCGCGACCACGGTGCTGGTCACTCACGATCCGTCCGAAGCGCTCGATATCGCAGACCGGATCGCGGTGATGGAAGCGGGGCGGATCGTGCAATTCGGCACTCCCGATGAACTGCACCAGGCGCCGGCGACTGCATCTGTCGGTGCGATCTTCGGCGGTGCGCAGGTCGTCTCGGCGGAGCGCGACGGTGCTGGCCTGCGGACGGCGTTCGGAACATGGTTGCAGGATACGGTTGCAGGAGATTTGCCGGATACGGCGCAATTGGATTTGCTGTTGTTCGCAAACGGGCTCGACATCGTGCCTGATCCCGCTGGACTTGCGGTGCGTGACATTCACCCGGTAGGCGCTGATTTCCGCGTGCTGCTTTCAGCGCAGGACGGTCAGGAAATCACGGTCGAAACCGGCACCGCCGCTGCACCCGGAACGCGGTACAAGGTGACCCCTAAACCGAACAGCATTCGCGCATTTGCGCGCACTTAGCGCTTGCGTGATCCTGTAATAATGATAATCACTCGCAAAACTTGGATGGAAGGGTTTTCGATGAAAAAGAGTATTGTGGCCGGCCTGCTGGCGCTCGCCGTCACAGCGTGCGGGTCGGGGGAAGAAGCGGATACGGAAACCGATGCCGGGGTGGTGAACCTCTATTCCTCGCGCCACTACGACACCGATCTTGCGCTCTATGAAGACTTCACCGCGCAGACCGGGATCGAGGTAAACCTGATCGAGGCGGAAGCCGACGCCCTGATCGAACGGATCCAGAGCGAAGACGAATTCTCACCGGCCGATATTCTCATCACGGTCGATGCCGGACGGCTCTGGCGCGCAGAAGAGGCTGGAGTGCTCTCTCCGGTAGAAAGCGAAATTCTCGCCGAGCGTCTGCCGATCTACCTTCGTCATCCGGACAATCTCTGGTTCGGGCTGTCGACCCGCGCCCGGGTGATTATTTATAACAGGGATGCGGGCGAGCCCGAGGGACTGGAAAGCTACGCCGACCTCGCCGATCCTGCATTCGAGGGCGAAATCTGCATTCGCTCGTCGTCCAACATCTACAACATTTCGCTGCTTTCCAGCATCATCGCCAATCGCGGCGAGGAAGCGGCCGAGGAATGGGCCAAAGGCGTCGTGTCGAATTTCGCGCGCGATCCGCAGGGCAACGACACCGCGCAGATCGAGGCTGTCGCATCGGGCGAATGCCGCATTGCGGTTGTGAACACCTATTACCTCGCACGCTTTGCAGGTGGAGGTGAAGACCAAAAAGCGATCTTCGATAATCTTGGCGTCATCTTCCCCGATCAGGACGGCGCGGGCACCCACATCAACATCAGCGGTGCCGGGGTGGTGAAGACCGCACCCAACCGTGAAAACGCCATCCGTTTCCTCGAATACCTGACCTCGGAAAGCGCGCAGCGGTACTTTGCCGATGGCAACAATGAATACCCGGCAGTCAGCGGCCTCGAAGCAAACTCGGCGGTCGAAATGCTCGGCGATTTCAAACCCGACACTTTGAACGCGGCTGAGATCGGCAAGAATCAGCGTGAAGCTGTGGAGATATTCGACCGGGCCGGGTGGAACTGACCGTGCGATCCGCGAGGCTGTTTGGACGCGCGCTTGCCGCCGCCATAGCCTTGGCGGTGACGGGTTGCGCTGCTGAACAGTCCGCCGACACAGCGCAAGAGACACCAGTCTCCACCGATCGCGATGAGCTGGCCAAACGGCTGGTATTCATGGCGGGCCATGTCGAAGCAGGCATAGCGCTTTACCGTGCCGGCGAAGGGGCAGAGGGCGGTCCGCATCTGCTGCACCCAGTCTCGGAAAGCTACGCTGAGGAGCGCGAAGGGTTGGACGCGATCGGATTCGACCCCGCGCCGTTCGAAGCCGTGTCCCAAGCGCTGGACGCAGGACGACCCGCACAAGAAATCGAGCCGCAGCTGGCAAAAGTCGAGGCCAATCTGGCCGATATGCGCGCGGCTGCCGGCGGAGAGACGGGCGCGCTCATCGAGTATCTCATGGACCTTGCGGTCGAGGAATATGGCGTCGGGGTGACGGATGGCGCTGTGACAGACGCGGGCGAGTACCAGGACGCCTGGGGCTTCGCCGTCGTCGCGCGGCAGCTCGCGCAGGACCTCCCTACGGAACAGCGCAGCGAAGTGATGCCCGAGCTTGACGCCCTGATCGCCCTGTGGCCGGAGAACGCGCCGACCTTACCCGATAATCCTGCCAGTTCAGAGGCAATCAGCAATCAGGCAGAGCGAGTGAAATCACGCCTTCCCTGACTCCACTTAGGGCCGCAGCGGCAAGCCGCACTTTCAACCCTTATTACTAAACTACCTTGATGCAGCGGCGCGAAACGTCCATTTGCGCCCCCGATATTGCCGCGCGAAGTGCGGCGAACATTTCACATTCGAGGCCCAAGTTTTGAACCAGCCCATCACCGATCGTGAGCAATTTCAGGAAAGCGGCGCGCTTTCGGTAGAAACCGTCACGCACGTCCACCATTGGACCGATACGCTCTTTTCATTGAAGATGACCCGCCCGCCGAGCTTCCGCTTTCGCTCGGGCGAGTTCGTGATGATCGGCCTGCCGGGCGACAATGGGAAGCCCCTGCTGCGCGCCTATTCGATGGCGAGCCCCAGCTATGCCGAGGAAATCGAATTCCTCTCGATCAAGGTGCAGGACGGCCCACTGACTTCACGGCTCCAGCATATCAAGGTGGGCGATCCTATCTATCTCGGCAAGAAGCCGACCGGCACGCTCGTCACCGACGCGCTGCTGCCGGGCAAGCGACTTTTCATGCTTTCGACCGGCACCGGCCTCGCGCCTTTCATGAGCCTGGTGCGCGATCCCGAAGTGTATGCGATGTATGACGAGGTCATCGTCGTCCATTCGGTCCGTCACAAGGATGAGCTGGCGTACCGCGAATTACTTGAATCGAAGCTCGAAGGCGATCCGCTGCTTGAAGACGAAGACCGCGAACGGTTCATCTATGTGCCGACGGTGACCCGTGAAGCATTCCGGACAACAGGCCGGATCCAGACGCTGCTCGACAGCGGCGACCTGTTCAAGGATAGCAAGGGCCCGCAGAAATTCGTGCCGGAGGATGACCGGGTGATGCTGTGTGGATCAATGGCCATGATCAAGGACCACGCCGCCGACCTGGAAAACCGCGGATTCGAGGAAGGCGCAAACAACAAACCCGGCCAGTTCGTGATTGAGCGTGCTTTCGTAGGGTAAGGCGCGAGCCCGATAGGTCTCAAGACCGAGAGGCTGTCACCTCTCAAATTGCCAGACGGGCTGGCGATCGATCCTATGTTATCGATTGCGGCGCTGCAAAATGTCTACGACCGGGCGGTCGCTCCAGAGTTGCACTTCAATGTACTTCTCGAATTCTCGCTTGTGATAACCGTCGTATTCGTCGTCTTCTGCACCATTGGGGAGTCCGAATTCGGCGACGACGTCCTCCAGCTCATCAAGGAGAAACACTTTTTCGTGGTAGGGCTTGAGAGGTTCGGGCGGGAGGCCAAACTCAGCTCCCAGCCGCATGGAGATAAAACTGTCGGGGTAAGTGAAACTCACTTGCTCTCGCGCTAGCGTGCGCCAATCGAGTTTTACGGCCTCCGGATCAGGATATAGACCGGAAAACCACGCGCATTCGCCCAAGACAAAATAGTGCGGCGATTGCCTGCCCGGTTTGCCACCGCGTTCCTTGAAGAGACGTAGTAGTTTTCGTTCCGTCTTCCTCCGTAAATCCATGTAACGACCGCCGAATACCCGCTTGAAATCCGGATTGTTCGCTTTGCGCTCGTTCAAGGCCGCGAGGACTTCTGCCAGCTCGCCCGGCGGCAAATCACTCAAGTTTTGAAACGGGCGGTCAGAGCGCGAGTAGTAATGCGTGATTTCGGGAGGAACAGTCATTGAGCGGCAGCTGCTTCCTTTCAGCGGCACCCCTAGCAAAGCTTCGGGAAAGGACCAGCGCTTGCAACTGGAGCAAACCCCTTATTCCACAAGCTCGCATGCAATCGAAGCGCCCGCCGCCTCGCGATCACTATGCCGTAGCCATTGCCCTCTTCCTCATCGCCGGGGCCTCCATGTAGGTGAGGTAGCGCCACAGCCATTCGAGCGGGCCCATCTTGAAATATTTGAGCCAGATGGGGCTGAGGATCAATTGCGCGACGCACACGATCAGGACGACATAGTACAGCTCGAACCGTTGTAGCTGACCGAAATACCCAAAGCCGACAAAGAAGATCGCGCAGACGACAGAATGCGTCAGGTAATTGGTGAACGCCATTCTGCCCACTGAGGCCACCGCATGCTGGAGCAGCGGGAACACGCGCGATCGCGCGATCAGCAGCAGCAGCCCCAAATGGCCTGCAGTCGTCGCCAGCCTGCCAAGATCATATGTCACCCAGCTCTGGTTGAAGGCCAGCAGGCTGAAATCATTCTCCATCACCCATCGCGTTTCGAGCGTGTTTGTGGTCAATCCGATGCCATAGCCCACGATGACGAGACCCCAGTAAAAGCGCTGCGACCTTTCAAGCGTGAAAACGCCCCATTTGAACAACGCCATGCCGATCAGCATCATGCCGAACCCGTCGAAGGCCATGTAGCGATAAAAACCCCAGCTTTGCGCCTGCCCGGTTTCGGCTGCGACCTGTGAGAATGCACTCGAATATCCGCCAGTGCGCGCGGCTGTGTAGGCCTGCCGTTCTTCCTCTGTCTGCTCGTGATCGGCTACCGCTTTTTCCCAGCTTTCCGCCTGTTCTTGCCTCTCATCCGTAAGCTGTGCGCCGCTGACCTGCGACGCGGCAAACGTGTTGTAATCGTCCATCATGCCCGTTGCGCTTTTCACGCTGAGTGCCGCGCTGAACAGCAGAGCCCCCGCTCCGATCAGCAGCAACCATTTCGGCATCATGTTGCGGAACGAAAAGATCAGCAGAGCGGTCAATCCGTAATAGAACAGGATGTCTCCGCTCCACAGCAGGAGATAGCCGTTCACCAGGCCGAACGCCGCGAGCCACAGATTTCGCCGCATGTAAATGTCTGCCACATCGGAGCGGCCCTTCGCTTCCAGCCTGCTCGTGAACAGGATCACGCCCGCGCCGAACAGCATGGAAAACAATCCGCGCTGAGTCCCTTCGAAACCGATCTGGATGATGATCCAGGAGAGGAGGTTAGCGCCCTCTGCGCCTCCCGCATTCATCGGATTGCTGTAGGCATTCGGCAATCCGAAGCCGGTGATGTTCATCAGCAGGATGCCGAACAGCGCCGCTCCCCGCACAAAATCCAGCGCGGCAATGCGGCTGGACGTCGGACTGGCAGGCGCCATGTCCGGTGTTGCGGCGTCGAATTTTCGATCTTCAAATGCGGTCGCACTGCTGGCCATCGTACCCCCCCAAGGTCTGGCTTTTCATGTGCGACCCATGAAACCTGAAGGCGGCAGGTGGCCTGCGCGTTCAGTCGCTCCCTGTGTATAGCTGATTGCGCTCGATGCAACTGGCTGAGGCGCTTTGTCCTCTTTGATCGCCAACGTTGCACCTTTCGCGCTTGACCCCCGCGGCCCCACGCGCTTCAATCCGTTCCAGAAGAAAACCCAATTTTTGGAAGAGAGATAATCTGCATGCTCGATACCTCGTACCGCACCGCCTACAACGAAGACCACGAGGCGTTTCGCGATACCGTTCGCAAAGTGCTGTCCGAGCATATGGAGCCGTATCTCGACCAGCATGAGGAAGAGGGCGTAGTCCCGCGCAAGGCGTGGAAGGCACTGGGCGAGGCGGGCATGCTGTGCCCCACTGTCGCCGAGGAGAATGGCGGGCTGGGCCTCGATTTCGGGTTCAATTGCGTGCTCGCCGAAGAACTCGCCTATCTCGGCACATCGGCGGGCTTCACCCTGCAGAACGACATCACGGTCAATTATTTCGAACGGCTCGGCAGCGACGAGCAGAAGGCGAAATATCTCCCCGGTATGATTTCGGGCGATATCATCACCGCCATCGCCATGACGGAACCGGGTGCAGGGTCCGATCTTCAGGGTGTGAAAACCACTGCGATTCCGGATGGCAATCACCTCGTCGTCAACGGCTCGAAAACCTACATCACGAATGGCCAGAACGCCGATGTCGTGATCGTCGTGGCGAAGACCGATCCTACCGCCGGGGCGAAAGGCACTAGCCTCGTGCTGGTAGACGCCGACACGCCGGGGTTCGAACGGGGGCGCAATCTCGACAAGATCGGGCAGCACTCCGCCGACACGTCCGAGCTGTTTTTCCAGGATGTGCGCGTGCCCAAGACCAACATCTTGGGCGGCGAGGGACGCGGCTTCATCCACCTGATGGAAGAATTGCCGCAGGAACGTCTCAGCATCGCCGTCAGTGCGCAGGGCGGGGCGCAGCGCGCGTTCGACGAAGCGGTGAAGTTCACCAAGGACCGCAAGGCGTTCGGGCGCACCGTGTTCGAGTTTCAGAACACCAAGTTCACGCTCGCCGATCTGAAGGCGAAGCTCCAAGTCGGCTGGGCGCACCTCGATTGGGCCATCGCCCGGCACCTGCGCGGCGAACTGACCACGGACGAGGCTAGCGCGGCCAAGCTGTGGCACACCGAAATGCAGTGGGAGATGGTCGATGCCTGCCTGCAGCTGCATGGCGGTGCGGGTTACATGAACGAATACCCGATCGCGCGGCTGTGGCGCGATGCACGCGTCCAACGCATCTATGGCGGTACCAGCGAGATCATGAAGGAAGTGGTGAGTCGCTCGATTTGAGCCTGCTCAACCCGGTATCGGTCCGATAAGCTCTTTGTCTAAACCTGCCCCATTGGGTTGGTCCGCGCCGGCCTGGGCCTGCGTGGTGCTGATCGGTATTGTGGCTCCCGCTGCGGCAATACTGCTGGTTTCGCACGAAGCTTCTCCGTTGCCGGTCGCCTCAGGGGTTGGCCCGATAATTGCCATTGGTCTGATGGGATCCGGAATGATCGCCGCGGCAGCGACCGGCCGCTTTGCGATAGGCGTCTTTCTCGCCCTGGCGACCGTCGTCGCTCTTTTGCTTCTGGCACAAACTGTCGGACTGCCGCAGCTGCCAAATCTGCTGACGTTCGGGCTGGCAGTATTTGTGGCGAGTATCAGTTTCGCAGCACGGGGCGCTTTGTTTGCCAAGAGTACGCCCGGCAAGGGATGGTGGATCGCAGTATTCGTAGTCGCTGGCGAGGCCGCGATCGTGCTCACCGCCTTAGCGCAGCCGGACGCATTGCCGGACTGGCTGTTGGCCCTGTTGCCCGCTCAATGGGCAAATATGGCAATCCAAGCTGCGTTCACAGGCATCGGCATGTTCGCGGCATGGGCGGCGTTGCTCGCTTTGGGCGGAACTGGCGCGGCCACGCTGCTGGTCGCAAGGCTTTGGCCAAGTCGCTGGCCTTATCTGGTGATGTTTACAACCTGGCTAGGTATGTCGGCGCTTGTGTACTACCAATCCTGATCGCCGGTCCGAGTGACCGGGGCGAAGAGGCAAAAGGAGCGCTATGATGACGACCAACCCTCTTGATTTTACTGGCAAGCGCGTCCTCGTCATCGGCGGGTCGAGCGGGATCGGCAATGGCATCGCGCAGGGCTTTCGCGCGAGCGGCGCTGACGTGATCGTCACCGGCACGCGGCCCGATGCGGGCGATTATCTGGAAGCGGAAGACAGCGATTTTCGCGGGCTTTCCTATCACTGCCTCAACGTGATGGATCGCGGTGCGGCAGCCGCACTGGCCGAAACCGTCGGCCCGGTCGATGTGCTCGTTCAGAGCCAGGGCATCGTCCGGTACAAGCGCAAGGAATTCGAGCGCGAGGGGTGGGACGACGTCGTCGACGTCAACTTGAACTCGGTGATGGACGTCGCCCGCGCTTTCCATTCCGGCTTGGCAGAACGCGACGGCGCTATGATCATCGTGTCATCTGTGGCCGCGTTCAAATCGACCATCGGTACGCCCGCCTATGCCGCGTCCAAAGCGGGAGCGGCGAGCCTTGTGAAGACGCTCGGCGAAGCGTGGGCAAGAGACGGCGTCCGCGTAAACGGCATTGCGCCGGGTCTTGTTCCGACCAAGCTGACGAGCGTGACCACGGACCATCCCGACCGCCGCGAAGGTGCGCTGCAATCGATCCCGCTTCGGCGGATGGGCACCCCAGAGGATATGGCGGGCGCGGCCCTTTTCCTCGCCTCGCCGCTGGCGAGCTACATCACCGGACAGACGATCGTGGTCGATGGCGGGCTGACGCTGAGCTGAGGGACTTCGGTTGATTGGATTTATGCGGGGAGAGGCAGGCGCGCCTCTGAATCCATACGGAACCAAAGCCGTCGTAGATTTCATAATCGGCTAATCACAGCTTCCGACCCAGTTTCGGACTGCAAGGTGGATGGTGTCTATGCGAAAAGCTTCACAAACCCGGACATAGTGACAAGCACTTTGCTGGATTGACTTCGGCGCTAATTGAGGCCGCTACTCATTCAAGCTCTAAGAGCAGAATATGCGGATAAAATGCATCAAGCGTCTTAGCGCCATATCGGAAAGCTATTCTAGGAGCATCTCGTTATGCTGGAGATTAATCCGTTTCTTGAGACACTTCGAAAAGCTCACCATCGCTATCTAAGAGATAGAAGAATGTAGAGGCAATTCCTGCGCCATATCCTACCAAGGTTCCAATTTCGCCTTGATCCGGCTGGAAGTCTTGGGTCTTGTCTTCGAATTCGTCGGCGCTGTGAAGAAACCCATCGGCCAGCTTCTCTGACTCGATCGAGAATACAGTCCCGTTGACGTCGAAAAAGACAAACGAGTCGCCGAATGCGGGATCGAACGAACTTCGAAATAATTGCCCCGCGATCACCCCTTCGCCCTGCTTGGGTCCATCGCCGACCTCGTAGATGAGATTTGGACCATTAATCTGATCGGGTGGGTCTGCGGTAACAGCCTCCGAACCCTCGAAGTTAGGCCAACCAAAGTCCAAAGGTCTCCAGTTCGGCCCGAAAACTGTTAGCTCATGAAAGACCGAAGAGCCGCGATCCGCAAGTATAGAGAGATCAGAGTCGACCACACGACTGTCTGAATCTGGAAGTGCGAAACCTCCAGGACGTTGCATCCCATCACCTATGACTTCAGGCCGGATCAGGATATTCCTCGGAAGGCTGGCTCCAGCAAAAGGGTCAACGAATGGCAGTCGGACAAGCTTGCCATACATTGTAGACGGATCTTGCGCGTCCGTCTGCGTTGGAGAACCGATCGCAATCAAAACCTCTGGCTGGTAGATGAAAGATACCGTTGTCGGCTCAGTCCAAGGGTCGGCCAACCTCGCAAATCCCGTGGTGCCGCGATCCGCATTAAAGGCTTGCAGCATAAGCCCATCAGTGGGGCTGTGCGTGACCATGTAGATGCCCTTCTGATAAGTGGTACTGAAGAAGGCGGCACCGATCGCAAGGATTTCGCCAGGACGCCTGTTATCCCGAATGAATATATCCTCGACAACCGAGTTGTCGTCCTGGTTGAACCTCAAAACCCGTCCATTGCGCTCAGCAATAAGCAAGATCGGTTCACCTGCGATCTGAGCCATAGCTACCGGATCAACGATCCCATCAGCCACGCGTCGAACGACGATCCCTTCACGATCATTCGTGACTTCAACGCTAAGCGCGAGAGTAGCTTGCTCCCCACCGGCTTGCACTCGAAGGGTGACTTCGTAAGTGTTATCGAGATCCGCATCATTCGGCAGGTCGAAGTTGGGAACCTCGACAAACCGTAGACTACCATTGCTATCGATGACAAACGCGCTGGCATCCACTCCTGCGAAGATATCAAATGTGAGCGGATCGTTTTGCGGATCGCTAGCCGTCGCGGTGTAGAAGGTGCCGTCGGTGTTTTCGACTACACTTGCCGCGCTTGAAGATGTGAAAGTCGGCGCGGTCGCCACAGGGGTTGGGGTTGGGGTTGGGCTAGGTGACGAGCTCCCTCCACCCCCACATGCTCCCAACATAAGAGAAATTGGCACAAGTATGCCGACCAGCACGCGCTGGTCAGATAAATGGAAGAAAGACATGGAAACGACCCCAAGAAAATTCACGATTGACAGGTCGTTATAAATAAAAAGAGATCGAACACTAGTCACCAAATGTCCGTTCTCACCCTTTGTTCGCAACAGGAGAAGCGAGCACAAACCGCTGGCGATTTTTGGCAAGCCAAGCGCTAAGCGATAATAACTGAGATCAACATCGAAAACCGCCGCGCGATTTTCCTACTTTCACATTGTCGCGTAGGGCGAGGTGATGACCAAACACTCGCCGCCATCCCGACCGCCGCGAAGGTGCGCTGAGTTCGATCCCGCTGCGGCGGATGGGCACCCCAGAGGATATGGCGGGCGCGGCCCTGTTCCTCGCCTCGCCGCTGGCGAGCTACATCACCGGACAGACGATCGTGGTTGATGGCGGACTGACGCTGAGTTAATTTGCAGGTTGTGCTTGCATCCGGTCGAGATCGACCCATCAGTCAGGCCTTGTGCGACTGCTTACCGCTGCGAAATGGACGGAAGCCGGTGGAAGCGCACGTCTGAGCGTGCAGTCATTGCGTACAAATTCTGACTGCCCGTAGCTTGTAGATCATGGCGGTCATCACCATCTCGTAACCATCGAGAGCACTTTTCAATGCGCCCCTCGACTGAGAGACAATTGCGCTCCCGCATTAGGGAGAACGCAAGTTGAGCCTCAACAGACTGCTTTATGACCACCAGATCGCTTTGATGAATGCCGCAGCGGCAGAAGCCAGGGCTGTGCGACGCGATTGCGTCGATCATCACGAAAACCTGATTCAAAAAGCTCGGCAGCAACTCGGTGTCGCGCAATACCCTGTCGCAAGGATCAGGGCCAATGCCGCTTGGTCTCGTCACGCCATTGCCGATTGAGGGATCTCACATGAAGACTGTTATCGAAGAGCGAACTGCGAACGGGCGCGGGCAAGGGGTTTTTGCCTTGGGATCATTCAGCAAAGGCGACATTCTCTACGTCGGCGTGCTCGATGATAGTCCGATAGCCAATCACTCGCATGCCTCGCAGATCAGCAAGACCAGATTTGGATTTCACAAGGGATTGGGCTCCAAGTTCAACCATTCGTGCGATCCGAATTGCGGCATCGCACTCAACGAATCAGGCGGCCATGACATCGTGGCCATGCGCGACATCGCGGTTGAAGACGAGGCCACATACGATTACGCGATGCGCAACTACCGGATCGAACATTTCGCCGGCCCATGCGGATGCGGGCACGCAAACTGTCGTGGGTCGATCACCGGTTGGAAAGACCTGCCTCAACAACGCAAGCAAGACTACGCCGGATTCGTCGCGCCCTACCTGATCGAGATGGACGTCGAGGATACCGCAGCCGCTCGGGAAGAACGCGCATATGCGGGTTTCGCGAGCCAGACCTCCGCGTGATTACAAGACCGATATGCGTGCGATCCAGGCCGCTACTGATGGACACGCAAGGCGCACGTTTTCGGGCTGGGAAGCGTAGAGCTTTCGCCTCGAAAGGATAAACACATCATGATCCCAGACAATTTCCTTCCGCGCTGTCACCCCCACATGTTGGGTGAAGGCGGCGGTGTCGATATTTCTCAATGTGAGGCATTGGCAAAAGACATGGCTGAGCTTCGTGGGATGGGCGTTATTCTCACGCTGGTCGGGAGCTATCAGGTGGGCGCTTATCGCTACACAAACCTTGGGGATGCTCTGGCTCATGCTCGCCATCAGCGTGTCCTGCCCGAAAAAGAGCCCCCGTCGACTGGCGACGGAGGCTAAAGTCAGAGGTCGGAAGGCAACTTGCCTCAGACTCTCCTTCGGGTCGCGTCGTTGCAGATGCACCCTGCATTTCGTGAGCCGGAAGTGGTTAAGCTCCCGGCCCTGTGTGTTCGGTGTCAGCCCTGCTGTTGGCTGGCTTGGTTCTTATGGCTCGCGCCTTCGCCCTGCTCGTGCTGCAGGTTCACAGCATGTTTCTTGCCACCGTCGACTTCGCTGGTTTCATAACTGAAACGCTGATCGACCTTAGGCATCTGGCCTTCCTGTTGAAGGTCGGCCTTCTTGAACCGAAGGACGTCGCCACCCTTTTCGGGGGTGATTGCGCCGGTTCCCGAGCTGCTGTCGTAGCTTTTGATCTTGCCATAATGTGTCATGCGTGATTCCTTCGGACGAGTGTGCAGCGCGCCAGAATTGACCCGGCTGCGACTAAGAGGCGGAACTGAAGGATGGGGCTGCCAAATGTGGGAGCGGTGACCGTCGATTGCGACTGGAAGCTTACATTTAGATGGGGCTGACCGAGGCCACCTACAACCTGTCGGGCGATTTATATCTGGGTCTGACACCTTGTCCGCAATCGGGTCGCTAACAGTACGGTGTGCTAACCAAAGCGCATGACTTTCCTACATGGGGCATTCGTGCGATCCATAATTCAGGCTAGTGGACTACGAAACACGGTTCGAGTTGGAAAAGTGTCACCCTGGCGAAATGGGCCAATTGTTGAACTAAACCAGATATTTGATCGTGGATTCCTTGCTTGACACCCTGTCAAATCTGTCACCCTCGTAGGAAATATTCCGCTATCACGGAGATACGTTATGAAATTTACCCGTCTCGGAAATTCCGGCCTGATGGTCTCGCGGCTCTGTCTTGGCTGCATGAGTTATGGTGACACGACCAAAGGCTGGCACGGTGACTGGTTGCTGGGCGAAGAGGAGAGCCGTCCTTTCTTTAGAAAGGCGCTGGAAGCGGGCATCAACTTCTTCGACACGGCTAACGTGTATTCGGGCGGCACGTCCGAGGAGATTACCGGCAAGCTGCTCGGCGAGATGGCGCGCCGCGATGAGATTGTGGTCGCGACCAAAGCCTACTTTCCGTGGCGGCAGGCTCCCAATGCTGGCGGCAATTCCCGCAAGGCGCTGATGCAGGCGGTCGATGACAGCCTGACCCGGCTCGGCATGGACTACATCGATCTTTACCAGATCCACCGCTGGGATGAGGCTACGCCGATCGAGGAGACGATGGAGGCGCTGCATGACATCGTGAAGGCGGGCAAGGCCCGGTATATCGGCGCGTCGTCCATGTATGCGTGGCAGTTCGCCAAGGCGCAGGAGACCGCCCGGGCGAATGGCTGGACGGCCTTCATTGCGATGCAAAACCAGCTCAACCTGCTCTACCGCGAGGAGGAGCGCGAGATGCTTCCTCTATGCGAGGAGGAAGGGGTGGGTGTGATCCCGTGGAGTCCGCTTGCGCGTGGACGGCTGGCGCGGCCGCTCGGCGAGGAGACGGTGCGGAGCGAGACCGACAGTGTGGGCAAGATGCTGTACAAGGAGGACGAGGCCGACAACGCTGTCGTATCGGCATTGGCCGATCTGGCGGAGAAGCGCGGCGACACGATGGCAAGCCTGGCGCTGGCGTGGCACTACACCCATCCGGCAGTTACCGCGCCGATCATTGGTGCGACCAAGCCGCACCATATCGAGGATGCGGTTGCTGCGCTGGACATCGCGCTCAGCGATGATGAGGTCGCTCTGCTTGAGAAATCCTATCGCCCCAAATGGCCGACCGGCATGGGGATGCCCGCGCCGGCCATGGATCAGGTCAGTGTTTTGGGCGAGTAAGCGGGCGGCGCGAATTCCCGAACGCACCGCGCCGCTGCACCTGGATCAGAATTCTGCCTTCACGCCGAAGGAGAACGAGGTGCCCACGTCGAACGTGTTGATCTCGATCCGGTTCTCTCCGAGTTCCTGAAACTCGAAATTGTCGCGGCCAAAGATGTTTCGGACCTCGAAGGAGAGCTCCAGCGGCACACCCCAGGCGCCCACTTCCGACCGGGCGACGAGATCGACGGTGATGCCGGGATCCTCCACCACATCGGGCAGGGCTCCGCCGCGCAGGGTAACGCGCTCGCTCGCATAGTTCACGAGCACGGTCAGCTGCTGGGTCTTTTCGGTATCCTCGATCCCGAGCGACACGTTGGCGACGTGGTCCGATTGACCGACCAGGGGCGCACCGTCATCGAAGATGAGGGCGGAAAGCTGGCTCGGATTCGAAGTGGTCGGAGAGATATCGTCCGGTCCCACCGCGATTTCGGACTGGGTGTAGGTGTAGTTGGCCAGCAGCAGGAGCTGCTTCGTTTCGAAGAAGGTTCCGCCAAGATCGTAGAGATCGAAACTGTAAACCAGGTCGAGTTCAGCCCCGTACAATTCAGCAGAAGGAGCGTTGGCGAAACTGGTAAGGACCTGACCCGATGCCGAGATCAGCGTGTTTTCGATCGGGTTGTCGATCTCCTTGTAAAAGCCTGCAAGACTGACGCGGTTCGATCCGTTCAGATAGTATTCGGCGCGCGCTTCCACGTTGGTCAGTTCGCTGTCATCGAGCAGCGGGTTGCCGCGGAACCGGCGGTTCGATTCCGGATCGAAATAGGTTTGCTCGACCAGTTCACGAAACTGCGGGCGGGCGATGGTCTGGGACGCGGAGAGCCGCAATTGCAGGTCGTCGATCGGCTCCCAGGTGATCGTGCCGCCGGGAAGGAAGTAATCGTTGGCGAGATTGGTGGGCGTTGCGCCGGCGATCGGAGTGATGAAGATCGATTGGTCGAGCGCGACGAACTGGTCTGCATCTTCGTAGCGGACGCCTGCTTCCAGGGTGAGCGTATCGGTCGGAAGCCAGCGGAACAGTCCGTAGCCCGCGACGATCTCGATCCCGGCGTCGAAAACGGGAAAGGGCGATGCTTCGGTGAGGGTGACGTTGAACGCTGCGAGTGTTGCGTCGTTGAGAATGTCTCCCGGTCGGCGCAGACCGAGTGCGGGGACGATCTCATCGCCGAGCACGTCGCCGGTGATGAAAGGTCGGAATTCCCGGCTGGAAGACCGACGGGTCGTGTCCGAATACGCGCCGCCCACGGTCACTTCGAAATTGGCCGCTACCTCGTAAGACAGATCGGCGCCGCCGAAATACAGCTCTTCCTGAAGATCGTCGAATGCGACGGTCGTAATCCCGGCGTCGGAAAGCTGGTTGAAATACGCAACGAAGCGATCGCCGAACGGATCGCCGGGGATGTTCGTCCGGGTGTAGCTGACGGTCGTGTTGAACGGTGCCTCACGATCTGTTCGGGCATAACCGCCGCGCAAGTCGACATCGATGTTGCCGAAATCGAATTCGGTCACGAGCTGTGTGTCGATAAGCTGGCGTTCGAACCAGGCGGTCTGCTGGTTCTGGAAGTCAAAGCCGCTGAAGCCGGGAAGAATATCGGTCCCTTCCTCGAACCGAGCAGTCTTCAGCGTGTCGCGAATATAAAGGTTGGTCCAGCGGATCGTGTGAGGGCCGGTATCGAGACCCAACGACAGCAGCGCGTTGAACAGGACATTTTCATCGGTGATGAAGGTGCGGAAATCCTGAAACAGTTCGGACAGGTCAGAACTGCCGCCCTGGCTGATCACGGTGCGATTGCGCAGGCTGTTCTTCAGCGAAGCGGTCGCGATCACGCCGAGATAGGTATCCCCGCCCAGTTCGAAGGACGCACCCCCGCTAAGTGAGCCGGAGAAGTTCGGGCGCTGCGAATCCTCCTGCTGCAAAGTGACGAGGTTGACCGGCAGCAGCTGACTGGCAATGCCTTCGCTGATTTGGAGCGGAACCGCGCCGATGCGCTCACCGCTGTCCAGAAATGCCTGAAGGTTGGAGGGAATGTCGCGGTTGCCGGTGTCGAAGCCGAACGAATCCAGATCGGAGCCAAAATAGGTCAGACCATTTTCGAATGTCGTTTCAGTGTCGCCGCTGACCGAAAAGCTGACATTGAGGAAGTCCTCGACAGGAACTGCTTTGGTCGTGAGGTTGATAACACCGCCGCCAAACTCGCCAGGGTAATTGGCCGAGTAGGTTTTCTGAACCAAAGAAGACGCAACAACATTGGTCGGGAAGATATCGAGTGGTACGACCCGGCTGAGCGGTTCCGGGCTGGGAAGCGGGAGCCCGTTCAAAAGAGCGAGCGAGTAGCGATCTCCCAAGCCGCGAACGAAAACCCGGCCGTCGCCGACCACGGAAAGGCCGGTCACGCGGCCAAGCGCGCCTGCGATGTCGCTTTCGCCGGTGCGGGCAATGTCCGCCTCCGAAAGCACATTCAGAACCTGTGTCGAAGATCGTTCCGGATTGCGGTTGCGACGTCCGGTGACGATGATTCCGCCTCCGGGAACCGAAATGTCCGGCTGTTCCACCTCGTCCTGTTCCTGCACGCCATCGACGTCTTCGATCAGGTCGTCTTCGGCCTGCTGCGGATCGCTTGTGTCATTGGACTGCGCGTAAACGGCAGCCGGAAATGTCAGCGAGGTTGAAAAAAGCAGCAGTCCTGCAAGACGCTTGCCAGTCGACATAGAATTAGACCCCTTCGTTTCAGGCCCTGAACCTGGTGAGCCTGGGATGGCTCGATACATTTGCGTAGGGGAGGCACCGCGGTGTTCGCAGCGCCTCCCCCGAAAAGCGTTACGGCGCGATCAGTAAACCGGCAGCGATGTGCAAGCGCCCGTCGCGCTGCCGAAATCCAAGATCGATGAATTGCAGGTCCAGTCGCCGAAATTGTCGGCGACGTTGTCGTCCTCTGCCCCGATGAAAGTCGAGGTTGAGAAGAACGAGGACCGTGCGGTCGCATCGAACACCGGATGGGCATTCTCATTGGCACCGTTCACGAATGTATTCGTGAGCGAGAGCGTAAACGTGAGATCGTTGTTGGTCCCGGCGTCCACCTCAGCCTGCACCTCAGGGTCGGAGACCCCCGCATCGCCGCGCACCGGACGGGTCACGCCATCGCACACGATGGAATCGAAACCGATGATCGCATTCAGCGTGATCTGTTCATCGATGCGAATGCAGACATCTTCGTCCGTGTCGACATCGATGACGCCGTTGGTCAGCCCCAGCGCTGCACCGCCACGTGCACGGACGGCTTGGCCGGAAGAGGACGATTGCTGAATGAAAGTGAAGTTGTTCACCTGCAGAGTCGACTGGGGAAGAGCATTGCCAGGCGTCCCGTCGGCAAGATCGTCAGGAGAATCGAATTCGATCAGACTGTCGCCGGTGCCGGTCCGCTGCACCACCACCACTGTTTCCAGATTGGCCTGTGCTCCGCTGTCGACATCGAGAGAGTCGTCCGAGGCGCCGATCACGGCGATATTGCGGGCATTGACCGAGCCGCCGAAGAATTCGAGGCCATCATCCGAGCTGTTGAACGACAGGAGGTTCTCGATGACCGTGCCCGATCCCGTCCCGCCTGTTGTAAGCGATTGAAGCTCGTTCGACTGCTGCAATTCGAAGCCGGAAAAACGGATCTGGTTGAACGTTATCGAGCCCGAGCTGTCGGCGCTGTCGGTGCCGCCAAACGGCGTGGCGACGACCGTACCTTCGAGCTGCTGTTCGCATTGCGGGTTGGCAGTCGGGTTCGCCGCGGTGTTGAAGGTTTGGTCGGCGCAGTCGGAAACCGGGGCGCGGCCCAGAAGGACGACACCGCCCCATTGTGCCTGACTGTTGTCGTTGCTCAGGCCGAGAACATTGTCGCGGCTGGTCCAGACAATCGGCATCGTTGCCGTGCCGTTGGCTTCGATCGCGTTGCCGCGGTTCACGACGAAGAACGATTCGGCCTGTGCGAAGAGGATCGCGCCCGGCTCGATCGAAACGGTCACATCGGTGCCTGTGCTGTTGAAACCCTGGTCGGTCCCGACATTCACGCGGCCGACGATCTCGTAAAGAAGACCATTTACGAAAGGCAGATTGTCATCGACATCGAAAGTCGAGGGAAGCTGGCATACCCGGTATTCGCCGGTGGGGCCGCTGATAGTGCCGGCATCGGTTAGGCCGCCAGCGGTGTTGATCGTGGGGCAGCCCGCCGCTGGCGTGACGCCTCCGCCGGTCGTTGGCGTCGGAGTGGGCGCAGGCGCAGGAGTCGGATTTTCTATTATGATGTCACCGCTTGTTCCGGGCGAGACGATTTCATCCGCGCCGCAGCCAGCCAACGCAATCATGCTGGCACCAAGGATGAACGTATGTTGGATCGTTTTCACAGCGAGCGGTCCCCTCAAAAAACCGAGAATCGATGAACGCGGTTGCGTTCTCAGGGGCCGCGCTAGGGGCCGCGCATGACAGAATTTTTGCAGGATTACGGTACCGTGGCAAAACGCGACGAATTCTTGGTTTGCGACTCAAATGTGACAAGAATTTTCAGAATGCGTGGTTAGTGCGCCGTATTCTCGGAAATGCTGCCGTTAAAAAAGGTAGCGAGGTCATGGTCTTAGACCGAAAAATGGCTCAAAAATGACAATGTTTCAATTATGTTGCATTTTGATGAAATCTGTTTCACATTACTCGAACACGAGATGGGAGACATGGAATGACACTCACAGCTATCGCGCTCGCTATCGCAGCGGCCAACCCGGTCGTTGGTGCACCTGCGACCTCGCAGCTGGGCGCTGAACCCGATGCAAAGCTGGGCGCAGCCTCGCTTTCCGAGGGCAAGGGCGTGGAAGCCATGCAAGTTCTGGAGAGTGAGCTCGACGCGAACCCTCATGATCCGGCTGTGCTTATCAATCTCGGTATCGCTCATGCCCATCGCGGCGATGACGTCAAAGCGCGCGCTTTGTTTAAGGCTGCCTTGACGACACCGGAACCGATCGAGCTGGAAACAGCAGACGGGGATCTGACGGATTCGCGCAGGCTCGCTCGCAAGGCGCTGCGCATGCTCGAAGCAGGGGATCTCCGCCTCTCGAGCCGGACTGCCCTGCGGCAATAACAACTTCGTCCGCCGTTTTCGGGGCATTCCGTGCAAGCGGAGTGCCCCGAAACGTTTGGGCGGACTTGCGAACTTCGCTTCAGCGGCCAGCATGTGCTGTTAAGCGCACGTTTACCATTTCCGGGCCAAATGCTCGCTTTATGACCTGAGTGGTCTGGCGGCGGGGTGCCGAGGATGCTGGTGGCTATGCGCCGTTATCCATCGATCTGACCGAGCTTTGCCTCTCTTGATCACTTGGAACTGTCACCCGTCTGTCACTTAGAATAGCCAAAGGGGGGTGCTGGAGGGCTCAGGATGATTCTTGCGAGAGCGAGCCAAATTTGCATTGCTGCATCGATCGCAGTGACTGCCGGCCAAGCGAAGGCCGATGTAATGGAAGTCGATGGAAACGGCGCCCGCTGGGTTGCCGGCAAACTCGCTTCCGAGCGGTCCGTGGCAATTCCTGAAGTGGTGACTATCGAGGCCGGCGCGGTCAACCTTCCCGACAGCATTGTTGCGGATCCCGTGCGGCACGCATCCCAGGTGCCTGCTCATTACGCGGGCACAATTCAGGAATTGGCGGAGCGGTTCGATTTGAGCGCGAGCCTGCTCGAAGCGCTCGTCTGGCAGGAAAGCCGCTGGCGCGAGGACGCCGTATCCCATGCCGGTGCGCGTGGTCTCGCGCAATTGATGCCGGGCACCGCGGCCTATCTGGGTGTCGATGCCGCAGACCCTGTCCAGAATCTCGAAGGCGGAGCACGTTATCTCAGGGAGCAGCTCGACCGGTTCGATGGCGATCTGGAAAAAGCGCTTGCGGCGTACAATGCTGGCCCTGGCAGAGTCATCCGTGCGGGCGGCATCCCGAACATCCGCGAAACCAAACATTACGTGGCGGCCATTATCGGCCGTCTTTCAGATCATTCGCGCCCGGATGCGCCATAGTGCGGACCGAAGCGTGGCGACATGTACGGAAATGGGGACTTGATGAATTCGATTGTTAGCTTGCCAGCCCGCGCGGCTGTTTGGTTTTTGGCCTTCGCGATGCCGACTGCCGCTTTTGCGCAAGGCGCCGATCCCGCCGGTTCGGGGCCGATCAACAATGCGTTGCTTTGGCTCCAAGGGACATTGCTTGGCACGGTGGCCACGACCGTCGCAGTTATGGCTGTAGCGGCCATCGGCTTCATGATGCTTACCGGGCGCATGAACTGGCGTTTCGGTGCGACGGTCATCGTTGGCGTCTTCATTCTGTTTGGTGCCACAACCATCGTGGCCGGCATCCAGTCGGCGGCGGGATAGCGAACCGTTATGAGCGATCTTTCCCGTCATCCGGTCCACCGCGCGCTGACCCGTCCGCAGATGTTTGCGGGCGTGACGATGAACTTCTTCATCATCAATCTGATGGTGACAACGATCGCGTTCCTCATCCTGAAGAGTTGGTGGATACTGCCCGTGCCTGCCGTCATGCATGCGATCGGCTATTTCGCTTCGATTAGAGAGCCACGGATTTTCGACCTCTGGATTACCAAGGTTTCGAAATGTCCCCGGGTGCCGAATTACAAACGTTGGGGCTGTAACAGCTACACCCCCTAATTTTTAGTGACCAATGGCCACCCGAAGGAGGGCCGTTCGAGATGAAGAAATGGATCGGACCAGCATCGTGGAGCGCCAAGGAGGCGCGTGCCGGCGATCGTCTGCCGTATGCGCGGCTGATTGACGAGAGCACCGTTTTGCTGCGCGATGGATCGGTGATGACCGCGATCCAGGTTCCCGGCCTTCTGTTCGAGACCGAGGATTCCGACGCGTTGAGCGCGCATGCAGCAACGCGAGAAGTGATGCTGCGATCAACGCTCGATGCGCGCTTCGTGCTGTATCACCACGTAATAAGGCGCCGCGTCGAAGTGGAATTGGACGCCGAATTCGACGATCCGCTTTCCCGGCATATCGATGATCGCTGGAAAGAACGGCTTGCTGGCGGATCGCTCTTCATCAACGACCAGTTCGTGACGCTCATCCGGAGACCCGCGCGGGGCAAGGCGGGCCTTCCCGAACGGGTGGGCAAGTTCTGGCAGCGCAGGAGCACAGAAGAGCCGCAGGCTGACCCGAAGGATCTACGCAGCCTGAAAGCGGCGGCGACAGGACTTGTCGCGTCCCTTTCCGCATACGGGGCAAGCGTGCTTTCCGATTATGCGAGCCATGGCGGCGGGACCAATTCCGAGATGCTCGAATTGCTATCGGCGATCTATAATGGCGAGATGCGGCCGGTGCGCCGCCCGCACGAAGAAACCGATATCGGCCACATGCTGCCCTATCGCCGCGCCAGCTTCGGCTTGGACGCCATGGAACTGCGCGGTTCGGGTGAGCCCGAGTTCTCCGCGATCCTCGGCTTGAAAGACTATCCCGAAGCAACGTCTCCCGGACTGCTCGATCCTTTGCTGCGCCTTCCTTACGAAATGATCGTGACGGAAAGTTATGCGCCGAATGAGCGCACCACGGCGCGCGAGCGGATCGATCTGGCGTTGCGTCGGTCGCGTTCAGTGGACGAGGAAGCCGCGGCAGAGCGCGCTGACATGATGGCCGCACGCGATGCGCTCGGAAACGGAGCGGTCGGCTTTGGCGATCATCATCTCACCGTGCTTGTTCGCGAAGGAACGCTCAACCAGTTGGACGACGCCACGGCGGCATGCGCAGCCGCGCTTGCCGATACGGGCGCCATCGCCGTTCGCGAAGACACCAATCTCGAGCCGTCATTCTGGGCGCAATTCCCCGGGAACGAAGAGTATATCGTGCGCCGGGCGCTGATCTCATCAGCCAATATGGCGAGCTTCGGTAGCTTCCACGGCTTTGCATTGGGGCAGGCTGGCGGCAACCATTGGGGCGATGCCGTTACATTGCTCGAGACGACCAGCGCGACGCCGTTCTTTTTCAATTTCCACCACGGTGATCTCGGCAATTTCTCGGTCATCGGCCCCTCGGGATCGGGCAAGACGGTCGTGATGAATTTCCTCGCCGCGCAGGCTCAGAAATTCAAACCGCGCACAATTCTGTTCGACAAGGATCGCGGCGGCGAGCTTTTCATCCGCGGGATTGGCGGTCGTTACGACCGTATCTGCCCGGGCGAGCCGACCGGTTTCAACCCGCTCGCGCTGCCCAATACCCCTGCCAACAAGGCTTTTCTGCGCGATTGGCTTGGGGTCCTCCTGAAAGCAGAGGGACCTGAGGAATTCGCGCTCATCAACTCGGCAGTCGATGCCGCTTATCAGAACGATGCAAGGCTGCGCCGCCTTCGTCATTTCAAGGAATTGCTGGCAGGCGCGAAGCGTCCCGAGCCTGGTGATCTCGCCGACAGGCTGGGCGCGTGGATCGGCCGCGCCGCCGGCGATAGCGGCGAACATGCATGGCTGTTCGACAACGAACACGACGCACTGGATCTGGACCAGCGCGTTCTCGGGTTCGACATGACCGCTCTGCTCGAAAACCCGCGCCTGCGTACGCCGGTAATGATGTACCTGTTCCACCGAATTGACGAGCGTCTGGATGGAAAGCCGACGATGATCCTGATCGACGAGGGTTGGAAAGCGCTCGACGATGAGGTCTTCGCGGCGCGTATTCGCGACTGGCTCAAGACCTTGCGGAAGCGCAACGCCCTGGTCGGGTTTGCGACGCAATCAGCCAAGGATGCGCTGGAAAGCCGAATTTCTACGGCATTGGTCGAACAGACGGCGACGATGATCTTCATGCCCAATAGCCGTGCGCGGCCTGAGGATTACTGCGATGGCTTCGGCCTGACCGATCACGAATTCGCGCTAATCCGCAGTCTGCCCGCGCACTCCCGTTGCTTCCTTGTGCGTCAACCCGACGCGAGCGTGGTTGTGCGGCTGGACCTTTCGGGCGCACCCGAAGTGCTGACAGTTCTTTCCGGGCGCGAAGCGTCGGTTCGCAGGCTCGATCTGCTGCGCGAAGCGGTCGGCGATGATCCATCGCAGTGGTACCCGGCGCTTACCGGCTCCGCATGGCCCGATGGCTCGGGCGAAGTCGACGAGCACGGCGTTCCCTTGCCGTTCTGGCAGGCTGCGGAATGACCACCACATGCGATCTTGCCGCGCAGGACATGGGGACCGGTGTCGCAGCGGCGCTGGCCGCTGTCGATTGCATCGCATCACAGGTCAGCGAGCAGGCATTTAGCAGATTGTTCGGCAGCGACGGCCAATTGGCGCTCGCCCTGACATTGATGCTGGTGCTGTATGTTGCGTTTTTCGGCATCAGCCTGATGCTCGGCCGATCGAACCTTTCGATCCGCGCACTTGTGCCAAAATTAATGACCCTCGGCCTGGTTCTTACGTTCGCCACCAGTTTCGCTGCGTTTTCATCGGTTTTCTACAATCTGTTCATTGGCGGACCGGATCAGATTGCAGGTATACTGACCGATACAAGCGGATCGGCGACAGCGACCTTCGCGCAGAAGCTAGATATCGTTTTCATCGCCGTGCAGGAAGCGAGCGGAAACTCGACAGATATCAGCGCTTTCTCTCCTGAAGGCATGATGTGGCTAGGCGCGATGCTGCTACTCTTGGGAACGGTCGGGCTGCTCGTGACCGCGCGCATCGGCCTCGCCTTGCTGCTCGCGGTTGGCCCGATTTTTGTCGTGCTTGCATTATTCAATGGCACACGCGGGCTGTTTACCGGTTGGCTGAAAGGCGTGACGATGCTGGCGCTGACGCCTCTCTTCGCGGTCCTTGGCGGATCGATCATGCTGGAAATGGCGGTCCCGATCCTTGCCACACTCGTCGCGATGCCCGGTCAAATCGATCAACAGGCCGCCATGGCGTTTTTCCTCGTCGGTGCCGTCCACATGGCTCTGATGCTGATGGCGCTTAAGGTTTCCAGCACCATGGTATCGAATTGGCAGGTGTTCGGGCTTGCGCCGGCAAAAGAGTATCGCGCTGAAAGCGCGCGTTCGCTTCAAGCGCCGGCCATTGCGGCTCCGATACAGCCCACAGTTGTTCAAGCGCAATCGATTGGCGCGCCAACGGGTCGTGCCCGAACGGATGTGGCGACCCAGGCTACTGTTACTGCGGCAAACGATGTCGGCGGAGCTCGTCCCGCGAATGTCCGGGAAACCAAAGTATTCGCGACCTCATCCGGCAGCGGCCAGTCGGCACCTTTGACACCTGCCGGTTCACGCACACGCGGAATCGGCAATCGCTTCCGCTCGCCTTCGCAGCGCGATGGAAACGCGCAAACCGCGAGAAAAACGGAGAATATGGAATGACCCGCGCCGACCTCTTTCGGCTTTCCTTGTTATGCGCGGCATCGCTCGCCACCGCGAGCCCGGCATTGGCGCAGGACGACCGGCTACAGACGCTCGTCTACGACGAGGCGGCTGTGGTGGAAATCAATGGCCGCGTTAAAGTCCAGACCACGATCAAGTTCGCTCCCGATGAGGCGATTGAAAACGTCGCCATCGGCGATAGCCAGGCGTGGCAGGTTCAGCCCAACAAGGCGCAGTCATTGCTGTTCGTGAAGCCGCTCGCGCCGAACGCCAAGACCAACATGACGGTGGTCACCAGCAAGCGCACATACCTTTTCGATCTTGTCGCGCGCCCACGCAACGCGCCGCTCTATGTTCTGCAGTTCCGCTACCCGAAACTTGAGCAGGCCGCCGAAGAAGCGCGTCTCGCAGCCGAGGCAGAGGCCGCGCGCGCTGCGGCTAATCCGACAGAGCTGGCGGCGGCTACCGATCCTTATGCGGTGGCAGATCCGGCAGACCTCAATTTCGCATGGGCATCCGAAGGTGATCGCGATCTGATCCCTGTGCGTGCCTACGACAATGGCGAGGCACTGTTTCTGACATGGCCGGAGGGCACCCCCATCCCTGCCATCCTCGTGACCAATCACGATGGCGAGGAGGGGCCGGTTAATTTCACGGTCCGCGGCGAGACCGTGGTACTCGACACGGTGCCGCAGCGGATCATCCTGCGCTCAGGCGGCGATGCAGCCACCTTGACGAACAACGGCCCTGTTCGCACGAGCGCGCGGCCTGCGGGGCTCGTGCCGGAACGGGTGACGGGATTATGATGACGACAGATAGAGACACCGAAATGGAGACGAAGTGATGCGTTTGGCAATGCGACTTCCGCCCAAGGCACGCAGCAGCGAAGGCGTAAGCGGCGTCGACCCGCGCGAGAACGAATCTGCAGAGATCATCGACCTCGCCAGCCGAAATGGCTTTCCGGCGATTGTCGATCGCAAGGCGAAGTCCGATGGGTTCGGGCTGGCAGCGGGCGTTGCAATCGTCGGCCTGCTGGGCGCAACCACTTTTTGGGCGATGCAATCGGCGCAAATTCCGGACCAGCAACCCGTTGTGACAGCTGACCCTGCTCCATCTCCTCAGACGGTCGCGCCCGTGCGGGTCGCACCCGTTGTCGCTCCGCAGGAAATGACGCCGCGCCCCGATCCTGCGCCCGCACCGATCCTTGCCAATGATCCGAATGCGACGCGGGTGGCTGCGACGAACCCCTATGCCAGCCCCACCATGATCTACGATGCCAGCACGGCTGCCCAAGGTGCGCAGCTGTTAGAAGCTCCAGCGGCCGTCTCCAGCACCGGTGTCCCAAGCACGGGCGACAGCGGCGCCGAGGGCGCAGCTGCGGCTTTTGCGAGCCGCATCGGCGGGGTTGGCGGCGCGCCTGCGCAAGCGCGCGCGATGACCAATCCTTCGACGACGGTCACCCAAGGCACCTTGATCCCGGCAATCCTCGAGACCGCGATCAACACCGATGTGCCCGGCTATGTCCGGGCGGTGGTCAGCCAGGACGTTCGCAGTTTCGACGGGACCAAGGTTTTGGTGCCGCGGTCTTCGCGATTGATCGGGCAATATCAGTCGGGCGTGCAAAACGGCCAGAAACGCGCTTACGTCATCTGGCAGCGGCTCATCAGGCCGGACGGCGCATCGATTGACATCGCGTCGCCTGCTGTCGCGTTCGACGGGACAACCGGGCTTGCAGGCGAAGTCGACAACCATTTCTTCCGCCGGTTTGGATCGGCTATGCTGCTTTCTGTCATTGGCGGACTTTCCGCGATCGGGACCGGCGGCGCGTCGGTCGTCCTGGGCGGAGCGGGGCAAGGTGCCGCGAGCATTGCAGCACAGCAAGACGGACAGATCGGTCCCACGATCCGTGTGCGCATGGGCGAACCGATCCGCGTATTTACCGCGCGCGATCTCGATTTCACTCCGGTCACGCAGTAACGTGACTGCCTGAGTACAAAGCTGATGACCGCTGATATCCATCCTCTCTCTTCCGCCGCGAACGGGGGCAATTCCGATTCGATCGGGAACGAGTCTGGAGGCGAACACAGCGTCTACCTTGAATCCTATCTAGAGCCGTTCCGTCGCTGGCTGGACCGCGACACAGTCACGGAGATCATGGTCAATCGACCGGGCGAGGTCTGGGTGGAAGACGCCGCCGATCCGGGTATCAAACGGATAATCACCCCGGAAATCGATGACCGCCTAATACAGCGACTTGCGGAGCAGGTCGCCCGCGTGTCCCATCAGGGCATCAACCGCGAACACCCTCTGCTGGGTGCAACACTGCCCGATGGCGCGCGTATCCAGTTCTGCGGTCCTCCCGCAAGCCGGAAACACTGGGTCATGGCGATCCGGCGTCATCGGCGGCTCGATCTTCCGCTGGATGCGTATGACAGCGGCCCGCTCACGGGAGAAGCCAAGATCGTCATGCCGGACGCGCAGGCGGAACCGATTGTCTATCTGCGTGAGGCGATCCGAAATCGTCGGACAATCCTGATTTCGGGTGGGACCAGCACGGGCAAGACAACCTTCCTGAATGCCATGCTCGGCGAAATCCCTCGGCATGAGCGGGTCGTCCTGGTCGAGGATACGCCTGAGCTGAAATCCCCGGGCGAAAACTCGGTTGGACTTGTCGCGGTAAAGGGGGAACTCGGCGAAGCGAAAGTTACGGCGAACGAGCTGCTGCAGGCAGCGCTCAGGCTGCGTCCCGACCGAATTGTCCTTGGCGAACTTCGCGGAGCGGAAAGCGTATCGTTCCTGCGGGCCATCAACACCGGACATCCGGGAAGCTTTTCGACGATCCACGCAAACTCGCTTCGCGGTGCGCTCGAACAATTGTCGCTGATGGTTATGCAGACCGGCATCGGGCTCAGTCGCTCGGATACGATTGCGTATTCAGCCAGCGTAATCGATGTGATCGTCCAGCTGGGCCGCGATGCGAACGGCAAACGCGGCATTACGCAGATTGCAGACAGCCAGTCGCTGGTCTGAAGCCGGCAACCTTCAATCCTTCTGATCGTTGAGTTTCTTGTGACAAGGCGGGCTTGGTGATTTACACCGCACGCGTGTCGGAATCTGAGCCTTTGGGGCGCAGTGCGAGATGACCCGGTGATAAGGACGCACCAACAGAGCGATGAGCAGCACGCCGATTATAGATTACCCTGCGAAACACGGTTCGGGTGCATCTGCGCCTCCCATCCAACCGGATGCGAGTGCCCAGCAGGAGAACCCATATTTCAATCGCGAACTGTCATGGCTGTCATTTAACGAGCGGGTCTTGGCCGAAGCTTGCAACGGCCAATATCCCTTGCTCGAAAGATTGCGGTTCCTTTCGATTTCCGGAAGCAATCTCGATGAATTCATGATGATCCGCGTGGCCGGGCTGGTGGGCCAGGCGCAGCGCGGAATAGACAAACCTTCCATCGACGGGCGAACACCGACCCAACAACTTTCTGCCATTCGTGAGAAGCTGGCCATGCTGTCGACGTGGCAGCAGGACATCTGGCGTCATCTTCACCAGCGCCTTGCCGAAGCGGACATCCATGTCGCCGATGAACAGCGGGTCGATCCGGCGGCACACGAATGGCTGAAATCATTCTTCCTTGAAGAAATCCTGCCGGTCATCACGCCCCAGGCGCTTGACCCGGCACACCCATTCCCCTTCGTTCAGAACGAGGGCATGGGGCTGCTTTTTACACTGACACGCGACGCCGATCAGGACCAGATCATAGAAATGATCCTGATCCCCAGCGCACTGCCCCGGTTTGTCCGTGTACCCAATGGACCGGGCGATAATGGCGAGGCGATCTACATCTCTATCGCCAGCCTCATCCAGCGCTATGCCAGTAAACTCTTCCCCGGATTCACAATCGAAGGCGACGGACTGTTCCGCGTCCTGCGCGACAGCGATATTGAAATCGAAGAAGAGGCAGAAGACCTCGTACGGACCTTCCGCAGCGCGATACAGCGCCGCAGGCGAGGGCAGGTTATCCAGCTCGAGCTGGAAGACGACTTCGATCCGAAGGCCGAGGCCATTCTGCTCGAACAATTGGGCGTCCATGAGGCGGCGGTCATCAAGACCGATGGAATGATCGGGATTGACGGCCTGGCCGAGATCGTCAACGAAGACCGGCCTGACCTCAAATTCGATGCATATTCACCGCGTTACCCCGAGCGCATCAGGGAACATGACGGTGACGCTTTCTCGGCCATCCGCGAAAAAGACATCATCATCCATCACCCCTATGAGAGTTTCGAAGTGGTGGTCGATTTCATCCGACAAGCCGCCGAGGACCCCGATGTGGTCGCGATCAAGCAGACGCTGTACCGCGCGGGATCACAGTCGGCCGTCATCAACGCTTTGATCGACGCTGCGGAGCGCGGCAAATCGGTGACCGCCGTGGTCGAGCTGAAGGCGCGTTTCGACGAAGAGCAAAACCTTACTTGGGCGACTAAGCTCGAGAGGGCAGGTGTCCAGGTGATCTACGGCTTCACCGATTGGAAAACACACGCAAAGGTCGCGATGGTCGTCCGCCGCGAGGACGACGGTTTCCGGACCTATTGTCACTTCGGAACCGGGAACTATCACCCGTTGACGGCAAAAATTTATACTGATCTCTCATTTTTTACCGCGGACCCCAAGCTTTGCCGCGATGCCGCCAAGATGATGAATTTTGTTACCGGCTACGTCGAACCCGACGCGCTTGAGCTGATATCGATCGCCCCGCTGAACCTTCGAGAGGAGCTTTATCGGCGGATCGATACAGAGATCGCCAATGCCGCGAAAGGTAAGCCTGCTGGTATCTGGATGAAGTGCAATCAGATCACCGATCAGGGAATGATCGACCGGCTCTATGCAGCGAGCGATGCGGGCGTCAGGGTAGAGCTTGTCGTACGCGGCATTTGCTGTCTGCGTCCCGGTGTTCCGGGTGTGAGCGAGAACATCCGGGTCAAATCGATCATCGGCCGGTTCCTAGAGCATAGCCGGATCTATGCCTTCGCCAACGGTCGGCCCATGCCCGGACCCAACGCTGCTGTGTTCATCTCGTCCGCAGACCTTATGGGCCGCAATCTGGACCGGCGTGTGGAAAGCCTCATTCCAATACTCAATCGCACCGTTCACGATCAGGTGCTCCAGCAGGTGTTGCTGGCAAATATGCTGGACACCGACCAAAGCTGGTGGCTCCATTCCGACGGCAGCTATTCGCGAGTGGAAACCGACGGCAAGCCTTTTAATTGCCACCGGTATTTCATGACCAACCCATCCCTTTCCGGTCGCGGAGGCGCGCTCGAAGCAGGCGCGGTGCCGAAACTGTCGCTGCGCAAAGGCCGTTCAGGATGAGCTACCAGAAGAAGCGGGCGGACCGCGACGGCACCTTCGCAGGCTACGTGCCGAAACGTGCCATTCTCGATATCGGATCGAACACCGTGCGACTGGTCATTTATGGCGGGACCATGCGCGCTCCGACCGTTTTGCTGAACGAGAAGGTCACGGCCAAGCTGGGCCGAGATATCGCCAGCGAAGGGGTGCTTGCGAATGAGGCAGTGGAACTCGCGATGCGCGGACTTCGTCGGTTCGCGCTGTTGCTCGACGACCTCGGGATCGATGACGTCGAAACCGTCGCGACCGCGGCTGTACGCGACGCCAGCAATGGCGGTGAATTCGTCGCCGAGCTGCGCAAGCTCGGCTTTGATCCGCGAGTGATCTCGGGAGAGGAAGAGGCGTGTTTGAGCGCGAGCGGGGTGGCAGGAGCCTTTCCCGGTGCGACAGGAACAGTCGCGGATTTGGGCGGGGGAAGCCTCGAACTGATCGGAATAGAACAGGGCGTGCCCGGCAGTGCGATCTCACTCCCGCTAGGAACGCTGCGCCTGCCCGACTACCGGGACGAGAAGTCTGGCGACTCCGTTATGCGCAAATCGCTCGAAAAAGTCCTCAAGAAGGGCGCGGCCGACTTTGGTGATGCCATCGGCAAAGAGCAGCCGCTTTATCTCGTGGGAGGAACCTGGCGCTGTATGGCCGTTTACGCGATGCAGGAAGAAGGGCACCCGCTCTCCGATCCCCACGGGTTCGAGCTAAACAGCAAACAAGCGCACAATCTGGCCAAGGCGCTTGCGGCGGAAACACCGGAAAGCCTGAAGGATCGCGACAGGATTTCATCGATGCGGGCGGAAAAACTGCCCGACGCGGCAATCCTCCTTCAAGCTCTCTTGTCCCGTATTGAACCGAGCGAGTTGGTTTTTTCCTCATGGGGCCTGCGTGAAGGTCTCCTTTACGACAGGCTTCCGGATCACAGCAAGAAACAGGATCCGCTTCTCGCTGGGGTCGGCGTCTTCGCGGCGCAGCGCGGCGCGCCGCCGACCTTGGCCGCGCAGATTGCCGGTTGGACCGTTGATGCGGCACCCGCTCGAAAGCATGGCAGCGAAAGGTTGCGCCTGGCCGCGACGATGCTCGCGCTGGCGTCGATGCAGATCGAGCCGAATATCCGGCATCCGCAAGCGCTGGAATGGGCGCTTCACAAACGGTGGATCGCGGTATCGAGCGAAGAACGCGCCATGCTGGCGGCAGCGATCGCTGCCAATGGCAACAATCTCGACCTTCCGGCGAACGTCGGCGAGCTGGCGAGTGAGGAAGCCCTTGAGGAGGCGATTTGCTGGGGACTGGCAGTGCGCATCGCACGGCGGCTGGGGGCGAATTCACGCCGGTCCTTGCAGGTCAGCCGCCTGATCGTGCGCGATGATGATCTCGTCCTGCGGCTCGAAGAAAGTCACGCGGCGCTTTGCGGACTTCCGACGGAGAAGGATATGAAGCTGCTGTCAGGTCGGCTGGGCCTTGATTGGACGGTCGAGATCGTGGCGGACGGTGAACTACACGCTGATACCGATGATCTGTCTGAGCTCGCAGCCCAGGCGCTTCAGTCCTGATCGCGCCGCTCTTTTCCTGAGAATGGCGAAAAGTCGGTATCAGTGTCGAACAGATCGATGCCTTCAGCTTTCTTCAGGCGATTGACTACCGCATAGGTCACTGGCGTGAGCGCTGCCTCCCAAAGGACCTTGAGCAACCAATTCGTCACCATCACCGTCACAACTGCCTCGGTCGTCCAGATCCCGTAAAAAGCGATCGGATAGAAGATGAGGCTGTCAACGCCCTGACCTACGACCGTCGATCCAATCGTCCGTGTCCACAAGGCCTTTCCCTTAGTCCAGACTTTCATCTTGGCCATCACGTACGAGTTCACAAACTCACCCGCCCAGAATGCCGTGATCGAGGCCAACACGATGCGCCACGTGCTTCCGAAAACCGATTCGTAGGTTTGCTGGCAGATGGATCCGGGTACGCTCTGCGTATTGCCTGCTATCTCCAAACTGTCGGAGGCTGAACAGGTCCACTGATCGAAGGCGGGCAAGCTCACGACGACATAACTCATGAAAGCGAGGAAGATCATCGCGGCAAAGCCAGTCCAGATGACGCGGCGCGCGCGTGCAAAGCCGTAAATTTCGGTCAGTATGTCGCCGATGACATAACCGAGCGGAAAGAACAGGATCCCTGCACCATAGATGAAGATTCCATCGGCGGCGGGCCACCAGCCCGATGGCCACCAGTCCACCTCGACATAGGTCAGCTTGGCCGCGCCGATGATGTTGGAGAGCAAAAGGATCGCGACGAAAGCCGCCATCACGAAATCATAATAGCGGAAAGCCACCGGCGCGCTGCTGGTTGCGACAATCCCGTCACTTGGATCGTCATCGAAAAATGCGGCTGGGTCAGGCTTATCCATAAGCCGCGGCCCTAGCGCGATTTGAAAGCCCGGCAAAGCGCGCTATTGGAGCATCGGCGCGCGCCCGTAGCTCATCTGGATAGAGCGCGAGACTTCTAAGCTCACGAAGACTGACACAAGATATTGAAAAATATAGAGAAAAAGTTGGAGTGTGACCATATTGTGACCAGCTCTAAGTCACTGATTCTAAAGGATAAATTTTACCCTCGTAGAAAAATTGAGAGTTTCTGAAGTAGTTGTTGACAGTAGAACGCGTGTTTGACCGGCGCTCATTTGGTGGTCATTATACGTGAATTACTCGTTAGGCAGGATCGCACCGAGGGCTCGTGATTTATTCAAAACCGCTTCCCATGGTTTGTGCTGATCAATGTCACCAAGAAGCTAAGGACGACCTGTCGGATGAAGCAACTTTACCGAAAGCAATGCGAGCACGAATTCGAAGCTCAGGAGACTGCGAAGAGTTTCAAGATGATGCCCGATGCCCATGCAACTGGTCCGGTGGATGTGACTGTGTCCGACCATGACGGCAAGCACTGGGTCTACATCGCATTTGAAGGCGAATACGACGCTGAGGAACTATTTGCTGCGACGGGCTACCAGCGCGTCGACTAAAATGAGAAAGCACGGCACGATGGACGAGCGATCTGGCTTAATGCTCGGTACCGTCGTCGTTCGGATACAGACAGGGCTACCGTTTCTCTTCAGGGCATTGTCGGCAAGAGGTTGCTTTACAGGGACTCACTCGCCGCGTAGAATCTTGCAGGAGGTCCACCGGACGCATGGCAAAAGCCACTGATATACCTACAGATTTGACATTGGACATTGGAGGAGAAATCTCGCCCGATGACTTTGTTGCGGCTGTCAGGAATTTCTTTGGTTACGTCCGCGAGATTACGCAGGATCAGGCTGGAGACGGCGCGAAAATCGAATGGTCTGTTGTCGTCAAAGAAGGCAGCAACCTTATCGGCCTGGAACCGAGCGATGCTGCACCTGCATCTCGCTTGGCGATGATCTACAACAAAGCCAGTTATGGGATTGAGGCGCTCGAAAAGGGGGATGTCAGTGGTGCTGGCCTCTCCGAGAGAGCCGTCAATCACCTCAACACACTGTCCGAAATCTCTAGTCGGACCACCAGCCAAGCAACCTATCGTGTGTGGGTCAGGAAAAATCCTAAAACTGTCGGGGCAAGTATCTCCAAGGCCATCAAACAGTCTTGGGAGAGCGACTACTACGATGTCGGAACGATAGAGGGGCGTCTTGAGGCAATTCAAGACGCGAGCGGCGCGCTCAAAATAAGGGTGCAGGATTACCTATACCCCAAGCCGATCAGCTGCGTTGTGCCGGAGAAGATGATCGAGCAGGTGTTCGCTAGCTTCCGCAAGCGTGTCGAGATTACAGGTAAGGTGCACTACCGACGCGGCGGCACGCCCATCAGTATTGAAGCGTTTGAAATCGAGATTCTGCCCGAAGACGATGAACTGCCAACCGCCTCTGATGTTCGCGGGATCTTCGCAGCATGAGCGTGGAGCGCATCTATTGGGATAGCGATTGTTTTGTCGCTTGGTTCAATGACGAAACCGAGAAGGCTGAGTGCTGCGACGGTGTGATCCAGCGTGCGGAAAGGGGTGAGGTGCTAATAGTCACCTCCACACTAACATTGGCTGAAGTGCTTTGGATGCGCGGCCAGAAAAAGCTGAGCCCTGACAAAGCCGAGAAGGTGCAGAAGTTCTTTCGGCGTTCGTATATCAGGCTCTATAACGTCACTCGGAAAGTCGCTGAAAGCGCCCAGACGCTTGTTTGGGAAAATAGCATAAAACCGAAGGACGCGATCCATGTGGCCACCGCCTTAAATCTCATTGTGTCTGCTTTGGAGACTTTCGACGAAGGGTTGCTCAAGAAGAGCGGCAAAGTGGGGGAGCCCCTACTGAAAATCCGCAAGCCCGAAGCGGCAAGGCAAAGGAGGTTTGATCTTGGCAAAAAAGACAAAGACTCAAGCTGACAAGTTCAAAGAAGCCGCCCGCGAACTCGAATGTGACGAGGACGAGGGCCGCTGGGACGAGCGGCTAAAGAAGGTCGCGAAGGGGAAGTCTGGTGCTGACTGATGCAGCCTTTTGGGGAAGCGTTGTCATTGCCATGTCTGTCATCTGGACAGGCCGAGCAATTCAGGCCTCGCTAGAGGCTAGCAAACGCGAAGAACGCATACGGCACCAAGACTTGCTAAAGGCAATTGGTAGGCTGCACGAGCAGATCCAATTTAATCAGAATAGCATTGAGCGTTTGCCTAAGCGGATCAATCGCTCCTAGCGGGCGTGTTTGCAAACGATATAATCACCAACGCAAAAGGGCCGACCCGAGGGCCGGCCCCTGGATTAACCCAGCGCGAGGCGCTGCGTATCTCCGTCTTGGAAAACAGGGAATCGCGTGTCCTCGCGCCAACCGCAAGGAAAATGCGAAATGGTTCGTCTTTCGGCATATTGCCGTTTCGTTACGTAAGCATTGAACACGTGCGCGCGCACTGGTGTTCACGATAGTGTGATGCCCTAATCGCCTGGTGGCGGCTTCGACGCTTCCTTCCTCAACCACCTTGGCCCTGCTTCGGCGGGGCCTTTTTATTGCGCAGCGCGCATTGAAGTTGTGAGTGCGTCCTTCGAATAAATACCGCGCAGCGGTCGCATAAACGCAGGATGAAAGTACTTTGCGAAAGCCTCGAGGTGACTTCTGTCTGTGTCTGGATGCCAAAGATTCCGTGTGACTGAATTTGTGACCACATTGTGCCGCACTGTGCCATTTGTTTCCGCTGCGTTCCGTTTGGCGATTGACCCGCAAATGCCAAGAAAGTACGGAATCCCGCGTGTTTCCAAGCGCGCGCCCGTAGCTCATCTGGATAGAGCGCGAGACTTCTAATCTTGAGGCAGCAGGTTCGAGTCCTGCCGGGCGCGCCACCACACCTCATCGCGGTAGAGCCACGTCTCGCGGATGCGCTTCCCGCAATGCGTCCTTGAGTCGTGCCAGGTTCAGGTCCTCTTCTTCACCCTCCGTTTCCCCGCATAGTAAAGGAGATGTCGAATGGAGAACCTTTCCAAATTCACCCTTGGCATGGCGGCGCTGATCGTACCTGCGACAGCAATTGCGCATCCCATCATCGTCGAGCGCGATCGCGGTCTGCCAATCGCTCCGAACAATGATAGCAATTCGTATTGGCTCGATTACAAGACCGACATCAGCGAGGCGAAACGCGAACTCGCGAGCGATCTGCGCCGCGCAACCGATCGCGAGGATCGCCGCGAGGCGCACGAGGAATACCGGCGCGAAATCGCCGATGCGCGCTATGACTATCGCAAGGAAATGTGGGAGCGGGGGTACCGCGTAGCCGATTTTCGCGAGGACCGCTTTCGTGTGTCGCGTCGCTAACGGGGATCAGCCCCGCGCGACTGTTTCAAGCAGTTCCGAAGTCACCGGATAGCCCGCGTCTTCGAGTATCGTGAGCATGGGCGGATCGTTGCTGTCATCGACCCGCGGGATGATTGTTTTCACCGGTATGGCCTCAGCCTGAGCGCGAGCTTCCTCGAAATTGGCGAAGAGTGCCAGACGCTCGAGATTTCGCCTGGTGGGAAAGATGAGCTTGATCTCCCCGCGCTCCGCTGCATCGAGCGCGCCCTGTGCGCTGACCCAGAACAACCGTGTGTTTTCCGAGTTGTCGATTGACACGTCGACCGCTCCGGTCCCCAGATCGGCCAGATAAAAGCGCGTGTCATACACGCGGGAAATGTTCTCGTTCTTGGGAAACCAGCGCGCGAACGGGATGATCTGCGAGAAATCGAGCGTCCAATCGAATGCGTCCAGTACAGGCGCGAGCGCTCCGCCCGATTCCAGCATCACGCGGGCTTTCTCCGCCGTGTCGGCGGAGATCTTGCCCGAGAGGCCCAGAGCAAGGCCGGTTTCCTCGAGTGTTTCACGGATAGCGGCAATCTGATGAGCCATCTCGTCCAGCGTCATTGCATCACCAAACTGGCCTGAGACGTTCGCTGCGAGGTCGAAATCGGCAGGATCGACGCGCCCGCCAGGGAACACGGCCATGCCCCCCGCAAAGGCCATATTTCGGGACCGCACCGTCATAAGCAACTCGGGCGGCCCGCCTTCAGTGGCCTTGCGGAAAATGACAATCGTGGCGGCTGGGATGCCTTCGGTACCTGAAGAATCTGACATGGCTTGCGTGATGGCTTGTCCGCGCACGCTTGCCAAGGGTGGCGGTGCTTGGGCTGGCTTTCAAGTGTGTCGGAAAAGTTTACAAAAAGCGGAGGTTTGATTTCCTGTTAACTATGTAAGCATCTGAATTTACTAGGCCCAACGCGTTTGGCACGGCAGATGCATCTGGTTGGGTAGCCCAAGTGGTCTTCGAAACGAGATCGACCTTTTCTGGTCTCTAGGTCAGATCTCCCCTATCAAAAAAGAACCGCCTTGCTTTGGTCAGCAAGGCGGTTTCTTTTGGTCCGAAAAAACTGGCCGTAAGCGTTTCAGCTTTCGGCCTTGGCGACTCCATGATCGTCTAGCATCTGTTTCAGCTCGCCCGCTTCGAACATTTCCATCATGATGTCGCTGCCACCGACAAACTCGCCCTTCACGTAAAGCTGCGGGATTGTGGGCCAATCGGAATACGCCTTGATACCTTGGCGTATTTCCATGTCCTGCAGCACGTCGACACTTTCATAGGCGACTCCGCAATGATCGAGGATCGCCACGGCGCGGCTCGAAAAACCGCACTGCGGGAACAGCGGCGTGCCCTTCATGAAGAGGACGACATCGTTGTCGCCGACGAGGGTGGAAATCCGGGTATTTGTATCAGCCATGATAGGAAGCGGCCTCTGGTTTGGGTGTCTCTCGTGAGATTACGTGGGGACCACGGTCGTCACTTGCAAGGCGTGCAGCTCTCCGCCCATCCGGCCGCCGAGTGCCGCATAAACCAGCTTGTGCTGCTGCACGCGGTTCTTGCCAGCGAATTGCGGCGCCTCGACCGTGACGGCCCAATGGTCATCGTCGCCTGCGAGGTCGGTCAATTCGACCTTTGCGCCGGGTAGCGCTGCAGCAATTGCTGTTTCGATCGCGGAACGGGACATCGGCATGATGTCAGCTGTCGCTCATCAATTGGCGCTTGGCCTCGATGGTCATTTCTTCGAGCTTGAGCCGGATATCGGCCTCGCTGACATCAGTTTCCGCTGCGGTAAGATCGCCAAGCAATTTGCGAATGACGTCTTCGTCACCTGCTTCTTCGAAATCGGCCTGCACCACGGCTTTCTTGTAAGCGTCGGTTTCTTCCTGCGTAAGGTTCATCAGGCCTGCAGCCCACTCGCCGAGCAGGCGGTTGCGGCGTGCGGCAAGTTTGAAAGCGGTTTCTTCGTCCATCGCGAATTTCGCTTCTTCAGCGCGTTCGCGATCTTTAAAATCTGTCATTGCAATCCCTCCGGAAAATGATCTCTTCTGAAATAGGTGCGGGCGCCGGGCCTCACAAGCGTTACGCGCCCTAACTTATGGCATCGTGACGACAAGCTTCCCGACCGCCTCACGGTTTTCAAGCTTCGCGATGGCATCGCCCGCGCGTTCGAGCGGGAACGTCTCTGAAATGAGCGGATCGATTTTGCTGGCTTTCATTAGCTCGAAAAGCTCTTCGACCTGCGCGACAAATTTCGCTGGTTCGCGCTGAGTAAACGCACCCCAGAACACGCCGCAGATATCGCACGATTTGAGCAATGTGAGGTTGAGCGGCATCTTGGCGATACCTGCAGGGAAGCCAACGACCAGGAAGCGGCCCTCCCACGCGATCGACCGCAGCGCGGGTTCGGAATATTGTCCACCGACAATGTCATAAACGATGTCAGCGCCTTCTGGCCCGCATGCCGCCTTGAACGCGTTGGCGAGCTCTTTCGAGGCGGCCTTGTCCATTTCTTCACGCGGATAGATGACGACTTCGTCCGCGCCTGCATTTTTCGCGACCTTACCCTTGGCTTCGCTTGAGACCGCTGCGACAACCCGCGCACCGAAGGCTTTGGCCAGCTCGACCGCGGACAGGCCGACGCCCCCTGCTGCGCCCAGTACGAGCACTGTATCGCCTTCGCTGATGCGCCCGCGATCCTTCAGTCCATGGATTGTCGTACCGTAGGTCATCAGCAGCGACGCGGCTTTCTCGAATGAAACATCAGCGGGGATAGGGAACATCCGCCCTGCTGGTACGACGATCTTCTCCGAAAGACCGCCATTACCGATGACGGCCAGCACGCGGTCACCGATCGAGTAACCTTCCACCCCTTCGCCGATCGCTTCGATCACGCCGGCAAGCTCTCCGCCGGGCGCAAACGGTCGCTGCGGCTTGAACTGGTACATGTCGCGGATGATAAGCGTGTCAGGGTAATTGATCGCGCAGGCTTTCACCGCGACCAGCACTTCGCCCTTGCCAGGGGAAGGCGTGTCGACCTCATCGAGTTTCAGCGTTTCCGGGCCGCCGGTTTCGTGGCTGCGCATCGTCTTCATGTCGATTTCTCCATTAAATCGCGGTGCCTTTGGTGAGCCAGTCCCGCGATCCTGCGCGAGACTGCTCGAAATCGCCTATCGCTGCCTGGCGCTCAAGCGTTATCGCGACCTCATCGAGACCATTTAGCAGGCAGTGTTTACGGAAGGGATCGATCTCGAATGAGAATCGGTCCTGAAACGGAGTGGTGACTGTCTGTGTTTCGAGGTCGACATTGATCTCGTGGCCGTCGCGCGCGACTTCGAGGAGACGATCGATCGCCTCCTGCGGCAGCACAACTGGCAATATGCCATTCTTCACCGCATTTCCTGAAAAGATATCGGAATAGGACGGAGCCAGAACCGCACGGATTCCGAGATCGAGGATCGCCCATGCGGCATGCTCCCGGCTCGATCCACAGCCGAAATTGTCGCCCGCGATCAGGATCGGTGCCCCTTGGTTCGCGGGATCGTCGAAAACGTTGCCTGGTTCCGCGCGAATGGACTCAAAAGCGCCTTCGCCAAGCCCGTCGCGCGTGATTGTCTTGAGCCATTTTGCAGGAATGATGATGTCGGTGTCGACATTCTTTGCGCCGAACGGAATGGCGCGGCCTTCGACGTTGGTCAGTTTCTGCATTATTTTGCCGAGGCTGGAAAAGCGGGGAGACGATCGAGATGCCGCGCATCGTGCTGGATGATGATCATCGCGTCGAGTGACTTGGCGATGGCATCGAAACGCTCGAACGAGGCGAGGGTATCAGCGCGATCCGTGTTGAATTCGGGCACTCCGCGATTGGTGACCTGCTCCTCGAAATGGTAGAGGTCCCCGGTCAGCAGGACGTCCCCCATCTGCGGCATCCGCACGAGCAAGCTTGAATGACCGGGAGTATGGCCTGGGGTCGCTTTCATGATTACGGATCCGTCGCCGAAGACATCGTGATCATGCGCAATGGCTGTCACATTGGAGCTTGTCTCGTCCAGCCAAGGTGCAAAGGGCCGCGGGTCGATAAGTTGGTTGGGAATGATGGCGGCCTTGACCGCGTCCCAATCCTGCGCGCCGATCAACAATGTCGATCCCGTAAAGTCGGGAAGCTGGCTTACGTGGTCGAAGTGATAATGGCTGACACCCGCAAAGGTTATGTCGTCCGTGGAAACTCCGATGTCACCGAGCTGGTCGACTATGGAGCGTTCGACCGAGAGGGTGAAGGCACCCTGGGTAAAGCTTGTTCTGACCAGGTCTTTCGAGAGACCAGCGTCCCAGAGCATGTATTCATCGCCGTTACGTATGAGATAACAGCTGACGATCAGCGTTCTCGGCTCGCCATCGTAAAGGTGTGCATCAGAGAACGATGCTGCGTCGCTAAGATCAATTTTCCCGCAATCGAGCCGCCACATTTCGATATCGGTTTGCTCGGACGGTATTTGCGCCCAGAGCGAAGACGTCAAAGAGGCTGCCAGCAGCGCCGCAAGCATGGCTTTCATTTCGTAATCTCCCCCAGATCAGAGTACCGGGTCAGTCGGTTTCCGGCGGCTCGCCAGAGGGGACCGTGCCGGATTTTTCGGCGTCAGCCGATTTCTGCTTGAAGCGCTTGCCAGCGTAAAGCAGCGCTGCGGCAATGGCCGCCGATCCGATCGTGGCTGCCGCACCTATGGCGGCTTTGGACTTCTTGTCTTTCGTCATGCCACCACAATGCGCTCGGCCTTGCGGGGTTGCAAGAGAAGTCTGCCACCAGGATCAATCAAGCGATCACGACATCCTTGCCGATAATGCCTGATGGCCTTCTCTCCCGAGGCGACGAGCGGCCATCCCAGCCGATCCCGTCCATGAAACGTGCTTCGATCCCGGTCAGATCTTCCGGCTGAAAGAGCCGCATGTTTGCGCCCATACGGTCGTTACCATTAGACGCGGTCGGTTGCCAATGAGTGGTCGCTCCGCATGTACCGCAAAAATGCGCTTCCACGCTGGGGTTTTCGACATCGGATCGGGTGAATACGTGGGTCAATCCTGTCACAGCGACTGCGGCTTTCGGATAATAGCTCCAAATCGCGCCGAGCTTGCGGCACAAAGAGCAGTCGCAGAATGTCACACTGGTCGGGCGCTGCGGCAGTGTGATCGCAATCGCTCCGCATGGGCACACGGCACGCATTAAGTCATTTCCCTCACATCAGTAAGTCTACCCATGACAGCCGCCGCCGCGGCCATGGCCGGGGACACCAAATGCGTCCGCGCGCCCGGTCCCTGACGACCGACGAAGTTGCGGTTCGATGTCGATGCACACCGTTCGCCCGGCGGAACCTTGTCCGGGTTCATGCCGAGGCATGCAGAGCATCCCGGTTCGCGCCATTCAAAACCGGCGTCGATGAAGATGCGATCAAGCCCCTCCTCTTCGGCCTGCCTTTTCACCAGTCCCGATCCCGGCACAACGATGGCCCAGCGCACATTGTCTGCTTTCTTGCGTCCCTTGAGCACAGTCGCCGCGGCGCGCAAATCTTCGATCCGGCTGTTCGTGCACGATCCAATGAAGATGTTCTCGACCGGAATTTCCGTCATCTTGGTTCCGGGATTGAGGCCCATATAGTCGAGGCTTTTCCGTGCGGCGGCACGCTTGCTTTCATCTGCAAAGCTATCGGGGGAGGGCACGTCGCCGCCGATCGCAACCACGTCCTCCGGGCTGGTGCCCCAAGTGACGGTCGGCTCTACGCTGGCTGCGTCGATCACAACCGATTTATCGAACGCGGCACCCTGATCGGAATGGAGCGTGCGCCAATACGCAACCGCTTGATCCCATTCCGCTCCTTTTGGCGCCATGGGCTTGCCCTCGAGATATTCGAAAACCGTCTCGTCCGGAGCGATCAACCCGGCTCGCGCTCCGGCCTCGATGCTCATGTTGCAAACTGTTAGGCGTTGCTCGACGGTCATATTCTCGAAGACAGAACCTCGATATTCGATGACATGGCCTGAACCGCCCGCAGCGCCGATCACCCCGATGATGTTCATGATGAGGTCTTTGGCGGTCACGCCGTAGGAAAGTTCGCCTTCGACCCGCACCTCCATCGATTTAGACCTCTGCAACAGAAGGGTTTGCGTCGCGAGAACGTGCTCAACTTCACTTGTACCAATACCGAAAGCCAGCGCACCAAGGCCGCCATGGCTTGCAGTGTGAGAGTCTCCGCAAACGATCGTCGTGCCGGGCAAGGAGAATCCCTGCTCCGGTCCCACGACATGGACGATGCCCTGTTGAGCATCGGCATCACCAATATACCGAATGCCGAAATCAGGTGCGTTTCTTTCGAGCGCTTCGAGCTGCGCGGCGCTCTGCGGGTCTGCGATTGGCACCTTCCCGCCGCTGGCATCGCGGCGCGCCGTTGTCGGTAGATTGTGATCGGGCACGGCGAGGGTCAGCTCCGGTCGCCTGACCGGCCGACCCGCGATCCTCAACGCCTCGAACGCCTGCGGGCTCGTGACTTCGTGTACGAGATGACGATCGATATAGATGATCGCCGTGCCATCATCACGGGTCTCGACGACATGATCGTCCCAGATTTTCTCGTAGAGGGTGCGCGGTTTGCTCGCCATTCGTCGTTTCCAATGTGTTGATTGCCGGGATTAGCGGCGATTGCGCAACACTGGCAAGCTGCTGATGAAGCGGTTTGCATTTCGTCATGGAAATGAAAGCATTGTAGGTCTAACTAACATTCATGTCAGCAATGCGGACCGCCTTACCATTTGCCTTTCCGATCAAAGTCCTGCCCGAGGACATTGATTTCATGGGTCACGTGAACAATGCGCGATACCTTAATTGGGTGCAGGATGCGGTCCTCGCGCACTGGAACAAGCTCGCCCCGGCAGAGGATGTCGCATCGAAAGCGTGGGTCGCGCTCAAGCACGAGATCACCTACCGCAAGCCCGCTTTCCTCGAAGACGACGTCACCGCAAGTACGGTGCTGGAGCATTTCAAAGGCGCCCGTGCATTTTACCATACGGTCATCCGCCGCGGCGAAGATGTTTTGGCGGAGGTAAAATCGAGTTGGTGCTGCATCGATGCAGAGACGCTGCGCCCGGCGCGGATCGGTGAACACATGCGCGAGTTTTTCTTCTCCGACGAAGACTGAGCTGCAACATCGCTTCGGCGCTTCGCAATTTGCAGCGCTGTTTTAAATCTCTATACGCACCCTAATGAGCCGGCCGCGCGTATTTATCTGAGATGCATCAGCGTTTCTCCCTTCCGGGCCGCACCATGCAGAGTGCGATTGGCCTCCTGCTTGCCGGACTGATTGCGGGCGGATGGCTTGGCATCCATGCCTATGGGATGTTCGTTTTCGAGCTGACTTGGGCGAACCTGCCATTCGCGCTCGTGCTTGCGCTGGTTCAGGTATGGCTGTCCGTCGGCGTCTTCATCGTCTGTCACGATGCCATGCATGGCAGCCTGGTGCCAAATCGGTCACGCGTGAATGCAGTGATCGGGACCGTGTTACTGTTTCTTTATGCCGGTTTTGCATGGCGCAAGCTTCGCGATGCGCATTTCGCTCATCACCGGCTCGCCGGGAAGACCGGTGATCCGGACTTCGACGAGAATAATCCAACCAGCTTCCTTCGTTGGTACGGGACCTTCTTCAAGCGCTATTTCGGCTGGCAGTCGCTTGTCTTCGTGCACATGGTTGTCGGCATCTATTGGCTGGTGATCGGAATCCCGATGGTGCAGATCGTCTTGCTTTACGGGGCGCCAGCGCTGCTATCTTCTTTGCAATTGTTCTATTTCGGCACTTTTCGCCCGCATCGGCATACGCTTGAGCAGAATGATGGCGAATTCGCGGACAACCATAATACGCGCAGCGATGAATTCGGGACTGTGACCAGTCTCGCAACCTGCTTCCATTTCGGCTATCATCTCGAGCACCACCGGCGTCCGGACGTACCCTGGTGGGCGCTCCCGGGTGCTCGCCGCGCCGGTATTGGGCTCGAAAGGCCAAGAAAGGAGATCGCGGCGTGAGCTGGCTCGAAGCAATTGCAGTGACGCTTGCCGCGCTCGCCGGTATGGAATTGTTCGCATGGTACGCGCACAAATATATCATGCATGGCTGGGGCTGGGGATGGCACCGCGACCATCATGAGCCGCATGACAGCATGTTCGAGAAAAACGACCTTTTTGCGGTCGTATTCGGCACGATCAACGCCGCAATGTATGTCTTCGGGGCGCTGTACTGGGACGCGCTGTGGTGGGCCGCGCTCGGCGTCAATCTGTACGGCGTGATCTACGCGTTCATCCACGACGGATTGGTGCACCAGCGCTTTTTCCGCTGGGTTCCCAAACGAGGATACGCGAAGCGGCTGGTGCAGGCCCACAAGCTTCACCATGCAACGATCGGCAAAGAGGGCGGGGTTAGTTTCGGCTTCGTCATCGCCCGCGACCCGCAAAAGCTGAAGGCCGAGCTGCGCATGCAAAAAGAATTGGGTCAGGCCGTGGTTCGCGAAAGTGCGGGTGCCTGACGCCTATTCGTTTCTGGTAGCGATCCAGCCCCCTGCGACGACCAGGATGGTGAGCGAAATCCAGACGTAAGGCTCGCCCAGAGTGAGCCACGTGAAAATCGCACCTACACTCATTGCACCGATTGCTGCGAGCTTCGCCGGGCGCCTGATTGCCCTCCGTTCCCGCCAGTCGCGCAGTTGCGGTCCCCATGTGGGATGCTCGATGATCCGTCTCTCCCATTCTGGGTTGCTGCGAGCGAAGCAGAAAACTGCAACGAGGAGAAAGGGGACTGTCGGCATGATCGGCAGCACAGCGCCGATCGCGGCCAGGCCCAGTGCGATGATGCCACCTGCCAGATAGAGCAGCCGCATCCTCTTTACCCTTCAGGCCGCAGCCAGCCGGGCCGCGTGTTCCTTCACGAGGGCAATCATGTTCGGGACGCCCTGCGTGCGGTTCGACGATAACTGGTTCTTCAAATCGAACGGCTCCAGCGCGCCGGTCACATCCATGCGGGCTACTTCGCCGGCGGACTTGTCCTGAACTGCTGCGATGACCAACGCGACGATACCTTTGGTGATGGCGGCGTTGCTGTCTGCGAGGAAGTGCAGCTTATCGGTTTGTTCGGTCGGATACACCCAGACGGCTGCGGAGCATCCGCGCACGAGGGTCGCATCGGTTTTCAGCGCTTCCGGCATATCTTCAAGCTCGCGCCCAAGCTCGATCAACAAGCGATAACGCTCATCACCTTCAAGGAATTCGTACTCTTCGAGAATGTCCGGCAAGGTCCGCATGGGCGCTATTTAGGAGCGCAAGCCCTTAAGTCCAACGGATATGACGCGTTGTTCGTTAAAGCTCCACACCGCTTGCGATCGCTTCGAGCTTCTTGATGCGCTCCTTTAGGTCGGCCATCTCTATCCGCGCTGCGCCGACCCCTGCGCCTCCCTCGATCTCGGATGTGTCGATGGTGCCGTGGGAACGACTTGGCCGCTCAAGCTCTTCGCGCTTGAATTCAAGCCAACCCTGCCATGCCCTGAGCAGGGCGAAAGCAACTACGCTGATGCCAACAAGACAGGTGGCTGCGATCACGAAAATCGGGTCCATCATTCGCTCAAGTCCTCCGTCGTCTTCGAGGAACGCCGCGCAATATCTCCGCGCAGGCTTTCAATCTCACGGGCGATCCGCTGCGCCTTGCGCGCTTCGGAACTGTTTTCATCGGTCGCAATCCGCTCAAGCACTTGAACGCGCTCACGCAGTTCTGCGAGCTCAGCCGCATCGATCTCGTCCGGGGTCCGGGACGCAGCTTTTTCGTCAACGCGGTCCGATGGGGCGCCATCGAAGCGGCTCATCATCTGCCGGTTCTCCCGACGGAGCCGGTTGCTCCGACCGCGCTCGTAAATCCAAAGCACGACAAACACGATCAAGGCGATGGTGAGCCAATTCATTGCTGGCTGGTCTCCAGTTTGCCAGGTTCGGCCGCTTGGACGCGCAGCATATCGATTTCGTCGGAAAGCATCTGTCCGCGATCGGTTGCGATCCGCTCCAGCACACGCAGCCGGTCTTCGATCATGTCGGTCCGGTCGGCGATTTCGCTGACTTTGGGGCTATCGGAGCGATCTGCGGCGCTCATTCCGGCCTGCGAGCGCTTGTAGTCCAGCACCTTGGACACGATCCCGTTGATGCTCGCGCCAATTATGAGGACCATGATGATGATACTCGAAAAAATGATGACCAGATCGCTGTCCATCACGCGCTCCCTTGGTCGGCGCGATGCTCGAGCGAGCGTTCGCGCAGCTGTTCGATCTCATTGCCGAGTTGATAACCGCCGTCGGTCACGATCCGCTCGACATTGGCCATCCGGTCTTTGAGCGACGAGAGCTCTGCTCTCAGTTCAGCGTTTTCCTGCGTCAGCAGCGTAACGCGCTGCTTCGCTTCGTGATCGGATGCCGGTTTGAGAGCCTGGCCCCAGGTTCCCTCTAGCGGATAACCGTGCTTGATCCTGAGTCGGGTCGTGTGGATCCAGCCAGCGACGGAAGCTGCCCCGATGGCCAGTGCGCCCCCCACGATCCAAGGCAGATGCGGGGCAAGATTGGCGGCAACGTCGATACTCATGCTTTTTCCTTGTCGTTGAGGTTGAGCGGGATCCCGGCGTCACGGGATTCGACCTTCACGGTGTCACGCAGCGCTTCGATCTGGGTGGCGATGTCATAGCCGCGATCCGTCACGATGCGTTCGAGCACCTTCACTCGGTCCTCAAGCTCCTGGACCCGGCTGGCATATTGCGCTGCCTTCTCTCCCGTGGCTTCGGCTGTCGCAGCCAGCTTCTTTTCTTCAAGCTTGCCGCGCTGGACGAGCCAGATGATCCCCAGAACCATCGCAAAGGGCGCAAATCCCACCAACCATTCCATGACGTTTCGTCCTCCCTATGAACCAGAGCGCTTAGCGCAGGCGTTCGATCTCTGCCGTCAGCCGCGGATTGCTGCTGACATAGTGCGTTTCGACAGCGGCCAATCGGCGGTCGATATCCCGAAAATTGGCGCGGATTTCGCGGGCAGTGCGCGTCGGGCTTTGGCGGACGCGCTGCCAGTATTTTTGCTCACCCTCGTCACGATAAAGATGCGGGGGTTTCTTGTTCATCAGAATACCCGCAGCAATGTAGGCGAGGATCGGCCATCCGAGTCCAATAGTGAGAGCCACAAGCCCAAGCCGTATCCACAGAGCATTGATCCCGGTATATTCTGAGATGCCTGCGCAGACGCCCATCAACTTGCCGTTCGACTTGTCGCGATAAATGGTGGTGCGGGGCGAATTCATACCTTGGATCCTTTCTTTTCGGCGATGAGCTGTTCAAGCTCGCGGAGCTGTTGGTTGTCGGTCTCCTGGTCGGCCATCAGGCGCTTCACCGGGGAGAATGACGGGTCGTCCGAGGCCACGAGGCGTTCGACTGTGTCCATCCGTTCGTCGAGGCGCTTGGCGAGGTTGTAGAGTTCTTCCAGCAAGACTTCGTCGTCGCTGGTGATCGTCGCTGCGGTCTTCCACTTGGTCATGTAGTGCATGACCATCCAGGGAAGCGCGATCACGACCATGAAAATGAGAAGTACGACTTCGAATGGCATGATTTATTCCCCCTTCTCGGCGTGGTCCTTGCCCAACGCCTTTTTCATTTCTGCAAGTTCATCGTCGATCGCATCTGCGCCTTCCAGCGCGGCGATTTCATCCGAAAGTGAAGGCTGACCTTCCTCTGCGATCGAAAGCGCGTCCGCCCGTCCCTCGGCGTAATCGACACGGCGTTCGAGCTGGTCGAAACGCGAGAGCGCTTCGTCGGTGCGTTCCGTGCTCATCAGAGTGCGCAGCTTGACGCGGTTCTCGGCGCTTTCAAGCCGCGCCGCGATGGCGGTCTGGCGACTACGCGCTTCGCGCAGGCGGTGCTGCAGCTTTTGAATATCGTCTTCGTAAGCGCGCAATGCATCATCAAGAACAGCGATTTCGGCTTTAAGCTGGTCGGCCATGCTGACGGCCTTTTTCTTTTCAACCAAGGCAGCGCGGGCCAGGTCTTCGCGATCTTTCGACAGCGCGAGCTGGGCTTTTTCTCCCCAATCGGCCTGAAGCCGGTCAAGCTTCACGACATGGCGGTGCATTTCTTTCTGATCAGCAATCGTACGTGCCGCACTTGCCCGCACCTCGACCAGGGTTTCCTCCATTTCGAGGATAATCATCCGGATCATCTTCGACGGATCGTCCGCCTTGTCGAGCATGTCGTTGAAATTGGCCGCAACGATGTCGCGGGTGCGGCTGAAAATACCCATGAAGGCTACTCCATCTAGGAACGGGTTGGTGGCGCTCTGCTTCGAATCGGTGTCGCGCTTGCGCTCATGAGATTGCGTCGGGGTGGGGCTGCGACGCAAGGCCTCGATTTCGGCGTCAAGACGAGACAAATTGCCCTGGCGTTGAAGAGAGCCGGTGGAACGGGCCGAAGCGAGGCTGCTTTTTCGCGCGCTGGCAGAGCTGTCTGCGCGCGAAGCAGGCTTTGCGGGGGACTTTTCCCGCTCCGGCCCGAAGGCGTTGGTTTCGTTCTTGCTCACCCGAACTCTCAAGCGATCTCGACCAGCATGACCGTGGCGGCATGCGGGTGAGCAAACATGTCGGTTTGCGCGCTGTTCGCGTCAAATTGCGAGGTGAATACGACCATGACGGTCATCGCTGCGATGCTTGCGATCGAAGCGTGACCAAGCTTGCTGGTCCAAAATCTCTTCGCAAAGAACATGTTCTTGTACATCTGGCGATACTCCCGCTGCGGCGATTTTCGACCCTGTGCCGATTTCCGCCAATCTTGCCCAAGATTAAGCAAGCGGTGTGCCAAACTGCAGAAATCCCGAATTTCCAACGATATTTTCACTGTGAGCTAAGATCTTGATGGTACCTATTGCCAAACATTGGGAAATCTCACTATAGATTGGTTATGGAGCGGGATAATCAGTTCATTGGACAGTCTGGTGCCTTCCTCGATGCAGTGGAGCGTGCGTCGCGCGCTGCACCGATGAGCCGCCCTGTCCTCGTCATCGGCGAGCGCGGGACCGGGAAAGAGCTCATCGCCGAACGCCTGCATCGCCTATCCACCCGGTGGGATGAGCCGCTCGTCACGATGAACTGTGCGGCTCTTCCCGAAACCTTGATAGAGGCCGAATTGTTCGGCCACGAAGCCGGCGCTTTCACTGGTGCTACCAAAGCCAGAGCGGGAAGGTTCGAAGAAGCCGACAGAGGCACTTTATTTCTCGATGAACTGGGCACTCTGTCGATGGGCGCGCAAGAACGTTTGCTGAGAGCCGTGGAGTATGGCGAGATCACCCGCATCGGTGCGTCGAGGCCGATCCGGGTCGATGTGCGGATTGTGGCCGCCACGAATGACGACCTGCCCGCTTTGGCGGAAAGCGGCGAGTTTCGTGCCGACCTGCTTGATCGGCTCAGCTTCGAGGTGATTACGCTGCCCCCCCTGAGGGTGCGGGATGGGGATGTCGGAGTGCTGGCCGAATATTTCGCAAGGCGGATGGCGGCCGAACTCGATTGGCATTCCTGGCCCGGGTTTGCGCCGCATGTCATGACCAGCCTCGAAGAATATGCCTGGCCCGGCAATGTGCGCGAATTGCGCAATGTTGTGGAGCGTGCGGTTTATCGTTGGGACGATCCGGAAAGTCCGATCGCGCATATGCAATTCGATCCGTTCGAAAGCCCTTGGAAACCGAAGGCTCCTCCTCATCGGTCGAGCGCCGCAGCAGCCCTGCCAGCTGGCGGAGTAGCCCAGTCGCAGGCGTCAGCCCACTCCGCCGCCGACACCTTCGACCAAATCGACGATTTGCGCGCCGCCGTCGATGAGCATGAGCGGACGATTGTCGAGCATGCACTCGGCAAGCATCGCTGGAATCAGCGCCAGACAGCGAAGGCTCTGGGACTGAGCTACGACCAGCTTCGACACGCGATCAAGAAGCACGGATTGATGGAGGAAGGCGAAAGCTAGCTGCCTTTCCGACCCGCGATCTCGAGCGCCGAATAGGGCTTGCCATTCCATGAGCTCGGTACTATTTCACCGTCATCCCAACATTGTCGTTGCAAGGTTTGGATGCTGGCGCCGCAAGGGGCCGGCACCGATCGGCATTGGCACATGCGTAGGTCGTAACGGAGACTTGATGAGCGACATCGAACGCCTGACACAATTGATCGAACCCGAAGCGGAAGCTCTGGGTTTCGAACTTGTGCGCGTGAAGATGGTGCCATCGGAAGCCGGTGATGGCGGAGATGCCTTGCAGATCATGGCGGAGGACCCGGCAACGGGCCAGCTCGTGATCGAACAGTGCGCTGCGTTATCGCGCCGCGTCTCAGACATGATGGACGCCCATGAAGAGGCCGGTGATACGCTGATCGAAGGGGCGTATCATCTCGAAGTGTCATCCCCGGGCATTGACCGCCCCCTTACGCGTGAAAAGGATTTCACCGATTGGGCAGGGCACGAAGCTCGCATCGTCATGGCCAAAGGCTGGTCGGGCGACGATAAGGGGCAGCGCGTGTTCAAGGGTGAACTGAACGGCATCGAATCCGGTATGGTCCGGTTGACCGATGCAAAGAACGGCGTGGTTGAATTGCCGCGCGAACAGATACACACGGCGAAGCTTGTCCTTACAGACGCGCTCATCGCCGCCACCAAGCCGCTGGATACCAGCGGTGCCGACGAAATCGAAGAAGAAGAAAAGGCAGACGATTGATGGCCAGTGCCATTTCCGCCAACAAGGCAGAACTCCTAGCGATTGCAAACTCGGTCGCTTCCGAAAAGATGATCGACAAATCGATCGTCATCGAAGCGATGGAAGAGGCGATCCAGAAAAGCGCGCGTAACCGTTATGGCGCGGAAAACGATATCCGCGCGAAACTCGATCCGCAGACCGGCGATCTGACGCTGTGGCGTGTGGTCGAGGTTGTCGAGGAAGTCGAGGATTACTTCAAGCAAGTCGATCTGAAACAGGCGGCCAAACTGAAGGATGACGCCAAGGTCGGTGATTTCCTGGTCGATCCTCTGCCACCGGTCGACCTGGGCCGCATTGATGCGCAGAGCGCAAAGCAGGTGATTTTTCAGAAGGTCCGCGATGCCGAGCGCGAACGTCAGTTCGAAGAGTTCAAGGACCGCGCGAACGAAGTCATCACCGGCGTCATCAAGTCGGTTGAATTTGGTCACGTGATCGTCAACCTCGGCCGCGCAGAAGGTGTCATTCGCCGTGACCAGCAGATCCCGCGCGAAGCAGCGCGCGTTGGTGAACGTGTCCGTGCGCTCATCACCAAGGTCGAGCGCAACAATCGCGGCCCCCAGATTTTCCTGAGCCGCGCTGCGCCCGATTTCATGCGCAAGCTTTTCGCTCAGGAAGTACCGGAAATTTACGACGGCATTATCGAGATCAAGGCCGCTGCACGAGACCCGGGCAGCCGCGCCAAGATTGGCGTCATCAGCCACGATAGCTCGATCGATCCGGTCGGTGCCTGCGTCGGCATGAAGGGCAGCCGCGTTCAGGCTGTTGTGCAGGAATTGCAGGGCGAAAAGATCGACATCATTCCGTGGTCGGAAGATACGGCGACTTTCGTCGTGAACGCACTGCAGCCGGCAACGGTCGCCCGTGTCGTCCTCGACGAGGAAGAGGGGCGCATCGAAGTCGTCGTGCCCGATGATCAACTTTCTCTGGCCATTGGTCGCCGCGGTCAGAACGTGCGCCTCGCCAGCCAGCTCACCGGTCACCAGATCGATATCATGACCGAGGAAGAGGCATCGGAAAAACGCTCGAAGGAATTCGCAGAGCGCTCGAAGATGTTCGAAGAAGAACTCGACGTCGACGAGACCCTTTCGCAGCTGTTGGTCGCCGAAGGCTTCGCTATGCTCGAAGAGGTCGCCTATGTCGACAAGGCGGAGCTCGCCGCGATTGAAGGCTTCGATGAAGATCTTGCCGAAGAGCTTCAGAGCCGCGCGATCGAAGCGCTTGAGCGTCAGGAAGAGGTGCATCGTGTTGCCCGCCGCGAGCTCGGCGTTGAAGACGACCTTGCCGAGATCCCGCATCTTTCCGAAGCGATGCTTGTCACGCTGGGCAAGGCCGGGATCAAGACACTGGACGACCTTGCCGATCTCGCGACCGACGAACTGATTGCCAAAAAGCGCGAAGCACCGCGTCGCCGCAACAATGCGGACGGCCCGCCAATGCGTCGCCCGCAGCGCGAACAGGACAAGGGCGGCGTCCTTGGCGAATTCGGCCTTTCGGAAGAGCAGGGCAACGAAATCATCATGGCTGCACGCGCACACTGGTTTGAAGACGAAGACGTCTCCGAGCCCGACATTCAGGAGGCCGCCGATGCGGACTCCACCCAATGAGCGCGTAAGTTCAGACATCGCTGAAACTCCCCGCACTCGGGAAGCCGACAACGCTTCCGGGAGCGAAAGGCGCTGCATCCTTTCAGGAGACAGCCATCCGCGCGATGCGCTCGTACGGTTGGCCATTTCTCCGGATGGACTGGTCCTGCCCGATCCAGGTGCGAAGGCGCCGGGTCGCGGCGCGTGGATCGTCCCTGACCGCGACGCACTTGAAGCCGCTATGGCCGATGGCCATTTCAAACGGGCGCTGATGCGCGCATTCAAAGGTGGTCCGGAAGGTGTTACGCTTTCCTACTCTAACGATTTGCCTCAGCAGGTCGAAATGGCTTTGACCCGGCACCTCACCGATCGTCTTGGGCTCGAGCTGCGTGCGGGCAACGCCGTCCTCGGCTCCAGCCGAATCGAGGAACAGGCGCGGCAAGGGCGGCTGGGACTGCTGCTCCATGCCAGCGACTGCAGCGCTGATGGACGCAAGAAACTGGACCAGGCGTGGCGCGTCGGGGCGGAAATCGAAGGATCAGGTGAGCGCGGACAGGTCTTGCCACTGGACCGCGATACGCTGTCTGTGGCATTGGGCCGCGAGAATGTCGTCCATTTGGGCATTTCAGGGCGACCCGGCGATGCCAGCGCGCCAAATCAGAAACGCGCGGCTTCGCGTGTAGCGCAGGCGGCAGCGCGCCTTACGAGCTTTGTAAGCGGCTTTTCAGCCTCTTGTGACCGGCCAATCAATGGTGAAGCGGGCGTGAAGCTCGCTGAAAAACGCGGCGACGACAGAATTAATACGTGAAGGACAATTGAGCTAGAATGAGCGACGATACAGAAAAACGCACCCGTAAACCGCTGGGCCTTAAAAGGGCGGTCGATGCTGGCGAGGTCAAGCAGACCTTTAGCCACGGCCGTACCAATAAGGTTGCGGTTGAGGTCAAGCGCCGCCGCAAGCTCTTGAAGCCTGGTGAGACGCCTGCGCCCGAGCCCGCAGCTGAGCCAACGCCAGCACCGGCGCCTGAGCCCGCACCGGCTCCGGCGGCGAAGAAGTCTGCGCCAGCCAAGCCTGCCAAGAAAGCGCCTGCGGGGGAAACACCGCAGGAACGCGTAAAGCGTCTCCAGCGCGAAGCCGAAGAGCAGCGTCTCGATCAGCTTGCTCAGGATCGCAAGCGCGAGGAAGAGCAGGTTCGCCAGCGGGATGAGAAAGAAGCCCAGCAGCGCGAAGACAATCGCAAAGCCGAGGAAGAGGCTGAAAAGCAGGCTGCCGAAGAGGCCAAGGCGAACGCAGAGGCCGAGAAGCAGGCCGAGACCGCAAAAGCGGATGCAAGCGTCGAAGCTGAGCCGAGCGCGTCGCCTGCTGCTCGCAAGTTTACGCCAGTCGCGCGTCCCGAGCCGAAGCGTCCGGAAAAGAAGAAGAAGGAAGACAAGCGCGCTGCCAAGGACACGGGAGGCGGCGGCAAGGACAAGCGACGCTCAGGCAAGCTCACCGTTACGAAGGCGCTTAACGAGGATGAAGGCCGCCGGGCCCGCAGTCTCGCGGCGCTCAAGCGTGCGCGTGAAAAAGAGCGCCGGGCCCAGGGTGGTCCGGCCAAGCCGCGCGAAAAGCAGGTTCGCGACGTGGTCGTGCCGGAGGCCATCACCGTTGGCGAACTGGCCAAGCGGATGGGCGAGAAGGGTGCCGACCTCGTGAAAGAGCTATTCAACCTCGACATGATGGTTACGGTCAATCAGACGATCGACCAGGAAACCGCAGAACTGCTGGTCGAACAATTCGGTCACAATATCGAGAAGGTTTCCGAAGCCGATATCGACATCGCGACCGACGAGGATGTCGATCCAGAAGAAACGCTCAAACCGCGTCCGCCGGTCGTCACGATCATGGGTCACGTCGATCACGGCAAAACCAGCCTTCTCGATGCGCTGCGCGGCACGGATGTGACCAAGGGCGAAGCCGGCGGCATCACTCAGCATATCGGTAGCTACCAGATCACGACGAAGGATAAGGCAAAGATTACCTTCCTCGACACGCCGGGCCACGCGGCATTCTCCGAAATGCGTCAGCGCGGTGCAAACGTGACCGACATCGTTGTGCTGGTCGTGGCCGGTGACGACGGCATCATGCCGCAGACGATCGAGGCCATCAATCATACCAAGGCGGCGAATGTTCCGATGATCGTCGCCATCAACAAGATGGACAAGCCGGAAGCGGACGCAAACAACATTCGCAGCCGGCTGCTTGAACATGAAGTGATCGTCGAAGAGATGTCGGGCGATGTCCAGGACGTGGAAATTTCCGCTACCAAGGGCACCGGTCTCGATGAGTTGCTCGAGAAAATTCAGCTCCAGGCTGAATTGCTGGAGCTGAAAGCCCGTCCTGATCGGGAAGCTGATGCGACCGTGATCGAAGCGCAGCTTGACAAGGGCCGCGGCCCCGTCGCGACCGTCCTCATTACGCGCGGCACCCTTAAGCGCGGCGACACCTTCGTGGTCGGCACGGAAAGCGGCCGTGTCCGCGCGATCGTCAACGATCAGGGCAAGCAGATCAAGGAAGCCGGCCCCTCGATGCCGGTCGAGGTCCTCGGTCTTGGCGGGGTGCCATCGGCGGGCGATCAGCTGACCGTGGTTGAAAACGAACAGCGCGCCCGTGAAGTCGCGGAGTATCGCCGTGAGAAGGCGACCGAACAACGCACCGCACTGGCTCCGACTAGCTTCGATACGATGTTCAACAACCTCGCATCGGATGTGATCGAATGGCCGGTTCTCGTGAAGGCTGACGTGCAGGGCTCTGTCGAGGCTATCGTCAACTCGCTGCACAACATCTCGACCGACGATATCAAGGTTCGCGTTCTTCACGCGGGCGTCGGCGCGATTACGGAAAGCGATGTAACGCTTGCCGCTGCATCCAATGCGCCGATCATCGGTTTCAACGTGCGGCCGAATGCCAAGGCACGCGAGCTGGTGAAACGCGACGGTGTGCGGATGATGTATTACGACGTCATCTATCACCTGACCGAAGAAGTCGCGAAGGAAATGGCCGGTGAGCTGGGTCCGGAGCGGATCGAAACCGTTGTCGGACGTGCGCAGGTCAAGGAAGTCTTCAAGTCCGGCAAACGCGACAAGGCTGCAGGCCTTCTGGTGGAAGATGGTGTCATTCGCAAAGGTCTGTTTGCGCGTCTCACGCGTGACGACGTCATCGTTTCGGCAACCACGATCGCCTCACTGCGGCGTTTCAAGGACGATGTGGACGAAGTCCGCTCGGGCCTCGAATGCGGTGTCGTGCTGGAAGACACGAACGACATCAAGCCGGGCGACCAGCTTGAAGTCTTCGAAGTCGAAGAGCGCGAGCGGACTATCGAGGTCTCGTAAAGGTCAGGCCAGTGGGTAAGGTGTACGAGAGTCAGCGTTCGCCGTCGGCCGAGCTGATGGGTAGTGAATTCGTATCCTTCGATGCCGAACTCGGCGAATTGACGACGCGGTTTACGCCCCCTGCGAGCTTCGCCTCACCGCGCGGCGCGGTGCAGGGCGGGCTGATTGCCGGGTTTCTTGACGAAGTAATGGGCGGCGCGCTGCTGGCTGTGACTGAGAACGCGGGTGACGGGGTGCGCCTCCCCCTCAATCTCGATATGAATCTGATTTTTATGAGGATGGTTCCATTGAGCCCCCTGATCGCCAAAGGTCGCGTAGTGAAACGCGGCAATCGCGTCGCATTTCTGGAAGGCGAGTTGTACAGCGAGGATGGCAGCATGCTGGCTCGCGCGACCTCTACCGCGCTTCCAACTCGGTTGCCTGGACAAGACGCATGAAGCCAAACGCGCCCTTTGTAAGTCCGGCGGATGAATCTCTATCGGGTTCACCGCATTCCGTATTGCTCGGTTCCGAATTTGTCTCCTTCGACGAAGCCACGCAGACTGCGACGATGCGCTTCAACGTAAAAAAGGAAGTGACGACGTGGCGGGGCGGTGTGCAGGGCGGCCTTGTCGCGGGCTATCTGGATGATGTTATGGGCTATGCCTTCGTCGCGGCGACAGGTGGAGAGATGGCGCCCCTGAATCTTGAGCTGTCGATGACGCTGATCCGGCTGATACCTGAAGGTCCGCTGATTGGAAAAGGCAGGGTCGTAAAGGCTGGTCGGCGGGTCGTTTTCCTTGAAGGAGAATTGCTGGCCGAAGATGGCACCGTCATGGCCCGCGCCACGTCCACCGCGCTCCCCACTCCGCGCCCCTCGCCAACAGAAACCGGTATGGGCTGATGGCTCGTAAAGATCCTTTTACCGCTGAGCAGCAATCGGTCCGCGTACTCAAGGTTGGCGAGCGCGTGCGGCATATCCTCTCCGAGCTCTTGGCGCGGCAGGAAGTCCACGACGATGTGGTCAGCGCAGCGAATATCGCGGTGACGGAAGTTCGCATGACCCCCGATCTCCGCAACGCGACGGCCTATGTCAAACCGTTACTGGGGGCAGGCGAGGACGATGTCGTCCACGCGCTGCGGCAAAATACCGCGTTTCTTCAGCGAGAGGTTGCAAAACGGCTTGGCCTGAAATTCGCGCCCAAACTCAAATTCCGGAAAGATGAGAGTTTCGCAGAGGCAGACCGGATCGAGGAATTGCTGCGCGATCCTAAAGTTGCGCGCGATCTCGATGCGGACGACCAGCCGGAAACTTAGGCCGGCATCATCCTGGCGCTCATGACGATATCGACCTTGTTGCCAACGATCAGCCGATAGCTTTTCATTCCGTATTCCCGCCGATCGATCGTGGTGGTCGCCGTGAACTTTACCGGTGCACCGGCGGGAGAGGTAACCGGATCGGTTTCGAAGGTGACGTCGAGCACCTGAGGTTTTGTCACGCCCCGCGCAGTCAGTTCACCGGCCAGAGTTCCCTCGGTCGCGGATTCCAGCTTGAGCGATTTGCCAACGAACCGGACGGTCGGGTATTTCTCGACCCAGAAGAATTTTTCCCCGCGAAGCCGTTTCAGGGTCGTCTCATCGGGAGCCTCCAGTGCGGTCGCATCGAAGGTCACGTCGATCACCGCCTGCTCAGGCGCACCCGGCACGATCCTGACGTCGCCTGACATCTTCGGAAACTTCATCGACTTGCTGGACAGCCCGAAAAACGGAACTTTTGCAGTCACTTCACTCGCCGTCGCGTCGAGCGTGTACTGGCGCGGCGCGCTCGCATTGGCGAGCACGGCGAGCGCCAGCAGGGGGGCGACAAACAGGCGGCGTTTCAACATCATTGGGCTCCTAGTACTCTTGAGTACGGCCAGGGAGGTCCAAAAGTTTCACTTCCGCCCGTCAATTACCGCGCATCATCCCGATCTTGGCAAAGAGTATCCGACAGGCGCATCGGGCCCTAGCGGAATACCGAGATAGAACCAGACTACGATCAACAGCGTGCCTGAAGCCAAGAGCCAGACCGAGTACGGCACCATCATCGCGGTAAGGCTGCCGAGACCGAAATCCTTCTGCCAGCGCTGCGCGAAAACGAGGATCAGCGGAAAGTACACCATCAGCGGCGTGATGATATTGGTCGCGCTGTCGCCGACACGGTACGCCGCGGTCGCGCCCTCTGGACTAATCCCGAGAAGCATCAGCATTGGCACAAGTATCGGGGCAAGCAGAGCCCACTTGGCACTGGCAGAACCCACGAACAGGTTCAGCAGACCGGCAAATAGCACCATCAGACCCAATACGAGCGGTAGTGGCAGCCCGGTCGACCTGATGGCGTCTGCGCCATGAACCGCCGATATCAGGCCGAGGTTCGACCATCCGAACATCGCCACGAAGTGCGCTGCTGCGAAAGCAAGGACGAGGTAGTACCCCATGTCCTTCATCGATTCCGACATCATGCCGACGAGATCGCGGTGGTTCTTGATCGTCCCTGTCGCCCTTCCATAGGCCCACCCCGCGAGCAGAAAGAGCAGGAAGAAGCCTGCGACCAGCGACCGGTAAAGCGGGGCAAGCTGTGTGTGGATCGAACAGTCGCTGACCCCTTCGCATGCAGGTTCATTGATTAGCGGCGTACCGGGAGCGAACACCATGAGCACCCACAACCCTACAACGAAGAGAGCGGCAAGTCCTGCATGGCGCAATCCTTTCCCTGCGAGCTCTCCGTCATGTGCCGTAGGATCTGGGCTCTGATCTTCGCTCGCGCCGGCTGTCGCTCCACCCTTCCATGGGCCGAGGCGCGGTTCGATAACCTTGTCGGTGACGTACCAGATGATCGGTAGGAAGACGATCGTCATGACACTGATGAAATACCAATTGCCTGCGATATTGGCGGTCCATGCGGGGTCCAGCGCGCTAGAGGCGACAGCCTCTTCGGTGATTCCAAAAAGAAGCGCGTCGAGCTGACCAGGGGAGATGTTGGCCGAAAAACCGCCCGAGACGCCCGCAAATGCGGCCGCAATCCCGGCAAGCGGGTGACGCCCTGCAGCTGCGAAAAGGATGCCTGCGAGCGGGATGAGCACCACATATCCCGCGTCAGCGGCGTGGTTGCCGATCATCGCAACGAGCGCCACAACCGGCGTCAGAAGCGCTTTGGGAGCGCTCTTGACGGCGCTCGCCATTCCTGCGGCGAAGAAGCCGGAACGCTCGGCCACGCCCGCACCAAGCATGACGACGAGGACGTAACCCAAAGGGTGAAAGTGCGTAAACGTTTTGGGCATATCCACCCACAGCCGCTGGATGTTTTCTGCCGATAGCAAGCTGACGGCCTCGATCTGAAGCGGTGCCCCGCTGGCCTCGTCGAGAGTGGTCGGATGTAGGGCCGAAACGCCCAGGACCGCGCAGATGATCGAAATCACCACGAGCGCTATGATCAGATAGAAGAACAGGAAAACGGGATCCGGCAGCTTGTTGCCGCTTCTTTCGATCCAGCCGAGTACCCCGGTCATGCCTTCGTGCTTATTCTCAGCCGGAGCTGCGCTTGCCATGTATCTGTCCTCGTTACTTGGTCAGCTTTTCATCGCGGTAGCATTGCGCGGCGTGCCTGTCTGCCTTCTGAATGGCGGGACATGTTGATGGCTTGGGGACACTGCTTGCCCGGTGCTTGCCCAAGTAAGGCTGCGGTGTAATCACGCCGGTATGGCGAAGCTTTATTTTTACTATTCCAGCATGAATGCGGGCAAATCGACCACCCTGCTGCAAGCCGATTTCAATTATCGCGAGCGCGGCATGAAAACGATGCTCTGGACCGCAGAGCTCGACACTCGGTCCGAAGGGATGGTCCGTAGCCGCATTGGTCTCGAAGCCGAGGCGCAGCTTTATTCGCTGACGACAGATTTATGGTCGGCCATCACTGCAGCGCATGAAAAGACGCCGCTCGATTGCGTCCTCATCGACGAGGCTCAATTCCTGGCGAAGGAGCAGGTATGGCAGCTCGCCCGTCTCGCCGATGAATCCGGCATTCCCGTGCTCTGCTACGGTATCAGAACCGATTTCCAAGGCGAGCTTTTTCCCGGGTCTGCCGCTCTGCTCGGAATTGCGGACGCGCTCGTCGAGCTCAAGGCTGTCTGCCATTGCGGACGCAAAGCCAGCATGAATCTGCGTGTCGATCAGCAGGGCAAACCGGTTGCTGAAGGCGCACAGACCGAAATCGGCGGCAATGATCGCTACCTGGCGCTTTGCCGCAAACATTTTAGTGAGGCGTTGGCATGATGAAACCGGATCGTTCTTCCCTATCGAAGGTCCTTGAGAGCGCAAACGTCCGGATTGAGCCCTTCGCCGCGCATCACGTCGAACCGCTCAGAACCGCCTGCGCCGAGGACCAGGAGATATGGAAGATATACCCGGTCAACATGATCGGCGAGGATTTCGACAAGGCCATGGCCGCTTTCCACTCGCTGGAGAACTGGGTCCGATTTGCGCTCGTTGACCTTAAACAGGATCGTCTGGTCGGCACGAGCAACTACATCAATCCCGACGCATTTGGCGTCGTCGAAATAGGTGGGACTTACATAGCTCCATCCGTCCGGGGCACCGGTTTCAACAAGGTGATGAAGACACTGATGATCGACCACGCCTATGCCTGCGGCTTCACCAAGATCGAGTTCCGAGTGGACACACGGAACGAACGTTCGATGGCCGCAGTCCTTAAGCTTGGCACGAAGCAGGAAGGGGTTCTGCGCCAGAACCGGGTCACATGGACCGGTTATCGGCGTGACACGGCAGTTTTCGGCTTGTTGCAGAACGAATGGGCTGGTTGAGCGCGCTCGTGGTCCCTACTTAACTGTCATGCTGCAAACACTCATACTGGCACTGGTGCTGATCCCGTGTCTCGTCATTGCCATTGTGTTTCACGAGGTCGCGCACGGATACGTGGCGAAGCTGCTCGGAGATAACACCGCCAGCGAGCAGGGACGACTCACGCTGAACCCTCTTCCGCATGTCGATCCTATTGGGACATTGCTTGTACCCGGAATGCTGGCGCTGTTCGGCGGGCCGGTGTTCGGCTGGGCAAAGCCAGTACCGGTCAACCAGAGGCGGCTCGACAATCCGCGTTACGGGATGATGGCGGTCGCTGCGGCCGGGCCCGGGATCAATTTCGTGATAGCGTTCATCGCGGCCGTAATTTTCGGACTATTCGCCCCTGATGGGGTGGCATTCGGCACGAGCGAAACCTCGTCGATGATTCTTGTCGACGCAGCTGGCGATTTCCGGCCGCTCACCACGATGCTGTTTTATTCGATGCTCATCAACGTGTTCCTGGGGTTGTTCAACCTGCTGCCGATTCCTCCATTCGACGGATCGCACATCGTCGGAGGGTTGCTGCCTCGCTCGCTCGCGGGCCAGTGGCAGAAACTACAGCAAGTCGGGATGGTTCTGCTGCTCGCGCTGATCGCCGCCAGCTGGGCGTTCGGGACAGGCTGGATTTCGCAATTCATCATGCCGCCTGTGGAATGGGCGATGAGTCACTATTTGGCGGTTGCCGAGTTCGTATCGGGAAATTAGCCGCCGCTCACCTGGTCGATGAAACGTGCCTGTCCGTGACTTGCGAGTAATGCATCCAGCCATGCGGCGCGCTCTTCTTTAGCGACGCAAGCCACATTGCAGCCGCCGAATCCGCCACCGGTAAGGCGCGCGCCGATGGCGCCAAGCTTGACCGCACTTTCCACCAGCGCATCGATTTCGGGCAGCGACATTTCAAACAGGTCGCGCATGGAGGCGTGACTTTCGTTCATCGTCTCACCGAAAGCCGCGATGTTGCGTCCATCCAGCGCGGCGATGGCTGCGTGCACCCGGGCATTTTCGGTCACACAGTGCAGCGCCCGCTTTTTCGGAGTGTCATCGAGATGAGCGGCTTCGACCGTACCGACATCGAGCAGGCACAGATCCTCCGTCCCGAAATACCGTTTTGCCGCGTCGCATTCCTCTTTGCGCGCAGCATAGCGACCATCAGACAGCTTGCGCGTCAGGCCTGAGTGAACGACAACCATGTCGTGTGTTTTCGGCAATGTTATCAGGCCATATTCGAGCCGTTTGGTATCGAGCGCCATGGCAGTTCCGGGTGACGCCAGCGCCACTGCCATCTGGTCCATGATCCCGCAGGGTACGCCCATGTATTGATTTTCGACGTGCCTTGCGGCGACAGCGAGGTCGACGTCGCTCGGGCCACCCGCATTGAGAGCCCTTGCCGCCTTCAATACCGCAACAATCAGAGCTGCCGACGATGACAGTCCCGATCCTTCGGGGATCGTCGAGAGCACATCGAGCGTTGCGCCGCCTTCGATCAGTCCCAGCGCATTTGCTTCCCGAACAGCGCCGACAACGGGATCAGCCCATTCACCGACCGCATCGTCGGCAAGGTCCCGGATTGCGGGTGCACCGTAATTGTTCGAACTGACAGCAACCGAACTGTCGTCGCGCGGCGAAAGTGTCACTTGGAGGCCGACTGCAAGCGCCGCAGGGAGTACCATTCCGCCGTTATAATCCGTGTGTTCACCGATTATGTTTACGCGGCCGGGGGCGCGGGCGGTGACGGTCTGGCTGTCGATCATAAATTCCTCAGCGCAAGCGCCGCCGCCTCTGGCATCACATCGACTGTAAACGTGCCGCTATGCTGTTCTACGGAGGCGAGATATTTCATCCGTCCGGGCGCGCGGAGAAGAGGATAGAACTGGACGGTGAAATGATAGTTCGCCGATCCGCCAGCTGGCGCGGCGTGGAATGCCATCATGGTTGCGGCGGGTTGTTCAAACAACGCATCGTACCGGCGCGTGATTTCGCCGAGCCACTCGGCCAGCGCTTCCAGCTCTTCGTCGCTGCAATCCCATGGTCCCTCGCGACGGATGCGCGGGGCAAGCCACACCTCGTAAGGAAAGCGGGCAAAGCGCGGGACGAACGCCGCCACCCCTCCGGACTGACCTATTCCGTAATCCGGCATCGCGGCTGTGATTTCGCTCGCAAGATCATATCCTTTGGCGAAGGTATCTGCGGCGCGCTGCTGGACCAGAGGCACACGCTCAAAGCCGTAAATCTGCCCATGAGGGTGGTGCAGCGTCACGCCGACTTCATCGCCCCGGTTCTCGAACGGAAGCACGTATCCGCAGCCATCCGCAAACAGCGTTTCGTAACGATCTATCAGGGCTCCGATCAGGACCTGCCTCCGGTCGGCGCCGATCGTATGCAGGCTCCCGCTCGGCTCAGGGCCGTAAACGACGACGTCACATGCACCTTTGGCGGGTTCGGTCGCGATTCCATCGAGGTTTGCCGCGTCGGATGCGGACGGGTGAAACGCTGCAAACTTGTTCTCGAAAATTGCGAGTTCGAAATCCTCGAACGGTATCTCGGTCAATGGGCCGCCGGGCAAGGTGGGGGCCAGCGGATCTTCAGCAGCGGATGGTTTGAAAGTGCGGTTCTGGCGGTGCGCGGCGTAGACATTCCACTCATCGCGCAGTGGGTGATGGCGGATTTCGCCGCCTTGCGCGATGTCGTTCGTATCTTCTGGCTGAAGAGGGAGCGCATGGCGCGCGCGGCCGTAAAGCTGGAGCATTCGCCCATCGGATTTGCGGTGATCTCGGCGGAAGATTTCCTTCCCGCCTACAGTACGCTTCAAGCAAACGGGCGAAGTCATGCCTCGACCTTCAAATGCGCGAACCATTCGCGGACCCGCGCCTGCGCGCCCTCATCCAGGTGGAGGCGGAGCTTGCTGCGACGCCAGAGGACATCCTCGGCCGTGCGCGCGAATTCGTGCTTCGCGAGGTAGTCGAGTTCGCGTGCGTAGAGGTCACCGCCCATATGGGGGCCGAGATCGTTGATCCCTTTCGCATTGCCGATCATCGCGGCAATACGCGTTCCGTATGCGCGGGTCATGCGCTGGAGTGCGCTCTGCGGCAGCCAAGGATAGCGCTGCCCAGTCTTCGCGACAAATTCATCGAACCGCTCGGGGTCGATATCGCCGCCGGGCAAATCCTTCGAGGCGGTCCAAGACGATCCTGGAACGTTCAATTTTTCGAGCGCGTGTTCGGCGAGTTTGCGATATGTTGTGATCTTCCCGCCGAATATCGAAAGGAGCGCGGGCGCGCGGTCGTCCGCACCGCGATCGAGTTCAAAGACGTAATCCCTTGTGACTGTCGAATTCGAGCTGGACTTGTCGTCGTAAAGCGGTCTGACCCCGGCATAGCTTGCCACCGCCTGGTCCGGTGCAATGTCGACCCGCAGATATTCATTCGCCGCGTCGCAAATATATGCCGCCTCTTCAGCTGAGATATCGATCCCGGTCGGATCGCCCTCGAAACCTTGATCGGTCGTGCCGACCAGAGTGAAATCGCGCTCGTAAGGGATCGCGAAGATGATCCGGTCGTCCTTGTTCTGGAATATGTAGCAATGATCGCCTTCGAACAGGCGCGGAAAGATCAGGTGGCTGCCTTTGACTAGGCGCAAGTTTTCGTGATCCGCCCCGGGCGCGGCGCGGTCTAGCACCTTGTCGACCCATGGCCCGGCTGCGTTTACGACCGTCCGGGCCAAGACAGTTTCTTCCCCAGAATCGCCGCGCAGGGTCGCAGTCCAGGCTTTCGCACCGCGTTCCAAGCGGGTGCATTCGGTTCGGGTCCGGATTCCCGCCCCTTTTTCAGCAGCATCGACGCAGTTGAGCACCACGAGCCGTGAATCCTCGACCCAGCAATCGGAATATTCGAAACCCTTGGTTAGTCGGTCTTCGAGGATATGCGCATGTGGCTCCTCGCGCAGGTCGATTGTTAGGGTAGGCGGGAGCAACTTTCGCCCGCCAAGATGGTCGTACATGAACAGGCCAAGCCGGAGCATCCAGCTGGGACGCAGGCCCTTATCGTGCGGGAGAACAAACCTCATCGGCCAGATGATATGCGGCGCGATATTGAGCAGCCGTTCGCGCTCGATCAGGCTCTCTCGCACCAGCCGAAATTCGAGGTGCTCAAGGTATCGCAGACCGCCGTGAACCAGCTTGGTCGAGGCGCTGGATGTGTGGCTCGCGAGATCGTCTTTTTCTACAAGCAGAACCTTCAGGCCGCGACCGGCCGCGTCGCGTGCGATACCTGCGCCATTGATGCCTCCGCCAACAACCAGCAGATCGTACATGTCCGTTTCGCTGTCGATCATTCGCGGGCTTCCAAGTGGTAAATCAGGCACGTATCGGGGAAGGTGAGCGGCGGCTGCATACCATGGTTCATCAGGGCTGCACCCGAAAAAGCATGGCCATCGCGGACAAGATCGGCGGCATCGACAATCGAAGGCGCGCTGATCGAGGGATTGTGCTGCGGCCAGACGAGCCGGACACAGTATCGCTTCGTCTCGTCGAGGCCGAGGAACACGATCCGCTTCGGCAGGGTCGCCAATTCCGTGTCTAGAACTGCATAGGAATAGAGCGCCTCACTGCGATCGCGCGATACGCACCCGATGAGGTTGGTGCCATCCGGTGAAGGGAGGCGATAAAACTTGCCTTCGTGGATCAGGCTGCGGTGCTTCTTGTGGAGCGCGATGCCTGCTCGCAGCACTCCGAGATCGATCTCGCTTTCCGCGCGCAGATCAAGCTCCACACCCATATGACCCAACATGGCGCTGCCTACGCGGAAGGCCATGTCGAACCGCCTGCCGGTGATATGACACCTGCGTGGTCCGACGTGATTGCCGAGCACCCAAAGCGGGAAGAAATGGCTGGCACCACGCATGATTTCGTGCCGTTTGCGAGCGTCGTTATTGTCCGAAGTCCAGACACGGTCGGCGCGGCGCATGATCCCAAAATCCGCCCGGGCGCCGCCCGATGAGCAGCTCTCGATCTCCAGTCTCGGATGGGCAGCGCGCAAATCTTCGATCAGCGCATATACTGCGCAAGTTTGCTTATGCGTCGCCGCCTTACCGCCGCTACCGGGGAAGTGCGTGTCGCGGTTCATATCCCATTTGATGTAGTCGATTTTGTATTCGCGAACGAGCGCATCGATTCGCTCGAAAAGATGGTCGCGGACTTCTGATCGGGTCAGGTCCAGGGTCAGCTGGTTTCTCGACGGGATAGGCTCCACACCGTCCACCCCAAGTACCCAGTCGGGATGAGCTCGAAACAGGTCGCTATCCGGATTGACCATTTCGGGTTCGAACCACAGCCCGAATTCCATGCCAAGTTCCTTGACGCGGTGGACCACGGGATGCAGGCCATCCGGATACACGTCCTTGGACACCCACCAATCGCCAAGCCCGGCGCGGTCGTTGCGGCGCGCGCCGAACCAGCCATCGTCCAGTACGAACCGTTCTGCTCCAATACTCGCAGCACGCTCGGCCAGATCGATCAGCGCCTGCACATCGTGGTTGAAATAGACCGCTTCCCAGGTGTTGTAATGGACCGGTCGCGGCTTCGACGTGATCCGCCGATCGGCGATGGTATCGGTGAGGTGCGCGTGAAACGACTGGCTCACGCCGTTCAGTCCTTCGTCCGACCAGGCAGCGAGCAGGTCCGGTGTGCGATAGCTCTCGCCTCGCGCCAGTCGGATCTCCCCTGGAAGAAGCAATTCACCCGCTTGTACATGCGCCTGATTGTCGGCCGAATGTTCAATCCTCAGGCGGTGGTTGCCGCTCCACGCGAGATGAAAACCCATGGCCGGCCCTGAAGTTTCTGTCGTCTCTGACGCTGCAAGAATGCCGCCGGGAAAGGCGTGGTGACTCGTCCGTCCCGATCTGGTCTCGCGGACGATGCTACCGTAGAAAGCGGGAATTTCCTCCGTCGCAAATTCGCCTGCCCATTTCCCGGTGAAACTGATGAAACGCGAGAGTCGTGGGTCGAACGGCAGACACATAGCTGCTGACCATTCAATATCGAGGTCGTCGTCATTCAGGTTTTGGATTGTAGTTGCCGACGCGAGCATCCCCGTACCGGGCTCAATCGCAAGAGCATGGAGTACCGCTATCCCGCTCCGGCGATCTTCGCAGCGGATCGTTGTCGCTGCCGCTCCGGTCTTTTCGATCCCCACAACACGCAGGTCGATAGCCCAATCACGTCCCGCGCGATGTGCGAGCAGCCCCGGTGCCCCCGAAACGCCTGTTCCTATCTCGTTGAGGAGGGATCCGCGCAGCGGTATCGAAGCGCTTCCCGGCGCATGCTGGCGCGTTGTAAGCAAAGCCAGTTCCGCGGCGCCCGTTTCGGGGATATCGGGTCCCGCGTAGAGCATAACGGGGCGCTCGCCGGCTTCCGCTTCGATAGCGACCAGCGTGCCGCCAGCGCGCAATTCGACACAGTTGGGGAGGGCAGATGCAGACCGGGTCATTTCCCATCGCAATGCGGCACTCCTTCGGTTAGGACAACGAAAATCCGCCTGAAGATGCGGGTTCGGGTGAGAGGGTTTTCATGAGCACAGTCCAAGTTGCGGTTTTCATTGCGATCACCGCCCTCATCGCTTTTGTGACCTACATGCACTGCCGGGGAAAGCGCGGAACTGGTCCTCAGGATGAGCGGGATTATTTCCTCGCGAACGGGTCGCTGCCGTGGTTTTTCGTGGCAGGTTCGATCACGTTGACTAACCTTTCGACGGATCAACTCGTCAGCATGAACGGCAACCAGATGCTGCTGGTCGCGTGGTGGGAATTCGCCGCAGTGGTCGGCCTGTTCATTCTCGCTTACGTGTTCCTGCCGGTCTACTACCGCGAGCAATGCACCACCACGACTGAGTTGCTGCAGAAAAAGTTCGGCGACAAGCATATCCGCGCGCTCATTTCGGTGCTGTTTCTGGCAGGCAATCTGTTCATCTTCCTGCCTGCCATACTTTATGGCGGCTCCCGCTTCTTCCTTTCGATGCTGGGGCTCGATGGCGGCATCGAAAACCTCATGATCTCTTCGGTGCTCCTTGCCAGTATCGGTGCCGCCTATGCGATTTTCGGTGGTCTGCGCGCGGTCGCGGTATCTGACACATATTCCGGTGTGCTCGTTTTGGGGCTCGCGATCCTCGTTGCCTATCTCGCCCTCGTCGCCATCGACTTCGATTTGAGCGGTATCCCGGCCGAGCGGCTGACGCTCATCGGTGACAATGACAGCGACATTCCTTGGCACACATTACTGACTGGCATGATTTTCATCCAGACGTTCTACTGGTCAACCAATCAGACGATTACGCAGCGCGCGATGGCATCGCCCACTATTCGCGAGGCGCAAAAGGGCGTGCTGGCAGCTGCGGGCATTCGCCTGCTCATCGTGCCTCTCATCGTCGTGGTTCCTGGGATCGTTTCCTACAAGCTGTTCGGCGATGTCCCCTCTGATGGCGCTTACGGCATGATTGTGGCCGAAGTTCTCCCGCTGTGGCTGTCCGGTGCGTTTGCGGCTGCGATCGTCGCAGCCATCCTTACCAGTTTCAATTCGATCCTGAACGCTTCGGCCGCGCTTTATGTCTGCGACATTCATGAAGCCTATGTGCGCGAGGATGTGACGCGGGTTGGGCGGCTGGGGGCAATCGTTTCGGTGGTGATGAGCGTGCTGGCGCTCGGATTGGTTCCGTTTTTTGCCACGCAGGAAAGCCTGATCAACACGGTGCAGCAGCTCTACGGCCTCTTGTCGATGCCCATCCTCAGCGCCTTCGTCGTCGGATTGTGCTTCCGGAATGTCGAGGCGCGCGCCGCCATGATCGGTGTCGTGCTTGGCGTGGCCTTCTACGCATATTGGAGCATGATCTGGCAGCCGGCGCACTACATTCATGGAATGGCTGTAACGCTGATCTTCGCCGTGCTCGTTTCTCTGCTCGCGAACCGGATTGTCTTTCGCCGAAGCGCAGAGCTGGCGATAGGGCAGGGCGATCCTCAGCCGCTCGGGACATGAGCGATCGAAAGCCGCCTCCGCATGGATGGCTAATCCTGGACAAGCCGCGCGGGCTGGGATCGACGCAGGCTGTCGCAGCGGTGAAGCGCAACCTGCGCGAAGGGGGCTATGCCAAAACCAAAGTTGGGCATGGCGGCACGCTCGATCCGCTTGCAGAGGGTGTTTTACCTATCGCACTGGGAGAGGCGACGAAGCTTGCCGGGCGGATGCTGGATGCCAGCAAGATTTACGAATTCACGATCCAGTTCGGTGAAGAGACCGACACGCTCGATGCAGAGGGCAAGGTCGTTCAGCGATCAAACCGAATTCCTCCCATGGCCGCAATCGCTGCTGTGCTCGGCCATTTCACCGGAGAAATGGAGCAAGTTCCGCCAGCCTATTCCGCGCTCAAGGTCGATGGACAGCGCGCATATGATCTCGCGCGCAAGGGAGAAGAAGTTGCGCTTAAAAGCAGGAATGTCTTGATCCATTCGCTCGAACTTGCCTCGGGTTATTCGGACGATGCAGACGCCCGGCAGTTGGGTTCGGCTTTTGCTGATACCGAAGGGCGGCCCGATCCTTACGATCCCACCGCGCCGCTCGTCGTCGCATCGAGCGTAACGTTGATAGCCCACGTTTCCAAGGGCACTTATGTCCGGTCCCTCGCGCGGGATATCGCCCGGGCCCTTGGAACATGCGGCCACGTTACCTATCTATGTCGGGTCAAGGCCGGCCCTTTCGTGCAAGACCAGGCGATTTCACTGGACAAACTCAACGAAATCGGTACTGGCGCGCCATTGAACGACCTCCTCCTGCCGCTCGAGGCAGGGCTGGACGACATCCCGGCCCTTATTCTCGATCAGACTAGCGCGCAGGCGGTCCGCCAGGGCCGGGTCCTGTCTGAACTGCCCCAACCATCCGGGCTTTACTGTGCGATGCTGGACAATGTTCCGGTGGCGCTGGTGGAAATCATGGATGGCACGGCCAAGGTCGTGAGGGGTTTTAACCTTCCCGATGTCGCTGAGTAAGAAAGAGAATACCATGTCGGTAACAACCGAAGAAAAAGCCAAGATCATCAAGGACCACGCCCAAGGCAAAGGCGACACCGGAAGCCCGGAAGTACAGGTAGCCATCCTGACCCAGCGCATCCGCAACCTGACCGATCACTTTAAGGGCAACCATAAAGACAACCATTCGCGCCGCGGCCTTCTCATGATGGTCAACAAGCGCCGTAACCTGCTCGCCTATCTCAAGAAGAAAGACGTCGAGCGGTACAACGCGCTGATCCAGAAGCTGGGTCTGCGTAAATAAGAGTCTCGTGATCAAGGCGGCTCCAACGGGCCGCCTTTTTCGCATTTGGGCTTACGAACATCCGGTTCGCAAGCCTTGGGGCAGATAGAAGCTCCGCACCGGACCGAGCCGGCACACTCGGAAAAAGTAGGCCCCGCACTGCAATGTGGCAGGCGGGTTCAAAAGGAAAATACATGTTCGACAAGAAAACCGTATCGCTGGAGTGGGGCGGAAAAACCCTCACCCTCGAAACCGGACAGATCGCCCGTCAAGCAGACGGCGCCGTTCTGGCCACCTATGGCGAAACCGTGGTGCTGTGCGCAGTCACCGCTGCCAAGTCCGTGAAGGAAGGGCAGGACTTCTTCCCGCTCACCGTTCACTATCAGGAAAAATTCTCTGCAGCCGGCCGTATCCCGGGCGGTTTCTTCAAGCGTGAGGGCCGCGCGACCGAGAAGGAAACGCTGACCAGCCGCCTTATCGATCGGCCTTGCCGTCCGCTCTTCCCTGAGGGGTTCTACAACGAAATCAACGTGATCTGTCAGGTTCTCTCTTATGACGGCGAGACCGAGCCCGATATCGTTGCCATGATCGCCGCTTCGGCTGCGCTCACCATTTCCGGCCTGCCGTTCATGGGCCCGATCGGCGCAGCGCGTGTCGGATTCTCCAATGATGGCGAATACGTCCTCAACCCGACCGTCGCCGACGCTCTGGGCGAAGACGGCAATCTCGACCTCGTCGTTGCAGCGACCCAGGACGCTGTGATGATGGTCGAATCCGAAGCGAAGGAACTGACCGAAGAGCAGATGCTCGGCGCTGTCATGTTCGCGCATGAGGAAAGCCGCAAGGTCATCGGTGCGATCATCGATCTCGCCGAACAGGCTGCCAAGGATCCGTGGGAACTCGATCCGGTCGAAGACAAGACGGCTGCTCTCGAAGAGCTGCGTGGTGTCATCGGTAACGATCTGGCCGCTGCCTACAAGATCACCGACAAGTCGGCCCGTCAGGATGCCGTGAACGCCGCCCGTGAAAAGGCGCGGACACACTATGCCGACCTCGCAGAGAGCGATCCGGCGGAATATATGGGCCGCCTCAAGCTCGTGAAGAAGCTGGAAAGCGACATAGTGCGTAAGGCGATCCTCAAGGACGGTCAGCGTATCGACGGCCGCAAGACCGACGAAGTCCGCCCGATCGAGGCGATGGTCGGTCTGCTTCCCCGCACGCACGGTTCGGCGCTGTTCACCCGCGGTGAGACGCAGGCGATCTGTACCACCACGCTGGGCACGAAAGATGCCGAGCAGATGATCGATGGCCTGGAAGGTCTCAGCTACAGCAACTTCATGCTGCACTATAACTTCCCGCCCTATTCGGTCGGCGAAGTGGGCCGCTTCGGTTTCACCAGCCGCCGCGAAACCGGCCACGGCAAGCTCGCCTTCCGCGCGCTCCGTCCGGTCCTGCCAACGGTTGAAGACTTCCCGTACACCATCCGCGTTCTGTCGGACATCACCGAGTCCAACGGCTCGTCCTCGATGGCAACGGTTTGTGGTGGCTCGCTCTCGATGATGGATGCAGGCGTTCCGCTGACGCGTCCGGTTTCGGGTATCGCCATGGGCCTCATCCTGGAAGGTGAAGAGTTCACCGTGCTGTCCGACATTCTGGGTGACGAAGATCACCTCGGCGACATGGACTTCAAGGTGGCCGGTTCTGAAGAAGGCATCACCAGCCTCCAGATGGACATCAAGGTTGCGGGCATCACGCAGGAAATCATGACTCAGGCGCTGGAGCAGGCGAAAGCCGGTCGTGCGCACATTCTGGGCAAGATGACAGAAGCACTCAGCAGCTCGCGCGGCGAAGTCAGCAAGCACGCACCGCGTATCGAAACGATGCAGATCGACAAGTCGAAGATCCGCGACGTTATCGGCACGGGCGGCAAGGTGATCCGTGAGATCGTCGCTGAAACCGGCGCCAAGGTCGATATCGACGACGAAGGTGTGATCAAGATCAGCTCTTCGAACGCTGATGAAATCGCAGCCGCTCGCAAGTGGATCGAAGGCATTACCGAAGAGGCTGAGGTGGGCAAGATCTACGAAGGCAAGGTCGTCAACATCGTCGATTTCGGCGCATTTGTGAACTTCATGGGCGGCAAGGACGGTCTCGTCCATGTGTCCGAGATGAAGAACGAGCGCGTAGAGAAACCAACCGACGTCGTTTCCGAAGGACAGGAAGTTAAGGTCAAGGTTCTCGAAATCGACCAACGCGGCAAAGTCCGCCTGTCGATGCGTGTCGTCGATCAGGAAACCGGTGAAGAGCTGGAAGACACCCGTCCACCACGCGAGCCGCGCGGTGACAAGGGTGGCCGTGGCGGTGATCGCCGTGGACCGCGCGGTGGCGGCGGTGGCCGTGGTCGCGGTGGAGACCGCGGAGGCCGCGGACGTGACGGCGGCGGCGACAAGGGCGGTAACGACGGCCCGGCAGCCATGCCCGACTTCCTGAAAGACTAAAGCTTTCGGTACAGACAGAAAAGGGCCACACGGAGCGATCCGGGTGGCCCTTTTTTGCACCCGGGTGCGTCTACCGGCCCTTTTGCTCATGCTGATCCGATCCGGTTCTATTTCGAAAGGTCAGACACTTTGGCCCAATCTCCTTTAGCTCAGCCATTCCACTTTGCAGGCCATACGGTCGAACCGGGCACCAGCGCTACGATTGACGTTCCCGTTAGCCGCCTTTCCACGGCCACGGAAATTTCGATGCGGGTGCGTGTGATCCACGGAAGGAAACCTGGCCCGGTAATGTTCATCAGCGGCAGCGTGCATGGCGATGAGATCATCGGTGTGGAAATATGTAGGCGGGTGATCAACGCTGTCTCGGCAAAGCGACTTGCAGGGACATTGCTGTGTGTCCCTATCGTTAATGCCTATGGCTTCGTTCAGCACCAACGGTATCTGCCCGATCGCCGCGATCTCAACCGCTGCTTTCCCGGCTCGCCCAAAGGCTCGCTCGCGGCGCAACTGGCGCACCATTTTACCGAACAGATCATCGCGCGCAGCACCATCGGTATCGATCTGCATTCAGCCGGGCTGCACCGCGAAAACCTTCCGCAAATCCGCATCAGTGAAGGCCGGACGAGAGCGGCCGAACTGGCGGAAATCTTCGCCGCTCCCGCAATCATCGTATCGAACCTGCGCGATGGATCCTTGCGCCAGACGGCAGCGGATCATGATTGCGACGTGTTGCTCTTGGAAGCCGGTGAGGCATTGCGGTTCGACGAGCTCAGCATGCGCGTCGGTGTGCAGGGCATTCTGCGCGTCATGGCGCATCTCGGGATGAATGTCCGGCTGCCGCGCAAGGTAGGGGCCAGGCCCATCCGCAGTCACCGCACGAGCTGGTTACGCGCGCCCGCCGGGGGCATATTCCGTGCCACCAAAACCAACGGCGCGGCGGTCCAAAAAGGCGAGACCATCGGTTTTCTTGCGGATCCTTTCGGTGACGTGGACGAGCCTGTAGAGGCGCACATTTCGGGTGTGATTATCGGGCGTAGCAATTTGCCAGTGGTCAATCAGGGCGATGCATTGATGCACATTGCCGAGGTGGACCGCCACGCAACGGCAGAAGACCGTCTGAACGATATTGAAGACGCGGCCTTTGCCGATGGACTGTTCGATGAAGACGAAATCGTTTAGCGGCCAGCCATGCTAAAACGCGAACTCATCGATTCCACCACAATAGACGACGGCGAAATGCTGGAGCTGTACAGCCACGGGCGCGACTTCATGATCGTGCTGGGACGCAACGAGCTGATGAGCACTCGCATGCAGTTTTCGGAGGAGCAGCTCGCCGAGCTTACGCTGCAGCGGTTGGGCAAACAGACCCCGCGAATCCTGATCGGCGGTTACGGCATGGGATTTACTTTGCGCAAGGCGCTGTCTCTGCTGGGTCAGCGCGCGGATGTCGTCGTCGCGGAGATTTCTCACAGCATAATCGAATGGGCCGAAGGGCCAATGGTCGAGCTCACAGGAGAGGCTCTGTCCGATCCACGGCTAGACCTCAAGATCTGCGATGTCGGCGCGCTGATAGACGATGCGAACGACGGTACTTGCGACAAGTATGACGCGATCCTGATGGACGTAGACAACGGACCTGACGGCCTCGTACGCGACCAGAACAACCGCCTTTATTCGCGCACAGGTCTTGCCAAGGCGCGGGAAGCGCTAAAGCCGGGGGGAGTGCTGTCGATCTGGTCGGCCGCGCCCGATCACAAGTTCACTCAGCGCCTGATCGGAGCAGGCTTCGATGTCGAAATGCGCGAAGTACGGGCGCGGCCGAACAACAAGGGCCCCCGGCACACCATCTGGTTCTCTCAGCGTAAATGATTTCAGGCGGAACGCCGCGTCTAGAAGCCGTAAATCAGTGTGACCCGGCTAAGCGTGTCGGTCCGCACCGCGCCCGCCGGTGGATCGGTATCGTGTTCGAGCGTGTAGGATAGCCGCACTTGAAATGCGTCGGAGATGCCGGCCTGTATCCCAGTCTCCGAAATGTAAGTGCTTGATCCGCTTTGAACGAACGCACTGGCATTCTGTGTGAACGCGACCTTCTTGGCGATCTGCCAATCGAAATCCGCTTCGGCCAGTGCCGCAAGATTGCTTTCGGTTTCGCCGCCGATCCTCTCCGTCCGGCGCCAGGCAGGGCCCGCTTTCAGCGATAGCGACGCGGTCTCGGTGGCTATAACATCGTAACCGAGACCGCCCGATACCGAATAGCGAGCCGAGAAGCCCTGGAAGCGATCGCGCTCATATTGCGCGAGTGCATAGGCAAAGAGGCGTTCCGAAATTTTGTAATTGGGCTCGTACCGGGCGACGAACTGCTCACGGGTTGTAACTCCGTTCGAGCGTTGAAAGTCCGCCCGTCCGGAGAGCTTGTGACGCCAGTCGATGCCCTCTCGGGTCAAGGCAAGGCCTGCGGTCACACCCGTATTGGACGAATTGCCTGTAGAACGAAATGCGCCGAGTTCCCCTTCGCCGGACCAGTTCTGGAACAGGCCAGCATTGCGGATTGCCTGCTCGTTTGCAGTTTCCTCGGCTGCAACCTCGAGCGCCAGCTGCGCTTCGTAGTCCATCAGGATCGCGTCGAATTCCGCGGTGTCGTCTGGATTGGTTTCGCGCGCGATTTCGATAATGGCGCGGATCTTGGTCTCGTCGCCAGACTCCAGCGCTGCATCGATCATTGCCTGGACCGGGTCGGGGATATCGGCAAGTCCGGCCGTCGGGGCAGTGATTGCGACGGCGCCCGCAAGCGCAGGGATCAGGCCGAGTTGTCTAGGCATCTTAGCCCCTTTTGATGCGCACAGCGCCCATGAAGTCCATCTTTCCGATTTGTACTCCCAGCATCCGGGCAATCGAATAGGCTGCGCTCGCATGGAAATAGAAGTTCGGCTGGCTGAAGCTCAGAAGGAAGTCTTCGACTGTGAAGTCCATCCTGCGATCTTTGAATTCAAACCGCATGTCGCGGCCCATCCAGCTTTCCATTTCCTCTTCGCCAATCGTTTCCATGACGGTGCGAGCATCTGAGATTTTCGCGCGCAATTCTATGAAGGTGGTTGGCGGCGGATTGAGGTCGGGACTGTACACCCCTTCGCGAACAGCTTCGATCGATCCTGCCGTGTGTTCGGCGACGCTTTTGATCTGGTAGCAGAAGGGGAGCATGTCATCGATCAGCTTGGCACCCAATATCGCGGACTGGTCGCATTCCTGCGCGGTGCACCACTGCTCTGTCACGTCAAGCAGGTGATCGGCAGTGCCCAACATCTGGATGGCACTTGGGACGTAGGCGGCTTGAAGCGAAAGGGGCATGATTATCTCCTATGCGAAGGCGATGTCAGAACTGTTCCAGCAAAAGGCCCGCCGGTCGAAACCGGCGGGCCTTCAAAATTGCAATGATCGGTTTAGCGTACGCGCGGTCCGCCAAACGGCAAAGGGGGTGGGGGGCGTCGGGCACCGCGGGGTAGCTGCGCCTGATAGGCCCGACCGCAATGCTCCACGCAATACGGAAATCCCGGGTTTACGGCCTCTCCGCAAAAGTGAAAATCGGGTTCGCCAGGGTGACCCATCGGCCACCGGCATACTTTGTCCGATAGATCGAGCAGGCTCGTCTTGTCGGCGATTTCCGGGCTCGGTTTGGCCGGAACAAGCCGACGGGGCGGGGCAGGTGGAATGGGCGGTTGCTGATCCCCTGGCCCTTGGCGCAGGAACCCGCCGGGACCGACCGATACGATTTTCGGGAGGTTTGGCGTCGGGTTAGGCACCGGTTGAGACGGTGATCCATCATTCTTGGGTGGTGCATCCGTGTTCGCATTTGCGGACGCGGCAGAGGTTGCCACCGGACGCGCAGCTGGCTTTGATGTCGTAGCCTTGGCCGACGGCGCCTTTTTCGCGGGAGCCGCAGTCTTGCTGGCCGCCTTCTTTGCAGCCTTTTTCTTTTCGTTGGCTTTTACCGGAGATGGTCGGGATTTCAGGCCCAGTCGGTGAGCCTTGCCAATCACGGCATTCCGGCTGACGCCGCCCAATTCTTCCGCGATTTGGCTGGCGGTCGATCCGCCTTCCCACATCTTTTTGAGCGTTCCGATCCGCTCGTCAGTCCAACTCATAGATGTCTATCCGTTCTTAATTCTGTTCAAGCGTCCGGCTTGTCAGTTTCAGGCCAAGGCCCTAGGCGGCGAAGCCATGCAAAAGCAAGCTTCACAAGGTTCAACTGCAGGCTCCGTATCGGACGCCGCTCCCGAAGACGATGCAACCGGCGGGAGCATCCGGTTCCCCCCGCGCGGCCAGCCGGTCATCACCGGGATCAATCGCACAGGCTTGTTCGCCCTCTATATGAAGGAGGTGCGCCGGTTTCTCAAGGTGCAGACGCAAACGATTTGGGCCCCGGCGGTTACGACCTTGCTCTTTCTCGTCATTTTCACGGTCGCACTGGGCCGGGGGGGGCGCGAAGTGCTCGGCGTACCTTTTGCCAGTTTCGTCGCGCCTGGGCTGATCGTGATGGGCATGATGCAGAATGCCTTTGCCAATTCCTCGTTCTCGCTGCTTTCAGGAAAAATCCAGGGAACGATAATCGACTTGCTGATGCCACCGCTTTCGCCGGGTGAGTTAATGAGCGGCATCGTGCTTGCGGCCGTGACACGGGCTATCGCTGTCGGCTGCGCAGTCGCACTGGCGATGGTGCTTTGGCCCGATGTAAGCTTGGCGATCGAGCATGGCTGGGCGATCATCTGGTTTGGTCTAATGGGATCGGCAATGCTCGCTTTGCTGGGTCTTGGGACGTCGATTTGGGCTGAGAAATTCGATCACAATGCGGCGATCACCAATTTCATTATCGCGCCGCTTTCGCTGCTTTCGGGCACATTCTACGTGCTCGACAACCTTGCCCCCACGTTCCAAGCGGTAAGCCGCGCCAACCCGTTCTTCTACGTCATTTCGGGATTCAGGTACGGCTTTCTGGGAGAAAGCGACATCGGAAGCGCAAGCGATGTGATGATGGCCGCAATCGGCATCGGTGTCTTCAATATGCTGATCGCGGTCGCGGTCTATTTCGTGCTGCGATCGGGGTGGAAGCTGAAGAGCTGAGGGACCTTTTACAGTCGCCGATCAATGTGTCAGCGAACGGCGCATCCTATAACGGCCGTCCTTGAACTGCTCAAAAAGCTCTGAAACAGTCGGATGATCCACCGGCCCGCGAACAGCATCCGCTAAGAGGTTGCCTTGGCTAACATACGCAACGTAGCTCTCGTCATCGTTCTCGGCGAGGAGATGATAGAACGGTTGATCCCGCAGCGGACGAATGTCTTCGGGAATGGATTGATACCATTCTTCGCTGTTCGCAAATACCGGATCGATATCGAAGACGACCCCGCGGAAATCGAACATTCGGTGCCGAACGACATCGCCGATGCCGAACCGCGTGCGCGTCTGCCTCGGCGCGTTGATCGTCCGGCCTGCCTGGGTGGAAAAGAACTCTGAGCGCTCCATGATCTAGGGAATATGGACCTTAGCAATCGCAAAACAAGCGGAATGCCCGGTGCCGCGCGAAGATATGCCCCATTTTTGTGACCCAAGAGGTCTTGGCAAGCTGAAATGCCTGCGCTAACGCGCGCGCTCCCTTCCATGAGTGGCCGCCGAATTGATACCGACCTGGCGGTCCGATCGAGGGACGCGGAGAGATGCCGGAGTGGTCGAACGGGGTAGTCTCGAAAACTACTGTGCCCTTACGGGTACCCAGGGTTCGAATCCCTGTCTCTCCGCCAACTTTCCAATCGCAGTCTGAATACGAGCCCTCAGCCTACCTGACGTGCAGTCAAGGATGAAGCACGATCTGATCGTCGATCGGGTCGTACCGGATGTCGATGCCTGCATCGCGCACTTGTTGAAAGGAAACGAGTTCGCTCGATGCGAGCTGCGATGGCATGCCAGAGTGCAATTCCGATTGTTCGAGCAGGCTTTTCAGTTCGTCACCGCGTACAAAGATGCGCGCGTTCTGATCGATCGTGACGGTCATCGATCCCAGATTTGTCCCTTGGTTGATCAAGGATTTTCGCACTTCGATAAGGTCGCCTCCCACAGGTCTTACGTCTGCAGCTGACGCTGGTTGTTCGCCAAGGTCGAATGCGATTGACGCAAGTGAAGCATCGCCAATGGCTATCGGGGCACGAGCGCTTGCCTCGTTTTTAGCAGTGCGGGCGAGTGCAGGGTCGATTGCAGGTTGTGACGGCTTTGAGTTCTGACTGTCAGCTCCGTCAATCTGCGCCGTTCGTGCGCCGGCCCCGGATCGTGGCTCCGGCTCAAATTCTTTCGCAGATGCATTCTCGCTCAAGGGCGGCGCATCATTTGGCGAGACCAGCGATGGCACGGAATTCGACTGCTCGATCAAATACGGAAGCGATGTCCCCGCGATCAGCGCTACGATGACTAGCGCCAAACAAGCGAACAGCACCTTGTCTTCTCTGACGCCGCTCTTGGCGCGTGTTTCCTCCACGAGACGATCCCCCGAATTCCCGATGAGTCATTACAACTGCGAACTGTCACTCATAGCCCGATTTGTTTTCAAATCCTCAAACAAATCGAACTCTTTTCGCGCCGCCTACCCGCAGATTGCTTGATTTTCAGGGCCTTAGATTCGCGTTCAGCGATTCGATGAGGGTGAGGCGATTCGGTGTCACGTTAACCAATTAATCTCTTTCTGGCAGTGCATTTTAGTAAGTTAAATTATATATTACATAGACTTAATTATAGTTCATCGGTTTGGTAAACGAGCTTGAAACCACTGCCAAAAGCTGGTCAAATTGAATCAATGTTGCGGGGGGTTGTGCTTTTTCAGCGCTGAACCGCGCGAAAACAATAAATCGGGGCTGCGAGTACAGAGTTGCCAAGCGCAATTTGTTGCGTGAGGTTAGCTGCGCTTGCGCCCTAAAAAGTCGGCGAAATCCGACGAGCAAGGACGGCAAAGCGATGAAACTCGAAAACGACGCCAATCAGGACCGCACGGAAGATTTCGTAACCGATTCCGTAAGCGAGCCGAGCGAGATTGTTTTGCCGGCCCAGGACAACATCATCACTTTGCCGCCTGGCGCGTCGCTTGAAGATCTGTCGGTCGAGGGACGTGACCTCGTCATCACATTGGCCGACGGTTCGCGGATCGTCATTCCTGACGGGGCCGTGTTTGTGCCCCAGATCGTTGTCGAAGGCGTCGCCGTACCGCCTCAGACTGTCGCTCAACTTCTCACCGGCAACGAGCCTGAGCCTGCCGCCGGTGCCACCCAAAGTTCGGGTGGCAACTTCGCTGGCGACGAGGGTGAGATCCAGCCTGCATTCGATATCGGCGATCTACTGCCGTTCACCGAATTGGAATTCCCGGAAGATCCGGAAGAAGAAATTCTGCCTTTCGGTGACGATCAGCCGGAAGTCGTAATCGAAACCATCGACAATCCGATTGGCGTTCCGAACGCTGTCGCCACCGTCGGAGAAGACGGTTTGCCTGCTCGCGGCGACGAGCCGGAAGGTACCCAGGCCGAAACCGACAATGAAAGCACGAGCGGCACCATTGTCGTCGATGCGCTCGACGGCATTTCCGCAATTCTCATCAATGGCATCGAGCTGACCGGTCCGGGCCAGGTGATCACCACGCCCCTGGGCGAGCTGACCATCACGGGCCTCGATCTGGTTTCGGGCGAAGTGACGTTCACGTACACGCTCTCCGACAACACGACCGATGCGGTGTCGGACGTCTTCCAGGTTACTGCGATCGACACCAACGACGATGCGGGCGAAGCGACCCTCACCATTAACATTACCGATGATGGTCCCATCGCCGCCGATGATTTTAATATAGTACCGGCGGGCACTCACGATCCGATCACCGGCGATGTGCTGGTCAACGACGTATCAGGCGCTGACGGTTACGCTGAAAACGGCCCGGTTCAGGGATTCAGCAACGCGAATGGCACAGCCGAACCCGGCGAAACCCTGCAGGGTGAATACGGCACGCTGACGCTGAATGCGGATGGCAGCTACACCTATGTTCGCGACTTTAACACGCCGGGCGGGGTCGAAGATTCCTTCGAATATACGATCGTCGATCAGGACGGCAGCACCTCGACAGCAACGCTTCTGATCGAGATCGGCGATGCGCCAGGCGTCATCACCAGTGTTCCACGCACCGGCGCGGGAACTGTGGTTGAGGAAGGCGCGCTTGCGCCGCGCGGGGAAGAACCCGTCGGATCGGGCGAAATCGCCGACGGCATCGCGGACAACAACAGCGATCCCAACGAAAACACGGCCGGAGTAATCGAGTTCTCATCGCCAGACGGACTTGGCTCCGTCACGCTGAATGGCGTCGAAATCACTCCGGGCACTCTGCCCCAGACTGTGATCGACGACGGCACAGGCACTCTTGTGGTGACCGACCTGACTTACGAACCCGTGACCGGCCTCGGCACGATCACGTACGACTATACTCTCGCCGATAACACGGACGGCGACGACACCTCGGTTGAGATCGATATCGTCGTCACGGATCTGGATGGCGACGAGGCGGAAGACACTCTCGTAATCAGTATCATTGATGACGAACCGGAAGCTGTGGATGACACGGAGGATCAGGTTGGCGAAGACAGCCCGATCACCGTCAGCGTTCTCGATAACGATGTTGTTGGCGCGGATGATGTCCAGAATGGCGACGTCGCCTTCGTCGACGGAACCCTCAGCGGCACAGGCACGCTCGTCAACAATGGTGACGGCACCTTCACCTACACGCCTGGGCCGGGCGAAGAGGGTGAGGTCACCTTCGATTATACGATCACCGATGGGGATGGAGACACTTCGACCGCGACAGTGACCTTGGAACTTGAGCCGGATTCCGTCCCGGAAATCGCTGCCGAAGGGGATAACCGCGCGGACGAAGCCGGTCTCGCAGCCCGCGGTGACGAGCCGGCAGGTTCAGACGCAGCGAGCGACAGCGAATTCACCTCCGGCCTGATCCTGATCGACACCGGAAACGACACTATCGGATCGCTTGAAATAAACGGCGTGGATGTGACCAATGGCGGTACGGTAACGACCCCGAAGGGCGTGCTTACTGTCACGCTGACTGGAACCGAGTATTCCTATACCTACGAACTCACCGACAACACGCTGACCGACCCGGACAGCGATACTTTTACCGTAACCGTAACCGACAGCGACGGCGATACGGCCGACACCTCGATCGTGATTGCGATCGTGGATGATACGCCGACTGCGCGGGATGACGCAGGTTCGGTCGCCGCGGGCGAGTTCGACCCGATCGGCGGCAACGTTCTTACCAACGATACCCAGGGTGCTGACGGCGCTGTCGTCACATCGTATTCGGGTGCTGGCGGTTCCGGTGCGACCGGCGAGACTGTGCAAGGCCAGTACGGCGTTCTCACAATCGCTGCTGACGGTACCTTCAGCTATACCCGTGACTCAGGCACTCCGGGCGGTGTCAGCGACACCTTCAACTACGTCATAACCGATGGCGACGGCGACACGGCCAATGCCGATCTGGTCATTGCGATCGCAGACGGCGAAACCACGCTTGACCTGCCAGTGGCAGGTGAGGGCGGTACATCCGTCGACGAAGCAGGTCTTGACGGACCTCCCGCAGGCTCGGCTGCTGCCACGGAAAGCGAAACGACCGAGGGCACTTTCACCTTCTCTGCAGAAGACGGCCCGGCAACGGTCTTGATCGATGGCACAGAGGTGAGTTCGGTTGGACAAACCTTCACCGGATCGTTCGGCACGCTTGAAATCATAGCGATCAACGCCGGTTCGATCACTTACAGCTATACGCTGGAAACCAACACATCAGGCGACAACACTTCGGACAGTTTCGTTGTGCGGGTCGAGGACCAGGACGACGATTTCAGCGAGGACACGCTCGAAATCGCGATTGTCGATGATGTTCCCACCGCGATTGCGGACATGGACAGCGTGACCGAGGATGGCCCGCTGATCGCCGATGGCAATGTGCTGACCGGCAGCGGCGGCACCGATGGCAACACCAGCGACGGTGTGACTGACGTCGAGGGTGCTGATGGCGCCACTGTCACGGGTGTCGCCGCAGGCACCTCGACCACGGACGTGACCGGACAGGTCGGTATCAGCGTAACCGGCACGTACGGCTCGCTGACGATCGGTGCAGATGGCGTTTACAGCTACGTTTTGAATAACCAGAATGCTGATGTGCAGGGCCTCGATGAAACCGAGAGCCTCACCGAAACTTTCACCTATACCATCACCGATGGAGACGGCGATCTCTCGACCACTACTCTGACGATCAGGATCAATGGCGCGGATGATCCTGTCGTCATCAATGGTCTCGACGGGCAAGGTTCGGAAGAGACGCTTTTCGAAAGCGATTTGCCGGACGGCACTGAATCCGATCCCAATGCTCTGGTTCAGACGGGCACCTTCGAAATCACAAGTCAGGATGGCCTTTCGACTTTGACCGTCGGCGGCAAAACTGTGTTCGATGCAGCTGGCACCACCGTTTTTCCCGTGGAGATCGATGATCCGGTTTATGGCGAGCTCGTCATCACAGGTGTCTCGACGACCACGGACGCGGCTGGCGATGTCGTCAGCGCGACAGTTAGCTATACCTATACCCTGCAAGACAACTCGCTGCTGCACACCAACGGTAACGATGGCTCGTTCACGGACAGCTTTGCGGTCGTTGCGACGGATACCGATAGTTCCACGGCGACCGATAATCTGGACATCACCATTGTCGACGACGCGCCGATTGCGACCGACAACTCCAACACGGTCGACGAAGGCGCCACGATCGGCGGAAACCTGCTTTCCGATAATGATGGCGATGGCGTCGATGAAGCCGGTGCGGATGGCTTTGGCGCTGCCGGTGCGGTGATCCAGATCACCAGCGTCAACGACACAATCACGCAAACAACCGTCAATTCCGACGGCGACCTGGTTATAACCACGGATCTCGGGATACTGACGGTGGATGCGCAAACCGGCGCATACACATATGAATCGATTGCCGATCGCACGAATGTCGATGTGGCAGATGTCTTTACCTACACGATTGTCGATGCGGACGGTGACAGGGCCGAGGCCACTCTCACGATCGATGTCGTGAATGCTCCGGGCGAGGTTTCCGACAACGATATCAACGTGAATGAAGCCGGACTTCTGGAGGGCAGCGATCCGCTTTCCGGCAGCGAAATCGACCCGGATGGGCAGATTTCGGTTATCGGTGCCACGGGCACACTGGTGTTTTCCCTCGATGACCCGAATACGGTTCCTGGGCCAGGCGCAAACGAGGTTCAGATCACGGGCCAGTACGGTATCCTGATCCTCAACACCGAAACTGGTGCTTACAGGTACACGCTCGGCGAAGCGTTCACGGATGCGGTCGATGAAAACGGCCCGAATGTCGTGAATGCTGCCGAAAGCTTCAGCTACGAAGTGCGCGATACCAATGGCGCTCTGATCGGCGACGGTTCGATTGACGTGAACATCACCGACGATGTCCCGACAGCTACCGATCAGGCTGGCATCAATGTCGCAGAGGACGCTGCGACCGCGATCAGCGGCAATGTTCTGACCGACGGCGTCGATGACACCCTGGGCGCCGACGGTGCGACCGTTACTGCTATCACCATCGACGGAAACGAAACGCTCGTCCCGCAGACGCCTGGATCCGTAGCGACGGTGAACACGGCGAATGGCACCTACACAATTGACCAGCTCGGCAACTGGACCTTCGATCCCAATCCAAATCTCGATCAGTCTCTTGGTCCGATCGACGCTTCGTTCAGCTACACGCTGACTGATGGCGACGGGGATTTCGACACCGCCGATCAGCCGATCTTCATTACGGACGGCGCCGATCCTTCGGCTGGGCCAGACATTTCATTGACAGTCGACGATCAGAACCTTCCGGACGGGTCGACGCCTGGTTCCGTCACCAGCAGCGACACAATCGTCTTCACGGAAGGCTCCGACGATATTGTTTCGATCGCCTTCGGCGGGATCACAGGTCTTGACGGCGATCTCGATTGGGTGCGGGTCAGCGACACGCAAATCACGGGGTCGGACAGCGGTAGACTGGTGGTCACGTTGGATCTTTCGGTCATTGACACAACGGCAACCGTCACGGCCACGCTGAACGACAATTACGACGATCATCCGACGATCGACGTCGATGACCTTGCGAATCTCGGCTCTGTCGATGTCATCGCGACTGACACGGATGGTAGCACGGCTGACGCAACGGTCGATCTGGCAATCTCGGACGATCTGCCGACCATTACCGCCAGCGCACCCGCGGCAGGTGCGTTGACGGTCGATGAGACCGTTCTCGGAACAGATGCGACCGCTCAGTTCGCCGGTCTCTTCACATCGGATGCGAATGCCGATGGCCCTGGATCCGTCGGCGGCTACACGTTGGGCGTGAATGCGGGCTCGACCGGTCTGGTCGACACCGCAACAAACCAAGCGGTTGTTCTCTCGGTAAACAATGGCGTCGTCGAAGGACGTACCGATGGCACAGGTGCGCTTGTCTTCACCGTTTCTGTAAACGCCGCGACCGGCGCAGTGACGCTCGATCAGCAACGCGCCGTCAAACATGGCGACACGAATCAGGACAACGAGCCGACCGGCCTCGCCGCGGCAAACCTGATCACACTTAGCGCGACGATCACAGACAGCGATGGCGACACGGCAACTGCAACAGCCAACATTGCGGGCGGTATCACCTTCCTCGACGATGGTCCTGCGCTCAGCAATGTAGCGCTGGGCAGCTCCGTGACCGTGGATGAAACCGATGGCCTGACCACGAGCGCTACTTCAACAGCTTCGATCCTTAACTTCACGGCCGATTTTGGTGAAGATGGCCCTAACGGGACTGAGTTTTCGCTTTCGGTTATTGATGCGGCTAGCGGTCTTGCAACGGCGGTCGGGGATTATCCGATCACGCTTGTTGCGACCAGCGCGACCCTCATCACCGGCGTCTTCGACGATGGCAACGGTGATCAGCCAGCCTTTACGGTCTCGATCGACGGGGATGGCAAGATCACTCTCACGCAGATTGTCGCACTCGAGCATCTCATCGATGGCGACGATTCCAATGGTGAACACAACGATCCGCTCAATCTCGACGGCAAGATCTCGGCCACCGTCACAATCAAGGACGGTGACGGCGATACCGACAGCGCGACTGTCGCAATCGGAGGAGCGCTCACGTTCCTCGATGATGGCCCATCGGTAAGTCTGTCGGGTATCAACGACAGCCTTTCGGTAAGCGATGCGGATTTTGGCGCGGATGCCGACACGAACTTCGCCGACAACTTCATCTTCAATGCAGGTGAAGATGGCGAGGCCGGCACGAGCTTCGCGCTCGAAACGACCAATGGAAGCGATTCGGGACTGATCGACACGCTGTCCGGCAACAGCGTGTTCCTCTTCCTCGAAGCGGGTGTCGTGGTCGGCCGCGAAGGCACCGATGCGACCGCAGCTGCGTCGGGCGCCGAGGTGTTCACCGTAACGGTCGACAGTACGGGCAAGGTTGTGCTCGACCAGAGCCGTGCCATTGATCACGACCTCAGCACCGGCAGCAACGGGGTCAGCGTTTCGCTGGCATCGGACGGTCTTGTCAAACTGATCGGCACTGTAACGGACAACGATGGCGATACCGCGAGCACTACGCTCGATATCGGTTCGAACCTGACTTTCACGGACGACGTCCCAGCCACAGGTCCAAACAATTTCGTGCGTCTTGACGACGATGCGCTTGGCGGAAATCCGGGCGGACTGAACGACAATGTTGATGCTCAGTTCACCACGGGCACGCTCAATCACGATTTCGGCAATGACGGTGGGACGATTGCGTTCTCGACCGCCGGTTCGCCAAACGGGTTCCGCTACATCGCATCGGGCGACGACATCATCGTCGAGCAGGAGCAGGGCGCTAATAACTTTGTGAAGGTTCTGACGGTCACGCTCGATCCGAACAATGGTGACTACACCGTGACGCAGAATGCCAATATCTGGCATTTCCCGGGCGATACCGAAAACAACCTCCTGTTCCCGATCGCTTACACAGTGACCGATGGTGACACGGATATTGCGACCGGATCGCTCGTCATCAACGTCGATGACGATACTCCGGTGGCGACCGACGATGGCATCCTCGCAAGCGCCGACGACAATGCGAGCGGAGCGAATATCGGTAATGTCACCGACATAACCGGTAATGACAGCTACGGCGCGGACGGTGTCGGCACACCAGCGATCACCATCGCGACCGGAAGCCTCGGCGGAACCGTCACGATCGATGGTGGCGGCAACCTGCTCTACACTTCGGCAACGAACATCACTGCGCCCTTTGCAGACGCTGTGGAAAGCTTCACCTACACCATCACCGATGGCGACGGTGACACAACCACTGCCATCTTCCAGGTCCGCATTACGGATGAAGGCCCGTCGATCAACGCCGATGCAGCGACATTTGTCGTCGACGAAGAAGGCCTGGGCGGGATCGCTGGTAATGGCGACAGCACTGGCGACGTCGCCGGGGAAGCGACCGTGCAGACAGGCAATCTTGCAGGGATCGATTTTGGTGCCGATGGCCCAGGTTCAATCACTCTGACGGCGGGCGCCGACACTGGACTGACTACCCTCGCTGGGAATCCGGTCGAGACTGTCTGGGATGCGACCACTCTGACGCTGACCGGCCAGGATTCCTTGACCGGTGCGGATGTCTTCACTCTCGTGATCACGGACGTCAACACTGGCGCCTACACCTTCACCCTGCTTGCTCCGGTCGATCACCCTGATGGCGCCAGCGAGGACGACCAGTCGCTCTCAGTCGGCGTGGTCGTAAGCGACGCCGAAGGTGATACGGCCAATGGCACGATCAGCATCACGATCGACGATGACAGCCCTGTTGCCGCGATCAGCGCCGCAGGCCTGAGCGTCTCCCATGACGAAACCCCCGGCCTCGATGGCGACGCGCAGGACGTAAGCGGTCCGATTGCGGCCTTCGCTGGCGTAACGAACACCGGAAATGATCCGGATGTGCCCGGCGACGTCATCGGCTACGCCCAAGACATCAACGGATTGGCCTTCACCGGCACCAATTTTGGAGCAGACGGCCCCGGTAATGCAGAGTTTGCACTCGACGTGTCGAGCGCAGGCGTAGACTCAGGTCTGAACACCACTGATGGCACCGACATCGTCCTTTACAAGGAGGGCGACGTGGTTGTTGGCCGCGTGGGTAATCAGTCCGGCGAGGCAGCTTTCGCTGTCGCCGTGAACAGTGCCACTGGCACGGTCAGCCTGGTGCAATACCTATCCGTCCAGCACCCGGTCGGTGGCACGTCCAGCCCGGACGAATCTGTCTCGATCGCAAGCGGTGCGCTGATCGCATCGGTCACCGCAACGGATGCTGATGGCGACAGCTCGACTGCCTCGACGGCAATCGGAAGTCTGATCTCGTTCCAGGACGACGCCCCGTCATTCACGGCGCCGATCGATGACGAAATGGTCGCGAACGACGCTGACGCAGCGACGCTTGTGGGGTCGCTGAACGTCGATTTCGGAGCGGATGGACCCGGGACAGTGCAGTCTATCTCGGCTGACGTGACAGGGCTCACGGTTGGCGGCCAGCCGCTCGTGACTTCGCAAAACGGCAATGTGCTGACTGCTTTCGTCGACAATGACGGCAGCGGAACGCTGAACGCCGGTGATACAGAGGTCTTCACGATCACAGTGGATCCTGAAGCGGGAACGTCTGGCGAATACGAATTCGATCTCATCGTGCCTCTCGACGGTGAAGTGACCGTCGTGGACATCGAAAACGATGGCGCATTCGGGACCGGTCCGACGGAAAGTGTGATCGTTTCACAAGATAGCACCGGCAGCGATCTCGTTTTCGTTACCGGCTGGCAACCCGTCGGCAATGGAGGGTTTTTTACTCCCGCCGAACTAGCAGCGTGGAAAGCTGGCGGCATTCCTGACGTCGATCAGCTTCCAGACGTAAATGGATCGACTGCGGGCTTCGGCATTGGAAGCAACAATTTCGATGACGGCCAGTTCATGCGCTTCGATCTCGGCGCGCTGGACGATTACGATGGCCCCGGTGATTACAATCCGATCGGCGGTACGAACCTGCTGAACGCGACCTTCATCACCTTCTCGATGAAGAATTTCGGCCAGGGCGACAATATCGAATATGTCGCACACTTTACGGATGGCACGACCCAGTCGATCACCAAGATCGCTGTTGGCAACAATTCCACCGAAACGGTCACGATCAACGCACCTCCGGGCGAATTCGTCGCCTTCGTCGATGTCTACAGTGTCGAAGGAACTGTTAAGCTTAATATCGCTGAAATCGGGGTGACGGAAACCAATGTCGATTTCGATCTCCCGGTTTCGATCACTCTCGCCGATGGCGATGGCGATACCGTAGCCGACGACTTCGTAATCAACGTGGTTGATGACGCCCCTGATGCGCAGGACGATCTCACTGCCACGACAGTCGTCGACCAGGACATCAACGCCGCGTTCGTTCTTGATTTCAGCGGCTCGCTCAATTCGGACGAGCTCAACCTCCAGCTCGAAGCGGTCAAAGATGCAGCGTTCCAGCTGTTTGAAAACACGACCGGGGATGTCACGGTTAGCCTGATTACATTCTCGGGCGATCAGTTCGGAGTGGCGGATGCGATTGCACAAGGCAATTTCACCGATTTCGCCAGCCTCGCCGCGGTGCTTGACGGCCTCAACAACCAGTTGGGCGGTGACCGTGTGCAAGACGCTTTCACCAACTTCAGCGCTGGTATCGACCTGACGATCGACGAATTCGGAGCGGTCATAGCGGCCAATCCGGATGCGAATAACCAGGTCTTTTTCCTGAGCGACGGCAACCCCAATCGCGATACAGGCACCAACAACGCCCTGAGCGACAGCGTCGCGGCTGAATGGCAAGCTTTCGTGAATGACAACGATGTCAATGTGACGTCTGTTGGCGTGGGCGGCGGCATCAGCACCGGTCCTCTCCAGGATGTCGATGTCGATGGCGAAGGTGCACCGGTCCTCGCGGCCAACTTCACCGATCTCGTCGACACGCTGATCGAGGTAGTTGTTCCGGAAATCTCGGGCAACGTTCTGTCGAACGATGCGCCGGCAGCCAACGGCATCGAAGTGATCTCGATTACAGTGAACAATGTCGTTTACGCATTTGACGGCGTGGACACGATTACGCTGAGTTCCGGCGGGTCGGTTTCCGGTACAAGCTTTACTGCAACAACGGCGTTCGGCGGTGAGCTGACATTCGATTTCTCGGATGGAAGCTACACTTACCTGCCGCCTCAAATGTCTGTCGCCGAAATCGAGAATTTCCAGTATTTCGTGGCCGACAATGACGGCGATACCGACAGCGCGGTTCTGCGCATCGATATCGAAGCCGTGTCCGAGAATAACAATCTGACGCGCAATGATACCGTCATTACGAATGATGGTTCGCCGATCTCGATCGACCAGGCGTGGCTGCAGGCCAACGATGATCCCTCGACCACAATTACAGGGATCGGCAGCTTCAACGGCGCAGCCAATGTCGCATTGTCTGGTGGAGATGTGATCTTTACCGACGATGCCACCGCTGGCGGCAGCTTCGTTTACACGTCCAATGCCGACAATGCGTTTGTTACGGTAAACCGTGAGCAAGCTGGCCAAAACCAGCTGGATGGCACAAGTGAGGCCGATATTCTTGTCGGTCGCTCCGGAAACGACACGCTGGTCGGCGGCGACGGCGGCGATATCCTGGTCGGCAATGGCGGATCGGACCAGTTCTTCCTTCGCGACGGCGATTCACTCGCCGTGGTCGGTGGGTCTGGCGACGCGGGCACGGTTTCGGGCTTTGACGTTATCGTCGACTTCGATGTCGCGAATGATCGACTGAATTTCGATGGATTGACTGTCCAGGCGATCCAGACTTCGGGTATCGACGGGAATGACTCGACGCTGACGATCAATGGCGCGACGATCAAATCGCACTCGGTCGTCAACGGCATCATCCGCTTCGATGACTCCGACACTTTCAGCAGCGCGCTGAGCTTGTCGGGCGAAGGCAATATCGCTGCGGTCGTCGACTATCTGCAGAACAACGATATCGGCAACGACAACTCAGTCGTCGCGTTCACCGCTGGTAGCGACACCTATGTCTATTATCAGGATAACGCGGGACCGACGCCGAGCCAGGACTCGCTCGTCCTGTTGCAAGGCGTGACCATCACGAACTTCAACACGCTGGTCAGCGGAACCACCATTGACCCGGTCGTTCTGGACCTCGACGGTGACGGAGCAGAATTCCTCGGCCTCGACGCAGGCGTTACCTATGACTTCGACGGTGACGGTGTTGCCGAGGCCACCAGCTGGGTCGGTGCGGATGATGCAATCCTCGCCTTCGATGCCGATGGAGACGGTCAGGTCACCGACGCTTCCGAGTTTGTTTTCGGCGGGAACGGCGTGACCGATCTCGAGGCTGTCGCTGAGCGCTTCGACACCAACCAGGACGGCGTGCTGGATGCTTCCGATGCTGCCTTTGCAGAATTCGGCATTTGGCAGGATGCCGACAGCGACGGCGTGGCTGATGAAGGCGAGTTCACCTCGCTTCTCGATGCCGGCATCACGTCGATCGGACTCATTTCCGACGGCAAGGAAGGCAACGCATTCGACGGTGATGTCTTCATCAACGGAAAGTCGGTCTTCACCCGTGCCAGCGGACAAGAGGGTGAAGTTGCGGACGCCACGTTTGTTGCCGAGCGTCAGTCCCGGACGCAGGAACATGCTCTTGCAGCCGCTGCAGCTTCGGCGGTTCTGGTGACGACGGAATATTCGGTCGCTCATGAACCGATCGAAGCTGTCGAACTGAGTTCGTTCGAAGGACTGGAAATTGCCGACGCCGAAGGGCTCGTCACAGCACCTGCGCAAGACGCTTCGGTGGATGCAGGTGACTTGTTCACCGATCCGGAGGCTTCAGACGGTGCAGCGCCAAGCGACGATGCGATCCGCAGCGCCGAGGACGGGTCTGACGCAGTGTCCAACGAACTTGCCAAGTTCGACAATGAAGCGGACCTTCAGCGTGCAGAACCGAATGCCGGATCGAACGATCACTCGGCCTTCAACTTCGCGGAAACGGGCGATTCGAGCGGGACTGTTCAGATCGATCAAGCCATGGAAGCGCTCTTGGCCATGGAAGCCAGCGGTGAAGGCACGGCCGATGGCTCCGGCGAAGCGCTTGGCGACAACGCGGAGGCCGTATTTGCCGACATGGCTGTCGAGGCCGAGTTCGAAAATCTGATCGACACATTAACCGAAGATTCGGATGCCGTGGGTTACCTTGCAGCCCATACCGGTGCCCTGAACGATGGGTTGCTCGATCAACTGGTTGAAAGCTCAATCAGTTCTGCCAAACCGATGGCGATGCCGGATTCGCATGCGGACGAAGCCGCTGCCAATGCCGTACCAGCCTGATAAGAATACCAACCCTCGGGGGGACTTTAAATGCGAATGAACAACACCGTGATAGGCGCACTGGCCATGATTGGCGCCTCGGTTCCTGCCTCGCTATCTGCGCAGGAATTGAGTGCCGATCTGGCGAGCAATGACACTGATGAATTGCGGGGCGCGGTTCAGATGCGTTATGACGCCGCATTGGCCGCGACCAACAATGTCGATGTCGTCGCCGCCAACGATCCGCGTTATCTTTGGGCTTCCGAGGCGAAAGCTCAGTGCGCGATTGCGCTTGGCTTCTTGAAATCCGATACGCGTGACGAACCGAGCATCGCTAAATGCGATTACGCTTACGGCCTGATGACGCAAATTCCGCGCCGTCCTGTCGCGCCACCGCCGGCTCCACCACCTCCGCCGCCAGCCCCAGAGGTGTGCGCGGATCAGCAACCGGGCATCGTGTTTTTCCCGTTCGATTCTGCCGAACCTGCGGAAGGCGCAAGCCAGACGATCCAGTTCCTCGCGGGTAATGCCGCGACATGCGGATGGGATTCATTCCGCGTCGTCGGCCATGCCGACCGAGCAGGAAGCAATTCCTATAACGAAACTCTTTCGCTACGGCGTGCGGAGGCGATCGCGGATTTGATGGTCGATCTCGGTATCGAACGCAGCGCAATGTCAATTAGCGCCGAGGGTGAAACCAACCCTCGGGTCCCGACTGCAGATGGTATTCGTAGCCCGGAAAATCGCCGGGTCGAGATCACTGTTTCGCAGTGAGGTGGGGGAAATGAAAATGAAAAAGCTCTTAGTTCCAGCCGTAATGGCAGCCATGCTCGCCAGCGCCGCACCTGTTGCTTACGCCCAGGAAACGCAGGACGTTATCTCCATGCAGGCGGCGATCGATGCCGCCATGCGGGCGAACCCTGAGATCCTTCAGGCGCAGTTTAACAAAGAAGCGATCCAATTCGAGCGCAAGCAGGCTCAAGGTCTATTCGGTCCGCGCATCGACGTCGAAGCTTCGGCTGGCGTTCGCAGGCTGGAAAACACCACGCGGCGCAATCTCGGGATTGCCGATGATGAGCTCTTCCCACTCGAAGCAGCGATCACTGGTGAATGGACCGCAATCGATTTCGGTCGGCGTCGCGGTGAACTGCTTCGTCAGGCCGCCCGCGTCGATGGCGCATCGCTGCGCGTTCTTGAACGTTCGGAATTCATCGCACTCCAGGTGTCGAGGCAATACCTCGATGTCCTTCTGCAGGAGCGCATTCAGGCATCGGCGAGCGATAACCGTCGCTTTCACGAATTGCTTGTTGGCGACCTTACCCAGGGGGTCGAGCAGGGCTCGATCAGTATCGCGGACCAGCAGCAGGCCGAAGAGCGCTTGCAAGCTGCGATCGTTCGCGAAGAGGAAGCGAACCGTGACGTCGTCGATGCACAAATCCGACTTCGCGCGCTGACCGGTTTGGACCTCTATTCGGCGACGATGCCGCCTGAACTTTCGGCACAGGTTCCAACGGCTCTCGATCAGGCGATCGGCCAAGCCAGGATCCGCAATCCGCTGGTGCGTGAAGCGCAGGCGGACGTTGATGCTGCCAATGCTCTCGTGAAATCGGCTGAGGGCGACCTCTACCCGACGATCGGCGTCGAGGTTCGCGGCCGGATTGGCGACGATATCGACGGCTTCGCCGGCGAAACGAACGACGTGCAAGGGCGTGTCGTGTTCCGCTGGAATGTCTTCGACAGCGGTATCCGTCATGCCCGCGTGCAGGAAACGGTCCGTCAGTCATCGATCGCTCGCTATGCGCTTCACCAGCGTCAGCGTGAGGCGGAAGAAGACGTGCGTTCTGCGTGGAACGCTCTGGAAACGCAGGGCCGCGTGCTGACCGCTCTTGAGCGTCAGTCCACCGTATCGGACGACTTGCTGCTTTCCTATCGCAGCCAGTTCAACATCGGACGGCGTTCGTTGCTGGATGTTCTCGATGCGCAGAACACGCGTTTCAACACGCAGGTCCGTCTCGAAACAGCGCGTTTCTCGGAAACCTTTGCGCGTTATCAAATCTTGGCCGCGACGAACAACTTCCTTGATGCGCTTGGCGTTTCCGCAGGCACGGGTGCCGGAGAGGAAGAGCGCGCGCGGTTCGATTACGGGCCACCTGTCGAGGCGGAGCTGCAGCGGCGCGTATACCCCAAGTAAGGGAATATCGCGTAGTGTTGACCCATGACCAAGGTAGATGAACCATCGCTGGGCGTTGAAGTCGACAGCCTATCACTCTGTGTAGCCGAACTGGCCGCACGTCACGCCAATGGCTTGTCGCCATCGGCTCTCGCCCAGCTGCCTAAAAAGGCGGATGGGCGTTTGCCGTGGCATCAGGCGGAAACTGCGCTGGAACTTGCGGGTGTTCACTTCGATGCGAGGCAGCCCGGCAAGCTTCCACAAGCTGAGGCGATCTATCCGGCACTGATTGAACTCGCCGATGAACGTTTCGTCGTCGTGCTGGAAGCGCGCGGCACCGACATGCTCGTCTGGTCTCCTGAAATCGCTCAGGAAAACTGGGTTCCGTACGATGACGTCGCCAGCGCTTTTGCGGGGCGACTGTATTCCGTCTTCAGCAATCCCGACGTCCAGCGTAAAGGCGAAGCACCCTGGCATGCCAAGGCTCGTGGCCACTGGTTCTGGAGCGAATTGCGCAAAGAGAGACGCTCGTTCTGGCCGGTGATCCTCGCTTCCTTGGTCATCAACTTGCTGGCTGTGGCGCTGCCGCTGTTCACGATGAACGTTTATGATCGCGTTATCCCCAACAGGGCGACAGAGACATTGTGGGTGCTTGGCGTCGGCGTGCTTCTGGTGTTCGCGCTTGAATTCGCCTTGCGAAGAGGCAGGACCGCTGTCCTCGACCAGATTTCGAGGCGGCTCGACTTGAAGCTATCACAGAAGATATTCGGCCGGTTGCTCGCGACGCCGCTGCAGGAACGACAAGGCCATACCGGCGCGCTCGCAGCACGCGTATCGGAATATGCGATCGTCCGCGATTTCTTCGCATCGACCACCGTTGTCCTCGTGATCGATTTGCTGTTCCTGTTCGTATTCGTGGGCGTGATCGCGATCATCGGCGGTTGGCTCGCGCTGATCCCTCTCGTCATCATCGCCGCGATGATGATCGCCGGTTTTATTCTCCAGCGTAAAGTTACGGAGGCCGCGCAGGACGCGCAGGCCGATTACGGATTGCAGCAGACGCTTCTGGTGGAATCGCTGGCAGGCATCGAAACGCTGAAAAGCATGGGCGGCGAAGGCGGCACGCTGGGGCGTTGGTATCGCCTCGCTGATGCAGGCGCGAATTCGCAGGAGAAACTCCGCAATATCAATTCGGTCGCGGTCGGTCTCGCGCAGACATTCCAGCAACTCTCGACCGTCTCGCTCATCATCGGCGGCTATTATCTCTTCGCTGCCGGATCGATTTCGATGGGTGCGATCATCGCTATCGTGATGCTGGCGTCACGCTCGCTTGCTCCGGCAGGGCAGATCGCCTTCCTCCTGACGCGCGGGCGGCAGGCCACTGAAATGCTGAGCAGCATCGAACGGCTTTTCGAGGCCAGCGACGAACGCAAGAAAGGTGGTTCGCTCGCTCCATCCGCCATCACGAAGCCGCTGATCCAGTTCAAGGACATGCGGTTTTCCTATCCAGAGAGCGGTCAGCCTGCGCTGGAAAACATCAATCTCGAGATCAAGCCGGGTGAGCGGATCGCGGTGGTTGGCCGTGTTGCCTCCGGCAAATCGACCTTCGGCCGCGTTCTGTGCGGGCTGTATGAGCCAAGCGAAGGCGCGATGCTTATCAATGGCCTCGATGCGGCGCAGCACCGTCCCAATCAGCTTCGCGAGACGCTGCGTTTCGTGGGGCAAGATGCCGACCTGTTTTCCGGATCGATCCGGGACAACATGTCGCTTGGACGGCGCGAGGCTACCGATCAACGTATCCTCGACGCATTGCGCGAAACCGGTGCCGACCAATTCCTGGCGCGCGACAGCGGCGGTTTCGACCGTCCGGTAGGCGAGGGCGGCAGGCGGCTTTCCGGCGGTCAGCGCTCTTTCCTTTCGCTGGCGCGGGCGCTGGTCACGCCGTGCGAGCTGCTTTACCTTGATGAGCCGACCGGCGCGATGGACAGCCAGACCGAAAAACAATTTGTTGAACGTTTACGCACGTCTCTGTCCGAAAATCAGACACTGGTCATCGCAACGCATCGCCCGGCATTGTTCGCGCTGTGTGAGCGTATTATTGTTTTCAGCAATGGCCGCGTGGTTGCGGATGGCCCCATCAAAGAGGTCATCAAATCAGCCGGGGCTAATCTGGATGGTCTGACTCAATGAACAAGAATGGCAAGTTGGTGATTAGAACGATTTGCCTTGGCGCAGTCGTGACCCTCGCAGCATCGCCGAGCTTGCCGATCGAGCGTGTCTCTCAGCAGTCGATCGAGCAGCAGCTTGGTCCGGCGATCAGCGATCATCTCGATGAAATGTCGACGGGTGATCATCAGGAAGTCTTGCTTTCGGGTGGTGACGCGCAGTCGCGCAATGCGCGCATCGCTGTGGTCAAAGGCAAGACGCGCTCGCTTTCTGCATATACCCCGATCGCGTTCGGGTCAGGAGCGTACTCGAACGCGCTCAAATGCCTCACCCAGGCAGTATATTACGAGGCCGCGAATGAGCCGCGCGATGGCAAGCGTGCGGTCGCCCAGGTGGTGCTGAACCGCATGCGCCATCCGGCCTATCCCAATTCGGTTTGCGGCGTAGTATACGAAGGCGTGAATGCGCGGGTTTGCCAGTTCAGTTTTACCTGCGACGGGGCTCTAACCCGGGCGCCGCTGCAACGCCAATGGCAGGAATCCGAGCGAGTGGCGAAAGACGCGCTGGCCGGCAGTCAGATGCGCGCCGTCGGCACAGCAACCCATTACCACGCCGACTACGTAGTGCCGAAATGGGCCTACACGCTCTCCAAGCTCGATGTGATCGGCCGCCACATCTTCTATCGATTCCCAGGGAGAGCTGGTGAGCCGCGCGCTTTTGCGGCCGACTGGGCGCGATCCGAACGTATACCTCAGATCAACTGGTCGCGCTTCTCTTCGGATGCCGCGGGCACGAACGAGCCCGCTGTCAAAGAAAATTGGGTTCCGGGTCTAACCGTGGCGCCAGATCCCGCAGATCGCCATGCCGCTGCCGATATTGGCGGGCGGATCGACACAACCAAGCAATGGCGCCTTTCAATCCCCGATCCAGTATCTGCCGAAGGCAGCTATAGCGCAACGATCCAGTCGCAAGTCGCTGCGAATATCGACGATGGAGCAGTCCCCCAATGAGCGTGCTCGCGAAATGGTCCGCTCTCGACGCGCCGCGCCGGTTGATCGTAGTCTCCGCCGCAGGTCTCGCCATGCTCTTGCTGTGGTCGGCGTTCGCTCAGGTTGACAGCATCACGCGCGGGACGGGCCGTGTCATCCCGTCGAGCAAGGCTCAACTTGTCCAGCCGGCGGAACCGGCGGTGATCGAGGAAATCCTCGTGCGAGGTGGGCAGTCGGTGAAGAAGGGCCAATTGCTGGTCCGGCTCGACGATGCGCAATCGGCATCTGAACTCGGACAATTGCAGACCGAGAATCAACGGCTTTCCGTACGTGCAGAGCGCCTGGCCCAGGAAGCTTCGGGCGGCTCACTAGGGTGCGAAGACGGTACCATCTGCGCGGATGAACAGAATTTGCAACAGGCCCGCGTCGCAGCGGCCAACGCGCGCGAACGATCGCTGGCGGCTGCAGTGGAACAGCGTCGGCGCGATCTGCGCGAGGCCGAGGCAACCGTTTCGTCACTGCGCGAGAGCGTTCGGCTTTCCAGCGAACAGGTAAGCATGCTCGAGCCGCTGGCAGGGCAGGGCATTGTTCCGCGAACCGAACTTCTTACCGCGCAGCGCGAACTCACCGATCTGCGTGGGCGGCTTTCGGCGGCTCAGCAAGCCGCGGGGCGGTCTTCCGCCGCAATCCGTCAGGCACAGGCGGATCTCAATTCCGCGCGGCTCGATTTCCGGCAGCAAGCGCTCAATGAGCGCAGCGAGGTCAACACTCGCATTGCGGTCAATGAAGAGACGATCCGCGGCGCCGAAGCGCGCCAGCAACGCAACGAGCTCCGCGCGCCTGCCGATGGCATCGTCAACGACGTTCAGATCACTACCGAGGGTGGCTTCGTGAATGCCGGCGAAAAGATCATGCAGGTCATCCCCGTAGGGGACAAGCTGCTCGTCGAAACCCGCGTGGCCCCGAGCGATATCGCGTTCATCAAGGTTGGCGACCGCGCCAACGTCAAGGTCACGGCATACGATTTCTCGATCTATGGCGGGCTTAACGGCGTCGTCCAGCAGGTTTCCGCAGACAGCATCTTCGACGAAGTCGAGCGCGAGGCGTACTATACGGTTCTCATCGAAACGGATCGTGCTGCAATTGAGCGGGGTGGCCAATCGCTTCCGATCGTTCCTGGGATGATCTGCGATGTCGAGATTCTGACGGGTCGGCGTACGATCCTGAGCTATTTGCTCAAACCGGTATCCAAGGCTTTCGACCGGGCATTGACCGAACGCTGATAAAGGCGTTCTCAGTAACCGTGGACCCAGGCACTCTTCGCATTGAAGCTGAGCACCGGGCTGTAATCGTGAGAGTACGCCCCATCGAGCACAGTGTCCGTCGCATTATCGAGCACTACGAACCTCTCACCGAGCTTCACGATCAATAAAGCATGGTCCGCATTGCGAACTGTATCGCGGGCGATGGTGAGATACATGTCTTCGCGCCGGAAACCGGCTGCTGCGAGCAGTTGCATCTTGGTAAGCGCGATGTCTTCGCAGTCGCCCTTGCGCAGCGTCATCGTCAATCGAGCACCAGCCCAGTAATCGGCCCGGCCGAAGAGATCGCGGTCCTCGACATAGCTGATTTCATCATTCACCCAGCGGTTGACCTGTTCGATCGTCGAGCGGCTTTGATCGACGTCGCCGCCGAAAGCTCTGCGGAAGGTTCCCGACATGCTCTGAGCGCCAACGCGCTGCCATTCGCGGTCGAAGTTTGTCTTCCCGATACGGACACGCTTTGACGCGAGAAACTCGTTCGGGTTTTCACTCCAGCGCGACGCGCCGCTGATTGAAGGTGGTGCCGCGTTGCCGAATGTCGTGCAATTCGAAGCCGCTATGCGAATACCCGATGCCGACGGCGTCATACGTTTGACGGGAGCCGCCTGGGCCAATGCCTTAACGGATAAAGTGCCTGCAACGCTCGGCCCTGCTTGTTGCGCCTTGATACGCTCAAGAGCGCTCATCTCGCCGCCCAATATCGCTGCGCTCTTATTGTAAGGTGCTGCTGCGGTTTGGGGTGCCGTCGATGCAAGCGATTGTCCAGCGACGCCGAAACATCCGTAATTGGCGGCTGGCATTGGCATATCGAGCGCGAAGGCCATGGGATTGGCCATGACATTTGCTGCCAGCGTAGGCGCTGCATTGGCAGGTGCCGACGCTATTGCAGCCAACCCGGCCAGACCAACGCTCAGGGCGCCTTTCGAGATATGCGACTTTGGCATGAGGCCACACATGCAGCCCGGGCCGTAAAATTTGGTTCTCAAGAAAGGTAAACGGGAATTAACCGAATGCCGCGCTGACCGGTCTGTCGGCTGCATCCCGGAGGTCCAGAGCGGTTACCGCTGTGGTTGGACTTGCGCGGCAAAGGCAAAGTGTACAGGTTCTCCACATGCACCTGTTCGAAGTCCTGATCTTGATCCACGTGATCGCCGGTGCGACCGGGCTCATTGCGTTCTGGGTGCCGATCGCGACCAAGAAGGGGGCCCTCATCCACCGAAAAGGCGGGCGGGTCGCCTGCTATGGTTTTGCCGCGGCGGGAGCCCTGGCGATTGCTATGGCGCTGCTTTCGCTATTCGGGCCGGAAGAGCGGATACCTTCCGTGACCGACAGGGAGCTGTTCGCGGGACTTTTCGGTTGGATGATGCTGTATCTGGGCATTCTGACGATCGGGTTTGTCGACTACGGGCTTGCTGTGGTGCGTCATGCCCACAGCAGACCTTCGCTGCGTTCTCCGAGATATCAACTTGTCATGGGCGCCGTTGTTTTGTCCGGATTGTGGTGCGGATATTTCGGCATGCGGGTCGGACACCCTTTGATGCAGCTTGTCGCCGTGGTCGGCATCGTCGCCATGACACTACAGCAGGTTTTCATCTGGCGCACAGATGTCCATCCGCGAAGCTATGTCGGCGAGCATTTTCGCGCACTGCTCGGCATGGGGATATCGGCCTATACCGCGTTTCTTTCGGTCGGATTGATCAGGTGGATTCCGGATCAGGTCTTCAATCCCCTCATCTGGGCGGGACCGAGCATTATCGGTGTTAGCCTCATCATCTACTTCACGATCCAGACCAGGCCCAAACCTCGCGGCAAAGCCGTCTCGAGTGCATGATCAGTGAACCGACCTCCGTCACAGATTTCAAAATGCATAAAGTGACCGTCTGGTTCGACGGCGCCTGTCCCTTGTGCCAGCGTGAAATCGCATTCATGCGCAAACTCGACCGGGAAGATGCCATTCGGTTCATCGATGTTGCGCACGAGGCAGATCCGAACTGCCCGATTGATCAAACCAAGTTGCTTGAGCGGTTCCACGCGGAGGAGAGTGGCACTATCCTTAGCGGTGCTGCTGCCTTCGCGGCGATGTGGCGCGCAATTCCAGCTATTCGTCCGCTGGGGTTAATCGCGCGCAATGGCGTGATCTTGAGATTGCTTGAACGTTTGTACGTATGGCACCTGCGCATTCGCCCGCAATTGCAAAGCCTCGCGCGCCGGTTCGAATAGCCAGCCGACAAACCGCTTGCCCATCGCGCCACATGTGTGGTCCACTCTCGCTCCAAAGAATTCGATGGGAGAGAACACCAGATGCGTAATTTCGGCGGAATGCAGAACGAAATCTACAATGCCGGGCTGAGCGGGCAATTGCCGCGTTTTCCGGTTGATTTCGCGACGCTGGAACAACGCGCTCATGAAGCGCTGGGGCCGATGCTGACGAACTATGTTGCCGGCGGATGCGGTGATGAGCACACGCAGGATACCAACGCGTCGGCCTTCCATCACTGGGGCATGGTCCCACGTATGATGGTCGATTGCACTGAGCGCGACCTGTCGATCGAGCTGTTCGGACACTCCTTCGACGCACCGCTTTTCATGGCACCGATCGGACTGACTGGAGAGGCCACGCAGGACCAGCACGGCGATATTGCTGCGGCGAAAGCGTCGGCGATGACCGGCGTCCCATTCTGCGCGTCGACGTTGTCGAACGATCCGCTGGAGGAGGTGAAGAAGGCATGCGGAGATACGCCCGCTTTCTTCCAGCTTTACACGCCGCGCAATCGGGAATTCGCGGAAAGTCTGATCGGGCGCGCTGAGAAAGCTGGCTATTCCGCGCTCGTTGTGACGCTCGATACATGGGTGACCGGCTGGCGGCCGCGCGATCTCAACGCTTCCAATTTCCCCCAGCTGCGCGGTAAGGTGCTCAAGAATTATTTCTGCGATCCGGTCTTCCGTTCGCTGCTCGACAAACCGCCTGAAGAAGACCCGGCTGCCGCCATCGGCATGTTCGCGCAGGTTTTTGGCCAGGTGCTGACGTGGGAGGACATGAAATGGTTCAAGTCCGTCACCAAGATGCCCATCGTGCTCAAGGGGATTTGCCACCCGGATGATGCGCGAAGAGCGGTCGATACGGGAGCCGACGCGATCTATTGCTCGAATCACGGGGGACGTCAGGCGAATGGCGGCATCGCGACGATTGATCTGTTGGAAGAGATCGTGAAGGCAGCGGGCGATGTCCCAGTCCTGTTCGACAGCGGCATTCGGTCAGGTTCCGATGCGGTGAAGGCGATCGCGCTCGGGGCGAGGGCGGTTGGCGTCGGCAGACCCTATACCTATGGCCTCGCGATCGGAGGGGCAGACGGCGCGGCTTGGGTGCTTCGTTCCATCTTGGCAGAGGCGGACCTGCTGATGGCGGTCAATGGTTATCCCACCCTTGATGACGTGCGGGCCGCCGGCGTGCGCCGCACCGATCGCTGAGCGCGGTCAGCCGCCTGACTTGGCGACTGTCACCAGCTTCGTTTCGGTATAACCGAGGTAGCCCTCAACGCCGCTTTCCGATCCGAAGCCGCTGTCGCCGGTACCGCCGAACGGAGTTTCCGGTGATCCAACCGCGAAATGGTTGATCGCCACCATGCCCGCACGCAATGCGCTGCCGAGATAATGGCTCTCGTCGAGATCGGCGGTGAAGGCATATGCGGCGAGGCCGTAACGGAGCGAATTGGCGATCCGCACGGCGTCCTCGATATCGTCGTAGGGCACTATCCCCGCGACCGGGCCGAATGGTTCTTCGGTCATCAACCGGCTGCCAGCGGATGGTCCTGCGATGACGGTCGGCTGGAAAAAATGGCCCGAACCTTCGATGGCGGATCCACCGGCGACGATCTCGCCCTGTTCTCCGCCCATCGAGTCCATCAAGTCCTGCATCGCGGTCACGCGGCCCGCATGGGCAAGCGGTCCCATCTCGACCGCTTCGTCGCTGCTGGCATCGCCGACTTTGAGTTCCTGAGAGCGCCGGGCGAACTCGGCAACGAACTTGTCATAAATGCCGCGCGCCACCAGAAAGCGTGTCGGCGAAACGCAGACTTGGCCGGCATTGCGGAACTTGGTGCCCGCGCAGGCCGCAACTGTTCGGTCGAAATCCGCACTCTCTCCGATCACGACAGGCGCATGGCCGCCTAGTTCAGCGGTAAACCGTTTCAGCCCTTGCGCAGCAAGCGCTCCCAATTGTTTGCCAACCGCGGTCGAACCCGTGAAGCTGACCTTTCGTGTCGCGGGAGCAGTAATCAAGTGCTCCGAAATCATCGCCGGATCGCCATAGACCAGATTGATCACGCCTGCCGGAATGCCCGCATCGACGAAACATTCGACCAGCATTTGCGCCGAGGCCGGCGTCGTTTCCGCAGGCTTGAGAATGCAAGAACATCCGGCTGAAAGTGCGCCCGCCAGCTTCTTCGCCGGCAGGTTGATCGGGAAGTTCCACGGCGTGAACAGCATTGCGGGTCCAATCGGCTCCTGCGTGACGCGCTGCTGGAGCAGGTTCGGACTGCGCACCGGGACAAGCCGCCCTCCCTGACGCTTCGCTTCCTCTGCGAGAAAATCGATCAGGTCCGCGGCTCCAACCGTTTCGGCGAGCGCTTGCGCATGTGGTTTGCCCATTTCCAGAGTAACGACGCGTGCAATCTCGGGTGCTCGCTCACGCAGCAATTGGGCTGCGCCGCTAATTATCTTGTGTCTTTGCGCCCCCGACGTGTTCGCCCAGGTGGGAAATGTTTCTTCGGCTGCGGTGAGCGCAGCGTCGAGCTGCTCTTTCGAACTCTTGGGGCAATCGCCCAACTTGGCCTCGGTCGCAGGATTGTGAACCGGCATCGTGCCGTTCCCGCCATCGGCGACCCATTCGCCCTTAATCAACATCTTTACGGTCGGATATGCGGTCATGGTCGAACTCCTGCTCAAACCGGTTGCGAGTAAGTCGAACTTGGCGAACGTGCTGGCCAAGGCCTGCCAGTACCAATCGCGACTGTTGGCATTCAGTCTAGCCATGTAATCCTGTTTGTTTCAATTGAAACATTGTTACGCGGGTATTATGGCTTTGCGAGTCTGCTTCCCCAGGAGAGAATCATGCTCGTCGGCGTCCCCAAAGAGATCAAGAACCACGAATACCGCGTCGGCCTGACGCCCGAGGCTGCTCGCGAATACGTGACCACCGGTCACGAAGTGATCGTCGAAAGCGGTGCGGGGCTTGGTATCAGCAAGACCGATGAGGATTACGAAAAGATCGGGGCGATGATCGTCGACACCGCGGAGGAAGTCTTTGCGCGCGCCGACATGGTCGTAAAGGTGAAGGAGCCGCAGCCCAACGAGTGGGTGCAGCTGCGCGAAGGGCAGATCCTTTTCACATATCTGCACCTAGCTCCCGATCCCGATCAGGCACGCGGCCTGATGGAGTCCGGCGTTTCGGCGGTGGCATACGAGACGGTCACAGCACCTGACGGCTCTCTCCCGCTGCTCGCGCCGATGAGCGAAGTCGCCGGGCGGCTGTCAATCGAAGCGAGTGCGCAGGCCAGCCACAAGAACAATGGCGGCCGAGGCATCCTGATGGGGGGCGTGCCTGGTGTACTTCCCGCTAAGGTTGTCGTGATCGGCGGCGGTGTGGTCGGCACGCAGGCCGCGCGCATGGCCGTCGGCCTTGGTGCGAATGTCGAGATTCTCGACCGCTCGCTTCCGCGCATCCGCGAACTTGACGATATGTTCCAGGGTCGCGCCACGACGCGTTACTCGAATGCCGGAACGATCGAGGATGCCATTACCGAAGCCGATGTGGTCATCGGTGCGGTTCTCGTACCAGGAGCCAGCGCCCCCCGTCTGATTACCCGCGATATGCTGCCGCTGATGAAGCACCGCGCAGTATTGGTGGACGTTGCCATCGATCAGGGCGGCTGTTTCGAGACGTCCAAGCCGACCACGCACGAAAATCCGACCTACCTTGTCGACGACATCATTCACTATTGCGTCGCGAACATGCCCGGTGCTGTTCCGCATACCTCAAGCTATGCTTTGAATAATGCAACACTGCCCTTCGGCCTTGCGCTGGCGAACAAGGGCATTGCGGCGTGCGAGGATGATCCGCACCTCGCACTGGGGCTGAACGTGCATCAGGGCAGGATTGTAAATCCTGCAGTCGCGGAGAGCCTCGGCTTCTGAATGTTGCGTGAAACCGAACACTTGGTGTGCCTGTTTCGCGGGAATTTCACACTCTGAATCGTTATATTTCCGGGGCAATCGAAGGAGAGCCCCATGCAACATTTTGATGCGCGTCCATTAGTTCGGCAGGTCAATTTCGATGCCGACATCGCTGTTCATGTAGCGCCAGAGTCCATGAGCGATCGCGTCGCGTTTGCTTTCGTAAAAACGCTCCGGTTCTTCGCGGATACGTTCTTTGCACAACGCTATGGCCACCGGGCAGTTGTGCTCGAAACGGTTGCGGCGGTGCCGGGCATGGTCGGCGGGCTTTGGCAGCATCTGAAAGCGCTCCGCAATATGCGCGACGATGAAGGCTGGATCCGCACGCTGCTGGATGAGGCCGAAAACGAGCGGATGCACCTGATGACCTTCATCGAGATCGCACAGCCGAACTGGTTAGAGCGCGCCTTGATAGTCGCGGTCCAGATGATCTTCTACAACTTCTACTTTTTCCTCTACCTCCTCGCACCGCGCACAGCTCACCGCGTCGTCGGCTATTTTGAGGAGGAAGCGGTGTTCAGCTACTCGCAATATCTCGAAGAGGTCGATGCGGGACGCCACGAAAACGTGCCCGCGCCGCAGATCGCCATCGATTACTGGCAGCTTCCGAGTGATGCGCGCCTGCGCGATGTCATCATCGCTGTCCGAGCAGATGAGGCCGAACATCGCGACGTGAACCACTGCTTTGTCGAAAGGATCGATGAGCGGCGCGAAGGCAAGATCGCGCGGCGCCGGTCGTTGGCAGACGGTTGAGGCCGGCGACTAGACGTCGACCACCGTCTGTTCGATCGAACCGAAGATCGAGTGGTTGTCCGCATCGCGCATTTCGACCTTCACCGTGTCGCCTGCGCGCATGAAACGGGTGCTTGGCTCCCCGTCACGGATCGTTTCGATCATGCGAATCTCGGCGATGCACGAATAACCGAGACCGCCATCGGAGACCGGTTTTCCAGGACCGCCATCTTCGCCCTTATTGCTGATCGTGCCCGAGCCGATGATGGTCCCTGCGCACAGATCGCGGGTCTTGGCGGCATGCGCGACCAGCTGCGCCATGTTGAAGGTCGCGTCCTTACCCACCTCGGCGCGTCCGAAGGGCTCGCCATTGTAGTCGACCATCAATGGCAGATGGATCAGGCTGTCTTTCCACGCATCGCCTAATTCATCCGGCGTGACGCAAACGGGTGAGAACGCGCTCGCAGGTTTCGACTGGAAGAAGCCGAATCCCTTCGCGAGTTCGCCTGGTATCAGGCCGCGCAGTGACACGTCGTTGACCAACATGATCAACTTGATGTGATCGGCTGCATCTTCGGCGCTTACGCCCATCGGCACGTCATTGGTGACGATGGCGACTTCGCCCTCCATGTCGCAGCCCCAGGCCGGATCGCCCAGCGGGATATCGGCGCGCGGGGGCAGGAAGCCGTCGCTGCCGCCCTGGTACATCAATGGATCGTGGTAAAAGCTGTCCGGCACTTCGGCATCGCGCGCTTTACGCACCAGTTCGACGTGATTGATGTAGGCGGAGCCGTCCGCCCATTGGTAAGCGCGAGGCAGCGGGGAATGCGCCTGACGCTCATGGAAGCGTTCGCACGGCACCGTTTCATGCTCGACGTCTCTTGCCAGAACCTCGAGCTCCGGGGCAACACGCTCCCAGTTGTCGAGCGCGTACTGCATCGTCGGAGCGATGTAGCCGGCGGCGCAGCAGCGGGTGAGATCCTTGGACACGACGACGAGTTTTCCGTCGCGGGTTCCATCGTTGAGCGTTGCGAGTTTCATGAGGCTTCTGCCTTTCTGTGGGCCAATTAACCGGGATTGTCGGGCTGATTGTTGGGATGTGCGCGCTGGAAAGCGGGCAGGGCAAGGCAGGCGGTTTCGATCCGGCAGATGCGCGGGCTTTCCGACAGGTCGTAGTGAAATCGCCGCGCGTTGTAGATTTGCGGGATCAGGACCGCTTCGAACATGCCGGGCGCGTTCAGCAGAAAGTCACCGGTATCGAGTTGGGCGAGCCGCGTCTCGACCGGCGTCAAGGTCCGTTTCAGCCAGTGGCGATACCAGTGATCGACCACGCGCTGCGAATGTCCGAGAGGGTCTTTCAGGTATTTGAGGACCGGCAGGTTGAGCGGCGCGTGCAGTTCGGTCGCGATCGCATAGGCCAGTTCGCGGACCGTGTAGCGATCCTCGATATCGGTCGGCAGCAGCGGGTTTTCCGGGTACGCCTCGTCCAGCCATTCGAGCATCGCCATCGATTGGGCGCGGTCGCGGCCCTGCGCTTCCAGCATGGGAACCGAAGCGAACGGATTGCGGCTGCTGAAGGCTTCGCCCTTTTGCGCACTTTCCAGCAGGTTCACCGGGTCCTGCTCGTATTCGAGCCCTTTCAGCTCAAGCGCGATTCGCAGCCGGTACGAGGTCGAACTGCGGTAGTAACCGTAGAGCTTCATCATCACGTGACCACTCCTTCCCAGCCGAGACATGGACCGCATGTTACACGGTCCTGAGGCATGAAATGGCGGGCGATTTCAACATGTCTGGCCATGGAAAACCAATGGGTAAGAAGGGCGGTCGTTCCGGTCATTCGGCGATAATGCCAATCAGGCCATGTGTAGGACAGCGCAACATCACCCGAACGCCGCAATCCCCGTAATGGCTCGGCCCAGGATCAGCGCATGGACATCATGTGTCCCTTCGTAGGTGTTGACCGTCTCGAGGTTCACCATATGGCGGATAACCTGGTACTCCTCAGAGATGCCATTGCCGCCGTGCATGTCACGTGCTTGCCGCGCAATATCGAGCGCCTTGCCGACATTGTTGCGTTTTACAATTGAGATCATGTCCGGTGCGAAGCGGCCTTCATCCATCAGGCGGCCGACGCGCAACGAGGCCTGCAGGCCCAGCGCGATATCGCTCATCATGTCGGCCAGCTTCTTCTGGAACAGCTGGGTCGCTGCGAGTGGACGGTCAAATTGCTTGCGATCAAGGCCGTATTGCCGTGCGGCGTGCATGCAGAATTCCGCCGCGCCCATCGCGCCCCAGCTGATGCCGTAACGCGCGCGGTTGAGACAACCGAATGGGCCCTTGAGCCCCTGCACATCGGGCAACAACGCATCGGCGGGCAGTTTCACATCTTCCATAACGATGCCGCCAGTGGTCGAGGCGCGCAGCGATATCTTGCCGTCGATCTTTGGCGCAGAAAGGCCTTTCATGCCTTTTTCGAGGACGAACCCTCGAATGCCGCCGCCATGCTCTTCGGATTTCGCCCAGACCACGAAAACATCGGCGAAGGGTGAGTTCGAAATCCAGGTTTTCGACCCGTTGATGACGTAGCCATCACCGTCTTTCCTCGCGACCGTTTTCATGCCCGCCGGGTCGGAACCGGCATCGGGCTCGGTCAGGCCGAAACACCCGATCAGTTCGCCACTGGCGAGGCCGGGGAGGTATTTGCGCCGCTGCTCCTCAGAGCCATAGGCATGGATCGGATGCATCACGAGGCTGGATTGGACCGAGGCCATCGACCGGTATCCGCTGTCCACCCGCTCGATTTCGCGGGCGATCAGTCCGTAGGCGACATAGGTCGCGCCGACGCCGCCATATTCCTCCGGGATTGTCGCTCCGAGCAGGCCTGCCTGACCCATCAGCGGGAACAGCTCGGGTGCAGAGACTTCGTTGCGATACGCTTCGATGACACGCGGCTGCAATTCGCTCTGCGCAAACGCATTGGCCGTGTCGCGGATCATCCGCTCGTCTTCTGTCAGCTGGGTTTCCAGATCGAACGGATCTTCCCAGTTAAACGGCACCATTCCGGCCACAAGTTACTCCTGAAACTAGTTTGACTGTCCCTTTCGCAGCTTGGACTGCGCGGGGCAAGAGGTGTGCTCGAACGGGATCAATAGCCTTGCGCCTGTCCGTCCTTGCGCATTTCCGTCGCTCCGGTGAGGACGCCGGTCTCCGGGTCGCGGGCGATGGCTTGGTATCCGCCGAACATGATGCCGTTGCTTACGACGCGCACGTTATGGCCCATCGCCCTCAGTGCCTCTACAGTTTCCGCCGGAATGCCGGGTTCGACGTTGAGCGTGCCGAGCGGGTCTTTGGAGGGTCCGCCCAGCGGTTCGGTCGGCTGGCGCCCACCATCGTGATTGATCCGCGCAGCGTCGCCTGCCTCCTGCAGATTCATCCCGTAATCCGCGATATTGATCAGGACCTGCACATGGCCTTGAGGCTGCATTCCGCCGCCCATCAATCCGAGCGTCATGTAAGGCTGCCCATCCTTTTTGACGAAGGCGGGGATGATCGTCTGAAACGGACGTTTGGAAGGTTCGTAGGCGTTGGGATGGTTGGAATCGAGGCTGTAGAGCTCGCCCCGGTCCTGGAACATGAAACCGAGGCCGTCGGGCACCAGTCCCGAGCCCATGCCGCGATAATTCGACTGGATCAGGCTGACCATCAGCCCGTCACCATCGACGACGGTAAGGTATGTCGTGTCACCTTCACCTTCCAGCTTCGGTTCGATTTCGATCGTGCCAGGCTCGAATTCGGGAGTCGCGCGGTTGGGATCGATCAGGGCGAAACGTTCTTTACCGTATTCGTCGGTGAGCAGCTGCATTGGGAAAGGCGAGAAATCGGGATCGGCGTAAAACCGGGCGACATCGGCATGTGCTAGCCGTTTCGCTTCGGTGATGTAGTGGATGACTTCGGGTGATCCCCGCTCCCATTGGGCGATATCGATGTTCTTGAGTATGTTCACCATCTGCAGCGCGGCAAAACCCTGACCGTTGGGCGGCAATTCGCACAGCTCGAAACCGTTTCGGTATGTGACGCAGGCAGGCTCGACCCATGTGCTGGTGTGATTGGCGAAATCCTCGGCTGTATAGGCAGAGCCTTGCCGCTGGAGGTAATCGACCATGACCTCTGCAAGGCGGCCCTCGTAGAACGCATCGCGGCCTTCGCGCCCGACCGCCTCCAGCGTGTTGCCGAGATCAGGGTTCCGGTAGATCTCGCCAGCCTTGGGCGGACCATCGGCAAACCATGTCGCGCGGGCATTGTCGAATTCAAACGGTGTGGTTTCCTGCCGCCGTTCGAAGGCTCGCAGCGCGCGGTCGAAATACATGCCGATTACAGGGGCAACGGGATGCCCTTCGCGCGCGTAGGTGACGGTTGGGGCGAGGATTTCCGCCATCGGCTTCGACCCGAAACGCGCGTGCATTGCGAACCACGCATCGACCGTGCCTGGAATGGTCACGGGCAGCACGCCCACTGGCGGCAGGCTGTCCGCGCCGCCGAGCTTTTCCTTCAGCTGGTCGAGCGTCTGACCCGAAGGCGATCGACCCGATCCGTTGATCCCATGGAGTTCGCCGGTCTTGGGATCGTAAATGATCGCGAACAGATCGCCCCCGATCCCGTTGCCGGTCGGCTCCATCAATCCGAGCGCAGCGTTGGCAGCGATTGCTGCGTCCACGGCATTGCCGCCACTTTTGAGGATATCGAGCGCCACCTGCGTCGCGAGCGGGTGCGCGGTTGCAGCCATGCCGTTTTCGGCGTGGACCGGGCTGCGGCTCCAGATCGCGCCTACGGGCCGTCCGCCCGCACCTATTTGCTCGCTGACCGGGCGGGCCTCCGTTTCCGCGGTTCTATCGGACTGTGCCTGCGATGGCAGCGAGATAAGGGCGATGGCAGCGCAGGCGGCAAGAAGTCTGTTCATTGATAAAGTCCCCGGGAGGTGAGAATTATTGCGGACGGTTCGCGACAAGATCATCGACCACCGAAGGGTCGGCAAGCGTGGAGGTATCGCCCAGATTGCTCATGTCGTTCTCGGCGATCTTGCGCAGGATGCGGCGCATGATCTTTCCCGACCGGGTCTTGGGCAGGCCGGGTGCGAATTGCAGCACGTCGGGAGTTGCGATCGGGCCGATTTCCTTGCGAACCCACTGGACCAGTTCTTTGCGCAGCTCATCGTTATCGTCGGTGCCCGCATTGGTCGTGACGTAGGCATAGATGCCCTGACCCTTGACCTCGTGCGGCATGCCCACGACCGCCGCCTCGGACACCAGCGGGTGCTCGACCAGCGCGCTTTCCACCTCGGCAGTGCCCATCCGGTGTCCCGACACATTGATGACGTCGTCGATCCGTCCGGTGATCCAGTAATATCCGTCTTCGTCCCGGCGCGCGCCATCGCCGGTAAAATAGTAGCCTGGATATTGGCTGAAGTAGGTCTGGAAGAACCTGTCGTGGTCGCCGTAAACGGTGCGCATCTGGCCAGGCCAGCTGTCGGTGATGACCAGCGCTCCCGCTGTCGCTCCGTCGAGCAACGTGCCCTTTTCCGGATCGACCAGAGCGGGCTGCACACCGAACATCGGTTTGCTCGCACTACCGGGTTTGAGCGCGGTTGCACCGGGAAGAGGAGTGATCATCGCCGCGCCCGTTTCGGTTTGCCACCACGTGTCGACGATGGGGCAGCGCCGCTCGCCCACGACGCGGTGATACCAGTCCCACGCTTCGGGATTGATCGGCTCACCAACGCTGCCGAGCAAGCGCAACGAGGAGCGGTCGGTTTTCGTGACCCACTCATCCCCCTCGCGCATGAGCGCGCGAAGAGCGGTCGGCGCGGCATAGAAAATTTCGACCTTGTGCTTGTCTACCACCTGCCAGAAACGGCTGTGATCGGGATAGTTGGGCACGCCTTCGAACATCACTTGCGTCGCGCCATTGATAAGCGGCCCGTAGACAACATAGCTGTGACCGGTGACCCAGCCGACATCCGCCGCGCACCAGTAAATCTGACCGGGGCGGTAATCGAAAACGTATTCGTGGGTCATGCTGGCCCAGACGGCATAGCCGCCAGTCGTATGCAGCACGCCTTTGGGCTTCCCGGTTGAGCCGCTGGTGTAGAGAATGAAAAGCGGGTCCTCCGCGTCCATCGTTTCAGGTTCGCAAAGCGGCGCTGCGACCTCGATCGCGTCATCCCACCATACATCCCGCACCGGGTTGAAGTCCACATCCGCGCCGGTATGGCGATAGACGATCACCCGCCCAACCTCGACCTTTTCAAGGGCCGCATCGACATTGGCCTTCAGCGGCACAGGTTTTCCGCCGCGCAGACCTTCGTCGGCGGTAATAACGATGTTCGATTGGCAGTCTTCGATCCGTCCGGCCAGGGCATCGGGGGAGAACCCGGCGAACACCACCGAATGCACCGCGCCGATCCGCGCACAGGCCAGCATCGCGATGGCCGCCTCCGGGATCATGGGCAGGTAGATGGTAACCCGGTCGCCCTTGCCGACGCCATTAACCGTCAGCACGTTGGCGAACTTGCAGACCCGCGCATGCAGATCGCGGTAGGTGAGAGTGCGAGCCTGTGTCTCCGGGTCGTCAGGCTCCCAGATGATCGCAGGTGTATCGCCGCGCTCTTCGAGATGCCGGTCGAGCGCGTTGGCGCAAATATTAAGCTTCCCGCCGAGGAACCAGCCGATGCGGAAATCGGCTTCGTCGTAGCTGACGTCCTTGAGGGTCTCGTATGGATGGATCCAGTCGATCCGCTGGCTTTCTGCGTTCCAGAACCCGTCCGGATCGGTCAGCGAACGGGCATAGCGTTCATGATATTCGGCTTCGTTGATTTTGGCGGTCTCTGCCCATTTGTCAGGAACCGGAAAAATCTCGTCGCTCACGCCTGCTCTCCCTCGTTGTACGAGGGGAAGCCTAGGCGTTTGCGAGCAAAGAGAAAAGGACGATTGCGGGAAACGTCAGGCGGCGTGGAGCACCTGGTTCACCGCCTTGATCATCGCCGCAGGGGGGCAGGGTTTGGTCAGCGTCTTGGCGTGCGGGAAACGCGCTTTCACTTCTTCGCGCGTGTGACGTCCCGAGTGGAAGATGATCGGAACATCTTCATCCGCCAATTTCTGGGCGAGAGGGAAAACGATCCCATCGTCGAGCTGGATATCCAGTATCGCGAGATCGGGCTTTTCCTTCTGGAATGCGAGCATCGCATCGGAGATTCCGGAATGCGGGCCTTCGACTTCGAAACCGGCCTCGGCGACCGTATCGCACAAATCAAAAGCGACAATTAGCTCATCTTCGGCGACCAGAATTTTATGACTCATCACACTCTCCCTGCTTCGTCGTTATTCTGACCCCGATCGATACCTAACACATGCGGAACAACTTTGTTCCTATCTGAATCATTTATTTTGTCCGAATCTTTCAGAAAAGCCCGACTGATCGCCTGCCGAGAGCAATTTTGCCTGCTCAACCCATTGGTCGCGGGTGATCCGGCCCTTGAACCGGCCAAGTTGCGCATCGACTCGTTCAACGTCGGCATCGCTCCACGCGGCGATCTGATCGAACCGTGTGACGCCAAGTTCGGCCAGCATTGTAACAAGTTTGGGGCCGAGACCCTTGATCTGTTTCAAATCATCGGCGCCGCCCGAAGGTGCCGCAGTAGGGGCAGGGGCCGGGGCAGGGGGCGGGACGTCGGCGGCCGGAACCGGCTCCGGAACGGGATCGCCAACGGTTGGAGCGACCGAGACGCCAGCCTCTGCGTCGGCCGTAGCTCCAGCGGCGGCCACTTTGGCCGAATTGGCATTTGCAGAGGTTTGACCGACATCCTGCGAGACGGATGTGGGGGCATCGATCAGCGCCTGGTTGCGCTGTGCGCGATCTGCACCTTCATCGAGCACATCCTTCGGTCCAGCGCTGTCCTCGTCTACCACAGTCGTTTTGCGGTTCGAGCGCGTGACGAGCCAGATGACGAAAACGAGCAGGATCAGCCCGCTGATGATGAAAGGCAAGAGTGTTTGAAGTTCAGGTGACATGGATCGGCCTCTTAACCAAAGGAAACGCGCGGCCCTTTAACAGGACCGCGCACACTTTCCCAAGTCCGTTAGCGGTGAACCGGTTCCGAGGGTAAGGATTTAGCCTCCACTGCGCATGGCCGCGGCGAGCGCATTCAACTGCAGAAATTCCTGCCGCCAGTAATTGTCCTGACTGCCTGCCAATGCGCCGATATCCTCATGATCGAAACCGTTCATCAGATCATCGCCGCGCAGCAATTGGCCGAATGCTGCCACTGAAATGGCGAAAGCGAAATCGCCTGTCGGCTTTCCAGCTTGTGTAAATGCACTGCCCATCACCACTCGATTGATCAGTCGCGACGTTTCGCCATCGGGGAGCTTGTAACGCAGTTTTATATGGGCGGCTTCGGTCAGGCGCCGCAGCGCTTCGCCTGAGCGTTGTTCTTCGTACCGTCGCGGCGCGATCCAGCCCCGCTTGCCCGCAGGTACGACTTCGTAAATCGCGGTGACCTGATGCCCGGCACCGATATCGCCCGCATCGACCGCATCATTATCGAAATCCTCTTCGCGAAGAATACGGTTTTCATAGCCGACCAGCCGATACTGGCTGATGACGGCCGGGTTGAATTCGACCTGGATCTTCACGTCTTTTGCGATCGTGAACAGCGTCGAGTTCATTTCATCGCCGAGCACCTTTTTCGCTTCGAGTGCGCTGTCGATATAGGCGTAATTGCCGTTACCGTGATTGGCGATCTGTTCCATCATCGCCTCATTGTAATTGCCCGTGCCAAAGCCGAGCGTGGTCAGCGTAATGCCGCTGTCGCGCTTTTCCTCGATCATTTCGACCAAAGCATCACGGTCCGACAGACCCACATTGAAATCGCCGTCCGTGGCGAGGATGACGCGGTTCACGCCCCCTTCGATGAAGTTGTCGGCGGCGATGTTGTAGGCCAGTTGCAGGCCCGCACCGCCCGCAGTCGATCCGCCAGCTGACAATTCATCCAGAGCGCGGCGGATCTTGCCAGTGTCATTTGTCGGCTCGAGCACGAGACCGGCAGCGCCGGCATAAACGACGATCGATACCCGGTCCTTTTCAGAAAGCTCACCAGCAAGGCCTGAAAGCGCAGTCTTCACCAGTGGCAGCTTGTCCGGGCGGTTCATGGAACCGGAGACATCCATGAGGAAGACCAGATTCGCAGCTGGCCGCTCCGCCGTGTCGATATCGTAACCGCGCAGACCGATGCGCATCAGGTACGTGTTTTCGTTCCAGGGCGTCTTGGCGACGTCGGTGTTGACGGTGAAGGGTGTCTCTCTGTCAGTCGGACGGTCGTAATCGTAGCGGAAATAGTTGATCATCTCCTCGGTCCGGACCGCGTCTTTCGGCGGCGTCATGCCTTGCGAAAGAAAACGCCGGGTGTTGGCATACGCCCCGGTGTCGACATCGACGGAGAAAGTGGACACCGGCTCTGTGCTGGTCAGTTTGACAGGCGAGATTTCTTCGCCGTCATATTGCTCTCGTCCCGGATCGACCGCGACCCTGACCGGAGGGATATAAGTCTCATGCCGTGACTGCGCGATCACGCTTGGCGCTGATTGGGCATGATCTGCCATACGCGAGGCCGTTACCGTGATGGTTTCTGCGCTCGCTCCTGGAGGAGGTGGCGGTGCCGACCCCTCAGCCAGATCACCGGGTGATTTTTCCTGGCCCGAGCTGCTGTCCTGATACGGCGTCGCGCAGCTTGCGATCATGACACCCAGCACCAGAACACCGGTCAGTTGAAACTTGCGCATTTCACACTCCCCTTGAAACCCGGATCGAGGGTCGTATTCGGGCCGTGAATAGCGACTGAACGCCCTGTAAGGGCGATGAAATGTGGCGGAGGCGGGTTCCTTGGCGGGCGCGTTATCAGACGGTTTTCTGAGGCGCTGTCTCGGGCTCCACGGCCACGACTTTCCGGCTGAAAAGCTGCCGCTCTTCTGCAGTAAATCCGCGTTTCCAGATAATCGCAAGATAGGTCGCAAGGATCGCCGGAACGCCGAAAATCAGCTCCACCCATTCCGGCAGGAACGTGAAGGCTATGCCCACCGCAACGGCAGGTGCGGTCGCCCAGAACAGCGCAAGTCGCAGGTTTCCGACCGGAGCTTTCAGCAGGGTCTTGAGCACCAGCGCTTTTACCAGGCTTGAGACCAGCAAGGCGATGAACAGCGCGAGCGCTGCACCTGCAGCCTTGAACCCTTCACCCAGCCCGAGATGCTCGGCAAGCAGGATGAACGCCACGGTGAGGACGCCTTGGAGCAATATGACCCCTACCGAGATCGCGAGGTTCCGTTTACGGGCGATATAGACCAGCACGCTTTCAGAAACGACCGCCATGGATGCGACAACCTCTGCGGCGAGAAGGATCGCAAGTGCGCCGGTGCCGCCGACGATCGCCGGCCCGCCAAGCCCCATGACCGCCTCACCAGGAATCACGAGAGCAAGCGCTATGCCGAGCTGCAGCGCGATGATCCAGAAACCCACTTTCTGCACCTGACTCGCGATGGCAGCATAATCGCCTATCTTCAGATTCTTGGTGATGACGGGCGAGAGTATCGGTTCGAAACTCGTCTTCAGCTTCTGAGGGACGCTGACGACTTCCTTGGCGAAAAAGTAGATTCCGACCGCGCCTGCTGATGCTGATTGACCTAGCAAGAACACGTCGAGCAGGCGTGTGCCGCGCTCGATCACGTCTGCGCCGATCAGGGGCAGGGCGCGTGCGGTCATCTTGCCGAGATAGCGCGGGCGAGGCCGCCAACCCTTCGGCCAGCCATAGGTTTTCAGGAATGACCACAACGATGTGGCAAATGCGGCGTAGATCGCGGTCACATAAGCAAGCGCAAGACCGCCCTCGCTAATGACTGGAATGAAGAAGATCGCCCCCACCGCAATCGACTTGGTCCATGGCTCGGTAATTGCGCGGGCTCGGACAGTGGTTGCTATGTCGTACCTGTATGCCTGCGCGGCCAGCAGGATTTCCGTCAGCGCGAAGGCCGGGATCGCGGCGATCATCCAGATATCGAAAGGGCTGTTGGTTCCGCTCGGGAAGATCACGACCGGAAACAGCAGCAGCAGCGCGCAGGCAGCGATGGAAAACAGAAGGGACGTCAGCATCCCGTCAAAGACGAGATTGGTCTGAGGCACGCCTTCTTGCTCGGCGCCTTCGGTCAGCCGCTGGGCGAGCCCGCGCTTTTCGCCGAGCGCGCAGACCAGCGCGAAAATCTCGATAATGACGAAAGCGGCGGCGAAACGGCCCATCTCTTCCACGCCGTAAAGCCGGTATCCAATGAACAGGAACGGGATGCCGCCAAGCGCGCGGATGACGAAGCCCATCGTGTTCGTGCGCCCACCCTTGGCGAGGGTCGCCATATCGTCGCCGCCCTTGGCAGGTTCCGGTTGGGTAGGCGGAGCTGTCATTCGCCGCGTTCAGCCTTGAGCGGGCGCGCCAGCAATCCGGCGACCACTTCGCGCGGACTATCGCCTGCGAGGATCGCGTTGACAGCGGTCACGATCGGCATTGCGATGCCGCGGTCATTGGCAAGCTCCGCGAGAACTGGCGCGGTGTATGCGCCCTCCGCGACGGTGCGACGATCGGCCATAAGATCCGCGGCCTTCTGGCCTTCGCCGAGGGCTTTCCCGAGCGAGAAATTGCGGCTCGATGTCGATGAACAGGTAAGCACGAGGTCGCCGAGGCCGCAAAGTCCGCTAAGCGTCTCGGCCCGCGCACTCATGACCTCGCCGAATCGAAGCATTTCGGCATAACCGCGCGCGATCAGCGCGGCGCGGGCATTCTGACCCAGCTCCAGCCCATCAACGAGGCCGCACGCAATGGCGAGCACGTTCTTGATGGCCCCGCCGATCTCCGCACCGGTTACGTCGTCCGTGTAATACGGTCGGAAAGCGGGCCGCGCGATAGCGGGCGAAAGCCGGTCCCATTGTCCGCGTCCCCCTTCACAAGCGAGCGTGACGGCCGTCGGCAGTCCGGCGGCGACCTCATGCGCGAATGTCGGACCGGAAAGCACGGCGATCGCACTGTCCGGGCAAGCGGCGCGTGCGACATCGTTCATCAGCCGCCTGGTGCCGGCTTCGATGCCCTTGGAGCATAGGACGAGATCGCGCGGTGACGTTGGTATCTGGGCCAGGACGCTGCCCAAGACCTGCGCCGGTGTGACGCAAAGGACCGTATCGAGCTCGGCTATCTCCGACAGTTCTCCAGTTGCATGAATGGTCGGGGACAGCTCGGCGCTCGGCAGATAGTCGGAGTTTCGATGCGCGGCATTGATCTCTTTCACGACCGAAGGTTCGAAAGCCCAGAGGATCACGCTCCGGCTATCGCTCGCAAGCATTTGCGCTAGCGCTGTGCCCCAGGCGCCCGCGCCGACCACTCCGATGGTTTCCAGATCGCTCATGCTTTCACCCCTGCGCCGCGAACGCTTTCCGCTTCCGGATCGAGCGGCCAGCGCGGCCGCGCCTTCAGATCGAGCGGCGCGCTATCGCCCAGCGGTAACCGTTCGCAGCCTGCCCACGCAATCATCGCCGCGTTGTCGGTACACAGCGCCAGCGGCGGTGCGACAAATCGCATCGAATGTTTCGCAGCCAGCCCTTCGAGCGCACTGCGGACGGTCTGGTTCGCCGCGACACCGCCTGCAACGACTAGCGCGGGAACGGCATCGGTTCTCGCAAGCGCGTGTTCGAGCCGGTCGATCAGGCAGTCTACCGCTGCCTGCTGGAAACTCGCGGCGATGTCAGCGGAAGAATGCTCGCCGCTCTGTGCGGCCCGCATGACCGCGCTCTTTAGACCTGCGAAGGAGAAATGCGGTTCCTTGCTCCCCTTCAGCGGACGGGGAAGCGGGACGGCCTTCGGGTTGCCTCCGCGTGCGAGCTTTTCCACCGCCGGCCCGCCGGGATAGCCGAGGCCTAGTATCTTCGCGGTCTTGTCGAAGGCCTCGCCAAGCGCATCGTCGATTGTCGTTGCAAGACGGCGGTATTCGCCGACCCCCTCGACTTTCAAAATCTGGCAATGCCCGCCGGAAACGAGCAGCAACAGATACGGAAATGCGAGTGTTTCGTCCGCCAGTCGCGGTGACAGCGCATGCCCTTCGAGGTGATTGATTGCCAAGAGTGGTTTGTCCGCCGCCATCGCCAGCGCTTTTCCGCTGACAAGGCCGACCATAACTCCGCCGATCAATCCCGGACCGGCAGTGGCCGCGATCGCGTCGACATCGGCCAGTCTCATTCCAGCATCGTCCATCACCGCCTCAAGCATCGGGGCGAGCCGTTCTGCATGCGCCCGCGCAGCGATTTCGGGCACGACGCCGCCGTAGGGCGCGTGCTCTTTCTCTTGGGAGGCGATGTGCTGGGCTATGATCGTGCGGTCGCTCGCGACGAGGGCCACAGCGGTTTCGTCGCAACTCGATTCAATCCCGAGGACAATTTTCGCATCCGATCCCATCGCGCTTCCACTTAATCACTGTGCGGGCTAGGGCAAGCATACCGATGAATAGTAATGCACAATCAGGGGCCGTCATGATGCGGTTGGGGACGCGCAATTCGCCGTTGGCGATGGCGCAGGCGGTCGAAACGAAGACGCGGCTATGCGCCGCGCATGGCTGGAGCGAAGACCAAGTCGAACTGGTTCCCGTCATGGCTAGCGGGGACAAGGTTCTCGACCGACCACTTGCGGAGATAGGCGGCAAGGCACTCTGGACCAAGGAACTGGATGTCTGGCTTGCAGAAGGTCGGATCGACGCCTCGGTCCACTCGGCAAAGGACGTGGAGACGATCCGTCCGAACCAATTTCATTTCGCTTCATTTCTGCCGCGCGCGGACCGGCGCGATGCGCTTGTCGGAGCGCAGAGTATCGCCGCCATTGCGCCGGGTGCAATAGTCGGGACGAGCGCGCCGCGTCGTGCCTCGCAGCTGCTCAACTTGCGGCCAGATTGCAAGGTCGTGACTTTTCGCGGCAATGTCGCGACGCGTTTGGGCAAGCTCGAAGCGGGCGAGGCCGATGTGACGTTTCTCGCAGCCGCGGGGCTTGAGCGGCTTGGCCAATCGGATCTTGGAAACCCGCTTGAACCGGATGGCTGGATCCCGGCGGCGGCGCAGGGCGTAATCGCGCTCGAATGCCGGGCAAGCGATGCCGAGACGACTACGGCACTAGCCGCAATCGACCACGCGCAGACCCGCGCCGAAATCGAAGCGGAGCGTGCACTGCTCGCCCGGCTTGGCGGTACGTGCCACAGCCCCGTCGCGGTGCTCTGCGAAGGCGGGGGTGGCTCGCTGTTCATGCGCGCTGCCCTGTTCAGCGCGCATGGAGGCGAGCGGGTCGATGGAATCGCAGAGTTCACGCCGGGTGATCACGGCCCTGTCGAAGCCTTGGCCGATGACTTGCTGACCCGTTCGGGCGAGGCGATCCGGCAATTGTTCAACCCCGGCCAGTGACACAAATAATTGCGATCCGGCCCCGGCAGGGATTGGCCGCCACCATCGATGCCGGCCGCGACATGGGGTTGCCGGTCAGGGGCTCGCCGCTGTTTGAAATTCGACCACGCCAGTGGAAGGCGCCCGAACCTACGCACGTAGACGCGCTGCTGATTGGCAGCGCCAATGCGATCCGTCACGGCGGCCAACAATTGCAGCGTTTTCTCGGCAAGCCCGTCCATGTTGTTGGGAAAACAACGGAAAAGGCGGCGAAGGAGGCTGGTTTTGCCATCGGCTCTGTGGGTGAAGGCGGGTTGCAAAACGTGCTCGACGCGGTTCCGGCCCCAGCCCGGTTACTCAGGGTCGCAGGTGCGGAGCACGTGCCGCTTGAGGCACCCGATGGCGTCACCGTGGAGACTGCGATCGCGTACGAAAGCGTGGCGCTCCCGCTCGATCGGGCGCTGGTCGAATGGGGTGAGCGGACCGTCATCCTGCTCCATTCCGCCGTCGCCGCAGAGCATTTCGCCGCCGAATGTGACCGGCTGGAACTGGATCGCAGCCACTATGAGATCGCTGCCCTCGGCCCGCGCATCGCTTCAGCTGCGGGCAAGGGATGGGGCGCTATCCACGTTTCGGAAAGCCCCAATGATGCAGCGTTGCTGGCAATGGTGAAAGCATTGTGCCAGTAATGCGCGCGGGACGTATGCGCCGGGTGGGGCGCGCCATGGGTCAAAGACTGGGATACGATGGAATCGAAATACGGTAGCCGGCGAAAGCCATCCTCTAGGAAGGGGATCTGGCTGGCTGGGATCGCTTCATTTATTACGGGCGGCCTCCTGGTGGGTTATGTCGTCTGGTACAACGCCACGGAGCGGCGGGACGCAGCAACATCTGAGAACGCCCCGGTGCAACAGGTCGCGGCGAGCCCGACGTCATCGCCTAGTCCGGTCCTTTCACCCTCGCCGACGCCTCTGTCGGAACCTGTTGAGCCCGAAAACGCCGAGCAGGCGGTTGAGGCGGTGTCGGGCCTGGCAGAACAGCAGGGCGGGCTGGATCAGCGCCTCGCCGCGGCGGAACAACGGCTCGCGCGGCTCGATCTGCAGTCGCAGGCAGCAGCGGGGAATGCTGCGCGCGCGGAGGGGCTTCTCATCGCATTTGCCACTCGCCGCGCGGTCGAGCGCGGGGCGGAACTCGGCTACCTCGCCGATCAATTGCGTCTGCGGTTTGGTGACGAACGGCCCAATGCAGTCAACACCATCATCAATTTTTCGCGCATCGATCCGCCGATCCGGCTCGATACCCTGCTGGCCCGGCTCGAAGGTTTGGGCCCCGATCTTGCCGAAACCACCGAAGGGCCATCCTGGGCGGCGCTTCAGCGTGAACTTAGCCAGTTGTTCGTGATCCGCCGCGAAAGCACGCCCTCGCCGCAGCCGGAAAGACGGCTGGAGCGCGCGCGTTACGCCCTTGAACAGGGGCGTTACCAGAATGCCATCGACGAGATTCGCAACATGCCCGGTGCCGAAAAGGCGGCGGGCTGGATCGCCGATGCGGAACGGTTTCGCGATGCCATGGCCGCGCTCGAGAATATCGAAACGGCCGCTGTGCTAGACCAGAGCGGTTTGCGGGACGGCACCGGAACGCGGGTGAATCAACCGAGCCCGGTTGGCACCTCGGGCGGCGAATAGTCCGCTCAGGCTTTCAGCAGTTCCGGCAGGTCGCCCGACACACCACGTGCCTCATCCATGAAGAATGTCTTGAGCGCACCGCTGCGCTGGACTCCCGCCATGCCGAGCCGCCGGACCGCGCTGGCAGTCTTCCCGGGAACACCGAAAAGCCGCGTCAGTCCATCCGTGGCTAGCGCTACCATGAAGCTGTCGAGACCGCGCCAGTTCTCGTAGCGTTTGAGCAAGTGCGCATCCCCCGGATCGAGCCCGATGCGAGCACCATCTGCCAGCACTTCAACCAGAGCAGCTGCATCGCGCAGACCGAGGTTGAGGCCTTGCCCTGCGATCGGGTGGATGCCGTGCGCGGCATCTCCGATCAGGGCGAGCCGTTCACCCGTGATCTTAGCCGTGTGATGAAAGCCCAGCGGCCATGAGGAGCGCGCGCCGACGCTCGTGACCTGTCCAAGCACGTCGCCCATGCGTTTTTGCACCTCGGCTAGGAATGCGCGGTCGCCAAGCTTGGTCACGGCCTTTCCGTCCTCTTCTGAGACAGTCCAGACCAGCGAGGAACGGTGGGTTCCATCAGCATCGTCGTTCATTGGCAACAGAGCAAAAGGCCCTGCCGGATAGAAAATTTCCCACGCGACATTTTCGTGCGGTTTCGAATGGGTTAGCCCGGCGATCACCGCGCGGTGCTTGTAATCCCACTTCGCAATGGTGATGCCCGCCGCGTCACGTGTCGGCGATCCGCGACCTTCCGCGCCGACCATCAATCGCCCCTTGAGCTTTTCCGGTTCGCCGCCGCCGCGCGCAATTACCGCTGCCGCGCCAAATTCGCTGCGCTGACGCTCGATAACCTCCGCTTTGGAAACCCAGTTTATCAATGGTTCGTCGGCTGCGGCCTCGAACAGGGCAAGGCGCAGGCGGCGATTGGGGAACATCCGACCCAGCGTCCCTTCATGCGGTTCCGGCTGGAAATCGAGCCGTCCGGGCAGGTTTTGGTCGGTCACCGCAATGCTGGCGATGTCGCAGGCGAATTTCTCGAGACTGTCCGCGATGCCAATATTGCGGAACAGGTGCCAGCTCGCGGTCGAGATCGCGGTGGCTCGGTCGTCGAACCCCTCGGCGGTTAGCTCGGCAGGATCGGCGCGGTCGATCACGTGACTGGACATGCCCTGCCGCGCTGCGGCCAGCGCCAGCGTCATGCCGACAAGTCCGCCGCCGAGGATCAGGAGATCGCGAGTGTCGTTCATCGTGTTTGCATCCATGTGTTCGCGTTCATTGCGAAGCTAGGCTCAAATGCCTAGAGGGTTCGCCGTGTCCGAAGCAAGAATGTTCCTCTCTCCAGTCCGTCAATTCGTTGCATGGCTCGTTGCGCTAACCGCAATGTTCGTGCTTGTCGTACCGGTGTCGGCGCAAGAGGAAGTGCGCGAAGCGCGCTATGGCGACGACAACATCTCCGTCCAGTTGGTCGCGGATGGGATGCCCGTCGCAGGTGAGGAATGGATGCTCGCACTGCGCTTCATTCCGAGCGCGCCCGAATGGCATGGTTACTGGTCCAATCCCGGCGATGCAGGGCAGGGCATGATGCTCGATCTCGACCTGCCAGACGGATGGGAGATGGGCGAACCGCTCTATCCCGTTCCCGATCGCTTGCTGATCAGCGGCCTGATGAACCACATTTACGAGGGCATGTATGCGGTGCTGGTCCCGGTGCGAGTGCCTGAAGACGCCGAGGCCACTGGTCTGCCGGAAGTGACTGGCTTCGTCGAATATCTCGCGTGCACCGATCGGGTCTGTGTTCCGCAAGACGCCGCGCTGAACGCGGGGCAGGGTGGCGATTTCACGCGGTGGCGGGCCGAGGTTGCGCCGTTGCTCGATGCATCGGGCTACTTCGAGATCTCCAGTGACCGTCTGCGTATCGCCGTGCCGCTCCCCGCAGCCGTCGATCTTTCCGATCCGCACATCTTCATCGCCAATGAACGGCTTGTCGATTACGCGGCGGTGCAGACGTTTATGCGCGAAGGTGATCTGCTGATCGCCGAGATCCCGCTGGACGATTTCGGCACGAAAGAGGCCGGAACGATCGCCGGCATCCTTTCTTTCGGCGATGGCGCGGGCGTCCGTTTCGAAGCCGGATCGGGAGACGTACCTGACGGAGGCAAATTGATCGCCGGACCCATCGGCATGCAAACGCCGCCGCTCTGGACGCTGATCCTCGGCGCGCTGGCTGGCGGATTGATCCTGAATATAATGCCGTGCGTATTTCCGATTCTGAGCCTGAAAGCGCTGTCATTGGCGCGCGCTGGCGAGAGTGAAGCGAAAGCCCGCAACGAAGGAATGGCGTACACCGCCGGCGTCGTGCTCGCGTGCGTCGGCCTCGGCGCGCTGCTGCTGGCATTACGCGCCGCGGGCGAGCAGGTCGGTTGGGCATTCCAGTTGCAGGAGCCGGGCGTCGTGATCCTCCTCCTTGTGCTCGCGGTCGTCATTACGGTCAATTTCGCTGGCCTGTTCGAATTGCCGTCTTTTTCGTTCACGCAGGGCGGAGAACCGGGCGGCGCTTTCGCTACCGGACTGCTTGCAGCCTTCGCCGCAACGCCTTGCACCGGGCCGTTCATGGCGGCTGCCTTGGGAGCGGCGCTGCTGCTGCCGACCGGCCTTGCGCTGATGCTGTTTGCGATGCTGGGGTTGGGGCTGGCTTTGCCATTCCTGCTTATCGGGTTGGTACCTGCGCTCCGGAAAAGGCTTCCGAGGCCCGGCCCGTGGATGGAAACCTTCCGAAAGGTGATGGCGATCCCGATGGGCCTCACTGCACTGGCGCTGATCTGGCTGACCGTGCAGCTCGGCGGGCGCGGCTTTGGCCTGTTCGCGCTCGTGATGCTGTTCGGTATCGTGCTGGCGCTGGCGATTGTCGGGCGCCTGCAGAGAGCGGGCAAGATGGCTTGGCCCGCCTTCGGTTTAGTCGCTGCGCCCTTCGTCATATTCGGCGCTTTCGCGCTCCCTGCCAGTTATGCCGCTCCCGGTTCACAGCCGTCGGAATCGATTCACGAGCCCATTGCCTTCAGCGATGAGGCGCTTGCCGAAGCTCGCGCCAGCGGCCAGCCGATCTTCCTCTGGTTCACCGCTGACTGGTGCGTCACCTGCAAAGTCAATGAAAGCGTAGCCATAGAACGTGAGGTTGTCCGCGACGCTTTCGAAGAGTCAGGTGTCATCACCATGGTGGGCGACTGGACCGTGCGAGATGAGGAGATCACCATGTTCCTGACCGATCGGGGTGCAGCGGGAGTGCCGCTTTACCTTTGGTATCCGGCGGATAGTGGCGAGCCTGAACAGCTGCCGCAGGTGCTCACTCCGGACTTGCTGACGGAGCGGGCAAAGTAACGTCCGCTGAAGCGCGGCACCGGTCGAGAAGTTGTTCGGGGAGCGCGCTTGGATTGACCGAAACAATCCCGGCACCCGGCACGGTAACGGTCATGCTCCGCGGTCCGGCGAGCGGTTCCCACGCGGTATCCGATGCGGCGAGTTCGCCCTGCCAGACGGTGCGATTGCCGATTTCAGTCGCATCGACGGCGATCCTGCCAATGGCACCATTCCCGATCAGGGCGAGCAAGGCCTGCGCTCCTTCATCGGCTTCGACCATGCGGATGATCCGCAGCGTACCTGTGATGCCGCCACTTTCGGCACAGCTGAGTGCGAGCAATGCGGGTTCACCCGGAATGCCATAGATGATGCGTCCGTCCTCCGAAGACCGCGCCCACATCGCGCCCTCGGTTTCGGGCGAGGGCAAGGGTTCGGATGCGAAAGTTTCAGGTTCGGCAGGCATGTCCCGCGTAAGGTCGGCATCGGTTGGCGGAGGCTTGCACGCGCCGAGGGCTGCCAGCGTCCCTGCAACAACCACTGCCCTCACGGCTTTCCACCCATCCGTTTGTAGCGGGTCTTGCCATAGCGCGTCTTGCGCGTGCCCGGCCTTCCGGCATCGGATCGGCCGACCTTTGGTGCCTTTTTCTCGCCATCGGGTAGGCCCAGCTCGTCATTCTCGAGCCGCCGGATTTCGTCACGCAGCCTGCCCGCCTCTTCAAATTCGAGATTGGCAGCTGCATCGCGCATGCGTTTTTCAAGGTCTTCGATATAAGCGCGCAGGTTGTGGCCGACGAGGTTGTTCACCTCCTCATCGCCGATGTCGACGGTAACGCCGTCCTTCGATGCGGTATCGGCAACGATATCGGCGATGTCGCGCTTGATAGTCTGCGGCGTAATGCCGTGCTCTTCGTTATAAGCTCTCTGTTTCTCTCGGCGGCGATCGGTTTCGGCGATCGCGCGTTCCATGCTGCCGGTGATGCGGTCGGCATACAGGATGACTTTCCCGTCCACATTTCGCGCCGCGCGGCCGATGGTCTGAACGAGAGAGGTTTCCGAACGCAGAAACCCTTCCTTGTCCGCGTCGAGAATACACACCAGTCCGCATTCAGGAATATCGAGCCCTTCGCGCAGCAGGTTGATCCCGATCAACACATCGTAAACGCCCATGCGCAGATCGCGGATCAGCTCGATCCGTTCCAGCGTTTCGACATCCGAGTGCATGTAACGAACGCGCACGCCTGCTTCGTGCATGAACTCGGTAAGATCTTCCGCCATCCGCTTGGTCAGCGTGGTTACCAGCGTTCGATAGCCTTTCTTTGCGGTGGCGAGGCATTCCTGGATGCAATCCTGCACCTGGTCTTCGACCGGGCGGATTTCGACCGGCGGATCGATGAGGCCGGTGGGGCGGATGACCTGCTCGGCAAAGACGCCGCCGGTCTGCTCCATTTCCCAGTTTCCGGGCGTGGCGCTGACGGCGAATGTCTGCGGGCGCATCGCGTCCCACTCGTTGAAGCGCAAGGGACGATTGTCGATGCAGGATGGCAGGCGGAACCCGTATTCGGCGAGCGTGATCTTGCGCCGATGGTCTCCCTTCGACATCGCACCGATCTGCGGCACCGTCTGATGGCTCTCATCCACGAACAGGAGCGCATTTTCGGGGAGGTATTCGAACAGAGTGGGCGGCGGTTCGCCGGGAAGGCGGCCCGTTAGAAAGCGCGAGTAGTTCTCGATGCCGGCGCAGCTGCCGGTTGCGGCGATCATCTCGAGGTCGAAATTGGTCCGCTGCTCGAGCCGCTGATGTTCGAGCAGCTTGCCTTCCGCCTCCAGTTCCTTGAGCCGTTCCTGAAGCTCGAACTTGATAGCCTCGGTCGCCTGCTTCATCGTTGGGCCGGGCGTCACGTAGTGCGAGTTCGCATAGACGCGCACGGTTTCCAGCGACGCGCCCTTCTTTCCCGTCAGCGGATCGAATTCGCTGATTTCCTCGATTTCGTCACCGAAGAAGCTGATGCGCCACGCCATGTCTTCGTAATGTGATGGAAAGATTTCGAGATTGTCGCCGCGAACCCGGAAATTGCCGCGCGCGAAGGCCGCGTCGTTGCGCTTATACTGCAGCGCGACGAGTTTTCGAATGAGCTCGCGCTGATCGACCGTTTCCTCTTTCTTGATGTCGAAGATCATCGCTGAATAGGTTTCGACCGAACCGATACCATAAAGGCACGAAACCGACGCCACGATGATCACATCATCGCGTTCTAGCAGCGCGCGCGTGGCTGAGTGGCGCATCCGGTCGATGGCCTCGTTCACGCTCGATTCCTTTTCGATATAAGTGTCCGACCGCGGGACGTACGCTTCGGGCTGATAATAGTCGTAATAGCTGACGAAATACTCCACCGCGTTGTTCGGGAAGAAGCTCTTGAACTCGCCGTAAAGCTGCGCCGCGAGGATTTTGTTGGGGGCGAGGATCAGCGCGGGGCGCTGCAATTCCTCAATGACCTTGGCCATGGTGAAGGTCTTGCCGGATCCGGTTACGCCGAGCAGGGTCTGCGTCTGCTCATTGTCACGCGCGCCCGCTACCAATTCAGCAATTGCGGTCGGCTGGTCACCTGAAGGCTGATAATCGGACACGAGCTCGAACCGCTTGCCCGGCATGGATTTTTCAGGACGGTCTGGGCGATGCGGGGTGAAATCACCGGTCGTGTCGGGTTCTTCCAGACCGCGGCGGATAACGAGTTCGGACATGGCGGTGATATGGGAGCATACGTCCCGTTTCGCAATCGCTGAGAGCGCGCGATGCCAAGGCGCATTGCGGGCATGCGCGCGCACGCGTATCGTTCCGTTCAAACACAAGTCGCGTCGGCACTTATCAATTCAATCACAGGCCCGATCGCCGAGCGGCCCGTCATATCTGGAGGAATTCAATGAAATACTTTGCCGCGCCCATCATCGCAGCACTCGCACTATCAGCCTGCGGCAGCCCCAGCGGTGATGCCGACACGGATGGCGACGGAACAGTTACCGCTACCGAAGCGCGCGCTGCTGCCGAAGCTGCGGGCGACACGATCAGGCCGCAGCCGGGCAAATACCGCGCATCGATGACGTTCATCAGTGCGGAAATTCCCGGTGCGCCGCCTCAGGTGCAGGACATGATGGGCTCTTCGATGAGCAACACCTACGAATTCTGCCTGACCCCCGAAATGGCAGAGCAGGGCTTTGGCGAGGCCTTGCAAGAAGGACAGGACGACAGCTGCACCATCAGCCGCCTCAATATCGATGACACAGATGTTGATATGGCGATGACTTGCAGCGGGGAAGGCGCAGGCCAGATGCAAATCGCGATGACCGGCACCGTTTCGCCAACGCGTTCCGAACTGAATGTTGTCTCGGAAGGCGTCATGGGCGATCTTGGCGAGGCCAAGATGGAAATGAAGCTTGTGCAGGAGCGGATCGGAGCCTGCGATAGCTGAACCTATTGGTTAAGGACCAGGATCAGGAGAGGGGGTCGGGTGATTTCATGGGTCGTTCACCGCAAGAAAGTAGTGTTGCGATCCCATGAGCACCCGAGAGCGTTTCCCTGACCTTCCGAAAATGCCCAAGCTCCCGCTGGGCGATGGAGAACTCGCGCGCAGGATCGAGCTTGCCCGCGAGCCTGAGCCGGAACCCGTTTCGCGGCCTACGCTCTGGCGGATGGCTTCAGAGTTGCAGCATCTTGCGGAGCCATTCCGCCGTCCATTCCGCACGCTCAATGTCGAGGCGTGCGATAACCCTCAGATCGTGCTGATCCTTCCGGGTTTTGCGACGAGCGCGTCCAGAATGCGCTACATGGCGCGTCAGATCGAGCGCGCCAGGCACAAGGCCAAGCGTTGGAAGCTGGGCTGGAATTGGGGGCCAAGCGACACGACACTCGACAGACTGAGCGACCGGCTGGACGAGGTTTTCGCGCGCTATGACCGGCCGGCCGTGCTGCTCGGGTGGAGCCTCGGCGGGCTCTATGCGCGAGAACTGGCCAAGCGAAAGCCTGAGCTCGTCAGCAAGGTCATCACGATGGGGACGCCGTTTTCGGGTTCACCCCGCGCCAACAATGTCTGGCGCCTCTATCAATTTGTGACCGGTCACCGCGTGGACAAGCCGCCAGTGGAAGGCGACTTTGCGGTCAAGCCACCCGTGGAAACGGTGGCTTTGTGGAGCCCGAACGACGGTGCGATCGCCCCACGCAGCGCTGCCGGGTATCCGGGAGAACGTGACCGCGCGATTGCCCTTCGATGCACGCATATGGGTTTTTCTTACTCCCCCGAAGCGATCCAGGCGGTTTTGTCGGAACTTCGGCGCTGCTGAGCCTTTAGTACCCCGACCTTTTCTTTTGCGCCGTGACGGGTACGGTGCGCGATATTTCATCCAACCGACCGGGGGATTGATGGCCGCACCATCCGACAATTTTGACGAGATGTTCGATGCGAGCGGCAATACTCGCCCTGCCTATACCGGATATTGCGATTGGTATGATCACCAGGAAACCTCGTGGATGCGCCAGAAAAGCGCAGATTGCGACGACAGTTTTCGGCGCACGGGGATAACGTTCAATGTCTATGGAGAAGATGAGGCCGAAGAGCGCCTGATCCCTTTCGACATGGTGCCGCGGATCATCGGCGCAGGCGAATGGCGGCGGCTGACGCGCGGGATCGAGCAGCGCGTCAGAGCGCTCAACAGCTTCCTTTATGACCTGTACCATCGGCAGGAGATCATCCGCGCGGGCCGCGTTCCAGAAAGGCTGTTTCGCCAGAACGAGGCATGGCTCCCGCATATGGTCGGCTTCACACCGCCCGGCGGGATTTACACCCATATCGTCGGGATCGATCTGGTTCGCACCGGGCCGGACGAGTGGTTCGTGCTGGAAGACAATGCCCGGACACCTTCGGGTGTTTCGTACATGCTCGAGAACCGCGAAACCATGATGAGCATGTTCCCGGACCTGTTCAGCCAGGTGCCGGTCGAGACCGTCTCTAATTATCCCCGCCGCCTTGCCCGATCGCTTGCCGCGAGCGCGCCGCCTGCATTCAAGGAAAGCGGACGCGCGAAACCGACCGTCGCGGTATTGACGCCGGGTATCTACAATTCGGCCTATTTCGAACATGCGTTTTTGGCCGACCAGATGGGCGCGGAACTGGTCGAGGGCAGCGATCTACGAGTTGTAAACGGACTTGTGCAAATGCGCACGACAAGCGGATTCAAACCGCTCGATGTCCTCTACCGACGCGTTGATGATGAATTTCTCGATCCGCTGACTTTCAACCCGGACAGCATGCTCGGCGTACCCGGCATAATGGACGTCTACCGCGCGGGCGGAATCACGATCGCCAATGCGCCCGGCACCGGGATTTGCGACGATAAGGCGATCTATTCCTTCATGCCCGAGATCGTCGAATTCTACACCGGCGAAAAGCCGCTTTTGCCGAACGTCGAAACGTGGCGCTGCGCCGATCCCGATAGCCTCGCCTACGTGCTCGACCATCTGGAGGAGCTCGTGGTCAAGGAAGTGCATGGCTCGGGCGGATACGGAATGCTGATCGGTCCAACCGCGAGCAAGAAAGAGATCAACGAGTTCCGAGCCAAGCTCAAAGGGAACCCCGAAAATTATATCGCGCAGCCAACGCTCTCGCTTTCCACCTGCCCGATCTTCACTAAGGAGGGGCTTGCACCGCGCCATGTCGACCTGCGTCCATTCGTGCTGGTCTCGCCGAGCGGCGTCGACATCACGCCCGGCGGCCTAACGCGTGTCGCGCTGAAAGGAGGTTCGCTGGTGGTGAATTCCAGCCAGGGAGGCGGCACCAAGGATACGTGGGTGCTGAAAGACTGATGCTGGGACGGACAGCCAATGGATTGTTCTGGATGTTCCGCTATCTTGAGCGGGCAGAGAACACAGCGCGTCTTCTTGACGCAGGCCTGCGCATGTCGCTGACCCGGGGCACGGATTACGCCGAGGAGGAATGGGCTTCGGTCATTTCCACAATTGGCCAGAAAGCCAATTACGAGGCAAAGCACGATAGCTATGACGGGATGACCGCGTGGAATTTCGTCCTGCGCGAAAAGAGCAATCCGACCAATGTGCGCGAAATGTTCGAAGCTGTGCGGACCAATGCGCGCCTGGCCAGAACGACGATTTCGAGCGATGTCTGGGAAGCGGTCAACGAAAGCTGGATGCGTCTCGACGAATTGCTTTCGCGGCCTGTCGGGCGCGGCGCGATTGGCGACGTCGTCGGCACCATCAGGCGTGCAGGCATGCGGGTGCACGGTGCTCTCGATGGGTCGATGCTGCGTTCGGAAGCGTTTCATTTCGCGCGCGCCGGGACGTTCGCCGAACGCGCGGAAAGCACGGCGCGTATCCTCGACATGAAATATTACCTGCTGCTGCCCTCCCTTTCCTACGTCGGATCGAGCCTTGATTCCGGGCAATGGGATCAGGTTCTGCGGTCGGTCGCGGGTGCGCAGTCCTATAGCTGGCTTAACGCGGGCCAAATCGATGCGCGCGGCATCGTGGAATTCCTGGTGCTGGACGATCGTTTTCCGCGAAGCCTCGCGTTTTGTCGCACTGCCCTCCGCGACAATCTCGCCGCATTGGCGCGCCTGCACGGACAGGAGGGGTCGAGCAATGAGCTGATGCGGGCCGCCGACATGCATATCAGCGACATCACCGTCGATCAGATCCTGGAGCAGGGCCTGCACGAATTCCTGACCGACTTCATGGCTCGCAACGCCGCGATCGCACTCGCTATCGCCGAAGATTATCGGTTCCAGTCATGAAACTTTCGATCCGCCACACAACGACTTACGAATTCAAAGAGCCCGTGGTTCACGCGCTCCAGCGGTTACGCCTGACGCCTAAGGAAACTCAGGGCCAACAGATTATCGATTGGAAGATGACCTACACCAACGCTCAAGCCGAGCTTGAATACGATGACCAGCATTTCAACACGGTGACGCTGGTGTCGGTAGAACCGGGCGCGAGCGCAGTGACTGTCACATGCAGCGGCACAGTCGAGACCCAGGACGAAGGCGGCATCATCGGACGCCATTCGGGTCACCTGCCACTTTGGAGCTTCCTTGGCCAGACGCACCTTACGAAGCCGGGTCCTAAAGTGCGATCGTTGATCAGCGACCTCAGTGACGGCAAAGACGGCGATGCGCTGGCCTACCTCCACGCCCTGTCGGCGCGAATCCGCGATGAAATTGTCTATGAAACCGGCACCACGCACGCCTCCACTACCGCAGAGGAATCGGTCGATTCCGGGCGAGGCGTCTGTCAGGATCATGCCCATATTTTCATTGGCGCGGCGCGTGCGGCAGGCATTCCGGCAAGATATGTCAGCGGATATCTGATGATGAACGACCGGATCGATCAGGAGGCGAGCCACGCCTGGGCAGAAGCGCATGTCGATGGCCTCGGCTGGGTCGGTTTCGATATCTCCAACGGGATCAGCCCCGATCCGCGCTACGTGCGTGTCGCCACGGGCCGCGATTATCGCGATGCAGCCCCGATTACGGGGATCAGCTTCGGCTCGTCCGCTGACCGTTTAACGGTCGATATCTCGGTGGAGCAACAGCACGAACAGGTGCAGCAGGAACAGTCACAGCAATAAGCGATTGTCTGAGCACGCGCATGCCGCCATGGCGACAAAACTTCACACTATTCATCAGGCAGCAGCGGCTTCACCTCACAACTGCGCCAGAATTCGGAGAAACTAGATGACATATTGCGTCGGAATGATCGTCGACAAGGGACTTGTCCTGATGAGCGACACACGCACCAATTCCGGCGTCGATAACATCTCGGTTTTTCGTAAGATGTTCCATTGGCAGGTGCCGGGAGAGCGCATGATCGCGGTCATGACCGCCGGGAACCTAGCCACGACGCAGGCCGTCGTCAGCAAGCTCGAAGAGCGCACGAAGGAGCCCGATGAGCGCGAGACGACGCTGCTGAACGGTCCGACGATGTTCAGCGTGGTCAGCGAAATTGGGAAGCTGCTCCGCACCACAATCGAAGAACGTCAACAGGCGAACGGCGATCGCGGGAAGGGCCGTTTTACCGCCTCCATCATCGTTGCCGGGCAGATTGCGGGCATGGAGCCGCGCTTGTTCATGATCTACCCCGAGGGCAATTTCATCGAGGCAAGCTGGGACACGCCGTTCTTCCAGATTGGCGAGACCAAGTACGGCAGGCCGATTATCCTTCGCGGATATGACCGCGACATGAGTTTCGAAGATGCAGTTAAGCTGCTCATGGTGTCGTTCGACTCCACGCTCAAGGCAAACCTTTCGGTTGGCCTCCCGCTGGACCTGCTGGTCGTTGAGAAAGACAAATTCGGGCCGACCCACGAACACCGGGTTACCGCTGAGGATGCGTACTTCAATTCGATTTCCTCGGGATGGGGCGACGCATTGAAAGCGGCGTTCCATTCGCTGCCAGGGTACAGCTTCACACCGCAAGATTAGTCACCATTCGGAATAAGTTAGCCTGGAGCCGGCCGCACTCTGGACTGGAGTATTGTCCAATTTGGATGTAATTATCCACGAATTCCAGGGGTTTGAGTCTTTATTCGCGCTGCCTCACTCCGATTGATCGAGATCGGTTTCAGTCTTGCGTGATCGCGGTTGCGTTACGTGGTTTCACGTTGGCCATGTCACGCAAAGCTTCTCTTCATTTCATCGACTCATCGAGCCGCCACCGCGCCGAATTGGCGAGAGTGGGATTTTCGCTGGGCCACCATTCCGAGGTCTATGGCGACCTGTCGGAGCTTTCCTCGCATCCGCCGCGCGAGGGAATCATCATCGCGCGCGACAGTGCTGAGGAGGGCGGGGTCGCTGTTATCCTGGATCGCCTGGGCAAGCTGGGTATCTGGTTACCCCTGATCGCTGTGGAAGCGCAGCCACGACCAGGACGGATCGTCGAGGCGATAAAGGCCGGGGCGCTGGATATCTGTCTTTGCCACTGGATGCCGACCGGGTTGCGCGATGCCTCGCCCGGGTTGAGAAAGAAGCCGAAGTCTTCGGAGCGGCGCGCCGCCGAATGATCGAGGCGCGCGGCCGGATCGCCAATCTTTCGGTTCGTGAACGCGAAGTGCTCGACTGGTTGACTGAGGGAAGCAGCAACAAGGTGATAGCGCGGCGGCTGGAAATAAGCCCGCGAACGGTCGAAATCCACCGTGCGAACATGATGCATAAGCTGGGTGCGCGCCATGCAGCGGATGCGGTACGGCTGCGGCTCGAGGCGAAGCTTGAGCCTAACATTAGCGCTTGAATGCACGGATTATCGGCAGAATTCGGCGCCGGTTCCTTCCAGGTGAAAATGATCCTCATGCGCGCGGTTGTAATCCGGGCCGAGTACAGTGCCGAACCGCTTGCACGCGCTCTCGTGGATCACTCTCAGGAATTCGCGTTCGGCGGCACTTCCACCATTCCAGTCTCTGGAAACCGTAATGCGGCGGCCATCTTCGAGTACAAATCCCGATACGTCTATCGCGCCCGCAGTCGCATGGGCCGAGCGGCGCCCGGATCCGGCAATGTTGCGGCAGGCATAGCTACCCATAGTTTCGATCCGGGCGAGCGGGCTGCCAAGGATTTGCCGAGCGGCTCGGTCGACACCATACCGGGCCCACGCGCTGAATGCCGATGCCGTCTGGCACTGGACCGGACCGATATTCGTAATGCCGAATTGCGATCCATCGCCCGCAAGGGCGGAGAGCTGAACTGTCCCGATCTTGTTGCATCCCGGCCCCGCATAAGAGTCAGGCAAGGCAGAAAACCGTGCGCCCGCATCGCGCAGTCCTGCCATGCACCGTGCGTCACCTGCGCGCGGCGCGATCTGCGGCGGCGTGGAAGCGAGCCGGCCTGGGGAGGAGGTGTCGCTGGAAGTGCGACTTGCCGATCCGTGGGGTACAGCACCCCCGCAGGCTCCCAATAACAAGGCACCAGAAAGCAGCGCCGCATTGCGACAATGCCGGGTCCAACGGATCGCGAAAGTCATCATGCGATAAGGTATCAGCGACTTATGGTTAATAGAAGCCTAAGGAACCGCGCCTGGCGACCGCTCACGGAAGTTCTTCGGCGACCTGCTCCCACAGCTCGATCTTGATCCCGTTGGGGTCGAGTATCCAGGCAAACTTGCCGTACCCTTCATCGGCAGTGTCGAGCACTTTCACGCCTTTGGTTTTGAGTTTTTTGCAAAACCCGTTGAGATCGTTGACCCGCAGATTGATCATGAAGCCGCCTTTACCCGGCTTGATGTATTGCTCGTCCTTGAAGTGGCTGATCAGCGAATAGGGATTGGCTTTGGGTTCTTCCGACCATGCTAGCTGCGGTCCATATTCGCCATCCACGCCCAGCATGTCGCGATACCATGCTCGGGTCGCCTCAGGATCCGCCGCAACATAGAATACGCCGCCTAGCCCTGTGACCCGCGGGCCGGTTTCATCATTCATATTGGCTCTCCCTCTCCAAAAGCTGCAGCAATATGAACCAATGGCAGCGCAGGGAAAAGGATGAAGCGATCAGAACTGGGTCGTGAACTGGACAAGGCCTGCTGGAAGTGCATCGAGCACGATGATTTCGACCACCTTGTCGAAGCCGGTAAGGACCATCGACCCGACAACCAGCAACGCAGCGCCGAACAGTGGCTTGCCGTATTTGGCAAGCGTCTGGAGCGACTTGCGCCGTTCGCCCAGTGCTTTGCGAGATCCATAGGCAAATGCCAGCACCGATGTTGCGACGCCGAGGCCAAAGATCAGGAATACCAGGAAACTGCCGACAAGGTTCTGGCCCTGGCTCGCGGCGGCAATTGCCACGCCGAGCGTGGGGCCGACGCAGGGCGCCCAGACAATCCCGAGCAGCAACCCGATGGCATACTGGCCGCCCGCGCCGTCTCCGCTCAGTTTCGCGAGGCGCTGATTGCCGAAATTCGCTACTGGGGCGGCCGCTGCTGTCAGCGCAGCCTGCGCCTGCGGCACGAGCAGAACAAATCCGGCTGCGGCCAACATGGCTCCCGCAAACACACGCACGGCTTGCTCGTTGATGCCGAGCGAATATCCGAACGCGATCACGGTAAAGCCGAACAGTGTAAAGCTCGTCACCAGTCCGCCCGCCAGCGCAAGTGGGCCGAACCGGCTCTTGCCGAGCGCCGAAGCAACTAGGATCGGCACCAGCGGAAGCACGCACGGATTGAGGATCGTCACCAACCCGGCGACGAAAGACAGAAATGCACTAACGAACATTACAGATCAGCCCGAGATTGATGGCCGGCGCGTCAGAGCGCGCCGAGCACCTTCTGACGCAGCCGGGTCCTATCGGTTTCCGCGATGGACCGCATCACTTCGGCTTCGCCGTCGAACACCAGGATGGTGGACTGGCGCGGGATGCGATGCTGGCGAAGGAAGTCTTTCTCCTCATCGAAATCGACTTTGACGAAAAGCACGTCGCCGCTCTGCTTCTCGGCGCGAAGCTCGTCCATGATCGGAGCCTGCGCGCGGCAGGTCGGGCACCAATTGGCGTAGACATCGACGACGATCGTCTTGCCTTTGCCTTGCGCCATAACAAATTCGGCTTCGTCGTAGACTTGCCAGCCATCGGTATTGGCGGCGGCGGACAATTGCATCGCGCCGACGACGGCGGCCGCAATTGTGGCGATAAGAATGAACAGTCGGGTCATGTGAAAAGGGGCTCCAGGGTCCTAAAAATAAACCGGCAAAGCGCCGGCAAGTTCACCATGGAATTCGCCCTTCTCCCCTACAAAGTTACAGGCCTGCGCAAGTTTATTCCGCCGGCACCTGGCGCGTACCCGCCTGCGTCGCCTTGCTTACGGTGACAATCGCCAGCCATGCGGCGACGAATCCCGGCACAATTTCATACAGGCCCTGACCGCCGACAAAATCGGCGTTGAAGCCGAACGCGATCCAAAGTCCGGCGACAAGCGCTCCGGTCACCAGCCCGGCCACTGCGCCCGCGCCGGTCATGCCCCGCCATGTCAGTGAAAGTATGATAAGTGGACCGAATGCCGCCCCAAAACCTGCCCACGCATTCGCGACCAGTCCGAGCACCTGGCTGTCCGGATTGCTTGCGATCACAATCGCTGCAATCGCTACCAGCGCGACGCAGACGCGGCCGACATTGACCGCTTCGGTTTCGCTGGCCTGCTTGCGCAGGAACAGGCGGTAGAAATCCTCGGTCAAGGAACTCGAAGATACCAGCAATTGCGATGAAATCGTGCTCATGATCGCGGCCAGCAACGCGGCGAACAGAAAGCCTGTGATGAGCGGATGGAAAAGCAATTCGGACAGGATGATGAAGATCGTTTCGGGATCTTCCACAACCAGTCCATTTCGCTCCGCATAGGCACGTCCGGCGAGGCCCATGGCGATCGCGCCCATCAGCGAAATTGCCATCCAACTCAATCCGTAGTTTCGCGCGCGGGCGACCTTGGCGACCGTATCGATGGCCATGAAGCGCACGATGATATGCGGCTGCCCAAAATAGCCGAGACCCCAGGTGACTGCACTGATGAAGCCGAGCGCAGTAAGCCCTTCGGTGAGGCTCAGAAATCCCGGCACAGGCACATCGGCAATCGAACCGCCCGCATCGCCGCCGCTGCCAAACATCACGACCAGTGGCATGATGACCAGAGCCAGCATCATGATGATACCCTGGACGAAATCGGTGAGGCTGACTGCCAGAAAACCGCCGACCATCGTATAGGCCAAGACGATGCCTGCCGTGATGAAGATCCCGAGCATGTAATCGCTCATTCCGACGCCGGGGAGCAGCCCGGCAAACGCGGTTTCGAACAACTTGCCTCCGCCTACCAGACCTGCGGCGGTGTAGACGGTGAAGAATACAACGATAACGATAGCGGAGATGACACGCAGCGCTATCGCCTTGTCCGGGAAGCGATTGGCTAGGAATTGCGGGATCGTGAGCGCATTGCCAAACCTTTCCGTTTGCTCGCGCAGGCGCGGGGCGACGATGAACCAGTTGGCAACCGCGCCCACGAACAGACCAATGCCGATCCACGCCTCTACCAGACCAGCAGCGTAAAGCGCGCCAGGCAGGCCGAGAAGCAGCCAGCCGGACATGTCGCTCGCTCCGGCCGACAATGCAGCGACGGACGGCGGCAGGTTGCGCCCGGCGAGCAGATATCCCTCGCTGTCCGAAGTCGATTTGCGCCAGGCGTAGATACCGATGCCGATCATTAGGACAAAATAGGCGGCGAGCGAGGCGAGGGTGGCGGTGTTCATGATGCAAGCGCGCCTAACAGGGAGCGCATGGTTTGGCCACTGAACCGCTGGGACAACGGGTCACGGACGCGAGGGCTAAGTTCGGTGAGTGGTTTCCGACATTGGCAGCACTGCTGCCCGTATCTGAATGCTCGCTTCGATCAGGATTTAGCGCGCGATACGATAATCCAACGTGTTCCATCACGGCCGGTTTCGACATCGCAGGTCGCATCGAGCTGCTCGACCAGGTCGTCGACCAAGGTCAGGCCCAAACTCCCTGACTTGCGGACCATGGGGTCCCCTGAAAAACCGCAGCCATCGTCCTCCACCACCAGACGGAAGCCCGCTTTATGCGATTCCAAGAGTACATTCACCGTCCCGCCGCTGTCGGTAAAGCCATGCTTGTACGCGTTGGTGACGAGCTCGCTAATCAGCAAGCCGAGCGGGGTTAGTTCATTAACGTCAAGGCGGTTGCAATCCACGCGCCAAGTGAGCGCGATATCCTCGCGGCCCAAACTTCCTTCCAGAAGGACCATGAGGTCATCAATGAATTCGTGGAGATCCAACATTGTCGAGTTAAGAGCTTCGTCAGCGTAGATGTGATCGTGGACGAGAGCCATCAGCCGCGCCCGGTTCGCTGCACTTTCGCGGCTGCCGGGACCGCCCTCTTTGTTATCGGCTCGCCGCGCCTCAAGGTTCAGCACGCTCGAGAGCAGTTGCAGATTGTTCTTGGTGCGATGATGGATTTCATTGAAGAAAACGTGTTTCGCTTTCGCCTCGCGTTTTTGCTCGCGGTAGGAGCGATACAGGACCAAACCGACCATCGCGATAACCAGCGCTGCGGCGATCGCAACAAGCAGCTGTAACCGAGATTGTCGCAGTTCAAGTTCTGCAATGGTGGCGTTGTCCTCCATCAACTGAAGGCGCAGATCTCGATCGCGAACTTCGAACAAGAGCTCGCTGTTTACGACAGCGCTCAGTTTTTCACGTTCGAAGCGTTCATTGCTCAGCTGCAGCGCGACATCGAAGTATTCCGAGGCCTCGCTCTTTCGACCGAGCGCGACAAGCAGCGAACCCATACTCTGGGCATACTCCTGTGCCCAATAGGTGTTGCCGGGATTGGCCAGCAGGCCATCCGCGCCTTGTTGATCGGGTTCCATGATCGCTCTGGCACGGTCGAGCGCCTGCTGTGTCGCGATAAGCTCTTCATTTTCGAGGTAACGAGCGGCGAGCCAGTTGAGCGCTGTTGCAGCCTCCGATGGATCGCGATGTTCGAGAGTTTCATTGATCGACTGTTCGGCCATTTCGATCGCTTCACTGCGATTTCCCATGGCAAAAAGCGCCAATGCGTTCTGGTAATTTATCAGGCCATCCAGCCTGCGCGTGTCGAGCCGATCACTATACCTCCTCGCCTGTTCGAATGCAGCGATCGCTTCGTCGTGCTTTTGTTCAGCCGAATAGGTGGTACCAAGATTGGTATAAGCAGTCGCGAGCCTCTGCTCTTGTTCGGGTGAGTGCTCCCTGTAGATTTCTATCGCTCGGCGATTCATTTCTGTCGCCTGCTGATTGTCTCCCAAATCTGAGAAGATATTGGCGATATTGGCATAGGCGATGCCGGTCGATCCCAGGTCGCCGATCAGCTCGAACTGTTTCAGGGCCGCCCGATAGCGGGTAATTGCCAGATCGTACTCGCCATCGATCTTGGCGCGCACAGCGAGCGAATTGGTGATGTACGGGAACAGGCCGACCGCATCCGCCGCCACCGCGTAGGCAAACGCACGCTCAAGGTGTCGTTCCATCGCGGCACTATCACCGCCTCTTCGAAAAATACGCGCGGCAACGACGAATTCTATATGTGCTCTCGCCAGCGTATCACCTCGCTGATCGGCTCTTCTTACGATATCCGCAACTTGCCGAGACCGCTCTTCGCCGGGGCCAATCGCAGAATATCGGGCAGCGTAGGCAGCGAGCGGCAGAGAAATATCGGGGTCGAGCCGGGATACCAGAGCGTCGATTTCCGCAGGATTGATGTAATCGGGCAATTGCCGCGCATAGTGACGCACGATGCGCGATTGATCTGCCGCCGGGAGAGTGGGCAGTTCTGAAACGCACGTGCTCCCTGCTTCCAATCTTTCAGGCCCTCGCGGGGGCAGGTCTGCCAACAGGAGATCGCAGGCGCTTTGTGATTGGGCGTAATTCGGGGCGACCTCAAATACGAGCAACAGTGCACAAAGCATAAGGTAAATGGCGTGCCGACGCTTCGACAAGATTGTTGCTCTCACAAATATTTCGTCGTCAGGCCATCAGACTGACATGGGAGCTGGAGGCTGGTTCTCAAGCGATCATCTCATGGTCATTATGGGACATTCTTATACGAGGAAGGGCATCGTAGGTGTCGAGCACACGGTGGCAAGCCCTAGAAATGCCAGCGTCTGTAAACTGGCAGACCTTGCTTGTAACCATTGGGATCAACGCAAGGCTCGAATTGTTCTGACCAAGTCTGCATCCAGCGGCCTGCTTGGCCGCCGTGGGGATCGTGCGTGCCTTCATCGGAAATGGCTGAGTTTATTCTACGCGGAGATGACCAATGACAGCAGTCCTATCGCGGCGTTTCGAGCCAGTAAAATTCGAACCGTTCCACCCCGGATGCGAAGTATTGTTGGTGTGCGCGGTATTCGGGCGATTGCTGGACCTGCGCGAAGCCATCGGTGCTGTCCCATTCGACGAACGTGATCTGGCCAGGCGCACCGGGCGGCGCATCCAGCGCCTCCATCGATGGACCACGCAGCTTGTGGACGAAGCGCCCTCCGGCTCGCGCCATCGCTGGTTCGATCCCGTCGAGGTACCGATCGTAATCGGCATTCCCATCCGAGTTGAGCCAAGCGACTACGACCGTGTAATGCTTTTCCGGATCGAACTGCAATTCTAGGTCTTGCTTGAGTTCGAGGCTGAAAATCCGGAGTTCTTCCCACCCGTTGGAACGGGTGGCTAAGACCGATGGCCATTCGGGGCGTGCCTCGAATGCGGTAAGGCTCGGCTGGTCCGGCCACGAGAAGAAGATGAAAGCGCCCGGATCCCAATCGCTGATTACCTTTTGCCGCACATTGAGCTGACCGTGGCGCTGAAAGCCGAGCGCTTCGGCTGCTGGAATTGTTTGCCGATAATAGGCCTCGCGTGTGCTGGCTCCGTCCTCTCGCGACTGCGGAGCAATGACCTGCAGCACATCACCTTTATCCAAGTCCACAGTGAATCCGGCACGCGCAGGAGCCTCGGTCGGTTGTGCTAGCGCGGATTTTGGAACAAGCGGACTGCCGCACGCGGCGAGCAGTCCGGCAGCTGCCGCGGTCGTTAAAAGCGGAAGTGTGTTGAACTCTGGCATAGTAGTGCTCCGCACTGAGTTGGTTGATTTACGCACCATGACCGGGTCAGAGGGTGAAGTATCGGCTAGAATTTCTCGGTTGATGGTGCAAAAACGTTCCAATGAACGATTGGGATGATTACCGACTGATACTCGCACTGGCCCGGGCCGGCACATTGCGGGCGGCGGCGTTGGAACTTGGCCTGACGCACACGACCGTATCGCGCCGCCTTGCCAGCATTGAACACGCGCGCGGCCGAGTGTTCGAAAAAAATCCCAATGGATATCGCGCGACGCCGCTCGGCACCGCTCTGATTGACGTGGCGCAGCGGATCGAGGGGCTGACCTTGGCAGGTGCTCGCCACCAGAAGGCGGTCGATCAGGATTTGTCGGGCGTGGTCAACCTTTCCTTGTCGGAGCCAGTCGCGCAGTACCTACTGCTTGATGACCTCTTCGAATTTGGAAAGCTGTTTCCGCAAATCGAGTTGCGCGTGCAGACCAGTTCTCGCTTCGTCGATCTCGACCGGTTGGAGGCGGATGTCGTGGTTCGCGGCGCACATGAGCCACCCGGCCATCTTGTCGGCCGGCGGCTGTTCCCGAATTGCGTGACGTATTATGCCGATCGCGAATATCTCGCTTCGACACCGCGCAAGGAGCTGCGCTGGATTGCCCCGGCCTCGGATGGATATTGGCCGGGTTGGCGCGAAAGCTCGCCCTATCCTGAAGCCCCCATCGAACTCGTAATCGACGATATATCGGTGCGGCACCTTGCACTGGTTGCAGGGAAGGGGCTTGGCCGGGGGGCGTGTTTCATGGCCGACCCGCAACCGAACCTAGTCCGCCTTTCCGCGCAGGCGCCTGTGCCCCAGCAGGATTTCTGGGTGCTCACTCACCCTGATCTCAAGCAGACCCCGCGCATACGCGCGGTGGCCGACTTCATCACGAGCAGGATGAAAGACAAGGAAGCGCTCGTCCGAGGCGATCTCAACGCGAACTAGCGCCGCGGCTCAGACGTCCTTTTTGCGCTTCGCCTTCTTCCGCTCGTGCGGGCACAGCAATGTCTTGCGCAAGCGGATTGATTGCGGGGTTACCTCAACCATCTCGTCATTGTCGATATAGGCGATCGACTGCTCGAGCGTCATGCGACGCGGCGGGGTGAGGCGGATCGCGTCGTCCTTGCCCGTGGACCGGACGTTGGAAAGCTGTTTCGCTTTCATGGGATTGACTTCGAGATCGTCTGGTTTCGCGTTCTCGCCGATGACCATGCCTTCATACAGCTTCATTTGCGGGGCAACAAACAGCTCGCCGCGCTCCTCCAGCATGTTGAGCGCATATGCGTTCGCCTCGCCGTCGCCGTTGGAAATGAGGACGCCGTTGATACGGCCTTCGATCGCGCCTTTGTACGGGCCATATTTTTCGAACAGGCGGTTCATGATCCCCGTGCCGCGCGTATCGGACAGGAATTCGCCATGATAGCCGATAAGGCCGCGCGAAGGGGCGGAGAAAGTGATGCGGGTCTTCCCCTGGCCGGAAGGGCGCATTTCCGTGAGATCTGCCTTGCGGCGCTGCATCTTCTCGACGACCGTGCCGGAGTGCTCGTCATCGACATCGATCACGACTGTTTCGTACGGCTCCATCTTCTGTCCATCTTCTTCGCGAAGCAGAACGCGCGGACGCGAGATCCCCAGTTCGAAACCTTCGCGGCGCATGGTCTCGATCAGCACGCCGAGTTGGAGCTCGCCGCGGCCAGCAACTTCGAAAGCGTCCTTGTCATCGGCTTCGGTCACGCGGATGGCGACATTGGTTTCTGCTTCGCGCAGCAGGCGATCGCGGATCATGCGGCTCGTGACCTTGTCGCCCTCGCGCCCCGCAAGAGGGCTGTCATTGACGGCAAAACGCATGGCCAGCGTCGGCGGATCGATTGGCTGTGCGGCAATCGGTTCGGTGACCGACGGATCGCAAATGGTGTTGGCGACGGTCGCCTTTTCAAGTCCGGCAAGCGCGATGATGTCGCCTGCCTTCGCGCTTTCGACCGGCACCCGCTCCAGCCCGTCGAAGCTCATCAGCTTGGTTGCGCGACCGGTCTCGATCACGTTGCCGTCCATGTCGATCGCGTGAATCGGGTCGTTGACGTTAATCGTGCCGGACTGGACGCGGCCTGTGATGACGCGGCCCATGAAGTTATCGCGGTCAAGCAGGGTTGCAAGGAAGCTGAACTTGCCTTCTGTATCCAGACCTGGGGCAGGGACGTGCTGCGTGATGAGCTTGAACAGCGGCTCCAACGTGCCTTCGCGCGCGCTTTCGTCGTCGCTGGCGTAACCATCGCGGCCCGATGCAAACAACGATGGGAAGTCCAGCTGCTCATCGCTCGCATCGAGGCTGGCAAACAGGTCGAACACTTCGTCGAGCACTTCCTGCGGGCGGCCATCGGGACGGTCGATCTTGTTGACGACGACGATCGGCTTCAGGCCTAGCGCCAGCGCTTTCCCGGTTACGAACTTCGTCTGCGGCATCGCGCCCTCGGCGCTGTCAACCAGCAGGATAACCCCGTCCACCATGCTCAGGATACGCTCGACCTCGGCACCAAAGTCGGCGTGTCCGGGCGTGTCCACGATGTTGATACGGGTCGTCTCGCCGTCATGCTCCCACTCGACGCTGGTGCACTTCGCGAGGATGGTGATCCCGCGTTCCTTTTCGAGATCGCCCGAATCCATCGCGCGTTCTTCGATCCGCTGGTTGTCGCGAAACGTGCCCGATTGGCGGAACAGCTGGTCGACGAGCGTGGTCTTTCCGTGGTCGACGTGGGCAATGATCGCGATATTTCGCAAGGAGGAGGACATGTCTAAAAATTCCAGTCAAGAGACCGATCGAAAGGTGGGATCGGCCGAAACGCAGGGTGACGCGCGGGTTAATGCAGGTATGTGGCGGGTTTGCGACAGTTGAGGTGACGCTACGGCATTCGCCGATTGATCCCTCTTGGTGCTGCAACGCAACATGCGCAGCGCGCCTAGCGTAGGAGCGCGCATTGGGCAAGCTCTGACGATTATCTGCGCTGTATGTTGTGATCACGGCAGTGTGTCGGTGTTGCAACAATGCCCCAATTCCCGAGGTTTACTGCGGGCTTGATGCTTGTCGCTGCCGCGAGGCTCGCCTATTAGATTAGCTAATCGAGAGGAAGGTCAAGCGTATCTGGGATGCGCGCCGTTACGGCAACCGACACTCGAGGGGGATATTGGAGAGGAGCTTCCATGCGTTCTATTTCTTCCGGCTCGGCCGGGTCGTACCGTTTTACGTTGCTTGCAGGTGCTGCCGCTTTCGCAGTCGCCTTGCCAAGTGCTGCTTTTGCTCAGGACAACAGCGTTCTTGCCGATAGCGATGATGCTGATGAACTGACACTCGAAGACGAGGGCAGCAGCAACGTTATCATCGTTACCGCGTCCAAGCGGGAACAGACCCTACAGGAAACGCCGATTTCGGTTTCCGTAACGAGCGGTGAGACGCTCGAGCAGGCTCAGATCCGGGACGTCCTCGACCTTCAGACCGTGGCACCGTCGCTGCGTGTCAGCCAGCTGCAGACATCTTCAGCATCCACTTTCATCATTCGCGGTTTTGGTAACGGCGATAACAACTTCGGTATTGAGCCTTCTGTCGGTGTATTCATCGACGGCGTGTTCCGTTCGCGTTCGGCTTCTGCCTTGAACGATCTCGCGAATGTGCAGCGCATCGAAGTCCTAAACGGTCCGCAATCGACCCTGTTCGGTAAGAACGCTTCCGCTGGCGTGATCTCGGTCGTCACACGTCCACCACAGTTCGAATTCGGCGGCAGCGTCGAGGCGGTCTACGGCAATTTCAATCAGGTTTTCCTGAAGGGTGACATTACCGGACCGATCAACGACGTGATCGCTTTCTCGGTCGATGGATCATACCAGAACCGCGATGGTTTCGGGGAAATCATCAACCTGAACGAAGAGATCAACGATCGTAACCGCTACACGGTACGCGGCCAGTTGCTGATCGAGCCAACGCCTGATCTCAGTGTTCGTCTTATCGGTGACTATTCCGAGATCGACGAGGTTTGCTGCCAGACCAGCAACTTGATCGTCGGCCCGTCGACTGCCGATGCAATCACTGCTGTCGGTGGACAGTTCCCGAGCGATTTCTTCAGCTTCGACAACTTCCTTAACGTTGCACCGGTCAATGAGAACGAGAACTACGGTATCTCGGCACAGATCGACTGGAGCTCCGGCCCGATTTCGGTCACTTCGATCACGGCCTATCGCGAGCTGCGCAACTTCTTCAATCAGGACATTGACTTCACCAGCGCAGACCTTTCGGTCGAAACGCGCGACCAGGCGGTCGACACGTTCACCCAGGAACTGCGCATCGCATCGGATTTCGATGGCCCGATCAACTTCCTGCTCGGTGCCTACTATTTCGACGAATCCATCGAGCAGAACAGCTCGCTGACTATCGGTGAAGACTTCCGCGATTTCGCGGCGTTCAGCGCGGCAAGTGGCGCTGCATTTGCAGCGCAGCCGTTGCTTATCGGTTCGCAAATTCCAGGGATCACCGCAGCACAGCAGATCGCTGCGGGTGAAGCCGCATTGCAGGCTGCAGAAGCAGGTGCGGGCTTCCCGATCGGGAGCATTCTCGGTGGCGACCTTCTCAGCAGTGAACTGTTCGCTCTCGACAATGAATCGTACTCGATTTTCGGTACTGTCGATTTCGAGCCGTTTGACGGTTTCGTCATCACTGCGGGCTTCAACTACACCGATGACCAGAAAGACTTCATCATCAACACGGTGGCACCCGATCCGCTTGCCAATGTGAACGTGGTCGACGCTTTCATCACTGCGGCGACCATGGGTGCTGTCACTTCGCGCGATGCGTTTTTGACGCTTCCGGCAGCACAGCAGCAAGGACTTGCCGCGGCGGCGCTCGATCCTGCGACCAACCCTTTCCTGGGTCTCTCGGCACTGCAATTCCAGACCGGGTTCCTGGACGTACCGAACGTTGTCGAACCGGGTGAAACCAACGATGACGAGTTCACATACCTGTTCCGCGCGGCGTATCAGGTGTCCAACGAAGTCAACGTCTACGCAAGTTACGCGACCGGCTTCAAGGCGAGTTCAGTCAACCTGTCGCGTGACAGCCGGCCGACGCCTGCTGACTTCACCCCGGGACCAGGCCCGAGTGCGGCTCGCGGATCGACATTCCTCGCGCCATCCTCGCCGATCACCGATGCCGGGATCGCAACGCCCAACCTCAGCACGGGTAGCCGTTTCGCAGCGCCTGAAGAGGCGGAGGTTTACGAGATCGGCCTGAAGGCTCAGTGGGAAGGGGTTGGCATCAACCTCGCATTGTTCGATCAGACTATCGAAAACTTCCAGAGCTTCGTCTTTACCGGGCTTGGCTTCACACTGCTTAACGCCGGTCAACAATCGGTTCGCGGGTTCGAGCTCGACACCACGATCAACCCGGTTGACGGTCTGGTTCTGACCTTTGCGGCGACGCACCTCGATCCAGTCTTCGACAGCTTCCCGAACAGCGTTCTTGGGGATCTGAGCGGCGCACGTCCGGGCGGTATCCCATCGTGGTCGATTGCGACTTCGGCGACCTACACGCACGAATGGGCCAGCGGTACGCGGCTTATCAATCGCATCGATTACAACCACGAAAGCAACACCGACATCAACAACGGTCTGCCGACGTTCAACTTTGCGCGGGGCGGAACCGAAATCTTCCGCCGCGAGGTCAACCTCGTGAACGCGTCTGTGACACTGGCGTTGAACAACGGTCTCGAAGTTGGCGCATTCGCGCGTAACCTTCTTGATGACGAATACATCCTGACGGTGTTCGATGGCGTGGCTCAGGGCGGCACTGTTTCGGGTTACCCGAACGCACCGCGCACCTATGGCGGCGTCGTACGCTTCAAGTTCTGATCGCCCGATCAGACCGATCCAAGACAAGAAAGGCCTCGCCGGTAAAACGGCGGGGCCTTTTCATTTACGATGTGCCAAGGATCGTTAGCTACAGCGGCTTCAACAGCGTTGGCATGGCTTCCAACCGTTGAAGCGGAGTATCGACAATGATTTATGCCGGTTTCTGGATAAGGCTGCTCGCCTACATCATCGACACAGTGATTCTGGCCTTGGTTGGCGTGGTATTGGGGGTGCTGACGGGAGTGGCGCTTTTCAGCACCGGTGCGGATGCCGAACTTGGGGCATTCGACCTGATCAGCCTGGTCATAGGGATTGCTTATTTCGTCGGCTTTGAGGCCTCACATATGCAGGGAACGCCGGGCAAGCGGGCGCTCGGACTGATCGTGACCGATACAGACGGTCGTCGGATTTCCGCGCTGCGTGCAGCTGGTCGCTATTTTGCAAAAATCTTGTCGGCAATCATCCTTTTGATCGGCTTCATCATGGCCGCGTTCACCGAACGGAAGCAGGGCCTGCACGATTTGATCGCGAGCACGCTTGTCCTGAAGGCCGCTCCGGGGGAAGGCGCGGTCGACATGTCGGTGTTCGAATGACGCACGTCCGGGGTGTTTGCGCAGCGAAGGGAACGAGGTGACCGGCCCGTGGTTGCCGACGCGCTAAAGCTCTCTGAGAGCCTGTGCCGGTTTCGCCCGCAGCAAAGGTAGCGATCCGCCCAAGGCAAAGGCGAGAACCATGAACAGGCCTAGCCCCAGCACCGCCAGCACTTCCCCCCAATCGGGAAGCCAGTCGAATTCGAACAGCTGCGTGATTATGACCCACCCAAGCGTGGATCCCAGCGCCAAGGCGACGCCAGCAAGGGCGAGCGCGATTAGCCCGTATTCGGCAAGCTGCATGAGCAGAATCTGGCGTCTGCTCGCACCCAACACGCGCAGCACGACTGTGTCGTACATCCGCGCCGCGCGTGCAGCTGCGATCGCACCCATCAGCACCGCAAGCCCGGCAAGAACTGCGACCGCCGCCGCGGCGAGGGTTGCGAGGCTGACTTGCTGAAGGATGGTGCGCGCTTCGGTGAGTACCTCGCCAACCTCGACGACCGAACTCGATGGGAACTCCTGCACCAGATCGCGCAGCAACGATCCTTGCGCTTGTGTGTCTGCAGTGTCGGACAATTCGACCGTCGCCGAAAGGTTATGCGGCGCATCTGCAATCGCATTGCTCGAAAAGACCAGAGTGAAGTTGAATCCCATGTTCTCCCAGTCGATTTCGCGGATATTGGCGATGCGGACGTCGCGCTCGGTTCCAAGTATCCCGATGGTGAGATAATCGCCAATGGCCAGATCTACGGATTCGGCGAATTCGGCGTCGATGGAGACGAGCGGCTCACCTCGATAGGTTTCGTCCCACCATTCCCCTTCGACAACGCGATTTCCCTCCGGGATGGCGTCGGCGTAGGTTATCCCGCGTTCTCCGCGAAGGACCCATGCGCCCTCCGGTAATTCCTCAAGATCGGCGACGCGGATCATTGAATCTTGTGGGCCGTATGCAAGCACCGATCCGCGCATCGTCGGAACGGTACGGATCATGGCATCAGGATAGCGCGTGGTGATCAGCTCTTCGAAGCGGTCCTTGCCATCTACGGGCACGTCGAGCACGAAGTAATCGGGTGCCTCGCGCGGGACGCGGCTCTGAATGTTGCCATCGATGGCAGACTGGATCGCCGCCAGCAGCACAAATGCGGCCAGCCCGAAACCGAGTGCAGTGACGAGCGAGCCGGTCGGTGCGCCGGGGCGATGGATGTTGGACAGCGCCGAGCGCAGAAGAGGGTTGGATGGGCGCGGCAGCCTCCGGGCGATGTATTGGATCAGCAGTCCAAGCGCGGCGAGCGCGATCAGCGCACCTCCGGCTCCGATCAGGAACCCGCCCGACAGCAGTGGCTGCGCTGTCGTCAAGAGCGCGAGCGCGCAGATGGCGGCGATACCGGCTGCGGTCGCCACCAGCGCCCGCTTGTCACGCGATAGCGGCACGACGCGCGAGCGCATGAGCGCCATTGCCGGGAAAGATCGCGCTCTGAGCAGTGGAGCAGCGGCAAAGGCAAACGCGACCAGCAATCCGTAAGCGCCCGCGAGCAGCAATGGCGCAGGCTCTATGACGAAGCCGCTTTCGACCGGTAACAACCCTTCGAGCGCAGAGCCGAGCAGCGGTGTGATCAGAACGCCGGTCGCCAGGCCAGCGGCGCTGCCGATAAATGCGGCCACTCCGATCTGGATGGCATAGATACGGACGATATCGCGCGAGGAAGCACCCAGCACCTTGAGCGTCGCGATGCTGGTGCGGCGCGCATCGAGATAGGATGAGACCCCACCGGCGATACCGATCCCGGCAATTACGAGCGCCGCGAGGCCCACGAGGGTCAGAAAGTCGCTCATCTGCCGGACAAACCGGTCTGCGCCGGGTGACGCGCGGTCGCGGCTGCGAAAGTCGAAGCCCGCATTCGGAAATGCCGCCGTCAGCTCTTCCTCGATAACTTCGGGGTCTTCGCCGAGATCGTCGAAGGCGACGCGGTATTTGCTCTGATACAGCGACCCGGGTTGCAGCAGTCCCCCATCCAAGGGCACTTGCTCCGCGACGAGCACTGTCGGGCCGAGCTGAAACCCTTCGGACAGACGGTCAGGCTCGTTTTCAATAACGCCCGCTGCAGTCAGTTCTACCGTGCCGACGGTAAAGCGGTCGCCGATCTCTATCTCGAGCCTGTCGAGAGCGCCGCGCGCCAGATAGGCGTCGGTGCCCGTTGGCGCGCCGGTCTCGCTGCCATCGGCCAGGGTGAGAGTGCCATAGAGCGGCCAGCTGTCGTCAACCGCTTTCAGCTCGACGGGCGCAGCGCGGCTGTCATCGCCGCTGCCTGCGGTCGCCATAGCCTGCAAGCGCGTGCCGCCGGACAGCGTCCCGTATTCACCGAGGGCCGCCTGTTCTTCGGGCGTCAGATCGCGCTGCCACACCTCCACCTCGAGATCGCCGCCGAGCAACACCTGCCCGCTCGCAGCAAGCTCACGCTCGATTGCAGCTGTAAGCGTCCCGATCGCGGCTAGCGCACCCGTGCCGAGAAAAATGCAGACAAGCAGCAGCCGCAAACCGCGGAAACGCGCATTGAGGTCGCGCCGGGCAATGCGCCAGGCGCCGCTCCAGGTGAGATCGCCGGTCTCGCTCATGCGGCGGCGGTCTTGGCGTTCTTCGTGTCGGATACGATCACACCGTCTGCCATCGTCAGCACGCGCTCGCACTTTTGTGCGAGGCTCTTGTCATGGGTGATGACCAGCAGAGTGGCACCCGTCTCGGCGCGCCGTTCGAATAGCAGCTTAACGATTTCCTCTCCGGTGCTGACGTCGAGATTTCCGGTAGGTTCGTCGGCGAATATCAGCTCGGGCCGCGGCGCGATGGCGCGTGCGATGGCAACGCGCTGTTGTTCGCCGCCGGAAAGCTGTGTCGGATAATGATCGGTGCGGTGACCCAGACCGACCGCTTCAAGCTCCGCCTTGGCGCGGGGCTGTGCATCGTCCGATCCGGCCAGCTCCATGGGAGTCGCCACATTTTCGGTCGCGGTCATGGTGGGCAGCAGGTGAAACGCCTGCAGCACGATCCCGATGCGACCGCGCCGCGCGTGCGCAAGTCCGTCTTCATCCATGCCGGAGAAATCTGCCCCGGCAACGGTCAGGCCGCCCCCGGTTGCGCGTTCGAGGCCGGAAAGCACTGCCATCAGCGAGCTTTTGCCGGATCCGGAAGGGCCGAGCAGCGCAACGACCTCTCCCTTGGCGATGTCGAGGTCGATACCGCGCAGGATTTCAGTCGGCGCGGCATTGCTGCCAAGCGTCAGGGTGAGATTGCGGGCGGAGATGGCGAGTGGGTCGCCAGAAGAAGTATTGGTCACAGGCACCAGATGGCATAGGGGAGGGCTCTCAACAAGATACCCACCTGAGGGACTGATAGATGCACGAACGCACTTGGTCGAAAATGAAACCGGTTTTTGCTGTTATGTCGGTGGCGATGGCGGCACCGCTGGCATTGGTAGGGTGCAGCGAAAGTGCCGAGGACGCGGTGCAGGTTCCTGCATCCGGTGCCGCGCGTACCGAGGGTGACTTGCCCGCAATCCCGGTCATGGGTCCGGAAGTCCGAATCCTTGCATTCGGGGACAGCCTGTTTGCCGGATACGGCGTCGATAAATCGGACAGCTATCCTGCCAAGCTCGAAGCGGCGCTGCGCGCAAAGGGCGTGAATGCGGCGACGGTCAATGCAGGGGTATCGGGCGATACAAGCGCTGCCGGTCTCCAAAGGCTCGAATTCACGCTTGATGCGCAGCAGGAAAAACCCGACCTGTTCATCCTCGAGCTCGGCGGTAACGATTTGCTTCGTGGCCTGTCTCCTGCCGAGACTAAAGCCAATCTCGCTGCAATGATGGAAGAATTGCAGAGCCGCGACATTCCCGTGCTGCTGATGGGTATGCGCGCTCCGCCGAATTACGGGCCCGAATACCAGGCCGATTTCGATGCGCTCTACGGTGAACTAGCCGAGCAATATGATGCTGCGCTCATTCCGTTCTGGCTCGAGGACATCTACCAGAACCCATCACTGTTCCAGTCGGATCGGATCCATCCGACTGAGCAAGGGATTGAGGAATTGGTCGCTTCGACAGTGGACGAGGTGCAAGCGGCACTTCCCGAAACCGAGGAGAGGCGCGACGCGGCCTGAAGAGCGTCTAGAGGCGCTTAAGCGTCCCGCCGCTCACGCGCCAGATTGCTGCCGAGTTTTCGATGTCCGCAAACGGAGCCAGCTCGGTTCCGGTCATCCAAACCTGAGCCTGACCCTGGCCGAGCCGTCGGAACAGTTCTGCGCGGCGTACCGGATCGAGATGTGCTGCGACTTCATCGAGCAGGAGCACGCTCGGTCGGCCGGAAGATGCCAACACGCCCTGTGCCAGCGTAATCGCAATGAGCATCGCCTTCTGCTCGCCCGTCGAACAGGACGCTGCGGCAACCCCCGTTGACGCCATCACGACTTCAAGCTCGTCCCGATGTGGGCCTGTGAGCGCGCGACCTGCCGCTCGGTCACGCGGTCTGGCGCGCGCGAATTCCGCAAGAAGACCGGCGACATCGGTCGGGCCGCCAGGGCGGTAGGCTAAGATCGGGCGTGCAAAAGGTTCGGGGGGGAGGGCGCTCAATTCATCGGCGAGCTCGGAAACAAGCCGCGCACGGTTTTGTGAAACCACCGCGCCATGCTGCGCTGCCTGCGCTTCGATTGCATCGAGCCACCGCGCATCGCCGCCTGTTTCCAGCAGCTTGTTGCGTTCTCGCAGGGCGTTTTCCAGTGCCGAGACGCTCTTTGCGTGAGCGGGTTCCACTGCGAGCGTCAAGCGATCGACAAATCGTCGCCGTTCTCCCGCGCTGTCCGTAAAGAGCCCATCCATTGCTGGCGTCAGCCACGAAACCGCATGCCATTCCGACAACGCGCTGGCGCTTGCCTCCGCACCGTTGATCCGCACTAGGCGGCGTGTCGGCCGCTCAACTTCGGTGTAGGTGCCGAGGCGCGCGGAAGTTTGCCCCTGCTCGATCAAGCTCGCGCCGATAGCAAAAGCGCCGGCGGCTGCGCTTGGATCGGTCTTGCGGGCCAGCTCGGCAAGATTGGCGCGCCGCAATCCCCGCCCCGGACTGAGCAGCGAGAGGGCCTCCAGCACGTTGGTCTTTCCAGCCCCGTTGTCGCCTACCAATAGGTTAAAATGCGCGGTGTCCACCAGCTCGCTGGAGGAGTGGTTACGGAAATTCTGGAGAGTAATCCGGGTCAGAGCCATGTGCCCAAATGCGGTAGCATGGCGCGCGCTAAAGGCCAGTGCGGAGCGGGTCGAAATGACCAATCCCAACAGGTGGCGAAATTTCCCAATCTGTAGGATTTGTTAAGCCACCGTTCAGGTTCGCCGACCGTGAAAAGCCCAGAATTCCGCCAATCTCCGAGTTTGGCACACCTCCTGCAATGTATCGGGTGTCCCAAGGGATTATCCCGAAAGACACTGAAAAACTCAAACAGGAGACCAAACAATGTTCGTATCTGATCTTTCCAATCGCTTCGCTGCCGCTGCCTTCTCTGTCGCAATTTCGGCCGCTTTCTTCGCTTACGCAATCATCCCTGCCAGCCCTTCGCTGATGGCTTGATCGCCAACATTCTCTCGAAAGGAAAAACATCATGCCTACCAACGAAACCGGAGTTCGCATTTTCGCCGCAGCATTTTCGGTGATCGTTTCGGCCTCGTTCTTCGCTTACGCGATCATCCCCGGCAGCCCCGGCCTCGCCTAAGTCCAATCCAACCTTGAAAGGAAACAGAAAAAATGTACTCGTTCTTTGACCTCGGCGGCACGGCAGGCGCTCGCATCGCAGCAGGTCTGACCGCATCGATCATCACGGTCGCTCTGATGGCTTTCGCCATTGTCCCGGCCAGCCCAGCCACCCCGTTTTTCGCAGGAGTGCTCGCATGAACAACGTCTCACACAGAAATGGCGGCCCGCCCCAGGACGGTTATCGCCTCGACAAGCAAAACGGCAAATTGTTCGGTGTGTGCTCCGGACTGGCCAATTCGACCGGCATTGACGCGACCATCTGGCGCATCGGCCTTGTCGTCGCCACTCTGCTCGGCTTTGGTCTGACCATTCCGATCTATCTCGCAGTCGCGCTTATCGCCGACTGAGCGCAGGACCTGACGGCGGCCCCGGTTTTCTTGGCCGGTTTTCACAGGAAACTGCGCGACCTACATCCGAAGAAACCGGGAGGGGCCATATGGCCCCTCTTTTGATTCCTACATCGCCGAAATACCGCCATCCAGCTTGATCTCGGCGCCGGTCATGAACCGGCTTTCGTCGCTGGCGAGATAGACCACCGCATTGGCAATATCGTTCGGTTCGCCGACGAAACGCAGCGGGATCTGCCGTGCCAACTTGTCCATCAGCACATTCTTGTCGAGCGCGTGTGCCCTCGCCGTTCCGTCGAGGATAGGCGTATCGACGAAGGTCGGGTGCACAGAGTTGCAGCGGATCTGCATGTTCTTTTTTGCGCAGTGCAGTGCGATCGACTTTGATAGCATCCACACTGCAGCTTTCGACGCATTGTAAGCGGGCATCGTGTCGCTAGCGATCAATCCGGCAATGCTGGAAATATTGACGATCGATCCCGGTGCGTGCTCGCGCATCAATGGCAGCGCCTTTTGACAGCCATGGAAAATCGAATCGACGTTGATCGAAAAACAGCGCTGCCAGTCGGCGAAATCGCATTCCTCGATATTGCCCGGTACACCGATCCCGGCATTGTTGACGAGGACATTGAGCCCGCCGATATTCTCGCGGGCGGCATCCACCGCGGCTTTCCACGCCTGCGGGTCGGTGACGTCATGCGCTACCGAATAGGCAGTGCCGGATCCCATCTCGGCGTTCACGATGTCCGCCGTTTCTGCGGCCCCGTCGCCGTTAATGTCGGTTGCGAGAACCCGTGCGCCTTCTTGGGCAAGCCGAATACAATGTGCACGGCCAAGTCCCTGTGCGCCGCCTGTAACAAGCGCGAGTTTCCCTTCGCAGCGGCCAGATTTCGTATTCGTCATTTCAAACCTTCTCCCAAATATTCCGGTGTCAGCAGCATTCCGATCCGCACATCGACGCCGTGCCCTGCGGCACGCCAATCAGCGACGAAACTTGCCAGTTCGGCAAGGGCCACTCGGTGCACGTTGATCGTCTCGTCTTCCAAACCGCCGCCTTCACCGACTCTGGTCAATCCCGTGGCGCGGAGCAGGGTGAAGCTTTCGGAAACCATACCGGGCGAAGAATAGAATTCGCCAAGTTCTTCGAGCGTTTCGGCGCTGTAGCCGGTTTCCTCCTCGAGCTCACGGGCAGCGGCGGTTGCTGCGTCTTCGTCTTCCTCGCCATCATCGTCGCCGATCAGGCCAGCAGGTATCTCGAGGCAAAAGCGTGATAACGGGACCCGGTACTGGCTAACCAGGATCACGTGACGGGTTCCGTCGTCGTCCTCGTCCAGCGCGATTATGGCTGCAGCGCGGATGCGGCGGGCGCGCGTCGCGTATTCCCAGCGTCCCCGCGTTCTGGCGGTGATAAAGCGACCTTCCCAGCGGATATTCTCCGCCTGGTCGGCATCCTTGTCTCGGGTAAGATCGGGAAAGTCGCGAGTCATGTTCGCGAGGAGGCTTAGACTTCGATCAACCGGTCGGGAAGCTCATTCTCGTCGTCTTCGGTGCGGGGAAAGTGCTGCGAGAGCACGAAGCCGACATCGCGCACACCCACGGCCATGCCTTCGGCGATCCGACCCGCTTTGATTTCAACCAGCATGTCGGCCATGGCCTCGCCCCAAACCTCGGCAGAAACCTTCGCGGCGATCGGCTCGTCCGCCACGATCTCGGCTCGGTGTTCGCTCATCGACAGGTAGATGAGCACCCCGGTGCGCCCATGCGTCCGGCGCTCGGCACCGACCTTGAAATGCTTGATGGCCTGTTCGTGCACCCGCGTCGTCTTGACCGGGTTCGGAACGGCGAAGAATTTCAGCGGCTCCCACATCTGCACCAGCATGATGGCGGCAAAGGCGATCAGTCCGAGCGCGATGGTCATGCTGGCGAGCTGGCCGATCGACCATTCGTTCCCCCAGCCTCCACTCAGACTGTCCCAGAAGTCGAGAAAGGGTTGGGGCAGGGCGGCGAACAGGCTCATGACCGTGAAACTGCCCGCAATCGCCCACCACAATGCGACATCTGTATAACCATCGCTGCGGTCGGCAAGCACGGTAACGATCTCGCCAGATGTGGTGAGTTCGGCCTCTCGCACTGCGTTCGAGACGATGTCGTGCTGTTCTTCGTTGAGATAGCTCATGCGTCACCAGCCGCCCGAGGCGCCGCCGCCTCCAAACGAGCCGCCGCCGCCGCCGAAACCGCCACCGCCGAAGCCTCCTCCAAAACCGCCGCCGCTGCGTCCGCCGCCCATCGCTCCGCGCGCGATAGCGCTTCCCACTTCCCAAAGGATGATATCGCCAGCGGTGTCTTTCCAATCACGGTCGTGCCTGCGATCGCCCCATGGTCCCTTACCCTTCGAACGGTATTTACGCCGCCGCCTACGCCCGCGCAGCAGCGGTAGGATGAAGAAGAAGAACATGAAGCCCATCCACATCAGGGCTCCGATCGGAAAACCGCCGTCGCGTGAGCTGGTGGTGCGTTGCTGGTTTGCCTCTTGAGCGACGCGTTGCGCCTCGTCGGGCGGCAGGACAAGCTGCGTCACAATTGCATCGGTGCCGGCAGCTATGCCGCCCGGATAGTCGCCATCGCGGAACCGAGGCAGGATCTGGTTTTGGATGATCAGCGAAGAGAGTGCATCGGTCATGGTGCCTTCCAGCCCGTAACCAACTTCGATCCGGACCTTCCGTTCATTCGGAGCGACCAGCAACAGCGTACCATCATTGCGTTCGGCATCGCCCAAACCCCACTCACGGCCCAGCTGGTATCCGAAATCGGCAATGTCGTACCCTTGTAGGTCCGGGACAGTCGCGACGACCAATTGGCGCTGCGACTGCTCTTCGAGCGCTTCCAATTTCTGCACGAGCTCCGCTTCGACGTTGGGGGGAAGGATATCAGCAGTGTCGACGACGCGGCCAGTCAACGCCGGGAATTCAGGCTGTGCGGCGAGAGGGGACGCCAAGAGCGCCCCCACTGCTGCGAGTGTGAGGATAATCTGGCGAAGCACTGAGATCAGGTCCGCGCTCTCAACTCGACGTCAGATCGAGCTCGGGAGCAGTTTCTGCACCCTCGGTCACGGCCGAATACGGCACAAGCGGCTCTGCGCCGTGGATGATATTCGCGCCGATCGTATCTGGGAAAGTGCGGATCGTCGTATTATATTTGCGCACCGCCTCATTGTAGTCGCGAATTGCCACCGCAATACGGTTTTCAGTGCCTTCGAGCTGGCTTTGCAGCGTCAGGAAGTTCTGGTTGGACTGAATAGTGGGATATGCCTCGAAGCTCGCAAGCAGGCGACCAAGACCCTGGCTTAGCTGACCCTGCGCCGCGGCGAACTGTTCCATCTTCGCTGGATCGTCGAGATCATCGGCTGAAACGTTGATCGCGGTGGCTCGGGCGCGGGCTTCCGTTACTTCGGTAAGAATACCGCGCTCATTCTCGGCAGCACCTTGGGTGACTTCGGCGAGGTTCGGGATAAGGTTCGCGCGGCGCTGGAATTGCGCCTCAACATCGGCCCACTTCGCTTTTGCTTCTTCTTCGGCAGCGGGCACGGAGTTGATCCCGCAGGCTGCGAGAGTGAGCGAGGCGGCTGCGACCAATACGCCGCGGGTCACGGTCTTCAAAAACATGCAAATCCTCCAGAAAAGTGCCGCGACCATGGATTGGCGCGCGCTAGAGCCTGTATTGTCGATATAGCACACCGCCCGGGGCTTTCAAGAAGTCCACAGGCACGGCTCCTACGCTTGGCAGGTCCGATCATTCTTGCATAGAAGAGACATCCGGAACTGCGAAGAAGGGATTGGTATGCTGTCTGAATTCAAGGAATTTATTGCCAAGGGCAATGTCATGCAACTTGCTGTCGCCGTGATCATCGGCGGGGCTTTTGCAACTATCGTAAAATCGCTCACTGACGAGGTTATCATGCCGGTCGTCGGCGCTATTTTCGGTGATGTCGATTTTTCGGACAAGTACATCGTCTTGTCGGGCGAAGACACGATCCAAACAGGCATGTCGCTCGAGGCTGCACGTGAGGCGGGCGCCAACGTGCTGGCATGGGGATCTTTCGTGTCCGCCATCATCAACTTCCTGATCCTGGCCTTCATCATATTCTTGCTCGTTCGCTACACGATGAAGGTGATGGCCCAGTTCGAGAAGAAGGAGGAAGCGCCGGCCGAGCCAGAAGGCCCTACCGAAATCGAGCTGCTCACGGAAATCAGGGACGCGCTGAAAAAATAGGCCGCATTTTCGACACATTCTCGGAACCAATCGTATTTTCACTCGATTGAGCCTTTTGAACGGTCTCTGCGCAGAGCAGTTCGACAGGCTCTATCGAAAGGGATGATTATGCGTAAGATTTTTGCAGCCACGGTGGCGGCAGCTACACTGACACTCGTGGCATGTGGTCCGGAGACGGCGACCGAAGCCGAAGCTGAAGAAATGGAAGAGCGCGCCGACGAAGTTGAAGATCTGGCCGACGACGCCGAGACGGAGGCGCAGGAAGACGCTCTCGAAGCGCAGGCTGAACAGATCGAAGACAAGTCCGACGCCCTGGAAGATGCAGCGGATGCTGAAGAACCAATTCCAAGCGTCTGATTTGTCGGAACTTGAATTGTAGGAGGGGGCGGGCCTTGCGGTCTGCCCCTTTTCTTTTGGACTTCTCGATCCTATATCTCTTGTGTCCGTTTCGGCGGACTATGGTGATAAATTGCTGCGTGCAATAGGTACAACGGACCCGGGGGCAGTACCCGGCGGCTCCACCACCTCTCCCGGTTTTCGCGGGGGAAATGACGGGGCCGAACCAGGATCGACGTGGACTGAAAAGCGTAGTTTTTGCTCGGGCTGAGTACCCCGTAAAACTGTTCAATCTCATAAGTGCTAACGATAACGACGCACTCGCAATCGCTGCGTAATTTTAGGGCCTAGCGGCCCGAATTTACAAAGCTAAGCGCGGTTGGACCGACCGGGCAACAGAACGGATTCCGGGGCTCCGGGGGTAGCTAGCAACAGAAACCCCCACCTCAAAAGCGTTTGAGATGAACGCGCGTCTGCTTTGCGACGTCGGTAGTTCCGCGAATTCGGCAAACATATCAGCTTGACGCCAGTGCCGCCCAATCAACCTTTGACTCGGAACGGGTCTGGCGATTTTCCCCTATTTCCCCGACCGCGCCGTAGCTCGGCCAGGAAGGTCCCAGACCCTCACAATGGTTCCCGTCTGGCGAGAGCTCCCTGCAGTTCCATGAGGCGGTTCGCGATGAATGACGCAGGCTCCGCTATAGCGTAAGCGGTGATTGGCGTAGCTCGATTACCCCATCATCTTTTGGAGACGCACCTTGGAAAAGCGATTGATCTACCGATCGCAGCCGTTTGGCTTCGACAATGCAATGCTTGCCGGTATATTGGCTCAGGCGCGCCGCAATAACCAGAAAGCGGATGTGACCGGGGCACTCATCTGCCGACAAGACATATATCTTCAGTTGATAGAGGGTCCCGTCGACAGGATCGACCGGTTGTTCACGCGCATTGAGGCCGATGATCGCCACACAAACGTGAAACTGCTGCTGGAGGAAACTTCGGCGGAACGCCTGTTCCCGGCATGGTCCATGCTCGACGACGAGTCGCCTTCGCTGTTCTGGTCACCCGATGAAATTGAATCGGGCACTTTGGAGACGGCCGACCCCGACGAACTGAAAGCTCCGTTCGTTCGGCTTAGGAACTCGATCGGCAAATAGATGGCGAGCTTTACCGCTTCCTAGCGGGTTGTCGGTTGCTTCGCTGAACAGTGACGTTTGCTTCAAGGACGCAGAATACGTGCTGTCTCAGCCAGCGCCTTCTTGTGATATGGCGGCCAGCTTTTTCCGCGCTTTCAACCCATCGAGGATCGCCGCACCCGCGAGGAAGACTGCGCCGGTTGTCGCCAAGTACAAAAGCTGCCCGCCAGCGCCCGGATATTCCGTCAGATAGGCAGAACCGCGTGCCGTCGCACCGAGCGCCAAGGCGTAGATGATCACGAAGGCTTCGAACCTGTTCTTGATTACAAACAGCCTTCCGATCTTTCGCAGCATGTGCGGTCCTTCCTGAGCCTATCGGCTTCAATAACCTGCCAAATTCTGCGCGCCGCAATGATGCACGAGGGGCTGGTTAACTAGGAATTTACCCTAAGCTGATCACGCAAACGGTTGCAAACGCGTTAACCTAGTTCTGGGATGTCGAGCGCGGCGAGCAGTGCCGAGCGTGCGGCGATCACGGCTCCTGCCAAGGTTTCGGAGCCAATATCAGCCGGATCGATTTGCTCGGGGTAGTTTTCGGCGATCGTCTTTTCGAGAAGATCGGCCTTTGCATTATCCAGCATGAAGCGCTGATCTACGCTCGCAGGGTCGCACACGACCCGTAGACGTAGGCAGGCGGGGCCGCCGCCATTGGCCATGCTCTGGCGTACGTCGACCGGAACGACATGCTTGATCGGTCCGTTCCCCGCCATCATGCGCTCGCAATAGGCCCACACCCTGGCGCTTTCTCGGCATTCTTCAGGGACAATGAGCGCCATCGTCCCGTCGGGCTGCGTCACCAATTGCGCGTTGAAAAGATAGGTGCGGATTGCCTCCGCGAGTGTCACCGCATCACTTGGCACCTCGACCACCTCGAGCGCGGGAAAGGCGGCTCGGATCGCATCGTAGGCGCCCGTCTGGTCGGCGAAGGCTTCTGCATGGGTGAAAAGTACCCGCTCATTGGCGACCGAGACCACATCGTTGTGGAACGCTCCCGCTTCGATCGCGGCAGGGTTTTGTTCGACGAACACGCATCTTGCCGGATCCAGTCCGTGTCGGCGCGCAATCAGACGGCTGGCTTGTTCATGCTGGCGCGCGGGGAACCGGCCACCGGGGCGGCCGTAGACAAAGACTTCCGCCCCGGCGCTGCCATGACCCTCGCAAAAACGCATATGGTTGGCCGCGCCTTCGTCGCCGAAAGTCATCGGCGCGATATCGTGGATGGTGAAACGATCGCGATTTCCGAACGCGACCTCCAGCATGCGTTTGGTATCCGGCCATTCTTGGGCGCGATGGAGCATCGTGACGAGGTTCGCGGGTGTCAGGTGACACTTGCCGTCAGCGGTATCAGGCGCGGGAGAGACGGTTGCGGCGTTGGCGGTCCACATCGAAGATGCTGACCATGGCGCAGCGCGCAGCGCGGACGCCTCCGTTCCATTATAGCACAATGCCTCGGCGAGCGCGGTATTGGGGCGGGGCAACGGCAGCAAGAAGCCTTGCACGCCCAGCCTGGAGAGATTGCCGCGCATCTTGGCCACGCCTTGAAGAGCTGCTGCGCGTGGATAGGAGGGATCGCCCTTGTGACTTGCGCTGGCGATATTGCCGAGGCTGAGCCCGGCATAATTATGGCTCGGGCCGACGATACCGTCGAAGTTGATCTCTTTGAGGTCGCTCACCGCGTCACGCTCCAGACGGTGTCGCCCTCGGTCACGTCGAGCGCATCGGCCGCCGCCGCGTCGATGGCGATACCGCCGTCATCGTCAAGCTTGCGCGCTCCGTAACAGGCGCGGAACTCTTCGAGCCGACCGGCGGCGAGGATAGCCCGCTCGCCTTCGGCAAGGTCGACTCCGGTTACCTTGGCCGCTGTGCTGTCCTTTACACTCGCGACGTCATCGGTCGCGGCGACCATGCTTGGCCCGCCATCGAATATGTCGACATATCCGTCGTAACGGAAACCTTCATTTTCGAGCATCCGCATCGCCGCTCGGCCTGTTGGGTGGGGTACGCCGATCACGCTGCGCGCGTCTTCGGATAGCATCGAGACATAGACGGGATGCTTGGGCATCAGGTCAGCGATGAACTGGTTGCCGTTGATCGCGTTGAAATAGTCAGCCTCCTGAAAACTCATGCCGAAGAACCGGCCTGCAACCCCGTCCCAGAACGGCGAACCGCCGCGCTCGTCGATAATGCCGCGCAGTTCTGCGAGCACCCGGTCTGCGAAGCGTTTGCGGTGCATGGCGATGAAGAGGTAGCGGCTTCGTGCGAGCAGCAGACCAAGACCGCCAGCACGTTCATTGGGGTGGAGGAACAATCCACCCACTTCGCTCGCGCCTTCGAGGTCGGTGACGAGGCTCAACAATTCCGCCCGGACCGTTCGGTCCAGTTCCTGGCTGTACTGCGTCAGAGTATTCAAGCGGTAGGAATAGAACGGCCATTGCTGCCCGACCATCGTCATCAGCTGGCAGGTCCCGGCGACTTTCTTTGTCTCGAGGTTCTCAAGGACCAGCACAAACTGTTCATCCACCAGCTTGTCCTCTGTGTTGGCGAATGCCTGTGCAGCACGATCCAGCTTGCTGCCAAGCGCCTTGCGATCCGGCGGAAGGTTGGTGAAGCCGCCGCCCGTCAGTTTTGCCATTTCATAAAGGTGCTCAAGATCGGAAGGGCGCGCGGCGCGCAATCGAAAGGTCAATTCAGGTCTCCGGCGAGCGCACCATCGGCAAGGCGCGAAATGACAAGGGCAGAGAGCGCGGCGCGCTCTTCAAGACTGGGAACGATCAGGAATTCGTCCGCTGAATGGATAGAGCCGCCGCGCACGCCCATCGTGTCGACCACAGGGACACCGCAAGCTGCGATATTATTTCCATCGCACACCCCGCCAGTTGATTTCCAGCCGATGCGCTGGCCCAGCTCGGCACCGCATTCCTTTACCAGATCGAACAGCGCCTGCGCCTTCGCATCGACCGGTTTGGGAGGACGGGTAACACCACCGTGTCGGTGCGCCCTGACCTCATGCTCACTCTCAATCTGACTAAGTAAGTTGTTTAAAGCGCTGTCGAATCTCTCCATCGCTTCGGTCGATTTTGGCCTGATATTGAAACGAAGAACGGCATGATCGGGCACGACATTGTTCGGCCCGCCACCTTCGAGCTTGGCGGGATTGATTGTTATGTCCTCGCGTTCCATCGCTTTCAGCCGCAGGATCAAATCCGCTGCCGCGACGAGCGCGCTGCGTCCATCCTCGGGATTGCGCCCCGCATGGGCAGACTTACCGGATAGCGTGATCGAATAGTTTCCGGTTCCGCCGCGCGCGTGCGCGAGCGTGCCGTCGGGAAGGGCGGCTGGTTCGTAGGTAAGCGCGGCTAACTTCCCGCGCGCCAATTCCGCGATCAGGTCGGAGCTGGCCAGCGACCCTGTCTCCTCGTCCGAATTGATCAGAATGTCATAACCGAGCGTGGATGACCGGCCCGATGCCTCGAACGCCTTGAGCGCATGCAGGATTACAGCGATGCCGCCCTTCATGTCCGCTACACCTGGACCGCCCAGCACATCGTCTTCGAGCCATGTCTGCTGCTGAAACGGGTGGTCTTGCGGAAAAACAGTATCCATGTGCCCGGTAAACAGCACCCGGCGATTGGCGGTTGGGCGCACGCGCATGACAAGGTGCTGCCCGTTGGCGATCTGGAATTCGCTGCCATCGGCGGCCATCCCGGTCACCGGCGAAGGATCGACCAGTTCGACTTCACCAGGAAGAACTCTGAACGCATCGGCAAGCGCGCTCGCCTGTGCGCCGAGTCCGTCCAGGTTACCGGTACCGGTGTTGATCGCGCACCAATTCTGCACGTCGTCTAGCATGGCCGCGGCGTCGATTTGAGAGAGAATTTCCGGTTTCATCGGAAACCACCCCTAGCTGGGTAAAGAGACTTGTCCAAGCCGTTGCAATCCACCGGTCATTTGGCCATATCGCGATCCGTCCTCCTCCCCAGGATTCCTTTGATGGAGCCATGAGGACCACAATGACAGCACACCTAGACCGCGCCGGACTTTCGATTGACGGGAAGCTGGCGGAATTTCTCGAAAAGCAGGTCCTGGCGCACCTTGGCCGCGATCCGACTGCATTCTGGCAAGGTCTTGCCGCGCTGCTCGCCGATTTCGCGCCGCGCAATCGCGCGCTGCTTCAAAGGCGTGAGGATTTGCAGGCGCAGATCGATCATTGGCACGACGAGCGTCGCGGTAAGCCGCATGATGCGGCCGAATACCGCGCGTTTCTCGAGAATATCGGTTACCTGGTGCCGGAGCCAGGCGACTTCCATATCGGGACGAAGAATGTCGATCCCGAAATCGCGACCACGGCCGGCCCGCAGCTGGTCGTCCCGATCCTCAACGCCCGCTTCCTGCTGAATGCGGCGAATGCGCGTTGGGGGAGCCTCTACGATGCTCTATATGGGACGGACGCGCTCGATGCGCCGCCAGCCAAGCCTGGCGGCTATGACAAGGCGCGCGGCGATGCCGTGATTGCGCGAGGCCGGGAATTCCTCGATTCCGCACTGCCGCTCGTGGATCAGAGCTGGGCCGATCTCGCCGACGAGAACGATGGAAAACTGCGGGACGAAAATCAGTATATCGGCAAGACTGACAAAGGTTTGCTTTTCAGGAACAATGGCCTCCACATCGAGGTGGTTTTCGACCGCGAGACCCCGGTTGGCAAAGGGGACCAGGCCGGCATAGCCGATATCATCGTCGAATCCGCGCTTACCACGATTGCGGATTGCGAGGATTCGGTCGCCGCAGTCGATGGCGAGGACAAGCTCACCGCCTACACCAACTGGCTAGGCATCATCCGCGGCGATCTTGAGGAGAGTTTCGAAAAGGGCGGGCGCACGCTGACCCGCTCGCTCGCAGGCGACAAGACCTACAGGGACGGCGAGGGCAGGGAACACAGTCTGCCGGGTCGCAGCCTGATGTTCGTACGCAATGTCGGCCATCTCATGACCAATCCCGCTATCCGTCTGCCTGATGGCAGCGAGATTCCCGAGGGGATTATGGACGCGGTTTTCACCAGCACGATCAGCGCGCTCGACGTCGAGGGACACGCGAAACACGGCAATTCGAAAACCGGCAGCATTTATATCGTCAAACCCAAGATGCATGGTCCGGAAGAGTGTGCTTTCACCAATGATCTGTTCAACGCGGTCGAGGATCTGATCGGCTTGCCTCGCCATACGATCAAGGTCGGCGTCATGGACGAGGAGCGCCGTACGAGCGCCAATCTCGCCGCGTGCATCCATGCGGTGAGGGACCGGATTGTCTTCATCAATACTGGTTTCCTCGACCGGACAGGTGACGAGATTCACACCTCGATGCGGGCCGGGCCGATGATGCGCAAAGGCGCCATGAAGAATTCGGATTGGCTCAAGGCATATGAGTCCCGCAATGTCGCCATCGGGCTCGCGCACGGCCTCTCAGGTAAGGCGCAGATCGGGAAGGGCATGTGGGCCGCGCCCGACCTGATGGGTGCAATGATGGAGGAAAAGATCGGCCATCTCAGGGCGGGAGCGAACACAGCATGGGTGCCTTCTCCGACCGCCGCGACGCTTCACGCGCTGCATTATCACCGCGAGAACGTATTCGATATCCAGAAAACCCTGCCCGAACCACCGGGCCTCGAAGCTCTGCTGACCATTCCGCTCGCCGAGAACACAAACTGGCCCGAAGAAGAACTGCGCGACGAGCTTGATAATAACGCGCAGGGTCTGCTTGGCTATGTGGTGCGCTGGGTCGATGCCGGAGTCGGATGTTCGAAGGTGCCAGACATCAACGATGTTGGCCTGATGGAAGACCGTGCGACTTTGCGTATCTCTTCGCAACATATTGCCAATTGGCTCCACCACGGGATCGTGAGCGACGATCAGGTGATGGATTCGCTCACCCGCATGGCGGCGAAGGTCGATGCCCAGAATGCCGATGATCCGTCTTACACGCCGCTTATCGGGAACGAAGATGGTCCCGCATTCCGCGCGGCCAAGGATCTGATCTTCAAGGGCGTGGAGCAGCCATCGGGATATACCGAGCCGCTGCTGCATGAATGGAGGCAAAAGGCGAAGGCTGGTTGACGCCTCTACTCGGCCCGTCTCTCCTTGGCTTCCTTCGCAAGGCGATTTCCGTTGACAATGACCTCGGCAATTTGACGGGTCGCAGTGATATCGTCGAGCGGGTTGGCTTCGAGAAGAACAAGGTCGGCTTCCTTGCCCACCGTGACGCTGCCGATACGATCAGCCGCATCGATGTAGCGCGCATTTGCCAGTGTAGCGGCATGAATCGCTTCAGCAGGTGTCATTCCGGCGCGAACGAGATTGGCTAGCTCTGTGTGCATTGAGACGCCTGGCACCACAAATGGATTCGAAGCGTCCGTTCCGGCGAGAACAGTCACTCCCGCCGCATGCATTCGTCCGACCAGTTCCATTCTCAGCTTGTGAGCGGCCATCCCGTCGGCAATGCTGTCAAAAGGCCCTCGAGGATCACCCCGGGGTGTCACGATGCTCTTGTAGATAAATGACAGCTCGTCGGTGAGTGCAGGATCGGGCATCGCCGATGGATAGAGCCAACGCGGATCATCGAGTACGACCAGAGTTGGAACGATGCCGACATCATGGCGCCTTAAGGTTTCGAACAGCGCTGTCTCTTTCGCAGTATCGCGGGTAGCGGCCATTTCGATGAGTTTGCTATTCGTGAAAAGATAAGTTGCTGACGGATCGAGTTTGGCAGCCTCGGCCGCGAATTCATCGCGCCAACGGTCTTCATCAGCGGATATGTCGATGAAAATCCCGCGCAAATGCTCGGCCGTTCGCAGACCCGCCTCTGCCGCTGCGATATGCCCGACTTCTCCCGGGACGTGTCCTGCAATATATAGATTTCGCCGCTTTGCCTCGTCTGCGATTGCCGCGAACACGTCTGGTTTCAAGTCGGTGTACACCTTGACGAAATCGGCGCCTGCGCTGGCGACTTGATTGACCAGCAAGCGGCCCTCTTCGGGGGTGGCGATCGAAGCGTAATGCATCGCCCAGTCCGGATTGCGCGGAATGTCGCCGTCCAGAATACGCAAAGCGAGCACAAGTTCCGGGCCTTCCAGTTCGCCTGATGCGATCTCATGTCGCATAGCCAACTGTCCGCCTGAATCGGCCTCCAGTGGAGCGAAATGCGTGCCCATATCGCGCACGGTGGTCACTCCGAAGCGCAGGAACAGCGGTAGAGAGTCCCTGTTCAGATGGACATGCATGTCGATCAATCCAGGTATTAGAAACTTCCCTGCCCCGTCGATCGTTTCGGAAGCTTCCGGCCTTGGCTCCTCCGGTGCAAGGATCAGGCTGATTGTTCCTTCGTTGACTACAACGGTGCGCCCACTCTCGATGGTACCGCGTTCCACATCGACAACACTTACATCGGTAATCGCCAGATCGACGTTTTGCGCTGTCGCCAGCGAAGGAAGCAGGAGTGCAATTAATCCGGCAAAGGTTTTCGTAAAAATCATTGGAGCTCCTCGGCAGCAATATCTCTCGATGGCTTTCGAGCTACGTAGTTCAGTCCGAAATGGATGTTTGACTTGTCATCTTAGCATGCGGGCAAGCGCGATGTACTCACCCACACTCACCGTTTCCGCGCGCCGAGTTTCGTCGATGCCGACTCTGGCCAGCGCGTCGAGTGCGCCCGGAACGCCTTTAAGGCTTTGACGAAGCATCTTGCGGCGTTGTCCGAATGCAGCCTCGGTCAGGCGTTCGAGCGTGCGTGCCGATACCCCCTCCGGCGCCTCGCCCGGGGTCACATGGACGATTGCGCTCATCACCTTGGGCGGCGGCGTGAAGGCGCTGCGATGCACCTTCATCGCCATGCTTGCCTCGGCGCGCCAATTGGCAAGCACGGCAAGGCGGCCATATGCATTGGTGCCCGGTTTCGCTGCAATGCGTTCTGCCACTTCACGCTGGAACATGAGCGTCAGCGAGGTCCATTGCGGCGGCCAGTTTTCGCCGGAAAGCCATTTGACGAAAAGCGCCGTGCCGACATTGTAGGGGAGGTTGGATAGGACGGCGAACGGTTCCCCGCGCATGATCTCGCCATGATCGAGTTTCATCGCGTCGCCTTGGATCGCGGTAAGCTGGCCGGGAAAGGCCTCGGACAGCTCGGCCAAGGCTGGCAGACAGCGTCGGTCCATTTCGATGGCGGTGACGCGCGCGCCTGCTCTAAGAAGCGCACGGGTCAGCCCGCCAGGGCCTGGGCCGATTTCGAGCACGGCCTTCCCATCGAGCTTTCCGGGTATCGCAGCGATGCGGCCAAGTAGCTGTTCGTCCAGCAGGAAGTTTTGCCCGAGCGCCTTCGACGCGGACAGTCCGTGGCGCGCGATAGTTTCGCGGATCGGGGGCAGGTCCGCCATCACCCAGCGCGCGCTGCCGCGCAATTGGCCGCCATTCTGATCGCTGCGCACATCGCGCTCGGATCGGCTTTCCCCTGGCCAGCGATATCGAATGCGGTGCCGTGATCGGGTGACGTGCGGATGATCGGCAGGCCGAGCGTCACGTTGACTCCTTCGTCGAATTCGAGCGCCTTCAAGGGGATAAGTGCCTGATCGTGATACATGCACAAAGCCGCATCGTAGCTGCCTCGCATCATTGGCGTGAACAGCGCGTCGCCGGGAATGGGCCCGATGACGTCGAAACCCTCGGCTGCCAATTCGGCTATTGCAGGTTCGATCACGCGCTGTTCCTCGCCACCGAATTGCCCACCTTCGCCCGAATGGGGGTTCAGCCCGGCGACAGCCAGACGCGGCCGCTCCAGACCGAAATCACGCTGCAATCCCTTGGCGACGATGCGGGCCTTGTGCGTGATGAGATCGGCGGTGAGCAGTGCCGGGACCTCGGAAAGCGCGACATGGACGGTGAGGGGTACAGTCCTCAGGGAAGGACCGGCGAGCATCATCACGGCATCGCGCGGCTGCATTTCGCATGCGCTGGCGAGAAATTCCGTCTGGCCGGGAAAATCGAATCCGACCTGCATGAGCTGCGCCTTGGCGACCGGGGCTGTGACCAGCGCAGCCGCCTCGCTGCGGAGCGTGAACTCGGTTGCCCATTTCAGCGAAGAGAAGGCCAGCTGTGCGCCATCCGTAGTCGGCGCACCTGGGGCGTACCGTGTGTCGAGGCCTGCCATGACCGGTAATCCCGCGGCAAAAGCCATGGGCGCCTCATCGGGCTGAGCGATCGGTATTATCGGGCAGTCAATGCCGCTCCTTGCGGCCGCGGCGCGCAGGACTTCGAAGCCGCCGACGACGAAGAAAGGATGCGGATTCGCTGCTCCTGACTTCAGCCGGCCATAGCTTGCGCAAAGAATCTCAGGACCGATTCCCGCCGGATCGCCAAGCGATACGGCTAATGGGAACCGAGCACCGCTCATCGAAGCTTGCTCAATTGTACTCGATATAGGCGTCGTTGCGCAGATCGCGCAGGTAACGCTGAGCGCGCTTGTTGATCCGATCCTGCTCGATCTGGCTCATCACCGCATCAAACGTAGGTGCGCCCACGTCTTCGGGATCGTCACGCCCGCACAGCATCAGAACACGGATGCCTTCCTGCGGACTGCCGAAAGGCGGGGTCGTTTGTCCGACCTGCAATTGCAGTATGATGTTGCGTAGCTGGTCGGGAAGCGACCCTGCCGTGATCTGGTCGTTTGCGACGACGCTTGCGCCCAGTTCCTCACGTGCCCGGTCCGCATCGGCGCAACCGCGCAGGCCCTGGACGAATGTCGCGAACTGATTAACCCGCGCCTCGGCCTGTTCCTGCGTGACGTCGGGTTCGAACGTGATGGCGATTTGCCGCAAGCTGAGAACCGCGTCGTTCGGGTTTGCCATCAGAACCTGACGTTTGTTGATGACGTAAAGAATCGAAAAGCCGCCCGGAATCTCGATCGGCCCGTTGAGCTGACCGGGTTGCATTTCGCGTGCGGCGGCGGCGAGCGCTGTGGGAAGCTGGCCAAGCCGGATCCAGCCTAGGTCACCGCCGACGACAGCGGTCGTCGCTTCGGAGAACTGCCGTGCATACGCGACAAAGCTGCCGCCCTGCTGAAGCTGTTCCATGATCCGTTGGGCGTTTTGCAGCACCTCCGCGCGATTTTCCTGCGTCGCAGACAGATAGATTTCGCCGAGGCGGTACTCTTCCGTTCCGCGCGACTCTTCGAGCCGCTGCAACACGTCGTTCACTTCTTCGGCGGAAACGTTGACGAATGGTGTGATATTGCGCCGCAGGAGGTTCTCCCATGCAAGCTCACCTTCAATCTGGCGCTTGAGGGCGTCGGGGGAAGAACCGATCGATTCAAGGTATTCGGTCATCCGTTCAGGATTGCGGCCGAAATTCTGCGTCGCCAATTGGTTGAAAGTCTGTTCGATCTGAGCGCGATCCGCTGGAAGCTCCAGCGCCTGTGCGGCCTGTATCTTAAGCGTTTCGTCGATCAGGTTGCGCAGCACCTGCACGCGCAGCCGCTCAAGCTCCTCTGAAGAAAGCTCGTTTTCCGAAGCAGCCGTGACGAGCGCCACGCGCTGATCGATGTCAGTTCCGGTGATGACGTACCCGTTCACCACAGCCGTCGCTGAACGTTCGCCGGCGCTGTTACGGTCGAAGATCGAAAAGTCGTCCGGGATACCGAATGGGTTGTTGGTGGTTGGCTGGGCTTGCGCGGTGCCGGACTGGTTCTGTGCGGTGACGGGCACCGTGGGCAGCGCCATTGCAACCAGCCCTGCAGCCATCAGACCAAAAGAATTCTTCGATAAAACCTTCATCGTCACGTAATCAATCCCGATTCATTCAAGCGCGCTTGAGAGCGCAAATTATGGTCATGTATCCAAGTCGGCGCGGCCCCATTCGCGCGTCTGGCTTGGCGATTGCACCCGGCGGCTTAACGAGGGCTGAGTGCGTCGCCTTGTTCGGCCACGGGCCTTTAGCTACTTTTTTGCCTGCTGCCAATTCGCGAGGTTCCGATCGCGTTCTCGAGACGCTATCGAAAGCCGAGATTTCGCAAGGCGAAGAACAGCTGGAAGGTATTTCCCCTGGCAGCGTCACCAGCCGTTATGAAGTCCCTGCGCCAAGTCACTCCGAACTCGATACAATCGTCGTTATAGGCCACACCGAGCCGTGTCCTGATCGGCTCGAACCCATCGGGTGCGAAAGTCGGGTCTTCGTCAGCGCCAGTGAGGTTAAACACGCCCGATCCGAAGGCCGACCAGTGCGGGCCGAAGGCAACGCGGGCCGCTGCGCGAAATTCTTCACGGTCGGCGAGATCTTCCACCGTTTTGATGTCGCGATCCAGTCTCAGATAGCCGACTTCGAGATAGGTGCGCTGCGACCCGACCGTTGCATCGATTTCATTGCGCCGGATCGCAAAGTTATCCTTGTCGATGCGGTAGCGGTGAGTGAACTGGATGTAGTCGCGCCAGCGGACCTCGGTGCGGCCGACGAAATCGGAAAAACGCTCCGACAGACCGGTGCCGTCGGGGAAAATCGTGCCCTCTTCATCGAAGCGGTAGGATTGCCCGACGTTCGTCTTGATCCGCCAGTCTGGCTTTGTCAGCGACCAGTCCACGCCCCAGGTGACGCGGACACCGTCCTCGACGCGGTCGTATCCTGGGAAACGATTGAGCGCGAAGAGGTTCGAATCTTCGAGATCGATTGCGCGCGCATCCTCGTTCGGGACGGCGAGGTTGCGAATATCTGGGCTCGCGACGAGCTGGACGCGCGGCGTCAGGACCTGTGTGCCGCCGAAGGCTTCACCGACGAAGGGCCATTCCACGTCTACTGCAGCAGTTGCAACACCGCGCGCGGTGAAGCCGTCGGTGCCGCGATAAATCTCCGTCAACGTCGAAAGCGAATCGTTGGTGTGGTAGACGTCGCCGCGCAGCAACCCGGTCAGCGTGACGATCTGCCCCATGCCGGTCACCCGCCGCATGTCCCATTTGGCGCCTGCAAATGCTCGCTGGGTATCCTGGCCGTCGTCACGGATCAGGTTGAGAGTGTTGACCTGCAGCTCAACGTCTCCCCCCATGATCGGATCTTTGAGGATCTGACGATAGTCAAACGCCGGAATCGCAACAGGGATCTGACCCTGATCGGCGGTGATGCGGAGCGTTTGTGTCGCCCATCCGGCGAGCGACAGGTACGAGCGATCGTCGATCCTTTCGAGATTAACGGTCGAGCGCAGCCGGTCATCGCGGCTGAGGTCATAGCGGCGCAGGAATGTCCGGTCACTCGCCACCCGAACCGACCCGGTGACGCTCCATTCAGGAGTGAACTGGAACTTACCATTCGCAAACAGATATCCGCGCGGATCGCTCTCGGTCGTAGGGACACCAGTAAAATCGGCCACGCGGCTGGAAACCGTGGCAAAGCCGGTTATCTGGAATGCACCTTTGTCAGTCAGCTGACGCCACTGCGCGTTGATCATCGGCGCAACCTCTGAGAACACATAGGCACCCAGCGTCACGTCCTTGTTATCCGCAAGCCGGTAGTAATACTGGCCCGATAGCTCGAGCCCGTTCACCTCGGAAATACGGACATTCGGTGCGAGAAAGCCGGAAACGGCGCTTCCGTCGGTACGGATCGACATTCCCGGAAGCGGCAGGATGCGGGCACCAAACAGTTCCAGCATTGCGCCTTTGAATCGCACCTGGCTGTCCTCTGGATTATAGGTCACTCGATCGGCGGTGATGCGCCAGCTCGGATTTTTTGCGCACCCATCTTCGGTGGTGACGGCGCAGGCCGTATAGGCCGCATCGGTCAATACGACGGTCCCGTCTTCCCCGCGCGCGCCAGACCTCGCTGCCAGCCTGCCTCCGGCGCGCAATGCCAGCAGGAGATCGCTCATTGCGCCGGTTTCGAACTGGTCGTTCAGTTCTAAGGAGTCGGTGTATAGCTGATTTCCACCATCATCGACGAAACGGATGTTGCCGGTTGCCAGGATGGAGCCGGAGCCGCGGTCCCAGACGACCTGATCCGCTCGCACCGAGTTGTCGGCACTGCGCAAGATAACATTGCCTCTCGCAGTTACCGTGTCAGCTTCGTTGTCGTAAGACAGCTGATCCGCTTCGAAATCGATCGCATCGCCGAGCTGCGGCACATCCAGCTCGGTGGATTCGTCATCGCTTTGGTCAGGCGAAACGGCAGACGGCGAGAGTGCATCGGTTTCGTCCTGTGCGGCCACAGGGCTGGCCAGAGCCAGCGCAGGCACGCAAAGCGCAACAAGCCCGAGCGGGCTTGTCTTGCAACGCAATAATGTGCCGTTTGCGACCAACCCGCCGACCTCTCAACCTCGCGACATGCCTTGCCTATTGCACCGCTCGCGCTTAATCGCAATCGCCATTGAGGGCCTGGTCCCCCGGTGCCGATCGGCTGCCTTGTGCGTTCGATATGACACCACCGAAACGACCGACCTGCTACTGCCAGCTCCCGGGAGAACCCATGCAAATCCATTTCGACGACACCGCGCCCTCCAACGTTCGGCTCTCCGCCCGCATCGTGAACCAGGGCGACAGCCTTTCCGATATGGACGCAGCATTTGCCGATGGTGCAAAGGCCGCTCGGTTCAAGGGCCGCACAGGCCAGGTGTTCGAAGGGTTCGCAATGGCTGGCGGAACACTAACCCGCATCGCTGTTGCCGGAGCGGGGGAAAGCGATGCCGACGATCGACGCCTCAATGTCGAGAAGGCTGGCGCCGCGCTGACCGCAAAGTTCCTTCGTTCGGGCGAGACCGACATGGTGCTGGATCTCAGCCATGCCGATCTGTCCGGAGAGGAAGCTGCCGCGGTGCTGCTCGGCGTGCGCCTGCGCGGTTGGACCCACGACCAGTACCGCACCAAACTCGCCAAGGAAAAGCAGGCCACTCTTGAGAGAGTCCACGTGATTGGCGCGCCTTCGGGAACCGAAGCGGCCTGGCAGGAATCCATGGCGATCGCCAAGGGCGTGGAATTCACGCGCAAGCTCATCACCGAACCCGCCAACATTCTCTACCCGGAAAGCTTCGTCGAGCTCTGCAAGGACGCATTTGCCGGAAGCGGTGCGGAGATCACAGTGCTGGGCGATGAAGAAATGGAAGAGCTCGGCATGGGAGCCCTGCTCGGTGTCGGGCTCGGCTCGGACCGTCCCTCACGCCTGCTCGCGATCCGCTGGAATGGCGGAAAGAAAGGCGATAAGCCAACTGTGTTTGTAGGCAAGGGAGTGACCTTCGACACCGGCGGGATCTCGCTCAAACCTGGCCCCGGGATGGAAGACATGAAGTGGGACATGGGCGGCGCAGGCGCGGTTGCGGGCGGGATGCTGGCGCTCGTCACACGCAAGGCCAAGGCCAATGTCGTCGCCGTCATGGGCCTCGTCGAGAACATGCCGGACGGAAAGGCGATGCGCCCCGGCGACGTGATCACGACCATGAGTGGGCAGACGGTCGAAGTGCTCAACACAGATGCCGAAGGAAGGCTGGTGCTGTGCGACGCGCTGCACTGGGCGCAGGAACAGTATGACCCGGCCCGGATCGTCGATCTCGCGACGCTGACTGGGGCGATGATCATTGCACTCGGCCATGAGCATGGCGGTCTGTTTTCGAACGACGATACGCTTGCAGACGAATTGCTTGGCGCGGGCAAGGCGACGGGCGACAAACTCTGGCGCCTTCCGATCGGCCCTGCTTACGACAAGCTGATCGATTCACCCATTGCCGACATTAAGAATGTCGGACCGCGCCCCGCAGGCTCGATCACTGCGGCGCAGTTCCTTCACCGTTTCATCAAGAAGGGTACTCCCTGGGCGCACCTCGACGTTGCAGGAATGGTCTGGTCGGACAAGCCCGGGCACACATGGGACAAGGGTGCGACCGGTTACGGCGCACGCCTGATCGACCGCTTCGTGAAAGATGTCGCGGAATAAGGAAGACGTCTCATGACCAAGATGAGACGGAAATCCGACCTTCCTTCGAAGATTTGCGAAACCTGCGGATTGCCGTTCACATGGCGCAAGAAATGGGAACGAGACTGGGACGCTGTGCGCTATTGCTCCGAACGGTGCAGGCGCAGTAAGCCTGCGTCCTCATGAAAGTTGATTTCTGGCAGCTCTCCCACGATCCCGCGGAGAAGGTTTGCGCTCTGATAGCGGAGCGCGTGCTCGGTTCTGGGGAGCGGCTACTCGTCGTCAGCAAGGATGCGGGACAGCGCGAAGCCATTTCGAAGTCCCTGTGGAAGGCATCTGCCACCAGCTTTCTTGCTAATGGTGAGGCGATGGCCGCGGGTGACGAACGCCAGCCGGTGCTGCTGTCCGAAACGACAGAAGCGTCTAACACGGCCAGCCACGTGATCTTCGCCGATGGCGAGTTTCGCGAAATCTCCGGCTTCACGCGTAGCTTCCTGCTGTTCAACGAGAAGACGCTGGAACAGGCGCGCGAGACGTGGCGTGCGCTCGATGACCAGGATGATCTGGAGCGCTCCTATTTCCGACAGGAAAACGGCAAATGGGTCAAAGTCGCCTGATCCCTTGAAGAATTGCCTGCAATAAGAGATGCTTCGCTCCTCAACAGGGGAAACGACAATGCACCGCATCACCACGATCGCCTGCGCGGCCGCGTTCTTGAGCGCTTGCGGATCGGAGAGCTCAGGCGAATTTACAATCGAGGACGGCGGAGCCGGCGAATATTCGATCGACAGTTCTACCGGAGAAACCACCGCGACGATCGAGACAGCCGATGGAACGGCCACGCTGCGATCCGGTGCGGACGTTCCCGTCGATCTACCGGATGGTTTCAGCCTCTACCCAGGCGCAACCGTGGTCACCAACACGGTCGTCAATCAGGGCGAGGGCACGCGCGTCGTATTGCTATCATTCGAAAGCGATGACAGCGCCGAAGATGTTGCCAGCTATTACAGAGCAGAGGCCGAAGGCGCCGGGATCGCGATAGAGGTCGATGCGACGATCAATGGCGGAAGAATGCTTGCCGGCAAGGCGCAGGATGGCTCGGTCTTCGCATTGAACGCGACGACTGACGAGGGCAAAACGACCGGACAGCTCACAACGGGTCTTGGTGACCTGGGCCGGTAAGGCGCTAGTAAAGCTTGAATTGCTGCGCATGCGAGGCTAAGCGCGCGCCGGAAATCAACCGGCCTGCCTACCGGGCCTCCCCCGGCGCAATTCATGCGCATATTTCTCAAGGAACCTGAACCATGGCGGTTACCCGCACCTTTTCGATTATTAAGCCCGACGCCACCCGTCGCAATCTGACCGGCGTCGTCACCAAGATGCTGGAAGAAGCTGGCCTGCGCGTCGTGGCATCCAAGCGCATTCACATGAGCCGTGAGCAGGCCGAAGGGTTCTACGCGGTTCACAAGGAACGCCCATTCTTTGGTGAGCTTGTCGAATTCATGATGAGCGAACCAGTGGTCGTACAGGTGCTCGAAGGCGAAGACGCCGTGAAGCGCAACCGCGACATCATGGGTGCGACTAACCCGGCGGAAGCCGAAGCGGGCACGATCCGCAAAGAGCACGCCTTGTCGATTGGCGAGAATACCGTTCACGGCTCCGACAGCGAAGAAAACGCGAAGATCGAAATCGACTTCTTCTTTAACAAAGAAGAAATCGTCGGATAAACATTCGATTTTGTCCGAGTATGAAAGGGCCGTCCTCTGGGGCGGCCTTTTTCGTTTGATCAGCCTGCGGTCGCTGTAATCTTGGCGAAATGCGCAAGCTGCGCAGAATGCGCGCGGTGTTGGCCGCGTTCACTGCCCGACATCTCACGGCGCATTGCGGCTAAGGCCTCGCCGCTCAGACTGATGCCGATTTCGCGGTAGGTACGTCTGATCTCGCGCTCCCAATTTGCGTTGAGGTCGTCGAAATGTAGCCGCGCGACAGGTTTCTTCCAGCGATCAAGCGCCGCCGCCATCCGTGCCTCGCGCAATTCCAGCTTGCGCCGCCATTCGTTTTCGATCCAGGTCAGGTCGCATTCGTCGGACTGGATTGCCATCTGGTTCGCGACCAGTGAAACAGCGCTGCGTAGAACTGCTTCTTTTTGACGCTCCGCAATGACGATCCGGGCATCGGGAAATTGCGTGAGCAAGGTCGCAAGGTCCTCGGAAAAGGCGGGCACTTTCAGCACGCGCGGCCGTGAGGCAAGGCGGCGATGCGTCGCATCGGTTTTCAGCATGCGCGCAAATTCTCGGTAGATCGGCGCGGGATCGAGGGCTTCGCTGAAAGCGGAATACCCTGGGATACGCCACTGCGATTCGTAGATTGAATGGTTTAGCGCGGCAGCAATCCAGCCGAGTTCTTCCTCGACCTCACCGCTCGCCATGGGATGGATCGTGTCGATCCACGGATTGATCCGGCGCATGATCATCAGATCGAAAGCGCCCTTCAACCGCCGCATGTCGGGGAAGCTCGGCACCGGATGGGAGGCATCGCAATATCGCGTCGCGGAATGCCCCGGGTCTGCGGCCAGCAGTTTGTGGATACGCGTGGTGCCGCTGCGCATATGTCCGATGACGATGATTGGAGGTGCGAGTTTTGTCGCGAGTAGCTCGGGACGCTCTGCCCAAAGCGCGCCGAAGCGCAGCCGGTTGCGGATGACGCGGACAAGTTGGCCCCATGCCATCGCTTTGCCGAGCGGGTTAAGGCGAGCCTCTTCCGTTACCGCTTGGCAAAGCGCCTCGAGCCGCAAACGGAAATCTGCCACGTCTTCGGGATCTCGGCCCGCCTGTTCGGCCTCTTCGCTTCGGTCCCCAAACCCCTTGGCCGCCGAATGCCACAGTTCATTCGGATCGAGTGAAGGTACCGGCAACCAGCCCCTTTGCCACGCTGTGCCCAGCCAGCCGCTCAATCGGTCGACGATCGGTGCGCGGGCGAGGGGGTGAGAGCGGGTAGGGTGAGCGGTCATCAGAACATGCCCGCGGCATCGTGGAGTTTCGTCAGCCGCGCCGGGGCGGCACTTCGCCAACTGCGCTCAAGCCACTCCGCCACATGCACCCAGTCCGTCCCGGGACGGTTCAGGATCAGCCCGATCCAACCGCTCGCGCCGTAATAGGCAGGCTTGAAATAGGTGTCGGGCTGCGCTTCAACGAGGTCCAGCAGCTCGTCCATTCCGCTCGTCTTGACCAGCACGGCGATGTGTTCGCTGCCGTGGTGATTTTCGCTGAAATGGGCGAAAAATTTGCCCGACTTTTCGGCCCCAACCCGGAATCCGGGGGAGCCGTGGCTGTCGCGCGCATGAGTTTCCGGCAGCGCCAGCGCGATATCGCGCACGCGCTCGTACACGTAGCGGGCATCGTAAGGCCGTGAAACGTAGTCGGTAACGGCCCGCGGGAAGAGCTGGTGCTCGGCATATTTGACCCGCTCGGCGAGAGTCTGGGGCGTCTCGCATTCGCGGATCGCAACCTTCGCCTGTGCGAGCACCTCTCCTGCATCGAGCTCGGGTGTTACAATGTGCACGCTGGCCCCGGCATGGCTGTCACCGGCAGCGATCGCCCGTGCGAAAGTATCCAGGCCCTTGTATTTGGGCAGTAGTGAGGGGTGGATATTCAGAATGCGACCTTCCCAGCGGCGAACGAAATCGTCTGACAGGATCCGCATGTACCCCGCCAAAACCAAATATTCCGTTTCCGAAGCGATGAGTGCGGCTTCCATCGCCGCGTCGTGCTCCTCCCGGCTATGGCCTTTATGCGAGTGAACGAAGGTCTCGATCCCCTCTGCGCGGGCAATCTCGAGGCCTTGTGCATCGGGGACGTTGCTTGCAACCAGCACGACATCATATCGACTGGTCTCCAGCAGACCGGCGTAGAGCAGCGCCGCCATATTGGTGCCGGTGCCCGAAATGAAGATCGCGATTCTGGCTTTTTCAGCCAAGGTGCACGGCCTCCCAATCGATTCTGCCGGCCCAGGTACCTTGCGATCCGCGAACGGTGCATCCGCGCTCACCGCCAGCTACCGTGCCTACGCGAAATACGGTCTCGCCCACTTCCGAGAGCCGCGCCGCAACGCTCTCCGCCCTTTCAGCCTCGACCGCGAGAACCATTCCGACGCCGCAATTGAAGGTGCGGGCCATTTCGGCGGGCTCGATATTTCCTTGCGCTTGCAGGAACGCCATCAGGCGCGGCTGGTCCCAGCGATCCGCATCCACATGCGCATGAGCGCCTTCGGGCAGGATGCGCGGGATATTTTCGAGCAAGCCGCCTCCGGTGATGTGTGCCAGCCCTTTGATCAGACCTTCGCGGATGAGCGGGAGCAGGCTGGCGACATAGATACGAGTCGGCTCGATCAAGGTATCAATGAGAAGGCGTTCCTGATCGAACACGGCCGGTCGATCCATCTTCCAGCCGAAATCGTCCGCCAGTCGCCGGACCAGCGAATAACCGTTCGAATGCACGCCAGAGGATGCAAGGCCGAGTAGGACGTTGCCCGGTGCAACTCGCTCGCCGGTCAATTGTTCGTCGCGCTCGACCGCGCCCACGCAAAAGCCTGCAAGGTCGTAATCGCCATCTGCATACATGCCTGGCATCTCTGCTGTTTCGCCGCCAATCAGTGCGCAGCCCGCTAGCTTGCAGCCCTCGGCGATCCCGGCGACAACCCTTTCGGCGACACCGTTTTCGAGCTGCCCGGTCGCGAAATAATCGAGGAAGAACAGCGGCTCCGCACCCTGAACGATCAGGTCATTCACGCACATCGCGACAAGGTCGATCCCGACGGTGTCGTGGCGATCATGCTCGATCGCGAGCTTCAGCTTGGTGCCGACACCGTCATTTGCCGCGACCAGCAGAGGATCGCTGTACCCGGCCGCCTTGGGATCGAAAAACCCGCCAAATCCGCCAAGCTCGCTCGTCGCGCCAGGGCGTGCAGTGGCTTTTGCGAGCGGGGCGATAGCCTTGACCAAGGAGTTGCCCGCCTCGATCGACACGCCTGCACCGGCATAAGTGTAGCCGCCGCCATGCTGGCGCTCGCGGTCTTTGCCGCCTGAACCCGTATCAGTAGTCATACAATCCCCGACCTAAGCCCATGCGTTTAGCCTTTCTGGCTTGGAATTCCACTTCGGTTTGGGCAAAAGGCCGCTGATTTCCACGATGGCCATGACAATCGCCCCTTCTCGCCTCCTAAACGGGGCCTTCCTGCAAGCATCGCTTGGCGCAGCGCTGCGCCGTATCGGTGCCACGCTGATTGCCTTGGTTCTCCTGGGCGGGGCGTTCGCGATCGTGCTCGCGCAGGTTGAGGGCGATCGCGGGATCGCGCCCACCGCCTCTTCAGCGGATTACGAGGTTCGCGGGATCGAGGTCGATGAGCGCGCGGATACAGGAGAGGAAGCCCGCGAGCAGGCGTGGCGCCGCGCGCAGCGGCTTGCATGGCAGCAGATCGAAGGGCCACCCGTGTCGGACAGCCAGCTTTCCAGCATGGTGTCGTCCATCGTAATCCAGCAGGAGCGGATCGGTCCCAAGCGGTATATTGCCACTCTTGGCGTGATCTTCGATCGCCAGCGTGCCGGTCGCTACCTCGGGGGCGCCGCGACGTCGCGCTCTTCAGCGCCCATGCTGCTTCTCCCGGTCACGGTCAGCGGAGGGACTTTCACGACATTCGAGGTGCGCAATGCGTGGCAGCGCGCCTGGGCTGAATTCAATCCGGGTCGCAGCAGGATCGATTATGTTCGGCCAAGCGGGGCAGGGGGCGATTCGCTTTTGCTCGGCTATGGTCAGGCGGGCCGCCGCAGCCGCGCGTGGTGGCGCACTACGCTCGATCAATATGGCGCTGCCGATGCGCTGGTTCCGATTGCTCGCCTGCATTACCAGTTTCCTGGAGGTCCGGTGACCGGCACCTTCACAGCGCGTTATGGTCCTGACAGCCGGGTGCTTCAGACTTTTGAATTGACGGCGGGCAGCCCGGCGCAGGTTGACGATATGCTGCAGCAGGCGGTGGCAAGGATCGATTCGATCTACGAGACCGCACTGGTCGATGGCAAATTGCAGCCCGACCCGACTTTGACAGCGGGCGCCTCAGGAGAGATCGATCCAGCGCTCCAGCGTCTTATCGATATCGGCCGGGCCGTGCGGGCGCGCGAAGCGGCGGCGGCTGAAGCAGCAGAAGCCAGTGCGAACGCACAGACCGGCACGGCTCAGGTCGAAACTGCAACTCCAGCCCCGGTCAGCTCAAGCAATTATACCGTCCAGTTCGAGACAGCTGATGGCAGCGCCTTCGACAGCGCACTGACGAGCGTGCGCGGGACACCGGGCGTTCGCGGCGTCGCCGTAACCAGCACTGCAATGGGCGGCACTTCGGTAATGACGGTTAGTTTCAGCGGCACGCTGGACGAGCTTGCCGCAGCTCTGCGTGCGCGCGGCTTTACTGTGCGCCAGGGCGCAAACGCTCTCGCCATCAGTCGCTAAGGTCTTGGCGCCGACTTCGATGGCAAGACCTGCACCATCCGCCCAGCAGATTGCATTACCTCTCGTCTCACATGATGGCGGCGCCGCACAGCGCATTGTCATCGGCAATGCCAATGCGCATGTGATCGAAGCGCTAAGAGAGCCGGAACGATGGCCATTTGGCAGCGCCGTGCTGACCGGGCCTAAGCGCTCCGGCAAATCACTCTTGGGTCGCTGGGCCGAAGCGCAAGGCATCAGGGTGATCGACAGTGCGGACGAGGTCGATGAGACGGAGCTGTTCCACAGCTGGAATGCCGGGCAGGAAGGTGGATCGAGGGCGGGGGAGCCGCTCCTGCTGATCGCCAATGAAAGGCCGTGGGAGATCAAGCTCCCGGACCTTGCATCGCGGCTCGGCGGGTCGCTGCAGCTAGAAATAGGTGAGCCGGATGACGCAATGGCTGCCGAACTGATCGAGGCATTTGCGGAGCAGCGCGCGCTTTCGCTAGCAGATGGTGCGTCCGAATATCTCGTTCCCCGTACCGAGCGCAGTTTTGCCGCACTCGAAGCCCTTGTTGCGACGATCGATCGCATCAGTCTTGAACGTCAGGCCCCCGCCACCATGTCGGTTTGGCGCGCCGCCTTGGAAGCCCTGCAAGGCCCCGAACAACAAAAACTGTTGTAAGCAGGATTTGCAAAATCGCCCGTTTGGTGGGAGAAAAATGCGATGTTCGACACGCTCAAAAGTTATCTGGACTCGATCCAGGCCCGCGATCCGGCACCGCGCTCGCGCGCCGAAATCCTTTTATATCCCGGAGTTTGGGCGGTATTCTTCCACCGGATTGCTCACTGGCTGTTCGATGCCAAGCTGTATTTCCTCGCCCGCCTCGTGAACCATTTCTCGCGTGCGCTGACTGCCATCGATATTCATCCCGGGGCGACCATCGGGAAAAACTTCTTCATCGATCATGGCTTCACCGTCATCGGAGAGACTGCCGAAATCGGCGACAACGTGACGATTTATCAATGCGTGACATTGGGTGGCACGAACCCGACCAACGGGCAGGGAGGCAAGCGCCATCCGACGCTGGAGGACAACGTCATCATCGGATCGGGAGCACAAATCATCGGCCCGATCACTGTCGGTGAGCGGGGACGTGTTGGAGCGAATGCGGTCGTGATGGAGGATGTGCCAGCGGGCGCAACCATGGTCGGTCTCAAGGCTCGCTCGACGCTTGTCCCGGCAGAGCAGTGGATGCGGGAGTTCATCCCTTACGGGACGCCGTGCGAGGATGCCGAGGGCAATCGGGTCGACTGCATCGAAAAACTCGAAACCGAGCTGACCGCCATGAAGGCAGAGATTGCCGCGCTGAAAAGGAGTGCGGAGCAAAGCGCCAATTCCCCGGAACAGGCCGCATTCGATCTTGATGCGAAGAAAAGCGGAACCGACGATTGATGAGCTCAGGAGCGAGGCCGGGCAGTACCGGACAGGTCGTTGCATTTCCAGGCCGCGCGGGCGGCCAAGTCGGTTTCCAGCGCGATGAGCTACAGCGAATTCTCGACCTTTATGGCCGCATGGTCGCTGCCGGCCAGTGGCGCGATTATGCGATGGATTTCGGCAAGAACGCCGCAACCTTCGCCGCGTTTCGCCGGGCGTCGGAGCGACCACAGGCCCGCGTTGAGAAACGTCCTGCGCTAAGGGCAAAGCAGGGCATGTGGACCCTCTTCGGTGAGCACGGACAGGTGCTCAAACGTGGTCACGAACTGGCCGGGGTGCTCGCACCCATGGAACGCCAGCTCATGAAATCGGTCGAGGGCAGCTAGCGGCGAATTGTCCGGCGCTCCTCAGGCAGTCTGCGCCGTCAGTGTCAGATCGTGCGTGGCTGGCAACGCTTCCTGAATGCTTTCCGGCAAGGCTGTGACCACCGCGCGGCGGATCGGCTGCCAGAATGCTGACAGGCTGAGCAGCGCAGATCCGATGACCAGCGCGGTCAGAGCGAAGTTTAGCTCTACCGCTCCGAACTCGCGGAACAGGAACGTCAGTGCGAACAGCACGTAGGCGAGCGCGGATACGAGCAACGCTCGGCGATCGATGGCTAGGGCCAGCAATCCGAACCCGATATAGACCGCTATAACGGCCAAGGCCGCGCCGATACCGATATTGTTGCCATCGGTCACACCGATCAGAGCGAAGATAGGATGCGCGATCATTGGTGCGGCAAGCAGGTGCAGCCAGAACGCAACATCGCTGCGCCGCGAAGTGCGTTCGAGATCCGAAATATCCCACCGCATCGCGAAGGCGAACACCGCGAGTCCCGCAGCGAAAACGAGAGACAGCACGACTGTCTCATTGACATTGTCGGGGCCAATCCCGGTGACTATCAGGCCTATTATCGTCCCGGCGACCGCGGCCGCACCTGCGGCAACAGTGATCGGGACCATGAAACGGCGCCAATGTAGAAAGGCACCACCAGCGGCGACCAACGCGGCAAGCGATATCGCCAGCGCACCCAGGCGATCGCTTCCGCCTTCGACCAGCGCAATGCCCACACCGAGGATCGTTGCGAATGTGCCCCCGACGAACGCCAGCAGAAGGAGTATCGAAGGCAGCGCCATCCGCCGCTTGCTGGTGAAGAATTCGGCAAGCGGCCAGGACGTCGCCGCGACGAACAGACCTGCGAGTGAAATCTGCCATGCTTGCTGCAGGTCATTCGCCTCGCGCCATGCGGTGACTTCGGCCTCGGTCCTAGCTGCCCCGGTCGCGAACGCTGTCATATAATCTTCTGCAGGCACGATCATCGCGGCAATGGCCTGCCCGATGGCACCCACCGCCAGCAGAAGGATAACGATCCCGATTGCGACGAAGATATCGTTGAAGCTGTTTATGAGCCGGAAATTTTCTTCCGAAGAACGCGGTATCTCACGCACCACACTCATATGGGTGCGGAAACTCTGCGCAGCCTCGGCGCTCAGCGCACCTGCTGCAACGGCAGAATTGATATCGTCTTCACTATACATCGGGCCCAGCCTCCGCTTGCGTTCGCAAGGGAAGCTAGTCTCGGTGTATTACTGTGTCAATACGCCCGCTCACGGCGGAGGAGGATAACCAGCAATCCGGCCCCGACGACGAAGTCGAATCCTGCGCATAACGGCGGGTACCATTCGGCAACGCCAGTGTGCGGGCCGACAAGGGCATCATAGGTGCCATGGAGCAGGATCGCGACGCCGACGATCGGTGGCCAGCGGAGCATGATCGCCTGCGTCACGCTCGCCGCGGCCAGCGCCAGCGCCGTCTCCCACAGTATCTCTTCGAGAGACCCGGAAACCAGCCGTGCGCCAACGTAGATCGCGAGCATCGCGACCAACGCTATCAGTCCCTGGTTGGCGATGGTCTTGGCATCGAGACGCACAAGAAAGGCGAGCAGCAGTAACCCGCTGCCCGCCCCGATTGCGGCTGCTAGCCAGTATCCCGACATTTACCCGCGGGCGCTGCTCGGTCCGGTGCCGGTAACCTTCTGCATCGCTTTCAGGATCGCGCCAGACTGTTCGTTGCCCGATTGTGGAGCGACGAGGTTGGTGAACGAGCTGATGTCATCCCAGCGTTCGGCGAAACCTTCGACGGTGCGATTGCCGTCCTCAAGCCAGACCGCATCATTCATCACGACCCACGCTGAGTGGAAACCGCCGGCACCGGCGCCAACAATGGCGTTAGTGGGAGCATCTTCGCTCACGAGGAAAAGTGCGGCTGGAACAACGTTCTCGGGTGCGAACAGCTTGAATGCTTCTTCGGGGAAGAGGTCTTCGGTCATGCGCGTGCCTGCGACCGGCGAAAGCGAGTTGCAGCGAATGTTGTATTTCGCGCCTTCGAGCTGGAGCGTTTTCGTGAGGCCAGCAAGGCCGAGCTTTGCGGCGCCGTAGTTTGCCTGACCGAAATTGCCGAATAACCCGGTGGACGATGCCGTCATGAGCACGCGGCCATAGCCCTGTTCGCGGAAGGTTTCCCAGCATGCCTTGGTCACGAACGCCGAGCCCGTCAGGTGCACTTTGAGCACGAACTCGAAGTCTTCCGGGCTCATCTTAGCGAATGTCTTGTCGCGGAGGACGCCCGCATTGTTGATGAGGACGTGTACGCCGCCCCACTTCTGCTTGGCGTCGGCGACCATCTTTTCCATCTGATCGAATTCAGTGACCGATCCGCCGTTCGACATTGCTTCGCCGCCCGCTTTCTCGATCTCTTCGACCACTTCCAGCGCCATGTCGGAATGGCCGGTGCCGTCGCGCGATCCGCCGAGATCGTTTACAACGACCTTCGCGCCGCGCTTTGCCAGTTCGATCGCGTAAGCGCGGCCAAGGCCTCCGCCTGCGCCCGTGACGATTGCTACCTTGTCCTTGAAATCGATGCTCATGACTGGATCCTTCCGTGCGTTTTGTCTTTATGAATTACGCTTTACGCGGGCGTAAAGTTACGTGCCGCTGGGTGGCAGGATTTGTGCTGCGTTGCAACACCGGCTTGCGGGAACCGTGCACGCCGTAGGGGCAGCGTTTGCTTCAGAGTGTTTCCAAGGCGGAAATCAGGCCGTCTAGCGAATCAATCACGCCGTTTGCGCCCAGTTCGTGCGGCGGCTTATCGCAATATCCATATGCTGCCGCGATCACGGGCACGCCCGCAGCGCGGGCAGCATTCACGTCATAAGTTGAATCGCCCACGAACGCGAACGACCCGCCGCCGCAGCGTTTTCTGGCCTCGACAAGGGGGGCGGGATGCGGTTTTGAAAGGTACTTGCCGTCGTCTCCCTTACCCATGCTGTTGCCGCCGATGACTGTTTCAAAAGTTTCGATGAAGTCGAGCTGGGTCAGGATCGAACGGGCGAAATCCTCGAATTTGTTTGTGACCACCGCCATTTTCACACCGCGTCCGGCCAGATCAGCCACGACTTCGCGGGCATGCGGGTACGGCTTTGAATGCACGGCGTTGTGGTCGGCGTAATATCTTAGCATCTGCTTGTAGAGCGCGTGAAAATCCTCATCCGGCATCCCGCCTTGCGCCTCCACAGCGCGCGCGAGCATAATTTTCGCTCCGCCACCGATCAGGTCCTTGCAGCTATCGATAGGGACGGGATTGAACCCGCCGATTTGCAGCGCATGGTTCACCGCCGTGCCCAAATCACGGAACGTATCGAGCAGTGTGCCGTCGAGGTCGAACCCCACTGCGGTGAAAGCAAAGTCAGTCATGCACGACCGCGTGACGGAACGCTCTTCAAACCGCAAGCATTTGATGGCAAGCGCCGCGGCGCGTATTGGAGAAAGCATGACCGATTTTGCCGCCATCATCCTCGCCGCTGGCAAGGGCACCCGTATGAAGAGCGACCTCCACAAGGTCTTGCATCCCATCGCGGGAAAGCCGATGCTGATGCATCTGCTCGACAGTTTCGGTGAGTTGTCACCCAAGCGCACGGTCATCGTCGTGGGTGACAAGCGAGAGCAACTTGACGATGCGCTCGCGGATCGGGCCATCACGACGGCTTTGCAGGAGCCGCAACACGGGACAGCGCATGCGGCGTTGCAGGCACGCGAAGCGCTGAAGGACTTTACCGGCAATATCCTCATCTGTTTTGGCGACTGCCCCATGGTGAAAGCCACGACGGTGGCGAAGCTCACAGCCGCGCTGGATGACGGCGCAAAGGTTGCGGTGCTCGGCTTCCGGCCCGAAGATCCCCTGCAATATGGCCGCGTGATCGCAGACGCGGACGGCACGGTGCGCAAGATGATCGAATTCAAGGATGCGAGCGAAGAGGAGCGGGCCTGCGACCTGTGCAATTCGGGCCTTATCGTTGCGCATTCGGACGATATGTGGCCGCTTCTGGATAAGGTTGGCAACGACAACGCGCAGGGGGAATACTACCTTCCCGACGTCGCGACCGGCGCGATAGCGCGTGGCGATACGGTCAAAGTGGTCGAGACAGATCCGTCCGAGGTTGCGGGGATCAATAGCCGCTCCGAACTCGCCGCTGCCGAAGCGCAGTGGCAAGCTTTCAAGCGCGAAGAGGCGATGGCGGGCGGCGCGACCCTGAAGGCGCCCGAGACCGTCTTCTTCAGCTGGGATACCGAATTGGGCAAGGATGTCGTGATCGAGCCTAATGTTGTCTTCGGACCTGGAGTGACGGTGGCCGACGGCGTGCATATCAAATCGTTCTCGCACCTCGAAGGCGCGACCCTTGCAAGCGGCGTGCAGGTTGGCCCATTTGCGCGCCTGCGACCCGGTGCAGTCCTCGAAGAAGACAGTTTCGTCGGAAATTTCGTCGAGATGAAGAAAGCGACCTTGGGCAAGGGCGCGAAAGCCAGCCACCTCAGTTATATTGGCGATGCCACGGTGGGGGCGAACGCCAATATTGGCGCGGGGACGATTACCTGCAATTACGATGGCTATTTCAAATACCACACGACCATCGGCGATCGCGCATTCATCGGTTCGAACAGCGCTTTGGTTGCGCCGGTCACCATCGGTCCCGATTCCATTGTGGCGGCCGGGTCGACCGTCAGCCGAGATGTCAGCGCAGGCGAGCTACGCATGGTACGCGCCGAACAATTAGTGAAGCAGGGCTGGGCCGACCGTTTCCATGATACTATGAAAAAGAAAAAGGCCATGGCGAAACGGCCAAAGGACAAAAGGTGAGCCTTTTGGAGACTTCCGAAGAGCCGCTCACTTGCTGGCTCTGCTCCCGGCCCTTCGAGACGCTGATCCAGTGGCATCATCCGGTCCCGAAATCGAAGAAGGGGCGCGGCACTGTCCCCGTCCATCCGATCTGCCACAAGACCATCCACGCGAACTACACCAATTCCGAACTTGCGCGCATCGGCAATGATGCGGAGGTCGTTCGCAGCGATCCGGCGGTGGAAAAGTTTATGCGGTGGGTGGCTGGCAAGCCGCCCGACTTTCACGCTCCCACCCGCGGCTGAATTGCGGCTTTCGGGAACTTTTGCCCTGCACAGATGCTGATTAATCAAAGCATTAGCAGGAGCATTACTATGGGTATCGGTCGATGGGTCGCCGCAGGTCTGGGTATCGCGGCAGTCGGTGCAGTCGCCGCCTATGCGCAATATAGCGACACCGAAGAGGCACCTTATAAGGTTGTTCTGGAAGACGGCGAGTTCGAGGTGCGGGAATATCCCGCGATTATCGTCGCCGAAGTTACCCATACCGGACAGCGACGGCAGGCAAGAAGTGCAAGCTTTCGCCGCCTTGCAGCATATATTTTCGGACAGGATCGTCCACGTGGAGGCGACAAGATAGCGATGACAGCACCGGTGCTGAGTGACCGGGTCGACCAGGATGAGAAGATCGCGATGACGGCGCCGGTTCTGCAGGATCAGACGGGCAGCGATACCTGGCGGATGCGTTTCGTCATGCCTGCCAAATATACACTGGAGACGCTCCCTGCCGCTCCGCCGGACATCATCCTTGCTGAGGTGCCGGCCCGCCGGATGGCAGCCGTGCGGTTCAGTGGGAATGCGCGCGAGGCGACCTTGATTGAAATGGAAGCGAAGCTGTTGGACTGGATAGCCAACCGGGGTCTGACGACAGTCGGCGGGCCGGAATATGCTGGCTACGATGCGCCGATGGTTCCGGGTCCAATGCGGCGCAACGAAGTCATGATCGAAGTGGCGGCCGAATAAGGGGGCTCAGCCGGCCGCCAAGGTCCGATCATACTTTACGCGTCTTCGAGAGTGCGTTTGGTTGCGGCGGTCGAGGCCCGACCGCTTTCCCGTTCCCACTGCTCGAATTCGCTGCGGCTCAACAGGTATCGTTCTCGCGCTTCGTGAAAGCTGATCACGCGGTCATGGACCGCCTGAACAACGTCTGCCTTTTTAGCCTTTGACCAATAGACCCGGTGCGATTTCGGAAGACCATATTGCTTGATCGCATCGGATATGGACATGTGTCGGGGGTATGCCACGTTTTTACTCCTTAGTTCAGGTGCCCCAATTTCAAAGCGCCCTCTGTTGACGGCAGAACAGTCGGGTTTTCAGGCTTAATTCGGTCCTACCAAGGATGGTTAAGACCGCGTTGACGCCGCCCTACGTGGCTGGCTTGCGGTGAAGTGAGTGCGAAGTGTCGCTCTGTTTTACACCTTTGATTTCGGCTACGAAAAAGGGGCGGTTCCATCAAAGGAATCGCCCCCGTTCATCGCAGCATTACAGCGCGTGTCAGCCGCCGGATTGATCGTCCATCAACTGCTGCATCAGGTAGACATATTGTAGCGCCTGAAGCTTGGCGCGTTGTTCATTATCAACACCGCCGGAATGCCCGCCGGTCATGTCTTCGAAGTAATAGTAGGGCTGACCGAGCTCTTTGAGACGCGCGGCACCTTTGCGCGCGTGTGCGGGATGAGTGCGGTCATCCGCGGTCGAAGCCCACAGGAACGGTGTGGGGTAGTTCACGCCTTTCTCGATCTTCTGATAGGGCGAATACGCCTCGATCCATGCACGCTGTTCGGGGATCCGTGGATCGCCGTATTCGCCGATCCACGACGCACCGCGGCCGATCAGGTGGTAGCGCAGCATGTCAAACAGCGGGATCTGGACGATCGCAGCGCCGAACAGATCGGGGCGCTGGGTAAACGCCGTGCCGACCAACAGTCCGCCTTGAGAGCCGCCCTGGATGCCGAGATGCTTGGGCGAGGTGAAGCCTTTATCGACGAGGTCCTGTCCAACAGCGATAAAGTCGTCCCAGGTGCGCTGCTTGTTTTCGCGGATCGCTGTCTGGTGCCAACCGGGACCGAACTCGCCGCCGCCGCGCAGATTGGCGAGCACATATGCGCCGCCATTTTCGAGCCACAGCTTACCAGTCGAGCCAAGATAGCCGGGCAGGCGCGGGACCTGAAATCCGCCGTAACCGGTCATTAGCACTGCTGTTTCGCCGTTCATGTCCATTCCGGCAGGCTTGACAATGAAGTACGGGATTCTGTTTCCGTCGGCGCTCGTCGCCTCGTGCTGCTCGACCTCCATTCCCGCTTTATCGAAATAGCTGGGCGAAGTCTTGAGCACCTGCGGCGCCCCGTCTCCGTCCGCATAGTATAGCGTCGTCGGGTTGAGGAAATCGGTGACCGTGAACATTATCTGGTCGGTTTCGTCCGATGCCGCGACGATGCCGACTGTCGCATTGTCGGGCAGGGCGACCTGCTCGCTCACCCAGGAACCGTCAACGTAGTTGAACTGCAATACCTTGCCGACAACATTATCGAGCATATCAACGAACAGCGCGTTTCCGGTTATCGCGCCGCCGCGCTTGGTCTGGCGATCGCCCGGCGCCCACACCAGCGTCTTGGCGGCGCCATTGGGATCGGCTTTCCATCGTTCGAGATTGACTGCTATCAAGCTGTCGGCAGGGAAGGTCTGTCCGTCCACATCCCAATCGACGTCGGTCGAATAGAGCAGGTGACCATCGACGATTCCATAAGGCGAAGCTTTCTTCGGAATGTCGAGCTTCACCCACTCGCCATCCATGTCGACGAAATACTCCGCCTCGTGGAAGCTGACGCCTCTCATTGCCGTACGTGCGTGGATTGTCCCCGTGTTGTCACGCAGCAGGCTCGCGCCGGCCCATACGTCGCTGGGTTCACCACGAAAGATTTCCTCTGCGTCTGAGAGCGGTGTGCCCCGTTTCCACACGCGGCTGGTGAAAGGGTATTCGCTGTCGGTCAGCGTTCCTTCGCCAAAGTCGCGACCGACCAGAAGTGTGTCTTCATCGATCCAGCTGATCCCGCCCTGGCTTTTTTCTTCTATGACGAAGCCGCCTTCGACGAAGCTTTTCGTGGCTGTATCGAACTCGCGCAAGATGGTCGCATCCTCGCCGCCATCCGATAGCGCGATCATGCACTTGGTGCGGGCAGGGGGAAGGCAGGTCGATCCCTTGTAGACCCATTCCTTCCCCTCCGCCGCGGCCAGCGCGTCGACGTCTAGCACGGTTTCCCAAACGGGCTCTTCCGTCTGATAGCTATCAAGTGTGGTCCGCCGCAGGAGGCCTTTCGGATTCTGCTTGTCCTGCCAGAAATTATAAAGTCCGTCGGGACGGAAGCTGACGAACGGGATGCGGTCTTCGCTGTCGAATATAGCGAGAGCATCCGCCTTGAGGTGTTCGAAACGCGGATCGCTTTCCAACGCTGCCTGCGTCAGCTGGTTCTCGTTCTCGACCCAGGCCAGTGCCTCATCGCTTCGCGCTTCTTCAAGCCAGATATACGGATCTTGCTCGGGGCCTGGTACGCCATCAGCTGCCGCCTCCTGATCGTGGTTATTGGCAGATGCGCCGGTCGCTTGAGTAATAGTCATGGCCGCCGCCAATGCGAGTGTTGAAACAAAGCTCAAATGTCCTCTCCGCTTGGGAATTTTGTATCTTGGGTTTGCCCAAGGTATCGCGAAAAGCCAAGCGCTAAGCAGCGGATTTCCCGCCAGTTTTCAGCTTGCCTGTTGTGCCACCTGAACCTCGCGTTCGCGCGGAAGGAAAACTGGCGTCCGTTCATCGCTGGCGTCCATTTTCCCGATCGCAGCAAGGATGTGTTCGCGCACGCGGCATTGCAGTTTCCATCCGGCCTTCGGATCTTCCGCGCGCGCTAGAAAGCGAACAGTCATCGCCTGAGCATCGTGGCCCACGACCTGGACTTCAGCTTCTTCGGCATCCATCACTGCGTCGTCGTTCTCGACAAACTGCTGAAACTCTTCTCGCAGTCGGTCGATATCCGCCCGGTGGTCCAGCATCAGCTCGACATGGGTCATCAGGCTTGGGTCGGTCTTGGTCCAGTTTTCGAAGCTTTCACCGATGAATGCGGCAACCGGAGCCATCAGGCGGCGCTCATCCCAAGTGCGGAGGCGCAGATGGGTGAAGCCGATCCGCTCGATATAGCACCACTGTCCCTGCCAGTAGACTGCATCGCCGATGCGCGCGGTTTTCGCGAAGGCGATCTGGATACTCGCCATCAGGTCGCCAAGCGCCTGCCGCGCGGCGAATACGAGGATCAGGCCGAGCACACCGGCAGATGCGAGCAGACTAAAGCCCAGCGTGCTGGCGATGTCGGTCTGGATAAGCACCACTGCTGCCGCGATCAGTACAACGAACACAGTGATAATCCGCTGGCCCGCCGCCAGCTTTGTGAAGTAGTCGCGCGCTTCTTCGTTGTCGGGATCTTCCAGTTCCCGCGTCCGCTGGCCCGATGCAAAGTCAATGATCGTCTCAATGATGACGAGGATCAAAGCTCCGATGGCGGCGACGAACAGCGTGATTTCCAGTGGGTCGAGGATACTCGCGACGGTTCCAGAAAAATTGAAGATTGAGCTGCGCAGCAGGGCAAAGGTCCCGGCGAGCGCTGTGAGCGAAGCGGGAAGGTGGATTGCGCGGGCGATGCTGTGTGCCAATCGCTCTTCATCGAGATTTTCTCGAAACCGCCTGATGCCAGCATAAACCAACGCTGCGGCCATCAACGCCAGAATCAGAACGACCGGCAGCGATATCACTTCCCACCAGGCGAGGGTCCAGAAGGCCTGCTTGCGAAGCTGTGGGGGCAGGGACTTTTCGAACTTCGACGGACCGTACCGCTCGTAAAGCGCCGGAATGTTCTCGACCGTCTGGCGGCTTATCATCCAGACTGGCTCGCCGTTCGGGGTTTTTAAACGTGCAATGCGGAATGAGTAATCGCGGCCATCGGCACGCAAATGCGTGAGCACGATGCTGCGGCGCGGTTCGCCTGCCAATGGCTCCTTGTCGCTGGCGATCACTTCGACCGCATCAGGCCGGTCTGAAAGCCCGCGCCAGTCGATCAGGATCGAGCGGTTGACGATATCAAAGGCCTGCCGCGCGAGTTCAGGGCCGCGAGCCGCTTGTTCGGAGACGGACAAATCGGAGAGGTCGAGCGCGGTCGCGACGCGGTCCCATTCTTCGGCGTGTCCGGCATCCATCAGGCTTTCGAACAGCGCCTGAGGGGTTTCCAGATCGAGAAGTTCCGCCGGTTGCGGAAGGCCGGGATTGATGACGTCGAGCTCGTAGACGTGGGGCTCGGACGAGGCGGGCACATCGCTCGGACCTTGAGCGGCGATGGGAAACGCAATCAGCGCCAGCCAGATCATCATCAAGATGCGAGTGATAGTCCAATCCCCATGCTACCCAAAACCACCGACTAACCAACGGGAGGCGGAGCGCAGAGTTCCGAAATGAAGAAGGGCGGCTCTGCCATGAAAGCAGGACCGCCCTTCTGAATGCTTCGAGATCGGAGAGTTTAGCCTTCGACGTGCTCCGCGAGAACGGTCAATCCGGAATCGCCCACTTCGGCGAAGCCGCCTCTGACTTCGATGGTTTCCGGCTCCGCGCCTTCGCTCTTATAGACCTGCACCGCGCCATCACGGATCGTAGACATAAAGGGCGCATGGCCTTCAAGTACGCCGAATTCGCCTTCGGCACCGGGGACGACGACCATGTGGACGTCTTCCGATCGGACCAGCTTGGCCGGGGTTACGAGTTCGAAGTGGAGTGGCATGTCGCTTAGGCGTCCTCGGCCATCTGAGCGGCCTTCTTAACCACGTCTTCAATGCCGCCGACCATGTAGAATGCCTGCTCAGGCAGGTGATCGTATTCGCCGTCGACCACTGCCTTGAACGATTTTACGGTGTCTTCGAGCTGTACGAATATGCCGTCGATGCCGGTAAATACCTCTGCCACATGGAACGGCTGGCTCAGGAACTTCTGGATCTTGCGGGCACGGGCCACGGTGAGCTTATCTTCTTCCGAAAGCTCGTCCATGCCGAGAATGGCGATAATATCCTGCAGCGACTTGTACTTCTGCAGCGTTTCCTGAACGCGGCGAGCCGTGTCGTAGTGCTCTTGGCCGACGACGCGTGGTTCGAGAACGCGCGAGGTTGAATCGAGCGGGTCGACTGCCGGGTAGATGCCCAGCTCCGAAATCGCGCGGTTCAGCGTGGTGGTCGCGTCCAAGTGGGCAAACGAGGTCGCCGGGGCAGGGTCGGTAAGGTCATCGGCAGGCACGTAGATGGCCTGGACCGAGGTGATCGAGCCCTTGTTGGTCGAGGTGATGCGTTCCTGCAGATTACCCATGTCGGTCGACAGGGTTGGCTGGTAACCCACAGCCGAAGGGATACGGCCGAGAAGTGCTGACACTTCCGAACCCGCCTGCGTGAAACGGAAGATGTTGTCGACGAAGAACAGCACGTCCTGCCCTTCCTGATCGCGGAAGTATTCCGCCATGGTCAGGCCCGACAGAGCAACCCGGGCACGCGCGCCCGGAGGTTCGTTCATCTGGCCGAACACCAGAGCCACCTTGGAGCCTTCGGAAATGGCTTCGCCAGCTTCGTTCTTGGCGATAACGCCAGCGTCGAGGAATTCGTGGTAAAGGTCGTTACCTTCACGGGTACGCTCACCCACACCGGCGAAGACGGACACGCCGCCGTGGCCCTTTGCGATGTTGTTGATGAGCTCCTGAATGAGAACGGTCTTGCCCACGCCAGCGCCGCCGAACAGGCCGATCTTGCCGCCCTTTGCGTAAGGAGCGAGAAGGTCGATCACCTTGATCCCGGTGACCAGGATGGCCGCTTCGGTCGATTGGTCGACGAAAGCAGGAGCCTCTGCGTGGATCGGGGCGGTCATTTCAGCGCCGACAGGGCCGCGCTCGTCGATGGCTTCACCGACGACATTCATGATGCGACCGAGGGTTTTTGGACCGACGGGCACGGAGATCTGCGCCCCGGTTGCAACCACCTCAGCGCCGCGAACGAGGCCTTCGGTCGCATCCATAGCGATGGTACGAACGGTTTTTTCGCCGAGGTGCTGGGCTACTTCGAGAACAAGGGTCTTGCCATCGTTCTTGGTTTCCAGCGCGGAAAGGATCGCCGGCAGTTCACCTTCGAACTGCACGTCGACGACTGCGCCGATGACCTGGCTGATCGTGCCGTTGGTGGTCTGGTTGAGGACTGGTGCGGTGGCCATGTTGTGTTCCTTAGCCTTCGATTAAAGCGCTTCCGCGCCTGCAATGATTTCAATGAGTTCGGTGGTAATCGCGGCCTGACGGCGGCGGTTGTATTCGATATTGAGGTCTTTGATGAGATCGCCCGCATTTCGCGTCGCGTTGTCCATCGCCGTCATCGAGGCGCCTTGCTCCGATGCCTCACGCTCCAGCAGAGCGCCGAACAGCTGCGTCTTTACGTAGCGCGGCAGCAATTCTTCGAGGATTTCTTCTTCGCCTGGCTCGTACTCGACCACGGCATCGCTATCGTCTGCGACATCGGGCGAGGGGACCGGGATCAACTGATTGACGGTCGGGTCCTGAACCAACGCGGATTTAAACGTCGGGTAGATAAGGTGCGCGATGTCATACTTGCCAGCATCGTACATTTCGATCAGCTCTGCAGCGATCGCGTCGGCTTCCTCGAAACCGGGCGTCTTGACCGTACTTGTATCGAAATGCTGCCCGATTCGATCTGCGTATTCGCGTTTGATCGGCGCGCGGCCTTTTTTTCCGACGAGGTAAAATTCGACGTCCTTGCCCGCTGCGAGCAATTCCTCCGCCTTGGCCTTGGCAGCCTTGACGATGTTCGAGTTCAACCCGCCGCACAGACCCTTGTCGGTGTTGACCACGACCAGCAGGTTGCGCTTATCGGAGCCTGTGCCGGCGAGCAGTTTTGGTGCGCTGTCGCCCGAAACCTTGCTCGCGAGGCTCGCCATGACGGCAGCCAAACGCTCCTGATAAGGACGCGCGGCCTCGGCAGCGGACTGCGCCCGGCGAAGCTTCGCCGCGGCGACCATCTGTTTGGCCTTGGTGATCTTCTGGGTCGATTTGACCGACCCGATCCGATCCTTGAGTTCCTTGAGGCTTGCCATCTGGCGTTACCTTACGCGAACTGCTTGGCGAAGGCTTGAAGCGCCGCGACCGTGCGGTCTTTCACGTCGCCTTCGAACTTCTTGCTTGTCCGAATGTCGCCGAGAATGTCGCCGTGTTCGCTGCGGAAGAAGGCCAGCATCTGTTCTTCGTATTCACCGACGCGGTCGACTGCGACATCGTCGATGAAACCGTTTGTGCCGGCAAAGATCGAAACGGTCTGTTCTTCGAAAGGCATAGGCGAAAACTGCGGCTGCTTCAGCAGCTCGGTCAGACGCGCACCACGATTGAGGAGTTTCTGCGTCGATGCGTCGAGATCGGAGCCGAACTGCGCAAACGCCGCCATTTCGCGGTACTGAGCAAGGTCGAGCTTCATCGAGCCCGAGACCTTCTTCATCGCCTTGGTCTGGGCGGCACCGCCCACGCGGCTCACCGACAGACCGACGTTAATTGCGGGACGGATGCCCTGATAGAACAGATCGGTTTCGAGGAAGATCTGACCGTCGGTGATCGAAATAACGTTGGTCGGAATATAGGCCGACACGTCGCCCGCCTGGGTTTCAATGATCGGCAGTGCGGTAAGCGAACCGCCGCCATTGTCGTCGTTCATCTTTGCGGCGCGCTCCAGCAAACGGCTGTGGAGATAGAACACGTCACCCGGATACGCTTCACGGCCCGGAGGACGGCGCAGCAGGAGCGACATCTGACGATAGGCAACAGCCTGTTTCGAAAGGTCGTCATACACGATCACGGCGTGCATGCCGTTGTCGCGGAAGAACTCACCCATCGCGCAGCCGGTATAGGGCGCGAGGTACTGAAGCGGTGCAGGCTCCGAAGCGGTTGCCGCCACAACAATGGAATATTCCATCGCGCCATTTTCTTCGAGCTGCTTCACGATCTGTGCAACCGTCGAACGCTTCTGACCGACGGCGACATAGATGCAGTAAAGCTTCTGCTTCTCATCGTCGCCTTGGTGCGCGTCCTTCTGGTTGATAAAGGTGTCGATGGCGACAGCCGATTTACCTGTCTGACGGTCGCCAATGATCAGTTCGCGCTGACCGCGTCCCACTGGCACGAGCGCGTCGATTGCCTTGAGACCCGACTGCACCGGCTCGCTGACCGACTCGCGCGGGATGATGCCCGGCGCCTTCACTTCGACGCGGCTACGCTCGGTCGTTTCGATCGGGCCTTTGCCGTCGATTGGGTTGCCGAGAGCGTCGACAACGCGGCCCAGAAGGGCCTTGCCAACCGGAACGTCCACGATGGTTTCCGTCCGCTTGACGGTGTCGCCTTCCTTGATTTCGGCGTCCGACCCGAAGATCACGACGCCGACATTGTCCGCTTCAAGGTTGAGGGCCATGCCCTGAACGCCGTTGGCGAATTCGACCATCTCACCGGCCTGAACCTTGTCGAGGCCGTGGATGCGGGCAATACCATCGCCCACGCTGAGAACGGAGCCGACTTCGCTGACTTGCGCTTCGGTGCCGAAATTGGCGATCTGGTCCTTGATGACCTTGGAGATTTCTGCGGCGCGGATTTCCATGTTTCTTCCTTTAAGCCTTCATGGCCTGGGCAAGTGAATTGAGACGGGTGCGGATCGAGGCGTCGATGCGCTGCGATCCTATGGTGACGACGAGACCGCCGAGCAGGTCGGGGTTCACATCGGCTGAAAGCATGACTGTGCGGCCTTCGCGGGCGGTCAACTTGCTCTTGAGTTCTGCAAGCTGGCCGTCGGTCAGCGGATGCGCGCTGGTGACCTTGGCGGTGACCTCACCGCGCTGAGCAGCGGCGATGGCTTTGAATGCGGCGATCATGTCGGGCAGCGATGCCAGACGGCGATTGTCCGCGAGCACGCCAAGGAAATTGGTGGTTAATTCGGCGAGGCCGAGGTGCTTGGCTACGGCATTAACCGCTTCACCCTGCACGGCTCGTGAAAGCTGAGGATTGGTGGTGGCGCTGCGAAGGTCGTCCGATTCGCTGAGCGCTTCGCTCAGCTTGGCAAGATCGGATTCGACAGCTGTCACCATCCCCGCTTCGCTAGCGAGTTCGAACAGAGCTGAGGCGTAACGGCCTGCCAGGCTAGCCTGAATACCGGCGGAAATATCCACGCGTTTCGATGTCCTTTAGGATCTTCGAGAATAACGATGCATCGCTTCGAGGGCTCGGGTCGCATGAGAGCATCCCGACGAAGCTGGCGCGCGCCTAGCAATGTCTTCGTGATTCCGCAAGCGAAGCGCACGGGAATTCTGGACATCGTAGATTGCCCACGGCACAACTGTACTCAAGAGCGAATGCGCTCGGAGGAGAGGAACTATGCAGCTCACACCGATGGCACCCAAATGCGGGGTCGAAATTTCAGGCGTTTCGCTGGCCGATTGCACAGATGCCGAGATGCAGGACATCAAGCAGGCGATCTACGAACACGGGGTTGCGATCTTCCGCGATCAGGACTTTTCTCCCGAAGATCACATTAAATTCGGCAAACGCTGGGGCGGGATCGACATCAACAACTATTTTCCGCTGCAAGAAGATTACGGCGAGATCGCAGTGGTCAAAAAGGAAGCCGATCAGGCGACCAATATCGGCGGGGCGTGGCATACCGACCATTCCTACGATCAGATACCGGCCATGGGATCGGTGCTGGTTGCGCGCGAGCTTCCTCCGCAGGGAGGTGACACCGAATGGGCGCATATGGGCGCGGCTTACGATGCACTGCCTGATGATCTGAAAGACGAGATTGAGGACCTGGAAGCGTTCCATACCGCCGATCACGTCTACAAGGCCGACGGCCTTTATGCGCAGACCGATATGGGCAAGAGCCTGCGCGGGCAGGATATGAAGACCGGGGCCGTCCATCCGGTGGTCATCCGTCACCCGCTTACGGGTCGAAAACTGCTCTATGTAAACACGGCTTTTACGATCAACTTTGTCGGCCGGACGCGCGAGGAAAGCCTGCCGCTGCTTCAGCGCCTGTGCGACGCTGCCTTAACAGGCGATAACCAGTGCCGCCTGCAGTGGAAGCTCGGGACAGTCGCGATCTGGGACAACCGGACCACGTGGCATAACGCGATCAACGATTATCAGGGCCACCGCCGCGAGATGCACCGGATTACTCTATCCGGTGACGCGCTGGCCGCTTAATCGGCTGAACCCTATTCCTCGCCGCCCGCGCTCGGTGCGGCAGCGGCCTCGCAGGTGTAAACGAGGCGTTCATTGGGCCTGCTTGGCAATTGCGCCAGCACGCCCGATTGCTGCTCGCCCAGGATACGCGCTGCATCGAGCACTCCGCACGCGGGCGGCGTATAGGCGCTGCGGATCTCGCGCGCTGCTTGCATTGTGGCCCGGCTCAGCAAGTAACGTTCGGTGCGGAAAATCCGTGTCTGCGGGTCGTACGTGTTGATCGAGACGGCCGCCTCGTCATTCGGGACAAGGACGCGCGACCATTCGCCATTGTTCATGCCGTATTGCGTGCGCCCGTTGACGCAGCCATCGGCGGCCCAATCGAACTCCACATCGTCGGTCCGCGCACCGGTGATACGGCTGCGTTCCGGCACGAGCGTGCAGATCAGCGTGCCATCACCCGCGAGCGAGATGGGCTGTGTCCCTTCGCCGCCATTCAACTCCAATTCTTCGAGAGCGGCTGCCACTCGGTCCTCGATCTCGCTGTAGCCAGGGCGGGTGATCCAGATCAGGATTGTCCCGATAATTGCAGCACCGGCAATACCGGCAGCGATCATGGTGCGCGCCTGTGCCTTTGCATCGGCTTCGGTTTCCGACCGGGACTGCTGGCGCAGCTGGATCGCGGCGTAGCCCGATCCGATGGCGACGAGGAGCAGAATCACCGCCATCGCCATCGCGTTGTCGCGTTCTTCCATGACCGCCATTTGTGCTGCCAGCCGCGCATCGGCGCGGGCTTCACGCATTTCATCCTCGCGAGCTTCCAGCAGCGCGCGAGCATCGGCCCTTTCGGCCTCGAAGCGGGCACGTTCGGCAGCGTTGAGCTCGTCGATCGAGCGGCACGGAAGAGCGTTGGTCTGCGGCTCAATTTCGTTGGCGCGCAGAAAGGGAAGCAATTCGCGAAGACTCACCGCAAAATAGAACTCGGCATCCGACCCGTTGGAATCCGCACCGAAAGAATTCACGCCCAAGACACGCCCACATCCGTCCAGCAACGGACCTCCCGAGTTTCCGCGTGCAATCGGTGCGGTGTGCAGGATCGTGTCGAATTGGCGGCTCGGTCTCTCACCTGAAAGGAAGCCGCGGCTTTTCACCGGCGGCTGCGCGTTGAAGATGTCGCTGATTTCCAGTCCCTGCGCCAGATCGACATTCATCGGGTAGCCAACCGCGGACACTTCACCCAAATTCGCACCGACCCCGCCGGCGATCGTCAGGGGCGGGAGGGTCATGGCATCATCGGCAATCTCGATCAGAGCCAGGTCATTGCGCGGGCTGACCGCCAGCGCACGGGCGAATGCGCCATTGTCGCCTTCGCTGGGCACGATACCGATCCGCAGCGTATCGTCCTGCAAGGCTTCGCGGATAACATGTGCATTGGTGACAATCTTGGTCGGTGTAACGGCAAAACCGCTACCGTGCGTCACCGGTACCAATTCATCGCCATTCTGGCTTATGATGACGACCCGCACGACGCCGCGCGATGCAGCTTCTACATCGCCCGCGTCGGCAAGGGCCTGCGGCGCGATCAGCAATGCTAGCAGTGCTGCGAAAATGTGCGTCAATCTCTTCATCGCGGCGGTCTTTACGCAATGCGGGTCATTGACCGCAAGCTTCGGGATGCGCTGAAACCCCGCTTGTGACAAAAGCGGCGCATGATTGATACCGGGAAGCTCACCGACGAAGAACGCTGGCAGATCGCGCTCGCCAAGGATCGCCGATTTGACGGGGCATTCGTTACCGGGGTGCATTCGACAGGCATTTATTGTCGGCCAAGCTGCCCGGCGCGCGCGCCCTTGCGCAAGAACGTGCGCTTTTACAGGAGTGCTGCCGACGCCGAAGCCGCTGGACTGCGAGCGTGCAAGCGTTGCTCTCCGAATACCCAAAGCGCCGAGGAAGCGTCCGTTTTGGCTGCGATTTCTGCGATACGTTCGGACGGCGCGAAAACGCTCGCCGAGCTGGCAGACCTGACGGGCTATTCACCGACGCATTTCCAGCGGCTCTTCAAGCGCACGGTAGGGCTATCGCCTGCCGCCTTTGCAAGGGCCCTGCGCGAAGAACGTGTTCGAGGTGCTCTCGAAACCGGTGCAACTGTTACCGATGCACTCTATAATGCGGGCTATTCCGCGCCCTCGCGCTTTTATGCGGATACGAAAGGACGGTTGGGTATGGAGGCAAGCGATTGGCGCGACGGCGGAAAGGGGCGAACCGTGCATTGGAGCGTCATTGAAACCTCGCTCGGCGAAATGCTTGTGGCCGCGACGGACAAGGGTGTTTGCTGCCTAGCATTCGGCGAGGGTGAGGCGGAGCTGCGCGCGCGTTTTCCCAAAGCGGAGCTGATCAAGGCCGGTGACGAATTCAGAGCCTTGTTCCAAAAAGTGGTCGCGGCAGTCGAAGAACCATCGAGCGACGTCTCGGCGATCCCGCTTGATGTGAAGGGGACTGCCTTCCAGCAGCGCGTTTGGCAGGCGCTCAGAGCAATTCCAGCGGGAGAAACCCGAAGCTACGGCGATCTTGCCGCCGCGCTCGGCAATCCAAAAGCCAGCCGCGCGGTCGGCGGCGCAAACGGGGCAAACAAGATTGCCGTGCTGATACCGTGTCACCGTGTGGTGCAGGCCGATGGCTCGCTGGGCGGCTATGCCTATGGTCCGCAGATCAAAGCGGAACTGCTCAAACGCGAAAGCGAGGAAAAGTCATGAATAAAGGTGATTTTGCAGCGTTGCATGACAGTGCCGATCCCCTGATCCTCTTCAACATCTGGGACGCGGGCAGCGCGAAAGCCGTGGCCAAGGCGGGAGCGAAGGCAATTGCGACTGGAAGCGCGTCGCTGGCCGGATCGCAAGGGTATGACGATGGCGAGCACATTCCGTTTGCTCGGGTGGTCGATACGGCCAAGCAAATCACTGAAGCGGTCGATCTGCCGATATCGGTCGATATCGAAGCCGGTTTCGCGACCAACCTCGCAGACCTTGGCCACAATGCCGCCGCTTTACGCGATGTCGGCGTGATCGGCTGCAATCTCGAAGATCGATTAATCCGGCCCGGCGGCTTGCGCTCGGTTGACGAACAGGCCGAGCGCATCGCCACGATCAACAGAGAAGGGCTGTTCGTGAATGCGCGCACTGATACTTTTCTTGGCCCGTGGATGGCCGGTGAAGACCCGAACCGCGCTGAGCTCGTCGATGCAGCGATCGAGCGCGCGTCGATCTATCGCACAGCCGGGGCGGGTTGCTTCTTCATTCCGGGATTGAGCGATCCGGCTCTCATCGCGCGGCTATGCGAAGCCGTCGAGTTGCCGATAAACGTCATGCGGCTACCGGGAATGGCTAATAATGCCGAGCTTGCGAAGCTCGGGGTCGCGCGGATCAGCTATGGACCGGGGCCTTGGAGAAGCGCGATGGCGCAGATCGAAGATGCCGCGAGGACGGTGTTTGCCACCTAATCCAGCTTGGGCGTGAATCCCGGTTCGGCCTTCGCCATCGCCGCCCGATACGCCTCCCGCGCACCGATGCGTTGGAGGTAGGCTTTCAGGTTGGGCAGGTGGTCGATGGTCATACCGTTGAAGGCGCGGCTAGTCGTTAGCTGAAACACCATCATGATGTCGGCGGTCGTCAGCTGCTTGCCCCCGAAATAGTCGGCCTCTCCCAGCCGTCGTTCAATTTGCGACCACGCATTGGTAATCCGTTTGGCGAGTGGCGGCGGCATCTCCGCACCAACGGCACCGACAGCGATCTGCATCATTCCGTTGGTCATGAACGTCGCATTGGCAAAGTGAAACCAATAGAGATGATCGGCAAAGTCGGCCTTGTCGGCGCCGGGCGCGAGCGCTTTATCGGGTGCATATTTGCCGACTATATATTCGACGATTGCTCCGCTTTCACCGAGTTTCAGGTCGCCATCCTCGATTACCGGTGCGATTTCCATAGGATGGATCGCCTTGAGTTCAGGCGGCGCGAGCCGCGTCTCGGGATCGCGATTGTAGAGCTTGAGATCGTAGTCGAGGCCCAATTCCTCGCACAGCCAGACGATGCGTTCGGATTGCGAGATACGCAGGTGGTGGACGGTCAGCATGTCTGGAAACTCCCTCTACTCGTTACGCGCCCAGCTCTTATCGGCGGAGGTAAGGCTGTCGAGGAAATTCTGTGCGCTGTCGAGGTAGGCCTGTTTCTTGTCGTCATCCATCCTGTCCCAGTTCGAATAGATGCGTCCCACGCGGCGGTTGCTTTCCAGCCGGTCGCGGTGGCGGTCCATAAAATGCCAATAAAGCGGGTTGAAGGGGCAGGCGCCTTCGCCGGTTTTCTTGCTGACCGAATAGGTGCAGTCCTTGCAGTAATTCGACATCCTGTTGATGTAATTTCCGCTTGCTGCATAAGGTTTGGTCGCGAGCTTGCCGCCATCGGTGTACAGGATCATCGCAGAGACATTGGGCAATTCCACCCACTGATAGGCATCGGCATAGACGGCGAGATACCAGTCCTGCACGTCGCGAGGGTTGATTCCTGCAAGCAGACAGAAATTGCCAAGGACCATCAGGCGCTGGATATGGTGCGCGTGCGCATTCTGCCGCGTCGAGCGGATGCAGTCCGAAAGGCATCGCATGTCGGTTTCGCCGGTCCAGAAAAACTCGGGAAGCGCGCGCTGGGCATTCAGTTTGTTATCGCTTTCCAGCCCCGGCATGTGCAGCCAGTAGAAGCCGCGAATGTATTCTCGCCAACCGATGATCTGGCGAATGAAACCCTCAACCGAATTGATTGGAGCCTTGCCGTCCTTGTACGCTTGTTCGGCCCGCTGGCACAGCTCCAATGGATCGAGCAGCCCGCAATTGATACTGGTCGACAGCATCGAATGATACATGTCGTCCTCGCCGTGGACCATCGCATCCTGGTATGGACCGAATTTCTCGATCCGCTCGGCGAAGAAGGCATCGGCCGCCTTTTCGGCTTCGTCGCGGGTGACTGGCCAGCAGAACGGTTCGAGATCGCCGAAGTGATCGCCGAATTCGTCCGCCACCAATTCGATGACTTCGCGGGTGATCGCGTCCGGTTCGAACTTGGGTACGGGAGGCGGATCCATCTCCTCTTTCGGAGGTTCGCGGTTCTGCTTGTCGTAATTCCAGTCGCCGCCCTCCGGTTTCCCGTCTCCCGTGATCAGAATACCCGTCTTGCGGCGCATTTCGCGGTAGAAATGTTCCATTGTCAGGTGCTTGCGGTCCTCGGCCCAGTCGCGAAATTCCTGGTGCGAGCAAAGGAAGCGGTCATCCGGCAGGATCTCGACATCGCATGCGAATTTGTCTGGCCATTCCTCGATCGCTTGCTGCACGCGCCATTCACTCGCTTCGGTGATCTGGATTGCGCGCGGATCGCGGCGTTCGACGGCGCGGGCGACTTCGCCGGTGAAGCTGCCGGAATTGCCATCATCGTCGAGCTTGATGTAGTCGACGCTCCAGCCCGCGTAGCACAGATCGGCAGCAAAGTGCCGCATCGCAGAAAACAGCAGTACGATCTTCTGCTTGTGATGTTTGACGTAGGTCGCTTCATCCCAGACCTCCATCATCAGGATGACGGTATCGTCCTTGGTCCGGCCACGCAGCGAGGGAAGCGTGCGCGTCAGTTGATCGCCCAGAATGGGTACAAGTATTGGATTCTCGCAAGCCATGGGTTCGCAACGCGCCAACCCATTGACCGGTCCCAATTATTCAGACGAAGCTGTAGGGATCAATGTCGACGCCGACGCGCACCCCCGGCGAGAAAGTGTGCGCGTCGATCCAGTTTCGCAGGACCTCCTGCAGGCTGGCACTGCGCCGTGCGTTCACGAGGAAACGGTAGCGGTATCGACCGCGCAATAAAGCGAGCGGGGCAGGGGCGGGGCCAAGGATGTAGAGATCATCAAGCTGCGGCCGGGTATCTCCCAGCCGGATCGCGGCTTCGCGGGCTTCTTTCTCATCTTCGGATGACAGGATGATAGCCGCCCACCTGCCGAACGGCGGAGCGCCCGCATCACGCCGCGCTTCTGTTTCTGCGGCGTAGAACGCGTCGCGGTCGCCATTGGCGAGTGCCGCAATCACCGGTGCATCGGGATGGCGGGTTTGTATCAGCACTTCGCCGGGCTTGGCCCCACGGCCTGCACGTCCCGCGACCTGCGCGACCTGCTGGTAGGTGCGCTCGGCGGCGCGCAGGTCTCCGCCTTCAAGACCGAGATCCGCATCGACCACGCCAACCAGCGTCAGTTCGGGAAAATGGAAGCCTTTTGTGACAAGCTGCGTGCCCACGATGACGTCGATGGCCTTGCTCTCTGCTTGGGCTATGAATTCCGCCGCGCGCTCAGGATTACCGAGCGTGTCAGAGGTTGCCACGGCGATGCGCGCATCCGGGAACAACTCGCCGACTTCATCGGCTATGCGCTCGACGCCGGGACCGCACGCGACGAGACAGTCACCTTCGCCGCACTCGGGGCACGCATCGGGGACTTTCGTCTCGAGTCCGCAATGATGGCAAGCGAGGCGCGCGGAAAGGCGGTGTTCGACCAGCCAGGCGCTGCAATTGGGGCATTGAAAGCGGTGACCGCAATTGCGGCACAGCGTCAGCGGTGCATACCCACGCCGGTTGAGGAACAGCAGCGATTGCTCGCCGCGCGAAAGCCGCTCTTCTAGCGCGTGAATAATCGGGGCGGAAAGCCATCTGCCGCTCGCAGGCTTTTCTTCGGTGAGATCGACGAGCTTGATCTCGGGCAGCTGCGCGCCGCCAAACCGGCTGGGCAGTTCCAAAAGCTGATACGTCCCGGTCTGCGCCATGTGCAGGCTTTCCAGAGCGGGCGTCGCGCTTGCCAGGACGACGGGAATATCTTCGAACCGGGCGCGCATGACCGATACGTCGCGCGCGTTGTACCGCACCCCGTCATCCTGCTTGAAACTCACCTCGTGCGCTTCGTCGACGACAATGAGGCCAAGATTCGCATACGGCAGGAATAGCGCCGAACGCGCGCCGACGATGACCTGGGCGGACCCTTCGCTGATCGCCCGCCATGCGCGCCTGCGTTCGGTCGACTTGAGCGATGAATGCCACAGCACTGGCGGTGTGCCGAAGCGCTGTTCGAACCGCACGAGGAAGTTTTCGGTGAGCGCGATTTCGGGGAGCAGGACCAGCACTTGCCGGCCGAGACGAATCGCTTCGGCGACGGGTTCGAAATAGGTCTCGGTCTTGCCTGAGCCGGTCACCCCGTCGAGCAGGACGGGCGCGAATTTTCGTTCCTCAACAGCGGTGACCAGTGTGTTTGCCACTGCAAGCTGATCGCCGGACAGGGCGGGTTGATGGTAATCGGGATCGGCTGGCGGAAAGGGCCGGTCGATTGCGACTGCAACTGGCTCGATCACCCCCTGATTGACGAGGCCGCGAAGCACGCCTTCGGAAACTCCGGCGATCCCGGCAAGCTCGCGGATTGTACCCTGTTGACCTTCCAGCCCTTCGATCGCTGCTCGGCGCTGCGGCGTCATGCGTTCGGGGGTGCCGCCGCTCAGGCGATATTCCGTCATTGTGGTTGGCCCGCCCAGCGCCCCGCCACTCGAAAGCACCATGCGGGCAACGCTGGCGAGCGCAGCGCAGTAATAATCGGCTGTCCATTCGATCAGTCGGCGCAGCGGCGCGCGCAGCGGCGGCACGGAAACCAGCTCGCGCAGGGGGCGCAGTTTCTCCGCCGGAACATCATTGCCCGGAAGCCGTTCGGTTTCCCAGACAATCCCCGTGACTGTTCGCGGGCCGAGCGGCGCGATGACAACGCTTCCCGGCTGGACACGCATTCCCTCTGGCACGCTGTAATCGAGCGGGCCGAGTGCGGCATTGAGAACGAGGAGACGGACGCGGTTCATGTGTGACGCCCAATATGGGGGCGATACGTGGCAAACGACAAGGAAGCGGATGATGGATATGAACGGGCTTGAACAATCGCGGCTGGGACGCAGGGCTTTGCTAAAGGGTAGTGCAGGCGCGGCGCTCGTAATGGCGCTCCCCGCATGTTCGACCATCCCCGGCTTCAGCATGACCGAAGCGATCCGGCGGATGCTGCTTTTGTCGAGTGAACGCGCTTTCGCACGGCTTACATCACCCGATGGATATTGGGATCAGCAAGTCGCGCAACTGGGCCTGGGTAACCTGCTCGGGACGCGCGGCGATGTGCTGTCACGCATCCTCACTTCGACCCTGTTCAAAAGCAGGCTGGAAGAAGCGTTCGCGGATATCGCGATTGAGGGGTCTTACCGGGCCGCTCCGATTGTGACAGAGGCGGTTCGCACCATAGGTTTCGCAAACGCCGTCGATCTTGTCCGCGGCGGACCGACTGCCGCGACACAGGCCCTGCGCGGAGAGCTCGGCGGAAGGCTGCTCGACGCGTTGGTGCCGGAACTTGGCGAGGCGATCCGCATCGCGTCCGATCCGCTCGTGGGCCAATTGATCGATGCCGCTACTGGCACCGATATCAGCGGAATTGCACGGCGTCTTTCGGGCAATATTGATGATGCGATCTGGAATGAGATCGGTATCGAAGAAGCCGCGATTCGTGAGAATCCGCGGGAGACCGGTGATCCGCTGCTGATCGGTGTGTTCGGCGCAGGCGCTGCGATCTGATAGAATTCAGAACCGGCCGAAGACCGCCAGGTTGACGATATGATCGATCCGGTCCTCTCCGTCGCGCACGACATACTGATTGAGGTAGCCGGGTGTGAAGGAAAATTCGCTGCTTATCGGGAATGAAACGCCGGCAAAATTGCGCCAGTTTGCCACGCCATCGCGATTGAAGGGTACGTCATTCAACCCGATGAATGGCTCCGTGTAGAGCACGATGCTGTTATGCTCGCTGATCGGCGCAATGAATTGCACGAGGTTGCGATAGCGCCAGCCGGTTGCATCGCTTTCTTCGTAGAACCGCTGCTCCAGCCGGTTTCTCGATGTCAGCCGGACGCCGTTTCCGTTGTCGAAGAGCGTCACGTTCAGTTCTTGATAAATCCGGTGCTCATTCACTTCGACCGGCCCGACCGGATCGGTCAGGATATAAGCGTATCCGCCGCCCACATTGACCGCATCACTGATCCGGTAGCCCACGAACGAGCGAAGCAGCAGTTGGCCCAACCGATCGGCGTCGTCGGTGAAACGTTCCTGCGCTTCGAGCCGGGCATACCATTTCTTGTCCTCATCGAGGTTGAAAAATATGAACTGGCCCGTCCAGACATTGAAATCTTCTTCGCTTGCCGCAGCGGGAGCTGCGCAAAGCGCAGCGCAGGCGGCGCATAGGAAAGATAGTGCACGCATGGTAGTTTCGTCCGTCCTGACCCCAGATACCGCTATCGCGGTGACACGATAACACAAACATGATCGGATCGTGCTGGTTCCCGGTCAAAAATGAGGGGGCCAAAAATCCTCGCATCTGGCCTCGCAACAAAGGCTGTGCCATCCCCGCATGCAACGAATCGCACCCGCGTCCTGGAGAAGAATGGCATGAAATTTTTCGTCGACACCGCTGAAATTGACGACATCAAGGAACTGGCCGCGACCGGCCTGCTCGACGGTGTGACGACCAACCCTTCACTGATCGCGAAATCCGGACGCGATTTCATGGAGGTGACGAAGGAAATCTGCGGATTGGTCGATGGACCTGTCTCCGCCGAGGTTGTCGCGCTCGATCACGATACGATGATGAAAGAGGCCGAAAAGCTGCGCAAGATTGCGGACAATGTTTGCATCAAGGTGCCGCTGACTGTCGACGGGCTGAAATCCTGCAAGGCGCTGACCGGGGACGGCACCCTGGTGAATGTAACGCTGTGTTTCTCAGCCAATCAGGCGCTGCTCGCAGCGAAGGCGGGCGCGAGTTTCATTTCGCCTTTCGTCGGTCGCCACGACGACAACGGGTTCGACGGGATGGACCTGATCGAAGACATTCGCCTGATCTACGACAATTATGATTTCCAGACCGAAATCCTTGTCGCGAGCGTCCGCCATGTGACCCATGTGCTGGAGAGCGCAAAAATCGGGGCGGATGTGATGACCGCACCGCCCAAGGTGATCCATGGCCTGTTCAAGCATTTCCTGACCGACCAGGGGATCGAAGGGTTTCTGGCCGACTGGGAAAAAACGGGACAGAGCATCCTCTGATCCCTATCTCGTTGCGCGATGGCTGAAGAATCCCCTCTCGACAGGTTCAAACACGCACTGACCGGCGCAGCCCGCGCGGTTGCTAAAGATGCCGAAGTCGAAGTCGCGTGGAGCGCCGATGTGCCCGGCGCATCGGGAAACCGTTTTCGCGTGCCATTGCCAGCGCGCGATCTGCCCGGCGACCAGGTGACCGAAGCGCGCGGATTTGCCGATAGCTTCGCGCTCAAACTGCGCCATCACAATTCCAGCCTGCATGCCGTCAACGCTCCGCCGGAGCCGGTCGCGCGGGCGTGCTATGACGCGATCGAACAGGTCCGGTACGAAGCCCTCGGCGCAAACCGGTTTGGCGGCATCAAGGCCAATCTCGGCGCGGCAACCGAGCTGCGCACCGCCAGCGACGACATTGTCCGCGCGCAGAATTCCAGCGAGGTTCCGCTCCAGACCGCACTTTCGCTGATGCTGCGCGAGCAGCTTACCGGCGATCCCATTCCCGAACGCGCGCGGGCAGGCGTCGGGCTGGTGCGCGAATTCATCGAAGACAAGGTCAGCAAGGATTTCGATGCCCTGTCGCAGCAGCTCGCGGACCAGGAAGCATTCCAGCGACTTGCACTCGACATGCTCCGTGAGCTCGATCTGACGCGGCCGACCGACGCTCCCGAAGACACCGACAACGACGACGGGGAAGACGAAGACGGCTCCGACGACGATCAGACCGGCGACGATCAGGATGAAGGCGACGCCGATCCGCAGAGCGCGGAGATGGCCGGCGAAATGGCCGAAGGCGAGGGCGATGGCGACGCCGAGTCGGACATGTCCGCCGAGGATGAAATGGAGGAAGGTGAACCGGGCGAGGACGGCGATGCTTCCAATGCACCAGTCCGCCCGAACCGTCCGCAAGCCGATATTCCCGATGGCCTCGATTACAAGGCTTTCACGACGCGTTTCGACGAGGAGATCGAAGCGCCCGAGTTGTGCGATGCGGAGGAGCTGGACCGGCTGCGCGCCTATCTCGACAGCCAGCTGACCGGTCTTCAGGGCGTCGTCACGCGGCTCGCCAACCGGCTCCAGCGGCGGCTGATGGCGCAGCAGAACCGCAGCTGGGATTTCGACCAGGAGGAAGGCGTGCTCGACGCAGCGCGCCTTTCACGCGTCGTCGTCTCGCCGGGCACCGCGCTGACCTACAAGGTCGAGCGTGATATCGACTTCAAGGATACGATCGTAACGCTCCTGATCGACAATTCGGGTTCGATGCGCGGGAGGCCGATCTCCATCGCGGCCATCAGCGCCGATATCCTTGCGCGCACGCTGGAACGCTGCGGGGTCAAGACCGAGATTCTCGGATTCACCACCCGCGCATGGAAGGGCGGGCAGGCGCGCGAATCCTGGCTTGCCGATGGCAAACCGCAGCAGCCGGGCAGGCTCAATGATTTGCGCCACATCATCTACAAGCAGGCCGATGAGCCCTGGCGCCGCGCGCGCCGCAATCTCGGGCTGATGATGCGTGAGGGGCTGCTGAAGGAAAACATCGATGGAGAAGCGCTGCTTTGGGCGCATTCACGCTTGGTCTATCGCCCCGAAGAACGCCGCATCCTGATGGTCATCTCGGACGGCGCACCGGTCGATGACAGCACTTTGAGCGTGAACAGCGCAGGCTATCTCGAAGCGCACCTGCGCGGTGTAATTGACTGGATCGAAAAAGTCTCGCCGGTACAATTGGTAGCCATCGGCATTGGCCACGATGTGACGCGGTACTACCGCCGCGCGGTGACCATCATGGACGTCGAGCAACTGGGCGGTACGATCATGGAGCAGCTGGCAGAGTTGTTCGAGGATGAGAAAGGCGTGAAGCGGGGGCGGTAGGCGACATGGATGGCGGTGTTATCGGGTTGGGCATCACGCTCATCGGCATGGGCCTTGGTGTCATTATTGCGCCGCACGCTATGGTGCGAGAATCCGAGCGCAACCACGCCCGCCGATTGAAGGAATTGAAAGAAGGTGCGCCTGAAGCCTATTTGGAAGAAAAGCGCGAGCTTGAAGCCTATCGACCCCGGTTTGATTTGAGTGACAAAACTATTCGCAAACTTGGCGGTGTCGCCGCCATCCTTGGCGGCGCCGCCGTTTTTGAAGGTATTTTTTGATGGACGTAACCGAAGCCGTAACCAGCCGCCGATCCGTGCGCGAGTTTCTCGATAAGCCTGTCGATCTCGAAACGCTCAGACGCGTCATGGACAAGGCCCGCTGGGCGGCCTCGGGTTGCAATTACCAGCCGTGGGAGGCGACGATCCTGACGGGCGAGCCGCTTGCTCAGCTTCAAGAGAAGATGAAAACCACCCCGCCGCAACAGGCCGAATATGATTGGACCGCGCCGGCACAGGAAGAGGGTTACAAAGAGCGACTCAACGCAGTTTCGAAAGGCATGTTCAGCTCGATGGGCATTGCGCGCGATGATGGCGAGGGCCGGATGAAGGCGATGGCGCGCAACACCACCAGTTTTGACGCGCCGGTCGTACTGTTCTGCTACTTCCCGCGATTCATGAAAGAGGCGCAATGGTCTGACACCGGCATGTGGCTCCAGACCATCGCACTGCTGCTGCGCGAGGAAGGGCTCGACAGCTGTTTTCAAGAATACATGGCGCTTTATGCCAATGTCATCCGCGATCACATCGGCATCGACCATGATCGCTACATGCTCTTTTGCGGCATGGCGATTGGCTACCGCGATCCAGACGCGCCGCTCAACAATTTCGAGCGCGAGCGCGAACCGCTGGATGACACTGTGAAGTTTCTCGGCTTCGACTGAGGGCCTGAAAAGGGCGCGGCTCAGGCGTGACCGCGCTGGTCCTCGGAGACTTGCTCGACCACATCCGGGTCACGCCAGATCATCACGCCCATGGTGATGAACCAGGCGAGCATCAGCCCGGCGAGCATGCGCTCATAGGCTCCGTCATAATCGGTCGGCACAAAGAAGAAGAGTGGGCCCAGCACCGCCCATAAAGCGCCACCCGTATAAAGCGCGATCCCAAGCCGTTTGCTGATTTCCCAGAACTGTCCCGCGGTAAGCAGAACAGTAAGCGGGAAAGCGACGCCCAGCACGTATACGAGACGGTAATGAATCACCGGTCCTTCGCCTGTGGTGTAGGCTTCGTATCCCGCGATCAGCACGACGCAGATTGCCACGATTACGAGCAGCCACGATCCGATCTTCCAGTCCAGCCGATCGATGCGCCAGCGGAGCAGACCATAGGTCGTGGCGATGACCGACAGCACGAATGCATAAATGCCGATATCGGCAAGCTCGTCGGCTGCAGTGTTTTCCGTCCTCGAGGCGGCGAGGTCGCTGATCGTATCCTGGATCATGCCCACGCGGTCCGAAATGCCCGTTCCGATGAAGTCCAGGACAACCGAGATGACGCATCCTGCAATAGCGATCCCACCCAGCACGCGTGACGTCCTGTCCGTACCCGAATCCTTGCTGATGCCTGCCTCCTGTTGCGCAGCGCTGAGGATTGTCGCATGGGCAAAGCCATGGCCGACCAACCGCTAAAGCTCTTCAACAGTCTGAACCGCAAGATAGAGGACTTCGTTCCCATCCGCGAAGGCGAAGCGCGCGTATATACGTGCGGGCCGACAGTCTACAACTATCAGCATATCGGGAATATGCGCGCTTATGTGTTTGCCGACACGCTGGGTCGGACCTTGAGCCATAGGGGACTCAAGCTGTCCCACGTCATCAATATCACCGATGTCGGCCATCTCACCTCGGATGCGGATGCGGGCGATGACAAGATGGAGAAAGCCGCGGCTGCCGCTGGCAAGAGCGCGTGGGACATCGCGCGGTATTATCAGGAAGTCTTCGAGGCTGACCTCGACCGGCTGAACGTGCGCAAACCCGCCCATCCACGCGCGACCGATTACGTCGAAAGCATGATCGAATGGGGCAAGCAGATGCAGGAAAAGCACTGCTATGAACTGGAAAGTGGGCTGTATTTCGATGTCTCGACTGTGCCGGAATACGGGCGACTTGCCCGTGCTGTCACCGATGACGGGGAAGGCCGCATCGACACTGTCGAGGGCAAGCGTAATGCCGCCGATTTCGCAATCTGGCGCAAGACCCCGCCGGGCGAAACGCGGCAGATGGAATGGGACAGCCCGTGGGGCAAGGGCGCGCCCGGTTGGCATTTGGAATGCTCGGTGATGAGCGCGGAATTGCTCGGCCACCCGTTCGATATTCACACCGGCGGGATCGACCACCGCGAAATCCATCACCCGAACGAGATCGCGCAGAACCAGGCGCACAATTGTTCGGCGGACAGTGCGGCTTCGATCTGGATGCACAACAACTTCCTGATCGATCGCCGCGGCAAGATGTCGAAATCGACCGGCGAGTTTCTGGTGCTGCAAACGTTGGTCGATCGTGGATACCACCCACTCGCCTACCGCATGATGTGCTTGCAAGCGCATTATCGCAGCGAGCTGGAGTTCAGCTGGGAAGGGCTTGATGCAGCGCTCACCCGGCTCAAACGGATGGTGATTCTGGCCGAGCGGCTGGGCGATGCACTTCCTCAACCAGAAGCAGAGCACCCCAAATTCGCTCAGCCCCTCGAAAAATTCGAAACTGCTATTTCGGACGATCTCAACACACCGATCGCGCTGACCGCGCTGGAAGACGCGTTGGCGGTCAAGAAAGTCGATGTAGGGATCAAGCGCGCCGTTGTTCAAGCAATGGATGAAGTGCTCGGTCTCAGCTTGTTTGATCTCACCCGTGCAGATCTGCGCATCCGACCCGAATCCGCCGAGATTACCGAAAACGAGATCGAAGATGCGCTTGCTCGGCGCAAGGCTGCGCGCGCCGAGAAGGACTTTGCGACCTCCGATGCGATCCGCGATGAACTCGCGGCCAAAGGCGTCGAGGTTATGGACGGAGATCCGCTTGGCTGGGAGTGGAAGCTATGACCATCGTCGCAATTTCCGGCTTGATCCGTCCCTTGCTCGAACCGCAGCTTCCCGACGATCTCGATGTGCGCTGGTTCCTGACCAAGGAAGAGGCGCTCGACGCGGTACCTGACGCCGAAATCGGCTGGTTCGACATGAACGATCAGGCAGCCATGGCGGAGACATTGCTCGCGGCGACAAGCCTAAAGTGGCTCAATTCGATCTATGCCGGTCTCGATTTCCTGCCCATGGACGTCCTGATCGAACGCGGCATTACCGTCACCAATGGTGCCGGTATCAACGCGATTACCATCGCCGAATATGTCGTGATGGGAATGCTCAATATCGCCAAGGGATACCGCGATGTCGTGCGCGCGCAGGACCGGCGCGAATGGCTGACCGACAGCCCCGGCAAACGCGAACTGGCCGGATCGAAGGCCTTGCTATTGGGCTACGGTGCGATCGGTAAGTTGGTCAAGCCACGGCTCGAGGCCTTCGACGTCGACGTTACAGTCGTTCGGCGTTCGAGCGTGGAGGGTGCCCTTGGTCCGGATGAATGGCGCGGCAAACTGAGCGAATTTGATTGGGTCATCCTCGCAGTGCCGGCGACGCCGGAGACCGATGGGCTGATCGGCGCGGAGGAGTTCGCGCAGATGAAACCGAACACGGTCATCGTGAACATCGCGCGCGGCGCAGTGATCGATCAGCCTGCACTGGTCAGCGCGCTGCAGCAAAAGCAAATCGGCGGCGCGTTCCTCGATGTGACGACACCTGAGCCGCTGCCGGAGGATCACCCGCTCTGGTCACTCGATAACGCGCATATAAGCATGCACCTTTCAGGGCGCGCGCAAGACAAGATGTTCGTGCGGAGCGCGGAGCGATTTCTGGAAAATCTGGCGAAATACAGGCGCGGCGAGCCGGTTGCCCCGATCTTTGATCCGGCACGGGGTTATTGAGCGGCACGTCTCTCGCAGGTCCAAACCTTTTGCGCTTTCGTGCTATTGAGGCATAGAACCCCGATGCTGTACCTGAAATTCACCAGAAGCTCCGCGCGCGTGTAACGCGCGGACTGTTTCGAACGAATAGCCGGAGACAGGCGCTCATATCATCGGCGCACCTGCATTTTCGCCAATGGGGATTTTCGAATGACCGACACCAAAAAAGCTTCCGACGTATTCATCGATTGTCTGGAGGCAGAAGGGTGCGAATATATTTTCGGCGTTCCGGGCGAAGAGAACCTCGATTTTCTGGATTCCCTAGGTCGTTCGGACAAGATCAAACTCATCCTGACCCGGCACGAACAAGGTGCGGGCTTCATGGCCGCAACCTACGGCCGCCACACGGGCAAGACCGGCGTCTGCCTGGCGACATTGGGGCCTGGCGCCACCAATTTAGTTACCTCCGCAGCGTACGCGCAACTTGGCGGCATGCCGGTTCTGATGATCACGGGCCAGAAACCGATCAAGAAATCGAAGCAAGGGCGTTTCCAGATTCTTGACGTCGTTTCGATGATGGAGCCGATCACGAAATATGCGGTGCAGATCGCGGCGGGCGATAATCTGCCCAGCCGGGTGCGCGAAGCGTATCGGCTTGCCGAGGAGGAGAAACCCGGCGCAACCCTGATCGAACTGCCCGAAGACATCGCCGAGGAACCCACCAGCGACTATAAACCGCTGCCGAAAAGCGTCGCTCGTCGTCCGTCTGCGGAAGCGAAGGCGGTGCGTCAGGCGGTGAAGGCGATTGAAGGTGCAAAGAACCCTGTTCTGGTCATCGGCGCAGGGGCCAATCGCAAGCTATGCGGGCGGATGCTGGAACAATTGGTCGAGAAAACCGGCATTCCGTTCCTGACCACACAGATGGGAAAAGGCGTCATCGACGAACGCCATCCGAAATTCCTGGGCTGCGCGGCGCTTTCGTCAGGCGACTTCGTGCACCGGGCGGTCGAAGCGTCCGACTGCATCATCAATGTCGGCCATGACGTGATCGAAAAACCGCCCTTCTTCATGAAGGATAACGGCGTCACCGTCATTCACGTTTCAACCAAGACGGCGGAGGTGGATCCGGTTTACTTCCCGCAGATCGAGGTGATCGGCGATACCGCTAACGCGATCTGGCAGATCAAGGAAGACATATCACCCAATCGCAGCTGGGACTTGGATCATCTGCTCGCCTATCATGACGCAGAAATAGAGCATACGACCGCACTGGCGGGCGACACGCGGTTCCCGATCTTTCCCCCGCATCTCGTGAAACAGGTGCGCGATTGCATGCCGCACGACGGGATCATTTGCCTCGACAACGGGGTGTACAAGATCTGGTTCGCGCGCTGCTACACCGCTTACCTGCCGAATACCGTTTTGCTCGACAATGCGCTTGCATCCATGGGTGCAGGTCTGCCGAGCGCAATGATGAGCGCTATGCTTTATCCCGATCGCAAGGTCATGGCGATTTGCGGCGATGGCGGCTTCATGATGAACAGTCAGGAGATGGAAACGGCGGTTCGCCTGGGTCTCAATCTGACGGTCCTCATCCTGCGCGATGATGCGTATGGCATGATCCGCTGGAAGCAGGCGAACATGGGCTTCGACGATTACGGGCTGACCTACGGCAATCCTGACTTCGTGAAGTACGCCGAAAGCTACGGCGCATCGGGACACAGGGTAACCAGCAGCGAGCATCTCACCGACTTGCTCGCCGAGTGCCGCGATACGCCAGGCGTGCACCTGATCGACTGTCCGGTCGACTACACCGAGAACGATCAGATATTGAACCACGATATCAAGGAACTGAGTGCAAAGCTTTGAGATTGATAGGGAAAGGAGAACGATAATGTCGATGCTGAAAGACACCTACCCGCTCTATCTCAACAACAAGGCGCAACAACCGAACACCGATCTGGAGGTGACCGACAAGTTCACCGGCGAAGTCGCATTCCGCGTGGCGCTGGCCGACCCCGAAACCATCGACAAGGCAATTGTGGGCGCAGTTGCGGCGGCAGAGCCGACGGCTAAGCTTGCCTCTTACGAAAAGCAGGACGTGCTGATGCACTGCGTCAATCGGTTCAAGGAGCGGTTTGACGAGCTCGCCTATGCGCTGTGCGTGGAGGCAGGCAAGCCGATCAAGGACAGTGAAGGCGAAGTCACCCGGCTGATCGACACCTTCCGGATCGCTGCAGAAGAGGCTGTGCGCAATTACGGTGAGGTCATGCCGCTCGACATATCGGAGCGCGCCAAGGGTTATCAATCGATGTGGAAACGCTATCCCATCGGGCCGTGCAGCTTTATCTCTCCATTCAATTTCCCGCTCAATCTTGCCGCGCACAAGATCGCACCGGCGCTCGCTGTCGGGTGTCCGTTCATCATCAAACCGGCGTCCAAAACCCCGCTCGGCACCATCATCATTGGTGAGATACTCTCCGAGTGCGACATCCTGCCCGAAGGGGCGTTTTCCGTGCTTCCGGCGAGCCGTGACGGAGCGGACCTGTTCACTGAAGACGAGCGATTGAAGCTCCTCTCCTTCACCGGCTCCCCGGCTGTTGGCTGGGCTCTCAAGGCGAAGTCGGGCAAGAAGAAAGTCGTTCTCGAGCTTGGCGGAAATGCCGCGGTCATCATCGATCACGATGCCGATCTGGACGATGCGTTGGAGCGGGTTGTGTTCGGCGCATTCTACCAGTCGGGTCAATCCTGCATCGGCGTTCAGCGCATCATCATTCATCAAGACGTCTACGACCGGTTCAAGGACATGCTGGTCGAAAAGACCAGGACGCTCATTGCTGGCGACCCCAAGGATCGTGATACCTTTGTCGGCCCGATGATCTCCGAAGGCGAAGCCACGCGGCTGAAAGGCTGGATCGATGAAGCTGTCGAAGGCGGGGCAACGCTGCTCACCGGCGGCGGCCTTTCGAATGGCAACATGCTCGAGGCCACCCTGCTGGAAAATGTCGATAAGGATGCGCGGGCGATGAATGACGAGGCATTCGGTCCGCTCGCAATCCTGCAGAGCTTCAGCGATTTCGATGCGGCCCTCGACGAAGTGAACCGCAGCGAATTCGGGCTTCAGGCGGGTATCTTCACGCGCGACCTGTTCAAGATGTACGACGCCTGGGACAAGCTGGAGGTCGGCGGGATCGTCATCAACGATGTCCCCAGTTACCGCGTCGACAACATGCCCTATGGCGGGTTGAAGGATTCAGGCCTGGGCCGCGAGGGTATCCGGTTCGCCATGGAGGACATGAGCGAAATCCGGAACCTCGTCGTTCGGAGAACATGATGGGCTTCGCAGCCCGTCAACTCTCCTCGAGCAACAGCAGCACTGCGGTCACCACCATGCGTTCGTCCTCGCCGCCAAAGCGGTGATCGACTTCACGCACCGTAGCCTCGGCGACCAATTGGCCGGGAATGCGGAATTCGTGATCGGGCAAGTTGGCAATGAAGTCCTCCCCGACGGCGACGGCGAGCTTCCCGTCGAAATCGAGCATCACTTCGTGCCGCGCACCGGAAAAGGTGATCGACGCCCATGGCGTGTCCTCATGCGACAGCAGGCTGGCTTGTCCCTGGGCAAGCGTCAGCAGGGCCTCGCGAACACGGTCGCCCGTGGTGCGGCGAGGGCGGTAGCGCCGCGCTCGCAGAGTGGGGGCTGGGGCGGCGTCTGTGGACTTGTTTTCGAGATCGTCTGGCAGGGTGAGTTCTTCGATCAGCATGAGGCGAGTTCCTTCGTTTCGATTTCGGTAGCGGCTGCACTGGTTTCGTAAGCCTGCATCCACCGCAGGGTGCGCTGTTCCGTGGCGGTACGCGGGATCCGGCCCATGCGCAGGTCGAGCACGAAGCGCGGATCATGCGCAGCGAGCCTTCCGAATTTCGTGGCAGGCATGTCGTGGGCTCGCAGGAATTTTTCGACTTTGCGGATCAGCATTGGGGTCCCCGTGATGGCATTTGACGAACAGGCGATTCGGCTTGTGTTCCTCAAATGTTCCAATCCAAATCCTACTTGTCTAGGAAAAAACCTATGCTATAGGAAAAATGAAGGGGTCGAACGCAAGGAAAGGCGTGGAAATGGCCGAATTGGAAATGTCGCCGGAGCGTAAGAGGTTGCTCGAACTGTCGCGCGATCGGAACGTAAGCCTAAGCAAACTCTCCGAAATGCTGGGTCGTAACGCGGCCTATCTGCAACAGTTCATCAAGCGTGGTACACCTCGGAAGCTCGAAGAGGGCGATCGGCGAAAACTCGCGCAGTTCTTCGGTATATTCGAGGGAGAATTGGGTGCTGATGGGGAAAAATCCTACACAAATGTGAATGCCGGTCGCACGGCCGATTTTGCCAGCGTTCCACGGCTCGACATCGGGGCCTCCGCGGGGCCGGGCGCGATGCCGGCTGGCGAATCCGAGTTCGATGTTCTTCGGTTTTCCCGCCGGTGGCTGGCGGAACAGGGGCTCGAGAACGCGCAGTTGTCGCTCATCAGGGTGCAAGGCGACTCGATGGAGCCTCTGCTCAACGACAAGGACGAGATACTGGTCGACCGCACTCAGCGACCGTTTCGGGACGGCATCCATGTCATCCGTCTTGGTGATACGTTGATGGTAAAACGCGTGGCCAGTGCCGGGGGAGGGCGGTTATCCCTACTTAGCCAGAATCTGGCCTATCCGCCGGTCACGGTTTCGGTCGAGGATGTCGAGATCGTGGGCCGGGTCGTATGGAAAAGCGGACGAATGTGACCTGGCAGCGACCGCTCAATTCGCAGAGCGCGACGCTTCCGACGTGAGCAGTTTTGCTGCTTCGTTTGCTTTGGTGAAGGAAATGACGTGATCGACACCTTCGATCGTGATTGCCAGAGTCCCTGCTTCTGTTCTTTCGATGAAGCCTTTCGATTTCAGATACCAGCTGTGAAATTCGAAAGTCTCATCCGAGCAGCCAAGCGATTCCTGCAGGTAGAAACCGAGTATGCCGGGGTCGTCGGCGTGTTCCCTCCTGCGTTTGTAGAGAAGGTACAGGATTTTCTGGTGGGCTTCGGCATCGTCGATGGCCGAGCTTTCCTCGACGCGGAAATCGTCGGTATTCACGAACTCGAAAAAATTGTCTTTTCGCCGCGCCTTGTACGCCGCGTCATATTCCGCACGCAATTCGGGGTCTCTTAGAACCTTGTAAGCCTCTATGATTTCCTGGAATTTCTCGACATCTGCGGTATCTGCATGATCCGGATGGTACATCTGGGCGAAGTGCCGGTATGCCTTTTCCAGCATCTTGGCATCGCAAGTCGAATTGACCTGCAGCAACGCGTAATAATCGGTAAAGAGCTGGCCATTTTCCATTTCGGTTACCCCCGGCAATCTTCGCAGATCCCAATCTATTCCCTGGCACGTAATATCGGTTGGCGACCGTTATTTGGTTGATCGCAAAGTCACTTCGGCTCTGCGAGATGTCAAAGAAAAACTCGACCTCAATCGGCGGGTCGTCCCATTCCTGAGCGTGCCCTTCTCCTCCAAACGTCTTGCCGAGCGGGGGGTGAGCCGCCACATAGCGCGCATGACTGACGCAAAGCCTACTCCGCCGCTGAAAGCCGCTATCATTCCTGTCACTCCACTGCAGCAGAACTGCTCGTTGATCTGGTGCACCAAAACGATGAAGGCGGCGCTGGTCGATCCGGGTGGGGATCTCGACCGTCTGAAAGAGGGCGTGGCAAAGGCTGGCGTCGATTTGGAGAAGATCCTGATCACGCACGGCCATCTCGATCATTGCGGGCAGGCAGGTATGCTTGCCGAGGAACTTGGCCTGCCGATTGAAGGGCCGCACGAGGACGACCGTTTCTGGATCGATCAGCTCGATTCGGACGGCGCGCGTTACGGCATGAAGGCTGCGAGTTTCGAGCCGACGCGCTGGCTCGAAAACGGCGACCAGGTCACTGTCGGAGAGCTGACCCTCGACGTCATTCATTGCCCCGGCCACACGCCCGGCCATGTCGTGTTTTTCCACGAGCCAAGCCGGTTTGCCATTGTCGGAGACGTCCTGTTTCAAGGAAGCATCGGACGCACTGATTTCCCGCGCGGCAATCACCAGGATCTGATCGACGCGATCACCCAGCGCCTCTGGCCGCTGGGCGACGACGTCATGTTCATCCCCGGCCATGGCCCGACAAGCACGTTCGGCAGAGAGCGCAAGACCAACGCCTTCGTCAGCGATCAGGCACTGGCCTAACGCGGCTCTACATCACTCCGGCGGCGATCAGAACTGCCACCACCGCAAGGCCGATAAGCGTCAGCATCGAGATGATGGTGCCGATCATGCGGCCTTTCGCGAAGGAGCCGCCATCCATTCCGAAACCGTGCATGACGCGCCCGATTATGAACAAGCCGGCGACATAGGCCAGCCACGGCTCGCCTTTCCCCGTGAGCTCGATCGCCGCGATCAGGATCAGGACGAAAGGCGCGTTTTCGGTGAAGTTTGCGTGCGCACGCATGCGCCGGATGACATTTTCGTTGCCGTCGTCGCCGACAAACACCTTTTCAGCCGCGCGGACCCGTCCAACCCGTACCATCAGCCAGATATTCAGAATGGCCGCCGCAGCCGCAGCCGTCAGCGTCACAGGAAGCAATGCCATCAACCTAATCCCCTCGAGAAGTGTCGATTGCCCTGCTAGGCGGGTGCTACTCCGCTTGCAACGCGCGAATTTTTCGCTATAGCGCGCGGCTTCCCGCCAGCTTTCGGCAAGGATGCTCGCCAGCCTTATGCGCTTGTGCGAACGGTGACCTTGGCTTACAGGCGGCTCCAAGACGTAACGTCATTAGATCTGAACACACGAATTTATTTGAGGAAATGGTGCCGCCATGGCTGTTCCAAAGAGAAAAGTATCCCCGCATCGCCGTGGCAATCGCCGCGCGCACGATTCGCTGAAAGTCGAAGCGCATCACGAATGCAGCAATTGCGGCGAACTGAAACGCCCGCACAATCTTTGCCCGCATTGCGGATACTATAACGGGCGTGAGGTCGTCGCAGTCGGGCTATAAGGCCGACAAGCGATGAGATCGGAGACGGATATGAGCCTACCGCGTATCGCTGTTGATGCGATGGGCGGTGATGAAGGCGTGCGCGTCATGGTCGAAGGCGCGGCGCTCGCTCGGCGTTCTCACGACAAGTTCAACTTCCTGCTGGTGGGTGACCAGGCGCGGATCGAAGCTGCGCTTGAAGATCATCCCAACATGCGCGGCGCGTCCGAAATCCTCCATTGCGAGGATGTGATCAGCGGCGACGAACAGCCGAGCCGTGCGATCCGCCGGGCCAAGACGACATCGATGGGCCTCGCTGTAAACGCCGTAAAAGAAGGCGCTGCTGGCGCGGCCATCAGCGCTGGAAACACCGGCGCGCTGATGGCGATGAGCAAGATAGCGCTGCGGACCCTGCCCGGGATCGACAGGCCTGCTCTGGCCGCGTTGATGCCCACGCTTGAAGCGCATGACGTGGTAATGCTCGATCTCGGCGCCAATACTGAGGCTGATGCGCGCAATCTTCTCCAGTTCGCCGTCATGGGCGCAGCCTACTCACGGATCGTGAACGGTTTTGAGAAACCCGTCGTGCGCCTGCTCAATATCGGGACAGAAGAGATTAAGGGCACCGATGCCCTGCGCGATGCGGCCGCTTGCCTGACGGCTGCAAGCGCCAAGAATGAAGGCGGCCTTGCGCTTAAGTTCGATGGCTTCGTCGAGTCCGACAAAATCAACCGCGGGGAAACCCATGTGGTTGTGACGGATGGTTTCTCGGGCAACATCGCGCTCAAGGCGATAGAGGGTTCGGCCCGGTTCGTGACCGACCTGCTCAAACAGGCATTCACAAGCTCGCTGCGATCCAAGATCGGCTTCCTGGTTTCCCGCCCAGCGACGGAATTGCTGCGACATCATCTGGACCCGAACAATCACAATGGTGCGGTTTTTCTCGGCCTGAATGGCGTCGTCGTCAAAAGCCACGGTAGCGCCAATGCCAAGGGCGTCGCGCATGCGGTGACCGTTGCGGCCCGTCTGCTTGAGGACAAGCTGACCCAGAGGATCGCACACGACCTGAACGAATTGGGCACCGCCGCGCTTAAGGAAAACGGTAACGGAACGTCATCCGGCAGCGAGGCTCTGGCGTGACAGGTGCGCGATTGCTCGGGTCCGGCTCTGCATTGCCGAAACGAGTGGTTACCAACGCCGAACTTGCCGAACAGATAGACACCAGTGACGAATGGATCGTCGAGCGCACAGGCATTCGCCAACGCTATATTGCGGGCGATGACGAGACGACGTCTTCGCTGGCCATAGAAGCGGCGCGGTCCGCACTCGCCGATGCCGGTATTGAAGCGGATACGATCGATCTGATCGTGCTCGCCACCGCGACCCCGGACAACACGTTTCCGGCGACTGCCACGAAGGTTCAGGACGCACTCGGCTGCAATGGCTGCGTCGCGTTCGATGTCGCGGCAGTCTGCTCTGGTTTCCTTTACGCGCTCGCCACGACCGATTCGCTGCTCAAGACCGGCATGGGCAAGCGTGCCCTGGTGATCGGCGCGGAGACGTTCAGCCGAATACTGGATTGGGAAGATCGCACGACCTGCGTTCTTTTCGGCGATGGGGCAGGGGCCGTTGTACTCGAAGCGCAGGATGGCGGTACGCGCTCCGATACAGCCAGTGCCGGTATTCTGGCGAGCCGGTTGCATGCCGACGGAGCCCAGCACGATCTACTCTATGTCGATGGCGGGCCTTCGACGACTCAGACAGTCGGCCATTTGCGTATGAAAGGACGCGAGGTTTTTCGTCACGCGGTCGTCAATCTTGCCACCGTTCTCAACGAAGTCCTTGAAGACGCAGGGGTTTCATCAGCGGATATCGACTGGGTCGTCCCGCATCAAGCCAATGCGCGGATCCTCGACGCGACTGCTCGCAAACTCGGCATTCCGCCGGAAAAAGTGGTCGTCACCGTCGATAGACACGCGAATACGTCGGCTGCTTCGGTGCCGCTCGCATTCGACGCCGCGCGGCGCGACGGCCGTATAAAGGCTGGCGATCTCGTCATGTTCGAAGCGATGGGTGGCGGGTTCACCTGGGGCGCGACCTTGATGCGAATCTAGTCCAATAGCGGCTAAGATTTGTGCAAAACACGGCCATTGCACAATGTGCAAGTTGCGAGATTGCGCAAAAACCGTTACTCTTCATACGCTTCGTGCAGGGTCGCACCTGAGAAGGAGAATAGCGTATGATGCGTTCAGTAGGGACTTTGACCCGGGCTGATCTGGCTGAAACTATCAATCGCAAATTGGGATTTAGCCGCGCAGAATCGCTCGATATGGTGGAATCGATTCTCGACAAGATGTCTGACTCTCTTGCTAAGGGCGAGAATGTGAAGATTTCCGGGTTTGGCAGCTTCGTGCTGCGGGACAAGAATGAACGGATTGGGCGGAATCCCAAGACCGGGATTGAAGTGCCGATTACACCGCGCCGAGTGATGACATTTCGGGCAAGCCAATTGCTCAAAGAGCGGATCGCGAACGGCGAGTGAAACCGGCTGCCCAAGATGGACCTTATTCGGCCCAGACGGGAGTGAGCGGGGCTTATGGCTGATTTCGACGACGGAAAAGAAGACGGAGCACTTCGCACCATTGGTGAAGTGAGCGAAGCGCTCGATATCAAACCGCATGTCCTGCGATATTGGGAGCAGCAGTTTACACTGCTGAAGCCGCTCAAGCGAAGCGGAGGCCGACGGTATTATCGTGAAGAAGACGTGGCGATGGTCGAAACGATTGATCGTCTCGTGAATCAAGAGGGCTACACACTCAAGGGTGCCGAAGCTGTCCTTCGGTCATCGGGTGGCGATGGTGCGGACAGGCGCATGAGCGATCGCAGATCGGGCGGCAAAAGTGCGAGCGATCCCGGCGCGGAGGCTATTTCTACAAGCACAGCAAATGTCGACGCCGCGATCATTACGCTCAAATCGATCAGGGGGCGCCTGGCAAAGGCGCTCGATAGTTAGGCCGAACGCCAGCCTACTCGGCGGCCATCAGCGCTGCCTCGCCGAGGTCCACGCTTACCAGGCGCGACACACCTTTTTCTGCCATCGTCACACCGAAAAGCCGGTGCATACGGCTCATGGTGACAGCGTTGTGCGTGACAATCAGATAGCGGGTGTTTGTGGTTCGGACCATCGAATCGAGCAGGTCGCAGAAGCGTTCGACATTGGCATCGTCCAGCGGCGCGTCGACTTCGTCGAGCACGCAGATCGGCGCCGGATTGGTCAGGAACAGCGCGAAGATCAGCGCCGTAGCGGTCAAGGCCTGCTCACCGCCCGACAAGAGCGAGAGCGATTGCAACCGCTTGCCGGGCGGTTGAGCGTAGATTTCGAGTCCCGCTTCGAGTGGATCGTCGCTGTCGACCAGCGCGAGATGCGCCTGACCACCCTGGAACAGGCGCGGGTAAAGCTCCTGAAAATGTTCGTTGACCTCATCGAAAGCCGTCCGCAGCCGCTCGCGGCCTTCGCGATTGAGATTGCCGATCGAACCGCGGAGGCGGTTGACCGCTTCGGCGAGCTCCGCCTGTTCGGTTGCATTCGTGCCGTGCTCTTCCTCGATCCGCGCGAGCTCTTCGGCGGCGACAAGGTTGACTGGCCCGATCCGTTCGCGGCTGGCTGTAAGTCGATCCATCTCTTCGGACTCGGCAGAAGAATGCTTCACGTCCTCCTCGGCGAAGGCGAACCGTTCGGCCAAAAGCGGGGGCGGGCATTGGAAGCGCTCACCCGATAGCCGCGACATCTCGCCGCGGCGCTCTTCTTCGCTTTCTGCTCGCGCCGCCAGGGTCGCGCGCGCCTCGCGCGCCTGGGCGAGTTTTTCGGTCAGATCCGCCAGAGCACGGTCCGCATTTGTTACCAGCTCTTGCGCCTCATCTCTGACACGCTCGGCCTCGGTCAATTCGCGGGTCAGGCGTTCGCGCATTGCGTCGCCTTGTTCGATTTCGGCCATAAGCGCGGCTGGCTTGGCAGCGATGACAGCGCGTTCTTCCTCGATTTCCTCGAGCCTGCGGGCGGTTTCAGCCATACGCTGCGCCGCCTCCCCGGAGCGTGCCTGCCAGCTCGCATGATCGGCCTGCTGGGCCGCCAATCGCTCGCGTAACACGGCAAGGCCCTGATCGTGCGCGGCAAGTTCGGCCATGGCGGCTTGCACAGCGGATTTCGCCGCTTCGTGCTTTGCCTGCGCCGCCTCGAGCGAGGCTCGCCCCGCATCGGGTGAAGGCAAGGTATCGCGCTGCGATTTTGCCGCGGCTAGCTCGGCCTTGGCCGCACCAACCTGGTCGGTGAGATCGGCCTCGTTTTCCTTCAGCTCTTCGAGCCGGGCGGCGATCCGCTCTTTCGCGGCCTCCGCTGTATCCAGTGCGCGCAAGGCTTGACGCTCAGCCTCGACAGCGCCCGCGACATCTCGCTCTTGCGCAATCAGCCCCGTTTGCAGCGCCGCCAGCTCCTCACGCGCGGCGCGCTCCTCGGCCTCGGCCAGTTGGGCTGCTCCCCGCAGATCGGGGAGCTGCGCCTCCAGTTCGGCAAGCCTGTTGGCGGCCTCGAGCCGTGCGGCCTCCGCCGATCCTTCGCCGCGCGCGATAAAGCCATCCCAACGGCGCAAATGTCCCGGCTTGGTGACCAGCCATTCGCCGGGGCTAAGGCTGCGACCATCGTCTTCGTCTGCCACATGGACAAGCGCGAGGCGCGCGCGAAGTTCTTCGGGGCAATCGGTAATATGGTCGAGCAGGCTGTCGGCGACCTGCGACGGTGCCGCGCTGCCGGTCCAATAACGCCCATCGCCGAATTCTGCCGGTGTTCCCAAAGGAGATTTGGCATCGCGGCCCAGGACCGCGGCGAGCGCTCTTTCGTAACCCTTTGCGACGGAGATCCGGTCCATCGCGGCAGGCAGGCCTGCGCGGCCCTTCGCGCGCTTGTCGCGGGCATCGCGGTCACGCGCCAAGGCCGAATGTTCACGCTCGATCCCGGCAAGTTCGGCTTTCGCGGTCGCAAACGCAGCGGCGGCCTCGTCGCGCGCTGCCTGCAATTCGCCCTTGCGCGCCTGATCTGCCTCAAGCTTGGCTTTCAGCCTAGCGACTTGGCGTTCCGCCTCTTCGGATGCCACGCGCGCCTGGATGACGGCGTCCTCGGGGTCCACTCCGTTGGAAAGGCTGGCGCGCGATGCTTCGATACGCTCGCCTTCGCGCTCAAGTCGCGACAGCCGCGCCTCAGCCTGCTCTATTGCGGCTTCGGCAACACGCCATTCGGCCTCGACCCCGGCATGGTCTGCGGTGGCTTTTGCCAAAGCGAGTTCGGCAGCGCGGCTCGCCCGCTCGGAATTCTCTGACTTGTCGGCAAGGGCGGGGCGCTTGCCTTCTGCATCAGTAACCGCAGTGCGGCTCGCATCCAGCTCCCGCGCGAGCTTCTGCAGCGCTTTCGCGGCGTCCGACGTCATGCGGTCGGCTGCGACACGGTCTTCCTCGAGACGATTGCGCTGGCGATCGAGATCGGCGAGCCGTGCTTCGGCACTTTCCAGCTTTTCGGACAGGGCCGACATGCGGTGCCCGTGCGCGCTGGCATCGTCGCGCCGATCCGTCAGCTCATCGCGCGCGTCGGCCAGCTTCGCGGCTGCCTCGGCCTGATCCTTCTGTGCGGTTTCGGTTGCCGCCTTGGCCTCGTTCACGCGCGCTTCTGCGCCCTCTGCCGCGGCACGGGCTTCCTTCGCCGCTTTGGCCGCGTCGCGCCAGCGGGCAAAAAGCAGCCGCGCCTCCGCCGTTGTGATTTCGTCGGTGAGCTTCTTGTAGCGCTCGGCCTGCTTGGCTTGCCGCTTGAGCGAGGCCATCTGCGAATCCAGACCTGCCATCAGGTCTTCGAGCCGGGCGAGGTTCGATTCGGTCGAGCGAAGCTTGCTCTCCGCATCCTTGCGCCGCACGTGCAGCCCGGAAATACCTGCCGCCTCTTCGAGCATCTTGCGCCGTTCGGCTGGCTTGGCGGCAATAACCTGCGCAATCTTGCCCTGGCTCACAAGCGCGGGGGAGTGCGCACCGGTGGCTGCATCGGCGAAAGTCAGCGCGACGTCTTTCGCCCGAACATCGCCTCCGTTGACGCGGTAGGCGCTGCCTGCACCGCGTTCGATGCGGCGGGTGACGACCAGCTCTTCGCCGTCATCATCCTCGGCATGGAGCACGACCTCGGCAAAAGCGCGTTCGGGCCGCGTAGACGTCCCTGCAAAGATGACGTCTTCCATACCGCCGGAGCGCATCGACTTGGCCGAGGTTTCCCCCATGACCCACCGGATCGCTTCGAGAAGATTGGATTTGCCGCAGCCATTCGGCCCGACAACGCCGGTCAGCCCGGGTTCGATGCGCAATTCAGCCGGCTCGACAAAGCTCTTGAAACCGCTGAGCTTGAGCCGGCTGATCTGCATGGGTTCGCGTGTTCCCCGCTTACTCTTGCCGTGCGCCGGCGCGCTGCAGGGCAGGTTCGATGTCGTTCCAGGTGATCCCCTCGATCCGGTTGCCGTTAAGGAAGAAGGTTGGTGTTCCCGAAACATTCAATTCGTTCGCCTGCTCGGCGGAATTGTTGGCGATGGTTTCGATCGTTGCCGTGTCCGACAGGCACGCCCGCGCCTGATCGGCAGAGAGACCGCGCGCCGAGAAAAATTCGATCAGCCCGGCGGCTTCGGCAATCGCGACAAAGCGCTGTTCGATCGGCAGTTCGCCCGAGGCTTCATACTGCGCGGCGTTCTGCTGCACGCTTCCGAAGATGTCGTTGAGCGATCCCCATGCCTGATCCGAGAGAACCTGCATGTTCTCTTTCTGGCCGCAGCGAACCAGCGTCGCGATGGTGAGATCGATCGGGTCGCGCACGAGATTGCGCTGTTCGAAACTCACCACTCCTGTTTCGACATATTCCTTGAGCGGTGCCTTCCCGTTTTGCGAGAAATTGGCGCACGCGCCGCAGGTGTGCGAGGCGAACTCGAGCAATTTGATCGGCGCATCCGGGTTGCCCAGAACGTAGCCGTCTTCTGGAGAAACGGTCACCGTTTCCGTCCAGCTCGCACCTTCCGGTGCGGGGATTGCGGCAATGGCTTCACCGGCTTCCGTACCGCCATCTTCAGCGGCGCTGTTGCACGCTGCCAGCATGAACGGCGCGATCAGGCCGAGCGAAAGAGCCGAGCGGATATTGCGTTTGCGGGTCGAAATCATGTGAGTGCTACCTTCAGTCGGATTTGAGAGAATAAACGGGTGGTTTCGCGAGCGCCAATAGCGCGGAGACACGTCCTGTGCAAAAATACGGCATAACTGCGCCGCTGGATCAATTTGGGACAAGCCGCAGCATGTCGCAGCGTCAGCTGTCCTCGGGATCAGGCTTGAAGCGTTCCGAGAGCAGCTCGTAGAGAGCATCCCAGGAATGTACGCCGTTAAGCATCTCGCCATTCAGCGCGAAATACGGTTTTGCGAAGGCTGCCGCGTCAGACGGTAAGCCGAATTCCTCGGCATCTGCCCGACTGTTGGAGATGAGTTTTGCGGTCGCCTTGCGATCGGACAGGCAGGTGCCGAGGTCCATCCGCGAATATCCGCGCCGCCGAGCCATCATGTCGTCGAAATCGAGCGCGGAGACGAGGCTGCGCCGGGCGGGCAGGGTCTCGCGGGACCAGTTCGCGCGGTTGAAAGCGGAGGCGCTATCCCAGCGTTCTACCCAGCGGGCCTGCGCGCGCATCAGCATCGCGTGATTGACCTTGAACTTTGCAGGCTCCCCGCACTGTGCAAGCAGGCTGAGCGGCAAATCGACGGGATGATTGAAACGTTGACGGATTTCCAGGTTGAGCAGACCCGGCGCGAGCAATGCAATGTCGAGTTCGGGATCGCCACGAAAGGCGAAATCGTAGCATCCTTCGCAGCCGTAGCTGACAAACATGATGAGGCGTTCTTCGGCGTCGGGATTGCCGATAAGGTGGCCGCGATCGGTCCGCTCGACCGTGGCATGCCAAGCCTTTTTGCTGGTGAGATCCTTGAACGCGCTCTGTTCCTCCTCGAGACTTTGTGCCGACAGGGACGGCGCAAGGCAGAGAGCCAACAGCGCGCCGGCGCTCATAAAAGCTCTCATCCCTTGTCCCCATTGCTTTTTGTGTCGTCGAAGCTGCGGGCCAGCGATTCCAGCACGGTGCGCAGTTCCGGATCGCCGATATCGCGCAGGCTGTCCCCGAGTTCCATCGGAATCGGCTTGAGCGAAGGCGGCGCCTTGGCAGGCTTTTGAGCATGTGTTGGCTTAACCACGCCTTGCCGGATTTTGACCCGCGCAACGGCGTTGTATCCGAAAAACCGGTTCACCCGCTCCATGATTTCCGGCGTGACTTGCTGGATCAATGGTGCGTGGGCGGGGCTGACGACGAGCTGCAGGATACCTTCGGATTTTTCGCCGGGGGGAAAACGGATTGCCTCGGGGCTGCACACGCGGGCGTGATTGGGGCCGACGATTTCGGGCCAGCGGGTTACGACCGAGCTTTGTACGAAGCCGAAGCGTCGGAACGCCGTCCGCCCGATTTCCGGCATGAGGTCGCCGATGGCCTTGGCGCCACCACCGCGAGCGCGCTGATACGGCTTCACGCCTTTCTTCGCCGGTTTCCCAGGCTTCTTCGAGTTGTCGCTTCCCATTTCACGAAATGCCATGCCATACGGCGCGCGTGACTTCCATGGGCGACGCAATCTCTTCCACTCTGCTCGACTGGTACGACAAGCATGCGCGCGCACTTCCCTGGCGAAGCCCGCCGGGTGAAGCGCTGCCAGATGACGACGCTTGGCCCTACCGCGTATGGCTGTCGGAAGTGATGCTGCAACAAACGACCGTCGCCGCGGTGAAGCCCTATTTCGAGAAATTCACCCGCATCTGGCCGAGCGTCAAAGATCTTGCCACTGCGCCTGAACACGAGGTGATGGCGGCGTGGGCGGGGCTCGGTTATTATTCGCGGGCGCGCAATCTCGTGAAATGCGCGCGGGAGGTTGCACGGCGAGGCGGATTCCCGAAGACCGAGGCGGAGCTGCGCGAACTTCCAGGACTGGGCACCTATACCGCAGCGGCAATCGCGGCGATCGCGTTCGATAGTCGCGCGGTCGTGGTGGATGCCAATGTTGAGCGTGTCGTTTCGCGGTTGTTCAACATTACCGATCCGCTTCCGGCGTCGCGCAAGGCGATCAAGGAAAAAGCGGCAACCGTCACACCCGAAGACCGTTCGGGTGATTTTGCGCAGGCGATGATGGACCTCGGCTCGAGCATCTGCACCAGCAAATCGCCGCGATGCCTCCTTTGCCCGCTTCAGGTAAACTGCGAAGGCTTGCGGGCCGGAGAGCCGGAACGCCTGCCGGTCAAACCTCCGAAGAAAGCCAAGCCAGAACGCAAGGGCACGGCCTATTGGATCGAGCGCGATGAGCACGTCTGGCTTGTGACGCGTGAAGGCACCGGGATGCTGGGAGGGATGCGCGCGCTGCCGGATGATGGCTGGTCTGCGCGCGAGGACGGTTCGGGCAAGCCGCCGATCGCCGCGGATTGGCAGGACGCGGGCACCGTTCGGCACACGTTCACGCACGCGCATTTAGCGCTCACGGTCAAATATGGTCGGACCGTTTCCGTGCCGGATGGCAAAGGCGATTGGTGGCCGGTCAGCGAGATCGAAGCGGCGGGCCTGCCTACGCTCTTCGCGAAGGCTGCCCGGACCGTGCTTTCGCGGGGTTAGAGAATCCCGCCGCCAAGCGTGAGCCGGACTGCTGCAATAAGCAGGACGACGAGGCAGAAATTGCGCCCGCTGTCGCTCGACGAAAGCGCGCCGATCACGATGCCCACCACGATAAAGGGGAGGGCGATCCAGTTGGCCCATCCCAAAAGCGGGATTTGCGCCGGAATGACGATGACGAGTGAAAGAAGGCCGATAAGCCATGAAAGTAGATTGAACATGTGTGTTATATGGGTACCACACCATGCAAAAGCAAGTCCTGATTGACCACTGGTTTCAACTCGCTCAAACAGTCGCAAATCGAGTCCCGCCCGGAGAGAATATTCCATGACATTTAGCGCTATCGCACCATCCGATCTTTCACGCCGTTCGCTGTTTCGCGGAGGGGGCTACCTCGCAGCAGGCGCGGCGCTGGCCGCGCTTCCATTCGGGCGATCGCTGCTTGCGCATGATGTAAGCCAGGCATGGCCGTCGGTTGCATCCCTGGTCGAACGCTATTTGTCCGAGGGAAAGGTCGCAAACCTGTTTCTCACATTCGGCTGGGGTCAGGAAGATCACGCCCACACGGTCGGCGGAGGACAGCTCGGCTTTACCCGCGCGGGCGCTGTAGATGAGAACTCGCTCTACCGCATCTATTCGATGACGAAGCCGGTCACCGGAATGGCGACCATGATGCTGATCGACGATGGCGAACTGGCTCTCGATCAACCGCTGCATGAAGTGCTTCCTGCATTCCGGGACATGCAGGTGCTCGTCGACCCGAACGGGCCGCTCGATAACACTGTCCCAGCAGAGACGCCGATTACCATCCGCCATCTGCTTACGCACACGGCTGGTCTGGGATACAATATCGTCAGCAAGGGGCCATTGCGGGACGCCTATAATGAAAACGGCATCGTCGGGGGGCGCGTCAGCCGCATGCCGATCCCCGGCTTTCCCGATGTGACGCCGGCTCCGGGACTCGAGGTCTGGGCCGATCGGCTTGCCGAATTGCCGCTGATGTACCAGCCCGCGACGCAGTGGAGCTATTCTGCCAGTATCGACTTGCTGGGCCGCGTGATCGAGGTAGCATCCGGAATGGATTTCGAAAGCTTCCTGCAGACACGCATATTCGAGCCTTGCGGCATGAACAGCACCTGGATGACCGTCCCGGAAAGCGAGCTTGATCGCATGACCGACAATTACGGCATCCTCGGCGGCTTTCCTCTGCCGCTCGATCTGGCGGCGGCGACGATCTACACGGATGCGCCCAAAGTGCCTTCGGGCGGCGGCGGACTGGTCTCTTCGCCCAAGGATTACGACCGCTTCCTGCGCATGCTGCTGGGTTACGGCACTATCGATGGAACCGAGGTGATGGGAGAGACCGCAGTGCGTGTGGGAACGTCGAACCTGCTTCCCGACACCGTGGATACCTCCACCTCGTGGATCGCAGGCCAGGGGCATGGCGCGGGCGGCCGGGTGCTGAATGGCACATTCGGCTGGGGCGGCGCAGCGGGCACTATAGCGGCGGTCGATTACAATCTCGGCCTGCGCTCTGCGCTCTGGACACAATACATGCCCACCGAAGCCTATCCGATGCGCGATGAGTTCCTGAAAGCCTTGGAGACGGACCTTACGGCCATGCGTGCCGCCAAGGCCGCTTGATGAGCCACCCGGCGCATCCAGAGCTCGCCCGGACCGGACCGATAGCGTTTGCCGGTTCTCCAATAGACCGCGCTGACCTGATCCGGGTCGATCCCGAAGCGCTCGCTGCTCGGATGGATTGGCGCGCGAAAGTCCTGTTGCTGGACGGCCTGCTGCCGCAAATTGGCGAGGACGGTATGCTCCAATGGGGTACGCTCGCCGACGTCGATCCGGAAGCGGAGCTGGTGTTTCTCGGCCTGCTAGAAGAGAAGGCGTGCTTCGCTGCGGTGCCGGACGATGGCGCGACCGGCCCTGCCTACGCCATGCCGCGGGCATGGGCGGCGATCCAGCAGCTCAGCCCGCCCGATCTGGCGATCTATGGCGGTGCGCGCAGCCTCGTTGATTGGCATGCGCGGCACCGGTTCTGCGCCCGCTGCGGCTCTGCGACAAAGCCCGCAAAAGGCGGGTGGCAGCGCAATTGCGACAATTGCCAAGCGCAGCATTTCCCTCGCACCGATCCGGTAACGATCATGCTGGTCGAGAACGAAGGACGTCTGCTGCTCGGCCGCCAGCCGCGCTTCCCGCCGCGCAGCTTTTCGGCGCTCGCAGGGTTCGTCGAACCCGGCGAAACCATCGAAGAGGCGGTTGCTCGCGAGGTCTGGGAGGAGGCTGGTCTGCGCGTTCGCGATGTCGAATATATTGCGACGCAGCCCTGGCCGTTTCCCAGCCAGCTGATGATCGGCTGCTATTCGCAAACCGACGAGACCGAAATCACGCTCGATGTCGAGGAGTTGGAAGAGGCGCGCTGGTTCACCAGAGATGAGGTAGAGCATGCGGTTTCCCATGCGCGTGGGTATGAAGACGACGGAGTAGAAACGGCGTTCACTGCGCCTCCGCCGACTGCCATCGCCTATAGCCTGATGCATTGGTGGCTGGAGAAAACGAAATGAGCGCGCCGGACAAGCTGACGATCGACATCTATTCCGATGTCATGTGCCCGTGGTGCGCCATCGGTTACGGCCAGCTGACCAAAGCGCTGGATCAGCTCGATGGCGAGATCGACGCGGAAATCCGCTGGCGCCCCTTCGAACTGAATCCCGATATGCCCGCAGACGGCGAGGAGCAGGAAGCGCACCTCCAGCGCAAATATCGCCGCTCTGCCGAAGAGGGTGCAGCGGTCCGCAGCCAGATGAAAGACATCGCGGAAAGCGCCGGCGTCTCGCTGACCTATGAGGGCGAGGGCGAAGCGCCGCCCGCCATGATGTGGAACACCCGCGACGCACACAAGCTGCTCGGCTTTGCGCTGGAACAGGCCGGACCCATCGTGCAGACGGAGCTTAAACTCGCGCTTTTCAAGGCTCATTTCAATGAGCGCAGGCGGATCGGTGATCGCGAAGTGTTGCTCGATATCGCCGCGAGTGTCGGCCTCCACCGCGAAACTGCCAAGGCGGCGCTGGATGACGCCGATCTCGAAGCGCGGGTTGTCGCGGAGGAACGGCAGGCGTGGGACCTGAACATCTCCGGCGTTCCCGCGATGATCGTGAACGGCAAGTTCATGATCCCCGGAGCGCAGCCTCCCGAAACTTATGTGAACGCGCTGCGGCGGGTGGCTGAAAAGAGCAGGGCGCAATAGGAGCCTTGCCAAAATCACAGGCCTAGGCCGCTTGTCTGACGTTACGGAAACGAAGGATTGCCAATCCGCCTGGTTCAAAATAGACAAGGACTTGCAAGGCCTTTCCCGCATCTAGGAGCGCATCGATGAACCGTTTCCATACTGTCCGACTGTCCGCCATAACGGCATCGCTCGTGTTGCTTGCCGCTTGCGGCGGGGAAGCCGGGACAGAGCCGGAAGAGACTGCCGCTGCTGAAGCGGAACCGGCCGTCATCGAAGAGCGTCAGGAAAATTACGAAGCGATCGGCGATGCTTTCAAGGCGATCCGGGGTCAGATGGAAAGCGGCGAACCCGACTTTGCGGAGATCGAAGCGCAGGCGACCGACATCAATGCGCGCGCACAGCGTATCACCGGGTATTTTCCGTCGGGCACCAGCGTTGACGCCGGCTATGATACCGAAGCGCTGATGACGATTTGGGAGGAGCCTGCCGAATTCGAAACAGCGGCTCAGAACTTCGTCGATGCGAGCGCCGCACTGGTCACGGCCGCGGCGAGCGGCGACGCCGCTGCCGTCGGTGAGCAGGCCAAGGAGATGGGCGGCACCTGCAAAGCCTGCCATGACAAGTTCCGTCTCGATACCGACTGATTTGCCGGGACGGCTTGTATGACGACAAGGCCGGTCAAGGTGTGGGACCTTCCGGTCCGATTGAGCCATTGGAGCTTTGTCGGACTGGTGTTTGCAATGTGGTACACCAGCGAAAACTCCCTGTGGTGGTGGCACACACGGCTTGGCGTAGTACTGCTGGGTGTTCTGATATTTCGGATAGTGTGGGGCATCATCGGCACTCGCACGGCGCGGTTTGCAAATTTCGTTCGCGGGCCCTCGCACATAATCGCTTATCTTCGCGGCCAGCATTCCAAGGATGCGAATATCGGGCACAACCCGCTTGGCGCACTGGCCGTGATCGCGCTGCTCTCGGTCATGCTCGTTCAGGTGGGCATGGGACTTTTCGCAGGCGACCCCTATGACGGGGCTACCGGCCCGCTAAATGGTTTCGTCGGAGTTCTGACCGCCGACATGCTGACGGAATGGCACGAGATTTTCTTCTACGTCGTTCTTGGAATGATCGGATTGCACATCACCGCCATCGGCGTTTACGCCTTCATTCGGATGGACGACATTGTCGGCCCAATGGTGACTGGCAAACGCGAAGCGCAGGAATCGGTCGAAGGGATCGCATCCGCAGACTGGGGCCGGGTAGCGATCGCGTTCGTGGTGGCAGCGGGGATCGCGCTCTGGGTGTGGTTCGGAGCGCCACCCTTAAGCTAGAGAGTCGTCCCTATATCAGCCCGAGCCGTTCAAGCTTCGCCGCCATTTTTCCCGGCAGGACATCGCCCACTTCTTCACCCTCGGCCAGGTCGCGCGGAGCGTCATCGTCCTTGAGATACCGCCAGCCCTGATGCGCACGTTTGCTTTTCTGATGAACGCGGATCAGCTCAGGCTTGAGATTGATGTTCCAGCGCCCGTCGGCGGTTTCGGTGAAGCTCAGGATTTCAGACCGCGCGACAAGCGAATGGTTGAGGATCCAGTACAGCGACCCGCCGACCATCTCCGCGTGACGGGTCGGGCGATTGCGCGTGGTGAGCGCGATTTCGCCGCGGTTCTTGTACCACCCGGCAAGGTCGTTCCAGCTCTTCGCGCCGAACGCGATCTTGGTCATGTGGAGCGGCATTGGTTTAATTTGGTACGTTCTCCTGCCCGTTCAAGCGATGCTGAGCCCGCCATCCACAATGAAGGGCGCACCGGTCGCGAATTTGCTTTCGTCGCTGACGAGATAGACGACGAGATGCGCGATATCTTCGGGTTCTCCCATACGGCCGATCGGCTGGGCGATGGAGAAGGCCTCGCGAGTAGCGTCTGGATCGGGAGTTCCGGCGATGACGCTTTCGACGTTGGGCGTAAGGATTGTGCCGGGCTGAACCGAATTCACCCGGACATTGTTTTGCTCACGCGCGCAATAGAGCGCGATCGATTTGGTCAGCATCGGCACCGCTGCCTTGGCGCTGTTATATGCGGCAAGATCGGCGTTAGGTTTGTTGGCCGCCGCGCTGGAGAAATTTACGATTGATCCGCCTCCGGATTTCGCCATTAGCGGGATCGCAGCCTTGCAGCCCATGAAGATCGAATCGACGTCTATGGTGTAACAGCGCCGGAAATCCTCAGGCGAGATGTCGGCGATCGAGCCAAAGACCGTTATCGCCGCATTGTTTACCAGCGCATCGAGCCGTCCGTGATTGGTCTCGACCTCGGCAATGAGCGCCTGCCAGCGGTCCCAATCGGTGACGTCCTGGGGGAGGAAAGAACAATCCGGGCCGAGCTCTTCGGCGGTTGCCGCGCCGGCGGCATCATCGATATCGGTTATGATGACCCGCGCACCTTCCGCGAGAAGCGCCTTCGCCGCCGCTTTGCCCAATCCCATCGCGCCGCCCGTCAGCAGCACCACCTTGTCCGAAACCCGGCCCATATCCGTCTCCCTCGATTGCATTCGAGGGGAGGGGCTATCAGGCGGTCAACCCGCTCGCCACTGCCAAACCTAGGAAGGCGAAGAAGCCCATGGAATCGGTGATCATCGTGACGAAGACTGACGATGCGACCGCCGGATCCTGATTGAGCCGCTCGAAGATCACAGGCACGAGAACCCCTGCAAGACCTGCAACCGCAATATTGATGATCATGGCTGCAGCGATGACCACGCCCATCATCGGAGAGAACAGCACGCCTGCCGCGATCCCGATCAGCACTGCAACCGTCGCCCCATTAAGGACCGCGACGCGCAGTTCCTTCCACAGGATGCGCCGAGTATTGGCCCGGGTCAGCTGGTTGGTCGCAATGGCGCGCACCGCGACCGCCATGGTCTGGGTGCCAGCATTGCCGCCGATACTCGCAACGATCGGCATCAGTACGGCGAGGGCGACAAGCTTTTCGATGGCAGCGCCGAAAAACGCGATGATCGCGGAGGCGACGACCGCGGTGCCAAGATTCGCGATCAGCCAGCGCACGCGGCTGGAATAGGCTTCCCGGATCGGTTCGTTGATGTCGCCATCGCCCGCACCCGACAGCAGCAGCGCATCTTCGCCCGCCTCTTCGGAAATGATGTGGACGATGTCATCCACCGTCATCTGTCCGACCAGACGCCCGCTATCGTCCACCACGGCAGCGGAGATAAGCGCATATTTCTGGAACATGAGCGCCACCTCTTCCTGATCCATCGTCACCGGGATCAGCGTCTGGTCGCGTTTCATCACATCGGTCAGCTTGACCGAACGCGGTGTCGTGAGGATCCAGTTGAGCGCACAAGTGCCAACCGGATGGTGCGCGGCATCGATTACGAAAACCTCATGGAAATCGTGTTCGAGATCGCCGTTTTCGCGCAGGAAATCGATGAGGTCACCGATGGTAAGGTGCTCCGGCACAGCCATCACCCGGCGGCTCATCAGACGTCCGGCGGTTTCTTCCGGATATGCAAGAGCGCTTTCGACCGCCGCCTGCGTTTCCGGCTCCAACTCGGCGATGATCGCCTTCTGGTCATCTTCGTCGAGATCTTCCAGAAGCTGGACCGCGTCGTCGGTTTCCAGCTGCTCGGCAATGGTCGCAACCGCTCCCGGTTCCAAAGCCTCCATCATGACCTCGCGGACGTGATCGTTCAGCTCAGCGACCACCTCGCTGGTCATCAGGTCCGTGATCGACGAGGCCAGCGCCGCGCGCTCCTCGGTATCGAGCAGTTCGATCAGGTCGGCGATATCGGCAGGATGGAGCGGTTCGACGAGGTCGTAAACCGCAGTCTTATCGCCCTGATCCAGCGCATCCCGCACGCCCCGGACATATTCCGGTTTCAGCCGGTTTTCCTCGTCATGACGCTCGTCATCGATCCGGTCGTCGGGGCGCACTTCGTCCTCTGCAGCCTCAGCCACAAGGGTTTCGTCGTCATAGGTGCCCGGTTCGACCATGGTTGCGGGTTTAGAGTCGGTTCTTTGAAAAGCAAGCGGGTGACTCTGGCGCGCAACTGATTATACCGCGCACAAAATCAAAGGAGATCTATTCATGGCCGACACACTCACACTCACACTCACCCTCGACACCGGCGATGGCGAGAACAAAGATGTCGTTATCAAGCTTCGCCCCGATCTGGCCCCGGGTCACGTCGAACGCATCACCGAACTTGCCGGTGACGGATTTTACGACGGCGTCGTCTTCCACCGCGTGATCCCCGGCTTCATGGCGCAGGGCGGCGACCCGACCGGGACCGGTATGGGCGGCAGCGACAAGCCGGATCTGAAGGCCGAATTCAACAGCGAACCGCACACGCGTGGCACTTGCTCGATGGCCCGCACTCAGGTTCCGGACAGCGCGAACTCGCAGTTCTTCATCTGCTTCGACGATGCCGAATTTCTCGACGGACAATACACCGTCTGGGGCCAGGTTACCGAAGGCATGGACCACATCGATGCACTGCCCAAGGGTGAACCACCCGCAAGCCCAGGCAAAATCGTGAAGGCGACTGTCGCCTGACCCTACTAAGGGAATCGAACAGGTGATGCTGCGATGCGCCTTTGCCTCGCTGTTGCTTCTTATCTTGAGCGGCTGCGTCACCTACCCCGATATCACACAATCGCGTTCCCCCTGCCGGACAGAACCCGGCGGGTGGTGCGCGTTTGTGCGGGAAGCGGCCGTGGAGGCCTACCCGTTCGCGATTGCCGCGACCAACGCCTATGTCGGCGATGATGATCTTTATAGCGACCTTGGCCCCGGGCTGAGACGGCTCGAGCGCCTCGACATTGCGGAAGAGGATACGGGCAAAGGCTTCGGCTACCAGATATTCGAGCAGCTCGGGCAGCCCGATAACAAGGGTGAGCGTACGCCCGTGGCCCGGATTCTCGCGTTTCGCGGAACCGATTTCGATGGGTTCACCGATATTTTCTATGGCACACTACGCGATGACCAGATCGAGATCGCGCTCAAATATTTCGAACTTGAACGTGAGCGTTGGGGCGATGAGCCCGGCTGGATCGTCACCGGCCACTCACTCGGCGGCGCGCTCGCGACGGAGGTGTCGATCAAGTACCCCGAGGTGAAAGCGTACATTTTCAACACCTCCCCGTTCTACAATGGCGACGCGATGACCAACGATGTGCGCCGCACGGTGATCAACGAACGCGGCGAATTTCTTCGGCGCGTCTCGAAATTCAGCCTCGTCCCGGCAGCCGACGAATACGTGATAAATTGCGCTCCGGAAGCCGACCGCTTCACCAAGCACAAGGTGCGGCCTCTGGCTGACTGCATCACCTGGATCGCTGCTTACGAAAGCGACGACGCTGGCGCGGTTGTCGCGTCCAACGGCGTGGCGAAGCCAGCGGTTGAATGCGGCGAGCCGGACAAGCCGCATCCCGGCACCGGATACAGGCCCATCGCCCCTTGCGTGCATCAGTCCCGGACCGAGAGCGATGATTGAGGCCGCGCTGCGCAGCACACTTGTCAAGCTTGCCGCGGTGATGTCCTCTGCCGATGAACCCTGGTGGATAATCGGCAGCGCGGCAGTGGCTTTGCATGGAGCCGATGCTGGCGACATTAATGACGTCGATGTGCTGCTGGCAAAAGGCGATCTTGAACGGCTCAAGCGAGAACTTCGTCTGGCGGATCGGAGAGACCCGTCGAAGGTCAAGTTTCGCTCGAGCGCTTTCGGGTTATGGTCGCATCCGGCATTGCCTGTCGAATTCATGGCCGACCTTGAAGTGAAAACGGGCAGGCGCTGGGTTCAGGTACTGCCGCAAACCCGACAGGAAGTGGTCATCGATAGCCATGCGCTTTATGTACCGGAGAAAGCGGAATTGATCACCATCCTGCGCCGATTCGACCGAGAGAAGGACATCGCTCGCGCCGCAGCACTCAACGGGTGAGATGATACTTTCCGAGAGAATTACTTGTCATCCGCAACGATACCGAGAGGCGTCGCCGGGACATCTCGCGAACGGTGCATCAAGCGCGCAACACTCAGGCGCGCTTCTTCGTCGTCGCGCGTTTTCAGGTCGAGCACAAGATAGTCGCTGCGCTGATAATACGATGCATGCACCACCACTAGGAAGGTGGGCTGATTTCGGGACTTTTGATATGCCTTCCACTGCTCGCTCCTGCGGGCGAACTTGCCGGTCCAAATCCATTGATTCCAGCCGGGAATGGTCTCAAATCCGTCCAGTCGTCCGAGATGGTTAGTGGCCGGGTTGCCGCGCATCATTCTCCCCAAGCCATGCCGAAAATGTGCGTGGCTCTTGCCGCCATAAACGATCATCGTACAAACCTGGTCAAATAGGCCGTCATCGTGCGCAATCGACTCGAATTTGAGGAGCAGTATCTGATCGGTTTCCGGATAATGCATGATATAAGCCGGGACGCCTTGCTCGACGTCCCACTGTTCGCGCAATTCCGGCGGGAGAAGTTGCCAGTCGTAATCATCATCGATCAACGTGTGCGCCTGGCGCAATCTCTGCCGATCAAAGCAATGGCGCTGGAAATACGTCGCTGGGTCGGTCAAAGACGTGGATGTTTTAGCGTCCCCTCGAACAATAATCGAGGGCTGTTCGCCCTGCTGGGCAGCTTGCAGTGCGATCGCCGGGCTGGCCATTAGCGCTAGTGTCGACAGCAGCATTATTAGAACCTACCGGCCTCGGTACTGAAATGCTCAGATTGAGTTGATCGGATCATTTGATTTCCGGCCGGTTCTACGAGATCGTCAATTGCTCGGTATGAGCGTATCAACTACAGGCCCCCAGATGAAACCGCAAATCTCTCCCAAGACCTACCGGGTCAAAAGCTTCGGCTGCCAGATGAACGTCTATGATGGCGAGCGTATGGGAGAACTGCTGAGCGAGCAGGGCCTGTCGAAGGCTCCGGACGGCGAGGATGCGGATCTGGTCGTGCTCAACACCTGCCACATTCGCGAAAAGGCGGCGGAGAAAATCTACTCCGATATTGGCCGACTGACCAAGGGAAAGACCCAGCAAAAGGCGCCGATGATCGCGGTCGCGGGGTGCGTCGCACAGGCTGAGGGCGAAGAGATCATGAACCGTGCCCCGGCCGTGTCGATGGTCGTCGGTCCGCAGGCCTATCACCGCTTGCCGGAGATGCTGGACAAGGCGGTGAAGGGTGAGCGCGCGACCGACACGGATATGCCCGCGATCGCTAAGTTCGACAGCCTGCCCGAACGTAAACGGCGCTCCCCAACCGCGTTCCTCACCGTGCAGGAAGGGTGCGACAAGTTTTGCACCTATTGTGTTGTGCCCTATACGCGCGGGGCGGAAATATCGCGTCCTTTCAGCGATTTGCTGGGCGAGGCTCACAAGCTCATCGAAACTGGAGCGCGCGAGATCACCTTGTTGGGTCAGAATGTGAATGCGTGGAGCGGTGAAGACGAGGCGGGCAGGGCGGTCGGGCTGGCCGGCCTGATCCGCGCGCTTGCGCGGTTCGATGGATTGGAGCGCATCCGGTACACGACCAGCCACCCCAATGACATGGACGATGCGCTCATCGCGGCGCACGGCGAGATCGACAAGCTGATGCCGTATCTCCATCTGCCGGTTCAATCGGGCAATGATCGCGTGCTGAAAGCGATGAACCGTTCGCACACCGCGGAAGGCTATTTGCGACTGCTCGAACGCTTTCGAGAAGTGCGGCCCGATATCGCGCTTTCAGGGGATTTCATAGTCGGCTTTCCGGGCGAGACCGAGACAGAGTTCGAAGACACTCTGAAACTCGTCGATGAAGTTCGTTATGCGCAGGCATACAGCTTCAAGTATTCGCCGCGCCCAGGCACTCCGGCGGCGACAATGGACAATCAGATCGCCAAAGAGGTGATGGACGATCGGCTCCAGCGGCTACAGGCCCGGATCGATAGAGATCAGTTCGCGTTCAACAAGTCGAAAGCGGGCGAGACATGCTCTGTGCTGGTCGAGCGCAAGGGCAAGCATCCGGGCCAATGGCTCGGCAAATCCCCGTGGCTGCAATCGGTCTGGATCGAAGGGGATGTGCGCATCGGCGACATGGTCGAAGTCGACCTTGTTGAGGCTGGGCCCAATTCGCTGCGGGGCGAATTACTCGGTTCCCGCTGATTGTTGCGTCTGTTCCATCGTCAGCGCCCGATCCGCTATATTGCTGAGATAACGCCATTGCGGCGAGTTGCGCGACGTTGAGTAGAGCTTTGCGACGAGCGCTCGGTCGAAAGTGGTCAGTTCCTCTGGCGGGTTATCATCCTGAAACAACTTCAAAATGGTCGGCGCCGCTGGCGTCGTCTCGGGATCGATGCTCCGGGTGTTGCCGAAGGTGCGCATGGATGCATAATCGGCCAACTGCCCAAGGGTCTTGTCCTGCGCCGCCGCCATTTCGATCATCACCACTGCCTGAGTGATCTCGACCGTCGATGCGACCGTAAGGCGCGAGACCATTCGCAGCGAATTGCTCCAATCCAGCGGGCCGTCTATTCTCTGGCGGAGAGCCTTCGGAAATTCGCCACCATCGGCCGTGCGATCGGCCACATAGGTCCACGCGCGCGCCGGATCCGGGTCGTTGAGCACCTCCGTGCGTTGATAGCTGCGCAGATGATCGAGCATATCGTTGTCGGCCGTTACCCACTGGTCAGCCGGTCCTTTGCTAGATGGGACGAAGATGACTTTGACGTTCGGTGTGCAACCGCGCGACGGGTTTCTGCGATTGGCGCCGAGCGTTTCGGCATTCTCGCGAATGCGCGCCTCGATCACGCGCGATTCCTTTTCCGGTAAACCCCTGACCTGCGGGCAGATCGCATCGAAATAAGTGGCCACGGTACGACCGGGGCGCGGCTCATTCACGACTTTTGCAACCATATTGCGCAGCTCGCGCCTACGTTCGAGTACTGTGGGCGGACCTTCGACCACGATCGCGCTATCGCTCTCGGAACGTTGTGCTTCCGGAACGGGATCGTTGACAACCGATTGTTCGGATGGCGCCGATCCGGCCTCCGGTTGGTCCACCAAGGTAGCGAACACCAAAAACAGGTACGAAATCTGCAAGCCGCGCACTCCTTGAACCTGGTGAGTCGCCTGAAATTGCATCTTAGATGATCGCGGTTTCGATGTGAACGAACAATGACTTTCCACTGTTCGATGAGGGTTGCCAACTTGCTTTGCGCTGGGCGACGCTTACCTTTCCGACTCGTAGGGCGGGTCGTATTCCGCCGCGATGCAAAGGAATTTATGGGCCGTAGACCAACCCGCACAGCCGATCGTCAGCGAGAGCCTGAGCTTTCGCCCGATCCGACCCCGATCCGCGAACCGCGCCGCGCTCGTGCCGAGCTCAGTTTCGAAGACCAATCATTGCTCGGTCCGCTGTTCGGGCAATTCGACGCAAACCTCGTGCAAGTGGAAAACCGGCTTTCGGTGATGATCCATGCCCGCGGTGACGAGATCGTTATCGAAGGGCCGGAGGACAATGTGGCGCGGGCGCGCGAGACGCTCAACACCATGTACGACCGGCTGGCCATGGGACAGGATCTCGATGCGGGCGCGATCGAGGCGCTGATCGCGATGTCGAACGAGCCCACTCTTGAAGGGATCATTTCGGGCGAGAAGGAATCTCCGCCGATCATGATCCGCACCCGGCGCAAGACAATTGTGCCGCGCAGCGCGACGCAGGTCACCTACATGCGCAGCCTCGCACGCGACGATATCATCTTTGCCCTCGGCCCGGCGGGGACTGGCAAGACGTACCTCGCTGTCGCACAGGCGGTCAGTCAGCTCATCACCGGCAGCGTCCAGCGTCTGATCCTTTCCCGCCCTGCTGTTGAAGCAGGAGAAAAGCTCGGCTTCCTGCCGGGCGACATGAAGGACAAGGTCGATCCGTACCTGCGCCCGCTTTACGACGCACTGTACGATTGTATGCCGCCGGAACAGGTCGAGCGGCGGATTGAGAGCGGCGAGATCGAAATCGCTCCCATCGCCTTCATGCGTGGACGCACGCTTGCCGATGCATTCGTCATCCTGGACGAAGCGCAAAACACCACGCGCGAGCAGATGAAGATGTTCCTGACCCGCTTTGGCCAGAACAGCAGAATGGTGGTCTGCGGCGACCCGCGGCAGGTGGACATTCCCGGCGGCGATTCGATGTCAGGTCTTGCCGATGCGGTAGGAAAGCTGGAGGATGTCGACGGCTTCGGCACGATCCGCTTCACCGCTGCCGACGTGGTACGCCACCCGATCGTGGGCCGGATCGTCGAAGCGTACGAGGGGAAGGGCGAGTAAATTCTTTGGCGGCCCGGTAGTAACTGCTCTAGGTTTGGCTTTACGTCTGGCTCTTGGCCGCTGCCGCCCTGTTGGCAAACTCCAGCGTCCATCTGTTGCCCGCTTGTGGCACGGTTTCATGCTGCAGCGTTCCACCGATCTGTTGCGCCAGCTCGTTGATGATATCCAGTCCCCCGCCGCTTCTGAAATTGTTGCTAACGGAAAAGTGCGCTCCGTTATCGCTAATGGTGAGGATGAGACCGTCATCGTCCCGGGAAACGAGAGACAGATCGAAACTGTCTTGCGTGTGCTTGAAAACATTTGACACCAATTCGGCCACGAGAAGGCCAAGTGGTGAGGCAGTTGCCTTGTCGAAATGAACGTCCCCGATCGCGATGGTCCCGATCCGATCGGCAGCATCGTAGGTGCCTGCAATTCGATCGATTAACTCGGGCAGCATTTCCTGAGCGCTCACTGTCGCACCGATATCGGATTCTTCGTCCGTGTAGAGATTGTTATAGAGCGCGGCCATTGAAAGGATGCGGTTCTTCACGCTCTTCACGGCAGAGGCGCTTTCGATCGAGGCGCTTTGCAATTGCAAGTTCAACAGCGACAGCAGCAGCTGCAAATTGTTCTTCACCCGATGCTGCATGTCCAGGTTCAATAAGCGTTGACCGCTAAGCGAGCGCTGCAGGGCCGCGTTTAGTCGCCGCTTTTCGCGATCGCTCCGAAACAAAACCCATACGAGTAGTGCGAGCAACGCTGCCAGCACCAGGGCACCCAGGATGAATTGCTGCTGCTGTGCATTGCGTGATTGCAGCGCCTCTGCCTCGCTTTCGAGAAGCCGAACGTTCAGCGTGTCGAGCTCTTGCCGGTACCGCAAGGTATCGAGCGTACTCCCCGCCTTCTCAGCGATCGCGTCCAGGGTCTCGTCGTAGGCGATGCGCATCCTGAGGTTTTCCAGCGCATCGCTAAGCCGCCCTTCCTGGATCGCAATGTCTGCCGCGATACGATTGGCCTCTAGCCGTCTTCTCAGGATAGACGGCGCAGGATCACCTCCCGACGAGACTGCGTTTTCCGCTTGGTTGAGCACCGAAGTCAACTGCGCGAGGTTCGCTTTGGCACCTCCGATATCGTTCGCCGACACGGCGGTTGTTCCCAAAACCGCAAGGGCATCCACTTGGGGCAAAAGCAGGTCCGAATTCTGCGCAACACTGAGGCACCGCTGTGCGGCTGAACGCGCTTGGGCAGATTGGTTCCTCGCTAGCGACAGCTGTGCTTCCTCGCAGTGCAATGCGGCCGTGAGTTCGGCGCTTTCATCGAGATCGAGAAAGCCCCTGATCTCTTCGAGTAAGATGCCGGCATCGTCCAGCCGCCCGACAGTTCGATACGCCCGCGCGAGGGGCAGAAAGCCGCCCGCGCGATCGGTCGGCCTTTCGTCGGCCAAGAGAAGGGGGCGCGCTTCTTCTAGCATTTCGATCGCGTCGCCGGGCCGACCGAATTCGAGCAACAAACTCCCGAAATTCGACAAAGTATGATCGTGGGCAACAGCATCCTGGTCGGCTTGTTTGGACAGTTCGACGGCGTAGCCAAAGGCTTCGACTGCGGCAGACAGTTCGCCGCGAGCTTGTTCCATCGCTCCGATATTGGTCCAACCTCGCGAGGCTGAAACGTAATCGTTCTGGTCTATCGCCATGTCCAGCGCCCGATGCGCATAGACCAGCGCTTCGTCCATTCGGCCCTGCATGGCAAAGCTCACGCCGATGATGTTGAGGGCGCGCCGTTTGTTGTCGGGCGAGAGCGGAGGGTCGGCTTCAAGAAAGGCCATGGCCCTCGCCCGTCCCGATGCTGGATCGGCATTGATGGCGTCCCACATTTCATCCTGATCGAAGATGTCGCCCGCAATCGAAGCTGGCGCTGTGGAATCCGCCTCTTGCGCGCTTGAGATTCCGGTCGCGGTGGTGGTGGCCAACAGCAGCGCAATCGCAATCATCCGTGCACCGGTCACCATGAAACCATCCCCTTTGAGCGAGGGACACCTTATCCGGCCTCCACTAAGCAGGCAAACTGACTAATTGGCGAGAACGGCGAAGGGCCGCGGGGCGAAACTGGGTGGCGACTCACCTGGGCACTACACGCCGCATTCGATTGCAAGTCAGCGACCACTGTGAACGTGTCGCCGTCCTTTCCTACTTTGCGATTTTCACGCTATGCGCGGGTCCATGCATGATAACGCTCCTCGTTCCGATCAATTCGAACGCCCTTATCCCGACATAGTCGATTGTTTCATCCCAAGACCGTGTAACATGCGGTCCATGTCTCAGGTAAGCCATTGGAATTGCGAGGGTTCGCTTGCAACTTGATCTCGACATTGAGGGCTGGCCAAGAGGTGGGTGGGAAGCACTCGCCGAAGGCGCTGTGCGGGCTTGCGCTGTAGTTGAGCCTGCGCTCGTCAATCCGCGCCTAAGCGCGAGCCTGCTGTTCACCACCGATGCCGAGGTTCACGCACTCAATCGGGAATGGCGTGAGCGCAACAAGCCTACAAACGTGCTGAGCTTTCCAATGCTGGAACGCGGCGAATTACTCGATCTCGATCCCGAAGGACCGCCTGTCATGCTGGGCGATATTGCGCTCGCGCATGAAACCTGCGCGCGCGAAGCGGAGGAAAAGGGCGTCAATCTCGACACCCATGCAGCGCATCTCATCGTGCATGGCCTGTTGCACCTCGCCGGGCATGATCATGTGCATTCGGACACCCAGGCCGAAGCGATGGAGGCTCTGGAAACAGCCGCTCTTGCAAAAATGGGCATATCGGACCCATATGGGGATCGCAATTGAACGGAGTGCGTTGATAGGGCCATGCCCGATTCCCAATCCCCCGCCGGAGACGCGGAGAGTAGCAGCGGGCTGTGGCTCGCTCTCAAGAAGATAGTCGGTGCCGGAGACGGCGAACGCAGCCTTCGCGCGCAGCTCGAAGAGGCAATCGACGAGCATGAAGACGAGAACGAAGGCGAAGCTTCGGCCGAAACCACGGCCGGCAATGGCGACCTGTCGCCGGTCGAGCGTCAGATGCTGCGCAACCTGCTCCACTTCAGCGAGCACGATGCGGATGACGTGGCGGTGCCGCGCGGCGAGATCGTCGGTGTGGATGCCTCGATAAGATGGGAAGAGCTGGTCGATGCGTTCAGCGAGAACGGTCATTCGCGTTTGCCGGTGTACCGTGACAAGCTCGACGACGTGATCGGCATGATCCATATCAAGGACGTCTTCCCCTATCTCGCCAACGGCAAGAAACCGCCGCGCGACTGGACGGTCCTGATGCGTCAGCCGCTCTATGTACCGCAATCGCGCGGCGCACTCGATGTACTCGCTGACATGCGCGCGCGGCGTGTGCACCTTGCGATAGTTCTCGACGAGTTTTCCGGCACTGACGGCATCATCACGATCGAAGATCTGGTCGAGGAGATCGTTGGCGAGATCGAAGATGAGCACGACGAAACGCCGGAAGCGCTGATCGTTCCTATCGGGGACGGCATGTGGGATTGCGATGCTCGCGCCGAGCTGGATGATGTTGCCGAGACGGTCGATCCGCGCCTCGCCGAAGTCGAGGAATCAGTCGATACGCTCGGGGGCCTCGCGTTCGTGTTGGCCGAGCAGGTCCCGCCAGTCGGTACGGTCGTGGAACATCCGAGTGGTTGGCGAATTGAAGTGACAGCGGCGGATGAAACGCATGTGAAACGTCTGCGCCTTCACGCGCCCGCTCCCACCCTAGATGCGAACGAAGTGCAATAAACGCACGCGCCCGGATTGGTTTTCGATTATCCTTCGATTTTTTGCATCCAAATGCGCCGCGCTGCGTATCTCCTGTAAATCTGGAGAATCTTGAATGCCGTCACGTCGTTTGCCCCCTCTTCGCGCGCTGGAAGCGTTCATGCGCACGGTCCGTCTTGGATCGGCGCGCGCGGCTGCCGAAGAAATCGGTCTCAGCCCGTCTGCGCTTTCGCGCCGCATCACGAATCTTGAGGAGTTCGTCGGCAAAAAGCTGTTCACGCGCGCGCGCCAATCCATGCAGCTGACCGATGAAGGTCAGGCTTTTTACGAAGCCGTCAATCCGCACCTTGAATCGCTCGCACGCGCTGTCGAGAGCCAGTCTGACAACATATCACTGCTTCGTTTGCGGCTCGGCGTGCTGCCCTTGTTTGGCAGTCAGCGCCTGTTTCCGCGCCTTGGAGAGCTGCGGAAACGGCATCCGCTGCTCCATATCGATATCGATACGGGCCCACATCTGGAGGACCGCGTAGGCGACACGCTGGACGCCGCAATCATTCTCTCCCGCGGTCCGGCATCGGGCCTTCATGCGGTTCGGCTCGATCACAATCTGGTCCACGCAATCTGCAGCAAGGAAATTGCCCGAACGGTCGGGGAAGAAGTCAGCGCCGAGACGCTGTCGAAGCAAACGTTCCTGATTCACAATGAATTGCCTGAAAGCTTTGAGGCCTGGAAGAAAGCGCACGATGTCGGCGATCTGGAGCCCGCAGCGATCGATCATTACGATTCGGGTCAGCTGATGCTCGAAGCTGCGGCGCAAGGGCTGGGCATCGCGATCATGCATGACGATCACATGCGCAGAGCGGCGGACAATCGCCTCACCGACCTGTCCTCGAATTCGGTCGAGAGCCCTTACAGTTATTGGTTCGTGTGCAAGCCGACCGCTCTGGAGGCACGCCCCGTGCGTCTATTCCACGATTGGCTGGTGCGCGCGGGTCTTTAGGTTCAGAGGTCGGTTTCGCTGGGGAACTTCGCCGCGCTGCTGGCCGAGTACCGAATTGGCGGAACGTCGTGCTCGAAAGTGCGTAGCGGTTTTCCGAGTGCTTCGCACAAGGCGTCCTCTATCCGGCGCCGCGATTCCGCGCCGATCTCCTTGCGCCCGCGATATTCTTCGGGACTGAACGGATCGAGGAAGTGAATGTGCAGCGGAAACGTGCCTCTGCGTGCCAAAACGCGTTTGGCGTTGTTGAGGCCGGTTTCCTGACCCACCCAGCCAATCCATTCCGCGACCGGTCCGTAGTCGAGGAAGACTGGCTGCACCATCACGCCGGGCGGCGGAGGTTCGAGCACCGAAAGCATGCTCGTCTTGAATGGAAGCAGTGAATGCCCATCGGTCGTTGTCCCTTCCGGAAATACCGTTACCGACCAATTGTCGGAAAGCGCCTCTTTCAGCGCATTGATCTGTTCAGCGACGCCCAGGCGGTTTTCCCGCTTTACGAAGACCGTACGGTTGAGTGAGGCGAGCCAGCCGACGAGCGGCGCAGACGCCAGTTCCGCCTTGGCAACGAATGCGGTCCCGCTCGCGCCGGCAAGCGCCAGTATGTCGAGCCAGGACACATGGTTAGCGATGTAGAAAACATCACGTTTGAGATGGGTGCCGTGCGTCTGAACCTTCGCGCCCGAGATGCGCGCGGCGAGACGCAGGAACAGCATGGGGAAGGGCGAACCGTAGGCGAAGATGCGATAGAGGTAATGCAGCGGCACGAAGATCAGCAGCAAGACCGCCAAGCCAAGCGACCTGATTGCGATCCGCAGCCATCCGCCCGCCGATATCGGTGTCGTCTCTCCGCGGGCCGCGCCCACTCTGAGATCCCAGACCTTGGTATTGGTAGCATCGACCCCGTGATCAGCCGGGTTGTCAGCCATCCCGTGAAAGCCTGACGCCGTAGAGCTCCATCCTGTGATCGACGAGCCGATATCCCAGGCGTTCGGCAATCTGGCGTTGGAGAGATTCGACTTCCGGATCGACGAATTCGACAACCTTGCCGGTTTCCACATCGATGAGGTGGTCGTGATGCGCTTCTGGCACAGGTTCATAGCGCGAACGGCCATCGCCGAAATCGTGCCGATCCAGGATACCCGCTTCTTCGAACAGGCGCACGGTGCGATACACGGTGGCAATCGATATCTTGGGATCGATCGCCGATGCGCGCTCATGCAAAAGCTCGACATCCGGGTGATCGTCGCTTTCGGACAAGACTTTCGCGATTACCCGTCGCTGCTCGGTAATCCGTAGGCCTTTTTCGGCGCACAATTGTTCAAGATCGATTCTTTGGTTCAAGCAAAGCTCCGTCGCCGCAGGGGCTGCATCGCGTTTCTGTGTTCCGCAGCCCGAAAGGAAAGCACCCCGTCTCTTAGACGAGACAGGGTGCCTTGCTCAAGTTGGCGTGGCACCTCACCCCCAGCCGGTTGGTGACGCGCCAGCCACAACTTACTTTTTCTTGCGCCCACGTCCGCTGCCAGGTTTCCGGCCGAGGCCGATTTTCTTGGCAAGGTCGCGGCGGGTTTCGGCGTAGTTCGGAGCGACCAACGGATAATCCGAGGACAGTTCCCAGCGCGCTTTATACTCTTCGGGTGTCATACCGTGTTCGGTAGAAAGGTGCCGCTTGAGCATTTTCATTTTCTTGCCGCAGTCGAGGCAGACGATGTGATCTTTCTTGATAGAAGATCGGATCGTTACGGCCGGTTCTGGCCGCGGTTCCTCTGCCTTGCTCTCTTCCCCCAGACCGGAGAGTGCAGAATACACATTCGTAATCAGCGAAGGCACATCGTCGACCGCGACGCTGTTGTTACTGACATGTGCGGCTACGATATCGCTGGTCAAGGTGATCAGCGTCTCTTTCATTTCGATTTCCAAGTCTTCCATGAGTTCCTCGATTTTGTTTTATTTCGGAATATTGTTTTCCGATCTCCGGCTCATGGCGTAACAAACAAATCATTGCAAGAGCAGCGACTGCCTGCTGTTCGATCTTGATATAATATAACATCGACTATATCGAACAGCCGAAAGTAATCGCATCCACCCGGCTGCCATTTGCAAGTCGATAATAGTTTGGCCGCTCACCAATCGGTTCGAAGCCGGTCTTGCGATAAAGTTCGATCGCGGGATTTCCCCGGCGCATTTCAAGAAAGACCCGAGTGGTTCCGCGCGCTTTGGCCGCGGCAAAGAATTGGTCGATGAGAAGCTTACCCAATCCCCGCTTTCGGTATTCCGGCATGACCGCGATGAGCAGCAGCTCTTCCTCGTCCGCGGCGTGACGAGTGAGAACGAAGCCTGCGGGCGAGCCCTCGTTATCGCGGCCCACGATCCGTCCGCCCTCGTCGATCACCAAGGCATGTGTGCTGGGCATTGCGAGTGCATCGGCAATCTGGCGGCGGTTCCAGGCTTCGCCGAAAGCCGGATCGAAAGCGCTTTCCATCACCGCCATGATCGGGTCGACGAGGCAGAGGCTCTCGTTCATCAGGTCCGGCTCGCTGCCTGAGGGACGGCGTCGGGCCCGCGGCCATATGTCGGGGCGAGCGAAGCGCTCAAGAGTGGGGAAGGAAGCGCCAGCGCGAACCAGGCATCGGGTAGCAGAAACTGAATGTGAGAAGGATCGAGGCCGAGCAGTTCGCCGAACTCCGCCGCTCTGTTGCCAGCGATATTTGCTTGAGCTCCGCGAGCATGGGCCGCTTCCGGGGAGAGCGAAACGGTCGCTCCCAAAGGCTCCGCACCGACGTCGTAGTCAGCGACAAACCATTCGCCATGCCCGCCATTCATGCAGACGGTCACCGGCTCGGGACGTTCGCTCTGGGCCATACCAGCAACCAATGCCAGAGTGGGATAACCGAGAACATCCGCGCCCCACGCAAACGCCAGCGCGCGCGCGGTTGCAATTCCGATTCGCACGCCGGTAAAGCTGCCCGGACCGAGAGATACGAGAATGCGTTGGGATTTTCCGTTTTCCGGGAGATTGGCGATCATCGGGACAAGCCGTTCGGCATGACCGCGGCCGAGCACTTGATGGTCGTGCGCGATGAGACTGTCGTCCTCGAACAAGGCGACAGAACAGGCCTCCGTAGCAGTTTCAATCGCGAGCGTGCGCATGCGGCGGCACTGCCTCAGGCAGCGCCGCCCTGCAAGTCTGCGTTTTTGATCAGGCTATCGAATTGAATTTGTCAAAGTCGGGCCGCGGGCTGCGATCGAAAATTGTCTCCGGATCGCCGTAGCCGACCGAGCAGATGAAATTGACGCGGTGGCGCGGCTGGTCGGCGAAGAAAGTATCGTTGACCTTGTCTTCGTCGAAGCCTGACATGGGGCCGCAATCAAGACCGACTGCGCGGGCGGCAAGGATGAGGTAGGCACCCTGAAGCGAGGAATTGCGGAACGCGCCTTGCTTCCGGCCTTCCTCGTCTCCCTCGAACCAACTCTTGGCGTCGGCGTGAGGGAACAGCCAGGGAAGCTCTTCGTGGAAATCGATGTCGTATCCGATCACGGCGGTCACGGGCGCGGCCTTGATCTTGTCCTGATTGCCTTCGGAAGCGCATTCGGCCAGCTTGGCTTTCTGCTCGTCGGACTTCACCCAGACAATTCGCACCGGCTGCATGTTGGCCGACGTGGGGGCCATCTTCATGAGGTCCCAGATCGCGTGGATCTGATCGTCCGAAACACCTTTGTCGAGCCAGCCATTATAGGTGCGCGCGTCGTTGAAAAGCTGTCCGAGCACTGCGTCGGACAGGACATGGTCGTGATATTGTTTCGTCATGAAAGTCCCTGAAAAACGTGAGAGATCTATGCTGCTCTCACCTCAACGACTTCAGGGACATAATGTTTCAGCAGGCTTTCTATCCCGTGTTTGAGCGTCGCGGTGCTCGACGGGCAGCCAGCGCACGCGCCTTGCAGGGTCAGGTAGACGACGCCTTCTGAAAACCCGCGATAGGCGATGTCGCCGCCATCGCCCGCAACGGCGGGACGTACGCGGGTTTCCAGCAATTCATGAATCGCTGCAATCGTTTCGGCGTCTTCTTCCTTATCCTCGACCGCCATTTCAGCATCTTCGGCCGGGACGCTGATTCCGTCGGCGCTGCCGCCTGCGAAAAGCGGTGCCTCTGACACGAAGTGATCGAGCAGGATTGAAACAACTTGCGGTTTCAACGCCGACCACTGCGTACCCGGAGCGGCGGTGACCGTCACGAAATCCCATCCGAAGAAGACATTCACGACCTCTCCGGTATCGAAAATTGCCTGCGCAAGCGGGCTGGCCTCTGCCGCCTCGGGCGAGGCAAATTCGCGTGTGCCGCTGGGCATCACGGTCTGGCCGGGTAGGAATTTCAGGCTCGACGGGTTGGGCGTCGTCTCGGTCTCGATGAACATATCTGCTAAATAGGGTGCGGGCAGGCGCGCGGCAAGCAAGCTTTACTAGGCCGCCTGTCAGCACACATTCACTATCCCTTCAGACCTTGCCGCCCTATAAAGGGTGCATGAACGTTCTTTTCCGGGTCGCAGCCACCCTTTCATTCCTGACCGCGCCTGCAGCGCTCCTGTCCCCCGCCGCCGCTCAGGAGGTGGACGCGCAGCCCGCCATCCCGGCACCTCAGGCGCTACAAACAGGCGGCGAAGTGCCGTGGCTTTACGAGGGCAGCGATGTCCCCGTCGATGAGCAATGGCTGTTCGGAAAAATGGATAACGGCCTGCGTTATGCGGTGCGCCGCAACGGCGTGCCTCCGCAACAGGTTTCGATCAGAGTGCGCGTAGATGCAGGTTCGCTGCACGAACGTGAATGGGAACAGGGCTATGCCCACTTGCTCGAACACTTGCTGTTCCGCGAGAGTAAATATCTGGGCCAGGCAGAGGCGATTGCAGCGTGGCAGCGGCTGGGAGCGACCTTTGGCAGCGATGCCAATGCCGAAACCAGCCCGACGCACACTGCATACAAGCTGGACATTCCCAACATCGATCGCGCCAAATTGGCCGAAAGCTTCAAACTGCTTTCGGGCATGATCCGCGAACCGGTTCTGAGCGACGAAAACGTGGCAGCCGAACGCCCGATCGTTCTTGCCGAAAAACGCGAGCGCGGCGGAGCATCGCAGCGCGTGGCAGATCTGACGCGCCGTACATTTTTTGCAGGGCAGCGCCTCGCCACTCGCAATCCCATCGGCACCATCGAAACGCTGGAAGGGGCCAACGCGCCCCAGATCCAGGACTTCTACGACCGCTGGTATCGACCTGAAAACACGGTGATCGTCGTCGCGGGCGATGCCGATCCCCTGATACTTGCTGGACTGGTCGAGCAATGGTTTGGTGATTGGGAAGGGACCGGCGAGGCTGCAGAAGCCCCGGATTTCGGCGACCCTGTCGCTCCTGATGGAACGATCACTGCAGCCGGTAGCGGCTGGCCGATTGGCGAATTGTCGGTGGGTGTGGAACCCGATCTTCCGCGCAGTCTGACCTATGCAGTGATGCGTCCATGGCGCAAGGTCGAGGACACGATCGTCTACAACGAAGGTCTGCTTCTCGATGCCGTTGCGCAGGCGCTCATCAATCGCCGGCTTGAGCAGCGCGCGAGAGCGGGCGGCTCGTATCTCTACGCTCAGGTCCAGCAGGACGATGTCTCTCGTTCGACCGATGCGACCTTTGTGACCTTCGCCCCACTCACCGAAGACTGGGAAGCCGCCCTCGCAGATGTGCGCAGCGTTATTCAGGACGCCATCACCAATCCGCCGACGCAGGAAGAGATCGACCGCGAAGCCGCAGAATTCGACGTCGTGTTCGTCAATCAGGTGGAGCAGGCGAGCGTAGAGGCGGGGAGCCGCCTTGCCGATAATCTCGTCAATGCCGTCGATATTCGAGAGACCGTGGCGTCGTCGCAGACTGTCCTCGACGTGTTTCGCGGAATGAAGGATCGTCTGAACCCGGCAGAAGTGCTGGAGCGGACGAAAAAACTTTTCGAAGGTGACGTTGTACGCTCCGTCTATGTCACGCCCGCAATCGGAGAGGCCACATCCGAAGAGCTGAAGCTGGCCCTGGCCAGCGAGGTCGCCGTCGATGCAACGGCGCGTCTGGCCGCCGAAACCATTTCCTTTGATGAGCTGCCTGCCATCGGCGAACCGGGTACGATCGTGAGCGAGCGACCGCTCGGTGTGCTCGAGGTGGAGCAGGTCGATTTCGCCAATGGTGTGCGTGCGCTCTTGTGGGCCAACAATGCCGAGCCGGGCCGGGTCACAGTCCGCGTGCGGTTTGGCGCAGGCTACCGCGCTTTTGACGAGAGCACTGCCGTCTACGCCCCGCTTGGCGAGATGGCTCTGGTCGGATCTGGTCTGGGTGAGCTTGGCCAGAACGAGATCGATCGACTCGCGACAGGACGCAAGCTCGGCTTTGATTTTGCGGTCGAGGACGCAGTGTTCACTTTTACGGCGCAGACCCGTTCAAGCGACGTAGCCGACCAGCTGTATCTTTTCGCAGCGAAATTGGGGATGCCGCGCTGGGATGCCGATCCGGTCATCAGAGCGAAAGCCGCAGGCGAACTGGCATACAACACTTTCTCGACCAGCCCTGGCGGTATCCTCAACCGCGACCTGGAATATCTTGTAACGGACAAGGACCCGCGGTTTGCGACGCCAACGCCAGAAGCGCTCGAGGCTGTGACGCCCGAGGGTTTCCGAGCGGCGTGGGAGCCCCTGCTCAAGCAGGGTCCGGTCGAAGTGCTCGTATTCGGTGAATTCGACCGCGACGCAATCGTCGAAAAGCTGCGCCAGACTTTCGGTGCTCTGCCCGACCGCGAACCGATCCCTGCCGAAATCGCTGCGCGTGTTCCCGATTTCCCCGAAGTGGGAAGCGACCCGATGGTGCTCAAACATCGCGGGGACGCAAATCAGGCTGCAGCGGTGATCGCATGGCGCAGCGGCGGCGGTATGGCCAATATACGGGAATCGCGCCAGCTCGAGATTCTTACGCAGCTGTTCAACAATCGCCTGCTGGAGGCGCTGCGTGAACGCGCCGGCGCGAGCTATTCCCCGCAGGTGTTTTCCAAGTGGCCGGCCGATTTGCCTGCCGGTGGGACGATCACTGCGCTGGCTCAGCTTGAACCCGATTTCGTGCCGATCTTCTTCGCGGAGGCGGATCGTATCGCTCAGGACCTGGCAGCCAATCCGCCCACAGCGGACGAGCTTTCGCGTGTGACCGAACCTCTTGGCCAGCTGATCCGCCGCGCCTCCACCGGAAACCAGTTCTGGTTGTTCAATCTCGAAGGCGCGACCACGGACCCTCAGCGGGTCGATAAATTGCGGTCTCTGCTTTCCGATTTCTCTCAGACGACCCCTGAGATCATGCAGTTTCTCGCCGAGCGGTATTTCGGCCAGCGCGCCCCGCTCAAACTGGCGGTCATTCCCGAGGGGCAGCAGCTCGCCGAGGTCTCGGAGAGCAACGCGCTTTCACCAAAGAGCGCGGTGAGTCCGGCAAACGTTCAGCCACCCGTTATAGGCCGCTGATATCGGCCAGCTCGATCAGGCTCTTCGCGAAATAATGTTGTCGCGAATGACCGGCACGCTTTACAGATGATGTGCGCGCAATATAGCGGCGCGCTCTCAGTTCAGATTAGAAGATTATGAATATGGCCGAAAACTGGAACCCTCAAAGCTGGAAGTCCTTCGAGGCGCGCCACCTGCCGCAGTACGAAGATACTCAGGAGCTTGCGCAGGCTGAAAAGACCCTATCGGCATATCCGCCTCTGGTATTCGCGGGCGAGGCGAGAGCGCTGAAATCGGATCTTGCCGATGTTGCCAATGGCAAGGCCTTCCTGCTGCAAGGCGGCGACTGCGCCGAAAGCTTTGCCGAATTTCACCCGAACAACATTCGCGACACATTCCGCGTCTTGCTGCAAATGGCGGTCGTTCTGACATTTGCGAGCAAACTTCCGGTGGTGAAAGTCGGCCGGATGGCAGGCCAGTTCGCCAAGCCGCGCTCCGCTCCGACCGAAACGAAAGGCGATGTCACTTTGCCGAGTTATCTCGGCGATAATATCAATGGCATAGAGTTCGATCCGGAGCAGCGTCGCAACGATCCGAACCGGATGGTCCGGGCATACAGCCAGGCCGCCGCGACGCTCAATTTGCTCCGCGCGTTCGCAGGGGGCGGCTACGCAAACCTTCAGCAAGTCCATCAATGGACGCTCGATTTTATGGGCCGCACCCCGTGGACGGACAAGTTTGCGCAAATGGCGGATCGAATCGGCGAGGCGCTTGAATTCATGGAAGCGTGCGGTGTCGATCCAGCCACTGTTCCGCAGCTGCAGGGAACGAGTTTCTACACCAGTCACGAAGGTCTTCTGCTGCCCTACGAAGAGGCTCTGACACGGCAAGATTCGCTGACCGGCGATTGGTACGCCACCAGCGCACACATGCTTTGGATTGGCGACCGCACCCGCTTCCCGGGCAGCGCACACATCGAATTTGCGCGCGGGATCGGTAATCCGCTTGGCATGAAGTGCGGACCTTCGCTGGAACCCGATGCGCTGCTTGAGGTGCTTGATGTGCTCAACCCCTCGCGCGAGCCTGGACGGATCACGCTGATCAGTCGGTTCGGGCATGACAAGGTAGAAGATGGGCTCCCCAAGCTAGTCCGCGCGGTCAAACGCGAAGGGCATCCGGTCGTTTGGAGCTGCGACCCGATGCATGGCAATGTCGTCAAGTCTGATACGGGCTTCAAGACGCGGCCATTCGACCGCATCCTGACCGAGGTGAAAGGCTTTTTCGAAGTCCACCGCGCAGAGGGCACGCATCCCGGCGGCATCCATATCGAAATGACGGGGCAGGATGTGACTGAATGTGTCGGCGGCGCCGTTGCGATTACTGAAGAGCGTTTGGGCGACCGTTATCACACGCACTGCGATCCGCGCCTGAACGCTGAACAATCTTTGGAACTGGCATTCCTGATTGCCGAGACACTCAATTCGGAGATGAGCCAGCAGCAGGCAGACGCAGCCTAGGCTGCATCAGCCTCTCCGGCTTTGCGGGCGGTACGTAGCATTACACAACCGCTCGGTGCGCCTGATTAAACCGTCCGCGTTTACAGCATCGGCAAGATGCACGACCTCTTGCTCTCGCCGTCCGCGCTCGCGCCCAATCTCGATCGGGTCATGTTCGAAACGGATCGCAGCGTTCTTGGCCGGGTCATCGGCAGCGACATCCTGTTTCTTGCCTGCATCGTGCTTCTCCTACTCGCGGTGGCCGCTCTTGTCGCAACGCGAATCGCACGCCGAGAGGCGCGTTTCAGCGCGCAACTGGCGCGCCTGCGCGGGCAGCGCATGGATCAACTGGTGAAGACCGTTAGCCTGGCGGAAGACATCGCCGGGCTGGGTATCTGGCAATACGATCCCGCCTCGGGCGCACAGCAATGGTCGAGCGGACTGCGCCGCATCTTCGGAGTACCCGGCGATGAGCCGTTTCTGGAGGGTGACGCCGAAACGCTGTTGCTCGCCAACAATGTCGACCTGGTCGGTGCCATCAAAGAGCGGATAGCTGAGGAGAGCCCGTACGAACTGAGGTTCGACATCCGCGATTTTGAAGGCTGCGCACGCGCGCTGGCCGTGGAAGCGTGCAACCTGAACGACGATACAGGTAAGACCGTCCGCGTCGTTGCGGTCGTTCGTGACGTGACGGACCAGATCGAACAGGTCAGAAAGCTCGAGTTTTCGCGGGCCATTGCCGTGCGAGAGGCGAGCCGCGCGCGCGAACTGGCGGAGACCGATGCGCTGACCGGTCTGGCCAATCGCCGAAGCCTCATGGCGCAGCTGGATGAAATGATCCTGCAAGCGCGCCGGACGTCCAAACCCTTGGTGCTTATCGTTTTCGACATCGATCACTTCAAATCGGTGAACGACACCTACGGTCATCTTGCGGGCGACAAAGTGCTGCAATCGATTGCCCGTATCTCGTCCGATCAAGCGCGCGATGCCGACATAATGGCGCGGGTCGGCGGCGAGGAATTCGTCTGGGTTGTGCCGGGCGCGAATGAGAGTGCTGCGCGGGTCATGTCCGAACGCTTGCGTCATTGCGTGGCGACCGAAAGCGCGACCGACGTCGTCCCCGCGGTGACTATCAGCGCCGGCATTGCAGAGCTGGTGCCGGGCGACACGTCCCTGTCGTTTTTTGCCCGCGCCGACAGTGCATTGTACGATGCCAAGCACGCAGGCCGCAATCAGGTCCGTATGGCGGCGTGAGTGAAGTCGACGACAAGTCGCGCAATTAAGTCACTGGCGCGCCTTCCATTTGTCATTTCGATAGGCCATGAACGCCCTCGCAGTCGGCAATGCACTGGTCGGCGTAAAAGGAGAAGGCAGTGCCTCGAACCGAGCGGCACCAGCGGGCAAACGCATTGGATTGCGACAGGATAAGGTCTGATTTTCGGGACACGCGGTCGCTGACCGAGGCGCTGGTCGAACCGCTCAGCGACGCCGATGCCACGATCCAGTCGATGGAAGACGCTTCACCCGCGAAATGGCATTTGGCGCACACGACTTGGTTCTGGGAAACGTTTCTTCTGCGCGACCACGCACCCGGCTACCAGCTTTTCAACGAAGCCTACCCGTTTCTGTTCAATTCCTATTATGAAGCCGAGGGAGAGCGGATTTCGCGGTTTTCCCGCGGGATGTTGTCGCGTCCGACGCTCGATGAAATTCTCGAATGGCGCGCCGCTGTGAATGCGGCGATGGAGCCGTTGCTGGACGATCCCGAACATACGGACATGATCGCGCTCGGGATTTCGCACGAGCAGCAGCACATCGAATTGCTGCTGACCGATATCAAGCACGCATTGTTCCGGAACCCGATGGGCGCAGCCATGTTCGAAGGATCGGCCGAACCAGCGATGTCCGCAGGCGGGGGCGAGGCCGGATGGCACTCACACCCTGGCGGAATTGCGCTGGTCGGATCGGAGCAGGGCGGTTTTTCATTCGATAACGAAGGGCCGCGCCACCGCGTATTGCTAGAACCGTTTGCGATCGCCAGACGATTGGTCAGCAACCGCGAGTGGGCGGCGTTTATCGCCGACGGCGGCTATGACAACGCGGCTTTGTGGCTGTCTGACGGCTGGGCATGGGTCAAGGATAATGGGATCGCCGCGCCGCTTTACTGGCGCGGAGCCGAGGCTTTCACTCACCAGGGCTGGCAGGACCGCGATCCGGATGCGCCGGTCACGCATATCTCCTATTTCGAAGCCGATGCATTTGCGACCTGGGCCGGGGCAAGGTTGCCAACCGAATTCGAGTGGGAAGCGATTGCGCGCGGTCAGGAAGGTCAGGCGCCTGCGCACGACGCATCGTCAGGGAACCAGCTCGATCGTGCCGAAGCGCCGATGCCGCATGGGGGAGAGGCCTTGTTCGGGGATTGCTGGCAGTTCACTCGCTCTGCCTATCTGCCATACCCGCGCTTCCAGCCCGCCGCGGGCGCGGTTGGCGAATACAACGGCAAATTCATGAGCGGGCAATTCGTGCTGAAAGGCGCGAGCTGCGCGACCGTGCGTGGCCATTCGCGCGCGTCCTACCGCAATTTTTTCTATCCGCATCAACGCTGGCAATTCACGGGCCTGAGACTGGCCAAGGACATTTGAGATTATGACGACACAAAAGGGTCTGAAGCTGGTTGAGCGCGATGAAGAGGGTGTAAACACGGCTTTTCGCAGCGATGTGCTCGATGGTCTGTCCCAACCCCAAAAGGCGATACCGGCCCGATGGCTGTATGACGATGCCGGATCGCAGCTCTTTGAAGACATCACTCAGCTGCCGGAATATTACCCGACCCGTGCGGAGACGGAAATCCTTCGCGGCCGTGCAAAAGAGTTCTCGGCCATGATCGGACCGGGGCGGGCGGTCGTCGAATTCGGTTCGGGAAGTTCGGTCAAGACGCCGCTGCTCCTCTCTGCGATCGAACCGACTGCGTACGTTCCGCTCGATATTTCGGGCGACTTCCTACGAGCGGCAGCCAGCGATCTGGCAGCGAAATTCCCCGGTCTTCCGGTCTATCCGGTGGAGGCCGACTTCATGCGAAAGGTCGAATTGCCCGGCGAAATCGACGATCTCCCCAATCTGGGCTTTTTCCCCGGATCGACCATCGGCAACATGGTCGCCCGGACTGCCGTCGACCTGCTGCGCAATATGCGCGAAACACTGGGAACAGGCGCGCAATTGCTGATCGGCATGGATCTAATCAAAGATGAAAACGTGCTCGTGGCGGCCTATGATGACGCTGCCGGTGTCACCGCTGAGTTCAATTACAACCTTGTGCGGCGCATCAACCGCGAGCTTGATGGTGACATTCCGCTCGATGCGTTGACGCACGAAGCGCGCTGGAAAGACGATTTTGCGCGGATTGAAATGCATCTGGTCGCGGGCCGCGATATCGAGTTTTCCGTCTATGACCGCAGCTTCCGAATGAAATCAGGTGAGACGATCCACACAGAGAACAGTCACAAGTTCAATCGCCGGACATCCAATATGCTTCTGCTCGCCGCAGGCTGGGAACCTCAGGCGCGTTGGCTCGACAGCGAAAATCGGTTTTCACTCATTCTCGCAGTGGCAAGGCCCGAGCGCAGCGCGCCCTGAGAGTAATTCGCAGGAGCGACGAAACTTCGTTTCGTGTCGCGCGTTGAGCGCACATGGGACAACATCACAGCGACATCTGCGTGGTCGGTGCTGGTATGGCCGGGCTAGCCTGCGCGAAACGCCTGGCGGAAGCCGGGCTGATCATCGATATCATTGACAAGGGCCGCGGTCCGGGTGGCCGGATGGCGGCACGGCGTGCAGAGATCGGCGGCGAAGTCGTCTCGTTCGATCATGGCGCACAATACTTCACCGCCCGTGACGAAGATTTTCGCGCCGCTGTGAAGCAGTGGCAGACGCTCGGCGTCGTCGCGCCGTGGGACGCCGCGGGCGACGATGCCTTTGTCGGCATTCCAGGCATGAACGGGCCGATCAGAGGAATGGCGCAAAGCCTGAAAGTGCGCTGGAACACGCGCGCCGAGGCTCTGCGGCGAGAGCAGGGCGAGTGGCGCGTTGAGGCCGGTGAAGATGTCTTCACCGCGAAGACCGTCGTCGTCGCCATTCCGGCGGAACAGGCACACGCGCTCTTGCAGCAACCCGCGCCCGGTCTGGCCGCCGTTGCGGCACAGGCCCGGTCCGCTCCGTGTTGGGCTGTGATGGCGGCCTTTGCCGAACCGCTGGGTATCGAGAACGATATGATACGGGACGCGGATGCGGCGATATCGTGGGCAGCGCGCAATTCGGCCAAACCGGCGCGCGCGGGCAGAGAGTGCTGGGTCATCCACGCGAGCCCGGGCAGAAGCCGCGAATTGCTCGACCATCCGAAGGAAGAGGTCGGGCCGCTTTTGCTCGACGACTTTTTCTCGCAGACCGGTGCGGAATGCGCCGCCCCGATCCATCTTGCCGTGCACCGTTGGCTTTACGCCATGGCGGAGCCGGTGGCGGGGGAGGAAGCGCGCTTCGATGAGGGAAGCTCTATCGGCATTGCAGGCGATTACCTGCATTCTCCGCGGGTCGAGGGCGCTTGGCTATCGGGCGTGGCGCTCGCCGAAAAGGTGCTCGCTCCCGCAGAACAGCTAGTGGACTGATCTGTCGCTCCGTCTCTATCTCCCGGGCGTCCAATCGGGGAGATGATCAATGCAGGACCTGTTCGATCTTACTGGTAAAACCGCTGTCGTCACTGGCGCCGGGCGCGGGATCGGTGAAGGCATTGCGGCACTGCTCGCCGAGGCGGGCGCGAATGTCGTTTGCGCAGCCCGGTCGACCGACCAGATCGAGCATACTGCGGAAGTCATCAACGGCAGCAATCACGGTGGACGCGCGATAACGCTGAAAACCGATGTTTCCAGCCGCGAAGACATGATGGCCCTTGCCGCGCGAGCGGTCGACGAGTTTGGCGGGCTCGATATCTGGGTCAACAATGCCGGCGGATCGCTCGTCTCTGCGCCGCTCGCCGAGCTCGATCCAGCTGAGTGGGACAAGACCCTGGCCGTGAACCTTTCCTCGATTTTCTACAGCGTGCAGGCTGCGGTTCCGCATTTCGGGGAGGGCAGCGCGATGGTGAACATCTCCTCTCTCGCGGCGGTGGAGCCGTTTCCCGGCAGTGCGCATTACAGCGCGGCGAAATCCGGAGTGAATATGCTGACGCGCACGCTTTCGATGGAACTTGGTCCCAAAACGCGTGTCAATTCGGTTCTGCCTGGCTTTGTGCCCACCGACACGGTGAAGAAGGCGCTCGATATGTCGGATGAGGATTTCGCGCCGCTGCTGGAGCAATTGGCGCTTCCTGCGGGCCGGCTGGGCACGCCGCGAGACATTGCCGCTTTGGTGCTGTACCTTGTCTCGCCTGCAAGCGCGTGGGTAACGGGCCAGTGCATGCAGGCGTCGGGCAAACCATCGGCGGGAAGCTAGCGAGCGTCGCCGCAAAGATCCGGATGGTAGAACTTCGGAGAATATCTGGCTGGGGTGGCAGGATTCGAACCTGCGCATGCCGGTACCAAAAACCAGTGCCTTACCACTTGGCTACACCCCAGCAGATGGCGGGCATATAACGGGTCTGACGCGGATGTGAAGGGGCTGTATCCGCACAATCGGCGCAAAGTTTAAGCCGGTGCGGCGCGGCGTGTGGACAGGTCGCGCTCTACCTCAGCAATGACCTGCCGGTTGATCCCGTAGAACATCAACGCAATCAGGGCCGGGATCATCACGCCCGCAGGGATTGCCGCAAACGCGATCTGGATGCCCATCAGCGCTGTCTCACTCTGCTGCGCTCCATTGACGAACCCTGTCAGATCGAGCGTGAAGCCGGGGATGGCCGATCCGAAAGCGATACCTGCCTTCACCGCGAAAACCGATGCAGCAACTACGAGTGCGGTCATCTGTCGCCCTGATTTCCAATCGATGAATTCGGCAATATCGGTGAACATCGAATAAGACAGCACCATCAGCATGCCGAACCCGATCCCGACCAGGTATTGTACCACGGTCTGCGGCCAGATGGCGTCGAGCGGCAGGAAGTAGAAGAGCACGATCATCGCCACTTTCAGCCCGCCTGCCGCGATCAGGAGGTGTGATTTCTCGAACGTTTTCTGGAGAAGGTTGCCAACTATCACACCGGTGATCTGGCCGAGCGCCAAGGCCGTCAAGAACAATGCGGGCCGATCAAAAAACAGGAACACCGGCGAACCGTCGTCGCCCACGACATATTTGAAGAAGAACAGCGCCGAGCCGGCCCGGGCCGCGATGGCCGTCACCCCGAGGATCGCGGCAATGGCGACGACGATCCAGGGGCCGGTTGTGAGGAGCTCTTTCAGATCGCCCGACAGCGATCCATTGGTATCGGCAAATGGAATCCGTTCTTTCGTAGTGAAGAAGGTCACGAGCAGGCAGAACACCGAGACGGCGGCGATGCAGGATATGGTGAGCAGCACGCCGAGCGCATCATCTCCGCCGCCCAGCTCGCGCACCAGCGTTGTGCCCAACGCGCCGACCAGGATGCCGCCCAGCGCGGAGAAGAACATCCGGTAGGCGGTCACGCTTGCGCGGGTCTCGGACGAGGGAGAGATCACGCCGAGGAGCCCGCCATAGGGCACATTCACCGCCGTAAAGGCCAGCATGCTGAGCGTGTACGTGATGTAGGCCCAAGCAAGCAGCCAGCTGTCGCTCAATCCCCCGGGGGCCGCGAAAATGAGTACGATCGCTATCCCGAGCGGCACTGGACCGAATAGCAGGTAGGGGCGATAGCGGCCCCAGCGCGTGCGGGTGCGATCCGCAAGCGCGCCCATCATGGGATCGGTAAACGCATCGATCAACTTGGTCAGAAGCAGCATCAATCCGATTGCGGCAGGCGCAAGCCCGCCGAGATCGACGAAATAGAACAGCAGGAAAAAACCGAAGAAATTGAGGATCAGCCCGGCGGAAAGATCGCCGATGCCGTACCCGAGCTTCTCGCCCACGCCGACACGGTTCCGGCCGGTCTCAGCCAATGTCTCTTGTCCTCATATTGAGAGAGGACGGGAGGCGGCGCGGCAAGTCAAGCTTTCGCGAACTCGACCGCGCCGCATCTTGTCTATCGAGCAGCGCTCAACCGAGTTTCTTGCCCTCGAAATCTGCCGCGGAATGACGCTCGCGCATCTGGGTCGCTTCGTCGTCGCCCCAAACCTTGTTGACGATCCGGCCACGCTTGACGGCGGGACGGGCATTGATCTCATGCACCCAGCGCGCGACGTTTTTGTACTCGTCGATCGACAGGAAGGTTTTCGCCTCGTTGTAGATTACGCCGAAAACGAACGGTGCCAGCCAGGGAAAGTTCGCTATATCGGCGATCGTGTATTCGTCGCCGGCAAGGAAGCGGGTCTTGCCGAGTTGCTTGTCCGCGACGTCGAAGATCCGCTTGGTTTCCATGGCGTAGCGGTTGATCGGATACTCGTACTTTTCCGGCGCGTAGGCGTAGAAATGTCCGAATCCACCGCCAATGAAGGGTCCGGTTCCGACCTGCCAGAACACCCAGCTTAGAACTTCAGCGCGGCCAGCCGGATCGCTCGGGAGGAATTCGCCGAACTTCTCGGCGAGGTGAACCAGGATCGCGCCGCTTTCGAAAACCCGGAAAGGTTTGTCGCCGCTCGCATCGATCAGCGCGGGGATCTTCGAGTTCGGGTTGATAGCGACGAAGCCGCTGCTGAATTGCTCGCCTTCCCCGATATTGACCGTGTACGCGTCGTACTCGGCGCCGGTGTGCCCTTTTTCCAAAAGCTCCTCGAGCATGATGGTGGCCTTCACTCCATTGGGCGTTGCGAGCGAATGCAGCTGGAACGGATTGTTGCCGGAGGGTAGTGCCTTGTCCTCCCGCGCGCCGGAAGTCGGGCGATTGATGTTGGCGAAACGTCCACCGGATTCGGTGTCGGAACTCCACACTTCGGGGGGAGTGTATGTAGGATCTGCCATTCTTCGTGTCTCCTTTTCTGGAGGGATTGTTTGTCAATCTGACCCTTGCAAAACGAGTTGGCGTTTCGCTTGAGAAAGCGCAAGCCGGAACCCCGCGACGGTGCGGCGCATTTCCTTTGAGATGGAAAAGCTTATCTATGTCGATGACAGCCTGCCGGGCATCACGCGCAAGGGCGCGGGCACCGGCTTCGCGTATTACGATCCCGAAGGAAAGCTGATCCGCGATCCTCAGGAGCGTGCGCGGCTGAACGCCGTGGCATTGCCGCCGGCATACAGCGATGAATGGTTTTGCCCCGCGCCGAATGGCCACATCCTTGCCACCGGATATGACGACCGCGGTCGCAAGCAATATCGCTATCACCCTGAATTCCGGCGCATGCGCGAAGGCGACAAATTCGATCGCTGCGCAGCATTCGGCCATAAGCTGCCGCTTATCCGTGCGAGGATCGACGACGATCTTTTTCAGCCGGAAATGACCATGACGAAAGCAGTCGCCTGCGTCGTGCGCCTTCTCGATCTGAGCGCGATCCGGGTCGGCAACGAACAATATACCGAAGCGAATGAAAGCTTTGGCGCGACCACCCTGCGCGCCCGGCATGCGGAGATCTCCGCGAACTCCATCTACCTCAATTTCAACGGCAAGGGCGGCAGGGAACGCGAAGTGGAATTGACCGATAACCGTTTGGCCAATGCGGTTCGCCGGATGAAAGACCTGCCAGGCAAGGGAGCAGGGCGACACCTGTTCCGTTACCGCGATGATGCGGGCACCGTTCAGCCCGTAACGTCAGACGCGGTGAACGCTTATATTCAGGAAACGATGGGCGAGGATTTTTCCGCCAAGCATTTCCGCACGTGGCACGCGAGTGTGTTCGCATATGAGAGCCTGGCGAAAGCCCGTGAACATCTGACGATCGGCAATATTCTCGACGAAGTGTCGGCGAAACTAGGCAATACGCCGGCAACAGCGCGCAAGAGCTATATCCATCCCGCCGTTATCGAGCGGGTTTCGGACCAAGCGGAATGGCGCGAAAATCTGCGCCTGCCGCGCTCGACGAAGTGGCTGACCCGGACCGAGCGGGGGTTCCTCGACCTTCTCGAAGAAGGGCCGCCGGCCGAGCAGCTATTAGCTGCCTAGGAAGTGGGTGCGATAGCCGCTAGAGGTTCGGTTCATCACAAGCAGGAGCCCCCGCACGCATGGCCGACACTTCGCACCGCTTTTACGATATGCACGCGCACGGTTTTGTCCGCGTCGCGACGTCCACACCGTGCGTTCGCACCGGCGATGTCGCTTACAATACCAAAGGCGTGATTTCCGAAGCGAAGCGGGCTCACCAGTGCAAGGTCGATCTTCTGGTGTATCCGGAGCTTTGTCTGTCATCTTACGCGATCGACGACCTGCACCTTCAGAACGCGCTGCTGGACCGGGTCGAACAGGCTGTCAGCGAAGTGATCGAAGCATCGGCAGACCTGACCCCGGTTCTGGTCGTGGGCGCTCCGCTGCGCCGCAATTCGAAGCTTTATAATTGCGCGCTTGTAATTGCTGGCGGCGAACTGCTGGGCGTGATCCCGAAAAGCTATCTGCCGAATTACCGCGAATTCTACGAGAAACGCTATTTCGCGCATGGCCGCAACTGCCAGGATCTCTGGATCGCTGTCGCGGGGGAGGAAGTGCCGTTCGGGACCGATCAGGTCTTTGCCGCATCCAACCTGCCCGGCTTCACATTCGGCGTTGAAATTTGCGAAGATTTCTGGTCGCCCAATCCTCCCGGAACGCTGGCCGCGCTCGCGGGAGCGCACATCCTCTGCAACCTTTCCGCTTCCCCGATTACGATCGGACGCGCCGAAGATCGCCACCTGCATTGCCGTTCCAGCTCGTCGCGCTCAATCTGCGCCTACGTATATTCGGCGAGCGGTCACGGGGAAAGCACGACCGACCTCGCATGGGACGGGCAGGGCGTTGTTTACGAAATGGGCGGACTTCTCGCCGAAAGCGTCCGTTTCGATCTCTCGCCCGAGCTCTGCATCGTCGATATCGATACCGACAAGATCGCGGGCGAGCGGATGCGCAACCAGACTTTTTCCGATGCGGCCGAGGCGCATGACCGGCCTGAGGACAGCTTCCGCCGGATCGTTTTTGAGCACGCATACAAAGAAGGCGATATCGGTCTGATGCGGCCGGTGCGCCGCTTCCCGTTCGTGCCGGACAACGCGAAGACGCTGGACGAGGATTGCTACGAGGCTTTCAACATCCAGGTCGATGCGCTGATGCGGCGGATCCAGGCGACCAAGCCCGAAAGCCTTGTCCTAGGTATTTCTGGCGGGCTCGACAGCACGCATGCCCTGATCGTCGCAGCCAAGGCATGCGACAGACTCGGACTGCCGCGCACCACCATTCGCGGTTACACGATGCCAGGTTTCGGCACCTCGGATACAACCAGATCCAACGCCTGGAAGCTCATGGAAGCGATGGGCATCACGGCGGAAGAGATCGATATCAAACCGGCGGCAAAGCTGATGCTGGATGATATCAACCATCCCTTTGCCGGGGGTGAACCGCATTACGATGTGACCTTCGAAAACGTGCAGGCCGGTCTGCGCACGGATTACCTTTTCCGACTTGCCGGCCATCACAACGGCTTTGTCATCGGGACGGGCGACCTGTCGGAGCTGGCGCTTGGCTGGTGCACCTACGGTGTCGGCGATCACATGAGCCATTACGGCGTAAACTCGGGCGTCCCCAAGACGCTGATCCGCTATCTGATCCGCTGGACGATCGAAACGGGTCAATTCAGCGATGCTTGCTGTGAAGTGCTCCAGGCGGTTTACGACACGGTGATTTCACCAGAGCTCGTGCCAGCGGGCGAAGATGGTGAGATGCAATCGACCGAGAGCATGATCGGCCCGTACGAACTGAACGATTTCTTCCTGCATCATACCATTCGCTATGGTCAGCGACCGGGAAAAGTCGCTTTTCTTGCCTATCATGCGTGGCGTGAGGCAAGTGCCGGGCTATGGCCTGCGGGTTTCCCAGAGCACCGCAAGAATGAATACGATCTCGGCGAGATCGCACGCTGGCTGGAAAGCTTCCTGAAGCGGTTCTTTACCTTCAGCCAGTTCAAGCGCAGCGCCATGCCGAACGGTCCGAAGGTCAGTTCGGGCGGCGCGCTCTCGCCGCGCGGTGACTGGCGCGCTCCATCCGACTCGGTGGCGGATGTCTGGCTTGAGGAACTGCGTACCAGCCTGCCTGACGGCACGCTTCCTTCCGATTGACGAAAAACGGCCGGAGCTCTCATTGAAGCTCCGGCCGAATGCGACCCTTGTCGGGCTTGTTTTGGTCAGCCGCGGTCGATCGACAGCCGTCCCGGCCCGAATGCCGCGATGGCGAACATGCCGCCCGCGATGGCGAGGTTTTTCAGGAACAGGGTCATCTCGATCTGTTGTGAAAAGTCGTTGTGGAACACGACCGCGGTCAGCAACGTGAAGATACCGAGCGCGCCAGCCGCATAGCGAGCCTTGAAACCTGCTGCGAGCATCAGCCCGCCAATGAGTTCAAGCGCGACCGTGCCGAAATATACGATCTCCGGAAACGGCATACCTACCGATGCGATGTAGCCAACCGTTCCTTCCATCCCGCTCAGCTTGTTGACGCCGGCGAGGATGAATAGCGCGGCGAGGAGGAGGCGGGCGACCAGCGCCAGACCATCGTGTCCTATGGCGGCCGATTGCCCGGTTCCGAGTTCGTTGCGAGTTACAGTGTTCATAGTGCTCTCCTGAATAAGACTGACGTGCCGGTCAGGCTGCGATCTTTTCGGCCCGGTCGTGGGCAGCGGCAATTTTGGCATCGCCATCCTGGCTCATTATGCCGTCAGCGGCGACCACCTCGACGTCTTTGATCCCCAGAAAGCCGAGGAAGAATGTGAGCCAGCTCGACATGAAATCCATTTCACTGCCAATCGGCGTGCCGCCAGATGCAGCTGCGATATAGGCCTTCTTGCCTTCGAGCAGGCCAACCGGGCCGTTCTCGGTATATTTGAAAGTCGTTCCTGCGCGAGCGACGAGATCGGCCCATGCCTTCACGGTTGCGGGCACTCCGAAATTGTAGACCGGGCTGCTGATGACGATCGTATCGGCGGACTTCAGCTCTTGGATCAGCGTGTCGGCAATCGTGGCGAGCTCCTGTTGTTCGGGCGAGCGTTCGGCATAAGGGGCGAGGTTAGCCGCGAAGCGATCTTCGCTGACGAACGGAAGGTCGTTCCTGGCAAGATCGCGGGTGGTAACGCTTGCTCCGCCATTGCTGGCCAAGCCTTCGACCAGTTTGGTGCCGATGCTGGTGGAGACGCTTTCCGCGCCGCGGATTGAGGCGGTGATGTGAAGAATGTTGGCCATGATATTGTACTCCTTGAAGAAAATAGAAATCCAAATGAGGTGGGCCGACCGGGATGAGGGGGAGGCCGGCCCCGGGGTGAAAGTCAGGCGGCGTCGACCAGGATGATTTCGCTGTCTTCGATTGCGGTTATCGTCACCTCTTCGAGCTGGGTGATGGCGACCCCGTCACGCGCATGTGCTTCGACGTCATCGATCCTCACCGCGCCGGTCGCCGGGACGAGGTAAAGGTGACGGTGTGCTGCACTCGGCGTATAGGTCACACTTTCACCAGCCTTGATCGTCGCGCCCAGTACGCGGGCATCGGTCCTGATAGGTAGTGCGCCTTCATCACGATCGTTGTCGTTAGCCGTACTGGTCGCAAGCGGTACGAATTGCCCGGCACGTTCGCCTTTGGGAAACTCCTTGGCACCCCACGTCGGCTTGCCGCCGCGCTCATCGGGGATGATCCAAATCTGGAAGATCTGCGTGTCGCTGTCTTCCAGATTATACTCAGAATGTTCAATTCCTGCGCCCGCGCTCATAACCTGGACATCGCCTGCCTCGGTGCGGCCTTCATTGCCCATGCTATCGCGGTGAGTGATGGCGCCTTTGCGGACGTAGGTGATGATTTCCATGTCGCTGTGCGGGTGTGTCGGGAATCCGGTTCCGGAGGCGATGGTGTCATCGTTCCACACTCGCAGGCTGCCCCAGTTGACCCGTGCCGGATCGTGATAGCCAGCGAATGAGAAGTGATGATGCGCATCCAGCCATCCGTGGTTGGCGCTGCCGAGGCTGTTGAAAGGACGAAGTTCGATCATTTCGTATCTCCAGTGCGAGCGATCCGAGGGGTGTGTCGCTCTGTTGAGTAGGAGATAGGTCAGTCAGTTCGTTTATATAAGTGAGATAAAACTTGCCAAAATGTTCGGAAAATCTGAATATCGTAGCATGAGGCTCGGTGATCCCACTCTCGATCAACTTCGCATCTTCCTCGCCGTGGTGGAAGAAGGCAGTTTCGGCGGCGCCGCGAGAGCATCTGGCCGCGCGGTCTCCGCGATCAGTTACGGTATCGCACAGTTGGAAGCGCAATTGGCGGTTTCGCTGTTCGAGCGTGAAGGGTCACGCAAGCCGATCCTGACCGAAGCAGGCGAGGGCTTGGTCGCCGAGGCACGAGGAGTAGCGGACCGCGTGGACGCTCTGCTCGCAAAGACGCGATCGCTGCATGCGGGACTGGAAAGCGGTGTCGGGATCGTGATCGACGTGATGGTTCCCGGCGAGCTGACGGCCAAAGTTCTCGGCGAATTTCGCCGCATGTTTCCAACTGTCGCGCTGACGCTCAATGTCGAGGGGCTTGGTGCGGTTGCGGAATGCCTGTTGGATGATCGCGCACAGCTAGCAATCGGTGGCCCGGTCATTGGCGATCACCCCGCCTTGGAGCGGCAGGTGATAGGCGAGATCGAACTGGTGCCAGTTGCGGCCCCCACGCACCCCCTGGCGGCGGAAGGCGTGCAGCCAGGCGAAAGCCGGAAGCACCTGCAGCTGGTTCTCGCTGACAGGTCGGACCTGACCGAAGGCCGCGAGTTTTCCGTGCTGAGCCCGCTAACGTGGCGACTCGGCGATCTCGGTGCGAAGCATTCGCTGCTGAAAGAGGGGCTGGGGTGGGGCAATATGCCTCGCCATCAGGTTTCGGAGGACATTGCCGCGGGTCGGCTGGTCGAACTCGACATTCCGGAGAAACCGGGCGACCTCTATCCGCTCAGCGCGCTATGGCGCCGCGATGACCGACTGGGTCCAGCGGCCAGCTGGCTGATCGATGCTTTCAGGGATGGCTTGCAGGATTAGGGTGCCTTCAGGCTGAGGCGCGTAGCCACTGTTCGGCGTCCTTCGGCGCATCGAAGAATTCGACTTCGACGCCGTCCGTAATCCTTTGATATTGCAGTTTTACGAGAGGCGAGGCCGAGACAACAGCGAACCGCGTCAGGCCGTTTTTCTGTCCCATCAGCAGGCTGTCACGGATTGCAGCGGCCGTTTCGCGGTTCTGCGGCACGAATTCGCGAAGATCACCCAGCGCCGTGAAGGGTTCGCGCGATTTGAGGAAAGGCGACGCGGCCTTGGCCAGATCCGTGAGAAATTGGCCCATGGCCTCCGGCGTCCAGAAACCGCCGACTGCGAAGTGCAGCTCGGCATGGTCGAGATCGACTGAAATTGAATGGACGGGCGCGAGAGTCGACATGAATACCGACATACGCGCGAATACTTAAGATTGACCTACCCTGGGCCAAACACGATGGGTTCGTCTCCGGCTTTCCAAGGCGCGAATTTCGGCATGATCGATTTGAACAGGTCCGAGGACAGGTGGCCATCAAGCCATGTCTGGAGGTGCGGAAGGTCCTGCGCATCGAACCACGCACGATCGGTGTTGGCGAATTGCCGGATGAATGGAAATAGCGCGATGTCGGCTAGGGTAGGCTTCTCACCACAGAGCTGCTCGCGCTCCTCCAGCCGCGCGTCGAGGTCCTCTAGTATCGCAAGCCCTTCGGCGCGGTGATCGACCTTGCCGTGATCTGCTTCATATTCGTAGCGGTTTGGATATTTGTAGCGGTCGAGGTGGTGTTTGAACGGCCCGTCATTGCGCTCGATCAGCGCGTTTTCGTCGCCCTTCATCCATCCTTCGGGGTCACACCTTTTCAATGCCCAGCGCATGACAGCGATACTCTCGTCCACGACTGTTCCATCAGCCATGGCCAGAACTGGGACGGTTGCCTTAGGTGATGTTTCAGCCAGTTCGGGCGGCTTGTCCGAGAGTTTCACTTCGCGCAGTTCCACAGCGATTCCCGCAATCCAGAGCGCCATTCGCGCGCGCATCGCATAAGGGCAGCGGCGAAAACTGTAGAGGATGGGGATCTCGCTCACGGCTGATCAACCGCCCGATGCGGGCAGCGTTCCGACATGCTTTTCGCCGCGCTCGCGCGCCAAGCGGGCCTGCTTCTGTCGCTCGCGATATCGGGCGCGCTGCGCATCAGTGCGCTCCTCGATGCAATGCGGGCAGCTGATCCCCTCCTCGAAATGCTTGCTGGCAATATCCTCGGCGCTGATCGGCCTGCGGCACGCGCGGCACAGCGAATATTCCCCGATTTCGAGGTCGTGTTTCACCGCAACGCGTTCGTCGAACACAAAGCAGTCGCCTTCCCACAGGCTTTCGTCTTCCGGCACTGTTTCGAGGTATTTGAGAATGCCGCCCTTCAGGTGAAAGACATCCTCCACGCCTTCGGACTTGAGGAAACTGGTCGATTTCTCGCATCGAATACCTCCGGTGCAAAACATCGCGACCTTCTTCTTGCCGCTGAGCAGCGCCTCGCGGTGCTCCCGAAACCATTCAGGAAACTCGCCAAAGCTCTGCGTTTCAGGATCGACCGCTCCCTTGAAGGTGCCAATGGCCACTTCGTAATCATTCCGCGTGTCGATCACGACGGTGTCCGGATCGGAGATCAGATCGTTCCAGTCGTCCGGAGAAACATATTGGCCGACGCTCGACGTCGGATCGATGTCGGGCTGTCCCATGGTGACAATCTCGCGCTTCAGCCTGACTTTCATGCGGTTGAAAGGCATTTCCTGCGCGGCCGAGAATTTTACCTCAAGGTCAGCGCAACCGGGCAAGGCCCGGATATGGCCGAGTACAGCGTCCACCTCCGCGCGCGAACCTGCGATTGTGCCATTGATGCCCTCCTTTGCCAGCAGCAACGTGCCGCCGATGCTGTTCGCTTTGCACAGCTTCGCAAGCGGATCTTTAAGCGCGGCAGGATTGTCAAATGGCGTGAATTGGTAAAGCGCGGCCACGCAGACCTTGGGAGGCTTCGTCGATTTGTTCTTATTCTCACGGACCATAGGTCACGCGATTTAGTGTGACAGCACGGCAAGGGCAATGTCGACGTCGAAGGCTCCTCTCACCTCATTCGCTATCCGCAAGCGCAAGTGGCAAGACATGCTTCTCGAACACCTCCTCCGCCTGCTGGTGCGCGCCGCGTTGGCCAAAGTCGATCTTGGTTATCACGGTCACAAGGCCCAGGTCGGGAACTATGATCACCTTGTTGCCTCCAAAGCCGCTCATCTGCGCGGCGCGATAGCTCTGTCCATTGGCGCTGTAATCGCGCAGCCACCATAAATAGCCGTATTCCACCCCGTCCTGTCCGGTGACGTCGGCCTTGGGACTGATCGATTGCGCCACCCAGTCAGGTGTGAGAATCTGTCGCCCTTCAAACGACCCACCATTGGCGTAGAGCCTGCCAACCTTCTCGTAGTCGCGGCTTGTAAGGCCCAGACCCCCGCCGCCCATGGCGAGGCCCAAGGGGCTGAACTGCCATTCTACCGCGCCTATCCCGAGTGGGTCGAACAGGGTGCGGCGCGCAAAATCCTCCATTGGCTCACCCGTTGCGCTCTCTATCACGGCACCCAGCGCTACCGTTCCCGCGGTGCAATAGGAAAAGGACCGGCCATAAGGGCTGTCTTCAGGCTTGGGCACCCAGGCGGGAAACCCGCGGACCGGCAAGTCGAGGAAAAAGCCGACCCAATCCTCGATTATATACATGCGATCTTCCCTGCCGCGCGATGCGGGATTGGAATCGTCGCATTCCAGCGGGCCGCTCATGGTGAGCAGCGCTTCGATCGTCATTGCGTCCTTGCGCGGATCGGGGTTGGCCGGTGTGTGAAGGATATGATCGAGCACCGGCTCCCCTACCGTTCCGATATGACCTTCTTGGATCGCCAGGCCAATCAACGCCCCCGTGATTGTCTTGGTCACCGATCGCGTGTTGCGAAGTGCATCGGGTTCATCGTCGAAATAATTTTCGTGGAGGATCTCGCCATCGCGGCTGACGACGATGCTGCTGATCATGCCATATTCGTTGGCAGCAACGATGTCGTCCAGGGCCGACCAGTTCGCAGCAGGCTCGGCGTTTGCGGAATGGGCGCTCAGCGATAGCGCGGCGGCGCAGCCAAAAGCTGCAAGGCATGGTGTGTTGTTCATGCAATACTCTTAGCGCGGCGCGCGGGGCCGGTCTTGGAAAAATCTAACCCTGCCCGCGATTTCGGAGCCGCCATTGCGCGGGCGAGCAGGCCATGGCCTTGCGAAAGCGCGCGCTCATATGCGCCTGATCGTAGAAGCCGAAGCGCGCAGCGAGGTCGACGAGCGGCTCGTCGCAGGCGGTGACTGCCACGGCGCAAAGCTCGATCTGCCGCGCATTTGCCATTTGCGAAGGCGAACAGCCGAACCGCGTGCGAAAGGCGCGCGGCAAGTGGTTTGGATGAACGTCGGCGATGCGTGCGAGATCGGCCATGGTCAGCGCCCACGGCTCGCCCGATTGCCGGATCGCATCGAAGGCACGCTCAATCCCGGCGGGTATCCCGTCGAGATCCTGTGGGCGTTCACATTCGAACAGCGTCGCGAGCGCGGCCAGGTCGTCTTCAAGTTCGAACGCGGTTTTTGCGTTGAGATCGCGGGCGAGCCGGTGGCAGAATTGCAGGACCGGAGCCGAGAGGGCATGCCGCACATGATTCTCCGCCAGCCCTTCGATGTTCAGATCGATTGCCATGAAGGAACCGCGCCCGGTGACGAAATGATCGCGGTGATAGGTGCCGGGCGGATTGAGCACCGCAACCGGGCGGTCGATAAAACCATTCTCGCCAGTGATCGGCGTTACATAAGGCCCGCTGGTGACGAAGACGATATGGGCATGTGTGTGGCCATGAGGGTTCACTGCCTCTGGCGGCGCGTTGGCTTCATGCAGCTGAAAAATCCCCTTCGCAACTGCTTTGCGGCAAAGCTCTCTGCCCCAGTAGCCAGTCGCCTCATTCCGGCGGGCATTGGGATCAGTGGCCAGCATTCAAATCCGCATGACCCAGCCGTGCTTATCATCGACCTTGCCGTGCTGCACTCCGACCAGTTTTTCGCGCATCTTCGCGGCCATCTGGCCGATACCGCCGGTGCCGATGGTAAACTCGCCAGAAGGTGAAGCGACCGTGCCGACGGGGGTCACCACCGCTGCGGTTCCGCAGGCGAGCGTTTCGAGCAGTTCGCCGCTTTCCGCCTCTTCGCGCCACTGGGTTATCGAATATTGCTCTTCGCGCACCTCGAGGCCTTCCTCGCGCAGCATCGCGATCAGGCTGTCGCGCGTGATGCCGGGAAGGATTGTGCCGGTAAGGGGCGGGGTGATGACGCTGCCGTCTGCGCGCACGAAGAACAGGTTCATGCCGCCGAGCTCTTCGACCCACTTGTTTTCGATGGCGTCGAGGAACACAACCTGATCGCAGCCCTTCGAAATGGCCTCGGCTTGCGGAACCAGGCTCGCGGCGTAATTTCCGCCGGTCTTGGCCGCGCCGGTGCCGCCGGGGGCTGCACGAACATAATCCTGACTGACCCAGATCTTGACCGGGTTAACCCCGTTTTTGAAGTAATTGCCCGAAGAGACGAGGATCACGACAAACTTGTACTGCTTTGCCGGACGCACGCCCAAGAAGGCTTCCGAGGCATACATGAAGGGCCGGATATAGAGCGAGCCGCCCTCGATCGGGGGCATCCACTTGGCGTCGGTCAGGACCGCCTCGCGCACGGCGGCGAGGAAGGTCTCTTCCGGGATTTCCGGCATCGCCATGCGCCGCGCGCTGTCATTGAAACGCGCTGCATTCGCCTCGGGCCGGAACAGCGCCAGACCGCCATCTGCATGCGCGAAGGCTTTCATGCCTTCGAAAATTTCCTGCGCATAATGCAGGACGCTGGAGGCAGGATCCATCGGGATCGCCTCCCGAGGGCCGATCTGCGGTGTCTGCCAGCCGCCCTTCGCCTCGTCATAATCGATCGTGACCATGTGATCGGTGAAGACCGTGCCGAATCCGGGATCGGCAATTCTCGCTTCGCGAACATCGTCCGGCGTCGGCGAGGGGTGAGGGATGCGGGTGAATTCCATGGGGTGCGCAGATAATGCGGCGCGGGGAAAGGGGCAAGATATGAAAAGGGCGGCTCTCGCCCGTAGGAGAACCGCCCTTTCATGGTCAGCGGCCGGAAGTGCCGCTCACGAAACCTCACTCGGTAAGGAAAATGTTACCGAATATGCTCCGTAGGGATCTTCACCGACCTCGCTACTGAACCATGAGACATCGGATCACCTCCTTTCGCGCTTGAAAGCCAAGACCGCACCGTATCACCGGGGGCCGAAGTTCGCGTTCGCCGCTAACCTCATGCACATAATTGAGTCGTATGGGGCACGAACACAAGACTTGAAAAAAACTTTTCCCACGTCAGTATGGAACGCCGTTGCGCCGCCGCGACGATTTTGCGCCCGAGGGGAAACCCCGGGCGTTGGTGTTTCCGGGCCGGGATTGCCGCACGCTTCTGTCGATACTGTGGAAAGCCGAAAAAGAATCGGCGATGCTCTCGCCGGGGGCCGCGATCTAGCGGCAGTCTTCGATCACGCGGCCGACTTCGACCCATGCCGGGACATAGAGCGTCGGCAACCCTTGGGTCTGGACTGCAAAGCGTCCCTTGGTGATCGCCATCGCATCGAGCAGGGGATCGCCCGCAAACAGGATCGCGGCGAGCATAGGGCGGCGACTATCGATCGGGTCAGCCTGCATTGATCGTTCGGTCGTCTCCGTTTCAATCCGCATGACACGCGGCGATGCCTCGGACGTTTCCACAATACGGGCGATGCCGATATTTCCGCTCCCCTTGTCGCACCGGATGATAAGAGCAGGATTCGCCGTGTTCGGACCGAATATGGCCAGGGATTCGCTTTGCTCGTCGACATAGGTCCAGGTCCCATTGGTCGCCGGAGCGTCGAGATAATTCGTATATTCCGGCTCCTGCGCTGCCGGCATGGGAGCCGGAGTTGGAGCGGGTGCAGCTCTCGGAGCGGGAGTAGGCGCAGGCGCTTGCTCGGGCCTTGGCCGTGGTGAGGGCTGCGGTGCCGGAATCGAGGTCGCAGGTGCCGTGCTGGCGGTCTGTGTCGGGATATCGACTGAAGGGATGCAGGCAGCGATGCCAAAGGTTAGGGCGATCGCGCCTGCGGCGTGGAAGTAGACTGCTTTCATGCGACTTCAATGCGCGCTAACGCCTTTTGGGTCCATGACGAAAACACAAAAACCATCGAAAAAGAAACGCGCCGACCATCTGCTCGTCGAGCGTGATTTGGTCGAGAGCCGGACCCGCGCGCAGGCGCTCATCATGGCGGGCACCGTGTTTTCCGGCGAGAGCAAGATCGAAAAACCCGGCCAGCAGCTCGCCGAAGACGCGCCGCTCGAAGTGCGCGGGCGGGACCATCCGTGGGTAAGCCGCGGCGGGATAAAGCTGGCTCACGCGATCGATCATTTTGGGCTCGATCCGGTTGGCGCTGTGGCTATGGATGTCGGCAGTTCCACCGGAGGTTTCACCGATGTGCTACTGACCAAGGGAGCTTCCCATGTCTTCGCGGTCGACAGCGGCACCAACCAGCTCGCCTGGAAATTGCGGCAGGATGACCGGGTCACGGTCTACGAGCAGACCAGTGCCCGCATTCTAAAGCCGGAACAGTTCGACCGACCGATCGACTGGGTGGTCTGCGATGCAAGCTTCATCAGCCTGTCGAAAGTGCTCGAGCGTCCGCTTGAACTCGCGGCACCACGATGCCGTTTGGTTGCGCTCATCAAGCCCCAATTCGAGGTCGCGCGCGAGGAGGTGGGCAAGGGCGGGGTGGTGCGCGACGCAGCCTTGCACGAGCGCGTTTGCAAAGAAGTTCGCGAATGGCTCGAAAGGCTCGGCTGGGACATTCAGGGTATCGCGCAAAGCCCGATAACCGGCCCACAAGGCAATGTGGAATTTCTGATCAGCGCAGCTCGCGGCTGATGGTCAGGCCATTTCGAGGCTGCTGATCTTTTCGTCGAGATCAATCGGAATCTGCGAAAGCACTTCTACTCCGCTTTCTTTTTCATACGCCTTTTCGCCATGTTCGGCGATGAGCTCCGCGTGCTTGGCGTCACGCTGCCGCAAAAGCTCGGCAATCTCTTCGCGATAAAGTGCAACCATCGCGGTGACGAACCGATTGACGAGGCCGTCTTCCTTGGTCTTGTCGACATTGAAGGCGGGCAAGTGCTCAATCATGACGTCTGCCGGATACAGAAATTCGTTCGTGACATAACGATTCACCGTGAACCACGCGCGCGGGATGCCGACGGTGTCGATGGATAGTCCGATCAGGTGCGTAACATGAGCTTTCGCCTCTTCGCCCTGCGGCGGCCAGACTTTCGGCTCCAACCCTTCGGGCAGTTGGGTGCGGTGCAGGAAGAGGTGGAAATGGCCGTGCTCGTCCTTGTCCCGGCTGCCTGCAGCGTGAACATGATAGTACCAGCGCGACTGGCAATCGGCATCACGGGCATCCTTGGGCGGATAATGCGACCAGAACGTCACATTGTCTTCCGGCACGACGCGCAGCATCAGCGGTTTCTGTTCCTGCGCCATCGCGGTGATGGTTTCGATGACGGTCTGCGCGGCTTCGATCTGGTTCATGATGCTGGAGATAGAAAGCAAAACGGCCGACAGCAACAGGTGTTGCCATCGGCCGAATGCATTTAAGCGTTTGTGCGAGGCTTATGCAGCGCCGCAGCAGCCGTCTGCGGCACAGCAGCTAGCGGCACAGCAAGCAGCTGCACAGCAACCAGCGGCGCAGCAAGCTTCAGCGGCACAGCAAGCGACTTCAGCAGCGGCGCAGCAAGCAGCTTCTGCAACTTCTTCAGCAGCGGCACATGCGCTCAGAGCGGTTTCGTCAGCAGCGGTGCCAGCGTCGTCAGCGGGGGCCGAGCAAGCGGAGGTTGCAACAGCGAGACCGCCAGCGACTGCAAGCATCGAAGCGAAATTGGTCTTTTTCATTAAATCGTTCCCCAATATGAGCTCCCATCGAGCCCTTACATAAGGTGGGACGCGCGGGTGGATGAATCTTGCCGAGGTGCGTCCCGAATCGCGGCAAGAATGTGGCGAAGCTATCACAATGCTTGGGAAACGCACACGCCTTTAATCTCGAATAGCTGAATTCGCCTGAAATCTGCGATTTTGAGTGCTTGACTCGAGGCCAAGCGTGGGAAAATTGGCACTCAGGTTAACAGCATGTATTGGGCGAATGCAGTGACGTTCATACGAATCGCACTGTCTCAGATACGGGGTCGCACGCAAATCTGACTTAATCGCACGCGCAGAATACTGCGACGCGCATCAGCCCGTCCCTTGCAGGAGAGCGAATGAACATTCTGGCTTCGAAAGAGCAATTGCGAGCGAGTTTCTTGAGGTGGGCCCTCTTTCTCGTGCCTCTCATCGTATTGCTCGGCTTCATATCAGGCCAATTGGGCAATCCTTCGACACAATGGTTTCAGGGTCTCACGAAACCTGCGATTTTCCCGCCGCCCGCGATCTTTGGGGTCGTATGGACGGTATTGTGGTTGATGATCGGGTTCGCCGTCGCCTTGGTCGCAAGCGCCTGGGGCGCGCGGGGCAGAGGCATCGCGCTTATCGCTTTTGCGCTTCATTTCCTCGGCACGCTTGCGTGGACGCCGGTATTCTTCGGCCTACAGGACATGACGAGTGCGCTTTACGTCTTGATGTACGCTGCGATCACTTTGCTGATCGTGATCGTACTGTTCTGGAAGGTTCGGCGGACAGCGGCGCTGCTGCTGGTCCCGTATTTCTGCTGGGTCTGTTTCGCGGCCGCGCTCAATTACCAGTTCATCGCTGAAAACCCGGATGGCGGCGTGGACGATGAAAGCGGCGCCGCAGTAGAGATCACACTGTAGAGATCGGTCTGGACAAAGCGCTGCGGCATGACCAAATAGCGCCCATGCAAAGCGAAAATCCGATCATCGCCGACTTCGTCAAACTCGCCAACAGCGCCGCCGGAACCATGGCCGGCATGACGCGCGAAGCCCGTGAGGGCGCACGCGAACGCTTGCGCGAGGCCATGGGCGGGATGGATTTCGTCAGCCGTGAAGAATTCGATACGGTAAAAGCGATGGCGCAAAAGGCACGCGAGCAGGCCGACGCCCTCGAAGCGAAAGTCGCCGAGCTCGAAGCCAAGCTGGCCGGCAAGTAACCGCCGCGCCGATGAGGGTGCGTCCGTGATCATCCGCGCTCCGGCGATACTCGTCGCATCACGGGCTCACGGCGAAACAGGGACGATCGCGCGGCTTCTCACTGAAGAACACGGTCTTGTTGCAGGTTATGTCGCTGGCGGGCGTGGACGCCAGCTTCGACCTATCATGATTCCCGGCAACCGCGTGGCGATGGATCTGCGCGCAAAATCCGACAGCCAATTGCCCTTCGCCCGGTTAGAACTACAAGAAAGCCGTGGCCCGTGGATGACAGAGCCGCTACCCGCAGCTGCGATCACATGGGGCTGCGCGCTCACTGCCAGCACCTTGCCAGAGCGGAACCCGTATCCTTCGCTCTATCAGGCGCTCGACGCGCTGCTGACGGCGATCTGCCATGCCCCGTCCGCGCGCGGCTGGCTTGCGGCAATGGTCACTTACGAAGCGATGTTGCTGCGCGAGCTCGGCTATGGCGGTGCAAAGCCCGACATGGCGGGCGACCTCGAGGTGCAGATCCAGGCCTTTCGCGATCTTCACACCCCGATTGCGCGCTACTTGCTTGCCGACGCCAAAACGGATGTTATGGCCGCACGTGTTGCGCTCGGTGAGCGGTTGGTGCGGATGGTGGAGTGATGGGCGGATGAAAATCGCGGTACTACCCGGCGACGGGATCGGGCCTGAGGTAACGCGGGAGGCCGTAAAGGTGCTCGAGGCGCTCGACCTTCCCGGGCTCACTCTGTTTGACGGCGATGTCGGCGGCGTCGCTTATAGCCGCCACGGTCATCCACTTCCGCAAGAAACGTTGACAATGGCACGCGAGTGCGACGCGGTTCTGTTCGGCGCGGTGGGCGATCCCTCATGTGACGGACTGGAGCGGCATTTGCGGCCCGAACAGGCGGTGCTCGGCCTGCGCAAGGAGCTCGGTCTGTTTGCTAACCTGCGACCCGCCAAGGTTTTCAAGGGATTGGAGCATCTCTCCCCGCTCAAGCCCGAGATTGCCGCCGATTTCGACATCCTGTTCGTGCGCGAGCTGACCGGCGACGTCTATTTCGGCGAAAAGGGCGAGCGCATCGGCATCGACGGCAGCCGGGAAGGTTGGGACACGATGTCCTATTCTGCGAAGGAAGTCAGCCGCATTGCGCAGGTCGCATTCCGCGCCGCGCGAGCTGGCAATTGCCGCGTGTGCAGCGTGGACAAGGCGAACGTCCTCGAAACCAGCCAGGTCTGGCGCGACACCGTGATCGAGGCCGCAGGATCGCATCCCGATATCGACCTGACACATATGTATGTCGACAATGCCGCGATGCAGATCATCAGCAAACCGGCGCAGTTCGGCGTGATCCTGACGGGCAATCTGTTCGGCGATATTTTGTCCGATCTTGCCAGCGCGGCGGTTGGTTCCATCGGCCTTTTGCCCAGTGCTTCGATGGGAGCGCGTGAGACGGCGCACGGTATCTTCGGCCTGTACGAACCGATCCACGGCAGCGCGCCCGACATTGCCGGGCAGGGTAGGGCCAACCCGATGGCGACGATCCTTTCGGCCGCGATGATGCTCCGCCATTCCTTTGGCCGCGAGGCGGAGGCGGCGGCCATCGAAGCCGCGGTAGGCAGGGCGTTGGCAGACGGCATCCGCGGCGGTGATCTTGGCGGGGAGCACGGCTGCAAGGAAATCGGCGCTGCGGTCCGCGAACGCCTTTGACACTGGCGAAGGCCCATGCCGCTTGAATTAGCGATCATCCTGCCGACCCTGAACGAGCGCGGCAATCTCGGCCCGTTGATCCAGCGAATTGCGGATGTGTTGCGACCAGTCATTGGCGAAGATGGTTGGGAAATCCTCATCGTCGATGACAACAGCACGGATGGGACCGCGGAAGAGGGCCGAAATCTGGCGAGGACCGACCGCCGGGTGCGGATCATCCAGCGGATCGGGCGGCGCGGATTATCCAGTGCGGCGATCGAGGGGTTTTGCGCGACCGCCGCGCCTTTCGTTGCTGTCATGGATGCAGACCATCAGCACGATCCCGCGCTGCTGCCGGATATGCTGAGTGCGCTCAAGGGGGATGAGGCCGATATCTGCGTCGCCAGCCGTTTTGCGGAGGGGGCAAGCACAGAAGACTGGGCTGAACCGGAACGCCAACGCCTGTCCGGAATGGCCAATCGCGCGGCGCGTCTGATTACCGGTGTGAAGATGAGCGATCCGATGAGCGGGTATTTCATGCTTCGCACATCACAGGCGCTGGAAATGACGCCGCGCTTGTCCGGCATAGGATTCAAGATCCTGTTCGATCTGCTGGCCACTTCTGCCACGCCCCTGCGGGTCAGAGAGTTTCCGTTGAACTTCGCGGCGCGGCGCGAGGGCGAGAGCAAGCTGGACCGGGCGATCCTCTTCGATTTTCTCGCAGCATTGTACGACAAGACACTTGGGCATGTGATCCCAACGCGTTTCGCGCTGTTCGGGACGGTCGGCGGACTGGGCGTGATCGTTCACTACGCAGTGCTCGGTGCGCTGTTTCCGGGAATGACCGCGACCTTCTGGAAAGCGCATACGCTCGCCGTGCTCATCGCGATGAGCTTCAATTTCTGGCTGAATAACTGGCTGACTTACCGCGATAAACGGCTCAAGGGGTTCGCAGCTCTCCTGCGAGGATGGGTGGGGTTCTGCGCCACCTGTGCCGTGGGCGGTTTCGCCAATGTCGCGGTCGCCACCTTGCTCGAAAGCCAGGGCGTGTTCTGGGCCCTTGCGGCGCTCGCCGGCATCCTCATCGGGTCGGTCTGGAATTACGCATTATCGAGCCGGTTCGTTTGGGGACGGTTTTAGCGCCATCCTGCAAGCCACGTCCACTTGGCGAAGCTCATCGGCCCCTCGAGCGCACCAGCGCTCAGGATCGTGAAAAACACTGCAAACACCGCTCCGGACCCGGCCAATGCGACATAGCTGATCCAGCGATATTGCTCGCTGCGGTGAATATCCGAAAGCGTGAGGGCGAAGGCGGCGAGCAGGAAACAGCTCGGGATGAAATAGTGGTAATAGAACTGCACCGGTTTCGGTGCGATGAGCCAGAGACCAAGGCTCATCACGTATCCGGCAACCACAGCGACTTTCGCCCAGTCGCTCCTCCAAAAACCCGTTATCGTGCACCAGAGCAGCGCAGGCAGCCCCAGCAGCATCGTCAATGGATTGCCGATCAACAGCACGCCGCGCTGCGCACCGTCGGTGAACTCGTACAAATACCAGATGCCGCGTATGTTCATCACCCATTGCGGCCAGCTGCTTTGATACGAATGCGGGGCGATGACCTGTCTTTGCAGCTGCAAGATCTCCTGATGCAAGGCAAACAGTCCGCCTTCCGATAGCGGGGAGGGATGGAATTCATCGCCGAGCCAATATCCCGGTGCGAAGGTCAGTGCGTAGACCATGACCGGGATCAGACCGAGCCAGAGGAACGCCTCGGCCAGTGAGACACCAGGGACCGGAATGCCGCGCCTGCTCGTGATCAGACGCCGCCGTCCAGCAGAAAGACGCGCGGCGAAGAAGGCCACTCCGGGCAACATGGCGAGCGGTACGGCATTCCATTTCGATGCCATCGCGCAGCCGATCGCGATACCGGTCAGCGCCAATCGCTTCCGTCCGCGTTCTGGCTCGCGGATCGCGGTAGCAAACTGCCATGCGGCGAGTGCAATGAACGCGGCCATGAAGATATCGAGCATGGCGATGCGGGCGTGGACGAAAACGTGGAAACCCGTCACCAGCAAGATGCCAAAAGCCGCGGTCGCGAACCTTTCATGGCTTGCATGCCAGATCGCGCGCATGCCTGCGAAAATCGTGATGATCCCGGCCAGCAGGGGCATGATCCGCCAGCCGAGCGGATTGTCTCCGAACATGGCAATGCCGAGCGCCAGGATTTCCTTCCCGAGCAACGGATGCTCGCGGTTGATATACCTGCTGCCATCTCCCCAAATGGCGATGATCTCGCGCGCGGCGGGAAGATAGTGCACCTCGTCGAAATATGGCGCGCTGGGAATCGTAAGCCGTATTGCCGCTAGCGCGCCAAAGACGAGCGGAATGGTAATGCACCAGAACCAGGGATCGCGCGGATGCTCGGGCGGCGCTGAGGGTTCATGCAAACGTGCAGGAATGGGCTGGGCGGGTGCCTCTGACATATGCCGCCAGCGCTTAGGAAAGCGCGTGGCGGGCGGCAAGTGCGATTACGCCGGCGAGGGTTTTGCCTGTCCCTCGACGCCGCGCTCCAGCCAGAAGAGCCGGGCGCACATTGCGAGCAGGCCGATACTGGCGGTGCAGCCAACGAACAGCGCCCATGGCAGCACGTTCATACCGGCCGCTCTCGCGCGAGGCGCGATGAAGAACAGCGCGATCATCACGCACATTATCAGGTCCCACCAAACTTGGATGCCGGTGAGGTTGGCGGTGTGATTGGTCCAGAACATGACGACGCCCTCCTGCCAGATCTGCACAGCGGTGTACGCGCCGAATCCGGCGGAAAGCATCGCGGCGAGCGTGGCATTCCCGGTTGTTGGCTTGGCGACAAGGATATAGATCAGGGCGATTCCGCCGAATGCCGCGGTTATGATGAAGAGGGTTTGCAGGATGTCCATGGATCGTTCTCCGGCTCGTTGTGTAGCAGTTGCTACGCACACTGGTAACGCAATGTAGCAATTGCTACAAGAGGAAAAATGGCAAATCCTGCTCTCTCCCGCGAAACCCTGCTGCCCAAGCTGGCGGCGCATGTGCTCGAGCATGGCTTAGGCGGAGCGAGTCTGCGCCCGCTGGCCAAGGCGGCGGGCACGAGCGATCGCATGCTGATCTATCATTTCGGCAACAAGGAGCAGCTCGTCATCGACCTGCTCGAGTACATTGCTGGTGTGTATTCTACCGCGCTCGACATGGCCATCGGGCCGGATCGGCCCAAAACCCGGCAGGAGTGCTTCGAGCGAATCCTCGAGCAGGGCCGCCAGCCGGGAATGCAGAATTTTCTTGTCCTGTGGTGGGAAATCGTCGCGGGCGCGGCGCGCGGAGTAGCTGGCTATCGCGAGGCGGCAGATCAGATGATGACCAAGCAGCTCGCCTGGCTGGAGACGCAAATGCCGGCAGACGATCCCGATCCTGCGGGCGGCGCTCGTTTCCTGATGACGCTGCTCGAAGGCACCTTGATGCTGGGCGTCGTCGGGCACGAGCGCACGGCGAGCGACGGGCTGGTTGCGGGCCAGCTCTAACCGCCCTAATCGTGCGAGCATGAAGAAAACCACCGGAATGGACCGCGCCGCTACGCGCAAATGGCGTCCCGCCACACAGGCGGTGCGCGGCGGAACCTGGCGCAGCGAACATGGCGAGACAAGCGAAGCGATGTTCCTCACCTCGGGCTATACCTATGACGACGCGCAGACGGTCGCTGATCGGTTCGCGGGCGATGCGGAAGGCATGACCTATTCACGCCTTCAGAACCCGACGGTAGCGATGCTTGAGGAGCGCATTGCCTTGCTCGAAGGCGCAGAGGCGTGCCGCGCACAGGCAAGTGGAATGGCAGCGATGACAGCGGCGCTGCTTTGCCAGCTATCGGCGGGGGATCACTGCGTTGCGGCGAGAGCGGCGTTCGGTTCGTGCCGCTGGCTGGTGGATAACCTGCTGCCGCGCTTCGGAATCGAAACGACCGTGATCGACAGCGCCGACAACACTCAATGGGAAGCCGCGATCCGGCCCAACACCAAGGTGTTTTTCTTCGAGACTCCGGCAAACCCGACGCTCGATGTCGTCGACCTGAAGCATGTTTGCGATCTCGCGAAGGCGCACGGTATTACAAGCGTGGTGGACAACGCTTTCGCCTCGCCCGCCTTGCAGCGCCCGATGGAATTCGGCGCAGACATAATCGCCTACAGTGCGACCAAGCTGATGGATGGGCAGGGCAGGGTGCTGGCTGGGGCAATTTGCGGCTCCGAGGAATGGATCACCGAAACGCTGATGCCGTTCCAGCGCAACACCGGGCCGACGCTTTCACCGTTTAACGCATGGGTTGTTCACAAGGGGCTGGAGACGCTGTCGCTGCGCGCCCATCACCAGAGCCGAAGCGCTGTAGCGCTGGGCGAATTGCTAGAACCGCGCATCGTGAAAGTCGGGGGGGAAATGCGCCATCCCGGCCTTGCGAGCCATCCGCGCCACAATCTTGCGCTCGCGCAAATGGATGCAACGGGACCGATCTTTGCCTTCGATGTCGGGACGAGGGAACGGGCCTTCGCGATCCTCGATGCGATGGAGCTGATCGATATCTCGAACAATATTGGCGATTCCAAGAGCCTGATGTGCCATCCGGCAAGCACGACCCACGCGAATATGGGAGAAGACGCCCGCGCTGAAATGGGCGTGACCGAAGGGCTGCTGCGGATCAATGTCGGACTAGAAGATATCGCCGACCTGACCGAGGACATGGACCGGGCCTTGGCTGCGGCAGGGATCTAGCGCCTACCGCGATACGGCTCGCACGCCACCCCGTCATTGTCGCGGTCGAGCGCCGATCTGTAGCCTGGCTGTCCGCGATATATCGGCGCCGCCCCAGCCGCTCGCGCGGCATCGCAATTGCGATAATACACATCGCCCTGGATCGACTGGGCTTCTTGTACCGGCCTGCTTGCGCGCGGATTTCGATGGCAATGGTATTCGCCGGTCTTGCGGTTGTTGTGGCAGCCTTCCGCATTGAGTCCGCCGGGGTGCGCGATCACCGCCGATACCGGTATCGAAGCCAGTCCTAGCGCGATGATCGCGCTGAAGGCAGATGCGGAGAGCGCCTTTACCATGATCTGAGCATATCATGCACGGGACCCGCATGTGTTAATGCTTGGCCCAACACGCAAAAAGCCGGGTCACTCCTGTGGGAGCATACCCGGCTTCATGCACATCGGCCCCGCTTCGTGCGTATTCTCTCGGGGGCCGTTCGGAACGGTTCAATGCGAGGGACCACCCTCTTTGAATTGCGATGACTACGGGCTCTATGCGCCGCAGACACGTGAGTTTATACCGGTCCTTTCCTAACGGAACCGGTCCAATCGCAGGAAACGCCGCGTTTACCATGATCGCCGTAGCTCAACTGCGTTGTTGTGCATTGCAGCATTGATCTCTAGTGACACCTTAACTCTCCTTGCGGGACCCGTCCTGCACACCCTCGACGGGTATAGTCTGGAACTTGAATATGATTGCAGACCGCTCTTTTGCGGCCACGTTGCGGCGTGACTGGCTCGGCCAACCGAAGGCGGACATCCTGGCAGGGGTGGTCGTCGCGCTCGCGCTTATCCCCGAAGCGATCGGATTTGCGCTGATCGCCGGTGTCGATCCGAGCGTTGGTCTCTATGCTTCGGTCGTGATCGCGATGGTCATCGCGCTAACCGGCGGGCGTCCGGGAATGATTTCGGCTGCGACCGCCGCTGTGGCCGTGGTCGTGATCCCGCTGGTGCGCGATTATGGTGTCGAATACCTGTTTGCTGCGACGATCCTGATGGGTGTTTTCCAGGGCATAGCGGCGATCCTACGGCTCGACCTGCTCATGCAGTTCGTCAGCCGCAGTGTCATCACCGGTTTCGTCAACGCGCTCGCAATCCTCATTTTCATGGCACAGATCCCGCAGCTCGATCCGTCGCAGGATGGCGTCAATCTGTATACCTATGCGATGGTCGCAATCGGTCTCGGTATCATCTATCTGCTGCCGCGCATCACCAAAGCCGTGCCGAGCCCCTTGGTCGCGATCGTGTTGCTGACAGCCGCCGCGATGGTTTGGGGCCTGCCGGTCAACAATGTCGCTGGCGAGGGCGAGCTGCCCGATGGCCTGCCTTTCTTCGCAATCCCCGACGTTCCCCTCACATGGGAAACGCTCCGTATCATTGCCCCTTTCTCGCTGACCATGGCCGCGGTTGGCCTCCTCGAAAGCCTACTCACCGCGCAGATCGTGGACGACATGACCCACACCGACAGCAACAAACAACGCGAAAGCGCCGGGCAGGGCGTCGCCAATATCGCGGCGGCGTTCTTTGGCGGGATGGGCGGCTGCGCGATGATCGGCCAGTCGGTCATCAACGTGGCGTCGGGCGGGCGCGGGCGTTTGTCGACCTTCACCGCAGGCGCGTTCCTGCTGTTCCTGCTTACGGTGCTCGGCCCTTATGTTGGCCAGGTTCCGATGCCCGCGCTGGTTGCCGTGATGATCATGGTCAGCATCGGCACTTTCAGCTGGAATTCGATCCCCAACCTGCGCCGCCACCCGCCAACGAGTTCTGCGGTTATGATCGCGACGGTGATCGTGGTTGTCTGGACGCACGACCTCGCACTGGGTGTGCTCGTCGGTGTGCTGCTTTCAGGCATCTTCTTCGCCGGCAAGGTCCGCAATATGTTCACGGTCGAGCGTATCCGCCGCCCGCATAGCGCCGTCTATGTCGTGACCGGAGAGATTTTCTTCGCCAGCGGTGACAAGTTCATGAAGATGCTCGGCCCGGAAAGCCGCTATGAGGATGCCGCGCACCATGTCGTTATCGACGTGAGCAAGGCGCATTTCTGGGATATCTCTGCCATTGGCGCGCTGGAAAAGGTGATCGAGCGCATGCGCCGCAACGGCCGCCATACGCGGGTCGTGGGCCTGAATTCGGCAAGCGCCGACCTGTTCGACAGGTTCGCGCTGGAGGACCGCACGGGGATCGAGCTGGGCCTGGCGCCGATGAAGTCGGTTTGAGCGGATTGGTCGTCCATGCCTGAGCGCTGCATTCAAAGCGGCCGCTTTCGGAGCCACGATCATCGCTGGGATATGTCCGACAAGGGGTGGGAAGCGGACGGTCTTGTTTTTGGCTGTGCAGCGTGGAAACGGACGTAGTTTTTTCGTGCTTTTGATGGCTTTCGTTTTATCCGGTTCCGGTAAACTTCGCGAACCCAATGACCCACCTCAGTACTGAACGAACCCATGGGCGTATGTCAGCCTTCTATAGTCGTATCGCGGTACTCGATTCCGGCATCCCGGATTTGAAATGCCAGCCATGACAGCGAGACCCCTGAATAGGATTGGAGTTGAATCGAGTAGCGGTCGTGAAAGTGAAGCCAATACTCGCGGATATTTGCCTGCTCCCATCTTTCAATCGTACGGCACTCGATTGAGCTGATTTCGGACAAAGCTGAGCGAAAGCCTATTTCTTCGCCATGCATGTGGTCTGGCACATCCCAACTTAAATGGCCGTCGGCCAATCGGAAATGCCAATATCCAGATTTACCTAGGCTTTTTATGGCGAATACGGCCACTTTGACGCCAGCATAAATGCCAAAAGCAACCATGATGAGTCCTAAAAATGCCCATCCGTCCCCTGTCGCCAGCGCGCTTGCTAAGGAGTCCCAGACCGTAAATCTGGGAAGCAAATAGAGACCAGAGATAATGAGTCCCGTCGCGAACACCGAAGAGATAAACAAGCGAGTCAGGGCTCTGCTTTTCGCAGATACACGGATGTCGAACTCGTACGCTCGGGTCATCGTACTACCCAGCAAGAAACAAGATTGGCCTACTACGTATCAAGCAAGAGTTACCAAAGATGCAAAACGAACATGTAGAAATGTCACCCACAAAAGCTCTGTCCGGTTTCGTCAGGTAGGCTTGTTGATATTGGCGTCTGACACTGGGGTCGCAAGTGGAAAGTCCGCTTTCGGTCTGGGCGAATTCAACGCAGACGTCCAATAAGAGTCTCACCCCATTGGCGTTTAAACCGAGCCGCGCCCGCCTTGCTCTTTGCTTCCGCGCGTGCAAGTCATCGCGCTCATTCGGGAGAAAATGCAAATGGCCGACCGTGTCGAGCTGATTTTCGATTTCGTCAGCCCAAACGCCTACCTCGTCTGGTGGCCACTGCGCAACGTAATCAAGCGTACCGGGGCAGAGCTCGATATCGTGCCTGTCTTTCTCGCCGGGATGCATCGCATTACAGGCAACGCGCCGCCAATGGTTCGCGACGCGGAAGTGAAGGGCAAGAATGAGTACGCGATGCTCGAAATGCAGCGCTTCATCGCCACGCACGGGCTGAGCAAATACAAGCTTCATCCGCAATTTCCGTTCAATTCGATCCTCCTCCAGCGCATGCTTTTCGCCGCCGATCAGGACGGGCGCGGCGTCCAGTTCGCAGAGAGCCTGCTGCCTGCAATCTGGGAAGACGGTGTCGATATCGCCGATCCCGAGGCTCTGGGCGAGGTGATCGCCGCTGCCGGTTTCGACGCGGCTGACCTTTTCGCCCGCTCGCAAACGGACGAAGTCAAACAGGGCCTCGCCGCGAACACAGACAAAGCAGTCGAGCGCGGAGCCTTCGGCATACCCACCATGTTCGTCGGCAAGAACGGCGCGGATGAAGCAAGTTACGAAATGTTCTTTGGTAAGGAACGGCTAGGCCAGGTCGAAGAAGAACTGGCCAAGGGGTAGAGCCCGTCAGACGGCATCCGTCAGTGCGAAAAGATCGCTTCGGCTTGGCGGACATTGATGGCTTCATTCCTCGGCGAAATTTCAACGGATTGGGAATACAGCGGGGATTAACCGGGTTGGTGCTCTTGTTACGCAAAAGAGAATCGTTACCTTGAGTTTGCTATGAAAGAGCTGTTCCAACACGCTGCCATGACCGACGGGGTTACCGTTCGGGTCGCTGTCAACTTTCTGCCCGAGCAATCCCATCCGGAGGCGGGTAAGTGGTTTTGGGTTTACCATATCCGCATAGAGAACGGCTCGCATGAACCGTTGCAGCTGCGCACCCGCCATTGGCGTATCACCGATGCGCGCGGCATGGTGAACCATGTCGATGGAGAGGGCGTTGTCGGTGAGCAGCCAATGCTGCAACCGGGCGAAAGCCACGATTACGTGTCGGGTTGCCCGCTGACGACACCGCACGGTTCGATGGAAGGGTTCTACACTTTCCTGCGGGGCGATGGATCTCCGCTGGAGGTGCGCATTCCGTTTTTCCCGCTCGCTGCGCCAGAAACCGCCGACGACAACCGCTGACTACGCCGCTGATCGGACGCCGCGGCGACCGGTCGCATCGCAGTGGCTTGCGATGATCGCATAGCGCGTTAAAGCAGGCCGCTGTGAAACGCACGCACCTCCCCTTGAATGCCCTGCGCGTCTACGACGCGGCAGCTCGTCACCTCTCCTTCACCCGCGCGGCGGATGAGCTTGCGGTGACGCCCGCAGCGGTGGGGCAGCAAATCCGCGCCTTGGAGGATCACCTCGGCGTGGTCCTGTTTCGCCGCACGAGCAAGGGGTTGGAACTGACGCCGGAAGGCGAAGCCGGGCTCGATGCCTTGCGCGAGGGTTTCCTGCGGTTCGAAGAGAGCGTGCAGTCCATGCAGGCTGGGCAATCCTCAGACCGCTACACCATCGCGGCCCCGCGCGAGTTCTACGCCGAATGGCTCGCCCCGCGCCTCGCCGTGTTCCAGAACGATACGCCCGGCGTGCTCTACAGCTTCGTAGCGGATGAGAACGCCGATTTTACCGAAGCGAACCTCGATCTCGCGATCCGCCTAGTCGATGGGCCGGGTGATCTCGAAGGGGTCCAGCTCGCCCCGGCAGAGCGCGTCACCGTCGCCGCGCCACAGCACCGCGATGCGTGGATCGACTGGCCCGGCGCAGCGCTTCCCGAAGGGGTGAAGCCGTGCATCAAAGCGGGGAGCGCCGGGCAGGCGCTGTCCTCTGCGCTCGCCGGGATGGGGCGCACGGTGTTGCCCCGGCCGCTGGTCGCCCACGCGCTCGAAAGCGGGACATTGCTCGCGCAGGGCGATCCGGAAGAGAGCCGCCGCGCATACTGGCTTGTCGCGCCGACCCCGCAATGGCGCAGCAAGAAGGTGAAAGCGCTCGTCGCCTTCCTCACCGCGTAGCTTCGCCGCACCCGGCCAGTCTTGCACTCTGCCTTGCCTCGCGTATCAGCGCGGGCATGACCGACGTTCCTGTCCTCACTACCGACCGATTCACCATGCGCCCGCTGCGGCGCGGGGATGCGGGCGCGCTGCTGCCCACGCTGTCCGACCCCGAGCAGTGCCTGTATCTCACGCGCGAGGCGTTTGCCGATGAAGAGGAGCTGTGGAGCTGGCTTTCCGATCCCGAATGGCCAGGCCGCACCTGGATCGCCGAGGATGCAGGCGGCGCCGTCGCCGGGCGTTTCGTCGCTTCCCCTGCGCATGAAAGCGGTTTCGTGGAGATCGGCTACATCGTGTGCCGCGACCGTCAGGGCGAGGGCATCGCGCGCGAGTGCACAGCCGCCCTGGTCGCACACCTGTTCGCGCTTCCCACAAACGAAGGCGGCGCACGCAAGCTCACCGCAGAGGTCGACACGCGCAATCGGCCCTCGATCCGCCTGCTCGACGACCTCGGCTTCACCCGCGAGGCGCATTTTCGCGAGCACGAGACGAGCCATATCGGGCTGTGCGACGTGTATTGGTACGGCTTGCTCAGAAGCGAGCGGGACAAGGCCGCTCCGCCCGCGCGTTAGACCGGGGGGCGCCAGCCCTCCGCCTGCGCGTCCTCCAGCACCTCCTCGCGAATATCCTCGTACAGCGGATGGCCGGGCACGATCTCGCGCATGTCGACGCGGTAGCGGCCCCGGTAGCTGAGCACGAAGGCGAGCATCGAATTCGCCCTGGTGTTGTAAAGCCCCTCGGCCATGGCGCGCTCGATCGCGCAATCCTCCAGCCGCAGCACGCCCCAGGTGAGCGCCTCGTCCCACGCCGCGTTGAACTCTTCTGCCCCGGGCCGCTCGCGAAGCTTGTAGATCGCCTCTTTGGACTTGCCGATATGCCTGGCTGCGGAGGTGACGATCCCGGTGGCGGCGAGATGCGCGATGAATTCGCGCTGGAGATCGGGCGTGATCGAGTTGCGACGCGGCCGCTTGTGCGGAACCGGTGCGAAGTCAAGCAGCGGATCGTCAGGCGCAGGCGGGTCGGCGGAGAAGGCGACGGCGGAGGTGGCCTCGCGGGGGGTCTTCCGATGGTTGGTGAGCTTGGTCATGGCTCGGCGGGAACATGCACATTCCGGTGAAGTAGGAAAATCAATCTCCGAGCTTGCCATTCGGATAGGCGACTTGCTTCAGGCAAAATTATGCGCGGAAAACTCATCCATGAAATTTGCAGTTTGCGTGGGTAATTATAAGGGTTGGCCAGCAGATGAATTAAAATATGAGAAGCTAGTGTATGCGCTATGAGAAGTTTTCGATAAAGAACTTCAAAGGTATCAAAGATACGACAGTCGATCTTCGTTCATTGACTAACGTGAATGTATTTTCCTTAGTCGGCTTGAATGAAAGCGGGAAGACCACACTGCTCGAAGCGATCCATAGTTTTGCTCCCGACGATCTATCCGGGAAATTGATTACTGCGGAAAGTGAAGAAGATGCCACGATAGCCCAGGCTCGAGTTCCAAGGCACAAGCTTGCCAATTTTTCCGGTGATGTCTCAGTTGAGGCAACGGTTGTGCTGCAGGATGGCGATGAAGAGAAAATCCGCGAGTATGCGTTGGATGAATACGATCTTCAGATTGAGAAAGGGGATTTTCCTGATAGAATCGTTATCAACAAGATCCACCGCTTCGACCGCGGTGATTTCGAGGGTGATTTCGTCGAAATGGACTTTCTTCCGAAGGTAAAAAAGAAAAAGCAAAGAAACTTTAGGAAACAAACGCCAGAAGATATATCGCTAATATGGAATTGTTTCTATGCATACGTTCCAGCCATTGCTTACTATCCCACATTCATATTCGATTTTCCTGACCGGATTTACCTCACTCCTCGGCGTGGTTCTTTTAGTCGATTCTATAAATCAGTCTTTGCCGATGTTCTATCAAATGACGGGCAAGGATACACGACTGATGACATAATTCGACGCGTGCGTGCGCCCGAATTGCTTATGGCGTGGAGTGAGTTCCTCCCCAAGTGGACGATGGGCGATTCAAGGGCAAAGGTTAAGCAGATCGTTGATCGCGCATCTGCATCTATGACCCACGTGGTGCTCGGAAAATGGAATAAGATTTTCGGTGAAGATGCAAGCGGCAAAGAAGTCGCGGTCGAGTATGAATTGGAGGAAGGCCGAAAATATAATGCAGAAACTAAGTCATTGGAGCCAAGTGATCTACATGACATTTATGTTTGGTTTGAAATCAAGGATGGTTCGCGAAGATTTAAGGTGAATGATCGCTCGCTTGGATTTCGTTGGTTCTTCGCATTCTTGCTTTTTACGCAGTTCCGAGTGTCGAGTGCGTCCGGCCGCCCTCTCCTATTTTTGTTCGATGAGCCCGCATCAAACCTTCATGCCGCTGCTCAGCAAAAGCTGATAGAGAGCTTCCCTGAAATTGCGACCGGCAACAATATGCTCATCTACAGCACGCATAGCCACTATATGATTGACCCAGCTTGGCTTGAGCAGTGCTTCATCGTTACGAACAGAGCCGACGCACCTGATGGCAGCATAATTGGGAACGCGCTAATTGATGATGAAGCTCTCGACATTAGAGCTGCAAGGTACCGCGCTTTCCTCAATGAGAACCCAAGTGACACGAGCTATTTTCAGCCGATCAAGGATCGTCTTGACGTGGTTCCGTCGCGATTCGATTATTCCCTGCCTAGCATTGTTGTTGAGGGAAAGTCTGATTATCACTTGCTCGAATATGTACGAAGAAGATTTGGTCCTGACGATTTGAGGCTCTTGCCAGCGACCGGATCAGGGACCTTCAGCGCTCTCATCTCCCTCAGCGTTGGTTGGGGCACCAAGTTCCTTTTCATGTTGGACTCTGATGGGGCAGGACTCAAGGAAAAGGCGCGCTATTCCAGTGATTTTGGAGCAAGGTCGGACGCGCTCAGAACTATCCAAGATTATGTGCCGGGCGCAAAAGATATAGAGAGCCTTCTCGATGAACGTGCGCGTGAAAAAATTCGCGATCACCTTCGTCTAACAAAGAAGCCCAACAAAAAACAAATACAGCGATTCTTTCAAGAAATGCTGGCAAAGGGTGAGTATGTTCCTCTGGGAAATAGTTTCATAGCCAAAACAAAGAACTTGTTAACGAAACTTGGTACTGACCTCGACGATCTTCACCCTTGATCCCCCCGTTCCCCGACCTGCGCCCCGCCCAAGCGGACCCCTTGCGAGTCCCCTTGAGACAATAGAGCTGAACATTGCCGGTCCTGTCCCGCAGGTCTTGCTGTCACAAGCAAGGCCTCATATTTTCGGGCGGCGCTATGCAGGCAAGCTTTTTCCGCCGTTCACGCAAAAGCCTTGAAGACCTCTGTAATGCCGGGCGGGTCGCAATCCGCCTTCAGCCGAACAATCGCGGTTTCCACGTCGAGTACATATTCGAGAACATCACGATCGCTGTCGACCAACCGCCCGCCCAGCGAGCGGGTGAAGTCCTTTGCGCCGGCATTGTCCGCCAGTATGTTGACCTCGAATTCGGTGATTGCCTCTTCCCGTGCATCGAGCAGGATGGTCGCCGTCAGCAGCTTGCCAAGGCCCAGGCCGTGATACTCGTCCAGCACGGCGACCGAGAATTCGGCGCAATCGTCGTCTTCCTCGTCGCGAAACGCGTGGACTGCGCCGATCGCGGGCTTGTCATCCCCGGCCATGTCGAGCGCGCCCCATGCGATGTGATCGTGCCCGTCGGCTGCGACAAGGCGCTCTATCACCCATTCGGGGGCGGAGCGCGCGCCGGAGAAGAACCGAAGATAGCGCGACCGCTGCGACATTTTCTCGATGCCGACGCGCATCAGCTCGCGGTCCTCCTCGCGAATGGTGCGGATGCAGACCGGACTGCCGTTCTCCAGCCGGGTTTCGATTTGCAGGGGTTGGGCACGCGGTCGCTGCATGGGAGTGTATTAGCATGGGTTTGCGCAGTGACAGCGCGAAAAAAGCTGGCCTCCAGGTCCTTGACCCAAATCCAACACTCCCCTATCTGCGCCCAATCCAAGCGGACCCCTCGCGAGTCCCCTTGAGACAATAGAGCTGAACATTGCCGGTCCTGTCCCGCAGGCTTTGCCCATAGAAGCAAAGCCTTTTCTATTGGGGCGAACCTTCTCACGAAGGCGCGCTTGGTAGGGCATCCGTCAAAGTAACCCGGTGGCCGAAGGGTCCGATCTGGGTGGAGCGTTTCAGCTTGGTCGAATGGCCCCGCGCACAGGCTTTGCCCGTGCAGGCGAGGGCGCTTCTGCCAAGCTTCCTCCACGCATATCACTCCCAAGTCGCCGCCAATATAACGGTGAAGAGTAACTTATGCCGACGATCAACCAGCTGGTCCGCAAGGGCCGCACTCCGCAGAAGGCCAAGTCCAAGGTCCCTGCGATGGAGCAGAACCCGCAGAAGCGCGGTGTCTGCACGCGCGTCTACACCACGACGCCGAAGAAGCCGAACTCCGCTCTGCGTAAGGTCGCCAAGGTGCGCCTGACGAACCAGCGCGAAGTCATCTCCTACATCCCGGGCGAAGGCCACAACCTGCAGGAGCACTCTGTTGTGCTCATCCGCGGCGGCCGTGTTCGCGACCTTCCCGGCGTTCGCTATCACGTCCTTCGCGGCGTGCTCGATACGCAAGGGGTCAAGGATCGCAAGCAATCCCGCTCGAAGTACGGCGCCAAGCGTCCGAAGTAATTGAGGCGCTGTGACGGGCCTCTCCTCCGCCCTTCTGCCATCACGGATAATCTCCGGGTGGAAGGGCGGGGGAGAGGGCCGGCACAGCCAGGACGCTCATGGATATGAGCGGACACTCCGAAGGAGTTTAGAAATATGTCACGTCGTCGTAGGCCCGAAAAGCGGGTTATCCTTCCTGATCCCAAGTTCGGTGATCAGGTTCTTTCGAAGTTCATGAACAACCTGATGCTGGACGGCAAGAAAGCCGTTGCAGAAGGTATCGTGTACAGCGCGTTCGAAACGGTCGAAGCCAAGGCCAAGACCGATCCGGTGCAGCTGTTCCACGACGCGCTCAACAATGTGAAGCCGCAGGTCGAAGTGCGCAGCCGCCGTGTCGGTGGTGCGACGTACCAGGTGCCGGTCGAGGTTCGCCCCGAGCGTGCCCAGGCTCTCGCCATCCGCTGGCTCATCGGTGCCGCGCGCGGTCGTCCTGAAACGACCATGAGCGCGCGTCTCTCGGGCGAGCTGATGGATGCCGCCAACAACCGCGGCAACGCCGTGAAGAAGCGCGAAGACACGCACCGCATGGCCGATGCGAACCGCGCGTTCTCGCACTACCGCTGGTAAGATTGTGGATGGGCGAGCGGCTGGTCCTGGCCACGTCTTTCGCCCGTCACAATCGTCACTATATGGGGAGCCGACCCGCTTCGCAGGCGGCCCCCACTGACGCTTAAGGAATAAATTATGGCCCGCGAGTATCCGCTGGAGCGCTATCGCAATATCGGCATCATGGCTCACATCGATGCCGGCAAGACCACCACGACAGAGCGTATTCTGTACTACACCGGAAAGTCCTACAAGATCGGCGAGGTGCATGATGGCGCCGCGACGATGGACTGGATGGAGCAGGAGCAGGAGCGCGGGATCACGATCACCTCGGCTGCGACCACGACTTTCTGGTCCGCCGAAGACGGTCAGGGTCCAAAGCACCGCATCAACATCATCGATACGCCCGGACACGTGGACTTCACGATCGAAGTCGAACGTTCGCTGCGCGTACTCGACGGCGCGGTCGCGGTGTTTGACGGCGTGGCCGGAGTTGAGCCGCAATCCGAAACCGTATGGCGCCAAGCCGACAAGTACGGCGTGCCTCGCATGTGCTTTGTCAATAAATTGGATCGGACCGGTGCGGACTTTTATTACTGCGTTCAGTCGATCATCGATCGCCTCGGCGCGACGCCGCTAGTCCTTTATCTTCCGATCGGTACGGAAGCAGATCTCAAGGGTGTGGTCGACCTCGTCAACAATCGCGGCATCGTTTGGGAAAACGACGGCCTTGGCGCCGAGTTCAGCTACATCGATATCCCGGCCGACCTTGCCGATAAGGCTGCCGAGTATCGCGAAAAGCTGATCGAGACCGTCGTCGAGCAGGATGACGATGTCATGGAAGCCTATCTCGAAGGCGAAGAGCCAGACGCAGCGACGCTGAAGCGGCTTATCCGCAAAGGCACAATGGACCGCGCATTCGTGCCGGTGCTGTGCGGCTCGGCGTTCAAGAACAAGGGCGTTCAGCCGCTGCTCGATGCAGTGGTCGATTACATGCCTTCCCCGCTCGACGTTCCTGCGATTAAGGGTGTAAAGCCCGATAGCGACGAAGAAGACACGCGTGAATCGAACGATGACGCGCCGTTCTCCGCACTCGCGTTCAAGATCATGAACGACCCGTTCGTCGGCTCGCTCACCTTCACCCGCATCTATTCCGGTCAGCTGTCCAAGGGTGGCGTCCTGAACTCGGTAAAGGACAAGAAGGAAAAGATCGGCCGCATGCTGTTGATGCACTCGAACAATCGCGAGGACATCGATGAGGCATTTGCCGGTGATATCGTCGCGATTGCGGGTCTCAAGGAAACGACGACCGGTGATACGCTGTGCGATCCGTCCAAGCCGATCATCCTCGAGCGGATGGAATTCCCGGATCCGGTTATCGAGCTGTCCGTGGAGCCAAAGACCAAGGCCGACCAGGAAAAGATGGGCGTCGCGCTCAATCGCCTTGCTGCCGAGGACCCCAGCTTTCGTGTCACGACCGATCACGAATCGGGCCAGACGATCATCAAGGGCATGGGCGAGCTTCACCTCGACATCCTGGTCGATCGTATGAAGCGCGAATTCAAGGTCGAAGCCAATGTCGGTGCACCTCAGGTGGCGTACCGTGAATCGCTCGGCCGCGAAGTCGAGCTCACCTACACCCACAAGAAACAGTCGGGTGGTTCGGGTCAGTTCGGTGAAGCCAAGGTTGTCGTGACACCGGGCGAGCGCGGCCAGGGCATCATCTTCGAGGACGAGATCAAGGGCGGTAACATTCCGCGCGAATACATCCCGTCTGTGGAAAAAGGGATGCGCGAGCAGGCTGAAAGTGGCTTCCTGGTCGGGTTCCCGATCATCGATTTCACCATTCGCCTGATCGACGGCAAATACCACGACGTCGACTCGAGCACGGTTGCGTTCGAGATCACCGGTCGTGGTGCAATGCGCGAAGCGGCTCAGAAGGCCGGTATCAAGCTGCTTGAGCCGGTGATGAAGGTTGAAGTTGTCACGCCTGAGGATTACCTCGGCGATGTCATCGGCGATCTGAACAGCCGTCGTGGCCAGATCCAGGGTACGGACAGCCGCGGCAATGCCCAGGCAGTCGAAGCATTCGTGCCGCTGGCCAATATGTTCGGCTACGTTAACGAGCTGCGTTCGTTCACACAGGGCCGTGCCCAGTACACGATGCAGTTCAGCCACTACGACGAAGTCCCGGCAAGTGTGGCGCAAGAGGTTAAGGAGAAGCTTGCTTAAGCGAGCAAGCCGGTATAGGGGCGGCGCCTGATTCAGCGGGCACCGCCTTTCTCCCGCACGATTTCATTTTCTAACAGAGGTTATTTTCGAAATGGCGAAGGAAAAATTTGAGCGGAACAAGCCGCACGTAAACGTCGGCACCATCGGTCACGTTGACCATGGCAAGACCACGCTGACTGCGGCCATCACCAAGGTCATGGGTTCGGCTGTCGATTTCGCAAACATCGACAAGGCTCCCGAAGAGCGCGAGCGCGGCATCACGATTTCGACGGCTCACGTCGAATACGAAACCGACGCACGTCACTATGCGCACGTCGATTGCCCGGGTCACGCCGACTACGTGAAGAACATGATCACCGGTGCCGCTCAGATGGACGGCGCGATCCTGGTTGTGAACGCTGCCGACGGCCCCATGCCGCAGACCCGCGAGCACATCCTGCTTGCCCGTCAGGTCGGTGTTCCGGCGCTGGTCGTTTACATGAACAAGGTTGACCAGGTCGACGACGAGGAAATCCTCGAACTCGTTGAACTCGAAGTTCGCGAATTGCTCAGCTCGTATGATTTCGATGGCGACAACATTCCGATCATCAAGGGTTCGGCTCTCGCCGCTCTCGAAGGCCGCGACGAAGAAATCGGCGAGAAGTCGATCCGCGAACTGATGGATGCTGTCGACAACCACATCCCGCAGCCCGATCGTCCGGTGGACAAAGACTTCCTGATGCCGATCGAAGACGTATTCTCGATCTCGGGTCGTGGTACGGTTGTCACCGGCCGTGTCGAAACCGGCAAGGTCAATGTTGGCGACGAAGTTGAAATCGTCGGCATCAAGGACACGCAGAAAACGACCGTTACCGGCGTTGAAATGTTCCGCAAGCTGCTCGATTCGGGTGAAGCTGGCGACAACATCGGCGCTCTGATCCGCGGCGTCGGCCGTGAAGATGTCGAGCGTGGTCAGGTTCTCGCGAAACCAGGTTCGGTTAATCCGCATACCGAGTTCAGCGCAGAAGTGTACGTTCTGTCGAAAGACGAAGGTGGCCGTCACACACCATTCTTCGCGAACTACCGTCCGCAGTTCTACTTCCGCACCACCGACGTGACCGGCGAAGTAATCCTTCCCGACGGTACCGAGATGGTGATGCCGGGCGACAACGTAACGATCAACGTCAAGCTTATCGCACCGATCGCCATGGACGAAGGTCTTCGCTTCGCAATCCGCGAAGGCGGCCGTACCGTGGGTTCGGGCGTTGTGAGCTCGATCACGAAGTAAGTCGCCGTTCCTTTCGGAGCGCATTAAATTCGGGGCCCGGTTCTCACCTGAGAGCCGGGCCCCAATTTATGTGAGGCGCGTTTTACCCATAGCGGTATCGGGCGCCTCGCAAGATTAGCGCGAAATTCGTAGGCTTTCGGGGTTGCCAGAATCTCCACGTCTACGTATATGCGCGACCAAGCCAACGGGGATTCGTTTCCGTTGCAACGAAATTCATGGGGCCTCCCGTCCGGGAAACCGGGGAAACAGGGTGGGCCTTTTATTTTTGGGAGCGGTAAAACGCTCCTTGGCTCTTTCGCATCGGTATAGGTAATGGAAGCACAGAATATCCGTATTCGCCTCAAGGCGTTCGACCATCGCGTTCTCGACCAGGCTACTGGAGAGATTGCAGACACAGCGCGTCGTACGGGTGCTCTTATTCGTGGCCCCATTCCCATGCCGACGCGTATCGAGAAGTTCACTGTGAACCGCGGTCCGCACATCGACAAGAAGTCGCGCGAGCAGTTCGAGGTGCGCACCTACAAAAGACTGCTCGACATCGTGCAGCCGAACGCCCAGACGGTCGATGCGCTGATGAAGCTCGATCTTGCTGCAGGCGTCAACGTCGAGATCAAGCTGGCCTAAGCCGCTTTTTCGACCGGTCTTTCTGGACGGACCTTAAACCGCCAGGCGATTTCGGGGCTCCAACGGCCCCGTCGATCTGAAACCGGATCGGCAAGACATTGGGATACCGCCGGTTCTAACCGGGCTGCGTCCCCCGTCTAGCCAAACTGCCCGACAGGGCGGGGCGGCACTCAGCCCGGACGGGGCGATGCATGACAATTTGGGCTGGCAAGCACCTTGGGATGGTCCCTTGGTGCCTCTGTGTAGGAGTTTAGACGATGCGCACAGGCGTGATCGCAAAGAAGGTAGGGATGACCCGCCTCTTTCAGGAGGACGGACGGCACGTGCCCGTTACGGTTCTCGCTCTGGAAGATTGCCAGGTCGTCTCGCACCGCACCGCAGATACGGACGGCTATTTCGCAGTCCAGCTGGGTGCAGGCGAAGCAAAACAGAAAAACGTGGCGAAGCCGCAGCGCGAGCATTTCGGCAAGGCCGGTGTCGGGCTGAAGAAGCGCGTTGCAGAATTCCGGGTCGAAAGCGAAGAAGGGCTGCCGCCAGTCGGTGCTCTGATCAGCGCCGATCACTTCGTTGCCGGCCAGAAAGTTGACATCACCGGTCACACCCAGGGTAAAGGCTTTGCCGGCGCCATGAAGCGTTGGGGCTTTGGTGGTCTTCGCGCAACGCACGGCGTCTCGATCTCACACCGTTCGCACGGTTCGACGGGTAACCGTCAGGATCCAGGGCGTGTGTTCAAGGGTAAGAAAATGGCCGGTCACATGGGTGATCGCCAGCGTACCCAGATGAACCTCGAAGTGGTTCGTACCGATGCTGACCGCGGCCTGATCTTCGTAAAGGGTTCGGTCCCTGGTTCGAAGAATGGCTGGCTGCTGGTTCGCGACGCGATCAAGCTTGCCGCCGCTGACGATCTTCCGTTCCCGGCAGCGCTCGTCGAAACGGCTGCGCCGCAGACCGAAGCCGAGGCTCCGAAAGGCGAGACCATCGAAACCCCGTCGCAGGGCGAAGAAGCAGCCGCAGGCGATTGCGCCCCGGCAGCCGACGCTCCCGCCGGCGACGAGAAGAAGGAAGACTAAGCCATGAAGGTGAAGGTCCAGAAAATCGACGGGAAGGCGTCGGGTGACATCGAGCTGAGCGATGCCGTATTCGGCGTCGAGCCGCGCGCAGACATCCTGCACCGTGTTGTCACCTGGCAGCTCGAAAACCGCCGTGCGACCGCACGTCCCACGCGTGAGCGTTCGGACGTTGCCCGCACCGGCAAGAAATATGGCCCGCAAAAAGGTTCGGGCGGCGCTCGTCACGGCGATCGCGGCGCTCCGATCTTTATCGGCGGCGGTAAGGCCCATGGCGCGCGGAAGCGTGATTTCAACCAGTCGCTGAACAAGAAAATCCGCGCACTCGGTCTGAAAATGGCGCTTTCGAGCAAGGCGAAGGACGGCCTTGTTGTCCTCGACAGCCTCACGCTGAAAGAAGCCAAGACGCAGACGCTCAAAGGTCACCTCGCCAAGCACGGCTTTGCCGGCAAGGTGCTCGTGATCGACGGCGAAAGTGTTGACGACGGCTTCAAGAAGGCTGCCGGCAACCTTCCGGGCGTGAACGTGCTCCCGGCAGCGGGTGCCAACGTCTACGACATTCTCAACCACGACACGCTGGTCCTGACCAAGGACGCTGTCGAAAAGCTGGAGGCGCGCTTCAATGGCTAAGAAAGATGGCATCGATGCGCGTCACTACGACGTGATCCTGGCCCCGCACATCACCGAAAAGTCGACTATGGCTTCGGAGAACAACGCGGTGGTTTTCAAGGTGGCGAATGACGCGACTAAGCCGCAGATCAAAGAAGCGGTTGAGGCGATCTACGACAAGAAGGTCGTCGCGGTGAACACCATTCTCACCAAAGGCAAGACGAAGCGCTGGAGGGGCAAGCCCTACAAGCGTTCGGATTTCAAAAAGGCTGTCGTGAGGCTCGCTGATGGCGAGATGATCGACATCACCAGCGGTATTTGAGGCGGATCATGGCACTCAAGAACTATAAACCAACGAGCCCCGCGCGCCGCGGCCTCATCCTGATCGACAAGTCCGGTCTCCACAAAGGTGGACCGGTCAAGTCGCTCACTGAAGGCAAGCGCAAGACGGGCGGTCGTAACAATAAAGGCCATGTCACCTCGCGTGGTATCGCCGGCGGTCACAAGCAGAAGTACCGCTTCATCGATTTCAAACGGCGCAAGTGGGATGTTCCCGCGACTGTCGAACGGATCGAATACGACCCGAACCGCACGGCTTTCATCGCTCTTCTGAAATACGAAGACGGCGAACTGGCTTACATCCTCTGCCCGCAGCGTCTCGCTGTCGGTGATACTGTTCTTGCCGGCGAGAAGGTCGATACGAAGCCGGGCAATGCCATGCTTCTGGGCCAGATGCCGGTCGGCACCATCTGTCACAATGTAGAGATGAAGCCGGGCAAGGGCGGCCAGATCGCTCGCAGTGCTGGCACTTATGTCCAGCTCGTCGGCCGTGACCGCGGCATGGTTATCGTCCGCCTGAACTCGGGCGAGCAGCGTTATCTGCGTTCCGATTGCATGGGAACGGTTGGCGCGGTTTCGAACCCCGACAACCAGAACCAGAATTTCGGCAAGGCCGGTCGCACCCGCTGGAAGGGTCGCCGTCCGCTCACACGCGGTGTCGCAAAGAACCCGGTCGATCACCCCCATGGTGGTGGTGAAGGTCGTACGTCAGGTGGCCGTCATCCGGTGACCCCGTGGGGCAAACCGACCAAGGGTGCCCGCACTCGTAAGAACAAGCAGACGGACAAGATGATCATCCGTTCGCGTCACGCGAAGAAGAAGAGGTAAGACACGATGGCACGTTCCGTATGGAAAGGTCCGTTTGTCGAGCTCAGCCTGCTCAAAAAGGCAGAGGACGCACAGGAAGCTGGCAGCAGCAAGCCGATCAAGACCTGGTCGCGCCGCTCCACAATCCTGCCGCAGTTCGTTGGGCTGACCTTCAACGTTTATAACGGACAGAAATTCATTCCCGTCTCCGTTTCGGAAGAAATGGTCGGCCACAAGCTCGGTGAATTCGCGCCAACGCGCAGCTTCCCCGGTCATGCTGCCGACAAGAAGGGCAAGCGCTAATGAGCAAGGCAAAATCACCACGCCGCGTTGCGGATAACGAGGCTCTGGCTGTCGGTACGCAGATTCGCGGTTCGGCGCAGAAGCTGAATCTCGTTGCGCAGCTGATTCGCGGCAAGAAGGCCGAAGAAGCCTTGAACATCCTTTCCTTCTCCAAGAAGGCGATGGCCAAGGATGCCAGCAAGGTTCTCGCATCGGCGATCGCCAACGCGGAAAACAACCACGATCTCGATGTCGACGCGCTCGTCGTGGCCGAGGCTTCGGTTGGCAAGGCGATCACCATGAAGCGGTTCCACACACGTGGCCGTGGTAAGTCGACCCGTATCCTGAAGCCGTTCAGCAAGCTGCGTATCGTGGTTCGCGAACAGGAAGAAGAAGAGGCGTAAGATGGGCCAGAAGAGCAATCCGATCGGTCTGCGCCTGCAGATCAACCGCACCTGGGACAGCCGCTGGTACGCCGAAGGGCGTGACTATGCCGCGCTGCTCAGCGAAGATATCAAGATCCGCAAGTACATCGTCGAGAATCTGACACAGGCAGCGATTTCGAAGGTTGTGATTGAGCGTCCGGCCAAGCTGTGCCGCATCTCGATCTACGCGGCTCGCCCCGGTGTCATCATCGGCAAGAAAGGCGCAGACATCGAAAAGCTGCGTCAGAAGCTTGCCACGATGACCGAAAGCGAAGTGAAGCTGAACATCGTCGAAATCCGCAAGCCGGAAATCGATGCGAAGCTCGTCGCTCAGGGTATCGCTGACCAGCTGGTTCGCCGTGTGGCTTTCCGTCGCGCGATGAAGCGCGCCATGCAGTCGGCCATGCGTCTCGGTGCGGAAGGCATCAAGATCGTGTGCGGCGGCCGTCTCGGCGGTGCTGAAATCGCCCGTGTCGAGCAGTACCGCGAAGGTCGCGTTCCGCTCCATACGCTGCGCGCCAACATCGATTACGCTGAAACCGAAGCGCTGACTGCATACGGCATCATCGGCATCAAGGTTTGGGTCTTTAAGGGCGAAATTCTCGCTCACGATCCGACCGCACAGGACCGATTGATGATGGAATCGCAGACCTCCGGCGTTCGTCCGGCTCGCTGATTGCAGGATTAGGAAAAAGCCATGCTGCAACCGAAGAAAACCAAGTACCGCAAGGCCTTCAAGGGCCGGATCAAGGGCGACGCAAAGGGCGGCACCACGCTGAACTTTGGCTCCTATGGTCTGAAAGCTCTCGAACCGGAGCGGATCACCGCACGCCAGATCGAAGCGGCTCGCCGCGCGATCACGCGTCACATGAAGCGTCAGGGTCGTCTCTGGATCCGCGTGTTCCCGGATGTGCCCGTGTCCAAGAAGCCTGCCGAAGTTCGTCAGGGTAAGGGCAAAGGCTCGGTCGAATACTGGGCTGCTCGGGTAAAGCCGGGCCGGATCCTGTTCGAGCTCGACGGCGTTTCGGGACCGATCGCAGCAGCCGCTTTCGAGCGCGCCGCGATGAAGCTTCCGATCAAGACCAAAGTCGTCGCCCGTCTGGGTGACACCAGCCACCTGGGAGGCGAATGATGGCCGATATCGAAGATCTTCGCACGAAGACCGATGATCAGCTGAGCACGGAACTGACCGAGCTCAAGCGCGAGCAGTACAACCTGCGTTTCCAGTCGGCGACCAACCAGCTGGAGAAGCCTTCGCGTATTCGCGAGGTGCGCCGCAATATCGCGCAGATAAAAACGCTGCAAAACGAGCGTGCGGTCAAAGCCGCCGCTGAAAAGGCGTAAGGAGCAGACAATGCCGAAACGTATCCTCGTCGGGACTGTCACCTCCGACAAGACCGACAAGACCGTGACCGTGCTGGTCGAACGGAAGGTGAAACACCCGCTTTACGGGAAGATCATTCGCCGTTCGAAGAAGTACCACGCTCACGACGAGAAGAACGAATTTTCCATGGGCGACATCGTCCGGATCGAGGAGACCAAGCCGATCTCCAAGACCAAGACTTGGGCTGTGAAGGATCGGGTAGTTGCCGGCGGTACGCAGGCAGTCGAGGCCGATCTCGAAGTCGCCGAAGCCACCCCCGGTGGTGCCGAGTAATTTGACGTAGGAACTCCCGGGCGGGTTTTCGGTCTCTAAGGCCCAAAGCAAGTCCCGGAAAGCCAAGAGAAGGAACGGATCAATGATCCAGATGCAATCCAATCTCGACGTCGCGGACAACAGCGGCGCAAAGCGCGTCCAGTGCATTAAAGTGCTGGGTGGGTCGAAGCGCCGGTTTGCCTCCGTTGGCGACGTGATCGTGGTTTCCGTGAAGGAAGCTCAACCGCGCGCAAAGGTCAAAAAGGGCGATGTTCATCGCGCCGTGATCGTTCGCACCAAGAAGGACGTTCGTCGTCCCGATGGCAGCGTGATCCGCTTTGACAGCAACGCTGCGGTCCTCGTGAACAAGAGCGAAGAGCCGATCGGCACTCGTATCTTTGGCCCGGTTGTGCGCGAACTGCGCGGCCGCGGCTTCATGAAGATCATCTCGCTCGCACCGGAGGTGCTCTAAGATGGCATCCGCTAAGATCAAGAAGGGCGACAAGGTTGTCGTGCTTTCGGGCAAGGACAAGGGCCGCACCGGCACCGTCCAGCAGGTCTTGCCGAAAGATGGCAAGATCGTTGTCGAAGGCATCAATGTCGTCGCTCGTCACCGCAAGCCGAGCCAGCAGAACCCACAAGGTGGCATCGACCGTTTTCCGGCCCCGATGCACATCGCCAAGGTTGCTGTGGCCGATCCCAAGGATGATGCGCCCACCCGTGTCCGCTTCGAAATGAAGGACGGCAAGAAGGTGCGCGTTGCCGTAAAGAGTGGGGAGACCATCGATGGCTGATTACACTCCACGCATGAAGTCCCGCTTTGAGGACGAGATCGTCAAGGCGATGACTGAAAAGTTCGGTTACACCAACCGTCTCCAGGTCCCGCGCCTCGAGAAGGTCACTCTCAATATGGGTGTGGGCGAAGCGAGCCAGGACAAGAAAAAGGTCCAGATCGCTGCTGAGGAAATGGCGCTGATCGCCGGTCAGAAGCCGGTTATCACCAAGGCGAAGAAGTCGATTGCACAGTTCAAGCTGCGCGAAGGCATGCCGATCGGCTGCAAGGTTACCTTGCGCCGCGACCGCATGTACGAATTCATGGATCGTCTCGTAACCATCGCAATGCCACGCATCCGCGACTTTCGCGGGCTCAACCCGAAGTCGTTCGACGGTCGCGGCAATTACGCGATGGGTCTCAAGGAACAGATCGTGTTCCCGGAGATCAGCTACGACAAGATCGAAAAAGTTCGCGGCATGGACATCATCGTGACCACGACCGCGAACACCGATGAAGAGGCGCGCGAATTGCTGCGTCTTTTCGGCTTCCCTTTCCAGGGCGAAGCCAAGAGCGAACAGAAAGAAGCGGCGTGAGCCGTTTCATGACCGAAACAGAAGGTAAGAGAGCTTAAGTCCAATGGCGAAACTGAGTTCCATCAACAAGAATGAGCGTCGCAAGAAGCTCGTTAAGCAGTACGCAGCGAAGTACGAGAAGCTTAAGGCGATCGCCGACGACAAGTCGCTCGACGAAGCCGAGCGTCTGATCGCGCGTCTCAAAATGGCGGAAATTCCGCGCAACGCGAACCCAACCCGCGTGCGCAACCGCTGTTCCACCACTGGCCGCCCACGCGGCTATTATCGCAAGTTCGGCATCAACCGTATTGAACTGCGCAACCTCGGCAACAAGGGCCTGATTCCAGGCCTGACCAAGTCGAGCTGGTGAGGATCTGACGAATGGCTATGACCGATCCACTGGGTGATATGCTCACCCGCATCCGCAACGGACAGCAGGCGAAGAAGGACAGCGTCCTTTCGCCCGCTTCGAAACTCCGTGCAAACGTGCTCGAGGTACTTCAGCGCGAAGGCTACATCCGTGGCTACAGCGAAGACGAAACCGGCAAGCACAAAGCGCTGCGGATCGAACTGAAATATTTCGAAGGCGAACCTGCGATCAAGCATGTGAGCCGCGTTTCCAAGCCGGGCCGCCGCGTCTATTCGGGTTCGAAAGAACTCCCGATCGTGCGCAATGGCCTTGGCATCACCATCGTCTCCACCCCGCGCGGTGTCCTTTCGGACAACGAAGCGCGTGAGGGCAATGTCGGCGGTGAAGTGCTCGCGGAGGTCTTCTGATGAGCCGCATTGGTAAAAAAGCGGTCGCGATCCCTAACGGGGTGACGGCCAATATCGAAAACGGCATGCTCAGCGTGAAAGGCCCGAAGGGCACGCTGACACTGGGTCTGTCCGACCTCATCGATTACAAGGTCGAAGAGGGCGAGATCCAAGTGAATCCGGCCAACGACAGCAAGCAGGCGCGTTCCTATTGGGGCATGCAGCGCACGCTGGTGTCGAACCTGGTCGAAGGTGTCACCGAAGGCTTTTCCAAGACACTCGAGATTTCCGGCGTCGGCTACCGTGCGAAGGCGCAGGGCAAGACCCTGAAGCTCGAACTCGGCTTCAGCCACGATGTCGATCTCGAAGTGCCCGAAGGTATCGAAGTGAAAACGCCCGATCAGACCACGGTCGAAATTTCCGGCATCGACAAGCAGGCCGTTGGCCAGTTTGCCGCGGAAATCCGCCGCTGGCGCAAGCCTGAACCTTACAAGGGTAAGGGCATCAAGTATCGCGGCGAATATGTCTTCCGCAAGGAAGGGAAGAAGAAGTAAGATGGCAAAGCTCTCTCTCTTTGAACGTCGCCGTCGCCGTGTCCGCAGCGCACTCCGCGCTCGCTCCGGTGGCAAGCCGCGCCTGTCGGTGCACCGCACCGGCCGCCACATCTATGCGCAGATTATCAACGATGCCGAAGGCCGCACCGTCGCTGCCGCGTCGACACTGGGGGCAAAGTCCTCGGGTGCGAATGTCGATGCCGCCGTTCAGGTTGGCAAGGACATCGCAGATGCTGCCAAGAAGGCTGGCGTGACCACTGTCGTGTTCGATCGCGGCGGGTTCCTGTTCCATGGCCGCGTGAAAGCGCTGGCCGATGCCGCTCGCGAAGGCGGGCTGGAGTTCTGATGATGGCCGACGACAAGAAACCAGAAGAAAACACCGAAGCGCAGGCTGCGCCGGAAGTAACGGAAACGCCCGAAGCAGCGGCTGCCAAAGCCGATGCCGAGGTTCCAGCCGTTGCAGAGACACCTTCGGAAGCTGCCGACAATCAGTCTGCCGCTGCCGAACCGAGCGCTCAGCCGACCGAACAGCCCAGGCAACAGGGCCGTGGTGGTCGTGGCCGCGGCGGTGACAATCGTGGTGGCGGCGGAGGCCGTGGCCGCGGTGGACGTGACAATCGCCGTGGCGGTCGCCGCGAAGAGGAAGATGACGGAATCATCGAAAAGCTGGTGCACATCAACCGCGTTTCCAAGACGGTTAAGGGTGGTAAACGTTTCGGCTTTGCTGCGCTCGTCGTCGTCGGTGACGGCCAGGGTCGGGTTGGCTTCGGCAAGGGCAAGGCCCGCGAGGTGCCTGAAGCCATCACCAAGGCAACCGCTGCTGCACGTAAGCACATGATCCGCGTCGCCCTGAAAGAAGGCCGTACGTTGCATCACGATGCCAACGGCCGCTTCGGTGCCGGCAAGGTTACCGTTCGTACCGCGCCTCCGGGAACCGGCATCATCGCCGGCGGTCCGATGCGTGCCGTGTTCGAAAGCCTCGGCGTTGCCGACGTGGTCACCAAGTCGGTCGGTACGTCCAACCCGTACAATATGATCCGCGCCACCTTTGACGCGCTCGTCAACCAGACTTCGCCGAAGTCGGTTGCACAGCGTCGCGGCAAGAAAGTCGCCGACCTCCTGGGCCGCGGCGGCGCAGACAAGGCAGAGGCTGAGGCCGATGCCGCAGCAGTTGTGGAGTAAGACCAATGGCTGCCAAGAAAACCGTCAAAATCAAACAGATCGGTTCGCCGATCCGTCGTCCCGAAAGCCAGCGCAAGATCCTTATCGGTCTTGGGCTCAACAAGATGCACAAAGTCGTCGAGCGTCAGGATACCCCTGAAGTTCGCGGCGCGATCGCCAAGATCCCGCATCTCGTCGAAGTGGTCGACTAAACCAAGTTGGGAGGCCCCGCTTCGGCGGGGTTTCTTTCCTCCAGCGCGAACAAAAGCGAAAGCGAGTGCAACATGAAACTCAATGACATCCGTGATAACGAAGGCGCCCGTAAGGGTCGCATGCGCGTGGGCCGCGGTATCGGCTCCGGCAAAGGCAAGACCGCCGCACGCGGCCAGAAGGGCCAGAAGAGCCGTTCTGGCGTGGCGATCAAGGGCTTCGAAGGCGGCCAGATGCCGCTTCACATGCGCCTGCCAAAGCGCGGCTTCAACAACCCGTTTGGCAAGGATTATGCCGAGGTGAACATTGGCATGGTCCAGAAATGGATCGACGCCAAGAAGCTCGACGGAAAGAAAGACGTCACCGAAGACGCACTGCGCGAATCTGGCCTGGTTCGCGGCGGCAAGGACGGCGTTCGTCTGCTCGGCAAGGGCGAGATCAAGGCCAAGGTCAAGTTCGTCGTCACCGGCGCGACCAAGGGCGCGATTGCAGCCGTTGAAAAGGCTGGCGGCAGCGTCGAAGTGACCGCTCCCACCAATGCCGAAGTGAAGGCCGCAAAGGCCGAAGCTGCAAAATAATACCATAAAAGCTGGGGCAGGGGGTTCGACAACGCGCCTCCTGCACCCTATCTATCCGTTCTGAGCCGGGACGGGCCGGCGCAAGACCAGGATTAATTCAGTACAATGGCATCACGCGCCGACAATATCGCCAGCAACATGAACCTCGGCAATTTTGCCAAGGCGACAGAGCTGCGCCAACGCATTTGGTTTACGATTGGTGCGCTGATCGTCTTCCGTTTCCTCAGCTACGTTCCGCTCCCCGGAGTCAATCCGGCAGCGTTGCAGAACCTCGCCGATCTTGGCCGGGGCGGCGTACTTGAGCTCTTCAACACATTTTCGGGCGGCAGCCTTGAGCGGATGAGCCTCATCGCGCTCGGCGTCATGCCCTATATTACCGCTTCGATTGTGGTGCAGATGGCTTCGGCACTCCATCCGACTCTCGCCGCGCTCAAGAAAGAGGGCGCGACCGGGCGGCAGAAGCTGAACCAGTATACCCGGTACGGCACGGTATTCCTGTGCGCGATCCAGGGCTATTTCCTCGCCGCCGGGCTGGAAAGCTTCAGCGCGCAAAACGGCATCTCCGCCGTGGTTGAGCCTGGCTACATGTTCCGTGTCGGTGCGGTTATCAGCCTCGTCGGCGGGACGATGTTCCTGCTGTGGCTGGGTGAACAGATCACCTCGCGCGGGATCGGCAACGGCGTTTCGTTGATCATCATGGCCGGGATTGTGGCGCAGTTCCCGACCTTCGCAACCAACCTGTTCGAAGGCGGCCGCACCGGGTCGATTTCGCCGGGCATCATCATCGGCTTCATGATCATGGTCGTGATCCTGATCCTGCTTATCTCCTACGTCGAGCGTGCACAGCGGCGTCTGCTGGTGAAGTATCCGAAGCGCGCGACGCAGAATGGAATGATGCAACAGGACAATTCCTACCTGCCGCTGAAGCTCAACACCGCAGGTGTGATCCCTCCGATTTTCGCGAGCTCGCTGCTGCTTCTGCCGCTGACGATTTCCCAGTTCGCTGGTAACTCGGTCGATACCGAGAGCACTTTTGGCGGCGTGATCGTGACGCTGAACCAGTATCTTGCCCACGGGCAACCGATCTACATGACCCTGTATGGTCTGGGCATCATCTTCTTCACGTTCTTCTACACTGCGGTTGTCTTCAATCCAGAAGAGCGCGCCGAAGATCTGAAGAAGGGCGGCGGCTTCATCCCCGGCATTCGCCCGGGCAAACGGACCGCCGATTATCTCGAATACGTTCTCACCCGGATCACGGTCGTCGGTGCCATTTATCTGACGCTCGTCTGCGTCATTCCAGAATACATGATCGCCCAGACGGGTATCCCGCTGTTCCTCGGCGGAACCAGCCTGCTGATCGTCGTCAATGTGACGGTCGATACGTTGAGCCAGATCCAGTCTCACCTGCTGGCTCACCAGTACGGCGATCTCATCAAGAAGGCTAAGTTGAAAGGTCGCATGCGTTAACGCATGAAGGCGACTGACGGTTTGAACGCGCGGCGAGATGTTCGCGAGATAATAGGGGTTCGTCGGTGAACATCATTCTTCTTGGTCCGCCCGGAGCAGGCAAGGGAACGCAAAGCGCTGGATTGGTGGAGCGTCATTCGATGCGCCAGCTTTCGACTGGCGATATGTTGCGGGCAGCAGTGAAGGGCGGGACACCGGTTGGCCTCAAGGCAAAGGCCGTTATGGACCGCGGCGAGCTGGTTTCCGACGAAATCGTTTCGGAACTGATCGACGCCAACCTCGCAGCAATGGACCAGGGTACTGGCGCGATTTTCGATGGCTATCCGCGCACAGCAGCGCAGGCCGATGACCTCGATCGCATTCTCGCCAAGCACGGACGCAGCCTTGACCACGTGATTGAGCTTGGCGTGGATGTCGATGCATTGGTCGAGCGCATCACGGGCCGTTTCAGCTGCGCGAATTGCGGAGCGCTCTATCACGATACCGCCAACCCCCCTGCCAAAGAAGGTGTGTGCGATGTGTGCGGCGCGACGGAATTCAAGCGCCGTCCCGACGACAACGAGGAAACGGTGCGCACCCGCATGGACGAATACCGGGCGAAAACTGCGCCGATCCTTCCCGGTTACGAAGCGCGGAACATCGTTTCGCGCGTGGATGGGATGGCAGGCATCGAAGAGGTCGCAGCCTCGATCGACGCGATCCTTTCGTAAGCGCTTCCCGCAAGAGGTCTTTCGCTGGACGTGCCAATCGCATAAGCATCGCCCAAAGGGAGATTTGGGTCATGCAGAAGTTTTTCACCGCGGCCGCAGCGATCGCCGCTCTTGCCGCCGCTATGCCGGTTTCAGCGGAAGTCACCGAGCAGAGCGAAAACGGTTTCATCACGCGCGACGAGGCGGTGCTCGATGCAACGCCTAAAGAAGTGTGGCTCGCGCTGATCACGCCGTCGAGCTGGTGGAATTCCGCCCACACGTGGTCTGCCGACTCTACCAATCTGACCCTGACACCGCAGGCGGGCGGATGTTTTTGCGAGCGCATTCCGGAGGCGGAGGATGCAGGGCGCATCACTCTCGAAGGCAGCGTGGAACACATGCGTGTGATCCAGGCCTATCCGGAATCGGCGCTGCGCATGAAAGGCGCTCTCGGTCCGCTGCAAAGCGAACCTGTGACAGGTATCCTTACCATAGCGATCAGCGAGGCTGCTGGCGGTACACGCGTCGTGTGGGAATATAATGTCGGCGGGAAAATGCGCTTCGAAACGCCCGTCATCGCAGCGGCTGTCGACGGAGTGATGTCACAGCAACTCAATGGACTTGCTGAACTTCTGGGTCGTGTAGACGGCGGCGCAGCGGCGCCAGATATAGGTTCTGATGACGAGGGCAATGGCGAAGAGCCGTCTGAGCCATCGGACAGCGAAGACGCCGCATCCAGCGACGCCGACGAGTAATCCGCAACAGCAATTGAGTGCGCTTGCGTGCTACGCCAGCGCGCTTTTGACGGGCAAGCGAGCAAGCGTTATCGTGCCACTTGAAACAGCTTCGGCGCTGCCCATATTGGCGGCTCGATGGTTTATGCGCGTGCCTGCTGTTGACTGCCGAAGAGAATCGCAGTAAGCGCGCGGCTCACTCGACACGCCAAATACGACCCTGGCGAACCCAGTCCGGCAGGCAACGCTTTTCCAAATGCGTGCCATCCGGACTTTTGCCGTTTGGAGCCCGGTTTCAGGCCGGCCTCTCCGATAGGCTCGCAAGGGAACTTGGCGCGTCATCACAGTGAGCGTTGAGATAGGGGTGATGGCGCCAATGCCGGAAACCTCTGTGGAGCATGGAGAATTAAGTGGCTCGTATTGCCGGGGTAAATATCCCCACCAATAAGCGTGTTATTATCGCGCTTACCTACATTCACGGAATTGGCCGCACCACGGCCGTTCGTATCGCCGACAAGCTTGGCATCGATCACAGTGCACGTGTGCAGGATCTGACCGATGAGGAAGTCCTGCGGATCCGCGAAACCATCGACGAAGATCACACGGTGGAAGGCGACCTTCGCCGGAACACCGCGATGAACATCAAGCGTCTGATGGATCTGCGGACCTATCGCGGCCTGCGTCACCGTAACGGCCTGCCCGTTCGCGGACAGCGCACGCACACCAACGCCCGTACCCGCAAGGGCAAGGCCAAGCCGATCGCCGGGAAGAAGAAGTAAGCTCAGCTTAGGCTGGACGCTTTTTCCTTCACCCGCATTCAATAAGGAATACGAGAAATGGCACGCGAACCGGGCGGTAAAGTAAGACGCCGCGACAGGAAGAACATCACGAGCGGCGTTGCGCACATCAACGCCAGCTTCAACAACACCATGATCACCATCACCGATGCACAGGGCAATGCGATCAGCTGGTCCAGCGCCGGTAGCATGGGGTTCAAAGGTAGCCGTAAATCGACACCGTATGCCGCGCAGGTCGCCGCAGACGATGCCGGCAAGAAGGCAGCCGAACACGGTGTCCGCACCCTCGAAGTCGAAGTGAAAGGCCCTGGTTCGGGCCGTGAGAGCGCGCTGCGCGGTCTCGCCGCTGTCGGTTTCAACATCACGTCGATCCGCGATGTGACGCCGATCCCGCATAACGGGGTCCGTCCTTCGAAGCGGCGCAGAGTCTGATTTAAGCGTCTGATCCGATTTGCCCGGTGGCTGTTCTGGCCGCCGAGACTTCAACGGACCGGACGCGCTTTCAGCAGCGCCCCGGTCCGCACATATTTCAAACCCGCTGCAAAGCGAATTAGGGGAAATCCATGTCCGTCAACACGAAGAACTGGCAGGAACTCAAGAAACCCAACACCCTCGAGATCAAGGATAAAGGCGACAAGCAGCGCAAGGTGACTTTCGTTGCCGAACCGCTCGAGCGCGGCTTTGGCCTTACGCTCGGCAACGCGCTTCGCCGGGTGCTTTTGAGCTCGCTTCAGGGTGCCGCGATCACTTCGATCAAGATCGAGAACGTGCTTCACGAATTCTCGTCGCTCGCCGGCGTGCGCGAAGACGTGACCGACATGGTCCTGAACGTGAAGCAGATCGCGCTTAAGATGGAAGGCGAAGGCCCGAAGCGGCTTCAGCTTTCGGTCACCGGCCCGGCGACAGTCAAGGCTGGCGATATCGCAGTTTCGGGCGACATCGAAGTGATGAACAAGGATCTTGTCCTATGTCACCTCGATGAAGGCGCGACGCTGAATATGGAACTTACTGCCGACGTCGGCAAAGGCTACTCGCCTGCGGTTCAGAACCGTCCAGCAGATGCGCCGATCGGTCTGATCCCGGTAGACTCGCTCTATTCGCCGGTTCGTCAGGTCAGCTACAAGGTAGAAAACGCCCGTGTCGGCCAGGAGCTCGATTACGACAAGCTCTCGCTGACTGTCGAAACCGACGGCACCGTCACCCCGGAAGACGCAGTGGCCTATGCCGCGCGTATTCTCCAGGACCAGCTGACTTTGTTCGTCCACTTCGAAGACGGCATTCCGCAGCCACAGTCGGCCATGATCGGTCAGGCTGCTGCGCCGCAGGAAGACGACGCCAACCAGCTCAACCGCTACCTTCTCAAGAAGGTCGACGAGCTGGAGCTTTCGGTGCGTTCGGCCAACTGCCTCAAGAACGACAACATCATCTATATCGGCGATCTGGTTCAAAAGACCGAAGCCGAGATGCTGCGCACGCCGAATTTCGGACGCAAGTCGCTGAACGAGATCAAGGAAGTTCTCTCCAGCATGGGTCTGCGCCTCGGCATGGACATCCCGGGCTGGCCACCAGAGAACATCGAAGAAATGGCCAAGAAGCTTGAACAAGAGCTGCTGGGTTAATCAGGTTCCGGCGGCGCACCGCCCGGTTTCGGGAAAGCGCCGCCAGCACTGGGCTACCTCATACGGGCCCCTTTCGAACGGAGTAACAGAATATGCGTCACGGAATTTCTCAGCGTAAGCTTTCGCGTAAATCGGGCCACCGTACGGCTCTTTTCCGCAACATGGCGGCTGCGCTCATCAAGCATGAGCAAATCCACACCACGCTGCCAAAAGCGAAGGAACTGCGTCCCTATGTTGAAAAGCTGATCACGCTGGCAAAACGCGGCGGTCTTTCTAACCGTCGGCTCGCGATGAGCCGCCTGCAGGACGAAACGCAGCTCAATAAGCTTTTCGATACCCTTGCAGAGCGTTACAGCGACCGCGAAGGCGGCTACACCCGCATCATCAAGGCCGGCTACCGCGGCAGCGACAGTGCGCAGATGGCGATCATCGAATTCGTCGAACGTGACGAAGATGCGAAGGGCCAGGACAGCGGCCCCGTCATGAGCGAAAACGAAGAATACGCCGAGGCGTAAGCTTCGCAGCATCAACGCTTTCAAAGGGGCTGGCGGAGCGATCCGCTGGCCCCTTTTCTTTTGCACCGGCGCAGCTAGTGTCGCGCACCATGATCAAAACTGTTTTGGCTGCCGCCGCCGTGCTGGCAATGACCGCGCCCGCATTCGCCCAATCCGCCCAGCACCAACTCGAAACCCGCTACGACCGAGCGCTTGCCGCGGGTTATAAGGCGCTGTTCCTGTGCAGCGCCATGGATACATGGGAAACCACCGGGCAAATCCGCCGTCCTGAAGAGATTGAACAGTGGGATCTCGCAGGTATCGACCCGAATTACGCGCCGTATCTGCTTGATCTCGAGGCGAAGGAATATCGGCGCGAGCGCTTCCTCGATCTCCATCACATCGCAGTAGAATGGGCCGATGATATGCCTCCGCGCATTGCGAGCACCAATTATGGCGAGGGATGCCGTATTGAGCCGATAGGCCAGATTGTGTCGAAGGAAGGCCTTATCGAAGTACAGCCCGGCGATGACCGGTCCACCTTCCTGAAAATTCGTGAAAGGCTGCAGGTGAGCGAAGACGACCTTGTCGATACGCCGGATGAGCTCGCCTCTGTGTTCGAGCGCTTTATGGGTGATGATACCCTCCAGACTCCGCGGACCACCGCGATCATCGTGGCGCGTGACGGCGAGCGGGTGGGTACTGCCTTTGCCGACGGGTACAGCGACGTGTCGCCTCAGCGCACATGGTCGGTCGCAAAAAGTCTTGCCGCGACATGGATCGGTGCAGCCGTTCACGGACATGGTATCGATCCGAACACACCGGCAATAGACGGCCTCCAACCCGATGATCCGCGCCGCGCGATCACGATCGACCATCTCCTGCGTATGGCTTCGGGACGGTACTCGGACACGCCGGGCAATCGCACGGATCCGATCTATTGGGGCGGCAGTTCCGTTCAGGATCGCGCGCGGAGCTGGCCGCTGATCGAGGCGCCGGGATCGACTTTTCGCTATGCCAACAACGACACGCTCCTGGCTGTGGATGCCGTGGTTTCCGGAGAGATCGATACGCCGGCCGCGTTCTTCGCCGATATCGGAATGCACCACACCTTTCCTGAGAAGGATTTCAATGGGTCCTACATCCTGTCCAGCCAGGTCTGGACGACAGCGGCGGACCTGTTGAAGTTCGGTCAGCTTTATCTCGATGGCGGGGTGCTGCCCGATGGGAGGCGCGTGCTGCCAGAGGACTGGGCGGAATATGTCGCGGCGCCGTCGGGCCCGCAGCCAGAGGGCAGGCCATTCGGTTATGGTGCCAGCTTCTGGCTATTCAACAATTCCGAGGGCGTTCCTGCTGATACCTATGCGGCGATGGGCAATCGCGGCCAGTTCGTGGTGATCGTGCCAAGCCGCGATGTAGTGATCGTTCGGCGCGGCGAAGACCCCTCCGGAACACGTTTCGACATCGCCGCCTTCACTCGCGATGTGCTGGCAGCGCTCGACTGAGGAGTAGTCTGGCGTTCATATAAATACGCCATTAGCTGAACAATAGCTGCAAGAGGTCTTCAGGCTCATCAAAGGGCGAATCGTCCACATGGGACATCCAGTCGGCGCAAACCTGCATCGACCAACCCGAGGATAGGCTCTCATGACGAAGCTCGAAAAGACACTCGCCAAAGCCACGCTCGGGACTGTCGCGGCTGGCGCGATGGCCCTGGCAACGGCAAGTCCGGCGATGGCCGATGACTATTACGACCGCGACCGCGGCATCGGCGCCGGAGAAATAATCGCAGGCGCTGTGGTGATCGGTGGTATCGCGGCGCTGGCTGGCGCATTCGATGGCGACAGGGATGATTACCGCGACCGCCGTTGGCGCGGACGCGATCATCGCGGCTACAACCACCGCGTGCGCTACGATCGCGGCTTCAACAATGGTCGCCGCGCGGTCGAGCGCTGCGTGCGGGCGGCCGAACGCCAGGCACGCAGGTTTGGCGGATATCGCTTTGCCGACGTGACCCAGATCCGCGACGTTGATCGGACGCGCAATGGCTTCCGCGTGAAAGGCCGCATCCAGGTCGAAGGCGGGCGTGGTTATGGCCGCCGCGATTTCGACCGCGGACGCTTCACCTGCTTCGTCGGCCGCGGCCAGCGGCCCCATGTCGAATTCCGCAAGATTCGCGGTTTGCGTTAATCGCTCGCTGTGAGGGTTCGGGGCGGTCCTCCCACCGTCCCGTTCACCAACATTCTGGCAAGTTCATAGGCGGTTCAGGCACCCGAAAGCCTGAGCCGTCTATGCGCGTGTCCATTCCAGGGCGATTGGTGGCCGCTCGTTTCGTAAACAGGAGGGAGCATTCATGCTTTCCAAAAGCCGTACCGGGGCTGTCGCCGGCCTGATTGCCGCCATTTCCATGACCGCTACACCGGCCGCTGCGGACGATTTGCCTAGACTTCCGGCAAGCGTGGGCAGCTCTATCTACGCCGATTTCGATCACAGCGCCTATGATGGCGAATTCGAGTCGGGTGAATGGCGCCGCTGGGGACGCCGGGGCTGGCGCAGGGGCGGTTGGCATCGCCGCCGGGGGATCAGGGGCGGAGACATCCTCGCAGGTGTGTTGATCCTCGGCGGGATCGCAGCCGTTGCGAGCGCCGCCAACAACAACCGCCGTCACCGTGATCGCGACGTTGTCATCGTCGACCGCCGTGACCGTGACTATGACCGCCGCGACCGCGATTACGATCGCCGCGATAACCGTCGCGGCTACAATGCTTCGGCTTCCGGGCTCGATAACGCGGTGGACCAATGCGTCCGCCAGATCGAGCGCGACGTCCGGGTCGACACTGTCGATGGCGTGGATCGCACAGCACAGGGCTGGGTTGTGACAGGCGCACTCTTCAATGGAGAGGGCTTCAGCTGCCGGATCGACAATGAAGGCCGGGTGGACGACATCAATTACGGGAGCTTCCGTGGCTCGTCGTTCGATCCGGACGCTGCAGTGAGAGCGCGCGGGGATGACAGGCAGTGGACTGACGCGAGCTATATCGCCGCGCGTGAGGCCAATGCTGCTCAGCCTGCAGCCATTGCTGGAACGGATGAACCACTTCCGGCCTATCCCGGTGGTCCGATACCGGGTGAGCAGGTGAGCGAGGAAATCGACGCCGATATCGGCGGTTAAAGCCTGTCTTCGGATGGCGGGGTAGGGATCGGCTCAGCCGCTTCTCTATCCCGGCCGTAGCTTGGCAGGCCCCATTGCCATTGGATAGCGGCTGCGCGCAGGGCCATCCCGGCAAGGAAGGCCGCGCCCCAGATCCAGCCATCGGCGATAATGAGGGTCGGCATCATGAGCGGTGCAGCAGTCATGCCGATAACGGTAATCGCTGCGCTCAGCGCCGCTGCGGTCACATAGAGTTCGGGCTGCATTATGATCGAAGGCCGACCTGCCACGACGTCACGAATGATCCCGCCGACACAGCCCGTTATGATACCCATGAGAACGGCGGGCACCGGCGGAATGCCATAGGCCAGCGCCTTGGCACTGCCGAGCACCGCGTACGCGGCGAGCCCGGCGCCGTCGGCAAAATCGTACAATTTGCCCTGCCATAACTTGACCGGTGTGAACCACGCGATGAGCGCTGTGAACAGGCACGCCGCCGCCACCCAAGGATCGGTGATCCAGAACACCGGCGCATCGATGAGCAAATCGCGGACCGTTCCGCCGCCGACGCCGGTCACGAGCGCAAAGAACGCCATAGTCACAAACGTCTGGCGTTCCTTTGCCGCGATGACTGCACCCGAAAGCGCAAAGATCGCGATCCCGGCTATATCGAGAATGTCGAGTATCGGGGTGAGAACTGTCTCGTCCATCATGTGCCTCCGCTACGTGGTCGGCCAGCCATACGCGATCTTCGGCGGCGGAACATCAGGATCGAACCCATGAGCGAGCCGATCGATGCGAGAGCCGCGAAAAGGATCAGGACTGGGTGGCTCGTATCCTGACGCTCGGAAAGGTCCATGATGTGAAGTCCCCACATGATGTCGAACCAGCGCCACCAACGCGTCCGGACCGCTTCGATATCGCCGGTCTCTCGCCCGACATAGATATGCGTGCCATCCTCGAGCGTCACACGCCATACCGGCATCGGCCGCCGAAAATCGACCGGCACCTCGTCGGATTCGAAAAACGTCACACGCTCGGCGCTGGTGCCGCCAATGATCTCCTGCGCCACGATAGACCGCGCCTCGGCCGCGCTGACCGGCTCGATGCGTGTGCCGGTGATTGCATCGAAGCGCTCGATCGTGCCCTCCGCATAGGTGATGAACGTAACGGCTCTCCCTCGCTGCATCCGCGTTTCGAACGAGTGGATTGGCGCCGCATTCTCCAGCTGAAATGCAATCGGAGCGGGATTTCCCGGAGGAAGGGTCTCGTGTTCCTCGTTCTGGGCAATGCGCAGGTGATTGCCGCGCACTTCCTCGATTGGCTTGGCGACCATGAAAAGGCCGGTCGCGGTCCACATCACGATAGGCACGCCGACGAGCCAGCCTAGCCAGACGTGCCACCGGGCGAGCGCGCGCATACATGCAGCCACTGGTCTCAGCCGTGCAGGATTTGGGCGATGGCCTCGGCCGCGTCGATACAATCGAGATCGCTCCAGCGCGGCCCGATAACCTGCATTCCGCAGGGCAGGGCGGTCCCTTCGTAATTGCTTTCACCGATAGGCAGCACTGTCGATGGCAGGTTGGGGAATGTTGCGAGCCCGGCCCATGCAAGGGCCGCACCGGCAGGGATATCCTGCCCGTTGACCCTGATCGTCGCATTGAAGACCGACCCATCGAGATGCGGGATCGCAAGCACCGGCGCGGGCGGTGCCAAGACGAAATCGTACGTTTCGAACAACTGGGCCCATGCGAATTCGTTGGCGGCCTGCGCATCCAGCAGATCGAACCAGTCTGCAGCACTGGCGCGCTTGCCATCGGGCGAAGGCGCGCCCCGCGCCAACGCGATATTGAGCATGCGCAGATAGTCGGCCTGCTGCTGGGCCAGATCGGGGATCAGGGCACTTGCCCGCTCAACCTTTATCCCGGTTCTTACCAGTTCCTCAATTGCGCAATCGATCGGCTCGGAAACGCTGGCATCGACGGGACTTGCCGGAAATTCGGTTATTGCGAGCACCCTGCAATCGCGCAGCGGCCTCGACTTGCGCTGCAGTGGGATGGTGGCACCTAGCTGGGTCAGCAGGGTCAGGTCTGCAGCATTGCGGGCCAGTGGTCCGGCGATGGAAAGTGCACCGTCATGGGCGGCAGTGAAGCCTTTACGGCGGGCTATTTGTGGATGATCGTGACCGCGTTTGCTGACGAGGCCCCAGGACGTCTTGTGCCCCCAAATCCCGCAGAAATGGGCGGGCACTCTCACTGACCCGCCGATGTCGGTGCCGTATTCGCACGGAACCATGCCGCTGGCCACGGCAGCCGCCCCCCCTCCCGAAGATCCGCCGGGGGATCGCTCTGGATTGTGCGGGTTCCTGGTGCGCCCATAGACGGCGTTGAAGCTCTGCCAGTCGGATAGGTCGATGGGTACGTTGGTTTTGCCGATGATGATCGCGCCTGCCGCTTTCAACCGGCGGACAAGTTCCGAGTCGCGCGGAGCGATGTAGTCTATCAGCCGCTCATGGCCCCAGCATGATTGCAGCCCTTCGACATCGAAGCTTTCTTTGACTGTCATCGGCACGCCGAAAAGCGGCTGGTCCGCACCGGGCGTCTGGCCGGTCATGGCGCGTGCTGTGTCGCAGGCCCGGTCGAAATCGGGCACGGCGACCGCGTTTATCTCGGCATCGAGATGCTCGATCCGCAGAATTGCGGCGTCAACGGCCTCGATCGGTGACATTTCGCCGGAACGGATCGCCGCCGCCGTGGCGATCGCACCGGGTTTATCGGTGAGCGTCGGATAGGCCACTTTGTCGGTTTCCCCCTGATCCCAGGCACAGTTACACTGGCGCAGCTGCAAAGCGAGTCCGCGCGCCGGCATCAGCCGATACCGTAAGCCAATGCGGTTCGCCATAGCGGTTCTGGCGACGCGCGGATTTCGGCGTGCGTTTTACCCGCCTTCGGCCTCTCTCATTCGCTTTATCAGCGCGTCGAAATGCTTCGCCATGCGCAATTCGGGATCGACGGCAAGGATCAGGTCTATACCAGTCGGGAAGGCATTTCCGCCATTCACGAACAGGACCAGGCCTTCACGCGTCTCGGGAATGAAATAGACCTGGGCATGTTCGGCAAAATCGTTTCCGCCGTGGTTGAGCACGGTGCGGTCTGGCTCTCCGAACAAGCCCCAACCGACGCCAAAGCCGATGGGATCGGGACAATCGTCGGCCTCGGCAATGCAGAAATACCCCATCTCGTCTGGAGAACTGGAAAGCAGTGCTGCGCGCTCAGCCTGCATTTCCTGAGAGAGCCCTTCGCCTTCGATCAATTTGATGAGCAATTGCGCGTAGCCGGGAGCCGTCGCGTAAAGATTGTCGGCAGCGGTATAGTTACCGATCGCGAGCAGGCCGCCGCTTCCGCTGCCTGTGAACGGCGGGTACACGGTGCCATCGCCTCCGCGCGGTTCGCTTACGCGGCCCTCCAGCCAATCTTCACGCCCGACCGCGATGCCTTCGACCCCTAGCGGTTCGAACACGACCTCTTCCGCCAGCTCAGGGTAGGTCTTGCCAAAGCGGGCCTCGAGATAGCGCATAACGATTTCCACGCCCTCACCTGAATAGCTGAGCTGTCCGGTCCCGGGCGTCCCTGTGAAAGCCATTCGGTCATCGTCGTAATTCCACGGCCAGTTCTTCAGTGCAGCCTGATGCGACAGCAGGATCCGCGGTGTCAGCGTGGCATAGCGTGGATCGTCGCCCAGATCGGGGTGCTTGTAGTGGTCTGTTATCGGATCATCGAGCGACATTTTCCCCTGATCCGACAGTCGTAGGACAGTCTCCGCAATGATCGTCTTAGCCACCGACGCGGTGTTGAAAGCCGTGTCGGCTGTGACGGGAATGCCCGGAGATTGCTCGCCCCAATATCCCGTCCAAACGACCTCGCCATTCTCGATACGGGCCATTGCGATACCGGCGATATTGTCCTGCTCGAGCGCATTCGTGGCCACTTTAATGACCTCTGCAGGCGGCGCAGCATCGTCCGATTGCGCGAAGGCGTGGGATGAGGCGAGAGTGAGGCCTGCTGCCAAAATTCCGGCGAAAGACTTTCGAGTTATCATGATCCCATCCGTATTGCTGTATCAACTAGGCAATACACATACGTCAAAGCGAGCGAAGCGCAAGAGGCTTTGCGTTTGCTAGTTCAATTGATCGAAAAACCGGTCTTCCGCGTCGTAATCGAACATGTCCCACGGATAAGCGGCAAGCTGCGGGAAGGCGTCGGACCAGCCAGCGGGATCGAACTTTGTGAGCCATTCGATTGCGGGTCCGACACTGGCGCTGTAGCCGCCCGACACATCGAAACCGCTCTCATTGGCGCGGTCAAGCGAGACGGTGAAGGGACGGGGGACCGACCACGGCGTGCGCCCGATTACGCCGTCCGTGCCCTCGACAGGGATGAATTCCACCTCACGCCCGAAAAGCGTGGCAAGGGCTCCGCCAATCTCCATTACAGATGGGGGATTTGCATCCCCGACATTGAATGTCCCGCCGAGCGCGTGTTGTCCGGCATGCACCGCGAACTGGCCAATCATGTTTGCCGCGGTCGTGTGAAAGACGCTTTCTCCCTGAACAAGAAGAGGTATCCGTTCGCGTCCGTCGATCATCCTTTTGGCGAACCACCATTCGCGCGGGTGGCGGCTCCAAGCGCCATGGATCGCGCAGGGGCGCAAGATCGTGGCTCGATCACCGAACAGATCACGTGCGCAATTCTCCATCCGGACCTTGCGGGTTGAATACGTGTCGGAACCTGGGGCGACCGCCGGGTTCTCTTCGGTGATCGGTGCCGCAAATTCTGGAAAACCATTCTGCGCCGCTTCATCGAGTGTGCGGCCTTCCGCATCGCAATAGACGCTGGCCGACGAAACCGCGATTAGCCGATCGACGCTATCCGGGTCGTAAGCGGCGATGTCCCCCTCGTCGAAAGCGATGGTATCGACGATCACATTCGCGCCGGGAGCTTTTTCTTGGCCAGCGACGTAAGCAACGAAGCGATAGCGCTCGGGATCAAGCCAATCGGGGATCGTCCTGGCATAAACGGCGACGTCCCAGCCTACAGATGCGAAGTTCCGCGCAGCCGCATAGCCGATCTGGCCCGCTCCAATGATCGCAACTGAACGGGCCATATTCGTACGTCCTTACATATGGATCGGCTTGCCTTGCACCGCCATCGCCGCTTCCTTCAGCGCTTCTGCATGGGTTGGGTGAGCGTGGCAGGTATAGGCGATGTCTTCCGACGTTGCGCCGAATTCCATGGCCTGCGCCGCTTGTGCGATCATGGTTCCTGCCAGGCTCGCAACGATGTGCACGCCAAGCACGCGGTCGGTTTCCGCATCGGCCACCACTTTAACGAAACCTTCGGTGTCGCGGTTGGCCTTCGCGCGGCTGTTCGCCATCATCGGGAATTTCCCGACTTTGACCGTGTGACCTGCCTCTTTGGCCTCCGCTTCGGTCATGCCGACATCGGCAAATTCCGGCATCGTATAGACCACGCCCGGAATGACATCGTGATTGATGATGCCGGTCTGTCCAGCGACGTTTTCAGCGCAGGCGATCCCTTCGTCTTCGGCTTTATGCGCGAGCATCGGACCGGGAACGACATCGCCAATCGCCCAGACCCCGTCGACCTTCGTGCGGAAATCGTGACCGATTTCGATCTGCCCGCGCTTGTTCGTCTCGATCCCGATGGCATCGAGTGCGAGGCCTTCCGTGTTGGGGCGGCGTCCGATCGAAACCAGCACATGGCTCGCCTTGATCGTCTGTTCGTCTCCGCCTGCCGCCTTTTCGACGGTGAGCGAAACGGTCTTGCCCTTTACACTCGCGCCGGTGACCTTGTGGCCGAGCATGAGCTCCATGCCCTGCTTCTTGAAGATCTTGCCGGCTTCCTTGCGCACGTCGGCATCCATACCGGGCAGCAATTGGTCGAGGAATTCGATCACGGTGACTTTCGCGCCGAGCCTGCGCCAGACCGAACCGAGCTCCAGCCCGATGACGCCGCCGCCGATTACGACGAGATGTTCGGGCACCTCTTCGAGTTCGAGGGCGCCGGTGCTGTCGACGATCCGTTTTGCCGCATTATCGACCTCGACGCCGGGCAGGGGAGTGACGCTGGAGCCGGTGGCGATAATGATGTCTTTCGCCGTTACGGTTTCACCGCCAACCTTCACGCTGTGCGCATCCTGGAATGCAGCGTGGCCTTTGATCCAGGTGACCTTGTTCTTCTTAAACAGGAATTCGATGCCGCCGGTCAGTTCGCCGACCGCCTTCGATTTCTCGGCCATCATCTTGGTCAGGTCGAGTTTTGGCTTTGCGGTGATGCCCCACGTCGCGAAATGACCGCCTTCGGCCTCCTCGAACAGTTCCGATCCATGGAGCAGCGCCTTGGAGGGGATGCACCCGACATTGAGGCATGTTCCGCCCAATGTCTCACGGCTTTCCACACAAGCGGTCTTCAGCCCCAGCTGCGCGGCGCGGATCGCCGCAACATATCCGCCGGGGCCGGCACCGATAACAAGAACGTCATAATCGTAGGAATTGTCAGCCATAGTCGAATGCACCTTTGGACCGCTCGATGTGGGTCGAATGATTGGCTTCGGCACATAATCATTCGCCGGGGGAAGGCAACACTTGCCAGGCCGCGAATCCAGACATATAAGCGCTTATATGAATTACCTCGAACAACCTCCCGAAGGATTGGGGACCCTGCTTCGTAGCCTCCTTGGCCGGCTCGATCCGGTGGTCGAGGAGATCTACGCGGAAACGGTCCCCGGCATGCGTTCGCGCTACTATCCGGTCATGCGCGCGCTTCTGACGGCGGAGAGTGCCCCGATAGGCGACCTTGCCAAGAGCGCAGGCGTGTCACAGCCCGCAATGACGCAAACCGTCACGCAGATGATTGCCGCAGGATTTATCGAGCATGTTGAGAGCGAAGACCGTCGATGCCGGACCGTAGCGTTATCGGCGGCGGGAGTGTCCGCAGCTCAAACGTTGAGGCCGCTCTGGGCGGCAGTGGCCAAGGCGGCGGACGATCTGGGTGCGGAGCTTCCTGTACCGCTTGCAAGAGTGCTCCGCCAATCACTCGCCGCGCTGGAGCGGCGCGATTTCAGAACACGGATTGAAGACGCAAGAAAGGAAGCAGAACGATGAAGGGTTTTCTGGCGATGGCGGCGTCATGTCTGATCTCCACCGCGGCATTGGCCGAACCGGTTTCTCCGGAGGAGCAGCGCGAGGCGCTGTATAATGCCGAGCTACTCATCGAAGCGCGCTATGTTCAGAGCGAGAAAGTCGAGGCCCTGGCAGCGACGTTGCAGGATTTGCAAAGTGCAATCGATGGACCGAGTGACGGCCGCGAGTTTGCCGATACGGTGACCGCGCGGCTGCGCGAGGTGTCGGCCGACGGTCATCTCGGTCTATCCTACAGCGAGCAGCCGATTGCCAAACCTGCCCAAGACGAACAACTGACGCTGAATGATGATTTCGCACAGTGGTACGGCAAAGGCGTCAATCATGGCGTAGAGAAGATCGAGCGGCTTTCCGGCAACGTGATGTTGCTCGACCTGCGCGCTTTTCCGCCACCGGGTATGGGCGGCGACGTGATTGCGGCCGCCATGACCACGGTCGCCCAGGGCGATGCGCTGATCATCGATCTCAGGAAGAATGGGGGCGGGGCCGACACCGTTCTACTGGTTATGGCCTATCTGGTCGCGCCGGGTAGTCCGTTTCTTTCGACATATGATCGCCCCAGCGATCGCTGGACGCATCAGTCGATCCCTGCCTGGGTGCCGGGACGCAGATTCGGTGAAGACAAGCCGATCTATGTCCTGACTTCGGGGCGCACCTTTTCCGCCGCAGAGGCGCTTGCTTACAGCTTACAGGCCATGGGACGCGCAACGATCGTCGGCGAAACCACCGGCGGCGGGGCGCATCCATTCGAGTACCGCAGGGTCAGCGCACATTTTGCGCTGGACCTGCCGGAAGGAAAGTCGGAGCACCCCCTGACCGGCACGAACTGGCAGGGTGTCGGCGTCAGGCCCGACGTCGAAGTCCCCGAAGCACAGGCTTTGGCTAAGGCTCAAGCGCTGGCGCGCGAAGCTGTCACAAATCGATAAGCATCCGCGTCGGATCTTCTATCGCTTCCTTGATGATCTTCAGCGCAGTCACGGCCTCGCGCCCGTCGATCAGGCGGTGGTCGTAGGAAAGCGCAATATACATCATCGGGCGGATGACGACTTCGCCATTCACCGCGACCGGGCGATCTTCGATCCTGTGCAGACCGAGAACGGCGCTTTGCGGCGGATTGATGATCGGCGTGGACATTAGCGATCCGAACACGCCGCCATTCGAGATGGTGAAGGTGCCGCCGGTCATGTCGGCCATGGTGAGCGTGCCTTCTTTCGCGCGCGCACCGAAATCGGCGATGTCTTTCTCTATCCGGGCGAAGCCTTTCTGATCGGCATCGCGGATGACCGGAACCACCAGCCCGTTTGGCGCCGACACGGCGACCGAGATATCGACGTAATCATGATAGACGATCTCGTCGCCCTCGATATATGCGTTGACACTGGGCACGTCTTTCAGCGCGAGGCACGCTGCCTTCGCGAAGAAGCCCATGAACCCGAGGCGGATATCGTGCTTCTTGGCGAACATGTCCTTGTACTTGGTACGCGCTTCGATGACGGCCGACATGTCGACATCATTGAATGTCGTGAGAAGCGCTGCTTCTTCCTGAGCGCCCTTCAGGCGTTTGGCGATGGTCTGACGCATGCGCGTCATCTTGACCCGCTCTTCCTTACGCTCGCCTGTGGCAACCGCCGGAGCTGGGCTCGGCGTTGGGGCAGGGGAAGGCGCAGGCGAGGGATCGCCTTTGGCTTTCGCTGCGGCCAGAACGTCTTCCTTGGTCAGCCGGCCATCTTTGCCGGTGCCCTTGATGGTCGATGGGTCGACCCCGTGTTCGAGCACCGCGCGGCGCACGGCAGGCGACAGGGTCTGTGCAGCATTCGCGAGATCCTTGTCCGCTTCTTCGCGCTTTTCTTCACCTGCATCGGCCTGCTGCGCCTTGCGCCCGGCTTCTTCCCCGGAAGCGGCGCCCGTCGCGCCTTCTTCGATGATCGCGATGATTGCTCCGACTTCGACAGTGTCGCCGACTGCGGCGCGGTGTTCCTGCAGTACGCCAGCGACTGGGGAGGGCACATCCACTGCGACCTTGTCGGTTTCAAGGCTGGCAATCGGCTCATCGGCAGCGACCGCATCGCCCGGCTGCTTCAGCCATTCGCCGATCGAACCTTCGGTGACAGATTCCCCGAGTGCCGGGACGGTGATTTCAGTACTCATGACAATTGATCCCTTTCGAAGGGTGTTTCCTCAGGAATAGGCTTTGGCAGCGCCGCCGCGCCCCTTGGGTTTGCGATTTTTCGTCTTGCCGACATTGGCGAGGTCGAGCGCGACGGATACGAGCCCTTCCTGCTGGGCCTTGTGCCGCTTGGCGAGGCCGGTGGCGGGTGAGGCTGCGACCTCGCGCCCGGCATAAATCGGTCGCATGCCGTCGAAGCCGGCCTCGCGCGCCGCCAGCTCGATCAGGCGGTCCACGAAGAACCACGCGCCGTTGTTTTTCGGCTCTTCCTGGCACCACACGATCTCTTCGAGATTGGTCATGCGCTTGATCCGGACGGTCAGCGGTTCGCCGGGGAAAGGATAGAGTTGTTCGATGCGGACGATCGAGATGTCGTCGATCCCTTCCTCGTCGCGCTTTTCCATCAGATCGTAGGCGACCTTGCCAGAACACAGGATCAGCCGCTTGACCTTCTCATCGGGAATTTCAGTCATGTCGGATTTGATCCGCATGAAGTGGTGCTCGCCCTCGAATTCTTCTCGCGGGCTTTTCGCCAGCGGATGACGCAGCAGCGATTTCGGCGTCATGATTATAAGCGGTTTGCGGAATGGACGCAGCATCTGGCGGCGCAGAACGTGAAAATAATTGGCCGGCGTCGTGATGTTGCAGACCTGGATGTTGTCATTCGCGCACAATTGCAGGAACCGTTCGAGCCGGGCGGAGGAGTGTTCCGGTCCCTGGCCCTCATATCCATGCGGCAGCAGCATCACGAGGCCGTTGGCGCGCAGCCACTTTACCTCGCCCGATGCAATATATTGATCGATCATGATCTGCGCGCCGTTGGCGAAGTCTCCGAACTGCGCCTCCCACAGCACAAGCGTCTTGGGATCGGCCATCGCGAAGCCATACTCGAAGCCGAGCACTCCGTATTCGGACAGCGTGGAATCGTGCACCTCGAACTTGCCATGGGGCAGGGTGTTGAGCGGGATGTATTTGCTCTCATCGTTCTGGTCGACCCAGACGGCATGACGCTGAGAGAAGGTGCCGCGGCCGGAATCCTGTCCGGATAGACGTACGTTATAGCCTTCCATGACAAGGCTGCCGTAAGCGAGCGCCTCGGCTGTGGCCCAATCGAACCCTTCGCCCGACTTGAACATCTCGGCCTTTGCCTTGAGCACGCGTCCGAGCGTTTTATGGATGTTCACATCGTCGGGCACTTCGGTAAGCACGCGGCCGAGGCTGTCGAACATCTTCGGCTCGATAGCGGTATCGATATTGCGGCGTGCCGTTTCGGGATCGGCCGGTTTGTTGAGGCCCGCCCAGCGCCCGCCGAACCAGTCGGCCTCGTTCGGGTTGTAGCTTTTCGCAGCCTCGAATTCCTCATCCAGAAGTGCAACGAATTCGCCAGCGACCTTTTCACGGTGATCCTTGTCGATCACGCCCTGGTCGATCAGGCGTTCGGCATAGATATGCGAGACCTTGGGATGTTTGCGGATGACATCGTACATCAGCGGCTGGGTGAAGCTCGGTTCGTCGCCTTCATTGTGGCCGAACCGGCGATAGCACCACATGTCTATGACCACGTCCCGGCCGAATTTCTGCCGGTACTCGACCGCCAGCTTGCAGGCGAAGGTCACCGCTTCGGGATCATCGCCGTTGACGTGCAGGATCGGCGCCATCACACCTTTGGCAACGTCGCTGGGATAGGGCGAGGAACGCGCGAAATTCGGGCTGGTGGTGAAACCGATCTGGTTGTTGATGATGAAATGGAGGCAGCCCCCCGTATCATAGCCAGGGACGCCCGATAGCGAGAGGCTCTCCCAGACCACGCCCTGACCGGCGAACGCCGCGTCGCCGTGGATCAGCACCGGAAGCACCTGTTCGCGCTTCTTCCCGTCGCGCACCGCCTGCTGCGCGCGTGTCTTGCCCAGAACCACCGGGTTCACCGTTTCGAGGTGCGACGGGTTGGGGACCAGCGACATGTGCACTTCGATATCGTCGAAAGTACGGTCCGTGCTGGTGCCGAGATGATATTTCACGTCGCCGGATCCGCCGACATCCTCGGGGTTGGCCGAACCTCCGGAAAATTCGTGGAAGATCACCTTGTAAGGTTTCTCCATGACGTTCGCGAGAACGTTGAGCCGCCCGCGGTGGGCCATGCCGTAGATGATTTCGCGCACGCCGGCGCTGCCGCCATGTTTGATGACAGCCTCCAGCGCCGGGATCATGGATTCGCCGCCATCGAGGCCGAAACGCTTGGTCCCGACATATTTCTTGCCGAGGAACTCTTCGTACTGCTCGCCGCGCAGAACCGCCGCAAGAATCGCTTTCTTACCCTCTGGCGTGAACTGGATCGTCTCGCCTGGGCTTTCGAACTTGTCCTGCAGGAAACGCCGCTCTTCGGTGTCGGCAATGTGCATGTATTCAAGGCCGACTTTGCCGCAATAAACCGCACGCAGCCGATCTTGCAGTTCGCGCACTGTGGTCCATTCGAGGCCAAGCACGCTGCCTACGAAGACCTCCTGCGATTCCTTGCCCTCTAGCCCGTGGAACGCCAGCGTCAGGTCTTCGGGCTCTTCGCGCTTGTTCGAAAGGCCGAGCGGGTCGAGGTCCGCCGCCATGTGGCCGCGCACACGATAAAGCCGCACGAGCGTCATCGCCGCGATCGAATTGGCCGCAGCTTCTTCGATAGCTTTCGGGTCGAGCGCCTTGCCGGCCGATTTCGCCGCCTTTTCGACCACGACACGCATTTGCGTCGGGTCCATGGCCGTCGTCAGGTCGGCGCCTGCATCGCTGACGGAGTCAAGCCATTTGGGATTGCCCCAGGACGGCCCCGGCTGGGGACCTTCCTGGTCAGTCATCTGCGGCAGAAAATCGTTCGGTTCTTGACCCATGTGGGTTCTCCAAGGGGAGGAGGAGTGGGATGGGGCTCGTTAAATCAGGCCATTTCTTTCAGCATCGCATCGAGTGTGGTGCCGAGTTCGGATGGGGAGGGCGATACGCGAATGCCCGCATCTTCCATCGCCGCAATCTTGTCATCCGCGCCGCCTTTGCCGCCGGACACGATGGCGCCGGCGTGGCCCATGCGGCGGCCCGGAGGCGCCGTGCGGCCGGCAATGAAGCCGACGGTAGGTTTACTGCGGCCCTTGGCGGCTTCCTGTTTCAGGAATTCGGCAGCTTCTTCTTCAGCCGATCCGCCGATCTCGCCGATCATGATGATCGATTTCGTTTCGGGGTCGTCGAGGAAGAGGTCGAGCACGTCGATGAAGTTGGTGCCGTTCACCGGATCGCCGCCTATCCCGACAGCGGTGGTCTGGCCGAGGCCGACCTGCGTGGTCTGATGGACGGCTTCATAGGTAAGCGTACCCGAACGCGATACGACGCCAACGCTGCCCTTCTTGAAGATGGAGCCCGGCATAATGCCGATCTTGCATTCTTCCGGGGTGAGAACGCCGGGGCAGTTCGGCCCGATCAGGCGCGATTTCGAGCCGGTGAGGGCGGCTTTCGCACGGACCATGTCGAGCACTGGAATGCCTTCGGTGATGCAGATGATCAGTTCCACCTCGGCATCAATGGCCTCGCAAATCGCGTCGGCGGCGAAGGGAGGGGGCACGTAGATGCACGAAGCGGTCGCGCCTGTGGCTTCTTTTGCTTCGCGTACGGTGTTGAAGTTGGGCAGGCCGATATGCGTCGTGCCGCCTTTGCCTGGAGTCACGCCCGCGACCATCTGCGTCCCGTAATCGAGCGCCTGCTGCGTGTGGAACGTGCCGGTGTCACCGGTCATCCCTTGGGTGATGACCTTGGTATCTTTATTTACGAGGATGGACATTCAGAAACTCCGTCTTTTCGAATATTGGGTTATCGGCCGCCGAGCCAGACTGCGTTGTCGTAAATACGCAGGCTGTATTCGCCGCGGCGCTCAAGATTTCGGCTACGCGCACAAAGTTCGAAATGCGCGCGCGCTCCGGCAAGGAATGCGTTTTCATCGAACGAGTCGCGATGGGGATCGTTCTGGCTTGCAACGGCAATGTCGAAACAGGCCCGCGCAAGATCGAGATTTGCATCGACATCGGTTTCCGGCCCATCGAGCGCAGCATAGGTGCGCACCACGCGGGTGCGGTTCTGCGCGCGCCAATCGACACAAGCGCGGTATTCCCTCCCATCCGCGAGCGTGAACACCTGCGTGTCGCGACAATAAAGCCGCCGCTCCTGCGGGACGTCGGTCGCAAACACTTCGGCGACTTCCTGCCGATCGACCTCGCGCGCGGCGGCGGGGGCGGTGAAGAGAGCGGCGAGGGCAAGAAAGGCGAGCGGGGTCCGCATCACCGACCGGCAATAACCTTGGGTTCTTGGCTTATGAGCATCGACACTTCAGCCCTTTCCTTTCCCAAAGAGTTTTGAGAAGAAGGATGGTGGTTTCGGGACGTCCGGAAGCGGGCCGTCAGGAAAGACGATGTGGCGACCTTCGCGCCCATCGTCTGACATCACATCGTACGTGCCAAGTCCGAGCTCCTTTACAAGTCGGTTGCTCAATTTATCGGCTTCACCAATATCGCCCGGGCCTCGCGGCATCACGCAATGAATTGCGGAGCCCATAAGGCTATAATCCATCCCATTAGGGTGATCGTTGTCAGTGCGAATGAAGTCAGGATAATCCTTGGTCATGGCGTCGTACCAAGAGCGGAGAGCGGGACTCAATCGGTCAAACTCGCCCTCTTCAGGATGATCGTCTTCATTTATCCGTTCGTACCATTCGCGCCAAGCCTCACCGTCACGCGGCGCTTCTGCAGGGTCGAAGACAACTAGATCGGCGCTCATTTCAGGCTCTCATCCAGCCCCTTACACGCCTCAAGCAGTTCCTCAACCGCGTCGGTGCTGACTTTGAGGTTCGACTTCTCCTCGTCCGACAGTTCGATCTCGATCACTTCCTCGGTACCGCCCGCGCCAATCACGGTGGGCACGCCGACATAGAGGCCATCGAGGCCGTATTTGCCTTCGACATAGCTCGCACACGGCAAGATGCGCTTCTGGTCGCCGAGATAGGCTTCGGCCATGCTGATCGCGCTGGTGGCCGGGGCGTAATAGGCCGAGCCGTTGCCGAGCAGGCCGACGATCTCGCCGCCGCCCTTGCGGGTACGGTCGACGATTTCGTCGATGCGGCTTTCCGACACTCCCTTGATCTTGGCGTAGTCGTCAACCGGGATACCGTTGATCGTGGTGTAGCTTTTGACCGGGACCATCGTGTCGCCGTGGCCGCCGAGGACGAATGCGTTGACGTCTTTGACCGAGCAACCGAATTCCCATGCCAGGAAGGTCGCAAAGCGCGCGCTGTCGAGCACGCCTGCCATGCCGACCACCTTGTTGTGCGGCAGGCCGGAAAACTCGCGCAGCGCCCAGACCATCGCGTCGAGCGGGTTGGTGATGCAGATCACGAAAGCGTCGGGGCAGTTGTTCTTGATGCCTTCGCCGACTGCTTTCATCACTTTCAGGTTGATGCCGAGCAGGTCGTCGCGGCTCATGCCGGGTTTGCGGGGAACACCGGCGGTGACGATGACGACGTCCGCACCGGCAATGTCGGCGTAATCATTGGTGCCGGTGATCTTGGCATCGAACCCCTCGATGGGGCCGCACTGCGAAAGATCGAGCGCCTTGCCCTGCGGCATACCCTCGGCAATGTCGAACAGGACGATGTCGCCCATTTCCTTCTTTGCAGCGAGGTGGGCGAGCGTGCCGCCAATCATGCCTGAGCCGATAAGCGCGATCTTCTTGCGGGCCATATTCGAGATATCCTTCCCTGGGATTCGGGGACGAAAAGGAGAGCCTCATTCCAGCCGCTTGTGCCTCGTCCCATGTGGCGATGGCAACCGGATGCGTAGAGGGCGAGGTAGGCCTGTGAAGGTGCGATTGCAACCGGCAAAAAGTTGTAGCAGGCAACTATCTTTGCACATAGTTCGCAATTGCAATAAAGGCGCGCTGGCCGGCGAGTTCGGACTGTTAGCGAGAAGGGTGCCTCCAGCAATTGTCCGTTTCGAAGATAGCGCCGGGACTGGGCGCGCAGGCCCTTATGCTGGCGATTGACCGCCGACCTTGCGCGCGTCGCCTTCACGCTCCTGTGCCAGCAGCATCGCGGCCAGGTAATCCGGCACTGCACGGCTGAAATAATACCCCTGGCCAAGTGTACACCCCGCCTCGCGAACTGCCTTGACCTGTTCAAGGGTTTCGAGACCCTCCGCGACGATCTCCATCTCGAGCGTCGAGCCCATTTCTGCCACGGCACGGATGATCGCATCGCTTTTGCGTCCCACATTTTTGCCGGACACGAAGCTGCGGTCGACCTTGATCTTGTTGAACGGATAATTGTTGATGTAGCCGAGCGAGGAATAGCCAGTGCCGAAATCGTCGAGCGCGAACTTCACGCCTATCGCCGACAGTTCCTGGATGAAATTAGCGGTCGAATGGTTGTCCTCGATAAATAGACTCTCGGTCACCTCCAGTTCCAGGCGATGAGGATCGAGGCCGGCCTCGCGCAGCGCGTTTCTGATCCCGAGCGCCGCGCCAGGTGCGCGGATCTGCAACGGGGATAGGTTCACGGCGACGGTAATGTCTTCGGGCCATTGCGCAGCGATGCGAGCAGCCTGCGCGGTAATCCAGTTGCCGAGCGTTACGATCACGCCGGTTTCCTCGGCGACGGGAATGAATTCGTCGGGAGCAAGCTCACCCTTTTCGGGATGGAACCAGCGGATCAGCGCCTCGAACGCTCTGATCCGACCTGTTTCCAGATCGACGATCGGCTGGAAGAAAATCGACAGTTCGTCTCGCTGCAGCGCTGTGCGCAGCTCATCTTCGATCTCCCGGCGGCGGACCAGATCACGGGTCATCGATTTATCGAAAAATCGTGTCTGACCGCGGCCCCCGATTTTGGCGTGATAGAGGGCAAGGTCGGCGCATTGCATCAGCGTATCGCTGTCGGCACCGTCCTCCGGTAGCAGCGCGACCCCTAGCGACGCTCGCACTTCTAGCCGGTCGCCATCGATGCGGAAGGGACGCATGATTTCGAAATGGATCTCGCTCGCGAGCCGCTCGGCGTCCTTGCGGTCCGCAACCGGTGTAGAGACGACGAATTCATCGCCGCCGAAGCGGGATACGGTCGCGTCCTGCGGGCAAACTTGCCTGAGCCGCCGCGCGACTTCGCTCAAGACCCGGTCGCCTACGGGGTGGCCCAGCAGGTCGTTGACCTCCTTGAAACGGTCGAGGTCGATCCAGAAGAGTGCAAGATTGCTGTCATCCTCGATCGTCATCATGGTTTCGACCATCGCGTGGTTGAGTCCTGCGCGGTTGGCGAGCCCGGTGACGACGTCGGTTCGGGCAAGGAGCTTCATTTTCTCGGCCAACCTTGCGCTGGTTTCGGCCGAGGAAATCGAATCTCTCAGCACCTTGAAAATGTTCAGCGTGATCGAAGTCATCGCCGGAAGCAGTAAAGCCATCGTGAAAAACAGGGTCGTGTAGGCGAGCGTCGCCATCGCCAGAGCGACAATCATGATGGGCAAGCAAACAAGGGTAAGCTGTCCGATCGCTATGCTTGGCCGGCCGGCATTCCTCGCTGCTACGGCGACGCCGTAGCACACCGCGTTCGCAACCAGCAGCACTTGCACTTCGGCGCTTGCGCCAAGCCATATCGAAAGCGCGGCTATTCCCCCGATAGCAAGCGCATAGCTGAAAGCACCGACTTCATAGATGAGTTCAAGCGTTTGCGTGCTCGTTCTCTTGGAGTCCGGCGACAGACCAAGGGCCGCGGCAACACGCATGACCGCAACGATGGTCAGCACCATGCTGCCAATCCAAAGCTCAGGAAAACCCGTGAGCCATGCGGCAACTGCAGTCGCGGCAATCCCGTTGAGCGCACCGACGGTGAGGCTCCCGGGCTGGGTGTAAAGGGTGGTGACGAGCAGGCGGCGCACGCGGGCGGACAATTTGTCCGACCGATCACGCTCAAGGCGCATGTTGCGAATTTTCGCCAGTGTGCTCAACACTTTCATCAAGAACTGGCTTAATGCAGAGAGGTCAAGCTCAGGTTAACGCTGTGCTTACCGAGTTTTTCGATATCATTCCGAGGTTTAGCCTCGCTATCATGATATTCGCGAGTTTCAGGAAAGCTCGGTGATCCGCATTCGGCCGTCTGCCTCTGCTGCGAGGCGTCTGTCGAGAGCGCGCGTGATCTTCAGCCACCAATCGTAAGCATTTCTGTCACCGCGAAAAAAGGCTTCCTCTGCGTGTTCGCGCGCGGCCCTCGCTGCACCCAAGCCATGCACGGCAAAATGACGCAGCGCAGCGCGCATCACTTCGTCGGCCTCCGCGGTGTCACCATTGTCGTTGGCCACGTGTTCGACGGCTCGGCGCGCCATCGCGCGCGCAATCGGCGAACAAGCCGGAGAACGCCCCAGCGTTTTTGGAGCGGCGAATCGGATCGACATATAGAGTATCAACCAGTTAGGGGCGCGGATAAATCCTGGCTTGTCAGCCTTTCGCCGCTTGGCAAGCGAGGGCTGTGGATCAAGAATGCGCTTTGTGCGGTACAGGAATTTTCCAATAAATGCCGTCACTTAAGGCTTGGTTCTATGACAAGGTTTCCGCCATATTAACTCATGGAACAGGCCGCGAAGTCACGCCGTTGCTGCTTACGCGGACCGGCTATGCAACACCGCACCAAGCCGATCCTTTCGAACTCATGGAGAGCGCGCCGTCGTGCGCGACCGCTTGCCCAAGGCGGCGAGCGGTCCTATCGCGGCGCCGAGGGGTCATGCCGCTGAAACTGTCTGCTTTTCTTGCCGGGTCTTTCCGCTGGTTGGCCGCCTCCGCGGCAACGCTCGCGCTCGCCGCGTGCAGCGCGCCTGCCACGCGTGAAACCGAGACAAGCCGCCTTCCAACCATCGTCAGCCTCAATCCGTGCCTGGATGCTATCCTGGTCGAAGTGGCGGACCCCCGGCAGGTTCTTGCGCTATCGCATTACAGCCGTGATCCCGCATCGAGTTCGCTTCCGCCGGCAGTCGCCGCGCGATATCGTTTTACCGGCGGAACCGCCGAGGAAGTGCTCGCGCTGGAACCCGATATTGTCCTTGCATCGACGTTCATTGCGCCGACGACCCGTTCCGCCTTCGAGCGGTTGGGACTGCGCGTCGAAACCTTCGGCAGCCCGGCAAGCGTCGAAGACAGCTACGCGCAAATCGAGCGCTTGGCGGACCTTACCAATGGCAGTGCTGACGATCTTATCGCCAGGATCGACACGGCAATTGGCGAACTGGCAGAAATGCGCGCCGTTTACGGCGACGTGGATGCGCTGCTGTGGCAGTCGGGCCAGATTGTCGCAGGCGAAAACGCATTGGTGACGACGGTACTCGAACATGCCGGCTTCAGCCGGAGCGAAGACGCTACGCGGCTGGGGCAAGGCGATTATGTGTCGCTTGAGCGCCTTCTCGCCGACCCGCCCGACATGGTTCTGGTCGCCGGACAAAGTGCGGGTCAGCTCCATCCAGCATTGGATACCCTTGAGAACACGCAGATCGCGCCGCTCGATCCGACCCTGTTCTATTGCGGTGGTCCCTCGCTGATCGCGCTTGCCGAGCGGCTCGGACAGCTTCGCACCTCTGTTTCCGGCGAGGCTCCGTGAACCGCGCGGGTGTGATCTTCGGGCTTCTGCTCACGGTGCTTGTTCCGCTGTCTCTGCTCGCGGGAAGGGTCTGGATCGATCCGGCGGCGACGCCCAACGCGGCAATTATCCTGATGGAGCTTCGATTGCCGCGCGCGATGCTTGCGATTGCGGTTGGTGCGGGGCTGGGCGCGGCTGGCGCGGCGATGCAGGGTTACCTCCGCAACCCGCTCGCCGATCCGGGTCTCTTCGGGATCGCTCCAATGGCGGCTCTCGGCGCAGTGGCGAGTTTCTGGTTCGGCGCGCTGCTTCCGCCTGCGATCGCGGCGTGGAGCCTTCCCGTCTTCGCCCTTGTCGGGGCCGCGCTCGCAATGGCGCTGCTCGCGCTGATCGCAGGTCGCACCTCCTCGGGCGCAGGAGGCGGGATCGCGCTGTTCACCCTGGCGGGGTTGATGATCGCAAGCCTTGCCGGATCGCTGACTGCGCTGGCGATTACGCTGGCGCCCAATCCTTTCGCGCTCAGCGAAATCGTACTCTGGCTCAACGGCGCGTTGACCGACCGATCCTGGCGAGAGGTTGCGATAGCAGCGCCGCTTACCGCGGCCGGGATCGCGGTACTCATGCTTGCGTCCCGTTCGCTCGACGCATTGACCCTCGGCGAGGATGCGGCGCATTCACTGGGTGTAAACCCGCGGCAATTGCTTGGCCTGCTGGTCATCGGTGTAGGGCTGACCGTGGGTGCAGGGGTTGCCGTCGCAGGGATCATCGGTTTTGTCGGCCTCATCGTTCCGCATCTGGTTCGCCCCTTCACCGACCGCCTGCCATCCAGCCTGATCGTGCCGAGCGCTCTCGCAGGCGGGTGCCTTGTCCTGATCGCCGACAGCGCCGTGCGGGTGCTGCCTCTGATCACTGAACTGAGGCTCGGAATTGCGTTGTCGCTCATCGGGGCCCCGTTCTTCCTGTGGCTTCTGTTGCGCATGAGGAGCGGGCGACTGTGACGCTGGTTGCAACCGATCTGACACTGGAGCGCGGCGGCAAGCGCGTTCTGGAGAATGTGCGCGCGGATCTTGCGCCGGGCACGATAACCGCGATCGTGGGTCCGAACGGGGCAGGCAAATCGAGCCTGCTGCTGGCGCTGACGGGTCTGATTGAACCCGTCTCTGGCCATGTCGAGCTCGACGACCATCGATTGGACGCCATGTCGCCGGCTGACCGCGCAAAAGCTCTCGGCTTCCTGCCGCAACATGCTGAAATCGCGTGGGATGTTGCGGTGGAAAATGTCGTCGCGCTCGGACGATTGCCGCACCGCGATCGAGGTTCGGCCGCAATCGAAGCGGCGATCGATGAACTGGAGCTTCAGCCGCTTCGCCATCGGCCTGCCAGTCAACTTTCGGGAGGCGAGCGTGCGCGTGTGCTGCTGGCGCGGGTCCTGGCAGGCGAACCGCGGTGGATCCTGGCCGATGAGCCGCTCGCCGCGCTCGATCTCGCCCATCAGCTTAATCTCGTCTCAAACCTCAAGCAGCGCGCTCGCGCAGGACAGGGTGTCGTTATCGTCCTTCACGATCTCGCACTGGCGATGAACCACGCCGACCGCGCCATTGTTCTGCATGAAGGAAGACTTGCAGCCAGCGGTGCCGTTGAGGGCGCGTTGTCGCAAGAAATGATCCGCCGCTGCTGGGGCGTCGAGGCGAAATGGATCGGAGATGAGGGGCACCGGGCTCTCACGCTGGAAGCATAGCACCGCGCACACGAAAAAGACGCGCCGTTCCGGGGAGTGGGAGGGAACGACGCGTCTAGTTGTCTCTTAAGCTACCGGTACGGCGACCCTTTGGTGCGACCCGAAAGGCGTCCTGGCAATGCTTGCTCAGAGGCCTCCGAATGTACGGTTTCCGGCCGCATGCGGAACTTCAGAATTCCTGTAGGGCTCACCGGGGAGAACCGGTTAAACTTCGCGCGGGTCGCGATAATCGCTTGCCATGAAAATACGCTGACGGCGTTCGCTCCGATAGACGAGGCCGCTTGCGACCCTGTTGCCTGCTGTGGTGTAATTCAGCTCTTCGGCGATTCGATCATAATCAGCCGCCGCAATCGCGCGATTGAGTCGGGGGCTTTCGCTTTCGGACAGATTGCCTTCGCCGACATTGAACGCGAGATCGACGAGCGCATCGAATTCGTGCTGGTTGATTGCCAAATCGCCGATCAGTCGCTGAACAACTTCTTCTGCCTTGCCGATATCGGTTTCCAGCAATTGAAGCGCCCGTTCATGTGAAATGGTGTCGCCCATGCCCAGATTGTCTTCCGGAAGCACTAGGTGCCCCACGCCCACCGTCGGATACCCTGCGACGTCGCGGTAGACATCATAGCGGACACCTTCTTCCTCTATCATCGCCTCTATCAGTTGATCGCTCGCGGTAAGGTCGCTTGCATCACGCCGCTCTGCCGGGTCGATCAGATCATAACCCGCACCATCCTGCGTCCCGCCAACCTGCGATTGAGCAGAGATTGGCACTGCGCTGATCGCCAACTGCGAGGTTCCCGAAAGCGCGACTGCACTGACGCCGAGCGCCATGGCCGTCCGTTTGCGTTTCCGTTTTGGTGTACGGCTCGAACGTGCAGCTGTAAGATGTTGCGTGGCGACATGAGCCGTCCGGCTCCTGGCGCGGCGCTTGGCCCAGCGTTCGCGAAAGTGCTTCAGGAACCGTCTCTTGCGCAGGCGCCTGGCGTTATCGCCGTCGAGATTGAGTTGCTGCTTCGAGGAGGCAGTTCGCGCTGTAGGCGTTCTCTTCGAGACAGGGTTGGGTGATTTTGAAAGGGGGCGTACTTGTGTGTTGGTATTGCCGGTTTGGATTGTCAGTTCTCCTTGGAGTCACCGACGTTCTGCATAAGCGTTTCAAACAATACCTATGATGCCGATCGGCGCTCGATCATTTCCAGATTTCCGATGCAACGAAGAATAACGTGATGCATGAGGCGAAAATCTATTTATTTTCAGTTCACTATATCAACGGCTGAGGCGCGTCTCAAGGTCCACGCTTCATCGCCCATGGGGCACGGTCCAGGCCGAACCGCCCCGATGCACAGGTCAGGAATTGTCGGGCTGTACGCTGATATCAGCGTTAGCAGTATCGATAATCGCCGTTCTGACAGCGCCGCACGGCTTCGCGCCAACTGGCCATCTTGCGGTCATACGCGTCCAATTCGGCCTGGTGATTGCGGGTCGCTTCCCAGCCTTTCGCATATTCCGCATCGCGGCGCTTGACATAGCGCGCCTGTTCCCGGTTCAGCCGGCGGATCTCCGCCTTGTCACGAGCGAGCTCTTCGGCGCTGAGGTTGCCTTTGCCACAATCATCAGGATTGCACCCGCTGGCGCCTAGTGGCGCGCCGAATGCGGAAACACCCAGTGTAAGGCTGGCTGCGGCTGACAACAAAATACGGTGCATGGCGGGTCCCCTCATTCAAACTCACGAAAATCGAATCTTCCCACCACCGCACAGTCTAGCTGCAACCTTTAACGTTTTCTCTAATTTCTCAGTCTCTTCACCGTGTGCTGGGCGCGGCTGGGCGCAGGAAGCAGCGACGGTCCTGCAACGCAAGTGCCTTCAGGTGATTAAGACGGGCACCGCTCGGAGACTGGCGCGTTGAAATATTGCACCGCGCGAACCATGTCGTGGACCATTGGCATCGCTTTTGCCAAAGCGCCTTTACATCTGCGAACATTTCAGGAACAAACCGTTTTCATGTCCCTCATCACAATCTCGATGCATAGGTTCCCTGTATGCTGACCAAAATAAGCGTTCGCGGTGCCCGCGAGCACAATCTCAAAGGCATCGATATCGATTTGCCGAGGGATAGCCTGATCGTGGTCACGGGCCTGTCGGGTTCGGGAAAATCGAGCCTTGCGTTTGATACTATCTATGCCGAAGGGCAGCGGCGTTATGTCGAGAGTCTTTCGGCCTATGCGCGCCAATTCCTAGAAATGATGCAGAAGCCCGATGTCGAGCATATCGACGGGCTCAGCCCCGCGATATCGATCGAGCAGAAAACGACCAGTCGCAACCCGCGTTCGACAGTCGCGACGGTGACCGAGATTTACGATTACATGCGGCTGCTATGGGCGAGGGTGGGCATTCCCTATTCGCCGGCCACCGGCAAGCCGATCGAAGCGCAGACCGTGTCCAATATGGTCGACCGGGTGATGGAATTGCCGGAGGGGACGCGGCTTTATCTGCTCGCGCCGGTGGTGCGCGGGCGCAAGGGAGAATACCGCAAGGAGCTGGCCGAATGGCAGAAGGCCGGCTTTACCCGCGTGCGGATCGATGGCGAGCTTTACGGCATCGAGGAAGCGCCTGCGCTCGACAAGAAATTCAAGCATGACATCGAAGTGGTGGTCGATCGCCTCGCGGTGAAGGAAGGGCTTGAGACCCGGCTGGCGGATTCGTTCGAGACCGCGCTGAAACTCGCCGATGGTCTTGCTTATGTCGATCTGGCCGATGGCGTGGTTCCCGGGCGCGAAGATGAAGCCGAAGGCGGCGGCGCGATGAAAGGCGCTGGCATACCTGCCAATCGCATCGTCTTCTCCGAAAAATTCGCTTGTCCGGTCAGCGGCTTCACCATCGAGGAAATCGAGCCGCGGCTGTTCTCGTTCAATTCACCCCAGGGCGCGTGCCCAACCTGCGACGGGATCGGCGAAAAGCAGCTGTTCGACGAGCAGCTGGTGGTCCCCAATGAAGCGCTGACGCTGAAGCAGGGTGCAATCGCTCCGTGGGCCAAGTCCAATCCACCATCGCCCTATTACATGCAGGTGCTTTCAAGCCTGGCGAAGGCCTACGACTTCACCATCACCACGCCTTGGAAAGACCTTGAGCCGGATCAACGTCTGATCATCCTGCACGGCACTGGCGGGATGCCGGTGGCGCTGACGTTCAAGGACGGGCGCAAGCAATACACGGTGAACAAGCCCTTCGAAGGCGTCATCGGAAATCTCAATCGCCGTATGATGCAGACCGAATCGAGCTGGATGCAGGAAGAGCTGTCGAAGTTCCAGACCGCGCAGCCATGCGAGACCTGCGGCGGCAAGCGGCTCAACGAAAAAGCGCTGGCGGTGAAGGTTGCGGGCACCGATATCGCCGCGCCCGTCACGATGAGCGTGTCGGATGCGAAGGAATGGTTCCTCGCGCTGGACGACAAGCTGACCGATCAGCAATCACAGATTGCCCGCGCGATCTTGAAAGAGATCAACGAGCGGCTCGGCTTCCTCGACAATGTCGGGCTCGACTACCTCAATCTCGACCGCACCAGCGGGACATTGTCGGGCGGGGAGAGCCAGCGCATCCGGCTCGCCTCGCAAATCGGCAGCGGATTGTCGGGCGTGCTGTACGTGCTCGACGAACCGAGCATCGGCCTGCACCAGCGCGACAATGACCGGCTGCTCGAAACATTGAAGCGCCTGCGCGATCTCGGCAACACGGTGATCGTCGTCGAGCATGACGAGGACGCCATCCGCCAGGCCGACCATGTGGTCGACCTTGGCCCGGGCGCGGGCGTGCGCGGCGGCGAAGTGGTTGCGCAGGGCACGCTCAAGCAGATCATGAAAGCGAAAAACTCGCTTACCGCCGACTATCTCACCGGCCGGCGCGAGATCGCGGTCCCGCAAACTCGCCGCAAGGGCAACGGGCACCAGCTGACGGTAAAGGGCGCGCAGGCGAACAACCTCAAACACGTCACCGCCTCCATCCCGCTCGGCACGTTCACCTGCATCACCGGCGTCAGCGGCAGTGGCAAGTCGTCCTTTACGATCGACACGCTCTTTGCCTCCGCTGCGCGCGTGCTCAACGGCGCACGCGTTATCGCGGGCAAGCATGACAGCGTCGAAGGCCTCGAATATTGCGACAAGGTCATCGAGATCGACCAGTCGCCCATCGGCCGCACTCCGCGCTCCAACCCCGCCACATATACCGGCGCCTTCACCAATATCCGCGACTGGTTTGCGGGCCTCCCGGAAAGCCAGGCGCGCGGGTACAAGCCGGGGCGGTTCAGCTTCAACGTCAAGGGCGGGCGCTGTGAGCAGTGCAAGGGCGACGGCCTGATCAAGATCGAGATGCACTTCCTCCCCGACGTCTACGTCACCTGCGAGGAATGTGGCGGCAAACGCTACAACCGCGAAACACTCGAGGTGAAATTCAAGGGGCTGAGCATCGCCGATGTGCTCGACATGACGATTGAGGACGCGGAGGAATTCTTCAAGGCGGTCCCCCCGATCCGCGACAAGATGCGGATGCTGAACGAAGTGGGTCTGGGCTACGTCAAGGTCGGCCAGCAGGCGACGACGCTGTCGGGCGGCGAGGCACAGCGCGTGAAACTGGCCAAGGAGCTGTCCAAACGCTCGACCGGGCAGACGCTCTATATCCTCGACGAGCCGACGACGGGCCTCCATTTCGAGGACGTGCGCAAGCTCCTCGAAGTGCTGCACCGGCTGGTGGAGCAGGGCAATTCTGTGGTGGTGATCGAGCACAATCTCGACGTTATCAAGACCGCCGACTGGATCGTCGACCTCGGCCCCGAAGGCGGTGTGCGCGGGGGTGAGGTTGTCGCGGAAGGGACGCCGGAGGATGTGGCCGAGGTGGAGCGCTCGTTTACTGGCGGGTATCTGAAGGGGATGTTGGGGAAGGGTGGGGCTGGCGCTGCGCGGGAGGCGGCGGAGTAGGGTGTAAATTGACGTTTAGATTTCACCGATTGACAACGTGAAATCTAAACGTATATAAGCTCCATACGGAGGTCCCGATGTCTGCTACCATCCACCAACTTCACAATACCCCGCCAATCGCAGGGTTCATCCGTGTCGGGCATATCGACCACAAATGGATCGAGGAGCGATTGTCTGCAGGGCGGATGCCCTACCGTCGCTTCGTCTTCGATGCGGCGCACGTCGATAAACAACGCGGGCTTTTGGGTGCACTCAAGAAAGCTGGCCATGAGGTCATACTCGATACTAACTTTGCTGAGCTTTGCTCCGTTGGAAGGTTCAATGGTGCTGCTTCGGTTTTACCTTGGGCCAATCAGGATCGTCCTTGGCAAGTTGAAGATCTTGGAGGCAATCGCGCGCGTTTTCTAGCCTCACAGATGGCTGAGTTTGCCGTCGAGAGAGATGTGGATGCCGTTCTCTCACCTTCGCAGTTGATTGAAGTTAAGGGAAGCGGGCCGTCGATCGATGCCAATTTAGCCGAAGCGTTACGTGTCGCGCTTGATGCAAGCGGTGGTGGAGGAATTGCATTGGATTACCAAGTCATCACGACCATGAATTTGCTTCGTGATGATGAATTTCGACGCGATGTCGCGAAAATTTGCGATCAGGTTGATTGTGAAAACGTTTGGTTGCGCGCTTCTGGATTCGATGCGCAGAGCACTGGCGCGGCCACCAAACGATTTGTCGAGAATATGGCGGAGCTGCATGGCGCTGGTAAACCGTTCGTCGGTGATATGATCGGCGGACTGCCGGCCATCGGCGCGGCTGCCGCAGGTGCGATCGGAGCGATCTGTCATGGGTCTGGCGGCAGGGAGTCATTCCGGATTGCAGATTATCGCAAGATTCCAACTGGCGGCGGCGGAGGCGGTAAACGTCGCGTCTTTCTTGCTGGATTGGGCCGTTGGGTGAGTGAGGAGCAATTCGAGAAGATTGTTGGCACGAAGGGAGCCAAGTCGAAACTTTTCTGTCGAGACAAGGGTTGTTGCCCACAAGGCCGCGATGACATGATCGACGAGGCGAAGGGACACTTCCTCAATCAGAGAAACGCTCAGATCAGAGAGTTGTCACGTATCCCAGAAGAACGGCGTCTAGACCATTTCTTGGCTCAGCAGCTTGGAGCCGCATCGAGTTTGGCTCGAACGCTTTCGCGTCTCGATTATGAGGACGACAAGACCGCAGAACTCGTCTCCAATGAGAAAAAGCGTCTTTTCAGAATGGCTGACAGTATGCGGGCTCTTGGCGACAATGCTATCGAAAGCCGCTCGCTTTCGCCTGTTTTTCGAGGCGGTGGACCTAATGTCGCGGTTATAGCGGGGAGGTCATAATGCCTACAGCTGTAGCTGAGATGATCGACCGGCTTAAGGATCTTGGTGGGCTTCGGGGAACTGATATTGCTAACGTGACGTCCGCTTCTCCAGCAACTGTAAGTCGCTGGGTACAAGGCAAGTTGGTTCCCCAAGCCAAAACGGAACTATTAATCTCGGATTTGAGATACATTGTTCTAAGATTGAGTGAATTTTATTCGCCAGACGAGGTAAGGATTTGGCTTTATTCGCGTCATCGACTTCTTGATGATCAACGAGCTATTGATCTCATACATGATGGGCGGGCCGACGAAGTACTGGAGCTTATTGCAAGTCTGGATGCAGGAGCATTCACGTAGATGAGTTCGGGCGATCGAGTGCATGACTACGAACTACTCGACCGCCTAGAAGCGATCGAGGGAACTGAGGTTTCTTCGAGATTTTTCAGGGTCTATCGTTCTGGCAGGGACCCCACCAAAGGTTACGCGTCCAATGGTCGTTGGAGCAAAGCAAATGAGTTAGAAGTGCTCTATACGGCCGCGACAAGGGAAGGCGCTTTGGCTGAGATTGGATATCGGCTCTCATTGGAGCCGATCTGGCCCAGCAGGCTCATTCATGAAATCGCAGAACTATCTATCCAATTGGACAATATTTGTGATTTGACCGATTTTGGTGAGCTTGAGAATCTTGGAGTTGATATCCGGCGCTACGAGGCCCACGACTACGACGTGACACAATCAATTGCGGCCGCCGCGAGGTTTCTCGAATTCAACGGATTGCTTGTTCCCAACGCAAGAAATCATTCAACCAATCTGGTGTTGTTTACGGAAATCATTGACTCATCCTCGATTGATTTCATTTCTGCGGAGGGTGTCGAATGGAATGCTTGGCGCTCTAAGAATCCCCGACTCCCAAGTCGAGACTGAATGAAATGAGTTTCATTTCCTACATCGGTTAATCAGTATAGCAGGTGACACTCCACAGCAGTAAGGAGCCAACATGCCCAAGACCTCGCACCTTCCGCCCATCTCCCCTGAACCGCACCGCCACATCAACCGCGATGCGTTCGATCACCAGCGCGAGTGGCAGCGGCATGTCGATGCCGGGCGCATCGGAGGTGGTCCCTCGACCTCGCCTGAAATTCGTATCCAGCATGCTCGCAATGAGATGATCCTGCTCGGCTACCGCGTCTTGCCGAATTGGGACGGTGAGGGGGATGCTGCCTCGACACGGTATTACTGACGGCTAGCGCTTGGTTGCGGGTGCTGGTCACGGAGGTTTTACCAAGAGGTGAGGAGTCTTTCGTTTGCGCGCTGGCGCTTCTCGCCGTCTCCGCCTTCGGCTCCGACTCCAGGCGCCGGGCTCAGCGCATCCGCGCTGCTTGGCTACGCGCCATAAGGCGCGACGGCCAGTCGGCCTTGCGGTCGCTTCGCGGCCGTTTGGCGCAACCTCTCAACCTTGCACCATGAGGCTTGACGCAACCTCTCGACGTCGAGCGATGACGCTTGGCGCTACCCCACCATCTCGCACCAAGAACCCCGGCGCTCCCTAGCTCCCATGTGGCGGAGCACGGCACGAAGCGCTCATCTCGCAAGGAACCGATAATGACCCACCAATTTCCAAACCCCTCGGGCGCCCCCTTCATCCCGGCAGAGCCTTGCCCTGCCGCCGCCGCGCTGCCCGCTGTTATCGACGTGCTGCCGCCGGACGCCTCGCATGCTCCTCAGACGCGCTTCACCCGTGCACGCCAGGCGGCTTTTCTCCAGCGCCTTGCCGATTGCGGGGAGGTGCGGGTGGCGGCGAGGGCCTCCAACGTCTCGCACCAGACCGTCTACCGGATGCGGCGGGCGTGCCCGGTCTTTGCGAAGGGGTGGGATGCGGCGCTGCTGGTCGCGCGCGAGCGGGCGGAGGACTTGCTCGCGACCCGCGCCATGCACGGGACCGAGGAGCAGGTGTTCTACCACGGCGAGGTCGTCGCGACGCGGCGGCGGTACGATTCCCGGCTGCTGCTGGCGCATCTTGCGCGGCTCGACCGGCTTGAAAAGCGGACCGAGACAGCGGGGCTTGCGCGCGAATTCGATGCAGTGATCGAGGCGTTCGAAAATGCGGATGCGGATGCGGATGCGGGTGAGACGGGCGCGGTGGAGCTGCCGGAAATTGCTCCTGAACCGTGTAACATGCGGTCCATGTCTCCCGGCGGGCAGGCGGCAGAGGAGGATGACTGGGACCCCTATGCCCCGACCGAGCTCGACCTGCGGCTTGCCGCGATGAACGACGCGCGGCCCAAGGGTGTGCTTTCGCCCGATGAGGCCGCGAAGACCGTTGCCGAGGCGGACGAGCTGGAGGCGGTGCAGCTCGCCGCGTTCGAGGAAGGGGCCGACCGCTGGTGGGAGGTGACGAACGAGGAGGAGGCGGCGGCGGCGATTGCGGCGGCGAACGCGCGCGATGACGGTGAGTCGGCAGAGGTGGCTTCGCGAGAGAGCGATTCGCCCGAGGGCTTACCGGACGATGTCGAGCTCGACCCGGGCGTGGCCTCTGGCGATCATGCCGATCTCGCGCGCGGCGGCGCGGGAGAGATCGATGGTGCGCCCGCGGGTAAAGGGGCCGCGATCGTTGATCCGCACGATGACGCTGCGCCCGTTGCTCGGGTTGGTCACGCGGACCTTGGTGCCGAAGGGGAGCGTCTTGTGAGCGGCGGTCATGGCGTTCATGTCGAACCGCTCGCCATTGGCGGTGCGGCGACCGTGGAACCGGCGTCCGTAGAAGGAAGCGACGCCGCGGCCGAGGGTGCGCAGGATCGGATCCTCGACCGGGGGTTCGAACTCGGACAGGTCGACGGCGGTGGGAGGCACGTTGAGATCGGGGCGGGGGCCGGTAAAGGGCGCGAACTCGCTGACGAGCGGCGGATCGAGCCGGGGTGCGGGCTCGGTCAGGGCGGTTGAGGACGAGGCGCCCGGGTCGGGATCGTCGGCGGCTGTCGTGGATGCGCCGCACAGAAGCGCAGCGAGCGGAATGGCGGCGCGAAGGCCGGGTCTCGTCAAGCGGCGGACGTGCGGGGGCTGGTGCGTTCCGGAACCCATCGGCGGGCTTATAGGCAGCTCCGACGGCGAATCGCAAACAGGGGAAGGCGCAGGCGGCGCGAACCGGGCGAAATGCGCGCCGGGATGAGCGGTGTTAAGGCTTCGCAGCGGCGCGCGCGGGGTGAGGGGTACCATGCAGGGTGCGAGCTGTTGGGGGCGAATGGTCGAGGGCCAAGACACAAGGGCACAGGGGCACAAGGGCACAAAGCAAATGGGGCCGGCATTGCTGCCGACCCCACTCTCACCAGCGCGTGGTCTTCCGTCTCTTTCGCACCCGGAGGTGCGTCCGTTTCGTAAGCGCTTGGCGCCCGATGTCTTTCCGCGTGCTCGAAAGCCCGCGTTCTGTCACCGGCGCTCGCGCCGGCATCCGACTTTGCTTGCGATCCACCGCGTTCCCTTCCGGCCGAAACCTTCCGTTCTCGCGACTTCACCTGGGGCAAAGCCGAGACCGATGATCCGTATTGTCCTTGATCTCAAACGGCTGCTTCCGGTTTGACCCTTCCGCTTCCTCGATCACTGACCAAATCTTCGGTCTTTTCCGATGACGTCGTTTCGCACTTCCCTCAAACGATCCGATTTGCATTTGGCCGAAGCCTCCTGCACTCCGTCTCTCGGATAGCGCGTGGACAGTCGCCACCGCATCCTTGGAACTGAATTTCATTAAAAATCAGAGCCTTGCGGCTTGGTCTTCAATGTCTTCCTGTTCCGAAGACATGATCAAATTGACCTCGAATCGTTCGGTTCGCAAGACTGGCAAGGGTGAGTTTTCCACTTTTGCCCAGATCACTTGTGGACGGCGGTGGATAAGTCATCAATTCGTCGCATTCGCTATTTCCGCAACACGGAAACCGGGAATTCGCAGCTCGATTTGCAGGGTCAGAGGCGAGATCGATCCGATGTTTCCAGTGCGACTCGCTTTGACCCGCTATCGAGTCGCGCGCTCTCACGACTGAAAGGCTTATCGATCACGCATCCCGCTTAGCCAGCAAGCGCAGCCGAAGAGCGTTCAATTTGATGAAACCTGCGGCATCCTGCTGGTCGTAGGCCCCGGCATCGTCCTCGAAAGTCACGTGAGCTTCGGAATACAGAGAGTTCTCGCTTCTGCGCCCGACGACACTGGCCTGCCCCTTGTACAATTTGAGCCGCACGGTGCCGGACACCTTCTCCTGGCTGAGGTCAATGGCCGCTTGGAGCATCTCACGCTCCGGGCTGAACCAGAACCCGTTGTAGATCAGCTCGGCATATTTCGGCATCAACTCATCTTTGAGGTGCGCTGCGCCGCGATCCAGAGTGATCTGCTCGATACCGCGATGTGCGCGGGCGTAGATTTCACCGCCGGGTGTTTCATACATGCCGCGGCTCTTCATGCCGACGAATCGATTTTCGACAAGGTCGAGCCTGCCGATGCCGTGCCTCCGGCCCAGCTCGTTCAAGGCGGCAAGCAGGGTCGCCGGGCTCATGGCCTCGCCATCGAGCGAAACGCCGTCGCCTCGCTCGAAGCCGATCTCGATATATTGAGGGGTGTCAGGCGCATCCTCAGGATGATCGGTACGCGAATAGACGTAATCCGGCGTCTCCTCCCAAGGATCCTCCAGCACCTTGCCTTCCGAAGACGTGTGCAGAAGGTTCGCATCTGTCGAGAAAGGCGCTTCGCCGCGCTTGTCCTTGGGGACCGCTATCTGGTGTGCTTCGGCCCATTCGATGAGGGCAGTGCGGCTGGTCAGATCCCATTCGCGCCAGGGCGCAATAACCTCGATATTCGGATCGAGCGCGTAGGCTGAAAGTTCAAAGCGCACTTGGTCGTTGCCTTTACCGGTAGCACCGTGTGCGATGGCGTCAGCACCCGTCTCGTGCGCGATCTCGACGAGACGTCTCGAGATCAGAGGCCGGGCAATGGAGGTGCCGAGCAGGTAATCCCCTTCGTAGCGGGCATTGGCGCGCATCATCGGGAATACGTAATCGCGGACGAACTCCTCACGCAGATCCTCGATAAAGATGTGTTCGTCAGGAATGCCCATCGCGCGTGCCTTTTCGCGCGCCGGTTCGATTTCCTCGCCCTGCCCAAGATCGGCGGTGAAAGTCACGACTTCCAATCCGCGTTCGACGGTCAGCCATTTGGCGATCACGGACGTATCGAGGCCTCCGGAATAGGCAAGCACAACGCGTTTGATATCGGACATTTGGGATCAGACTCCTCGTTTGCAGCGCGCCCTATTCGCCTGCGTCATGCTATGCAAGGGCGCTGCGTCTCGGCCCTGAAATGGCCGACAATAGCGATAGTCGACCCAGACGATCTGCGCGCGCTAATCATCAGTGCCTAAAGGGAGATATCGAGAGCATGGATTTGGGCCTCGCAGGAAAGAAAGTGATCATCAGCGCGGCGACCCGAGGCATCGGATTGGTGACGGCTCGTTGCTTCCTCGTGGAGGGTGCGGAAGTGTCTATCTGCGGCCGCCGGCCCGGAGGCGGCGAGACGTTCGAGGCGGGCCATCAGGGTGAAGGGCATCCGCTCGCCCAATCAGGAGTGGCCGAAGCGACCGACTATCTCGCAGGTTTCGGAACGGTTCACGGTGACGTGGTCGATTGCGCGGACGGTGATGCCGTCAGAGTGTGGGTCGAAAATGCCGCCACCAAGATGGGCGGATTGGACGTAGTGGTTTCCAACGCAAGTGCGCTGGGCGGGCGACCCAACACTCGCGAAAGCTGGAATCTGAGCTATGAAGTCGAGCTGCTTTCCAGCGTCGCGATGTTCGAAACCGCATATCCCTGGTTCAAAAAGGGTGGGGGTGGGGCATTTGTACAGACCGGCAGCGTTGCCGCTGTCGAAGATCATCCGTTCGGGGAAAATCTGAGCTACGCGGCCATGAAAGCCGCGCTCATAAATACGGTACACCAGCTTGCTCATCGGCATATGCGCGAAGGAATTCGCTGCAACACGGTGTGCCCTGGGCCAACGCGGGTCGAAGACGGAAGCTGGGGTTTTCTCGAAGATTATATGCCGGATTACTACGCTGAGAATCTTGCGCGGCATCCGGCTGGCCGATTTGGCAAGCCCGAAGAAGTTGCGAACGCGATCCTCTTCCTCGCCAGCGACAAGGCAAGCTGGATCATGGGTCAGAACCTGATCGTGGACGGCGGATATTCGACGCACGTCAAATACTGACCTCGTGCCCGTGTACATTCAGTTGGACATAAAGCGTGACAGGTGAGTTGGACGTTGGTAAATGGCGGAGCCTTTTGTCACAGGAGCCGATCCATGAAACGTCTCGTATTTGTTCTTGCAGCAGCCACCTCTCTTTCAAGCGCAGCGTATGCCCACGAAATCCTGCATGCCGACCACGCGTCGCACACGCATGCTGCCGATTGCGGGCATACTGCGCTCGAACATGGCGGGCATCTCGATTACATCCATGACGGTCACCTGCACCATGCGCATGACAGCCACGTGGATGAGCATATGATTGTCGTGAGCAGCACCAATCCTGAAGTGCATGAGCTCGCAACCACAGTTACGTCGGACGATCACCCGCACGATCACGAAGGCGAAGAACACCAGATGGTCCAGCACGGCTCGCACATGGATTTTGTCCATAACGGCCGCCTTCATCATGTGCACGGCGACCACACCGACGATCACGGCCCAGTGAAACTGGTCACCGCCGAAATGCTCGCCCTGCGCTGAGCCGGGTCTTTACTTGCCGAGCAGCCGCTTCTCTTCTGCCTCGATATACCCGCGGGTAATCGGCAGGGCGTGGCGGCTGCGCGCATACTGGATCTGGTAATTGCACATGCTGCCATATTCGAACACAGTAGCAGCGCCTGATAAGTAGAACGTCCACATTCGGTAAAAACGCTCATCGTACATCGCGATGATCGCATCCCGATTTGCCTCACAATTGGCATACCATTGGCGGATCGTCTTTCCGTAATGGAGGCGCAGGGTTTCGACATCGGTGGCGATCAGGCGAAACTTTTCCGATGCGGCCACCGTTTCCGAAAGAGCGGGAATGTAGCCGCCCGGGAAGATATATTTCCGAGTAAATGCATCGGTCGCTCCGGGTACGCCCATACGGCCGATGGTATGCAGCAGCATCGACCCATCGTCGGTAAGCAGGTTCGCACACGCTTCGAAAAACGCCTCGAACTGCGGCTGGCCGACATGCTCGAACATGCCGACCGAAACGATACGGTCGAATTTGCGACCTGCCGCAGCGAAATCGCGGTAATCGACCAGCTCGATGCTTACCTTGTCGGCCACTCCGGCGTCGGCAGCTCGCTCCCGTGCAAGCTGTGCCTGCTCTTCGGAGAGAGTGATTCCGGTAACGTGAACATCGTAATTTTTGGCGAGGTAAATCGCCATTCCTCCCCAACCGCAGCCGATGTCGAGGACGGTATGCCCTTTCGATAGGGTAAGCTTGGCCGCGATATGCGCGAGCTTTGCCTCCTGCGCTTCGCCCAAAGTCATGTCATCCGAAGGCCAATAGGCACAGCTGTACTGCCAGTGCTCGTCGTCCAGCATCAGAGCATAGAGGTCGTTGCCGATGTCATAGTGATGCGCGACGTTGTCTTTGGCGCTGACTGCGTTGTTGACCTTCTCGGCGGCCCAGGTCGCGCGGTCCACTATCCGCCGGAGCAATTTCGGCGCGGCGATGTCGCCTCCCTGATCCCAGGGGCTGTTGGCACGAAGAAGGGTCACGAGACCCATCACGTCGCCTTCTTCGATAATCAGGCGGCCATCCATGAATGCTTCTGCCGCGCCAAGGCGCGGGTCCATGATGATGTCGCGCGGCACCTTCTTATCGGTGAAGCGGATAACGATTTCAGGAAAACCCTCTGCCGATCGGCCGAACGTGTCCGCGCTGCCATCGGCGAAAACGACACCGAGGCGTCCCTGCGTAATGCCTTTGCTCAGGAACTTTTCGAGTAAAGTCTTGCTCATTGAATAGTCGCGCCTTTTTGAGAGATCCCGGTGGCAGTACAAAGCCATGCCTTTTGCTGCTGTCAACAATAGGATAGTCTGGACGCCATGACGGAGCCCAAAACAGCCAAGACGGATGCGTCGGTCGATGACTATATCGACGCGGTCGAACCCGAGGCTAAACGTGGCGAGGCGCGCATGCTCGATGCTCTTTTTCGCAAGGTGACTGGCGAGGAGCCAGCAATCTGGGGCCCGAGCATTATCGGATATGGCGAGTACCACACGGTCTACGCCAGCGGTCGGCCTGTGCACTGGATGCGGACCGGATTCAGTCCGCGCAAAGCGAAACATTCCTTGTATCTGATGGGCGGGTATTGCGATGACATCGCTGCGAAGGAGCGCGACGATGCCTTGTCACGGCTCGGCAAGTACAAGACGGGTAAGAGCTGCCTCTACATCAACAAGCTGGCCGACGTGGACATCGCCGTGCTTGAAGAAATCATCGCCGCGGACTGGGCCGCCATGAAGCGGAAATATCCTGCGGATTGACCGCTTTCAAGATGCGGCGGGCTCAGATGCCCGCATACCATTGGTAATTTCCGAAATCCTCCCAAAAGCCGCCCTTGCCATCGCCGATATCGGAAAGGTCCGCGACGGCCTCAATGCCGGTCAGATATTTGGCGTGCTTGTAGCCAAGCTGCCGCTCGATCCGCATTCGGAGCGGCGCACCGTTCTTCTCGGGGATCGGCTGGCCGTTTAGCAAATGAGCTATGATGGTCTGGGGGTGGTAAGCATCCACCATATCGACGCTCTCGTAGTAATCACGCCCATAGAGATTGTCTGCGCAGCGAAACACGATGAAGTTCGCGTCCCGTTTCACGCGCGCACTGTCTAGCAGCAGCGAGAGTTGCGGACCGGTCCATTCGCCGATCGCGCTCCATCCTTCGACACAATCGTGCCGTGTAACCTGGGTGCGTTGAGGCATCGCGCGCAGGTCGTCCATCGACAGGCTGAGCGGCTGTTCGACCAGGCCGCCTACCAGGAGGCGCCATGCAGCGAAGCCGCTCTCGCGGTCGGCGCGGTAGGCCGGCGTGTCGACGGTGAGAGAGCCGTTACCCTTGAAATCGGGAGACACGTCGTCGCGCGCGAATTCCGGAGCGAGACGCTGCCGTCCGGCGAGTGTCCTTTGCGCAATTCGGTGCCAGTCTTCGGCAGCGTCAAACCAGCTTTGTCCCGTGTCGCTGTTCGCAATCTTGGCACAGGCACCCGTGCCCAGTGCAGCCAGTCCAGCGAGCATGCTGCGGCGCTTGATATCAGTCAAAACCGCTCTCCTTGTCGCGCCCGCCGGTGACCATTCCGGCGAGCCTTTTCAGCGGATGCGACAATAGCACCATCGCAACATGAATAACGAAAAAGCCGAACACGGCCCATGCGAAGATGAAGTGCAGGCTGCGCGCGGACTGTCTTCCGCCGAGGATATCGACCAACCACGGTGCAGCCGGCTCGAACCCCGGGCTTATTGCGAGACCAGTGAAAATCATCATCGGCAACAGCACCGCATAGACGACGCCATAGGCAATCTTTTGCAGGCCATTATAACCGGACTGTAGCAGTCCGAACTTGCCGCGAAGATGGGCGGCGACCTCGTCCCTTAACGATCCAATCCGCCATTCCTTGCGCGACGCCCGGATGTCCCGCCAGAAGTGGCCGTTGACCAGCATGACAATCCACATTGCCAGAAGGGGCACAGAAAATAGCCAGGCACCAAGGCTGTGCCAGTCGCGCGCAGCCGCGAGGTCGTAATATTGCGGAAGGGTCGACCAACCGGGGAAGCGCATGACGCTCGTCCAGGCATCTGCCGGGTCAAACCCGTAATCGCCCCAGTAGAGATACCTGTGCGCGTTCGAGATATTCAGGCCAGACATGAACAGGATGATCAGCGCCGCCGCGTTGATCCAGTGCCACAGGCGAACCGAAAGGGAATGGCGTTGGTTCATACCGATGCTCTGCGGGCTTTGGCCTGCTCGCGCGCCAGCCAGATGACATCGCGATCCTGATCGAGCAGGTGCTGACCGCTGTCGATGTAGAGCGTCTGGCCACTGCGGATCACAAACTTTGACAGAAAGAGCGCAGCCTCCACGATTTCGCTTGCCCCGGTCTTTCTCCCCAGCAGGTTGAGCCGATGCGAGACTTCGGTCTCCTCCTCGCTCTGGTCATGGCTGGCGAGAATAGCGCCTGGCGCGATACCGTAAATACGATCGCCGGGTCGTTCCGTGCTTTTTGCAAGCATTCCGATTGTCGAAGCGAGAGCGTGCTTTGACATCGTGTAGCTGAAAAAATCGGGATTGGGATTTGCGAGCTTCATGTCGGTGATCTGGATTACGCAGCGCTGACTGCTGCTGGTGGCGTGGGCCAGAAACATCTGCGACATACGGGCAGGCGAAAGAGCATTGATCTGCATCGCCTGCCGGTTCGTAGCCGGATCGAGATCGGTTGCACTGTCATAGTTGAAAACCGATGCGGAGTTGATGAGGCAGCGCCAGTCGGAAAGGCGGCTGGCGAGGTCGCATATCATCTCAGCCGCGGCATTGTCATCGGTCAGGTCGCACTGAATTATCTCGGCAGAGGGCAGTGCGTTCGCAAGGCTTTCAGCCGGGTCCGATGATGAGTTGTAGTGTATCACGACGTGCCATCCCGCCTTCGCGAAGCCCTGCGCAATCTCGGCACCAATCCGTGTGGCGCCGCCGGTAATCAGGACAGCAGGCAGTGTCATCGGGCAGAGGCCTATCAGTGCGCGGTGACAGGTTCAATCGCAGCTTCGCACTACAACTTCAAAAGAAAGGCGCTGCCGACCCGTGAGGGACGACAGCGCCACGCAGTACAAGTGAGATATATGGTTTAGCGGCAGCGTGCACCGCCGCGATCGATCTCGCGGCCAAGAACTGCGCCCAATGCGCCCCCCAGAAGCGTACCGACGGTCCGATCACCGCGGGTATCGATCGCGCGGCCAAGCAGCGCGCCGCCGGCTGCGCCGATGATCAAGCCTGTCGTGCCATTGCCGCGCCGGCAGTAATACCGTCCGTCACGGCCACGCCAGATGCGGTCACCGCGGTGGATGCGGCGCGGCTCGATGTAACGACCGCGGCGATCATAAATGTCGTCATCATCGTCGTAGCGGTCGTACCGATCATAATAACGGTCCTTGCCGCGACGACCATATGCCCGGGCATGGCGGGGAGGATCGCGGGTAAGCTCAACCGGAGCGGTGCCGGTCCAGGTTGCGATGGGAGCTGCAGCAGTCGGTGCGATCTCTGCAGCCTGCGCCGGGGCGGCCATGGTCGAGAGAGCGGCTGCGGAAACGAATGCGGTGAGAATCTTCATGATGGGTTGCCTTTCCCTTGATTGGGTTTTCTCCATTTGGTTCAGGTAAGGCGAACCTAAGATGAACAGGCCGGTGGGCCGCAAGCAGCGTGGTTGAACCGTGGATCACCTGCGATGAATTGTTTTTCAGGCGAGTTTTGCCGCGGCCTTGTCCTGCAATTTCGGTGCGAGTCGCGGAAGAGCTGCAAGCTCTTCCAATTCGTCGCGACTCGCCTTGCCTGCGATCAATGCGTTGAACGTGCGCGCGACGCTCCAATCCTTGTGTCCCAACTCGATTCGCTCCAATGCATCTCCTGCCTGAGCGTCGCCGATCTTGAGCACACGGAAATACCACCCGCATCGCCCGGTCTTGATGATGTCAGCCACGATGCCTTTAGCGTTCGTCTGCCCGCCAAAACGATGCTCGATCTTCCAACACGGCTGACGCGGCTGACTGATTTCCAGCAGCGCTTCGCCTAAACGGAACCGGTCGCCGATATGCACGTCGCTTTCGGTAACATCGCGTACAGCAAGGTTCGATCCGAACGCGCCCGGCTGATCGAGCAGATCCAGGTCTCCAAGTCGCTCGCGCCAATACGCGTGGTGATCCAGCGGATATAAATGCACTGCCATCTCAGGCCCGCCGTGCACGCGCCGATCAGCCTGCTCGTCAGGGGCGAACCCATCTTCCAGGATCTGCACGATGCCTTCGCGGGGTCGTTTTGCGATTGCACTCGTTTCTGCTCCGTTGAATGGGCGGGCGGTGCCGGTGCAGATGGCTGTGACTGTGCGCTTCATGGTTTCCTGACGGTTAGAGCGATCCAGTCGCGCTGCGTCCCGTCGCTGCCCTTTCCTGCGAAAACGGATTCGTCGACGGGTTCGAATCCGGCATTGCTATAAGCATGTCGGAGCCACCGTGCCGACGGGAAATTGTGGAGTCTGCCCAAAAGGTCGCGCCCTTCGCCGTCACCGAGCTTGAAGCTTGCCATGTGCAGGCCGCCCGGCAACAGAGCGCGATGAATACGCCGAAGAACAGCCGGCAGTTCAGCGCGGGGGCAGTGCAGTAGGCAGGCATGGGCCCAGACCGCGTCATAACGACCGGCCGCATCCAACTGGTCGAACCGCATCAGCCGCGCACCGACATCGTGCCTTTCATTGGCCTTCGCGACCATGGCAGGAATGCCGTCCGTCGCATCGAGAAGGAAGCCGCGTTCCTTGATCCGGGCGGAATCTCGCCCCGCTCCGCAGCCCAGTTCAAGAATGTGGGCATTTGGGTTCAGTCGGTCGAGGAAAGGATCTAAATCCCGGCTATGCGCAACAGCGGAACTGAGTGAGAAGAAGGGCGCTCCGTTCTGATAGAAATCGTATGTGGGCTGATCGATATCGGTCATTTCACTCACAAGAACTAAGGGCGCGCTGGCTTTGTTAGTCCAGCACGCCCTGTTCGATCAATCACTTGTGGTAATAGCCGTAGCGCTTGCCCTTGAATTTCTTCTTGGTCACGTGATGCTTGTGATCGTCGTGGTGATCGAACTTGTGATCATCAACGTAGACATCGTGGTGGCGGTCATGGATCAGATGCTTCTCTTTGAAGCCATGGTGGCCCTTATGAAATCCCTTGCCATGGAAGCCCTTCCGGTGACCGAACTTGCCGAAACGTTTTCCGCGGAAGCCGCGATGATGTTTCTTGCCGAGTTCGGATGTCTGGACCGTGGTTGGCGATTGTACGTCCAAGGCCGTGGTCTGCGAGATTGCAGGGGCGGCAGCAGGTGCTACGGAGGTTGCGGCGCTAGCCGGCGTTGCAAGGACCGCGAAGGCGGCGGCGCTAAGGGCGATCAGTGACTTTTTCATTTCCAGTGTTCCTTTAATTCAGCGCTCCGGATGATCCGGGCGTCACACTGGAAAGTTCGTGGGGGAGGGGCGCTAGGTTACCATCCTCCAATAATAACAGCGCGTCAATATGGCGTTCAGGCGCCCAGCTCGGCAGCTTCACGGTCGCGTTGCGCCCGGCTTTTCTTCTGAGCCGCGGTCTTTAGCTGCCCGCATGCAGCGTCGATATCGCGGCCGCGTGGCGTACGGATCGGGGCGCTTATTCCGCCCTCGAAAACGATGTTCGAAAAGCTTCTGATCCGCTCGGGGTCCGAACATTCGTATTCCGCACCGGGCCATGGATTGAACGGTATCAGGTTCACCTTGGCTGGCAGATTGAACTGCTTGAGCAAGCGAACGAGTTCGCGGGCATCGTCGTCGCTGTCGTTCTTGTCCTTCAGCATGACGTATTCGAACGTGATACGGCGCGCGTTTGAAGCCTTCGGATAATCGGCGCATGCCTGTAGCAGCTCTTCGATCCCGTATTTCCGATTGAGTGGAACGATCTCGTCGCGCACAGGCTTGGTCACGGCGTGGAGGCTGATCGCCAAATTAACGCCGATTTCTTCGCTGCACCGCTGCATCATCGGAACGACACCGCTCGTGGAAAGGGTGATGCGGCGTTTCGACAGCGCTAGACCGTCCCCATCCATCACAAGTTGCATCGCATCGCGGACGTTGTCGAAATTGTAGAGCGGTTCGCCCATACCCATCAGCACGATATTGGTGAGCAGGCGGCCATCGGCTGTATAATGGCCTGTGTCCTCGGTGTCCTCGAGACCGTCCATCCGACCCTTGGGCCACTCGCCCAACGCATCGCGCGCTAACATGACCTGTCCGACGATTTCTCCCGGGGTCAGGTTGCGGACGAGGCGCATGGTGCCGGTATGGCAGAAGGTACAGTTCAGAGTGCAGCCGACCTGGCTTGAAATGCATAAGGTCCCGCGATCCGCATCGGGGATGAACACCATTTCGAAATCGTGCGCGTCGGCGGTCCGAAGCAGCCATTTGCGCGTACCGTCATTCGAATGTTGTGCCTCGACCACCTCAGGGCGACCAATGACGAAACGTTCGGTCAGCCAGGGACGCATAGTCTTGGCGATGTCGGTCATCGCCTCGAAATCGGTCACACCGCGGTGGTAAAGCCAGTGATAGACCTGCTTCGCGCGCAGTTTGGCCTGCTTTGCATCCAGTCCCGCCTCGGCAAACAGCTTTCGGATGCGCGTTTTCGGCAAGCCGATCAGGTCAATACGGCCATCTGCGCGCGGCGTGATGTCACGCGTGACGGGGACGGGATCCACCTGTCCGGGGATCGACATGAGTTCGGTATCTGCCATGATTGGACGCGCATATAATGCGCTGCGGCGGGTTTGACCAGTCAGCCGCGGCGGGAACAACCGATGACTGCAGCATCCATCGCGGTGGCGACACCGGACAAGTTGTAGCGGTCGGTATAGCCCCGCACGCGCACCTGCATTGAATTGGCCGAGCGCAGGGCGGCGACTATCGCGGCATCCATCTGCCGGTCTTCTGCCCATGCACTGCGACCTTCAGCGACGAGGTTGAAGCCTGCACGACCAACGCGCAGGCGGACCCTCCCGCTGGCAGGCGCCTCGCGAGAAAGCTTGATGTGGATCTGGTTGCGAACATTCCGCGCTGGCCAAGTGGCGATGGTCGCATAGGCAACGCCCAGATCGCGATTGGTCGCCTTGGCAATCGCATAGCAGTTTTGCGCGTCACCATCGCTAAACGCGGCCCAATCCGAGTACACGCCAAGGCTGTCCTTCGCAGATAATGGGGCGACGAGGGCTACGAGCGCCAGAAGACAGGCAAGTTTATGCATAGTGGATTGCCACTACTTCCCACTCCTTGATGCCGCCGGGAAGCCTCACGAGGCGTAAATCCCCGACCGATGCGCCTTTCAGCGCCTTTGCCATCGGTGAATTCCAGCCAATCCGTCCTGTGCCAGCATCCTGCTCATCATCACCGACCAGCGTCACCGTCTTGCGGGCGTCGTCTTCGTCTGCCAGCTCGACCTTTGCTCCGAAGAATACGCGGCCGCGATCGGGCTGATTTGCTGGATCGACCACGCGCAAAATCTTCATTCGGCGCGCGAGGAAGGCGAGCTCGCGGTCGATTTCGCGCATACGTTTGCGCCCGTAAATGTAATCGCCGTTCTCCGATCGATCGCCATTGCCAGCCGCCCAGCTCACAATTTCAACGATTTCCGGGCGCTCCTTGCCGAGCAGGTGATCATACCGCGCCTTCAGCGCCGCCATGCCTTGCGGCGTTATGGGAGGGCCCGGCTTTGTCGCCACGATCCGTCCTATGGCAGAAAAGTGTCGACCGTTCGCGGCAGTCCTGCCTTTTCGGGATACATGTGCGAATAGGTCACAGCGTTTCCGATGACACGCATTACATAGTACCGGGTTTCGAAATTGGCCGGGATTTTTTCGATCCAGGTAACCCAGTCGATCTCGCCCCGGCGCGGATCTCCGTTAAGCTGCAACCATTCACGCACACGACCAGGCCCTGCATTGTAGGATGCGATGGCTAGCGGGTAGGCGCCGCCATAAAGGTCCATCCGCCGGGAGAAATGGGCGTCTCCCAAGGTGATGTTGTACAAGGGATCTTCGGTCAGGCTGGCGCTCATGTACTGAATGCCAAGGATACCAGCCTCTTCGCGCGCGGTGCTTCGCAAAAGCTGCATCATGCCGATTGCGTTTGCATGGCTGCGGCGTGTCCGGTCGAATTCGCTTTCCTGCCGGGCGATGGCGTGGACCATGGTCCAGTCGTTGACGCGCGGGACATTCACTGTCGGAAAGCCAACCCGCTCAAACCCAACGAGGCCGTTAGCGCCAGCTTCCATACCGACCACAACCGCCATTTCCTCAAGCCCGGTCTCGGCTGCGAGGTTGTTTACAAGCAACAGTTCTTCTGGCGTTTCGGCTTTCTCGCCAATGGCCTGGAAAAATCGGCGTTCGGTCCGCCAGTCGCGGCGGTTGGCCGCGATTGAACGTATCGCCCTGGTCAGCGAATCCTGTTCGAAGTCCGCGCGGGTCACGGCATCCACCTGAACCTGCGGCAGCGCTTTGAAATCGGGCATGGGTTTGCCCATCGCATCGAGCGCGAGCTGGCCGTAATAATAATGCGGGAATGCCGCAGCCATCTCGAAATAGCTCTGCGCCTCCTGAGCCATTCCGGCTTCGCGCGCGGCGCGGCCTGCCCAATAAAAGCCCTTCGCTCGGGTGAGCGGCGTCCGGGCAGCCTTACCATATCGTTCGAAGAGAGGCGCCGCACGGGCACCGTCACGTAGCCGCCAAAGGGCATTAGTGCCGCCCATCCACATCAAATCGGTGTAGCGATCGCGCAGACGGAACGAGCCTTGGGAAATATCCTGACCCGGCTCGAAAAGATCGTCGATCTTGCTCGTGATACGGACAGTGTCCGATGCGCTTGCCGCTTTGGCAATGGCCAGCATGTCGTCGAGAAATGCCTCCGATTCAATTGCTGGCGTTGCGAAAGGCTGGCGGTTCGCAAGCAATTGAATCGCCGCGTTGGTCTGACCGGTCGCGCGATAGTGATTGAGCAAGTTATAGACATATCCCGCATCGCGCATAGCGCTCGCCGGGACGGAGAGCCCTGCTTCCTGGGGTGTCGAGCCGCGAATGAGAGCAAGGCGGGCCAGTGCCTGTTCGCGGTCAGCGGACGGGATGTTGATGAGCTGACGGGTCGCTGCCTCCGTATTGCCCTGCCACAACAGCGCGTCCATTCGCGCTGCGTGATCCGCATCGGTGAATTGCGAACCGAACAGGCCAAGCATGTAGACCTCGGAAGGGTCGCTCATGCTGCCGCCGCGCCATGCAGCACGGGCGACTTCGAGAGCCTCCGGCCTTTGCGCGCTGCCAAGGGCGATTGCGTAGCGCGCCTTTCCGGCATTCGTTAGCGGCGGGTGGGCATCGAAGAACGAAAGAAGCTGAGATTGCGCAGGCGCTTCTTCATTGAGGCGGTTTTCGGCTCTGATCCGAAGAATTTCGCTGCGCGGGAAATCGGGGTAGGCGAGCACGAAACCTGCGTAATCGCTGAAGCGCAGTTCATCGTCGGCCTGCAAACGCTCCCACCGCGTGATCGCGGCGCTTATTTGTGTAGGTTGCTGCGCGACGAGGTTTGCAGGGCGGATTGCGCCGCTCGACTGAGCCGATACCGGGACGGAAATAGCAGCAAGACCGGTTGCGAAGACCGCTGCAAGGGCGAGGGGAGAAGAAGTGAATTTCAAGGCCATGCTGGACATCGTGCCGATCGGCTCCTTATCAGGCGCTTAACAAGAGGCTTAATCGTTCACGATAACGCCCCGTACTCAAAGAATATTGGTACAAACAGGAAGATAAACAATGTTCAGCGGATCAATTCCCGCTTTGGCGACTCCTTTTCGCGATGGATCCTTCGACGAGCCCACATTTCGGAAACTGGTCGATTGGCAAATAGAGCAAGGGAGCGCCGGTTTGGTTCCCTGTGGGACGACAGGAGAAGCATCGACCCTGTCTAATGCCGAGCACCACCGGGTGATCGAAGTCTGCATCGAGCAGGCAGGGGGGCGGGTGCCCGTCATTGCCGGATGCGGCAGCAACGACACGATGAATGCGGCGCTGCACATGACCTTCGCCAAAAAGGCAGGAGCGTCTGCGGGATTGTGTGTCGCGCCGTATTACAATCGGCCAAGCCAGGACGGTCTGATCGCGCATTTCAGCTACCTCGCTGAAAACTGCGAGCTACCGATCGTGCTCTATAATGTGCCGAGCCGAACAGTGACCGATATCGAGGACGAAACCGTCGTCGCTCTGGTGAAGAAGTATCCCGACCGCATCATCGCGATCAAGGATGCCAGCGGCGACTTGTCGCGGGTGGCCGACCACCGGATGGGGCTGAGCCGGGATTTCTGCCAATTGTCCGGCAATGATGAGCTATGGCTTCCTCATGCGGCTGCGGGTGGGCGCGGCGCAATTTCGGTCACCGCCAATGTCGCGCCTGCACTTTGCGCAGAATTTCATGCGGCAATCTCGGCCAATGATCTGGCCAAGGCGCGCGAGCTCAACGATCGCCTGTTCCCGCTGCATTACGCGATGTTCTCCGATGCCTCGCCGGGCCCGGTAAAATACGCACTGAGCCGCGTTCACGAAGGATTTGAACCTGACGTCCGTCTGCCACTGACCAATGCCAGCGAGGCCTCACGCAAAGCGGTTGACGAGGCTCTTGTCCACGCAGGAATTGTCGAGGCCTAGCGGGCGACAGATTTCGCTGGCCGGACCCGATTTATACATTGAGCCCTTTGCTAGCGCGAAAACAGCCCCTATCTCGCCCGATCTATGGCACGGCCCAAACCACCCGAGTTCGATAAGCGAAAAACCGTTGCGGAAAATCGCCGCGCGCGGTTCGATTATCATATTGATGAGAAGTTCGAGGCAGGCCTGGCTTTGCAGGGAACCGAAGTGAAGTCGCTCCGCGCGGGCGAGGCAACCATTGCCGAGAGCTACGCCGAAGTTAAGGACGGTGAGGTATGGCTCATCAACTCCAACATCCCCGAATACAGCCATGGCAATCGGCTCAACCATGAACCGCGCCGCCCCAGGAAATTGCTGCTGAACTCGCGCCAGATCGGGAAACTGTTCGGCGCTGTGGAGCGAAAGGGCATGACGCTGGTCCCGCTCTCCATCTACTTCAACGGTCAAGGCCGCGCGAAGGTGGAATTGGCGCTCGCCAAGGGCAAACAGGCGCATGACAAACGTGCGACCATTAAGGATCGCGATTGGAAACGCGACAAAGCCCGGCTGATGCGCGATCGCGGCTGAAACTCCCACTAATTTGATAAAAATTGTCTGGATTCACCCACTGGTCACTTGGGCATTGCTACCCATATGATCACTCATGGGAGCGGAGCCGCATCTTGACGACAATTGCTTGTGTTTCTGCGTCGCGAGGCACAGGGACTACGGTCTGTCATGAAGAACCCTCACTCAAGACCATCAGGCGGCAAAACCTGGGCTGCGGACATGATTCGCAAATATATGCCCAAGCGCGAAGAGATGGCGCGCAACAAGTATCTGGCGCCGATCGCTCATCGGTTCCTGACACCTGAACTATGGCGGTTTACCCGCCGATCTGTCCCGCGTGGTGTGGCTCTCGGCCTGTTCTCGGCGTTCATCATTCCGATCGGGCAAATTTTTCTCGCCGCGTTCCTGGCGTTGCCGTCACGCGCGAATGTGCCGCTTGCCGCGCTGGTCACATTCGTCACCAACCCTCTCACACTGCCCCTCTGGGTGGTGGTGGCTAATCGGGTCGGGCGGTTCACACTGCAGATCGATGCCGCGACTTCGGGATATGCCAATGAGCAATTGCAAAGCGGTGCGTGGAGCTGGCTCGCCGACTTCTTTCAGCTCGCCGGGGTCACTGCGTTCGGTTTCATTATCCTGGCGGTCCTGTCTGCGGCCGCCGGTTATCTCCTTTCTAGTGCAATCTGGCGTGTGATCATCGCGCGCCGCCGGGCAAAACGTTTAAGACGGATGGAAGCTCGGCTCGACCAGAGGCTCAAGGCGAACTAGAGCTTGTTACGCTGACGCCATTCGGATCACGTTCGCTTGAAAAGTACGACTGACATGCAAATTGGATATTCTGGCCGCGAGAGGGCCGGCCTCGCCGATAGCAGCCCGGTGATGATCGGCGCGCTGGGTGGTGCGGTCGTTTTGAGCACGGTCGTGCTGCTCGCTGTCACATCCGACTGGCTGCTCGCATTTGTTTTCATACTTGGTATTGGCCTGCTGCTCGGTGGAGTGTTCCTGTTCGACCGCGCGCGAGCGGCTCCCGAACAGATCGCGTTGGCCGCGCCGGATTGGTCGGTCACCCTTGCCGCCATCGAAGGTCAGGCCGCCGTTGGTGAGGCAGTCGCGATAACGGACCGTGCCAACCGGCTGGTCTGCGCAAATTCGGTTTTTATCGAAACGTTCGGCGTCGGCAGCGCTCCCCCGTCCTTGCCGCTCGACCGGCCCGCATTGGAAGCGATGACGAAAGTCGCGCGTGAGGCGTGGCGCGACGGGGTCGGTTCGCTTGAAAACCTTCAGACGATCTCGACCGAAGAAGCCTGGCGTGTATCGGTGTTGCGTGCCGGTCGGGCCGACGACCATCTCCTTTGGAGGTTCGAGGCACTCGCGGGCGCAGAGGCCGACGCGATCGGCGATCTCGATCTGTCCGGCCCGTTCGGGCGGATGTTGAGCCGGGCCGGAATCGAAACCGCGATCACGACTGCAAGCGGGGTCGTGCGATCGGTGAGTTCGGGTTTCGCCGAGCGCGCAGCAGGTGATCCGAGCGCAACATTGGCCGGGCAGGACTTCGTGTCTTTCCTCCGGTCCGATGACCGCGACAGGATATATTTTGCGCGTGAGGGTAGGGGCGGAACGCCGCAGACCCTCGTCGACGTTCCGTTGCAGGATCCCGTAATGGCCCGGGACGCAGGCCCAGATACGAGCGCGACGCTCATGCTGATGATAGACAGCGGTGTCGGCATTGGCAGCGGCTGGGACGGCTCTTCACAAGCTGGCGTTGCGCAATTGGATGCTTTGCTCGGGCAGCTTCCGCTCGGCCTTGCGATGACAGATCGCGACGGGCGGTTCCTGTTCGGCAATGACGCGTTTCTGCGCTCGGTAGACCGCGAAGGCAGAGGCTTGCCCGCGTTCCCGACAGACCTCGCCGTGCGCGAGGACAAAGCCGCGCTTTCGGATGCGGTACGCAGGCATGGCCGAGGCCCGGCGACGAGCGGCGATATGGCGGTGCGGCTGATCTCGCATCCCGATGAGCCAGTATCCATCGGTCTCGCCGGAGTGCGCGGTTTGGGCGAAGCCGCCGTGCTCATCAGTCTTGCCGATTCCAGCGAGGAGAACCAGCTCAAGCGGCAGGTCGCGCAGGCCACGAAGATGCAGGCTGTCGGCCAGCTCGCTGGCGGGGTTGCACACGATTTCAATAATGTTCTGACAGCAATCATCGGCACCTGCGACCTGATGCTGCTCCGCCATACGCCGGGCGACAGCGACTACGATGATATCCAGCAGATTAGGGCTAATTCCAATCGCGCAGCATCGCTGACCCGGCAATTGCTGGCATTTTCACGTCAGCAGACGCTCCGGCCGGAAATCTTGCAACTGCCCGACGTGGTCAGCGAAGTGGGGCCGCTCATCAAAAGGCTGTTGGGTGAAAAGATCACCTATTTCGTTCAGCATGATCGCGATCTCGGGCCGGTAAGGGCCGACCCGCAACAGCTTGAGCAGGTCATCATGAATCTCGCTGTGAACGCGCGTGATGCAATCCAGTCGAGCAGCAGCGGGAAAGGACGGATCTCGCTTTTGACACGAAGCATCGACGCGAATGAAGTGGTGAAGCTCGGCTCGGAAATCCTGCCAACAGCAGATTACACAGTGCTTATCGTTGAGGACACGGGGGGCGGGATTCCCCCTCAGGTACTTCCAAAACTGTTCGAGCCGTTCTTTACGACCAAGGAGCAGGGGAAGGGTACGGGGCTCGGCCTTTCAACCGCCTACGGCATCGTCAAACAGTCAGGCGGTTTTATCTTTGCCGATAATGTCACTGACGGTTCGGACAAGCCGGTCGGTGCGCGTTTCACGATCTACTTCCCGGTTCATCGCGGCGAAGCGCCCAAGCGCCGCGAAACGCCCGCGCCGGTTTCATCCGATTGGTCGGTCGGGGGCAAAATCCTGCTCGTCGAAGACGAAGACATGGTGCGGGTTGTCGCCGAGCGCGCGTTGGTGCGTGCCGGTTACGAAGTGACAGCCTGCCCCGGCGGCGAGGAGGGTCTTGAAGCGATAGAGGAAGGCGGCGCGTTCGATTTGGTCGTGAGCGACGTCGTTATGCCCGGCATGGATGGTCCGGCAATGGTCCGCGAAATTCGCAAAGCTCGGCCAGAGATGCCTGTCCTGTTCATGTCAGGCTATGCCGAAGAACAGCTCCGCAAGGACATCGATATTCCGGATATGCATTTCATCGCGAAGCCATTCAGCGTTGCGGCCATCGGCGATAAGGTGGGCGGAGTGATGCGGGCGGCAAAGCAGAAAACCGACGTTTCGGGCGGTTAGCATCACGCCGTCTCTTCGCGTTACGAAAAAATTATGTTCCACTCTTGTTCCATGAGAACAAATGGGATACATGCTGTCTTCACAAGGGCGGTCGATAAAACCGACTCGTATCTAGGCAAGTGAAGGAGAGCGTGCGATGGCTACCAATCTTAAGCTAGTAGAGAAGGAAAAAGACGTGGACCGTCAAAAGGCGCTCGACGCCGCACTTGCTCAAATCGATCGGGCATTCGGCAAAGGCTCAGCCATGAAGTTGGGCTCGAAAGAAGCGATGGAAGTCGAAGCGATTTCGTCGGGGTCGCTGGGGCTCGATATCGCTCTTGGGATTGGCGGCCTGCCTAAGGGCCGCGTGATCGAAGTGTACGGTCCGGAAAGCTCGGGCAAGACGACCTTGGCGCTGCATGTCATCGCCGAAGCGCAGAAGGCAGGAGGAACAGCAGCCTTCGTCGATGCCGAGCATGCACTTGATCCGGTATATGCCCGTAAGCTGGGCGTGGATATTGACGAACTTATTGTCTCGCAGCCTGATACAGGCGAGCAGGCACTCGAAATTACCGACACTCTCGTGCGCTCCAACGCGATTGATGTGTTGGTGGTCGACTCGGTCGCGGCGCTTGTCCCCCGTGCTGAAATCGAAGGCGAGATGGGCGATGCCCATGTCGGCCTTCAGGCGCGACTGATGTCCCAATCCCTGCGCAAGCTGACCGGGTCGATCAATCGTTCGAAGTGCATGGTGATTTTCATCAACCAGCTCCGGATGAAGATCGGCGTCATGTACGGGAACCCGGAGACGACGACTGGCGGCAACGCACTTAAATTCTACGCCTCGGTCCGTCTCGACATTCGCCGCACTGGTCAGATCAAGGACCGCGACGAGGTGGTTGGCAACTCGACCCGTGTCAAAGTGGTCAAGAACAAGGTTGCACCGCCTTTCAAGCAGGTAGAATTCGACATCATGTACGGCGAAGGCATTTCGAAGATCGGCGAGATCCTCGATCTCGGTGTCAAGGCCGGGATCGTTGAAAAGTCGGGTAGCTGGTATTCCTATGACAGCGTTCGCATCGGCCAGGGCCGGGAGAATGCGAAAGTTTATCTCAAGGAAAATCCTGAAGTTTGCGACCGGTTGGAAGCCGCCATTCGCGGCCGCACCGACGAGGTTGCCGAGGAAATGATGGCGGGGCCGGACGCGAACCCCGACACCTGATCCTCAAGCGGGCTTATGCTGCGATCGCTGCGGCGCCCGGAAGACCGGAAAACCGGCGTGCGCCAGCCCACCCCCAGGGTTTTCGGCCGCGCCGGTTTTTCTGTTCCTGGGCCGATTTCTCTCCCTCGGCCTCGATTTCGAAGCGAATTGCGAGCGCGTAACCCGCGCGGTTTAACAGCAAATTGTCGCCCAGATGGCACGCGGTGTCTTGTCCCCGCTCTGCGCATTGCCTAACTGCCTTTGCATGACGTCAACCAACGATATTCGCCGCTCTTTCATCGATTTCTTCGGCAATGCCGATCACGTCGCTGTGCCCAGCGCGCCGCTCGTTCCCTACAACGACCCCACTCTCATGTTCGTCAATGCGGGCATGGTGCCTTTCAAGAACGCGTTCACCGGCCTTGAAAAGCCTCCGGGACCGCGTGCGGTATCATCGCAGAAATGCGTCCGTGCAGGCGGCAAGCACAACGATCTCGACAATGTCGGATACACCGCGCGCCACCACACGTTTTTCGAGATGCTCGGCAATTTCTCTTTCGGTGACTATTTCAAAGAGCAGGCAATCGAGAATGCCTGGACCTTGCTGACCCGGGAGTGGGGTCTTCCCAAAGAAAAGTTGACCGCGACCGTCTATCACACCGACGATGAAGCTTTCGACCTGTGGCGGAAAATTTCCGGCCTTCCGGAAGATCGCATCATCCGCATCCCGACCAACGACAATTTTTGGTCGATGGGCGAAACGGGACCATGCGGTCCGTGTTCGGAAATCTTCTACGACCATGGCGAGCACATTGCGGGAGGGCCTCCCGGGAGTCCCGACGAGGATGGCGATCGCTTCGTTGAGATCTGGAACCTCGTCTTTATGCAGTTCGACCAGCAGGCCGACGGCACCCGCAACGACTTACCTCGCCCGTCTATCGATACCGGAATGGGGCTGGAGCGAATTGCCGCCGTGATGCAGGGTGTTCACAACAATTACGATACAGATACGTTCAAAACTCTGATCGCCGCGTCCGAACAGCTTACCGATGTCAAAGCTGAGGGTGAGCAAACAGCCAGCCACCGGGTAATTGCCGACCACCTGCGCTCGGTAAGCTTTCTTATGGCGGACGGTGTGCTCCCGTCTAACGAAGGGCGCGGTTATGTCCTGCGTCGGATCATGCGCCGTGCAATGCGGCACGCACACCTTCTCGGTACGGGCGAGCCGCTGATGCACCGCCTGGTCCCAAGCCTGGTTTCCGAGATGGGGCAAGCGTACCCTGAACTTTTGCGGGGTCAGGCATTGATCGAAGAAGTGCTTGAGCGCGAGGAAACGCAGTTTCGCAAGACGCTGGAAAAGGGCCTCAAGCTGCTCGACGAAGCCACTGGCGACATGGAGGAGGGCGGCGAACTCGATGGTGAGACCGCTTTCAAGCTCTACGACACCTACGGCTTTCCTTATGACTTGACCGAGGATGCCCTGCGCGCTCGAAGGATCGGCGTCGATCGCGGTGGCTTCGATGCGGCGATGAAGCGGCAGAAAGAAGCCGCCCGCGCAGCGTGGAAGGGATCGGGAGAAGCCGCCTCGGGCGAGGTCTGGTTCGATATCGCCGAGCGCGAAGGCGCAACCGAGTTCACTGGCTATGCCGCGACGTCAGGTGAGGGGACCGTTGTTGCCATCGTAAAAGACGGTGCCGAGGTCGCGTCTGCGGGAGCAGGCGACGATGTTCTTATCCTCACCAACCAGACGCCGTTTTACGGTGAGAGCGGCGGTCAGACTGGCGACACCGGTTCGATTACAGCGCCAACTGGTTTTGCGGCGGAGGTGACCGATACGAACAAGCCTCTAGGCCGTTTGCACGCTCACCTTGCGAAGATCACCGCCGGTGAGATTGCTGTCGGGGACAATGTTCAACTGGATGTCGACACAAGCCGGCGCAGCCAGATCCGCGCAAACCATTCTGCAACGCACCTCGTCCACGCAGCATTGCGGAACCAACTTGGTGACCACGTCACACAAAAGGGTTCACTGGTCGCGGAAGATCGGCTGCGGTTCGATTTTTCCCACCCGAAGGCGCTAACGGACGATGATATCGCTGCGATAGAGGCCGAGGTTAACGCTGAGATTCTTGCCAACGAACCGGTCTCGACAAGGCTCATGAGTCCCGACGATGCGGTAGAAGCAGGCGCGCTAGCGCTCTTCGGCGAAAAATACGGTGATGAGGTCCGCGTCTTGTCGATGGGTCGGCTAGCGGACAGCGGCAAAAACTACTCCATCGAGTTGTGTGGAGGAACACATGTCAAAGCGACCGGTGATATCGGTCTGTTCCGCATAGTGTCCGAGAGCGCGGTGTCATCAGGCGTGCGCCGGATCGAAGCCCTGACCGGAGAAGCAGCGCGCACTTGGCTCGTCCAGCGTGAAGATGCCCTGAAAGCTGCTGCAAGCGCAATCCGCGCGGCACCTGAAGACGTGCCGGAGCGGGTGACCGCATTGCTCACCGAACGCAAGCGCCTTGAAAAGGAGCTTTCCGAAGCAAAACGGGCGCTCGCGCTCGGCGGAGGCGGAATGGATACCTCTGCGCCCACGGCAAGCGATGAGGATGTCGGCGGGGTGAAATTCAGCGGCCAGGTGCTCGGCGGACTGAACCCGAGAGAACTGCGGCCATTACTCGATGAAACCAAGCAGCGGCTTGGCTCGGGCGTAGCGGCAATAATCGCGGTCAATGACGGCAAGGCGAGCGTCGCTGCTGCTGTGACCGATGATCTTACTGGCCAGTTCAGTGCGGTAGAACTCGTACGCGCCGGGGTCGAAGCGCTTGGCGGGAAGGGCGGCGGCGGCCGCCCGGACATGGCCCAAGGCGGAGGCCCCGACGGCAGCAAGGCGGATGAAGCCATTGCTGCCATCAGGGCCGCGATCGCTAGCTAGAGACCGAGTTCCGCTTGGATTCAGGAGGCGTCCGGCGTTTCTTTCGTAACACCGTCGCTGCCTTGTGGCACGTCATTGCCACCAGTATCGCCAGGCTGTCCGCGTCCGCTCGAGGTAGGGGCCTTGTTTTTCAGCTCGCCCTGAACATTTTGCGGCTTGAATTTCTCGTCGTTAGGGATTGGCTTGGTCGGATCGATGTTGTTGGCCATTTCAGTTCTCCTTTCTTTCCCAACGCCTGCGCGGTGAAAAAGGTTCGAGAAATCTGCGTGTTCAGCCATCCGCCGCTGCGGACGAGGTGCGAAGCTTGGGCTTTTCCGTCAGTCCGCCATCTCGCTCCAGTTTCTCGCGGAATTCATCGCGCTTTTCGTGGATGGAGGCGATCACAGGTCCCATTGCCACGCCGATGTCGACCAGAACGGCTTCGGATAGCTGCAATGAGCTTTCTAGATTTTCGGGTACGGCGTGGCTGGCGCCGGCACGGTACAGCGATGCAGCATGGTCGGTGTCGCGCGCACGGGCGACGATCAGCAATTCGGAATGTTCGCCGCGCAATTTTGAAACGAGGCGCTGTGCCAGGACAGGCTCGTCCATGGTGAGCACCAATGCGGGGGCATTCTCAATACCGAGATTGTTCAGTGCATCGCCGCGCGCGGCGTCACCGAATGTCGCCCGATATCCGCCGCGCTTCGCTCGGTCTATGATGTCCGGATCGGAATCCAAAATGATATAGGCCTGGTCATGCGCCTGGAGCATATCGGCCACGAGCCGCCCAACGCGGCCGCCGCCGACTATGATGGTTCGGGCTTCGTGCTCATCCTCTTCGGGGAGCTCTGGTGTCGGCTCGACTCTCCGGGCGATTGACCTGCCAAGCTTGGCGAGGAGCGGGGTAATGGTGAGGCCAATTGCCGTGACGATCTGCCAGAACTGAGCCGTTTCGCTGTCGATAACCAGCGCGCTCGTGGCGGCGGCGAGAACGATAAGCGTCGTTTCGCTGGGGCTGGCCATGAGCACCCCCGTTTCCGCAGCGGTGCTGCGCCGCGCCCCCATCATTTTGAGCAGTGAGCCGGTCACAATCGCCTTGAAAGAAAGCACGCCGACGACGGCGAGCGCGATGTTGGTCCAGTCCCCAATGATTGTCAGGATATTGATGCTCATCCCGATCGTGATCAGGAAAATACCGAGCGCGAGGCCTTTGAACGGCTGCATGATGCTCTCGACCTCGGTGTGATACTCGGTCTCGGCGATCAGCAGCCCGGCGATCAGCGCTCCGACGATCGGCGACAACCCGGTTGCGGCGGTCGCCAGGCTCGCTCCAATGACCACCAGCAGGGACGCAGCGAGGAACAATTCGGGGCTCTTTGTACGGGCCGCCTGCGAAAACAGGCGCGGCAGGGCGAACCGGCCGATGACCAGCAGCAGCAGGATGACAAGGCCGCCTTGCCACAGCGTATCGGTCAGCGCGGTCCAGCCTTCTCCATCAGCATTCGGCGCGAGGGCACCCAGGATGAAGATGATCGGGACGATCATGATGTCCTCGAACAGGAGCATCGACAGCGCTGCTCGACCTACCGGCGACTTGGTGCCCGAAATAGGCAGCACGATCGCGGTCGACGAGAATGCGAGCGCAAACCCCAGCGCCAGCGCCGACGTCGTTTCCATGCCGCTGTAATATCCGAAAAAGGCGGCGGAAATGCTGCCGATTATCAGCAGTTCGAGCGAACCGAGGCCGAACACCAGCCTGCGCAGCTGCCACAGCCGGTTGAATGAAAGCTCTAGCCCGATCGCAAATAGAAGCAGGATGATCCCGAAATCGGCGAAGGGTTGCAATCGCTCAGGATCGGATATTGTGATGTACTGAAGCCAGGGTATCTCCCGCACGAGCGTGCCGAGACCGAATGGCCCGACGAGCACGCCGATCAGGATGAAACCGATGATTGGCGTGATCCGAAACCGGGCGAACACGGGAATGACGATACCGGCCGCGCCCAGAATCACGAGCGCGTCCTGCATTACCGGGGACATTGAGAGTTCGCCTGCCATAATGCTGGCTTACCCTGCGTACTTCACCGTGTCATCCGCCACCGGGCGAATGTGGACCGATTGGTCGGGCAGCGCCGTCTTGATCGTCGGCGGGAAGACCGAGCGGGTCCGATATATTGCCCACGCGCTTGTCCCACTCGATCCGATAAAGGTCGAATCTGCGGTCATGGAGGTTCTGCACCGTTCCTTCCGCGCGGGCCCAGCTGAGGTCGGCGAGGTTGACGTCGCTTATCGTCAGCGTCTCGACATTCTCGGAAGCCTCCGCCGCGATTCCGTCGCGCGCGAACGGAAAGTCGCACGGTGTCAGAATGCAGCTTTGCGCATACTGGATATCCATATTCGCGACATTGGGCAGGTTGCCGACATTGCCGCTCATCACGACATAGCACTGGTTCTCGATCGCGCGGGCCTGTGCGCAATAGCGCACACGCATATAGCCCTGGCGGCTGTCCGTGCAGAACGGGACGAAGATAATCCGCGCGCCTTCATCCACCAATCGGCGAGCAAGTTCCGGGAATTCGCTATCGTAGCAGATGAGCACGCCGATGGGTCCGCAATCGGTTGGGATCGCGTCGATGCTGTCGCCGCCCTTAATGTTCCACCAATACGCTTCGTTCGGAGTGGGGTGGATCTTCTCTTGAGCGTGGATCGATCCGTCGCGCAGGCAGACATAAGCGACATTGTGGATGTCGCCATCGGGCATACGGGTGGGGTGCGATCCACCGATGATGTTGATGTTGTAGCTGAGCGCCATTTCAGACAGACGCTTGCGAATGCGAGGAGTGTATTTGCTCAGCAGTTCGATGGACTCGAGCGGGCTCTGTTCCTCCTCCTCTGCGCTAAGCAGCATCAGCGTGAAGAGCTCCGGAAAGACGATGAAGTCGCTTTCGTAGTCGGCCGCAACATCGACGAAGTATTCCACCTGCTTCATGAACTCGTCGAAGTCGGCCACAGCGCGCGCTTGCAATTGGCAGGTTGCGATCCGCACGCTCTCCACGTCCCGAGGCAGGCGGTGCTTGGGAGGAGAATCCACGTCGACATACGGGTTCCGCCAAATCATTCGCACCGCGTACGCCTTGGATTGCTTATCCTCGGGCAGATAGTCGGCGAGGATGCCGTGCGGCTCAAACCCATTGGCGAGCTGGAAGCGCAGGACGGGGTCGTGGATCTTGGTGTCGATCACCTTTTGCAGGTATTCCTCGGGCGTTTCGGCGCGATTGGTCTTGCGTCGCATCGCCTTTGCGAGACCCGGCATCCGCCCGCCGAACACGATCCCTTTCAGATCAAGTCGTTCTGCTAGTGCGCGGCGCTCTTCATAGAGCCTGCGCCCAAGCCGTGTACCGCGAACGCCCGGATCGACACACATTTCATAGCCATAAAGCCAATCGCCTGTCGGATCGTGGCGTGAACCAAAACCGTTGCCTGTCACCTCGTCCCAGGTGTGATCGCCGAGCGCGACATTCTCATCAAGCCGCATCGAAGCGCAATAACCGACGAGCTTCCCATCGAGCTTCGCAATGAAGCAGCCATCTGCGTAATTGTTGATCTGCCCGCGAATTTCGCCCTGTGTATATGCGGGGAGGTCAGCATAGGCGCGGCGAACCAGATCGCCGATGGCGCGCACATCTTTGAGCTTCGCCTGGCGTATCTCAAGCCGGGCCTTGGGGCGAGGTTCGGTCATGTCGGGGTATGTCCCTGTTCAGATGAAAAGGGCGGCCCTCCCAATGGAAAGGCCGCCCTCCTGTTACGCTGGAAAAATGTGCTGGTTCCGAACGGATCAGGACCAGTTCTCCATCTCTGTCTCGAGGTTTTTGACGATCGATTCGAAAAACTGCTCGGTCGTCTGCCAGTTCTGGCCCGGCCCGATGAGGAGGGCGAGATCCTTTGTCATCTGGCCCCTTTCGACCGTCTCGATGCAGACGCGCTCAAGCGTTTCAGCGAACTTCACGACATCGGGCGTCCCATCGAATTTCCCACGATACATGAGGCCGCGTGTCCATGCGAAGATCGATGCGATTGGGTTTGTCGAGGTCGCTTTGCCTTGCTGGTGCTGGCGGTAATGGCGGGTAACCGTGCCGTGTGCGGCTTCAGCTTCGACCGTCTTTCCATCCGGCGTCATCAGGACGGAAGTCATCAGGCCGAGCGAACCAAAGCCCTGCGCGACGGTATCAGACTGAACGTCGCCATCGTAGTTCTTACAGGCCCAAACGAACTTGCCGCTCCATTTCAGCGCGGAGGCGACCATGTCGTCGATCAGACGGTGCTCATAGGTGATACCCGCTTCGTCGAACTTTTCCTTGAACTCGTTCTCGAACACCTCTTCGAACAAGTCTTTGAACCGGCCATCATACTTCTTCATGATGGTGTTCTTGGTCGAAAGGTAGACCGGCCATTTGCGGTCGAGACCGTAATTCATCGATGCACGAGCGAAGGCGCGGATCGAATCGTCCAGATTGTACATCGCCATGGCGACGCCCGAGCTTTCGAACTCGAACACGTCGATGTCGATGTTCTTCCCGTCTTCGCCTTCGAAAACGAGACGAAGCTTACCCGGGCCTGGGATCAGCGTATCCTTAGCGCGATATTGATCGCCAAAGGCGTGGCGACCCACCACGATCGGGTCGGTCCAGCCGGGTACGAGCCGCGGAACGTTGTCGATGACGATCGGTTCGCGGAATACGACTCCGCCCAGGATGTTGCGAATCGTGCCGTTCGGGCTGACCCACATCTTCTTAAGGCCGAATTCCTCAACGCGCGCCTCATCGGGAGTGATGGTCGCACATTTGACGCCCACGCCGTGCTCTTTGATCGCATTCGCCGCATCGACGGTGATCTGGTCGTCGGTTTCGTCGCGCTTTTCAATCGAGAGATCGTAATACTTCAGATCGATATCAAGATAAGGCAGGATCAGGCGCTCACGGATCCATTGCCAGATGATCTTGGTCATCTCATCGCCGTCAAGCTCGACGACGGGGTTTGCTACTTTGATTTTTTGCATGGCTCGCGCCTCATCCCTTCTGGACTAGGTGTGTTCGGTCGGATGTCTGATTGATCCTTCCCGCGCGCTCTAGCAGAGGTGGGCTGGCATTCAAGATAGACATGGCGCGCATCGTCAATCGGTCACATAATTTGCGCCGCGGCTCAGAAGGGCAGAAGCTCCTCGATGAGTGCTGGTGGCGTTTCAAGCGCGATACTTTCCTTCCGCGCGATGAATGGAGTTTCGCGAACATGCAGGTCATCTAGAGCGCAATCGAGCATGAACTGTGCCAGGTCAGCGCGGCGCGTACGGAGTTTGCCCGCGGGAAGGTCGTCAAGAGACACCTCGAAATCGCCCGTATGCGCGCGGTTGAGGAGCCAGCCGGGGCGAACGGCGGTCCAATCGATGTCGTCGCAGACTCGCAGTACCCGCTCCATCTCACCCATTTGCCGGAAAATCCGATCGAGCGGCGCGGTGGCGGCCTTGAACCATAGCGGCACGGTAGCCTTCGGATCGGCAAATGCAGCGGAGATGGTGACCAGCCTGCTGACGCCGGTTTTGCGCATCGCTTTGACGATCTGCACTGCGCCCTCGGTATAAAGTGGCGGCGGATTGATAAGAGTTTGCGGGTCACGGCCGAGCCCGACAGCCGAGATCACGCAGTCCGCGCCATCCATCAGGGAAGCTAGATCGCCTTCGATCAGGTCGCCTTTGCGCTGTTCGAACCGTTCGTGGTCGCAAAAATCGGAGGGCCATTCGCGTTCTGCGCCGCGCACTGAATGGCCGCGTTCCAAAGCTTGATCGAGAACATGACGACCGGTGTCCCCGGTCGCGCCGAAAAGAAGTATTTTCTTGGTCATGCGAGCCTAACGGACGAGGCGAGCCGAGGTGCCTGAACCGAGCCGGGAATATGTTTGAAATCGGAGGCCGCGCCGAAATCCGGGGCCCGTTCAGTCCGTTTCGATGGTGGGCGTAGGAAGAGTTGAACTTCCGACCCCTGCAATGTCAATACAGTGCTCTACCACTGAGCTATACGCCCGCACCATCGATATCACCGTCCATTTGCTGAACGGGAGCGGCCCATTAGCGCGCCGCTGAAAACAGTGCAAGAGCTAAGCGCGCCTGAAGCTGAATGCCGGATCAGAGAGAGGCTTCGCGCTGTTCTTCGAACACGCGTTCGACCTCAAGCACAAGGTCGCGAAGGTGAAACGGCTTCGAAAGCACTTTGGCGTGCGGCTGTTCGCGGCTTGCGCGCAGTGACACGGCTGCGAATCCAGTAATGAACATGACCTTCGTGCGCGGTGAAATCTCGGCACAGCGCTGCGCCAGTTCAATCCCGTCCATTTCCGGCATCACTATGTCGGACAATAGCAGGTCGAATTCCTCCGATTCGAGCAGCGGGATCGCTTCGGTTCCGCGATCGACCGAAGACACATCGTATCCGGCCTTGCTAAGCGCCCGCTCAAGGTAAACGCGCATTGCCTCTTCGTCCTCTGCCAGAAGGATTCGCGGATTGGGCTTTTTCGTCATGCGAGGCGCATTAGCAGCACGAACTTAAGAAATCGTACCATTCGAGGCTGGTGATCGATTTTGAGACGCTCGAGGAATTTATGCCGAAAAGAGACAGTTAATCACGGATCCATGCATGGCGTGCTGCCGGATCGTCCATGTGCGTCACCTATTCTAAATCGCCTTTGACACCCGGGAATAAAGCAGGCAGCAAATGCCGCAATGGACAGCCCCGATCATTCAAATGCCGTGCAATCGAAGGCGCTTGAAAACGCGCGTTTCAAGCGTGTCGGTCTTGAGCGCGAGCTTCGGAGCAGACGCGGCGGGGCGGTTTCGGGCACCTCGTCCGACGGGCTGTTCGGCCCCGCCTTCACACATGTAGCGCCCATTTCGATGCCACTGCCTGTCTTGATCGCAGTGCCGCATGCAGGCCGCGTCTATCCTTCTGAAACGTTGGCGCAAATGCGCGACCCTCAACTCAGCCAATTGCGCCTAGAAGACCGATACGTAGACAGGTTGGCTGTTGAGATCGCCAAAGCTACCGGAACCGGCCTCGTCGTCGCTCATGCACCGCGTGCGATGATCGATCTCAACCGGGCGCATGACGACGTGGATTGGGACATGATCAGCGGTCCGAGGCGCCGGCCGGACGACAGAATGCCAGTCGCGGCAGGAATGAACCATCGGGCCCGAAGCGGTCTGGGATTGGTTCCGCGCCGCCTGCCAGGGTTCGGCGATATCTGGCGTGAGAAGTTATCGCGTGATGAGCTCGACCGGCGGGTCGACCGCATTCATCGGCCCTACCACGCTTTTCTTTCGAGTGAACTCGAGCGTATTCGATCCGAGTGGGGCGCTGCGTTGTTAATCGACCTCCATTCGATGCCGCCGCTTCGCCGCCACAATGAACAACACGTACCGCCGCAGATTGTTCTGGGCGATCGTTTCGGCGCTTCATGTCAGCACAGCCTGATCGCCAGCTCGGTGCGCTACCTTGAGCAGAACGGCTGCCCGGTTGCGCATAATCGGCCGTATTCGGGCGGCTACGTACTCGATCGCCATGGTGCGCCATCTCGAGGGATCCATGCAGTGCAGATCGAAATATGCAGGGCCGCGTACCTCGATGAGTGGTTTTCCGAGCCGAGCGATGCGTTGCCCGCTCTGGCACAGAAATTGGCCGGACTTGTGCGGGAACTGGGTGCCGAGGTTGCGCACTTGGCAGCTAATGGTCAGACCGCGCAAGCTGCCGAATAGCAGGCCGTCGACCGCAGAACGGTCCGCTCGAACCTTCGACAAATATGAAAAAACCACCTCGCGCGGCATATGCGCACGAGGTGGCCAAGGTTCAGGGAAGACTCCGCCTTCTCGGCGTAGTCGCAGACGACTGATGAGGGGGGTCGCCGTCTGCAATCCTAAAATAAGATCGCGGTGCGAAACCTTCAAGAGGTCTCGCGCCGCGATTACAGTTCAACCGATTCTGTGAAACCGGAAGCGATCAGGCCTGATGTCTAGTTGACCGTTTCGGTTTTCGCGTCGGATGTGACGATCTTGCCCTGCTCCGACTGACGCTCGAAAAGGGTCCGCATCAGGTTCATCGAGAAGAGATGCGCGTGGATCAGCATGTTCATGCCGTTCTTGTTCAGGGCTTCGACCGTTTCGGCCGAAAGCTCGCGAAGCTTGTTTTCATCGACCATGCGGAAGCCGCGATAAACGAAGGGTTTGTCCGGCATGTCATTGCGCGTGATCGCGATTTCACCGTCCATGAGGAGGTCCAGCTTTTTAAGTTCTTCCAGAAACGCCTTTGTGCGCTGGCCGGATTCTTCGAACTTGCGGCAGAATTCGAGCACGCTCTTGGTGTATTCCGTCGCTTCGCCGTTTTCGAACAGGATATTGCCCTCGTCACGCTTCCCAACGACGCCAGCACTCGGATCGAAACAGAGCGACATGTCGTCGCTGTCTTGCTTCAGTTTTGCGAGCAGGAATGGATAGCGGCGGATGTAAGCCGGAATGTAGATGCGGCTGATCAACTTACCATCGTCGCCGATGAAAGTGTTGACGCCTTCATTCAGACCCATCAGCGCGATCGGCAGCGGGTTGTCGCCAGCGGTAAACACAATCGGGTAATCACGCTGGGCATCGACGAATTCGTCGACCGTCAGCGGGATGGCATGTGTGCTGGCGAGAAAGTCTGCATTCTCGAACGCGCCGACTTTCCAATCGCTGTGATCGCGGCTGTTGAGGGGAAGCAGGTCGTTGTAAAACAGCGGAAGTTGCGGCTGCGGCGCGCTGGCCATGAATCGTCTCCGGAAATATTGGAATGAAGTCTAGCGATGCGGCCGTAGAGCATTTCTCTCCGGCCATTCGTCGCGCGCTTTAGGCGACGATGCGGCGCTGTGCAAGCTATCGGCGGCGAGGTGTGCCTTCAGCACAGTTTTCGCGCTGCGTGGCGGCGAGAATCATTCGGTGAGAGGAACGAGCTTTCCCGGATTGAGCAATCCGTTCGGGTCGAGTGCTTGCTTGACGCGCCGCATGATGTCGAGAGCGACGGGATCGCCCAATCGGCCGAGTTCGGCTACTTTCATCTGTCCGATACCGTGTTCTGCACTGATCGATCCGCCCCAGTCTGTAACCAGATCGTACACATGTGCGCTAATCTGCTTGCCTTCGCTTTCTTCCCATTCACCAGGTTTCGCGCCGGGTGGTGCGAGTATGTGGAAGTGGACATTGCCATCGCCCAGGTGCCCAAACGCGGCACCGGTTGTACCGGGAAAGCGGCGCTCAATCTCGGGAATTGCCGCCAGGATGAATTCGGGCATCGCGTCGACAGGCACCGAAATGTCGTGCTGCATCGCCGGACCCAGCGCGCGTTCTGCAGCGGAGATTGAATCGCGCAGCAGCCAGAAATGCTCTGACTGGCTTTCACTGGAGGCTAGCACAGCGTCTTCGAGCAGGCCCTCTTCCATCGCTGCGCCAAGTGCCGATTCCAATTCATCGCGCAGCGCTGCGCTGTCGCCGTCGCTTGATATACACTCGACCAGCGCGTTCCACGCGTGACGATCGGACAACGGCGCTCGGGCATCAGGGAGGTGTTTCAACACGCTGTCGAGACAGTGGTCCGGCACAACCTCGAACCCTTCGAGAGCATCGCCCATCGCCTTGTCCACAAAACGAAGCAAATTCCGGGCGGCAGTGATCGTCGGCAAGCCCACCCATGCAGTAGACCGGGCAGACGCCGCCGGAACAAGGCGCAGCGTGGCGGCCGTAACGATGCCGAGAGTGCCTTCGGACCCGATAAACAGCTGTTTGAGATCAAAGCCGCGGTTGTCTTTCTTGAGCACGGTCAGTCCGTCGAACACGCTGCCATCGGCCAGCACGGCTTCGATACCGAGCACCTGAGCGCGCATTGTGCCGTGGCGCAGGACCTGCGTACCGCCAGCATTGGTCGAGATCAGACCTCCGACGGTCGCCGAGCCTTTGCCGCCGAGCGTGAGAGGAAATCGCAATGCCATTGAATCTGCCTCTTCATGCAGAATCTGCAGGATTACCCCCGCGTCGCACACGCATTGGCCCGAACTTGCGTCCATAGATCGGATCGCATTCATCCTACGGAGTGAAAGCAATATGGCGGTCCCGCTATCGTCAGGTGTGGCCCCTCCAGCCATTCCGCTATTGCCGCCTTGCGGGACTATAGGAATCCCATGCTCCACGCATAGCTTTACGAGAGCGGCGACTTCGACGGTCGAAGCTGGGGAGGCGAGGGCCAGTGCGCGCCCTGTGTATCGCCCGCGCCAATCGGTTACCCACTGTGCAAGCGCGTCGGCCTCTGTCGTGAGACCCTTCGGTCCGAGCAGTTTGCCAGCTAGGTCGAGGAAGGTTTCGGTGCGAGATAGAGTGGTCGTCATTGTTGCGCCTATGCCACAGCAGGGCGCTTTCGTACCAGCAAATTGCAGAGGCCTTGCGCGCAAGTTAAGCCAACGTTCAATCGTTTGCGCTAGGCAGTGTTGCCACCGTGTAGGACCACGTCACCGGCTTGACTGCCGGACAGGAGGAACATCTAAACCCATGCCGAGCTTGCTCGCCCTTGCGACACCGATTGCAATGTTGCTGACCATGCTCGGGCAGGGTGGCGAACTCGCAGGCGCTGCGGCATTGTCCGGGACGAGTGCGCATCCTCCAGCAGTAGTCGAAGGGCAGTCACGCGAGGCGACGAACAAGGGCATTCCGCTGCCCGCGCGCTATCCGGTCGAGCCTGCGGCAGGCGTGCCTCTCGACGTGCTTCGGGATGGTCAGATTTTCCGCCAGGTTCGTATCGAACGCCGCGTGATCGTGCGAATTTCACCGCAGCAATCCCGTGACCGGAATGAACTCCTCGCTCAGCTTCCCCAGCGCGCGCTCAACACCCGTTACGAAGAGCGCGAAATGGACAAATGCGTCGCTGTCGGAGGGATTTCCGGCGTGCAGACCGGCAGTGGGAGCCGCTTGCTGCTGTTCCTCCGTGATGCCCGGATTATCACGCTAAACCTTGAAAAAGCGTGCCGCGCCCGCGATTTCTATTCCGGTTTCTATGTCGAGAAGAACGCGGATGGAATGCTCTGCATCGATCGCGACAAGCTACAATCGCGGAGCGGCGCAAAATGCGAGGTCCAGCGCATGCGCCAGCTTGTGGCGGTCGAAAAATAGGCATCGCATCACTTTAGCTCGCACAGCGGGTTTCTTGACTTTATCGGTATTTTTGCGCAGAGGCGCAGCGCCTGCGGCGATGTTTGCCGCCTAAGGCTTGAGACTTACGGCATCCTAGTGCTGCCCTTATCCGGACATTTTCTAACGCATGACATTCGCCGATCTCGGCCTTTCGCCTGAATTACTCAAAGCCGTAGACGATGCGGGCTATACCGAGCCGACCGCTATACAGGCAGAAGCTATCCCTGCGGTTCTGATGATGAAAGACATCATCGGAATAGCTCAGACGGGCACCGGAAAGACCGCCAGTTTCGTGCTTCCGATGATCGATGTCATGGCCTCGGGCCGCCGCCGAGCGCTCATGCCGCGCTCGCTGATCCTCGAACCAACGCGAGAACTCGCGGCGCAGGTCGCCGAGAACTTCGAGAAATACGGCAAGAACCATGATCTCAAAATGGCGCTGCTGATCGGCGGCGTACAGATGGGCGACCAATTGAAGACGCTCAATGAAGGGGTCGACGTCCTGATCGCGACACCGGGCCGATTGATGGATCTGTTCGAACGCGGGAAAATCCTGCTGAACGGATGTGAACTGCTCGTGATCGATGAGGCGGACCGGATGCTCGATATGGGCTTCATCCCTGATATCGAATTTATCTGCGACAAGCTGCCTGATACCCGCCAGACCATGCTTTTCTCGGCCACTATGCCGCCGCCGATCGAGAAGCTCGCGAAAAAATTCCTGAGCAATCCGAAGCGGATCGAAACGACGCGGGCCGCCTCGACCAATAAGGATATCACCGCGTTCAAGGTGCCGGTAAAGGCGCGTCAGAAACGCGATACGCTCAAATGGCTGCTCCAGAACGATCAGGTCGAAACCGCGATCGTTTTTGCCAATCGCAAAACGACTGTGCGCGACCTGAATAAGCAATTGCAGCGCGACGGATTTCGGAGTGGCGAGATCCATGGCGATATGGATCAGTCCTCACGTTTGAAAGAACTGGACCGATTCAAATCGGGTGATGTGAATATTCTGGTCGCCTCGGATGTGGCTGCACGCGGGCTCGACATCAAAGGGGTCAGCCACGTCTTCAACTTCGATACGCCTTGGCATCCGGACGATTACGTCCACCGGATCGGCCGAACAGGTCGGGCAGGAGCCAAGGGCCGCGCTTTCACTCTCGTTGCAGATGAAGACGCTGAAGCGATTGCCAATGTTGAGAAGCTGACCGGCCACAAAATCGATGTGTTCGGCAAGGACGATGTGCGGGTCGAATTGGCAGACACCTCAGCAACGAAGCCTGCCAACACCGAAGACGACGAGCCGGTGGAGGAAAAGAAATCGCGCAGCCGCCGGAAAAAATCTGACGGTGATGCGAAGGACGAGCCCCGGCCAAAGCCGAAGCGCGAGCGAGCCCTTCGTAAAGCCAAGTCCGATGTTGCGCCGGAGCGGGCAGAGAAGCCGAAATCGCGCCCGCGCCGCAGTGAACCTGAGAGCGAGCCGACCGCTCCCGGTGAGTGGAACGGTCCGAAGCCTGGTTTCCTGGACGTCGGCTTCAAGGGCTGAAGAGCGTCATTCGCCGCCCATGATTTTGGCAGCGACTTCTTCGATCGTACCGGTGACCAGCAGCGGGCTCCCGCCCACCATTCCGACATTTGTCTGGCCGTTTTCTCCGGTGCGAAGCCAAGCGATGTTCTGTGCGACGACAAGGTAATCGCCGCCGCGCGAATCGAGTTTGACGAATTTCATGTGATTGGATTCCCAAAGTTCCGAGTGGGATTCTTATGCCTGCATCACGTTAATTATTGGCTCTGGCCTTTCGGTGTCCAGGCGGCGCTACCCAATGCGCCGAGTGTTGAAATCGAATCTGCAAGTTTGACGGTCCGCGGTCCGAGTGATGCGGATCAGCGGACGTTGGCAAGCTGAAAAAGGATTTCCGCGTATCCCATCGTCGCATCGGTCAAACCGGCTACCTTCGGATTGGTCGAATCGATCAGGTAATATTCGTTCGGAGCATGCGCGCCTGTTCCGTGTCCGATCCCGAAATGGCCCGCGGGGATCGAGACAGGCGGGGCAGTAAAGACCGCTCCGGGCCAAGATCCGGCGAGGCGCGGATTTAGGTTCGCAGTGACCCCCATCGCTTTGTAAGCTGCCAGTTGCGCCTGAACCAAACGACTATCTTCGGCGATCTCGGTCGGATCGTACCCACCCGACACGTTCATTTCGACATCGGCAAAACCCTCTGCGTCGAGATGCGCGCGCAACTTGCGCTCGGCCTCGGCACGAGTCTGGTTTGGAACAAGGCGTAGGTCGAGTTTTGCGACAGCCTTGCCCGGCAGAACGGTCTTGCCGCCAGGGCCGGTATATCCTGCGACCAGCCCTTCGATATTGACCGTCGGTTCCTGCGCAAGTCGTTGCAGCGCCTCATTATAGGGAAGATCGTCAATCCAGTGCGTGACACCCAGCGACGTCTTTCGCTGGGCTTCGTCGGATGCGGCCGCGGCGGTGTTAATCAACTCTCTTTCGCGTTCAGACAGCGCACGCACGTTCTCAAACCACCCCTCGATGGCGACCGTGTTTCCATCAGGTGTCACCAGCGTGTTAAGCGCGTGCACAAGCCGCCAGACCGGCGAATCCACCATGGCTTTCAGGCTTGAGTGTATGTCACCCTTCGGCCCGCGACCCCAGTTCTCGCCGGACGCAACCAATTCCAGCTCGATAATTCCCTTCGAGCCCATGTTGAGCGACACCTCGCCGTTCGCGCCTTGCCAGCTTGCCGGGATGAATATTCCTTCGCATTTCTTGAGCGCGGAGAGCACGTTCGGCTTGGTCGCTACCTGCTTGAAGTTAGGAGAACCGATCTCTTCCTCCCCCTCGCAAATAAGCGCGATATTGACTGGCGGCGTGACGCCGGCGCGTTTCATCGCGTGGAGCGCGGCGAGAAATGTCGCTTCCGGGCCCTTTTGATTCACGGCACCGCGTCCCATGATCGCGCGTCCCCAGCCGTCGACATCGACAAAATCTGCGGTGGTGGGCGGTGAACGCCACTCGCTCGCGTCGAATTGCTTCACATCGTACATGAAGTAGATGCCGAGCGTGCGCGCAGCGCCGTTGTCCATGTATCCGAAAACGCCGGGGTGTCCGTCCGTCGGGACGATTTCCACGTCCGAGAAACCCGCGCTCCGGGCAAGTTCCGCCATGTATTCGGCGCCCTCGGGCATATTGAGATCTTCGGCGGCGATGGAAGGCAGCCGGATCCAGTCTTGTATCCGGCGTATATCCTGTTCGCGGTTCGCCAGCGCGGCAGCACGTATGGCCGCGCGCGCATCGCTCTGCGCAAACCCAGATGTCGACAGCGGCATGACGGAACCTGCCAGCCCTGCGAACAGCGAAGCCTTCAGAACAGAGCGGCGATTGATCGATGAATGCATTGATAGTCCCCCGGCAATTTCGAGAGCCTATGGAATTCACGTGTATCCGGCAAGTTTGCCGCGGCGGCTTCAGCCCACGACCGTTACGAAGCTGTCGATCACCCGTTTTGTGCCGTGATCCTCGAACTGGATCTCCAGCTTGTTGCCTTCCTGATCGGTCACGCAGCCGGTGCCGAATTTGTCGTGGTGGACCATCGCGCCGATCGCGATGTCGCTGCGCGGTTTGGCGGCGAAGCTGGCGGCTGAACGATTGGGTTCGCGCAGACGCTGCTGTTTCGTGTCGTAGCCCGTCGCGATGGCGCGTTGCCATCCTGGGCCGCGTGCTTGCGCCCGGTCGGGTCGGTCACGGGCGACATGGGCAAAGGGATCGTCGTTCTCGCTCCAATTCGCCTGCCACAAGCTCTTGCCGCCGGTCATTGTGGTTTCCTGCTCGATATGCTCGTCGGGCAACTCTTCGATAAAGCGCGAGGGGATGGAGCTGATCCATTGTCCGTAGATCCGCCTGTTGGCGGCATGCAGGATCGTGCACTGCCGCCTGGCACGGGTGATCGCAACATAAGCGAGGCGCCGCTCTTCCTCGAGGCTGGCGAGCCCGCCTTCGTCGATCGCGCGTTGGCTTGGAAAGACGCCTTCTTCCCACCCGACGCAAAAGACATGGTCGAATTCGAGGCCTTTGGCGGCGTGGATCGTCATGATCGTGACCGTCTCTTCCTCGTCGCCCCGATCATTGTCCATTACCAAGCTGACGTGCTCGAGGAAATCGCCAAGCGTCTCGTATTCCTCCATCGCTCGCGCAAGTTCCGAGAGGTTCTCCGCCCGGCCTGCACTTTCGGCGCTGCGATCATTGGCGAGCATGTCGTTATAACCAGTCTCGTCGAGCACAAGACGGAGCAAATCCGATGGCGTCATCGCCTCTGCAGCTTCACGCCATGCGAAAAAATGCCGCATCAAGTCGCCAATAGTGTTTGCCGCGCGCTTGGGCAGTTCGTCGCTATCGGCAAGCTCCAGCGATGCCGCGGCGAGGGGGAGGCCGGTGCGGCGAGCGTGCTGGTGCATCTTTTCCAGCGTCTTCGCGCCAAGACCCCGCTTTGGCTGATTATAGATTCGCTCGAACGCCAGGTCATCCTGCGGCTGGGCGATGACGCGAAGGTAAGCGAGAGCGTCGCGGATTTCGGCACGCTCGTAAAAACGAAAACCGCCTATAATGCGGTAATTCACGCCAATCTGGATAAAGCGATCTTCGAATTCACGGGTCTGATACTGCGCGCGCACGAGGATCGCCACTTGGTCCAGCGGGGCGCCTTCGCCTTCGAGCCGCTCGATTTCCTCGCCGACACGCCGCGCTTCTTCGGGCGCGTCCCAAACGCCGATGACCTTGACCTTGTCGCCGCCATTGACCTCGGTCCAGAGTGTCTTTTCGTGCCTATCCGAGTTTGCCCGGATCAGGCCCGATGCCGCACCCAGAATGTGCGGGGTGGAGCGATAATTCTGTTCGAGCCGTACGACATGCGCGCCAGGGAAATCCGTTTCAAAGCGCAGGATATTGGCAACCTCTGCCCCGCGCCACGAATAGATCGACTGGTCATCATCGCCAACGACACAGATATTCTTGCGCGCCTGCGCAAGCAGTCTCAACCACAGATATTGAACCGCGTTCGTATCCTGATATTCGTCGACAAGGATGTATCGGAAGCGTTTCTGGTATTCCTCCAAGACATCGGTGTGCCGACGAAAGATGTTCAGCATGTGCAGCAGCAGGTCGCCGAAATCGCACGCATTCAGCGCTTTCAACCGATCCTGATAGAGCCGGTACATTGCCTGTCCGTGACCGTTGGCGTAGCTTTCGTTTTCGGTTGCATCCAGGTCATCGGGATTGAGTCCGCGGTTTTTCCAGCGGTCGATCAGCCCGGCCAGCTGGCGTGCGGGCCAGCGCTTTTCATCGATTTCATTGTCGGCGATGAGCTGTTTCAAAAGGCGGAGCTGATCGTCGGTGTCGATGATGGTGTAATTGCTCTGCAAACCTACCAGCTCGGCGTGGCGTCGCAGCATTTTCGCGCAGATCGAATGGAACGTCCCGAGCCACGGTATGCCTTCGGATTGCGCCCCGAGGTGACCTGCAACCCGTTCACGCATTTCGCGCGCGGCCTTGTTGGTAAAGGTCACGCACAGGATTTGACTTGGATAGGCCCGGCGTGTCGCGACGATATGAGCAAGGCGCGCGGTTAACGCAGCCGTCTTGCCAGTCCCTGCTCCGGCAAGCATCAAAACAGGCCCTTCGGTGGTGAGCACGGCCTGTTGCTGCGGCTGGTTCAGCTGTGCGGCGTAAGCCGGAATACCTGTGTCATCGGCGGACGGAGAGGGCGCGAAATCTGTCATCGGAATGGCCGAACAAGTAGGGAACGCAGGCACCTACGGCAAGCGCGCCTGACCGGTTTTCGACTGGCCGATGGTGATGCACGGTTCGTCCGTCCAGATCATTTTTTTGGAACCGACTCGCGCTTTTCTTCATTGGTCTCGCAAACGCAAACGAATTAGGAAGCTGAAAAACATGAAGAATTTTATCGCAACTGCTATCACTGCCGCCTCGCTTGCAACGCTGGGAGCCGCTGCGCCAACGCTCGCACAGAATGACGGCACGACCGCGAATGACGGATCGACCGAAGCTGAAACGCCAGTGATCGTTGAACGCAACAACAATGGCAAAGCCACCAAGGTTCGCATTTCGGACAAGGTCTATGATGTCTGCATGAATGGTGACCAGGATGACTGCATCAATCCGCGTGCAGCCGGTCTTGATTGGGGTAACCGTCCGCTCGATTACTGGCCGGGTAAGCCTGCCAGCAAGATGGACTAAGCCATCGCAAGACAGGGAATGACAAAGGGGCGGCTTCGGTCGCCCTTTTTTCGTGCATGCAGGAGATGCCGTCAGACCAATTTTCGATCTGTCCGATTTTGCCCACAGGTCTCGCCCGGCTGTGCGGGCAGTAAGGCGCATGCGCCGCGGAAGTCTTTCTAAAGCTTGGAGAACCGTTCACAAGAAGATCACCGAAGCGGAGGGGTGATCCCGGTTCGGACATGCACAATGCAGACCGCGTTCGTTAGCGCTTGGGAAAATCTTTAGGAGAAACCCATGCGAAGATCACATTACTATCTTGCCGGAGTGGCACTGGCGACATTTGGCCTGATAGTGGCTACCCCCACTACCGCACAGGAAGCGGGTCCGCCGCCGGGGGATGCGCCGATCGACCAGGTCGCCCCTGACACAGGCTCCGCCCCAACTCTCACGCCCGACCAGCAAGCCCAGTACGACGGATGGGAACCCGATCAGAAATTCGGATACGATTCCTGGCCGGCGGCGACGCAGGAATATTACTGGTCGCTGGCACCTGATGAGCAGATGCTGTTCTGGCGCCTCACGGACGAAGATAAGATCGCAATTACCGCAATGACCGGGCCCGAGCGTGACTCGGCTTGGGAAACAATCAAGAACAGCGCGCAAGGAAGCGGCGATAGCGCTGATGCAATGCCTCCACCTCCTTCAGGCGGCTGACAAGGTCGAGAAACTGGGCTGCCGATGACGGGAGGTCATTCGGGCGCAGCGTCCGGGTCGGTTATGCGAAGCAAGGTCAGCTTGCCTTTGCCGACCCGGCGTTCTGCGTCGATAGCCAAGCCTTTGACCTCGACGGTTTCATTGAAAGCTGTCTCTGTCGCAACCAATGTCGCAGGGCCGATCCATCCGAGCCGAAGTAGCCGATCCAGCGCAACCGCCGCAGCGCTAGTCTTGTAGGGTGGATCGAGCAAGATCAGGTCGTATGACTCGCGCGCGGCGCGCAAGTGCATTACCGACATGGCCTCAACATTGGTGCGGCTACGAGCATCCATTGCCGTGATGTTGGCGCGGATAGCATCGAGCGCTGCCCGATCGTGCTCGACGAACAAGCATTGCGCTGCGCCGCGCGAAAGTGCCTCCAGACCCAGCGCCCCGGAGCCTGCGAACAGGTCGGCGACGCGCAGATCTTCGAAACTGCCAATCCTGCTGGCCAACATCGAGAAGAGCGTTTCGCGCGCTCGGTCGGCAGTCGGACGGGTGGCGTCACCCTTTGGTGCTGAAAGCTTCCGCCCGCGCCATTCGCCTGCGATTATTCTCAAGAGAACGCGCCCCGTTTCATCGAGCTTACAAACCGGTCGAGGTCGCCCTTCCGAATGCGGGCTGCCTGGCCGCGGGGAAGGTCGCCAAGCTGGAATGGTCCATAAGCGGTGCGGATGAGCCGACTGACCTTGAGGTCGAGATATTCGAGGACACGCCGCACTTCGCGGTTCTTTCCTTCGGTAATCGTCATTTCGATCCAGTGGTTGCGGCCCGACGCGCGCTCCAGGTTCGCGTCGATCGAACCGTAGCGCACCCCTTCGATCTCAACCCCTTCGATCAACGCCTCAAGCTGTTCCTGCGTCACGTCACCAAAGGCGCGCGCGCGGTATGTGCGGGGAATACCTGTCGCGGGTAGTTCCATCTGGCGTTTCAGCCCCCCATCGTTGGTCAGCAGCAACAGCCCCTCAGTGTTGAGGTCAAGCCGTCCGATGGGCATCAGGCGCGGTGTGCCCTTTGGCAGGGAGTTAACGAGCGCCGCGTATATAGTTGGGCGACCTGCCATGTCGCGCTCCGCAGTGATTAAGCCAGTCGGTTTGTGGAAAGCGTAAAGCTGGGTCGGCTCCGGCCCGGCAACCGGCTTGCCATCGACACTCACGCCTTTGAGGCTTGTGAGAAAAGTCGCCGGCGTTTCTACTGGCTTGCCATGCAAGGTGATGCGGCCATCGGCGATCATGCGCTCGATCTCTCGGCGACTGGCCACGCCTGAGCGCGCGAGCAATTTGGCGATACGGTCGCCTTCAGGGCGGTCGTCGGACTGTTTCGGGTTGGTCGGCATGATGGCCGCCGCCTAGGCGCTCAGTGCGATCCCTGCAAGAAATCCTGCACCGTCTGGTCGAACCGTGCGATCCCGCCTTCCAATGTGCCGAGCGTGATTTTGCTTATTGCGCCGCTTTCGAGACCTTGCTGCCCGAGTTCCGCCGCGCGGAAATCTTCGCTGGCGAAAACGCCGCCATCCAAGAGAGTCCAACTGCGCTCCCAATGATCGCGCGCCTTGTCGGAAGCAGGAACTTCCGGGATCAGCATGAAATCCTCCACCAATGTGAGGTTATGCGCCTGAGGCATAAGTACCATCACGTTGATGTAGTCGGGTGAGGGGACGATTATCGTCGCAGGAAGCAATTGATAGGCGAAGGTTACGACTCTCCGCAATTCTTCCATATCGGTAAAGTCGACGTTCTCGACCTCCTCAAGCCGACCAACTGCTGAGCGCATGTGAGGCCCGACGCTGTCGCCGCTGGTAATCCCGTCCTTGAAGAACGGGCCGATCGTGTTCGCATGCAGCCGGGTCACATGATAGCTTTCGAGGAAAGCATCCATGATCAGCTTCCAATTGCCCTTCACCGTGTGGGTCTTGCGCCGAAACAGGTGGCTGCGGTCCATTCCGAACGCACCGAAATCGTCACCGAGTTTTTGCGCATCGCTGAAATCCGCGTCTTGCCGGGAGGCGAACCAGATCAGCCCGCCGGCCTCGCAGCTCGGCAATTCCTTCAGACCGAACTGGCTCTTGTCGAGATCGGGAAAGGTTTCGGGCCGGGGCAGACCGACAAGACCGCCATCGAGATTGTAGGTCCACGCGTGATAAGGGCAAACCAGTTTTGCTGCGCATTGGGTGTCATTGCCCTCGACCAGCCGAGTGCCGCGGTGCTGGCAGACGTTCAGGAACACATGCGCTGCTCCCGTCTTGTCACGAGTGATCAAGAGCGGGCGTCCGGTGGAATCGTGCGGCACGGCCATTCCGGGTTCGGGGAGCAGGGCTGAGGGGCAAAGCACTTGCGGCAGTCGTCCGAACAGCGCGGCTTTCTCTGCTTCGAAATGTGCCGGGTCTGTATAACGGCTCGCCGGGACGGTATCGATCCGGTCGGTCTCGCGCACGGCTCCTGTGCGAATGTTTTCGGCCAAGGCCAGCTGACCGTCCGTGGGACGCAGCTTTTCGGCACGATCAGCACTCTGATCTGTTGATGGCGTTGTGGGCGCGTTCATCGCAGCGTTCCTATTCCTCTCATCCGCAGCTAGTGTTGCAGAAAATCCGATGCGCTGAAAGGTCGTGAATGTCTCAGGCGAAAGCAGAAAAACCGGGCTGGGCGGAAGTCGCGCGCGCGATGGGTCAGCGCAAGACCGGGTTTATGGCGCTGTTCGGTTTCGCCAGCGGCCTTCCATTCTCGCTCTTTCTGGGCACTTTATATGCTTGGCTGAGCGAAGCCGAGGTCGATCTGGAGACGATGGGTGTCTTCTCGCTGATCGGGCTGGCCTACGCCTTTCAATTCATATGGTCGCCAATGGTGGACAAGGTCGATGTCCCCGCATTCCGCCGCTTGGGCAAACGCAAGCAGTGGATCGTGCCGATGCAACTGATCCTTGGCACGATCCTGGTCACTCTGAGCGTGCTCGAGCCGAAATCGCAGCTCGGGTGGTTCTCCTTGCTTGCAGGGATCGGCGCTCTTGCCAGCGCGACGCAGGATATCGCCATCAATGCCTGGCGCATCGACGTCGCCGATGAAAAGGCAACGCTCGATATCCTATCGACCGTCTACCAGATGGGATACCGGCTCGCTGCGCTTGTCGGCGGCGCGTTCGGCCTGATCATCGCCGCACGCATTGGCTGGCCCGAAACCTACATGCTGATGGGCGTCATCCTCCTAGCCATTGGCGCGGCCGGACTTTTTGCGCCGGATACGCAGCGCGAAGCCTCAAGTTCGATCGGTCCGAGCGCGGAGGATTTCGCGGAATTTTACAAGCCCGGCGAAGTGCGCGCTGATGTGCGCAACAAATTCCTTTGGCAGGTGATTGCGCTATGGGCGTGGGCGCTGCTGATCCTCGGCATCTTCATGGTGCGCGCGCTCGGGGGCTACGTTCCGATGCTGCCGGTCTACGAATTCGCCGTCTTTGGAAGCGAACGGGTGCTTGATTTCAACTGGGTGCTCGGCATGTTTCCGCTCGGGGCAGAGGGACGCCCGGATCCGACCGAATTCACCGCAAAAATGGGCCCGCTGATCATCGCGGCGACGATCATCCTCCCAGCCATCATCGCCGCACGGCTTCACAAACGTAAGAAAGACGGACGCGATGTGATTGCTGTGGGCGAAGACACTAGCGCGATGAGTTTCGGCATGCTGGACCATCTCTACCGCGCGCTGCTCGTGCCGCTGATCGAGTTCGTCGGGCGCCTTGGTTGGAGCCTTGTGCTGATCCTTGCATTGGTGCTGACATACCGCATTTGCGACGCGATCTGGGGCACGTTCGCCTATCCGTTCTATCTTGGCGAATTGAACTACACCAATGACGAGGTGGCTTTCGCATCGAAGTTCTTCGGCGTCGGCGCGATCATCGCGGGCCTGGCGTTGGGCGGGTATATGCTGACGGTTATGGGCCGTATGCTGACCCTGACGCTGGGTGCATTGCTCGCAGCGCTCACCAACCTGCTGTACGCCGATCTGGCGATTGGCGGATTGTACATGCAGGCGGCAAGCGATGCGGTCGGTTTCAGCGCGCTCATCAATTTCATTGCGCCCTTCGGATCCGAAGGGCTGCCGCGTCTGACCTTTACGATCATGTTCGAAAATCTCGCGATCGGAATCGCAGGTGCCGCCTATATCGCCTGGCTTTCTTCCATCGTATCAAAGAAATACGCCGCTGTGCAATATGCGCTGCTATCGTCGCTAACGCTGCTGATCGGTACGCTTGGACGCGGCGCGCTTGGCGAAATGATCGAGAATCAGGGCTATTTCGACGTGTTCGTGTTGACCACGTTTATCGGCCTGGTCGCTGTCATTCTCTGCCTAGCCGAGTGGATGCGCGAGAGCCGCTTCGGAGCGAAATCGGGCGTGGTCACTCCGGAGCCTTCTGCCCAGCCGGCGGAGTGATCAATCCGGGATCTCCCCGTTGAGGCGAAGAGCTTCACCTGCCAGGTAGAGCGAGCCTGCAATCAGGACAGGGTAATCGTCGGATGGCAAGTTGAGCAACGCCTCCTCCAGATCGCTCGCCGCCTTCGCGTCCGGCCCGAAAGCGCGTGCTGAATGCGCATCGTGGCCCGGTATGGGGACGATGGTTAAGCTCCGCACTCGGTCCCCGAGCGGATCAAGGAGCGCACGGGGGTTTTTGTTATCGAGCATTCCCACAATCAGGTGGCGTTCACCCGAAATGCTCTTGGCAATGGTGTCGCCAGCACTTGGATTGTGACCTCCATCGAGCGTAACGACCTTGTCGGGAACGAGCGCGGTCAGTGGACCTGCCGAAAGCTGCTGTAGCCGTCCGGGCCAGCGGGCACTCTCAACACCAGCAACGATCGCGCCTCCACTGACCGGCACCCTTGTCTGTGCGCGCAGCATCGCGGCAGCTAGACCCGCGTTCAACCGCTGATGGGGCCCAGCCAAGGCGGGCGCAGGCAAACTCAGCTCGCCAGTATCGTCTTCGTAATAACCGCTATTACAATCGGCATACCAGTGGCGGCGATACATTGATAACGGCGCACGGACGTCCATCGCAACGCGCTCTATCTCGCTGTCTGCGAGCGGTCCGTTTTCCAACGCGATCAGCGGCACGCCCCTTTTCGCTATCCCCGCCTTCTCGAAGGCGATCCGCGCCATCGGCTCTTTCGGCACACCTTCCTCGGGCGCGAGCAGGAAGCGTTCATGATCGATGCCCAGCGCCGCAATTCCGCAAGCGGCGAGGACTTCCGGCTCCAAGACATTGGTTGCATCCAACCTGCCGCCAAGGCCTACCTCGACGACGCAGACATCGGCTGGCACGCGCGCAAACTCGCTGAAGGCAGCGGCAATAGTGATTTCGAAGAAGCTGCAGCCAAGTCCTTCTGCAGCGTCGAACACCTCTTCAAGCAGTTCCGCAAGCCGTGCGTCCTCAATGAGTTTGCCGGCGATCCGGAACCGCTCATTGTAGCGCACGAGATGCGGCGAGGTGGTGACGTGGACGCAGTATCCCTCGGCCTCAAGCATCGCTCTGAGAAACGCGCAGGTCGAGCCTTTGCCGTTGGTTCCTGCGACATGAAAAACCGGCGGAAGCCGCTTATGAGGATCACCGAGGCGCGACAGCAATGTGCGGATCGCATCGAGCCCGAGCATATCGCGCTGAATACTCAGCCCGGCGAGCCGATCCAGCTGCGCCTGGACGCGTGGATCATCGGATTTGCCCATGTCTCTCATCGGGAGGACTGGCGTTCGGTCAGGCGGCTGCCCGCGGCTGAAGGTAGCTGATTACGCCAGCGAGCGCCTCCTTCAGCTCCTTGCGATGGACGACCATGTCGACCATGCCGTGCTTGTGCAGGTATTCCGCGCGCTGGAATCCTTCGGGAAGCTGCTCGCGTATGGTGTCCTGGATAACACGCTGACCCGCAAAGCCGATGAGCGCGCCGGGTTCGGCGATATGTATGTCGCCGAGCATCGCGTAGCTTGCCGTGACGCCGCCGGTCGTCGGGTCGGTCAGCACGACGATATAGGGAAGGCCTGCCGCCTTAAGACGCCGTGTCATGACGGTGGCGCGCGGCATCTGCATGAGGCTGAGGATACCTTCCTGCATTCGTGCGCCGCCCGCTGCGGTAACGACGATGTATGCGCATTTGCGGGTAAGGGCGCGCTCGGCACCGGCACAGAACGCCATACCGACGGCCATGCCCATCGATCCTCCCATAAAGCCGAAATCCTGCACGCCGACCACAGCTGGCCTGCCTTCGATGCTGCCAGATCCAACGCTAAAAGCGTCGTCGTGCGGGTTGTTGGCGCGGGCGGCTTTCAACCGGTCGGTATATTTCTTGCTGTCTTTGAATTTCAGAGGGTCTTCGGTCACCTGTGGCTGCGGCAGCACTTCGAAACCATCGTCCAACAGCATCGCGAGCCGATCATCCGCGCTCAATCGCCCATGATGTTCGCAGCGCGGACAGACGTGCAGATTGTCCTCGAATTCCTGTACGAAGAGCATTTCTTGGCAGGATTTGCACTTGATCCAGAGATCCTTTTCGGAGGTCTTTTTCTCCTCGCCAAAGCCGAGCGAATTGCGGACACGTGTGAACCAGTTCATCGTCTGTAATCCTTCATGAACGCGCAGCGGCCATGGCGCTGACCATCGAAGCCGTCAGTTCTTGTAACTTGGTCGGGGCGTCCTTGCCAAATTCGCCGACGAGCTCGACGAATGCTGATCCGACCACGACGCCGTCCGCCACCTTGGCAATTTCGGCCGCTTGCCCAGGCGTGCGCACGCCGAACCCGACCGCGACGGGCAAGTCGGTCGATTGTTTGATACGGCTGACATTGGCCTCAATGGACTCGATTGCAGCCTGTTGCTTGCCGGTGATACCGGCGACCGAGACGTAATAGAGGAAGCCTTCGCTGCCTTCGATCACGGCGGGAAGCCGCGCTGCGTCGGTTGTTGGAGTGGCGAGGCGGATCGGCGCAATACCCTCGGCGCGAAGGGCAGGTCCAAGCTCGCCGTCTTCTTCGGGGGGAATGTCGACGCAGATGATGCCATCGACGCCAGCGCCGCGTGCATGCTCGGCAAACCATTTGGCGCCGCGTCGGATCATCGGGTTGGCATAGCCCATCAGGACCAGCGGAATGTCCGGATGCCGCGCGCGGAATTCATTCGCGATCATCAGCACGGTCTGGGTGGTCGTTCCGGCAGCGAGCGATCGCAAGTTGGCGTTCTGGATGGCAGAGCCATCGGCCATCGGATCGGTGAAGGGCATACCCAGCTCGATCACATCCGCACCGCCTGCGACGAGCGCATCGAGATTGGCCGCCGTGTCCCCATCGCCAGCGGTGATGAAGGCGACGAAGGCGGGGTGGGGTTTGGAAAAGGCGGTTTGGAGGCGGGTCATTTGAACTTTCGAGAGAAAAGCACGCCGATCTTGGCCAGCGAGATCAGCCACAATGCTAGCAGAAAGGGCAGAACCAGGAACTCTGACCATGCTCCAAGGGTAGGCGTGCAATATCCTACGAAATTGTCGCCATCTGAGTTTTCGAGATAAGCGGGATAGCAACTGAGCCACTCAGTCAGGCCAGACTGAATGATCGCATTGCCCGAAAGTCCCAGAAGAAGAGTCGTCAAAAATAGTGGGTATGAGCCAAGCAGTCCAACCGGTTGCCCTCTCGCTTCGTTGTCGTGGATCAGCTCGATTCCATGCCAGAGCAGGGTCGGGACGGCGAAGATCACTACAGTCAGGAAGCTGCTGAATTCCGACCAGTATTGATATTCTAGACGACCATCCCACCCAAAGGGCCATGAAGCATCATAGAAAAGATCACGTGTGACCAGAAACAAGAAAAAGGCAAAGAATAAGAGGCCAACACTGAGTGCCGTTTCTGATCGCTTGATGTCGGGAGAGGCTTCCGCGAAGGTCACATCTCCACTCCCAGCTTTTCGGCCACGGTGAAGATGTCCTTGTCGCCGCGTCCGCACAGATTCATCAGAATGATCTCATCTTCAGTCATCTGTTTGGCGCGCTCAGCGACTGCGTGGAGTGCGTGACTCGGCTCTAGCGCCGGGATGATACCCTCAGTGCGGCAGAGTAGCTGAAAGCCTTCCAGTGCTTCCTTGTCGGTCACGGCGGTGTATTCGACCCGCCCGCTCTCTTTGAGCCAGGCATGTTCGGGGCCGATGCCGGGGTAGTCCAGGCCGGCGCTGATCGAATAGCCTTCGTTTATCTGACCATCCTCGTCTTGCAGCAGATAAGTCTTGTTGCCGTGAAGAATTCCGGGCGACCCGCCAAGCAGGCTTGCATTATGCGCGCCGGTCTCCAGTCCGTGTCCGGCAGCTTCCACTCCCAGCATCTTCACGTCCGTATCATCCAGAAAAGGGTGGAACAGGCCGAGTGCGTTCGACCCACCACCGATGCAAGCAACCAGCAGGTCGGGCAGCCTGCCAATACGATCGAGCATCTGCGCACGGGCCTCGGTACCGATCACACTTTGGAAGTCGCGCACGAGTTCTGGATAGGGATGCGGTCCAGCCGCGGTGCCGATGATGTAAAACGTGTCATGGACATTCGCGACCCAGTCACGCAGCGCATCGTTCATCGCATCCTTAAGCGTGCCTCGGCCGCTGGTGACGGGGACGACTTCGGCGCCGAGCAGCTTCATGCGGAAAACATTGGGCGACTGCCGCTCCACGTCCTCAGCGCCCATATAGACCACACAGGGCAGACCGAAACGCGCGCAAACAGTGGCGGTGGCGACGCCGTGCTGGCCTGCGCCGGTTTCGGCGATGATGCGGGTCTTGCCCATGCGGATCGCCAGCAGAATCTGGCCGATACAATTGTTGATCTTGTGCGCACCCGTGTGGTTGAGTTCGTCGCGCTTGAACCACACTTGCCCCCCGCCGAGTGCCTCGGTCAGTCGCTCCGCGAAATAGAGCGGGGAGGGGCGACCAACATAATGTTCCAGCAGGTCGTCAAACTCGGCCTGAAACGCAGGATCGGCCTTTGCTGCGCGGTATTCCCGCTCAAGATCCAAGATCAGGGGCATCAGCGTTTCGGCGACATAGCGTCCGCCGAATTCGCCGAAATGGCCGCGTTCATCTGGCTGGGTGCGGAAGGAATTCGGGGGTGTTTTGTTCATCTGGGCTCTCAAACTGAGCGCGCGGCTTTGCAGAACGCCGCAATCTTGTCCACGTCCTTCATGCCGGGCGAAATTTCCGTACCTGAGCAGACATCGACCATCGGTGCCTTTGTCAGGGATATCGCCTCAGCGACGTTCTGAGCGTGCAACCCACCTGCGAGCCCCCACGGAACACTCAAATTCACGTCGGCAAGCAGATTCCAATCGAACCGCAGACCCAACCCACCAGGCAACGCTCCCGGCGGCGTCTTTGCGTCGAATAGGATGAAATCAGCTGAACCCAGGTAGTCGGATGCGCGGCGCACATCCTCCTTCGTGGCGACCGCAATGGCTTTCCACACCTTGACGCCGTACCGCTCGCGAATCTCGGCGATCCGTTGAGGGCTTTCGCTGCCTTGCAATTGGAGGGCATCAAGCTTTGCGGTCGCAAATAGCTTATCGAGAAAATCGTCGCCCGGATTCACGATCAAGCCGACGCGCTGAATGCGTCCCTGCGCCTGAGTGATGAGGGCTGTAGCCTCTTCCAAAGAGAGGTTTCGCGGGCTCGGGGGATGAAAAATGAAACCGCCGAAATCAGCCTTTTCCGCGATGACAGCTTCCAACGCGTGCGCCTCACGGATGCCACAAATCTTGATCTGAACTGACATTTGGGTGCCCTAGAGCGTAGCCTCGATTGCACGAGCAGCCGCGACCGGGTCGTCTGCGCGGCTGATCGGCCGTCCGATAACCAGCACGCTGGCGCCGTCATCGCGGGCTTTCCGAGGCGTCACTACCCGTTTTTGGTCTCCGGTGCCGTTGCTGTTGGGGCGCAGGCCGGGGACGACAAAGAAACCGTCTTTCCATTGTTTGCGGACTTCGCCGACTTCCTGACCCGAGCATACAATCCCGTCGAGACCTGAGTCATGCGCGAGATCAGCGAGGCGCATGACATGATCATGCGGCGTTCCGCCAACGCCCGCCTGCGCCAGATCATTTTCATCAAGGCTGGTCAGCATCGTCACGCCAACGACTTTGCACCCCTCCGCTGCGGCGGCCTTGGCGTCTTCCATCATGGCCCTCCCACCGCTGGCATGAACGGTCACAATGGAAGGTTCGTACACGTGTACCGCCTGCATCGCTGCAGCGACGGTGTTAGGGATATCGTGGAATTTGAGGTCCAGGAAAATCGGCAGGCCCATATGCGCGATTTCATGCACCCCGTGCCCGCCATGCGCGCAGAAGAATTCAAGACCCAGTTTCACACCGCCGATATGCGCCTTGACCTTGTCCAGCAACGCTTTTGCAGGCTCGATCTGAGGCAGGTCGAGCGCGAGATAGACCGGATTGCTCATTGTTTGCTGTCATCCCCTTCGGCAGGGCCGAGAGTATCCCCAGCTAGTGCCGGGTTATCCCCCGGCTTTTCCACAGCCGGAGTCGCCGATGCGGCTGCTGGTGATGTCGAGGTCGGTTCGTGGCGTTTTGAAAGCGCGTTGGACTTCACCGAGTTTTCGAGGCTGCGGATGCGTCGATCGAGGCTCCATTTCACGCTGCGGTGATAGAGCCACATCGGCGCAAGACCGAGGAGGAAGGCAATGATGACTAATGCCGGGATGCGCGTTTCGAGGACGAGATTGTCCCACAGTGTCACTTCGACCGATTCCCAGTTGAAGAACGAAAACGTCAATATCGCAAACAGGATCAGGACCCAGACGATCGTGCGGACAATTTGCATGGGCGGCGCCCCTCCTTGTTCCCTTGCCGGAAGCCCCGAACCCTAAGGCTTTTGCCGCTCGAGTCTACCGGCAGCGAGGGTTGAGGCGATTGTGCTGGGGTTATCCAAATACCCGGTCAAAGATCGTGTCGACATGTTTGAAGTGGTAATCGAGGTCGAATTTCTCTTCGAGCTCGGCCTCCGATAACGCAGCGATCACGTCTTCGTCGGCTTTGAGCAATTCAAGCAGCGAGACTTTTCCTGAAGACTCCCACACCTTCATCGCGTTGCGCTGGACAAGCCGATATGCGTCCTCGCGACTTACGCCCGCTTGCGTTAGCGCAAGTAGAACGCGCTGCGAGTGGACCAGTCCACCCATCGCATCGAGATTGGCCTGCATCCTCTCGGGATAAACGAGGAGTTTCTCCACGACACCGGTCAGGCGCGCGAGTGCGAAATCGAGAGTGATTGTCGCGTCCGGCCCGATGAAGCGTTCGACCGACGAATGCGAAATGTCGCGTTCATGCCAGAGAGCGACGTTTTCGAGCGCGGGCAGCGCGTAGGCTCGGATCATTCGGGCCTGACCAGTGAGGTTCTCGGTCAGGATCGGGTTGCGCTTATGCGGCATTGCCGATGATCCCTTTTGGCCCGGAGAAAAATATTCCTCCGCCTCGAGTACTTCGGTGCGTTGGAGGTGCCGGATTTCGACGGCCAGCCGCTCGATCGACCCGGCGATGACCGCGAGCGTCGCAAAATACATTGCGTGCCGGTCACGCGGGATCACCTGTGTGCTGACGGGTTCGGGCGTCAGCCCAAGCTGTTCCGCCACATAGGCTTCGACCTCCGGATCAATATTCGCGAAAGTGCCAACCGCACCAGAAACCGCACAAGTCGCGATCTCGGCGCGAGCTGCGACAAGCCGGTCGCGGGACCGCGAAAACTCGGCATAGGCTTGTGCAAGCTTAAGTCCGAAAGTGACGGGTTCGGCGTGAATTCCGTGGCTGCGGCCTATCGTGGGTGTGTATTTGTGCTCTTCAGCGCGAGATTTGATGGCGGCCAGCAGCGCATCGAGATCTTCAAGCAGAATGTCGGTTGCCCGTGCCAATTGCACCGATAGAGTGGTGTCGAGCACGTCCGACGATGTCATGCCCTGGTGCATGAAGCGCGCCTCATCGCCGACCTGCTCGGCCACCCAGGTCAGGAACGCGATCACGTCATGCTTGGTCACCGCTTCGATCGCATCGATAGCCTCGACATCGATCTTGGGCTCGGTCGCCCACCAATCCCAAAGAGCCTTGCCCGCGCTTTCTGGCACGACGCCCATTGTGCCGAGCTTTTGCGTCGCATGCGCTTCTATCTCGAACCAGATGCGGAATTTCGCCTCCGGCTCCCACAGAGCAGACATGGCGGGACGGGCATAACGCGGGACCATCGTGGAATTCCTCGGTCAGAACATGAAAGCGGGTTCGAAGGCGCGGCTATTGCCAGACCGCCGACTTGGCAAGGGTGTGCAAACAGGCTGTAACCAATTCCGGACGCACGCGAACCTGCGTGTAGGAGGAAATTGATGATGGCAAGCACGGCACAGGCGGCTGGGCACGGCAATCCGGGTTCGGGCGATCCGGGCAAGGGGCGCGAGTTATTGCAGGAGGAGCGGCTGTCGCCCTTCGTCCGCGTAACCTTGCGCCGATGGGCGAAGTGGTATTCCGGCGGAGCGGAGTTGTTCTGGCCGTTCACCGACCTGGCCATCCGGTTCTTTGTTGCTTTCTGGTTCTTGCGTTCGGGCTTGGTCAAAGCGAGTGACTGGGACACGGCGCTCTACCTTGCCGCAAACGAATATCCCGTGAGTTGGATGGGCCCGATGGAGGCCGCAGCGACAGGGCTAACGATCGAGATCGTTGGGCCGATATTGTTGCTTGCAGGGTTCTTCACTCGCCCGGCAGCTCTCGCGATGGCCGCGCTGACCATAATCAGCCAGGCAGTCTACGTACCGACGACCAGTAACCTGATGGTGGCTGCCATATTGATTTGGTACGTGGCGCACGGTCCAGCGGCGTTTTCGCTCGACCGAGTGCTTTCGTCCGGGCTTAAGCAGAGCGCTATGCCGCTCGCCCGGCCAACGATCATCGTCGGAGAATGGTTGCGCGACAATATCGCTCCTGTCGCCATGATGGTGACGCGCATCTGGCTGGCTGCAAGCTTGTTCGCGTACGCGGATCTGTACGAACCTTCGATCGCGCTGGCCACCTGGTTGCCAACCAGCATCTTTACCGGAATGCCGGATTGGCTCGCGGTGACTTTCGGCGTGCTGGTTCTGGTAGGGTTTGCCGCGAGTTTCGTATCCTACGCGCTCGTCATCGTGATCGGTTTCACTATGATTGCCGGCGCGCACCCCAACGTGACGCTGTTTCCGTTCCTTTTGCTGGCGATCTACGAAGCGCGAGGAGCAGGGAGCATATCGCTTGATAGGCTCATAGGTGCATGGATGGAGCGCAACATCTTGTTCGACCGGGATTATTCCGAGATTCCGGCCGACTGGCCGCACATCGTCGTCATCGGCGCAGGCTTCGGCGGGCTTGCAGCTGTGGAGCGGCTCAAGCGCTTGCCAGTGCGCATTACGCTTATCGACAAGCGGAATTACCATTTGTTCCAGCCGCTGCTCTATCAGATCGCCACTGCAACACTAAATCCGGCCGATATCGCCACTCCGATCCGCAGCCTTTTCCGCGCGGATGGCAATGTCCGCGTGCTAAAAGGCGAAGTGAGCGCCGTCGACGCGGAGGCGAAGACGATTTCTTACGGCGAAAACCAGACCTTGCAATTCGACAAGCTGGTGCTCGCGACAGGAGCGACGCATAGCTATTTCGGCAAAGACGAGTGGGGCGCATTCGCTCCCGGACTAAAAACTATCGAGGACGGTGTGGCAGTGCGCGCCTCCATTCTCAATGCCTTTGAACAAGCAGAAGCCTGCGACGACCCCGAAAAGATCGAGCGCTTGCTCACCTTCGTAATTGTCGGGGCCGGGCCGACCGGCGTCGAACTCGCTGGGGCGATTGCCGAGCTTGCACGGATCAACGTTGCACGCGAATTCCGGACTGTCGATCCGGCGACGGCGCGCGTGATTCTTGTCCAGGCAGGTGATCGGATCCTCCCGGCCTTTCCGGAAGAGCTGTCGGCCAAAGCGGCGAGCTCGCTCGAAGAACTCGGAGTGGAAATACGAACCGACTGCCGCGTCACCGATATTGCGAAAGAGCATGTGCAGATCGGAGACGATGGACGTATCGATACAGAAACGGTCCTGTGGGCGGCTGGCGTCACAGCTTCTCCTGCCGCCGCTTGGCTCGGCGCCGAAGCCGACCAATCGGGACGTATCCAGGTCAATGGCTATCTGCGTGTGAAGGGAAGGGACGGTGTTCTCGACGACATATTCGCGATTGGCGACACGGCAGGCAGCAATGCGTGGAATGGCAATCCCGTTCCGGGTCTTGCACCTGCAGCAAAGCAGGCTGGTGCGTATGTTTCCCGCGTGGTGGAGGCCGAGCTGCTCGACGTCGAATGCCCGGGACCCTTCGCTTACAAGCATCAGGGGAGTCTTGCGACGATTGGCCGTAAGTCCGCGGTCGCGGATTTCGGATCGCTCAAGCTGTCGGGCAACGCTGCGTGGTGGCTGTGGGGCATCGTCCATGTCGGCTTCCTTACCGGCATGCGAAACCGTGTGACGGTCGTCGTCAACTGGATGTGGAATTTCTTCGCTCAACACTCCGGCGTGCGTCTGATAACAGAGAAGCAGGTCTGACCTAAATCAGACCCTTGGTCCGTAAGCTTACATGACCTTCTCGCCCGACGATCACATGATCATGGACCGTCACGCCGAGTAGCCTGCCGGCCTCAGCGATCTTCTGCGTGATCTGGATATCTGCCCGGCTGGGCTCCGGATTACCGCTGGGGTGGTTGTGGACAAGGATCAGCGCGCTCGCACCAACATCCATCGCCCGCCGGATGACCTCGCGCGGATGGATCGCGGCCTCGTCGATCGACCCGTCTCCGACATGATGGTCGTCGATCAAACGGTTCTTCGCGTCGAGATAAAGCACACGAACGCGCTCTACGGTGAGGTGCGCCATATCTATCGCGAGGTAATCGAGGAGCGCCTGCCAGCTTGACAGCACCGGCTTTTGCAAAACCTCGCTCCGAGCCATGCGCCGCGCGGCTATGGCCACGCTTTTCAACGCGGCCGCGCTGGTTCCGCCCACGCCTTTCACCCTTTGGAGAGCCTTTGGATCGGCATTGAGCACGGCGGCGAGCGATCCGAATTGCTTTAGCAGGGCTTTGGCTACCGGCTTGGTATCTCCCTGCCGCATGCCCGCAAACAAAAGGTATTCCAGCACCTCATAATCGGCGAGCGCTTCGTTGCCGCCTTTTAGCATTCGTTCGCGCAGACGCGCGCGGTGCCCAATTCCGGCCTGCTTACCCGAATCGGAAAGCGGCGCGATTTTGGAAGCGCCCGCCTGACCGAAGTCGAACCCATCGTCAGCTTCTGGCAAGCTGCCCCCTCATAGCCATGTAAATCAGAACTCGCTTGGTCCTTCCAAGGAACTTCATTGCCTTTACATGGCGATACGCGCAAGTGGTGCAAACGATGGTCGCAGCCGATCTGCCTTCTGATACCAGCGAAGCCGCAATCGGCTCACGGCGCCGCCTTTGGCCAAGTCGCTGGCGTTGGCGAATCAGCCTTACCTTGTTGATTATCATCATGATTGGGTTTGCCGCCGCTTGGTTCGCGCGTGAACGTATTGCTGGCAATGTCATCGATGACCTGCTCACAAGTTATGATCTCGAGGCCACATACGACATCGTCTCAATCGATCCCCAGAGACAGGTGATCGCCAATCTGGTGGTGGGCGATCCGGATGCCCCCGACCTCACCGCAGAAGAAGTGACGATCAATCTCGACTATGGCCTTCGGACACCGACTGTCGAGGGTGTCGAATTGGTCCGCCCCCGTCTTTTCGGTACATATTTCGACGGCGAGCTCAGTTTTGGTGAGCTTGATCCGCTTGTCTTTGCGGAAAGCGAAGAGCCCGCAGGATTGCCCGAAATCGATCTTTCAGTTGTCGACGGGCGTGCTCTGATCGAGAGCGATTACGGGGCGGTTGCCGTAAAACTCGACGGCAGTGGTCCGCTGGAAGATGGGTTTATTGGTACACTTGCGGCGACAGCGCCGGGAATTGGCAATGAAAAGTGCATGGCCGACACTGCCACGATCTTCGGCGAGATCGGTACAGAGGGCGGGGAGGCAACGTTTGACGGGCCGCTCCGTCTCGGGCGCATTGAGTGCGATGGTGTCGCAGTCGAATCTGCAGATATCGGAGCCGAATTCGCTGTCGCAGGCGATTTTTCGGCAATCGATGGCACCGCCAGTCTCGCCGTGTCAGACACCGAATACGAAGGCTACTCGCTGGCCCGGTTTGCAGGGAGCCTTGGCATCCAATGGGATGCGGACGGTCTCAATGTCAGGCACGATCTTAGTGGCGAGCAATTTGCTTCCCCTTATGGTGATATCGGAGAACTTGAGGCAGCAGGGACGCTGCGCAGCAATGCCGACTTTGCTCGCACTGAATGGAACGCCGATATCGCTGGTAACGAACTTGCGCTGGCGAACGGAACGAAGGGAGCGCTCAATGGCGCCAGATCGTCTTCGGAAGGTACGTTAATCGCACCGCTGCTTCAGAAGTTCGAGCGGAACTTCACCCGTGCTGCCACTGGCGGCGGATTTGCCGCCGATGTGACGGTGCGAACGACGCCCTCCGGCACCGCGATAGTTGTCCCCGAAGCGCGCCTCAGGAGCGCTTCGGGAGAATCGATCCTCGCACTGTCGCGCCTAAATTGGTCGAACGATAAGGGTCGCAGCAAGCTGACCGGGAATTTCATAACGGGCGGGGCAGGATTACCCCAAATCAATGGCCGAATGGAGCGCGCCGGAAGCGGTGCGTCTACATTGCGAATGACCATGTCCGAATACGCCGCCGGGCCGAACCGCCTTGCAATTCCGCGGTTGCAGGTTCGGCAAGAGCCAGACGGATCGATCGATTTCAACGGAACATTGGCGGCCAGCGGGGACATCCCCGGCGGTTCGGTTGATGGCCTGCGGTTGCCGGTCTCCGGCGCATGGAACGATCGCCGCGGCCTGAGTGTCGGCCGCAGATGCAGCGAGATTCGGTTCGATGCGCTTGAGATCTACAGTCTCTCTTTGCGCGGACAGTCGCTTGTGCTGTGCCCACGATCCGGGGGCGCAATGGTCCGCTACGACGACGCGCTCAAGATCGATGCGGCCACGCGCGGTATCGCGCTCAACGGTCAGCTTGGCGATTCGCCGGCGTCGGTGACAGCAGCTAGTGCTGTATTCACGTACCCCGGTGGCTTCGGCCTGTCGGGCTTGCAGGCGACGATCGGGGAAGAAGGCAGCGCCGTCCGTCTCACGGCCGACGAAGTGGCTGGCGATCTCGGCGATGACCTTGGCGGCGTGTTCTCAGGTGCCACCGCCAAGCTCGATCTCGTCCCGCTCGACCTGTCCGATCTAAGCGGCCGATGGGCTTACCGTGATGACGCGCTCATTATCGACGAAGGAGAATTCCGGCTCACGGAAAGGATCGAAGGCGATGCGAGATTCGAACCGCTGGTTTCGCGTGATGCCACGCTCATCCTCAAAGACAGCCGGATCGATGCCCGGACGCGGCTTCTGCATCCTGGAACCGGCCGCCTGGTGACGATTGTCGATCTTGATCACGATCTGAACAGCGGGATCGGGCAGGCTGTTATCGATGTGCCCGGGGTCGAATTCGATGAAAACCTCAGCCCGGAAGATCTTACCTACCTTGCCAAGGGTGTGATCGCTTTTGCGGATGGCACGGTAAGCGGGGAAGGGCTGATCAGCTGGAACGGCAGCGACATTACCAGCACCGGCTCATTCGGAACGGATGACCTCGATCTTGCCGCCGCGTTTGGGCCAGTTGACGGGCTCAGCGGAACGATTGAATTTACCGACCTCTTGGGCCTGACCACGGCTCCCGACCAGACGCTAAGCATAGGCTCGGTCAATCCAGGTATAGAAGTGCTTGCTGGCGAGCTGCGCTTTTCCGTGACCGATGGAGAGGTCATCGCCGTGAATGACGCGCGCTGGCCTTTCATGGGCGGGACATTGATCCTGCGCCCGGTGACGCTGAACTATGGGGCGCCCGGTTCACAAAGCTATGTGTTCGAAATGATCGCTCTCGAGGCGGCAGCCTTCATCGCGCAGATGGAGCTGACCAACCTCGACGCCGAGGGCACGTTCGATGGCACGATTCCGATAACCTTCGATGATGAGGGTAACGGGACGATTACCGGCGGGCTGCTGATATCAAGGCCACCAGGCGGCAATGTGTCTTATGTTGGCGATCTGACTTACGAAGATCTGGGGGCAATGGCCAATTACGCGTTCCAGTCGCTCCGCTCGCTTGATTTCCAGCAAATGAGCATTGCGCTCGACGGGAATGTCGCTGGAGAGATCATAACCAAATTCCAGATAGACGGGGTACGCCAGGGTGCGGGCGCATCAAAGAACTTTGTAACGCGCCGCCTCGCCAAATTGCCCATCCGCTTCAACATCAACGTTCGTTCCGAGAATTTCTCGCAGCTGGCTCTGATCGCGCGCGGTTGGTCGGATCCCACGGCCTTCGCAGAAGGTTTCGAAGAACGCCTATTGGGGCAGGGCAGCCTTGAAATCGTCGATCGCACCAGCGAACCGGTTCCCGGACCCGAGATACCCGAACCCGGCGATGCGCCGAATACCGATGCCCGGCGGGCCGATGAATCGCCCGTTCAACCTCCAGAAAGCGAGGATAAGCCATGAATGACACGAAATTGACCGGAATCCGTAGTCCTGCCAAAAGCAATCCTCATCAGGGTATAGCTTCTGGGGCGAAGAAGGTGATGGTCAAAACCGGATTGTTGGTCGCGGGCGCGGCGATGCTGAATGGTTGCATCAATGTTTCTGCACCTGAAGAGCCGATCGTGATCGAGCTCAATATCAACATCCGGGCCGAAGTGCTTTACCGGCTGGCTGAGGACGCCGCCAACACGGTCGATGAGAACGCCGATATTTTTTAATCGGCAATTTTCGGACCATGCCAAGGGGTAAGATTACGATGAGTAAGATGCGAAATCTCGTTTTAACTGCGGCGGCCGGAGTTGCCGCGGTCACTGCTTTGGCTGTGCCGACGGCGGCGCAGCGCGACCCAGCTTACGAGGCCGCGCGCGCCAATGGCAGTGTTGGTGAGAAAATGGATGGATATCTTGGGATCGTCGGATCGGCGACGCCCGATCTCCAGCGGCTCGTCAACGATATCAATATCAAACGCCGTGCCGTTTACGCGCGCAAGGCGCAGCAGAACAACGCTACGCTCGAAGAATATGCGCTCACCGCCGGTTGTGAGGCAATTTCGCGCACGGTTCCGGGTGAAAAATATCAGGCGCCCGATGGAAGCTGGCAGACCCGCACAAGCTCCCCACCGCAGCGTGATCCGCGCTGTCCGTAACGGCAACGGTTAAGCGCGAGCCCTTGCCGACGTTTTCGCAAGGGATCGTGCGTCAAATACAAGCGGGCCACGGTTGACTTGGATATGCCCCCCTTCTAAGGGAGCGTCGCCCTTGGCGGGCACTTCTATGCGTGTGCCTCGCAACCCCTAATTGGAAGCAGGCATGAGCGACGAAAAGCCCGCACGAGAATCCATCGCAGAGGATGCGCGGATCGATGCGCTCGAAAGTCGGCTTAAAGCCGCACGCGAGCGCGAAGATGAACGCAACCGGCCGAAGGTCAAAGGGGCTGATGCGAATTATCGCAGCGGCAACCGGGTGCTGGCGGATCTGCTTGGTGGAATCTTTGGAGGCATGGTCATTGGCTGGGCGTTCGACGCGCTGGTCGGTACTTTGCCATGGGGTCTGTTGGTCGGTCTGTTCGTAGGGATAGGCGTGGCCTTCAGGAACATTATTCGAGCGGCGAATGCGCGTCCTGACGATCCGGAATAGGATCGCGAAAAAGGGCGCGTTTCGCATAAGGTATTAGGGACCGACAGACAGTGGCAGCCGAACAGGGCAAAGTCGATCCGATGAAACAGTTCCTGATCGAGCCGCTTTTCGGCTCGGCCAACTGGGAACTGGCGGGTTTCAACATCGCGTTCACCAATTCCGCGCTGTGGATGGCCATCACGGTCATCCTGCTGTGGGCGTTTGTCGCCGGCGGCATGAAGCGCGAGCTGGTGCCCGGGCGCTGGCAAATGGCGGTGGAAAGCTTCACTGGCTTTATCGACGACATGCTGGAAGCTAACGTGGGCAAGGAAGGGCGCAAATATGTGTCCTACATCTTCAGCCTCTTCATGTTCATCCTATTCGCAAACCTGCTGGGCCTGCTGCCGATCGGCGTGTTGGGGCTCCACCCGTTCACCTTTACGAGCCATTTCACTGTGACCGGCGTCCTCGCCGTCATCAGCTTTTCGATCGTCCTTGTTGTCGGTTTCTGGAAGCATGGCATCAAATTCTTCACCCTGTTCGTGCCGCACGGTACGCCGGTGCCGATGATCCTCCCGATCGCGCTGATTGAATTCTTCTCGTTCATGATCCGGCCATTCAGCCTCGCGCTGCGTCTGTTCGTCGCCATGATGGCAGGACACGTCCTGCTAAAGGTGCTGTCGAGCTTTGTTATCGACGGATTGAATGCAGGTGTCGGAACCAGCCTGATCGTTGCGATCCCCAGCTTCGCCCTGATGATCGCCATCAGCGCGCTGGAAATCCTTGTCGCAGGCATTCAGGCCTACGTTTTTGCATTGCTCACGTCGCTGTACATCAATGACGCCGAGCATCTTCACTGATCCTATCAATTTTCCATTCCAACAGTTTTGATTTTCTAAGGAGTTTTTTAAAATGGAAGCAGAAGCAGCCAAGCTCGTCGGCGCAGGCCTCGCAGCAATCGGTGCCGGTATGGCAGCCATCGGCGTGGGTAACGTCTTCGGCTCGTTCCTCGAAAGCGCGCTGCGCAATCCGGGTGCGGCAGATGGCCAGCAAGGCCGTTTGTTCATCGGCTTCGCCGCAGCCGAGCTTCTCGGCCTGCTGGCGTTCGTCGTCGCGATGATCCTGATCTTCGTCGCATAAGCGAACATGATTTAGCGGGCTGGCCGGCGAGTTCGTTCGCCAGCCCGTCAATCCTTTCATTGATCGCAGATTTCGGACCCGGCTCATGCCTCAGATAGCCCAACTCGCTGAATTCTATTCCAGCCAGATTTTCTGGGTGCTGGTATTCTTCGGCATCACGTTTTTCCTTATTGGACGCGGTATGGTGCCCAAGGTGATGGGCACGGTCGAACTGCGCGACAAGCAGATCGCCGACGACCTCGCGGCTGCTCAGGGCGCGCGCGATGCAGCGGATGAGCAGGAAGAAGCGTGGCGCGTTCGCGAGAACGAAAACCGTGCCGCTGCCCAGGCAAAAATTGCAGAGGCTAAGGCCGAAGCCGCGGCCAAGACCGAGGCGAAGCTGGCGAAATCTCAGACCCGTCTCGATGCGAAGCTGGAACAGGCCGAAGCCGAAATCGAAGCCGCGCGCGAAAGCGCCATGGCCGAGATTGAGGACGTCGCCGCCGAGGCCACACAAGACATCGTCGCGCGCCTCGCAGGCGGCAAGGTCGACAAACGCACTGCAAGATCTGCGGTAAAGAAGGCGCTTACCGATGCCTGATGCATTCACCATCCTCGCCGCGGCAGGCGCTGACTATGCACCGCCATCTGCCTTCGGCATCCAAGATTATGTGTGGGTGTCGCTGGCCATGCTGGTGCTCATCATCGTGTTTGTCTGGAAAAAGGTGCCAGGCATGATAACCGGCGGTCTTGATAAGAAGATCGCCGAGATCAAACAGCAACTGGACGAGGCAAAGAGCCTTCGCGCGGAGGCGGAAACGCTGCGTGATGAATACGCCGCCAAGATCGCCAGCGCTGAAGAAGACGCGCAAAAGATGATGGAAGGCGCACAGCGCGAAGCCGATGCCATCCTCGAAAAAGCTGAGACGGACAGTGAAGCGATGGTCGCACGCCGCAAGCGTATGGCCGAGGACAAGATCGCGGCGGCCGAACGTGATGCGGTCGCAGGCGTCAAAGCCAAGGCTGTCGAAGCAGCCGCCAGCGCCTCGCGAAAGCTCATTGCAGAGCGTCATACCAGCGAGGCCGATGCAAAGCTGGCCGACGAGGTCATTTCCTCGCTCTGAGCGGAAGGTTCAGTTTCGAAAACGGAAGGGCGGTCCTGCTGCAAACCAGTGGGAACCGCCCTTTTTCGTATTCAGCTTCCCGGTTCGAAGATCACTTTTCCAACGAGTTCACGATTCTTCATTGCCTCGAACCCCTCGCGCCATCGGCTGAGCGGCAGAACCCGGTCGATCGCTGGCGAGATCTGTTTGGTGGATGCCAGCTGAGCGATGGCGGCAGTGATCGACGCACCGCGTCCGGGAAAGCGGCGCGCATATTCCCCTGCGCGCAGGCCCACGATCGAGAACCCTTTTATCAATGGTATGTTGGCCGCGACCGTCGCGATACGTCCGCTCGTAAAACCTACAACGACCAATTTGCCCCCAAAAGCCGTGCATCTCGTCGACTCGTCGAAAATATCGCCGCCGACCGGATCGAACACGATGTCAGCCAGCGCACCTCCGGTGGTTTCGCTTACCTGCTCCCTGAACCTCCCTTCGGCCAGGATGACCTCATCGGCCCGGTAAAGTTCGGCGACCTTCTCACGCTTTGCCTCCACACCCGTTGCAGCGATAACCTTGGCACCAAGCGCTTTGGCAAGATCTACAGCTGCGAGACCGACACCGCCACTCGCGCCGTGGATCAGCACCCACTGGTCCGCTTGCAAGTCACATAGTTCGACCAACCCTGTATACGCTGTAGAATAAGCGGCGCCCATCGCTGCGGCCGATGCATAATCGACGCCTTCCGGGATCGGCGAAAGACCACGCACCGGAATGCTTGCGATTTCGGCAAAGGCTCCGATCTTGTTCCCTCCCATTACCCGGTCACCGGGTGCGAATCCGCTGTCTGGATCGGCTTCGATCACCTGCCCAGCTAGTTCGAGTCCGCTGATGAAAGGGGGTTCGGGTTTGAACTGGTATTCGCCGCGCGTCATCAACAGGTCGGGATAGTTCAGCGAGGCAGCATGGACTCGGACCAGCACTTCATCGGAACTACGGTTGGGGGCCCTCCCATCGACGAACTCCACCCCGCTGAGGTCGCTGCTAAGCTGTTGAACCTTTAACGCCTGCACAGTCGTTAGAAATTGTCTTTGGCTTGGCGCAGCGCGGCAAAGGTTTCGTGTGGTTCGCTGCCGCCCCATTTTGCCATCATTGCAGGGTCGTCCGCGCGCAGAAATGGATTGGTGGCGAGTTCGCGTTTTAGGACGGTGGGCACGGTCGGCTCGCCCCGAGAGCGTTTATCTTTGATCTCGTCGACATAGGCATGGAGTGCCGCGTTGTCAGGATCGGCGTGCAGCGCGAATTCGGCGTTCGCCTCCGTGTATTCGTGCGCGCAATAGAGCGTGGTGGCGGTCGACATGCGTTTGATCCGCTCGAGGCTCGACCAAAACTGCTTGGGCTCTCCTTCGAACATTCGCCCACACCCGAGCGCGAAAATTGCATCGCCCACGAACGCCATGCCCTCTTCCACGATGTGATAGGCAATGTGACCGTTGGTGTGGCCCGATACGTCGATAATGTCAGCGCGGTGTTCGCCAAGGTTCACGCAGTCGCCGTGGCTGACGACGCGGTCGATTGGAGACAGCTTTTCAACTTCTTTGGGTGCGAGGACGCGCGCGCCGGTGGCCTCGACAATGGCCTTGTTTCCGCCTGCGTGGTCAGGGTGCCAGTGTGTGTTCCAGATATGGGTGATGGTCCAGCCTTTGGCCTCGGCCTGTTTCAGATACTCTGCGGCATCGGGCGTATCGATCGCTGCGGTTTCATTCGTGACCGAATTGTGCAGCAGGAAGCCGTAATTATCGGACAGGCAGGGGAACTGATGGACAGTAAGCATGCGCTCGATCCTACATCGGGTCGTCCAATGAGAAAAGGCCCGCTCTCCCGAAGGGAGAACGGGCCTTTGATTTTGCCATAATGGCGGTTGGTTTAGTCGTCGCTCTTCTTCAGAGCTTCGCCAAGAATGTCGCCGAGCGATGCGCCGCTGTCGGATGAACCGAACTGCTGCACTGCTTCCTTCTCTTCGGCGATTTGACGCGCCTTGATCGAGAAGTTCGGCTTCTTCGAACGGTCGAAACCGGTGACCATTGCGTCGACCTTGCTGCCAACCTGGAAGCGGTCGGGACGCTGCTCGTCGCGGTCGCGGCCGAGGTCCGAACGCTTGATGAAGCCGGTCGCACCATCGTCGCCAACCTGAACTTCGAGACCGCCATCGCGGACTTCGAGAACGGTGACAGTGACGGTCTGACCCTTGCGCAGCGCGCTGGCATCGGCGCCATCTGCCGAAGGCGCGCCCTTTTCGAGCTGCTTCATGCCGAGGCTAATGCGCTCTTTCTCGACATCGACGTCAAGAACGACCGCCTTGACCTGTTCACCCTTGCGGTGAAGCGCCAGCGCGTCTTCGCCCGAAATGCCCCAGGCGATGTCCGACATGTGGACCATGCCGTCGACGTCGCCGTCGAGACCGATGAACAGACCGAACTCGGTAGCATTCTTGACTTCGCCTTCGACTTCGGCGCCAACCGGATACTTCTCGGCAAACTCGTCCCAAGGATTGCCCTGAGCCTGTTTGAGACCGAGCGAAATCCGACGCTTTTCGCTGTCGACTTCGAGGACCATCACTTCGACTTCCTGCGAAGTGCTGACGATCTTGCCAGGGTGGACGTTCTTCTTGGTCCAGCTCATCTCGCTGACGTGAACGAGGCCTTCGATGCCTGCTTCCAACTCGACGAAAGCACCATATTCGGTGATGTTGGTAACGGTACCCGAGAGCTTCGCGCCCACCGGATACTTCGCCGCCACGCCATCCCACGGATCGCTTTCGAGCTGCTTCATACCAAGGCTGATGCGCTGCGTATCGGAATTGATGCGCACGATCTGCACAGTTACGATCTGGCCGATTTCGATGATCTCACTCGGGTGATTGACCCGCTTGTAGCTCATGTCGGTGACGTGCAGCAGGCCGTCGATGCCGCCGAGGTCTACGAATGCACCGTAATCGGTGATGTTCTTGACCACGCCGTCGATAACCTGACCTTCGGCCAGCTTGTCGATCAGCTCGCTGCGCTGTTCGGCGCGCGTTTCTTCGAGAACGGCTCGGCGCGAGACCACAATGTTGCCGCGGCGACGATCCATTTTCAGGATCTGGAACGGCTGCGGCATGTCCATCAGCGGGGTGACATCGCGCACCGGGCGGATATCCACCTGGCTGCCGGGCAGGAAGGCCACTGCGCCGTCGAGATCGACGGTGAAGCCGCCTTTGACGCGACCGAAGATGCGGCCTTCGACACGGGCGCTTTCGCCAAATTCGTTTTCAAGCTTGTCCCAAGCCGCTTCGCGGCGGGCGCGGTCGCGGCTGAGCATTGCTTCGCCGTCGGCGTTCTCCACGCGGTCGACATACACTTCGACTTCGCTACCGACTTCGAGACCATGCTCGTCTTCGCCGCGCGCGAATTCCTTCAGATTGATGCGGCCTTCAGATTTGAGGCCTACGTCGACCACGGCCATGCCGGCTTCGATCGCAGTTACGGTGCCTTTCACAACGCGGCCTTCGAAACCGTCGCTGTCGGCGCCGCCGAGTTGTTCGTTGAGAAGCGCTTCGAAATCGTCGCGCGTAGGGTTGGGCGAAGTCGCCATAAGAGGAATAATCCTGTCTATCGTTTTGCTACCGGCCACCGGTTTTCCGGGGTCTTAAACTGCCTCCCACGCACCATTGCGAGGGCTAGCAGGGCAAGAGGCCGACGTCTGCGCGAGGCCGGATGCCGCCGCTCAGGTCCATACAATCATTCCGAAGTATTCCGGGGATTGCGGGGACGGGCGCGCGACTAAGCGATCCGGGCTGCGAAAGCAAGCGGAATGCGCTGTGTTGCAGGTCGGCCAAGCCTAGCGAGATACGGGCCGAGTGCCGCTGATTTTTCTTCAGCAGCCTACTGTTCAGGCAGGGTCTGCTCCACCGCCTCCAGTACTGTTTCGAATACCTGATCGCGGTCGAAGCTGGTCGTGTCGATGATGAGCGCGTCCGGCGCAGCTTTCAACGGGGCGTCGGTTCGATTGATATCGCGGGCGTCGCGCCTTGCTATGTCTGCTTCGACCTCGGCCAATTGCACCTCGATGCCGCGATCCGTCATCTCGAGCCATCGCCGCCGCGCACGCTCCTGAACGCTCGCGGTGATGAACAGCTTCACATCGGCTTCCGGCGCGATGACCGTGCCGATATCGCGTCCATCGAGGATTGCGCCGCCGGGCTGCGTCGCGAATATCCGTTGCCGTTCGAACAGCTTTTTCCGGACGCCGGGATGGACAGACACCCGGCTCGCCAGGCCTCCGACATCCTCTGAGCGCAGGATGTCATCTGCCAGCAATTCATCGTCGAATTCGCATGCGGTGACCGCATCCGCCTCGACATCGGGGTTACCGCCGTTCAGCCAGACCTGCTGGCCGACCGCGCGATAGAGCAGGCCGGTATCGAGGAGCGGAAGATCGAGATGCGCTGCAAGCCTTCTTGCAATGGTGCCCTTGCCCGACGCGGTCGGGCCGTCGACGGCGATGATCATGAGAAAATGTCCTTGGCCTTTTGCCGCGAAAGCGGGCGGCGCTCCCTAGGACGCCAACGAAAATGAAGCACCATCAATCCTACGCCGGCTGCGGCAAGATTGATGCCCAAAAGCATCCAGTCGGCGGCGCCATCGTTCCAGTAGAGCGCCGAGCCGACGGCGAATACGACAAGGATAGCGGCGGCGAAGATGCGGCGTCTAATCACGTCGGCTTTGTGTCGCGGCGCTTGCGAGCGCGCAACGCCTTGAAGAGACCGAAGATGGCTATCGCAGCCCAAAACCCCTCCAGCACAAGGCTGGGCCAATTGGTGTGAACCATCAGTGACACTGTTAGCAACGCGGCGCCAGACAAGTTGACGCCGTGCAGAACGAACGGGTTCGGCTTTTCGACATAAGTGAGATAGGCGTACGCGCCGATAATGCAGGCAGTGCCAACGAAGCCGACATAGCTCGCCCAATCGAGATCAGCGATCACTGCGTTGCTCCTGCCAGAAGGTCCATGAATGTCGGAAAGCTCGTCGCAATCGGGGCGGTGTCGTCAACGCGCACTCCGGAGCGGCTCGCCAGGCCAGCAACCGCCATGCTCATCGCGATGCGGTGATCCAGATTCGTCTCGACGCTGGTGCTTTCCGGTGTGCCGGTGAGCGGATCGCCGCCGGTGCCGTGAATCGTCAGGCCGTCATCGTGTTCTTCCACGCGCGCACCTGCTAAAGTCAGCGCTTCGGCCATGACCGACAGCCGGTCGCTTTCCTTCACGCGCAATTCTTCGAGTCCGCTCGTGCGCGTAGTGCCTTGCGCGAGCGAAGCGGCGACGAACAGCGCGGGAAATTCATCAATCATGCTGGGGGCGAGCGCAGGGTCTATATCTGCTCCGGTCAGTGCCGAATGGCGCACCTGCAGATCGGCCACCGACTCGCCGCCAACATCTCGCGGGTTCAGCTCGTCGATCGATCCCCCCATTTGGCGCAGGGCGTGCACAATTCCTGCGCGTGTCGTGTTCATTCCGACATTCTCGATGATGATGTCGCTTCCCGGTACAATAAGTGCTGCCACGATGAAAAAGGCTGCTGATGAGGGATCACCGGGGACTACAACGCATTGAGGGGTGAGATCAGCCTCGCCATGGATTGAGATCAGGCGCTCACCATCCTGCTTGCCGATTTCTATATGCGCTCCGAAGCCTGCAAGCATCCGCTCGGTATGATCGCGGGTTGCGATCGGCTCGATCACGCTAGTGATGCCGGGCGTGTTGAGTCCTGCAAGCAGCACCGCGCTCTTTACTTGCGCGCTGGCGACCGGAAGTCGGTAGGTTATCGGGGTTGCCGGAAGAGCACCGCGCAGCGTCAACGGCAGGGTTCCCCCGGAAGAGGCCTCGAAATTTGCGCCCATCTGCGAAAGCGGTTCGATTACTCGGTTCATCGGGCGCCCCGACAAGCTGGCATCGCCGGTGAAGGTCGCACTGAAGCCCTGGCTGGCCAGCAATCCCATCAAAAGCCGCGTCGATGTTCCGGAATTGCCCATGTTGAGCGCCTGTCGCGGCTCCAGCAGGCTACCAGCACCAACGCCGTGGACGCGCCATGTGCCGCTATCGCCGCGCTCGATACCGGCCCCCAGCTGCCGCATGGCGGATGCGGTGGCGAGTACATCCTCTCCTTCCAACAAGCCATCAATCGTGCTCTCGCCTACGGCAAGCGAGGCAAACATCAACGCGCGGTGGCTGATCGATTTGTCGCCGGGAACGCGGATAGTTCCCGTGAGCGGACCGGAAGTATGAAATGTGTGGGCTGGCAATTGCGAAGGTCCGTGATTACGTCGGCGTCCGAGACGCGTTGCTTTGACAGTGCCCCGTGCATCTGGCAAGGCGCGCCGCGATCTTGATTCCGGTATGATCCGGTCCCAATAAAATACGAAATCACGCAGCCGCCAGATGGGCGGGCAAGACTAAGGATTTAGTGAGAATGGCCAAGCCAGAATGGGGCACCAAGCGTTCCTGCCCCAAATGCGGGGAACGCTTCTACGACCTCGGCAACGATGAGCCTGTGACCTGCATCGAGTGCGGCGAAGAATGGTACCCCGAACCGGTGCTGAAATCGAAGCAGCCGATCCCTTTCGATGATGCCAAGAAGAAGAAGGATGGCGAGGCCGACAGCGATCTTTCCGGCGACGACGATGAAGATGATGAACTGAAAGACATCGAGAACATCGACGACGAAGAAGATTCGCCCGATAACGACGTCGATCTCGGCGGAGACGATGACCTTGGCGTGGCCAAAGGCAAGGGCGACGACGACGACGACGACAATTAATTCTTGCTTTTCGCAGGGAGCGGTCTTATCGGAGCGCTCCCTTGCGAGAGCAGGGTTTTGGCCTTATATTTCGTAGGGTCACAATCGATGAAACGGGGCCTTAGCTCAGCTGGGAGAGCGCAACACTGGCAGTGTTGAGGTCAGCGGTTCGATCCCGCTAGGCTCCACCATCGATCAAGATTCAAGTCGAACCTTCTTGAGAAGGTTTCGCACGCTGGCCAACGAGGTTTCGTTCGCCGGCGTTTTTCGCGTTTGATCCATGTCGCGATTGGCATGAGGGAGTTAGAGACGATGTTTGACAATCTGTCCGACCGCCTAGGCGGCGTCTTTGACAAGCTCAAAGGCCGCGGCGCTCTTAAAGAGCAGGACGTGCGCGATGCGATGCGCGAGGTGCGGATTGCATTGCTTGAGGCAGATGTCGCCCTGCCGGTTGCGCGCCGTTTCATCGACGCGGTTACGGAAAAGGCTGTCGGTCAGGAAGTCCTGAAAGCCGTCAGCCCCGGCCAGCAGGTCGTCAAGATCGTCCATGATGAGCTTGTGCGTACGCTCGGCGGTGACCCCGACGATCCGCAGAGCTCCATGGCGGGTGAAGGTCTGATCCTCGAAGCGAAGCCGCCGGTGGTCATCATGATGGTGGGACTCCAGGGCTCCGGTAAGACAACTACGACCGCGAAGCTTGGCAAGCTGATCCGTGAGAAGCACGGCAAGAAAGCGATGATGGCCTCGCTCGACGTCAACCGTCCAGCGGCACAAGAGCAATTGGCTGTGCTAGGCGAGCAGGTAGACATCGCCACATTGCCGATCGTCGCCGGCCAGCAGCCGGTCGATATTGCGAGGCGTGCCATGGAATCGGCGCGGCTCCAGAATTTCGATGTCCTGCTACTCGACACGGCAGGGCGTTTGCACGTCGATGCAGCGCTGATGGCGGAAATGAAGGCGGTCAGCCAAGTTTCTACGCCAACCGAAGTGCTGCTGGTGGTCGACTCCCTGACAGGTCAGGACGCGGTCAATGTCGCCAAGAGCTTCACCGATGAAGTGCCGCTCACCGGCGTCGTCCTGACGCGTATGGACGGCGATGCACGCGGCGGTGCGGCGCTGTCCATGCGTGCCGTCACCGGCAAGCCGATCAAGTTCGCGGGCACGGGTGAAAAGCTCGATGCGATCGAACCGTTCCGCCCCGGCTCCGTCGCCGACCGGATTCTCGGCATGGGCGACGTTGTCAGCCTTGTCGAGAAAGCGGCGGCGACGATCAAGGAGGAAGAGGCCGAGCAGCTTGCGAAGAATTTTGAGAAGGGCAAATTCGACCTCAACGACCTGCGCATGCAACTGAAGCAGATGCAGAATATGGGCGGGCTAGGGATGCTCGCAGGCATGATGCCGGGTATGAAGAAGGCGAAAGCGGCGATGGCCGCATCGAACATGGACGACAAGGTGCTCGTTCACATGGATGCGATCATCGGATCGATGACGGCGAAAGAGCGTGCGCATCCCGGTGTGATGAATGCCAAGCGCAAGAAACGCGTCGCGGCGGGCAGCGGCACTGACGTGCAAACAGTCAACAAGCTGCTCAAGATGCACCAGGAAATGGGCCGCGCCATGAAACAGATCAAGAAAATGGGCGGGCTGAAAGGTCTTGCGGCCATGTTCGGTGGCGGCGGTATGCCCGAAATGGGTGGCCCTGGCGGCGGTATGGGCGGCCTCGGTGGCGGAATGCCGCCCGGCGGACTTCCCGGTCTCGGCGGTCCGGGGTCCAAAAAGTAACTTCTAATAAACTGACATGAATACAGATATTTAAACTCGAAAGGTAATTTCAAATGGCAGTAGCAATCCGGCTTTCGCGCGGCGGCGCAAAGAAGCGTCCGTATTATCGCATCGTCGTATCCGATTCCCGCAGCCCGCGTGACGGCAAATATCTTGAGCAGATCGGTACCTATAATCCATTGCTCGCAAAGGATGACGAGAACCGCGTGAAGCTCGACGAAGACCGCGCCAAATATTGGCTCGGTGTTGGCGCGAAGCCTTCCGACCGCGTCCTGCGTTTCCTCGATGCCGCGGGCATCATGGAGCGGGAAGCGCGCAACAACCCAAACAAGGCCGAGCCTGGCGAGAAGGCCAAGGAACGCGCTGAAGAAAAGGCTGAGAAGGCCAAGGAAGCTGAAGAAGCAGCCAAGGCTGCAGCGGAAGCCGAAAACGATGCAACCGGTTCGGCCAAGTCGGAAGAGACCGCTGAAGCCGTTGCTGACGCTGTTGAGAACGAAGGCGACACCGCTGCAGACGAAGCGGCAATCGCGGAGCAGACTGCAGAAGGCGGCGAAACCAACGAGCAGGCTGATGACACCGTTGCTGAAGAAGCACCGGCCGATGACGCCAAGGAAGACACCGCGGAAGAAAAGGCCGAGTAAGCCTCTCTCATGCAAGAAAACAACGATGCGCACCGGACCGTGGAACTTGCCGCGATCACCGGTGCGCACGGTGTCTCGGGAGAGGTCCGCCTCAAGCTGTTTGGCGATGGTGTCGAAGCCCTCTCCCACCATAACTCATTCAACAACGGCGCTTTGACGCTGAAAAAAGTGCGTTCGGACAACAAAGGCGGAGCGATTGCACGCTTCGCCGAGGTGAGCAGCCGCACCGATGCCGAGAAACTACGCGGGACGGTCCTCACGGTGCCGCGCGATGCGCTGCCCGAATTGGAGCAGGACGAATTCTACCATGCCGATCTCATTGGTCTCCCTGTGCAAACCGATGACGGCGTTGCCGTTGGCAAGGTGATCGGCATCCAAAATTTCGGCGCGACTGACATTGTCGAGATCGAGAAAGATCCTGCGCCAGCGAAAGGAATGAAGACCTTCATGGTGCCGATGACCGCGGAGGCTGTAACGGACTGGGATGTGGCGCGAATGGTGATTGCAAAGGAGTTCGCCGAATGACCAATACCCCAAGCACTCTCAGCGTCGCGATTTGCCAGGCTGCACCAATTCCGCTCGATTTCGATGGAGGTATCGAGAAAGCAACGCGCCTTGCGCGTGAAGCGATTGAGGCTGGGGCGAAGCTCGTCGCGTTTGGCGAAACCTTCCTCGGAGGCTATCCGCTGTGGCTCGACGAGGCACCGGGTGCGGCTTTGTGGGACCATCCGGGGACCAAGGCGTGCCACCAGATCATGCTCGAAAATGCGATTGTCCCGGGTGACGAGCGGCTGCTGCCCTTGCAGGAATTGTGCGACGAAAGCGGCGCGCTGATATCGCTCGGTGCGCATGAGCGGGTGCGGCAGAGCCTTTATAACAACCAACTTCTTTTCCGGCCCGGAGAAGCGCCTCTCGATCACCGCAAGCTGGTGCCAACCCATGGCGAGCGCCTGATCTGGATGCGCGGCGACGGTTCGACGCTGGGCGTGCATCAGGCCGAATGGGGTCGGGCCGGAAACCTGATCTGCTGGGAACACTGGATGCCCTTGGCGCGCGCGGCGATGCACAATCTGGGCGAGAGCGTCCATGTGGCGGCCTGGCCGACCGTGCGGGAGGAATATGGCATCGCTTCACGTCATTACGCGATGGAGGGGCGCTGCTTCGTGCTGGCGGCGGGGCTGGTGCAATGGCGTGGCGACATGTTCGAGGGGCTGGAGCGGGTCGGCGGGAATGCCGACGTGAAAGCGCTGTTCGAAGCTATCGAGGGCGACACGCTCAACCGCGGCGGCTCCATGATTATCGCACCAGATGCGCGGGTACTGGCGCAGGCCGGCGAGGGCGAGGAAATCCTCCACGCCGAGCTGGACCTCTCAGAAATCGGGCAGGGGCTGGCGAGCCTCGACACAGACGGCCACTATTCGCGGCCCGATGTGTTTGAGCTTAGTGTCGATACGCGGGCGAAGGATGGGGTGAATTGGAAGACATAACATCATTCTGGCTTCCGGTTGTGCTTGTGCCCATCATTATAGCGCATGCGGTCGCATTTGCTCTTGGACGGGTGTTGAGCGTTCGGTTTGATCGGATACCTGACCCGCTGAAGGTGACTGTGGCCGGTCTTTCTCCCACTCTTGCGGTGATCGGATATTTCTGGATTTGGCAGAAGATTGACTTGGCTTTGCTACAGGAACCGCCGGTCGCGGAATACTATATGGGACCAATGGTATTCCTAATTTATGGATGGCCGATTTTGCTGGCGGTCGCCATCGCCAGCTTCTTTTTCGCAGCGCATGTTTTTTATGGTCGCAAGAAATTTCCGCGCAAATGACCTTCGCCGCCACCATCCTCACCCTCTACCCAGAAATGTTCCCCGGGCCGCTCGGCACGTCGCTCGCAGGCAAGGCGCTCGAGCGCGGCGACTGGTCCTTCGCGACCGTCAACCCTCGCGACTTCGCCACCGATAAGCACCGCACCGTTGATGACACGCCAGCCGGCGGCGGGGCGGGGATGGTGCTTAAGGCCGACATCCTCGGCGCGGCGGTCGATCACGTCATTGAGCGACAACCGGATGCGCCAATCCTCGCCATGACCCCGCGCGGCAAACCGATCACGCAGGAGCGCATTCGCGAGATCGCCTGCGGCCCCGGCGTTACCCTAATCTGCGGCCGGTTCGAGGGCTTCGACGAGCGCCTGTTCGAAGCCCGGCCCGAGATTGAGCAGGTTAGCCTTGCAGACATCGTCCTTTCGGGCGGAGAACCCGCCGCGCTCGCCATACTCGATGCTTGCATTCGGCTGCTTCCCGGCGTAATGGGCGCGGCTTGTAGCGGGCATGAAGAGTCGTTCGAAGACGGCCTCTTAGAATACCCGCAATATACCCGACCTCAGGAATGGGAAGGGCGCACGATCCCCAAAGTGCTGCGATCGGGGGATCATGCGAAGGTTGCGGCATGGCGTAAAGCCAAGTCGGAAGAGATCACTCGGTTACGCAGGCCGGACCTTTGGGAACGTCATGAGGGCGTTCGGGACCAGTCTGCCTCTGGCGCGCGGCGAAAGAACAAGGAAACGGACCAGTGAACCTGATCCAGCAAATCGAAGCCGAAGAAATCGGCAAGGTCGAAAAAGAGATTCCCGAATTCCGCGCGGGCGACACCGTTCGTGTCGGCGTGAAGGTGACGGAAGGCAACCGCGAACGTGTGCAGAACTTCGAAGGCGTCGTAATCGCGCGTTCAAACCGCGGCATGGGCTCCAACTTCACCGTCCGAAAAATGAGTTTTGGCGAAGGTGTAGAGCGTGTCTTCCCGCTTTATGCGCCGATCGTTGACAGCATCACCGTGGTGCGCCGCGGCGTCGTGCGCCGCGCGAAGCTGTACTATCTGCGTGGTCGCACCGGTAAGCGTGCGCGTATCGCCGAACGCCGGGACAACGCACCCAAGGCATAAGCCTCTCGCAACAGCGAATTCGGAAGGGCGGTCCTGTGCGGGCCGCCCTTTTTCATTGGGCCTCTTGCCATTGGCTGGCGCTCTTGCAAGTGAAGCGAGCAATTCATTCGAATTGAGGGGCTTTCCTTGACATGCGTCTATCCATTCTCGCCGCTACAGCCGCCATTCTCGCCGCTTCGGCAACCGCGGACGACCACACGGTGAACCGACCAGGGGACCTCTCGCTAGAGCGCGTTTTCGCCTCGCCGTCCCTCGACGGACCAGCACCGCGGCAGGCAAAGCTCTCTCCTGACGGGCGCTATCTCACGTTGCTGCGCAACCGAGAGGATGAGCGCGAAAGGTACGATCTGTGGGGCTTTGATGTGTCGACCGGAGAATGGTCGATGCTGATCGACAGTGAGGCGCTGGGAAGTGGCCGCGAGCTTTCCGAAGATGAAAAAATGCAGCGCGAGCGTGCGCGGGTCGGCAATCTGAAAGGGATCATTTCCTATCAGTGGGCAAGCGATGGTTCGGGGGTCTTGGTGCCACTTGATGGCGATCTTTACTTCGTCGAACTCCATGCGGAATTCATCGACGAGACCGGTCACGCACAAACCGGCAGTGTACCGCGACAACTGACTGATACGGAGGCGACCGAGCTCAATCCGAAACTGTCGCCTAAGGCTGGCTACGTATCGTTCGTGCGCGACCGCCAATTATGGGTCGGAGAAGTCGGCAAAGAGCCCGCTCCGATAACGCCGAAGGAAGGCGAAACAATCCGCTGGGGCGAAGCGGAATTCGTTGCTCAGGAGGAAATGAGCCGCCTCACGGGATATTGGTGGGGTCAGAACGACCAGCGGATCGCTGTCCAGCGAACCGATGAAAGCCCGGTCGGCATCGTCACCCGTGCGGCTATTGGCGCCACAGGGACGAAGGTTTTCGATCAGCGTTATCCCGTTGCAGGCAGTGACAACGCGTTTGTCGAACTGTTCGTGATGGATCCGGATGGCGGCAATCGCGTGAAGGTGGATCTCGGTGGCGAAACCGATATCTACCTCGCCCGTGTCAACTGGGGGCCGGACGATTACCTCTATGTCCAGCGGCAGAACCGCGCGCAGACCGTGCTCGACATGTTGAAGGTGGACCCCGCCACTGGCGAAAGCGAGATATGGTTCACCGAAAACGCGGCGCGCGATGATTACTGGATCAACCTGTCGGACAATTACCGCTTCCTGGCGGACGGTAGTTTACTGTGGTGGTCGGAGCGCGACGGCTACGGGCATTTCTACCGCTTTGACGGCGAGGACTGGCTTCGCCTTACCGGCGGTGCATCGCCGACGACGTCTCTAGTTGGTGTGAATGAGGAAACGGGCGAGTTTTTCTATCAAGCAACAGCAGACGTTCTTACCCAGCAGATCTACCGTGCCACGCTTGATGGATCAGGCCAGCCGCAATTGCTGACCGACAGCGATTTCGTGAATTCAGCGAGCATGGATGCCAAGGGGCGCACGCTTTACGTGACGCGGTCCAAGACAGACCAGTCTTCGCAAAGTTACCTGGCGGATACGTCCGGCGCGCGACTGACGTGGATCGAGGAAAACGCGCTCGACACCGACCATCCCTATGCCCCGTTCCTCGCGAGCCACGTCACGCCCGAATATGGCACGGTGGGCGCCAAGGACGGTACAGAGCTGCACTGGATGATGCTCAAGCCGGAGATGGAGCCGGGCAAGCGTTATCCGGTCTTCTACTACCACTATTCCGGCCCCGGTCCTCAGATCGTCGACAAGGGCTGGCAGGGCGCGCTTGCGCAGGCCATCGTCGACAAGGGCTACATCTACTTCGCGCTCGACAATCGCGGCACGGCCAATCGCGGGGTCGACTTCGAACAGCCGCTCTACCGCGCGATGGGCGGCGTTGAGGTGCGCGATCAGAAGGTCGGCGCGGAGTATCTGAAGACGCTCGACTTCGTCGATCCGGACAAGATCGCGCTCTACGGCTGGTCATACGGCGGCTACATGACGCTGAAACAGTTGCAGGCCGATCCAGGGCTGTATGCCGCGGGCATTTCAGGCGCGCCGGTAACCAAGTGGGAGCTATACGACACGCACTATACCGAGCGGTATATGGGCAACCCGCGCGAAGTGCCTGAAGCGTATGAAGCGGCGAGCGCTATCCCCGACGCAAATATGATCAGCGATCCGTTGTTGCTGATTCACGGCATGGCAGACGACAACGTCGTGTTCGAAAACTCGTCAGAGCTGATCAGTGTGTTGCAAGAAGGCAATGTCCCATTCGAGATGATGCTTTATCCCGGCTACACGCACCGCGTGGCGGGTGAGAACATATCACCGCACCTCTGGAACACGATATTTCGGTTCCTCAAGGCACATGGGGTCACGCCGCCGGAGTAATTACTCCGCCAGCCACCCCAAGATCACGGCCGCGGCCTCATGAGGCGCTTCGACCTGGGGGTAGTGACCGACAGTTTCAATCAGGTGGTGTTTTGCACCTGGCACCACTTCGCGCCATCGTTCGTATGCGTGCCGGCCGGAAACGGGATCGAGCGCCCCGTTGATAAGGCCGATGCGGTCTTGCGCTCTTACGAGTGCGCGTTCCCAGCGCTGCTTATGCTTTACGCGGTCGGCGATGTAGTGAAGCAGCTTGTGCGTGATCCGATTGCCTTTTTTGTGGCTGATAAACTCCCAGAACTCATCCAGTTCGCGCTCAGTCGGCTGCGTGTCCGGTCCGAAAACCTCGGAAAAGCCTTTGCCGAAACCTTTACGGCTCATCAGCAGCCCTACGAGAAATCCCAGGGGCGATACACCCAGCTTCTGGATGGGCCGAGGCCTATGCTGATCCGGAAAGATACCGCCGTTGAGGAAGACCATCCGTCCGAGACCCGTCACACCAGAACCATCCTGTTGCCGCGCCAGCAACTCCTGCCCGACCGACACTCCGTAATCGTGTACCAGCGCGTCGAATTGAGCGACGCGAAGGTGATCCAGCAGCGCTTCCTGTACATCCGCCTGGCGGTGGATCGAGTATCCGACCCGCGGCTTTTCCGACAGACCAAAGCCCAGCATGTCACATCCGATCAGGTGATGCCGTGTACCGAGCGTTTCCCAAACTTGAACCCAATCCCATGTACAGGTCGGAAAGCCGTGAACGAGCAATAAGGGCCGCGCATCGGGGTCTCCGCCCGTCCAATAGGCGATCCTGTCACCTCTAAACTCGAAATAGCGCGCCCTTGCACGCCAGCTCTGGGTATCCATTTAACCACCTTATACCTTGCCAAGCGACGGTAGTGCCGTCAGCGAGGCACGCAAACAGCTTTGAAGTGGAGTATGGGAATTGGGTTACCGCGTAGCCGTTGTCGGCGCGACCGGAAATGTCGGGCGCGAAATGATGCAGATCCTCGCCGAGCGGGAGTTTCCCGTCGATGAAGTGGCTGCTGTCGCTTCCAGCCGTTCGCAGGGCAGCGAGGTCGAATACGGCGACACCGGCAAGATGTTGAAATGCAGGAATATCGAGCATTTCGATTGGACAGGCTGGGACATTGCCTTGTTTGCGGCAGGCTCAGGCCCGGCGAAGGAATACGCGCCAAAGGCGGCGGCGGCAGGATGCGTGGTGATCGACAATTCGTCGCTCTATCGAATGGAACCGGACGTGCCGCTGATCGTGCCCGAAGTGAACCCCGATGCAATCGACGGTTACAAAGAGCGTAACATCATCGCCAATCCGAATTGCTCGACCGCGCAGCTGGTGGTGGCACTCGCTCCGCTTCACAAGGCTGCCACTATCAAGCGGGTGATCGTATCGACCTACCAATCCGTTTCTGGCGCAGGCAAGGCCGGAATGGACGAGTTGTTCGAACAAAGTCGCGCGATTTTCGTGGGCGATCCGGTCGAACCGACGAAGTTCACGAAACAAATCGCTTTCAACGTCATCCCGCATATCGATGTCTTCCTCGACGATGGATCGACGAAGGAGGAGTGGAAGATGATGGTCGAGACCAAGAAGATCCTCGACCCCAAGATTAAGCTCAACGCGACATGCGTGCGCGTACCAGTGTTTGTGGGCCATTCCGAAGCGGTGAACATCGAGTTCGAAAAGGAGCTTTCTGCAGAACAGGCGCAAGACATCCTGCGCGAGGCGCCTGGCATCATGCTTGTCGATAAGCGCGAGGACGAGGGCTACGTTACTCCGGTCGAGAGCGCGGGTGACAGCGCCACTTATATTAGCCGCGTGCGCGACGATCCCACGGTCGAAAACGGCATCACGCTGTGGTGCGTGTCCGACAATCTGCGCAAAGGCGCTGCGCTCAATGCGGTGCAGATCGCTGAATTGCTTGGACGGCGTCACCTGAAGAAAGGCTGATCGCGATGCGCACAATTCTCCTTACATTGGCAGCATTCGCGCTGGCGGCCTGCGACAGCGGGACAGTGCCAAGCCCGGCGGAACAGGCTGAATTGCGGGCCAGCAATCCGGTGGTCGAAAGCAACGAAGTCGCCCTTAATGCCGATGGTCTTATCGCCGGTCCAGAAGCGTTTTATTTCGCCGCCGGGCAGAACGAGGTGGAAGGAGCGCTCGCGCGAACCTTCGGTCAGGCCGGGGACTCTAGCGATATGCCCGATTGCGGCGTGGGACCGATGGTTTCCAGTCGGTTTCCAGGCGGTTTGATAGTCAACTACAAGGACGGCTCACTGGTCGGGTGGCTGTGGGAAGAAGAAAGCACCAATATCGGCGTCACCGGCGATCTTAGGATCGGCGCGGCCAGGGATTCGATCGAGGCGGAACCCGGTTTCGCCATGATCGAGGGGAGCACTCTGGGGGAGGAGTTTGCCATCGGCGACAGGATCGGCGGCTTCTTCGAGGACGGTGCCGTATCTGCTCTCTACGCAGGAACGCAGTGCTTTTTCAGGTAGGCATTCGCGGGTCAGTCGCGCTAAGCTGACGGGATGACCTTGAACGCGGACCTCTTCTTCAGCTTTCGATCGCCCTATTCCTACCTTGCCATTGGGCGCTTCCGCGCGCTGAGCGAAGAGTTTGACATCGACGTCGCGCTGCGGACCGTTTGGCCGATTGCCATCCGCGATCCCGACATCTTGTTTAGCGGCAACCCGGCGGCGCCAAGATATATCCTCATGGATTCATTCCGGTCGGCGCAGATGCTCGGTATTCCGTTCCGTTGGCCTCGGCCCGACCCCGTGGTGCAAGACTTGACGACGCGTCAAATCGCCGACGACCAGCCCCTCATTCGCCGCGTGTGCAGATTGGGACAAGCGGCGAGTCGGCAGGGCAAGGGGCTGGCCTTTGCCGACGAAGTATCGCGTATTATCTTCTCGGGCGAAGTCGACGGGTGGAATGAAGGCGACCATCTTGCACGCGCGGCGAACCGTGCCGGTTTGGATCTCGAAGAACTTGAAACCGTTGTCGCAAGCGATGCTGGTACTCTTGATGCCGAGATTGCCGCCAATCAGGACGCTCTCGAAGCAGCGGGCCATTGGGGCGTGCCCACACTGGTTTTTGAGGGGGAACCATTTTTCGGCCAAGACCGGATTGAGATGGCCAAGTGGCGCATGGAGCAAAAGGGCCTGCAAAAGCGGTGAGGGGCGGGCTGTCAGGCGAATGCCTTTGCGGCGTGGTCCGGTACACGCTCGCCGATGGTTTCCGTCTCAAACCGTATGCGTGCCACTGCACGGATTGCCAAACCCGCACAGGTTCCGCTTTCAGTCTGCATATGCTGTTTCGCATCGATGATCTCACCATCGAGGGAGACTTGGACATCGCCGAATACCACCAACCTAGCGGGGCCGAGGCGAAAGTATTCGGATGCCAAAAGTGCAAGGCCCGGATCTACGCTGTAAATAACGTGCGCGAGGGTTTCGGGTCACTGCGCTGCGGCACGCTGTACAACAGTCATGAGATTGTACCCGCAGCGCATATCTGGGTCCGGAGCAAGCAGCCGTGGATCGCACTTCCCGATGACGCCAAAACCATGGAGACGAACCCGGAGACCGCTGAAGAATGGGTCAATCTGGTGGGGATCGCTTGATAATGATTAGCCAAGATTTTGCTTCGTTCGACGGGACTGAGCTTGCTGTCCACAGGCTGGGCGAGGGTAGGCCAGTCGTGCTGCTACATGGCCTCTTCTCCAGCGCCGCGATGAACTGGATCAAATGGGGCCATGCCGAAAAACTCGCTGAGGCGGGCTTCACGGCCATCATGCTCGATTTTCGCGTTCACGGTGAAAGCGCGTCGCCGACCGACCCCGCCGCTTATCCGGCGAGAGTCCTGGTGCGCGACGCTGCAGCTCTGATCGAACACGCGGAGCTCGAAGATGGCGGATATGATCTTGTCGGTTTTTCACTCGGTGCGCGTACAGCGATCCACGGTTGTGCGACCGGCGTTCTGCGCCCACGGAGGCTGATCGCGTGCGGCATGGGCGTTGCCGGCCTTGCGGATTGGCAGCGCCGCTCCGCGTTCTTCAAGCGGGTGATCGACGAATTCGATACGATCGAACGCGGTGATCCTGCCTATCTCTCGAGGCAATTCCTGAAGTCGCAGGGTGTCGACCGGGTAGCGGCGCGGCTCTTGCTAGACGCATTCGAGGACCTCGATGCGGCGATGTTAAGTGACATAGATCAACCTTCATTGGTCGTTTGCGGTGAGAAGGATGACGACAATGGGTCGGCAGAAGATCTGGCGCGGCTTTTGCCCAATGCACTGTATCTGGAGATTCCCGGCGGACATCTTGATAGTGCGACGAAACCCGAGTTAGGCGATGCTATCGTCGAGTTTCTAAGCCAGACATGACACGTAAGGCGCCCGATCTTAAGTATTGGCTGATCGGGCTCGCCATTTTCGTTGGCTTGGTCGCGGCAAGCGCGCTCCTGCGGGGCGATGCGCCTTACGGGATAGTCGATCATCAGGCGGCCGGTACTGCGCGGCAGGTCGACATCATACAGGCCAGCTGGCGCGATTCCGAGCTGACCACGATCATGACGATCTCCATGCTGGTCGATCTGATTTTTATCGGCGTCTACAGCTTCGGCTGCTGGCGTGCTGGTCGGAGCTTCATCGCGTTCGGAAGCGCAGCAATGAAGACCATCGGCCTTGCGGTCATAAGTGCTGCGGCGGTATTTTGCGTGACCGACTATATCGAGACCATTTTGCAAGTCGTTCAGATGATCCGCGCGCAAGGCTCCGACTGGATGGCAGCAGCGGCGGCGACTGCACAGCCTATAAAGATCGCCGCGTGGATCGCGACATTCATCGGAGTCCTGATCGGCATGATCGTCTGCATGAAAAAGAAGAGCGACGCTTGATTCAGGTCGCGCGCAGGTTCAATCAGATCATCGTCGCAGAACCCACATTTTTCACAGGATCGCAAACCCATGAAATTCGCTTCTTCCGCGTTCAAGACGTCGTTCGCCGCGCTCGCCATTTCGCTCGCCTCTGCTCCCGCATTCGCCGATGAACACACCGATGGAATTGCCGCGCAGGATGTCGCCGTAACCGAATTCCCCTTGACGCCGGAAGGTGCGGCCCAATTCATCGCTGCGGTCGAAGCGGACCTGAGTGATTTCGCCAAGACGTTTGCGCATGTCTCGTGGCTCAACGCGACCAACATCAACTACGATTCCAACACATTGGCGGCACTGTATGGCGCGCAAAGCACGCTAAAACAGGTTGGCTACGCCAACGATGCGGCGAAATATGCCAGGGTTGAGGGACTGGATGCAGAAGTGTCGCGTAAACTCGACATGCTGCGTAACGGTATCGCGATGCCAGCGCCTTCGCGCGATGGCGCTGCCGAAGAATTGTCGAACATTGCCACCGATCTCGCGGCGCAATATGGTCAGGGCAAAGGTACGTTGGGCGGCGAGCCGATTAACGGATCGGACATCGAAGCGGAAATGGGCAATTTGGATCGGACTCCGGCTGAGCTTGCCGAAATGTGGGCCAGCTGGCACGACAATGTAGGTGCGCCAATGCGCGAGGATTACGCGCGCATGATCGCCATCGCCAATGAAGGCGCGGCGGAGCTTGGCTTCGACAATGTCGGCACTATGTGGCGATCCGGCTACGATATGACCCCAGAAGAATTCGCCGCCGATACGGAGCGCATGTGGCAGGAAGTGAAGCCGCTCTATGTCGCGCTGCACACTTATGTCCGGCGCAAGCTCAATGAAAAGCACGGCGACGAAATTCAGCCTGCGACTGGCCCGATCCGCGCCGACCTACTCGGCAACATGTGGGCCCAGGAATGGGGCAATATATACCCGCTTGTCGCGCCGGAAGGTGCAGGTGATATCGGTTACGATCTCACCGAATTGATCGACCAGAAAGACCTCGACGCAGTAGAAATGACGCGTGTCGGTGAAGGCTTTTTTTCATCGCTCGGATTCGAACCGCTGCCGGATACATTCTGGGAGCGGAGCCAATTCACCAAACCCCGCGACCGCGAAGTGGTATGCCATGCGAGCGCGTGGAACCTCGACAATGTCGACGATTTGCGGATCAAGATGTGCATCAAGGAAAATGCGGATGATTTCATCGTCATTCATCATGAGCTTGGGCACAATTATTACCAACGCGCCTACAACATGCAGGATTACCTGCATCTCAACGGTGCTAATGACGGTTTCCACGAAGCGATTGGCGATATGATCGCTCTTTCAATCACACCTGAATATCTGGTGCAGATCGGCATGCTTCAGCCAGATCAGGTGCCGAGCGCGGACAAGGACATCGGGCTTTTGCTGCGTCAGGCGATGGACAAGGTTGCGTTTCTTCCATTCGGCCTGCTTGTTGACCGGTATCGCTGGAGCGTATTCGACGGATCGGTCGCGCCGCAGGATTATAACACTGCATGGACCGAGCTTCGGACGCAATATCAGGGAATCGTGCCTCCGGTTGAGCGGCCCGCAAGCGCATTCGATCCCGGCGCCAAATATCATGTGCCTGGCAACGTGTCCTACACGCGGTACTTCCTCGCGCGGCTTCTGCAGTTCCAGTTCTTCAAGGCGGCCTGCGATCAGGCCGGATGGGAAGGGCCACTGCACCGCTGCTCGTTCTATGGTAACGAAGAAGTCGGCAAGAACCTCAATGCGATGCTCGAACTCGGCGCATCGAAGCCATGGCCCGACGCGCTCGAAGCGTTTACCGGAGAACGCCAGATGAGCGGACAGGCCATGGTCGATTATTTCGCACCACTCAAAGAGTGGCTGGATGAGCAGAACGAGGGGCAGGAGGAAGGCTGGTGAGAATTGCTGCAGGCTTTGCGGCGGCTTGCTGCGTTTCGGTCTTGCTCGGGTCGTCAGCGCACGCTCAGAGTGACGACGTCCCGATGGTTTCCGCCGGAGATGTTGAGGGCGTCATGAGTGCCCTCAAGTCGGCTGGCTACGATGTAAAACTGTTCGAACGTGAAGGAGATGATGACACGACATTTATTGAGGTAGACACAGGGGTCGGGGTTAGTCAGGTTCGTTTCGCTGACTGTGCGCCCGCTGTTCCAGACTTTTGCGAAACTCTCGTACTTTCGACCTGGTGGGATCGCGAAACGCCGATGTCGAACGAGGCTGTGGCGGCAGCTAATAAAAAGAACCAATATGTTTCTGTTTTTCTCGCAGCGGACGGCGATCCCGTCATGCAATGGGCGATTCTGACTCGGCGCGAGGGTATACCTGCGACGGTGTTCTTGAATGCTATTCAACGGTTCAGCGGCATTGCGCGCGATTACCGTGATTTGGCTTTCGAAAGTGACGTACCTCGCGATGACCCGGTATCTACGACCAATGAAAGCAGCGAAAGCGATGGATCTGATGCCGAATAGGAATTTCATGTGTGGGTTGGCCGCCCTATCCTTGGGAGGCTGTTCGGCTGAGGTCGAGGATTTCTTCAAAAGCGCTCCGCTCGGCACTGCCGATGTGCTGGAAGGCACGCCCGAAGCCGGTTGGGATACGGGTGCACGTTCCGGCGCGACCCTGTTTGTCGCGAACAAGCGCGGCAATACTCTGTCCAAGATCGACCTAGCGTCGGGCGAGGAAGTGCTGCGGTTGGACAGCTGCACCAACCCGCATGAGTTGGCGACGTCGCCCGATGGGGATCATGTGGCGCTCGCCTGTTATGGCGGCACCACGGTGGACATTTTTACATCCGCGGATCTTTCGCGCGTAGCCAGCATCGAGCTCGGCGACAATGCCCGGCCGCATGGGATCGTATGGCATTCGACCGGCGATATCTATGCGACTGCCGAGGGCCGCAAATCGATCGTCTGGATCCATGACCCGCTGGGAGAAACAGAAACCTTTGAATACGCCACTGGCAAGGAGGGAAGCCACATGCTTGTGGTTTCTCCCGATGCGACCACGGCGTGGACGACCGATCTCGGCTCTCGCACAGTCACGCGGATCGATCTGAAGGCGCAATCGGCGCCGCTTTCCGTCACCGTGGGCGAAGAGCCGGAAGGCATCGCGTTGTCGCCCGATGGCGAAGCGCTGTGGGTTTCGGCCCGCGGATCGAACCAGGCATTCGAGCTCGATCCGGCAACGATGGAGGTTCGTCACACGCTGGACACCGGCGCATTCCCGCTCCGACTGGCGATCCGGCCGCAGGGCGATGTCGCCGTCACGTCCGATCTCGCCGACGGAGGGTTGACGGTCATCGACCTCGCTTTGGCAAAGGTTGTTCGGACGATCGCGGTGTCGAGCGCCGAAGAAGCTCAGGACCGGTTTCAGGTCACGATCCTATGGTCGGACGATGGCGAGCGAATCTACGTAGCCGAAACGGCAAGCAACACGGTAGCGGAGGTGGATTACAGCACCGGAGAAGTGCTCCGGCGCCTGCCCACGGGTGAAGGCGGTGATGGCATGGCGATCCTTCATTGACAGGCGAAAGGAAACTCGAGGGTCCGCTAGTCGTCGGTTGGCGTGAGCTGGTCGATCTGCCTGAGCTCTGCCTGACCGGTATACCTGCGAAGATCGACAGCGGGGCTCGCACATCCTCACTTCATGGCCGGGTGATCGAAGAGATCGAACGTGGCGGCGAACCCTTCGTCCGGTTTGCAGTCGATTGGGGCGGTGAAGAACATATTTGCGAGGCGGTGCACGTCGATATTCGCGGCATAACCAGCTCCAATGGGAAGACGCAGCGGCGTTATGTCATCAAGACGCCGATGGTCATCGGCAATGTCCGCTTTCGTGCGGAAATCAGCTTGGCCGACCGTTCGGACATGAAATTCCCCATGCTCGTAGGGCGTTCGTCGCTTCGTCGTCGCTTTCTTGTCGATAGTGGCTATTCATGGCTGCAGACCCTCAAGATGACCACAGTTGAGGGTCACAAGCCCTGATCCAGGAGAAATGCCGCTCATGAAAATCGCGATGCTCGCACGCAATCCGAACCTCTATTCGCATAAGCGATTGAAAGAGGCTGCGGAAACACGCGGCCATACCCTCGATATCCTGAATACCACGCGGTGCACGGTAAACATTGCCAGCCACCGCCCGACGATCACGTATAACGGCGATACTCTCGCCGGTTACGAGGCGGTCATTCCTCGCATCGGCGCATCGATCACGAATTACGGTTTGGCGGTCCTGCGCCAGTTCGAAATGCAGGGGGTGTGGCCGCTGAATGAAAGCGTTGCGATCGGCCGCAGCCGCGACAAGTTGCGCTCTATGCAGATCCTTGCAAAGCACGGCATTGGTCTTCCACTGACCGCTTACGCCAACGATCCGAAACAGGCCGAGGAGATCATCAAGGCGGTCAATGGTCCCCCGGTGGTCATCAAATTGCTGGAAGGGACGCAGGGCATCGGCGTCGTTCTGGCCGAAACAATGTCGAGCGCCAAGTCGGTAATCGAGGCTTTCCGCGGTGCGAATGTGAACATTCTTGTGCAGGAATTCATCAAGGAAGCTGGCGGCACCGATATCCGGGCGCTCGTAGTCGGCGGCAAGGTCGTCGCTGCGATGAAGCGCACCGGCGCAGCGGACGATTTCCGAAGCAACCTCCACCGCGGCGGCAGCGCGCAGCTTATCAAGATCACTCCCGAGGAACGCTCGACCGCTGTCCGCGCAGCCAAGCACATGGGTCTTAACGTGTGCGGTGTGGACATGCTGCGCAGCAATCACGGACCTGTGATCATGGAGGTGAATTCATCGCCTGGCCTTGAAGGGATTGAGAAGGCGACCGAGAAAGACATTGCCGGAATGATCATTGATTACATCGTTTCGCATGCCAAGTCGGGCAACACCAAGACGAAAGGCAAGGGATAACGGCCAAGGGGCGCTGATCAATGATCGCGTCATCGACGGGAGATACGCTGATGAAGATAAGGACACACAATCCGACGCCGTGGCTGCAGGGCTTCGGCCTTAATCATGGTGTCGAAGTGGAGGGCGCAACGCGCACGCTCTACATGTCAGGGCAGACTGCGAGCGATGCTGACGGTGCTCCGATGCATCCGGGCGATATCGCGGCGCAGTACAAGACCGCATGGGCGAACCTCGTCGATGCGCTTGAATCCGCCGGAATGAGCGCAGCCAATATCGTGCGGCTCAATTTCTACACGACGGATGTCGATGCCTTTATGGAAGCGTCCGAGGAAACAATGACGATCCACGGTGAGGCAGGCGCTCAGATCGCCGCCACGCTTTTGGGCGTGGCGCGCCTTTATCATCCCGACGTTATGATCGAGATCGAGGCGACAGCGGTCGCTTGATCTACCTGAATGGCGGCTCATTGAACGCGCGCAGTTTGCGCGAATGCAATCGGTCGCCCTCATCGCGCAGTCGCTTGCACGCCTCGAGACCAATTTGCAGGTGAGCCGCGATCGCTTCTTCGTAAAACTTGTTTGCCTGTCCGGGTAGCTTGATCTCGCCGTGCAGAGGCTTATCCGAGACGCAGAGCAAAGTGCCGTAGGGAACGCGGAACCGATATCCCTGGGCGGCTATTGTGGCGCTTTCCATTTCCACTGCGATGGCGCGGCTCTGGGAGAACCTCTTGGCCGAGCTTGAATAGTGAAGCTCCCAATTGCGGTCATCCGTTGTGACGACCGTCCCTGTGCGCATCCGCTGCTTGATATTCGCACCCTGCGCGCCAGAGACCTCTTCGGCCGCGCCCGCGAGCGCGAGCTGCACTTCGGCAATCGGGGGGATGGGAATCTCAGGCGGGAGCACCGCATCGAGCACATGATCATCACGCAAGTAAGCGTGTGCGAGCACGAAATCTCCGATCTTCTGGCTTGAACGAACCCCGCCGCAATGCCCGATCATCATCCACGCGTGCGGCCTCAGAACCGCGAGGTGATCGCAAATCGTCTTCGCATTGGATGGGCCGACGCCGATGTTGACCAGCGTGATCCCGCGCTTGTCCGCACGTTTCAGGTGGTAGGCGGGCATCTGATGTCGCCGCCACGCGGTGTCATTGAGCAGCCCCTGAGCATTGTCTGTGCATTCGTTGATATTGAGACCCGCTGCTCCGGTAAGCGCAGTGTAGCCTTGCTCGTCGCTGTTGCCGCAAATCTGCTGGGCACCCCAGTTCACGAATTCATCGACATAGCGGTGATAGTTGGTGAACAGGATGAAGTCCTGAAAATCCTCGACCCGCGTTCCGGTATAGTGCGCGAGGCGGGCGAGCGAGTAATCGGTCCGCAAGCCGTCGAACAGCGACAGCGGCATGGCCTCGTTTTCGTCGAACTCGATGCCGTCCGCCAACTCGTCCCCGATCAGTGAAAGGTCTGTCGAGGGGAAATGCTGCGCGATATCCTGTGGCGCAATTCCCGACATCGCTGCGCCGGCTTCCCCGTCGAGGACGTAGGGAAACGGGATCTCCTGCCGCGAACGGCCGACTTCAACCTCTATATCGTATTCGTTTGAAATCAGCTCTAGCTGCTCTGCCAGATAGTCGTTGAACAGATCGGGCCGTGTGACGGTGGTCGTATAAGTGCCAGCAATCTCAAGCCGTCCGAAAGCGCGACTGCGGTCCAGCGGATCACCATTGCCTGAATAATGCAAAGTCAGCTGCGGATAGGCGTAGCTGCCGTCCTCGCGCTTGCGCCGCGGCGGCACGGCGCCATCCCGGCCAAATGCGATTACGTCTTCGCGAAGCGTGTTGACGGCCTCGCTGTAGTTTTGCTGCAATTCTTCGAGGATGGTGGCGATTGGTCTCATATATTCTGCCTAGCGGTTCAGTTCGGATGTTTCAAAGGCACCCGCATGGTGTCACGCGCGGACCTGTTACAAAAAGGGCGCGGCCATCTTTCGACGCCGCGCCCTTCGTGTCTGATAACGAGGTCGCTTACGCGTCGTCGTCGGTCTTGTGATCGGTTGCTTCGATGAGAGCTTCGGTCTCGGTCGTGTCTTCCGGTGTCGCAACGCCTTCTTCGAGCAGTTCGGCAGGTATTTCACCCGGCTCGAGGTTCGGATCGGTGCGGTTCGCCTCGGCCTGTTCCTCGATTTCCTTCTGCTCTTCTTCGAACAGCTGGGCGAGAACATCGACGCCCTGGGTCTGAAGCTCGGCTTCGTCATCCGAACGCGCAACGTTTGCTTTTACGGTCACGTGCACCTCGGGGTGCAGGGCGACAGTCACATCGTGCATGCCGATAGTCTTGATCGGTGCACCCATAATGACCTGCTTCTTGTCGATGTCGTGGCCTTGCTCGGTCAGGCCAGCGACCATGTCGCGGACATTGACCGAACCATAAAGCTGGCCGGCATTCGATGCAGCGCGAATGAGGATGACCTCTGCGCCTTCGACCTTCTCGCCAAGCTTTTCGGCTTCGCCGCGACGTTCCGCGTTCTCTTTTTCGAGACGTTCGCGATTTGCCTCGAACACCTTTTTGTTGGCGTCATTGGCACGCAGGGCTTTCTTCTGCGGGAGAAGGAAGTTGCGGGCATAGCCATCCTTTACGGTGACCACGTCGCCGATGGTGCCGAGCTTCTCGATACGCTGGAGAAGAATGATATCCATGATGTATTCTCCTCTTACTTGACGATGTACGGAAGCAGGCCGATGTGGCGTGCACGCTTGATCGCCTTGGCGAGTTCGCGCTGTTTCTTGGCGGAAACGGCGGTGATGCGCGAAGGCACGATCTTGCCACGCTCTGACATAAAGCCCTGAAGCAGGCGCACGTCTTTGTAATCGATCTTGGGGGCGTCCTTACCCGAAAATGGGCAAGACTTGCGGCGGCGGAAAAATGGGCGTGCCATCAGTCACGGTCCTCCCGGTCGGAACGGCGCTTACGATCGCGCTCGTTCTTGCGCATCATAACGCTGGGGCCATCTTCGTGTTCTTCGACACGGATGGTCATGTAGCGGATGACATCTTCGTTGATACGGGTCTGGCGCTCGAGTTCCTCGACAACGGTGCCAGGGGCATCGATGTTGAGCATCACAAAGTGGGCCTTGCGATTGCGGTCGATTTTGTAGGCGAGGGTCTTGAGGCCCCATGTTTCGGTCTTGGTGACCTTGCCTTCGTTCGCTTCGACGATTTCGGTCGCCGTGGCCGCCAACGCGTCTACCTGGGCCTGCGAGAGGTCCTGACGCGCGAGAAAGATATGCTCGTAATGAGCCATCTCGCGTTCCTTTCAATTGCTGCCGATCGCTGGCTTGTCCGCGCGGATCGCGGGGCCCCTCCGGCTTTCTTCTATCCGCATTGAAACAAGCGGATGCGCGCACATAGCGGGTTTCCGCCTTAATGCAAGGCTTGTGGTCTCGGAACGAGCTTGGCAAGCCGCCGTTGCACAAGGGTACGAAATCAGGGGAATTGTCTTGCCTTCAGGATTGGTAGCGCTACTGGACGACGTCACAGTGATTGCGAGGGCGGCCTCGGCCTCGATCGATGACATCGCCGCGGCAGCGGGCCGTGCGGGTTCGAAAACCGCCGGTGTCGTGATTGACGATGCGGCCGTCACCCCGAGCTACGTCACCGGGCTCTCACCAGCGCGCGAACTGCCGATCATCTGGGCGATTACCAAGGGAAGCTTTTTCAATAAGCTCGTGATCCTGCTTCCAGGTGCAATCCTCTTGTCTGAATTCTTGCCTTGGTTGATCATCTGGATCCTGATGCTTGGCGGGGCTTTTCTGAGTTACGAAGGCGCTGAAAAGGTCATGGAGAAGCTCGGGGCTTCCAAACATGGCAAGACGGTCGAAGATGCGATCGAGGATCCGGTAGAGTTCGAAAAGCAGCGGGTCTCCGGGGCAATCCGCACCGACCTGATCCTCTCGGCAGAAATCATGGCTATCGTGTTGAACGAACTCGACCTTCCGACTTGGTGGGAGCGAGGGCTTGCGCTTGCGTTGGTCGCGATTGCAGTAACGGTCATCGTCTACGGTGCGGTCGCCATAATTGTTAAGCTCGACGATATTGGCCTCGCACTGTCGAAGTCCCATTCAGCCGCGCAGCGCAGATTTGGGGAGGGTCTGGTCGCTTTCGTCCCGAAATTGCTGTTGGGGCTGTCTTTCATCGGCACCATCGCGATGCTTTGGGTCGGTGGCGGGATCATCGTCCATGGCACCCACGAGGTCGGGTTCGATTTGTTCTACGACATTGCCCATGGCGCAGAATACGCGGTCAAGGCTGCAACCGGCGCGCTATCGGGCGTTCTTGGATGGGTGACCTATGCGGCGATCTCGGCCATCATTGGTTTGGCGCTCGGTGCGGTCATCGCTTTCGTTTTGCACAAGGTCATCGGTTATGAGGGCGCGCATTGATGGCGGATAAGCCCACCCTCTACACCTGCGCGCGGTCGCGAGGACTTCGTGCAACATGGGCTGCCGAAGAAGCCGGCGTCGATGTCGATCTCAAGGTTCTTCCGTTTCCGCCGCGCTATCTCGAGCCCGATTATATGGAGATCAATCCGCTCGGTACGGTGCCGCTGCTGATTGACGGGGATTCGCGCCTCACCGAAAGCTGCGCCATCGCGCATTACCTTGCGACGAAGGACGGCTTTACCGATCTCGCGATTGCACCCGGCGAACGCGACTACGCTGAGTATTGCGATTTTACCTATCACGCCGACGCGACGATCACCTTCCCGCAGACGGTGTATATGCGCTTTGCTATCTTCGAGAAGGAGAAGGGCTGGGCGGAGGCTGGCGAGGCCTATGCCAAGTGGTTCGAAAAGCGCCTTGTGAAGATCGAACAGAGGTTGGCCGAGCGTGATTATCTGTGCGCCGACCGCTTCACAGTCGCCGACATATGCATCGCCTATGCGCTTATCCTCGCGCAGAATGTCGGCCTTGATGAGCGCGTGCCTCATTTGCTCAAGGTATACCGCGAGCGGATGACGGCGAGGGAAGGATATCAGCGCGCGTTTGCCCGGGAAGAAGCGGGCCGCAAGGCTCTGGACGTGAACTAGGCCGATTGGTCGGGGGTGACGGGACGCTGCGAGAGTTCGCGGCGAAGCAGCTTGCCCAGCGGATCGCGCGGCAGCTGGTCGACGAATTCGATATAGCGCGGGCGTTTGTATCCGGCGATTTGATCTTTGAAACGCGCGGTGATTTCCGCGCGCGAAAGCTCGGCATCGGGTTGCAGTACAACGAAGGCTTTCACAGCTTCGCCCCATTGCTTGTCGGGCACTCCGGCGCATCCGGCATCGGCAACTTCAGGCATGTTTGCGAAAACGGCATCGACCTCGGCGGGATAGACATTCTCGCCGCCCGTCTTGATCAGCTCTTTGGCCCGGCCGAGCAAGTATCCAAGTCCGCGCTCGTCCATCGTGCCGAGGTCGCCGGTGCGCAGCCAGCCATGACCCAGCGCCGCTTCGCTCGCTTCCGCGTTGCGCCAATAACCCAGCATGACCGATGGCCCGCGCAGGCAAATCTCGCCTTCCTCTCCCGGGCGGAGTTCGTTTCCCTCGGGATCCAGAATAGTCATTTCGACATGCGGCATCGGCCAGCCGATGGACCGCGGATGTTCAAGCATGTCGGGATAATCGATGAATGTGGCGAACCCGCAAACTTCGGTCTGGCCATATCCACCAACGACGCGGCAATCCCAGGCAGTTTCGAACGTTTCATATATCTGCGGACGACCCATTCCGGCTCCGCCTGTATAGTTGGTGAGCGGCATCATACCGTCGCGGACAGCGTCCATCGCGAACCATTGGAAAGATATCTGCGGAAAGGCGCTGGTTGTCGTGCAGGCTTCACGGTGGATCAGATCGAGGACTGCGGCGCTGTCGTCGTCGCGTCCGGCAAATACGCTGGTGCCACCGCAGGCAAGCATCGCTGCGATCTGCTGCATCCCGACGACGTGAAACATCGGATTGATCGAAAGGAGGCGCTCTTCCCGCGTGAACTCTCGCCGGACACAAAAACCCATTGCCGAGGATGCAACTGTGCTGCCCGATTGAAGGCATCCCTTCGGTTTGCCAGTCGTGCCGCTCGTGTACATCATGTAGAGCGGCCGCTCAGTCGAGAGATCCGGTCGGGTCACGTCGGCCTGCTCGCGCCCCGCAATGATCTCGAAAGCGCCGTCGGCGTTGTGATCCTCGTCGACCTCAATGACTTCGCCTGCGTCGGCCTCGTCCAGCAGTGCGGCGAAGCGCGGGTTTACAAAGGTCATCGCGGGTTCGGAATTGCTCGCAATCCACGCGATTTCGCCCGGTGCAAGCCGCCAATTAAGCAGCACTGCGATGGCACCGATCCGGCCACAGGCGAGCAGCACGGTGAGGTACGGAGCGCCGTCGGTGAGCAGGATTGCCACTCGGTCACCCGGAGCGATCCCCCTGGCCAAAAGCCACCGCGCAAGCCGTTCAACCCGTTGGTCGAGCTCGGCGTAAGTCAGGCGCTGCTTGCCATCGATGGCCGCCTCACGACCCGCATGACGAGCCGCGCACGCGCGCAGGAGCGTATCCATTGAAAAATCTCGGGCATCCATTGTCATGGACTAGCGGGCCCGGCGATGGCACTCCACCCACGTTTTTGGGTAGTTCCAGGCGGTCCTCAAGACTGCTCCGGCGCATCCAGTTGCAAACCGCATTTGCCGCATTCGCGTCTCGGCCAGGGAATCACGATCATCCCGCGGAAGAAAATGTTGTACCCGCACCGGGGGCAGTTGAATCGTAGCATCGGCATGTTGAGCCAGATTAGGGCCACAATCGCTATGGCGAATGCGACTGTCGAATGACCGTAGATCATATCGATGGCGAGCACGAACAGGATGGCCATCATCGTGGCCACGGCCATGCGCCAGGCGTGCTGTTTCGCGCGCGCAAACAGGCTCATTGCACGCCAGCCAGGACCGAGCGTGCAAACTCGCTCAAGGTGTCGTCGCGCGCGCCCATTATGACGATGCGGTCACCGGCCTTGGCCAATTCGCTGATCCGCTTCCCGCAATCTTCCCGTGATGCAATATGTTCTGCCGTTCCACCGGCGTCGCGGATCAGCTTGATTATGCGCTCGCTGCCCTGACTGCGATCCACCGTGCCGCCGAAATAGACCGGATCGCACATGATGATGATGTCGTCCGGTTCGAGCTCGCGCGCGAAAGTCTCCGCCAATTCATCGCCCATCTGGCGCAGCGGCCCATATCCGTGCGGTTGAAAAAACGCGATAACCCGCCCCGGACCCGATTTGAGCGTGCGCAATGTTGCGGCGCATTTCTCAGGGTTGTGGCCGAAATCGTCAATTACCGTGATATCGCTGCGTGTCGTGCCGACCACATCGAAACGGCGAGCCAGACCCTTGAACCTCGAAAGCGCATCGACTGCCTGCTTGACCGGCACGCCCGCCGCGCCTGCCGCGGCGATTGCTGCGAGTGCATTCGAAAGATTATGGGTGCCCGGCATCGGGAGCGTCAGCACCGCAGTATCGCCGCCGGAATTGTCGACGATCTCGGCGGTCACGGCAAACGTCCGGTATTCGATGGAGCCATCGGCCACGGTGAAATCCGCATCTCTTGCCTCGATCCCGAAGCTTACCAAGTGCTTTGCGCGACTGGCGAGACCGCGCGCGCGGTCGTCGTCGAAATTGACCACGGCACGTTCGGCTCTTGCGAGGTAGTCACCGAACAGCACCTCGAGTTCTTCGATGCTCTTGTGATCGAGGCTCACATTGAGCAGCACCGCCACTGTCGGGCGATAAAGCGCGATGGAACCGTCGCTTTCGTCGACTTCGCTCACGAATGCGCCGGGATTGCCTACGCGCGCACTGGCGAAGGGATTGTCCGCATCTGCGAAGTTCTTCATTACCGCGCCGTTCATCACGGTTGGATCGAGCCCGGCCTGATGCAGGATCCAGGCTGTCATTCCGGTGACAGTCGATTTGCCCGACGTTCCGCCGATTGCAAATGATAGTCCGGCTTGGTTGAACAGGGCCGAGAGCAATTGTGCGCGGCTCATCCGCTCGCAGCCGAGAGCCTGCGCCTTCGCGACCTCGGGAACGGTATCTTCCACCGCAGCCGATGCAATCAGGATCTGGCGCGGTGATATGATGCCGCTCCCATCCTGCGGAAACAGCTCGAACCCGTTTTCAGAGAGCCAAATGAACTTCCCCGGCGTGCGTCCCTGATCCCGGCTGCGATCGGAGCCCGAGACGGCGTGCCCCGTTCCACGCGCAATCTGTGCGAGTGGAAGCATGCCAGAGCCGCCTATCCCGCAAAAGAAAAAGGGCCGACCTTCAAGGTCCGGCCTGATACTGTCATCGTCCATGCGAATCAGGTTATTGGCTTGCGTGAATGCTGACAAGCGACATAGGGTCGCCCGATGACGAATATCGCCATTTGTGCGCCCGCAACGCCGATAACACGTGATCACGCTCGCGCTCTCGAGGAGCTCGTGGCAGCTGAGTTTCCGGGGACGAGCGTCAGCTTCCACGAACAGTGTTTCGCGCGGCAAGGGCACTTTGCCGGAGACGATCTCGTGCGGCTAACGGGATTGCTCGAATGCGCAAACGACCCTGCATTCGATGCGGTGTGGTTTGCAAAGGGTGGCTATGGCTCGAACCGCATTGCAGAAGCTGCGGTGGCGCGCATGAACGAAGCGGCTCGATCGAAGACCTATGTCGGATTTTCCGATTGCGGGTACCTTCTTGCCGCGCTTTATCGGCACGGGATCGGTCAATGCGCACACGGTTCGATGCCGGTGAGCGCGCGATCTGAAAATGGCCGGAAAGCCGTCAGGCGGGTGCTGCAATGGCTGAACGGTGACAATAGCGGGCTCGAACCCTCGCTCGATGGTAAGACACCCGCGGTCGCGTTCAACCTGATTACCCTTGCGATGATATCGAACACGCCGCTCATGCCCGACCTCGGCGGGCACGTCGTTATGGTCGAAGAGGTGAGTGAGCATCTCTATTCGGTCGACCGGCTGTTTTTCCATCTTGCAGGAATCTTGCCGAGAATCGCCGGCCTGCGCCTAGGTGCAGTGACCGATGTTCCTGAAAACTACGTGGAATTCGGCCAGACCGAGGAAGAAATCGCGCGCTATTGGTGCGAACGGGCAGGGGTGCCCTATCTTGGCCGCGCGGAGATTGGCCACACGTCTGCCAACAAGGTCGTGCCCTTCGGACTTGCGAGTCCTTCGCGCGCTGCCTAGTCGCGGCGCTACAGGAGGTTATTCATGCGTGCATTCGTTTTTCCGGGTCAGGGCAGCCAAAAGGTCGGCATGGGCGGCGACCTTGCCGAAGCGAGCACTGCAGCCCGCGAAGTTTTCGAAGAAGTGGACGAGGCGCTTTCGCAGAATCTCTCGGCGATCATGCGCGGAGGGCCGGAAGACCAGCTGACCCTTACCGAAAACGCACAGCCTGCAATCATGGCGAATGCAATCGCCACGCTGAAAGTGCTGGAAACGGATTTCGGCGTAAATCTGGCCGAGACCGGATCCTGCGTGGCCGGGCACTCGCTTGGCGAATACACGGCCTTGTGCGCTGTCGGCGCGTTCGACCTGACTACGACTGCGCGACTGCTGAAACTGCGCGGGAAGGCGATGCAGGATGCCGTGCCTGTCGGAGAAGGGGCAATGGCAGCGTTGCTCGGCGCGGACATCGACAAGGCCTCTGCTCTTGCCGAAGCGGCTGCGAATGGCGAAGTCTGCGAGATCGCGAATGACAACGACCCTACGCAGGTTGTGATTTCCGGCCATAAGGGAGCCGTTGAGCGCGCCGTCGGTCTGGTAAAGGATCACGGGATCAAGCGCGGCATCTTGCTCCCGGTCTCAGCTCCGTTTCACTGCTCGCTGATGAGACCAGCTGCCGACCGGATGGCTGAGGCTCTTTCTGAAACCTCTCCCGGCGCACTATTGTTGCCCCTTTTCGCCAATGTGACCGCTGCGAAAGTCACCGATCCAGATGAAGAGCGCGCGCTCCTGATCGAGCAGGTCACGGACCGCGTCCGCTGGCGCGAAAGCGTGCTCGCCATGCGCGATGACGGTATAGGGGCATTTGTTGAATTGGGCGGCAAAGTGCTTGGCCCGATGATTGGACGGATCGACAAGGAAGCGCAGACTGCCAGTCTCATCACCATGGAAGACCTCGAAACATTCGCAAAGGAAAACGGATAATGTTCTCACTCAAGGGAATGAACGCTTTGGTGACCGGCGCGAGCGGAGGCATTGGTTCCGCAATTGCCATCGCTCTGGCTAAACAGGGCGCTCGGCTCGCGCTCTCGGGTTCCAACGGCCAGAAACTGCGTGTCTTTCGCGAACAATTGCACGAAGATCACGGCGGTGAGCATGTCGAGATCACCTGCGACCTGTCGAATAGCGAACAAGTCGAAGAGCTTATCCCCGCAACGCTCGATACGCTCGGAGGGATCGACATCCTCGTGAACAATGCCGGCATCACAAGGGACAACCTTGCGATGCGGATGAAAGATGATGAGTGGGACGATGTAATCCGCATCAATCTGGAGGCGGCATTCCGGCTGATGCGGGCAAGCGCGCGCCCGATGATGAAGGCGCGGTTCGGGCGCATCATCAATATCACCAGCGTCGTAGGGGCGACGGGCAATCCCGGACAAATGAACTACACAGCTGCGAAAGCGGGGCTGACCGGTATGACAAAAAGCTTCGCCCAGGAGGTTGCATCACGGGGAATAACGGCGAATTGCGTGGCTCCCGGTTTCATCCGTACAGCGATGACTGCCCAGCTTGACGAGAAGCAGACCGATACGATCAATGCGCGGATTCCTGCGGGCAAGATGGGCGAGGGCGATGATGTCGGGGCCGCTTGCGCCTATCTCGCCAGCCGCGAAGCGGGCTATGTCACCGGGCAGACGCTGCACGTGAATGGCGGGATGGCGATGCTCAGCTGATCGCCTGATCGATCGTTCGCCCCTTATCCCCAAAGGAATCCGCCACAGGCGCCCTCACGGCTTGCCCGCATAGACCACCGCGCTAAGGTTTTCGGGCAATTCCGGCGTGGGCGGTGATTCCAACCCGCTTCCGCCCTCAGTCTAGGGTAAGGTCCAAGCGATGAAAGCTACCATCGAACGCGCGACGCTTCTGCGGTGCCTCTCTCACGTCCAGTCGGTTGTCGAGCGGCGCAACACGATCCCCATCCTGTCCAACGTCCTGATCGACGCGAGCGATGGCGGGAGCGTCAAAGTGATGGCCACCGATCTCGACCTGCAGGTCGTAGAAACTATGAGCGCAGCCTCGGTCGAAAATCCGGGCGCGATTACTGTGTCCGCCCACCTGCTGTTCGACATTGCCCGAAAACTGCCTGAAGGCAGCCAGGTCAGTCTCGAAACGGCGGATAACCGGATGGAGGTGAAGGCGGGGCGCAGCCGGTTCAAGCTGCCGACGCTGCCGCGTGACGACTTTCCGGTGATTGTCGAAGGCGACCTTCCGACTTCGTTCGAACTGCCTGCACGTACGCTGGCCGAGATGATCGACCGCACGCGTTTCGCCATCTCGACCGAAGAAACCCGCTATTACCTCAATGGCATCTTCCTGCACGTCACCGATGACGACGAGCCAGTGCTCAAAGCGGCGGCGACCGATGGTCACCGGCTTGCCCGGTTCACGCTATCGCGCCCGGACGGTGCGGATGGAATGCCGGACGTTATCATTCCGCGTAAAGCCGTGGCGGAACTGCGCAAGCTTCTCGAAGAGGCGCTCGACGGCAATGTTCAGATCGACCTGTCTGCAAGCAAGATCCGCTTCACTCTCGGCGGTGAAGGCGGCGTCGTGCTGACCAGCAAGCTGATCGATGGGACATTCCCCGATTACAGCCGGGTCATTCCGACCGGCAACGACAAGTTGCTGAAGGTCGATCCAAAGCTGTTTTTCCAAGGTGTCGACCGCGTTGCCACAATCGCTACCGAGAAAACCCGTGCGGTCAAAATGGGCCTCGAGAAAGACAAGGTGACGCTGTCGGTGACTTCGCCCGATAACGGCACGGCAACGGAAGAGTTGATGGCCGATTATTCATCGGAGGGATTCGAGATCGGCTTCAACGCGAACTATCTCAAGGATATCCTCGACCAGATCGAAAGCGACACGGTTGAACTGCACCTCGCGGATGCGGGTGCGCCGACCCTGATCCGGAAGGACGAGAAGTCGCCCGCGCTCTATGTCCTGATGCCGATGCGGGTGTGATTGCCCGGGTCTGGAACGGCCGCGCGGAGGGCGCGCAGGCAGCTGCCTATCGGACCTTGCTGACCGAAACGATCATGCCCGGTATCGCTGCGCGGGGTATCGATGGTTATTTCGGCTATGAATTGTGGGAGCGCGATGCACCGGATGGGGGCACGATCTTCACCACCGTTCTGCGCTTTTGCAGCGAGGACGCCATTGAAGGGTTTGTTGGTAAAGACCTGACCCGGGCGAACTTGCCAGAGGCTGCCCTTAAGCTGTTGTCCGATTGGGACACGCACGCGGTGCATTACGTGATTAACCGTTCATTCGAATGAGCAGTCAGGTTCGCATCTTCGGGACAGTAATTTCGACTTACACGCGCATCGTGCAGATCGTCTGCGAAGAATCGGTCCTGGCCCACGAAACTATCGCGACGGCCGCGCGATCCCCGCAGAACCGGCATCCTTTCGGCAAAGTACCTGTCGTGGAAATCGACGGTCTCGAACTGATCGAGACGGTCGCAATCACGCAATACATCGACAGCATGCACAATAGCAGCGCACTTCAATCCCCCGATCCGGCAGAGCGCGTCGTCGCCGACAAGTGGATCGCGATCGCAAACAACTATCTCTTTCCTCTGTTTGAACGCGGCCTCGTCATGCCTTGGATCATGCACCGCGTCGCAGGTCACCCGCTCGAACGCGAAACCATCGACCGGGCACTTCCGCAGATCAGCCTCGCGCTGGGTTATGTCGAAGCGGAACTGGCGAAGGATGGTGCATGGACGAGATTGGACTTTTCGCTCGCTGATGTTTTTCTTTATCCGGTTTTTCGCGGTTTGCAGCTTACTCCGCAGGGCGAGATGGGCATTGCGCAATGTGATCACATGCTCGGTTGGCTGAACAATTGCGAAAAGCGCGCTTCAATCGCTGCGACACGCTGGGAAAGCGAGCCGTGATCGGTTAGGGATGCCCGTCAAAGAGGAGGCCCGAAGACATGACGATCCAGCAAGTTCACGTTCGCAAGGACGAACTTACCCAGGCGGACATTGTACACGTTGAATTGCCCGCGCTTCCAGACGGCGCAGTCCGGTTGGAGATCGAGAGCTTCTCGGTAACCGCGAACAATGTCACCTACGCGGTCGTGGGCGATGGCTTCGGATACTGGAATTTTTTCCCCGCGCCAGACGGCCTCGGGATCGTACCGATGTGGGGCCACGCCAAGGTCATCGAAAGCAACCATGGCGACATCTCCGTGGGTGAGCGGGTTTATGGCTATCTGCCGATGGCAAGCCACCTCGATGTTCGCCCGGGCAACACTTCGGCGGGCAGCTTCATGGATACGACCGATTACCGGCAGCCGATGAGCCCGATCTACAATCAGTATTCGCGCCTTGCAGATGATCCGGAACACGATCCCGCGCGCGAGGCGGAGCGCATGATTTTCGGACCCCTGTTCAAGACCGGCTTCCTGATCGAATACTTTATGCGCAATGAGGACTGGTTCGATGCGACGCAATTGATCGTGACGAGCGCATCGTCGAAAACCGCGATGGGGCTTGCCAGTGTGGCCAAGCAAAATTCACCCAGTATCAAGCGTGTCGGCCTCACATCGGCCGGCAACATTGAATTTGTCGAAAATACAGGACTTTACGACAAGGTATACACTTACGATGAGGTGGGGATGATGCCCATATCAGATTCGGTGATTGTCGATTTTGCGGGCAATTCCGGCCTTCTTGGCAAGCTGCATGAGCACTACGCCGACACGCTGAAATATTCGTGCCTAGTCGGGGTTACACACATCGAGGAGCGGGGTGGAGGGATGACTGAAGACCGCGGATTGCCGGGTCCGAAACCGACCCTGTTCTTTGCCCCTGATCACGCGGTTGCGTTTTTCAAGGAGCATGGTCCCGCCGAGGGAGGCAAACTTGTCGCGAAATCCTGGCACGGATTCCTGGCAGCCACCGAAGGTTCGGTAGCGGTCGACAAGAGAAGTGGGCTCGACGCGGCGCGGAACACTTTTCTTCAAATGGTCGGCGGGGATGTCGACCCTTCGAAAGGTGTCGTAATCGAGCCTTAGCGGGCCACATCGCTTTCTTTGACAACGTAATCGAAAAAGCCATCCAACTGGGCGCGGTGGCGCGTTTCCATTGCGCTTCCTGTGCTTTCCTCTGTCGGGACGATGCACCAACCGCCGCCTTTGGCGAGGGTCTGGTCAAGACCCCGCTCCAGCACTTCCGGACCGGGCTGGGCACGCCAATGGTCTCCAAGTTCGTCCGGTGCTGAACGGGCGCCTCCAAACCGTTCGGGCCGCGCCTGCGCCGCGTTCCAGATCTGCGTGTTGAGTATTCCAGGACAGAGGATCGTCACCCCGATGCCATCCCCGGCCAGCTCCGCCGTCAAAGCTTCGCCGATCGCAGCCGTCATTTGTTTGGTAGTAGCGTAAAGCGTGAAGGGACCGGAGACGGGAACGACCGATGCCGAACTCGCAGTTATGCCGACATGCCGCGCGCCGCCTCGCGCTTTCAGCGCAGGAAGCCAGGCCTGCGCGGTGTGGACCGGGCCCATCACGTTGACGCCCATCAACCAGTCCAAGGTGCGCGCTTTAACGTTAGTCACCGTATCCGCGCTGCCGACGCCGGCATTGATCCAGAGCAGCGAGGGCTCGACGCCCTGTGCAATAAGCTTTTCGGCGACCCGCGCTGTTTCACTGGCATCGGACACATCGCAGCCATGTGCCCGCGAGCCTTCTCGGCAAAGGCGTGCGGTTTCCTCGGCTTCATAAGCGTCGATATCGAGCGCGCAGATACGCATGCCCTTCGCGCTGAAGTGCTGCGCAAGCCAGCGGCCGATGCCGCGCCCTGCGCCGGTGATAACAGCCCATTCCCCCTTCACGGGGCTGAAACCCGTCATTCAGCAGCCTCGGCCAGTTCTGCCCGCTGCGGTCCTCGGATCAGGCCGCCGGGGGTCGCGCCGGTCCATTTGCCATCCAGGAATGTCACTGTGCCGTTCTTGATCGTGCAGACATAGCCGTCGGCTTTTTGCAGCAGCCGCTTGCCGCCGGCCGGAAGGTCGAAAGCAAGCCAAGGCCGGCCCAGCTTTAGCGCGTCGAGGTCAATCACATTGATGTCCGCAAGATAGCCCGGTGCAATCACGCCGCGATCTTCGAGACCATAGAGCACAGCGGTATCGCGGCATTGGCGCTTGATCGCGTTTTCGAGGGTGATGCGGTCGCCGCGCTTGCGGTTTTTCACCCAGTGTTCGAGCATGAATGTGGGCGAGGCCGCGTCGCAGATCGTGCCGCAATGCGCGCCCCCGTCAGATAACGAATTGACCGTATCGTCGGCGTGCTGAAGCGGGTGGAGAAAGTCGAGATTTCCCTCCGCGTAGTTCAGGATCGGAAGGTAGATAAACCCAGTCGCCTCGTCGCGGCAGAGCATGTCATACGCATATTCCTGCGGGTCCACGCCTGCCTGCTGCGCCCGTGCATTCACACTGGCGGTTTCGTCGGGCTCGTAATCGAAATCGGGGTCCATCTCATATTGCATCGCCCAGCCTTGAGTGATGACCATGACCACCCCGATAATATCCATGGGTGCTTCGGTGTAATCGTTGGCCTCGGAAAGGAGCTGTTTCTTGAACACTGGATCGAGCAGCTTCGCCTTTTGCTCCTCCCACGGCAAATCCTTGATCGCCTGCCAGCTCGGCCGGAAAGCGAATGGGTTCACCGTGCCCTGCCAGGCCATGATGATCCCGTTCCCGCGCAGGGCGATCTGAGCCACGATATTCGCGCCGTTGTCGTTTTCGGCGCGCATCGTCTCGATCTGTTCGGACAGCGGCATTTCCTTGGCGATGGATTCGAGCGCCGCGAAGGTCACGGGAATGCCTGCCTCGCGGCTCAATTTCCCCATCCATTCGAATTCGTTCCAGTCTCGCTGCAGGTCGCTCGCCATTTCGAACACCGCATACCCGCCAGCATCCTTCGCGCGGCCCATCGCTTTTCCGATCGCTACGAGTTCCTCGGGCGTTGCGGTCGTGCCGGGTACTAGCTCACCGTCGACCGATTTGTGCAAGACGGTACGCGACGTCGAAAATCCGAGCGCACCGGCACGGACGCCTTCTTCCACAATGTCGGACATGGCAGCAATATCGTCCTCGGTCGGGACTGCACCGGGTTGCTCACGGTCACCCAATACGTAAGCGCGCACCGCGCCATGCGGGACGTGCGTACCGACATCGACAGTGCGCGGCGGCTTTTCGAGCGCGTCGAGATATTCGGGGAAGGTCTCCCAGTCCCAGGTGATCCCTTCGGCCAGGGCGGTGCCGGGAATGTCCTCGACCCCTTCCATCAGACTGATGAGCCATTCGTGGCGGTCGGGCTTGGCAGGCGCAAAGCCGACACCGCAATTGCCCATGACGACCGTTGTGACGCCGTGCCAGCTCGACGGAGCCATCTCCTGATCCCAGGTCGCCTGACCATCGTAATGAGTGTGGATGTCGACAAAGCCGGGAGCAACGATCTTGCCGCTCGCGTCGATTTCACGCTCCGCATCGCCGGTCACGGTGCCGACCTGTGCGATGAGGCCATCCCTGATTGCGACGTCTCCGGTGAAGCGCTCCGCCCCGGTTCCGTCGACGATGGTTCCGCCCCTGATGATGAGGTCGAATGCTGGCATGATTTGTCTCCTCTCTCAGTTGCAGAAGGTCTCACAATGAAACGGGCTTGTCCAGAAAGAGCGGAACCTGGCACTGGCCCGATGCGCGCACCGGTGTTAGCCATGTGTCATGGCGAGAAAACCAAGCTGGAAACCGCCCGAAGACAGCGGCATCGCTATTCGCTGGATCGAGGCGAACGGGCTGACATTCGAAGTCGCCGAAGCGGGTGAAGGCGATCATCTGGCACTGTGCCTCCATGGCTTTCCCGAGCTGCATTATTCGTGGCGGCACCAAATGCCTGTTCTGGCTCGGAAGGGATACCGCGTGTGGGTGCCGAACCTGCGCGGCTATGGCGCGACCGACAGGCCCGAAGGGACCGAGGCGTACCGATTGCGCACTCTGGCCAAGGACGTCGCCGCGCTCATCGACGCAAGCAGTGCAAAAGAGGTCACGTTGATAGCGCATGACTGGGGCGCGATCATTGCATGGTACTTTGCGATCATGAAGGTGCGCCCACTGACGCGGCTCGTCATCCTCAACGTCCCGCACCCCAATTGCGCGCGGCGTGAGCTCAAGCGTTGGCGGCAATTGAAGAAGAGCTGGTACATCTTCTTCTTCCAGCTTCCATGGATACCCGAATGGCTGCTGGGGCGGGGAGGGGCCGCACCGATCGGGCGGGTCTTCCGCGATTCTGCGGTCAACAAGGAGCTCTTCATCCCAGAAGAAGTCAGGCCCTACCGTGAGGCGGCGGCGCAGCCAGGCGCACTTACCGCAATGTTCAATTATTATCGCGCACTGATCCGCCGACCTGATGCGCGCGATACGGGTGCGGGGAAGGTCGATGTGCCGACGCTGGTGCTGTGGGGCGAGCAGGACGTCGCCATCGATATCCACGTTCTCGACGGGATGAACAAATATGTGAGCGACCTGACCGTGCGCCGCTATCCCCACGCATCGCACTGGGTGCAGCAGGATATCCCCGACGAGATCAATCAGGCGCTAAGCGAGTGGCTGCCCGACTCTTAGGCCGCGGCGGCTTCCTCAAGTTCGATTTCGGCCGGCACTGCATCAAGGAAATCGCGGATGGCCTCCACGCTTTCATCCTTGTGGCTGAGCAGGAACAGATGTCCGCCGCCCTTCATCACGACCATTTCGCTATTCGGGATGAGCCATGAAAGGAACTTTCCGTTCGCAAGCGGCACGATTGCATCGTCGTCCCCCATCATGATCAGCGTCTTCTTACGCAGCAGGAAGGGTAGGGCGGGAGCACTCGTCCATCCCAGCATGCAGAGTAGCTGATACATGTAGCCTCGCGGCGAGGGCGGTTTCAGCAACGCCATGTGCCCTTTCTTGCCGCTCGTCTTGCCAAGCCCCTCTCCGTACAGGGTCTCGAAATTCTTGATCATGTAATCGGCATCGACGTAACGGCGCGGATTGGCCATTTTCGACAAAGCTTTCGGGCTGCCCGGGATCATGAGCATACCCGCGCTTGTCGCAATCAGGACCAGTCGCCGCGTGCGGCCGGGATGCTGCATGGCAAAGTGTTGAGCGATGCCGCCGCCCCAACTGATACCCATTACATCGACTTCATCGATACCGAGGTTGTTGAGCAATTGCGACGCCGTCCAGCTGATGGTGAACGGGTTGTAGGGCACCACCGGATCGGGCGATTCGCCCACACCCGGCATATCAAACATGATGAATCCACGCTCAGACAACGTCGCGGCAAACGGCGCAACTGCCTCGATATTGGCGCCGATACCATTGAAGAACAGGATCGGGGGCTGATCGGAGGGCTCGTCGAGCCGCCATGTAGCAACCCGTAACGTCCGTCCGCCGACTTCCTTCATCGAAACGTCGGCATTTTTCATCGCATCAGACACGAAAACTCTATCCTTTCATCCCGCAGGATTGCGGGTGGGAGGCAGCATCGTGGATCCCTCACGGTGCTGCCTCCCATAAGCCTGTTCGCGCAAACCAGCGTGCGCGTTACGAAAGGCTGGTATCAGACTTCTTCCACTACGTAGAGTCCGGGCGCCGGGTCCAGTGGTTTGTGCTTGGTACTTCCAAGCTTCTTGGGCGCGGCCTTCTTGTCGCCGGAGCGCTCCTGAATCCACTCCATCCAGAACGGCCACCAACTGCCCTTCGTCTCTTCTGTTCCTTGCAGCCACTCATCGGCTGTTGCCGGCAATTTACCCTTTTTCTTCTGAACGAAATACTTCGCCTTCGGATTGCCGGGAGGGTTCAGAATCGCCTGCATGTGGCCCGATTGACTGAGCACGTAGGTCACGTCTTTCGAACCAAATAGCTGGGTGGACCGGTAAGTGGCTTTCCAAGGCGTGATATGGTCGGTCACCCCGCCGAGGATGAACATGTCGGATGTCACTTTCGACAGATCGATCTTGTGATCGGCCATTTCGACTTCGCCCTTCTTCGTGAAGGCGAGCGTTTCGAACAGTGTCAGGAAATCGCCCATCAGGCTCGCGGACAGATTGGTGGCATCTGCGTTCCAGTAGAGCACGTCGAACGCCGGCGGGTCCATGCCGAGCAGGTAATTGTTGATTACGTAATTCCAGATCAGGTCGTTGGGTCGGAGCCACGCAAATCCCCGCGCCAGATCGTCGGCCTTGATTACACCCTGCTTGGCAGCGCGCTGCCGGGCGAGACGCATGCCGTTCTCGCTGACGAGCGAGCCAGCCTCGATATCGGTTGGTTTGGGGTGAAGAACGCACACCATGAGCGTGAGCGTCCCGAGAATATCGTTGCCGTTCGCTGCCAGTTTGGAAGCGAGCACCGACGCGGTCTGCCCGCCGGAGCAGCCTGCCGACACATTGACGGTCTTCGATCCGGTGATCTGCGACACGGCCTCAAGCGCTTCCTCGCATGAAGCGATGTAATCGGCCATGTCCCAGTGCCCCTGATCCTTCGAGGGATTACGCCACGAAATCACGAAGGTTTGCAGGCCGTTATCGACCTGCCATTTGATGATCGATTTTTCCGGCGAAAGATCATTGATGTACATTTTGTTGATCTGCGGCGGGATCGTCAGTTGCGGGATTTCGTAAACTTCGTCGGTGGTCGGTGCGTATTGCACCAGTTCGAACATCTCGGTGCGGTACACCACCGAACCTTCGGAAGTGGCGATGTTCTCACCAATCTTGAAGGGACGCTTGTCGACTTGGCTCACCATGCCTTTGTTATGGACAAGGTCGCTATAGGCGTTCTGCAAGCCCTTGATCAGCGAGAGGCCGCCCGAATTGATGAGCTGCTTTTGCGCGATCGGATTGCCTGCTAAGGTGTTGGTAGGGGCAATGCCGTCCAGAATGATGTTGGCGATGAAATTGGCGCGGTTGCGCTCCAATTCATCAAGCTCGAGCTCTTCCAGCCATCCGCGCATACCTCTTTGTACGGCGAGATAGTATTGCGCGCCTGCGCGGAAGAAAGGATTGAACTGCCAGGCCGGATCCTGGAATCTCTTATCTTTCGGATCGGGGGCAAGCTCGCTTTTGCCGGTCATTATCTTGACCATGTCTTCGGTCACGGACTTGGCATGGCGGAACAGACGATTGGGGTCCGAAGCGGTTTCGCGAAGGAGCAGCGCGACCGCACCAACGAAGTCTTCTCGCGCGACGCCGATGAGCGGCCCAAGCGCATTTGTTGACTGGGCTGCCTCGTTTTCGAGCTTTACCGTGCCTTCTGCCATCATGTCCCCTTTTCGTAAGCGCGCTGTCCGCGCCTTATTTCCTGACGTGTTCACATGCACACAAGGTATACAATTTTCAAGTTTGCCCGCTGGTTCCCACGAACGCGCCACGCGGGCGACATCCCTTCAACGGGCGGGCAGGTCCGAAACCGAATCCGATCTTAATCCAGGATATTAGGACAAAAATAACCAACCGGGTTTACGTATCGGACAGGTCCAGATCGGTTTGGGCTGTTCAAGTGTTGGAGGAATTGCGCAGGTGCCCCTCAAGGGTTTCTTGTCTTCGAAAAGCTCTGGTCTGCTCGGTGGTCGCCGTGGCAGGGCCGCATCCGCTTTGTCCGACAGCGAGAAGCTGGCAATGCTCGACGAGCTCGAGCAGTCGGGTCTCGGATGGTTCTGGGCGTGCGACGGCGAGGGTAATCTCACCTACCTCAGTTCTGCGATCGCAGACAGGCTTGAGCTTCCGCTCGAAGAAATGCTTAACCAGCCTCTTTCTACCGTTTTTGAGCCGATCGACGGGCAGGGACGGACCCGCTCGCTCTCGCTGATGATCGGCGCTCATAAAGCGTTCTCAGGTATCGCGGTTCATGCAGCAAAGCGCCCCGATGGAGCGGTGCTGCGGCTTTCCGGTCGTCCTATGAGGGATGATAAGGGCCGCTTTATCGGTTTTCGCGGAACCGGCGCGGACATCACCGAAGAATACCACCGCGAAGCGGAAACAGCACGTCTGGCCAAATACGATTCGCTTACCGGCCTTTCGAACCGCCACCGAATGGCACATCTGATCGATACAACGCTGACGGCGTTCAGGGCTGCCAAGCGCAACTGTGCGATCCTGATGATGGACCTCGATAAGTTCAAACAGGTAAACGACACCCTCGGCCATGCAGCGGGCGACGAATTGCTCAAGCAAGTTGCTGTCCGCCTCAAGCGTTCAATTGAACGCGATTGCGAGATCGGCAGGCTTGGCGGAGATGAATTCCAAGTCATGATCCCGGATGTCGACGACCGCGGAGTGCTTGGCGAAATCGCGATGAAGATCATCACGATGCTCAAACAACCTTATTCTCTTGAAGAAGGGCGCTGCGTGATCGGCTGTTCGGTCGGGATCGCCATTGCCCCGCACGATGGTGTTACGCGCGATGAGGTCGTGCGGTCTGCTGATCTGGCGCTGTACGCTGCCAAGAATGGCGGGCGCGGGCAGTACCGCTTTTTCTCGGGCGATCTCGAAAACGAGGCGATTTTCCGGAGGCGTCTGGAGGCGGATCTCGGTAAAGCCATCGACCAGGATCAATTGTTCCTGAAATATGAGCCGATCGTCGATGCGAGCACGCAAAGGGTGGAGGCCCTAGAGGCGCATATCTGCTGGAACCACGATCAGCGCGGCGAAATCGATGAGATCGAGTTCGCCTCGATCCTCGACGGGTCGAGCCAGGTCAACGAAGTGGGTCGATGGGCAATTTCAGAGGCTTGTAAACACGCGGCATATTGGCCGGAGTCAATTCGCGTTTCCGTCAATGTCCCCGTTCCGTTGTTCGGATCGAGCGATTTTGTGAGCAGCGTCAAGGAGGCGTTGCAGGTGGCCGATATGGCGGCTGGGCGCCTTGACCTCGAAATCAACGAGGCGGTGTTCTTCGGCGATACAACTGCCGTGGACAGCACTCTTGCTCAGCTTTTTAAGCTGGGCGTGCGGCTCACCCTCGATGAGTTCGGCAGCGGGTATTCCTCGCTATCCTATCTGCGCCGTGCGCCATTCGATTCGATCAAGATCGATGAGAAACTGATCGCAGAGGCAGATCGGCACGACAGCCGCGAACTCGGATTAATCCGTGCGATCGTCGCGCTTTCGGATGCGCTCGAAATGGATACTGTTGCGCATGGTATCGAAACCAACGCGCTTCTCGCCTCGCTGCTCGACTGCGGCGTGCGCCGGGTCCAGGGGCCGATCTTTGCGGCTCCGATGACGCGCGAAGAAGCCGAGAGCGAATTGCTGGGTGAAGGATGGAAGATTGAGCCGAGTAGCGATCGGACGCGGCGCGCCCGCCGCCGGACGGTTTATCGCAAGATACAGGTGATCCACGATGATCACTCCTATGAAGTCACGTTGCGCAATCTTTCGAAAACAGGCGCTCTGATTCAGGGCTTGGCCGACGTGCCAAAGGGCACACAATTCGTCGTCGATCTCGGCGGCGGCCAGTTGGCAGTTGCGACCGTGACCCGCACCAGCGCCGACACCCAGGGCCTCGAGTTCGAACATTCGCTCATTGACGATGGCTCGGGCGGATTGTGTACGCGCAACCGTGTATCGCCTTATGCCCTAGCCGCGGCCGGCGCCACATTGTCGGCGCTCTCACCAGGAAGCTACAAAGCCATGGAAGGCGGACTGCTGGGCCAGGGAGCAAGCATTCCGCAATTCGGTTATGCTCCAAGTGCGGAGCATGAACTGGCCTAAGCACGCCTTTCGCGGTGTTGCGATTTTCGCGAATGACAGATGGCTTTCGTGTAGCTATTTGCGCTTTGCAATGACTGACCTTTCCCGAATTCGCAATTTCTCGATTATCGCTCACATCGATCATGGCAAGTCCACGCTCGCCGACCGGCTGATCCAGTTCACCGGCGGGCTCACCGCGCGCGAGATGTCCGAGCAAGTCCTTGATAACATGGACATCGAGAAGGAGCGCGGCATCACGATCAAGGCCCAGACCGTCCGCCTCAACTACACCGCAAAGGATGGCGAGACCTACCAGCTCAACCTCATGGACACCCCCGGCCACGTCGATTTCGCCTACGAAGTCTCCCGCAGCCTTGCCGCGTGCGAAGGCGCGCTGCTGGTGGTGGACGCCGCGCAAGGGGTCGAGGCGCAGACGCTCGCCAATGTCTACCAGTCGATCGAGCACGACCACGAAATCGTCCCCGTCATCAACAAGGTCGACCTGCCCGCCGCCGAGCCCGAGCGCGTGCGCGAGGAAATCGAGGAGGTCATCGGCCTCGACGCATCCGAAGCGGTCATGACCTCGGCGAAGACCGGCATCGGCATCGAAGACGTGCTCGAAGCGGTCGTCGCCAAGATCCCCCCGCCCAAGGGGGAGCGCGACAAACCGCTGAAAGCCAGCCTTATCGATAGCTGGTACGACCCGTATCTCGGCGTCGTCATCCTCGTCCGCGTGATCGAAGGCGTGCTGAGCAAGGGCCAGAACATCAAGTTCATGCAGGGCGGCACGCAGCACCTCGTCGACCGGGTCGGCTGCTTCACCCCGAAACGCACCGACCTGCCGGAACTCGGCCCCGGCGAGATCGGCTTCATCACCGCGCAGATCAAGGAAGTCGAACAAGCCCGCGTCGGCGACACCATCACCACGGTCAAAAACGGCGCGAGCGAAGCGCTGCCGGGATACAAGGAAGTGCAGCCGGTGGTGTTCTGCGGCCTGTTCCCGGTCGACGCGGCGGATTTCGAAAAACTGCGCGAAAGCATCGGCAAACTGCGGCTCAACGATGCCAGCTTCTCCTACGAGATGGAAAGCTCCGCCGCGCTCGGCTTCGGCTTTCGCGCAGGCTTCCTCGGCCTGTTGCACCTCGAGATCATCCAGGAACGGCTCAGCCGCGAATACGATCTCGACCTGATCACCACCGCGCCCAGCGTGGTCTACCGCTTGCAGCTCAGCAAGTCGAAGACCGAGGATGCGAAGGAGATCCTGATCCACAACCCCGCCGATTGGCCGGACATCAACCGCATCGACATGATCGAGGAGCCGTGGATCAAGGCGGTGATCTACACGCCGGACGAGTATCTCGGATCGATCCTCAAACTGTGTCAGGACCGCCGCGGTATCCAGACCGACCTTACCTATGTCGGCGGCCGCGCGCAGGTGACGTACGAGCTGCCGCTGAACGAAGTGGTGTTCGATTTCTACGACCGTCTGAAAAGCATCTCACGCGGCTATGCCAGCTTCGATTACGAACAGATCGGTCTGCGCGAAGGCGATCTTGTGAAGATGAACATCCTCGTCAACGGAGAGCCGGTCGATGCGCTGTCGCTGATCGTCCATGCGGGCGTCGCGGAAGAGCGGGGCAGGGGCATGTGCGAACGGCTGAAAGACCTGATCCCGCGCCACCTGTTCAAGATCCCCGTGCAAGCCGCCATCGGCGGCAAGATCATCGCCCGCGAAACCATCGCCGCGATGCGAAAGGACGTTACCGCCAAATGCTATGGCGGCGATATTTCCCGGAAGAAAAAACTGCTGGAAAAGCAGAAGAAGGGGAAAGCGAAAATGCGCGAGTACGGGAATGTGAGCATTCCGCAGGAAGCGTTTATTGCTGCGCTGCGGATGGGGGAGGAGTAGCCATCTCCCAATCGAGCTTCCCTCGACCGGCCGAAGGCTGACCCTCAAACGTTCAATAATCGCGGCGCGTCATACAAGCTCTGATCGGGGGGTATCCCCCCCCCGATACTGCCCGCTCAGCAACGAAAATTCTCTGTGGTACTGTAGATGTCGGGAGATCCCCAGCTAGTAACAGAACCGTCACAGAATACGATGAACTGGCCAGTCACGTTTGTCTCACCCACATCGCTATAAAAGGTGTGTCGCTCCGCAATTCCCGAACCCTGCATTGCACTGGTACCTACTGCCGATATAGCCAATACTGCTGCGGATAGACCTATCAATCCTTTTCTCATGTATACTCTCCCTAAATGTGTTACGAAATGATGTCCGTAACAGGTAGTCTGAGTGTATAGCAAAATTGTAATTTATCGAATCGATTGGACGTAAATAAATCACGACTCGACATCGCAATACGTCGAATAAATGTTAGCATGAAGCTAATATATAATTCAAAGTTATGTAAAAACAGATCACGAACCGCTGTATTGATGGATATGACTTGCCACTAATATGGGTTCCGTGAGCCTTTGGAACATAGCACGGTCTGCTTTGGTCACGGCCCCGAGAACAGCGCGTGGCGGCTTTCGCTACCCTGCCATTCCGTCTGCGACAGTCTGAAAAACCTGTTCGAGATTCAGGCCGAGGCTGGTGAAAGCAATGATCGCTGCAAGCGAGATAAGCGCTGCAATGAGTCCGTACTCAATTGCGGTAGCCCCGTCTTCATCGGCAAGTATTCGTGTAATCATTTCTGCGCCCCTTTGATTGCGATTAGAGGTATGTGAGGAGTATTACCAAATTCCTCATGCAGCTTATTGTTGAGCGCGGTGGTCTAACGATTTGAGGTACAAGAACGCGATTCCAAAGGACGGTAGCCTGAGTAGGGTCCGTTTGTTTACGCTTCATTTTTAGCACCTAGACTGTGCATTTAGGACGACGCGTGGAGTAGGGAATAAACAGAAATTGGGCGTTTGAGCGGATTGGCAGAGGTACGAGCGAACCGTTACGTTTCGCATGAAAGCAAGACCCCAGCGTCGCTAAAGACTTATTAAAGACCCAATGGTCAGGCCGTCGCGCTATTAGCAAGCATATCCTGAACGCCTTGGTTGCGCGTTGATGCTATGATTTTCGGTTACATCTCAAGTTCTTTGATGCGATCTGTGATTTGCTTTTCGAATCCATAGAGATCACGCGGCCCGTCGACCGAATGGCGAGTTTCATCTTTGCCATGAAACGTACCCAGATATCGAGCCGTGCGACTGTTGAAGTGGAGACGAGCAATCGTTTTGCGGTTGTTATCGTCAAGAAGGACCGCGCAATAGGATTTCTGATCGCGAATGGCGATACGGCTTGGATCGACTACTCGCGTGCCAATTGCGCGAATGATATTGAAACCTTCGATCTCAACCTCTGTCGTTTCTATGCCATCGTCTGCTGATGAATCACTGTCGTCAGCCTCAATGGGATTCGACGCCTGCAATGCAGAAGTGAGTCTATCGTTGACCTTGTCGCGAATGAGAGAATTGATCGACGCGACGATGAGGCCTTCGAATGTCTCACGAACCGATGCGGTCACGCGACCGTCGACGACGCGTTTTGCGATCATATTGACGAAGTCATCGGACGGATCGGCAAACTCTTTTTCTAATTCTTTGGCGACATGGCTTTGCATCTTAAGATTGCCGGCTGTCGCGACAATCCGATCAATGTTGAAATTGTCTTTGGTGAAGTCTTGTAAGGCCTTCACGTCTGCTTTCTTCACGTTTTCCATGTCGAGTGTTAAGAAGGGGCGCTCGTCCATCTTATTGGCTTGATCGGTGTCCGAGTAGAACTTGAAAATCACGCCGTTTGTGAGGATAGCAATTCGCGCTTCTGTTACATGAAAGTATCGCATCAGTTGTGAAGCGTGGTTCGCGCTCAACTCGGCTTTTGCAGGCTTGCACTCGACCAGGATAGATACTTTGCCATCGTTGCAAATAGCGTAATCAACCTTCTCACCTTTCTTTGTCCCTACGTCCGCGGTGAACTCAGGAACGACCTCGGCTGGGTTGAAGACGTTGTAGCCAAGTGCCTGTAAGAAAGGCATTACGAGCGCGTTTTTAGCTGCTTCCTCCGTCAGCAAGACTTCTCGATGTTCGCGAACGGTTTTCGATAAATCGGTGAGTTTACTTTCGAGATCCATATCTGCGCCTCCCTGTTTTAAGCAGTCTAGCTGCAAGTAAATAGATCGCAACTATTTGTTAGGCTTAGAAATTCTTAAAGAACGTTGATGGCGCTCTACAAAGAGAATTTGTGCTCACATCGCGGCCTGCCATCATGCCTTGCGATCCTCCAAGCAAGCGACTGACAGCTGAGCTTTTAGAGACATAACGTTGGGTGAAACAGTTTTTGTCTCCTTGCGGGTGCGAAATGACTCACTCGCAAGGTCATCTCGTTTGTGGCCTAAGTCACAATCTCCAGCGCTAGGTGCCTTCACTCACCGCAACGTATCATCCTTGAGCGACCAAACAGTCTTCCGCACCTTCGGCTCCACCACCTTCTCCGGGGGCGGGACGGCGTTGATCGTTTCCCTTGGGCCCGAGAGCGCCTTGCGCCGGGCATCCTCCTCGGCGGCGAGCCGTTCCATGTCGCGCGTCTTTAGCGCCTCGTAATGCTGCCATGCCTCGCGCGTTTCTTCGGATAGCGCGTCCCATTCGCGCTGGCGGCGGTGTTCGATCTCGATCCGCAGGCCTTCCACTTTCCGGTCGATCCCTGCGCGGATTTCCTCCGGCGAGGGGAGGGCGGCCTCGCGCTCGGCCTCCCATTCGGCGAACAGTTTCTTGCGCAGCCGGTCCTCGTCCATCCGGCCGACCGCGTTCAGCCCCTTGGCCTTGCCCTCAGCAAAGCGTTCGGGCGCGCGGTTTCTCAGCATGAACATGAGCAGGCGGTCATTGTAACGCCTGCGCGTGCCGATCAGCTTGCCGTAGGAATAGAGCGGCTCCTCCACCCCGTTGAGCGCGCGGTCCATGGCGACGTCCTCGATCCGCTGCACGCCGAGATCGAGCGCGGCCTCCCATGCTGCGCGGAAGCTTTCGGCGCCGGGTTGGCGGCGCAGGTGGTAGGCGCCGCGCTGGCTCATATCGACGGTCCGGCAGGCGGCGTGGATCGAGCCGGTGTCGGCCAGCGCTTCGATAAAGGCGCGCTGGCGCTCGGGCGTCCAGCCGTCGTGCCGGTTGCCCTGGCGCGGGACGACAGTGAAATCGGGGATCTGGCCGGAGGGTACGGGAAGGCGGCGGGTGCGGGGGTCTGTCTTGCGGGTCATGGAGGATTATGAACCACAAAACGCGCGAGTAGGAAATTGGTGGGCAAGTCGCCGCAACTTCACTTGGCGTTCACGCAGGCCATGGCTATAGGCTGGCCTCATGAAAACGACACTTCGCACTTCGCTGCTGCGCGCCGGGATACTGGGCGCCTCGATCGTCACTCTGAGCGCCTGCGGCGGGGGCTCCGCCAATGAAGACGTGGCCTACGTCGCGCGGGACGTCGAATCGCTTTACGGCGAAGCGCAGCGGCGGCTCGACGGGGGCAATACGCTGCTGGCGGCGGCGCTGTTCGACGAGGTGGAGCGGCAGCACCCCTATTCGCCATGGGCGCGGCGGGCGCAGCTGATGAGCGCCTTCAGCTATTACATTGCGCGCGACTACAACAAATCGATCCAGAACGCGCAGCGTTTCCTCTCGATCCACCCGGGTAACAAGGATGCGCCGTACGCGTATTACCTGATCGCATTGAGCTATTACGAGCAGATCAGCGATGTGAACCGCGATCAGAAGATCACCGAGCAGGCGAAAACGGCGCTGCGCGAGGTCAACCGGCGCTTTCCCCAGACTGAATATGCCGCAGATGCGCGGCTGAAGCTCGACCTGGTCGACGATCACCTTGCGGGCAAGGAGATGGAAATCGGGCGATTCTACCAGCGTTCGGGATTGTGGCTCGCATCGGCAATCCGGTTCCGCAACGTGGTCGAGAACTTCGAGACGACCAGCCACACGCCCGAGGCGCTGTACCGCCTGACGGAGAGCAACCTCGCGATCGGACTGCGTGAAGAGGCGGTGAAGTACGCAGCCGTGCTCGGCGCGAACTATCCTGGCACCGAGTGGTATGAGAAAGCTTTCGAGCTGGTCGAAGATCACGCCGCGGGCGTCCAGCCGTCCTGACTCCGGGAACTGACCTGATTGTGGGAATTGCCTCGCGCACCGCGTGACGCGCCCCAACACTTGGGCTAAGGCTGGCGGGCAATGCTGACCCGGCTTTCGATCCGAAATATCGTGCTTATCGAAGCGCTCGATCTCGATTTCGGGCGCGGGCTGGGTGTGCTGACGGGAGAGACCGGAGCGGGCAAGTCGATCCTGCTGGACGCGCTTGGACTGGTGCTGGGCGACCGGGCCGAAACGGCGCTTGTCCGGGCGGGTGAAGCAAAGGCGAGCGTGACCGCCGGTTTCGAATTCGCCAACCTGCCGGCAGCAATTGCCGAGGCTCTGGACGACGCCGATATCGAGATCGAACCCGGAGAGCCGCTGCTGATCCGCCGCCAGGTCAAGGCCGATGGCGGGTCGAAGGCCTTCATCAACGATCAACCCGCCAGCGTGGCACTGCTGCGAGAGCTTGGCCCGGCGCTGGTGGAATTGCACGGCCAGCATGACGATCGCGGGCTCGTCAATCCGCGCGGCCACCGCGCGCTGCTGGATCGCTATGGAGGCACGGATCTCTCCGGATTGGCCCGCAACTGGGCGCAATGGGCCAAGGCCGAAGCGCAGCTATCCGAAGCGCGATCCGATGTGGAGCAGGCGAAAGCGGATCAGGACTTGCTGATCGCCCATCTTGCCGAGCTTACCGCACTCGAGCCACAGGCGGGGGAGGAGGCACGCCTCGCCGCCGCGCGCACCGACATGCAGAAAGCGGAGAAACTTTCGGGCGAGCTCGAAGAATTACGCCATGTCTGGGAGGGTTCGGATTCTCCGCTTGCCTCGCTGAGAGTTGCCGCGCGCAAGCTTGACCGGATCGCCGGGGAGCATCCCATGCTGACCGATGCTCTTGGTGCGCTGGACCGCGCCGTGATCGAGGCGGGAGAGGCGGAGGACAAGCTTGAGTCCGCCGCCCAGTCGCTCGTTCACGATCCGCAGGCTCTGGACCAGGCGGAAACGCGGCTGTTCGAACTGCGCGCTTTGGCCCGCAAGCATCGCTGCGACGTCGATCAGTTGCCCGATCTCATCCGCGAAATGCGCGGTAAACTGGACGCGATCGAAGGAGGCGAGGCCGAATTGGACGCGCTGGAAGCCGCCGCGAAAGAAGCGCGAGACGCCTATCTGAAGACCGCGGAGAAAGCGCACGAGGTGCGGATCAAGGCGGCGCGGAAGCTCGACAAGGCAGTGGCGGCAGAGCTTACCCCGCTGAAACTCGATGCGGCGCGCTTCCTGACCTCGATTGGCACGCTGCCCGAAGACAGGTGGGGCGCGCATGGAATGGATGCCTGCGAATTCCTGATCGCGACCAATCCCGGCGCGGACTTTGCGCCGCTCGCCAAGATCGCATCGGGAGGCGAACTCTCGCGCTTCATTCTGGCGCTGAAGGTCGCACTGGCGGAAAAGGGCGGCGCGGCGACGATTATCTTCGACGAGATCGACCGCGGCGTAGGCGGCGCGGTGGCGAGCGCGATTGGCGAGCGGCTCGCGCGGCTCGCGGCGGACGAGGGGCAATTGCTGGCGGTCACGCACAGCCCGCAGGTCGCGGCGCGCGGCAACATGCACTACCTGATCGCCAAGGCTTCCAGCGGAACGGTGACGAAGACGAGTGTGGCACTGCTCGACGATGCCGGGCGGCAGGAAGAGATTGCGCGAATGCTCTCGGGCGCGGAGATCACCAGCGAGGCAAGAGCGCAGGCGGACCGGCTGCTGGAGGGGGTGTGATGACGTACGAAACCTTCGAGGTCCCACTTCTTGAGCGAGAATTGGCTAAGCTCGGCAGCGCAACGGTTTATGAGGCAAACGCTAAGACCTCTCTCACACTAGCTTGGAAACGATTGACGGGCGCCGACCATGAGAACTGGCTCAAATATGAGCGCAAGCAATTTGGGCAGATTGTGAGCGACTTAGAGACCGAAGTTGTCAATTACGAAAAGCTCAAAGTCGCGTTTCAGAGAATTGTCGATACACATGAGGACGCACGTGATTTGCGCAATATGGTCGTCCACGCAGTTTGGGGTTTTGGCGCTGAGAATGAAGCAAGATTGTATTGTTATCGACGGCAAAAAGCAGCGACGAGCAACGATATAGATTTAGCGGCGGAAGCCTGCGCCAAATTGGCAGGAGAATGCCGTGAATTTGCGTACCAAGTCGCGCTCTTAGCGAGTGAGGGCGCTATAGCCACGGAGCCGGGAACAGGAAAAATCAAAGTGAAGGTGCCGACCGGATTGGTCACTTTTTAATGAAGAGTTTGTCTGAAGCCGAAGCCGCCAACGAACTTATGCGGTTCGCGAAGGCGATTGCGAAGCATGACCGGCTCTATCACGCCGAAGACGATCCCGAGATTTCCGACCAGGGATACGACGCGCTCGTACGGCGCAATGCCGAGCCTGAGGCGCTGTTCCCCCATCTGATCCGCGAGGGCTCTCCGTCGAAGAAGGTCGGGCATGGAGATTACCAGCGAGGCAAGGGCACAGGCCGACCGGCTGCTGGAGGAGGTTCGATGCGCGCCGTATTAGCGATCGCTGTAATGGCGGCGCTGACCGCATGTTCGAATGAGCCTGAAACCCTGCCGGTTCCAGACCTCATCGATCCGCCTCGCGCGCAAGCTTCCAGTGCGCCTGGACGGGGGCTCCCGCCACCGAAAGAAGATGCGGACGAGACGCCGCCGGAGCGTGACATCGCCCCCTTACCGCCGATCCCACCACCGCCCCCTCCCGAGGTCTTCATGGACCGCGTCGATGCGGTCCCGCAAGATGCACCTGCAGGCGATGAGGTGCTGATCGAGAATGCAAATGGTCCACGGGAAGCGCTGTTCATTCATGTAGTCCAAAAATTCCGCTCTCAGGAGCAATTCGAACAGCGGCCGATCTGCATGACACAGGCGCATTCCGACCTGGTCGAAGCCCTATCAGGGCGGTTTCCCGATATTTACGCGGAAGGCGAATGCCACTGGGAAGGGCCCGGAGTGGTTCTTACCGAAACGGGTGAAGCAGCCATCTTCGTCCACGCCAATGTCGCCTGCGGGGGCAAGGCATGCCACGCCGAAGGTGGGGCGACCTATGGCAATCTGGGTGCGGAGGGATACGGCTACCGACTTCGGCTAACGCCAGAGGGTTGGACGATGGCGGAACTTGGCATCATGTGGATCTCATGAACAATCTCACCGAAGCCGAAGCCGCGAATGAACTTATGCGCCTGGCCAAGGCGATCGCGAAGCATGACCGGCTCTATCACGCCGAAGACGATCCCGAGATTTCCGACCAGGAATACGACGCGCTCGTGCGGCGCAATGCCGAGCTTGAGGCGCTGTTCCCGCATCTGATCCGCGAGGACTCTCCGTCGAAGAAGGTCGGGCACGAAATCGCCGCCTCTCCTCTCGGCAAGGTGACGCATGAGGTTCGCATGATGAGCCTCGACAACGCCTTCAACCGCGAGGAAGTCGAGGAGTGGGCTGCGCGGATTCGGCGGTTCCTGTCGCTCGATGAGTGCGAGCCGGTTGCGATCACCGCCGAGGACAAGATCGACGGCCTGTCCTGCTCGCTTCGCTACGAAAACGGTAAGCTTGTTCGCGCGGCAACGCGCGGCGACGGGCAGGTCGGTGAGGACGTCACGCCCAATGTCGCGCATATCGCTGATATTCCGCAGGAGCTGCCCGAGGGCGTACCCGAAGTGTTCGAAGTGCGCGGCGAGGTTTACATGTCGAAGGCGGATTTCACGGCTCTGAACGCCGCGCAAGAAGAGGCGGGCGGTAAACTCTTCGCCAACCCGCGCAACGCCGCGGCCGGCTCGCTGCGCCAGAAGGATGCGAGCGTGACGGCGAAACGTCCGCTCAAGTTCTGGGCCTATGGCTGGGGCGCGGCCTCCGAGGTTCCCTGCGAAAGCCAGCACGACATGATGCGCATGATTGAGCGCTGCGGCTTTCCGGTCTCGCCCTTCCTAACAGTCAGCGACAGTGTCGATGCGATGATTGCGCATTACGAGGAAATCGGCCGTCGGCGCCCTGACCTGGATTATGAGATCGACGGCGTCGTGTACAAGGTCGACCGGCTCGATTACCAGCGGCGGCTCGGCTTCGTTGCAAAGGCTCCGCGCTGGGCGCTCGCACACAAATTCCCCGCAGAACGCGCCGAGACCACGCTGGAGGCGATCGATATCCAGGTTGGCCGGACCGGTAAACTTACCCCCGTGGGCAGGCTCGCGCCGGTTCTGGTGGGCGGTGTCACTGTAACCAATGTCACGCTGCACAACCGCGACGAGATCGAGCGTCTGGGCGTGAGGCCCGGTGACAGGGTGGTGATCCAGCGGGCGGGCGACGTAATCCCGCAGGTTGTGGATAACCTGACGCGGGAGGCGCAGCGCGATCCGTTCGCGTTTCCCGACAAGTGTCCCGAATGCGGCAGCGAAGCCGTGGCCGAGGAAGGCGAGGTCGATGTGCGCTGCACAGGCGGTCTCATATGTCCGGCACAACGCACTCAAAGACTTGAACATTTTGTCAGCCGCAAGGCGCTCGATATCGACGGTTTCGGATCGAAAACGATTGCACAATTCTTCGCGCTGGGGTGGCTTGAAAGCCCTGCCGATATCTATCGCTTGAAGGATCGCCGGGACGAGGTTCTCGCGCTCGAGGGATGGCAGGACAAGTCTGTGGACAACCTGTTGGCGGCTGTGGAGAACAAGCGGCGGCCTGACGCCGCGCGGCTGCTGTTTGGTCTGGGCATCCGGCATGTGGGCGAGGTGACCGCGCGCGACCTGATGAAGAATGTACACGAGCTTTCGGCCATTCGCTCCATTGCCGAAAGGGCGCGCGCCGGCGATGAAGACGCCGCCGCCGAACTCACCAGTATCGACGGAATTGGCCCAAGCGTGGTGGAGGCTCTGGGCGATTTCTTCCACGAACCCCATAATGTCGCGGTGTGGAAGGATCTTCTCGGCCAGATCGACCCTCCGCGCTACGAGGTCGAAACGCGGGACTCGCCCGTTGCGGGCAAGACGGTCGTCTTCACGGGCAAATTGGAAACCATGAGCCGCGATGAAGCAAAGGCGCAGGCCGAACGCCTCGGCGCCAAAGCCTCCGGCTCGGTCAGCGCGAAAACCGATCTGCTTGTCGCAGGACCGGGTGCGGGGTCGAAGCTCAAGAAAGCGCAGGAACTGGGGATCGAAACGATCGACGAGGCAGGCTGGGCGAAAATCGTGGCCGAGGCCGGGTGATGGACCTGCTGCGCGAACTTCATCCGCAGGCGGTGCGGATTGCCGAGATATTGCGAACACGACGTGAAAAGATCGCGGTGGCGGACGGCGCGACGGGGGGCCTGATTGCCGCGTGTCTGCTGACAGTGCCGGGGGCGCTTCAATTCTATGTCGGTGGCGGGATCGTATATTCTTTCAAGGCGCGCGACGTGCTGTTCGACCTGCCGCGCGATGCCTATGAGGGGATGCGCTCGGCAACCGATGAATATGCCATGCTTCAGGCCCGCGCGATTCGCGATCGGATGGGCGCGCAGTGGGGTATAGCGGAGAGCGGGTCTGCCGGGTCGAGCAAACATCCGATGGGTGTCGCATCGGGGCGCAGCGTCGCAGCGGTCGCCGGTCCGGGCGCGGAAGAACTGGCGACGATCGAGACCGACAGCGATGATCGTATCGCGAACATGGACGCGTTTACTCGCAACGCGCTGAACCTTCTCGAAGCCACGCTTTGCAAGGCCGGATAGGCGGTTCACGAGAAAGTGCCTGGGTCTCAGGAATATTCGGAAACCTTTACGCTGCGACGGATTGATGGTGCATGGCCGTTTTCTCGCGTTTCTTGTTGATCTTCATACCGATTTTGGCCGTTGCACTCGTCTTCGCCGCGGCGAGTCCGGGGCCGGCGCCCCAGACTGTTAAGGTTCCGATCGGTGAGCCGCCGGCGGACCGGGTCCCGACGCCCGCAGAACTTGCATTCGAACAGCAGCTCGCCGAGATCGGCAGCTCCATCTCGGGCGAGATCGGCATCGCCGTGATCGATGTCGAAGCCAGAAACGCCTACGATTTCAACGGCGACCGGCTGATGCCGCAACAAAGCGTGAGCAAGCTTTGGGTGGCGATGGCGGCTCTGGCGCAGGTCGATGCGGGCGATCTCGATCTGTCGGAGAGCGTGTCGATCCGCCGCGCGGATCTGACTCTGTTCTACCAACCGATCAGAAACGTAGTGCGGTCGCGCGGCAGCTTCTCAAGCGATTACGGCGACCTGATCGAACGCGCGCTTGCGAGCAGCGACAACACCGCGAACGATCGTGTGCTGAGGCGCATCGGCGGGGCCGAAGCAGTCCAGAACTGGCTCGATGGCGCAGGCCTGGGAATGATCCAGTTCGGTGCGGATGAGCGTACCAAACAGAGCGCCATTGCAGGGTTGCGGTGGGATCAATCCTATTCCTACGGAGACCGGTTCTACCGCGCTCGCGATGGCGTTGCGCCAAATCTCCGGCGCGAGGCATTCGAGGGATACCTCGCCGAACCGATCGATGGAGCAAGCGCGCTCGGAATTGCCCATGCCATGGCGCAGCTCGCGCGCGGTGAGCTGATGTCGGCTGACTCCACCTGGTACATGCGCGAAATCCTCTCACGCACGCGTAGCGGGCCGCGGCGGCTGAAGGGCGGTTTACCCCCAGGATGGCGGATCGAGCACAAGACCGGAACCGGCCAGGTCTTCGATGGCGAACAATCGGGATACAACGATGTCGGCCTGCTTATTGCTCCCGACGGATCGGAATACGGCGTCGCAGTCCTTATCGGGAGAACGCGCGAGCCGATCCCGGCGCGCATGGAGATGATGCAGGCCGTAACCCGCGCGGTTGCAGCGTTCCACGCGGTGAAGCCCCCCGCCCAGAGGGACAGCGCAACCTAGTCGTTCGGCATGATGTAGATTTCGCGCACGGCGGCAGTCTTCGGCTGGCCAAGCGCGAATACGACCGCGTTCGCGACATCCTCGGGCTGGATCTTGCTGGGCTTTGGCTCGTCGAAGAAAGCGGTATCGACCATACCGGGCGCGATGATCGTCGCGCGGCCGCCCCATTCGCGCATTTCCTCGGCCAGGTTTTCGCCGAAGCCGTGAACGAACCATTTGGTCGCCGAATAGACCGATCCCTTGAACGTGTCCCGCCCGGCTTTCGATCCGGTAACAATGAAGTGGCCCTTTGTTTTCTTGAGATGCGGGATGGCCTCATGCGCGGCGTAGAGCACCGCCAATATGTTCACATGGATCATATCGTGCCATTCATCGGGATCGCCATTTTCGATCCCGGCTTTTTCAACGCCCGTACCGGCATTCGCATAGACGGCATCGATCCCGCCGAAATGCTCGGCAGCTTCTTGGAGCGCATCGGCGATTTCATCGCGCTTGGTTACATCGCAGGTGATCGCGAGTGCAGCCTCGCCGATTTCGCCGGAAAGCGCTTTCAACTTATCGTCAGAGCGCGCGCAGAGGACTACGTTCCAACCTGCTTCCGCTGCGGCTTTCGCCGTTGCGGCGCCGATGCCGGAAGATGCGCCGGTGATGAGGAGGGTCTTGGCCATGGGGGTATCCTTCGATTGCGGGGCTTTGCCTCATTAAAGGGCGGGCGGAGCGCACGTTCCGAGATTTTTCGCGACATGCTGTCGAATCCGGCTTGCCTCCTTCGTCTCAGTGTCGGAGCCTCGCCATTCTGGCGCGGAGAGCCAAGGAGACGAGACATGCAATATATGCTGCTGATCAACGAGGACGAGAGCATCTATGAAGGCGATGATGGCGCGAAGCGGATGGAGACCACGCTCGCGGGCCATATGGCGCTGGCGCAGAAATGGGGCGAAAGGGGCATCGCCTTCAGCGGCGAACGCCTGAAGCCCGGCAGCACTGCGACCACGATCAAGTGGAACAATGGCAGTCACGCGCTCCACGACGGCCCGTTTGCCGAAACGCACGAGGAACTCGGCGGCTTCTACATCATCGACGTCGAAAGCCTCGATGACGCGCTCGAATGGGCGAAGCAGATTCCGGTCCCGGGTAAGGGCGCGGTGGAAGTCCGTCCGGTCTGGCCGATGGAGGGGTGACCGAAGGCACCGACCTTGCGCGCCGATGCATGGCCGCGCGGCCACGGCTGGTTGCAGCCCTCGCCGCGCGGCTCCGCGATCTCGATGCGGCAGAGGATGCGTTCGGCGAGGCAATGGAGGTCTGCCTCGCGCTCGATACGCCTCCGGATCGCCTCGAAGGATGGCTGATGACCGTTGCGCGGCGCAAGGCCATCGACACGATCCGCAAGGAGACAGCGCGCGCCCGCGCGAGCGAAGCTGCGGCCCTGATTGATGAAGGAGGGCAGGACATGAGCGATGTCGTCGAACTCCCCGAAGCGATCCCCGATGAGCGGTTGCGGTTGATCTTCATCTGCTGCCACCCCTCCATCGCGATCGAGGCGCGCACAGCGCTCGCGCTGAAGGTCGTTTGCGGCTTGCCGGTGAGCGCTATCGCGCACGTGTTTCTGACCAGCGAGCCGGCCATGTTTCAGCGCATCACCCGCGCCAAGACCAAGGTGCGTGAGGCCGGAATCGCATTTGAATTGCCCGATCGGCGGCACTGGGGTGAGCGCCTCGAAGCGGTGCTGCTCACGATCGAGCTTGCCTATACCGCCGCCTACCAGGATGCTGCTGGCGAAATCGATCCGGAACTGTCCGCAGAAATCGGCCGCTTGGCCGCGATGATCGCCGAACTCCTTCCGGAGGAACCCGAAGCGCTGGCGCTTGCCTCTCTTGTCATGCTCGCCCGTTCGCGCGAGACCGCGCGGCTCGACGACATAGGAGCGATGATCCCGTTGTCGAAGCAGGACACTTCACGCTGGGACTTCGAAGCGATCGAGCAGGCGCGAGCATGGATGGACCGCGCCGCCTGCGTCGAGCGAAGCGGCCCCTATCAGGTGATGGCGGCGATCCAGCTGACCCATGCGCGGCGGGCTTTCGGCGGCGAGACGGACTGGCGGGCGATCCTGTCGCTGTACGATGTGCTGATGGAGATGCGGCCGGGACCGATGGTTGCGCTCAATCGCGCGCTGGCCCTTGCCGAGGTAGAGGGCCCGCAGCCCGCACTCGAAACCTTGGCAACGCTGCCTGTCGAGCGGCTTCGCCATGCGCGTCCTCTACATGTCGCGCACGCCCATCTGCTCGCACGCATCGGCGACCGAGCGGCGGCAGCAAGAGCGCTCGACGAAGCGCTGGCCTTGGGCCCTCCGCGAGCCGAACGGTTGTTTCTGGAACGTCGCCGGATTGAGCTTGCGCTCACTTAGTGCTCGCCGATTGGCGGCACCCATTTCATCACCCCGCCAGGCAAGGGCGTCCACCAACCCGTTGCGATCCCCGCGGATGCCAACCTTTCGCTGGTCCATTGGTTGCAGGTGTTGCCGAGATGGTAGGTCCCGCGCGCATCGTAGAATACGTCATGCTGGCTATATCCACTGTAGACGGCGCGGCCTTCCTCAGGAACGAGCTGCGCGGTGATTTCGCGTGTGAGCGCGGCGTACTGTTCGCGGCTGATGCGCACGGGCCGAAAATCGTCTGAGGGAGCTGGACGGACATACCAGGCAACGTGGAGGACGCCTTCGCCGCCAACCAGCGCTGTCGCGGCCACACCGAGGTCCAAATCCGCCCAGGTCGGTGTTTGCAGGAAGAAAGCGCGCTCACCCCAACTGACCGCGACATGGGTATAGGCGCGCGCGGGCGCGGCGATATCGCCGATCGGAAATTGCCCGCGCCAGTCGATGATCTCGGTGACCACCGGCATTGCGATTTCGGTGTGAATGCCGTTCTCGCCGATGAAGATTTCAATGCCCTGGTCTGCCTCTCTCCAGCCGGAATTGCGCGGGATGGATGAGCCGATCCACGCGGACAAAAAAAAGAGCAGGGGCGCTGCAATCAAGAGCGCGGCTCCCGCCCAGGCAACGCATTTCAGCGCCTGGGATCTACCGGACATGTCGCCGTCTGAACCAGAGTATCGCCCAGTCTCCGCGCTGAAGGCGGGCAGCAAGCCTGAAGCCCGCCATACGGTAAGCTCGGCGGACCGCGCGCTCCTGTTCACCTGCAAGGAGGCCGGCGAGCAGGACGTTGCCTTTTGGTGCGACTACTGCTGCAAAATCCGGAGCCAGTTCCACCAGCGGCCCGGCAAGGATATTGGCGATCAAAAGGTCGTAGGGGCCGCGGGCCTGAAGCAGCGGATCGTCCATTCCCTCTGCGATCACCATCGTCATCTCGCCGCGTCCCGATCCCAGCGCGACCGAGTTGAGCTGTGCATTGTCCTCGACCACGCCTGCGCACACCGGATCGATGTCCGAGGCTGTCGCTTCGGCGCGGGGCCATAGTGCCATCGCGGCAAAACCGAGCAAGCCCGTGCCCGTCCCGATATCCGCAATAGCGCGGTGATGCGCGCCGCTGGCCTTCATTGCGCCAAGCATGTCAAGACAACCAGCGGTCGTTTCGTGCTGGCCGGTGCCGAACGCCTGACTGGCAGGGATCGCAAAGTTGATCGCACCATCGTCAGGGGGAAAGTCGGGCGTGTGAACATGGAACAGGCCCGCCCTGATCGGCGGTGCGCCTTGCTGGCTGAGAGTGAGCCAGTCTTCATCCGGTAACTCGTCTATCGCGATCTTGGGAGGCTTGCCCGCAAACAGGCTCTTCAGCGCTTTCCTCTGCGCAGTGCCGGGCTTGGTTGGAAACCAGCCTTCCAGAACCCACTCAAGCGGACGATCCTCAGCCACTTCGCGTCCGGAAACGACCAGATCGAAATCCCAGTCTTCGATGTCGTCATGCGCCAGCAGAGCCGCCTGCACGTCTGCCTTGGAAGCGAAAGCCGTCAGCTTCCATCCCGAATTACCGGACAAAGCTGGCTCCATTGGCGTCGATGACGGCGCCGGTCATGCTGGGCGGCGCGTCCAATGCGCAAAAAGTGATGATCCGTCCGATTTCCTCCGGCGTTGCGACCCGGCCCAGCGGTATGTCGGCGAGAAGGCCTGCGCCGCCCCTGCTGTCGAGGTAATCGCCTGCCATGGATGTGTCGGTAAACCCCGGCGTGATTGCGAAGCTCAATATGCCGCCAGCTGCATAGGCCCGCGCTATGGTTTTGTGCATGGCGATCATGCCGCCTTTTGCAGCGGCGTAGTGCCAATGCGCAGGGCTGTCCCCGCGATAGGCCGCGCGGCTTGCAACATGGACCAGCCTACCGCGCACGCCATCGGGTCCCGGATCGCGCGATTGCCAGTGCCGCACTGCAAACCGGCTCAATTGCGCAGCGGCAGTCAGATTGATGCGAAGCGTGTCCTCCCAGGCATCCAGCCATTCGATGTCCGATCGTTCGACAGGGTTTGCGTCGAACAGGCCCGCATTGTTCACGACTGCAGCGATATCGCCGTCCGAGCGGTCCAGCGCTTCGTCCCACAACGTTTGCGCAGCGCCCGGATCGGTAAAGTCGGCCGCAATGTTGCCGCCATCGCCCTCACGCGTCTGATGGCCGATGACTTCGATACCGCGTGCGGCCAGTTCGGCCTTGGCCGCTGCGCCGATCCCGCGGCTTGATCCGGTGACTAGAATGAAACTCATGCAACGCTCTATCCGAAACTTTGCAAGAGGAGTCGAGCGCTCACCGCTTGCCTCATCTGGCAAGACCGCTAAGTGGGTAGGGCAAATACAGTTCGAACGGGATAGCCATGAACCAAAGACCGCTTTCGCCGCACCTCCAGATATGGCGGTGGGGACCCCACATGCTGGTATCGATCCTGCACCGCGCAACCGGAGACGGCTTGGCGCTGGTCGGGTTGTTTGTGTTGGTCTGGTGGCTTGGCGCGATTGCGAGCGGGCCGGACGCGTATGAGACGTTCGTCAATGCGATGACCTCACCGTTCGGCTGGATCGTGCTGTTCGGTCTGTCCTGGGCGTTCTTCACGCATATGATGAGCGGGCTTCGTCACTTCGTGCTGGATATCGGTGCGGGATACGAACTCGACACCAACCGGTTCTGGTCGATCGCCTCGCCGGTCATCGCGATCTTTCTTACCATCGCCCTCTGGGCCTTCGTGATACTGGGCTGAGGAGAGCGAGCATGGGTAACGGTACTTCGATCGGCCGCGTCCGCGGTCTGGGGCCATCGCATGACGGCGCGCATCACTGGCTCGTCCACCGCTTCACGGCGATCAGCAACCTTGTCCTGATGAGCTGGCTGATCATCAGCTTCATCCTGATGGAAGATTACAGCCATACATCGGTCAGTTCCTGGCTGGCGCAGCCGATTTCGGCGACAGCGATGATCCTGCTTGTCGTCAGCCTGTTCTGGCATGCCCGGCTGGGCCTACAGGTGCTGATCGAGGATTACGTCCACAATTACGGCACGAAATTCGCGCTGCTTTCAGCGCTCAATATCGCGGTTATCGCTGGCGGGACCTTCTCTGTCTTCAGTGTCGCCAGTCTCGCATTTGGAGGTCAGGCCTGATGGCTACCACTGAGTCCCATGGCGCCCACAAGGGCTCGTACAAGATTATCGACCACACTTACGACGTAGTGGTCGTGGGTGCAGGCGGATCGGGTCTGCGCGCAACGATGGGCGCGGCGGAAGCCGGCCTTCGCACTGCAAACATCTCCAAGGTTTTCCCGACTCGATCGCACACGGTTGCTGCGCAGGGCGGCATCGCGGCCAGCCTCGGCAACAACACGCCCGATCACTGGACCTGGCACATGTACGATACCGTGAAAGGGTCGGACTGGCTGGGTGATCAGGATGCGATCGAATACCTCGCTCGCGAAGCTCCTCAGGCTGTCTACGAGCTGGAACATGCGGGCGTCCCCTTCTCACGCAACGAAGATGGCACGATCTACCAGCGTCCCTTCGGCGGCCACATGCAGAATATGGGCGAAGGGCCTCCGGTGCAGCGCACCTGTGCCGCGGCTGACCGGACCGGCCACGCGATGTTGCACGCGCTTTATCAGCAGAGCCTGAAATACGATGCGGATTTCTTCATCGAGTACTTCGCGCTCGACCTCATCATGTCCGAAGAGGGCGGCGTGAAGAAGTGCGTCGGGGTCATCGCTATGTGTCTCGACGATGGCACGATCCACCGCTTCCGTGCGCAGTCCGTGGTATTGGCAACCGGCGGTTATGGCCGCTGCTACTTCACCGCGACATCGGCACACACCTGTACGGGCGATGGCGGCGGCATGGTGCTGCGCGCAGGTCTGCCGCTGCAGGACATGGAGTTCGTCCAGTTCCACCCGACCGGCATTTACGGCGCGGGCGTCCTCATTACCGAAGGCGCACGCGGTGAGGGCGGTTATCTGACCAACTCGGAAGGCGAGCGCTTCATGGAACGCTACGCTCCGAGCGCGAAAGATCTGGCCTCTCGCGATGTTGTCAGCCGTTCGATGGCGCTCGAAATGCGTGAAGGGCGCGGGCAGGGGCCTGAAGGCGATCATATCCACCTGCACCTCGATCATATCGATCCGAAGGTGCTTGCAGAGCGGCTGCCCGGCATCACAGAGAGCGGGAAGATCTTCGCCGGCGTCGACCTGACGCGCGAAGCGCTGCCGGTGACGCCGACCGTCCATTATAATATGGGCGGCATCCCCTGCAATTATCACGGACAGGTCGTGACGCTGCGCGATGGCGATCCCGATGCGGTCGTTCCCGGACTCTACGCCGTGGGCGAAGCGGCGTGTGTCTCGGTCCACGGTGCAAACCGCCTCGGTTCGAACTCGCTGATCGACCTCGTGGTGTTCGGCCGCGCGACCGGCCTGCATCTCAAGGACAATGTGAAAGCCGGTGCAAGCCAGCCCGAACTTCCTGCCGACAGCGCCGATTTCGCGCTCGGCCGGGTGGACCACTTCCGATATGCGCAAGGTGGCTCCCCAACAGCGGCGATCCGCGCCGACATGCAAAAAGCGATGCAGGCGCATGCCGCCGTGTTCCGCGATACGAAGCTGATGGACGAAGGCGTGCAGAAGCTGGCCGACCAGAACAAGCGGATGGAGGACATTCACGTCACCGACCAATCGCTGATCTGGAACAGCGACCTGATCGAAACGCTCGAGCTAGACAACCTGATGGCACAGGCGAATGTCACCATGGCATCGGCAGCGAACCGCAAGGAAAGCCGCGGTGCCCACGCGCACGAGGATTTTCCCGATCGCAACGACGCAGAATGGATGAAACACACGGTCGCCTGGTTCGAAGGCTGGGGTGGGAGCGGATCGAACATCCAGATCGATTACCGTCCGGTCCACGAATACACGTTGACCGACGATGCGACCTATATCGAACCAAAAGCGCGCGTGTACTAATTCCCTTCATGGCCGATCTCGCCGCTTGACCGGACAAACCGTCCGGGGCAGCTTCGGTTCATGATAACGCGCGCTCTTTTCGGGCTCTCACTGCTTGCTTTGGCCTCTGTCCCTGCGCTTTCGCAGGACAGAGCCGGTACACGCACTCAGCCGCCCGAACACACCGAGCCGTTTCCCAATCTGGCCATCGGCGAAGATCGGGACGAGGCTCTCAAGAGCTTCGAACTTGCGCCGCACATGCAGCGCGGCATCCCGGCAAAGGAAATGCTGGAGCAAAACCGGCGGCTTTCCGCAGCGCTGGATGGTCTCGCACCCCAGCGTCCGGGCACAATCGATGCCTATGTGATCGCTGTGGCGCTCGACAGCGATCCCGTCTTCGCTCGCGAAGCACGCGAGGCGGGCAGGGTGCTGTCACGCCGATATGGAGGTGAGGGGCGAACGCTCACGCTAGCCGGGGCAGATGGAACCCGCGACGATCTGGCTCGCGGTTCGATCCGAAGCTTGATCCTCAGTCTCGCGCACATCGCCGAAATGATGGATCCCGCTGAGGACGTACTCGTGCTCTACAGCACCAGCCACGGTGCCAAGGTGGGGCTGGTCAATCATTATGGCGATCAGGGTTACGGGATATTCTCGCCGAACCGATTCAAGGCTGTGCTCGATGAGCTCGGTATCGAACGCCGCCTACTCATCATCAGCGCGTGTTATTCAGGTGTATTCGTGCCTGAGCTTGCGAGCCCTGACACCGCGATCCTGACAGCCGCTGCTGCTCAGCGCACCTCGTTCGGATGCGAAGCAGAGAACGATTGGACGTTCTACGGCGACGCCCTGATCAACCGGGCGCTGCGTAAGCCGCAAAGCCTGTCCGAAGCCGCCCGCGAAGCCACCCGTCAGATCGCTTTATGGGAAGCTGAAGGCCGCCTGACAGCGTCGCTTCCACAGGTCTCCGTGGGCGCGAATGTCGGCGCGTGGCTGGGCGACCTCGAAAACAGGATACCATCGGTGGCGACTGCGCCGGTCGGACGCCCGGCGGTCGGGGATTAGGCTTACTCGGCAGTGCTGGCCACGCGCCGCACATCTATGATCGTTACGGGATCGGCCAGCATCTGGCCTTTCATCCAACCTTCGCCCGCATCCGGATCGGTCGGGCGGGCATGGATCGCTGCAACCACGTCCATCCCATCGGTGACGTAACCGAACACCGCGTAGCCATTCTTCCAGACGGGATCGTCGGATCCGGGCTGCGCATCGAGACCTGTCTGGTCCTGCAGCATGATGGAGAAATCGCCGTTGGCCGTGCCTGGTTCACCCATCGCCATCGACAGCGCGCCGCTCGTATGACTGAGGCCGGTGACATTGGTTGGCTCGTGCTGGATCCCGTCCAGAATGCGCGCGGGATCAAACTGGGTGCCTCCTTGCAGCAAACCGTTTGGCCGGGGCTCCCGGTCGAGCGACATCGCGCGATAGAACACCGTTCCATCGAATCGGTCTTCATCGACATAGCGCAGGAAATTCGCCGCCGTGATCGGCGCACGTTCGGTTTCAAGCGCGACGGTGATGTCACCCATCTGGGTTTCGATGACAACGCTGACGGTATCGTATTGTGGTTCTGTCCCGGTTGTTGTGGGCGGCGTGTCGAGCGGCATATCCTTTCGCGCTGAGGCCACCTCGAACTTCATCAGGAGAGTGCGCTGGTTATCGGAGAAATTGTCGTCGGACGCGATGTAGAGATACGTCCGTCCAGCCTCTTCGCGCACGGCCAGCCCTTCAAAATTGTCGAGTGTCATTGGTGGCAGCATGGTCGCGAGGGTCTTTGTGGTATTGTCGGCATCGATCGCGACGATGGCCGAGGCATTGCCAAGCTCACGCGAATAGCTGCGGAACAGGATGTAACAGGTGCCGTCGCTCGCGCAGTCAGCATCAGTCGGCACACCGCCGCGCTCCTTCAATGGTCCCGGTGGATCGATCTCGAAACTGACGAGCCCGCCGCCGCGCTCCCGCATGCAATTGGGGATGTCGGTGCCGGTCCACTCCCCGCAAGCGATCAATCCGTCCGACGATAGCGCGAGCGCTTCCAATCCGGCATTCGCCTCCGCGCCGAAAGCGAGGTCCGCAATCGGCAATTGAGTGCTCGTCGGCGGCTGGTCCAGGCTTTCATAACGCCAGATCCGGTGATCATGCTCGAAAGCGACCAGCCACGCGCCATCCGCAGATCGCGTCAACGCCTCTGCGTCCGCTTCGCGTTTCTTCCGGAGTTTCTTGCCATCAAGATCGCGCAGTGTTCCGGTCTCGAGGGCGATGACATCGACGAGCTTGCCATCAATCTCGTCCGGCGTGAGCCTGATCCAGCGTCCATCGTCGATGACCGCGTAGAAAGCCCCTTCATCCCAATCGAGGCTGGAGATGCCGCCGATTTCAGCTTCGCCCGGCTCCAGCTCGACGCCGCCCATGAAGACCAGATCACCGACAGTCTCCATCGCTGGGTCGTTGGAATTCAGCGCAATGGGCGCTGTTTCCGGCAGGATCTCTTCGGCCATTGCGGCAGTGGGGGGGCAAGAGAGGGTGAGGGCGGCAAGGGCTGAAAGCTTCCATGTCATTCGTCCGGTGATATCGTTCGCTCGGCGAAGAGCAAGGGCGCAATGCGCGCATTCATCTGCGCTTCAGGTTTACAGACGTAGTCGATGTGACTACAGGTGTAATCAAGCAGTTGGGAGGCCGTCTTGAGTAAGTCAGAAGACACATCTTCCGGGACTATCGGACCCGAACGTATCAGCGAAGCAGAGCACGCCGTCATGGAAGTGCTGTGGGATCGGGGCACGCTTTCCGCTGCCGAAGTTTGCGACGAAATCTGCGGCAAGCGCGGTTGGAGTCTTCCGACCGTCAAGACATTGCTGTCTCGCCTGGTTCAGAAACAAGCGATCGAGACGCGGCCCGATGGCCGCCGTTTTCTTTACAGCCCATTGATGGCGCGCTCCGATTATGTCGGCGGGGAATCCCGCCGCCTGGTCGATCGGCTGTTCGGAGGTAAAGCCGCCTCGCTGGTGGCGCATCTCGCCGAATCCGAAGCTTTAAGCGAGAATGACCTGGCTGAGATCGAAGCTCTTTTGAAGGAGCTGAAACAATGACTCAGTGGCTATTCGAAACACTCCTTTGGACGGCGGGGCTTATTGCATTCGTCCTGATCGTCAGGCGTCCGGTTGCGCGGTGGTTCGGTCCGCAGGTGGCTTACGCCTTGTGGATCTTGCCGGCATTACGCCTGGTCCTTCCGACCATAACATTGCCCCATTGGCTGGCTCCGCAAGACGCAGCGCCTGCCGAAACGGGGACATTGATAATCCTGGATCAGGGTGCCGATGCTTCTGTTGCGACACAGTCGGGCTCGGATTCACTCCCGGATGCAGGATTGGCAGCGACCGGTCCTCTCACATCGTTCGATTTTTCATCCTTTCTCCTCGCAGTCCCCTGGGTTGAGGTAGGATGCACGGTGTGGTTGGCCGGCGCTGCCGTCTTCTTATGGCAGCGTTTTGCCAGTTATTTCGAACTCCGTACAGATCTGCTGCGAGACGCGCGGGAAATGGGACGTTCGGGGAGGATCCGGCTCGTCGAAACACCCGGCACACAGGCACCGCTTGCATTTGGCGTGATCGATCCCGTGATCGCCTTGCCGGAAGGTTTCATGGCTCTCGATGACAGGGCGGCGCGCGATCTCGCGTTGGCTCATGAACTGTCGCACCACCGGGCCAATGATCTGCTGATCAATATCATCGTCCAGCCCCTGTTCGCGCTGCACTGGTTCAACCCGCTGAGCCACTATGGCTGGCTGGCGATGCGGCGCGATCAGGAGGCCGCGTGCGATGCGCGAGTGGTTGCCGAAAAACCGATCGAAGAGCGCGCGACCTACGCCAGTCTCATCGCCAGCACAGCCGTTGGCCCTAATGTCGCTCTGGCTGCGCCGATGGCATGCCCGGTGCTTGGCGACAAATCGATAATTCACCGTTTGAGGAGCCTGAAAATGTCCGATACCTCTTCTCGCCGCCGGATGGCCGGCCGACTGCTCGTCGGGGCGGCCGTTCTGGCTCTGCCACTCACTGCGTCGGTCACCTACGCCGAAAACAGCGCAGCCGATCAGCCTGCACCGCCGCCGCCGCCTGCGGCCCCGTCGGCGCCGACACCGCCTCCTCCGCCCGCGCCTCCTGTGCCGCCTGTTGCTCCGGCTGTTTCGTCACCGACGATCATCGTGGTCGATCCCGACACCGGCGTCGAAGGCGGTGACGCGACCGAGAAGGCCAAAACAGTGAAGGTCATCAGCAAGTCCAAGGACGAAAAGAAGCCGGGCAGCGATTACAAGGTCATAAAGGTTCACTCGGCTTCGCATGACGGCGAGCTTGAAGCTGAAGAGATGGAAGAGGCACTCGAAGAAACTCTGGCAGAACTTCGCGTGGAACTCGAAGAGGTCGACGAGGAAGTCAAAGAGGCGATCAAAGAGGCCGAGATTGCGCTGGTCGAAATGAACCACTCGGGCAACCACAAGGGTCGGACCGTTGTGAAGATGCAATGCCGGGGCGATTCGGATGAGGTTGCCACCTTCGTCGAAGGCAGAGGCGGCAGGAACAAAGTCTATCTCTGCCAGGCCAATATAATGGCCAACGCCTTGAAAGGTCTCAAGGAAGCGCGATCAGCGATCGCCAAAAACCCGGAGATCACGGGCGAGATGCGCAGCAACCTTTTGAAAGAGCTCGATCGCCAGATCAGGGACTGGAAGAAAAACGCGCGCGAAGGTTGAACCTAGACCACGTTTGAAGGTCGACGACCGGGGCGGTGCGCAAACCGCTCCGGTTTTTCTTTATTGCTCGGTCGCCTCGATCTGTTCCGCTCGCGGTCTTGCAGGGTAGGCGCATCCGCGTTCCTGCCCGATCCCTTTAAGGAAACCGCGCCGAACCATGCCTGCCGTGGCCGCGGATCGCGCTTTACGCTGATCGCCCGCTGCGCCGGAGACTTCGCGAACGATCCCTCGAAAGGGAATGAACGACCCGACGACGCTTTGCGCGACCTGTCCGCGGCTCAGCCCGGAATCTCCCGAGCCGATGAGGTCGTAATCCGGACCCAGCACGCTATCGAGCCTTGCAATCTCGCTCACGATGGCATTGCAGCTGACCAGCCCGTCGGAAAGATAGGGGTTGGCCTCGGCTTCAATCAGGACCTCCGGAATATCTTCCGGATCGATGTTGAGATCGGTCAGCGGGGTGCGAGCGACTTCTTCGGCATCGGGCTCTTCCTGCTGAACCTGTGCCGCAAGCGGTGAGGCGGGGAGCAGCCAGATCGCGGCGGATGCCAGACCTGCCTTAACGCAGGTCGAAATATGTGTCGCACGCGCTGTCATCTGCCGTCTCCAATCCGCGCCGCAGCGCGCTCATGCGCTGCTGACTTGTACCGTGAGTGAAATTCTCCGGGTTTATGCGCTGACCTGACCGGCGTTGCAACGTGTCATCGCCGATGGCGCTGGCGGCCCGCAGGCCTTCCTCCATGTCGCCGGGTTCGATGCGGTTTCGGTTCTTCCCGGCCCAGACACCAGCATAGCAATCCGCCTGAAGTTCCATGCGCACTTGCAGGTCGTTCGACTGCGAGGGGTTACGCTGTTGCAGGCTGCGAACTTGACCAGCCAGGCCGGTCAGATTCTGGATGTGGTGCCCGTATTCATGAGCGATGACATACAGGCGCGCAAAATCGCCGCCCGTGCCTGACATCTGGGCGAGCTGATCGTAGAATGACGTGTCGATGTAGATGCCGTAATCGGCCGGGCAGTAGAACGGTCCAGCTGCCGAGGAGGCGGTCCCGCATCCCTGTGTCGCGACCCGGCCCGAAGGATAAAGGACCAGTTCCGGTTGCTGAAACCCGACATTGGCGCGCGCGAATTCGGGCTGCCAGGTTTCATTGAGGCTTTGCAGGGCATTGCAGGCCTCCGTCGCGTAGGCACTGCTGTTGCAAAGCTGCTCTTCGCTGACATTTGCCTGCTGCGTCTGCGGCGCCGTCTGTTGCTGCACCCCTTCGACGACACCGATCGTCTGCATCGGGTCGAGACCGAATACGACCGCGCCGATGATCGCAATGACGATCGTCCCGCAGCCCACGCCGCCAGCCCGGCGCATGCCGCCACCTCCACCTCCGCCGCGAACCTTGATCTTGGACGTGTCGAATGGATTGAGCCGCATCTGATATTCTCCCCGGTGTTCAGCCTTCCCCGTGAACATGATTGACTTGAGATAGCGGCGTTCAAAAACTCTGGACACCGATCACGCAAGCGGCGAAGGCTCGATAGTCAAACAATTCACGGATGTTACCGATGTTCCTCAAAGGCAAACGTGCACTTATTACCGGTTCAACCTCAGGTATCGGTCTCGCAATCGCGCGCTGTTTGCACGCAGAGGGGGCAGAGATTGTTTTGAACGGGCTTGGCGACGCCGATGAGATTGAAAAGGTTCGTCAGGAACTGGACGCGGATTTCAACGGCGCCAACTTGCTCGATCCTGCCGCTATCGAGGCAATGATGGCAGAAACCGGCACAGTCGACATTCTCGTCAACAATGCAGGCATGCAGCACGTTTCGCCCGTGGAGGATTTCCCAACCGACAAATGGGATGCGATCATTGCGCTCAATCTGACGGCGGCCTTCCACACATCACGGCTTGCAGTGCCAGGAATGAAGGAGAAGGGCTGGGGCCGGATCATCAACACGGCGAGCGCGCATTCGCTCACCGCTTCCCCGTTCAAGAGCGCCTACAATGCTAGTAAACATGCGATTGCCGGGTTTACGAAAACCATCGCGCTTGAGCTTGCACAGACCGGTGTGACCGCCAATTGTATCAGCCCCGGCTATGTCTGGACTCCGCTGATCGAAGGGCAGATCCCCGACACCATGGCGGCAAGGGGCCTTTCGCGCGAAGAGGTCATCAACGATGTCCTGCTCGCAAAACAGCCGACCAAGAAATTTGTGCAGCCCGATGAAGTCGGCGCATTGGCGACGTTCCTGTGCCGCGAGGAGGCTGGCAACGTCACCGGCGCGAACTGGAGCATCGATGGGGGTTGGACCGCCGAATGATCCGAACTGGGGCGCAATGGGGGCTGGTGTTTGCGGCGGCAATGATGCTTGCCGGATGCGCGGGCGCGCCCATCGCCAGCGTGCCGTCGCACGAACGCCTGGCGATCGAGCAGAACCTGAGGCAGGACATTGCCGTTCTGGCCAGTGACGATTTTGGCGGACGCAAGCCCGGAACTGCTGGTGAGGAACGCACCGTCGCCTACATCACGCAGCGCATGGAGGCGATCGGGCTGACTTCTGGCACCAACGACCCGGGCAGCGCATGGCGTGCTCCGATTCAACTCGTCAGCAGCAAACCTTTCACGAGCCGGATCGCGATAACCGTTGGCCGCGAGACCATCGAACTTGATCCAGCAACTGCCGTTGCGTTCTCCGCACGTAGGCGCGAGCTTGTTGAAAACGGTCAGGTGGTCTTCGTTGGCAGGGAAGCGGAAAGCGTTCCCGACGATGATGTCACCGGCAAGGTCGTGGTCATGCTGGGTGAGCCGGGAGTGAGCCCTGAGCGCCGGGCGATCCTATTCGAAAAACGTCCCGCCGCCATCATCACCGTGGTGGAAGACAATGATGCAATCGCCAGCGTGAACCGCGTCTTTGCGAATGAGCAGATATCGCTCGCGAGCGAAAACGGATCGGCTCTCACCGGGTTCACGACCCATGCCGCGATTGCAGAGGCTCTCGGCAAGGATGATTGGGCAGCTTTGGTCGATCTGGCGGACGGCGCCGATTTCTCACCAATAGATCTCTATGCGGCCGCGACGGTCGAGGCGAATTCCAATCGCGCTGAATTCACCAGCCACAATGTCATCGGCAAGATTCCGGGTACTGTGCCGAATTCCGGTTCAATCGTGCTGATGGCGCATTGGGATCATCTTGGAGAGTGCGGGATAGCGGAGGCCCAAGACCGCATCTGCAACGGGGCCGTCGACAATGCGAGCGGAGTTGCGAGCTTGCTCGAATTGTCTCGCAGGCTTGTCGCGGCCGGACCGCATGACCGCGACATCTATGTCGTGGCGACGAGCGGAGAGGAGTCCGGGCTGCTCGGCGCACAGGCGTTTACCGAAGCGCCGCCCATGCCGCTCGATACGATTGTCGCGGCCTTCAATTTTGATACCGTCGCCATTGCTCCGGCCGGCAGCAAAGTCGGGTTTGTGGGGGAGGGTCGAACACCGCTCGATCCTGTGATCCTGGACGTCATAGCCAGTTCCGGGCGAGAGCTCGGCGATCGCTCTTTCGCCGAACAATTCGTGCAGCGGCAGGACGGTTGGGCACTGCTGCAGGAGGGCGTACCGGCAGTGTTCCTTTCGACCGCATTCGGGTCTGAGATAACACTCGGTCCCTATCTTGCTTCCGACTACCACCAGGCGGGGGATGAGCTGGATAAGATCGAACTGGGCGGCGCTATCGACGACCTGCTTCTGCATGAAGAACTGGTCCGAAGGTTTGCGAGCACTGCCGCATATGCGCCCGCCCGCGGCGAATAACGTCGATAGCGGCTGCCGAAGCCCTAGCGCTTAGCGAAAAGCGCGCCTAAATGGGCCGCCACGATTCTCCCGCCCGACGACGGCCTGCCTGAAATTGAAAGTGGCGCATATGGACATCCCTCTTGGTCTGACATTCGATGACGTGCTGCTGCGCCCTGCGGAAAGCAGCGTACTGCCGAGCATGGCCGATACCAAGACACGGCTGACGCGGAATATCGGGCTGAACATCCCGATCCTGTCGGCCGCGATGGATACCGTGACCGAGGCCGACATGGCCATCGCCATGGCGCAGATGGGCGGAATCGGCGTGCTTCACCGCAATCTCGAACTGCCGGATCAATGTGCGGCGGTGCGCGCCGTCAAACGCTTCGAAAGCGGGATGGTCGTCAACCCGATCACAATTGGTCCGGAGGCGGTGCTTGGCGATGCGCAGGCGCTGATGGAACAGCACCGGATCAGCGGCATCCCCGTGACAGATGGCAATGGCAAGCTGGTCGGGATGCTGACCAATCGCGATGTTCGGTTTGCGGAAAATCCGGCTCAGCCCGTGCGCGAACTCATGACGACCGAGAACCTCGCCACGGTGCCGCTTGGCACATCGCAGGAAGATGCGCGGCGGCTGCTGCATAAACGCCGCATCGAGAAGCTTCTGGTGGTCGATGATGATTTCAAATGCATCGGGCTGATCACGGTCAAGGATATCGAAAAGGCGGTAACCTACCCTCACGCGACGAAGGACAGTGCGGGGCGCCTCCGCGTTGCGGCTGCGACGACTGTTGGCGACAAGGGCTTCGAACGCTCGGAAGCTTTGATCGATGCCGAGGTGGACGTTGTCATCATCGACACGGCGCATGGGCACAACATCGATGTTGCACGCGCGGTTGAGAGGGTGAAGAAACTCTCCAACTCGGTCCAGGTCGTCGCAGGCAATGTTGCGACGGCAGAGGCGACCAAGGCGTTGATCGATGCAGGGGCTGATGCCGTCAAGGTTGGCATCGGACCTGGCTCGATCTGCACGACCCGGGTCGTCGCCGGTGTCGGCGTGCCGCAACTCACCGCGATCATGGAAAGCGCCGAAGAGGCATCAAAATCGGGTGTGCCAGTGATCGCCGATGGGGGTCTGCGCACCAGCGGCGATGCAGCCAAGGCGCTCGCTGCCGGAGCAAGCTCTGTCATGATCGGTTCGATGCTTGCCGGGACTGCGGAAAGCCCTGGTGAGGTATTTCTCTACCAAGGGCGCAGCTACAAGGCATATCGCGGCATGGGTAGTGTCGGAGCGATGGCGCGCGGCAGCGCCGACCGGTACTTCCAGCAAGACGTGTCGGCGATGAAACTCGTGCCCGAAGGGATCGAGGGGCAGGTGCCATTCAAGGGGCCAGCAGCGAATGTGATCCACCAGCTGGTCGGCGGGGTGAAGGCGGCGATGGGCTATACAGGATCGGCCACGATCGAGGATCTGCGGAGCAATGCGAAATTCATTCGCATCACCAATGCGGGCCTTTCGGAAAGTCACGTCCACGATGTCGCGATCACCCGCGAAGCGCCGAACTACCCGACGCGCTAGGCGATGGAACTGTTCATACCCTTCATGCTGTTCATCCTGGATCTTCGTGATGACACCGCGTCCGGACCTGTCCTGTCGCGCCATCCTGCGCTTTACGCTAGCGAAGCGGCGTGCAGGCAGGCAGGCGAGACGATCATTCGGGAGCGTATTGCTGCCGATGAGAGAGATGCTCCGAGTTTCGCAGCATTTTGCGAGCGCGTACCTGAGAACGGCGAATATGATGCGCTCTTGCGCGAACTCGATCAGCAGCGCGGAAACCGCGAAGACCGGTCACAGTGACTCCTTCGGCTCGCGTGCAGGCGGCCATCGAGCTGCTCGACGAAGTGATCGAGGCGGCACGGCGCGAAGGCGCTCCTGCGGACCGGCTGATCGCAAAATATTTCAAGCAGCGGCGCTACGCCGGATCGAAAGACCGGCGCGCGGTCAGAGAGCTTGTCTACAGCGCGATCCGGCATTGCGGTGAAGTGCCCGAGAGCGGGAGGGCGGCGATGCTCGGCCTGGCGCAGACCGATGCCGCACTCTCGGTACTGTTCGACGGGGAAGGGCACGGACCGAAACCGATACACGAAGGCGAACCGAGAGCGGCGAGCGGAATCGCGCCTGATTGGCTGGTGAGCAAGCTAGCGGAATCGGGTGTCGTAGGTGATGCCGCGCACAGCCTCTTGGGGAGGGCCCCGCTCGATATTCGGGTAAATGCTCTCAAGGCCGACAGAGAGGGCCTCGAACTTCCCGAGCGCGGCGAACCGCTCGCAGCCCCCCAGGCGCTGCGCTTCCCTGCGGGCACGGCGGTCGAGCAGTGGCCCGAATACCGCGAAGGCAAAATCGAAGTGCAGGATCACGGCAGCCAGTTGGCCTGTCTCGCTGCCGGCGCCATGCCCGGCGAGACCGTGATCGATCTTTGCGCAGGAGCGGGCGGGAAAACACTCTCCCTCGCTGCCTCGATGCGCAATGAAGGAAAACTGCTCGCCAGCGACACTGATCGCGGGCGGCTGTCCAAACTCGCTCCACGCGCTGAACGGGCCGGGGCCGGGATTATCGAGACACTGCTGATGAACCCCCACGCCGAACTTGAGGCGCTGTCGGATCATCGCGGTTCCGCCGATCTCGTATTGGTCGATGCGCCCTGTTCGGGCACGGGCACATGGCGGCGCAAGCCGGAGGCGAAGTGGCGGCTGACGCCGGATTTGCTCCAGAAATATACAGATTTGCAGGACCAGTTGCTGGATATCGCATCGCAGCTGACGAAGCCCGGAAGCAGGATCGCCTTCATCACATGCTCGCTGCTCGATGCCGAAGGTTCGGACAGGATCGATGCCTTCCTCAAGCGCAACCCAGCTTGGCAGGCGGAACAGCCTGAACTGCCGCTTGGAACCCCTCGCGGGCAGGGCATCCGACTCGATCCGTTCCACCACGGCACGGACGGGTTTTTTGTCGCCATTCTCCGTTCAGCGTGATAGCCACGGGCTATATGGCCCAGTCCGCCACCTCCCGGCCTGCTGCATTCAAGGAGCAAATTATGCGTTTCGCGCCAGCTGCCGCTGCTTTGTCGCTATTTCTGGTCACGACCGCGAGCGTAACCACAGCGCAAGATCCGGACGCAGATCCGCGAGCCGCGGCACTTATCATGGAAGGCCGCGCCCTGCTGAGTGCAGGCGATACGCAAGCTGCCATCGATGCGTTTGAAGCGGCTCTTGCCGTCGATCCAGCCTATACGCCGATCTTCTTAGAGCTGGCGGCCGCCGCCAGGCAGGACGGCCTGCAGGGCAAGGCCATCCGGTTTTACCGCGAAGCTCTGATCCGCGATCCGGACAATTTCGCCGCCATTTCGGGCGAAGGCGAAGCGTTGGTTGAGAAAGGCGCGCTTGAAAAGGCCAAGCGTAATCTCGCACGGCTTGAAAGTCTGTGCGGCGCCAACTGCCCGGAGACGGTTTCGTTGCAAGGTGTCATCGACGCCGGACCACCAGCGCGGCTCGCCGCGGAAACGCCCCAGGATGGGCCGACCAGCAATTAGGCACAATGGGGGGCCTTCCACAATCATGCTGACGCTCCACCACCTCGAATATTCACAAAGCTTCCGCATCCTTTGGCTGCTGGAGGCACTCGGCGCGGAATACGAGCTGAAGAGTTACAACCGCGATCCGGAGACCAGTCTGGCCCCGGACGATTATAAAGCGCTGTCGCCACTGGGGACCGCGCCGGTGGTGACCGATGGGGATCTCGTCCTCGCCGAAAGCAATGCAATCATCGATCATGTGCTGGACGCATATCCCGACAGCGACCTAAGGCCCTCCGCCGGGCATCCGGACCGTGCGCGGCACCTGTTCTGGTTTCACGCGGCCCAAGGTTCGCTGATGTCGATACAGGGCGTTGCCATGGTGCTGAACCTGCTGGAGACACGCACGCCTTGGCCAATCAGTGCGCTGCTCAAGGCGATTTTCGGGCAGGTGCGCAAGCTGTTCGTCAATCCCCGGATCGATGCGCTGTTTGGCGAGATGGAAAAAGACCTCGGGACGCAGCCTTTCTTCGGCGGCAATACCCTTACCGCGGCTGACATAACGTTGGTCTACCCGATGTATGCTGCCCGCGACAAAGGGACGTTCGATGGCAAGTATCCGAATATCTCGGCTTGGTTCGACCGGATCGAGGCGATGCCGTCTTTCATAGCTGCGCGCGCAAAAGACGACAGGCCGCGGATAGCTTTTCGCTTCGAGAATTGATCCCGGCGCTCAGATCAGCGGTACGAATTCGGCAACGAGCGCTGAATATACGTCGCGCTTGAACGGGACTATGAGGTCCGGGAGCAGCTGAGGTTCGACCCATCTGTACGCGCGAAATTCTGCAGGATCATGCGTTTCGAGGTCGATGTGGGAATCCTCACCCAGAAACCGACCAAGATACCAATACTGGATCTGGCCGCGATACCTGCCCTTCCAGACGTTCCCAAGCAGGTCGGGCGGTAGGTCGTAATGCAGCGGTTTCGATGCGGGGGCGACGATATCGACGAGATCGGCAGCGATCCCCGTTTCCTCTTCCAGCTCGCGCAAAGCAGCTGTTTGCGGGTCTTCGCCGGGATCGATCCCGCCCTGGGGCATCTGCCAGAAACCGTGCGTGCGCGGATTGATGCGCTCACCCACGAATACGCGCCGCTCGCTGTTGACCAGCATAAACCCCGCGCAAGGGCGATACGGCAGTTCGCTCGCGTTCCTCGCCATCTCAGCCATTGTCCAGCATGAATTTCATTGCCGCGACTATCCGTTCGACGTCACCTTGCGTGCTTGGGACGGCCTGCCGCAAATTGGTGAAACTGTGCGTGACGCCTTTCATTTCGAGAAACACGAAATCGCGGCCCGCGTCGGCGAGCGCCTTGGCGTAGTCGCGCCCTGAATCGCGGATCGGATCAAGGCTGGCAGTAACGAGCACGGTTGGCGGAGCGTTCGAATGATCGCCGAGGATGGGGATCGCACGCTTATCGCTCTTGTCCGCCGCATATTGTGCGTCGAAAAACTCTATCGTCTCCTTCGTCAGCACGAACCCGTCGCTGAATTCCTCGAGGCTTTCCGATGTTATAGCATCGCTAGCCAGTGGGAAGATCGGCACTTGCAGGATTATCGGTACATCCGCCGGGTCTGCGGCGAGCGATTGTCCAATCACGATGCTCGCATTGCCGCCTGCGCTGTCGCCCATCGTGATCAGGCCAGTCACCGCGCGGTCAAGCTCGGATGGGCTGGATGCGATCCAGCGCGCGGCCGCTTCGCAATCCTCGATCGGCTGTGGGAACGGGGCCTCTGGTGCGCGCCGGTAATCGACCGCGACAACAGGCAGGTCCGAAAGCATGGCGATTTCAGTGCAGAGCGCATGGTGCGTCTCAAGATCACCGATGATGAACCCGCCGCCGTGGTAGAAGGTGATGACCGGGCCAGGATCGCGTCCTTCGCGCGTGTCGTACAGACGCAGAGGAATGTCGCCGGCGGGCCCTGGGCAGGAGAGGTCGCGGATCATTGTTAGATCGCGTGCGGGCCGATCTGCCATACCATGCAAGGCGACATAGGACGCGCGCGCTTCTTCCAGCGTCATGTCGGCGATTTTTGGACCATTCATCGCTTTGAGCGCATCGATGAATGCCTTCATGTCGGGGCGGACGTACGGACCGGTTTCGCTCATCTTGCCAGGGTTCTCCAATTTGTATGCCGGTGCGATAGGCCGGGTTGCGCTGCATTTCCACTCGCATTGATGGCAAGCGGCGGTTAGGCGGCCCGGCATGGACAATTTGACACACAGCCTGGTCGGCGCGCTTCTTGGACAAACGGGCCTAAAGAAGAAGACCGGCCTGGGCATGCCCGCGCTGATCATCGGGGCCAATCTGCCCGATGTGGATGCAGCGTGCTTCTTTTGGCTGGAGGGAACCGAGCATCTCGGGTTTCGGCGCGGGATCACGCATGGTCCGCCTGCCATGGTGCTATTGCCTTTGATCCTCGCCGGTTTGCTTTGGGGCTTCGACCGCTGGCAGGCAAAGCGCGGCAAGCGGCCCGAAAAGCGCCTGCCGGTGCATTTCGGATGGCTGTTTGCTCTGTCCCTGATCGGATGCCTCAGCCACCCTGTCTTCGACTGGTTCAACGTATATGGCATCCGGCTGCTCGAACCGTTTTCCTCACGGTGGTTCTACGGCGACACGCTGTTCATTATCGACGTGTGGCTTTGGGCCATCCTGATCGGCAGTGTCTGGTGGTCGCGTCGGAGAGAAAAGCGGGGCGGAAACTGGCAGCGGGCCGCGTGGATCGGGATCATCATCGGGTCTGTCTATGTCGCTGCAAATGGCCTCATCACGAAGATTGCCGAAGAGGCGACTTTCGCGCGGACCGGATTAGCCTCGATTGAGAGCCCCCTCGTTATCAATTCCTGGGAGCGAGAGACCATTATACGCGAACGTCGCGGCGCCTACCGGATTGATGGCGATTTAGTCGGACAGTGCAGCCTTGGTTTTGTGAAAGAAACCGAGCTTTCATCTCAGGCAGATGCCTTCCTCTTATGGTCGCGAGCGCCTTTTGGCGTGCGCGCAAAAGATGGTTCGGTCATTCTCTATGATGCCCGCTTTTACGATCCGCGCGCTCGCGGGCGTTTCTCGGTCGCGCTGCCCGATGTCGAATGCAAGGAACTCCCCGCCGACTAACGCGCTCTTTCTCACATGAGCGAACCGCAAATTCTCTGGCTGCGCCGCGATCTGCGCATGGCCGATAATCCCGCCCTTCATGCCGCCGCCGCACAAGGTCCTGTCGTGGCGGTGTACGTGCTCGATGACGAAGCTGCCGACCACCACGCCTATGGCGGCGCGTCGCGGTGGTGGCTGCATCATTCGCTCGAAAGCCTTGGCAAAAGCTTTGGCAAACGCAATTCCCGAATCATTCTGCGGCGCGGCGATGCGGTCGAGGAGCTGTGCAAGGTCGCAAAGGAAGTCGGCGCAGGCACTGTTCACGCAAACCGTCATTACGAACCGTGGTGGCGCAAGGCCCAGGGCAAGCTTGACGAGAAGCTCGACCTGCAGCTCTACGACGGCAATTACATCTTCCCGCCCGGTTTCATCACCACCGGATCGGGCGACCCGTACAAGATCTACACACCGTTCTACAAATCGAGCAAAGCGAAGTTTCCCCCTCGCGACACCGTGCCCGAACCGGAGACGATTTCTTCGCCCGAGAACTGGCCCGATAGCGATGTCATTTCGGACTGGGACCTGTTGCCGACGAAGCCCGATTGGTCCGGCGGGATTGCCGATTTCTGGGAGGTTGGCGAAGATGCAGCGCACACCCGCCTCTCCGAATGGGAGGACGATGTCGCGGATTATGACGACCAGCGGAATCTACCTTCGATCGACGGATCGTCGCGCTTGTCGCCGCATCTGCATTTCGGTGAGATTTCTCCGATCCAGATATGGCACGCGTTGAAACACAAGCGTTCCGACGGTTGGGAAACCTACGAAAGCGAGCTGGTCTGGAGGGATTATGCGCAGAATGTAATCGCGCAATTCCCCGCCTATCCAAGCGAGAATTACCGCGAGGATTACGACCGGATCGCATGGCGTAACCCTGACAAGGACGAGGAAGCTGCGGGCGATCTTCGTGCGTGGCAGAAGGGGCAAACAGGCTATCCGATCGTGGATGCAGGGATGCGGCAACTGTGGCAGACCGGATGGATGCACAACCGCGTCCGGATGATCGCGGCGAGTTTCCTCATCAAGCATCTGCTGATCGACTGGCGGCGGGGAGAACAGTGGTTCTGGGATACATTGGTGGACGCCGATTATGCCTCCAATGCGACGAATTGGCAGTGGGTTTCAGGGACAGGCGTCGATTCCAACATGTTCGTGCGGATCATGGCGCCGCTCAGCCAGTCAGAGAAATTCGATGCGGCGGGCTATATCCGCGAATACGTGCCTGAACTGAATGATCTGTCCGACGCCGACATCCATGATCCCCCCGACGAAAAGCGCGGGGACTATCCGGACAAGCTCATCCCCCACAAAGCCGGGCGCGAGCGCGCGCTGGAGGCCTATCGAGCGATGAAAAACGGTTAGCACCGGCTCCTTGCGCCTTGCCCCATCATGATTCCTCCGATTAAGAGACTGCGATGAGCGCGCAGGGGATGAGAGGTGAACCGCTATTGGCGGGCGGCGCGCGTTTTGCGCCGCAGCCCGGTTTTCTGGCGAGACTTTTCGCTCCCGGATTCAAGACGATGCTCGACCGGGTCGACGCAGGGCTTGAAACCGGTTCGCTCACTTCGCACCTGCCCGATGGCACCATGCGCGTCCTGGGCGGAAGAGCCCAGGGCTTCGATGTCGAAATCCACTTGAAAGATTGGCGTGCGCTCATCCGGCTCGCCACGAATGGGTCGGTAGGCTGGTATCAGGCGTACGAAGCCGGCGAGTGGGAGGCGGACAATTACGCCCACCTTTTCGCACTGTTCGGCGCCAACGCTCGCTCGTTGGGAAACACCGCGCGCAGCATCGGCCCGTTCCGCTGGATCGCAGCGCTGGCGCATCGCTTCAACCAGAACAGCAAGGCTGGATCGGTGCGCAACATTGCCGCGCATTACGATCTCGGAAACGACTTTTACAGCGCCTGGCTCGATCCAAGCATGACCTATTCAAGCGGGCTAGGGCTGACCGGAGGCGACCTTGCCGCGTCGCAAGCCTGCAAGCTCGCAGCGATCGCCGACCGGGTGGCGGGGTCCGAAACCGTGCTTGAAATCGGCTGCGGTTGGGGCTCGATGGCGCGTACGCTCGCAGAGGGCGGGGCGAAGGTCACCGCTATCAGCCTCTCGGACCAGCAGCTTGCATTTGCCCGCGCGCACTCCGATCCGGCGATCGAATTCAGGAAACAGGATTACCGGGATGTGGGCGGCCAGTTCGATGCCATCGCCAGCGTCGAAATGGTCGAGGCGCTGGGCCGCGAATATTGGCCTGATTTCATGAATTGCGTCGCGCGCAGCCTCAAACCCGGAGGGCGCGCTGCGATTCAGTATATCTCGATGGCGGACGATCTGTTCGAAACCTACGCGCAATCGGCCGATTTCATTCAAGCTTATGTTTTTCCCGGCGGCATGTTGATCAAGACCTCGGAATTCCGCGCGCTCGCGGAGCAGCGGGGGCTCCGCTGGACCGATCAGACCGATTTCGGTCGCGATTATGCGGCTACGCTGCGGACATGGAAGGACAGTTTCGATCGTGCCGTATCCGAGGGACGTCTGCCTCACGGATTCGATGACCGGTTCATCAGCCTGTGGCGCTATTATCTGTCATACTGTGAGGGCGGGTTTCTCTCAGGCAATATCGACGTGCATCAGGTGACACTGGTCAAGGATTGAGCTGGGATATCCGGCGGGAGGACAAGAATGAAGCTGCGCAATACGGTCTTTATCGGGGCAACTGCTCTCGTGCTCGTATCTTGTACCGGGAGCGTGGCGCCCGGCGTGGCAGTGCCCGCAGAGCCGCTGCAACCGGTGCAACTGGTCACTCCTCCGGAGCGAGACCAGTCCGAATTGCAGGTGCTTTTCTGGGACGATGCCGAGCGGTCGCAGCGGTTCCGCGATATGGAGAGCTGGTTTGCGGGGCATGAGGTGCCCGCCGCTTCGGAAACGCGCATGCTCCCGGTCGGACAACCGCTGAGCGCCGAAATCCAGAGTGATTTGGAAGCCTTGATATCGCAGACGAGCGCTGCCGGGGTGATGGTTCTGCAGGATGGCAGGGTTCGGTACGAAAACTATGGCCTCGGTCTGGGTGAAGCGGATCGCTGGACCAGCTTCTCGGTGGCCAAGAGCTTCACGTCCACTCTTCTTGGCGCGGCACTTGCCGATGGATTCATCGCGAGCCTCGATGACCCGGTGACGGCATACATTCCAGAGCTTGCCGGTTCGGCGTATGACGGCGTGACGGTCCGGCAGATCGCAACCATGACGAGCGGTGTCGCCTGGAACGAGGACTATACCGACCCAAACAGCGATGTGGCGCAGATGAACCGCTATGTTGTGGAGTTTGGGCCGGACGCGATTGTTGCGCAGATGAAAACGCTGGAGCGCGAAGCGGAGCCCGGTGAAAAATGGGTCTACAAAACCGGCGAGACAAATCTGATCGGGCTTCTGGTCGAGAACGCGGTCGGATTGCCGCTGGCGGAATATGCGCAGGAAAAGATCGTCGAGCCAGCAGGCTTTGAAGGCGGGCTGTTCTGGATGATCGATCCGCGCGGCGGGAACATCGGTGGGTGCTGCCTGTCGCTGCGACTGTCAGACTACGCGCGTATGGGCCAGTTCGCATTGGAAGGCGGTGCGGGCAAGGTGCCGGACGGATGGTTTGCCGAAGCGGGCGACTCGCAAGTCGATTTCGGCGATACCGGGTTTGGATATGGCTATCAGTGGTGGACCTTCCCCGGCGGCAATTACGGCGCTCAGGGGATATTCGGTCAGGCGATCACGATCGTTCCTGAAAGGAACCTGGTCGTGGCCATCGTCAGCAACTGGCCGCAAGCGACATCCAGCGATAATCGCGCGTTGGCGCGTGCTGTGGTCGAGAAGATCGCCGCGGCCAGCGACTGATCGCGCCGCTTGTGCGGCGGCTCAAATGGCGGTGCGGATGATACCGGTGTTGCTGTAGCGCTGCAGGATGTTGTCGTGCACGATCGGGCTGAGCAGCTCCGTGAATGCGCAGCCGACGATGCAGTTGTCCCACCAGACCACTTCGGACTGGAGCGATTCGAGACCCGGCAACGTCAGCCAGCAGACCTGGCCTTCGTGCATGCGGTTGATCGATGCGGCGGAGAAGCCGGAAATCGAAAGGTCCTGGACCACACTTTGAAACGCACGGCCACCCGAAGCCCGCAATGTGGCGGGGATCGTGAGCTTGGTGCGCGGCGCGCAGCGATCTTCCTGCGCTGCAACCCTGTATGTATCGTGTTCGCTCGGCATAGCCTTACAAAGCCTCATTCAATCAGCGGTTGGTCTCTTCGCCGTTTGGTCTTTGGTAAGTTGGTCAAAGAGCGGCATCGACCATGCGGCCTTTCCACTACCTTGCAGATAATGGTTAACCGATCGTTAGGATTGTGACTTTCTGAGGCCGCGTCGTCGGAATGACGTCAGCTTTACCCCTCAACGCGTTCGCGGTGCCCGGTTGCGAAATCTTCCTGCAGAAGCGCGACGATCCGTTCGGCCACTTTTTCGGGCGGTTTCACCGTCTCGGGATTTTCACCGGGATAGGCGCGCGCGCGCATTTCCGTCCTGGTCGCACCCGGATCGACAATTGCAACGCGAAGCGGGCTCAGTTTTTCGACTTCTGCGCCATAGGTTTCCAGCAAATTGTCAAAAGCAGCCTTGGTCGAACCATAGGCACCCCAGAAGGCGCGGGGCCCTGCGCCTACGCTGGAGGTCAGTCCGATGATGCGGCCATTCTTGGCGCGCCGCAGCAAGGGGTCGAACGAAGCGAGAACAGCCTGCGTCGCCACGAAATTGGTCATGACGGCCTGGTTGAACTGCTTCGGGTCGAACTGCGAAACCGGTGTCAACTCCGGCAAATAGGCTGCTGACAGACAAAGAATATCCAGCGTGTCCCACCGCCCGGCAATGGCGGCTGCGAGCCTGCCCACAGCGTCTGCTTCGGTCAGGTCGAGCGGCGCAATCGTTGACGTGCCGCCGGCCGCGTGGATCCGGTCTTCGACCTCTTCCAGCGCCTTGACCTTGCGCGCCACGAGGATGACGTGCGCGCCCGCCTCGGCGAGAGCGATTGCGGTCGCTGCACCAATTCCTCGGCTCGCGCCGGTGACGAGGGCGGTCTGCCCTTCGAACGGTTTCGTGTCTGTCATGATTTAGGCAGCCTTGGGATCTGCGAAAGGTAATTCGGCGGTTTTCTGGTCCGGGCTGCCCAGATCGGTGAGCGATGTCGGATAGTCGCCGGTGAAGCAGGCGTCGCAGAATTGTGGGCAAGACTTGTCGCGGCCTTTCGCGCCAACAGCGCGGTACAGGCCGTCGATGGAAATGAACGCCAGACTGTCCGCCTTGATGAATTCGCGCATCGGCTCAAGCTCCATGCGCGCGGCGAGAAGTTTCGAGCGTTCGGGGGTGTCGACGCCGTAGAAACAGCTATGCGCCGTTGGCGGACTTGCGACGCGGAAATGGACCTCGCTTGCACCGGCCTCACGCATCATCTCGACAATTTTCATACTTGTGGTGCCGCGGACGATCGAATCATCGATCAACACGATGCGTTTGCCTGCGACCAGTCCGCGATTGGCATTATGCTTGCGCTTCACACCGGAATGGCGCGCGCTGTCCGATGGCTGGATGAATGTCCGCCCGACATAATGCGAGCGAATGATGCCGAGTTCGAACGGGATGCCCGATTGCTGCGCGTAGCCGATGGCCGCGGGGACACCGCTATCAGGAACCGGTACCACGAGGTCGACATCGCACGGCGCCTCGATGGCGAGTTCAGTCCCGATGGCCTTGCGCGCTTCGTAAACGCTTTGCCCGGCGAAGATGCTGTCCGGACGGCTGAAATAGACGTGTTCGAATATGCAGGGGCGGGGTGAAGGGTTGCCGAATGGATGGACGCTCTTGATTTCGCCCGAAAAATCGACCTGCAGCAATTCACCCGGCTCGACCTCTCGGATCAGTTCCGCGCCAATCACATCGAAGGCAACGCTTTCGCTGGCGAAGACAACCGCGTCACCCATCTTACCCATGACGAGCGGACGGATACCCAGGGGATCGCGGCATGCGATCATCCCTTCGGGCGTCATGACGATCAGCGCGTACGCACCCTCAACCAAACGGAGCGCATCGATCAGGCGGTCGGCAATAGTCGGATATCGGCTCGTCGCGACAAGATGGATGATCACTTCGGTGTCGGACGTGGACTGGAATATCGATCCCTTGTCGACGAGATCTTTGCGCAAAGCCCTGGCGTTGGAAATATTCCCATTATGCGCCACTGCGAACCCGCCGCTGGCTAGCTCGGCATAGAGCGGCTGCACATTGCGCAGCCCAGCGCCGCCGGTGGTGGAATAGCGGACATGGCCCGCAGACATATGGCCGGGCAGTTCGGCGATCGCTTCGGACGATGAGAAGTTTTCCGCGACATGGCCGAGGCCGCGCCGCGAATAAAACTCGGTCCCGTCATAGCTGGTGATACCGACCGCTTCCTGACCGCGATGCTGGAGCGCGTGCAGGCCCAGAGCAGTGGCAGCAGAGGCATCGGCGGCGTTGATCGCGCCGAACACGCCGCATTCCTCGCGCAGCTTGTCGCCGTCTGCATCAAGATAAGGATGCGTAAAATTGGAGAGCGTGTGTGCCATCGCCAGACCTGTCCGCTGCGCTGCCCGGGTGAGTGCGTGCTCAATGGCGATGTTACGGGTCAATTACAAGGGCGGTCAGGCGGCATGTGCCCCCATTTCTCCTGGTGGGAAAGGAACCACTCCGGCAAGGGCGCTTTACTAACAGGATCGAACGACAGGCGGATTGTGCGTGAGGGGCGTCGTCTCTACAGGCTGCGTTCAGAACCATTGGGCCAGCGCGACTTCTGCATGCTTACACCTTTCGAACGAATGATTGCCAAGCGTTACCTGTGGCCGGGTAAGGGTGAGGCATTCATCGCGCTTGTCGCCGGAATTTCGGTTGGCGTAGTGATGCTCTCGGTCGCGATGCTCGTGCTTGTGATGAGCGTAATGGGCGGCTTTCGGGGCGAGATGCTCGACAAGTTTGCTGGCCTCAACGGCCATGCGGTCGTGCAGGCTTATGGCGGTAAGCTGGACAATTGGGAAACCACGCTGGAGCAGGTCCGCTCGACCGAGGGCGTTATCAGCGCCTCGCCGCTCATCGAACAACCATTACTCGCCAGTTTCAATGGCAGGGCGGTCGCCATTTTCGTGCGCGGTCACACGGCTGAAGACATCGCTGATCTTGGCGACAAGGTTCTGCTCGGCAATATCGCGGATATCGTGCCCGAGAGCGGAAAGGTCGCGATTGGATCACGTCTTGCATCAAATATCGGTGCTCGGGTCGGTGACACGATCACGGTAATCAACCCTCAGGGCCGCGTGACCCCTTTCGGAACATCGATCCGCCAGGTCGGATACGAAGTCGGGGCGATATTCGAGATCGGGCTTTACGATTTCGATGAAACATTCGTCATCATGCCGATGGAGGATGCGCAAACGCTGTTGCTGCTGGGAGATACGGTCGGATTGATCGAAGTGACAGTGACCGACCCCGACAATGTGGGCGAAATCCTCGAACCCGTGCGTGATACGCTGGTCGGGCGGGCGGCCATTGCCGACTGGAAAGAGATCAACTCGACGCTGTTCGAAGCTCTCGAGGTCGAGCGTGTGGCGATGTTTTTCGTACTGAGTTTCATGGTTCTGGTGGCGTCTTTTAACATTCTTTCGAGCCTGGTGATGCTGGTCCGCGCGAAGACGCGCGACATCGCGATCATGCGCACTATGGGTGCAACGCGGCGCAGTCTGCTCAAGATATTCGTGACCACCGGCACCACCATCGGGACGATGGGAACGCTCGCCGGACTGGCTCTCGGTTTCCTGCTGCTCTATTTTCGCAATCCGATCGTGGACGGTGTCGCATTCCTGACCGGCGTCGAAATCTGGGATCCGAGTGTCCGGTTCCTCACATCGCTCCCGGTGCGGGTTGAACCGCTGGAAATTATCGGGATCACAGCGCTTGGCATCGGACTGAGCTTTCTGGCGACGCTGTATCCCGCGCTGAAAGCGTCCAACACCGATCCGGTTCAGGTGTTGCGTTATGAATAGTGGCGGTCCCATCGTTTCCCTTCGCGGATTGAAACGCACTTTCGAACAGGGCGGACAACGCATCGAAGTGCTGCGCGGGGTCGATCTCGATATTCAGCCGGGCGAGATTGTTGCGCTGCTTGGGCCTTCCGGCTCGGGCAAATCCACCATGCTTCAAGCGGTCGGCCTCCTCGAGGGCGGTTTCGATGGCTCGATTGCGATTGCCGGAGAGGCTGCCGAGACGCTGCCAGCGGACCAGCGCACCCGGGTACGGCGCGAGCATCTTGGCTTCGTCTATCAGTTTCACCACCTGCTTCCCGATTTCGACGCGACCGAGAATGTCGTGATGCCGCAGATGATCGCGGGGACGGCACGTGATGCGGCTCTGGAACGGTCGCAGAGCCTGCTCACCAGTCTCGGCCTAGGCCATCGCCTGACACATCGGCCCAGCCAGCTTTCAGGAGGAGAGCAACAACGCGTCGCGGTGGCGCGCGCGCTTGCGAACCAGCCCACGCTTGTGCTCGCCGATGAGCCCACTGGCAACCTCGACGAGTCCACTTCCGATACGGTTCTTGGCCAATTTCTGGCACTGGTGCGGGGTGAGGGCAGCGCCGCGCTTGTAGCGACCCACAATGAACGCCTCGCAAGCCGCATGGACCGCGTTGTTCGACTCCATGACGGGGTTTTGAGCTAGTTCGGACCCATCCTTCCTTTTGACCGTTAGGGGGCAGAAGGAGGATTTAATGGCAGACCATCCAAGCACTTATAAAGGCACTCCACTCGAAACAGGCGAGCACGCGTGGGAAGACCGCGCTGCATTGCATGCCGCCGATGATGGCGATGGGGTGCTTGATGGGATGAAGGCGCTGCGCCGGGGAACGTTCGCTGAAATGATCCGCCACGTCACGATGCTTCCTGAAGACGAGCGCGGCAAATACGTCATCGAAAAGCTGGGTGATCGCGAATATTCGGCGGCCGAAGCCACCGAACTTGCGGCGCGTGATGACTTCCCGGCTGCGGACTAGCTCTCCACCGTCCAAGAGCCCGGAGCAGATGCTTGTAGGTCGTTTGCCGATCCGACCTGCACATATTTAGTCGCTGTGCTAGGGCTTCCGACAATTGCTTGGGGGATTTCTTATGATCATTGCACCGCTTGTCCTCGCGCTTCAGTCGGCCACGGCACCTGAACCGGCGTCGTCACCACCACCACCGCCTGCTTGTGAGAGCCAGGTGCATGGAGCGTTCGATCTTTGGGTCGGCGAATGGGACGTCTACCCCACCGGCCGCGAAACCAAGGTGGCCGACAGTCGGATCGAGCGAATCGCCAGCGGCTGCGTTGTCAGGGAAACATGGATGCCTCTTCGCGGAGGCGGCGGGACCAGCATAAGTGTGGTCAATCACAAGTCGGGCCGGTGGGAGCAGGTCTGGGTCGGGAGTGATGGCAAGCGGGTGGATTTCACCGGCGGCCCGGTCGAGGGAACAATGGTCCTGACAGGATATTGGGACGGTATCGGACCCGCAGGACAGGATGTCCTGACGCGAATGACATACTCGCTCCAGGACGATGGAAGCGTCCGCCAATTCGGCGAAGGCTCGACGGATCATGGCAAGACGTGGCAAACGAGCTTCGATCTGACTTACCGGCGCAAGACTGCGCCCTGATTGTTTCAAGGACTGCACATGACCACCATTGCCGATTTCACCGTTACGACGAACCGCGGCGAAGAGCTCGATCTTGCAACAAAAAAGGGCAAGGTCTTGCTGGTCGTAAACACAGCGAGCAAATGCGGCTTCACTCCGCAATATGACGGTCTCGAAGAGCTATTTCAGCAGTTCAAGGACAAGGATTTCGAGGTTCTCGGCTTCCCGTGCAACCAGTTTGGCGGGCAGGAACCGGGCAATGCCGATGAGATCGCCGAATTCTGCAAGGTCAATTTCGGTGTCACGTTCCCATTGATGGAAAAGGTCGAAGTGAACGGCCCCGATGCGTCACCGCTGTTCGACTGGATGAAATCCGAGAAAAAGGGGTTGATGGGATCGACCTCTATCAAATGGAACTTCACCAAATTCCTGATCGACCGCGAAGGTAATGTCGTGAAACGGTACGGCCCGCAGGACACGCCGAAACTGATCGCAAAGGATGTCGCGAAACTGGTGTAACCAAACGCGCATTCCTGCCGAACCCTCCTGAAAGAGGAGGCGAGATGATGCTGGAATCGCTGAATGTTTGGGTGCTTGGTCTGGGCGCTGAATACGGCGTCAATCCTTACATATTCGCGGTAATCTATATCGGAGCGATACCATTCTTCCTCGGCTCGATCGGATGGCTGGTCAGGAATGCGCGAGCCGTGCGCTCGACCGTCCTTCCAGCAATGTCCGCGGGTTTCTTCTTCATCTCCGCCTATCTTTATCTCGGTATTTTCGGTCACGACATTCCCGTCTGGGTTTGGGGCTTTGTCGGTTCCCTCCTCGGCTTTGGCTCCGCGTCGGCTATACGCGACACCAAGCGAAAGATTGCCTCGGGCCGGTCGCCCCACAGCATATCCCCAAGCAGGTAATGGAGAGGCCTTGAACCCGAGGGGCGCGGGCGTAGATTGGCTCCATGCCATTCGCCCCATTCGTTCCACTGCGTGTTCTCTCCTCCTATTCGATGCTCGAAGGAGCCATCGATCCCAAGGCGATTGCCAAACTGGCGAAGGAACGCGGATTTCCCGCTATCGCGATTTGCGACCGCAACGGCCTCTATGGCGCGGTGATGTTCGCAGGCGCGTGCAAGGGGGAAGGTGTGCAGCCCATCATCGGAACGCTGCTTGGCGTAGCGCGGGACGAGGAAGGTAAGCAGGTCGATTATCTCCCGCTCTACGCGCAAAATGAAGCAGGGTACGACAATCTATGCCACCTTGTTTCCAAAGCGCATCTGGACCGGCCTCTGGAACTGGAACCCCATGTGTCGCTGGAAGATCTTGACGGTCGGACAGATGGTCTGCTCGCGCTGACCGGCGCCGGGGAAGGGACTTTGACTCGGCTGCTGGCCGAGGGGCAGGTTTCCGCTGCCGAGGGTGTGTGCGACCGGTTGCAGCAACTGTTTCCAGACCGCCTCTATGTTGAACTTGCGCGCGGCGGCGATCCTGCATGTGAGCGCGCCGAAGATGCGTTGATCGAGCTTGCCTATGCGCGCGACCTTCCGCTGGTCGCGACAAACCCTGCGAATTTCGCCGAACCGCATATGCACAGCGCGCACGACGCGATGCTGTGTATTGCCAATTCGACATATGTCGAAAACGAAGATCGCCCGCGTTCGAACGCGCAAGGCTTCGTCAAATCGGCGGCGATGATGGAGGAGCTGTTTGCCGATCTGCCCGAGTCTCTCGCGAACACGCTCGTCATCGCACAGCGCTGTGCGTACGCACCGCCTTACCGCGATCCGATCTTACCCAGCCTCGCTGGCGATCTCGAAGGCGAGGCGAAAATGCTGGCGGAGGAATCGCGTGCCGGTCTCGAAGAGCGGCTCAAGCCCTATGGCGAGATGTCGGATGAGAAGCGCAAGGTCTATTTCGACCGGCTTGATTATGAGATCGATATCATCGTCGGCATGGGCTTTCCCGGCTATTTCCTGATTGTTGCCGATTTCATCAAATGGGCGAAAGAGCAGGGCATTCCGGTGGGGCCGGGCCGCGGTTCCGGTGCAGGTTCGATCGTAGCCTGGGCTCTGACAATTACCGATCTCGATCCGATCCAATTAGGGTTGCTGTTCGAACGCTTCCTCAACCCTGAACGTGTGTCGATGCCGGATTTCGATATCGACTTCTGCGAAACGCGCCGCGGCGAAGTCATCCGCTATGTTCAACAGAAATACGGCGCCGACCACGTCGCTCAGATCATCACCTTTGGTAAGCTGAAGGCGCGCGCGGTGCTGCGCGATTGCGGGCGGATCCTGCAGATGAGCTATGGTCAGGTGGACCGGCTGACCAAGATGGTGCCCAATCACCCGACCGATCCCTGGACCTTGCCCCGTGCGCTCAATGGAGCCGCCGATTTCAAGCGTGAATATACCAACGACAACGAAGTGAAACGGCTTGTCGATCTGGCGATGCAGCTGGAGGGGTTACCGCGCAATTCATCGACCCACGCGGCGGGCGTGGTAATCGGTGACCGTCCGCTGGCGCAGCTGGTTCCGCTTTACCGTGATCCGCGCTCGGACATGCCGGTGACACAGTTCGACATGAAACACGTCGAAAGCAGCGGCTTGGTCAAGTTCGACTTCCTCGGGCTGAAGACGCTGTCGGTGCTGCGCAAGGCGACAGATCTGCTCGAACTGCGAGGTATCGAGATCGACCTCGGCACATTGCCGCTCGACGACACGGCCGTTTATGACCTTATGCAGGACGGTAACACGGTCGGAGTATTCCAGCTTGAATCCGAAGGGATGCGGCGGACGCTGAAAGCGGTGAAGCCATCCAATTTCGGCGACATCATCGCGCTCGTTTCGCTGTATCGACCGGGTCCGATGGACAATATTCCGCTGTTCGGCCAACGCAAGGCGGGCGAGGTCCCGATTGAATATCCGCATCCCAAGCTCGAGGAGATACTAGCGGAAACTTACGGCATTTTTGTCTATCAGGAACAGGTGATGCAGGCCGCGCAGATCCTAGCGGGATATTCACTTGGCGATGCCGATCTCCTGCGCCGCGCGATGGGCAAAAAGGTCCAAGCCGAGATGGACGTCCAGCGGGGGCGGTTTGTCGAAGGTTGCAAGGAAGTCTCCGGTATTGAAAAACAGCAGGCGAACGAGTTGTTCGATTTGATCGACAAGTTCGCCGGCTATGGCTTCAACAAATCGCACGCCGCCGCTTATGCCTTGCTCGCCTACCAGACCGCGTGGCTGAAAGCGCACTACCCCGAAGAATTCTACGCCGCCTCGATGTGTTTCGATCTGCATCAGTCCGAAAAGCTCAACATTTTCGTCGATGATGCGCGGCGATATCGTGCACCCGGCGTCAAGGAATCCGCTGGCGGGATCGAAGTGCTCGCGCCCGATATCAATTCGTCCGAAGCGCGGTTCAGTGTGGAGCAGACCGACCACGGCTACGGCGTGCGCTATGCCTTGGCAGGCATACGCAATGTCGGCGAAAAGGCCATGGAAGCTATCGTCGCGGAGCGTCATGCGAGCGGCCCGTTCGAAAGCCTGAAGGACTTTTTCGAACGGCTTCCGCAAGGCTCGATGAACCGCCGCCAGCTTGAAGGGCTGATCTGCGCCGGAGCGCTCGACAGTCTGGAACCGAACCGGGCGCTGCTGTTCGAAAATGCCGACATGTTGCTGGCGGTCGCCGATGCTGCGATGCGCGAACGCTCAAGCGGTCAGGGCGGCCTGTTCGGAGGCGAAAACGCTCCGGAAGAGGAACTGCGCCTGCAACCGACCGACGAATGGTCGCGCACCGAGCAGATGGCCAAAGAGCGCGAAAACTTCGGGTTCTATTTTTCGGCCCATCCGGTCCAGCAATTCCGCGATGTCGCCTCCGCACAAGGTGCGCGGACTTATCAGAGCCTCATGGAAGCGGGGGCACCTTCAGGCGGCCGCGGCAGCGCCGTTGTCGCAGCGATGGTGGAAGGCGTTAACAAGGGCAGGACCAAGCGCGGCGCGGAATTCATTCGCGCGGATTTTTCGGACACGTCGGGCCAGTTCTCGGCTGCGTGCTTTGAGGAAGCGCTCGTGCCACAATTCGACGCTTGGGCGCAGAGCGGTGAGTGCCTGTTGCTGACGGTTGAGCTCGATTCGCCCAATCCCGGCGAGCCGCCCCGCCTGACCGTGCGCGGTGCCAAACCGCTCGCTACGGTAAGCGGAAGCACGCCAATGCTGCTGCGCGCCGACATCCTGAGCATTCAGGCGCTCAACGATCTGAAGCTTGAACTCGCGACCGGCGATGCTTCGCCCGGCGAGGTGCTGGTGCGGCTCATCATCGGGGCAGACGATGGGGCGATGGTCCGGCTCGGGTGCAATTTCGTGCTGAACGGCGAACTGGCCGAACGGGTCGCTGAGATCGAAGGCATCGAGAATGTCGAGCTTTCCCCGATACGCGGGCGCGCAAACCTGAAGCTCGTTGCTTGATGAATTCAGGCATTGCGGACCTGACCGAGAAGGAAAAGGAGGCGTTGCGGCTGCTGCTCGTCGGCCATGATGCGAAGTCGAGCGCGCGCCAGCTCGATCTGTCGGTTCACACGATCAATGATCGCCTTCGCAATGCCCGGCGCAAGCTGGGTGTGTCGAGCAGCCGTGAGGCCGCAAGAATCTTGGGGGACGCCGAGGGCGCGGACCCACATAATATTGCGCACACATCTTTCGGTATCGCCGAAACTGACGGCGCCGCAGATACTGCAGACCTCACCAACACAAAGTCCGGCAGGCCGATCGGTTTTGCCTGGCTCACAGGAGGAATGCTAATCATGTCTATCGTTATTGCAGCTGCCATCATCGGCGTTGTTTACACTTCGGGAGAAGAGGAGAAACCCATCGCACCCGCCGAAACCTCCGCATCATCGCAATCCGCCGTGGATGTATCGCCTGACAATGCGACACCCGCAGCAGTTTCCCGCGCAAATGCCTTCCTGAGCGAGGTGGACGCTGGCAACTGGGACGGCAGTTGGCAGCAAGCGGGCGATTTCTTTCAGGCCGAAACGACTGCGGATGAATGGGGCGCTGTCATCGAGCCGGTGCGCGGGCCACTTGGCCAGGTGGAAGATCGCCGTCTCGCATCGGTTCAGCAGCTATCGACACTCCCAGGCGCGCCGGAGGGCGATTACGAGGTGTTTCAATATCAGACCAAGTTCTCAGGGCGTGATTTGATCGCTGTGGAAACAGTGGTCCTGATCAAGAACGAAAGCGGTTTCGACATCGCCGGTTATTTTATCCGGTAGTGTGCGCTCGCCGCTGAGACCTTGATCGATGGAATGCCGAGAGGGCGGGGGGCGGAGCAATCTGCCCCCTTTGCTCGTTCAACAAACGCTCTAACCCGAACAAGCAATTGCCAATCCCCTTGCCGCTCGGCATGAATGCTCGAAACGGGATGAAGGAGAGGCCGAATGCTGGGAGCCATGCAGAATTGGACAATGCGGATCACGAGCGTGATCGATCACGCCGCGCGCGAGGCGGGCTCGCGCGAGATCGTGACGCGCTGGGCCGATGGTACGGAAACGCGCACCGATTGGTCAGGCATCCGCCGCGACGCTCTAAAAATGGCGCAGGCGCTAAAGGCTCTTGGGTTGAAGCCAGGCGACAAGGTGGCCAGCCTCGCGATGAACCATTCACGGCATCTCGTGAGCTGGTACGGCGTCGCAGGGATGGGCGGGGTCCTTCACACGGTGAACCCGCGCCTGTTCGAGGATCAGCTCGAATACATCGTCACTCATGCCGAAGATAAGGTGCTCTGTTACGATGCGGCGTTCCAACCGATCGTCGACAAGATGAAGGACCGCTGGACGACGGTCGAGCATTACATCTGTTACGATTCGAACGAAAACGCTCCCGCCTTCGAAGATTGGATCGGGGAACAGGACGGCGATTACGAGTGGCATACCGGGCCTGAAACCGACCCGTGCATGATCTGCTACACCTCGGGTACGACCGGCAATCCGAAGGGCGTACAATACGAACATCGATCGACGATGATGCACGCGCTTGCCGGACTTCAGCCAGCCGCGTTCAATTTCAGCGCGTCGTCGGTGATGCTTCCGGTCGTGCCGATGTTTCACGCCGCAAGCTGGGGTCTGCCCTATGCTGGCGCAATGGCAGGTATCAAGTTCGTGTTTTCCGCCGTCAACGATCCAGCTGTGCTGCACGAACTGATGCTGCGTGAGAAAGTGACCGACAGCGCGGGCGTGCCGACCGTGTGGCTTGCCCACTTCCAGTATTGCGATGCGGAGGGGATTGATCTTCCGCCGCTGAAAGCTGCGACTATTGGCGGATCGGCGTGCCCCAAGTTCATGATCGAACGCCTGATGAAGAACGGCACGCGCGTACAGCACGCCTGGGGCATGACCGAAACCTCGCCGATCGGCACGGTGGGTGGCCCGACCTGGGATTGGGACGAACTCACATTTGAGGAAAAAGTCCAGAAGACCGCGATGCAGGGCCGCCCGATCTTCGGTGTGGAACTCCGCACCGTCGATCTCGACGACATGGCCACGGAACTACCGCGCGACGGGAAAACCTCGGGCGCACTTCAGATCCGCGGGCCATGGATTATCAAGCGCTATTTCAAGGCTGAGAAGGACGCGGTGAACAATGATGGCTGGTTCGACACCGGCGATGTCGGGATCATCCACCCTGACGGAACGCTGCAGCTGACCGACCGCACGAAAGACGTGATCAAATCGGGCGGTGAATGGATCAGTTCTGTCGAGCTGGAAAACGCAGCCTGCGGACATCCCTCCGTCGCGGAAGCTGCCTGCGTGGGCATGTACCACCCCAAATGGGACGAGCGTCCGGTTCTGTTCGTCGTACAGAAGGATGGGGCGGAATGTTCGGCCGACGACATTCTCGATTATCTCAAGCCGCAGATCGCGAAATGGTGGATGCCCGACGCGATCGAGTTCGTGGACGATATTCCTCACACGGCCACCGGCAAGATTTCGAAAAAGGATTTGCGCGACCGCTTTGCAGACTACAAGCTTGAAGCCTGACCGGATACGGCCTGCTCAGACGTCGGATGCGCATGCCATCCAGGCAATCTACGCGCATCATGTTGCGCACGGCACCGGGACTTTCGACACGGAAGCGCCCGATGCCGAGTTTTGGCGGTGCAAGCTCGCACACTTCGAGAGGAAAGGCTGGCCATTTCTAGTCGCGCAGATCGAAGACGAAGTGATCGCCTATGCCTATGCCGCACAGTTCCGCGAGCGGGCGGCTTACGCGCAGACCTGCGAGGACAGTATCTATGTCGCGCCGGATGCATGCGGCGGAGGTGCCGGAACAATGCTGCTCGGCCACCTGATCGAGGCGGCGCGCAGCGCGGGGTTCAAACAAATGATTGCGGTTGTGGGTGGCGGCGAACCCGCGTCGATTGCACTGCACACAAAACTCGGCTTCGAGCATGCCGGCCGCCTGCGGCAGGTCGGCAGCAAATTCGGTCGCAAGCTCGACACCGTTTACATGCAACGTGATCTCACCCGGAAGGATGCCCAATGACTATCTATATCGATCCGTCACCCGCCAACTTTCAAGCATTCAAGGATCTGCCGCGGGACGAGCCGATCCATATGCTCAATCTGCTGCGTTACCGCGACCTCGCCGACTATCCGGAAGGCCATGAGCATCACGGCAATGGCTGGACCGGCAGGCAGGCGTATGAGGAATATGGAAAAACGTCAGGTCCGATCTTTCGGCGTGTGGGTGGTGAGATTGTATGGCGCGGCGCCTTCCAGACGATGGTCACGGGGCCGGAACCCGACGACAAGGTCTGGCACGACGGCTTCGTTGCGCAATATCCCAATGCCGGTGCGTTCTTCGAGATGATCAAGGACCCGGATTATCAGATTGCGGTGGTGAACCGCTCGGCAGCACTGACCGATAGCCGCCTGATGCGGTTCGCACCGGGAGAAGCGGGCGGGGCGTTTGGGTGAATAAGCATTCAAGATTAATGTAGAAAACAGGGCCAATCCTGACATCGGCCCGCGTTGACCGAAGGCTGCTTCTCCATGTCGAGGGATGTTCTCACCAATGCTGAAAACGAGTATATTAACTGCCGCGCTGTTGATGTCTTGTGCTTGCACCGAACCGTCGTCCGCGCCGGAAACGAAACCGGGCGCTCTTGGTGCGGAGGTCGCAAAGGACGTCATAAGGGCCTATGAGCATGATCCAGCGCTCTTGATGATCCAGCTTCGTGGCGCGCATGCCATCGAACTGACGCTTGAGGCGGGACGGACAGGTTCTCGCTCCGTGGCTCAAAAAGCATCTAAACTGACGTTCCTATGGGTGACATGCTTATCAGCGTTCGAAAAAAGCCGCGGATTGGAATACGGTTGGGCATCCAAGACAGGTAACGCCCTAGAGCGCATCGTGATCAATACCGATGAGCGACGAAAGTTTGCCCGCGCGTTCGAACAGCTTCGCGATGGGACTGTGTCAAGGGCGCCCGATACGCCGCTCGACTGCGGCTATTTGCCCTGAAATTAGTCGATCACAGCAGCCGCATCTGCCCGCCGACTTCGGGTGGTCTGAACTGGCCGCAATCAAGCTCGAACTTTGGCGATTTCCTGCCCGTACCAATTCCGGCGCGTTTGCACGCCACCCGAAACCGAGCACGGAACAGATCCGCCCAGACCCCTTGCGGGTTCATCCGGCTGAAGAAGTTCGGATCGTTGTCCTTCCCAGCACGGATCGAGCGGACGATGCTCATCACCTTGCCCGCGCGGTCGGGATAATGGACGTCCAGCCATTCGCGGAAGAGCGGCGCGACTTCGTGCGGCAGGCGCAGCGGTATCCAGCCTGCGCTGCGCACGCCAAGCGCGGCTGCTCGCTCGATAATGCCTTCCATGAACTCGTCTGTGATCGCCGGGATGATCGGCGACACGGAACAATGCACCGGCACGCCTGCCTCCACTAATTGTCCGAGCGCCACCAACCTCTTAGAGGGCGCAGCGCAGCGCGGTTCGAGCTTGCCCGAAAGGACAGGGTCAAGCGTGGTGACCGAGATCGCAACAGCGACAAGATCCTGCCGTGCCATCTCGGTCAGCAGGTCAAGATCGCGCGTCACCCGGTCCGATTTTGTCGTGATCGTGACAGGATGCCGCGTCTCGAGGCACACCTCCAGCACATCACGCGTGATGCGGTAATCGCGTTCAATCGGCTGATACGGATCGGTGTTGGTTCCCATCGCGATCGGGGCTGGGCGGTATTTACGCTTTGCCAGAGTTTCGCGCAGCAGCTTCGCAGCGCCGGGCTTGGCAAACAATTGCGTCTCGAAGTCGAGGCCTGGAGATAGGTCGTGATACGCGTGGGTCGGGCGCGCAAAGCAATAGACGCACCCATGCTCGCAGCCGCGATAGGCGTTGATCGATCGGTCGAACGGCACATCGGGCGACTTGTTGAAACTGAGGATCGTCTTCGGCTTTTCCTCGGTCACGGTTGTGCGCAGTTTGGGAGGCGGTCCTTCGAGAGCGGCGACATGGTCGCGCCAGTCGCCATCCGTCTCTCGGCTTGCTAAGCCGAAGCGGGTAGGGACCTGCGCGGACGCGGCTCCGCGTCCGGCGACGTAATCGGGGTGTTCGGAATCAGGCGGTGTTCTCACGTACAGGAACATAAAGAGAACAGTGCGATTCTGGAAGCGCTATTTCTCTTTAAGGCGCGGCATCAGCTCAACGAAGTTGCAGGGCCGGTTGCGGCTGTCGAGCTGTTCGGCGAGGATTCCGTCCCAGCCATCTTTTACCGCTCCGTTAGATCCGGGCAGCGCGAAGATGTAGGTTCCGCGCGCGACGATGGCGCAGGCGCGTGATTGCACGGTGCTGGTCCCGATCGTTTTGAAACTGAGCCAGCGAAAGAGTTCGCCGAAACCGGGAATATCCCGCCCACCTTCGATCCGGGCCAACGCTTCGGGTGTGACGTCGCGGCCTGTCAGCCCGGTCCCCCCGGTGCTCACGATCGCATCGATTTCCGGATGGTCGATCCACGTATCGATCTGCGCAGCGAGCAGCGAGGCATCATCTTTCACGATCTCTCGCGCGGCCAAGGTGTGGCCCGCAGCCGTAACGCGCTCGGCAAGGATATCGCCGGACGTGTCATCTGCGACGGTTCGGGTGTCGGAAACGGTGAGGACCGCGACATTGATCGGCGTGAAGGTCTTGCTCTCGTCGATCGCCATGCGCGCTATCCTTTACTGTTCGAGAAGGGCGGACCTCGATCTAGCCATATCGGGAAATGCTGGCCAGAGCCCTTGAGCCAGCGCTCTGCGACTGGGACTGGCTACCCCGGCTGCGCGCTCGTACATCCAGTAATTGCGCAGGACGATGGAAACGTAACCACGCGTTTCCCAATAAGGGATCGATTCCATCCAAAGCAGCGGATCGTTCTGATCGCGGATTTCGTAATTCCACCGCGTGATCGGGGTGAGACCTGCATTGTAGGCCGCCATGATCTTAAGGAGATTGTCACGCGTCGCGGCAGTGTCCCGGAGCATCTCGAGATTGCGCTGGCCAAATGCGAGATTCACCTCAGGGTCGTTCAGATCGACGTATTGCGCGCTCATGTTGAGCCGCGGGGCGTGCTGACGAACGGTGATCGGGGTGATCTGCATCAACCCGCGTGCATTGGCCGGGCTGACCGCGGAGGCTCTGAAATTGGATTCCTGCAAGGCGTGCGCAAAGGCGAGGGCTGGGTCCACCTTCCAACCTGTCGCGGGCTGCCAGCGCGCAACAGGGAAGCGCAAGGCGCGGTCGCTGCTCTGCCCGCGAGGGGCGTTGTGCGCCATGAAAAGCTGAGTGGATGGCAGACCGAGCTCCCGCGCCAGACGGGACATGGCCTCGTAATCGGAAGGGGCTCCGACACGCGCCTGGTGCCGTAGGACTTCATCGGCGAGGGCTGGTCGGCCGATTTCGACCAGTGCCGCCGCGATTTGCACATTGTATATGTCCGAGAGCGAGCGCCAGTCTTCGCTTGTGAAAGCCTGCGGTGTTGCCGTCGCCGGAAGATTGATGCCGAGCTGATCGGATGCGAGCAAGCCGTAGAGCGTTTCGTCGTACCGCGATGCAGCCACCAAATGTTCCTGCGCCGCGCCAGGCTGGCGGCAACGGATCAGCGACCGGTGCGCCCAATAATGCGCCGCCGAGGTCAGCTCCGAATTGGTCGACTGGCCAGCTGCCCGGACGAAGGAATCCGCAGCGAGGAGGCAGTCACCAAGACGCCATGCGGCAAGACCGGCGACCCATTCGCCTTCGGCAACCCACGCGCCGCGACCGTCGGATACTGTCTGGGCCATTTGCAGGGCAGCCGCATCATTGTTCTCGATGTAGTGGCTCCAGGCCACACGCTGGCGCCATTCGGCGCGCGCTTCCGGACTGAGCGCGTAGTCGATCTCTGCGAGAAGCGTTTGTGCGCCGGAGGGATCGTCATTCTTGATCCGGTCGAGGATGCTCGCACGTATTTCGGAAGGCATCGTATCGTCCATGACCGAACGCGGACGAATGCGTTTTGGCGCGGCGGGTTGGCGACTGAAGCGCTGTGCCACCGGCAGTCGCGGCACCTGCTCAACACCGCGTTTGGCCGCCAACCGCCCAAGCTGCGCCGATTGTGGAAGATGAACGCCCAACTCGAACCAGCTTTCGATTTGTTCGGCACTGACCATCGGGCTGTTGGCATGCGTGTAATATTCGGCAAGCGCGGTCTGATAGAGAAGCGAGCCACGCTGATCGGCCAGGAGGCTTTCTACGCGTGCCCAGTCTTCCAGATCTATTGCGCGAAAAACGTCGCGAAAATGCGCCTTTTCGCGGTTGTCCAGAACAGCGGGGATGCGCGCGGCCTGCGTTTCCTGCTTGCCATAATGTGCGGCCATGCTTTGGCTTTGCGCCGAAGCGATTGCGGGCAAAACGCAGACGCTGGCAGCGCCAATCACGATCCCCAACGGTTTCAGCATTTTCGTCGTCACCAAGTTGCCGACCATTCAATCCATCTCCGCCAGAACCGGGCTTTGAGCCGCGGCATCGACATCATGTTGTCCAGACCTTCGCTCACCATTAGGGGCATGTTTGCCGTTTCATGGTTGATTTTGCGTAAAGAGGTAATGTCTTGCGCCCGGTCGTGGCCAATCAGCGGCAGGATGTCTTTGCCCAGCGCGATCACTCGTTTCGGCGCCGCGAGCTGTATATGCAGAGCTGTCACGGCGTCCATGCCGGTTCCCGCAATCGCCGCCGTGTCAGCCATTGGCGTGTGCCGCGGCAGCGCCGATGCGACGTAAGTGTTTTCTTCCTCTGCGCCCATCGCAGTGAGCATGTTCGACAGCAATTGTCCCTGCGGGCCGCTCAGGAGCGAGGTTCGATCGGTTTCCTCGGGGTCGACGACGAGGATCATCAGATCGGCCTCCGCCGGTCCCCGAGGGACAATGCGCCCGCGCGGCCCCACTCCGTCGAGACCGGGAGCCTCGAGCCAGAACTTCCGGAAGTCTTCGAGTGTCGCGGGCGGCGACTCGCCGATCAGGTCCGCTCGAGATGCGGGGTGAGACGCCGCCCCATCTTTTTCGGTATTTTGCGCCCGGTCGCGCTCGCTATCACTTGCCTGCGCTGGTTCTGGCTTTGACTTGGCCGGTGCTTGGTCCGCGTCATCCAACCAAACCGTAACGTCATCACTGAAATCGTGATCGACCCCGGCATCGCGCCACCAGTCCATGGCAGCCGCGAGATCGCGGGCAAAAGAGGGGGGTGAGGTGTCCATCCTATCCAATGCAGGTCTTGACTGCGCAAGGTCCAGTTAGCAAGTGGAATGCAAGAGAAACGCGAGTAATCCGGGAAAAGAAAAGCGTATGTCCGAACGTGAATCAATGCCTTGCGATGTCGTTATCGTCGGCGGAGGGCCAGCGGGCCTTTCCGCAGCGATCCGGTTGAAGCAGATCAATGAAGAGCTCGAAGTCGTCGTGCTTGAAAAAGGGTCGGAGATCGGTGCGCATATCCTGTCGGGCGCGGTTGTCGATCCCAAGGCGTTGAACGAGTTGTTCCCCGACTGGCGCGACATGGATTGCCCGATGGCCGAAACACCGGTCACGGATAACTGGCACTGGGTGCTGTCGAAAGGCGGAAAGACTTCGCTGCCGCACCTCATCATGCCGCCGCTGATGAGCAATCACGGATGTTATACCGGGTCGCTTGGCAGCATGACGCGGTGGCTGGGCGAACGGGCCGAAGAGCTGGGCGTTATGGTTTTTCCTGGCTTTCCTGCCAGCGATGTCATGTACGATGATGATGGCAAAGTTAGCGGCGTGGTCACCCAGGACATGGGCATTGCCGCTGATGGCTCGCAAAAGCCGGATTATCAGCCCGGAATGGAAATCCATGCCAAATACACGCTGTTTGCTGAGGGCGCGCGCGGCAATCTTACGAAGCAGATGAAGGCAAAATTCGATCTGGAGGCGAATTGCCAGCCGCAGGTCTATGGGCTTGGTATCAAGGAATTGTGGGACATCGACCCGAAGAAGCACGTGCCGGGCCGAGTCATTCACACGCAGGGATGGCCGCTCACCGAAAGCGACAGCTGGGGTGGCGGGTTCCTGTACCATCAGGCGAAGGGCCAGGTGGCACTCGGTTTTGTGACGGCGCTCGATTACAAGAACCCGTGGGTTTCTCCGTATCAGGAATTCCAGCGCTGGAAGCAGCACCCGGCAATCCGCGACTATCTCGAAGGCGGCAAACGCGTCGCTTATGGCGCGCGCGCGATCAACGAAGGCGGATGGCAGTCGGTACCGAAGCTTGCTTTCCCGGGCGGAGCTTTGATCGGGTGTGCGGCAGGTTTCGTAAACGTGCCGCGGATCAAGGGCAGCCATACCGCTATGAAAAGCGGCATGCTGGCTGCGGAAAGCATTGCGGCTGCGATCGAAGCGGGTCACGAGCGGACCGAACTAGCGGATTATGAGAGCAATCTGCGTTCCAGTTGGATCGCAGACGAGCTCAAACTGGTGCAGAATGCAGAACCTGCTGTCGCAAAATACGGCGGCGATTTGGGTACACTGCTCGGTGGTGTCGACATGTGGATGCGCACCCTCAAAATCGGCCTGCCGATCAGCATGGATCATCACCGGGATTACACGATGACAGGCCGCGCTGACCTGTATCCCAAGATCGACTATCCGAAGCCTGACGGGGAAATCAGCTTCGACCGACTGACCAACGTCGCGTACAGCTACACGAACCATGCCGAAGACCAGCCGGTCCATTTGCAGGTCGAGGATTTCGAGCTGCAAAAAGAAAGCGAGCTGGAGGTCTATGGTGGGCCTTCGACCCGATATTGCCCGGCGGGCGTTTACGAATGGGTCACCGAAGAAGGAGCAGAGCCGAAATTCGTCATCAACTCGCAGAACTGCGTCCACTGCAAAACCTGTGACATCAAGGATCCCAATCAGAACATCAATTGGGTCACTCCCGAAGGTGGCGGTGGTCCGAATTATCCGAATATGTGACGCCGCAATTGGCGATCACCGAAACTGCCTACGCCAAGATCAATCTCGCGCTGCATGTTCGCGCGCGGCGCGAGGACGGGTATCATGAGCTAGAGACGCTGTTCGCCTTCGTCGATGCGGGCGATACGTTGGCGGCAAAACCTGCCGATCGCGACCGGCTGACGACTGTGGGCGAATTTGCGCAGGCGCTCGACAATCCGTTCGACAATCTCGTGATGCGCGCGCTGACATCGCTTCCGCGCAGCGCCGGGCTCGAGATGACGTTGGAAAAGAGCCTCCCCGTGGCTGCAGGGCTGGGCGGCGGTTCCGCTGATGCCGGCGCGGTCTTCCGCATCGTCGAACGGATCCAAGGACTCCCCGATGATTGGCAGCAGCGCGCCGAGCGTCTGGGCGCCGATGTGCCCTCCTGCGTGCGCAGCGAGATGGCGATCGGTCGCGGCACTGGGACCGAGCTTGAACCCGTCGACAATGACATGTCCGGGATGGCGGTGTTGCTCGTCAATCCGCGCATCCCGCTCCTGACCGGGCCGGTGTTCAAAGCCTGGGATGGCGAGGATCGCGGCGCTTTGCCGACCGGGACGGCTCGCGAAATCGCCCGGCAGGGCAGAAACGACCTGCGCCCGCCCGCCGTTGAGATCTGCCCCGCGATCGCCGATGTGCTCGGCTCGCTCAACGAAACCGATCCTTGGATGTGCGAGATGTCCGGGTCGGGCGCGACGTGCTTTGCCCTCTACGAAAGCCCCGAACACAGAGACCGCGCGGCGAGCGTACTTGCCGATTTGGAACCGGAGTGGTGGCAAATGGTAGGGTTGTTGAGATGATCCTTGATGACAATCCTTACCGCCAGGTCGGTACGCCGCGCCGCGGCGGGCTTGTGTGCGTGGCCGACCATGCATCCAATTTCGTGCCCGAAGACGTCCCTCTCGGCATAGCAGCTGATCTGCTGGACAATCATATCGCCGTCGATATCGGTGTGAACGGCGTGGCCGAGCGGATGGCACGCCGTCACGACATCCCGGCACATCTTGCCTGCGTCAGCCGTCTTGTGGTCGATCTCCACCGCGAGGAGGAGCATCCGAATGTCGTGCCTACCGAAAGCGACGGGCACCTCATCCCCGGCAATATCGGCGCGAATGTCGAGGCGAGGTTGGAGAAATATTACCGCCCGTACCACGATGCCCTGGAAAAGTGGATCGAGGGCGCCGAACCCAAGCTGATCATTTCGCTGCATAGCTTCACGCCCAAGCTTCAGAACGGGACGGACGAACGGCCGTGGGAAGTCGCTCTGCTTTACAATGAGGACGACCGCGCTGCACGTCACGCCATTCGCCTGTTCGGCGAGCTTGGCCTGAATGTAGGCGATAACGAGCCGTATTCGGGCAAGCAGCTCAACGCGACGATGAACCGCCACGCGGAGGCGGATGGGCGGTACTATTGCGCGATAGAAGTGCGTCAGGATCTGATCGCAACCCGCGCCGAGCAATCGCGATTCGCAGCTATGATCGCAGATGTCTGCGGAAGGGTTGCGCTCGCGCTCGACTAACGGCAGTGCTGTTTCCCGAAACCACGCGTACGGGAAACAATATGTCTTCGCCATTCGATAAGTCCAAACTGCCCAGCCGCCATGTCTCGGTCGGCCCCGAACGCGCGCCTCACCGTTCGTACTATTACGCGATGGGTATGACGGAGGAAGAAATCGCTCGGCCATTCGTGGCGGTCGCGAGCGCAGGCAATGATAGCGCGCCCTGCAACACCACGCTCGATCCGCAGGCGAACATCTGCCGGGAGGGCGTCATCGAAGGCGGCGGAACCCCCCGGCGTTTCAACACGATCACCGTCACTGATGGTATCGCGATGGGCCACCAGGGCATGAAAAGCTCGCTTGTAAGCCGCGAGGTCATTGCGGATTCGGTCGAGCTTTCGGTGCGAGGCCATTGTTACGACGCGCTCGTGGGCTTTGCCGGCTGCGACAAGAGTCTGCCCGGCATGATGATGTCTATGCTCCGGCTCAACGTGCCATCGATCTTCGTTTATGGCGGGTCGATCTTGCCGGGAACATATCGCGGTGAAGATGTGACAGTGGTCGACGTATTCGAGGCGGTGGGCCAGCACGCCGCAGGAAATTGTCCGTTGCAAGACCTCATCGCGCTCGAAAAGGTTGCCTGTCCCGGGCATGGGGCGTGCGGCGGCCAATTCACCGCCAACACAATGGCATGTGTTGGAGAGGCCATCGGATTATCCCTGCCGAACAGCAATATGTCGCCTGCACCTTATAAATCGCGCGAGGATATTGCGCGCGCTGCGGGACGGCAGGTGATGAAGCTGCTGGAAATCAATCTTCGGCCACGCGACATCTGCACCAGGGCCGCTTTTGAAAACGCTGCTCGGGTCGTCGCCGCAACCGGCGGATCGACCAATGCAGCGCTTCATCTGCCTGCGATGGCGAGTGAGGCAGGGATCGATTTCGATCTGTTCGATGTCGCAGAAATCTTCAAATCAACGCCGTACATCGCCGATCTCAAACCGGGCGGGAAATACGTCGCCAAGGACATGCACGAGGCAGGCGGCGTTTACATGGGAATGAAGACGCTGCTCGATGGCGGATTCCTCGATCCCGAACCGATGACGGTCACGGGCAAAACCTTGGGCGAGAACATCGAGGAGATCACCTGGAATCCCGATCAGAAGGTATTTTACGACGTGAAAGCACCGATCACGCCGACGGGCGGGGTTGTTGGCCTCAAGGGCTCGCTCGCGCCGGATGGGGCAATAGTGAAGGTCGCCGGGATGGAGCGGCTTCAGTTTTCCGGACCCGCGCGAGTGTTCGATTGCGAGGAAGACGCCTTCGAAGCCGTCGAGAACCGCGATATCGCCGAAGGGTGCGTGATCGTCATCCGTTATGAAGGACCGAAGGGTGGGCCGGGAATGCGTGAAATGCTCGCGACCACTGCAGCGCTTTATGGGCAGGGTATGGGCGAAAAGGTTGCGCTCATTACCGACGGACGTTTTTCCGGCGCGACGCGCGGCTTTTGCATCGGCCATGTCGGGCCTGAGGCATCGGACGGCGGACCCATCGCGTTGGTCGAAAACGGCGATACGATCACCATCGACGCTGAAAAAGGGACGATCGACCTCGACGTGGATCAGGCCGTGCTGGAGACACGCCGAGCGGCATGGAAGCCGCGGACCAACGATTACCAATCGGGAGCGCTTTGGCGGTATGCGCAGAATGTCGGCCCGGCGAGCAAAGGCGCGCTTACCCATCCCGGCGCAAAGAGCGAAAGGCATGTATTTGCCGATATCTGACGCGCTTTCGCCTGGCATTTCTTCATGAGCAATCGCGATGTCCTCACCGTCGCGCAGATGCGGGCTGCCGAGCAGGCCGTTTTCGACAGTGGGACGAGTATATCTGACCTTATGGAAATAGCGGCAGGCGGCGCGGCTGAGTGGGTCAGGCGCATCGCCGCTGCTCGCTCGATCACAGTCCTCTGCGGTCCCGGCAACAATGGCGGCGACGGCTATGTCATTGCGCGACGTCTGCGCGAATTTGGCAACCGGGTGCAGGTGGTTGCTCCTCTTGCGCCCACGACAGAAGCTGCAATCTCGGCGCGCAAAGCATGGGGCGGGGAGGTTCTGACATCGGGCGGGGGGCTCGATGGGGAAGTTTTCGTCGATTGCCTGTTCGGGTCTGGCCTGTCCCGCCCGCTCTCGGGCGAGCATTCCCTGCTTCTTCGCGACCTTGCTGCGCGGCACGCAATCCGGATCGCAGTTGACTTGCCGTCAGGTGTCGAAAGCGACAGCGGGGCATTGCTGAATGACCGGCTCCCGTCATTCGACGTGACTTTGGCCTTGGGCGCCTGGAAGTTTGCGCACTGGCTGCTTCCAGCGCGCGGCGTAATGGGGTCGAAACGTCTCGTCCCGATCGGAGTGGAAGCCGTTGAAGGAGCGGCGCAGCTCATCGCCAAACCAGAGCTCGTCGCACCTGCAGGCACCGCGCACAAATACACCAGAGGCCTGGCAGCGATTGTTGGCGGGGAAATGTCAGGTGCTTCATTGCTCTCTGCCAGAGCTGCGCAACGAGGCGGCGCAGGTTATGTGAAGCTGCTCGGCGATGCGCAGCATTTGGGCGAGCCCACGTTGGTACAGGACAGCTCGCCTCTGCCGGATGCCCTTTCCGATGAACGGATCGGTGCAGTCTTGGTGGGACCGGGGCTTGGCAGGAGCGGTAAAGCGCAAGAGCGCCTCGCCGCGACCTTGCTCGCAAACATTCCGGCCGTCATCGATGCGGACGCGCTTATGTTGCTGCGGCCCGAGATGGTGACCGGCGCTGCAAGGCTGCTCGCCACACCGCATGACGGCGAACTGACAGCATTGTGCCAGTCCTTTGCTGTTATCGCCGAAGGGCGAAAGGCCCGCGCGCAAGTATTGGCCAAGGCGAGTGGAATGGTCATCTGCGCGAAAGGACCAGACACGCTCATTGCTTCGCCGGATGGGCAGCTGGCGCTCGCGCGGCCCGCGCCAAGCTGGCTGTCGGTCGCGGGTAGCGGAGATGTGCTAGCAGGTATCGCTGTTAGCCGGATGGCCGCCGGATGCGCGCCATTTGAGGCAGCGTGCGAAGCGGCCTGGATCCACGCAGAGGCTGCACGCATGACGCCAGCCCCTTTCACTGCATCCGAACTCGCCAATTCGGTGCAAAGTGGGTACGCGGCCTGTCTGTGAGCCAGCTTGAAGAAATAGTTAGACTAGCCGCCAAGGGCGACGGCGTGACTGCCAATGGCAACCACCTGTCCGGAGCGTTACCTGGCGATCTGGTCAGCGAGGGGGTCATCGTCGAGAGCGGAGGGCACCATGCCGACCCTCCGTGCAGGCACTTCGCGCTGTGTGGTGGATGTCAGCTCCAGCACGCCGACGAAGCCGCTCTATCGCAGTTCGTCCGCGATCGGGTGGTGAATGCCGCAAAGGGACAAGGATTGACCATTGGCGAGGTGCTTCCGACCCATCTTTCGCCGCCAGGCGCAAGGCGGCGGGCGACGATGCACGGAATGCGAACGCAAAAAGGCGCAGTCCTCGGCTTCAAGCAGGCGGGATCGCACAAGATCGTCGATCTCGTCGAATGCCACGTGGTCGCGCCCCAATTGGCGGGGTTGATCCAACCACTGCGGCGTTTCATTGCAAAGTTCGGACCAGCGAGAGGGGCAATCGACGCGCAGTTGACGCTTTGCGATCAGGGTGTCGAGATTGGCCTCTCCAACTTTGCGCTTGAAGGCCTGGAGGCAACCGAGGCTTCGCTCGATTTTGCGCGCGATCAGGGCCTTGCCCGACTCTCGCTCGATCAGGGATACGGCCCGGAGACTGTGTGGGAACCGGAGCCCGTTACGATCACGCTTTCCGGCATCGCTGTTCCGATGCCGACAGGGGCGTTTTTGCAGGCTACCGGAGATGCGGAAGCGCGAATGATCGCCGATGTCTCGGACTGGGTCGGTGACGCGCGATTGGTCGCCGATCTGTTCGCAGGCCTCGGTACATTCGCCTTTGCGCTGCGCGAAGGGCGCAGGGTTCTCGCTGTGGAGGCCGACCAAGCGGCGCATCTCGCATTGAAGGCCGCTTGTGGTTCCGCAGGCGGAAGTGTGCTCGCCATGCACCGAGATCTATTTCGCAATCCATTGCAGGCGCAGGAGCTGAACCGTTTCGACGCTACGGTGCTCGATCCTCCACGAGCCGGCGCACGCAGCCAGATCGCCGAAATTGCGGCAAGCGGCGTTTCGCGAGTGGTTTATGTCAGTTGCAATCCGTCGAGCTGGGCCCGTGATGCGTCGACACTGACGGATGCTGGATTCAAGCTCTCCAAGCTGCGACCCGTCGGACAATTCCGCTGGTCGACGCATGTCGAACTGGTCAGTTTATTTGAACGATCGGTGACGGTCTAAATCTAGGCTGACTGTGCACTATCGCGCGGAGTTCAATCCGACACGATTTTCGCTTCGGCAAAAGCTAGCAGTCCGCCATACGTTTCGAGCATCTCGCCATCGACGTCATCATCGTCGATAACAATATCCAAACGATCTTCCATTTCAGTAAGAAGCCCCGCGACGGCCATCGAATCGAGCTCTGGCAGGTGCCCAAACAGACCGGTCTCATCGCCAAATTCCGCAGCATCTTCAGCATCGATACCAAGGACATCGACCAGGATCGCTTTGAGGTCGGCGTCTATTTGAGCGCGGCTCGGTTTGATCTCAGAAGAACTCGCGCCATCGCAGCCCTGCGTCACGGCGTCAGGCTGATCGGCGGTCACCGGATTTGTGCCCATCAAGTTCATCCCTCGTCTTGAGCAATGTGCGCCCTAGCGTAGCGTCAATCGCGCCTTACGCCTAATTCTGGTTGGCGGCCTTAAACAGCCGCCCGCTTCGGCGCAAGCTTGCGGGTACAGGCAATCGCTCACCCGTCCTGGCTTGTGACGGGCAGCTGAAGAGCATTTGACCGCCCGTCTCGCTCAGGACTTGCAACGCGGCGAAGCTGCCGTGATACGCACTGGAAAGACCGAAAAAAGGCCGATGCCCAGATCCATGACGACAAGCCAGATGCCACTCGACCCTGTTCCTCGTCCGCTCGATCATCTTGTCGAACTGGCGCAAACCAGCGGATGCGGCGGTGCGCGGGCGCTTTTGCTCCGGGATGAGATCCTGACCCATGACGAGCTGAGAAAGCGCGTCGACCACTTAGCAGGCTGGTTGGCGAGTGAAATTGCAGTCAAAGGCTCCCGGGTTGCAAGCTGGGCCGCGAAGGGAGAGCTGACCTGCTTGTTGCCCCTGGCGGCGGCGAGGGCTGGCCTTGTGCATGTGCCGATCAATCCGCTGCTCAAACGCGCTCAGGCGGCGCATATCCTTGGCGATTGCGGTGCCTCGATGCTGATCGGGACGCAGGCACGACTGTCCTCGCTCGAAGACGGTGATCTGCCCCATGACTGCGAGGCGATCGAGGAAGGCGCTGCGCTGGCTGCGGCGGCGCAGGGCCGGCTGACCATCGGCCCTTCGCAGGCTGATCCAGACGATCTGATCGCCATCCTCTACACCAGCGGATCGACCGGAAGGCCAAAGGGTGTCATGTTGAGCCATGCCAATCTGTGGCTCGGCGCGGTCAGTGTTGCTCACTACCTCAAGATGGCCCGCGACGATGTGACGTTGGCGGTCTTGCCACTCTCCTTCGACTACGGCCAGAACCAGCTCCTTTCGACCTGGTATGCGGGCGGCGCTGTCGTGCCTCTCGATTTCCTCTTCCCGCGCGATGTCGCGAAGGCATGCGCCGCGCACGGTGTCACGACGCTCGCGGCAGTTCCGCCTCTCTGGGTGCAGCTCACCGAACTGGACTGGCCGGACGGGGCGAGTGCACTCTTGCGCCGCCTCACGAACAGCGGCGGCGCGCTCACGACCGAGCTCGTCAACGATCTGACAACGATATTTCCGCAAGCGGATCTCTACCCGATGTACGGCCTGACCGAGGCGTTCCGATCGACGTTTCTTGACCCAAACCTGGTCGAAAAACACCCGACTTCAATGGGTAAGGCCATACCATTCGCAGAAATTCTCGTAGTCGACGACGAGGGGAAACCCGCTTTGGAAAACGCGGAAGGTGAGCTCGTGCATTGCGGGCCGCTGGTGGCGCAAGGATACTGGAACGACCCTGATCGCACGGCTGTGCGATTCAAGCCTGCGCCTGAGCATTCGCGGTACGGCGGAACAGCGGTCTGGTCAGGAGACAGGGTCCGGCGCGATGCCGATGGCTTGCTGCACTTTGTCGGTCGCCGTGACGCCATGATCAAGAGCGCGGGCAATCGGATCAGCCCCCAGGAAATCGAGGAGGCGGCGATTGCAAGTGACCTGGTGTCGGAGGCAGTGGCGCTGGGAGTTCCGGATGAACGGCTCGGTCATGCTATCCACTTGGTCGTTCGCGGGGTGACAGATGCCGCGCAGCAGGCAAAACTCGCCAGATCGCTGAAGCAGGAGCTTCCGAATTTCATGCAACCGCAAAAGATACATTGGCGCGGCGCCATGCCTCTCAACCCCAATGGTAAGATTGACCGTACATCGCTGCTTCGGGAAATCAGCAGCGGGGCCGCGTCGTGAAGTCGAAACCGGTTGGGCCGATCCCGGAGGGCTACTACGCGCTCGAAGGTCAGCTTTCGATTGGCGGCAAGACGGCCAGCGAAATCGCCGCCGCCGCTGGTGAAACCCCGCTATTCGTTTACTCGCGCGATCTGATAAGCGCGCGGATACGCCAATTGCGTGAGGCTCTGCCTGATCGGATCGGCGTAAACTATGCGATCAAGGCCAACCCTTTTCGCCCCGTTCTCGAACATATGCGTCCGCTGGTAGACGGGTTCGACATTGCCTCTTCAGGAGAGCTGCGGCTCGCGCAGCAGGCGGGCATCGATCCTGCTCGCATCAGTTTTGCGGGTCCAGGCAAGCGCGACGATGAACTTGAGGCGGCGATTGCTGCCGGGGTAACGCTCAATTGCGAATCCTCGGGCGAGGGCGAGCGGGCGATGGCTATCGGCGGGCGCCTGGGAGTGCGACCGCGGATTGCTATTCGAGTGAATCCCGATTTCGAGCTGAAGGGATCGGGCATGAAGATGGGCGGCGGCGCCAAGCCGTTCGGTGTGGATGCCGAAAAGGTGCCCGATCTGGCCCGATATCTCTTAGATGAAGGCGCCGATTGGCGCGGCCTGCATATCTTTACAGGAAGCCAAGCGCTGAACGCAGACGCGATTATAGAAGCGCAGTCCAACGTCCTGAAATTGGCTGATGAACTCGCTCAGGCAATCGGCGAACCATTGCCAAAACTGAACATGGGGGGCGGGTTTGGCATTCCGTATTTCCCAGGGGACGAGCCGCTCGATCTGGCTTCGGTCGGAAAAGCGTTGCACGAAAGAGTCGAGGGGCTTCCGGCAAGCCTTCAAAAGGCTGAGCTATGCCTCGAACTGGGGCGATATCTCGTAGGTGAAGCCGGGGTGTATCTGTGCCGCGTTATCGACCGCAAGGATAGCCACGGTGTGACGTATCTCGTCACCGATGGCGGACTGCATCATCAACTGGCGGCCTCGGGGAACTTCGGAACCGTGGTTCGGCGCAACTACCCCATCGCCGTGGCGAACCGGTTTGATGCCGACGCGGCCGAGGTCGTCAGTGTGGTCGGCTGCCTTTGCACGCCGCTAGACCGCTTGGCCGATCTGGCGCACCTACCGCGCGGTGATGTCGGCGATCTGATCGCGGTGTTTTGCGCCGGGGCATATGGCGCAACAGCGTCGCCTTCAGCCTTTCTGGGGCACGGCAGCGCAGGCGAAGTCCTTGTCTGACCGACCTGAATCCAACCGCTTTGTGCGGGCGGACACGGGCTTTGCCGCGTTCTTACCGAATATTTAGCAGTTTCCCCGCATACAGGCCCGTCTACTCCGCGCGCGCCGGAGGTTTTGATCGACGGAGCCGATTTCGATGTACCATCAATTCTACGGTTTTGAGGGTCGCCCTTTTGAACTGACGTCCGATCCTCAATTCTATTTCGAAAGCGCTTCTCATACAAAGGCCCTGTCCTATCTCGGCTTTGGCCTGGACCAGCGAGAGGGCGTCATCGTCATCACCGGAGATGATGGTTGCGGGAAATCGACGCTTGCCTACCGTCTCCTCGACAGGTTTGCGGCAAATGAACTGGCGGTCGCGGAAGTCGGAGCCTTGTCGCTGAGCGCCGAGAACGCGGTAACGTTGGTCACACAGGCGTTTGGAGTAGAGTCGCTGAGGGATGATACGGGCGGTGACTGGGGCCTGCTTGAAACATTTCTGCAGAACGAATCGCGCGAAGGCCGGCGCTGTCTCCTGATTGTCGACGGGTGTGAGGATCTGACGAGGGCCGGGTTCGTGCGCCTCTGTCAGCTTTCCGAACTACGTCTGGGAACCCAAACTTTGCTGCAATGCGTTCTGCTCGGTCGAGCTGGGTTCCTGGATGGCTTGCCACCAGAAAGCGAAGCGCAAAGGCTGCAACAAAAGGTTGTGGCGTCCTACGAGCTTGAAGCCCTGGATGCCGATGAAACGCGAAGCTTTGTCTATGAGCGGTTGCGCCGGGTGGGTTGGGACGGACACCCGGCAATGGAAGATGAAATGTTGCATTCGCTGGTCGCGCACGCGCGTGGGAGCATGCGGCGGATTAACCAGATGATGAACCGATTGCTCCTCGTCGGGGCGATCGAAGAGAGCGAGGCGCTTACAGCCGAAATGCTCAATGCAGTGATCAAGGAGATGAAAATGGACACGCAGGTTCATGAGGATGGCACGGGTGCCGTCCCGATTTTGGACGCCGGACCCGAAGATCCACGCGCGAAACAACGAGTTGCCGGAGCCGAGCTCGAGACCGCTCTTGCCGCGCTTCAGGAGGTTGGAAAGCCTGTCAGACCCGCGAATAATGGGCCGATTGCACATCATACATATGACGAGCTGGCAGCAGCTATCGCCAATGTCGAGCGGCGGCTTGAGGAGCAGGAACAATCGCTGCGCCATGTTCTGACGATGCTGATCGAATGGCTCGAAGAAGAAGATACACACGAAGCCGCATAAATCTGAAAATCGGTTCCTGTCCCGGCCTGCGCAACAATGCGTGACAAATTCGCATCGTTTGGCCCATTTTGAGACTCTTATGGCTAACAAAGAGTAAATATCTGATTGCCAAGCGACTCCCGTCTCGCCTAGCCTTCTCTCAAATGGAGCCAAACGGCCGTTCGAGTGCTGGCGAGGGTAAAACAAGCCAGTCTAAACAGGGTTGTCTCGGAGTAGTACGTTATGGATAGCGGCGCTGGCAGGGCGGTTCCATTGACCGCGGATGAGGAAATGTATGCCGAGAGCGCGCTGCATTCCGAAATTCCTGGAGAAATATTCGAATTACAAGAACTTGACGTCTTGTATGAAGATACCACCGCAACGCTGTGGACCTATATGAACCCGGACGGGCGGCCGAGTTTCACTCCGGCTATGCTGGATGATTTCGAGAGCTGGCAGCGCCTCATCGCGAATGGTTTCGGACCGGACAAGGTGCCTCTGAGGTATCTGGTGCTCGGCAGTCGCTGCGATGATGTCTTTTGCTTTGGCGGTGACCTTCATTTGTTCCAGAAGTTGATCCGCGAGCGGGATCGTGCTGGCCTGGTTGAATATGGCCATCGGTGCTGCGCCATACTGGATCGGAATATTCGCACGCTCGATATCCCCATGCTCACGGTCGGACTTGTGCAGGGAGCCGCACTAGGAGGCGGATTCGAAGCGCTGCTCTCGTTCGATTACATTGTGGCTGAGCGACAGGCGACTTTCGGGCTGCCTGAAATCATGTTTGGCCTCTATCCCGGCATGGGCGCTCATGCACTGCTGTCGCGTAAGCTTGGCAGCGCAATGGCCGACCGGATAATCGTTTCCAACGAGACATTCACTGCCGAACAGATGTATGAGCTTGGCCTAGTTCACGCTCTCGCGGAGCCGGGTGACGGTCTTAATGCGACGCGGGATTTCATCAAAAAGTCGGAGCGTCGTCACGCCGGTCTCGTCGGATCGCGCCGAGCCATCAAACATGTGTGGCAGTTGAAGCTCGCCGAGCTGAACCGGATCACAGAAATGTGGGCCGATACCGCATTGCAGCTGCGCGAGCAGGACCTCAAGGTGATGAGCAGGCTGGTCGCCGCTCAGGCGAGGCTGGCAGAACGCATCGCGGCCGCCTGACGGTTCAGTATTCGGCTCCGTGACCGAGGGCCATGTATGCGTCGCTTTGCATCTCGTTCAAACGGCTAGCCGTGCGTTCGAATTCGAAGCTGCCATCACCCGCTACATACAGTTCATCCGGTTGCGCCGCAGCGGTCGCGAATAGTTTCACCCGGTGCTCGTACAAAGCATCGATCAGCGTGACGAAGCGCGCCGCCTCGTTTCGCTTATCCGGGCCCATGATCGGGATGCCGACAATGATGACGGTGTGAAACGCCTGTGCGATTGCGAGATAATCGGGCGCACCTCGCGCCTCCGCGCATAGGCGCTTGAAGCTGAAAACGCCGACGCCTTTCAGTGATTTGGGCACATGGACCGACCGGTTTTTGCCGATAGCCAGCTCTTCCGAAGGTACGTGCTCGGCATCTTCCGGAGCGAAGTCGGTCAGGCGGAAAAAGGCATCGCGCACTTTCTCGGTTGCCGCATCGCCCAACGGCGTGTGCCATGTGGCGAGATCGCCAATTCGGTCGAGCCGATAATCAGTTGGTCCGTTGAGCCCAACAACGTCCAGTTCCTGTCCAATCAAATCGATGAAGGGCAGGAAGTGCTCGCGGTTGAGGCCGTCTTTATAAAGGTCCTGCGGCGGGCGGTTCGAAGTGGTCACGACCGATACGCCCTGTTTGCAGATGAGCTGCGTGAACAGACGGCTCATGATCATGGCGTCGGCGGAGTTGTTGACCACCATCTCGTCAAAAGCGAGACACCGGACGTTAGATGCCATCTTTTCGGCCACAGGCGGGATCGGATCGCCGTTCACAGTCTTGCGAGCCTCGCGCATCTCCGCGTGAACTTCCTGCATGAATGCATGAAAATGCGATCTTCGTTTTTCCTCGATGCCGAGCGTTTCGTGGAACAGGTCCATCAGCATCGATTTTCCGCGGCCCACACCGCCCCACATGTAGACGCCCTGCGGCCGCTCTTTCTTGCGGCCGAAGAACTGGCCGAGCAATCCGCCCGGCGCTTCCGCCTCAAGCTCTTTTTGAAGCGTGTCGAGCCGTATTGCTGCCTTTCGTTGATCCGGATCGGGACGTAGCTCGTCAGAGGCAATCAGCTGTTCATAGCGTGCCAACAGCCCGGTCATTCCGGCTTCCCGACCGGGCGCGGCTTCATCTTGCGCACGATACCGGAATAGCTCGTCACGACGTCATCGCCTTGGACGCATTCACCGCGCAGGAAGAGCATGCGGCCCGTTTCGCGTACAATCTCTGTCACCGCGTCGAGCGGGCGCTCCGGGTCTCCTGCGCCGACGAACTGCGTTGAAAGCTCGACCGTCACCGACGGTCCGGCATTGCCGCTGCCGATGACGTGCATCGTGGCGAAGAGCGCGATGTCGATCAGGCCTAACGTGGCGGCGCCGTGGATGTTGTCCCCGAGATTGGTATGGCGGCGCTCCGGGAACATGCGAAGCCTACACCTTTCGCCTTCACCGCGGACTCGCAATTCGCCGAGTACCGCAGTGTTGTACCGCGTCCGGTCGACCAGGTTCCAGCTGTACCAACCGCTCTCTCCGTCGGCCTCGGCCTCGGTCAGCGGATGGTAATCGAAGGGAGCGCCGTGGTCGCTCATCCTGCCACGCCTCGCGTTGCGATCAGATTGCGCGTTCGGCCATCATCTTCTTGGTCTCGGCAATCGCCTTGGCCGGGCTGAGCCCCTTGGGGCAAACATTGGCGCAGTTCATGATCGTGTGGCAGCGATACAGGCGGAACGGGTCCTCCAGCGCATCGAGCCGCTCTCCGGTCATTTCATCGCGGCTGTCGGCCAGCCATCGATAAGCCTGAAGGAGGATTGCTGGACCGAGGAACTTGTCCGAATTCCACCAATAGGAAGGGCAGGCAGTCGAACAGCAGGCACACAAGATGCATTCGTATAGGCCGTCCAGCTGCTCGCGCTGTTCCGGCGTCTGCAACCGTTCCTTGCCTGAAGGGGTCGGGGTGACGGTTTGCAGCCACGGACGGATCGAGGCGTATTGCGCATAGAAGTGCGTGAAATCCGGCACCAGGTCCTTGATCACGTCCATGTGCGGCAGCGGCGTGATCCGGATTTCGCCCTTGAGGTCTTCGATAGCGGTAGTGCAGGCTAGGCCGTTCTTGCCGTTCATGTTCATCGCGCACGAACCGCAGATCCCCTCACGGCAGGACCGCCGGAATGTCAGGGTCGGATCGACCTCGTTCTTGATCTTGAAGAGCGCGTCGAGGACCATGGGGCCGCATTCTTCGAGATCGATTTCGAACTTGTCGTATCGGGGATTCTTCCCCGTGTCGGGATCGTAGCGATACACCTTGAAGCTCTTGACCCGCTTGGCATCCGCCGCCTTGTGGACATTGCCATCCTTGCTGATCTTCGAGTTCTTGGGGAGGGTGAAGGTCGCCATGTCAGTGTAATCCCGTGTTTGCTTGAAACCTATCTAACGCCTTGCGTGCGCGAGGCAAGGGACGCTGTGTTGCGTCGTTCGGGACAGCGGTTGACGCATCCTCATCACCCACCTTGCTTTGAGCTATGAACGCGGCGGTGCGTGAGACATGGACCGCATGTTACACGGTCCTGGGCAGAAAGGTATTCGGGGAACCTTGCGGGCATTGCCCCGCTCTAGCCAGCATGGAACGAGTAGGAAAATCGGGAAATGCGGTGCCGCTCAGCGCCGCCGTGTTCGGTAGCACCGGTGGGATAGGAAGGGCGCTGTGCCAGGAACTGGCGGATCGCGGCTGCGAGACGATCCATGCCGGATCGCGTTCCGGTGCCGACATCGGTGTATCCGGCGCCGCTCCTTTCGCATTCGATCTGACCAACGAATCCTCGATCGAGGCCGCCGCGCTATCGATGAAGGATGATCCGCCCGAATGGATCATTGTCGCTACTGGGGTATTGACGCTGGAAAGCGGCGAGGGGCCAGAGCGCACGTTCAAACGATTGGACGCCGGCGCCATGGCTGAAGTGTTCGCGCTCAACACAATCGGCCCCGCGCTGATCGCCAAACATGTCCTCCCCCTGATGCCGCGAGACAGGCAGTTTGTTTTCGCCGCGCTCAGCGCGCGCGTGGGATCGATTTCCGACAATGGTCTCGGCGGATGGCATTCATACAGAGCCTCGAAAGCGGCCCTGAACATGCTGCTCAAGAATTTCGCGCTCGAGATGCAGCGCACGCACAAGCAGGGCGTGATTGCAGGGCTCCATCCGGGAACGGTAGATAGCGCCTTGTCTGAACCGTTTCAGTCCAATCTTCCCGATGGCCAGCTGATCGAACCAGGCGAAGCGGCGGGCAATCTGATCCATGTTCTTGGCGGACTTGGGCCGCAAGACAGCGGAAAGATCTTCGACTTTGCAGGCAAGGTTGTGCCCGCCTGAATCAGTTTGGGCTTCTCGTCCTGAGCGCCGCTTTTAAATGATCGACGACTTTTTGCGCGTTGGAATCGAAGGCTTCGCCGGAGAATTTCCTCAGGACGGTTTCCCTGGCCACCGCGCCAGCGGAGTGAAGAGAGCTGGGATCGCGAAGCATTTCGCGCAGCGCGCGCGCCAGATCGTCGATCTCGCCTGTGCGGACGACACTGCCAAATTCAGGTTCGGTCGTGATCGCCATTTCCCCGGTGTCGGAGACGATCACGGGCAATCCGGCCTGCATCGCTTCGTGCGCGGCGATGCAGAACCCTTCGCGGCGCGAGGGTTGAAGGTACAAATGCAACCCCGCGAGGAACTCTCCCGGGTCGTTTATGAAACCGGCAAAGTGGATATCTGCGATGTGAACCTCACTCGCGGCCAAACGCAATTCGGCCTCATCGCCGCCAGTTCCTGCAATCGAGATCTCGATCGGAACCGGGGGCTGCCAACCATCCCGCTGAAGAAGCAGCAACGCTTCGATCAATAGGTCGTAGCCCTTTGCGGGATGGAGTCGCCCTAGGCTGCCGAGCCGCAGAGTTTCGCCTGCGCGCCAAGGGATTGCGCGCGCCGCGTCCGGGTCGGCTGCGAATATGGGCCAGGTGAGGCATTGGTCGGCGGGCACAGCCAGTCGGTCGCGCGTCAGTTTGGCGACTTCATTGCTGTCCGAGACCCAAAGATCGGATTTGCCTGCCCGCCAGCGCAGCAGGCGCTCATTCCAGGGCTTCAGGAAGGCGTTATGCTGCCAGCTGGCAATCGGCATGTTCATGCGGTTGGCGACGATCTGGCCCAGCAGGGTCGCCCGCGTGAGAGAGGTGAAGAGGGCATGCGCGCCAAGCGCGCGCGCCTGCCGGTCAATCCAGCGCAGGGCGGCTAGGTGGTCCTTATCTCCGCGCTCGCGAATGACAGTTTCCAGACCTGCCGCCGTTAGCGCAGGCAGCGCTTTTCCGTTTCGCCGCGTCAAGGCTAGCACTGTGGTTTCTGCTCCTGCCGCATTCAACGCCTGAACGATGCGGGGAAGCGGGGTCTGTGCTCCGCCTCCCTCCATCGAATTGATGACATAGGCGATTTTGAAACCTGCCATGGTCAGGCCTTTTCGCGCGCAAGAAGATCGGCGATCGCATCGGCGGCCCGCTCGGAAGGAGCAATATCGGAGAGGTCGAATGTGTAGCTGACAAGCTCTTGCTGCGAAGCATGGTATTTCGCGCCGACATCTCGCCAATCGGGCAGCATCGACACCAATTCGCCGACCGACTGGATCACCGGGCCGGTTCCCTGGAATGCGGGCGGCTTTGCCCGCTCGGTCCGGACGGCACCCGCTGTATCAAGGAAGAAAGCCGGACGAGGATCGATTAGAAATTCGTATATCTGGCTCGATGCATCGCCGATATATGCATCGGCCGATATGGTGTAGCTCATATCGAACAGTCGCGGCCCATCGGTGTCGACAAGAATGTTCGGCGCATCATGGGCCGCGGTGGGGACTGGCGGCGATGCTCGCAAGCTTCGATGCTCTGGCGAGAAATGCCAATTCTTCCTGAAGAGCATGACATGCGGGGCAAAGATGCAATTGAATGCCTGTCCCGCGTCGCTCGCGAACCAGCGCAGCAGGTCGGGTCCGGCATCGTACCAGCTCGACAAATGCGGGTCGAAATGCGGATTGTACAGGAATGTCGGATTGTCGTTTTCGAAAAACCTCTGCGTGTTTGAGAAATCGATTCCTTCGAATTTGGGATATCCGACGACTGCAATTTTTTCGGGTTCTACACCGGCAGACACAAATTCATCGCGGAATTTGCGGCCCGATACGAGCAGCAAATCGAACTGGGTGTTATCCTGGTGGAACGTCACCGCTCGGTCTCCAGCTCCGTGGGGTATCTTCACGAAAAGGGGTGCGTTGACGGGTTCGATGTATTGCTTGATCCGCAAGAAGGTCCGCTCGCTGCTGACGATGACATCGCAGCTCTCGAAAAGACCGGCATGCGTTCGCAGTCGCAGCAGCCTGCTCGCCGGAAACAGCTTGTCACCCACGGCAGTAAGGGCTTCCGCTACCTTGCCGAGGGTCAATTCGACCCAGGTGAGCGCGCGCGCCGCCTCGGCATTGATCGCTTGTTCGATATGCACCCGCAGCGAAGGCGTGCTGTAAGCGACAATGACGGAGATTTGGTCGCGGCTTATCGCCAGTTTTGCGGCGATCCTTGCCAGATGTGCGACCTGATGCGGGGCATCATGGTTGAAAAGAAAGAGCGCACGCTGCATTGCAATATGGTCCATAGACAGCGCGGTCGCCGGTGCCAACTTCAACAATTCCGGCGAGTGGATGGGCAGTTGGTTCAGCTATGCGCAAAGTAAGGTGCGGCTAGGGATTTCGAGTGAATTCGAAATCGTTGGCTGATGCTGCTGATATTGGAAGGTAGACGAAACCTGTGACTGTAAGAGCGTTGGTCCTTGCTGGCTCGAGGCCAGGTGTCGATCTCTTGGCCGAGAGCGAGAATGTCCCGCACAAGGCATTGATAGAGCTTGTCGGCGAAACCATGCTTGCGCGTGTCATCGCAGCATTGAAAGACAGCAGCGTCGAAGAAATTCTGGTTGCGAGCAACGATCCTGCGGTCGCGCGGGCGGCGACGGAATTGGGCGCGACGCCGGTTTCAGCCGAGGATGGGCCCAGCGCGACGGTCCTTTCGACCGTCAGACGGTTCGGTGCACCCCTGATCGTGACGACATCCGATCATGGCTTGCTGCAAGGCGACTGGGTCGACCTGCTTATCCGTCAGACGCGCCACGATTACGACATGGGCATCATGCTTGCCAGTTGCGACCTGATCAAAGCCGAGCTTCCGCACAGCAAGCGAACCTATCTCAGGTTTTCGGACGGCAATTGGTCGGGCTGCAATCTGTTCTTTCTCAAGACCGACCGGGCTGCGTCGGCGATCGAGCTTTGGAGCATGGTCGAAAAGGACCGGAAGAAACCCTGGAAAATCGCGGCGCGCCTTGGTCCCGGGACCCTAATGTCGATGCTTATGGGCCGCCTCTCCGTCGGAACCGCCATCGGGCGTCTAGGCGATCAGGTCGATGCGAAGGTTGGAGTTGTCCCCGCGCCAAGCGGGCTGGCGGCGGTCGATGCAGACACGCGGCTCGATCTCGCCGACATGCGCAGCCTGCTCGAACAGCGCGAAGCTCTGGCAGTCTGACATCCGGACCCTGCGTCCCTAAAGAAAGTCGGATCGTAGCTCCTTTTCGCGAGGACACTTGCGTCTCGCCGCGATGTAAGCCAGCTTCAATTGCGAGCGGGTAGGGGAGTACGCGTTTCATGGGATTGGCCGATTGGTACGATGCGCACATAATGCCGCGCCTGGTGACCTGCGCATGCAGTCAGGGGCAGGTGATGAAGCGCCGTTCGCAGCTCGTGCCGCTGGCGAAAGGTGACGTGTTCGAGCTTGGCTGCGGCGGCGGGATCAACCAGCAGTTCTACAATGCCAGCGAGGTGACAAGCTATGCAGGGATCGACCCGCATGGCGGCTTGCTCGATCAGACGAGGGCGGCGGCGCAGGCGAAAGGGTGGCCAGCAGATATCCGTCAGGGCATCGGTGAAGAGATACCTTTTCCCGACGGCTTCTTCGATAATGTGGTTTGCACTTTCACCCTGTGCTCGGTCGAGGATCCTGCGCGTGTCCTTTCAGAAATGCGGCGGATCCTGCGGCCCGGTGGAAAGGCGCTTTTCCTAGAACATGGGCGCGCGCCCGATACCGGCATAGCCAAATGGCAGGACCGGATCGAACCGGTGTGGAAGCGCTTGGCAGGTGGGTGCCACCTGACGCGGCCTATCGGGTCCGCATTTCGCGGTGCGGGATTCGAGGTCGAACCGCTAGGCCAGGGCTACCTGCCCAAAGCCCCCAAATTTGCAGGTTGGAACGAGTGGGGTGTGGCGCGCAAGCCGGGCGTGTAATCACCGCCTGCCTCGCGCGCCAGATCCAATTAGATCAGACGATCACTCGCCGAACGTGCGCTGCCACCAGCCACGTTTTTTCGGGCCGGTAGAGAGATCCTCGGCAGATCCCTCAGCAGGCATGCTGACAGTTTCTGCTGGAGCACTTTCTTCGGCTTTAGGTTTGGCCCGCGATTTCCGCTTCGGCTTTTCCTCTGCAGGAGCCTCGGCAGCCGGTTCGCCCGCTTCTGTCACGGGTTCCTCGACCTTTTTCTTGCGCGGAGCACGCTTGCGCTTCGGCTTCTCTTCAGCCTCCGGTGCACTTGCAGGAGCGGTGTCAGCAGCGCTGTCATCCGAAGTTTTGGCTTCGGCATCGTCTGCTTTCTTCTTGCGCGGAGCACGCTTGCGCTTGGGCTTCTCCGCGGGTGCATCCTCTTGTACGTCGGCCATCGCCCCAGCGGTTTCCGGCGCATCGTCCGGCCCCGCCACGACGGTCATGTCTTCCTTGACCTGCTCTGAAATCTCTTCGAGATTCTTCGCATCTTCTTCGGTGACAGTCTCGTCGCTTGGTTTGCGGCGGCCACGCCCCCCGCGCCTGCGACGACGTTTCGGCTTTTCGTCACTGTCGCCATTGGAATCGTCATGACTGGAGGAGGCGTCGTCTTCCTGCTCGTCGTCGTTGCCACGGTCGTCGGAGCCATCCGCGCCTTCATCCTCGCGCTTCTTGCCGCGACCGCGTCCGCCTCTCCGCCGGCGGCGGCGTTTCTTCCTCGGCTGATCGTCATCCTCGTCGAAGCTCTCTTCTTCGGGAATGTCGTCCTCCTCATAATCGTCGTCATCGTCGTCGACTATGGGCTCAAATTTCGGCGCTTCGGTTGGGCGTGGCCCTGCGCTCGAAACGGTCATCTTCGCGCCTTCGTCTTCGCCCTCTGGGATGACTTCGATCGTGACGCCGTAACGCTCCTCGATTTCGACAAGCTCGGTCCGCTTTTCGTTGAGCATGTAGATCGCCGCTTCGGTGCTTGCCGCGAGCTTGATAATGGTGCCTTTGCCCTTGGCCGCTTCGTCTTCGATAAGACGCAGTGCCGAAAGGCCTGCGGATGATGCGGTGCGGACGAGCCCGGTGCCATCGCAGTGCGGACATTCACGGGTGGTCGCCTCGAGCACGCCGGTGCGAAGGCGCTGGCGGCTCATTTCCATCAGGCCGAAACCTGAGATGCGGCCCACCTGGATGCGCGCGCGGTCGGACTTGAGCGCGTCCTTCATAGCCTTCTCGACTTTGCGAATATTGGAATTGTATTCCATGTCGATGAAGTCGATCACGACAAGGCCAGCCATGTCGCGCAGTCTCAATTGACGCGCGATCTCGCGCGCCGCCTCGAGATTGGTGTGGAGCGCTGTCTGTTCGATCCCGTGCTCTTTGGTAGAACGGCCCGAGTTGATATCGATCGAGACCAGCGCCTCGGTCGGGTTGATGATCAGATAGCCGCCCGATTTGAGCTGAACCATCGGATCGTACATCGCCCGCAGCTGATCCTCGGCGCCGTAGCGCTGGAACATCGGCACCGGATCGCTGTACGCTTTCACGCGCCGTGCATGGCTCGGCATGAGCATTTTCATGAAGGACTTGGCCGATTTGTAGCCTTCCTCGCCTTCGACGATGACTTCTTCGATCTCGCGATTGTAGATGTCGCGGATCGCACGTTTGATCAGATCGCTGTCGGAATGGACTAGGCTAGGCGCGGTGGACGACAGGGTTTTCTGCCTGATTTCATCCCACAGTCGCGCGAGGTAATCGAAATCGCGCTTGATCTCGGTCTTGGTACGGCTGAGACCAGCGGTGCGCACGATCAGGCCCATTGTCTTGGGCAAAGACAGGTCGGAAACTACCTGCTTCAAACGCTTGCGATCGCTGGTGGAGTTGATTTTCCGGCTGATGCCGCCGCCGTGCGAGCTGTTCGGCATGAGCACGGTGTAGCGTCCGGCAAGGCTGAGATACGTGGTAAGGGCCGCGCCCTTGTTCCCGCGCTCTTCCTTTACAACCTGGACCAGCAGGACCTGGCGGCGATTGATGACGTCCTGAATCTTGTAGCGGCGACGTAGCGCCATGCGCTTGGCGCGCACTTCGTCGACTTCCTTGGCGCGGCTGCGACCGCCGGAGCCCTTGCTTCCCTTGCCGCCCTTACCCTGGCGGCGACGTCCACGCCCTCGGCCACGCCCACGGCGGGGCTTGTCGTCGTTTCGCTCTTCGTCGCCGTCACCTTCATCGTCGTCGTCATCATCGTCTTCGTCATCATCGGAATCGTCCGATGTACCGTCTTCGATGGTGGAGACTTTTTCTTTCTCGCTGGTGTCGATCTCTTCCAGACCATCTTCGGCGAGGTCTTCGGCAAGCGCCTCTGCGCTCTCGTCCTCGGCGTCGTATTCGTCACCGGGAGCGATGCCTTCGGCTTCTTCCTCGTCGCGAAGGCGTGCTTCTTCTTCAGCCGCTTCCGCTTCTTCAGCGAGCAGGGCTTCGCGATCCGATTGCGGGATCTGATAGTAGTCGGGGTGGATTTCGCTGAATGCGAGGAACCCGTGACGGTTTCCGCCGAAATCGACGAAAGCTGCCTGTAGTGATGGTTCTACCCTTGTAACTTTGGCGAGGTAGATATTGCCTTTGATCTGCTTGTGTTCGGCAGATTCGAAATCAAATTCCTCAATCCGGTTGCCTTTGAGGACCGCCACCCGGGTTTCTTCCGAGTGGCGCGCATCGATTAGCATGCGCGTTGCCATTCAATATTCTCCAAACGTCCTCTCGCAGGACCATGGGCGCTCGCGCGGCCAGGGGTCGATGGGAGGGACGCAAATTATGTGATGAGATGACACGCTTTGTCAGCGTGCCGTTTGTTGCATTCGCATCTCGCCGGAAAGCCGAGGAGCCTGCGATATTCGTGTCTGCTGTGTGAGACGTGCGGATAATGTCCGCCCTACGGCCCGCATGATCGCCTGCGCCATAAGCGCGCTGCGACATCATTTGCGAGGAGAACCGTCTCGTCACTGCATCAACCTGTTAGCGGTTCCGGGCGGTCAATAGCCGGTTGGAACCGTGCGGGAGAAAAATCGGTGCCCAAGGCATCCTGCCGATACGACAACCGATGTTTCAGTGCTTTGTTGCTAGCACCGTGGGTTTCGTCCCGCAACTCTATTGCGTTGAAGGAGAGCAACATCCTAAGCACCCAACGCAATGAGCATTCGGACGCTCCTTTTGCTGATCGTCGCCGTGCCCGCACTCCTGCTGGGCGGAGCGTTTGCTTTGGGCCAGAAGATTCCGATCCCAGAATGGGGTCGCGACTACGTCCTCAGTTTTCTCGTTAACCAGGATGCACCCGATTTTCGGCTGCCGGAGGTGCAAGGACCAAGCGATCCGACACGGCCTCTGGTGGTTATTGATGCCGGTCACGGAGGCCGCGATTACGGTGCGGTCGGCGAGGATATTCGCGAAAAGGACGTGGTGCTTTCCATCGCGTCAACCGTTCGGGACATCCTGATCGATGCGGGCGGGATCAGGGTTGCCATGACTCGTGACGGCGATGATCTGGTGCCGCTCGAGTATCGCCCGGAAATAGCGCGCGAACTTGGGGCTGACCTGTTCATTTCCATTCATGCCGATTCGGGCGGCAGTTACAGCGATGTGTCGGGCGCGAGCGTGTATACGCTCTCCAACGAAGCATCGAGCGACGCTGCGGCACGGTTTGCCTCACGGGAAAACGATGCCGACCGCGTAAACGGTATCAGTATCGACGGGGAAAGCGCGGAGGTCAGCGCGATCCTTGTCGAATTGTCTCAGGCCCGGACGCAGGAGGATGCAGCGGAATTCGCTTCATTGATAACGCGCGAGGGCGAGGGGACGATCGCATTTCATCCGACTGCCCGGCGGTCGGCATCGCTTATTGTGCTTCAGGCGCCGGATGTCCCGTCCGTGCTGTTCGAAAGCGGGTTCGTAACAAACGATACGGACCGCGCGCGCCTCTCGACCGAAGAAGGGCGAAGGCAGTATGCAGAGGTGCTCGCGCAGGCGATCCGTGTGTATTTCGCGCGTCGGGCAGAACCACGAGCCGAGCCATGAGCCGTTCAGGAAACCTGTGGTTTGTTAAAACCGTTCTCGAAGTCGCTGGCAAGTGTGCTGCGACCCGTGCTAACTGCCGCGCGAAATGACCGACGTCGATACCGCCAACATGTTGCAATACTTCCGTTATCGCGTGAATCGCGACCTGAGCGGCGCTGCCGCGTGGTTCACCGAGAAATGGCGCAACAGCCTGCTTTTCAAAGCTGCGGCGGTGCTCGCAGGGTTGGGCGTTCTCGCATGGGTGGTACTGTTTGTCTGGCTCGCGAGCGATTTGCCGGACGCGGAAAGCCTCGTCGATTATGAGACGCCGCTGCCCACCGTGGTTCGCGGAATCGATGGCGAGATCGTGCACTCCTATGCGCGCGAGCGGCGCGTACAGCTGCAATACCCGGATTTTCCCGAACAATTGATCGCCGCCTACCTCTCTGCCGAGGACAAGACCTTTTACAGTCACGGCGGGGTGGACATGACCGGCACCGCAAATGCGGTGATGGATTACGTCACGAAGTATGGCTCGGGTGACCGCGCGGTCGGTGGCTCCACCATAACCCAGCAATTGGCCAAGATACTCCTCCTCGGTGATGAATATTCCGTCACGCGCAAGCTGAAGGAAATGATCCTCGCCACCCGTATCGAAGCGGTGCTGTCCAAGCAGGAAATCCTCGAGCTTTATCTGAATGAAATCCCTCTAGGTCGGCGCAGCTTCGGTGTTCAGGCGGCCGCACGTGCCTATTTCGACAAGGATGTGGGCGATCTGGACCTGCACGAAATGGCATTCCTTGCGATCCTGCCGAAAGCGCCAGAGCGCTATGGCCGGTCGGGCCAGGAACAGGCTGCATTGGACCGGCGCGATTTTGTGCTCTCGCAGATGGAAGAGAACGACTACATCACCGAGGCACAGCGGCGCGAGGCTGCAGCAATGCCGCTGGGGCTTGTCCAGCAGCGCAGCCAGCGCTCGGTCGATGCCGGATACTTCCTCGAGGAAGTCCGCCGCAAACTCATCGACGAGTTCGGAGAAACTGCCGAAGATGGCGGAAACAGTGTCTATGCAGGCGGTTTGTGGGTGCGCACATCGCTTGATCCCGAGTTGCAGGAAGCTGCACGCGAAGCCTTGCGCGCGGGATTGATGCGGTATCACGGGAACAGGGGCTGGACCGGACCGATCGCCACGATCGACGTCAGCGACGGGAATTGGGGCGGCCAGCTCGCAAGCTCATATCTCGCCATTCAGTACGAGGACTGGCGCGTCGGTGTCGTGACACAGCGGAGCGGATCGAGCGCATCGATCGGCTTTTCCAACGGGGATGAGCGGCCGCTGTCGGGCCTGCCCAACGCGCTCAAGGCTGGTGATGTTATCGCCGTGCGGCCAAGCGGAAATGGCTTTCGTGTCGCGACCATTCCCGAAGTTTCAGGCGGATTTCTTGCCCAGTCGGTCCAGACTGGTCGCGTGCTCGCAATGCAGGGCGGTTTCGACCACCGGCTGACCGACTTCAACCGCGCCACGCAGGCGGAGCGGCAGCCCGGCTCGACCATCAAGCCGTTTGTTTACGCCGCCGGGCTCGAGAACGGAATGACGCCCGCAACCGAAGTACCTGACCAGGAATTCTGTGTCTGGCAGGGTGCCCGGCTCGGAAACAAATGCTTCTCCAACTTTGGCGGCAGCCGCGGGGGAGGCGTCTATCCCATGCGGTTCGGTCTCGAGCAAAGCCGCAACCTGATGACGATCCACATCGCTTCCGAAGCGGGGATCGACAATGTCGTGAAGACTTTCAAGGCGGTCGATATCGGAGACCACGAGCCATTCTATGCCTCGGCGCTGGGGTCGGGCAACAGCACGGTCCAGCGCATGGTCAATGCTTATGCTGCGCTAGCTAATCATGGTCGCCTCCACGAGCCCACCGTCATCGATTACGTGCAGGACCGGCGGGGTAAGGTGATCTGGCGCGCCGACAAGAGGCAGTGCCAGGGGTGCAACATGTCCGAATGGGACGGCGAGGCGATGCCGCGCCCCGGTCAGATGGGCCGCGAGGCGCTCGACCCGCGCACCGCTTTTCAGGTCGTCCATATGCTCGAAGGTGTGGTGACGCGCGGCACGGCGACGCGCTTGCGCGACCTTGAACTGCCGCTGTTCGGCAAAACCGGCACGACAACTGGTCCGACCAATGCGTGGTTTGTCGGTGGATCACCCGAGTTTGTCGCAGGCGTGTACCTCGGGCATGATACACCGAGGGACCTTGGGGGCTGGGTTCAGGGTGGGAACACGGCAGCGCCGATTTTCAAGCAGTTCGTCGAAAAAACTCGTGACCGCTGGAGCGATGAGCCCGCGATCGCGCCTCCCGGAGTGCGAATGGTCCGTGTCGATCGCCGCACTGGCAAGCGTGTTTTCGATGGCTGGCCGACGGATGATCCCCGCGCCGCAGTAATATGGGAAGCTTTCAAGCCCGATACGGAACCATCACGTTCGACGCGGCAAGATGAGATTGCGGCAAAGCGCAATGAAATTCTCGAGCTCATCCGCGCTGGCCGCAATGCAGGTCGAGATCGAGCTTTCGAATCCAATGATGGTCAGCCAAGCGACTTCGTAGAGGAACGTGGCGGCATCTATTAGCCAGCGTAGGCCCCGGGTTATCGAACCAATTCCCTGCCGAGCGCTCATGACCTGCTGCGCTTTACAATCGCGCCTCTCGCGTTAAGCGAGGCGGCAAGACGACATTCAAAGGACAAGTATATGCGGGCCGAGGCCCAAGCCAATATCGACCGGATCGAGGCCGCTCTCGACCTGGTGCGTCAATCGCTCGATTGGGACCGCGCTCTGCGTCGTCTTGATGAGCTGGATGCTCGTGTCCAGGACCCGACTTTATGGGACAATCCGAAGGAAGCGCAGGCGATCAGTCGCGAGCAGAAAAACCTCGAAACAGCGGTCAACACGGTACGCGAGATTTCGGCAGAAATGGCCGATGCAATCGAGTTTATCGAGATGGGCGAAGCTGAGGGCGAAGAGAGCATCGTCAACGACGGGTTGAAGAGCCTCGAAAAACTGGCGAACCGCGCGGACGCTGACAAGGTTCAGGCGCTGCTATCGGGTGAGGCCGATGGCAACGATACCTATCTCGAAATCCACGCCGGCGCAGGTGGAACCGAAAGCCAGGATTGGGCCGAAATGCTGTTCCGCATGTATGGCCGGTGGGCCGAACGGCGCGGTTTCAAGGTCGAAACCGTCGAATACCAGGCAGGCGATCAAGCGGGGATCAAATCCGCGACCCTTCATATAAAGGGTGAGGGCGCTTACGGATATTCCAAGACTGAAAGCGGCGTCCACCGGCTTGTCCGGATCAGCCCTTATGACAGCGCCGCCAAACGACATACGAGCTTTTCCAGCGTCTGGGTCTATCCTGTGATCGACGATGATATCGAGATCGAGATCGACCCCTCCGACCTCAAGATCGACACTTACCGCGCATCGGGCGCAGGCGGACAGCACGTCAACACGACCGATTCCGCAGTTCGGATCACACACCAACCGACCGGCATCGTCGTCGCCAGCCAGAATGACCGCAGCCAGCACAAGAACCGCGCGACCGCGATGAACATGCTGAAAGCGCGGCTGTTCGAGCGCGAAATGGCAGAGCGTGAGGCCGCAGCGTCGGGTGAATACCAGGAAAAAAGCGATATTGGCTGGGGCCACCAGATCAGGTCTTACGTCCTCCAGCCATACCAGATGGTGAAGGATCTGCGGACCGGCGTTACGTCGAGTTCTCCCGACAAGGTGCTGGATGGCGAGATTGACGAGTTCATCTCGGCCGCGCTCGCGCAGCGAGTGACAGGGGAGACCGTCGACATCGAGGATGTCGAGTGATGCGGGTGATTGCGTTCGCGCTGACAGCACTGTCGCCGCTTCTGATCGGTTGCGAGCAGATGGCAGCGACGCCTGATCGACCAGACAGCGCGCTCGATTTCCCGCTTCCCGACCGGCCCGTCGCCGAAATCATCTCCAATCAGTTTTCGAACGAAGATGCGCGCGATGAACGCAATGAAGCGCAGGTCGTCATGGATCTCGCCAATATCGAGGAAGGCACTACCGTCGCCGACATCGGCGCGGGCGAGGGGTACTACACTGTGCGGCTTGCGGAACGCGTTGGCGACGATGGCCGCGTTCTGGCGCAGGATATCAGCCGCGAAGCACTCCAACGCCTTGGTCGGCGTGTCGAACGCGAACGACTTGAGAACATTTCGATCAAGCTCGGCCAGCCAGACGATCCGCAATTGCCCGTGGACAGTTTCGATCGGATCTTTCTGGTTCATATGTATCACGAAGTGACCGAACCCTACGCGTTTCTGTGGCGTTTGTGGCCGGCATTGGCGCAGGATGGGCAGGTCATAGTGGTCGATGTGGATCGCCCTACCGACCGGCATGGAATCCCGCCCAAGCTGCTATTTTGTGAGTTCGAAGCCGTGGGGTATCGCCTTGTCGAATTCATCGAAAGGCCTGACATTCGCGGTTATTTCGCGCGTTTCGAACGCAGCGACAAGCGGTCCGAGCCCGGCGCAATAGAAGCCTGCAGCAACGGTTGACCCACGCCTTTCCGCAGCGAATCTTCATGTGCAAGCCCAAGCGCCCTTTCCACTACCCATGCAGGGTGCTACGCGCTGCCCTCAATCTAGGGGCAACAGGTGAGGAGTTCCGCCGGGGATGACTAGTTTCCCAACCAGCTTTGACCGCGACGATCTTTTGAAATGCGCGCGCGGCGAATTGTTCGGACCGGGCAACGCCCAATTGCCTGAGCCACCGATGCTGATGATGGACCGCATAACCGAGGTTTCCGGCGATGGCGGAGAGCATGGCAAGGGGCATATTGTCGCGGAATTCGATATCAAGCCTGACTTGTGGTTCTTCGATTGCCACTTTCCTGGCAATCCTATCATGCCCGGTTGTCTTGGTCTCGACGGGCTATGGCAGTTGACCGGCTTCAATCTCGGTTGGCGGGGTTGGCAGGGGCGCGGCTATGCGCTGGGCGTGGGCGAGGTCAAGCTGACCGGCATGGTACGCCCCGACCGTAAAATGCTGAAATACTACGTCGATTTCACCAAGGCCGTGCAGACACGTCGACTGACCATGGGTGTTGCCGATGGCCGTGTAGAGGCGGACGGTGAAGTCATCTACCAAGTCAAAGATATGAAAGTCGCTCTATCTGAAGCCTAAGAAGGCCAGAGGCGGAAAAGGGGAATATGCGTCGCGTCGTCATAACCGGACTGGGAATTGTGTCCTCGATCGGCACCAATGCCGAAGAAGTGCTGGCTTCGCTCAAGGCGGGCAGGTCAGGCATCACATTCAATGAAGACATGGCCGAACACGGCTTCCGCTCGCAGGTTGCAGGCGCAGTCGATCTGGACGTTTCGGAGCATGTCGACAAACGCACATTGCGCTTTATGGGGCCGGGGGCGGCCTACGCACATATCGCGATGGGTCAGGCGATCGCAGACGCAGGGCTTGAGGAAAAGGACGTCATCAATCCGATGACCGGTGTGATTGCCGGCTCCGGTGGACCCTCGACCTCAGCCATGCTCGCGGCTCATCAGACAGTGCTCAAAACCGGCGCTACCAAACGCATCGGTCCCTTTGCCGTGCCGAAAACCATGTCGTCGACCGTCAGTGCGAATCTCGCAACGGCTTATCAGATCAAGGGTATGAATTTCTCGATCACTTCGGCCTGTTCCACTTCGCTCCACTGCATCGGCATGGCCGCGCAGCAGATCGCGCTTGGCCAACAGGACGTGATGTTCGGCGGCGGTGGCGAAGAGCTGGACTGGACGCTGTCTTGCCTGTTCGACGCCATGGGGGCGATGTCGAGCAAATATAACGATACGCCAGAACGCGCCTCGCGTGCCTTTGACGCGGACCGTGACGGATTCGTCATCAGCGGCGGCGGTGCGATGGTCGTACTTGAAAGCCTGGAACACGCACAGGCGCGCGGCGCCAAGATCTACGCCGAAGTGACCGGCTTCAGCGCCACATCCGATGGGGCGGACATGGTCGCACCCTCGGGTGAGGGCGGTGAGCGCGCGATGCGCGGCGCTCTCAAGTCGCTGAGCGAAGATCGCGCTGTGAGCTACATCAACGCGCACGGGACATCCACGCCGGTGGGAGACGTTGGAGAAATCGAGGCCGTGCGCCGGGTTTTTGGTGAAGGCAAGACCCCGCCGGTCAGCTCCACGAAATCAATGACTGGCCACAGCCAGGGTGCAACCGGCGCGCAAGAGGCGATTTACTGTCTTCTCGCACTGGAGCACGATTTCATCATTCCGTCGATCAATGTGGACACTCTCGATCCGGCGTTGAAGCCTGAGGAGATCGCTACCGAGCTCGTCGAGAATGCCGGGCTAGATACGGTTATGACCAATTCTTTCGGATTTGGCGGCACCAACGGCTCGATGTGTTTGTCGAAGTTCCGTGGATAATATGATGGCGCGGCTATAAGCGCCGATAGGTGAGGGTGATTGAAGATGGGCGTGCTTTCAGGAAAACGCGGTCTGGTGATGGGCGTTGCCAATGAGCGCTCCATTGCCTGGGGGATAGCCAAGGCCTGCGCCGAGGCTGGGGCGGAACTCGCTTTCACTTATCAGGGCGAAGCCTTTGGCAAGCGGTTGCAGCCGCTCGCCGAAAGCGTCGGTTCGGATTTCATGCTGGATGTCGACGTGACCGATGACGCGTCGCTCGATGCGGCTTTCGACGCTTTGCAAGAGCGCTGGGGCAAGCTCGATTTCCTGGTCCACGCGATTGCCTATTCCGACAAATCGGAGCTGACCGGTCGCATCCTCAATACATCGCGCAAGAATTTCAAACACTCGCTGGATATCTCGGCCTACAGCTTCATCGAGGTCACGCGCCGCGCGCATCCGATGATGGTGGAGCATGGCGGCACGTTGCTGACGCTAAGCTACATGGGCTCCACTCGCGTAACGCCGAATTACAACGTGATGGGTGTGGCCAAGGCAGCGTTGGAAGCAGCCGTGCGCTATCTGGCGAATGACCTTGGCCCCGAAGGTATCAGGGTTAACGCGATCAGTCCGGGGCCGATGAAAACGCTGGCAGGCTCCGTCATTGGCGGAGCGCGCAAAACCTGGAAGCATACCGAGGCGAATGCACCGCTTCGCGCCAATGCCACTCTCGAGGCCGTCGGCGGCACCGCGGTCTATCTGTGTTCAGATGCCGGGGCGTGTACCACCGGTGAGATCATCCGTGTGGACGGAGGTTTCCACGTTCTAGGCATGCCACAGCACGACAATCTCTGACCGCAAGCACGCGGTTACCCGATCGTTCTGCCCACCAACGCAGTCAAGACCTGATCGGGCGGTCTGTGGCCGTCTGCCCAGAAGCGGATATTGGCGATCACCTTCTCTCCGGAAGCTTCGCGTCCTTCAGCCGTGGCGCTTCCAATATGCGGTAAAGTCATGACATTGGGATGGTCTAGCAGACGCCCATCCACGTATGGCTCCTCGGGATAGACATCGAGAGCCGCGCCTGCGAGCTTGCCATCCTGGAGCGCTGTAATCAGCGCTTCCTGATCGATCAGCTCGCCGCGGGCGGTGTTGATGATGCTCGCGCCGTCTTTCATCAATGCGATCCGGCGACCATCGATCATGCCGCGCGTTTCCTCCGTGAGGGGGCAATGCAGGGACAAAATGTCGCTCAAGCCGACAAGCGTATCGAGATCCTCGACAAAGCGAACACCGAGCATGCGCTCCAGCGATTCCGGCAGGCGCTTGCGATTGTAATACGCCACTTCGAGGCCGAATGCGCGCGCGCGGTGCGCAACCGCCTGACCGATACGGCCCATGCCTACGATCCCCAGCACCTTTCCGCCCAGCTTGCGCCCGAGCAGACCCGAAGGCGCCCACCCGGTCCATTCGCCCCGACGGACCAGTGCGGTGCCTTCACGGATGCGGCGAGGCACTCCGATAATCCCGGCCATAGCAATATCTGCGGTGTCGTCCGTAAAGACGCCTGGTGTGTTCGTGACCATGATCTTGCGCTTGGCGGCGGCGGCGAGATCGATATGCTCGGTCCCCGCGCCGAAATTGGCAATCAGCTGTAACCGATCACCAGCCGCCTCGACCATTTCCGCATCGATCCGGTCGGTGACGGTGGGAACCAGAACGTCGCAATCCTGCATGGCTGCGATCAGCTCATCGCGGGTCATCGGCGTGTCTTCGGTGTTGAGCGTGGCCTCGTACAGCTCGCTCATCCGGGCCTCGACGCTCGGCATGAGGTGGCGAGTCACTACGACTTTCGGTTTGCCCGATGGAAATTGCGGCGGTGTGTGAGTTGCGGCCATGGATGCGGGCTAAGGCGAGTGGGGGCGGGCGGTCAAGATGCGCGCCGTGGATGTGGTCCACAAACTTAAATACGATCCAGCGTTTTACCCGGTTGAAGCTGCAGAGGTTGGGGCGCTATCACCGTCCAATGATTGTCCATCGCCTGACTGCATTCCTGAGCCTGACAGCCATTCTCGCCGTCCTGGTCCCGATATCTTCGCTGGGAGCGCAGCAGCGCGAGGTGCCATATTGGGCATCGATACGTTTTGACGAGGTCAACATGCGAGTGGGGCCAAGCCAGGAATACCCTATCGAATGGGTTTACAAGCGCAAAGGACTGCCGGTGAAGGTGGTTCGTGTCCGCGAAAGCTGGCGCTTGGTCGAGGATCCCGAAGGCGAACAGGGCTGGATCGCGTCGAGCCAGCTCACGCCGACACGCGGTGCGATCGTTATTGGAGGCGGTACTGCAGACCTGCGTGAGGCTGCGGACCGAACGTCGGCTCTTAGGTGGCGAGCAGAGCCCGGCGTAGTCGGCGAACTGAAGCGTTGCCGCGAAGATATGTGCGAAATCGATGTGGGCGGACGCACCGGATGGGTCGATCAAGAGCGTCTGTGGGGCGCGGGCGAGCCCTGAAACTCCGCCCGCCCGCGGGCCCTGATATCAGACCAGTTCGACAGCCACTGCGGTAGCTTCACCGCCGCCGATGCAGAGGCTTGCCACGCCCTTGCTCTTGCCCTGCTGCTTTAGTGCGTTGAGCAAGGTCACGATAATGCGCGTGCCCGAGGCGCCAATTGGATGGCCAAGCGCGGTTGCGCCTCCGTTCACGTTGATCTTTTCGTGGGGGATGCCGATGTCGCGCATTGCGAACATGGAAACGCAGGCAAACGCCTCGTTCACTTCCCAAAGTTCGACGTCATCGACGCTCCAGCCTGCTTTTTCGAGTACCTTCTCGATCGCTCCGACAGGTGCGATGGTGAAATCCTTCGGTTCGCGCGCATGGGCGGCCATCGCTACAATTTTGGCAAGCGGCTTTGCGCCCTTTTCCTTGGCAACGCTCTCGCGGGTGAGAACAACCGCGGCCGCGCCGTCGGATATCGAGCTGGAGGTAGCCGCGGTGATCGTACCATCCTTGGCAAACGCCGCGCGCAGTGTCGGGATCTTGTCGGGACGGCCGCGACCAGGCTGCTCGTCGGTTTCAACGGTCACATCGCCTTTGCGTGTTTTGAATGTAACGGGGACGACCTCATCGGTGAACGCGCCGCTATCGATCGCGGCGTTCGCGCGGCGAAGCGATTCGATCGAATATTCGTCCATGCTTTCGCGGGTCAGTTGGTAATCGTCGGCGGTGTCCTGCGCGAAAGTGCCCATGGCGCGGCCCTCTTCATAGGCGTCTTCAAGTCCGTCGAGGAACATGTGATCGTAAGCCGTATCATGGCCGATCCGCGCGCCCGAGCGGTGCTTTTTAAGCAGGTAAGGCGCGTTCGTCATACTCTCCATGCCGCCGGCTATCACCATGTCGGTCGTTCCGCTGGCAAGCGCTTCCGCGCCCATGATGACGGTCTGCATACCGCTGCCACAGACCTTGTTCACTGTGGTTGCCTGAACCGATTTCGGCAGGCCGCCCTTGATTACGGCCTGGCGAGCAGGCGCCTGCCCAAGGCCTGCCGGAAGAACGCAGCCCATATAGGCGCGGTCGAAATCCTCCCCGGCGATTCCGGACCGTTCCACCGCAGCCTTCACCGCCGTCGCGCCGAGATCGGTCGCAGACACATCGGACAGCGCGCCCTGCATTCCGCCCATCGGGGTGCGGGCGTAGGAAAGGATCACGATCGGGTCGGCTGCGGAAAACTGAGTCATCTTGATTGTCCTTCGTTTCGGGGAGGAGGCGTTCCCATGGCGATGTAATGCTGCGCTGCGGCACATGCAATCGGTGAAGGCTCGGCAATTGGTCTAACGCTTGTCAGCAAGGCACGATTGCGCAAGGGTGCGTCGCAAATCGAAACGAATGCCCTTTGGGAGAAAAAAAGATGGCAGATGACCGCCGCGACGAACTCGAAGCAATCCTCAAGCGCCAGCGTGATGCTTTCACTGCGTCGCGCCCAGAGACGATGGCTATGCGCAAGGACAGGATCAAGCGAGCGATGGCTCTGCTGAAAGAGCACGCCGAGAATCTATGCAAGGCGATGAGCGCTGATTTCGGGAATCGCGCAATGGAACAGAGCATGCTCACCGACATTGCTGGCACCGTCGGTGCGGGCAAGCATGCGCTCAAAAACATGGACAAATGGGCGAAATCCGAAAAGCGCCCCGTCCAGTTCCCGCTAGGTCTGCTCGGCGCAAAAGCTGAAGTAAGGTATGAACCGAAAGGCGTGATCGGCATTCTCAGTCCATGGAATTTCCCGGTGAACCTCGCGTTTTCGCCCCTAATGCAGGTGCTCGCAGCGGGCAATCGCGCGATGATAAAGCCAAGCGAATTTACCGAACGTACAAGCCTGCTCATGGCCGAACTGGTTGAAGAATATTTCACCCCCGATGAAGTCGCGGTGTTCAACGGCGGGCCTGAAGTGGCCGCGGCGTTTTCCTCGCTTATGTTCGATCACCTGGTCTTTACCGGTTCGACCGAGACCGGGCGCCGCGTGATGCAATCGGCTGCGGCCAACCTCGTGCCGGTTACCCTCGAGCTGGGCGGCAAGTCGCCCGTGATCATGGGGCGCAGCGCCGATTTCGAAAAAGCGGGTGAACGGATCGCATTGGGCAAGATGATGAATGCCGGACAGATCTGCCTTTCGCCCGATTACATGTATGTCCCGGAAGACAAGCAGGATGAAGCTGTCGCGGGCGTGTCCAACGGCGTTGCGAACATGTATCCGACACTCCTCGAAAACGACGATTACGCTTCGATCGTGTCCGACCGCCATTTCGAGAGGCTCCAGGGCCTCGTCGAGGATGCGCGGGAAAAAGGAGCCGAGGTCATCGAAGTCAATCCAGGCAACGAAGATTTCACCAATGCCAACCAGCGCAAAATGCCGCTCAACATCATCAAGAACGTCAACGACGATATGAAGGTGATGCAAGAGGAGATCTTTGGGCCGGTGCTTCCGGTGAAAACTTACAAAGCGGTCGATCAGGCGGTCGATTACATCAATGAGCATGACCGGCCGCTCGGGCTTTATTATTTTGGTGACGACAAGGCCGAACAAGAGCGCGTGCTTACCCGCACGATATCGGGCGGGGTCACGACGAACGACGTGATCTTCCATGTGTCGATGGAAGACCTGCCATTTGGCGGTGTCGGACCTTCCGGGATCGGCAGCTATCACGCGGTCGAAGGTTTCCGTGAATTCAGCCACGCCCGCGCCGTGTACCATCAGCCCAAAATTGACGTAGCCAAGCTCGGCGGGTTCAAGCCGCCCTACGGGAAGGCGACGGAAAAGGCCGCTGCCGGGATGATGAAGTAGCCCCAGGGATTGCGGGTCACGCCAGCGCTTCGGACAGCGGCTTGACCACGAAGCCGTCGGGTATCAGCACCGGGTTGGCAGGCAGTTCGTCCGCCATCCGCTGCATCCACGCCTTGAGTGGGGGAAGGGCGGCCGCGCTGATCTGTTCCTCCAGGCCGCCCATCACGCCGAACACCATCTGCGGGAACAGCGACAGGTCGACGATGGATGGCCGATCGAGCCCGCCGAAAAACGGTCCTCCCGCAAGCCGGGTCACGATTTCCCCGGCGAGCTGGACACGATTGGTGTCGGCATCGACCTCCATATTCATGAGCGGCTTCATCGACTGAATGAATTCCGCGCCTTTGAGCACTTTGGGCCAGTCATTGCGGATTTGCTCAGGAAGTGGTGATCCCGATGAAACGAGGGCGGCAAGGCGCCAGGCCCGATACCGGAATGCGAGGCTGTCGGGCGCGTCGATAGCGGCACGGAAGATCGAGGGCATGAATCGGTCACTGACCCAGCGGTCCAACTCCAAAACCTTGTCGCGGTCCGGTCCTTCAACCGGCACGAGCGGCCTATCGGGGTAGAGTTCGTCCAGCCAGTGACCGATAGGCGTCGAATCGCGCTTCCACTCATCTCCGATTTCGAGGACGGGGACCTGGGTTCCGCCGAATTTGGCAAGCTGCTTCGCCGCTTCGAACGGGCTGATGCCAACGAATTCGAAATCCAGTCCCTTATACATCAGGAACGCGCCGACCTTGCGCACATACGGGCTCGTGCAATAGCCATAGAGTTTGATCGGCGTCATTCGGGGGTTTCCTCATTTGAAGCGGATTCGGGCGGCATCGGGCGAGCAGACCGTATCGGCCTATATTCGCGCAATCATCGCCTCTCGTTACAGGTGCCGTGATCATTTCAATATGGTCAAGACATGATGCACGAAATGCCCGATTCGCACCCTTGCGCGGGGCAAACGACACGCCTAGACGCGGGCGCTAGGGATTAATTAGCTTGGAAATCGCTGTGATTGACCTCAGCCAGTATCTCCCGATACTGATCTTCATCATCATCGCATTGGGCCTGTCATGCCTGTTTGTGTTTCTACCGATGGGCGTCTCGCGCCTCACCGGTTCGCACAATCCGGACGCTGACAAGCTCAGTGAATATGAGTGCGGTTTCCCCGCGTTCGAGGATGCGCGCAGTCAGTTCGATGTGCGGTTTTACCTCGTCGCGATCAGCTTCATCATTTTCGATCTTGAGGCAGCGTTCCTGTTCCCATGGGCGGTCAGCCTGGGTGAAACGCAGTGGGTTGGCTGGATCGGGATGATGACGTTCCTTTTCATCCTAGCTGTCGGCCTCGCATATGAATGGAAGAAAGGGGCTCTGGACTGGGAATGAGCAATTCACAGAACTCCACGATCATCACGCCTCCGACCGTGCCGATCAGCGCGTCACAAGCCGCTGCGACCATGCCGACCGCGAAGGGCGGCGAGATCAAGCAGCCCGACGCAGACTATTTCAACGCGCTCCAGACCGAGGTCAACGACAAAGGCTTCCTCGTCACATCGACCGAAGACGTCTTTCAGTGGGCGCGAACCGGCTCGCTTTGGTGGATGACCTTTGGCCTAGCGTGCTGTGCGGTCGAGATGATCCATGCCAATATGCCGCGGTTCGATATGGAGCGCTTTGGTGCAGCCCCGCGCGCATCGCCGCGCCAGTCCGATCTCATGATCGTCGCTGGTACGCTTTGCAACAAGATGGCCCCGGCGCTGCGCAAGGTTTACGACCAGATGTCCGATCCGAAATATGTGATTTCGATGGGCAGCTGCGCCAATGGCGGCGGATATTATCATTATTCCTACAGCGTCGTACGCGGTTGCGACCGGATCGTGCCGGTCGACATCTACGTCCCCGGCTGCCCACCGACCGCCGAAGCACTGCTTTACGGCGTGATGCAATTGCAGCGGAAAATCCGGCGCGTTGGGACGATTGAGCGTTAATCATGGCCGTCCACCACTCCGCCCCCAAATACGCCGCGAACGAAGGCGTTATCGACGCGCTTAGCGAAAGCATCAGCATTTGGGTCGTCGATGCGCAGGAAAAGCATGGTGAGATCATCTTCATCGTGCAGCGCGACGCGATCGAAGATGTCCTGCGCACGCTTCGCGACGATCACAAGTATCAGCAACTGATGGAGATTGCCGGCGCCGATTACCCCGATCGGCCTGAGCGCTTCGAAGTCGTCTACATGCTGCTTTCGCTGACAAAGAACCACCGCATAATAGTCAAGTGCTCGACAGACGAAGCGACCCCGGTTCCGACCGTCACGACACTATGGCCCAATGCGGGCTGGCTCGAGCGCGAAGTGTTCGACATGTACGGCGTCACTTTCGCGGGCAACAAGGATCTGCGCCGCATCCTCACCGATTACGGGTTTGAAGGGCATCCTTTCCGCAAGGACTTCCCGATGACCGGCTATACCGAGCTCAGATATTCCGAAGAGGAAAAGCGCGTCGTTTACGAGCCGGTCGAGCTGCCACAGGACATGCGCACGTTCGACTTCCTGAGCCCATGGGAGGGCTCCGATTATGTGCTTCCCGGCGATGAGAAAGCCGATGGCGCGCCGGACGTAGACAAGCCGAAGGTTACCGAAACCCCTGCCGATACCGGCGCTGGGAAGCAGGCTGAGGAAAATGCCGAGGAGGGAACCGATGCCGTTCCGCCCGACATGGTCGAAGTTGAAATCGAACGGGATGAGAAGGGGGGCGGAGCCTAATCATGCAGATCCAGGAATCCCCCACGACTGACGGCAACGTCATCACGAATTACACGATCAATTTCGGTCCGCAGCATCCTGCGGCGCATGGCGTGCTGCGCATGGTCATGGAGCTGGACGGCGAAGTGATCGAGCGGATCGATCCGCATGTCGGCCTGCTTCATCGCGGCACCGAGAAACTGATCGAGCAAAAGACCTATTTGCAGGCTCTGCCATATTTCGACCGGCTCGATTACTGCTCCCCGCTGTGCCAGGAACATTCCTACGTCCTTGCAATCGAGAAGCTGTTGAACCTCGAAGTGCCGGAGCGTGCGCAATACCTTCGCGTATTGTTCGCCGAGCTTACCCGGATATGCAACCACATGCTCAACATGGGCGCGCATGTCCTTGATGTCGGGGCGTTTACGCCGAACCTGTGGATCATGGACCTTCGCGAAGATTGCATGAATTTCTTCGAGCGCGCGTCTGGTGCACGGATGCACTCGGCCTGGTTCCGCCCCGGAGGTGTGCACCAGGATGTCCCGGAAAAGCTGCTCGTCGATATCGGCGATTGGCTCGACAATCGCTTCTTCCAGCTGTTCGACGACGCGATGAGCCTCGTGATCGACAACCGCATCTTCAAGCAGCGCAACGTCGATATCGCGGTGGTGAGCCGCGAGGACGCGGTCGCATGGGGCTTCAGCGGCCCGATGATCCGCGCAGCGGGCATTCCGTGGGACCTGCGCAAATCCCAGCCCTATGATGTCTATGACCGTATGGAGTTCGACATTCCCGTCGGCACGAATTCGGATTGTTACGACCGCTTCATGGTGCGGGTGAAGGAAGTGCGCGAAAGCGCGAAGATCATCCGCCAATGCCTGCGTGACATGCCCGAAGGTCCGGTTGCGAGTGAGGATGGCAAGGTTTCACCGCCAAAGCGCGGTGAGATGAAGCAGTCGATGGAAAGCCTGATCCACCACTTCAAGCTCTACACCGAAGGGTTCCACGTGCCCGAAGGCGAAGTCTACGTCGCGACAGAAAGCCCCAAGGGCGAATTCGGCGTCTATCTGGTCAGTGATGGCACAAACAAGCCTTACCGCTGCAAGATCCGCCCGACCGCCTTCAGCCACCTTCAGGCAATGGACATGATGAGCAAGGGCCACATGCTACCCGACGCAACCGCCATTCTGGGCGCGATCGACGTCGTTTTTGGGGAGTGTGACCGGTGATTGCGATCTATACAATTGTTGGGGCTGTGCTCGTACTTGCCTTGTGGGCGGGTATTCTGTGGATCGGTGCGCGGCTTGATCGCAAGTACCTCCAACGTGAGGAAGCTGAACGCGTTTACGGAGATCGAGAAGATGGCTGACCGTACTCCCGCACCCGATACGCCCGAACTCCGCGAACGCTGGGGATCCTTCGAGTGGACAAAGGCGAACAAGGCGAAGGCCGATTATCACATCGCCAAGTACCCGGACGGGCGCCAGAAATCGGCGGTGATGCCGCTGCTCGACCTTGCCCAGCGTCAGGTTGGTGACGAAACCAACACGCAGGGCTGGCTGCCGCTGCCGGTGATCGAATATGTCGCCGCCTACATCGACGTACCGGTCATCCGCGTGCTCGAAGTCGCGACCTTCTACTTCATGTACAACATGAAGCCGGTCGGGAAGTATCATGTGCAGGTCTGCGGCACGACGCCGTGCATGCTGCGCGGCTCGGATGACATTATCGCTGCCTGCAAGGCACGCGGTATGAAGAAGGGCGAGGTGTCCGAAGACGGCCTATGGACCCTCACCGAAGTCGAATGCATGGGTAATTGCGCAACCGCGCCGATGGTCCAGATCAATGACGACAATTACGAAGACCTGACGGTCGAGCGGCTCGACTACGTGCTCGACGCGCTGGCCAAGGGTGAGCAGCCCAAGGCAGGCACGCAGGAGCCCGGTCGCCACACGTCCGAACCAAGCGGCGGACCGACTACGCTCAAGGAAATGGTCGATGCCAACCACGATTACCGGGGCGAATGGTGATCAGAATGCTCTTATTGATTGCGGGGATCCTCTTTGTCGGCGCCGGTCTGTATATGCTTGCAGCCGAGGGTGAGAAAGTCGGCATCGTCTTTCTTGGCGGAGGCGCGACGATGGCTTTCGTCAGCACCCGAATAAACAAATCGCAGTCCGCGGCTGATCACAAGGGTACACTCTGATGGCCGTCTGGATCGCTCTTGGCTCAGTCGCCATCGCACTTGGCGTTGTCTTTCTCGCGCTCAATGCAGCGAAGGAAGAGGGCGACAAATGAATGGTGGCACCATTATTCTCGCATTGGCGGGTCTGTTCAGCTTTTTCGCCGGTGCGTATATCGCTGCGACAGGCGACCGCGCTCTTGGCATCGCGCTGATGGCGATGGGGCTGATATTCCAGATGATGTGCCTGCGTCATTTGAAACAGGCAAGATTGAAGGATCAAGACGATGCTCGCCGATAAGGATCGCATCTTCACCAACCTCTACGGCTTTCAGGATTGGGGCCTTAAGGCAGCGCAGAAGCGCGGCGATTGGGACAATACCAAAGCTCTGATCGAGCGCGGCCAGGACTCGATCATCGAGGAAATGAAGTCGTCCGGCCTGCGCGGGCGGGGCGGGGCAGGCTTCCCCACCGGCCTCAAGTGGTCGTTCATGCCGAAAGAGAGCAAGGACGGCCGGCCAAGCTTCCTCGTCATCAATGCCGACGAATCCGAGCCGGGTTCTTGCAAAGACCGCGAGATCATCCGTCACGATCCGCATAAACTGATCGAAGGGGCGCTGGTTGCCGGTTTCGCGATGCGCGCACGGGCGGCCTATATCTACATTCGCGGCGAATATATCCGCGAGGCGGAGACGCTCCAGAAAGCCATCGACGAAGCCTACGATGCCGGCCTGATCGGCAAGAACGCGAGCGGATCGGGCTACGATTTCGATGTTTTCATGCACCGCGGCGCCGGCGCCTATATCTGCGGCGAAGAAACCGCGATGATCGAAAGCCTCGAAGGCAAGAAGGGACAGCCTCGGCTCAAGCCGCCATTCCCCGCAGGCGCGGGTCTTTATGGTTGTCCGACGACTGTCAACAATGTGGAAAGCATCGCGGTCGTTCCCACCATCTTGCGGCGCGGCGGCGCATGGTTCGCAAGTTTTGGACGCGAAGGCAATCACGGGACCAAGCTCTTCCAGATCAGCGGCCACGTGGACAAACCCTGTGTCGTCGAAGAGGAAATGAGCATTCCCTTCCGCGAGCTGATCGAAAAACATTGCGGCGGTATTACAGGGGGTTGGGACAATCTCCTTGCAGTCATTCCGGGTGGTTCATCGGTCCCGCTGGTCCCTGCTGAGCAGATCATGGACGCACCGATGGACTTCGACGGGCTGAAAGAGCTTGGCTCCGGTCTGGGGACGGCGGCGGTGATCGTCATGGACAAATCGACCGACATCGTCCGCGCGATCAGCCGGATATCCTATTTCTACAAGCATGAGAGCTGCGGACAGTGCACACCGTGCCGCGAAGGCACCGGATGGATGTGGCGCATGATGGAGCGCCTGCGCACCGGCGATGCCGCGATCGAGGAAATCGACATGCTGCATGAAGTCACCAAGCAGGTGGAAGGGCATACGATCTGCGCGCTTGGCGACGCTGCGGCGTGGCCAATCCAGGGCCTCATCCGCCACTTCCGGCCCGAGCTGGAAAAGCGCATCCACGAACACAATGCACAGTTCGCGGAGGCGGCCGAGTGATGCACGCGAGCCAGCTCAACGCGGCGGGGGTAGGACGCCTATCCGACGCGCTGCGCGGGCTTGTGATCCGCAAGGAACGGCACCGCGCGCGTGCGTCGTATTTCGGACGTGCGCCAATGGCATTTCAGCGGATCGTTTCGAACCGGGTCGGCAAGCCGGTGTTTACCCAGGCCAATCGTCGACACCGCGCGATCTGGATTCACATTCCCAAGAATGCCGGGACCAGCCTTCGGACAGGGCTCGGTTTCGACGATGTGGGTCATCAGCCGATCGCACGTTACGCCGCACATGACGCAGCTGCGGTGGAAAGGTATTTCAAGTTCGCGATCGTGCGAAACCCATGGGACCGACTGCAGTCTGCATTCCGTTATTTGCGCCGTCACCCTGTGGGCGCTGCGTTTGATGACGCCGTCTTCGCTGACCGCAATCTCCGGCAATTTGCCGATTTCGAGGAATTCGTACTTGCCATGGCGGATGACCGGGCTAAGCGCGGCGTGCTCGATTACACGCATTTCCTGCCGCAGCTTTTCTGGCTGACATTGCCGGGTGAAGATGGATTGAAGGTCGATTATGTCGGGCGATTCGAAAATCTTGGCAAAGTCTACAGTGAGCTGTCCGAGCGATTTCAAACGGCCGGTGATCTGCCTGACATGAACAGCCAAAGAGTAAGCAATTTTCGCGAGCTCTACACACCCACCATGCGCGACATCGTCGCGGAGATGTACGCGAGCGATATTGCTGCGTTCGATTATCAATTCGATGAGGCCACGAGGGGGCCGGACAATGCCTAAAGTCACCGTAGACGGCGAAGAAATCGAAGTTCCCGCAGGCGCCACCGTGCTGCAGGCGTGTGAGCTTGCGGGCAAGGAAATCCCGCGGTTCTGCTATCACGAACGCCTTTCGATCGCTGGCAATTGCCGGATGTGCCTTGTCGAGGTGAAGCCTGGGCCGCCCAAGCCCCAAGCGTCCTGTGCGCTGCCCGCTGCCGACAATCAGGAAATCCGAACCGATACGCCGATGGTCAAGAAAGCGCGCGAAGGGGTGATGGAGTTTCTGCTCATCAACCACCCGCTCGATTGCCCGATCTGCGACCAGGGCGGTGAATGCGATCTGCAAGATCAGGCTGTCGCCTATGGCCGTGGCGGTTCGCGGTATGAGCGTGAGAACAAGCGCGCGGTGACCGAGAAATATATGGGCCCGCTGATCAAGACGATCATGACGCGCTGTATTCACTGCACCCGCTGCGTGCGCTTCTCGGAAGAGATCGCGGGCGTGGACGAAATCGGCGCTCTGTATCGCGGTGAGGACATGCAGATCACGACCTATCTCGAACAGGCCGCTGCACACGAGCTTTCGGCAAATGTGATCGACCTGTGCCCGGTCGGCGCTCTGACGTCGCGCCCCTACGCTTTCGAAGCGCGGCCATGGGAATTGAAGCGCACGCTCAGCATCGATGTGTCGGACGCCGTTGGCGCCAACATCTCGCTGCATTCCAAGGGCCGCGAAGTCATGCGCGCACTCCCGCGCATCAACGATGACGTCAATGAAGAATGGCTTTCGGACAAGGGTCGCTACCAGGTCGACGGACTTGGGAAACGGCGTCTCGACAAGGTTTTCATGCGTAAAGGCGGGAAACTTCAGGCCGCATCGTGGAACGAGGCTTTCGATGCGATTGCGGGTCAGCTTGAAGGCAAGAATTCCAGCATCGCAGCCGTAGCGGGAGATATGGTCGATTGCGAGACGATGTTTGCAGCGAAAGCCTTGCTGAACGCCTGCGGCTCCACCCAGGTGGAAGCACGCCAGACCGGCATGACATATGACGTCAGCAACATTGCGGCGGTCAATTTCAACTCGACGCTTGCGGGCATCGAGACCGCCGACTGCATCCTGATCGTTGGCAGCCATGTCCGTTGGGAAGCGGCTCTCGTGAACGCTCGCCTGCGCAAGGCTGTGAAGGGCGGAGCGAAGGTTTTCGTCGTTGGCCCCGAGTGGGAAACGACCTATCCGGCAGAATTCCTCGGTGAAGACCTGAAGGTGCTAAACCGTGTTCCCAAGGGGCTGGGTGACGCGATGAAGGCTGCGGAGCGCCCGGCAGTGATCCTTGGCGGTGCGGCTCTGGCGAAGGGCGCGCTCGGTGCGGCGCTCAAGCTGGTCGACAAGTTCGACCTCGTGAAGGACGGTTGGAACGGTTTCAACGTCCTCCATATGAGCGCGGCGCGCATGGGTTCGTTGATGCTCGATTTCACCGTACCGGGCGGCATGGCGGATATCGCAGCGAAAGCTCCCAAGGTGCTGCTGAGCCTCGGCGCGGACGAAATGGATTATGAACCGTTCGCCGACAGCTTGAAGGTCTATATTGGGCATCACGGCGACAAGGGCGCGCATGCAGCAGATATTATCCTACCTGCAGCGAGTCACGCCGAGAAGGACGGGACGTACGTCAACACCGAAGGCCGCGTGCAGTTCGCTGAAAAAGCCGTATTCGCGCCGGGTGACGCGCGTGAGGACTGGACGATCCTGCGCGCGCTTGCCGATGCGCTGGGTGTGAATGTCGGGTTCGACAGCTTTGGCGAACTCCAGGGCAAGATGATCGCCGAAGTGCCCGCCCTGGGCGAAGAAGGACTTGCCGATTATGGCGCGCTCCCGAAAGCGGACAGCAGCGCGAAGGCCGAAGGCTCGATCAGCGCCTATCCGATCGCCGATTTCTACCTCACCAACCCCATCGCCCGTGCGAGCGCGGTTATGCAGCAATGCTCGGCTGAATTGCTCGATACTAACGAGATCAAGGAGGCAGCCGAGTGAGCCAGCTGCCCATCTTCGTCAGGCCTTTGCCCTTTGTGCTGTATTTTCTCGCCTTGCTACTTGGTGCTTGGCGGTTCTGGAATGACTGGACCGTTGCGGAAGCCTCAATGCAGTTCGCGCAAGGGATGGGAAGTGAGTTCGAAGAAATGCGCTTCATGTCCCGCTCTAATTCGCTTTACGGGGCTGTTGCGGACGTTGCCTACCTCGGTGCAAGTGCAGCAATTCTGCACGTTCTCATTGCCATTTACGACATGATGAAAGGTCCGGAAGCGTGACCGAATTCTTCCAGAACCTCGGCCTCTCCTACGAGTGGGCGTGGACCGTTTCGACGCTGGTCGGCATCATCACGATCTCGCTGCTTGTCATGTTTGCGGTGGCGATGGTGATCTATGTTGATCGCAAGGTGCTCGGCGCGATCATGATGCGCCGCGGGCCCAACGTCGTCGGACCGTTTGGGCTACTGCAAAGCTTTGCCGACGGGCTCAAGGTCTTCCTGCAGGAAACCATCATCCCCAGCGCTGCGAACAAGGGTATCTTTCTGCTCGCGCCAATCATCACATTCACAGTCGCGCTCGCGGCGTGGGCGGTGATCCCGTTCGATGCGGGCGTGGTTGTGTCGGATATCAATGTCGGCCTGCTCTACATCCTCGCGATAAGCTCGCTCGGTGTGTACGGCGTCGTGATGAGCGGGTGGGCGTCGAACTCCAAATACCCGTTCTTTTCCGCCATGCGGGCCGCCGCCCAGATGATCTCTTATGAGGTGTCGATAGGCTTCGTGCTGGTCTGCGTGGTGCTGTTTGCTGGCACGTTCAACATGAGCGGCATCGTGATGGCGCAGAAGGGGCACGGCCTCGGCATTATCAATGGCTTCTTCATCAATCCGCTGCTTTTCCCGATGTTCGTGGTGTTCTTCATCTCGGCGCTCGCAGAAACCGCGCGTGCCCCGTTCGACCTGACGGAGGCGGAGTCCGAGCTCGTTGCCGGGTATCAGACCGAATATTCGAGCATGAGCTTCGCGCTGTTCTGGCTGGGTGAATATGCGAATATCCTCCTGATGTGTTCGCTGTGCACGCTGCTGTTCTTCGGCGGGTGGCTGCCGCCAGTCGAATGGGCGCCGCTTTACTGGGTGCCGGGGATCATCTGGTTCCTGCTCAAGACCTTCATGTTCTTCTTCATGTTCAGCTGGATTTGGGCGACCGTGCCGCGGTACCGCTACGACCAGCTGATGCGGCTTGGCTGGAAAGTGTTCCTGCCGATGAGCCTGATCTTTGTCGCACTTATCTCCGGCTACCTGATGGCGACGGGGCATTTCGGATGAGCGCGCTCCTGACCACGGCCACGGCGATCGCGATCTCCGCCTCTCCCAACCTCGTGCCTGGCGACGGGTTTTTGCTGGGCTGCTTCTTCAATCAAACCGACGATGACGTGGGTGAACCAGCATTGAAAGGCTTCGGTATATTCATTCCAAAGCTGGAAGGCGTGATGGATATTTCTCCGCACGATGTCCGGGATAGTTCCGGAATGCTTGGAGATGAAACATTCAAACAAGTAAGCATGGAGCGCGCGAGCATTGAGTTCTCTGGCGCGAACCAGCTCAGTCTCCGCGCATCTGGCGGAATGATGTACCGCGCGACACTGTCCCCTTCCTCAGGCAGCGCGGTCGAGGGCATGTGCCAACTTGGTCCTTCTGATAACCGCCGGAACGCGCATGAATTCTTTGATGCGCTTCATTCCGATTTGACAGGCGCGAACCAGGACTAACCCGATGACCACCGCAACCCAGCTCCTCAAATCTTTCACCTTGTGGGAATTCCTCAAGGCGCATGCGCTGACCCTGAAGTATTTCTTCAAGCCCAAGGTCACGATCAACTATCCGTTCGAGAAGTCGCCGCTTTCCCCGCGTTTTCGCGGTGAGCATGCGCTGCGCCGCTATCCCAATGGCGAAGAGCGCTGCATTGCGTGTAAATTGTGTGAGGCCGTTTGCCCCGCGCAGGCGATCACCATCGAGAGCGAACCGCGCGAAGACGGCAGCCGCCGCACCACGCGTTACGACATCGACATGACCAAGTGTATTTATTGCGGTTTTTGTCAGGAAGCTTGCCCCGTCGATGCCATCGTCGAGGGACCAAACTTCGAATATGCCACCGAAACACGCGAGGAGCTGCTCTATGACAAGGCCAAGCTGCTTGCGAATGGTGACAAATGGGAACGGGCCATCGCGGCCAATCTTGAAGCCGACGCGCCGTATCGTTAAGGGCGCGCCCAAGCCAGTTAATGGTGGGACGGAAAAACAGGGATCATGATTCAAGCCATCGCATTCTACCTGTTCGCAGGTCTGGTCATCGCAAGCGCGGTCATGGTCATCATGTCGCGCAACCCGGTGCATTCCGTCCTGTGGCTCATTCTCGCCTTCTTCAACGCGGCGGGCCTGATGGTGCTTGTCGGCGCCGAGTTTATCGCGATGCTGCTGGTGATCGTCTATGTCGGGGCAGTCGCGGTGCTGTTCCTGTTCGTCGTGATGATGCTCGATATCGATTTCGCTGCGATGCGGGCCGGCTTCATCAAGAACTTCCCGCTGGGTATCGCGATAGCGCTGATTTTGCTCGCAGAATTGCTGCTGGGCGTCGGTGCCTACAATGCGGGCGGGCTCGAACTGGGCACGCCTGATGGTGCCGCCGCGCAGGGCATTGGGCAAAGCAATATCGAGGCGATCGGCGGGCTCTTGTATGGCCGTTATATCCTGCTGTTCGAGATTGCCGGGATTATCCTCCTGGTGGCCATGATCGGCGCCATCGTTCTGACCTTCCAGCCGCCCAAGCCGGGTGCGCGAGGCCGTCAGGACGTGGGCAAGCAGATCGCCCGCCGCCTACATGAGGCCACCGTCATGAAAAATCCCGAAGTCGGGCAGGGGGTCGAGCTATGATCGGCGTAGAGCATTACCTCGTCGTCGGTGCGATCCTGTTCGTGCTTGGCGTGCTGGGCATTTTCCTCAATCGCAAGAACGTGATCGTCATCCTTATGGCGGTCGAGCTCATCCTTCTGGCGGTGAACATCAACCTAGTCGCGTTCAGCGCATTCATGGGCGACCTGGTCGGTCAGGTGTTCGCGATGCTGGTGCTGACCGTCGCGGCTGCCGAAGCGGCCATCGGCCTCGCCATCCTCGTCATCTACTTCCGAGGCCGCGGCACAATCGCGGTCGACGATGTAAACCGGATGAAGGGATAAGCACCGGTGCAGACCCAGATCCTCCTCATCGTGTTCCTGCCGCTGCTCGCGTCAATCATCGCGGGATTGGTGAACAAGAACGCGCCGAGCGTCTTTGCCAAGTCGATCACGACAGGCGCGCTTTTCGTGTCGGCTGCGCTCAGCTGGCCGATCTTCCTCGGCTTCCTCGGAGGCACCGCTACGGCCGAAGTCGTGCCGGTGCTGAAATGGGTGCAGTCGGGCGACATGACTTTCGACTGGGCGCTGCGCGTCGATGCGCTGACAGCTGTCATGCTGGTCGTCATCAACTCCGTGTCCGCGCTCGTGCACCTCTATTCGTGGGGGTACATGGAGGAAGACCCTGATCAGCCGCGCTTCTTCGCCTACCTCTCGTTGTTCACCTTCGCGATGCTGATGCTCGTGACTGCCGACAACCTCGTGCAGATGTTCTTCGGTTGGGAAGGGGTGGGGCTCGCCAGTTACCTGCTGATCGGTTTCTGGTTCAAGAAACCGAGTGCCGGAGCCGCCGCGATCAAGGCTTTTGTGGTCAACCGCGTCGGCGATCTTGGTTTCATGCTCGGCATCTTCGGCACGTTCCTCGTGTTTCAGACGACGTCGATTTCCGAAATCCTCGAAGCCGCACCGGCGATGAGCGGAACGACGATCGGCTTCCTCGGAATGCGCCTCTACACGATGGACATCCTGTGCATCCTTCTGTTCATCGGCGCGATGGGTAAATCGGCGCAGCTCTTCCTTCACACCTGGCTGCCCGATGCGATGGAAGGGCCGACGCCGGTTTCCGCGCTGATCCACGCCGCGACGATGGTTACCGCAGGCGTGTTCATGGTCTGCCGCCTGTCGCCCATGTTTGAGACCGCGCCGACCGCACTTGCGATTGTGACCGTGGTGGGCGCAGCGACCTGCTTCTTCGCCGCAACTATTGGCACGACGCAGTGGGACATCAAGCGAGTGATCGCCTATTCGACGTGCTCTCAGCTCGGCTACATGTTCTTTGCTGCCGGCGTCGGAGCGTATGGGGTCGCCATGTTCCACCTGTTTACGCACGCGTTTTTCAAGGCACTGCTGTTTCTGGGAGCGGGCTCGGTCATCCACGCGATGCACCACGAACAGGACATGCGGTATTACGGCGACCTCCGTAAGAAAATCCCGATTACCTTCTGGGCGATGATGGCAGGCACGCTCGCTATCACCGGGGTCGGTGTGCTTGGCGTGTTCGGTTTCGCCGGTTTCTACTCCAAGGATGCGATCCTGGAGGCGGCATTCGCGCGCGGCACCGGTATTTCGCAGTTTGCTTTCTGGGCGGGCGCGGTCGCGGCTTTGCTCACGAGTTTCTACAGCTGGCGTCTGATGTTCCTGACCTTCTGGGGCAAACCGCGCTGGATCGACAGCGAGCATATCCAGCATTCGGTGCACAAGACGCCGGAAGAGGCGGGCGCCGATACCACCGGCGGGTACAAGCCGCACGAAAGTCCATGGTCGATGCTTATCCCGTTGATTTTGTTGACGGTCGGCGCGGTTCTGGCCGGATACATATACAAATATCCGTTCATCGATGGATCGTCGGACGCTGTGAATGGCGCATTCTGGGGAGGCTCGATCTATTTTAACGAGAACCTCGTCCACGCGCTGCACGCCGTGCCGCTGTGGGTCAAATTGACTGCAACCGTGGTTATGATCACAGGATTCATCGGAGCCTACATCGCCTACATCGCGAAGCCTGATATTCCGGCGAAATTCGTCGAGAACTTCGGTTGGCTGCACCGCTTCGTGTACAACAAATGGTATTTCGACGAGCTCTATGATCGCATTTTCGTGAAGCCGGCCTTCTGGCTCGGTCGTCAGTTCTGGAAGCTGGGCGACATCGGCACGATCGACCGTTTCGGCCCGAATGGCATCGCATGGGTGGTCGAGCGCAGCTCGGGTGCCGCGAAAACGATCCAGTCGGGCTATCTCTACACATACGCGCTGATCATGCTGCTTGGCCTGATCGCGGCAATTACCTGGGTTCTGCTGTAATGGACGGCTTTCCGATCCTCACCACGATGATGCTGGTGCCTCTCGTGGGCGCTATCCTCTGCCTGTTCATCGGCGGGGCTGCGGCGCGCGGCGTGGCCCTGGCGGCGACACTGGCCACCTTCGCGCTCGGCGTCCTGCTATGGGCCAGCTACGATATAGGCGGCGCCCAATGGCAGTTTACCGAGCGAGCCGAGCTGTTCGAAGGCTTCTCCTACGCCTTGGGCATCGATGGCATTGCCTTGATGCTCATCATGCTCAGCGTCTTCCTTATGCCGATCTGCGTGCTTGCAAGCTGGACGTCCATCACGAAGCGCGTTGGCGAGTACATGAGCGCGTTCCTGTTCATGGAAGTGCTGATGATCGGCGTGTTCGCCGCGCAGGACCTGTTCCTGTTTTACATCTTCTTCGAGGCAGGTCTGATCCCGATGTATCTCATCATCGGGGTATGGGGCGGCGATAACCGCATCTACGCATCGTACAAGTTTTTCCTCTACACCCTGTTCGGATCGGTTCTCATGCTGATCGCCATGTTCTGGATGGTGGCCGAGGCCGGCACTTCGGATATTCCGACGCTGATGCAGTACGATTTCCCGGTAGCTGCGCAATTCTGGCTGTTCCTTGCCTTCTTCGCGAGCTTCGCCGTGAAGATGCCGATGTGGCCTGTCCACACATGGCTACCCGATGCACACGTCCAGGCACCCACCGCTGGCTCTGTCATCCTTGCAGGTGTCTTGCTGAAGCTCGGCGGTTATGGCTTTATCCGTTTCAGCCTGCCGATGTTCCCGGATGCGAGCGGAGAGCTTGCCTGGCTCATCTTCGCGCTATCGATGGTCGCAGTGGTCTACACCTCGCTCGTCGCCCTTGTTCAGCAGGACATGAAAAAGCTGATCGCCTATTCGTCGGTTGCGCATATGGCGCTCGTTACGGCGGGCCTGTTCGCCTTCAATGTTCAGGGGCTCGAAGGCGCGATGATGATCATGCTGGGCCACGGCCTGGTTTCCGGCGCGCTCTTCCTGTGTGTCGGTGTCATTTATGACCGGCTGCACACGCGCGAGATCGACCGGTATGGCGGCCTTTCAATCAACATGCCGTATTACGCGCTGTTCTTCCTCCTTTTCACGATGGCGAGCGTCGGCCTGCCCGGGACGAGCAATTTCATCGGCGAGTTCCTGGCGCTTGCGGGAATTTACCAGACATCGACCTGGGTGGCTTTCGTCTGCACCACGGGTATCATTCTTGGCGCTGCCTACATGCTTTACCTTTATCGCCGCGTCGCTTTTGGCGTGCAAAAGAACGAAGACGCCGCCGCAATGCCCGACATCACTGCCCGCGAGTGGGCGATGATGGCACCTATTGCCGCAGCGGTTCTGTGGATGGGTGTTTACCCTGAAAGCTTCCTTGCGCCGATGCGCGCCGACATCGCCGCGCTCGATGCCCGGATAGCATCGGCTGCGCCCGCGAATGACAGCCAGCTTGCCGATGGTGCACCGCGTGCGGAAGCTGCGAATGCGATTGCGCATGAAGGGGGAGAGCACTGATGGATTTCTCCTCTTCCTTTGCACTGATTGCGCCCGAACTGCTCCTTACCGGTACCGGTCTGGCGCTGCTCATGGTGGCCGCATGGGGCGGCGACAAGGCTGCGCGGTTCGTCGCAATTGCAGCGGTGACGGCGTTGTTCGGCGCGGGCTTCATGCTCGTGCCCGGCCTTCACTTCGGCACCGATGGGCCCGAAACGATCGCATTCGGCGGGCTCATGCGCGTCGATAGCTTCGCACTGTTCGCGAAAGCGCTCATTTACCTCGCCGCGATTGCCTGTCTCATGGTTGCCCCGGCATTCTTCAATTCGGCCGCAGCCGGTCAGGAGCGGGGTCTGCGTTCGGAATATCCCGTGCTTATCCTGTTCGCGGCCCTCGGCATGAGCATCATGGTTTCAGCCGGCGATTTCATGACGCTTTACCTCGGCCTCGAGCTAAACAGCCTGGCATCATACGTTCTCGCCGCGATCCTGCGGCGCGACACGCGTTCGGCCGAGGCTGGTCTCAAATATTTCGTTCTGGGCGCGCTTGCATCGGGGATCCTGCTCTACGGCATGAGCCTGCTGTACGGTTTTACTGGAGGAACAGACTTTGCGACGGTCCGCGCCGGTCTGACGGGCGAACTCGCAGTCGGTGCACTGTTCGGGCTGATCTTCGTCCTTGCAGGGCTGGCGTTCAAGATCGCAGCCGTGCCGTTCCATATGTGGACCCCGGACGTCTATGAGGGCGCTCCGACGCCGGTGACGATGTTCTTTGCCACCGCACCGAAAGTAGCAGCCGTTGCGTTGACTGCGCGCGTAGTGTTCGAAGTGTTCGGTGCGCAGGTCACCGCTTGGCAGCAAATCGTGATGTTCACCGCGCTCGCTTCGATCATCTTCGGTGCACTGGGAGCGATCGGTCAGGAAAACCTCAAACGCCTGCTTGCCTATTCGTCCATCAACAATGTCGGCTTCATCCTGCTCGGCCTCGCCGTCGCCAACGAAGCGGGCGCAAGCGCCATGCTGGTCTATCTGTTTATCTACGTCGCGATGAGCCTCGGCGGATTTACGGCATTGCTGATGCTGCGGAGCGAGGATGGCGACCTGTTTGAAACCTTTGCCGACATTCGCGGACTTTCGGTGACCCAACCGGCAATCGCGTGGTGCCTGCTGCTCTTCATGTTCAGCCTCGCCGGAATTCCGCCGCTGCTCGGTTTCTACAGCAAATTCGTAGTCTTTCAGGCGACGGTTGAAGCGGGCCTGGTAGCGTTTGGTGCGATCGCGATCGCGGCGAGTGTGATCGGCGCATTTTATTACATCAAATTCGTCAAGGTCATGTTCTTCGATGAGCCGGCCGATGTGGTGAAGGGATCGAGCGGAACCGCGCATTGGGCGCTGCTGTTCCTGACTGCGGCGATCATCTCACCTCTTGGATACCTGCTCACACCGTCGCTTACCGATCTTGCCGACAAGGCTGCAGCGGCCCTGTTCCTGGCGGTTTGAACCCTGCTACCATCATCACCGTCGTATCCGAGACGGGATCGACCAACGCCGATCTCGCCGCGGCGATCAGGCGCGGTGAGAGACAATCGGAAGGCGCGTGGCTGGTCGCAGAACGCCAGACCGCTGGCCGTGGTCGTCAGGGGCGCGAATGGTTCGATGGCTTCGGCAACTTCATGGGTTCGACGGTCGTCGAATTGAAGGAAGGGGACAAGGCACCGGCGACCCTGTCCTTCGCGGCGGCCTTGGCGGTTAACGACGCGGTCGAAAATGCGATTGGCGGCGCGGGCAAGGTCGAGCTCAAATGGCCGAACGACGTCATGCTGGACGGCGGTAAGCTCTCGGGCATCCTACTCGAAATGGTCGATGACCATGTGATTGTAGGAATTGGTGTCAATCTGGCGCAGGCGCCGAGCTTGCCTGACCGCAAGGCCGCAGCGATCGCGGACGTGACGAGCGCTCCGGCGCCGCAGCAATTCGCCCAGGCACTCGCAGGCTCATTCGCCCGCCAGCTTCACCTCTGGCGCAACAATAACCTTGCCGACCTGCTAACCCGTTTTCTGAAGCGCTCGCTCCATGCTCAAGGTGCACCTGTCAGAGTGCATGATGGAGATGGTGAATGTGTCGATGGGACTTTCGCCGGGCTGGAAGAAAGCGACGGCGCACTTCGCCTTCGCTTGGCGGATGGCTCTGAACGTGTCATTCGCGCCGGAGATATCTCGTAGGAGAGGATGCCATGCTTCTGGCCGCCGATGTAGGAAACACCAATGTGGTATTTGCGCTGTTCGAACCGAACGGGGAGGGCGGCTTCACTGCGCGTGCGCGCTGGCGCATAGCCAGCGACCCCCGCCGCACGGGCGACGAATACGCCGTGTGGCTGCTGCAATTGCTTTCGATCGAGGGGGTGAGCCGCGAAGAAATCACGCAGATCGTCTTCGCCTCTGTCGTGCCGCGCGCGGATCATAATCTCAGTGTACTCGCCCAGAAATATTTCGGTATCACCCCGCTGAAGGCGGGCGAGGGCAAGGCGGCGTGGCAATTTGAGATCGATGTCGATCAACCAAGCTCGCTCGGCGCAGACCGGGCCTTGAATATCCTTGCCGCGCACCGCAAATATGGAGGTGACCTGATCGTCATCGATTTTGGCACTGCGACCAAGTTCGAAGCGATCGATTTCAACGGTACCTATAAAGGCGGCTCGATAGCGCCGGGAATCAACCTCTCTCTCGACGCGTTGGTCGGCAAGACGGCGAAACTACCCCGTATCGCTATCCGCGCCCCAGCTTCCACAAGCGTTATCGGACGCAACACAGAGGATCAGATGCTGATCGGAGTGTTCTGGGGCTATGTCGCCATGATGGAGGGCATCGTTGAGCGCATGAAGGTCGAGATCGGTCGACCCGCTAAGGTTGTTGCAACAGGCGGGTTGGCGATACTTTTCGACGATGCGACCGAAATTTTCGATTACGTCGATGCCGACCTCACGATTGAGGGGCTTGCCATTCTGGCTGAGCAGGCATCGGGCTGATTATCACTCAAATACAAAGATTTATGAAGCTAAGTGAAAAAGAACTTTAAACCCGAGAACGAACTGCTTTTCCTTGCCCTAGGTGGCTCTGGAGAGATTGGCATGAACGTTAATCTCTATGGCTGCGATGGCAAATGGCTGATGGTCGACCTCGGCATGACCTTCTCAGGAAACGAATATCCCGGCGTGGACCTTGTCTTCGCCGATCTCGATTTCATCGAAGAGAGAACACGCGATCTGCTCGGGATCGTGCTGACCCATGCGCATGAAGATCACATCGGGGCGGTTCCCTACTTCGCTGGCGAACTGGGAGTGCCGCTTTATGCGACGCCGTTCACAGCCGATCTGGTCGCGCGTAAGCTCGACGAGGCAGGGCTGCTCGGCAAGGTGAAGCTGAATATCATCGAAGAAGACCATGGACAGTTGGACATCGGCCCGTTTTCGGTAACTTACATCCCGCTCGCCCATTCGATTGCCGAAGGCAACGCCCTGCTGATCGACACGCCTTACGGCCGCGTATTCCACACCGGCGACTGGAAGCTCGACGAAGATCCGATCATCGGTGAGCCAACGACCGAAGAGGAACTCCGCGCAATTGGTGCGGAAGGTGTTCACACGCTCGTGTGCGATTCAACCAATGTGTTCAATCCCAACCCCTCGGGGTCTGAAGGAGGCGTGCATCAGGCTCTGATGGAAGAGGTCGCCCGGCATAGTGGGAAGCGCGTCCTGGTCACCACATTTGCAAGCAATGTTGCGCGCTTGCAGACGCTCGGCGAAGTGGCCCGCGAAACGGGAAGGCAGGTCTGCGTCGCAGGTCGTTCTCTCGACCGGATCATCGAAGTCGCGCAGGATAACGGCTATCTCGAGGATTTCCCCGAAACGGTCGATTTCGACACCGCGATGAGCTTGCCTCGCGGCGAAATACTCATCCTTGCAACGGGCGGTCAGGGAGAGCCGCGCGCCGCGCTGTCACGAATTGCCGACAGCAACCACCCGATCGAGCTGACCGGAGGCGATGTGGTGCTGTTCTCGTCTCGCCAGATCCCGGGTAACGAGATTGCCATTGGCAAGATCCAGAACATGCTGGCCGCACGAGGCATTACGATGGTGACCGACCGCCAGGCAGGCATCCATGTTTCAGGCCACCCGGGACGCCCCGAACTCGAAGCGCTTTACGAGTGGCTCCAGCCAGAAGTGCTCGTGCCGGTGCACGGCGAAATCCGTCATATGCGCGAGCAAGCCAAGGTTGGGAAAGAGAGCGGCATTCCGCACAACATCGTCCAATCCAACGGCGATATCGTGCGCCTCGCCCCCGGTGAGCCCGGACGCTTGGCGCAGGTGCGCCATGGCCGCCTTGTCCTGGACGGCGACATCATCACCCCTGCCGATGGCGAGGCAGTTACGATGCGCCGCCGCATTGCCGCGGAAGGCGTTATCGTCGTCGTGCTTTACCGCGGGGAGGCGCCTGCGATCGAGGCGATAGGACTGCCTTTGGACGAAGACCTCCCAGAGTTCGTAGAAGAAGCCCAGGAAGATATCCTAAAAGCCATTGGCAAGCTCAAGGGCAAGAATGCCCAAGATCCAGCGGACGTCCACGAAGCCGCCCGGCTTGCCGCACGCCGCGCAGCTCGCCGCTGGGCTGGGAAGAGCCCCCAAGTCCGCGTCATTATGCCCGGGCGGATCAAGGAAGGTCGGCGCTGATGGCATGGACGTCGATCCTGGCGATCTACTTCCTGATCTGGGTCATGACCGCTTTCGTCATGCTGCCGTTTGGTGTGCGAACCGCCGATGAAGCGGGGGTCGACATCGTACCGGGGCAAGCGGAAAGCGCCCCGGTCAGCTTCCGGCCCGGCAAGCTAGCCATCCGCGCGACGGTGATTGCCAGCGTGCTCACTACGCTGTTCGTGCTCAATTACGAGTATGGATGGGTCGGGGTGGATGTTTTCGACATCCTGCCCGAACCCCCGAGCCACGTGGGATCGCGCGATTAGGCGCGCAAGCGTTCAATGGCTTGGGCCAAAACCACGTAAAGCTTGCCCATATCCGAGCCCAAAACCGTCACGCCGAGAGCGTGGCCATCGCGGGTCGAAAGCATCGAACGCAGCATCTTCTCGAAATCATGGATATAGCGGCTGACGTTCGCTCTGAACGTCTCGTCGTTCTGATAAAGATCGGCGATTTCGCGCGCCTCTCCGTTATCGATAAGGCGAACAGCACGGCGGGTAAATATGCCCCTATCTCCTTTGAGATAGGCATCCCACGCGGTGTCGGTGACATCTTGCGACAGAGCGCCGGTTATGTCGATCGCATTGGAATTCAGGCCGTCGGTTATCAGGGCCATGCGGCGGGAGAAGTCGTTGTTCACCTGTTCCTCGGCCAATTCGCGTGCTCGCGCGACACGCTGTTCGAGGTTTCCAGTGAGCTCGTTCACCTTGGCGAGTTGATCGCGCAGCTGGATGGTAGCTTCGCGCCCGACGCCTGAGGCATGAACAGCTGCCTCCTCTAGCTTACTGATTGTCTCCGAACTCTGGGTGCGCAGTGACCTCTCGAGCGCTTCGACAGCATCTGTGCTGATCGTATCGGCGAGCCCCGCGACTTTGTCACGAGCCCCCTCATCAAGCGCTGCAAAAGCAGAGCGTGTTGCATTCTCCAGCGTGCCAAGTGCCTGGCGAAGTGTTTCCTGCGTTTTCTCGCCAAAAGAAGCCCCTTCGCTCGAAAGCTTTGCAAATCCAGCTCTAAGGCCCTGCAACTTCGCCAGCGTGTCCTCGGACTGTTCGTTCAGCTTCGATTGCAGCGCGTCGATGGAGGAGTCGGTTTCCGAAAGCGCCTCTTGGGTTTTGATCAGGTAATCACTGAGATCGCCGCTTTGCTGGGTCGTGCGGGAAATAGCGCTGCTCAGCGCTTCTGCGCGCTCTTCCACATTGCCAAGATCGTTCGCTGCAACCCCGATTGCCTCGGGCAGATCTTCTCGGCTGTATTTCGCGCCCGACTGGATGATTTCCAGCAGACGGATGCCAGCATCGGTCAGGCTCGTTAGCTGAGCTTCCGTCTCTGACAGGGCTGCACGTTTCTGGGCGAGTTGTTCGTCGAGCTCGCGCATGCCAAGGCTAAGGCTCGCGCGCGTTTCGTCACCCTGTTTGCTGATTGCGCCGATCAACGCCCCCAACTGATCGAGCTGGTCGGTCATATCCTGACTGTGGGCGATCAGCTTGGCAGTTTCCGCCGTCTGGGCTTCGCGTCTTTCCGCGATCGCCTCGTCAAGTCCGGCAAGCCTTTGCGACAGCACCTCGCTTGCCTGCGCTTCGCGTGTATCGAAGTCGGCCTGCCTGCGCTCGATTTCCTCGTTGAAGCGGTGGTCTCTCTGAGCGAACAATTCATCGAAGCGGCTGACTTCATCCCGCAGCTCCTCCAACCGACTTTTGGCCGCTGCCGATGCATGCTGATCGAGCTTATCGAGCGAATCGACGGTCATGCCAACGTCGTCGTGCAACCTTTCCTTCGACTGGTGCAATTGTTCCATCGCTGCGACTTCGGCGTCGCGCAACTTGGTCGAAACCGCTTTCGTTTCGGCCTGAAGAAGGGTGATGCGCTCGCTGAGCGCGCCAAGTGCCATTTCTTCCGAACTTTCGACCTCGTCCCGATAGGTTTTCGTTTTCGCTTGCAGCATTTCGAAGCGATTTGCGACAAGTGCCTCGATCTTGGAAAGCTGGGTCTCGAAAACCGAAAGTGTCTCTCCAACCCGTTTTCCGAGTGCGTTGACCTGGACTTCGCTGGCCGACCCGAATTCATTCAATCGTTCGAACCCGCTAATGAGCTTTTCCACCTGCTCATGCGCTGTCCGACCGGCGTTTCCGACCTGGTTCGACACGTCACGCGCCGAATTCGCAACGACTGGCAAATCGTCGCGCAGTTTGGTCATGTTGGAAAGCGCGGCCTCACTGGTACTCCCTATGCGGTCCACCTGCTCCCCGTTCGTATGGATCAGATCCTGCAGTTCCGCAGCATGCGCCGAAATCTTCTCGCTCGCAATTCGCCCAAGGGATTCGAGTTCCAGTGATTGCGCCCCAAGGAATTCGCGCGCCATGCTGAGCTCGCGGTTCACGACATTCAGTCGGCGCTCCAATTGGGCACTTTCATGGCTGAGCATTGCGGCGGTATCTGCAAAACGCTGCGCTTCCGACCGAGAATTGCGCATGCCGATCAACCACGCGATACCAACGAGCAGTACCGGGACCGACCAATCGATGATCCAGCGCGTCCACTGAGCCGGTGGGGTTTCTGCCGCGGCCAGCAATTCGGCACGCATTGCCCATCCATAAAGCGCGGTCCAAGCAATGCTGGCGGCAATGGCGAGCGCGGGAAGGAACCAACCGAAACGTGATCGCTCGTCGACGATGTCTTCGTCGTAAACTTCCGATTCTGCCAAATCGTAGGTCTCAGCTGCTGCGTCTGCGGAAGCGGCGCTGTCTTCCGTCGTCGCGATTTCGACTGAGCTGCCATCGGGTTCTGGCCCGATGGCGCGAATGGTGTGATTTCCTCCGGTCATCTCAGTAAGATACCACAGGATCGGTCAGGATAAACCCCGCTTTAACCTTACGGCGTTTAAGCCGCACCACATGGCTTATGAAAATGGTGCACTCGATGCGACTCTGGCTGCTGCCGCAGGCGATGATCCTGCGCTGATTCGGGAGCTTCGTGGTGCCTTTTTCGAAAGCGCGAGCAAGCAGCTCGATCTCCTCAAACGCTCGCGCTGCGACGGGAATTGGAACGTCGCGGCATTGCGATTGAAAGGCTTGGCGGCGAGTTTTCATTCGGAGGAACTGATGGTGGCCGCCGAAAACGCTCTCAGTTCGGCCCCTGGAGAGCCTGCAGCGATCAGGGGCATCGAGGACGTGCTTGGAAGTTTCTCCGCATAAAGCCGCCGATATCCCGATTGCCCCTCACGCAATTACGGGAAATCGCGACGTCATGCTTGAAGCGAACATGGCAAGGCGGGTAGCGAGGGGACTTAACTGAAAAGGTCCCGAGCTTGATTACCGCTGTCCTGTCGGCCCGCAAACGCACCGAAGCTGGAGAACTGCGCGCGGGATTGACGCTGAATGGGCGGTCAGTCCTGGTCTGGCAGGCCGAGACACTGCGCAAGCTGGGTGCCGAGCGGTTTGTTTGCCTTCACGAATATCCATGCGAAGAGACCGATGAGCTAAGGGAGCATGTGGAATCGCTTGGTTGCGCATTCCATGCTGTCCAGACTCATGCTCAGTTGATCGCGCACCTTCACTCGGACGATCTGCTCATTTTCATGGCGGACGGACTGGTGGCAGATGAAAGGATTTCCCGGAGCCTGTTGTCGTCATCCCAAGGCCCCGTGAAGGGCATCCTCACCTTGCCATCCAATCACGAACTGGCGCAGGCGTTCCCGGAAGATTTCGAGCGCATCGATGCGACTCGGAATTGGGGTGGTCTGGCGGTTGTGCCGGCAGCGATTGCACAAAGGCTGGGTGAGCTGCCGCCAGACGGTGAAGTTCTTTCGCTGCTGTTGAGGATTGCCCTGCAAGCCCGCACTCCGATGATCGCGCTTCCTCCGGAAGAGATCGATGAAGGCGACTGGCTGATAACCCGTAGCGTTGCGGCCGCCCGATCGTATCAGCGTGCGATTCTGGAGAGATACTCGGAAGATATCCCCTGGACGGCGCCATTCGATGCGATGGCTTCACAGATGGTTCAGCGATTGACCCCGTCCGGACTGCCTTGGGGCGCGACGATCAGTTTGGCTGCAGCGGCCACATTGCACGTGAGTGCTGGGTTGCTCGCTTGGAACGGGTTCGCGGGTTGGGCGATTACCGCTGCTGCCGTGGGGGTTTTCATGTTCTCCCTGGCCTCGACATGGAGGCGTCTGCAATCGGCGATTTTTGGAACGGGCCATGGTGAAGCTCGATCACGACTTTTCGGCCCCGCGATCACGATTGCCACGATTGCCGTGTTGTTTCTGGCGACATTGGATCAGGCAACGCTCCCGGCATTGCTCGCGCTTCCGGTCCTCGCCATCGGGCTCTCGATACTCGCCAGCAAGGATGTATCGCCCTTTTTGCGTGCTTTCTGGAACGACAGGACGCTGCACCTCGCAATGCTGGCAGGATGCGCATTTGGCGGTTTGCTCTCCGAGGGTCTTGCATTGATGGCACTTGCGGCTCTGTCTCAGTTGATGCTTCGCGCATCTCGAGACTAAGCTAACGCGGGCTTAACCAAACCCGTGTAAGGGCAGTTCAATGGGCAAGACTGCAACAGATATGGACAAGCGAGCCGAGGCGAGGATGCCTGCCGTGGAAGCGCTCCTGAGGGATGAACTTTCCCGCGGTGACCGCGCGCTGCGCAGCGTCCCGCCTGTGCTCTCGCATATGCTCGCAAGCTCGGGACATTCCTTGGTAAGTGATGCGATCGTTGCGCGGCTGCGCGGAATGCTCGCATCTCTGTCCATGCAATTGCTTGCCGCAAAGGACGCAGGTTGGCAGCCGGGCGAAGAAACCGCTGAACTGGACCGATTGTCTGACCGCCTCGCCAGTGACAGCGTGGTCCTGAGTTATTGCTACGCGATGGCGATGGAAGGCCATCTTGCCGAGAAATTCGAGCAGCGCGCGTCGATTGATCCCATTCTCAGCCCATTGCTGCAAGAATTGATCGCGTCCGAAAACGCTGCAACCGCAGATATGGCCATGAGCACGCTGGCGGCCCAGTCGCGGTTTGTTCAGAGCCAGCGCAGGATGGACCTGCCTTTGGCCGAACTTCCAGCGGAACTGTTTCACGCAGTTCTGAAAAGGTGGGAAGCGCACAATCGCAACGACCCAGCGATGTCTCCGGCGCTAAAGGCTCTCAAGGCCGAGTACGATGAAGGTGCGAGCCGGATCGGATTGCTGGCGAGGCTGGTCAGTTCAATGCGCGGAGGAGCGTTCGTCGCTCTCCAGCTCGATCACGCAGGATTTGCGCTCTTTGCGAGCGCATTGTCCGCCCTGAGCAAGCAGCCACGCGAACTTGCGGTCCTCGCCTGCCATGAGCATCAAGCCGCCCGGCTTGCGCTCAGTCTTCGTGCGTCGGGGCTCGATATGGCCGCAATTGAAGCCCAGTTCGGGCTTCTTCATCCGGATGAGCGGCTGCCGCGCGACATCGAGGCAATTGCCCCAGAACGGGCCAGTATCCTGTTAAACAATTCCAATGCGCGGGACGCTGGGTGACTAGGCCCATCATGGAACCTCCGGAAGCCACCCTTGCTGCGCGCGGTATCACCGACGAACGCGACCGGCTGCTCAGCGCGGATCAAGCCTTGGCGGAGCTACAGGAGAGTTGCGGCGGTGTGATACCAGGTCCACTTGCGGTCCCGGAATTGCTCGAACTGGTGCGCCAGGCAAGGGAAATGGGGCTGAAAATTGCGCGCGAGTTCAGCGCATTCGAGGGGACAGGTGTCATCAGCGGGTTCGCCCGAATTCTTCCCAACGATGAAGATGAGGGAGGTGGCTGCGAACTGCTGGTCGAAAACTGGCAGAGAAGCGCAGGCGACATTGGCGCGACCCATGAACTTGCCGAAAAGCTGGACACCGTCGATCGCGCCTCTGCAGAGATAACCGCGCGGCTCGATCGCGATCAGAAACTGCAGTTGCTCACCGCCGTCGTCCCCGATGCTGATGAGTTCCACGACGTGGTGAAAGCCGGACCGGGCAAGGTCTGGACAGAATACGTTTCGCTGCGCGGAGTGACGCACCAGCAGCCGTTGCACTGGCGCCTGCTGGATGGTGCGGAATGCACGATACCGGGTTCGCAGCGATCTTGGCGCGCGCGCCTGTTGCCCATTGGACCGCGCAAGGATGATCCGCGCGGTTTCGAACTTCTGTTCGTTGCAGACGAGCCGCTTGTCACCGATGCTGATAACCCGGATGGTGATGCGAACAGCCCGTATACAAGGCTGATCGGCGGCGCGCTTACTCCCGTGCTCCGTCAACCCATTGCCCGCATCATCGCCAATGCAGAAACCATTCAGTCGAAGCTCGCCGGGCCGCTGCGCTCGGAATACAGTGAATATGCAGGTAACATCGCCATGGCTGGTCAGCACCTTTCGGGTATGCTCGATGATCTGGCCGACCTTGAGGTTGTCGAAAGTCCCGGTTTTTCCACCACTGCCGAGAGGGTGAACCTGGCCGATGTGGCGCGCAGGGCCGGGGGGATCCTCGGCGTGCGGGCGCAAGCGCGTTCCATTTCTCTCAGTTTGCCGGAGCAGGGGGAAGGCCCCATCGCGAAGGCGGAATTTCGCCGGGTGCTTCAGATCCTCATCAACCTTATCGGAAACGCGATTGCGTATTCGCCGGAGGGCAGCGCCGTCACAGTCGAAACCCACGCAAACGATGAAGACGGCTCGACTTCGGTGGTGGTCGTCGATCAGGGGCCCGGCATTTCACCGGAGCAAAAAGCAAAGATCTTCGAGAAATTCGAACGCCTTGGGCGCGATAGCGATGGCGGCAAGGATACAGGGTCAGGTCTGGGCCTCTATATTTCGAGGAGGCTCGCAGTTGCCATGGGCGGCGATCTGCATGTCGACGCTTCGGCGGTTGAAAGCGTCGCAAGCGGCGCGGTCTTCACTCTAGTCCTGCCCGGTCTCGACGAGCAGAACTGATCTCAGAAACGCATCCGTTGGGCAATCAGGAGTAGCGCGGCGCCGAGGGCGGAAGTGATCGCCCCGTACAGGGCCCATTCGCGTCGTGCCAGCATGATGCTGTCTTCTGGCCACATGATTATCCCGAGCCCCTGCAGCGCCCACAGGATGCCAGACGCGACAAGGGCGGCCCCGATGGCCTGCAATGCAAGCCGGATCAGGCGCCGCCCCATAATCGTGCTCAAAGCCGGTGTTTAGCGATCGCTGAGCTGGACGTAGTCGCGCTCGGTCGGGCCGGTGTAAAGCTGGCGCGGACGACCGATGACCTGGCCTGGATCGGAGATCATCTCGTTCCACTGCGCGACCCAGCCAACAGTGCGGGCGAGAGCGAAGAGCGCCGTGAACATCGTCGTCGGGAAACCGATCGCCGACAGAATGATACCCGAATAGAAATCGACGTTCGGGAACAGTTTCTTCTCACGGAAATAATCGTCGTTCAGAGCGATTTCCTCGAGTGCCAGAGCTGTTTCGAATACGGGATCCTTGACCTTCAGCGCATCGAACACCTCACGCACCGTTTTCTGCATGACGGTCGCACGCGGATCGTAGTTCTTGTAGACCCGGTGACCGAAACCCATCAGGCGGAAGGGATCGTTCTTGTCCTTCGCACGCTCGATGTAATGCGGGATCTTGTCCGGAGTGCCGATTTCGCGAAGCATGTTAAGCGCTGCTTCGTTGGCACCGCCATGGGCTGGGCCCCAAAGGCAGGCAATGCCTGCGGCGATGCAGGCAAACGGGTTGGCGCCCGACGAGCCGGCCAGGCGAACGGTCGATGTCGATGCGTTCTGTTCGTGATCGGCGTGGAGAATGAAAATCCGGTCCATTGCGCGTTCTACTTCGGGAACAACCTCGTATGGCTCGGCAGGAACGCCGAAAGTCATGCGCAGGAAATTCCCAGTGTAGCTGAGCGAGTTGTCCGGCTGCATCATCGGTTGACCGACCGAATATTTGTAGGCTGCGGCCGCAATTGTCGGCATCTTCGCAATCAGGCGATGAGAGCTGATTTTGCGGTGTTCGGGGTCCGAAATGTCGGTGCTGTCATGATAGAACGCCGAAAGCGCGCCGACAACGCCGCACATGATCGCCATTGGGTGAGCATCGCGGCGGAAGCCCTGATAGAACTGCCGCAACTGATCGTGCAGCATGGTGTGGCGCGTGATCGTGTAGGTGAAATCGTCAAGCTCTTCGCGGCCAGGCAGTTCGCCGTTGAGGAGGAGATAGGAGACTTCCATGAAGCTCGAATGCTCGGCCAACTGACCGATCGGATATCCGCGGTGGAGCAGGACGCCTTCCTGTCCATCGATGTATGTCAGCGCGCTTTCGCAGCTGGCGGTGGATTTGTAACCCGGATCGAACGTGAACTTGCCGGTCTGGCCGTACAGCTTACGAATATCGACCACGTCGGGACCGGTGCTGCCTTGGAGCACGGGAAATTCGTGGGTCTCGCCGCCGATATCGAGTTTGGCGTTTTGATCTGCCAAGATTGTGTCTCCTGCTCTATTCCTGCCCTGCAATTCCGCTCACGCAGCCTGTGCGTTGAGCCGGGCGAGGGCTTCTTCCCGTCCAAGTAGGACCAGAACGTCGAAAATTCCGGGTGACGTCGTCGTCCCGGTGAGCGCAGCGCGCATTGGCTGCGCAAGCTTGCCAAGTCCCAATTCCAGTTCTTCGGCGAGCGTTTTGGTAGTGGCTTCGAGAGCCTCGATTGTCCAGTCATTTTCGCGGCCAAGAGCCTCCGAAATTACCGACAAACGCGCGCGGCTTTCGTCATCCAGCAGTTTTGCCGCTTTCTCGGTCATCGTGAGCGGTCGCGTAGCGAATAGAAAGGCCGCGCCCTCCGCAAGTTCATGCGTGCTTTTGGCGCGTGTTTTCAGCACCGGCATGGCCTTCGCGAGTAGCGCGGTGTCGACTTCGCCTTCGATCTGAGGCGCGACAATCCCTGCCAGCATCGCGTTGTCGGCTTCGCGGATGTAATGCCCATTCAGGTTTTCGAGCTTCTTGATATCGAAACGGGACGGGCTTTTGCCGACGCCGGAAAGGTCGAACAGTTCGATCGCTTCTGCGCGAGTGATTTCCTCCCGGTCGCCGTGTCCCCAACCGAGCCGAAGCAGGTAGTTGAAAAGCGCATCGGGCAGCACACCCATTTCATCTCGGTACGCCTCCACGCCAAGAGCCCCGTGCCGCTTTGAAAGCTTTGCTCCGTCCGATCCGTGGATCAACGGAATGTGAGCGTAGACCGGGTCCGACCAGCCGCCTTCGATCTGCTCCATTGCGCGGTAGATTGGTAGCTGGCGAAAGGCATTGTTTAGATGATCGTCGCCGCGGATGACGTGGGTGACGCCCATATCGTGGTCGTCGACGACCGCCGCGAGCATGTAGGTCGGTGTCCCGTCGGCACGCAGGATAATATAGTCGTCGATCTCCTCGTTTCTGACCGAGACCCTGCCTTGCACCTCGTCATGGATGGTCGTCTCGCCATCCTGAGGTGTTTTGAGACGGATCGTAAACGGCGCATCTGGCTGGGCTTCGGAAGGATCGCGGTCGCGCCAGCGCCCATCGTACCGCATCGGCTGTTTGTTGGCGCGCTGCTCGGCGCGCATCGCATCCAGTTCTTCGGACGTGGCGAAGCACTTATAGGCCTGCCCTGCCTCGAGCAGTTTTTGAGCGACCTCTGCATGGCGCTCGGCGCGATCCGACTGGAATATCGGCGCATCGTCATATTCGAGGCCCAGCCATTGGAGTCCGTCAAGAATGGCATCGATGGCCTCCTGCGTGGAGCGTTTCTGGTCGGTGTCCTCGATCCTCAGCAAGGCGCGCCCGCCATGGTGCCGGGCATAAAGCCAGTTGAACAGCGCTGTACGCGCACCGCCGATATGCAGGAAGCCGGTTGGCGAAGGTGCAAAACGGGTAACCACCGCGCTCGCGCCGCTTTCGCTTTTGCTTGCCATGTCGTTCAAATTCCTTTTCAATTCACCCATCGGGAGCGAGGGGAGCACAATGCGCGACGCGCCGTTGGTGCCATTGGGCGACGGCGCGATTGGCGGGCCGGTCGTTGATGATGTTGCAATGCAGCGCCCTTGGCAAAGGGCTGCTGGCTTGTCCAGCATCCCGCGCACATTCGCAGATTTCGCAGAGAATTTCCTCGCCAATGCAGGATTTGACCGCGCACCGTGGCTTGCCGTAATTTTTGGAGCCGGTATCCTCGCATGGTTCGCACTGGCCTCGCCTTGGCAATGGGTCGCTGCGATCGCTGGCGGTATTCTAATCGCACTGGCTGCTCTCGCAGCATGGCGCGGTGATGAGGAGCGCGGGCACCTGCGAAGCGCAATCATGGCTTGCGGTCTCGTGTTTGCTGCCGGGATTACGGTCATCTGGCTGCGATCGGAGACGGTGGGCGCAGAACCAATCGAGCGCCCGGTGGTAGAGCGCGTGCAAGGTTACGTCCTCGAACGTGAAGATCAGCCCTCGCGCGACCGGATGCGGCTCACCCTCGCAGTTCGCGACGCCGAAAACGGAACCGCTCGCAAGATCCGCATAAACGTGCCTTCCGACAGTCCCGGTTCCGAAAACGAGATCGGCGAAGGATTGATCGAAGGCGCGATTGTCCGAACCCGCGTGCGCCTCATGCCGCCAGCGAGTCCGATGCTTCCCGGAGCCTATGATTTCGCCCGGGCCGCCTGGTTCAAGGGGCTGGCAGCGACCGGAACTGTCATTGGCGGGATCGAGATTATCGAGGAGGCGCCACCTACCACGGGGATTGCCGCGATACAGCGTGAGTTATCCTCGCACGTACGCGAAAATGTCAGCGGATCTGCGGGGACGATAGCCGCCGCTTTCGCAAGCGGGGACCGTGGCGCGATCACTGAGGCGGATGAGGACGCAATGCGTGATGCGGGACTTACGCACCTGCTTTCGATCAGCGGATTGCATGTGAGCGCGGTGATCGCTGCTGCATACCTGCTGGCACTCAAACTGCTGGCATTGGTGCCGCCCATCGCGCTCCGGGTCCGGTTGCCAATCGCCGCGGCTGCTGTAGGCGCGCTTGCGGGGATTGGATACACGCTGCTCACGGGAGCGGAAGTGCCCACGGTACGCAGTTGCGCCGCGGCCATGCTCGTCCTGATCGCGCTTGCGATGGGGAGGGACGCGCTCTCTCTGCGAATGGTGGCGACAGCTGCGGTGTTTGTGATGCTGTTGTGGCCGGAAAGCGTCGTCGGCCCCAGCTTCCAGATGAGTTTTTCAGCGGTGCTGGCCATTGTTGCACTTCATTCGTCTGCACCCGCCAGGGCATTCTTGGCGCCGCGTGAAGAACCATGGCTCAACCGCTTCGGGCGCCGCGTGGTTATGCTGTTTGTTACGGGATTGGTTATCGAGATCGCGCTGATGCCGATCGTCCTGTTCCATTTTCACCGAGCCGGACTTTACGGGGCGTTCGCCAATGTCGCCGCGATCCCGCTAGTCACGTTTGTGTCGATGCCCCTGATTGCTTTGGCGCTCGCGCTCGACGTGGTGGGCGTAGGCGCTCCCGCCTGGTGGCTCGTACAGCAATCGCTTGATGCACTGCTTGCCCTCGCTCACCTGACTTCGTCGCAGCCCGGCGCGGTCAAGCTGATGCCGCAGATGGACAAGTTGACCATCGCGTTGTTCGTCGCGGGCGCGCTCTGGCTGGCGCTGTGGAACGGGAGGGCACGATTGTGGGGTTTTGCACCTGCAGCAATCGGCTCGACCATGCTGGTCTTGACCCCGATACCGGACGTGCTGGTCGGACGGGAAGGACGCCATGTGGGCATCACGGTCGAGGGACCGGATGGTGAGCGGCGGTTGCTCAGTTTGCGCGATAGCCGTTCCTCCTATTCGCGCGACAACCTCCTCGAACTGGCCAGCGTGACGAGCGACCCGGTCCCTGTGGCCGATTGGCCAGGCGCCAATTGTTCCAGCCAGTTCTGCATAATCACTATCGCACGCGGAGCTCGCGACTGGACCATCCTGATGGCGCGAAATCGTGATCTGGTGCAAGAGCGCGCTCTGGCTGCGGCATGCGAGCGGTCGGACATCGTGATTGCGGACCGGTTCCTGCCGCGGTCATGCAAGCCGCGCTGGCTCAAGGCCGATCGCCGCCTACTCGTGCAAACAGGCGGACTGGCGGTTGACCTTGGCAATGAACGAATCACAAGCGTTGTCGCAGGGCAGGGCGAGCACGGTTGGTGGCGCGGGGAGCGACCTTGATCGCCATCCCCGCACCTACCCAAATCAGTGGTAGCGTCTGAGCAGCCCGGCGAGTTTGCCCTGTACCTGAACTTCATCCGGCCCATACACCTGCGGATCATACGAGGCATTGGCGGGATCGAGGCGGACGCTGCCGCCTTCCTTGTGAAGGTATTTCAGCGTCGCCTCTTCGCCGCGCACCAGCGCGACGACGATTTCACCGTCGCGTGCGCTGTCTGTACGGCGGACAAGCGCGAAGTCGCCGTCGAAAATCCCGGCTTCGATCATCGAATCGCCCGAAACTTCCAGAGCGTAATGCTCACCGGGCCCTAGCAAGGCCGCCGGCACAGGAAGCGAGTTCTGTCCTTCAAGCGCCTCAATCGGAGCGCCTGCCGCGATCCTGCCGTGCAGCGGAATCTCGATCACGTCGTTCGCGGGTTCTGGGGATTTGTTCATCAGTTCCGAAGCAGATGCCACCGCATCGTTTGCCGCGATGGTGGCCCGCGGCGTGGGCGTCGCGTCCTCGGGTTTCTTGATCACTTCGAGCGCGCGTGCCCGATTGGGCAGACGGCGGATGAAGCCGCGTTCCTCGAGAGCTGAAATCAAGCGGTGGACACCGGACTTGCTCTTGAGCTCGAGAGCTTCCTTCATCTCTTCGAAACTTGGCGATATTCCCGTCTCATCCAGGCGTTTCTGGATGAACTGGATCAACTCGTGCTGCTTTGCAGTCAGCATGGGGGTAACTCCCTGATGCGCACCTTACCAAGGCGTCTTACCGCCCACAGTGCCAGACAAGCGCATTCCAAGAGGCACCTTAGCTGCTGGTGCGTTGCGAACACTCTTCGTCCGCCCTTATGGTGAACGAATGAAGAACGAATAGGCAACCCGATTCGTCCTGTCAAGCAAACCTGTGGAGGCTCGCCCCCGGAATTCAGCCATTTTGGAGGTTATAGACGGCCACTTGTTCGCCGTTGCTCACAGCGGCGGAGCATGCGGGGCGCTCGATAAGACAATTGGCAGATGCCAAGGCGAGCAACGCGCTTGAATCCTGAGATGCCGCGCGCCTGACATGTGCGCCATCACTGATTCCCCGAAGGAACTCGCGCCGTGAGCCGACCTCAGGCAAGTTCTCGCCTGCGGAGAGGTGCTGCACCGGCGGAAGCGGATTGGCGGCCCCCAGCGCAGCGCGCACCAGCGGTAATGCGAAGAGAAAGCATGTGACGAAGCTCGAAACCGGATTGCCCGGCAGTCCGACGATCACCTGTTTGCCGCGTGTCGCCACCATCAGCGGCTTCCCCGGTTTGATTGCGACCTTCCAGAATGCCAGGTCCGCGCCCCAGTCCTTCAGAGCCTGCCGCACCAGATCGTGATCGCCGACTGACGCCCCGCCCGAAGTGATGAGGATGTCGCAATTCTCAGCCTGAGCCAACGCCTCTGCAAGGGCCGCTTTGTCGTCGGGGACAGGGCCGAGCCGAGCGACCTCGCCGACAAGAGGCCGCAGCATCGCGCCTATCATCGCACCGTTGCTGGCCGGGATCTGGTCCGGTCCGCATTCCAATGGATCGCGCACCAGCTCGTCTCCGCTGTCGAGCACGGCGACCCGGGGTAAGGCGCGCACCGGGAGCTTTCCGTGACCGGAGGCGAGAGCGAGTGCCAGTTGGGCGGGGCCCAGCGATGTGCCAGCGGTCAGCAACCGGTCTCCTTCCGCGAAGTCGAAGCCTCGGCTGCGAACATGACGCTGCGCTTCAGGTAGAGTTTCGGATTCTGCAAGGTGAACCAGATCCGCGTTGAGGCAGGCGTTTTCCTGGATCAGCACCCTGTCCGATCCGTTTGGCATGTGTGCCCCGGTCGAGATACGCGTACACTGCCCGGGCTCAAGGGCGCCGGAGAACGGCGTACCCGCGCGGCTTTCGCCCACTTTGAGCCACGGTCCTTCACCACAGATGGCATATCCGTCCATCGCGGAGAGGTCCGCCGACGGCTGAGTGCGGAGTGCTTGCAAATCCTCCGCAAGATAGCGGGAATCGGCGATCTTGTCGGTAACGATCCGCTCGGTTTCGCCAATTGGTGCAAGTGCAAGGAGCCGCTCCTGCGCTTCTTCGAGCGTGAGCATCGCCGCCATCAGGCCTGCGCCTTCCATACACCCGATTTGCCGCCGCGCTTCTCGATCAGGCGGACCGCGTCGATCACCATGCCTTTGTCGATCGCCTTCGCCATGTCGTAAACCGTGAGCAGCGCAGTGGTCGCCGCAACCATCGCTTCCATTTCGACGCCGGTCTTCCCTGTGAGAGAGGCGCTGGCGGTTACGGTAATCGCATGATCGCCAAGATCGAAGTCGATCGTCACCGCTTCCAGTCCTAGGGGATGGCACAAGGGGATGAGATCGCCGGTCCGCTTGGCCGCCATGATCCCTGCAATCCTGGCTGTGCCAAGCACATCCCCCTTGGGAGCGTCACCGGCACGGATCGCTTCGAGAGCTTCTGCAGACATCCTTATCCGGCCCGATGCTATCGCAACGCGGCGCGTTTCCTTCTTGACGCCGACATCCACCATCCGGGCGGCGCCACTGGCGTCGAGATGGGTCAGATCGCTCATTTGGGAACCGCCACGTTCGGAGACATGGACCGCATGTTACACGGTCCTGATGGGCAAATTCTGCCGTTCGGTTCTGGAGAGCAAATCGCTGTCATCGGGCGTTCATGCCACGATCCGCCGGGGTAGGACAGGCCTTCGTTTCAACCTTCGATAAGGGTTCGTGTCGCCGCTGCAACGTCTTCCGAGCGCATCAGGCTTTCTCCGACGAGGAAGGATCGCACACCCGACTGAGCGAGCCGTTGAAGATCCGCGTGCGCAGCAATGCCGCTTTCGCCAACCAGAAGAGCGCCTTCGGGCGCGAGCGGAGCAAGACGCTCTGTCGTCGCCAAAGATGTTTTGAAAGTCCTCAGATCGCGATTGTTGATGCCGATCAGGCGCGATTTTAGCACCTCGGCTGCGCGCTCCATCTCGGCTTCGTCATGCACCTCGACAAGCACATCCATATTGTGTTCGACCGCCGCTGCCTCGATTTCCGCCATTTCGGTGTCATCGAGCGCGGCGACGATGATCAGGATGGCGTCAGCGCCCAATGTGCGCGCTTCGAGACACTGCCAGGGATCGACCATGAAATCCTTTCGCAGAACAGGCAGCGAACAGGCCGCGCGCGCCGCCACGAGAAAGTCGTCATGGCCCTGGAAGTAGGGTGCATCGGTCAGGACGGACAGGCACGCAGCTCCGCCTTTTTCATAATCGCGCGCATGTTCAGCCGGTTTGAAATCTTCGCGTATCAAACCCTTGGACGGACTCGCTTTTTTGATTTCCGCAATCAGTGCAAAACCCAGTTCGGCGGAGCCACGCAGCGCCGATTCAAAGCCGCGCGGGCGGGTCTGCGTGCGAGCGGTTTCTTCCATCTGTGCGCGTGAGATCACCGATTTTCGCGCAGCGACGATTTCGCGCTTGGCCACGCAGATTTCTTCAAGCTTGTTCATGCAACCTAACTCGCCAGTTCGATCCAGCGTTTGAGTACCTTGAGAGCGGCTCCGGAGTCGATCGCTTCAACCGCCATGACCACTCTCTCGGGCCATTCTTCTCCACGGCCAGCCACTGCAAGAGCGCCCGCCGCATTGAATGCAACGGCATCGCGGTATGGGCCCGGCGCACCCATCAGAAGCGCCTCGAGTGCGGCGGCGTTGTGCTTCGCATCGTCTCCGCGAATGGCCTCTATTGGCGCAATCTGGAGATCGGCGTCGAAGGGGTGAAGCCTGTGCATCTCAAAGGCGTTCCCGGTGACGAGAGCGACCTCGTTACCGCCCGCGAGCGATAATTCGTCAAGCCCTTCGTCTCCCGACACGATAAGCGACCGGCCCGTACCGAGCTTGGCCATCGCTCCGGCATAAATCGGTACGTATGCTGGGCGCGCGATACCGATTAGCTGGCTTTCGACTCCTGCCGGATTGGACAGCGGACCCATGAGATTGAAGATGGTGCGCTTGCCGATCCTTTTACGGATCGGTTGAATCCGGCCCATTGCGGGATGGTGGTTCTTGGCGAAGAGAAAGCAGATACCGATTTCCGCAAGCGTTTTCTCGGCTGTCCGGCCCGCCGCATCCATATCGAGGCCGAGCGCCTCCAGCGTGTCGGCAGCGCCCGCTTTCGATGACGCGGCACGGTTGCCGTGCTTCGCAACCGGAACCCCGCAGGCCGCGACCACCAGGCTGACGGCGGTCGAAACGTTGAGCGTATGGTGCCCGTCGCCGCCGGTGCCGCAGACATCGATCGCGTCAGCGGGTGCGTCAATCGGGAGCAAGCGCGCTCGCAGTGCGCGCGCTGCGCCGGCAATTTCGTCGGAAGTTTCGCCTCGCTCTGACAGAGCGATCAGAAAACGCTCGATTTCATCCTCGCTCGGCGCGCCGTCCAAAAGGCTGCCGAACGCGGTTTCCGCATCGGTCTCGCTGAGCGGGGTCGATACATCGGGCAGCGAATTCATGATGCGAGCCTTACCGGCATGCGCGCGTCAATCCCGCACGCTTTCATGAAGTTGGCGAGCAGGGCGTGGCCGTGCTCGGTCGCGATGCTTTCGGGATGGAATTGCACGCCGTGGATGGGAAGCTCCTCATGGCGGAAACCCATGACGCTGGCGGCATGCGAACCGGGTGTATCGGCATGCGCGTTCGCGACCAGCGCACCTGCCACGTCGACCACTTCGAGACTGTGGTAACGCGTCGCAGTGAAAGGGGAGGGCAGGCCTGCAAACACGCCACTGCCATCATGCGTCACTGGCGAGGTCTTGCCATGCATGAGGCCTCCGCGAACCACATGTCCGCCAAAGTGCTGGCCGATGGATTGATGCCCAAGGCACACGCCTAGCAGCGGCTTACCCGCATCGGCGCACGCTGCCACCAGGTCGAGGCTGATGCCTGCCTCGTTCGGTGTGCAGGGTCCGGGCGAAATGAGAAAGCCGCTTGCGCCCGTCGCCAACGCTTCGCTTGCGGTGAGCGCATCATTGCGCTCGACACGGACCTTCGCGCCGAGCTCCATCAGGTAGTGGACCAGATTGAAGGTGAAGCTGTCGTAATTGTCGATGACCAAGATCATACCGGCTTTCCTGCAAGTTCGTCAGTCGCGCGGACGAGCCCGTCGATTATGCCGGGTTCGCTGGCACTGTGTCCGGCATCGTGGACGATCCACAGCTCGACCTCGGGCCATGCTTTCTTGAGCGCCCATGCCGCACCCGGAGGCGTGCAGATATCGTGCCGACCCTGCACAATGATACCGGGAATCCCGGACAGCCGGTGCGCATTGGTGAGCAATTGCGACTCGTCCAGGAAGAAGTCCTCTAGGAAAAACTTGGCGCAGATCCGCGCGAACGGCACCGCCTTGGAGGGGTCGGCAAATTCATCCATCAAAGCTTCGTTCGGAAGCAGGGTTGCGACACTGCCTTCCCACAACGACCATTCCTTCGCTGCCGCCAGCCGCGTCGGTTCATCATCGCTGGTCAACCGCTTGTAATAGGCGGTGACGAGATCGTCTCTCTCGTTCTCGGGAACGTGACCGGAAAAAGCATCCCATTGCTCGGCCATGATTTCACTCGCGCCGTATCCGTACAGCCAGTTGCGCTCTCTTTGCCGGGCGAGGAAGACGCCGCGCAATACGAGTTCGGTCGTACGTTGCGGGTGAGCCTGCGAATAGGCGAGCGCGAGTGTGGCACCCCAGCTTCCTCCGAAAACCTGCCAAGCATCGTGTCCGCACATTTCGCGCAGCCGCTCGATATCGGCAACGATCCGCGCTGTGTCGTTGTTCTCGATTTCCGCGAAGGGAAGCGACTTGCCGCAGCCGCGCTGGTCGAACAGCAAGACGTCGTAAAGCTCGGGATCCCATTGTCGGCGATGTGAAGGGGCCATGCCTCCGCCGGGCCCGCCGTGAAGAAAGACTGCAGGCTTGGCGCCCGGTGTGCCGCATCTTTCGTAATAGAGCGAATGCCCTTCGCCCACATCGAGCATGCCGGTCTCATATGGCTCGATTTCCGGGTAGAGGGAGCGCTCGTAATCTTGCATGTTGCTCGCAGGCATTACTTTTTCTCCACTACTAGTAGTGGGCCGACCCGTCCGCCATCCATGCGTCCCGTTGCCGGGTTCCAGAGAGAGGAGACGTTGCCATCGAGATAGAGAGCGTTCGGTGTTTCCAGACGATCGCGGAAAAACCGCGCGAATTGGCCAAAGCTGATCGGCTCTTCGGAAATGACGAAATGCGCATTGCCTTCGGCATCGACGCCGACGCCGTTGCGGATTGCGCGCGAGGGGCCGTTCTCCTGGAATTCGGGGTGCAGTTCTCCCTCTATGACGAGCATCGGGCCGGATTGTGTGCCGAATTGAGGGCGATCGCCAACCGTGCGGAAGAATGTATCCGTATCCAGCACTTGCCAAGCGCCCTCGCTGCCGAAGAATACGCCGTTGGGCTTCATGTGAAAATTGCCTGAGCCATCCGCGCGGTTAAGTTCGGAAAGTCGTTCGCTGTCACGCACGAAGTACCCTATGGCTCTCAAATCATCGCCGTACATTCCGCCGTTCATGGCGAACTCCACGGTCTCTGGGGCAATAGTACGCGCGAAACTTTCCAGCCGGCCGAAATCTTCACCGCTCGACGGGGCGAGCGCCGTCGAAATGCGATGTTCGCCGGGTTCAGCCACACAGTGCGTCAGCGGTACGGTTTCGAACGTGACCAGCGCGCAGGCAGAGGCAGCCTGCTGTGGAGGCAGAGCAGGTCGATCGTCGACTTCGGCCACGATCTCCGTCACGCCGCCATCCGGATCGAGCTGCGCGCGCATGACGGGCTCGCCCTCGGGTCTCTGGTCGCAGGCAGCCAGAGCAAGACAGCAGATTGTCAGGGTTGCGGGACGTCTCATGGGTTTTCATCCAGGAATCGCAGGAGTTCGTCCATCCATAACGCGGGATGGCTATGCGTGCCGTGACCGTAAGTTTCTGCACTCGGCGGGATTAGCACGAACCGGGTATTCGGCATCAGCGAAGCAAGCGCCGCTGGATTGCCCAATCCCGGCGGATTGATGAAATCGTCGGCCGAGTTGATCCATAGAACCGGAGCCGAAATCTCGCTCAGGCGCGAGGCTGGGTTGTAATACCGCGACGCGTCGAATTGATAGATCGTATCGTTGGGATCGATCGGATTCTCGGCGAAGGCGGCGACGCGCGCGGCATAGAATCTTTCGGCGTCTTCCCGGGTCGGCAATTCCGCAGCCTGGCGGTAGGGATTGCTGCCCGCCAGCGTCAGCACATCGCGGCGGATCGCCTGACCTTGCAGAAGGTCGCCGGCGTTGTCGTAATTTCCGCGATCATAGGCGGGATCGTTCCTGAAACCATCGATGACCATCTGCCGCATCAACCGGTTACGCCCCGCGATCTCCACTGCATTACAGGCGAGGGCAACGAATCTATCCACGAAGCCGGGATGGGTCGGACCCCAGACGAAAGAGTGCATGCAACCCATCGACGTGCCGAGGATCATCTCCAGCCCCCTGACGTCGAACCCCTCGGTCAGCATGCGGTACTGCGCTCGTACCATGTCATCATAATCGTAGCGCGGAAACGCGGTTCGCAGGCCGTCGCTCGGCTTGCTGCTTTTGCCGTGACCGAGATTGCTCGGCGAGATCACGAAAAATTTCTCGATATCGAGCGGTTGGCCGGGACCGAACATCGCGTCGGCGAACTGGGGACGAAGTAGGGAGCTCGCCTGCCCTCCCGTTCCGTGCAGCAGCATGACCGCGTTTTCGATCTCGCCGTCGGCATTCCGGCGCGGCGTTCCAAGGGTGAGAGCATGCATCGCGATCGACGGAAGTGTTTCGCCTGTGTCGAAGGTAAAATCCTCCAGCTCGATCAAGTGCTCGTCGGCAAGCGCGATCCAATCCTCGGCCGCGGCTTGCGAGGACACCATCACCAGCGCGCACAAAGCGGCAAACGCCGAAATGAAACGTGATCCGAGAGATGCCCTCATAACCTTTGCCCTTGTGCCAATCATTGTCCGAAACCGGGCTCACGCGCGACGCGCAGCGCTTCGTTTGCGGCGGCAATCAGCGCGCCCGCTTTTGCCCGGCACTCGGCATATTCGTAATCAGGATCGCTGTCGGCGACGATACCTGCGCCAGCCTGTACGTGCATCATGCCGTCTTTGACGACCGCGGTGCGCAGGACGATACAGCTGTCCACCGACCCGTCAGGCGCAAAGTATCCGACGCCGCCCGCATATGCGCCGCGCGTTTCAGGTTCTAGCTCCGCAATGATTTCGCACGCGCGGATCTTTGGCGCGCCCGAGACCGTCCCCGCCGGGAAGCCAGCAAAAAGCGCATCGAGAGCGTCCTTCTCATCGGAGAGCGTACCTATCACATTGCTTACGATGTGCATGACATGGCTGTAACGCTCGATCGTAAAGCTGTCAGTCACCTCTACGCTGCCCTGCGTAGCAACCCGGCCGACATCATTGCGCCCAAGGTCGAGCAGCATCAAATGTTCTGCGCGTTCCTTGGGATCGGCGAGCAGGCTTCGCTCATTCTCGCGGTCTTCCGCGGGATTCGCGCCTCGCGGGCGAGTGCCAGCAATGGGCCTGATCGTGACCTCATCATCGCGCACCCTCACGAGGATCTCAGGACTGGACCCCACAATCGAGAATCCGGGCAGGTCGAGAAAGTAAAGAAACGGCGATGGATTGACCCGCCGCAGAGCGCGGTACAACTCAAGCGGGGGCAATTCGAATGGGCAGGTAAAGCGCTGCGCCAAAACGACCTGGAAAATGTCACCGGCGACGATGTAGTCCTTGGCGCGCGCCACCATCGCTTTGTAATCGGCTTCCGCCATCACCGGCACAAGCTCGGCAGTGACGTCGCTATCCGGCAGGCGCGGTTCCGGTGGACGAGGGCGGGTGAGCGCTCGCATGGTTTCGTCGATCCGCTCGCCCGCCTGCTCGATCGTCTTGGCGGGATCGGCTGCCTCCCAGATCGGCGCGATGCAGAACAGCTCGTCTGTCAGCCCGTCGAACACTAGGATGATCGTCGGGCGCACGAATAGCATGTCGGGCAAGGCCAGCTCACTTGCTTCCGCCCGTGGTAAAGCCTCGACCAGCCCGATCGTCTCGTATCCAAAATACCCGACCAGGCAGGCGAGGGCAGGGGGCAACGCGTCAGGGACGTCGATCCGGCACCGGCCAGCCAGCCCGCGCAGCTCGGTGAGCGCGTCGGCGTCGCACGCTTCGAAGGCATCCCGATCCGCGCGCCATTTGCGATTGATGGCCGCCTCGCCCTCGCTTGCGCGAAAGACCAGGTCGGGATCGAGGCCAAGCAGACTGTAACGCCCGCGAACTTCGCCGCCTTCAACGGACTCCAGCAGGAAATCGCCGCGCCCCGGCTCGATGAGGCGGCGTGCGGCGCCGACAGGCGTATCACTGTCGGCAATCATGCGCCGCCAGACCAGTGAAGGCTTACCCGCGGTAAGAGCCTCGGCAGCAGGCGCTGCATTCTCGAGCGAGACGGAGTTTGCGGCGGCGGAAGTCACGCGAGATGGAGGTTATACATGATACCGCCGCGTTCAGTTGGTCTCGCCGACCAATTGCCGGCGGACCGCTTCGAGCGCGTCTTCGTTCTGCTCAACGCCCAGTTCCGCGCGAATAGCTTTGGTCAGCTGCTGTGTATATTCATCCTCGAGAGCGGTCGCGAGCTGCTGCCGTGTCTGCGCCAGCAATGGGCTGTCTTCGGGTAGATCTTCGGTCACGATGTCCGCAAGATTGACAATGTACCAACCGATATCGTTCGGTGCCTCGTACAGCTTGGTCGATCCCTCGGCCATGCTGAACATCAGGACCAGCGGCGGCGGCGGGTTCTGGTCTCGCTGAGCGAACAGCTGGCGGCGTTCAAGGTCGATTTGCTCTACCGGTGGCAGCCGGGCGTCTTCCGCTGAAACAGCTGCTTCCAGTGAAGTGTCGCCGCGCACTTGTTCAAGCACCCGGTCGGCGGCTTCGCGCGCGGCCTTTGCGCCCTCAGCAAAGCCCCAAGCGATCCTGACCTCGTCGCGGTTTTCCGATAGCGGTGGGGCGGCTGCTTCAATTATCTCTGCCACGTCGAAGATGACGAACTGCGAACCGGGCACGATCTCCGCGAGCTGAGGTTCGCTTTCATCCATCTGGAACGCGGTTTCGACCGTGCGCGCTAGCGCCGGATTGAGCGATCCCGTTTGCTGGCCGAAGATTCGCCCATCGGCGAGCACTGGAGGCGTCGTATTCACTTCGAGCCCGTAAGCCTCGGCGACATCGACCAGAGCGGTCCCGCCATCGACTTCTTCCTCGATCCGCGCACTCAGGTCGGCAAGCGCCGCGGCGCGTTTCTGGACGGTAATCTCTTCGGTGATTTCGGGCGTCGCCTGGGCGAGCGTACGGGCTTCAGTCCGGGTCACGTTATCGACGCGCGCGACGTACCAGCCGAGGCTACTCTGCGCGGGTTCCGCGATTTGTCCTTCGTTAGCCGCGAAAACGTTTTGAGCCACGCCCGCGCTGAAAGCGGATGTGAGCTGATCGCGTGTTTGCCCGGTGATGCTCGAGACGCTGAACCCGGCTTCCCGCGCGGCGGCTTCTAGCGAAAGGCCACCGCGAATGCGTCCGACAAGCGACCGTGCCGCATCTTCGGTGGGCACCAGAAACGACGAAACATCGCGGGTTTCGCTCGCGGCATAGCGCTGGGCGTTCGCCTCGTAGAAATTGCGAATTTCCTCGGCGCTCGGCGCGACATCGATATCGAGATTCTCGGGGCCAAACTGCGCGTATCTGATCGTGCGGCGTTGCGGTAAAGTAAAGCGTGCACGATTCTCGCTATAGAACGTTTCGAGCTGCGCGTCGGTGGGCTCTTCGTCAGGTGCGAACGCGAAGCTTGGGACAAATGCTATTCCGCCGCGACGACGCTCGAGTAGCAACGCGGCATATTGCTTCGCGGCTTTGGCGGGCATCTGCGGTGCGGCGAGCGCCGGTTCAAGCAATTGCTGCGCGAGCAGGCCATCGGCGAGATCGCGCCGCACCACCGCATCTGTCAGTCCTTGATTGCGCAAGGCAGCTTGATACACCTGCTGATCGAATTCACCTGTTGCTCCGCGAAACGCGGAAATCTTGAGAATTTCGCTGTTCACCAGATTGTCGCCCGCGCGCAGGCCGTGGCGTTCGGCATAGCCGCCGATGGCATAGCGATCGATCAACTGGCTAAACACCTCATCGAGGCCGCCCTGTTCCACGAACTCAGGCATGGTGATGGTGGGATTCTCACGCCGGATGTTCTGGACTGCAGAATTGGATGTGCTGACCAATTCCGACGTCGTGATCCGGTCGTCGCCGACGACGGCGACCCGGTCACCACCTGAAACGCCGCCAAATGTCGCGCCCGTAATGTCGGCAGCAGCAAACGCCAGGGCTACAAGAACGAGAAACCCGATAAAGATCGGCAGGCCGATTTTCGATTGGAAGAAATTGCGAAAGAACGAAATCATGTGCTGTCTTCAAATCCCGACGTTATGCAGCGCCTGCCGGCACCGATCTGATCTGGTGTGCGGTTGCACTTCTGGCAGAGCGCTTTATCGGCCATGCGACCTCCCGGCAACAGGTTCGCAGACGTTTTGACTGTATCTCTTTACTCGGGTAGCGGACGCGGCCCCTCGACCCTAAATGAGGGCTTCGGATTCGTACCGAATTGAAGTTCATTAGGATTATTGAATGCCTCAGAGGCCCTACATCGTCGGTAACTGGAAAATGCACGGCATGCGCGCAATGCTGTCGGAAGCGCGCGCGATCGACCGCGCAGCGCAGCGGCACATGAAAGTCGAAGTTGCGATTGCTCCGCCATACACCTTGATCCACCCGGTCCACCGGGAGGCAGAGCAGATCGGGGTCGGCGCTCAGGATTGCCATTACGAGGAAGACGGCGCTCACACCGGTGACATTTCCGCCGGAATGGTTGCCGATGCCGGCGCGAAGTTCGTGATCCTCGGCCATAGCGAACGGCGTGAGAATCACGGCGAGAGCAACAAATTGGTGAATGCCAAGGCAGAAGCCGCTTTGGCGGCAGGTCTGCGGGTCATCCTGTGCTGCGGTGAAAGCGCGAAAACGCGCGAGGCAGGCACTGCGATCGATTTTGTGACGAAGCAGCTCAAGGCATCGCTTCCGGACAGCGTGAAAGATCTGGAGGATCTCCAGGAACGTATCACCATCGCATACGAACCGATCTGGGCGATCGGCACCGGTAATACTGCCACTGTCGCCGACATCGCGGAAATGCATGCTGCAATCCGCGCGCTTCTGGTCGACCTGTACGGTGCCGAGAATGGTGCGGAAATACGCATCCTCTATGGCGGTTCTGTCAAACCGGAAAATGCGTCTGAAATCCTCGGCACGGCCGAAGTGGGCGGGGCGCTTGTTGGAGGGGCGAGCCTTACGGCGGATAGCTTCATGAGCATCGCCCTTGCCGCAGCAGAGACTGTGGACGCGTAAGGCTCAAGCCTTGCCCTTGCCGCTGGCTCATGAGCGCCTTAAATAGCGCGCACACATACTATCGAGATCGAGTTCCATGTTCCTATTCCTCACAGTCCTCCAAGCCATCGTGGCCGCCGCATTGGTCGGCGTCGTGCTCATGCAGCGCAGCGAAGGGGGCGGACTCGGGATTGGCGGCAATCCCAATGGCGCGCTTGGTGCGCGCGGAGCAGCGGATTTCCTCACGCGGGCGACGAAATGGCTGGCAGTTGCATTCGTGGCACTCTCGATTGCGCTTGCGGCGGTTGCCGTAAATGAAACCAGCAACAGCGCAATCAGCACCACGCTCGACCGCGATGTGGGCGGTTCGGGTGTTCCGGATCTACTGGGTGAGCCAAGCGGCGGCGACGCTCCTGCCAATGAAGAGCCGGTGCCTGCTCAAGACGATCCCCTCGCAGAGTAGATAATCCGCACGGCGAGGCGGGCATATTTGTCCGATTGCTGTGGATGGCGACATTTGCGCGCCGTTATTTGCTTGCCTCGAATCCAAACCAACGCTTAAGGCTCGGCTCCCATGGCGCGGTACATATTTATAACCGGCGGCGTGGTTTCCTCGCTCGGCAAAGGTCTCATGGCAGCTAGTCTGGCTGCCCTCCTTCAAGCGCGTGGGTACAAGGTCCGTATCCGGAAATTCGACCCCTATCTCAATGTCGACCCGGGCACGATGAGCCCGTATCAGCACGGCGAAGTCTACGTCACAGATGACGGCGCCGAAACGGATCTCGACCTGGGGCATTACGAACGGTTTACGGGCGTTTCCGCGCGCCAGAGCGACAACATTACCTCTGGCCGCGTCTATCGCGACATAATCGCCAAGGAACGTCGCGGCGATTATCTTGGCGCTACCGTGCAGGTCATCCCGCACGTCACCGACGCTATCAAGGAATTCGCACTCGCCGACCAGGACGATCACGATTTCATCCTGTGCGAAATCGGTGGAACCGTGGGCGACATCGAATCGCTGCCATTCATGGAAGCGATTCGGCAGCTCCGCAACGAGCTCGAACCGATGCAAACGCTTAGCGTGCACGTGACCCTGGTACCGTATATCGCTGCTGCGGGAGAGCTTAAGACCAAGCCGACACAGCATTCGGTGCGCGAACTTGCGAGCCTCGGGATCAAGCCCGACGTACTCCTTTGCCGAGCCGAGCACCCAATTCCCGATGGCGAACGCCAGAAGATCGCGAATTTCTGTAATGTCCGCAAAGAAGCCGTGATCCCCGCTCTCGACGCGCCGTCGATCTATTCGGTCCCGCTCCAATATCATGAAGAGGGCCTGGACGCAGAAGTGCTGCGCGGTTTCGGGATCACCGATGCCCCGGATCCCGATCTTTCTGCGTGGAACGACGTAACCGACAGGTACTTCAATCCCGAAGGCGAAGTTACGATCGGCGTGGTCGGCAAATATGTCGGCCTTCCCGATGCGTATAAGAGTCTCAATGAAGCGCTCGTCCATGGTGGACTCGCCAATCGTGCGAAAGTGAACATCAAGTGGATCGACGCCGAATTGTTCGAAGGCGACGAGAGCGAAATCATCGCCGAGCTTGAACCGCTGCACGGTATTCTCGTCCCAGGCGGATTCGGAGAGCGTGGCAGCGAAGGAAAGATTGCCAGCGTTCGTTTCGCCAGGGAACGCAAGGTCCCTTTCTTCGGCATCTGTCTGGGCATGCAGATGGCCTGCATTGAAGGGGCGCGGTCGGCCGGTTTCGAGGATGCCTCATCGACGGAATTTGGCGAGACTCATGAACCGGTGGTGGGGATCATCACCGAGTGGATGAGCGATGAGGGACTGGAGCAGCGCGAAGAGGGTGGCGATCTTGGCGGCACAATGCGTCTGGGCGCCTATGACGCCAATCTCAGCGCCAACAGCCACGTCGCGCAGATTTATGGCGGATCCAGCGAGATTTCGGAACGCCATCGACACCGGTACGAGGTGAACTCGAAATATATCGATCCGCTTCAGCAACAGGGTCTCGTCTTTTCCGGGATGTCTCCGGACGGTTTGCTGCCCGAGATTGTCGAGCGCCCCGACCACCCATGGTTTGTTGGCGTGCAGTTTCATCCGGAATTGAAGTCCCGACCGTTCGATCCGCACCCGCTGTTTGCGGGTTTCATCGAAGCGGCACTCGCTCATTCCAGATTGGTTTAATCTCGATTTATCGCGCCAAATCAAAGCACGACTTTGACAAGGTACTGTTTCAAAACGTAAATTTTCATTTACCGGGAAAACTGACGGTTTTCCGAGGCTTATTCCTTCTGTCGCGTTCTTACAAGCGTGTAAGTTTACGCTTGCACGCAGGTGCAAATGCGCACTACCCGTGCGGTCATAAAAGGGTCATCACAAGAAAATTACTCGGGCTTTCCGCCTGGTTTAACTGCCAAGCTAGGGGCCGGCAGATATCGTATCAGGGGCGATCACCAGCCACAGGATCGATCTGTCACCACGAGATTGAGCTCGAACCGAAGTTGACCGTCTTCTGCGACCCGGACGGTGAGCATCGTGACGAGGCGGCCTGACGGTCGCGGGGGCGGATCATTGCGATCCGCCCCCATATTTTTGTCTAAAGTTCGTGTGTCGGACGAGGCCGGACTGCAACCTATCAGGCAGCGCCTTTTACCTTTTCGTCCGTCTCGCCGGAACTGTCCGGTACGGCGGTGAGGGTGGTCGCACCATTCACGGCGATCTTTTTCGGCTTCATTGCATCAGGCACTTCGCGCACCAGATCGATGGTCAGAAGTCCGTCAGCAAGGTCGGCGCTTTCGACACGAACGAAATCGGCTAATTCGAAACGGCGCTCGAAACCGCGGTTCGCGATGCCAACGTGAAGCAGCTCGCCGCCTTCATCTACGTCGTCGCGCTTCTTGCCCTGAACGACGAGCAGGTTTTGCTGCGCGGTGATGTCGATATCCTGCGGACGGAAACCGGCCACTGCCAATGTGATGCGGTAATTGTCTTCGCCGCTGCGCGCGATGTTGAAAGGCGGATAATTGTCGCCCGAATTCGTGCGCGCCTGGCTTTCAAGCAGATCGAACAGGCGATCGAAGCCAACGGTGCTGCGGCGGTAGGGAGTAAAATCAAGACGTGACATAATCTACAAATCCTCTTTTTTGAGCAATCTGAACATGTTTGCAGACCTGCGTGCTGCAGCGCCTGCGGGTTTGTCGCGGTTGCTGTCTCCCAAGACTGGCGAAACGCCGCGACAACCTCTATTTGGGTTTGCCAGCACACCTTTCAAGAGGTTTTAAGCACCCGATGAGCACACCGAAAATCGATATCTACAGCAAGTTTACCTGCCCCTTCTGCGTGCGGGCGAAACGCCTGCTTTCATCGAAGGGAGTGGAGTTCAACGAATACGATATCACGATGGGCGGGCCGAAGCGCGACGAGATGCGGGAACGGGCGCCGGGGGCAACGACTGTGCCTCAGATATTCATCGGCGACACTCATATCGGTGGCTCGGATGATCTTGCTGCTCTGGAGCGCGAAGGAAAACTCGACGCATTGCTGGCGGGATAAGAGGGCGCGTGCCTAAAATTGCCGTCCTGCAGATGACTTCGGGGATCGATCCCGAGGCGAATTTCGAGGTGATCGATCAGGCCATGGCCGAGGCGCAGGCGGGCGGGGCGGACGTCCTGTTCACCCCGGAAATGTCGTTGCTCCTCGATCGCGACCGGCAACGAGCTGCTGAAACAATCTCCAGCGAGACTTATTCGGGATATCAGCGCCGCCTTGCTGTATTGGCGACCCGCGGGCAGACCGATCTCGCTCTTGGCTCGATGCCCGTCGCTCTGCCCAATGGTAGGTGGGTGAACCGCTCGCACTATTTCTTCGCAAACGGCCGCGATCCGGTTCTTTACGACAAGATGCACATGTTCGACGTCGAGCTGTCGACCGGTGAAAGCTGGCGTGAGAGTGCCGCCTACGCACCGGGCGTGTTCGTGCGGTCCGAAGCCGACACGCCCCTTGGCAGGCTAGGTTTCACGATCTGCTACGACCTGAGGTTTCCGGCACTATTCGAAGCCTTGGGCAAGGTGAAGTGCGATAGCATTGCAGTTCCCGCCGCTTTCACGCGGCCGACTGGCGCGGCGCATTGGCACGTCTTGTTGCGCGCCCGCGCAATCGAAGCGAGCGCCTTCGTCATCGCAGCCGCGCAAGTGGGAGAGCATGACGATGGCCGCAAGACCTTCGGTCACAGCCTCGTGGTCGATCCTTGGGGCGAAGTGCTGCTCGACATGGGCGGTCAGCAGCCAGGCCTGGCGTTTTGCGATATCGATCTGGGTCGGATCGAGGAGGTTCGCCTGCAACTTCCCAGCCTTGCCAACAAGCGCGAAATACCCAACTAGGGCCCATCATGATCGTCTACGACCTCCACTGTGACCTCGGCCATCGCTTCGAAGGATGGTTCGGTTCGTCCTCCGATTACGAGGACCAGCAAGCCAGCGGGTTGGTCAATTGCCCGGAATGCGGCAGCGAGACTATTGGAAAGGCACCGATGGCGCCTGCCGTACCGGCCAAAAGTAATGCGCGCCCGGTCGAACAGCTACCCGTCAGGCAGGGGGAACCGAAACCGGTGTCGAACTCGCCGATGCCCGCAGAAGTTAAGAAAGCCATGGAGGTCTTGGCAAAAGCGCAGGAGAAGGCGCTGAAAAACAGCACGTTTGTGGGTGAGAAATTCGCCGAGCAATCCCGCGAAATGCACTACGGAGAGCGCGACGAAACCCCGATCCACGGTCAGGCAACGCTTGAAGAGGCGAAAGCTCTGGCCGAAGAGGGCGTACCCGTCGCACCGCTACCATTCCCTGTCGCTCCGCCTGACAAACTCAATTGATTTGAAACTTGCCGGTGCTATTGGCGTCTCGGCGACCCCGTAGCTCAGCCGGATAGAGCACCAGATTCCTAATCTGGGGGCCGCGTGTTCGAATCACGCCGGGGTCACCATTATTCCTGGATTAAGACTGGACAGCTTGAGCAGGAGAGCTCTGCCACAGCCGCTCCGCAATAACGGACAGGATTACAATCAGTCCCGATATTGCCAGCAATAGCATGCAAGTGCCTGCCCATCCGGCGAGGTCGTAGACGGACGTTCCAAGGATGCTTCCCAAGGCGCCGCCGATGAACATCATCACGATATAACTCGTCGTGAGTCGCGTGCGGATTTCGGGCTCGAGCGACAGGAATGTCATCCTGCCGGTTACATCGATTGTCGGGCCGACGAGGTTCACGATGACGAGCGGCAGCAAAAGCGTCCAGACGTTGAGCCCGAGCGGGTAGAACAACGAGACGCCGGTCAATTGTACAATTGCGCAAATCACCCGCGCTCGCCGCGCACCCACCCTATCAGCCCATTTGCCGAGCCGGGGCGTCGAGAAGATGCTGAGCGCAGCAATTCCCGCCAGATAGCCAACCGTGTCCACGCCGTAACCCAATTCCGGGCCTGTGAGGTAAAGGGCAAGGGCGAGCCACGTCGCGGTAAAAGCTGCGAAATTCAGACCCTGGATCAGTCCGGACAACATCATGTCACGGTGGTGCGCCGCCAGGATGAATACCGAGCGGATAAGCTCCAGATAATTCGAACGTGGCTGCTTGCTCGCAGTCGCATCGGTGCGCAGCGTCACAGGTAGAAACAGTGTGACCCCTGCAATGAGCGCGAAGGCGCACCAATAGACCGTCCTCCATCCGAATTGTTCCGCAACTACGCCGGCACCGACACGCGCGACGAGAATGCCGAAGATCACTCCGGCGGTCAGCAAGGCGGTCACCTGGCCCAGCCGTTCAGGCGCAACCCTTTTCGAAGCGAAAGCAGGGATCAGGTACGGCGCGATGGTCACGAAACCGAGCAAAGTGGAGGCAAGCGTGAACGCCGCGAAACCGTTTGCCAGCGCCATCCCGAGCATGAAAAGGGCCTGCAAAGCGACAAAGGCGATACACAGTCGCTTGTTCGAATAACGATCGCCGAGCGGCAATAGCAGCAGGATTCCCACTGCGAGCGCCAATTGATTGAGCGCGGGGACAATCCCGATCTGCGCTTCGCTGACGCCGAAATCGCGTGCAACCTCGCCGATGATCGGATGGATGTAATATGCGTTGGCCGTAACCACAGCGACGGTCACCGTCAGCGCATATTCCTGCGCCCGGCTGAGATAAATCGGCGCGGTGGTCGTGGCGGCGGCTTCGCTCAAACGAGGAAGCCGGCCTTTCGCGCCGTATCGATCACGCCCTGCGCTAATTCCTTTGGCCGGTCTTCCTGACAGAAATGGCCGCAGGTCGAGAGCATTGCGTGCGGCATTCCCTCGGCGCCCTTGATCCGGTCGATGAGTGGCTGGGCCAGGCCCCCTGTGACGGGATCATCCTCACCGAACAGCGTCAGAAACGGCTTGTCGAAGCCCGACAGCCCTTCCCAAGCGGCCTTGTTCTGCTCGATGCCGTCCATGCCGTCTTCGACCGGGACGAGGGCAGGGAACGCACGAGCACCCGCTTTGCTCGGCTCATCGGGAAACGGCGCATCATAAGCAGCAATTTCTTCCGGCGATCGCTCGGTCGCTGTGGCGCGCTGGAGCAGTTCGCCGATCTGGAATTCAGGCGAGGTTTTGGCGAAGTGTCGCCAGGCGAGGAATGCAGGTGAGGGCGTGCCGCCGGTCGGCAGAAAGGTGTTGCTGGCCACGACGCAGGTGAATTTGTCTGGCTCCTCGCCCACCATGCGCAGGCCAAGCAACCCGCCCCAATCCTGGCAGAACAGAGCGGCAGGCTGAGGCACCACAGCATCACGCCATTGTTTCAGCCAGCTGATGTGACGGTCATAACTGTAGAACCCGATATCATCGGGCTTGTCGCTCTTGCCAAAGCCGATGAGATCCGGCGCGAGGCAGCGAAATCCTGCGTCCAGCAGAACGGGGATCATCTTTCGGTAAAGAAAGCTCCAGCTCGGTTCGCCATGGAAAAGGAGGACCGGAGGGGCGTCCTCGGGCCCTTCGTCGATGTAATGCATCCGGCCCGAATGCCCATTGCCAAGGTCGATGTCGGTCCAGTTCTCAGCGAAATCGTAATCGGGGATCGCAGCGAAGCGGGCGGGGTCATAAGACAGGACTTTCATGATTCTCATCTCCTTCTCGGGAGTTGAGTAGCACGAAAAAACCTATCGGCCACCGTCCGTTCGCATTGGCTTTTCCGGAATCAGCCGCCCGTGCTGGGCTCGCCCGGATCCTGGCCCATGGGCACGCGCTCCTTGAAGGTGTGCGTGACGTACGGGAAGGGGATTTCGATGCCGGCATCGTCCAGCCCGCGCTTGATTGCGCGCACGACCTTGTCCTTGCTCTCCCAGCCATTGCGAGGTGTGGAGCCCGACCACCAGCGCACAAGGAAATCGACCGAGGAGGAGTTGAATTCCTGCGCAAAGATATCGAGGCCTTTCTCGGTATCGACTTCATCCACCGCGGATACGGCCTTGCGAATGACTTCCGAGGCCTCGTCGAGGTCAGTGTCGTACGAAACGCCAATCACGACATCGTGTCGGCGCTGATCCTTGTCGGTGAGGATCTCGACCGGATTCTTGAACAGGATGGAATTGGGTACGACGGTCAATTCGCCGGAGAGCGCGCGGATATGCGTTTCGCGTAGCGTGATATGCTCGACCTTGCCGATCATTCCTTCGCACTCGATCACGTCGCCGATCCGCATTTTCTCACGAATCATGATGAGAACTCCGGCAAGGAAGTTTTCGAAAATATCCTGAAAGGCGAAGCCGATCGCGACAGCTCCGATGCCGAGCCCTGCGATAAGGCTTCCGACCGTCAGTCCGGGGAAGACCACGATTGCCGCAATCAGCAACCCGATGATCCATGTTCCCAGCTTCACAAGGGTTTCAATAAGATTTCGCAGCGAGGGACGCAGGTCGGTCTTGCCGATCAATCCGTCCGCGATCTTGACCGTGAAGCCTGCAACGATTGCGGTGACGATAATTATGATGATTGCGATGCCGATGCTCGGCAGAGTGCGCACCAATTCGGTGCCCATCTCGTTCAACTGATCCATTAGCGTGCTGAGCATGATTTTCGTGGTTCCCTCGCTTTTCCCGCATCAACGTGAAACAGGTGGGGATCGTTCCGAAGCAGCAACACAGCAAGAAAATCCACCGGCACATCACGTTTCGACTTGATGCGACGGGTTAACTATGATTCTGTGCGGTTTGTATTGGGGAACGGGAAATGCGCAGACCACCACGGGAACAGTTGCGGCAGGGCCTTGCGCTCATGGCGCTGCTTGCCCTGACCGGATTTGCGATTGCCGGGCCGACCGGTCTGCTTGCCTGGAGCGAGAATGTTCAGGCGCTCGAACAGCGAAGCGCCCAGGTTGTAGAACTTACGGAAAAGCGCGACGCGCTGCGCAACCGGGTGAACCTGCTCAATCCCGAGTCAGCCGATCCTGATCTGGCGAGCGAGCTCGTGCGCAAAAATCTGGGCGTGCTGCATGCCGATGAGGTAATGATCACGGTCGAGGACGAATAAAGCCGCCGCATCGGCTGCTTGTCGTTTCCCTTATTCTGTACTGACATTCTGAAAAGCCGCGCTTTACGTTGCGTCTCGCCGATAGTCCTGACTATAGGGGCATTGGGAATTCCAGCGCGCTCTCCTCCCCCTTTGGCGCGTCCGTTTACGAGAGGATAATACACCTTGGCGAAACAGCCTGCATCCAAGAAATCGCCCGCAAAATCCGCAGCGAAAAAGCCCGCAGCGAAAAAGCCCGCAGCGAAAAAACAGGCGAACGCGGCCCTTGCATCGGACGATCCCGATTTCGCTCTGCATTCCTTGCAGGAGGAATTCGATGCGAACAAAAGCTTCGATGCTGACACCGATCAGATGATGGAGTTCTATCGGCAGATGTTGCTGATCCGACGGTTCGAGGAGAAGGCAGGCCAGCTCTACGGCCTCGGCCTGATCGGCGGCTTTTGCCACCTGTATATCGGTCAAGAAGCGGTCGCTATCGGACTGCAAAGCGCGCTCGACGGTGACAAGGACAGCGTGATCACGGGTTACCGCGATCATGGGCACATGCTCGCCTACGGCATCGATCCGAAGGTCATCATGGCCGAGCTGACGGGCCGCGAAGCCGGAATTTCGAAGGGTAAGGGCGGCTCGATGCACATGTTCAGCACCGAGCACAAATTTTACGGCGGCCACGGCATTGTCGGTGCGCAGGTCGCGCTCGGCGGCGGGCTCGCGCTTGCGCATCAGTACAACGAGGATGGCGGGCTGTGTCTCGCATATTTCGGAGACGGCGCGGCTAACCAGGGCCAGGTCTACGAGACGTTCAACATGGCGGCCCTCTGGAACCTGCCGATCGTGTTTGTGGTCGAAGACAACCAGTATGCGATGGGCACCGCGACGAAGCGCTCTTCAGCTGAAACGCGCTTTCACCGCAGAGGCACGGCTTTCCGCATTCCAGGTATGGACGTGAATGGTATGGACGTACTTGAAGTGCGTGCCGCTGCCGAAGTTGCGTTCAAGCATGTTCGTGAGGGCAAAGGCCCCGTGTTGATGGAGCTCAACACATATCGTTACCGCGGCCACTCAATGTCCGATCCCGCCAAATATCGCACTCGCGAAGAGGTGCAGGACCAACGCGATCATCACGACCCGATCGAGCGGCTGAAGAAGGCTCTGATCGCGACTGGCAAGACCGAGGAAGAATTGAAAGCGATCGATAAGGATATTCGCAAGATCGTGGCTGAATCCGCTGATTTTGCAGAGAATTCGCCCGAACCCGCTGCCGATGAACTCTACACCGATGTCCTGGTGGAGGAGTATTGATCGATGGCTATTGAACTCAAGATGCCGGCACTGTCACCGACTATGGAGCAGGGCACGCTTGCCAAGTGGCTCAAGTCTGAAGGCGACCCGATCGAGCCTGGCGACATCATTGCCGAGATTGAAACCGACAAGGCCACGATGGAATTCGAGGCCATCGACGAGGGCGTGCTTTCCAAGATTCTCATCAATGAGGGGACCGAGGATGTCGCGGTTGGCACGGTCATCGCGCATCTCGAAGGGGAAGGCGATGCATCCGCCAGTCCCGCACCAACTCCGCCTGCTGCCGATCCCGTCCCGGGTGAAGGGAAGGACGAAGGCCGCGACGAGCCCGGCGGCGCGAGCGCTCCGGAAAAGCCTAAGAGCGGACCAGAATCCGATCCCGACATTCCGGAAGGCACCAGCTTCACTAGCACCACGGTGCGCGAAGCTTTGCGCGACGGCATGGCTGAGGAGATGCGGCGCGATGGCCGGGTCTTCGTGATGGGAGAGGAAGTTGCCGAGTATCAGGGCGCCTACAAGGTCACGCAAGGTCTGCTCGATGAATTCGGGCCCAAGCGCGTAATCGACACGCCGATTACCGAATATGGATTTGCTGGGGTCGGGACGGGCGCTGCGATGGGCGGCCTTCGCCCGATCGTGGAATTCATGACGTTCAATTTCGCGATGCAGGCGATCGACCATATAGTGAACTCTGCGGCCAAGACGAACTACATGAGTGGCGGCCAGATGCGCTGCCCGGTCGTGTTCCGCGGACCCAACGGAGCGGCGAGCCGCGTCGGCGCTCAGCATAGTCAGAATTACGGTCCTTGGTATGCCAGCGTCCCAGGCCTGATCGTCATCGCGCCTTATGACAGCGCCGATGCGAAAGGCCTGATGAAAGCAGCCATCCGGTCTGAAGATCCGGTCGTCTTCCTCGAAAACGAGCTCGTTTATGGCAAGAGCTTCGACGTACCCGATCTCGAGGATCACGTCCTGCCTATCGGCAAGGCTAGGACAATGCGCGAAGGCAGCGACGTGACCATTGTAAGCTATTCGATCGGCGTCGGCTTCGCACTCGAAGCGGCGGAGACATTGGCGGGCGAGGGTATCGACGCAGAAGTGATCGACCTGCGCACCCTTCGTCCACTAGACAAGCAGGCAGTGCTAACCAGTCTGGCAAAAACCAATCGTTTGGTCATTGCCGAGGAGGGCTGGCCGACTTGCTCAATAGCGAGCGAAATTATCGCCATCTGCATGGAGGAAGGCTTTGATGATCTCGATGCGCCGGTCTTGCGGGTCTGCAACGAAGACGTGCCGCTGCCCTATGCGGCCAATCTTGAAAAGCTGGCGCTAATCGATGCTCCGCGCATCGTCGCGGCGGCGAAAAAGGTTTGTTACGCCGACTGAGTACCCCAACAATTGTAAAGTGGGCCGCGTAACGCGATGCCGCGGCCCACTTTTACAAGACTTTGTGTTAGGTTCCCGTTGCGGGAGGCGGGACGACCCATACCGGGCGCGAGTAATTGATTGTCGTGCCCGGCATGTCGATAGGTACGAAATCGTTCAGAGTATAATCGAGCGTAATGTCGATTTCGGTCGCACCTGACAGGCGGCTCGTACCCGTACGATCGACCGTGATGTTCAGCCTATCCGTATCAAGAAGGTAAGGCGCATTCACAGCCTCACCCAAAAGCACAGACCGGATTTGTTCATCTGTCAGTGCGTTGTTCTTTTGATATTCAATCATGACATATCGCGCGCCATCGGAAGCAAGCGACTGGACCGCGTTATAATTCTGCAGATACACGCCGGTCTGGATCACCCCGAGCAGCATCAGAAAAAATATCGGTGCAAGAAGCCCGAATTCGACAGCCGTAGCTCCGGCGCTGTCGCACTTGATTCTGCGCAACCGCGCCCGGAAATTCGCTCTGATGTTCCCGATCATGATATCTGCACCGAACGGTCTACGGAGAAGGTGATAGGCTGTCCGATACCAAACGAAGTCCATGTTGGAGTGTAAGTGTCGGTCAGGGACACGAGGATATATTCCGAAGTGACGCCGCTTGCGGGGCAATTGGATCTGACCTTGATTTTGCCATTGGCCATCCCGCAGCGGAATTCCCGTTCGACAGTCAGCGATTCGCCCGTAACACCAACTGAATTCTTCAGGATGTTCTCGATCTCCGACAGTTCGACCGTAGCGCCTCTGTTGGTTGCCAATACGATGATTTCCGCTTCGTTCGCAGCCGACTGCAGCTCATGCTGGCGAGCGACAACGGTTCCGACCTCGAATATGCCGAGGGTCATCATCACGAGCATTGGCGCAACAAATGCCGTCTCGATTGCCATCGAACCCCGGACGTCGCGAGCGATATTTGCGATGCGTGCGATCATGATCATGCCACCAATCTTACGTCGGCCGTGGTGTTGCCGACTTCAGTCGCGTCCTCAACGGGGCACAGGGTTTCAAGAAACGCACCCCCGCGAACATCGATGGTGTAAGCGGAAATCTGCAGGCATTGGGCAGCGACGTCAGCCGTGCCGTTAACCCGCAGATCTCCATCTGGGAGGTAGATCAAACCTTCGATCAAAGAGTTCGAGTTCCCGTTGAACTGATGAACCTGGCTCGCATTGTTGTCTCGATGTTCAAAGACGAGAATGTCTGACAGCTCATCCGCCTGCGAAGCGTACGGAGTACCCGCAAAATCACCCGACTGCATCGGCGTGAGATTGATGGAATTTCCGTTGCCGTTACCGCCGAGCTTGATGGTCGCTCCGTTCTTGAGAACGAACATCACTCGAGTACCCGTGACATCGTAATTCGCGGCGAGATCCAGCGTGCCCCCGTCGATAACATACACACCGGTAGCGAGGGTTGTGCGGCACTGCACCGTCAAGTCTGAATAGGTGCCTGGCTGCAATGAAGCCTGCTTGTTCTTTCCCTTACCACTGCACTTGTACGTTTGCGGCGTGGGATCATCCGGCGGAGTAAGTTCTTTGTAAGCGTCGAACAGGCCTTGGACGCCCTCGGTTGATACGGCCTCGTTATTTGCCGCATCAATCGTGCCGCAAGCAGCGATGGAATCCGTGTTCACCGTGGCTGACCCGTCGATAACAATTGCGTTATCGTCGCAGGAAAGCGCGGCGAGCCCGCACTGTGCGTTAACCGTCGCGCTGCCGCCGATCGCTGTGCCGGTGCCATCCTCCCTGAGCGAGATAACGCAGGCATTGTATTGGCCGCCAGCTGCGAAACTGGCCTGGGCGGTTACGCGAATCGTCGCGACTGTGCCATTGGTGATGAAGCTGCTGAATGGAAGCCGCTTCGAAGCCGTCGAAGTAACAACTACACTATTGTCCGTGCCGCCGGCATAGTCAGCTAACCTAATCTGGGGCACCGTGTCGAAACTATCGACTTTGTCGACGTTTGCGTCGTATTCCTGCTGCGCCCGCGATTGATATGTGTTTGCGACGTCGGGGTTTGAGCGCGCGAAAGCGCCGGCATAGGCCGCCTGATCGACCGCATATTGCAGCTCTCGCTTCCACATATACCACTGCGCCGTATCGATCGCGAAGCCAGCGCTGCCGATCAGAACCGGCATTCCGGTCGCGACCATGATCAGCGCATTGCCGCTGCGATTATCGCGCAGTCTGGTAAGAAAGTTGCGGAACTTGCCCATACGAAACCTCGTAAAATCAATGCAAACCTCGATGCATCGCATCGCAATAGAGCAGGCGTGGTATTCAGTCCGTTGAGCCACATGGTTAGCGATGGGTTAATGGTCGGTTTTTTTAGTTATCGAACGCATTACCCGCATCGATCCGTGTTGACAGATGGCTGCAATTCGTTGCCTGAGCGGTGCCACCATGGCGGATATGGATGAACCTCTACCTGACGAGTTAAGACTCGCATTGGCATATACGCCTGCCGCTGTGCGGGCCGCGATGCATACCTATTTCGCCTTGGATCAACGGCTCGCGCGAATTGCATCTGGAACGACCGAGCCGATGCTCGGACAGATGCGGCTGGCGTGGTGGCGCGATATGCTCGCGAAACCGGCCTCGGAACGGCCAGCAGGCGATGCAGTGCTCGATGCCATTGGCGAACATTACTTAGGCAATGAGCCAGCGCTCACCGATGTGATCGACGGCTGGGAGGTGCTGATCGTGGCAGATATGCTCACAGGCGATCAGTTGTCGAAATATGCCCGGGGACGATCGCGCGCGTTTTTGAGCGTCATCGACAGTCCATCCCGAGAAGATCGTGATGTTGTGGAGCGGGCCGGTATCCGCTGGGCGTTAGCCGACGCCGCCAGCCAAGTGTCCGACGAGGCAGAACGGGCTGAAATCGTCAAAACCGCCCTGGATACCCGACGCGGCGGTGGATTGCCGCGTAACCTTCGGGGGCTGGCGGTGCTGGATGCGCTCGCTATGCGCGCTCTAAAGTCAGGCGGGCGGCCGCTGATGGAGGGAAGAGGCGCTTCGCTCACCGCGCTCAGAGCGGGTATCTTCGGCTCGTAATTCCGTGTTATCACTCGATAATCGAAAGAGCGGAGGGGTTTGTGCGCCAGACGATACTTGGTGTTTTTCTCGGACTGATATTTGCAGGGGTCGGGTTATTCTGGTGGCAAGGGACGGCCAAGGTCGAAGCGAACGCGCCGCCTCCGCCGATTGCCGAAGAACTCGGGCCATCGCCCGAAATCCTGCCGATCACCGATCCCGGCAAGATGGAGGGCCCTTCGCCGCCCGAAGCCAGCGAGCTGACCCGCGAAGAAAAGCGTTTCTTCCGCTACGACCGCAATCGTGATCGCAAGATTACCCGCAATGAGATGCTTTCCAGCAGGTCTGACGGGTTCCGTAAACTCGATACCGACGGCAACAATCTGCTGACTTTTGAGGAGTGGGCCGTGACCACCGTCACCCGCTTCGATGAAATGGATACGGATGGCGATGCGGAACTATCCCAGGGAGAGTTCGCTGCCAGCGCGCCAAAACCGAAACCGAAACGGCCTGGCTGCCGCTGTTGAGATCAGGCCGGAACCGTCTCGGCCGACCCAGCGAGCCAAATCTTCAGGTCGTCTTTTGCGCGCGAGGTGTACGCCTCCTTGCGCTCTTTTTTCTTCACGTCATGAAGAGGCGGGAACAATCCAAAATTGACGTTCATCGGCTGGAACGTCGCGGCGTCCGCATCGCCGGTAATGTGGCTCAGCAAAGCGCCGAGAGCGGTCGTGGCGGGCAGGGGCTTCCAATCTCGCCCTGCCAGCTGATCAGCGGCCATGATTCCGGCAACAAGCCCGATAGCCGCGCTTTCCACGTATCCCTCGCAACCGGTGACCTGTCCGGCAAAACGGATATGCGGCGCGGCTTTCAAGCGAAGCTGGCGGTCGAGCACCTGCGGCGAGTTGAGGAAAGTGTTCCGGTGCAGGCCGCCCAAGCGCGCAAATTCGGCATTCTCCAGACCCGGTATTGTGCGGAAAAGTTCGACCTGCGCGCCATACTTCATCTTGGTCTGAAACCCGACCATGTTCCACAGCGTACCAAGCTTGTTATCCTGGCGAAGCTGCACGACCGCATACGGCCAGCGGCCCTGTGGGTGTTCCTCATTCGTGTCGTACGGATTATCGAGCCCGACACCTTTCATCGGGCCATAGCGCAGGGTTTCGACGCCGCGCAATGCCATGACTTCGATCGGCATGCATCCGTCGAAATAGGGCGTGTCCTTTTCCCATTCCTTGAAATCGGTCTTCTCGGCGTCGATCAGACCTTGGTGAAATGCAAGGTACTGCTCTTTCGTCATCGGGCAATTGATGTAGTCGCCGTCCTCGTTTGACGCTTCGGTACGCTTGTTCCAACGCGACTGGATCCAGCATTTCGACATGTCGATGCTGTCGCGATGAATGATGGGTGCAATGGCATCGAAAAAGGCGAGCCGCTCTTCGCCCGTCGCGCCGACAATGCTTTGAGCGAGCGCCTGTGCCGTCAGAGGACCGGTTGCGACGATGGTCAGACCTGCACCGGGTAAGGCATCAACTCTCTCGCGTACGACGGTGATGTTGGGATGTTCCGACAGTGTTTTTTCGACCTCAGCGCTGAAGACGTCCCGGTCAACCGCCATCGCGCTGCCAGCGGGGACGCGGGCGGTTTCGCCGGCGCGCATTACGATGCTGTCGAGCTCGCGCATTTCGTGATGGAGCAGTCCGACCGCATTCTTTGTGTCGTCATCAGAACGAAACGAATTCGAGCAGACGAGTTCAGCCAGGCCATCCGTTTGATGAGCAGGCGTCATCTCTCCACTGCCCCGCATCTCGGAAAGGCGAACCTTCACACCGCGACGTGCAAGCTGCCAGGCAGCTTCGGATCCTGCGAGACCGCCACCGATGATGTGAACATCGTGGGTAGTTTTGGAGTTGCTCATGGAGCGCGAGGTAATTGCGTGGTAGCCGCACCGCAAGCCAAATTGGGCAAGTCATCAGGCAATGAGGGAAGTGGGATGTCCAAACGTGCATTGATCGAACACCGGCCCTGGCTGCTCGCCAGTGTGGTCGCTGCGTGCGCCTACTACTTCCTCTGGAACAACTCGATCGGCGAATTGTGGCTGTTTCTGTTGAAGGGTGCAGGGGTTGGGCTGCTCGCGGCCTATGCATTCAAACGGACAAAGGGCCTCGATGGCGGGATTCTGGTACTGGCGCTCGCTTTATCCGCCGCAGCTGACACCGTGCTGGAGCTGTCGTTCGAGGCGGGCGGGGTGCTTTTCTTTGCTTCGCATCTGACCGCGATCGTCCTTTACCTGCGCAATCGCCGGAAAAAGACCACCCCAAGCCAGAAACTGCTCGCGCTGAGCCTTTTCGTAGGGGTGCCCGCAATTTCATATGCACTCAGCGGCGATGCGATGATCGCGGTGTATGCCGCAGGACTTGGCGCGATGGCGGCAGCCGCGTGGATGAGCCGTTTCCCTCGCTATCGGGTGGGGCTGGGCGCTGTCTTGTTCGTCATCAGCGACTGGCTCATCTTCAGCCGATTGGGATCTCTCGATCTTGGCGTCTTGCCAGACATGTTGGTCTGGCCGCTCTATTATGCCGGCCAGCTGATGATCGCGACGGGGGTGGTACAGACATTGCGCGGCGAGCTCCCCGCGAGGTAGCAACGGGAAGCTCTGCGCCGGAATTTACTCTTCCTGTTCACCATCAATGTTCTTGTCCGAATGCGCGGTCGTGTCGGGCGTGGTTTCATCGCCGCCACCGCGCCGCTCGACCATTTCCTCGGCGATCAACTCTTCGGCCTCATTCTCGGGCTCTTCGGTTTCGTCGATCTTCACCGCACTAACGATGGTTTCGCCCTTGCCGACATCGAACAAGCGCACGCCTGCGGAGTTGCGTCCGATTACGCGTAGGCTCTCAAGACCGATACGGATCAGCTTGGCCTGATCGGTCACGAGCATCAATTGATCGCCAGTCGTGACCGGAAAGCTCGCGACGACCGGTCCGTTGCGGGCGATGTTGTCGATGTTGATAAGACCCTGACCACCGCGTCCGATGCGGCGATATTCGTATGCGCTGGAAACCTTGCCGTACCCGTTCGAGCAGACGGTGAGGATGAACTGTTCCTTCTCCTTGAGCGTTTCGTATCGCTCGGGGGCGAGGTCTGGCTCGCCTTCCTTCTCGCCCTTCCACGGCGCGAATTTGAGATATTGCTCACGTTCGTCCGGCGTGGTGCCGGTCGCGCCGAGAGTGGATAGCGAGACGACTTCATCTCCCTCGGCCAGCTTCATACCGCGGACGCCTGTCGATGTGCGAGATGTGAACTCTCGCACGTCTTCGGCTGCGAAACGGATCGCCTTGCCCTGACGCGATGCGAGCAGCACATCGTCGCCAGCCGCGACAAGACGAACACCAATGAGCTGATCGTCGCTGTCGTCGTCGAACTTCATCGCGAACTTGCCATTCGACGGGATGTTCGTGAAGGAGTCCATGCTGTTGCGACGGGTGTTGCCTTTCGCCGTGGCGAACACGACCGAGAGCGCGCCCCATTCGTCCTCATCTTCGGGCAGAGGAAGGACGGTTCGAATTGTCTCGCCATCATCGAGCGCGGGCAGCATGTTGACGATTGGCCGTCCGCGGGTGGTCGGGCCACCTTCTGGCAGCTTCCAGACTTTGATCCGGTAGACCTTACCTGCCGTCGAGAAGAACAGTACCGGATTGTGCGTCGAGGTGACGAACATTTCCGAAATTGCATCGGCGTCCTTCGTCGACATGCCAGCACGGCCTTTTCCGCCGCGATTCTGCGCGCGAAACGTCGAGAGCGGCGTCCGCTTGATATACCCATCGAGGGTCACGGTGACGACCATGTCGTCCCGTTCAATCAGGTCTTCATCTTCCAGGCCGTCCCACGCAGGTGCGATCTCCGACACACGCGGCGTTGCATAGGTGGCCTTGATTTCCTCAAGCTCGCCGCGCATCAGCCCATACAGCTTCACGCGGTCCCCTAGGATCGAGAGCAATTCCTCGATTTCCACTGCGAGCTCTTTCAGCTCATCACCGATCTCGTCGCGCCCGAGCGCGGTGAGCCGGTGGAGACGCAGTTCAAGGATGGCCTTCACCTGCCGTTCGGACAAGGTGTAGGTCCCGCCGGCTTCCTCGGCATTAGGCTCGATGGCTTCGACCAGCCTGATATATTGCGCGATATTGCCTATCGGCCATTGCTTCGCGAGCAGCTTGGCGCGGGCTTCGGCCGGATTGGATGCACCACGGATCATCGCGACTACTTCGTCGAGATTGGATACTGCAACCACCAGACCGAGCAAGAGATGCGCCCGTTCGCGCGCCTTGTTCAGCTCGAACTTGGTCCGGCGCGTGATGACCTCTTCGCGGAATGCGATAAAGCTTTGAATAATATCGCGCAGCGAAAGCGTCTCCGGGCGACCACCTCGAATGGCGAGCATGTTTGCCGGGAAGCTCGATTGTGCCGGGGTGTAGCGCCATATCTGGTTGAGCACGACTTCGGGCGAAGCATCGCGTTTCAGATCCACGACGACGCGTACGCCCTCGCGCGAGCTTTCGTCGCGGATGTCCGAAATGCCTTCGATCCGCTTTTCCTTGGCGGCATCGGCGATCTTTTCGACGAGGCCGGACTTGCCCACTTGGAACGGGATAGAGGTCAAGACGATCGACTGGCGATCTCCGCGCTTCTCCTCGATCTTGTGACGGCACCGCATCAGGATCGATCCGCGCCCGGTGGTATAGGCGGCTTTCGCACCGCTCGACCCCAGGATCAGCGGGGCGGTCGGGAAATCTGGACCCGGGATAATCTCGAACAATTGTTCGGTGGTGATCGCAGGATCTTCGATAAATGCGAGACAGCCATCGATCACCTCGCCAAGATTATGCGGGGGTACATTGGTCGCCATGCCGACCGCAATGCCGCCTGCGCCATTGACCAGCAGATTAGGGAAGCGCGCCGGGAGAACCGTCGGCTCCTGCCTGCTATTATCGTAGTTTTCGGCGAAATCGACCGTATCTTTGTCGAGATCCTCCAGCAGCGTGTTCGCGACGCGGGCAAGACGGGCTTCGGTATAACGCATGGACGCGGGCGGATCCGGGTCCATCGAACCGAAGTTCCCCTGACCATCGATCAGCGGCACCCGCAGCGACCAATCTTGCGTCATCCGCGCAAGAGCATCGTAAATCGCGGAATCGCCGTGCGGGTGATAGTTACCCATCACGTCGCCGACGATCTTCGCACTCTTGCGGTAAGGACGACCGGCAACAAAGCCGCCTTCCTGACTGGCGTAGAGAATACGGCGGTGCACCGGTTTCAGCCCGTCGCGGACATCGGGCAGGGCGCGAGCCACGATCACGCTCATCGCGTAATCGAGGTAGCTGGTCTTCATCTCGTCGACGATGTCGATGCGTTCGTAATCGCCCATCGGGGATGGATTCGGGGTGTCGATAATATCGTTATCGTCGCTCAAGGTGCGGGCCGTTTCTGATTGTCATTTGGATTAAAACCCAATGTAGGGTTTTGGATCGCAAACCGCCACGCGCGATGCGGAACAAACGGCGCACAAAGCGATCTTTTCCACATTTGCCGCCGATAATCGTTGAAGCGATAGCAATACCGGAACCAGCAGGCGCTCGATCCGTTTTCAGAAAACCATTCAAAGGCCGTTCAGCCCGGTTCACCTAGGCGGAATTGCAAATCTGTGCGCAGACGTTCAAAGCGCATGAGGCTTTAATCTGACCGCGAACCGTAGAGTGAAACAGGCGCGGCAAAAAAATACCGCAGGAGACATTTCGAATGACACTTTTCAACGTGCGCAAGCGTAGCTCGAATCTCGCCTTGGCCATCGCCTTGGCAACCGGCTCCGCCGTTATCGCCACCGCTGTCTATCCCGCTGAAGCGCAGGCACAGCGCAAGAAGAAAGATAAGGAAGGCGACGGGGGCGGTTACTCAGATGAGTTTCGCGCTGCCTACCAACCTTTGAACGAAGCTCTTCAGGCCGAGGGTGCCGATGTCGCTCCGTACAAATCACAGCTCGAGGGGCTCGTTCCGCTCTCGAACACGAATGACGAGAAGATCGCCGCAGGCGGCCTGATCTTCAATTCGGGCATCAAGCTGAGCGATCGCCCGCTCCAGCTTCAAGGTATGGAATTGATGCTCGCGAGCGGTAAGGTGCCCGCAGAGCAGGTAGGACGCTATAACTTCATCGCGTACCAGCTTTCCAACGCGATGGAAGATTTTGGCAAAGCCCGGACCTATCTGCAGGGCGCGATCGATAACAACTTCGCGACCGCCGACATCTCCGACGCCGATTTGCAGATCGCCATGGCTGAGAACTTTTTCGCAGCCGGGCAAAATGTCGAGGGGCTAAGCTTCCTCGAACAAGCGATCGCTGCACGAGCCGGTCAGGGCCTCGACGTGCCAGAACAATGGTATCGCCGCGGTTTGACTGTCGCTTACAATGAAGAGATCGTTCCGCAGGTCTATGATTTTGCGACCCTTTGGATTGCAGAGTTCCCGTCTTCGGACAATTGGCGCGATGCGATCAACCTGACACGTAACCTGAATTCCTATGAAGCTCCGCAGATGCTCGATCTGCTGCGTCTGTCGCGAACTGTCGACGCACTCAAGGATAAGCAGGACTATATCTACTACGTGGAGTCAGCCGATCCCCGGCGCCTTCCCAAGGAAGTGAAGGATGTGATCGAGGAAGCTTATTCGGCCGACGCTGTGAGCCGTGACGATATCTTCGTCGCTGACGCTCTCACGACAGCCAATGGCCGTATCGCTACCGATCGCGCCGATTTGCCGGCGTTGGAAACCGACGCGGATGCGGCGGGCGCACAGTTGCGGACGGTAACAGCCGCAGCCGACGCGTTCTACAGCTATGGCGAATATGCCAAAGCGGCCAAGTTTTATGAGAAAGCACTGACAATGCCGGGGGTCGACAACGGCGAAGCGCTGACGAGGCTTGGCATGGCTCAGGTTGGTCTGGGTCAATACGATGCGGCTCGCACGACGCTTGCAAAGGTCGAAGGTCTCCGCGCTCCGATTGCGCAGCTGTGGATTGCGTATGCCGATCAAATGAGCGCGCCGAGCGCGACTGCCAGCATCGGCGAGGTAGCCGACGCTACGAACTAATCCAGGCCACTTCTTGAAAAAATCAGGGGCATTGAGATCAAATCTCGGTGCCCCTTTTTCATATCACCAATGCGGCAGCGGGTTAATGTAACCGCTTCACATAGACCTGGTTGTCATCTCGGCGTTCGAGCTTGAAATTTTCAAGTGAACCAAAGAGTTCAGAGAGACTCTTGAATCCATAATTGCGGACATCGAAGCTTGAACGGTTACCGGCGATCTGTCCGACCTGTTGGAGTTTCGCATAACCCGCATCGTCGCGCTTCGCCTCGCGGTAGGCGGCAAGCACGAGATCGTTGAGATCGACCATTTCCGCTTTCGATCCGCGTTTCGTATTCGGTTTTCCGTTATCGTCCGAAGTCGTGGCAATCAGTTCGTCGATGTACAGAAACCGGGTGCAGACCGCCTGAAAGGCAGGCGGAGTCTTCTTCTCGCCAAAGCCATAAACCAGAATCCCGTCCTGTCTGAGGCGCGTAACGAGCGGCGTGAAATCACTGTCCGAGGTCATAATGCCGAAGCCGTCAACCTTGCCCTGATAAAGCAGGTCGATTGCGTCGATCGTCATCGCCATGTCGGTCGCATTCTTGCCTTTCGACACGTCGAATTGCTGCTGCGGACGGATACCGAACTTGTTCGTGATCTTGTCCCATCGAGAAAGATTGTCCTTGGCAAAATTTCCATAAGCACGGCGAATGTTCACCTGGCCCAGCTCGGCCATGACCGTCAGCACGGGGTCGATACCCTGCGGTGACGTGTTGTCAGCGTCGATAAGAAGGGCGATGTTTTTGAGTTCGGTTGTCGACATCGAAGCTCAATGAAGCTCTAGTCTCGCGTTTGCAAGGCGCGCAGCACCTGGATCACGCCAAGCCTCAGGATCGCCGCTCAATCTTCGGGCAGGAACTCGCCGGTTTCCTCATCAAGCGAATACAGCACGCCTTCCTTGATCGAGAAATGCGCGCCGCGCAGTTTCAATTCGCCGACGGCTTCCTTCTCCAGCACCCACGGGAAGGTCCGCAGGTTGGAAAGGCTCTGGCGGATCGCGGCGAACTCCATCGCCAGCTCGGCCTTTCGGCCGGAGGTCCCATGCTTGCGCGCGACAGGCTCCCGCGCCTCACTCAGCAACTCGATCCAGTTCGCGATAAAGCCGCCTTCGCCGGGATTTTTCTCAAGGAAACTGCCGGTCAGCGCTGCCTTGCAGCCACCGCAGCGGCCATGGCCCATGACCAGGATCTGCCTCACCTCGAGCATTTGTACGGCAAATTCGACAGCCGCAGAAACGCCGTGCAGCCCTGGCTTCTGCTCAAAGGGAGGCACCAGCGCGGCGACATTTCGCACGACGAAGATTTCGCCAGGATCGACGTCAAAAATCTGGGCCGGATCGACACGGCTATCCGAACACCCGATTATCATCAGCTTGGGATGCTGTCCTTCGGCAATCGTTTCTTCGAAGCGCGCTCTTTGACGCGGATAGGTCTCTTCGCGAAAGCGGCGATAACCTTTAAGCAGCTCAGCAAATTCCGGCATCTGGTTTCCCCTCCTGTCGGTGAGCGCGCCTGATGCTAGAAGCGCTCTCCCCGGATTACCTCAACGTTCCACATGCTGAGAATAAAGCCGTACTTGGTAAGCATGGGAGCAAGATCTTCGGCAAGAGCCAAGGCCTTGCCTTCCGCAGCAATTGTCAGGATCAGCACTTTGTCTGTTCCCATAACGCGTTCCTCGCGCCATGGACCTTCGCGGCCTTTGCCGCTCGTAACCGGCACGATCGTCCAGCCTGTGATGCCGGCTTTATCAATGGCGGAAGTAACCCGCTTTTGCAGCTGTGTGTCGGCGAGGATCTCGATCCGTTTGCGAATAACAGTTTCGATCATGGCGCGATCCCTCCATTGCCTGTCAGATAAGCTGCGAACGCGCTGATTATGCCAATATTGATGAGCACGTTGAACGGGAAAGTGATGCTCAGCGACATCGTCAGATAGATGCCAGGATCGGCCTCGGGCAGCGCCAGACGCATTGCCGCGGGCACTGCGATATAACTGGCGCTAGCGCACAGCACTCCGAGCGCAGCGGCAGAGCCGGCGTCGAGGCCGATACCTACCCCGAGTGCGGTTCCGACAACGCCGTTCACCAGCGGCAGAAAAATCGCGATCGCGGTGAGGCGCCAGGTAATCGAACGCGAATCCATCACCCTGCGCGCCGCAATCAGTCCCATATCCAGCAGGAAGATGCACAGCACGCCTTTGAAACCTGCCTCGAAGAACGGGCTGACCGGCGCGAAGCCTTCGGCTCCGCCGATCATGCCGATGGCGAATGCGCCGAGCAGCAGGACGATTGAAGAATTGGTGAAAACTTCATGGAACATCTCGCCAGTGCTCTGGCTTCCCTCATCCTTGCTGCCCAGCCCACGGGCGAGCAACAGACCGGATAGGATTGCAGGCGCTTCCATCGCCGCCATAACAGCAACCATGTAACCACCCGGCTCACGCGCTTGGCCCGTGAGGATTTCAACCGCGGTCACGAAGGTGACGACACTGATGGAGCCGTAGTGTGCAGCAACCGCTCCCGAATTGATGCGGTCGAGCTTTCCGAAAGTCTTGAGGACGGCGTAGGCAAAGAAAGGCAGCAGAAATCCTGCAAGGATACCTGCACCCAATGCCGACATGACCGTCGCGTCGATGCCCGACTTGGCTACTGCGACGCCGCCTTTAATGCCGATGGCTGCCATAAGATAAAGAGACATCGCTTTCGCAATCGACTCGGGGATGGCGAGATCGGACCTGGCAAAGGCTGCAAGCAATCCAAGGACAAAAAACAGCACGACAGGCGAAGTGAAAGTCTGGATCGCAGTTTCGAACAAGGCTGTCCCCTTAGCAAACCCGGCGTAGATCGCACTCAGATACGACCGCATCCGGACGCGGCCTTTAAACGGAGCTTACCGGTCCTCGTCAACAATTGAGAGTATTTCCGGGGTTCATTTCTCGTTCAAACAAGCGGACGCTTTTGTATCCTGTTGAAAAGGGGAGCTTTACATGAACTATCGGTCGCTTGCAGTTTTGAGTTTCGTCAGTGTCGCGCTTTCGGGATGCGCGCAGAAGCAATTCGTGAAAGGGCACGGCCTGGCCCCCTCTGAAACAGTTTACATTGTTACGGCCCCGACAGGCGCGACCGCGAGCACGAATTACGGACAAAGTTGTACAACGCCCTGCTACTTGCCGCTCCTGCGCGCCAAAGGCGGTGAGGTGACGGTCGCGATGGATGGCCATCATACCGAACGATTCACCGTAACGAGCAGCGTATCCGATGCACGGATCGCACGGCGAGCGGCCTCAAACGCCGTCGAGGCGATTGATCCGGATCCGGTCAGCATCCTTCTGACTGCCGCAGCCCAGCTCGCGGATGGTAAGGGTGGGGTAATGTCGCTCGACGAGCGCGATTTCGTGATCGAGATGCGGCCTTTGGAAGACGGTGAGGAAGATCTGCTTGCCCCAGCCGAGCCCATCACCGGGGAACGCATTCCCATCGATATTTCCGAGACTGCCACCGAATAGACCCTGCAGACTAGCAGATCGGCTTGCGGCGAAGGCTGAGGCCGCCTAAATGATCGCGGATGAACGATCTCGCGAACTCGCCGAAGCCCGAAAACGGACGTCCGCCGCGGCAACGTAAACCGGACTGGATCCGCGTGCGTGCGCCTGTAAGCGAGGGGTATCACGAGACGCGCCGATTGATGCGCGAGCTCAATCTGAACACTGTTTGCGAAGAGGCGGCGTGCCCTAATATCGGTGAGTGCTGGACCCAAAAGCACGCGACCGTGATGATCCTTGGCGACGTGTGCACGAGGGCCTGCGCCTTCTGCAATGTGAAGACCGGGATGCCCCGCGCCGTCGATCCGATGGAGCCGGAAAACACCGCAATTGCGGCGGCCAAGATGGGGCTGAAGCACATCGTCATCACGAGCGTCGACCGTGATGATCTGCCCGACGGCGGGGCAGGGCAATTCGTAAAGGTGATCGAGGCGCTGCGCCGCAACACCCCCGATACGACGATCGAAATTCTCACACCCGATTTCCGAGGCAAGATGCGTGCCGCAGTCGAGGCGATCTGCGCAGCCGGGCCCGATGTTTACAACCACAACCTTGAAACCGTGCCCCGTCTTTATCCTACGATCCGGCCGGGAGCGCGCTACTATGCGTCGCTACGCCTGCTTGAAGAGGTCAAGGCGCACAATCCTCTGATCTTCACGAAGTCCGGCATCATGCTGGGCCTTGGCGAACAGCGGCTCGAAGTACACCAGGTGATGGATGACATGCGCAGCGCAGAGGTCGATTTCATCACGATGGGCCAGTACCTCCAGCCCACGCCGAAGCACGCGGCGGTTGAGGAGTTCGTCACCCCGAAAGCCTTCAATGCCTACGGTTCCATCGCGCGCGCAAAAGGCTTCCTTCAGGTTGCATCAAGCCCGCTCACCCGGTCAAGCTACCATGCGGGTGACGACTTCGCCGTCATGAAGGCTGCGCGCGAAGAGAAACACCGCAAGAGGGATCGCCTGGACCCCTGATGGTAGGTATTCGAGAAACTCGGCGGCTGCCCTACAGCGCCACGCAGATGTTCGATCTGGTGGCAGATGTTAAGCGATATAACGAGTTCCTTCCTTGGGTCATCGCGACCCGTGTGCGCTCGGATAGCGAAACCGAAATGGTCGCCGACATGGTCGTCGGGTTCAAGTCGATCCGGGAAAAGTTCACATCGCGGGTTTCGAAAGATCGTCCTCGCGAAATCGACGTACACTATGTCGACGGGCCGCTTTCGGACCTAGACAACATCTGGACCTTCCGTCCGGTCGATGAAAGCACGTGCGAGATCGATTTTTTCGTCGATTTCGAATTCAAGAACCGCGTGTTCCAGGCGCTCGCCGGACAATATTTCGAACGGGCCTTCCGCAAAATGGTCGCTGCTTTCGAACAGCGCGCGCACGAACTTTACGGCAGCAGCAGCTCGAGTGCACAGAGCGTCGCCTGACGCCGAATTGACGCGCGCTCGCTCAGCCCATTTACTGCATCGCCCTGTCCGTCGAAATGTTTGAGTTCGCCCTCGGGCTCGCCATCCTGATTGCGATAGGCCCGCGCGAAAACGACCGTTCCCACCGGCTTCAACTGCGTTCCGCCGCCCGGTCCGGCAACGCCGCTGATCGCTACTGCGACGTCGGCGTTGGAGTTTCTCAACGCCCCGGTCGCCATCGCCCAGACGCACGCGATCGAAACAGCACCGAAGGTTTCGATGATGTCCTGCGACACGCCAAGCGACTCCATCTTGGCCTCGTTGGAATAGGTTACGAAGCCGCGGTCGAGCACGGATGAGGAGCCGGCTATTTCGGTGATCGCGGCAGCGACCAGCCCGCCGGTGCAGCTTTCAGCCAAGGCAATCTTGCGGCCTGCGGCCTCGTTTTCGGCGACGACGCGCGCCGCCAGCTCGTCAATATCGTCGGGGAGGAGTTGTTTGGTCATGGTGATCCCTTCAGCCGAGCTTGCACAGCCCGACTATGGCCTGCGCAGCTATACCTTCGGCGCGCCCGGTAAAGCCGAGCCTTTCGGTTGTGGTTGCTTTTATACTTACGGCGTCTTCTGCCAGGCCCGTCAGGCGTGCGACTTCAGTGCGCATTGCGGGCCGATGCGGTCCGATCTTGGGCGCTTCGCAGATAATGGTGACGTCCAGATTGCCAAGCGTATATCCTGCATCATTGGCAAGCTTCACGGCATGCTCGAGAAACTGGCCCGACGCGGCACCCGACCATTGCGGATCGCTCGGCGGAAAATGCGTTCCGATATCGCCCGCGCCGATCGCCCCTAGCACCGCATCGGTGATGGCGTGCAGCGCGACATCGGCATCGGAGTGTCCGGCCAATCCCATGTCATATTCGAGCTTGATCCCGCACAGCCACAATTCTTCACCAGCCTGCAGGCGGTGCACATCGTAACCCTGTCCAACGCGGAATTGGGCAACCGTCCTGCCGTCAGCAAAATCCTGTGCAAAGGTCATCTTCTTCAGCCTCTCGTCACCTTGCACGAGAGCGACCGAACCCCCGCCTGCCATAAGAACCTGCGCATCGTCGCCGGCATCGAGCGCTCCCGTCCATGATCGGTGCGCTGCAACGATATCGGCATAACGGAACGCCTGAGGGGTCTGGACCCGGCGCAAGATCTCGCGGTCGGCTTTGCCCGTCATTGTACTGTTGCTGTCTGAAACCGCGAGGCTGTCCACTACGGGAAGGGCGGGAATTGCTCCGGCATGTGTTTCGAGTGCTGCAAGCAACCGCTCGATCACTGCCATTGGCAAATCGGGTCGCGCCGCATCGTGGATCAGCACGCGCTCAGGCTTTTTCTCTCCGATTCGCTCAAGTCCTGCGCGGACCGATTCCTGCCGGGTGACGCCGCCGTCTACGGTCACCGCATTCGCCGGCTCACCCGCCGCAGCGAGCGCCTCCGCATGCAATCCAGGCGGCGCGACGATGACGATCGAACCGCATCCAGCGGCGTTGAGCGCATCGACGGAGTGCATGACAACGGGCTTTCCCCGCCATTTGCGAAATTGTTTCGGTGTATCGCCCCCGGCTCGCAAACCCTTTCCAGCAGCGACGATGATCGCGGAAAATGCGGGAAGGGGGGTCTCACTGGCCATTGCGGCCCCGCGCTTAGGGTCTGGACGCCCAATGCGCAATCCACTATGCGCTGCCCATAATTTAGGCACTGATGAAATGACTGCGCTCCCCATTCCTCCGGCGATCAAGCCGATCCATATCGGCCCGGTCGAGATCGCGGAGCCCGTTCTGCTCGCGCCCATGACCGGCGTGACCGATATGCCGTTCCGCACGCTTGTCCGGCGCTATGGCTCCGGTCTGAATGTGACCGAGATGGTCGCTAGCGAAGCGGCCATCCGTGAGACACGCCAATCCATCCAGAAAACGGCCTGGGACCAGATCGAAGAGCCGGTATCCATGCAGCTTGTCGGCTGCGACCCCGGCAGCATGGCGGAAGCTGCCAAGCTGCAGGAGGGAAACGGCGCCGCGATCATAGACATCAACTTCGGCTGCCCGGTGCGCAAAGTGGTTGGCCAGTTCGCCGGCTCTGCACTTATGCGGGAAGTTCCGCTTGCGACGAAACTGATGGAAGCGACGGTCAAGGCCGTCGACGTGCCGGTGACGGTGAAGATGCGGATGGGCTGGGATCATTCGAGCCTGAATGCCCCCGAAATGGCGCGTATCGCCGAGGATCTCGGCGTCAAGATGATTACGGTTCACGGCCGCACCCGCAACCAGATGTATAAAGGCAGCGCCGACTGGTCTTTCATCCGGAAGGTAAAGGACGCCGTTTCGATCCCGGTGATCGTAAACGGTGATATTTGCACGATCGACGACGCGGCAAAAGCGCTCGAACAATCGGGGGCAGACGGTTTGATGATTGGTCGCGGCGCCTACGGTAAACCCTGGTTGCTGGGCCAAGTCATGCACTGGTGGCGCACAGGTGAGACGATAGCCACACCCAGTTTCGACGAGCAATACCGCGTACTCATCGAACATTATAACCGGATGCTCGATCATTACGGGCGCGATGTCGGTACCAAGATCGCTCGCAAACATCTCGGTTGGTATACCAAGGGTATGCATGGTTCGGCTGAGTTTAGGAACAAGGCGAATTTCATCGATGATCCCGATGAAGTGCTCGGCGAGATCGCGCGCTTTTACGAACCGTTCCTGCATCGCCGGGCCGCTTGAAGTGGCTTCAGACGAGGTCGCGAATGGGCCGGCTGCGAACATTTCAAACGTGCACGCACACATGATGGAAAAGCCATCAGCTGATGCGCAAATCGGGGGACTGATCTTTGCGATGGTTCTGATCGACCCCGACGGCTGCATTGCAGAAGCAAATCATGCTGCGGAAAATCTCCTCGGCCAGAGCTCTAAACGCCTGACCGGACGAAGTGTTTCGGAGGTTCTCACCGGCTTAGAAGAGCGGGTGGTGCAAAAGCTCTCGGTTAACGATGCGGCGTTGGTCGCACGCGACATTCGGATCGAGGCGAGAGATGCGGAAACGCGGGTTAACCTGACCGTTTCTCCGCTTGGCGGCTTTCCTGGGTGGAGGGTTGTTACCATCTCGGAGGTCTCCCACGAAGACACCGCGAGAGAGGCAGAACTCAGCGCGACCATCGGCGCGCCTTCGATCCTCGCGCACGAGATCAAGAACCCGCTCTCGGCCATTCGCGGGGCAGGGCAGCTCGTTGCGCGAAAGCTTCCCCAGAAAGACAAGAAGCTAGCCCGGATGATCACCGACGAAGTCGATCGGATCGCGCGGCTAATCGACCGGATGCAACAATTGGGCAGCACTCAGACCGAGCCCGTAGCACCGGTCAATCCCCACGAAGCCATCCGGAGCGCGATCGCAACGGTACGCGCCGCCGGAGCGAGGCAGGTCGAGATCCTTGAGGAGTTTGATCCCTCTCTTCCCCCGGTTCTGGCCAATCGCGACGCGCTGGAGCAAGTTATCATCAACCTCATTTCGAATGCGCGCGATGCAGCTGCTGGCGCCGAGGATACCCCACAAATTACAGTGCAGACCCGGTTTGTCAGCGGGCTAGCGTTCAGCGCAATCCGTCTCGGCCGGGCGGTGAGATTGCCGATCGAGATTACCGTCACGGACAACGGCGGCGGTATCGATAAGGCTTTGCGCGATCATGTGTTTGAACCGTTTGTCTCTTCGAAGAAGTCAGGACAGGGCTTGGGGCTTGCTCTGGTCAGAAAACTGGTGAGGGACATGAATGGCAGCGTTAGCCACGAACGGGATGTTCGGGCAGGGCGGACCCATTTCCGCCTCCACCTTCCGCAGGCTTCGCACACCGAGAGGAAGTCCTGATGCGTCGAGCCAGCGGTGGAAACGTGCTGCTCGTTGAGGACGACTCCGCAATCGCGACAGTCATCACTGCCGCATTGGAGGATGAAGGTTTCCGGATCGAGCATTGTACCAGTATTGCCGCGCGTGATGGGTGGCTGCGAGGGCATCCGTTCGACGTAATGTTGACCGACGTCATGCTCGAAGATGGCGACGGATTGGCCAGCCTCGACAGGGTTCGCAAAGCCGCGCCGAACATGCCTGTGATTGTGCTTTCGGCGCAGAACACGCTCGATACGGCTGTCAGGGCGAGTGACAGTGACGCGTTTGAATACTTTCCAAAGCCGTTCGATCTCGACGAGCTGGTTCAGGCAGTGCAGCAGGCATGCGGCGAGACTGCAAGCGGCGCGAGCATGCCCGATCATCCCGAAGACGACGGGATGCCGCTGGTCGGCCGCAGCCAGGCGATGCAGAGTGTATACCGGATGATTACGCGGGTCCTGCGGAACGATCTCACCGTCTTGGTCACTGGAGAAAGCGGGACGGGGAAAGAGCTGGTGGCCGAAGCGATCCATCAGCTCGGGAGCCGCCGGTCGGGACCCTTTGTGGCTGTAAACACCGCAGCCATTCCTGGCGATCTCATCGAAAGTGAATTGTTCGGCCACGAAAAAGGCGCGTTTACTGGTGCGGTTGCCCAGGCCATCGGGAAGTTCGAGCAGGCTAATGGCGGAACGCTGTTTCTTGACGAAATCGGTGACATGCCGGCGGAGGCCCAGACCAGGCTTCTCCGCGCGCTCCAATCGGGCCGGATCAGGCGGGTCGGAGGGCGGCAGGAAATCGCGGTCGACGTCCGCATCGTTGCCGCGACCAATCGCGACCTCATCCCCATGATCTCCGCGGGTACCTTCCGGGAAGATCTATATTACCGGCTCAATGTCGTTCCCATCGAGCTGCCGCCACTTCGCGACCGCAGGGAAGACATTGACGTGCTGTGCCAGCACTTCCTGTCGCAAGCGGTCGAAGAAGGGCTGCCGCGCCGCCAGTTATCCAGCGACGCTCTCGAATTGCTCAGGGCGCGCAATTGGCGCGGCAATGTTCGGGAGTTGCGCAACGTGGTCTACCGGCTCGTCCTAATGGCCAGGGATGATGTGATCGATCCCAGCAGTCTCTCGGACATCTTGGGCAATGAGCAGCTCCCTATCGGTCAGGGAGAGGATCGATCGGAAAGCGGAATCGCGCAAGCGCTCGACGTGTGGCTCGACGCGGAGAATCCTCCAGCGGGTGCGGTTTATGCGCAAGCCATCGCCGCCTTTGAAAAGCCGCTCATCGAGCATGCACTGGGTCGCACGAGCGGCAATCAGCTTCGCGCGGCGAAATTGCTCGGCATCAATCGGAACACGCTGAGGAAGAGGATTGGTGAACTCGGGATCGAACCTGATCGCTTCGCACGACCGCTTTAACGCACAATCCGGGTCTAACTAACGAATACCTCTTGCATAATTGCAACACTCGCGTTGTAACTCAGCAACGATGGCCAGTACCGCGTCACCATCCCAGTCCCAATCACCGCGACAGTTACCCCGGTGGTGGAGGCAGTTTGTCGTGTCGTCGCGGCGCGCCAATGTTTACCGTCTGTTCGAAGTTCTGGCAGTGGCCTCGCTGATCATGGCCATCATCGCCAATTACTTCGCCTATTCGGGCGATGCGCAGCAGGGCGAGCTCGCCTCACCGATGGAAGTGACCTTGTTGCTGATGTCGGTTCTGGTCCCGGCGATGGGGCTTCTCATTCTAAGCGGTCGCCGGCTCGCACTCAAAAGGGCGGCCGGCAGCACTGCCAGGCTTCACGTACGTCTTGTCTTCTTCTTCTCGATGGTTGCCGCCGTCCCGACCTTGTTGGTGTCGGGATTTGCGGCGTTCCTGTTCCAGACCGGGGTCGATTTTTGGTATTCGGATGAATCTCGCGGATTGATGGAAAACGCCAACGAACTGGCGCAAAGCTATTACGACGCGAACCAGCGTGACGTGCAAGATGAAACCATCACTATGGCGAGCGACATGCGCGTGATTCTTGAACGGGTGCCGATCACCGAGCAGGACTTTGCCGATTTTTACGCGTTTCAGGCGCAGTCACGGGACATCTCCGAAAGCGTTATCCTGCAGCGCCTCGCAGACGGCAGCCTTCGTACCGCCGCGACATACGAACTGCTCGCAGACAATCGCCCGATCGAGTTCAGTGAAGAGGTCCTGCCCCAACTGGATGACGGGGAATTTGTGGTCGTGCGAGGCAGCCCGGATCGGATCGCTGCGCTCGCCGCGATCGACCGCGATAGCGGGATCTATCTCTACAATGCGCGAAATACTGAGGCGACCATGTTCAATTCATGGACGCGCGCACAGGCGGTCGCATCGGCTTACGAAACTCTGACCGATGAATCGAGTACCCTGCAGTTACGGTTCAACGCGGCGCTTGTCGTGGTGAGCCTGTTGTTGGTTTGCATTGCAGTTTGGTTTGCCCTTCGATTTGCCGACCGGCAGGTAGAACCGCTCACCGATTTGGTCGGGGCGGCGCGGAAAGTCGGGCAAGGCAACTTCGCTCTCAGGGTAGAGGGCAGGACGGGAGCCGATGAGATCGGTCTCCTGAACCGCGCGTTCAACCGGATGACCGCGCAGTTGGAGAAACAAACCGAAGCGCTTGTGAGCGCGAACCGCCAGATCGACGACCGCAGGGCGTTCATGGAGGCTGTGCTCGAATCGGTCAGCGCTGGTGTCATTTCGGTCGATGAAAACAGCAACGTCATGCTCATGAACGAATCTGCGCAGGTGTTGCTCGGAGAGGAAGGAGCAGACGATCTCGTTGGCCAGTCGCTTGACACACTCTCTCCCGAAATATGCCAGATGGTTCAAGCGGGACAGCAACGCGCCATTGTCAGCCATGCCAAGGGGAGCGAATTTCTCACGCTTGCGGTCAAAGTCGCACCGGGAAGCCGCGGGCATGTGATCACGTTTGAAGATATCACGCGGCAATTGCTCGATCAGAGGCAAGCTGCCTGGTCCGATGTCGCCCGCCGCATTGCACACGAAATCAAGAACCCGCTTACACCGATCCAACTCGCGACCGAGCGGCTGAAGCGACGTTATCGCAAGCAGGTCGAAGAGGCCGATGGAGAACTGTTTGATGAGCTGACCAGCACCATCGTTCGCCAGGTCGGTGACTTGCGCAAGATGGTGGATGAATTTTCGTCGTTCGCGCGGCTGCCGAAACCGGTTTTCCGCGCAGAGGATGCGGTCGATCTGGTGCGGCAAGCGGTATTTCTCCAGGAGGTCGCACATCCCGGTATCGAATTCAGCGTATCGGCGGGCCAGCTCGACCAGCGGAGTATCAGCTGCGACCGGCACCAGATGGGTCAGGCGATGACCAACGTTCTCAAGAATGCGGTCGAGGCGATCGAGGCACGCGCTGCTGAAGCTGACGATGTATACGCTGGACAGATATCGGTCGTCATTACCGGCGACGACGAAATGATCGCTGTTCAGGTCGAGGACAATGGTATCGGCCTGCCGCAGGACCGCGACCGCCTGACCGAACCCTATATGACCACGCGCGAGAAAGGTACCGGTCTTGGCCTGGCCATCGTCAACAAGATCGTCGATGAGCATGGCGGCGAGATGAGCTTCGCCAGCACAGACACAGGCGGTTCGCGCGTCACTTTGCAATTCGCCCGCGATCCTCAAGTTTCAGCCGGAGAGCTCGCATGAAGCGTCGCCGGCCCCCCTCAGCCTCAAGACCCCTAAGGAGCCTCGCATGGCGCTCGAAATCCTGATTGTCGACGATGAACGCGATATCCGCGATCTTGTTGCCGGAGTTCTGGGAGACGAAGGCTACGAGTGCCGCACTGCAGCGGAAAGCACGAGCGCGCTCGCCGCCATCGACGAGCGCCGCCCCAGTCTCGTCCTGCTCGATGTCTGGCTGCATGGCAGCGAGATGGACGGGCTGGAGCTTCTCGATGCGATCAAGACGCGGGAACCGGATCTGCCGGTCATTATCTTCTCTGGTCACGGGAATATCGACACCGCGGTTTCAGCCGTGAGCCGCGGCGCGATGGACTTTATCGAGAAACCTTTCGAAGCGGAAAGGCTGTTGCTGCTCGTCGAGCGCGCAACCGAAACCGAGCGGCTGCGGCGCGAGAACAATCGTCTCCGGGACAGCAGCTGGAGCGAAGCCGAATTCACCGGCAATTCCTCTGCGATCAACGCAGTCCGTGCGACCCTGAAACGGGTTGCCAATACGGGCAGCCGCGTTTTGATTTCAGGGCCTGCGGGTGCGGGCAAGGAAGTGGCAGCGCGCTTGCTCCATACCTGGAGCGGCCGGTCTGAAGCCGCGTTCGTGCTTGTCAATTCAGCCCGGATCACGCCCGAGAGGTTCGAACAGGAATTGTTCGGGGAAGAGGCTGACGGCAAGCAGGTCCGGCCAGGGCTGCTGGAGCTGGCGGATGGGGGCACGCTCTATCTCGATGAGGTGGCGGACATGCCCCTCTCGACGCAGGCGCGCATTCTCCGTGTGCTCACGGAGCAAAGCTTTGTGCGCGTCGGCGGAACACGCCAGATCGGAGTGGATGTCAGGGTGGTGTCGTCCACGACCCGCGATCTGGCGGTTGAAATGGAGGAAAATCGTTTCCGCGAAGACCTGTTCTATCGCCTCAATGTCGTGCCCGTCGCGATTCCTTCATTGAGCGAGCGACGCGACGATATCCCGGCATTGGCGGAACACTTTTTCACACGGTATTCGAATGATCAAGGTCTGACTCCTCCCAGGATTTCCGAAGAAGCGATGGCCGCTCTGCAGGCCTATGATTGGCCTGGCAATGTCCGCCAACTGCGCAACGTTATCGAGCGGACCATCATCATGACCCCGCGCGATCGTCTCACCGAGGTTGAAACCGATATGCTACCCGCCGAGGTCACCGGCGGGCGCCTCGCTGCGTCGGGGCAAGGCTTTTCGGCCATGATGGGTGTTCCTCTGCGCGAGGCGCGGGAAAGTTTCGAGCGCGAGTACCTCACGATCCAGATCAGGCGGTTCTCGGGGAATATCTCGAAAACCGCTACCTTTATCGGCATGGAGCGTTCTGCGCTCCACCGCAAACTTAAGCTGCTCGGCATGGCAGAACGACGGGAAAATGCGCGTAAAGAATAGCGCTTTCTTTACACCGCTTGATGGCACAGAAAATTGAAGTGTTGCCGCCCGCTGGAATATTCCCCATTATAAGAAAAAAGACATTCAAGCAGGAGGGTTGCTGGCATTTGCCTTTTCTGCGGACCGTAAAAGCGGCCGCCAATAAAACAGGAGCATGAAACATGTCGAATGGACGGACTCTCTCTCCACGTCCAGTATCAAGCACTGAAGACACTGCCACGCCTACCCGTCAGGGTGGCAGGCAAACAGGCGGTAACGGGGCCGGGCAGGGCAACCTGCAGGACGCATTCCTTAATTTGCTGCGCAAGAACAAGACGCCGGTGACGATGTTTCTCGTCAAGGGCGTGAAGCTTCAGGGCATCGTGACGTGGTTCGACAATTTTTCGATCCTGCTCCGCCGCGACGGACAGTCACAGCTTGTCTACAAGCATGCCATTTCCACAATTATGCCAGGCCAATCGCTCGACGCAGAGCAGTTTCAGACGCGTGCGGGGAACAAGAAGCAGCGGTTGCTGCAGGATGTTTTCCTAAACCGTGTCAGTGAGAGCAACGTTCAGGTCACGATGTTCCTTGTAAACGGGGTCATGTTGCAGGGACGCCTCGCGGCGTATGACCTGTTCTGCATGCTGCTCGAACGAGACGGCGCGGTGCAACTCGCATACAAACATGCGGTCTCGACAATCCAGCCTGCCAGTCCTGTCGATCTGAGTGATGACGATGACGCCGATTTTGGCGATGAATATGGGGCAGGCGACTGAGTTTCGATGACGATCTGATGGACGAGGTGACCCGCGGTGCGCGGGCCCTTGTGCTGTGTCCGGACATCCGCAGCCTGCGTTATGACCTCGATGCGCCTGAGCGCCTAGCAGAGGCGCAGGGACTTGCCCTCGCGATCGGCGTGGTGATCGGCCATTCCGAGATCCTGCCGATCAGGCAGATGCAGCCGAACACACTTTTCGGGTCTGGGCAGGTCCAGAACATCGCCGCGTGGTGTGAGCAATACGAATGCGAGCTGGTCATCGTCGATGGCGCGCTGTCTCCGATCCAGCAGCGTAATCTCGAAGAAAAGCTCAAGCGCAAGGTCATCGATCGAACCGGCCTCATCCTCGAGATCTTTGGCGAGAGGGCAGCCACAGCCGAAGGCCGGCTACAGGTCGAGCTGGCACATCTCGACTACCAGCAAAGCCGGCTCGTGCGCAGCTGGACCCATCTCGAGCGGCAGCGCGGCGGCTTTGGCTTCCTCGGCGGTCCGGGTGAGACACAGATCGAGGCCGACCGGCGCATGATCCGTCAACGGATGAGCAGGCTCAGACGAGAACTTGAACAAGTCCGCAAGACCCGCACCTTACACCGTGAACGGCGGGGAAGGGCACCTTGGCCGGTTATCGCGTTGGTCGGATATACCAATGCCGGGAAATCGACGCTGTTCAACCTGCTGACTGGCGCTGAAGTCATGGCGGAGGACCTGCTGTTTGCGACGCTCGACCCGACCATGCGCGCGATAAGCCTGCCCGGCGTGGAAAAGGCGATCCTTTCCGACACGGTTGGCTTTATTTCCGATCTTCCAACCCAGCTGGTCGCCGCTTTTCGTGCAACGCTCGAAGAAGTGACGGGAGCTGATATCATTTGCCATGTGCGGGATATGGCGAACCCCGCGAACGCGGCTCAGAAAAAGCAGGTGATGGAAGTCCTGGCCGATCTCGATGTCGTCGATCCCGACACCGGTGAAAGCGAGATTCCTATTCTGGAGGTATGGAACAAGGTCGACCTTCTCGGCTCTGAGGAGCGCGCCGAATTACAGGAGCTGGCAAGCGCTCAAGGCGCAGCGGTCATCTCTGCACTTAGCGGCGCCGGCATCGATGCACTCAATGCCAAAATCGCTGAAATGCTGACAAAAAAGGCCACGGAAGTAACAGTGACAATTCCGGTAAGCGACGGGCGCCGCATGGCGTGGCTGCATGCTCACGGCGATGTCATAGAAGATGCTGATGCAGGGGAGGGAGAGCGCGGCCCGCTTCGGCGTTTGACCGTCCGCCTCAATCCAAAGGAATTGGGTCAGTATACAACGATAGCCGATTGAATTCGTTTACGTTTCCGCTTGCTTCACCGCCTGCCACAGACGTTCTTGGGCGGCTAGATCTAGCTCGGGAAAGGTTCCGTTCGCCATATCCTCCATCGCACGAAAACGGCGCTCAAACTTCGCATTGGCAGCGCGCAACGCATCTTCGGCGCTAACACCGTGGGCGCGCACGTAGTTGACTACTGCGAACAGAAGATCGCCCGCTTCCTCGATCCTGTCGTGATCTGAGGTCGCAGCTTTAATTTCTTCTATTTCTTCGGTAATCTTTGATTCTGAGCCTGATGGATCGGGCCAGTCGAAGCCCGTCCGTGCCGCACGTTTTTGCAACTTTTGAGCGCGCATCAATGCCGGGAGGGCTAATGCAACACCGTCTAGCGCGCTAGTCGCGCCTCTCTCGGCACGTTCGGCTTCCTTGAGTGCTTCCCAGCGCGTGTCTTCCATCTGTCCGCCTTCGTCGCCAAAGATATGCGGATGCCTGCTTTGCATCTTGTCGCTAATCGATCGTGCAACATCGTCGAATGCAAACGCACCGGCTTCCTCGGCCATGCGGGCGTGAAAGATGACCTGAAGCAACAGATCGCCAAGCTCATCCTTCAGGTCGTGCATATCGCCGCGCTCGATTGCATCGGCAACTTCGTAAGCTTCTTCAATGGTATAAGGGGCAATACTTGAGAAGTCCTGCGCCAGATCCCATTCGCATCCACGTGCCGGATCGCGCAGGCGTGCCATGATATCCTGCAATCGACGGATTTGTTCGGTTTCCGGGTTGCTAGGGGAGCCGTATCGCATGCCTTGCCTTAAGAATGATAATATATATT
>NZ_JAGSPB010000003.1 GCF_019204025.1 Erythrobacter ani
ATGTTAAATTGGATATGGATCGTATCGCTAGATGAAGAAGCTGACGACGAAAAACCCGCCCGCAAAGATCGCCACCCACACGAGAACCATTTGAAAGATCTTACTGAACCCAAGCTTGAAGGAAGCCAGCGCACTTCCGGCCAGAACGAGCCAGCCAAGCAATGCGACGATTGAAATGATGCTCATTTCGGTCATGCAACAACCTCCAAACCGTCATATCCGACAATCACACCTTCAGGTACTTCATCCACGAGCGTTTGATAGTCCATGCTCTTATCAAGATGGCTGAGGACAAGTGTCCCGGCACCGCACCTTTCAAACAGCTCGATAGCCATGGCCAGATGTGCATGCGTTGGATGCGGATCTCGGCGAAGGCAATCGCTCACAAGGACATCCACCCCGTCATACAATTCAATCATGTCATCGGAAATCGCACTGAAATCAGTTGCATACGCAATAGACTTGCCGTCCGATTCAAAGCGATATCCGGTAGTCTCACCCGGACCATGTTCCATCTGGCACCATTCGACACCAAATCCAGCCACAATACGCAGCCTGTCGAGCGTATCGAGATTGATGATAGTCGGATAACCATCCTGTCCGGCAAAAACATACCCAAACCGGTTCCGCAGGCGCCTGACCGTCTCGGTGGACGCGTATCCCGGTATCGGGCCACCGCGTCCGTAGCGCATCACCCTTAAATCATCGATCCCGTGGCAATGGTCAGCGTGATCGTGTGTCCAGAACACCGCGTCGATCGATGGTATCCTGTTAGCCAAGAGCTGGGCACGGCAGTCGCTCGAAGTGTCGATGAGCAAACGCGCCCCGGCATTGCTTTCAACTATGATAGAAACACGCGTTCGTCGATTGCGCGGCTCATCGGGGTCGCAATCCCCCCAATCTCCGGTCCCATCCGGGCCTCCGACACGCGGCACTCCCGTCGATGTGCCCGAGCCCAGCATGATGAGCTTCACAGTGCCGCCTTGTCGAATAGCCTGGCGAAATTCGCGGTCGTCTGCTCGGCCAGACCTTCACAATCTGTTTCACGCAGGGCTGCAACGAATCTGGCCGTGTCCGCGACGTAGGCCGGCTCGCACGGCCGACCGCGGTGCGGAACGGGCGCGAGGAACGGGCTATCGGTTTCGACGAGCAAGCGATCTTCGGGAACCTGTTTGGCGGCTTCCTGCAGGTCCTTTGCGTTTTTGAACGTGACGATTCCGGACAGAGATATCGTGAGACCCAGATCCAGCACCTTGCGCCCGAAATCGGCTGAAGCCGTAAAACAATGGATCAGGGCAGGAAACGCGCCCTTCTCCATTTCATCGTTCAGGATCTCGAAGGTGTCGTCCTCAGCATCACGGGTATGGATGATGATCGGCAGGCCGGTCTCGCGTGCAACTTCGATATGCATGCGGAACAGCTTTGCCTGCGTGTTTCGGTCGGAGTGCTCGTAATAATAATCGAGCCCGGTTTCGCCGATTCCGATAACCTTCGGGTTTTCGGTCGCCGCCAACAATGTGCTGCGGCCCAAGTCCTCATGCCCATTGGCCTCGTGCGGATGAATGCCAACACTGGCAAAGACATCGCTTTCGCGTGTTGCCGTCGCGACGACCTGCTGCCATTCGGACTGCTTGGTCGAGATATTGAGAAATGCCCCCACTCCGGCGGCACGGGCCCGCGTCAGCACGCCCTGCTGGTCTTCGACGATACCCTTATATTCCAGATGGCAGTGACTATCGACCAGCATCAATCCGCCTCTACCTCTTCAGCCAATTCCAGTCGCGGGAATATCGGTGTGGGCTTTCCAACAGTGGAGCCGGATTTCACAAGGCGTGAATACCAATCGGCATCCGACAAAGCGGCGTAATCGCGCTCGCCATCAGGAATTCCGAGCTGATCGAGCAAGCCTGCTGATTTCTCCGGAACGACCGGTTGAATTGCTATCGCGAGATCGCGCAGCGCCATGAAGAGCGTTTGTAAAACGACCCTCATGCGCTCGGGATCGGTCTTCTTAAGCGCCCATGGCGCCTGGTCATCGACATATTGATTGCAAGCATAAACTGCGCGGAGCCAAGCCTCTATACCCACGGAGAATGCGAGCTTCTCGAACTCCGATGGTAGAACGTGTCTGCAGGCGTCCGTGACTGCCATTTGAAGCGCGTCATCTACCGCATCGGTTTCGAACAGCTCAAGTTTCCCCTCGAGGTTCTTGGCGATCATCGAAAGCGTGCGCTGCGCCAAATTGCCGAACGAATTGGCCAGCTCGGCATTCGTGCGGGTAACGATAGCTTCGGGCGAGTAGCTGCCATCCTGTCCGAATGCGACTTCGCGCATAAGGAAGTAGCGCAGGGCATCGACACCGAATTGCTCGGCCAGTTGCGATGGGTCGGTAACATTGCCCAGCGATTTGGACTCTTTTTGGCCTCGATTGAGGAGAAAGCCGTGCCCAAACACCTTTTTGGGCAGCGGCAGGTCGGCGCTCATCAGGAAGGCCGGCCAATAAATCGTATGGAAACGGACAATGTCCTTGCCAATGATGTGAAGATCGGCGGGCCAGAATTCGCGCATGTCGGATGTATCATCAGGGAAACCCAGCCCCGTCAGGTAATTCGTAAGTGCGTCGACCCAGACATACATCACGTGATTGTCGCTGCCGGGAACTTTCACGCCCCAGTCGAAGCTTGTCCTGCTCACCGATAGATCGCGCAGGCCCTGCTCTACGAAGGCAATCATCTCGTTGCGACGACTTGCGGGTTCGAGAAAGGCGGGTGAGCGCAGCAATTCAAGCAGCCGGTCCTGATACTTGGACAACCGGAAAAACCAGCTTTCCTCCACCGTCCATTCGACAGGCGTGCCTTGTGGGGAGAGTTTCGCACCCCCCTCCCCCTCGGTCAGTTCGCTCTCGTCGTAATACGCCTCGTCACGGACAGAATACCATCCTTCGTAACGGTCGAGGTAGAGATCATCGGCTGCTTCCATGCGGCTCCATATAGCCTGGCTTGCCCTGTGATGATCATCTTCGACAGTGCGAATGAAGCGGTCGTAAGATATGTTAAGTTCATCGCACATCTCACGGAAATAGCTGGACATTTCATCGGCTAAGTCGCGCGCGGTTCGCCCTTGCTCTTCAGCTTTGCGAGCCATTTTCAAACCATGCTCGTCTGTCCCCGTCTGGAAACGGACCTTGCGGCCCATCAGTCGCTGAAAACGTGCGATCACGTCCGCCGAAATCGCCTCGTATGCGTGTCCGATATGCGGCCGTCCGTTAGGATAGCTAATTGCGGTCGTGATATAAAATGGATTGGAGTTCTGATCAGCCATTGGCAGGCTCGCTAGCCGCGCTCGCAGAGCTAAGCAAGGTTCCGATCCCCATGGCGAGCAGGCCGGTATCGAAGTTATAGGTTGGAGCCTGACCAGCGAGAGCGACCAGTTCGCCATGCGCGTCGATCAGAGGCTTGGCCTGTTCCGGCGCGCCTGCTTGCCGAGCGTGCTCCGCAACGATGGCCTGAGCGAGTTCCAGCACGGCCTGAATTCGGTCGCGGTCAGCGCGCGGCCCAATTACCCGTGCGAGCTCTCCCCGCGCCGCGAATGCGGGATCGCCATCGATGATGAGACGCTCGATCAGGTCAGCAAGTGGTCCCATGTCCTGATCCATGAACCGCATAGCCGCGCCGAAAGAGCCTTCGGCGGCGCGGATCGCGGCATCTCGCGCCGCGCTGTCCTTTGCCCCGCCTGTTTCATCCAGCATGCGACGAAGCTCATCATCGCTGAGCGTCGGAAACCTCAGTACCCGGCACCGGGAACGGATGGTGGCCAACAGACGCGAAGGGCGATGCGTCACCAGCATGAAGAACGTACCTTGAGGCGGCTCCTCGAGGCTCTTCAGAAGGGCATTCGATGCGCCCGGCTCCATATCATCCGCCGGATCGATGATGATGGCTCGACGGGCCCCCAGCGTCGGCCGGGTGGTCAGGCGTTTTTGCATCGCGCGAATCTGCGCGACCGAGATGTTGCGCTTCGTCTGGAAGGGTTTGCCCTCGTCCCGCTTTTTCTCTTCCTTCTCATCCTTGGGCAAATGGGTGAGAGTGAGGATGTCCGGGTGCTCGCGCTCAGGTTGGTGTACGCCAGGCTCCATGACCAGTTCACGCGCCGCCGCCACGGCGAAATCACGTTTGCCAAGCCCACTCTTCCCGGCAAGGATCCAGCCATGATGCATCCGGTCGCCCTCCATCGCGCGGCGCCATTCGCTCCAGGCAGTATCGTGGTTTCGCCAATCTATCACGCTGCGCTGCTTTCGAACAAAGGTTCAAGCGCTTTCAAGACCTCCGCATGCACGGCATCGGCGTCCCCGCTGCCGTCGATCACGGCGAAACCTTTTGGGTCGGCTTTGGCCAAGGCGTTGAAGCACGCGGCCACATTTCGGTGATATTCCGAACTCCGCCCGCCGATCGCGTCCACCTCATCACCGTCACGGATCGCCAAACGCTCTTCTACTTGGTCAGGATCGACCTCCAGCAAGATCGTCAGATCGGGCCTTAGGCCTCTGCTTCCGAAGTTATGCAGCGCGGTTATCGCCTCATCGCCGAGACCTCCGGCGCCGCCTTGGTATGCACGGCTTGAATCGACAAACCTGTCGCAAACAACCCATGTGCCGTTATCCATTGCCGGGCGAATGCGCCGCTCGACATGATCGGCGCGCGCAGCTGCGAACAGAAGCGCCTCGGCCCGTGCGCCCCAGCCCGCGTCGCCTTCTTCTCCCGGAGGATGGAGCAGCAAGTGCCGGATTGCTTCCGCTCCAGCGGTCCCACCAGGTTCACGCGTCACATCGACGGAAATGCCGCGCGAACGAAGTGCATCGGCGAGCAGTTTCGCCTGTGTCGATTTGCCTGCGCCCTCCCCCCCTTCAAAAGCGATGAATCGTCCGCGTTTCCCGCCATCGGTCATGAGAACCATCCAGCAATACCGTTGAATATCCGTGCAAAGAATCCCGCTTCATCCACGTTTTCGCGCGCGAGCAGCGGAATGCGTGCGGTGTCCATTCCGGCAACCTTTATCTCCAAGGTGGCGACCTTATCACCTGCTTTGATGGGCGCACGCAGCGGCCCGTCATAGATCGTCCGAATGTCGGGATTGCTCGCCTGCCCACTCGGTGCATTGACGAAGATTTCTCGGCCCACAATCACGCCCAATTGCCGCATTGATCCGCCCTGCACCTTCACGTGATCGATGACCGTATCTGCTCCATAGAGGAGCGTCTGATCGAATGCCTCGAAGCCCCATTCAACATATTGCCGGGCGGCGCGCGCGCGAAGCGAGCTACGCGGCGATCCGGCAATCACCAGCACAAGCCGCTGCTGACCGCGCTGAACGGTGCCAAGAAATCCGTAACCGGATTCGTTTGTGAACCCGGTCTTGATTCCGTCCGCACCGCGCACCCGTCCAAGCAGTGGGTCATGGTTCCGCTGGGTAATGCCGTTATAGGTGAATTGCTGCCTCCCGACATATCGCGCGAACTTGTCCGGATGACGGCGGATCATCGCCTCAGCCAGTTTTGCCAGGTCGGACGCCGTCGTAAATGTTCGCCCCTCGTCCGGCCAACCGTTGGGAGTGCCGAAGTGACTGTCTTTCATGCCGATTTCGCGGGCCTTAGCGTTCATGGCTGCGGTCCACTCGGCGACGGAGCCAGAATACGCCTCTGCCAAGGCAATCGAGCCATCGTTCGCGGAAACATTAGCGATACCAGCGATCAGATCATCGACAGTGACGCGCGCATCCGCAGGCAGGAACATGGTCGAACCCTTCATGCTCCATTCTCGCCAACTGTCCGGGTTCAAGGTGATCACCTGCCGCGGATCCAGGCGGCCTTCCTCGATCAGCTCGAAAGCGAGGAAGATCGTCATGGCTTTCGTTATCGAGGCGGGGATGAACCGGCGATCGGGATTGCGTGCGTGCAGAATCTGACCTGAGCTCATATCCAAGAGCAGCGCAATAGGGGCATCCTCCGGGGATGCCGGACCTATTTGCGCAGCGCTCTGAGCCATTGCTTCTGTCTCGCCTGCGGACAGGAAGACAAGGGCGAAGGCAGCCGGGATTGATCGAAGCAGGTAAGAATTCACACGCGTGATATAGCTGGAGCGCGTCCGCTTTGCGAGGATCGCAGACGCTTTAGTTCACTATTTCATCTGCGAGCAAGCCAACGCTCATCGCGTAATAATTCGAGCAATTGTACTCCAGGATTACACGGTAATTACCGGTGAGCAGCCAAGCCGGTGTCCCCGGGCCGTCAGGCTGGAACAATGATGCAAGCGTGTCATCAGGCATGGAACGCTGCAGCTGGATGCCCAGATCGCGCCATTCGCGTACCGTCTTCCACTGACTGTGTCGTTCGTGAACCCGCGGACAAACCTGCGCTTTTAATTCGGTCTTGTAAGCATCGACATTGAAGCCGCTGGGCACATAGGCACGCACTCCCCACGGTTGACCGGTACGCCAACCCGCATCGCGGAAATAATTCGCTATCGAGGCGAAGGTGTCGGCGCGGTTGGTGAAGATGTTGGCACGCCCATCACCATCACCGTCCGACGCCAGGCGGAGATAAACCGACGGCAGAAATTGCGGGTTTCCGAATGCGCCTGCGTAACTTCCCACGAGCTGGTCACGCGAATATCCTTTATCCGCGACTTTCATCAGGGCGATGAACTCACCCGAAAACAGCTCCCTGCGGCGCCCTTCCCAAGCCAGGGTCGCAAGGCTGCGCGCAAGATCGAAATTGCCCCGTATCCGGCCATAGCTTGTCTCGTGGCCAAAAATGGCGACGATAATTTCGGCTGGCACGCCGTATCGTTGCTCCGCTGCCCGAAGCTGGCTGCGGTTCTCCCGGAAAACAGCCCGGCCCCCGGCAATACGGGTCGAGTTCACATGTGTAGATATGTAGGGGGCAAGCGCAGGGTAACCACGGCGGGTCGGACTTCCCGGTTGCCCGCGATCCAGACGGATCACGCGGTCGTTTGGTGTCAGCCCCGCCGTCATCCGCTGGATCGTAGCTTCGCTCACACCTTCTGCTCTGGCGCGTGCTTTGAGCACCTCCAAGTACGCGTCGAAGGAAACACCATCCACAGCCTCGCTCTGCGCAAAGCCTGGGGCCGCGGGGGCTGAAAGCGAAAGGAGGGCGACGGCGGCGAAAAGAGAACGAATAATCATCCCGCTCATTTCTCACACTTTTCATGAATTCCCAACAACCGATATCGCTTTCGTGCGCATCAATGCGAGACGAAAAGAATGCGCAAATATCGGAATTGATGAACCGAAAAGCGTGACAAGCGAAGCACATGCCATTAGCGCGCTTTCCCGAGCGGACAGGTGGCAGAGCGGTTGAATGCACCGGTCTTGAAAACCGGCAAGGGTGCAAGCCCTTCGTGGGTTCGAATCCCACCCTGTCCGCCAATCCGTCCAATGTGATCCACCTCGCCCTGATGGTCTTGGACCAAGCGGTAGAGCTTATGCGTCATCGCGAATCAGAGTCGGAAGAAATGATGATGCGTTGCGGCCATCGGCTCGGAAGCTTTTACCGACCGTAGCCTTCGCACACAGTCGACATATCGGGGCGTTCACTTCGCGGTAACCAGCGATCTCGGCAGATCAGCTCCACTTTTTCACACGATAGCCTGCCTGAACCTCTCCTCCGACGCGCCTCTATTTCTTACTATTTTAACGATGTCGGTAAACTTCGTTTCAGAGGTCTACGGCGTAGAATTGATCGGTGATCGGCGTGCGCAACGCGCCCGAGGGCATCGGATCGGAGCTATGAAGGCATTTTCATGGGGGGCAGCCGTAGCGGCTTTGGCATTGGCCAGCAGTACGCCTGCGGTCAGTGCTACGCCTTTGCTCGGTCCCATGAATGGACAGGCTGCACAGATTTCCCAATCTCTGGGTTCGCCCCAGCGACCCTCAGCATCGGCGGACACTCGGACCACTGCCGCCCGCCTAGACGTCGCCCAGCAACACAATCGCCTGCTGACGATCATAGTCGCGCTCGCATCTGTCGCCTGCGCGGTCCTGTTAATCGTGCTTCGTACGGTTTCGACCAACCGGGCCGCGATAACTGCCGCTAACGAACAGCTTCTGTACATCACTCAGCATGATAGCCTGACCGAGCTATTTGCGCGCGATCATTTCCGCGCATTGCTGGACCGCGAAGTCGCAGATTGCAGAGAGTCCGGGGAACCCTCTGCCTTCATGCTCATCGACCTCGACCGATTTAAGCAGGTCAACGATGTCTATGGTCATGCGGTTGGCGATAGCCTGCTCTGCGAGACTGCAAAGCGGTTTCGTAAAGCCGCCGGAGACAATGCCGTGATCGGACGCTTGGGAGGAGACGAATTTGGTGTCTTCCTCCCCCATGCAGCGTCTATGGAACAGGCAGAGCGGATCGCTGCAAAGATCATCGCAGAGGTCGGCAGGGGTTTTCAGATCGAGGGCAAGGAAGTGTCTATCGGTGCATCGCTCGGCATAACCGAAATCGGGCCTGATGTGCCGTCCACCAGCCTTCTTATGACCAATGCTGACCTCGCATTGTACGAGGCCAAAAATCAAGGCCGCGGCACCTATGCAACCTATCGAAAGGAAATGCGCGGACGTTTGGAGGACCGTGCGCAGCTTGAAACAGATCTCCAATTCGCACTGCAACGTGATGAAATCACGGTATTTTACCAACCCATGTTCGACGCTGCCAGTTCGCAAATTCTCTGTTATGAGGCTCTGATGCGTTGGACGCACCCAGATCGTGGTTCTGTGTCGCCATCCGATTTCATTCCTATTGCTGAAGAAAATTTGCTGATCGACGAGCTTGGAGAGTGGCTACTGAAAGAGGCATGTGCAGAAGCAGTGAAGTGGCCGCAGACGGTGAAGCTCGCCGTCAACGTTTCGAAGTTGCAGCTGATGAACCATCGCTTCTTCGCGACCGTGGTCGAAGCGTTGTCAGCCAGCGGGTTGGCGCCGCATCGCCTCGTCCTGGAGCTTACAGAAGCGATCGTTTTCGAACTCGAGGACGAATTGCAGCAATTGATTCAGAATCTCAGCGATATCGGAGTGTCTTTCGCGCTTGACGATTTCGGGAGCGGGTATTCATCGCTCAACTACATCGACAAGATGCGGTTCTCGATGATCAAGATCGATCCCGAGTTCGTGCGATCCTCCGCCGCAGGCTCATTGAACAGTCAGGCGGTTGTCACGGCGGTTGTCTCGATGGCGAATTCGCTCGATATGGTTGTCGCCGCCGAGGGTATCGAGGCAGGCGACCAGGCGGATGCGATGCGTGCACTCGGATGCACCTGTTTTCAGGGGTACCATTTCGCCAAACCTTCAGCATCGGTCTCACCCATGCCCGCAAACACGACGAGCGATCGACAGGTCGCCTAACCCACGCCAACAATGCGCTTAGTCAGCGTCGGGCTTCGACATGTGCTCCAAGCGATCAACGTCGTGGACTTCCGCTTGCGCATCTCCCCACATCACAAGCGAGGGGGCGAAGTGCTTGTCCTTAGGGAACATCTGCCCCTTAAGGTGTGCGATGAGATCGTCCTTGCTCAGGAACGGGTTATCTGCGGGCTTTTCGGGCTCGGTCATCGATTTGTTGATTAATCAGTAATGCAGCGCGCGACCATACGCGTCGAGCACGCTTTCATGCATCATTTCCGATAGCGTCGGATGCGGGAACACCGTCTGCATCAACTCGGCCTCGGTCGTCTCAAGCACTTTCCCGACCGTATACCCCTGGATCAGCTCGGTGACTTCGGCACCGACCATATGTGCGCCGAGCAGCTCGCCGGTCTTGGAGTCGAAGACGGTCTTGATGAAGCCTTCGGCCTCGCCGAGCGCGATCGCCTTGCCATTGCCGATGAAGGGGAAATTGCCGACCTTGATGTCGTAGCCAGCTTCCTTCGCTCTTGCCTCTGTCATGCCGACGCTGGCGACCTGCGGATGGCAATAGGTGCATCCCGGTATCGCGTTTCTGTCGAGTGGGTGCGGATGGACATCCTTGTTGCCAAGCTCCTGGGCAATCGCCTCTGCGCAGGTAACACCTTCATGGCTGGCCTTGTGCGCAAGCCACGGTCCTGGCGTGCAATCGCCGATCGCCCACAATCCCTTCGATTTGGTGCGGCCGTAATCGTCGATCTGGATGAACCCGCGCTCCATGTCCGCGAGCTTCTCAAGGCCTGCATTTTCAGTGTTGGGGACGATGCCGATTGCGACGATCACGTGGCTGAAATCTGTCGTCTCCGTTTTGCCCGCCTTGTCCTTGATCGTCGCGGTGACGCCTTTTGCGCCGACTTTCAGGTCTTCGACACCCGCCCCGGTCATGATCGTCATGCCCTGTTTTTTGAGGTTCTTCTCTAGGAAAGTCGAAACATCCGCGTCTTCGACCGGCACGATGCGGTCGAGCATCTCGACCACGGTCACATCGACGCCGATGTCGTTGTAGAAGCTTGCAAACTCGATCCCGATCGCCCCCGATCCGATCACCAGCAGCTTGGTCGGCTGTTCAGGTGGAACCATGGCGTGACGATAGGTCCACACCCGCTTGCCATCGGCAGGAGCAAACGGCAGATCGCGCGCGCGGGCGCCAGTGGCGACGATGACGTGCTTCGCGGACAGCTTCTCTTCGCCCTTCTCGCCCTTGACCGTCAGGCTGGTGGGGCCCGTCAGCGTCCCCTCCCCCATGTGCACCGCGATCTTGTTCTTCTTCATCAGGTGCCCGACGCCCTGGTTGAGCTGTTTGGCGACACCGCGGCTGCGTTTCACGATCGCGTCGAGATCCGCCTCGATCTTGCCCGCGACCTTCAGGCCGTAGCTGCTCGCCTGATCCATGTAGTGCTTGATCTCGGCCGAGCGCAGCATCGCCTTGGTCGGGATGCAGCCCCAATTGAGGCAGATACCGCCGAGGTTCTCGCGCTCTACGATGGCGGTTTGGAGGCCCAGTTGGGCGCATCGGATTGCCGCGACGTAGCCGCCGGGGCCCGAGCCAAGAACGACGACGTCATACGAGGTGTCAGCCATTGATCAGTTCCTTGGGCAGGTGATTTCGAAGGGATGGGACGGACGGAGACATGGACCGCATGTTACACGGTCCTGAGCGGGAAAACTGCACTGATTTAGAGGGATAATTTGGAACGCGGTGAGTCACGAGGGATGCAGCCTGAAACACCCGCATTCCATGCCATAGCAAGGTGCGTGTAGGACAGTGGTCAATCGTCAGTTCCATGGACCAATCTCGGCTTGTCATCGTCATCCAGCAGTACAAATTTGAATGTCCCGTGAGAGACTTTGGTCGTCTCCTCACTGTTCCGGTCACGCGCGACGCCTTCAGCTTCGATGGTAAGCGAAGTGTTGCCGGTCACTGAGACTTTGCAATAGATCGAAAGCTCGTCGCCGACCGCCATTGCGCCAGGGAATGTGAAATCGGTGCCGTGGACGACGACCGCCTTGCCCTTGCCAACACGGCTTGCAAGCGAGCCTGCACCCAGAGCCATCTGCGCCATCAACCACCCTCCGAAGACCCCGCCATAAGGATTGAGATCAGTCGGCATCGCGGTCGCGCGGATCAGGGGGTCGCGATGATCCAAGAAATCAGCTCGCAATCAGTTCGATGAAGTTTTCGTTGACCCAGCCCGATTTGCATGGACCCTCATAGGGTCGGACGCTCGGGACGGGAGAACCCGTTCCGCAGCGCTCCTCGCCCTGCCCCTGGTTTTCGCCCTCGCCGGCCGGCGCGTAGACGATCCCGATCCAGTTGCCGACTTGCTGGCACATCGACACGCCGCGGCCAGCGCCAAGCTGGTCAACCACTTCAGCGCCGCCGGATGGCGCCGCACGAACTGGCAATTCGCGGTTGTTATTTGCGTTGAGGTTCGTCACGCGGCCGTACCCCGCACAGGCATCAAAACGCGGTCCGTCGAAGCCGATCTGGACCGACCGGGCCGGCGTTCCAGCCTCGATAGTCCGGGCCGTTGGTGCGGTCGTATCGCGCTCATCACCCTGAGCGCATGCGGTCACTGTCAGCGCCGCCGCTATAATGCCGACCCAGAACCGACTTCGGTCTTTCGTCAAACCACCAATCCCATCGGGTTTTCGCACAGCTGTTTGATTGCCTCCATCAATTGCGCACCATCCGCACCATCGATGGCCCGGTGGTCGAAGCTGCCACTGGCCGTCATGACGGTCGCGGCCTGCAGCGCCCCATCGACAATATAGGGACGCGGCTCGCCCGCTCCAACCGCCAGTATCATTCCCTGCGGCGGATTGATGACCGCGTCGAACTGTTTGATCCCGAACATACCGAGGTTGGACAGCGAAGCCGTACCACCCTGATATTCATGCGGCTGCAGTTTCCCATCGCGAGCCTTTCCGGCGAGTTCCTTCATTTCCTTCGAAATCTGAGCGAGCCCCTTTGTATCGGCCTCCGTGATAACGGGGGTGATGAGGCCTGAGGGTGCAGCGACGGCAACCGAGATATCGGCGCGCGTATATTTGTGCATCGTGTCGCCCTGATAGCTGACATTGCACTGCGGCACCCGCATCAACGCGCGGGCGAGTGCCTTGATTATCAGGTCATTCACCGACAGCTTGACGCCATCCGCCTCGAGGCTGGCATTAAGCTCTTTGCGCAGAGCCAGCAGCGGGTCGAGATTGATGTCCATCGCGAGGTAGTAATGCGGGACGGTTTGCTTGCTCTCGGTGAGACGCCGCGCGATCACCTTGCGCACGTTGGAAAGTTTCTCTTCCTCGTAAGGCGCGCCAAATTCACTTTCGGCAGGAGTCCTCGCCGGCGCGGCGGGTTTCGCCATGTTCTGTCTTGCGGCTGGCGCGCTCGCTGGATCGAAGCTTTCGACGTCGTTCTTCACAATGCGACCATTCGGACCCGTGCCAGTGACTGCCGAGAGGTCGATGCCTTTCTGCTCCGCGATCCGCTTGGCTAGCGGTGACGCAACGATGCGCTCGCCCGCTGATGCGGACGGCGAAGGTGCTGGTGCCGGTCTTGGGCTTGGTGCCGCGCTTGCTCCCGTGACGGAAGATGCTCCGCCGCCGCCCATCGCTTCTTCGACATCGCCTTTCGTTATCTTGCCATTCGGTCCAGTGCCTTCGATCTGAGCGAGGTCGACACCATTCGCCTCGGCCAGTTTGCGCGCAGTGGGGGTCGCGGCCGGTCCATCCGTGTCCGCGGGAGCTGGCGCTGGGCTGGACGCAGGTGCCTGGTCCTGTGACGGCGCGCTGATGTCGCCCGCATCCTCTCCCTCTTCGGCCAGCATCGCAATCACGGCGCCGACTGAAACGTTCTCGGTACCTTCTTCGACAACGATTGCGGCCAGGGTACCCTCATCGACGGCTTCGAATTCCATCGTTGCCTTGTCGGTTTCGATCTCGGCCATGATGTCGCCCGAATTGATCGTGTCGCCAACTTTCACGAGCCATTTCGCAAGCGTCCCTTCTTCCATCGTAGGCGATAATGCTGGCATCTTGATTTCTATGGCCATGGACTCGTCCATCTCCCTTGAGGCGTCTGCCTGTAGTCTCTGACGAATCCACAGGCTCGCGGCAAGACCTTGCATACGAAACCATTTGAAAGGATAGCTCGCAGAAGCAGGCTTCGGGAGGGTAGCGATGCGCACGTTTCTGGTGGTGACCGACGACAGTGAAGAAGCACGCTCTGCCTTGCGCTATGCAGCACGGCGCGCGGTCGCAGTCGATGGCGCGGTGCATATCCTCGCTCTGGTGCGGCAACAGAACGTCAGCGCGTTCGGGGCGGTCCAGGCTACGATCGAACAGGAAGCGCGCGACCGGGCTGAAATGCTGGCTCACGGTGTCGCCGGGAACCTGCTGGCTGAAAGCGGTATCATGCCGACGATTTCGGTGAAGATCGGCAATGGCCAGAAGATCGTCAGCGAATTTCTCGATGGGCACAGGGAAGTCGCCGCGCTGGTGCTGGGCGCGGCCAAGGGCAGCAGCCCGGGACCGCTGGTCCAGCATTTTTCAGCGCATGCGGGTGACCTCCCATGTCCGCTCTATGTCATCCCGGCCGATTACGACGAGACGAAAAGCGATCACGCCAATTAGGTCAACGTACCGCGGGTCGGGTAATCATTGTTCATCACGTAATCGAGGCCCTGCAGCAGCTGATCCAGTGGCGGGCGCGTGAACGGAGCGTTCTGGACACTGGCGAAATATAGCTCCCCATCCGGACGGATCACGAACAGCCCGGGTTCAGAAAAGACATCGGGTTCGTCGCTGTCGGGGCGCTTTTGCGAAATATACAGACCCCATTCTCGTGCGTTCTCTTCGCTCATGTCATAGGCGAGCGGCACGTCGCCGGTTTCCCATTCCTTGTCCACGACCATCGCCCGATCCTTGGCATCCATCGACACCGCGACGACATTTATCCCGCGCTCGGTGAACTCACCCAGCTTTCCGCCCAGCTCCTCCAGATACCCTTTACAGATCGGGCAGTGCCTGCCGCGATAGAACACCGCGAGTGTAAAGTTCTCGGGCGATTGCTTGGCAAGGTCGTATTGCGCGTCGATAGTCAGCGGCAGGTCGAGGGCGGGCACTTTCTGTCCGGGTCTCAGCATCTTGATCTCCTTCAACCAATCAATGTCTGCTGCGCCTGCGCGTTCCGCTATTTCTTGCGGCGCCCTTGATGGTGGATATTGCCGGGGCGGCCGCGCTTACCGGCCTGATATTTGCCCTTCGCAGGCCCCCCGGAGCCGCGCCGCTTCGTCTCCGGTCGCCGTCCGCGTGTCTCAATGGCGTTGCCATCGGCATCGACAGGGACGAATTTCAACGCGCCGGTCAGCGCGTTCGATTCAGCCAGTTTGAGTTTCAGCCGATCGCCGGGTGAATAGGTGGTACCAGATTTCTCGCCTATGAGGGTCTGCGACGCTTCATCATGGCGGAAATATTCGTCACCCAGCGTCGAAATCGGGACAAGCCCGTCTCCTCCCAAACCGACAATCGTGGCGAAGAAGCCAAAGCCCTGCACTCCAGTGATACGAGTATCGAAGGTTTCGCCTACGCGGCCCGAAAGCCATGCCGCAACATAACGATCAATCGTATCGCGCTCTGCCTCCATCGCGCGCCGTTCGGTCGTGCTGATCGCGTCGGAAATTTCCTGCAGGCTCGCACGATCCTTGTCAGACAGGCCCGAACCTTCGGGAAGCTCATTCGCAGGCTTCGGCTGCTCCAGCTTGTAACTGTCGACAAGCGCACGGTGGACCAGCAGATCGGCATAGCGCCGAATAGGAGAGGTAAAGTGCGCGTAGGAACCCAGCGCCAAGCCGAAATGTCCGGCATTTGCAGGGCCGTAATAGGCCTGCGTCTGGCTGCGCAGGACCGCCTCCATCACTTGGGCCTTTTCTGATTCATCAGTCACATCTTTGAGCATGCGGTTGAACAGCCCAGGTGTGACGATCTGCCCCAGCGCAAGCTTCTTACCCATGGTGGCCATATATTCGCGCAGCGCGAGCAGCTTTTCACGGCTCGGCGTTTCGTGAACGCGGTACACGACGGGTGAGCTTTTCGCCTCCAATGCCTTTGCCGCCGCGACATTTGCGGCAATCATGAAATCCTCGACCACGCGGTGGGCATCGAGCCGTTCGCGCACGGCGATCTCTTCGATTTGTCCTTCATCGTTGAGCATCACCCGGCGCTCGGGCAGATCCAGCTCCAGCGGATCGCGTTTCGCCCGCGCCGCAGCGAGCAGTTTCCACGCAGCCCAGAGGTTCGCAAGGTATTCTGGCGGAGCGCCTTTATCGACTGCGGCCTGAGCGTCTTCGTACGGAATGTTGTGGTGGATACGTACAATCGCGCGGGTGAAGCGAAATCCGGTGACATTGCCGCTTGCATCGATCTTGATATGGCAGGCCATCGCCGCGCGGTCTTCGTCTTCACGCAGAGAACATACATCGGCGGAAAGTATTTCAGGCAACATCGGAACGACCCGGTCGGGAAAATAGACCGAGTTGCCGCGCTTCCGCGCTTCCTTGTCCAGCGCCGATCCAGGACGGACATAATAGGAGACATCGGCGATGGCGATCAGCGCGTCGAACCCGCCCTGCTGATCGGGCTCTGCCCATATCGCGTCGTCATGGTCACGCGCATCTGCGGGATCGATGGCGACGATCGGCAAATGCCGCAGGTCTTCGCGTTTGTCCTCCGACAGCGGCAATTCGGCGGCACGCCGGGCCTCTTCGTGAACCGCCTCGGGAAAGACGTGCGGGATGCCGTGTTTGGCGATGGCAATCAGGCTAAAGCTTTTGGGGGCGAGCGGATCTCCGATGACTTCAACCACTTTTACGCCCGAGCGTTCGCTGCGCCCTGTCCGTTCGGCGAGCACCAGCTGGCCCGCTTCGGCCTCGCCCAGATCACTGATCGGCGATGACTGACGAATGCGCTTGTCTGTGGGCGCAAGCCATGCCTTGCCGCCGCCATCGATTTCCACAACGCCCAGCAAACCTTCGGTGCGGGCCGGCAGTTTCTTCATCGGATGGGCAATATAGCCGCTCTCACGTTCCTCTGTGCGAGCGAGAACGCGGTCGCCGCGTTTGTGAGCCGGAGCGCGCTTCCCGCCCTTCCCCTTCATCTCTTTCAGAGTGATGCGCGGCGGCTTTCCAGGTGCATCGTGCGACCAATTGTCCGGCTCTGCAATCGGTTCGCCGTCTTCGATTGCCACCACGCGAAGAACCGTGACCTTGGGCACACCGCCCATGCGGTGATACGCGGTCTTCTTGCCATCGATCAGGCCGTCTTCGGCCATGTCTTTCAGCAATTTCTTGAGCGCAATCTTCTCCTGTCCTTTCAGACCAAACGCTTTGGCAACCTCGCGTTTTCCCGCAGGCTTGTCCGAGGACTGGATGAATTCAAGGACTTGCGCCTTACTGGGCATACCCTGCGGACGCTGTTGATGTCGTTTTGCCATAGCGCCCGCCTATGGACGACTGCCCGGAGACTGTCACCTTTGATCATGTCGGGGCAGCGCCAACCGAACCGCAAGTCTCGGCTTTTCAGTATGCCCGTGCGACAAGAATCCGTTCGACAGCTTTTTCGCCGGTGAAGATGCAGACGCCGTCTGCGGGTTCGCTGCCGCGCGGAACATTTCGGATGGTGAGCTTTTCTGCTTTCAATTGTTCGACGACTTTTTCGAGAGCACTTCCGGTCGGTTTCGACCATTGCACCTCGACCCAGCCTGGATATTTGCCGTTCGATTTGTAGAATTGAACAACGTCTTTCCATTCGGTCACACCGCGCGTGATATTCGCATCGCGGCGGTCGCTGGCCTCGCGGAAGAGGCTGTCCTGAATGTCCTCGAGCAGCTGGCCAATCCCCGAAACAAATACGTCGCGGGAAACGAACTCGGTGGCGAGCTTGCCACTCTCGGTGTTCCAGAGCGTGTCGCGCCGGATGGCTGCCACCTTGCCGTTTTCCATATCGCGCGGGCCAACTTCAAGAATGATAGGGGCGCCCTTGCGCACCCAGTCCCAGCGTTTGGCAGAGGCCTTCCCCGGCATCTTGTCGAGCAAGACGCGAACGGGCTCGCCAAGAGCCTGATGCTTCGCCAGTCCTGCTCGCAAATCTTCGCAATAGGCGAGCAATGCGTCGTCCTCGGGCTTGTCACGGAGGATTGGCAGGATGATCACTTGATGCGGTGCGACGCGCGGGGGCACGCGTAATCCATCGTCATCGCCATGCGTCATTACGAGGCCGCCGACCAAGCGCGTCGACGTACCCCAGCTGGTGGTGTGGCAATGCTGCTGCGTGCCTTCGCGATCCTGATACTGGATGTTCGCGGCCTGCGCGAAATTGGTGCCGAGATAGTGAGAAGTTCCCGCCTGAAGCGCCTTGCCATCCTGCATCATGGCCTCGATCGACCACGTCTCATCCGCGCCTGGGAAGCGTTCATTTTCCGGTTTTTCACCTGCAATCACAGGCAGCGCGAGATCCTCTTCCACACAAGCACGGTACATTTCCAGCGCCCGGTGCGTCTCTTCCAGAGCATCCTCGCGCGTAGCGTGCGCGGTGTGACCCTCCTGCCAGAGAAACTCGCTGGTTCGCAGAAACATCCGTGTCCGCATTTCCCAGCGGACGACATTGGCCCACTGGTTGAGCATCAAGGGAAGGTCGCGCCAAGACTGTACCCAGCGGCTCATCGCATCGCCAATAATGGTTTCCGAAGTTGGCCGCACGACCAGCGGTTCTTCCAGCTTCGCTTCCGGGTCAGGGATCAGGCCGCCCTTCCCGTCCGCGATCAGGCGATGGTGCGTAACGACAGCCATTTCCTTGGCAAAGCCTTCGACGTGCGCGGCCTCGCGCTCGAAATTCGCCAGCGGGATGAAAATCGGGAAATAGGTATTCTGGACGCCCGCCTGTTTGATGCGGTCATCCATGAGGCGCTGGATACGCTCCCAGATGCCGTATCCCCACGGCTTGATAACCATGCAGCCGCGCACGCCGGATTCCTCGGCAAGATCGGCGGCACTGATGACTTCCTGATACCATTTGGCGAAGTCTTCTTCGCGCTTCACGTTCAGGGCGTGACGTATGTTGGACACGTGCGGTGATATTCCTGTCTGGATGAACTAGCGATAGGAGCTGGTGAAATCCGGCTTTGCTCTATTTGCTGAGCTCGTCCAGCTTCTTTTGCATGGCTGCCATCTGCTCGCGCATCGCTGCGATTTCATCATGCGGCGCCGGTGGCTGGCTTTCTGCATTCCGTTTGGCCGCAGCCGATTTCTTCTGACCGGGGATGAATGTTTCGGCGGCTGCGCGGACCATAGCCATGTTGGTTTCGTGGATCGCAGCCAGCGGCCCGGCCGAAAGCCCCTTTTCGAAAGCCTCGCGAATTTTCGACTGGTTCTCGCGAAAATTGGTCATGCTTGCTTCGAGATATGACGGCATCAGCGACTGCATCGAATTTCCGTACATCCCGATAAGCTGGCGAAGGAAGCTGACCGGAAGCATCTGCTCTCCGCTCGCCTCTTCATCCATGATGATCTGGGTCAGGATCTGATGGGTGATGTCATCGCCGCTTTTCGCATCGACCACTTGGAAATCGACATTTTCACGCACCATTTTGGCAAGATCATCGAGTGTGATGTAACTCGACGAACTCGTATTATACAGCCGGCGATTGGCGTATTTCTTGATGGTGATGCTTTCTCCTGCATCGGCAGTTGATTTTTTGGCCATTACGATCCCCGTTAAGCGTTGTTCGGAATGGCTTAGCACCTGCACAATGTGCAGTGCAATATCGACTTACCGGCTATGTAGTCGGCGTCCCAGCACGGTAAGCAATTCATATTGAGAAACAGAGCTTTGCTGCGCAGCATTTTGCAGATCGAACGGTACGTCCAGCCAGTCGCCCTCGCCCACATGGCTCGCATTGGTGAGATCGACGACAATCATGTCCATCGACACCTTGCCTAGCAAGGGTAGTGACCGCCCGCCATGTCGCAAGTTGCAGCCCGGACCACGAGCGCGCAGGAAACCATCAGCATAGCCTAGCGAGACGGTCCCGATCCGCATTGGCTTCGATGCAGTGAATTCGCCGTTGTAGCCGATGCGATCGCCCGGACCGATCTCGCGCACCTGAATAATCGCCGCCTCGATATAGGCGACCTGGCGAACCTTGTCCGCAAGCTCGCGTCGCGGAATACCACCATAAAGCGCAAGGCCGGGCCGCGTCACATCGACCGCAAAATCCTCGCCGAGTGCAATGCCTGCGCTGTTGGAAAGGCTAAGGCGGCGATAGGTAACCTTGCCAAACGAGGCGCGGAAGGCCTCCAATTGAAGGGCATTCGTGTCGCCGTCCTCATCCGCGGAGGCAAGGTGTGACATGAGGATATCAATATCAAGCGCCTGTACCGCGTCGCTCTCCAGTTCGTCGGGTGAGACGCCCAGCCTGTTGATACCGGTGTCGACCATCAGGTGGCAAACCCCGCCGCCCCCCGCGACCCAGCGTATTGCCTGTGGGATAGAGTTGATGACGGGACACACTCCCAAGGCAATTGCGAAATCGACTTCGGCGCTGTTCAGCGGCCCATGCAGCACAGCAATCTGCTCTGCTGGCACGTGCTTCAGGACATCGTGCACCTCGCTCCAGTGAGCGACGAAGAAATGTTCACATCCGGCATCGCGCAATACCGGCACGCATGTGTCCACGCCCAATCCATAGCAATTGGCCTTTACCGCTGCGCCGGTTTCAGCCTTGCCTGACAGGGCATCCAGAGCGCGCCAATTATGCGCCAGCGCTTCCGTATCAATTCGCAGCCGGTGAGTCGGCTCCGGCGCGTCAGGCAGCGACGTCATCGGCGAAATCTCGCGGTGGACCATCCGGCAGGCCCCACCAGGCGACAACGACGCCGAAGGCCACGACGCCCCATGTGTACCAGAGGCCTGAATAGATATCTCCCGTGCTCGCGACGATCACACCGGCGATCAGCGGAAGGAAACCGCCCAGATAGCCCGCACCGATATGATACGGGATCGACATCGACGAATAGCGAATGCGCGGCGGGAACATCTCGGAAAGGAGTGCGGCGACGGATCCATATGTCAGTGCTGACAGCATTCCGAGCATCAGCAGGATCGCAATGATGCCGACGATATTCGCAGTATCAGGCTGCTGCTTGGAAAAGTCGTAGCCGTATTGGCCTAGCGCGGCCTGGATGCCTTCGGTGCGGGCTGCCCCGCCTTCGAACCAGGCCGGATCGATCGCAATGCTTTCGCCTCCCGCACTGAGAGACAGGGTATCGCTTTCGGTCAGTGTGTACGAGACACCCGAGGCAGTGAGCGTTTCGAGGACCTTGCCGCAATCGGTCTGCTCCCGGTCGAACAGATCCGCGAACGGATCGGTAACGCATTCCGGACCGCTGATCGTGATTGGGGTGTTCTCCGCTGCTTCGGCAAGCCCGGGATTGGCAAGATTTCCAAGGCCCCAGAAGGCGGGAAATAACAGGAGCAGGGTCGCCAAGGCACCGATGATTATCGGCTTCTTCCGTCCCACCCGGTCCGACCATTTTCCGATGACAAGGTAAAAGCTCATCGCGATCAAGCCGGCGATCAGTAGGATCAGCTCGACCGTCAGATCGGCGACATGCATCGGCCCCCGAAGGAAACTCATCCCGGAAAAGAACGCGGTGTACCAGATCGTGGTAAGGATGCCGGTGACGCCGAAAAGCGCGACAAAAATCCGTTTGGGATTGCCGGGATAGGTGAAGCTCTCGACGAAGGGATTGCCCGAAGTCTCACCCGCTTCCTTCATCGCCTGGAAAACCGGGCTTTCCGAAAGCATCAGACGCATCCACAGCGAGATGCCCAGCAGCAGGATCGAAAGCAGGAAGGGCACGCGCCAACCCCAGCTAACGAAGTCATCTTCGGGGATCAGGAACCGGCAGGCGAGCACAACGATGATCGACAGCACGAACCCGCCAGCGACGCTCGCCTGGATGAAGCTGGTGTAGAACCCTCGCTTTTCAGGAGGTGCGTGTTCGGCAACGTAGATCGCGGCCCCGCCATACTCCCCGCCGAGCGCGAGGCCCTGGAGAACGCGCAGCATGATCACGATTATCGGAGCGGCGATCCCGATCGTTTCGACTGTCGGGATAAACCCAACCCCCGCTGTCGCGATTCCCATGAGCGTGACCGTGACAAGGAACGTGTACTTGCGCCCAAGCTTGTCACCGAGAAAACCGAACAGGATTGCGCCGATCGGACGGAAGGCGAAGCCAACTGCAAAGGTCGACCAGACCAGCAATAGTCCGAGCGTATCGTTATCAACGTCGTAAAACGCATCTTTCAGGATGTAGGCGAGCGTTCCGTATATGAAAAAATCGTACCACTCGAAAACCGTGCCCGCGCTCGATGCGCCAATAACGAGCCGGATTTCCTTATCGGTCGGTTCACGCTCCGCGAGAGCTTGCGCCTCTGCCATAATCCCCAAAAACCCCTAACGCCCATGTCTCCGGGCTGAATATCTTTGCTGTCCTAGCCGCTGGCATCGCGACTGGAAAGCGCGGCCAGTGCGGCCTTCCACGGCAGCAGCAGCGCGCCGTGTCTGCCTGAATGAGGTTGAGCTGCGGCCAGCGCATTAAATCCAGGCCAGTCGGGGATTGGCCCGGCATCTCCCAGCCAGTCCTCGATCTCACGGAGAACCTCGCGCAGATCGTCCACACTTTTCCCAACGATCTGGCCCGCCATGATCCCAGCGGAGCTTTGCCCCACGGCGCAGGCGGAAACCTGCAAACCGATCCGGGTAACTCGACCGTCACCGGCTGTGTCGAGACCAGCGATGATGGTCGACCCGCAAGTTCGCGAGCGAGCCTCTGCGCGGTGGATGAAAGCCGGATCGAAGGGATAATTCGCCAGCGAAGCTGAAAGAGCCAGCAATTGCGGTGAATAAAGCTTCGTGCTGGCAGGATCAGCCATTGCGGCTAGTCATCCGATACGGCCGCTTCCGCAGCATCCGCCTCTCTTTGCAAACGCGCGCGGCGATCCGCGATCATGTGGACCAATTCTCGCGAGAATGTATCGACCGGGGGATAGGTCCGCGCCGTAGTGATCCATGTCGGACGTCCTTTGTAACCCCAAATCGAATCGAACCCGATCGCGACGATGGAGAAAGCGAACACGACGATGATCACGCCTTTGACGGTGCCGAATCCGAAACCGAGTACGCGGTCGATCGGACCGAGAATGGAATTACGCGACGCCTCGCCCACATTGTTCGCGATCACGCGCATCGCGGCATAGGGAATGAGCAGGAGCAGCGCGAATGCGAGGATCGGCGTCCCCGCGGACCCGTCGTAAAAGGAGCGCAACCCATCCGTCAGCGGACCATGAAGATAGTGGATCGCAAATGCTGCGAGTATCCATGCGGCCAGCGAAAGCACTTCCTGCACAAGGCCTCTGATAAATCCGCCGATTGCCGCGAAGCCAACGAGCAACAGCACAATGATATCGAACAAACCCATAGGCGCTTCGATTATGCGCTGCCCATCACCTGGTCAACGAGGTTCGAAAGTTGTCCCAATCCGAGATATTGCATGGCTGACGAGCCGCTCCCTGCATCGGATGGGCCATAACCCTTCGAAAACCCGAGCTTTTTTGCCTCTTTCAATCGCAATTCCGCATGCGCAACCGGACGAATCTCCCCAGCAAGCGAAACCTCCCCGAACCACGCAGCCTTGTCCGGCAGAGGTTTGTCGGCGAGCGCCGAGACAAGCGCAGCAGCGACAGCAAGATCCGCAGCTGGATCCGCGAGGCGATATCCGCCGGCGATGTTGAGGTACACTTCAGCCGAACTGAAATTCAGCCCGCATCGCGATTCGAGCACGGCGAGCAGCATGGCAAGCCTGCCATTGTCCCAGCCCACAACCGCCCGCCGCGGCGTTGCGCCTGACTGCAGCCTCACAATCAACGCCTGGATCTCGACCAGAACGGGCCGGGTGCCTTCGAGCGCCGGAAACACCGCGCTACCGGCAAGCGGCTGATCGCGCCCCGACAGGAAGAGCATCGACGGGTTTGCCACTTCCTCAAGCCCCTCCGTCGCCATCGAGAAAACGCCGATCTCGTCAACTGCGCCAAACCGGTTCTTGAGCGCTCTCAGGATACGGTATTGATGGCTGCGCTCCCCTTCGAAGCTCATCACGACATCGACCATATGTTCAAGGACGCGCGGGCCAGCGATATTTCCGTCCTTGGTGACGTGGCCGACAAGGAACAGGGCCGTGCCGTTCTCCTTGGCATAGCGGATTAGCTCCAGCGCGCAGCCGCGCACTTGGCTCACAGTGCCCGGAGCGCCTTCTATCGTATCGGAATGCATGGTCTGAATGGAATCGATCACCAGCAGCGCGGGCGGTGTCCCGTTCCCCAAAGTCGTCAGAATGTCGCGTACCGATGTTTCAGACGCAAGACGGATTGGCGCATCGGCGACGCCGAGCCTCGTGGCACGCAAGCGAACCTGCCCCGCGGCCTCTTCGCCGCTGACATAGACAACATCGTTTCCGCCCCGGGCAATCGTGGCCGCGGTTTGCAGTAGAAGCGTGGATTTCCCAATCCCCGGATCTCCGCCCATCAGGACGGCAGACCCCGGCACCAATCCGCCGCCCAAGGCCCGGTCGAATTCGGCAAGGCCAGTCGATTTGCGAACCGGCAGTTCGGTTGGTTTGTTGAGCGGGACGAACTCGATCCCCCGACCACCGCGCGAGAGATCGTGCTTCTGCGAGAAGACCGTTGCAGGAGCATCCTCGACGAGCGTGTTCCATCCCGCGCAGTCGGGACACTGTCCCTGCCACCGCGGTGAGACACTCCCGCATGACTGACACACGAACCGTTTTTTGCTTTTGGCCATGGCTTGCCAATATCCGGAACATTTGCAGAACGCAATTGCAAAGCCAAGCTTTCCCCGGCAGAGCGTGAATCATGCGCCAAAAGGAATTGCGACTGGCTTTGGTATGTTACGGCGGCGTGAGCCTTGCCGTCTACATGCACGGTGTAACCAAGGAGGTGTGGCATCTCGCCCGCGCGAGCCGTTGCTACCACGCCAACGAGGACAGCACCCTAACCGGAGTTGCGCGCGTGTATCGCGACTTCATTGCCCAGATCGAACGCGATCACGGCCTGAGGCTACGGGTACTCCCCGATATCCTGACCGGTGCAAGCGCCGGGGGAATTAACGCCATTTTTCTGGCTCAGGCGCTTCATTCCGGCCGTTCCTTCGAACCGTTGACGGATCTCTGGCTGGAGAACGCCGATGTCAGCCGACTGACTGACCCAGATGCCGAGCCGGTGTGGCGCTTCGCGAAGCTGTGGGCGCAACCCATCGCCGACTGGTTTCTTAAACGTCCCGGAAATGCCGTCAGCGAAAGCGTTTCTCCCGAAACCCGCTCCGAAGTGCGCAGGAAAGTTTCACGATTGGTGCGCGGACGCTGGTTCAGCCCGCCGTTTTCGGGCGACCGCTTTTCCGCCATGTTGTTTGAAGCGCTCGAAAGTATGGAAGCGACAAAGGACGGCCCGCCATTGCTGCCCGATGGCCACCCCGTCGACCTGTTCGTGACAGCAACCGATTTTCGCGGTCATGCCGAAATGTTGCGGCTGCACTCTCCGCCTATTGTGGAAGAAACCGAACACCGCATGCCGATCGCTTTTCGGTCGACCATATCGCGCGCGCGCGAATGGCCGCTAGCGGATCCGCTGGAATTGGTGCTCGCGGCGCGCGCAACAGCCAGTTTCCCCGGCGCGTTTCCTCCGTTGACACTCGCAGAGATCGACCGCCTTGGCGATCTGGAGGGGCATCAATGGGCGTCGCGCGGAACATTTCTCAACCGGGTCATGCCCGTCCACGTCCGCGACGGCACGGTTGAAGACGTAGCGCTGATCGACGGTGCCGTTCTCGTCAACGCGCCTTTCGGTGCAGCGCTCGACGCGCTTAGCGACCGAACGTCACAGCGCGAGGTCGATCGCCGGTTCGTTTACATCGATCCGCGACCTGACCGCACCGTCTCGGTCGGCGATCAGCCTGACAGGCCGGTCGGGTTCTTTGGTGCCATCTTCGGTTCGCTCTCTACAATCCCGCGCGAACAACCGATCCGTGACGACCTCGAAAGGATCGAGCAGCAGTCCCTCGATGCCGAACGTCTGAGCCGCATCGTAAGAGGGTTGAGACCGGAGATCGAGCGGGCCGTGGAAAAGCTGTTCGGGCGGACCTTCTTTCTCGATCGCCCGACGCCGAAACGGCTTGGAAACTGGCGTGCAAAAGCACAGCAAGCTGCCGCCGAGCGCGCAGGATATGCGTTCGGATCTTACGCCCAAACCAAATTCAGCGCGATTATCGATCGCCTTGCGAAGCTGACCCATACCTCTGCGCCGGAACTCGCACTGCCAGACAGCAGCCCGATTGCGGAGGTGCTCAGGCGCGAGCTCGCGTCCCGTGGAATCGAGATGCTGACCGAGGAAACTGGCGGCGCAACGCCAGAAACCGTCGCGTTTTTCAGGGCGCATGACATCGGTTTCCGCATTCGCCGCTTGCAGCTTCTCACACGCAGACTGTCACGCGATTGGGAATCCGATCCCGACATCCCCGATGATGCGCTCGATCTGGCGCGTGGGCGGATCTATGATATCCTCGGCCTGTACCTTCGCACGGATGACCGCTCAATCGATTGCGATGAGTTCAAACCGCTTGCGTTGCACGTGCTCGAAGATCCGGGATCGGTGCTAGATTATCTGGAAGCGCGCCGATTGCTTCCCGAAACGGATATCAAGGCGGAGGAGATGCTGGCCGAAGCTCTCGAGGACATGCCCAAGAATCTCAAGCGGCGAATGCTCCTCACCTATCTCGGTTTTCCCTTCTATGACGTCGCCACCCTTCCCCTGGTTCAGAGCGATCAGCTGGCAGAATACAATCCCGTCAAGATCGACCGGATTTCCCCTGACGATGCACGATCGATTCGCGAGGGCGGAACGCAGGCAACGTTGCGCGGCATCGAGTTCTATAATTTCGGTGCGTTCTTCAGCCGCGCCTACCGCGAGAACGACTACCTATGGGGCCGCTTGCACGGAGCCGAACGGATGGTGGATTTCGTCGCATCGACGCTTGACAACGGCCTGCCCGATTCGACGGTGCGCACAGTAAAGCGTGCGGCATTTCTCGCCATCATTCAGGAAGAGGTGGATGCAGAACGGTGCCAGAAGGGTTTGCTCGACACAGTCCGTGAGGAAATCATCGCCAGATTTACCGACGTGTGATCACTCGTCTATGCTGTTCCAGATTGCGGTCACGAACGCATCTGCACTGATGAATCCGCCCTCGCCGCGATCAATATCCGCCAGAGGTTGTGCGGCCACCGCCTGTTCCAAGGTCATTCCATCGGCGTGAAGTTTTTCGACCCGCGATACGGCTTCGCCAATCATCGCGCGGTAGGCCACCAGTTCATCCTTGTTGGACATGGGCCCGTGTCCGGGAATCACCTTGGTTTCGCTGTCGGTCATGGAAATAACGAGATCGAGGGACTCCATCGCGTTGTAGACATTGCCGCCAGAGTTGACGTCGATGAAGGGGTAACCGGGGATCTTGAAATACAGATCGCCCATGTGGACGATATTCTTCTCTTCCCAGATCACGACGCTGTCGCCATCGGTGTGTCCGCCGCCGAGGAACATAAGATTGATCGTATCGCCGTTCAGATGAAATCGCAGTCCTTGCCCGTAAGTGACAATCGGCAGGGCTTCTTTTGGCGCAGGCGGCGTGGTGTTACCGGCTGCCGTGCCGCCCTCGGCCATGCGGATGCGGACATTGTCATGCGCGAAAATCGTTGCTCCGGTCTTGCCGAAATGCTCGTTGCCGCCAGTGTGATCGAAATGCCAATGCGTGTTGACGACATATTTCACCGGCGTCGCACCGAGGTCTGCGACGGCAGCCTCGATCTTGGTCGATAGCGGGGCGAATTGATCATCGATCATGACGGTCGCATCGTCGCCGTAGCTGACGCCAATATTGCCGCCCGCGCCGAACAGGACCGCAACGCCAGGCGCGATCTCTTCCGATGTGACTTCGACATTGTCGAAATTGCGCTGAGCTATGGTGGGAGACGCTATCAGCAGGGTTGCCGATGCGACTGAAAGGGCGGCAAAACGGTTCATGGCATTCTCTCCTCTTCGAAAAGAGGACTAACCTGCGACGAAACCCATGTCGAGCGCACTATGTGCCGAAGACGTCCTTGATCTTGCTGAAGAAGCCCTTGCTCTCGGGACACTCATCCCCGGTTTCGGTTTCGCGGAATTCCTCGAGTATCTCTTTCTGCCTGCGGCTGAGCTTGGTCGGGGTCTCGACTTTGATTTCAACGACAAGATCGCCGCGTCCGCGCCCTTGCAGCACCGGCATGCCGGCACCGCGCACGCGCAATTGCTTGCCCGACTGAATTCCGGCTGGAATATCGACTTCATTGGTCGAGCCGTCGAGATCAGGGATTTTCACGCTCCCGCCGAGCGCGGCGGTCGTGAAGCTTACCGGGATTCGCGCAGCCAGAGTCGTGCCCTCGCGCTCGAAAACGGCGTGATCTTTCACGTGGATGAAAATGTAGAGGTCACCCGGAGGTGAACCGCGCTGGCCAGCCTCGCCCTTGCCCGAAAGTCGGATACGCGTGCCGGTATCCACGCCAGGCGGAATGTCGACTTCCAACGTCTGAGCGCGATCGACCCGTCCTTCCCCGCGGCAGTCGCCGCATGGGTCCTCGATTACGGCGCCGCGTCCGCCGCAGGTCGGGCATGGACGCTCGACCACGAACAGGCCCTGTTTCGCGCGCACGGCACCGCGGCCGTGACAAAGGTTGCACTGACGCTCCCCGGTGCCCGGCGTAGCGCCTGAACCATCGCAAGTGTCGCAGCTTTGAGAGACTTCGATCTCGATCTCGGTCGATTTTCCATCGAACGCTTCTTCGAGCGTGACCTGCATGTCGTAACGTAGGTCAGCGCCCCGGCGTTGCCGTTGTCGCGAAGCGCCAGCTCCGCCGAACGCGCTACCGAAAATCGTTTCGAAAATATCGCCGATGTCGCCAAAATCTCCTTGACCGCCCTGGCCCCCACCAAAGCCGCCTCCGCCGTTCATTCCTTGGGTAAAGGCTTCATGGCCGTAGCGGTCATAGGCTGCGCGTTTCTGAGGGTCCTTGAGGCACTCGTAGGCTTCGTTGCAGGCTTTGAACTTGGCCTCGGCCTCCGCATCGCCAGGATTGCGGTCCGGATGATACTTCATCGCAAGCTTGCGATAGGCGCTTTTCAGCATCGAGCCATCGGCATCGCGCGATACTTCGAGTGTCTGGTAATAATCGAATTGAGTAGCTGCCATAGATATGGGTCCCAAAGCTAATCACCACCGGCACGCTGAGCGCCGGTGGTGATTGCCAGTTTCAACAGGACATCAGCCCTTTTTGTCTTCGTCCACCTCTGAGAACTCGGCATCGACGACTTCTTCGTCGGCCGGTTCTTCGGCAGCGGTGTCCGCGCCCGCATCACCACCTTCGGATGCAGCATTCGCCTGCTCCTGTTCGTAGATCTGCTGGCCCATCTTCATCGCCACCTGCGTCAGAGCCTCGGCCTTTGCCGTGATCTCATCGGCATCGTCACCTTCGAGGGCGGTCTTGGTAGCAGCCAAAGCTTCTTCGACTTCGGACTTGATCCCGGCATCGACCTTGTCGCCATGCTCTTCGAGCTGTTTCTCGGTCGCATGCACGAGGCTGTCGGCCTGATTGCGCGCTTCTGCAGCTGCTTTGCGCTTCTTGTCTTCGTCAGCGAATTTCTCCGCATCCTGCACCATCTGGTCGATGTCGGAATCGGACAGACCGCCCGATGCCTGGATCTTGATAGTCTGCTCCTTGCCGGTGCCTTTATCTTTAGCCGCAACCGACACGATCCCGTTGGCATCGATGTCGAAGGTGACTTCGATCTGAGGCACACCGCGCGGGGCGGGAGGAATTCCAACAAGGTCGAAATTGCCGAGCAGCTTGTTATCGGCGGCCATTTCGCGCTCGCCCTGGAAGACCTTGATCGTCACCGCGTTCTGGTTGTCCTCGGCGGTCGAATAGGTCTGGGTCTTCTTGGTCGGGATCGTGGTGTTGCGATCGATCATGCGGGTGAAGACGCCGCCCAGAGTCTCGATACCCAGCGACAGCGGGGTCACGTCGAGCAACAATACGTCCTTCACGTCGCCCTGCAAAACGCCTGCCTGAATGGCAGCACCCATTGCAACGACTTCATCCGGGTTAACGCCGGTGTGTGGCTTCGCCTCAAAGAATTTCTCGACGACTTCACGGACGCGCGGCATGCGGGTCATACCGCCCACCAGGATCACTTCGTCGATCTCGTCCTTGGAAACGCCTGCATCGGCAAGAGCCTTCTTGCACGGTTCGAGCGTGCGATTGATCAGATCGCCGACAAGCTTTTCAAGATCGGCGCGGCTGATCGTTTCCACCAGGTGCAGCGGAGTGGACGAGCCACCTTCCATGCGCGCGGTGATAAACGGCAGATTGACTTCGGTCGTGGCCGAGCTCGAAAGCTCGATCTTGGCTTTCTCGGCAGCTTCCTTCAGGCGCTGAAGAGCGAGCTTGTCGGTCTTCAGATCCATGTTTTCCTTCTTCTGGAAGGCCGCGGCAAGATGTTCGACAATTGCGTTGTCGAAGTCTTCGCCGCCAAGGAAGGTGTCGCCATTGGTCGACTTCACTTCAAAAACGCCGTCCCCGATCTCTAGGATCGAGACGTCAAACGTACCGCCGCCAAGGTCGTAAACGGCGATGGTCTTACCGTCTTCCTTGTCCATACCATAGGCAAGCGCGGCCGCAGTCGGCTCGTTAATGATGCGCAGCACTTCGAGGCCCGCGATTTCGCCGGCATCTTTGGTCGCCTGGCGCTGAGCATCGTTGAAGTAGGCCGGCACGGTCACAACCGCCTGCGTAACGTCTTCGCCAAGGTAACTCTCGGCGGTTTCCTTCATCTTCTGCAGGATGAAAGCTGAGATCTGCGATGGGCTGTATTCATCACCGCCCGCTTCGACCCAGGCATCACCGTTCTTGCCTTTGACGATGTCATAGGGGACGATTTCCATGTCTTTCTTGGTCAGCGGATCGTCGAACCGGCGGCCGATCAGACGCTTGATCGCAAACAGCGTATTGTCTGGATTGGTCACCGCCTGGCGCTTGGCCGGCTGGCCGATCAGTCGCTCACCATCCTTGGTGAAAGCGACGATAGAAGGCGTTGTGCGTGCGCCCTCGGAATTTTCGATAACCTTGGGCTTGCCGCCATCCATCACTGCAACGCAGGAGTTGGTCGTACCGAGGTCAATACCGATTACTTTACCCATTATTTCCCCATCCTATCATGGTCTTTGGACACCGCCTTCGCGCGTTTCCCCGGTGGAACATCCTTTGGGCGAAACGCTTCGGCAGCTCGAATATGAGCCGGATATAGGTGCGGTTTTGCTTGGCACAAGAGATTGCCCGCACTAGTTTTCAAACCATCCAAGGAGGGGACACAAACGTGGATGCAACAATTAAAACGGGACGTAGAATGAAGAATTTGCTGGTGGCTGCCGCGCTTTGCAGCACGATTATGCTGGGCGCATGCGAAAGCGAAGTCGAGGCTCCGGAGGTGGTCGAAGGTCAGGTACCGGGCCTCAGTGTCGACAACGCACGCATGATCCTGGGCGCAGTCGAAGGAAATCCTGCAGCGGTATATTTCGACCTGACGTATGAGGGCGACAGGGGCCTAACGATCCGCAGGGCCGACGTCGCTCAAACGGGCAGCGCGACCCTGCACGATTACGGCGAATACGATTTCAAAGTGCAAATGATGGAAGCATTGCCAATCGCGATCAAGAAAGGCTCCGAGGTAAGCTTTGAGCCGGGCGGGCTGCATGTCATGGCATTCGAGCCTTCCTCCGAGCTTCAGCCGGGCGGAAAAGCGGAGGTTACCCTTACCGTGTCGGGCGGAGGCACGCATACATTCGAGGCGGACGTCTTGCCTGCGGGCGATGAGCGCGGTCTTCCTGCACCGGATAGCGGGGAAGACAGCTGAAGCACAGCGTTTCGCCAAGAACCAATAAAAGCGCGGTACCCGCCTGCCCGGTGGGCGGCGAGCGTCACCTGACGCCGGGCGAGGTCACCCTCGCCCGGACAGTCTACGGCAATGCCATCGACTACGGGGCCGTGAAACTCCGGCGGCGGAAGTTCTTTCCGTTTCAACCAAAACGCGTCACGATGGCGCCGCGCGGGCATGTCCATTTCCATCCGGGCGGCACCGCCTATTGCGACGATTTTTCAGCCGAGAACCTCGCGCGGCAAGGTCTACTCATTCACGAGCTGGCGCACGTGTGGCAAACACAGGAACGCGGTGAATGGTATCTCATCCTCAATCGCCATCCTTTCTGCCGGTACGACTACAGTCTGAAACCAGGCCAGCCTTTCAGCGCATATGGGATCGAGCAGCAGGCTGAAATCGTAAAACACGCCTTCTGGTTGAGGCACGGCGCGAAAGTCGCGGGGATTGCCGACAAGTCGGCCTATGATGTGCTCGTACGGTTCGAGGGTGCCACCCTCTAGGAGTGCAGCGCGCTCACTCCGGTTTTTTCGCCACGCCGACCATTGCTGGACGCAGCAGGCGATCCTTTATCATCCAGCCAGACTGCATTTCCTGCACAATCGTGCCAGGTTCTTCATCCTCAGTGGGAATTTCCATCATCGCCTGATGCTGGTTTGGATCGAGCGGCAGACCCTTCGCGGCAATGCGTTCGATCCCATGCTGCTTGAAGACCTTTTCCAGCTCGCGCTGTGTCGCTTCTAGGCCGACGACGAGACTTTTCATCTTCTCGTCCTCCCGCAGTGAGCCGGGGATCGCGTCGATCGCGCGTGAGAGGTTGTCGGCAACGCTCAGAATATCGCGGGCAAACCCCGTTGCTGCGTAATTGCGGGCGTCCTGAATGTCCTTTTCCGCGCGGCGCCGAACGTTCTGCGTGTCGGCTTTGGCATAAAGCACTTCCTGCTTCGCCTCGTCGAGATCGCGGCGAAGCGCTTCGAGAGCTTCGGTCATATCGGTGTCGCTTTCGGGTGCCTTCAATTCCTCATCATCGGTAAGGAATTCTTCGGGCACGCCCTTCAGTTCGGCTTTTACGTCTTCGTTCACCGCATCATCCTGCGGCTTGTCATTGTCGATCATGTGCTTTGATTTTCCATTCAAACGATGAGCTTGTCCAGCGAACGGCCAAGCGATCTTGCGGTTAGGTCAACCATGGGGACAACCCGCGCGTAATTCAACCGCGTGGGCCCGATCACCCCAAGAACTCCTACAATCCGGCCTTCCCTGTCGCGGTAGGGCGACGCGATGACAGAAGAGCCCGAAAGACCGAACAGACGGTTTTCGCTCCCGATGAATATGCGCGTCGCATCGGCCTCGCGCGCGCTTTCGAGCAAGGCGGCGACCGACTGCTTGTCCTCCAGATCGTCGAGCAGCGAGCGGACCCTGTCGATATCGTCGAGGGCGCTTTCATCGAGCAGGTTTGCCGCGCCGCGCACGATCAGGACCGGACGTGCGTCCGCATCCTCGCTCCACACGGCAAGACCGCGCTCCACCAGGTTGCGGCTGGCATCATCGAGCTGGGTTTTACCCGCCCTGATCTCCTTGTGCATGACATCCGCCGCATCGGCGAGCGTTCTACCGCAAAGTCGGGCCGTTATATAATTACTGGCCTGATCGAGCGCGCTAGAGCTGAACGCACCTCCCAGTTCCATCACACGGTTTTCCACCCCGCCATCTTCACCGACAAGCACAGCGAGCGCCCTGCCCTGTCCGAGATCGACGAGATTGAACTGCGCCAGTTTCTGCTCGCGCGTCGGCACCATGACCATACCCGCCGCACCCGAAAGATCTGACAGGAGCGCGCTGGTTTCTTTCAAAGCCTGTTCGACCGGGCCGGTTTCCGAAAGACGCGCCTTGATCTGCGCGCGTTCCTCATGCGTGGGCTCTGCAACCCGCATCATGCCGTCTACGAAAATACGCAGCCCCGCATCGGTCGGCATCCGTCCGGCGCTCGTATGCGGCGCAGCCAGCAAGCCCAGCCCTTCGAGTTCGGCGAGAACCGACCGGATCGAGGCGGGTGAAAGGCTGAGCGTACCGTCGGCGGCCAGAGTTTTGGACCCGACTGGTTGGCCGCTATCGATGTACCCTTCGACCACCCGGCGGAAGATTTCGCGCGCCCGCTCGGTCAGTTCGGTGATCGGTGGTGAAGCCATATCTTCCATTTAGCGCACAACACGCATTCGCCAAGTCTTGCGGCCAGCGATGTTCCCAGCCACACCGCGCGGCAAGACACGAATCGAACTCACTCAGGAGCTTTCCCATGCGCCCATCAGGACGCGCGCCCGACGAAATGCGCGCCATCACGATCGAAACCGGTTTTACCAAGCATGCAGAGGGATCCTGCCTCATCAGTTTTGGTGACACGCGCGTCCTTTGCACAGCCAGCATCGAAGAACGTATTCCGCCTTGGCTGCGCGGAAAAGGCGAAGGATGGGTCACCGGCGAATATTCGATGCTCCCCCGCTCGACCCATACCCGCAGCAGCCGCGAGGCCGCACGCGGCAAGCAAAGCGGCCGGACGCAGGAAATCCAGCGCCTGATCGGTCGCAGCCTGCGCGCCGTGGTTGACTTGAAGAAACTTGGCGAGCGCCAGATCACGCTCGATTGCGACGTAATCCAGGCCGATGGCGGAACGCGCACCGCATCCATCTCTGGTGCATGGATAGCGCTGCGGCTTGCGGTCAACGGGTTGATGAAAGGCGGCGATATCAAGGAAGATCCGATCACCGGTCAGGTCGCGGCGATCTCCTGCGGCATCTACAACGGCACGCCGGTGCTCGATCTGGACTACCCGGAAGACTCAAGCGCAGAGGCCGATGCAAACTTTGTTCTGATCGAAGGCGGCCAGATCGCCGAAGTGCAGGCCACTGCCGAGGGAGCAACTTACGACGAGGAAGGCCTGCTGCGCCTCCTGCGCCTCGCGCGGATCGGCTGCGACGACATCTTCGCCAAACAGCTGGAAGCCACAAAATGAGACGGCGGCTGGGCGGCGGGTCACTGGTTATTGCGACCCACAATTCAGGCAAGTTGAAAGAAATCTCGGCGCTGCTCGACCCGTACGGTATGAAATGTATCTCGGCGGGGTCGCTCGGACTGCCTGAGCCTCCCGAAACCGGGACCACTTTTTCCCAGAACGCCCTGATAAAGGCGCGCGCGGCGGCAGAAGCCTCGGGTTTGGCCGCGCTCGCCGACGATAGCGGCCTGAGTGTCGAAGCACTCGATGGCCGTCCTGGGGTATACACCGCTGATTGGGCGGAGCGGCAATGGTTCGAAGGGGAGCCGGGCCGCGACTGGTATATGGCGATGGGCAAGGTCGAGGGCATGTTGCAGCAACTCGGCCGCGACACCGACCGCACGGCGGCGTTTCACTGCGTTCTCGCCATTGCCTGGCCCGATGGCGAGCACGCCATTTACGAAGGCAAGTGTCCCGGATCGCTGACTTGGCCTCCCCGCGGCAAAATGGGGTTTGGCTATGATCCGGTCTTCATCCCGGACGGTCGGAAGCAAACCTTCGCGGAGATCGACCCAACTGAAAAACACGCGATCAGCCATCGCGCCGATGCCTTTGCAAAACTGGTCGCGGACCAGTTCACGGGCTGATCAATAAGCGAATTGGCCGACGATATTTCCTTGCGGCGAATAGCGGCAGACGAGATAATCGCGGCCAGTCCCGGTGGCGATCCCGCAGCCCAGCCTCGCCGTGTCCCGCCAGATGATCTGCGTATAATGACCGACATCCTGCCAGCGGCCCGTGGTGCTGACATAGGGAAAGCTGTCGTGAATGTAATATTGCTTTTCGTCGATCCAGCCCGCCGCCATCTCTTCGAAACTGAAGGCGCTCTCAGTGCCTGCCCATAGGTTTTCACCTTGGTCGGGCCGTGCGGTGCCCGGGCTGTGTTCGAACCGGCCGGACGCCGCCAACTCCTCCGCATAAGCGAGCGCGTCGCGGCTGAGGTTATCGTCCAGCACAAGGTCCGGAACGCCCACCTCTTCGCGCGCTCTGTTGTGATCGCGCAGCATCACTTGGAGCATCTGTTCCTGGCGGGTGGATGCTGTCCCGGTTGTCGGTGAAGGCGATGGTGTGGGAGAAGGGGCAGGCGAAGGAGCGGGCGTAGGCGCGGGACTGGGTGCAGGGGATGCGCCAGGTAGTGGTGCTGCCGCAACGGCTGTGCCAGCACCAGATGAAGACCCGCCGCCCCCACACCCTGTGAGCAGGAGAGAAACCGAAACGGCGAACACGCTTGAAGAGCGCAGAATTACGCGACCTGTTTTCATGGAATTTTTATCGACCCCACATGTCTAATTTGGCCTGAACCAACATGCTTTATTTCGGTTAGTCAAAACCGCTCACCGCGATTGCGGAACCGCCGGTACCTCACCCGGTTTGGGAATGCGTCTAACGGATCGGTTGGCTTTCCTCCGCCCCTTCGCATAAAGTCGAAAGGTGGCACGAGCTCTCTACATTCACTGGCCCTTTTGCGAGAAGAAGTGCCCCTATTGCGACTTCAACTCGCATGTCCGCGAGCGTGTCGACATGGAGGCATGGCAGGCCGCTCTGCTGGCCGACATGCGCGCGGAGGCAACGCAAACTGGAGGTGAAACACTTACCTCGATTTTCTTCGGCGGAGGAACGCCCTCACTGATGCCGCCGCGCCTGGTCGAGGTTCTGCTTTGCGAAGCGCAGGAAGTGTGGGGTTTCGACCCGAATATCGAGATCACGCTGGAGGCCAACCCCTCTTCGGTAGAGGCTGCCAATTTCGCCGACCTCGCCGCGGCAGGAATCAATCGGGTGTCGCTCGGTGTACAATCGCTGGATGACGATACGCTCAAATGGCTCGGCCGCCTTCATGGAGCGGACGAAGCGCGGGCTGCTTTGCGGACGGCAGGAGAGCATTTCGAACGGGTGAGTTTCGACCTGATCTATGCCCTCCCCGGACAGACTTGCCAGAAATGGTCCGCGGAGCTTGAGCAGGCGCTGGATTTCGGATCCTCGCACCTCTCTCTCTACCAGCTGACGATTGAGCCCGGCACCCGGTTCGCGACAGACGTCAGGCGCGGTGCCTTTGCACCGCTGGACGACGAGGAAGCAGCCGAGCTATTTGCGCTGACGCAGCAGAGAACCGAAGCCGCTGGGCTGCCTGCCTACGAAACCAGCAACCACGCCCGCCCTGGCGAGGAGGGCCGCCACAATCTCACCTATTGGCGTTATCAGGACTATGCCGGAATCGGCCCCGGCGCGCACGGGCGGCGCGGGGGTTTTGCGACCTTGCGGCACAAAAAGCCGGAGAACTTCCTCAGTGCCGTGGCCCAGCGCGGACACGGTGTTGCCGAACAGCGATTGCTCGCGGCACCAGAGAAGGCAAGCGAAGCACTGCTGATGGGACTCAGGCTGAGAGAAGGTCTCGACATCGCCCATTTGGAGGCGCGTTTCGGCATCCCGCAGACAGATCTCGTAGTCCCGCACAAAGTAGCGCAATACACCGATCAGGGTCTGCTGTGGCAGGTTGGGTCACGTCTAGGTGTGAGTGCGGAAGGTCGCCCGCTTCTGGATGGATTGCTGGCGGAAATCGTCGCCGATGCGCTGGTGACAACTTGAGCCGCGCGGACGTCTTGAGCACTTGGCGGTTGCATCTTACCGAAAATCTGCGCCGATCTCCGCATACCGTGCGCGCCTATTGCCTCGCCGCCCGGAAATTGATCGACGGAAGGAACGTCTCGAGCTTTGCGGACATCGCCGCGCTGGAGGCGCACGATCTGCGCGCGCATCTCGCCTCGCGCCGGGCAGAGGGGCTCGCCAATCCGAGCGCGGCCCGCGAACTGTCTGCGCTTAAATCCCTGATCGCGTTTGCTCGTAGTGAAACCGGCGATCCCGATCCTTCTGCGCCGCGTATGCGCGGACCGAGGCTCAAGAAAGGCCTGCCGCGCCCTGTCACGCCTGAGGAAGCGCTCAATCTTGCCGATATGATCGAGGGTACCGCGAGCGAGGACTGGATCGGTGCTCGTGACCGGGCGGTTCTGCTGCTGATGTACGGATCAGGCTTGCGCATCGCCGAGTCACTTTCACTTCAAGGCCGCGATGTACCCCTCGGCGAGACGTTGCAGGTCACCGGCAAAGGCGGCAAGCAGCGCATCGTGCCGGTGCTCCCGATTACGCGGGACGCGGTGGCCGAATATGCCAAAGCGTGCCCCTACCCGCTATCGGCCAAGGAGCCGCTGTTTCGCGGGGCAAAGGGCGGCGCGCTCTCGCAAGGCATGGTGCAAAAAGCGATGGCGAAGGCTCGCCGCGCGCTGGGCCTGCCCGATACCGCGACGCCGCACGCGCTGCGGCACTCGTTTGCAACACATCTGCTGAGCGCAGGCGCGGACTTGCGGTCTCTGCAGGAATTGCTCGGCCACGCATCGCTGGGTTCGACGCAGATTTACACGAAGGTCGATGCAGCGAGCTTGCTGGAAAGCTATCGCGATGCGCATCCTAGGGCGAAGAAGAAATGACCAACCTCTAATAGCTGCCATTCCGCTAACGACCCGTTGCGGACGTGATCTCATATGGGCATAAAACGGTATGAGCTGGCTTCAAGTCTATGATCTCAGGCAAGACCTGAAAGAGATCTCGAATGTGCAAGAGGCGACCCTAACGACCGAACACTATGGCATCGAACCGACCCACGGCTTGTTCGGCTCCGAGCAGTGGTGGCAGCACGTTGAAAACAGCACGTTGCCGCTGCACACCATGCGTGGCGAGATAACCCGTGTTTACATGGCGGGCATGAACGACTGGCCAGAGTTTGAGTTTAGGTGCGCGGATGACTCACTGCATCGGTTTCCTCGCTATGTGACCCCTGTAGGTCATTTACTCGATGAAGAATATGTGGTGGGGCGACATGTCGAGTTAGATTACGTTTGGCAGGAGTGCCGAAGGAAAGCTCCAAACTGGGGAATGGCTAGGGAAACCATGGTGGTCACAGCTATCCGCATTGCGACTTAGCTCATATCCGCTCCCCCCACATCATGTGGACCGAACACATTTCCCCGCAGTAGCTTAAAGGCAGATCTAACTTTCGAGTCGCGCCTCAATCGCGTCCCAGATCATTCCCGCCGTATCGGTCCCGTTAAACCGGTCGATTGCCACGATCCCCGTGGGCGAAGTCACGTTGATCTCGGTCAGCCATTTGCCGCCGATCACGTCGATACCGACAAAGGTCAGGCCCAAACGCTTCAGCTCTGGTCCCATCGCCTCGCAGATTTCGCGTTCGCGTGCCGTCAGCTCAGTCGCTTCAGCGCTTCCGCCCATTGCAAGATTCGAGCGAAACTCACCTTCGCCCGGTATCCGGTTGATTGCGCCTGCAATTTCGCCATCAACAAGCACGATCCGTTTGTCCCCCTCGGCCACTTCGGGGAGGAACGGCTGGACCATGTGCGGTTCGGGCCAGGTCTGGTTGAAGACCTCGAATAGCGCGGTGAGGTTGTCGCCGCTTTCGGGAATGCGGAAGATTGCCTTGCCGCCATTGCCGTGGATCGGTTTGACGACCACCGCTCCGTGCTCAGCGATGAAGCGCTTCACCTCGTCGGGTGAGCGCGTGACCAAAGTCGGCGGCATGAAGCGGCGGTAGTTGAGCACCATCACCTTCTCGGGCGAATTGCGCACATTGGCCGGATCGTTGACCACGAGCGTTTCGTCCTGGATGCGCTCCAGCATATGGGTCGCGGTGATATAGCCCATGTGGAACGGCGGGTCCTGCCGCATCAGGATGACATCGATATCCTTGCCGAGATCCAGGCGTTGCGCCTCACCTTTGCTGACATGGTCGCCCTTTACCCGCTGTAGCTTCACCGGGAAACACTGGGCAAACAGACGGTCGTCGGCATCGAGCGTCAGGCTTTCGACGTGGTACTCGAACACCGAATAGCCGCGCTCCTGCGCAGCCAGCATCAACGCGAACGACGAATCCCCGGCGATATTGATGTCTTCGATTGGGTCCATCTGGACCGCGACGCGCAGGCTCATGCGGGAATCCTCTTACGGTTGAAACGCGTTCGTGATGTGGCGCGGCCGCGTGCCCGGTGCAAGCAGGATCACATCGATTCGCAAATCGTCATCAGGCTCCGCGTATTCGTGCGCAACCGCTTCTGCAGCAGCGGCGACGCGCAAGATGCGGCGTTCGTCGATCGCATCGCCGAGATCACTCGCCCGCTTCCGCCATTTGACCTCAATAAAGGCGGTCAGGCCCTCTCTGCGTGCGATGAGATCGATCTCGCCAAGCGGCGTCTTCACCCGTTGGGCAAGAATACGCCAGCCTTGCGTGGCCAGCCACTGCGCAGCCTGCGCTTCGCCTTCGCGCCCACGGCGCTCCGCGACTTCCCGCTTGGCCGTCACTGGTTCCTGAGCTCCACCGCTCTAGAATAAAGCTCTTTTCGGTCCAGCCCCGTGGCCTTGGCGACGATCCCCGCTGCCTTGCTGGGGCTGAAATCGGCCAGCGCTTCTGCAAGCAACGCATCGCAATCGTATTCGGCGGTGCCACCCGTCGGGGGACCGACCAACAGGACGATCTCACCCTTTGGCGGATGCTCGGCGTAATGCTGCGCCAATTCCTGCGCTGTACCCGTTCGGCATTCCTCATGCAGCTTCGTCAGCTCCCGCGCCACGGCCACATCTCGCGTTGGCCACAAATCGGAGATGGCACGAAGGCTGCGCTCAAGTCTCGGGCCGGTTTCGTAGAAAACGAGCGTCGCTGCGATCCCGCTCAATTCTGCTAGCACATCGCCGCGTGCCTTCTCTTTGACCGGTAGGAACCCCGCGAACAGGAAACGATCATTTGGGAGCCCTGCCAGTGTGAGTCCTGTAATGGCCGCGCAAGCTCCCGGAAGGCTGGTCACGGCCACGCCAGCCTCGCGGGCATCGCGCACCAATCGGTAACCCGGATCGGAGACGAGCGGCGTTCCGGCATCGCTCACCAACGCCACCGGTTGAGTGCGCGCCTGGTCGATCAAAGCCGCGCGTTGTCGATCCGATGCGTGATCATCGTATCGCTGCATCCGTGTCGAAACACCGCAATGTTTCAGCAATTTTCCGGTAACCCGCGTATCTTCGCACGCGATCAGCTCACACCCCCGCAGCACATCGACAGCACGCACCGTTATATCGCCAAGATTGCCAATCGGCGTGGCGACAATATAAAGCCCGGCATCCAATGGTTCACCAAGGGCTGATTCAGGTTGAGGCGTCTCCATGAGAAGCCATCCATGGAGCAGCGATCAGGGGTCGGCAAGAATGAAGCTTACGCACGCAAGACTTTCGCGCGCTTTCGGACACGTGTTCAACAAGCGTGTCCTGACGATCGCAGGCACGGCGGCTCTGCTGGGCGGGTGCGCGGTCATTCCGAAAACCGGCACCGGAGCGCCTGGACCTGATGTTGGACCAACGCCAGAGCCCAGTGCAACCGCGTTGCCGACCGATGCGACCCGTCACCGCGTCGCGCTGCTGGTGCCGATGTCGGGCAATACAGCCGACGTCGGACAATCGCTCGCCAATGCAACGACGATGGCGCTGCTCGATACCAACGCGAACAACCTCCGCATCACGACATACGATACGTCGCGCGGTGCGGCAGAGGTTGCGCGGCAGGCCATTGCCGATGGCAACAAGCTGATCCTCGGTCCGCTGCTCTCCGAAAACGTTCCCGCCGTTCGCGCCGCCGCAAGCAGCGCCAACGTTCCCGCGATCGCGTTCTCGAACGATGTGAATGCTGCCAGCTCCGATGTATTGGTGATGGGCCACATTCCCGAACAGTCGATCCGGCGCACCGTGCAATATGCTCGCGAACGCGGATCGAACAGCTTTGCGGCACTGGTCCCGGAGGGTGATTACGGCCAGCGTTCTTTCGATGCGCTCAAAAATGCTCTGAACGATTACGGTGGTACTCTCATCGGGTCAGCGCGCTACGCACGCGGCAACACATCCATCGTCAGCGCGGCGCAGCGTCTGCGTCAGGCCGGCGGGTACGACACCGTCCTTATCGCCGATGGAGCGCGCCTTGCCGTTCAGGCGGCAGGCGAACTGAAAAGCGGTGGAGCGAGCGGGACCCGCTTGCTCGGCACCGAACTGTGGAGCGGCGAGTCGGTCCTGACCCGCTCCAGTGCGGTCGACGGCGCATTGTTCTCCGCGGTTTCGGACGGGCGCTACCGCCGCTTTGCCGACAGCTATGAATCGCGTTTCGGCGCGCGGCCCTATCGCATCGCGACGCTGGGATACGATGCGGTGCTTCTGACGTTGCGGGTCGCCCGCGATTGGCGGGTCGGCAACAACTTCCCGAAGAACGAATTGTACGATCGCGGCGGGTTCCTCGGCGTGGATGGGGCCTTCCGCTTCGGCCGCGACGGCGTGGCTCAGCGCATGCTCGAAGTGCGTGAAGTGCGCAGCGATGGTGTGGTTGCGGTCGACGCAGCACCTTCGACGTTCGGCAATTAAAGCGGCGCAAAACACATCCGCGCGCGCTTGTGGGAGTGCGCTCGGCACTCCATATCGGAAGCATGTCCGACGATCTGTTTGAAAACACGCCGACATCGAGCGGTGATTACGATTCCTCTTCCATCGAAGTTCTCGAAGGGTTGGAGCCGGTTCGGCGCAGGCCGGGAATGTACATCGGCGGTACGGACGACCGCGCGCTGCATCACCTCGCTGCCGAGGTACTCGACAATTCCATGGACGAGGCTGTGGCAGGTCACGCGAACCGCATCGAGGTGCGGCTGGGGGAAGGCAACCGCCTGACGATTTCCGACAATGGCCGCGGTATCCCCGTCGATGAACATCCGAAGTTTCCTGGTAAATCGACGCTCGAAGTCATCCTTTCGACACTGCATTCCGGCGGCAAGTTCTCAGGCAAAGCCTACGCCACAAGCGGCGGGCTGCACGGAGTCGGGATCAGCGTCGTAAACGCGCTATCATCTCACACACGCGTCGAGGTCGCCCGCGACAAGCACCTTTACGCACAGGAGTTTGCGAAGGGTCAGACGCTCGGAAAGATCGAGAAAATCGGCGCGGCGCCGAACCGGCGCGGGACGCAGGTCAGCTTTACACCCGACACCGAGATTTTCGGCGACCGCAAATTCAAGCCGCAGCGGTTGTTCAAACTCGCGCGGTCCAAGGCGTATCTGTTTGCTGGCGTCGAGATCCGGTGGAAATGCGCCGAGAGCCTTGCCAACGAAGACGTGTCGGCCGAAGCGAGCTTCAAATTCCCCGGCGGCCTCGCAGATCATCTGGCCGGACAGGTAGGCGCGCGCGAGTGCGTAACGGCACAGCCTTTTACCGGCACTCAGGAATTTCCCGAAAACGCCGGCGGTCAGTCGCAAGGCAAGGTCGAATGGGCCGTGGCATGGCCGCTCTATTCTGACGGTTCGACGAGCTGGTATTGCAACACCGTCCCCACCCCCGATGGCGGAACGCACGAACAGGGCCTGCGCGCCGCGCTGACGAAGGGGCTCCGCGCGTTCGGCGAATTGACGGGCGCCAAAAAAGCAAAGGACATTACGGCCGACGATGTAATGACCGGAGGCGAAGTGATGCTGTCCGTTTTCATCCGCGACCCGCAATTCCAGTCGCAAACCAAGGATCGGCTGACCTCGCCCGAGGCCGCGCGCCTCGTCGAAAACGCCGTCCGCGATCACTTCGATCATTTCCTCACCGATAATATGGAGCGCGGCAAGGCGCTGCTGGGTGAGGTCATGGAGCGCATGGACGAACGCCTCAGGCGCAAGCAGGAGCGCGAGATCAAGCGCAAGACTGCGACCAATGCCAAAAAACTGAGATTGCCCGGCAAACTTACCGATTGTTCGGGCGAAACCGACGCGGAGACCGAGCTGTTCATTGTCGAAGGCGATTCAGCTGGCGGAAGCGCAAAACAGGCACGCGATCGCAAAACGCAGGCGATCCTGCCGATCCGGGGCAAAATCCTTAATGTGGCAAGCGCCACCGCCGAAAAGATTCGCGCCAATAGCGAGATTGCCGATCTCGGCCTCGCGCTCGGCTGCGGCACGCGCAAGGATTGCGATGCAGAGGCGCTGCGTTATGACCGTGTCATCATCATGACCGATGCCGATGTCGATGGCGCGCATATCGCTACATTGTTGATGACCTTTTTCTTCCAGGAAATGCCCGATCTTGTTCGCAAGGGGCACTTGTTCCTCGCCCAGCCCCCACTCTATCGCCTGACTGCAGGGAAGGAGAGCCGCTACGCGCGTGATGACGAACATCGTGCCGAGCTCGAACAGACCGTGTTCAAGGGGAAGAATGTCGAGGTTGGCCGATTCAAGGGCCTCGGCGAAATGAACCCGCAGCAGCTGCGTGAAACCACCATGAACCCCGAAACGCGTTCGCTGATCCGAATTACGCTACCGCCCGAATTCGAAGACCGCGCAGCGGTGAAAGAGCTCGTCGACCAATTGATGGGCCGAAACCCCGAACACCGGTTCAACTTTATCCAGAACCGTGCCGGTGAGATGGACCGCGACATGATCGATGCCTGACGAGGAAAAGCCGCGCTATCCCAATCCGCGCGAAGAAGACATAATGGCAGGCGACCGCCGTATCTCACGGCCAGACAGCTCGCTGCCCGACTGGGAAGTCCCGGATACCTCGTACCGCCCGATCCCGATTGTGTGGTTCACAGGGGCATTCGTTATCCAGACTGTCGTTCTATTCGCAATCTTCATCCTGCTGCTTGACCAGCACGGTGCGATAACGATTGCTCTGTCGGCCCTGGTCACAGGCGCAATCGGCGCGTGGACATGGGACAGAGGCATGGCGCAAGCTTCCCGCGGCTGGCGCGCGGCGACCATTATTGCTTTCCTAGTCAATTTGCTTTTGGTTATCTCGTCTGCCGCCTCGCGATTGTAGCGAGGATCTCGGCCGTTGTGGGTCTCCTATAACCCCCTTCCAAAACTCGCCTCTTGAAGGTCAGCTATCCGTATGAATATGCAGATGCCCTTCCAGTGTCTTGTGGACCGGGCACTTGTCGGCGATCTCGATAATCTTCCGCCGTTGGTCTTCGGTGAGGTCATCGCCTAGCACCTCGATAACCCGATGAAGCGCCTGAGCTGGCATTTTGTCCTCTTCGGATGACAGCGCGTGCCCGCAATCCTCGGCGTGACTGCGTTCATGGGTGACGTGGATACGGGCGCCCTCGAACGGCCACTCCTTCCGATCGGCGTACATTTTCATCGTCATGGCCGTGCAAGTGCCCAGCGCTGCCAGGAGCAGATCGTACGGCGTCGGACCAGTGTCATCGCCGCCATAACTCCTGGGTTCATCGGCCACGAAACGGTGCGTGCTCGTATGAACCTCTGTGCCGAACTTGCCGTGGCCGGTTTGAACCACCACGCCGTCTTCGGGCATGGGCCAATCGTCGCGCAGCGGCAGGTAACGGTGGGCCCAACTGGCGATTACGCTCGCCGCGAACTCGGCATCGACCGGGTTTGTGAGCAAATGATCCGCGCCCGCGAGGCTGACGAAGCTTTTCGGATGAAATGCCGCTTGAAACAGTGCGCTGGCGTGCTCGATTCCGACGATATCATCGGAAGGAGAATGAAGTGCCAAATACGGGATTCGCAGGTCCTTCACGAGGGCCAGCAAATCCACCGAGCGGGTCTTTTCCAGGAAATCGCCGCTCAAGTTGAACGCACGTCCTCCGATCAGGACTTCACCCTCGCCATCGCGCTCGATTGCTTCGAGATCGCCGGAGATATTGTGCAGGACATGGGGGACGTCCGAAGGCGCGCCGATGGTTGCAACGGCAGCGACCTTCGCGCGGCCCAGCTTCGATGCGGCGGCAAGCACCGCTGCGCCGCCTAGGCTGTGCCCGACCAGCAAGAGCTTGTCTCCGAACCGTTCGAACAAATGCTCGGCGGCGGCAACAAGGTCATCGATATCGGTGGCGAATCCGGCTTTTCCGAAATCGCCATCGCTTCCGCCCAATCCGGTAAAATCAAAACGGAGGCAGGCGATCCCTTGCTGGGCCAGCGCCCGCGCCACGCTTATCGCGGCGCGGCTCTGCTTCGTGCAGGTAAAGCAATGGGCGAAAACGGCAGCTCCTCGGACAAGACCGGTCGGCAATTCCAGCGAGCCCGACAGCGTTTGCCCGCCTGGGGTCGAGATCGACAACGAATCCATCGGCATAATGCGTCCTCCTTTTCATCCATATTCGTGAAATGGGCGGCAATCGCTACAGCCGTGCCGAATAAATCTGCCAAAAGCTTCCTATCCGGATCAGGGACGCGGCCCTTTCGAAGGCTCATTCTCGAATCAGATAGCGCAGGCATTCGCCCCCTTGCACAGGCGGGCAGCGCGCCCTATCGCATCGCAGCATTTCAGTTTCGAATACGGACCAATCGAAGGGATACCATGACCGATCAGCCCAATGGCCAGCAACGTTTCGAGGGTACCAGCGATTACATCGCGACCGATGACCTTAAGGTGGCGGTCAATGCCGCGGTGACTTTGCGCCGTCCGTTATTGGTTAAGGGTGAGCCTGGCACGGGCAAGACCGTGCTCGCCCACGAAATTTCGAAAGCCATCAATGCGCCGCTGATCGAGTGGAATGTCAAATCGACCACCAAGGCGCAGCAGGGACTGTACGAATATGATGCGGTTGCACGCCTGCGCGATGGCCAGCTCGGCGAAGAGCGTGTCCACGACATCCGCAACTACATCAAGAAGGGCAAGCTGTGGGAGGCTTTCACTGCTCCCGAACTGCCCGTCCTCCTGATCGACGAGATCGACAAGGCTGACATCGAGTTTCCGAACGACCTGCTGCAGGAGCTCGATCGGATGAGCTTCGACGTCTACGAGACGCAAGAGCGGATCGAAGCGAAAGAGCGCCCGATTGTCGTCATCACTTCGAACAATGAGAAGGAACTGCCCGACGCATTCCTGCGCCGCTGCTTCTTCCACTACATCAAGTTCCCCGACCGCGAGACGATGCAGTCGATCATCGATGTCCACTATCCCGGCATCCAGAAAACCCTGGTCAAGAAGGCGATGGATATTTTCTACGAGTTGCGCGAGGTGCCTGGTCTGAAGAAAAAACCGTCAACCAGCGAATTGCTCGACTGGCTTAAGCTGCTGCTCAACGAAGACATGCCGCTTGAGGTGCTTCAGGATTCCAACCCGAACAGCGCGATCCCGCCAATGCACGGTGCGCTGCTGAAGAATGAGCAGGACGTGATGCTGTTCGAACGGCTCGCATTCATGGCGCGCCGCAACCCGACCTGATGCCGCATAAGGGCGGATGTTTCTGCGGCGCGGTAAAGTTCACCATCACCGCAGAGCCTCTAGGCGCGCGCTATTGCTGGTGCCGCGACTGTCAGCGGATCGCCTCCGGCATGGCAACGGTCAACGTGCTCTTTCCAGCCTCCGCAGTCGAATACACCGGGCCGATAACGACCATCCAGCGGGTGGCTGATAGCGGCAATACCGTTGAGCGCGGCTTTTGCACAGAATGCGGATCGCAACTTTATAGTGAAACGGTCAAAGGCCCTGAACAGCCGATGCGCGTGCGTGCGGGCACGTTGGACGACCCGGAGATATGTCCACCGAGCCTGATCATCTGGGGGCCAAGCGCCCCCACATGGGCACCGTTTCCGGATGCGATGACCGTTCTTGAGGCTGGCCCCGGTTCGCCAGAATGGCGAAGACCGACGCGCAATCAGTCAAACGTGTAAGCCAGCTCGAAATCGCCCCAGCGGCGGCCATTGATGACCAGCGGCACGTAGACATTGCGAACAACGAGATATTTTTCGCCGTCGCCCTCCTGCCGATAGACCGCCATCATGTACGGGGCGTCACTCCCCTTGGCGCGCCTGTCGATCGGATCGAAAATGATGCGGCCGTTGCGGCAGAACTGCGTATCGTGGGTGATGTCGCCGGTCGGTTCCCGTGATCGATCGGTCAGATGGGTTGGCAGGTACCCGTTCAGATCGGTGCACGCGGCAGCTATAACGTTGTCGCTACCAGCCTTCGCCTGATCCAGGAAATTGCGCCATTCTGCATGCGCCCAATCGGTCAGCGCGGTGCGATATCGCTTCGGATTGCTACCCGGAATTTCATCATACACCGTATCGAACAGCGCATCTTTGGGCAGTGCTCCTGACGCAATCGCTTCTTCGGCATGCTGTTTGACCTGCGCGGCGATGTCCTGCGCTTTTTCAACCATGACGCTGTCTTGCGGTGAAAGGCCGGCATGGACGATCCGGTCGAACATCTCGCTCGCCGTCAGCTCCAGATCCCCCATCTTGTGATGCGCGCCTTCGAGCTTTTCCTCGTTCTCGCGCGCCGCCTGGTCGAAGCTGATGAGAACATCCTGTACCGCACCGACGTGTTTGCTGATCGTTCCAGTGGAGCGAGCAATCACGTCGTTTTGTTTGTCGACCTCTTCCACGAGTTCGCCGACACTGCTGATGGTTGTTTCAATCCGCGCTACAGACGCTTTCGCTTCACTGCTCGCCTGGGACCCGGCCTCGATGCGGCCGATGACCTCGTTCGCTTCTCCGCCAAGCGCCTCGACCGTTTGTGCGATTTCCTCCGTTGCCTTGCGGGTATCATTGGCGAGGCTCTTCACCTCGCTTGCCACCACCGCAAATGTCCGCCCAGCTTCGCCTGCCCGCATCGCCTCGATAGTGGCATTGAGCGCGAGGATATTGGTCGTTTCTGCAATGTCATCGATATCCTGAGCACTCCGCCGCACCTGCTCCATCGCAGCGGAAAAGCTCGTCACGTGCTGGCCTAGCGTGTCGACCAGGTCGAGCAGCCCGTTGATTTGGTTAAGCGAGGCCTGGATCAGGGATGTTCCCTCTCCCAATCGCTCGATTGCGCGCTCGGACAGCAAACGCGCTTCGTCGCTCGCCTCGGCAACCTTTTCCTGATCCGCTTCGAGCGCCTGAACCGTCCCCCGCAGGGCCTCGTGTTCTTCGCGCAGCTTCTCCGAAGACTGGATAACGGCCGCGACCACGCCTGCGACATCGGTACAGCCGACCGTAACGGCACCGCAGCTTTCAGGGATATTTCCGAGCGCAGCTGCGTCCGCTGTGTCGATGGCGATTGGTTTCATTGCGGCTGCGACCCTTGCAAGTTTGTCTTGTGTGCACCGCGTTACGCGTTGATGGTTAGCGAAGCTTTAAGGGACCGTCATCGTCGGCGCTAAAAGACTGGAAAGAGCACGCCTGCAAAGCTACACCGGCGGCATGTTTTTCAACTTCATGGACGAGCTGCGCGAAGCAGGCATTGGCGCGAGCTTCAAGGAGCACCTGACGTTGCTCGAGGCGCTGGACAAAGACGTCATCGAGCAGACCCCTGAGGCGTTTTATTATCTGAGCCGCGCGACCTTCGTAAAAGACGAAGGGCTGCTCGACCGTTTCGACCAGGTGTTCCACAAGGTCTTCAAGGGCGTGATGACCGATTACGGCCAAAACCCGGTCGATATCCCCGAAGACTGGCTGAAGAACGTCGCCGAGAAGTTCCTCACCGAAGAGGAAATGGCCGAAATCGAGAAACTCGGCAGCTGGGACGAGATCATGGAGATGCTGAAAGAGCGCCTCGCCGAGCAGGAAAAGCGCCATGAAGGTGGCAACAAATGGATCGGCACCGGCGGGACATCGCCATTCGGCAATTCAGGGTACAACCCTGAAGGTGTGCGGATCGGCGGCGAAAGCAAGCATAAGCGAGCGATCAAGGTTTGGGAAAAGCGCGAGTTCAAGAACCTCGACAGCACGAAGGAACTCGGCACCCGCAACATCAAAATGGCGCTACGCCGCCTGCGGCGTTTCGCACGCGAAGGCGCAGCCGACGAACTAGATCTCGACGCGACGATCGACGGTACGGCGAAACAAGGCTGGCTCGACATCCATATGCGGCCCGAGCGCCACAATGCTGTGAAGCTGCTGCTGTTCCTCGACGTCGGCGGATCGATGGACCCTTTCATCAAGCTCTGCGAAGAGCTGTTCAGTGCAGCCAATGCCGAATTCAAGAACCTGGAATTCTTCTATTTCCACAACTGCCTGTACGAAGGCGTCTGGAAGGATAACAAGCGGCGCTGGCAGGAACGTACGAAGGTTTGGGATGTGCTCCACAAATACGGGCATGACTATAAGGTCATCTTCGTCGGAGATGCGGCGATGAGCCCGTATGAAATCACCCATCCGGGCGGCAGCGTCGAGCACATGAACGAAGAAGCTGGCGCAGTATGGATGCAACGTGTGACCAACACTTATCCGGCGACTGTATGGCTGAACCCCGTGCCCGAAAAGCAGTGGGGCTATTCGCAATCGACCAAGATGATGAAGGAACTCGTCGATAATCGCATGTATCCGCTCACGCTGGAGGGGCTGGACGATGCAATGCGCGAACTAAGTCGGAAACAGGGTCATTGAGCTATATTGAGCTACCCGATGGCGTTGAACTCAGTGATCCCCGTCCGACAGCGGCGGCTAACCCCTACACCTACTTCATGCCGCACCCTGACGAACTCGCCGCACTCCAGCCAAAGGACGGGGTAAAAGCAATCTTCCACCAACCCGGTTGCGAAGGCGAGTATGATGTCGAGCGAATGTGGGTCCTGATTGATCGCATCGAAGATGGCAATGCGATCGGGACGCTCGACAACGAGCCTTCGAGCTTGGACAAGATCAAGATGGGCGATCCGGTCCGCGTCCCACTTACCCACGTTGTGTCGACGGCCTTTCACAAGAATAATCCGCGCCCTGTGACGCCCGACTATCGCGAGTATTGGGAGCGCTGTTTTGTCGATTCCTGTGTCGTGGAGGGGCGATGTCACGCTGACTATATCTACCGCGAAGAGCCAGACATGGCGCGAGAAGGAGACAAATACCCCGATAGCGGATGGCGTGTTCGGGGTACGGACGAAGCTATTGCCGAAGACGAGAGGCGTGGCACGGGACCGATCTACGTCGCGATCGGCAAGGTGCTCAATGCCGACGACAACTGGCTGCATTTGATTGACCGTGAGTTTGGCGTCGCTTTCCAATGGGACGCTGAGACCTGGAATTACATTGAGCTGGGATGAAGTTCAGTAAAGCAGATGGCTGCGTACCATCTGCACCCACGCCGCCTCGTCAGCCGAGGCAAGCGCATCGAGATCATCCGGTGCGGCGTTCGGATCGTCGACCCATTCGCGAAGTGATCGCCCGCCATTGATTACGTCTATAGCCAAGACGTTCTCAGTGTATTCGTATTTGAATTCGTTGCCACGCCAAATCGGATAGTTCGGATAGAGCCGCCGGATCGCCTTGAATGCGAGCGCCTGCATCCGCCATGGCTTGAACGCATCATGATCGTATTGTGGACCTTCTGCGTGGATCATCAGGGCGTTACACAAACTTCCTGCGTGCTTGTGGAAGGTCGGTTCGAACCAGCAATCGCGCAGAATGCATCCATTCAGCCAATCGGGCGCAAGCTTCCGCATTTCTGCCAGAACAGTCTTGGCATCGATGTCCGGCGCGCCGAACAATACCTCAAGCGGGCGCGTCGTGCCCCTGCCCTCGCTCACGGTCGCACCCTCAATCATTACCGTTCCGGCATAGGCGCGCGCCATGTTCAAGTTGGCGGCGTTGGGTGAGGGGTTTATCCATATCCGGTCCACCGGCCAGCCGTGCCCAGGACCATCATGTTCCCACCCCTCCATCTGAACAACACGGTAATCGACCTCCAATCCGAAGTGATCGACAAACCAGTGACCCATCTCGCCGAGGGTAAGTCCGTGACGCATGGGCATGGGCGCGGCGCCGACGAAGCTTTCATGGCCGGGCACAAGCATCGTCCCTTCCACGGGGCGTCCGGCTGGATTGGGGCGATCGAGCAGCCATACCTCTTTCCCAACCTTTGCTGCTTCTTCAAGGATATAAAGCAGGGTCGTAACAAAGGTGTAGATGCGGCAACCGAGGTCTTGCAGGTCGAACAGGAAAATGTCGGCGCTCGACATCATCTGACCGGTAGGACGTCGAACCTGCCCGTAGAGCGAAAAGATCGGGATGCCGTATTGCGGATCGATTTCATCCGCGGTCTCGACCATGTTGTCCTGCTTATCACCCTTCAAACCATGCTGAGGGCCGAACGCGCTGGTGACGTTCACACCGGCCGCAATCAGCGCATCAAGGCTGTGAGTGAGGTCCTCTGTAACGCTGGCGGGGTGGGCGACGAGCGCAACGCGTTTTCCATCAAGTTCGGAGAGCAATTGCCGGTCGGCAAGTAGGCGGTCGATTCCAAATTTCATGGAGCGTGGTTGGAACACCCGCCGGTCAAAGGCAATGGTATTTGCGCGGGTATGGGCCTATGCCCATCAACATGGAATGGACCCCCGCAATCATCGCAGGCCTTTGGGCAATCATCCTAGGCGGAGCGGGAGGCGCCCTGACCGAGATCGGTGAGTGGTACAGGAACCTCAACAAACCCAGCTGGCAGCCGCCCGATTGGGCATTCGGTCCTGCCTGGACACTGATTTTGGGCCTGTCCGGTTGGAGTTTCTATCTTGCATGGGTGGGCGCACCCACCAGCGCCGATCGCAATATCGTTATCGCGCTATTCGCTGTGAATTTCGTCCTGCATCTCGGATGGTCGCCGCTCTTCTTCAAGATCAAGCGACCGGACTGGGCATTGCTGGAGAACGTGTTTCTTTGGCTTTCTGTGTTGTCGCTCTTCGTCGTCCTGCCGCAATATTCACAGCTCGCAGGATGGCTGAATGCGCCATATTTGGCCTGGGTAAGCTTTGCGATGCTGCTTAACTGGAAGATCGTCCAGCTCAATTCGCCATTCGGCAACGCCGCAGCCTAGGCCCGTTCGACGATCATCTGCCGGCATGCTTCGGAATGGAACTCCGGCTTGCCCGGTGGGAAAGCGAGCGCCCAGAACTGGAGGTCGCCGCCTTCGTGCTCGACAATTGCGTTGAGTGCGACTTGCGCAGGATCAGGCAGCTTGGCCGCTATGCTCGCGTTGAGGACCAGCCCGCTTTCGTCATGTGAGCAATCAACGGTGATAGCAGCGACCGGGGCGTCGCGCATCCCTTCGCGAAAACTGTCGAAATCGTAGGCGGCCCAACGCCCCGAGGGTGACAGATTGAATTCGCGGTAGGACGATCCGCCGATCGGTTGCCAGAAAATCTCGAAGCAAGTCGTCTTCCAGAGGTTGTCCATACGTTCCGGCTGCGCCTTACGCGGAAGCACGATCGCATCCGCTCGCCCGTCGAGCCGAAACTGCGCCTCGCAACCGGCCTCGGTCGGGGTGATCGAAGCGGTGACCGCCCGGATCGGTCCGAGATCGCATGTCTGGTGAAGCATCAAGGGGTTCATGATGTCCCTATTGCGGAGCGCGATCAGGTGGGCAAGCCCTTCCCCAGCACCGCCCCCGCTGTTAAGCGCTTGCGCCATGAGCGAGAATTACGAATCCGATCTTTTGCGCCTGCTTGATGAGCGGGGATACATTCACCAGGTGACCGATCCGGGCGCGCTGGATCAACTGGCGAGCAAGCAGGTGATCCCTGGGTATATCGGCTTCGATGCGACCGCGCCGAGCCTGCATGTCGGCAGCCTTGTACAAATCATGATGCTGCGCCGATTGCAGCAGGCTGGTCACAAACCGATCGTCATCATGGGTGGCGGAACCACCAAAGTCGGCGACCCTTCAGGAAAAGACGAGAGCCGAAAACTGCTGACGTCCGATGCGATCGACGACAATATCGCCTCGATCCGCACTGTTTTTGAAAAGCTGCTGACCTTCGGCGATGGCCCTACCGATGCGGTCATGGTGAATAATGACGAATGGCTTTCACAGCTCGGCTATGTCGAACTTCTTCGCGATGTCGGTCCACATTTCACCATTAATCGGATGCTGACCTTTGATTCAGTCAGGCTTAGGCTTGACCGCGAACAACCGCTGACTTTCCTCGAATTCAATTACATGATCCTGCAAGCGTACGATTTCCTCGAACTTGCGCGCCGCTATGATTGCAGACTCCAAATGGGCGGCAGCGATCAATGGGGCAACATTGTCAACGGGATGGAGCTCGGTCGCCGGATGGAAGGGCACGAACTATTCGGCCTGACGACACCGCTGCTAACGACCGCCGATGGCGCGAAGATGGGAAAGACCGCCGCCGGTGCCGTCTGGCTTAACGAGGACCAGCTTCCTTCGTATGACTTCTGGCAATATTGGCGCAACACCGATGATCGCGATGTCGGCCGTTTCCTGCGGCTGTTCACCGATCTTCCGCTAGAGGAAATCGCCCGTCTCGAGACGCTCGAAGGGGCAGAAATCAACCAGGCCAAGGAAATATTGGCCAATGAGGTGACCGCCATGGTCCGCGGCGCCGATGCAGCAAGCGCCGCACAAGCAACAGCGCGTGATACCTTCGCCGGTGGCGGGGCGGGCGAAGACTTGCCGACCCTTTCGGTCGGACCGGAGGGCATGCGGATAGGCGCGGTGCTCACAGAGCTGGGCTTCACCGCATCGAATGGCGAGGCTAAGCGCAAGCTGACCGAAGGTGCGGTCAAGCTCGAAGGCAAGGCCATAAGCGATCCCGGTTTCCTAATCGCGCCTGCCAAGGGTGAGGCATTAAAGCTAAGTCTCGGCAAGAAGAAACACGCCATCGTCACCCGCTGACACGGACCCGAGGCTCGGCTTTCCCTGCGATTTACCAATTATCAGCCTTTGCGGTGCATTAGGGATCGCAGTGAATGATAATGGAGGTCGTGCAATCGTGTCAGCGGGAGCAAATTTAAGCGTCACCGATTTGCGCCGCGCGGCGCGTCATCCGGTCGATTTCCCGGTGATCGTGGAGCATTTTGCGCACGGCGATCTGAATCTCCACGTCAGCAACATGTCCGCACACGGCTTCATGGTCGACGATGCGGAAAAACTGAAGCGCGGCGACCGCGTAATCATTCGCCTTCCCGTCGTCGGGCGGATTGAAGCCTATGTCATTTGGACCCGCGACAACCGCGCTGGCTTCCAGTTCGAACGCATCATTCGCCTTGACGATTTCATGAGCATTATCGACACTTTGCAGCCAAACCCACGTCTGCGCCGGAACCGCTAATCGCGCTCGGCCACTAAGTTGGCGTTGCATTTTAAGGTAGCATAGCTGGCTTGGCAGACGTCTTGTGTCCTGCCATGGCGCATGAGTGAACGACACCAGCACCGATCCATCGCAACATCCTTTTCGGATCCATAATTTCCGCTGTTACTGGCTGAGCCGCCTGTCGATGACGCTGGCACAATACGCCATGCTTCTGATCATCGGTTGGCAAACCTATAACATCGCGCGCGATGCCGGTCTGACAATTGCCGAGGCATCCGGGCAGCTTGCTCTCATCGGGCTTCTGCAGTTCCTGCCGCTCTTTATCCTGACCCCGTTTTCCGGTCTGGCCGCGGATCGTTTCGATCGGCGTTCACTCGGGCGTCTGACGGTGCTTCTCCAGCTTATCTGCGCTGGCATACTTGGGTGGTCCACCTGGACCGGCTCAATATCGATCCCCATCCTGTTCGGCATCGCGGTCCTGCTCGGTATCGCGCGGGGGTTTGCCGGGCCTGCCCTCTCCGCGCTCGCTCCCAACCTCGTGCCGAAGCCTATTTTGCCCACGGCAATCGCACTGTCATCGATATCATGGCAAGTCGGCATGATCGGAGGGCCCGCGCTCGGCGGATATCTGTATTCTATCGAACCTGCCCTTCCCTATGCGGTCGCGACTGGATTGTTCGCTGTATCAATGATCGCGCTTTCGTTGATCGGCAAAGTTCCTCAACCCGCCGTTCGAAAAGACCAGCGGCCCATCGGAGCTATCGTCGACGGCCTGAAATACGTGGTGCACAATAAGATGGTGCTCGGAGCAATCACACTCGATCTTCTCGCGGTTTTTCTGGCCGGAGCCACGGCCCTGTTCCCGGTCTATGCACGCGATATCCTGCAAGTGGGGGAGACGGGACTAAGCCAGCTCGCAATGGCTCCGGCGGTCGGGGCGGCACTGACAGCGCTGTGGTTTTCTTTCCGCCCGATCAAGACAGGCGTTGGGCCGAAAATGCTTTGGGCTGTGGCAATCTTTGGCGTGGCGACGATCGTCTTCGGCCTTTCGAAATCCATGCCGCTCAGCCTGGCCATGCTGTTCATCGTCGGCGCAGCGGACATGTTCAGTGTGTATATTCGCCAGTCATTGATCCAGTTGCATACGCCAGACGACAAACGTGGGCGCGTTTCCTCGGTCAGCCTGCTCACCATCAGCGCCTCCAACGAAGGCGGAGATTTCTTCTCCGGCACGCTCGCATTCCTGATTGGCCCGGTCGCCGCCGTCGTCGTGGGCGGGATCGGGGCGATTGTAACCGTTGGTCTGTGGAGCCGCGTATTCCCGGTGCTTCGGACAACAAAGACCTTCGATCCGCCGGACAATTTGTTAGAAGACGATCAGAACCCAGAAAAGACCAATCCCCAGGAGGCCTGACATGAAAGCGCACAGCATTCTCGAAACGATCGGCAAAACCCCGCACATCCGCCTGTCGCGTATGTTTCCCGATCACGAAGTGTGGTTGAAATCGGAACGTGCCAATCCCGGCGGCTCGATCAAGGATCGCATTGCGCTTGCCATGGTCGAGGATGCGGAGAGTTCGGGCAAGCTCAAACCGGGCGGCACCATCGTTGAACCCACAAGCGGGAACACCGGCATCGGCCTCGCTATGGTAGCGGCTGTGAAAGGCTACAAACTGGTGCTGGTCATGCCGGAGAGCATGTCGGTCGAGCGCCGCCGCCTTATGCTCGCATACGGCGCCACATTCGACCTCACGCCCAAGGAAAAGGGAATGAAAGGCGCGATCGAACGCGCGACCGAGATCGTCGAGAACACCGACGGCACCTGGATGCCGAGCCAGTTCGAGAATCCTGCGAACGTCGCCGTCCATGTTCGTACAACCGCTCAGGAAATTCTGGCCGACTTCGCCGACAATCCGATCGACGTGTTGATTACCGGCGTCGGAACCGGCGGCCACCTGACTGGATGCGCTGAGGAGCTCAAAAAACATTGGAGTGGGTTTAAGGCTTATGGTGTGGAACCCGAAGGATCGCCGGTCATAAATGGCGGCTCACCTGGACCGCACCCCATTCAGGGCATTGGCGCCGGCTTTATTCCCGATAACCTTCACACCGACGCCATTGACGGGGCCATCACCGTGGATCCCGATGACGCCAAGGAAATGGCTCGCCGCGCCGCGCGTGAAGAGGGCATGCTGATCGGCATTTCGTCCGGAGCGACCCTGGCAGCGATCGCCAAGAAACTGCCCGATCTCTCTTCTGGATCGCGCGTGATGGGCTTCAACTACGATACTGGTGAGCGGTATCTTTCGGTCCCGGAATTTCTGCCGGTAGAATGAGGCGATTACGTCGGAGTCCTCACTTAGCATCGCCATAGGCCGGATTCCCAAAAGCGTTGATCGAAACTCATAAGAAACCTCCCCGCTCGTTCGATAGACTTGGCCTTGCCAGTACATCGTTCGAACGAAGGAGGTTTCGATGGACTTGTCGAATGGAGCCGCCCCGACCGCCAGGGAATCGGCCAAGCCGCTCCACTATCGGTTTGCGAAAAAACAGCGGCACAAGGTCAACGCAGTCATCGCATCGAGTTCGCTAATATCCGACCGTCCCGTGTTTGATGCGTCCGATTTCGACTGGACGCAGCCGCTCGCCGACGATTGGCAGGCTATCCGTGAGGAAGCGTTGGCGATCTATCGACACCGCGATGCAATCCCGCCGCTCCGTGAGATATCTCCCGATCATCGGCGGATCATGCGGGACAATTCGTGGCGCAGCTTCTTCCTTGTCGGCTACGGACACCGGCAGGAGGAAAATATCGCGCGCGCGCCTCGCACTGCGGAACTGGTGAGCAGTATTCCCGGCCTGAACTCCGCATTCTTCTCGATCCTTGCTCCAGGCGCGCGGATCGTACCCCATCGCGGCGTCACGAAAGCATTCATCACCGCGCATCTCGGGCTAGAAATCCCGCGCGATCGCGCCTCATGCTGGATGCGGGTGGGCGATCAGCGCCTGCATTGGGATGAGGGCAAATGGACCCTCTTTGACGACACTTACGAGCATGAGGTTCACAACGACACTGACGAGGCGCGGATCATACTGCTGTGCCAGGTGGCTCGCCCGCTCAAGGCCCCCGGTTCGTGGCTTGCCGCCGCAACGCTGGGCTATGTTCGACGCAGTCATTTCGTCCGCGATGCCAGGGACAATCTGGCCGATTGGGAGACGGTCTTCGCCCGCGCGGAACGCGGCGAAATGTGACTCCAAAATGGTCGGACCCAACGAAAAAGGCTCGGGAGTCCCCACTCCCGAGCCTCTTTGCGTGACGATTTCGTATTCGATCAGGCTGCTGTGGCGAATGCCTCTTCCGACAGCTTCATCATGTTGTCGCTGCCCGCCTCAAGCTTGCGGCGCAGAGCGCCGGCGTCGGGCAGGAAGCGTTCGGCATAATATGCAGCGGAAGTCAGCTTCGCTTCGTAGAACGCCTTGTCTTCCGGTTCACCGGCCAGAGCGTCCTTCGCTACCTTTGCCATCTTCAACCAGAAAAAGCCGAGCGTCACGATGCCCATGATGTGCATGTAATGATGCGCGCCGGCGCCGAGATGGTTCGGGTTCTGCATGGCGTTTTGCATGAACCACATCGTCGCGGCTTTCTGTTCTCCGAGTGCTTTTTCAAGGCGCTCTGCCAGATCCTTTAGGGCTTCATCCTGCTTCGCAGCGGCGATTTCCTCGTCAATCATGGCGAAAAATGCCTGCACGGCCTTGCCGCCCTTCGATGCGAGCTTGCGTCCGCACAGATCCATCGCCTGCACGCCGTTCGTGCCTTCGTAGATCATGGCGATGCGGCTATCGCGCACGAACTGCTCCATGCCCCATTCCTTGACATAGCCGTGTCCGCCATAGACCTGCTGCATGTTGTTCGCGATGTCATAGCCCTTGTCAGTGCCGTAACCCTTGATGACGGGAGTCATGAGGCCAATCAGTTCATCGGCGAGCCCGCGCTCTTCCTCGGTCTGAGCCTTGTGCGTCAGGTCAACCTGAAGCGCACCCCACAGACACAGCGCACGCATGCCTTCGTTGAAGACCTTCGCGTCCATCAGCATACGGCGAACATCGGGATGAACGAAGATCGGGTCGGCCTGCTTTTCAGGTTCGGCCGGTCCGGAGAGCGCGCGGCCCTGACGGCGATCGAGCGCGTAGTTCACGGCGTTCTGATAGCTGACTTCAGCCTGCGCGAGGCCCTGCATACCGACCCCGAGGCGCGCTGCGTTCATCATAACGAACATGGCGGCGAGACCCTTGTTTTCTTCGCCAACCATATATCCGGTGGCCCCGTCGTAATTGAGGACACACGTCGAGTTGCCATGGATGCCCATTTTCTTTTCGATCGAACCGCAGCTCACGCCATTGCGTTCACCCGGTTCGCCGTTTTCGTCGAGGAGAAACTTCGGCACGATGAAGAGCGAAATGCCCTTTGAACTGTCAGGGGCGCCTGGGGTCTTCGCGAGCACCAGGTGAATGATATTGCTCGTCAGGTCGTGTTCGCCGGCGGAGATGAAAATCTTGGTCCCGGTGATCTTGTACGATCCATCGCCCTGCGGCTCCGCCTTGGTGCGGATCATGCCGAGGTCGGTGCCGCAATGCGGCTCGGTCAGGTTCATCGTGCCGGACCATTCACCCGAAATCATCTTCGGCAGGTAAGTATCTTTCTGCTCCTGCGAACCAGCGGCTTCGATCGCCGCCGATGCGCCATTGGTCAGGCCAGGATACATGCCGAACGCCTGATTGGCGGTGGCAGTAAATTCTTCCATCACGAAGCCGAGCACATGCGGCAGACCCTGCCCGCCATATTCCTCGGGCTTCGCAAGCGTGCCCCAACCACCCTCGACATAGGCATCGTACGCTTCCTTGAACCCGTCGGGCGTCGTAACCGAGCCGTCTTCATGACGGGTGCAGCCCTGCTCGTCACCGATCTGGTTGATTGGAGCGAGAACTTCGGAGGCGAACTTGCCGGCTTCGTTCACAATCGCATCGATCATGTCGGGCGTCGCATTTTCGAAACCTGGAAGATTTCCGTAGCTTGCCAGATCGAGCATTTCGTTGATTACGAAACGGGTGTCGCGGGTTGGAGCGGTATAAGTCGGCATCAAAAGATTCCCTTGATGAGCGTTTGAAGATTATTGTTGGCGACTCGGCGATCAAGGCCGATTTTAGAGCGGATCGAGTTTTTGGATATCACTATCCAAGATCTAGATTTTGGATATCGGTAACGAAGTCGGTCAATTCCTTGATCGAGGAATCGATGTCCGCTCGTTGAGCTTTGAGCTTGGCGATGTGCGCTTTGCATTTCTCAACCGTGACACGGCGCTGCTCTACTCGGCCATCGTCGAGATCATACAGATCGATCATCTCGCGAATTTCGGTGAGGCTGAAGCCGACATTCTTGGCCCGCATGATCCACGCAAGCCGAGCACGATCGCGCTTCGAGTAAACGCGGGTCAGACCGACGCGTGCCGGACTGATAAGCCCTTCGTCCTCATAAAAGCGGAGCGCGCGTGCGGTGCAACCAAATTCGGAGGTCAGGTCGGAGATCGAAAATTGCTCACGCTCATGCTTGTCAGGCCTGTCGAGGTGCGCGCCATTGCGGCGGCTCTCTGATCCGGTGACATTTCGCGTGTTTTCGTTTGCAGGTGCGGTAGCCATGTATGACCACCTACCTTCCCTTTACGTGAACGTCAACCCCTAACCTTAACGGGAAGCCGAGAACAGTGCGCTCGCATCGTCAGCGTCCGGATCGAGCCGCCGATAGAAACAGGATCGCGCTCCCGTGTGGCACGTCGGGCCATCAGGCGACGCATGAATGACCAGAGCATCCTGATCGCAATCGACCAACATTTTCTCCACCTTCAGGAAATTGCCCGAGGTCTCGCCTTTCAGCCACAATCTGCCGCGAGATCGTGACCAGAAGTGGACATTGCCGCTCTCTCGCGTGCGCGCCAGAGCTTCGGCATTCATGAAGGCGACGACGAGCACATCTTTCGAATCGACATCGACGACCACAGCGGTCAGCAAGCCATTCGAATCGAACTTCGGGACGAAACGCGATCCGGATTCGCGCTCCTCGCGGGATACTGAATTATCGTTCACTGGTTGTCGGCTCCTCATTTCGTCTCGCATCGATACGGGATGACGCCCAACGGGTCACCAGTTGCGACGATTTGTTGCACTATGACAACAGATGTTAGCCAAAATCGGATGTGACAGATGTTTCATCTTTCGAATCTCTCCGTCGAATGGAAGAAAGCTCGCACGAGCCGTCAAAAGCTCTCCACCGAACATCGGCGCGGTACAGTGCCAGGTTCAGGGGGTGGTCAGATCAAGGCCCAACAGCGGGGTGTTGGATTGGTCTGGTTGAACGATGAGGGATAGGATCCTGATGGCCAAGTTAGGGGGTGGCCATCTGAGCTCTTAAGAGCGGTTCCGCATCATTTCGTCACGTGGCGCCCGAGGTCTTCATGACCTCGGGCGTTATGTTTTGGGCCCGGATTTCTCGCTTTTCCGCCCATTCCCGATCCATCCACGACGCGCGCGAAGCACGCGATGCGAACCGATCGGGCGCCTGCATCCAGCAGCGCATCCACACATGCATCGCTCGTCGCGCCGCTGGTCAACACGTCATCCACCAGCATGATATCGCGATCCCTGAATTGGTGGACGCGAGAATTTCGAACCGATATCGCACCGACCAGAGCTTGCTCGCGCTGCCCCCTCCCCAAGCCGCCGAGGTTTGGTGTTCGCTTCGCTCGGATCAGCGCGTCGACCAGCAATTCGCCTTTGCCAAGGCGCTCCAGTTCTCGGGCGAGCAAGGCAGCCTGATTGAAACCGCGATGCCAGAGTCGCCAGCGGTGCAAGGGCACTGGCACCAACAGGGGCGGCTCGCTCACAAAATCTGGCAGCCGCGACGCCATCAATCGGGCAAGCAACCCCGCGAGCGAGATTTTGCCGCCATGTTTGAATGCAAGAATGAGCTTCCGCGATGCATCGTTATATAGCGTCGCCGCGTGCACGCCTGCATGGCGCGGCGCCTTGCTCTCGCACCCGGCGCAATTGGTAACGCCATTCGCAACCGGCCGGTTGCAGCGGATGCAGGCGGGGGTTCCGGGAACTTCAAGATTGCCCCAGCACTCCGCGCACATCCCGCCCTGCACGGCCACGGCATCCCCGCAAAGTGGACACCGCGGAGGATAGACAAGGTCAATCACCGGGCTCAAACCACCGGCAATCTGTGCGGCGAACTTCATCGCCAATGCTTGCCACGGCTTGCAGTCTCTGGGCAAGCGCGGCAGTGGGCTGAGCGATGAACTCCGCGCCGCCGAAAATCTTCGACCGCCAGCGTGCCGCCGCGAAATGGCAGCGCGCCAGGTTTCGCCGCAACGCCGCTGATGGCGCGGATTATCTCGTCCGAATGATGACGGACGACATTGCCGAGCGGCTCGACTTCATGCGGTTTGCCGCGAAGAAACCGCTGGTAGTCGGGCCTGCCCCCGCGGATCTTTCGGACGCACTCGGATCGCAAATCAACGCTGTGACCGCCGCACCGCTCGGCGAGTTCGACGAGGAACGGCCTGGTCCGTTCGAGGCCCACGACCTGATCGTTCACCTCCTTGGCCTCGGCGTGGTCAACGATCTTCCCGGCGCGCTCATCCACGCCCGAAATGCGCTCATCGACGGAGGATTGTTCATGGCCGCTTTTCCGGGAGCGGGCAGCGTACCGGTGCTCCGACAGCTAGCCTTGGTCGCAGACGGCGATCGGCCCGCGGCCCGCATCCATCCGCAGGTCGACAACCGCGCTGGGACTGCCCTCCTCGAACGTGCCGGGTTCTCCCGCCAGGTCGTGGACAGCTATCCGGTCAGAGTTCGCTTCTCCTCGCTCGACCGGATGATCGCGGATCTTCGCGACCACGGTCTGACCAGTTCGCTTGCCAGCCCTGCCCCGCCCATTACGCGCATTGGCTGGGCCCGGGCTCAAGCCGCCTTCGATGCTTTGCGGGATGACGACGGCAAGGTTACCGAGACGTTTGAAATCCTCACCCTGACCGGTTGGCGTTAACCCCTGAGCGCCGCCTGCGCCGCAGCGAGCCGGGCGATCGGCACGCGGTACGGAGAGGCGCTTACGTAATCGAGGCCGACTTTCTCGCAGAACGCGATGCTGGCAGGATCGCCGCCATGCTCTCCGCAAATGCCGAGCTTGATATCGGGTCGGGTCGCCCTGCCCCGTTCCGCCGCCATTTCGACCAGCTGTCCGACCCCGTCGATGTCGAGGCTAACGAACGGATCGCGCGGGAATATCCCCTTGTCGACATAGGGGGCGAGGAAGCGCGCTGAATCATCGCGCGACACGCCAAGGGTCGTCTGGGTCAAATCGTTCGTACCGAAGCTGAAGAATTCACCGTGGTGTGCGATCTCTCCGGCCATCAATGCGGCGCGCGGCAGTTCGATCATGGTGCCGACCAGGTAATCGACCCGCTCGCCCTGCTCTGCAAACACCTCTTCGGCCACGCGGTCGACAAGCGCCCGCAGCAATTCCAGTTCGCGCTTAGTCGCGACGAGCGGGATCATTATCTCGGGCAGAGGAGCTTCGCCGCTCGATTTCTGTACGGCGCAGACAGCTTCGAAGATCGCCCGTGCCTGCATCTCGTAGATTTCGGGAAAGGTTATGCCGAGCCTGCAGCCGCGATGACCGAGCATCGGGTTGAATTCATGCAGCTCGCCCGCACGGCGCTTGAGGTGATCGACCCCAAGCCCGGTTGCATCGGCGAGATCTTCGAAATCCGCATCCTGCGTGGGCAGGAATTCGTGGAGCGGCGGATCGAGCAGACGGATCGTGCACGGGAGGCCCGTCATGACCTCGAAGATACCGGTGAAATCGGCGCGCTGTTCGGGCAGCAGCATTTCGAGCGCCTTGCGGCGCCCCTTCTCATCCTCGGCAAGGATCATCTGCCGGACCGCACTGATACGACCGGCATCGAAGAACATGTGCTCGGTGCGGCAAAGCCCGATGCCCTCGGCGCCGAATTGCCGCGCCATCCGGCAATCGTCCGGCGTTTCCGCATTGGTTCGCACCTTCATCCGGCGCAGCTTGTCCGCCCACACCATCAATGTGCCAAAATCGCCCGCCAGTTCCGGCTTCACGGTCGGGACGATGCCGAGCATGACCTGACCGTTCGCCCCGTCGAGCGTGATCTCGTCGCCTTCTTTCAGCTCTTGCGAGCCGATCCGCAGCGTTCTTGTCTTGCGATCGATCGTCACACCGCTCGCGCCCGATACGCACGGCCTGCCCATCCCGCGTGCAACGACCGCCGCGTGTGACGTCATGCCGCCGCGGGCGGTCAGGATACCCTGCGCCGCGTGCATGCCGTGGATGTCCTCGGGACTGGTTTCGACGCGGACCAGGATCACCTTGTCGCCGCGCTGGGACCATTGCTCGGCCGTGTCGGCGTCCAGCACGATTTTACCCGCCGCCGCCCCCGGCGACGCGGGCAGGCCAGTGGCAAGCACATTGCGCTCTGCCGAGGGATCGAGCGTCGGGTGAAGCAATTGGTCGAGCGCCATGGGATCGACCCGGCGTACGGCTTCTTGCTCTTCGATCAGGCCTTCTCCGACCATGTCGACCGCCATTTTCAGCGCCGCTTTCGCCGTGCGCTTCCCACTGCGCGTCTGCAGCATCCAGAGCTTGCCGCGTTCCACGGTAAACTCGATATCCTGCATGTCCCTGTAATGCCCTTCGAGCAGGTCGAACACACGCGCCAGCTCGCCATATGCGTCCGGCATGGCCTCTTCCATGCTGAGCGGTTTGGCGCCTGCCGCCTCCCGCGCATCCTTGGTCAGGTATTGCGGGGTACGAATGCCGGCGACCACGTCTTCGCCCTGCGCGTTGATAAGATATTCGCCGTAATAGGCGCGCGCACCGGTCGCGGGATCGCGCGTGAACGCAACACCGGTCGCACTGGTGTCGCCCATATTGCCGAACACCATCGCCTGCACGTTGACGGCGGTGCCCATATCGTGCGGGATATCATTGAGACGGCGGTAAATCTTCGCCCGATCGGTATCCCAGCTATCGAAAACCGCACCGATCGCGCCCCACAGCTGTGCCTGCGGGTCCTGCGGGAACGGCTCCCCCAGCTCGGTCTGGACGATGGATTTGAACTCGCTCACCAGCGCCCGCCACTCATCGGCGGAAAGCTCGGTATCGGCGTAATAGCCGTTGTCTTCCTTCGTGATCTCGAGCGCTTCTTCGAACAGGCCGTGATCGACGCCTAGCACCACGTCGGAATACATCTGTACGAACCGGCGGTAGCTGTCCCATGCGAAACGGGCATCGCCGCTGGTATTCGCAAGGCCTTCAACCGTTTCATCATTGAGGCCAAGGTTCAGCACCGTGTCCATCATGCCGGGCATGGAGATTGCCGCGCCCGAACGGACCGAGACAAGCAGCGGGTCCGACGCATCGCCGAACGTCTTCCCGACCGATCGCTCTATATGCGCCACCGCATCTGCGACAGCGGATCTCAGGCCGTTATCGAATGTCTTGTCGCCCGCAAGATATTCGAGGCATTGCTCGGTCGTGATCGTGAAGCCGGGCGGCACGGGCAGGCCGATGCTGGCCATTTCGGCAAGGTTCGCGCCCTTGCCCCCGGTGACGGTCTTGTCGCCCTGGCGCGGATCGTCATGCGCGGCATTTCCGCCGAAATGATAGACCGTTTGCTGCGACATTTAATTTCCTACTTTGCTTGACACATTGTCCAACATGTCACCCTGAAGAAACGCCTTTAAGCGTCTGTAATTAATGCTCAATCACGATGTTGGATATGCATGACAATTGTCCAACACGGTTTCACCCTTCGATACGGCTGAAATCGGCGACCTTGTGGACCGCATCGCGGAACCGCGCGAGCAGGGCAAGGCGGGCCGCGCGTTTGTCCTGATCAGGGTCATTGACAATTACATCCTCAAAGAAAGCGTCGATCGGCGCGCGCAGGCTTGCGAGCGCGGCCATGGCGGCCTCGAAGTCTTCGCTCTCAACGGACGAAGCCGCCTTTGGTGCCGCCACGTCGAGCGCGTCGATCAAGGCCTTTTCGGCGGGTTCGGGCGAGTAGGAAAGCGATTTGCCATCCGTCTGACCGGTTTCAGCGATGACGGCGTCGAATTCCGGCTTGCCCGCGAGCGCAAGCGGGTCTTCCTCGCCCGTGTGCTCGGGTTCCATGGACGCGGAAGCGTCGTAATCCTCTTTCTTGAGGATATTCGCCGCACGCTTGTAGCCTGCGAGGAGGTTGGTGCCGTCTTCAGAGCCGAGGAAGTTAGTCAGTGCGCGGGCTCTCGCCTCGACCCGGTCGATGCGCCCGTCAACCGACCAATTCCAATCCGTGGAGGCAGCAACGTAGTCATGACGAATGCCAGCCTCTTTCAAAACTACTGACAAGCGGTCATTCAAAAAATAGGGCACCGATGTGATTATCTTCCGGCGGTCGATATCAGCATCCGAAAGCTGCCGATCACTATGATGACCGAGCCACCCGAGCCCAAGCGCCATTCCAAGATGAAGCTTAAGCCCATTTTCTCGGACGAGCCTCAAGACTCCGATTGCAGCCCGTCTTAGCGCAAATGGGTCCTTCGAGCCCGTCGGAAATTCCTCAATCTCGAAGAATGCTGCAAGCGTATCCAGCTTATCCGCCAACGACACCGCCACCGTCACGGGCGCGGTTGGCACTTCGTCGCCCTGCCCGACCGGCTTGTAGTGATCGCGGATCGCGTGCGCGACCTCTAGCGGCAGGCCTTCCTTCTCGGCGTAATATCCGCCCATCAGGCCCTGCAACTCAGGAAACTCGCCGACCATTTCGGTGACGAGATCGGCCTTGCACAGCTGCGCGGCCTGCTCCGCGAGATCGGGGTCGCCGTTGACGATGCCCTCCTCGCACAGCCAGCGCGCCAGTTTCGCCACGCGCTCGACCTTGTCGGCAACCGTGGCCAGCTTCTCGTGAAACGTAATCCGCTCCAGCTTCTTGGCGTGCTCGGCGAGCGTCGTCTTCTGGTCGAGCTCCCAGAAGAACCTCGCGTCGGACAGCCTTGCCGCGAGGACCTTGCGGTTGCCATCGACGACCACCGCCGGATCCGCCGCCGCGATGTTCGCGGTGCAGACGAAGGCATTGGCGAGGCGGTTCTGGCCATCATTCGCAGCGTCTTCGCACACGAAATATTTCTGGTTCACCCGCGCGGTAAGCTGAATGACCTCTGGCGGCACATCGAGATATTGTTCGTCGAAGCGCCCGAGCAGCGGGACCGGCCATTCGGTCAGGCCCGCATTCTCGGTCACAAGTCCCTCATCCTCGACCAGCGCGAGTCCCGCCGCCTCGGCAGCGGTCTTTGCGCCATCACGGATCATCGCTGCGCGCTCCTCGTGATCGACGATCACCGATGCGCTGCGCAGCTTGTCCGCATAATCGTCCGCGCCGTCGATCGTGATCACGCCATCGGAATGAAAGCGGTGGCCCACGGTCTCCCGTCCGCTGGCGAGGCCGTCCATGATGCATGGCACGACCTCTCCGCCCAGCAGCGCGACGATGCCGGATAGCGGGCGCACCCAGCGCAGGCTTTCACTGCTGAGCGAGGCGTCGCCCCAGCGCATGCTCTTGGGCCAGGAGAAATCGCGGATGATCGCCGGGATTGCGGCGGCAAGCAGGTCGCTGACCGCTTGGCCGGGTTTCTCGATCACGGCAAAATACGTCTCGCGACCCTTCACATCGCGCACTTCGAGCGCGCCGCGCTCTACCCCGTTCTTGCGGCAGAAACCGTCCACCGCCTGATCGGGCGCGCCTACAGGTGGGCCCTTGGCTTCCTCGTGCACGGCCTCGGTCTCGGTCGGCAGACCCTTCGCAATCAGCGCAAGGCGGCGCGGGGTCGACCATACGGTCAGGTCGCCGACTGCAACACCGGCTGCATCCATCTCGCGCCGAAACAGCTTTTCCAGCTCGGCCCGCGCGCCAGCCTGCATCCGCGCAGGTATCTCTTCGGATCGAAGCTCAAGCAGGAAATCGGCCATCAGATGAGGCTCCATCCGGGAAACTTCGCTTCCCATGTCGGCGCCATCTGCTCGGCATAGGTTTCGCAGGACGAGCGCGCGAGATCGCGGACGCGGCCCATATAGCTGGCGCGTTCCTGCACGCTGATCACGCCGCGTGCCTGCAACAGATTGAAGATATGGCTGGCTTCGATCGCCTGTTCATAGGCGGCAATCGGCACGTTGTTGCCGAGTGCGTTGCGGCACTCAGCCTCGGCCTTGGCGAAGAGGTCGAACAGCGCATCGGTGTCCGCAACCTCGAAATTCCATTTCGACATCTGCTTTTCGTTTTCAAGGAAGACCTCGCCATACGATACGCCGCGGCCGTTGAAATCGAGGTCGTACACATTGTCGACGCCCTGGATATACATCGCAAGCCGTTCGAGCCCGTAGGTCAGTTCGCCCGCCACCGGCTTGCAATCGAACCCGCCCATCTGCTGGAAATACGTGAACTGGGTGACTTCCATCCCGTCGCACCACACTTCCCAGCCCAGGCCCCACGCACCGAGCGTCGGGCTTTCCCAATCATCTTCGACGAAGCGGATGTCGTGTTTCAGCGGGTCGACACCGATGGCTTTCAGGCTGTCGAGATAAAGCTCCTGAATGTCGGCCGGGCTCGGCTTCAGGATGACCTGATACTGGTAATAATGCTGCAGCCGGTTCGGATTCTCTCCATAGCGGCCATCGGTCGGGCGGCGGCAAGGCTGAACGAATGCCGCATTCCACGGCTCCGGACCGAGCGCGCGCAGCGTCGTCGCGGTATGAAACGTCCCTGCCCCCATCCGCATGTCATAGGGTTGCAGGATCACGCAGCCCGCCGCCGACCAGAAGTCGTGCAGCGTCAGGATCATGTCCTGGAAAGAGCGGCTCGGATCGCGCGTGCCCGCAGACGATTCGCGCGTGGCGGTTTTGACCTCGGATTCCATGGCCCGAGGCTTTGGCGGATGGCCCACAAAGCGTCAATGCCGCACCGCAACATGGCGCACGGAAAGGATCCGCTACTCCCGGAATTCTGCGGCTCTAGTCACGCTCGCATTACTATTTGTAAGGTATAGTTGACATCTGAAAAGAGGAGCCGCATAAAGTCACTATAACCTGACATTTAGGAAGGTGTTCATGACAAGGGATGGAACAATGCAGATATCCAAATCGAAAAGCGGGGCAGACAATTTCTTTATCAGCCATCTCACGGCGTCTGCGGCTGTGATCATTCTCTGGACGGGCTACCTGAACACCCTGCCCAGTTTCGTGGCAGGTTTGGCCGCAGGACTGGTTTTGGCATCATCAGCACTGATGTTCCTGTTTCGAACGAAAGACGAATACACTCTAGCAACATGGCATGCGGGGACGTCTGCCGCCTTTGCCGCCAGTGTCCTGTTTCTGCTTGCAGATGCGTTCACCCCCGCATTCGAAAACCTGTCCGCTGCCGATTTCCGCCTCGGACCGCTCGCAGCCATGACTGCGTATCTGATGGCGGTGCTCATCAAGCGCTTGAGAGATCGCGCGTGAAGAATCGTCTCAAGGTCCTGCGCGCCGAACGCGATTGGAGCCAGGCGGAACTCGCGGGGCGCCTCGATGTGTCGCGGCAGGCCGTGAATGCGATAGAGACGGGCAAGCACGACCCGTCCTTACCGCTCGCGTTCCGCATTTCGCGCTTATTCGACATGCCCATTGAAGATATTTTCGACGACGGGGCAAGACCATAGGATCGGCCAGCAGGCTTAACGCTTTGGATTGCGATAACAGCTCTGGCGGATTCTGAATTGCGTATCTAACAAGGCATGCGTAATTTCTGCGCGTCGTACTGCGCGTGCACATCTTTTCTACTTTACCGAATTGCCGAAACATTGTCGTTTCAATCAAAGGGAAGCTTTCATGAAATTCAACGCACTGCTCTGTTCAACCGTTGGCGCGTTCGCTCTCTTCGCCGGGGCCCCTGCAATCGCACAGGAGGTGGACACCGAAGCTGTCGAACAGACTGAAGAGGCCGAAGCCACCGAAGCTGAAGAAGTCTCCGAAGCCACTGAAGCTGTCGAAGCGCAGCCCGGTGTCCCTGCGCTTTGGGAAGTTTCCGACGAAGACACGACGATCTATCTGTTCGGTACGGTGCATATGCTGCCGGAAGACATCGATTGGTACAGCGGCCCTGTGAGAGACGCGATTTCGAGCTCCGGCTCGCTAGTCACGGAAATCGACATGAACCCTGAGCTCACTGCGTCGATGGGGCAGCTGATCGCAGGAAAGGGAATGCTGACCGACGGCCAGACCCTCCGCAGCCTCATGACCGATGAACAGCGCACCACGTACGAAGAGGGATTGGCGAAAGTCGGCATCCCGGCACAGGCATTCGACGGAATGGAACCGTGGCTTGCATCGATCGCCCTGCTTCAGATCGTGACGCAAGCGTCGGGCTTCAGCGACGATCTCGGTGTCGAAAAGGTTCTCGAGGCGACCGTCCCCGAAGGCACGGAGCGCGTGGCGCTGGAGACTCTCGAATTCCAGATTTCGATTTTCGATGAACTCCCCGTCGATCAGCAGATCCTGTTCCTGTTGGAAGGTGCAGAGGATCCGATGGCCGGGATCGAGACGCTCAATCAGCTTGTGGCCGAATGGTCGGAAGGCGACGTCGAGGAACTCGGCAACCTCATGAACGAAGGCATGATGGCGCACCCCAATCTCGCCGAACAATTGCTGTATATGCGCAACGAAAACTGGGCCGAATGGATCGATGCCCGCATGGACGATCCGGGTACGGTCTTTATCGCCGTGGGTGCCGGGCACCTTGCCGGTGAACGCAGCGTGCAGGATTACCTGTCAACCCGCGGGATCACCGTAAACCGGGTGCAGTGACCCCGACGCGAAGTAATCTCCTTGCGGCGTTTCTGGGCGCGCTGGCTTTGGCCGGCTGTTCGGAGACGCCGCAGGAACTTTTACCGGACACCAATCCGCTTGTCTTCGAAATTACAAGCGAAGATGGCACCGTCGAAGGGTGGATGCTGGGCACGATCCACGCTCTTCCCGATGGTGCCGAATGGCGTACCGAAGCTGTCCAACAAGTGGTGGATCAGGCCGACTACCTGATCGTCGAAATCGCAGCGTTGGATGATAGCGCGGCAATCGGGCGCACCTTCAATGAACTTGCCACGTCACCAGGGCAGCCAGCGCTTACGCAGCGCGTCGATCCGGGTCTGCGACCTGCCCTCCGGGAGATCATTGAACGGTCCAACCGTTCCGAAAGCGATTTCAGCGCGGTAGAGACATGGGCAGCCGCGCTCATCATCGCCCGCGTCGCCGCCACCGGTGACCCGGCCAATGGTGTCGACCGAGCGGTGACGCGCGACTTTGCCGAACGCGGCGTACGCGAGTTCGAAGGAGCCTTGGCGCAGCTGAGTATATTCGACAGTCTTTCAGAAGACGATCAGCGCGACCTGCTTGAAGGTGTTATTCTCGAGGTTGAACAGACGCTCAAACGCCCTGGCCGACTGCGTAATGCCTGGTTGAAAGGGGACACCGAAATCCTCGAGGAAGCAACGCGCACCGGGATCATGGCGGACCCGGAATTGCGCGAGGCTCTGATCGTTCGGCGCAACCGGCGCTGGGCGGACATGCTGGAGAGCGATCTAAAGGCCGCTCCGCGCCCGCTCATCGCTGTCGGCACAGGCCACATGGTCGGCGCGCACAGTCTGGTGACCATGCTGGAAGAGCGCGGTTACCGCGTCACGCGCCTGGGCCAGTAATATCTTGCCAAGCGGCGGCCGTACCGGTAGGGGCGCGCACTTCGGTGTCTTGGTCATCCCTGGAGGCGGCCACCGATAACACATATCTAACAATGCATTCGAAAGGCTTGTATCATGAGCGAAGCTCTTACATTGCCGGCCGAAGCGCGCGAACGGGCAGGCAAGGGAGCCTCCCGTGCACTTCGCCGCGAAGGTCGGGTCCCCGCTGTTATCTACGGCGGTAAGGAAGAACCCACTCCCATCCATCTGGAAGCCAAGGAATTGGTCCGGATGCTCAACACCGGTCACTTCATGAATTCGATCGTTCAGGTCGAAGTCGGCGGGAAAAAGGTTCGCACGATCCCGAAGGACGTCGCTCTGCACCCGGTCACCGATCGCCCGACACATGTCGATTTCCTGCGTCTTTCCAAAGACGCCAAGATCGAAGTCCAGATCCCGGTTGTGTTCATCAACGAAAAGCAATCGCCTGGCCTCGAAAAGGGCGGCGTGCTCAACGTGGTGCGTCACGAGCTCGACCTTATCTGCGCATCCGACAAAATCCCTGACCAGATCGAGATTTCGGTCGAGGGCAAGGAAGTCGGCGATTCCATTCACATCAGTGAAGTCACCCTGCCTGACGGTGCCGAAAGCGCGATCACAGATCGCGACTACACCATCGCAACGCTTGTCGCTCCATCTGCTCTCAAGAAGAGCGAAGAAGAAGGCGACAGCGACGAGGAAGTACCGGCAGACGGCGTTGCAGCCACCGAGCAGGGTCCCGATGCGGATGCTGCCGAAGAACAGGAAGAAAAGAGCGAAGATTAATCTCTCGCTTTCCTCGTTACACAATCACCAAGGCGCCGGGCTGGGAGACCAGTCCGGCGTTTTTGTTATCGCCCTCATACGCCGGGCGCGGGCCATCCGGTCCGCCTGGCTTCCTCGCGTAGGTTCGGGCGGCTCCCGGCCTTTCGGCGCCTGCGGCGCCGATTGGCGCACGAACAGGGCAGGCTTGGCTGCGCCGCCAGTGCGACCGCCCCCCCCGCAGCGCTGAAGGTGCAAGGACATTGCGCCCCGGACGGGGTGCGGAAAGCAAGATGCCCGCGCCCGGCGTATGAGGGCAAAAACCACGACTCAAACATTGCCCCATCCGATCAGTGCGCTATCTGCCACCCCATGCAAATCTGGACTGGCTTAGGAAATCCGGGACCGCGATACGCGATGCACCGACACAATATCGGTTTCATGGCGTGTGACGTGATTGCCGAAATGCACGGATTTGGCCCGGTGCAGAAGAAATTTCAGGGCTGGGTTCAGGAAGGCCGCATCGGCAGCGAAAAAGTCCTGCTGCTGAAACCCGCCACCTTCATGAACGAGAGCGGCCGCAGCGTGAGTGAAGCGCTCCGCTTCTACAAGCTCGGCACCGAAGCGCTTACGGTGCTACATGACGAACTCGACCTCGCTCCGTTCAAGGTCAAGGTTAAGGAAGGCGGCGGACATGCCGGGCACAATGGCCTGCGCTCGATCGACCAGCATCTCGGCCCCGATTTTCGGCGCGTGCGCATCGGCATCGGACATCCCGGCCACAAGGACCGCGTCACAGGCCATGTCCTCGGCAATTATTCCAAGGCTGAACAGGATGATCTGATCCAGATGCTCGGCGCGATTGGGGCCGAGGCCGAATGGCTTGCCAAAGGGGATAATCCGCGCTTCATGAGCGAAGTGGCGCTGCGGCTGCAAGACGGCTAAGATCTCGACATCAATTCGGAGAAAGCCATGACCGCCATCAATCGCCGCTCCCTTCTTGCCGGAGCCGCCGCCACCGGCGCGCTCGCCGCGGCGGCCACCGTCACCACGCAGGACGTCTTCGCCGCAACGCCGGACCTTTCAGGCAAGAGCGTCCTCATCACAGGGTGTTCGACGGGTTTCGGTCGGCTCGCTGCCGAACATTTTGCCCGGCAGGGCGCCAAGGTTTTTGCAACAATGCGCAATCTCCCGCGCCCCGAAGCCGAAGAACTCAGCGCCCTTGCCCTCAACGAAAACCTGGATCTGCAGGTGATCGAGATCGACGTCATGTCGGACACTCAGGTAGAACAGGGCGTGAAGCAGGCGATAGCCGCGAATGGCGGACCGATCGATGTGCTGATCAACAATGCCGGCATTTCGTATGGCGGTCCGCTTGAGATTCAGGATATGGCAGCGACGCTCCACACGTTCGACACCAACGTGTTCGGTCCCCAGCGCATGATCCGTGCGGTTCTGCCCGGAATGCGGGAGGCAAAGAGCGGTCTGATCATCAATGTGTCGTCGCAGCTGGGCCGCGTCATCGCGCCATCTTACGGCATGTATTCGCCGACCAAGTTCGCGCTCGAGGCGCTGAGCGAAGGCCTTGCGTATGAGCTCGTGCCACACGGCATCGAGGTCACCGTGATTGAGCCGGGTGGATACCCCACGATGATCTGGAAGAACGCCAACGAAAACAGTGTGGCTCTGCTGGAACGTTCCGACGGTACGCACACATCGGGCTACCCTGCCCTCGTCAACCAGCTTGGCAAACGTACAGGCGGAGGCTCGACCGATCCGATGGACGTGCCGCGCGCCATGGCGGAAGTGATCGCGATGCCTGCAGGCACTCGCCCGCTGCGCCGCGCGGTCCATCCTGGATCGAAACCCCAGCTGCCGATCAACGAACTGACCGCGAAGGTTCAGGTGGACTGGCTCGGCCAATCGCCCTTCGGCCCGTGGGTCAATGCGGTTCACAGCGGGTAGCGTCAGCGGCGGATCATACTGGTCAAACGACGCGCACGGCGCTATCGGCGCGTCTTTCATACGATTAGAAAGAGCTTCCCATGGGTTTCCGTTGCGGGATCGTGGGCCTGCCCAATGTTGGCAAGTCCACCCTTTTCAATGCACTTACCGAAACGCAGGCCGCGCAGGCTGCGAACTATCCGTTCTGCACGATCGAGCCGAATGTCGGCCAGGTCGCGGTTCCGGATGAGCGGCTCGACAAGATTGCCGCCATCGCGAAGAGTGCGAAAGTGATCGCGACCCAGCTTGGTTTTGTCGATATTGCAGGCCTCGTGAAGGGTGCGAGCGCGGGCGAAGGTCTTGGCAACCAGTTCCTCGGAAACATCCGCGAGGTCGACGCGATCGTTCACGTCCTTCGCTGTTTCGAAGACGACGACATTCAGCACGTTTCCAATCACGTCGATCCAATTGCCGATGCCGAAGTGGTCGAAACCGAGCTGATGCTTGCCGATCTCGAAAGTCTGGAAAAGCGTGTTCCCAATGCACAAAAGCGCGGCAATGCTGGCGACAAGGAGGCCAAGGCTCTGGCCAGCGTGCTGGGTCAGGCCTTGGAACTGCTTAAAGATGGCAAGCCAGCGCGGCTGACCGAACCGAAGGATGACGAGGAGGCACGGCTGTTCGAGCAGGCGCAGCTCCTTACCGCAAAGCCGGTTCTGTATGTCTGCAACGTCGCCGAAGAGGACGCAGCCAACGGCAACGATCTGTCGGCCAAGGTATTTGCCAAGGCAGAGGCGGAGGGCGCGCAGGCTGTGGTCGTTTCGGCAGCGATCGAAGCGGAACTTGTGGAAATGCCGTTGGAAGACCGCGCCGAATATCTGGCCGAGCTGGGTCTGGAGGAAAGCGGCCTCGCCCGCGTTATCCGCGCTGGATACACTCTGCTGGGCCTCAAGACTTTCTTCACCGCAGGACCGAAAGAGTCCCGCGCATGGACGTTTCCCGACGGTGCGAAAGCTCCGCAGGCGGCGGGCGAAATCCACAGTGATTTCGAAAAGGGCTTCATCCGCGCAGAGACCATCGCCTATGAAGATTACGTCGGACTGGGCGGCGAAGCACCGGCGCGCGATGCCGGAAAACTGCGTCAGGAGGGCAAGGATTACACCGTCAAGGATGGCGATGTCATGCTTTTCAAATTCAACGTGTGATTATCTCGGAACCGGTCGACCATTCTTTCCGTTGAGTTTTCAAACACTCATTGGGGAAGTCACGTGGTGGATAAATCTGAGAAATTCAATTGGCTGGTTCGCGTCGGCTATTTCAGCCGGGCGGTGCTCTACACCGTCCTTGGCTACATCGCGCTGACCAGCGCTGGTGAGATCAGCGAAGGTACCGACGGTATTTTCAAGGCTGTCGAGAACCTGCCTGGAGGAACGGCGCTGCTGTGGATCCTCGTGGTGGGTCTGTTCGCCTACGCCCTCTTCCGGTTCGCCTCGCCGTTATTCGATATCGAGAACAATGGCTCCGATACCAAGGGATGGGGCAAACGGATCGGCCACGCTGGTAGCGGCATTGCCCATCTCGTCCTTGCCTGGACCGCGTATCAGTTTGCGACCGGGTCAGGCGGTTCGGGCGGAGGCAGCGGTGCCTCGCAGGCAGCGGCCGGCGTCCTGTCGGTCGAATTTGGCGGTGCTGTCATAGGCATACTCGGCCTTGCTTTCTTCATCGCCGCCGTGGCCCAGGCCAAAAAGGCAGTCAGCGGCGACTTCATGAACCGGATCAGCGCGTCCGCTCCAGGTTTCACTCGGATGCTCGGCGGTGCTGGTTTTGCGGCCAGAGCCGTTGTCTATGCGGTGATCGGCTGGTCGCTCGTCCAAACCGGTTTCCTTTCGAGCGGCGCAGACAATGTCAAAACGCTGGGCGGTGCAGTGGCATCGCTGGCCGGCACAGGCTGGCTGTTCACGGTGACCGCCGTCGGCCTGTTGTTGTTCGGTCTGTTCAGCTTCATCCTAGCCAGATATCGCATCATTCCCGATCTCGACAGCGATGCAGGCGTACCCGAATTCCGGGCAGCGTAGGGTTTCTCGGGACATCCCGCGCACAGCTTCCGGGCGTGTGCGGGATGTCCGCCCTGTCTTTTCGGCAAAGCTTTTTACGCGTCGGCCTGGTTCGACCAAACCCGATCAAGCTCGGACATGAATGCCGCGCTCTCATCGAGCCTCAACGCTACCCCGAAAATCTGCCGGTGCCCGCCTGCAAAGGTCCGGATCGTGACAGCTTCAGAAAACCGGAGGCTGACATTCGGCGATGACATGATCGCAAGGTTCAGGATTTCCTTGCGCTCGAGGTCATCGGCCATGAACGCCTTGCCATCAGCGACCACCTGATCAATCGGCACCTCGAAGTCGTAGATCATTCCGCTGCGCACACGAATACGGTCCTTGGTGAGGAGGACAGGATTGATCCGGAAGCTCTTGAGCAGTGCGATTGTCCAGATCAGTCCCCACCCACTCAGTGCGAACATCACCCAGGCGACGGTCGGATTCCACAGCATCAGCAACAGGTGGACCACACCAAGCTCGATCACCTGAAGCGCGAGGAACGTGGCGATCATCGGCGTAAGATAGGTGTGGTAGGCAAACGCACGCGCACCCGGCGGAACATCAACCGGCGCACGCCACCTGAAAAGGCCAAGCCACAGGGTCCGGCATTCGGTCGCCGCAAAGCTGACCAGCTTCGCCGGCAACACCTGCTCGAAACCTGCAACAAGCGATCCCGTGCTTTTCCAGCCTGTGATCACGCGCGCCGAGCTCCAAACTGTGAACAAAGCAGCCGTAGCAGCTGCCGCAAACAATATGTGAGGCAAACTGAAATACACATCGCGCAGCGGCTCCGATGCACCGATCACGATAACCGCGCACGCGAGCGAAAGTACCCCGACAAACTGAAAAAGGTCAGGCTTGTGATCCGGCGACTTCGCGAGCAGGCCCAGGAACAATGCATCGGCCACGACCCACGCGTAAAGCGCCGCGGCAACATTCGGATGAGCGATTGCCCACGAGGAATAAGTCGCAATCCTCGCAGCAGCGATAGCCAATAATGGCAGCACGATCGGCAGAGACTTCAGCAGTGGCGCAGGGAGAATTCGGATCATTCCACCTCCTTTTTGGCCATCTTCGCAAGCGGCCAGCTCAGCGAGAAAACGCGGAAAAACCTTATTCAATTTGAGCGACTTGCACCAGCATTATCACACAGAACGACAGCACACCCTCAATGCCGCCCGAACAGTTTTTCAACGTCTTCCATGCTCAGCTTCACCCATGTCGGGCGGCCATGATTGCATTGCCCGGATCGCGGGGTCGCTTCCATTTCGCGCAGCAACGCGTTCATCTCCGCCACGCTCAGTACCCGCCCTGCCCGCACCGACCCATGGCAAGCCATGGTTGCGAGTACATATTCGAGCCTTTCGGCGAGCAGAAGCGATCCGCTGTCTTCGTTCTTCCCATGCTTGGCGATGTCGTCTGCAAGGTCTTGTAGCAGTTTTGCGCTGTCCGTCTTCGCGATGACCGAAGGCAGCGCCCGCACGAGCATTGCGCTCGGTCCAAAGCGCTCGATACTCAGCCCGTATCGGGCGAGACCACCGGCGGCATCTTCGAGCCGGTCACAATCGGCTTCGTCCAGTTCCACCACATCCGGTACCAGCAGCGCCTGCGAACGCTTCGTACCGTCGGCAGCCCCGGCAGCCCGCAATCGTTCGAGCACGAGTCTTTCGTGCGCCGCATGCTGATCGACCAGGACAAGTCCGTCTGCGCTCTCGGCGACGATATAGGTGTTCGCGACCTGCCCCCTCGCGATCCCGAGCGGGTATTGCTCCGCATGGTCCGCGAGAGGGACCGCCTCTTCCGCTCTACCGGACGGCAGCGCGTCGGGAGCTTGGGAAACCCAGTCCGGACGTCTCTCGCTGACCCGCGATGGCTGCGCGGAGGATGACCAATCGCGCCCCTCGAAAATCGACCGTAAAGCGGGCTCTGGTTCGGACCGTGTGGGCTCCTGTTGCCAGCGTTCCATCGCGGCCCGATCCGGTCCCTGCGCGCTGCGCCGATCTCCGGTCGCGAGCGCTTGCCTAAGGCCCGATACGATAAATCCGCGTACGCCGGTTGCGTCGCGAAACCGCACTTCGGTCTTGGCAGGGTGCACGTTCACATCGACATCCTGCGGCGGCAGATCCAGGAACAGCGCGAGCACGGCATGGCGGTCGCGCGCCAGCATGTCGGAATAGGCTCCGCGCACGGCACCTGTCAGCAAGCGGTCCTTTACCGGGCGTCCGTTCACGAACAGATATTGATGATCGGCAACACCGCGATTGTACGTTGGCAGGCCTGCGATCCCTGTGAGACGCATGATCCCGTACTGTGTTTCGCGGCAAAGTTCGATCGCGACCGAATTGTCTTTCAACTCGCGGGCGACAATTTGTGCGACGCGCGTGGAAAGCGGCTCGTCCGCCTGGGTCGACAGCGCCTTGCGTGTCTTGCCCTCGGCACCGTTTTCCAGCGTGAATGCGATCTCGGGACGGGCCATGGCAAGTCGCCGGACGATATCGAGACATGCGATGTACTCGCTTCTCGGCGTGCGCAGGAATTTTCGCCGCGCGGGTACTTTTGCAAACAGGTTTTCGACCCGGATCCGAGTTCCCGGAGGCATCGCCGCCGGACCTTGATCGATCATCTCGCCATGGTCCAGGATCATCCGCCAGCCATCTGCGGCCCCGCGAACCCTGCTTTCGATGGTAATCCGCGCGACGCTTGCAATCGACGGCAGCGCCTCTCCGCGAAAGCCCAGCGTCTCGACCAGCTCGATCTGGCCATCGGGAAGCTTGGACGTCGCATGCCGTTCCAGCGCTAGTGCCATGTCATTGCGGTCCATCCCGCATCCGTCGTCGGTCACCTCGAACCGTGTCAGCCCGCCATCGGTCAGCGCGATCGCGATTCGCCCGGCGCCGGCGTCGATCGCGTTTTCAACCAGCTCTTTGAGCGCGGAAGCCGGGCGCTCGACGACTTCACCCGCGGCAATACGGTTGACGAGATCGTCAGGAAGGCGGCGAATTTCGGGCATTTGTCGCAGACTAGCCTTCATGCACCGCAAATTCGAGGGTAACCGGGCATATTTCGTGCGCCCGTCAACAATTATTTTGGCGTTTTATGAACGTATTCGCTAGGCGGAACTGGTCATGCCTTGTGGGGTTTGGTTTATTGCAGGGGGATCGCGATTGAGCGGCCCGATATCCATGGAAAAAACGATATAATGAGCTTCTTCGCAAATCTCTTCAAATTTGGATCGCAAAACATGGCGATCGATCTCGGGACAGCCAACACGTTGGTTTATGTGCAGGATCAGGGGATCATCCTGAATGAGCCATCCGTGGTCGCGATCGAAACGATCAACGGGATCAAGCGGGTGAAAGCCGTTGGCGACGACGCCAAGATGATGATGGGCAAGACGCCGGACACGATCGAAGCGATCCGTCCCCTGCGCGACGGTGTGATCGCCGACATCGAAATCGCCGAAGAGATGATCAAGCACTTCATCCGCAAGGTGCACGGCAAGCGGAACCTGTTTCGGTATCCGGAGATCGTGATCTGTGTTCCTTCGGGCTCGACCTCGGTCGAAAAACGCGCAATCCGCGATGCCGCCTCCAACGCCGGCGCATCCGAAGTCCACCTGATCCTGGAGCCGATGGCCGCGGCTATCGGTGCCGACATGCCGGTGACGGAACCAGTGGGAAGCATGGTGGTCGATATTGGCGGCGGCACCACCGAAGTGGCCGTGCTATCGCTGCGCGGTCTCGCATATACGACCTCGGTCCGTACAGGGGGTGACAAGATGGACGAGGCGATCGTCTCCTATGTCCGCCGCCACCACAACCTGCTGATCGGCGATGCCACCGCCGAACGGATCAAGAAAGATTATGGGATCGCAATGGTCCCCGAAGATGGCGTTGGCGAGACGATCACGCTCAAGGGTCGCGACCTCGTGAATGGCGTGCCGAAAGAAATCACGATCAATCAGGCGCACGTCGCCGAAGCGCTGAACGAACCTATCGGTGCCATCGTCGAAGGTGTCCGCATCGCGCTCGAAAACACCGCGCCCGAACTTGCTGCCGATATTGTCGACCAGGGGATCGTCCTGACAGGCGGCGGCGCGCTAATCCGCCGGCTGGACGAGCACCTGCGCGAAGAGACGGGTCTGCCGGTCTCGATTGCCGAGGATCCGCTGACCTGCGTCGCCATCGGAACCGGTCGTGCCATGGAAGATCCGATCTATCGCGGCGTATTGATGAGCGCATAGTCGCTGCCGCCCGGCTGCGCCCGGCGAGCTAGAAGAAGGGAAATGCGGGTATGGCGCCGCCTTCATCGCGCCGATCATCGGGATTTTCGAAAAGAGCCCAGTACTCGGTTTTCACAGGCTATGTGCTCGCGGCGCTTGGCGCCTTGCTCGGACTTGCGCTGCTGGCCCTGTCGCTCTGGCAGCCCCCTGCCCTCGCCCCGCTGAGAGGCGGCGCAAATGACGTGGTCGCGCCCATCGGAGAGGGCACGGCAACTGTGCGCAGTACATCGAACGGCGTATGGCAGACGGTCTCGGCATTCTGGTATGCCGGCCGTCAGAACGCGGCCCTGCGCGAAGAAGTCGAGATTGCGCGCATACGGCTGGAAGAGGCTGCATCGGTCGCGCAAGAGAATGAACGTTTGAAATCGCTCGTGGCACTTTCGGAAAGCGAGATCGAGCCGGTGGCCGTGGCGCGCCTGATCGGCTCGACCTCCACCAGCAGCAGACGTTTCGCATATGTCGGGAAAGGCCGGAACGACGGCATCGAGATCGGTATGCCGGTCCGATCCCCGCGAGGGGTGGTCGGCCGGGTCCTGGAGGTCGCGCGCAACTCCGCCCGTATCCTCCTGCTGACGGATACGGAAAGTGTCCTTCCCGTGCGCCGTTCGACCGACGAAACGGTGGCGTTCGCAGAGGGACGCGGCGATGGTCTGCTGCGCATCCGCCTCATCAATCTCGGCCTCAACCCCTTGCAAATCGGCGATGTGTTCGTAACCAGCGGTGCGGGCGGATTCTACCGGCCCGGCGTCGCAGTTGCCGTCCTGAGCGAGCTCACGCCCGACGGCGGAATTGCTCGCCTGGTCGCCGATCCTTCGGCAACCGATTTTGTTTCGATTGAGCCGATATACGAAGAAAGAGCACTCGACGCCGCACTGGTTTCCAGCGAAACCACGCTCGAAGATGCAGAGAACGCAAATTGAAAGACGCCCTCGGCTCACCGCAACTCCGAAGTGCAAACCGGTTTAGCGGCGGGATCAACCGCACAGTCGCGCCATGGCGGGCCAACACCGTACCTTACATCAGCATCCTGTTCGGATCGCTGGTACCGATACTAATCCTCGCCCCGACCATGCCGCTGCTGCCGCCGCTGGGCTTCATGATGCTGCTTGGCTGGCGTATCATGCGACCAGGTTTCCTGCCGCTGTGGGTCGGTGTTCCGCTTGGCGCGTTCGACGACCTTTTCAGCGGACAACCCTTCGGTAGCGCGATTTTGCTATGGTCGGTATGCATGATAGCTCTTGAAATCATCGAAACACGCTTCCCGTGGCGCGGCTTCTGGCAGGATTGGTTCACCGCAGGTCTAGCGCTGGTGGCGTATATCCTGGCCGCTATGGTGGTTTCCGGTGCTACTCTCACATCACATCTGCTTTTTGCCGCGATCCCGCAGATCATATTGGCAATACTGCTCTATCCCCTCGCCGCACGTGTGATCGCCTGGCTTGACCGCTACAGGCTCGCACGAGCCAGAAGGGTGGAGTGATGGCCAAGCTTTTCAGCGGAAAAAAACGGGGTGTCAGAAGCCGCGGGCCGATCGTCAACGCCTCAACACTTAAAAACACATTCGACCGGCGAAGCATGGTCATTGGCACTATCCAGGGCGGGATCGGCGTGCTTCTTGCTGTGCGCATGGGCTATCTCGCGATTGCCGAGAACGAGAAATACCGTCTGGAATCCGAGAGCAATCGGGTCAATCTGACGCTGATCCCGCCGCGGCGCGGTTGGATCCTAGATCGAAACGGCGCTCCGCTGGCATCGAACCGGGCCGATTTCCGCGTCGACGTCATCCCTGAAAGACTCATGGACGCCGAGGCGACGATCGATAGCCTTGGAAAGCTTCTTGAGCTGAACGAAGCGCGGATCGCCGACATCAAACAGGAAGTCGCGCAGGCTCGGGGTTTCGCACCGATCGAGGTTGCGAGCGGCCTGGATTACCAGCAGTTCGCGGCACTCAGCGTCCGCCTGCCCGATATGCAGGGCGTCGTTCCCCAACGCGGCTTTTCGCGGTTCTACCCCACCGCCTCCAGCGTCGGTCATCTGATCGGATATGTCGGCCCCGCGTCGGAAGAAGAGTACGAGCTGGACCGCAATCCGCTGCTGATCACGCCCGGCTACAAGATCGGGAAGGACGGTCTCGAAAAGCAATTCGAGCAGGCCTTGCGCGGCACACCCGGTGCGCGCCGGGTCGAGGTTACGGCATCGGGCCGGATTATCCGCGATCTCGAAACGCGCGAGGACATTCAGGGCAATCCGGTCAAACTGACGATCGATGGCCCGCTCCAGGATTATGCTGCGCGGCGCATCGGTCTGGAAAGCGGATCGGTCGTCGTGATGGATTGCCAGACCGGCGACCTCCTGTGCATGGCATCCATGCCGAGCTTCGATCCGAACAGCTTTTCGGACGGTATTGGCAGTGTCGAATATGCGATGCTGCGCGAGGACCAGCGCGTCCCGCTGCGCAACAAGGTGCTGAAGGGGCTTTATCCCCCTGGCTCGACGGTCAAGCCTATGCATTGCATGGCCTTTCTCCAGGAAGGAATTGACCCAGAAGAAACGATAGTCTGCGGCGGCGGCCGACGGATCGGAAATCGTTTCTTCAACTGTTGGAGCAATCACGGTGTCGTCAACATGGGGAAGGCGATCTACCAGTCTTGCGACAGCTATTTCTATCATTTTGCCCAGCGCGTGGGCTTCGACAAAGTCGCGGCTATGGCCAAATATCTCGGGCTGGGTCAGGAATTCCCGCTCCCGGTCACCAGCCAATTCTACGGCACTGTTCCCACCCCGGAATGGAAACTGAACAAATTCGGCAGTGAATGGCAGCCTTATGATACGGTGAACGCGTCGATCGGGCAGGGATATTATCTCACGAGCCCGCTGCAGCTCGCCGTCATGAGCACGAGGCTCGCCACCGGACGGCATGTCGAACCCAGACTGACGATGAATTCAGAACCGCGCGGGTTCAACCAGGTCGATTTCCCCGACGATCAGGTCTCCTATATTCGGCAGGCGATGAGCGACGTGGTCAACGGGCCAGGCACTGCGGGACGTGGCCGATTGCCGTTTGAGGACATCAAGATGGCGGGCAAGACCGGAACGGCGCAGGTCGTGTCGCTTTCGGTGTCCGATGGTCGCAGCGGCCCTTGGAAGTATCGCGACCACGGCTTGTTCACATTCTTCGCCCCGTTCGACAATCCGCGCTATGCCGGTGCGGTTGTCATCGAGCATGGGGGTGGTTCTGGCGCGGCCTATCCGATCGCCCGCGATGTCATGACATTCATGTTCGATCCGCAAAAGGGCATCGAAGCGCTCAAGGCACTTGAGGAACAATGGGGCGGAACCGCGCAGCAGCGCCTCGATCAGCGCTACGCCGCCTATGCTTCCGAGCGAGGAACCACGGTCACACCGCCACCGCGCCGCGATGAGGACATCTTCGACCAGGTCGAGGCCGAAGCCCGGCTTGCCGCCGCGCAGTCAGAAGCCATTGCCGGAGATGCAATCGCGCCGCGCCCCGACCCCGCCGCGTCGGGTTCTCCTCCGCCAGTGCCAGAGGCTGCGCAATGAACCGGATCATTCCCGATCCGATAGCGCGGCAGCCGTGGGGCATGCTGATCCCGCTGTTTTTGCTCGTCGGGTTCGGTGCGGCTGTCCTCTATTCCGCAGCCGGCGGATCGATGCAGCCTTATGCCTCATCTCACCTGGTGCGATTTGGCGTCTTTCTCGTGATGGCTTCAATCATCGCCTCGCTGCCGCGCGAATTGGTCAGGTTTCTCACCTATCCCGCCTATATCGTTGTCCTGATCCTGCTCATCGCGGTTGAGATCATCGGGCAGGTCGGCGGCGGGAGTCAGCGATGGCTCGACCTCGGCTTTATGGTGCTTCAGCCGTCCGAATTGATGAAGCCCGTCATCGTGATCGCGCTCGCGCTCTACTTTTCCTCGCTTCCCGTCGGGTTGATAGCGAGCTGGCGTTCCCTGCTCGTGCCGGGAGCCATGATCGCCATTCCCGTGGGCCTCGTCCTGTTGCAGCCCGATCTGGGAACCTCGCTCGCAATCGCGTTCGGAGGCGGCGTGGTCATGCTGCTGGCAGGACTGCCTCTGCGCTGGTTCGTCGGGGCCGGAGCTCTCGCGGCGGCAGCCGCGCCCGTCGTGTTCTTCTTTGGCCTGCAGGAATATCAGCAGCGCCGGGTGCTGACGATGTTCGATCCGGAGGCCGATCCCCTTGGCGCAGGCTACCACATCACCCAGTCAAAGATAGCTATCGGCTCCGGCGGGATCTTCGGAAAAGGGTTCAACAATGGCTCGCAAAGCCATCTGCAATACTTGCCCGAACCGCACACCGATTTCGTGTTCGCGACAATGGCGGAGGAATGGGGCCTGGTGGGCGGCATCTTCGTCATCGCCGTGTTCGCGATCATCCTGCGCTGGGGTTGGAAGGTCGCCCTCCAATCCCGCGATCGGTTCTCCAATCTTCTCGCCTCCGGTATGGTCGCGACGATATTCTTCTACATCGCGGTGAATCTGCTGATGGTGATGGGCTTCGCCCCGGTCGTGGGCATCCCCCTGCCCTTCATGAGCCACGGCGGATCGTCGATGCTCACGAACATGATCTGCATCGGCGCCTTGATGATGGTGAACCGCTGGAACCGCAATGCGCCGCGAGGCGGAATCGCGAGCTCGGCAGGATAGCTACACGTTGACGAGCCCGAGCTTGAGCGCTTTCACCACTGCACCCACGCGGTCGGTCGTCTCGAGCTTCGCATAGATACGCTTCGAATAGGTTTTGACAGTGTCGGGCGACAGTTCGAGGATACCCGCGATCGCGGAGACGGACTTGCCCTTGACGATCCATTCGAGCACCTCTTTTTCCCGCTGCGAAAGATCGACCGTTCCCTGATGCTCATCCAGTAGAACACATACACGCTGGTGTGCGGCTTGCGACACGCTTCGGATCGTGCCGAGCGTGGCATCGCTTTCTTCGCTGATCGGATGCCCGAAATCAAACGACGCATAGGCGCTGCGCCCGCGCGGGCCGAACAGAGGCACGCCGAAACCATGCGCAAGGCCGAACCGTTTCATTGCCGCGAAATATTCTTCGTTTTCCGGCGTATTCGGCGCGAGTTTCATGGCATCTTTCCACGTCATCATGCTGCCATGGCCCATGATCCTCCCGGGAATGGGGTCCTTCTGGCGGAAGTCCGATTCGTCATAACACTTAAGCCATTCGGGATCGAAGCCATCGGCATGCACCACGGTGCGCGCTGAGGTCGGATCTTCAAAAAGCGGTGTGAAATGATAGCTTTGGCGAATGACGCCCAAATCCTTGCATACGCTGACACCGTACCAGAGCACCTCTCCGATATCCTGAAGCTCTTCGATTTTGCCAAAATAGCGCTGCATAATGACTGCGCAGAATACACGACGTCACCCAACTGGGCGACTTTCCCTTAACGTAAGGAGCCCCCATAACGAGGCATGGTGGCTCTACGGAGCGCCCACGTTCGGGTCGCACGTCGAAGGTCCTCCCCCTCGACAAAGTTGGACGTGAAAGACCTGGCGGCGGGGTTCACCCCCCAAAGGCCCCTGTCGCCAGGCACATTTCTATTACGTCGTCTACCTGTTGGAGAGTGTGGTGTTTCGCATCCGCAAAAAAAGCGCTCGTCTTTGCAAGAAAGTGTTTGGCACACGCCACGTAGAGGTTCGCGGGCAAAGTGCGACAGCAGCTCACGCCGCCACTATCGCACAGGCCATTCGCCTGCGCGAGAACGAAGGCCTCGAGACGACTTTACGCCATCTACATCTCGTGACAAAGCTTTCGCAGCCCCATGCCTTAAGAGCAGCGGCAGAGTTGGAGCGATCGAAGATGATCGTCATAGAACGCGACCTCCACGATGTCCTGCAATCGCGATTGAGCCTCACTGGCGAAATGCGGGAAAACCTCGATGAGATCGCTCGCCGCGATGCAGCATAAACCCTTTTCATCCTGAAAAGTGTAGCTATATGCAGCCCCTTGCTTGATTCGGGGTGCGGCCAGATCGACCCGTTTCCAAGTCTATCGATGCCTATCGATACGGACGCATAGCTCAGTTGGTAGAGCAGCTGACTCTTAATCAGCGGGTCCTAGGTTCGAACCCTAGTGCGTCCACCATTCCTTCGCGTTGTCAGTTAGGGTCGAGATCAATCCGTCTTCAATTCCCGCGCGTGCCAGGTGATGTGCTGTGGCATGAATGTCGAGATGAAGAAGTATGAATGGTCGTAGCCGTCCTGCATTCTCACCATGCCGTTGATCCCGGCATCTGCGAAGGCTTTCTCAAGACTGTGCGTCTGCAATTGCTCTTTGAGGAAATTGTCGGATGTGCCTTGGTCGATCAGGATCGTGTCGTGCCGCGCGCCGTCTTCAATCAGCGACACGGCATCATAATCGCGCCACCGGCTGCGGTCCGGACCCAGATAGCGCCCAAATGCCTTCTCACCCCAAGGCACCTGGCTCGGCGCAACAATCGGACTGAATGCGCTGATCGATCTGAACCGGCCGGGATTCCTTAGGCCTATGGTAAGCGCTCCATGCCCGCCCATCGAATGACCGGTGATCGATTGCCGTTGTAGATCTACTGGAAAGCTGGCGGCGACAAGGCCAGGAAGTTCGGTTTCGATATAGCTGCGCATCCGGAAATGTTCGGCCCACGGCTGCTCGGTCGCATCCACGTAGAACCCTGCGCCTTTGCCAAAATCGTACTCGTCGGGCGCATCGGGAACATCATCGCCGCGCGGCGATGTGTCCGGCGTGACAAAGACTATTCCGTACTGAGCGCAAGCAGCGCCGTATTCGCCTTTCTCCATGACATTGGCATGGGTGCAGGTAAGCCCCGAAAGATACCACAGCACAGGCAGCTTCTCACCCGGCGCGTGATCCGGGACAAATACCGCGAATGTCATCTGCGTGCCGGTTTCGTTCGAGGCGTGCGAGTACACGCCCTGCACGCCGTCATGGCTGCGCACCTCGGAAACCGTCTCAAGCGTCGATCCCATCAATATACCACCACGGAGCGGATGCTTTCGCCCGAATGCATCAGGTCGAAACCCTTATTGATCTCTTCGAGAGAAAGCGTGTGGGTGATCATCGGGTCGATCGCGATCTTGCCGTTCATGTACCAGTCGACGATCTTGGGCACATCGGTCCGCCCCTTGGCTCCGCCGAAGGCCGTGCCGCGCCAATTGCGCCCGGTCACGAGCTGGAACGGGCGAGTTGCGATTTCCTTGCCCGCCTCGGCCACGCCAATGATGATCGATGTGCCCCAGCCTTTGTGACAACATTCCAGTGCCTGCCGCATGACATCGGTATTGCCCGTGCAATCGAATGAATAATCGGCGCCGCCATCAAGCATCTCGACCAGATGTGCGACCACATCCGAGGTTTCCTTCGGATTGACGAAGTCGGTCATGCCGAACTTTTCCCCCCATTCGCGTTTCGAGGGGTTGATATCGACGCCGACAATCCGGTCGGCGCCTGCCATCTTTGCGCCCTGAATGACATTGAGGCCGATACCGCCCAGCCCGAACACAACGACGTTATCGCCTGGCTGGACCTTGGCGGTATTGGTCACTGCGCCCACTCCGGTCGTGACGCCGCATCCGACGTAACAGGCGCTTTCGAAAGGAGCGTCGGTGCGGATTTTTGCGACGGCAATTTCCGGCAGAACGGTGAAGTTCGAAAAGGTCGAACAGCCCATGTAGTGGTAGATCGTCTCGCCCTTGTAGCTGAAGCGCGACGTGCCGTCGGGCATCAGTCCTTGCCCCTGCGTCGCGCGGATTGCGCTGCATAGATTGGTCTTTCCAGAGAGACACATTTTGCACTGGCGGCACTCGGGCGTGTAGAGCGGGATGACGTGATCGCCGGGCATCACGCTCGTCACCCCCTCACCGATCTCACGCACGATGCCTGCGCCTTCATGGCCCAATACGCTCGGGAAGAGCCCTTCGCTGTCCAGCCCGTCGAGCGTGTAGGCATCGGTGTGGCAAATCCCCGTCGCCATGATCTCGACCAAGACCTCGCCCGCCTTCGGTCCTTCCAGATCCAGTTCGACGATTTCGAGCGGTTTCTTCGCTTCAAAAGCGACAGCGGCGCGGGTTTTCATAAATGGAACCTTCGATCGATTGAAAAAGGCGCACTAGCAAACGCTTGCCATGAAGGCGACACAGGCGAACAGTCATCTTGCAAACACATTATGATGTGATATGGTTGGGCCATGAGCACATCGATAATCACACGAGTTCGCGATCTCGTCACATCGGGCGAGTTTACCAAGGCTGGCCTGGCCCGAGCGGCGGGGCTCCATGCCAACACTTTGCGAGACGCGGCGGAAGACGGGTGGAACCCGACAGCCGAAACCCTGGCGAAACTTCAGGCATTCCTCGACGCCAATGATGAACGCCCCGTTCTGGTCGGCATCGAGGAGATCATAGACGAAGCGCGGAACGGACGGATGTACATTCTCGTCGATGATGAGGACCGCGAAAACGAAGGCGACCTCATCATACCGGGTCAGATGGCGACACCTGCCGCGATCAATTTCATGGCGACCCATGGGCGGGGCCTGATCTGCCTCGCGCTGGACAAGGCGCGCGTCGACCAGCTCGGTCTCGAACCGATGAGCCGGAACAACAAGGAAAGCATGCAAACCGCTTTCACCATCTCGATCGAGGCGAAGGAAGGCGTGACCACCGGGATTTCCGCCGCCGACCGTGCGCGCACCGTCTCCGTCGCCATCGATGCGACCAAGGGCGCGGACGATATCGTCACGCCGGGACACGTTTTCCCTCTGATGGCGCGCAATGGCGGCACACTCGTCCGCGCAGGGCATACGGAAGCTGCGGTCGATATCTCGCGCCTCGCTGGACTCAACCCCAGCGGCGTCATCTGCGAGATCATGAACGACGATGGCACCATGGCGCGTCTGGACGATCTGGTGAGCTTCGCCCGCAAGCATGACCTGAAGATCGGCACGATCCGCGATCTCATCGCCTACCGCATGCGCAACGATCATCTTGTGGAGCGTATCGACGAAAGCACGTTCGACAGCGATTACGGCGGTCAGTGGCGCCTCATCACGTATAACAACCGGGTCGAAAACACGCAGGCTTACGTCCTGCAGAAAGGGCATATCGCGCCGGACGAACCCACCCTCGCCCGCGTCCATCCCATTTCGGTTTTTGACGACATCCTTGGCCAGCCCGGCCCTCGTAAGCGGACCTTGCAGCGCGCAATGAGCGTAATTGGCGACCATGGCTCAGGCGTGATCGTCATCCTGACCAGCCGCATCGGAGCCAAGGAATGGAGCCAGGACGAGGAGATACGCAATATCGGGATCGGATCGCAGATCCTTGCCGATCTTGGCGTGCACGACATGATCCTGCTTTCCAATTCCCGCCCCGACCTCGTCGCGATCGAAGGCTACGGCCTTACCATCACAGATTTCAAATCCATCCCGGAGTAAGCATCACATGGCCAAATTCCTGATTGTCGAAGCGCGTTTTTACGAACAGTTCAACGACATGCTCATTGCCGGTGCAAAGGCAGCCATCGAAGGTGCCGGGCACGAAGTCGAAGTGCTGACCGTACCGGGAGCGCTCGAAATTCCGGGGGCCATCGCGCTGGGCGCTGAAAGCGGCGAATACGATGGCTTTGTGGCGATCGGCGTGGTGATCCGCGGTGAGACATATCATTTCGAAATCGTCGCCGGCGAAAGTGCGCGGGCGATCATGGCCCTGACGATGGACGGGATACCTATCGGAAACGGGATCCTGACTGTCGAGAACGAAGATCAGGCGCAGGTGCGCGCGGACCCTGCGCAGAAAAACAAGGGCGGTGAAGCAGCCAAGGCGGCGCTTGCGCTGCTCTCCCTCGCAGATCGCTTCGCACGTTAGGCGCAGGTAAACACGGCCATTTCGACGGATTCACATACGCATTTTCCCGGATATAGAAATTCATAAGTCACGCTTAGGACTGTTTGTGGCGGTCACGGACGAAGAGGCGTGGGCGTTTGAGGTCGTAAACCCACGTGTCTGATTGGATTATACAATGGCCGATAAGCCCCTACCGCAAGCTCACGAGCTTCAAGCGGTCATCGACACACTCGATGATCAATTGGCGACCCTGGACGAGCTTGGCGCGGGGATAGCGGCAATCCATGTAAATGCCGCGATCGAGCAGCTCCATAGCAACATTGCGACGATCACCAATTGCGGGCTGGCGCCCTATGATCCCGCGATCCTTTGCCTCGTTCCGGATGAGGCAATCCGCGACGGGATTTTCTGAAGCTTGGTAGGGGTTCGCCCTTAATTTCATTCGTATCCCACTCGTCTAGTGTCCGGCGATATCGGTTGTTTCACGCTGTCCGCGGGAATGATCGCGCAGCACCGCGCCGGAGGATGCCAATGCTATTTCGCTACACGGTCAGCATGTTTGCGAGCGAAGATCGAACCAGCGCTATGATCTGCAATCCAGCCCGGCAGGTCGCGCGATAATGGGAAACGCCAAGACATGGGATTTGCAAGATGTTCCGCCGGACAAATGCCCGGACCAGATAGCGCCGCAAGCAGATCTGAGAACGCTTGCGCAGCAACTGGGTTCGATAGCGCGTCAACTCTCTGCGATGGAGACAACATCACGCGCACTTGAAGCGCCAAGTCCCATAGCAAGGATCGGCCCCAACTTAGCGCCTGCGGTGCCACCGATGGGCGATCAAGCTGATGGCCTCGTCCGATACGGCGAACTTGCACGCAGCATTTACGAGGTCCGCCGAAAGCGGGAGAGCATCTTCGAAAATACCGACCTGTTCGGTGAGCCCGCCTGGGACATATTGCTCGATCTCTACGCCGCCCATGCAAGCGGAAAGACCGTTTCTGTCTCAAGCGCCTGTATCGGTTCCGCCGCGCCGCCGACCACGGGCCTTCGCTGGCTCGGCATTCTCGCCGATCAGAACCTCATTATCCGCGAACATGACCCCAATGATCAGCGCCGCGTTTACGTGAGGCTGTCTAATGCAGCTCTCATGAAAATGAATGCCTATTTCGACGAGGCGTCGGCGGGGCTTTAGGGGCGCGCGCTTGCTTAGCTCCCGAAACAGGCTCGTCCGGCGTAAACAGCGCCATCGCCCAGTTCTTCTTCGATCCGGATCAGCTGATTGTATTTTGCCAGCCTGTCCGACCGCGCGAGCGAGCCGGTCTTGATCTGCCCGCAATTCGTCGCGACCGCCAGATCGGCGATGGTCGCATCCTCTGTTTCACCGGATCGATGGCTCATGACTGAAGTATAGCCGGCGCGGTGCGCCATATCGACGGCGGCGAGTGTCTCGGTCAGCGTGCCGATCTGATTGACTTTCACGAGCAGGGAATTGGCCAGGCCTTTCGCAATGCCATCCGACAATCTTGCCGGATTTGTCACAAACAGATCGTCACCGACGAGCTGCACTTTGCCACCGATCGCATCGGTCAGCGCTTTCCAGCCATCGAAATCATCCTCGTCCATGCCATCTTCGATCGATCTAATGGGATAGTCGGCGCACAATTTCGCCAGGTATTCGGCCATACCCGCGCCATCGAGGCTAAGGCTCTCACCTGAAATGTCGTATTTTCCGTCCTTGAAGAATTCGGTCGCTGCGCAATCCAGCGCCAGAACGATGTCTTCTCCCGGCTTGAACCCGGCCTGCTCTATCGATGCCATGATGAAATCGAGCGCAGCGCGGGTGCTGGCAAGGTCGGGCGCGAAACCGCCTTCGTCGCCGACACTTGTGGCAAGACCCTTGTCCGAGAGCCCCTTTTTCAGCGTGTGGAACACTTCCGAACCCCAGCGCACGGCTTCGGCCAGGCTATCCGCCCCGACCGGCATGATCATGAACTCCTGGATGTCGATGGGGTTGTCGGCATGTTCGCCGCCATTGATGATGTTCATCATGGGTACCGGCAGGACATGCGCCGATACACCGCCGAGATAAGAATACAGGGGCAGTCCGCGCGCATTAGCGGCGGCCTTCGCAACTGCCAGGCTGGTGCCGAGAATGGCATTTGCGCCGATCCGTGATTTGTTATCCGTCCCATCTAGCGCGATGAGCGAGAGATCGACATCGCGCTGATCCTCGGCATCGAACACCCCGATCAGGAGGTCGCGGATTTCGGAGTTCACGGCCTCGACCGCTTTCAACACGCCCTTACCCTTGTACCGGGCCGCATCCCCGTCACGCAGCTCGACAGCTTCGTAGGCACCCGTCGATGCGCCGGAAGGCACCGCAGCCCGCCCGAAACTGCCATCGTCGAGCAGGACATCGACTTCGACGGTGGGATTTCCGCGGCTGTCGAGAATCTCGCGTCCGTGCAGATCGATAATGGCTGTCATGCTTGGCTCCGGGGCAAAAGTGTTGTACCAAGATAACACACCGATTTCGGTGTCCGATCGCAGTGCGCATCCCGATAATTCCGCTTCCCCCTATTCGTCGGAACATCGAGGCGCAAGGCGCGTTGAAATCAAAACTGCAACCCCGCGCATTCCGTCTGGAAAAGCAACAACATGGAGGGCTGATAGAAAGACTATGGCTGAGACTAAGATTACAAAAACCCCGGCACGGACATCCACCAAAGGCGCGACGACCAAGTCGACCGGGCCCAAGAAGGCCGCGCCCAAGAAAACCGCTGCCACGATGAAACCCGCCGATGAGGCGAAGACCCGGTTCAACGCTGCGCTCGAAGAGGCCAAGGCAGGCGCAGCCGCGCTGCGCGCTGAAGCTGGCGATCGTGCTGGCGAATACCGCAATCAGGCCCGCAGCAAAGGCGACGACATCCTCGGCGAAGCACGTGCATACGGCGAAAAAGCGAAGCACCGCGCTGGTGACCTCGCCGTCGATGCGAAATCGGCAACCAGCGATGGCATCGCCTCGATCGGCAAAGTCATTGCCGATACCGCGCCGCAGATCGATGAACGGCTTGGCGAACAATATGGCGATTACGCTCGCAGGGCGTCGCGCAGCCTCGCCGAAACATCGGCCAAGCTCGATGCCAAAAGCGTCGACGAACTGGGCGAAGATGCGCGCGAATTTGTGCGCAAAAGCCCTGGCACGGCGATTGGTATCGCCGCTGTCGCAGGCTATTTGCTTGCCCGGCTTTTCCGCGGCTCGAGCAAATAATCCCGATCCTGGGGGGACTGTGAATGCGTGATGATGACCGTCCGGCGGATGAGGAGCACGATGCTCTGGATCCTGCCGGCCCAGACTTTGCTGAAACTGATCCCTCCAGCGATGAAGAGGTCGAATACGACGAGTCGATTACCGAGGAACTGGCAGCGCTCATCGATGATGGGCGCACCTATGCCGAAGCCGAGATAGGCTTTCAGAAAACCCGCGCGAAAATAGCGGGCGCAAGTGTAGGCAAGGCCGCCGCATTACTGGTGGTGGCCGCAATCACGCTTCACATCGCCGTTCTCGCCCTGGCGGTCGGCCTGGTAATTGCGCTGGAGCCACTGGTCACGATCTGGGGTGCCATCGCAATCGTGGTTGGCGTCTTGCTGCTTGTCACTGGCTTGCTGGTACTGAAGGCGAAACGCAATGCCGACCGGTTAGGGCTGATGTTTGGATCGTCGAACGACAGGGACGACGCATGAAGGATCTCGATAGACGTTTCTACGAAGATCGCGCCCTTCGCGACGCCGCTCGCGAGGTTTTCCTGGCCGACCTGGCGCATGTCCGCGCTTCGCTTTCTGGACAGGGTATCGCAGGCAGGATGGTCGATCGCGTCGGCGAAGGCGCGAAGGACGTGTTCCAAACGGCTAAGCAAAGTGCCGATGGCAATCCCGGTATCATCGCCGCATTGGTCGGCGCGATCCTCCTGTGGATTTCGCGTGAGCCGATTTTCGAAATGCTCGGCCTGGGCAGTGCCGAGGACGCAGACGATGACGAATTGGATCACGGCGACGCTGCGCAGTCCCCAACCGAACTAGACACCGCAGCGGCCGACGATGCCTCTGAGGATATCATTCCCCCCGGAGAACCCCATGACTGAGACCGACGACAAGAACACTCCCGTAACCATAGACAAGCGCGATCAGCTGCGCGCCAAGATCGAGGCGAGTGAGCGCCGCAATGAGCAACGAACGCTTGCCGATCAGGCCAAGGAAGCAGCGGGCGCTGCAACAAATTACGCGCGCGAGCACCCATTGACGGTCCTGGGCGGAGCTATTGCGGTCGGCCTGGTGATCGGAGCCATGACCTCTCCCGGACGCCGCGCGGCTCGCGGTGTTGCCACCGGTACCGTAAACGCCGTCAACAGCGCCGCCAGCAGCACGAAAAGCGCTGTCGGCAATGTTTCAACCAAACAGGTTTCGAGGTTCGGTACATTGATCGCTGATGCCATCACCGCCTACGGGATCAAGCTGATCGACGATGCGATGGAAACAGCGCAGGCCGGTCAGGACAAGCTTGAGGACATCGGCGACAGTGCAGGATCGAAAGCCCGCAAGCTTCGCCGGGACGCTGAATATTTCGCAGGCTCAGCAGCAGACAAAAGCCGCGAAGTCACACGGCGGACGCGCCGCCGCGCTGGCCGGGCGGTCCGCGACCTGAAGGACAAAGTGACGCACTGAATTGCTTTAATCAGGTGACGGCTCACGCCGCACTTGCTCATGATGCCCAATCGGCTAAAGGGCGCGTGAATTTTCAGGCTCTCCTCCCCAAGGATATTTTCATGGAAGAAACCACTACAGAACAGCGGCTCCACCTCGTGATGGGGGGGCGCGTCACCGACCCTCGCGGTATCGAATTCCAAGATCCCGAAAGCCTGCATGTCGTTGGCGTGTACAGCTCCTATGAGGCCGCGGTCGACGCGTGGCGCGCGCAGGCCCAGCGAACGGTCGACGATGCCGAGATGAAGTACGTTGTCGTCCATATTCACAAGCTTCTGACGCCGGACGCCTAACGGCTCCTGCGGACTGATATGGCCTATTCGATACGGCCATTCGTTACGGAAGATGCGCCGGCGCTCACGGACTTGACTGTGGCGGCCATCCGCAATGTCGGTCAACATCGATACAGCCCTGCCCAGGTCGAGGCTTGGGCGGCGCGTCATCCGGGACCACAGCGCTTCCTCGCCCGCGCGAAAGCCGGGGCCTGGATCAATGTGGCCGTGGATGCGTCGGGTGCGCCAGTCGCTTACGCTCTGCTAGAGCCGGATGGCCACCTCGATATGCTTTACTGTCACCCTGCACACACCCGCAAAGGGCTGGCGGACAAGCTACTTGCAGATTGTGAGGTCAAAGCGCGCTCGATCGGCATCACTCGCCTCTTTACAGAGGCAAGCGAGCTGGCATGTCCGGCCTTCGAGCGTGCCGGATATGCCATCCTGCATCGGCGCGACTTCGAAATCGCGCATGGCAATCACGCTGTCGCGATCCACAATTATGCCATGGAAAAGCTCCTCGATTGAGGCGCTTCGGACACAGTGATCAGATGAATTCGATCTTTTCGACGAGGTAGAACTTGTCGCCCGAAGGGACAGTCACTTCGATCTCGTCTTCGGTTTGCTTGCCGATCAGCGCCCGCGCCAAAGGCGAGCTGAAAGAAATCCGGCCCGACGCGGCATCCGCTTCGGTTTCACCGACGATCTGATATTTGACCGGCTTGTCGTCTTCATCGAGCAGGGTGACCGTGGAACCGAACACGATCCTGTCGCCTGTCAGCGTCGAAGGATCAATGATCTGCGCGCGGCTGATCTTGCTTTCAATATCGCCAATCATGGCCTCGACCTGGCCCTGACGTTCCTTGGCCGCATGATATTCTGCATTTTCCGACAGGTCGCCATGCGCACGGGCTTCCTCGATCGCATCGACGATCTTCGGACGTTCGTCGCGCAGCGTCTTGAGGTCTGCGGTCAGGCGCTCGTACCCCTCGGCGAGCATCGGGACCTTATCCATCGTAGCCATTCCAATTCTTTCTCTCTCGTCGCCACCCGCACCGATCTGCATCATTTCGACAAGGGCCGTCTCTTCTTGAGGCGGCCTCGACGAGGCAGAATGTCGGGAGGGACAACTTAATTGCTTAGCTATAATAGTCTTGCAAACTGCGGACTTCAAGCTGATCCGGTTCGATGGCCGCAATTGCCTGCGCCGCCGCGAGGGAAGCTGCAGCCGTTGTGTAGTACGGCACCTTCTTTTCGAGCGCCGTTGCGCGGATCGATTTCGAATCGAGCAGCGATTGCCAACCCTCGGTCGTATTGAAGATCAGCGCGATTTCACCGTCGATAATCTTGTCGACGATATGTGGCTGGCCCTCGGCAACCTTGTTGATATGCGCGACATCGAGCCCCTGTTCGCACAGATAAGACTGGGTACCGCCCGTTGCGACTATAGCGAAACCTTTATCGATCAGGGTCTTAACAGCAGGCACGATGACTGACTTGTCGCTATTCTTGACCGATACGAAGACCGTACCCTCTCTCGGAAGGATCATGCCCGCACCCATTTGCGATTTCAGGAATGCGACGGGAAATGTCTGGTCGATCCCCATGACTTCTCCGGTCGATTTCATTTCCGGTGTCAGGATGGGGTCCGCGCCCGGGAAGCGGTTGAAGGGGAACACGGCTTCCTTCACCGCCATATAAGGCAAATCGCGCTTGAACGGCTCGAAATCGGCGAGTTTCTCGCCTGCCATGATCCGGCTCGCGATCTTGGCGACTGGTTGGCCGATCGCCTTTGCCACGAATGGCACCGTGCGGCTTGCCCGCGGATTGACCTCAATCAAGTAGACGTCATCGCCCTTCACGGCGAACTGGATATTCATAAGGCCGCGCACTTTTAGAGCGGTGGCGAGCGCGACCGCCTGACGCTCCATTTCGGCAATGATATCATCGCCCAGCGAGTAAGGCGGCAACGTGCAGGCGCTGTCGCCGGAGTGCACCCCTGCCTCCTCGATGTGCTGCATGACCCCGGCTATCCGAACTTCGTCTCCATCGCAGAGCGCATCCACATCGCATTCGATCGCATCGCGCAGATACTGATCGACCAGGACCGGGCTGTCGCCCGATACGTTCACGGCGGTCTTGATGTAATCATCGAGCTGCGCTTCTGAATCGACGATCTCCATCGCGCGGCCGCCTAGAACGTAGGACGGGCGCAGGAGGACGGGATAGCCGATTCGCGCGGCCACCGCCGCAGCCTCGTCGCGGCTATAGGCGATCCCGTTATCGGGCTGCCTCAGCTTCAGCCGGTTGACCAGTTTCGCGAAGCGTTCGCGGTCTTCAGCAAGGTCGATTGCGTCGGGTGACGTGCCGAGGATGGGGATGCCTTCATCCTCCAGCGCCTGAGCCAGTTTCAGCGGGGTCTGCCCCCCGAATTGCACGATCACTCCCACCAGCTCGCCCGCCTGCTGTTCGACACGCAGGATTTCAAGCACGTCCTCTGTCGTCAGCGGTTCGAAATAGAGCCGGTCCGACGTGTCGTAATCGGTCGAAACCGTTTCCGGATTGCAGTTCACCATGATCGTCTCATAGCCCTGCTCGGCGAGTGCGAAGCAGGCATGAACGCAGCAATAATCGAATTCGATCCCCTGCCCGATCCGGTTCGGCCCACCGCCTAGAATGACAATCTTCTTGCGGTCCGATGGCGCGGATTCGTCCTCTGGCACACCGAAGCTCGGCGCTTCGTAGGTGGAGTACATATAGGGCGTGACCGCTTCGAATTCGGCGGCGCAGCTGTCTATGCGCTTGAACACCGGATGGACGCCCAGCTTGTGACGCAATTCGCGGACTTCGCTTTCACTGGTGGCACCGGCCATGGCTTGGAGAGCGTCATGCAGCAGCCCCGAACGCTTTGCCTGCGTCTCCGCGAGACCACCGGCAACGCCGACAGATCTCACTGCCAGTGTCGCCAGGCGCCGGTCCGAAAAGCCCATGGATTTAAGCCGTCTGAGCTCCGCAGCAGTCCGCGGTAGGCCATTATGCGCAAGCATCCGCTCTTCGTAGATGATCGCCTCGATCTGGCGAAGGAACCAGCGGTCATATCCCGTCACCGCGTGAATTTCCTCGACGGTCAGTTCTTCGCGGAAAGCTTGCCCGACCTTGAGCAGACGATCCGGTGTTCGCCGCGAAATTGCCGCAGTGATGACGTCTTTATGCACACCTTCCAATTCGGGAATGCGATTGAACCCATCGAGTCCGGTTTCGAGACCCCGCAGCGCCTTTTGCAAGCTTTCGGCGAAATTGCGTCCGATCGCCATGACCTCGCCGACCGACTTCATGGCGGTGGAAAGCAAAGGCTCGGTGCCCTTGAATTTCTCGAAGGCAAAGCGCGGAATTTTGGTCACGACGTAATCGATCGTCGGCTCGAAACTAGCGGGTGTTGCCCCGGTAATTTCATTGGTGATCTCATCCAGAGTATAGCCGACGGCCAGCTTTGCCGCGACGCGCGCAATCGGAAATCCGGTCGCCTTCGAAGCGAGCGCCGATGAGCGCGACACGCGCGGGTTCATCTCGATAACGATCAACCGGCCGTCTTTCGGATTGACCGCGAATTGGACATTCGATCCGCCGGTTTCGACGCCGATCTCGCGCAGCACTTCGATGCTGGCAGTTCGCATGATCTGGTATTCTTTGTCGGTAAGGGTGAGCGCGGGTGCGACCGTGATCGAGTCCCCCGTGTGCACGCCCATCGGATCGACATTCTCGATCGAGCAGATGATGATGCAATTGTCCGCCCGGTCACGGACAACCTCCATCTCGTATTCTTTCCAGCCGAGCAGCGATTCTTCGATCAGCACTTCGGTCGTTGGCGACGCATCGAGGCCTTCGCCGACGATCATGTCGAACTCTGCCTTGTTGTAAGCGATGCCCCCGCCTGTTCCACCGAGCGTGAAGCTTGGCCTGATGATCGCTGGCAGGCCGGTGTGATCGATCAGTGCACGCGCTTCTTCGAGGGTGTTCGCAACGCCGCTGCGCGCGCTTTCGAGGCCGATCTTGTCCATCGCCTCGCGGAAGCGCTGGCGGTTCTCCGCCTTGTCGATCGCATCGGCCTTCGCGCCGATCATTTCGACACCATGTTCGGCGAGGACACCCATCTCGTCGAGCTTCAGCGCGCAATTGAGCGCCGTCTGCCCGCCCATGGTAGGAAGCAACGCATCGGGCTTTTCCTTGGCGATGATCTTGGCGACGATCTCTGGCGTGATCGGCTCGATATAGGTCGCGTCCGCGAACTCGGGATCGGTCATGATCGTCGCCGGGTTCGAATTGACGAGGACCACGCGGTAACCCTCCTCCTTCAAGGCCTTGATCGCCTGCGTGCCCGAATAGTCGAATTCGCAGGCCTGCCCGATAATGATCGGACCAGCACCGATGACGAGAATGGAGGAGATGTCGGTGCGTTTGGGCATCAGTTGTTGTTCTCGTTTTCTGTGGCCGCGTCGGGCCCGTCAATAATCTCGCCCGCCGGCTCGAGGGAGATCGCGATAAGCTGCTTGCCGGGTTGCTGGCGCTCGCACCCCGTGGTGAGGATCTTTTCGAATGGCTGCGCCGCGCCGCGAACACGGTAGAGCGCAGGGTCTCTCCCGAGGAAAAACGCACCCTTCTCATCGACCGAACGCTGCATGAACTGATCAACCGCAGTCGAGGTCTCGTTGGTCGATGCCATCCCGCGCGATCCCGCCGTTTCATCGCCGCCGTCGACGGTAAGCGCCTGCATTTCTTCAAGTCCGAGCTTGGTGATGTCGAATGTGTAGGTCGGTGTGTAATTGCCGTCCTTGTTGACGCGGCCGATTTCGGCGATCGCGTCCCATCCGGCCATCCTCTTTGCGCATGCCTCGACGCTTTCATCGCGTTCGCGCGGGTCTGTACCGTCGAAGAGCGAGCAGCCGGAAAGCGTGGCCAGGCCAGCGACAACGGCAATCGGTTTCAGGCGCATCATGCCTTTTCCCCTGTATTCGGCTCGAAAGCGTATGTGAGTTTTGTGTAGCGATAAACGTAAGGAAGCGCGTCGATCCGGCTGATGCCTTCGCCATGAACGAAAGTGCAATTGCGGCGAATGTCGATTATGCGCTCGCCATCGCGCACCAGGATATAGCTCAGCACGTAATGCTGGTGCGGATCATTGCGCCGGCCGACAACATCGATCTGGCGGACGGTATCGGAAATATCGCGGAGGATGTCCTCATCCCGGTAACCCTGATCCCTGCGAAGCTCCTCGCTGACCTCATGCAGAGCGTCGGGGTCGAAACCGTCTTCGCTGTAAAGTCCCTCGCTGGCGACAACCCGGCAATCCATCCGGCCGGCCACGGGCTTGTCGCTGTCTTCCTTGAACAAAACAGGCCGCCAGAACGCGATCACCGGAAGCTCGCCTGCCCCCGCCTGAAGCGTGACCGAACCATCACCCTGAAAGGCCACGCCGGGCGCGATTTCAGCACCGGGCCACTCGGCAAGAGGCGGCGGCGTCATCGCCGGATTTTGGGCGAGCGCGGACGTCGAACTAATTATCGCCAATGCCGCGAAAGCACTGAGCCCCTTACTTCCGCAGAGGACAAGCGGCAACTGAACGCTCACCCCAGCCCCCCGACGAACTTCTCGAACAGGTAAAAACTATCCTGCGGCCCCGGGCTTGCCTCCGGGTGATATTGCACCCCAAAAGCGCGCTTCCCTTTCACCGCGATCCCGCAGTTCGATCCGTCGAAGAGGCTCACATGGGTCTGCTCGAGACTATCTGGCAGAGTCTCCGCATCGATCGCGAAGCCGTGATTCATGCTGGTGATTTCAACGAGCCCTTCGCTTGCCCCCCAGCCCTCGCCCACGCGTTGCACCGGATGGTTTGCGCCGCGATGGCCCTGGTGCATCTTGGCAGTCTTTGCTCCCGCCGCGAGGCCCAGCATCTGGTGACCAAGGCAGATGCCGAAGAGCGGCACATCGCGCTCAAGCAATTCCCTGATGACCGGCACAGCGTATTCGCCCGTCGCCGCAGGATCGCCGGGGCCGTTCGAAAGGAACACGCCTTCCGGCTTCAGCGCCATGATTTCGTCGATCGTGCTGCGCGCGGGGACCACCGTTACCTTCGCGCCCGCCTTCACGAGGTTGCGGAAGATATTGTCTTTCGCGCCGTAATCGATGGCGACGACATGCGGGCGCTCGCGATTGCTTTCGGTATAGCCGAACCCGAGTTGCCAATGCCCACCGCGCCAATCTTCGCTTTCCTGCCGAGAGACGCGCGGGACCAGATCCAGCCCTTCCAGACCGCTCCACTCCTGCGCCTGCCTGACCAGTGCATCGAGATCGAATGCGCCGCTCGGTTCATATGCGATGACGGCATTTGGCGCACCGTGCAGACGGACCCGGCGGGTCAGAGCGCGGGTGTCCACGCCGGACAGGCCGATCTTTCCGTGCTCCTTCATCCATTCAACGAATTCATTGCGGGCACGGAAATTGGAATGCGGGGTGACTTCCTCGCGGACGATGCAGCCGACTGCGCCCAAACCGCGACTTTCAACGTCTTCGTCATTTGCGCCGACATTGCCGATATGCGGGAAGGTGAATGTGACGATCTGGCTGTCGTAAGACGGATCGGTCATCACCTCCTGATAGCCGGTCATCGCGGTGTTGAAACACACCTCGCCCACGGCCGCGCCCATCGCGCCAAAGCCCTTCCCCCAGATCGCCGTCCCATCGGCCAGAACCAGGACTCCCGTCGCACCTTCAGGTTGCGCAGGACGTTGGGCAGCAGAAGCCATTGGGGGCTCTCCGAGTCAGGTGTTTCCAGCAATGTCGCTAAGTCCCATCGGCTAGGCCCACAGCGGCTCTCCGTCAACCTAGGCGTGACGCTCGCAATGAGATAGAGAGCCGCGTTAAGCGATCCATCCACAACTTAGACGAAAAGACAGACACGCCATGATCCGCGACGACATCAAAGCCGCCACAATCACCGCCATGAAGGCAGGCGAAAAAGACCGCACCGCCACGCTTCGCCAGATCTCCGCCAAGATCAAGGATCGCGATATCGAGCAAAGGACGAGCGGGAAAGAGATACCCGATGACGAACTCGTCACCTCGGTTCTGCAAAAAATGGCGAAGCAACGACGCGAATCGATAACCATGTATGTTGACGGCGGCCGTGAAGAACTCGCCGAAAACGAGCGCCGGGAACTCGCCATTATCGACGAGTTCCTGCCGCAGATGATGAGCGAGGATGAAACCAGAGCCGCCATCGAAGAGGCCAAGGCAACCACTGGCGCCGCTTCCATTAAGGATATGGGCAAGGTGATGGCGGAACTGAAGAGCAGATACGGCGCTGTAATGGATATGGGCACCGCGAGTGCCATGCTTAAGAACAGTTTTTGAGGGAACTCCGCTATGATCCGCCACACGCTATTGATTGCGCCCGCTTTGCTTCTCACCGCCTGCGGCGATCCGGCAGCGGAAGTCGATTACGACGCCGACACGCCGGAGGCAGCGGAGCTTGAGGTGGCGACGACCGACGGGGAAGCGGCGGCGCTGCTGTCGGCAATCGATCCTGGAGATTTCGCCGACCTGGAATTGGGCGCGAAGATTGTCGGTCCGCGCGGGCCGGAGGTAAAGACGAGCCTGAGCAACGAAGTCGGGATCCTTGCCGACATCACGTCCTTCGTCGCCTGTCCCGCCGGGATGGAGACATGCGATCCGAACACCGCACCTGAAGGTACGATCTACACCTACGTCCACATTGTCTATCCGGGCGAGGACATGGATCCGACCACCGGCGCAGGCGCTGGCACCGATGATATCGATATCGAAAGCGCCGCCGCCTTCATGATGACCGCACCTGCGCACGGCTTCACCGGCGAAGCAGGCTTTTCCAAGGCCGAGGCAGTCGCCGCCGCCGGATCGAGCATCAATATCGTGGTGACTTGCGAAGAGGACGGACAGATATACTGGACTGCCAATGCCGGAGATGGCGGCGATCAATGGGAAGATGCCGAACCCATCACGTTCTATTGGCGCTCCACTCTTCCGCCTGCCGGTCCGGCGGTAAGCTATGCCATTCGTGCCAACGGTGCTTCCGCTTCTGGCGAAGGCCCGTACCCGGCGAAGGATGACAACGCGACCAATGCATGCACAGCGATACCCACAGCCGGTTGATCTTCGCGCTTGAATGATTGGCGTGCGGGGCGCATTTTCCCCGCATGACCATCACCCCGCAATGGAAAGATGAACTGCGCGCGCGCATCACTCTGTCCACTGTTATCCTGCGCACAGACAAGATTACCAAGGCGGGCCGGGAGTGGAAGGGGTGCTGCCCGTTCCACGATGAGAAGACACCGAGCTTTTACGTCAACGATCAGAAGCAATTCTATCATTGCTTCGGCTGCGGCGCGCATGGCGATGTCATCAGCTGGATGACCGAGCAGCGCGGGCTGTCCTTTATCGACGCGATCAAGGAACTCGCCGCAGAAGCAGGGATGGAAGTCCCCGCTCCCGACCCTGTCGCAGCGAAAAAGGCCGAGAAACGCGCCAGCCTGATCGACGTGACGACCGATGCGCAGGAATGGTTCGTCGACAATTTGCGCGGCGCCGATGGGCGCGAGGCGCTCGAGTATTTGCAGCAGCGGGGACTGAAACCGGAGACATTGCGCGAATTCGGCTTCGGATATGCGCCGGAGAGCAAGCAAGCCCTGAACCGCGCCCTGGCTCGCTATGACGAGGGAATGCTGGTCGATACCGGTATGCGCATCCGTACCGATGATGGCACCACGTATGACCGGTTTCGCGGGCGGGTCATGCTGCCGATCCAGGACACCCGCGGACGGGTGATCGCATTTGGCGGGCGCATCCTCCAAGACCGTGATGGTCTCGCGAAATATCTCAACTCGCCCGACACGCCGCTCTTCGATAAAGGGCGCACCCTTTATAACCTGCACCGCGCCGCACCAGCCTCTCGCCAGACAGGCAGAGTCATCGTCGTCGAGGGATATATGGACGTCGTGGCCCTGGCGCAGGCCGGGTTTAACGACGCCGTCGCCCCGCTCGGCACGGCGCTTACGGAGATGCAGCTCGAAATGCTTTGGCGCATGGTCGAGGTGCCAGTGCTGTGTTTCGACGGTGACCAAGCGGGACAACGGGCCGCCATGCGTGCGATCGGTCGCGCTTTACCGATGCTCGCCCCAATGCGTTCGCTCTCCATCGTTCGCCTTCCAAGCGGAATGGATCCCGACGATCTCATCAACAGCCAGGGCCGAGGAGCAATGGAACGATTGCTGGCGGAACCGAAAAGCATGCTCGACACGCTTTGGGAATTTGAGCGGGATGCACAGCCGCTTGAAAGCCCCGAGGCAAAGGCGGGGCTGAAGGCGCGGCTTATGGAGCATGTTGACACGATCCAGGACCGCGATATCCAGTCGCTGTACCGGCGCGACCTGCTCGACCGTTTCTCGGCATTCGCCTATCCACCGCGCAAACCACGCGAACAAGCCAAGCGTGGGCCATGGCAAGGCGCCACAGCTGTTCCGAAAACGCTTTCCGCCGGTGCGCGCGCGACCTTGCAGAAGGCGATGGCGGGCGGACAGAGATCCGATCTTTTGAGCGCGGTGATCGCCGGTCTGGTGCGCCACCCGGACGAGATTTCTGGGCATTCCGAAGCCCTCATCCGGCTCGCCCGGCATGACCAAAACGCCGCACCCGCAATTGAATCGCTGATAGAGCTATCGGAAACGCTTGATTCGGGCGGTCAAAGCGCCATATCAGCGGAGCAAGGCTATCCTGCCCCACCGGTAGACAATCGTTATACCTTCCTTCGAGAAGGCACGCCCCCCGGTGAAGCGCGCGAGGAACTGGCCGAAGCTGTGTCGTTGCTGGCCCATAAACCAGCGCTCGAAGCTGCCATGGCAGCAACGGTTGCGAGGTTTGAGGATGATCCGGAAGGATCCTTTGCAGAACAGGCCCGCTTGCGGCAGCAGCTCACAACAGTTGAAGAGCGTTTGAAGGCATTCGGACGCAAACGGGCCGCCTCTCCGGCGGACAGGGACAGAAATTCGGTGGTGTCGGACAGCCAGACGGGCGAAACGGCAGACAACCTCGAGATGGATTGATAGCGATACATGGCTTCGACCGCTAAAAGCAAAAAGCAAGAAAACGATGACGCTCCACTGATCGACCTCAATGAGGCGGCAGTGAAGAAGCTGATGACCAAGGCGAAGAAGAAAGGCTACATCACTTATGATGAGCTCAACGAGGCGCTGCCCTCGGGTGAGATGAGCCCCGACCAGATCGAGGACATCCAGACCGCGCTTTCGGAAATGGGCGTGCAGATCGTCGAAAACGACGAGGAAGCCGAGGCCGAGGCCGAGCAGGAATCCGAAGTCGAGGAAATCGCCGTCGGGGCCGATGCCAAGAAAGAAGCCAAGAAAGACGCGAAGGCTCCCGCTGCCAAGAAAACCGGCACGGGCGAGCGGACCGATGATCCGGTGCGCATGTACCTGCGCGAAATGGGCGCTGTCGAATTGCTCAGCCGCGAAGGCGAAATCGCCATCGCCAAGCGGATCGAATCCGGCCGCGACATGATGATCATGGGGCTTTGCCAAAGCCCGATCACGTTCCACGCCATCATCCAGTGGTCCGAAGCGCTGAATGCCGAGGACATGCAATTGCGCGAAATCCTCGATCTCGACGCGATGCTTTCCAAAGAGCCTCCGCCTGACAAGATGGAGGAGGAGAACGAGGACGACGACGGCGAGATTTCCGAGGAAACCGCCGGCCCGACCATTCGCGACGATGACGAAGACGACTCTGATTCAGAAGATGTCGACGCAGAGGACGGCGAAGGCGGCGAGTCCAAAAAGGATGATGAGGAGGAAGAGGACAACACTCTCTCCCTCGCCCAGATGGAAGCGACGCTTAAACCCGACGCGATCGAGCGTTTTGCGCGCATTACCAAGCTGTTCAAGACTTTCGAGAAATTGCAGGCCGAGCGTGTCGAAACTCTCGCGGCAGGCAACGACTTTCCGAAAGCGAAAGAAAACAAGTACGAGAAACTCGGCGACGATCTGACCGCCGAGGTGGAAAGCATGCAGTTCCACGCGACCAAGATCGAATTCCTGGTCGACAATCTCTATGCCTTCAATCGCCGCCTGACTGCCCTCGGAGGCCAGATGCTGCGCCTCGCCGAGCGCCACAAGATCAAGCGGATCGACTTCCTGAAATCGTATGTCGGTAACGAGCTGGACGACAGCTGGATCATCGCCAACGCGAAGAAGGACAAGAAGTGGAAAGCCTTCGCAGAGAAGGAAGAGGCAGCGATCGACCGCATCCGTGCGGAAATCACCGATATTGCCGCGCAAACGGGCATGGCGCTCCCCGAATTCCGGCGCATCGTGAACATGGTGCAGAAGGGCGAGCGCGAAGCGCGTATCGCCAAGAAGGAAATGGTCGAAGCGAACCTGCGCCTCGTGATCTCCATCGCCAAGAAATACACCAATCGCGGCCTGCAATTCCTCGATCTCATTCAGGAAGGCAATATCGGCCTGATGAAAGCGGTCGATAAATTCGAGTACCGCCGCGGCTATAAATTCAGCACCTATGCGACGTGGTGGATCCGTCAGGCGATCACCCGCTCGATTGCCGACCAGGCGCGCACGATCCGTATCCCGGTCCACATGATCGAGACGATCAACAAACTGGTCCGCACAAGTCGACAGTTCCTTCACGAGGAAGGCCGCGAGCCGACCCCGGAAGAAATGGCAGCACGCCTCTCCATGCCGCTCGAAAAGGTGCGCAAGGTGATGAAGATCGCCAAGGAACCGATCAGCCTCGAAACGCCGATCGGCGACGAGGAAGATTCGCATCTCGGCGATTTCATCGAGGACAAGAACGCGATCATCCCAGTGGATGCTGCAATCCAGGCGAATCTCAAGGAAACCGTCACCCGTGTTCTCGCATCGCTGACCCCGCGCGAGGAGCGCGTGCTACGCATGCGTTTCGGGATCGGCATGAACACCGACCATACTTTGGAAGAGGTGGGGCAGCAGTTCAGCGTAACCCGTGAACGTATCCGTCAGATCGAAGCCAAGGCGCTGCGTAAGCTCAAGCACCCGTCGCGGTCGCGCAAGATGCGCTCTTTCCTCGATCAGTAGCATAGACCTGGATCAGCAGCAGCGCTCGCGGTAGGCATGACGACGAAAAATATCGTTATTACAGGTGGTTCCTCAGGGATTGGCGTGGCCTGCGCAAAGGCGGTCGTTGCATCCGGGCATCGCGTAGCTCTTGTGGCAAGATCGAAGGACAAGCTCGATCAGATTGTCGTAGAGCTGGGTGCTGAAAACGCAATCGCGGTACAGTGCGACGTGACCAAACCTGCAGAGCAGGAAGCCATGTTCGCCGAGGTTTTGGCGCAATTCGGGACCATCGATGCGGTCTTCGCCAATGCAGGCTTGGGCGCCTCCGCTACCGGAACCGAGCACGGTGAGATCGAAAATTTTCACGAAATGATCCTCGTCAATAATTTTGCGGTGACCGTCACTTGCAAACTGGCGATCCCTCACCTGCGAAAGACGAAGGGCCAATTGATACTCATCGGCTCGCAGGCAGGACATGTGGCCCTGTCAGGATCAGTCTATAGCGCCACGAAATGGTTTATCCGCGGATATGCCAAGAACCTCTCAAATGAGCTTATCGAGCACGGCGTTCGGGTGACGAGTATCGATCCGGGTATGGTCGACACGCCCTTTTTTGATGAACCGAAACCGACCGCTCTTCGGCCCGATGATATCGGGGAGGCATTTGCTTACATTATAAATCTGCCAGACCATGCGCGGATTGCCGAGTTGGAAATTTATCCCACTGTTGGCGCTCATCACTCCTGATCAATCCAGCATTCACAGCATTGATCGCGCGCAGGTTGGACATGGCTAACTTTGCATGCAACACATGCTGGTGAGAGAGGTCGTTCGATATAATCTGTTGAGGAATGTCATCCGTGCCCACCTCTCAACCCAAAACCATCGCAATCGTCAGCCAGAAGGGCGGCTCAGGCAAGACGACCCTTGCTGTCCATCTTGCGACCCGCGCCGCGCAAGCTGGCCTTGAAAGCTGCGTGATCGACACCGATCCGCAGGCGACCGCCGCGGCCTGGTCCGACTGGCGCGGCGACTTTCTGCCGGTCGTCGTAACGAGCCCGCCAGCGCGGCTTGGCAGGACTATCGAAAGCGCAAGCAAGAACGGCGTCGATTTCATCGTCATCGACACCCCTCCCCACGCCGATGCCGCCGCTCGCGAGGCGATCAAGGCGGCCGACATAGTACTGGTCCCGTCAAAACCGCGCGCATTCGATCTGCACGCGCTTGAGCCGATCGCAGACCTTATCTCCTTCGCGAAAAAGCCCGCATATGTGGTGCTCAACTCGGTTCCGGCAGGCGCCACCGTCTTGTCCGAAGACGCGCGCAAATCCGCCAAGAAAATGGGCCTCAAGATGTGCTCGGTCTCTCTCGGGGACCGCGCTGCTTTTCATCGCTCCTCGGCGAAGGGTGAGACAGCGGCCGAAATCGATCCCGATGGCAAGGCAGCCAAGGAGATCGAAAAACTGTGGAAGTGGCTCAACAAGAAGCTGGCCTGAGCCTGAGCCCAAAAACCGACGCGATCGGTAGAAAAGCCGCTCACACGGGGTGGAGAGAATCGATCTGCCGCCCTATGTAAGCGCCATGCGTATTGCCATTGCCTCAGACCACGCCGCGACCGACCTGAAAGCGCAACTCGCTGAATGGCTGATCGATGAAGGCCACGAAGTCGCCGATCTCGGCCCGGATGCGGGCGAAAGCGTGGATTACCCGGATTACGGATACAAACTCGCAAGCGTGGTTGCAGATGGCACGGTCGAATACGGTATCGCGCTGTGCGGATCGGGCATCGGCATTTCCATCAGCGTCAATCGCCATCCGGCGGTTCGGTGCGCGCTCGTTTCCGAACCTCTTTCCGCCGCGCTAGCCCGCGAACATAACGACGCCAATTGCCTCGCCATGGGTGCGCGCCTGATCGGCATCGAAATGGCAAAATCGTGCGTGGCGACATTCCTCAACACCGAATTTGCAGATGCAGGCGATCCTTCGGGTCGTCACCAACGACGCGTCGCCAAGCTCGGCAATCCGCCAACCTCTCCCGATCATATCGAGACGCATCAATGAGCACGCAGCCTAACGAAGTTCTGAATTCGATGGATTCATTCTGGAACGATGACCTTGCGACCGTCGATCCTGAGATTGCAGCGGCGATTGGCAATGAGCTGAAGCGCCAACAGGACAAGATCGAGCTGATCGCGAGCGAGAACATCGCATCCAAAGCTGTGCTCAAAGCGACGGGCAGCGTGTTCACCAATAAATATGCCGAGGGCTATCCGGGCAAGCGTTATTACGGCGGCTGCGACTACGCCGATGTGGTCGAAACGCTCGCAATTGATCGCGCCAAGCAATTGTTTGGATGCGAATTCGCCAATGTGCAGCCCAATAGCGGTAGCCAGATGAACCAGGCGGTCTTCCTCGCACTGCTCGAGCCGGGCGACACGTTCATGGGGCTCGATCTGAACTCTGGCGGGCACCTGACCCACGGGTCGCCGGTGAACATGAGCGGCAAGTGGTTCAACCCTGTCAGCTATGGGGTCCGCAAGGATGATGAACTCATCGACATGAACGAGGTTGCCGCCACCGCGCGTGAGCATAAGCCAAAGCTGATCATCTGCGGCGGCACGGCCTATTCGCGCATCTGGGACTTCGCGGCGTTCCGCGCCATCGCCGATGAAGTTGGTGCAATCCTGCTATGCGACATGAGCCACATTTCCGGTCTCGTTGCCGGGGGCGCACATCCCTCGCCCTTCCCCCATTGCGATATCGTCACATCGACAACGCACAAGAGCCTCCGCGGCCCGCGCTCTGGCATCATTTTGTGGAACGACGAGAAGTATACGAAACCGCTGAATATGGCTGTTTTTCCCGGACTTCAGGGCGGCCCATTGATGCACGTCATCGCTGCCAAGGCGGTCGCCTTCAAAGAGGCCTTGCAGCCTGAATTCAAGAGCTACGCCCGCCGCATCGTCGAAAATGCTCGCGCGCTCGCCGCGAGCCTCGAGGAGAACGGGCTCCGGATCGTGTCGGGCGGGACCGACAATCATTCGATGCTTGTCGATCTCACCGCGAAAGACGTGACCGGCAAAGCCGCCGAAGCGGGCCTCGATCGCGCCTGGCTGACTTGCAACAAGAACGGCATTCCGTTCGATACCCGCTCGCCATTCGTGACCAGCGGCATTCGTCTCGGCACACCGGCGGGCACCACGCGCGGCTTCGGCCCGGCGGAGTTCCGGACCGTTGGTAAGCTGATCAGCGAAGTTGTCGATGGTCTGTCGAAAAACGGGCCCGAAGGCGACGCGCAGATCGAAGAAAGCGTGCGGAGGCGCGTGGCTGAGCTGTGCGCCGACTTCCCCGTCTATCCCGACGCCTGAGCCTGATACCGCATGCGTTGCCCCTTTTGCGCTCACGATGACAGCCAGGTAAAAGACAGCCGCCCGACAGAGGATGCCACCGCCATCCGGCGTCGGCGGCAGTGTTCGCATTGCGGAGCGCGCTTCACCACTTTCGAGCGCGTGCAGCTGCGTGAAGTCGTAATCGTCAAGGCTGGCAAGGACGGCTCAGATCTACGGCGCGAACCCTTCGACCGATCCAAACTCGAACATTCGGTATCCCTCGCGTGCCGAAAACGCGGGGTCAATCAGGAGCGTATCGATCAGCTTATTTCGGGGATCCAGCGACAGGTCGAAACAGCCGGCGAAGCAGAAGTCGCTTCGGCCAAGATCGGCGAAATGGTGATGGACGGACTGAAACAGATCGACAGTGTCGCCTATATTCGCTTCGCCAGCGTTTATCGTGATTTTTCAGAAGCCAGGGACTTCGAGGAATTTGCGAGCACCGTAGCCGAAGCGGCAAAAGACTGATCCCGCATGTCTGAAGCAAGCAAGCCCATCATCGTCCTGGTGCGACCGCAGCTCGGCGAAAACATAGGCAAAGCCGCACGGGCTATGCTCAATTTTGGTCTCACCGAGATGCGTATCGTCAACCCGCGCGATGGATGGCCCAACCCCTCCGCCGGCCCCGCTGCCGCAGGAGCAGACATCGTCCTAGATCAGGCGCGCGTGTTCGAGACGACAGCCGAGGCGGTGGCCGATTGCGAGCATGTCTACGCAACCACCGTGCGAAAACGCGGTGTGACCAAGCCGGTCGTCGGCCCGGACGGAGCCGCGCGGCTGATGCATTCGCAAGCTGGCCGCCACGCCATCCTTTTCGGACGCGAGGCGTCGGGACTGGAAACGGAGGACGTTGCGCTTGCACGGCATATCCTGACCGTACCAATCAATCCGGAGTTCGGTTCTCTGAACCTCGCTCAGGCGGTCATCCTCTGCGCATACGAGTGGTCGCGCATCGGGCGGGAAGAGACGGAAGATGGCAATCTCGTCCAGCCGACGGCAGAGGACAGAGAGCTGCCTCCGGCCCCGCAGGAAGAGCTCGACGGATTGATCGCGCACCTTGAGGGAATGTTGGCACCCAAGGGGTACTTCTTTCCCCAAGACCGCGCGGAGGCCACGCGGCGGACACTGCGCACCGTCCTTACAAAGCCGGCCTGGAACCACCTAGAGGTCCGGACACTTCGCGGAGTTCTTTCAACACTCCAGCGAGATCGACGCGAAGAACATTAGTCCGCGCGCACCATCCGGTATTGGGCCGCGAAGATCGCTTCGAGATCGCCGTTCTTGTTGTTGCTAAAAACCAGCGGGGATATCGTCTCGGTATCGAGAAACTTCATCGGTCCGGTCGCCACCATTCGGGAAACTTCACCCGTCGCAATCTCCACTGCGTAAAGATCGGCCTCGCCCTCGGACGAGAAACGGAATTTGCGGCCTTGGCCGGGACCGTCGGGGAAGGTCCAGATGCCCTCGATCCGAGCCCAATCCTCCTCGCTCTGCGAGACCGGGACCACCTTACGCTGCGACATGAAATCCAGTCCGTCGGTACGCGACTTGCCCCGGGCCAGCATCGAATTCAGCGCAAATCCTCGCTCCGAATCGGAGAGCGCCACTAGACCCGTTTTGGATGATCGTTCGAAGTACATGATGCTTTTGTAGCCAAAGTTTGCGCCGGTGTGCCGAAACACATGGTGAGTTTCGTCCTTCACCACATCGAAGCCCAGCGCGTAGTTTTCCTCGCCCTCCCCGTCAGGCACGACCAGCATCTGCGCAGCAAGTTCGGCAGAGAGGAAGTCGGGCGTCTCGCCGTCGATGATGGCGTCGGTTGCGATTAAGAACCGCGCAAGATCGGGCGCCGTGGTCCACAATGCCGCTGCCGCCTTCTCCGGATAGACGTGGTAGGGGACATCGAAGGGCTCCCCTTCACCGCTCTTGGCAGTTGGATGAGGGCCGCCCGGTTCATCTTCGAAATGGCTGTCGACCATGCCCAGCGGACGTAAAACCTCGCGCGTCATAAAATCGGAAAAACTCTCGCCCGTCTGATCTTCAACCATCAACTGCAAAACGGTGTATCCCCCGCCCGAATAGGAATAGCTGGTGCCCCGGAGCCTGGAAGAGTGCGATCGCTTCCGTGTTCCCGCGTCCTTCCAGCACGTCAAGGGTCGAGGGGATCTGTGGCGAAGGCTCGTAGCCCGGGAAGCCATGGACATTGAGCCCCGCACGGTGCGAGAGCAGTCGCCGTATCGTCACCCGCGGCGCATCCTCGAAGCCGGTGTAATCGACTTTCCAGCTTGTCAGGTACTCATTGATATCGGCATCGAGGTCCAATCCGCGCTGTTCCACGAAGCGCAGGATACCCAGAGCGCTCACCGGTTTGCTGATCGAAGCGGCCTGGAAGCGCAGGGGGGCGTCCGAAAATCTTTCATCGGCAGCAACGGTTCGAACGGTCGCGAGCTCGCCATTCTCGATCGTCGCATAGGAAATCGCCTGGACTCCAGTGCTTTCCATTGCAGCATTCAGCGACTGGGGTGCGGCTGTTCGCCCCTCGATCACGAGGTATGGCGCCAGTGGAGGTTCCCCCATATGCGTTGCCGGCTCCGCCACGATTGGCGCGGCTAAGCAAAGGCTGGCCACCCCTGCCAAAATTCCAAGGGTTTTTCCCGAGTGCTGTTCCTTAGTCTCTAAATCGTGAGCTAATCATCGCGCACCTATCGAGAGGCGTCCAGCATTAAGAAAACCCATGGAAACCATTCGCTCCCTTGACCTTCAGCTAGAAATCGCTATTTGCGCGCCTTCGCGAGTTGGCCCCGCACCCCGGTGAAGCGGTGGCCGCGTTGAGAGTGATCTTTCAGCGGTGCGATGCCGGGTTGAATGGCCACCATTCCGGGTGGCTCTGCAAATTTGAAGGAAAGACTTATGTCGAAGCGCAAGAGCGCCAAGTACAAACTCGACCGCCGGATGGGTGAAAACATCTGGGGTCGCCCGAATTCTCCGGTCAACAAGCGTTCTTACGGTCCCGGCCAACACGGTCAGCGCCGCAAGAGCAAGATGAGCGACTTCGGCCTGCAGCTCCGCGCCAAGCAGAAGCTGAAAGGCTATTACGGCGACGTAACCGAGAAGCAGTTCCGCTCTACCTACAAGGACGCCACCCGAATGAAGGGTGACACCGGTCAGAACCTGATCGGCCTGCTCGAGCGTCGTCTCGACATGATCGTGTACCGCGCGAAGTTCGCCCCGACGATCTTCGCCGCGCGTCAGATCGTGAACCACGGTCACATCTATGTGAACGGCGTGAAGTGCAACATCCCTTCGCGTCGCTGCGATCTCGGCGATGTCATCAGCCTCGGCAGCAAAGCCAAGGAAATGGCGCTGGTCATCGAAGCGCAGAGCCTGCCAGAGCGCGAGATTCCCGACTATGTTGTTCCAGAAGGCAATGACAAGGTCGCCTTCACCCGAGTCCCGAAGCTCGACGAAGTGCCTTACCCGGTCACGATGGAACCGAACCTCGTGGTCGAGTTCTATTCGCGCTAAAAACTTCGCGAATATCCGATTTCAAGAAAGGGCGGTCCGTGTGGGCCGCCCTTTTTATTTCCCCCTTCGCGACATACAAAAAAGGCGGCCCCGAATGGACCGCCTTAAATTGTGCCTCATAGAGAGACTTATCTTACGCATCACTTTCGAATTCGATCCCAGATTTCAAATTCATATGCGATAGAGCCTTCGACAAGCCGCTCCCAGATACTGGCAACGACGTCGGCCGGAAGTCTGCGGGCCTCTGCATCCTTCACCGCTGCACTGATTACCTCAGCTTTCCGCGCCTCATCGCGAACCGCATCGCGGGTGGGCTTTATACGAGCAGCGGCGCGCATGTACCCGAACCGGCGATCCAGCAATTCGAGCAGCTCGCGATCGGTCGCATCGACGCCCACGCGAACTTCGGACATTGATTGGCAATCTTCAGGGCTTTTGAAATCAGCAGACATGGCCGGGCATGTGGCCTTTCACGCGAGATTTGTCGAGGGGCATGACAGGCCTTCGGCGCTCTCGTCACGTCCCGAAAGCTTGCACAAGGAATTTGTCGATTTCCATCAGCATTTCGGCGCGCACATCGCTGTCAGCGATATTATGCTGGAGGTCGTCAAACTCACTGTAGCTCACTTGCTTGCCTGCTTCTTTCAAGGCTTCGGCCATTTCGCGAGAATGGCGCACTTCGACATTCACATCGTGCGTTGCGTGAAACAGCGCCACAGGCGCGCTGAATTTCTCTGCATGGCGGCGCGGGCTCCCTGCCCCGATGTGCGGCCCTTCACCCAGCTGTTCGTCACGCAAACGAGAACTCGTATACGCCCGCGCGTCGCTGCGAAGGTATTCAAGATCCGTGACAGGGGCGATCGCAACCACCGCTTTGTAAAGGTCGGGCGCGACGACTTGAGATTGCAATGCCGCATATCCGCCATAGGACCAACCTGCGATGGCGAGCTTATCGGGATCGGCGATTCCTTCGCTTACCAACCATCGGCCAGCATCATTTACGTCACCGATCGCAACGTCCCAAGCCTGATAACCGTTTTTACCGAACCAGGCCTCTCCATATCCAAAGGATCCTCGGAAATTCGGCTGCAACACTGCATAGCCGCGGGCAACCAGATATTGCACGATCCAATCGAAACCCCACACATCACGGGCTCCTGGTCCCCCGTGCGGTGAGACAATCGCCGGAAGATTCTGGCCGTCAGAATCTGGTGGGAGAGTGAGATAACCGGGAATTTCCGTGCCGTCATTGGCGGGAAAAGTGACCGGTTTCATGGGCCCCATCGGTTGATCGACCAGATAATTTCGCACAGCGAGCAATTGCTCAAGCTGGCCCTTGCTCTTGTCGTAGAGATAAACCGTGCCCGGATTAGTGTCGCTGGATGCCACAACCAGCAGCTTACTTTCGTCCTGGCTCGCGCCCACTATGTCGATCAAAGGCTGATCGGGCAGAGCCTGCTCCAGCTTCGCAGATAAGGCAGCAAGCTCTTCATCGAAATATGCGATCGCGCGCTTTTCCGTCGCATAGGCTACACCGACCACGCGTCGCTGACGTCCGATGGCGATCAATGCATCCACATCCACATCGTCTCGGGCGAACACAATCTTGCCCACAGTCGGATTGTTCAGTGACACCTCGATTAGCGCATCGAAGCCGTCCTTTTTCACAATTGCAAAGGCACGGTTTCCGCTCGCATCGACCGCGACCGGAAAAAACTTCTCAGCTGGCTCCCCGTCGACCATTACGTCGCCAAACTGGCGCCATTTGTTGCTGCCTTCGTCGCGAAAGAAGTGATAATAATCGCCGCTCAACACACCGCTGGCATCGTACTCAGCTCTCGTTTTGAGCCTGACTTGGCCGGTTTCGTCAGCGATATAGGATACCGCGCGATCATCCGGTCGCTCCTCTACGCGCTTGCGACCATTACTCACATCAACCCGGTTGATGCCGAGCCCGACCTTCTCGTTGGCAAGCCGGGTTCCGGTCGAGCGATCTTTGACATAGCTTTGTGTCATCAGGATCAGGCCGGGCTCATTTTCAACATCGAAGGCGACAACGTCGCCGCCATGCTGGCTGCTCCATATCGCACGGCTACTTTCCCGCTCGGAAAGGGATTGGATGTTTGTTCCGTCGTAATCGATTGCGAACATGCGAGTATACGGCAGCAAAACACCCAGATCGCTCTTGTTCATGCCATAGAGATTGCACACCAATCGTTCGTCTGTCGCCCATCGGCACCATGCGAGATCCCCGCTTGGCTCCGAATTCGTGAGAATCTGCTGAACGCCGCCGCCTGCGGCAAGATCGACGACATGGATAATCTCGCCATGCCCTGGTCCCGCGCCGATCCACGCGATCTTTGTTCCCGAAGGCGAAAGACTGATATCAAGGACTGACGCACGCGCGCCATAGCGCTTGGCCACTTCCGCGGCGTCCGCGTCCTGAGCCACTAAAGGCAATTCAAACGCACTGACTGCAACAGTAAACGCTCCGGCATAGCCGAGCATTTTTCTTATAGATTTCATAGATTGCGACCCCGTTTTGACCCGTCAGGAGCATAATCAACGGCTTCGCCGGCGCAAGTACGGAATTGACCTACTGTTTCAGATAATCGCACCTGAAATCGTTAGCGAATGTCGCGAACCGCTTTTCGGAAATCGCATTGCGCATCGCGCGCATCAGCGACTGATAGAATGCGAGGTTATGCTCTGTCACCAGCATCGCTCCGAGTATCTCGCCCGATTTTTGGAGATGGTGCAGGTAGGCGCGTGAATAACTGGCGCATGTGGGACATTCGCAGCGCTCGTCGAGCGGGCCGCTATCCTCCGCATGGCGCGCATTTCGCAGGTTGAGCGGGCCATTCCACGTAAACGCCTGACCATTGCGCCCGGACCGTGTCGGAAGGACACAGTCGAACATGTCGATCCCGCGCTCCACGGCCCCGACCAAATCGTCCGGCTTGCCGACCCCCATGAGATACCGAGGACGATCCTCTGGAAGCATGGACGGTGCGTAATCGAGCACACCGAACATCGCCTCTTGACCCTCACCGACGGCCAACCCACCAACCGCATAGCCATCGAACCCTATGTCGATGAGCTTCTGGGTACTGACTCTCCGTAGATCCTGGTCGAGTGCGCCCTGCTGGATACCGAACAAAGCAGATCGCGACGCGTGTTCCTCGCCGCTGTCGAACCCGTCGCGGCTGCGTTTCGCCCAACGCATGGACAGTTCCATGCTCGCAGCGATCTCGTCTCTCGGACGGTCCGCCCTTGGGCATTCATCGAAGGCCATGACGATATCACTGCCGAGCAACCGCTGGATCTCCATGGAACGCTCAGGCGTCAGCATGTGCTTCGATCCGTCGAGGTGGCTGCGAAACTCCACACCCTGTTCGGTCAGCTTACGCAGGTCCGAAAGGCTCATCACCTGGTACCCGCCGCTATCGGTCAAGATCGGGCGATCCCAGTTCATGAAGCTGTGAAGCCCGCCCAATTTCGCAACGCGTTCCGCTCCGGGCCGAAGCATCAGGTGATAGGTATTGCCGAGGATAATATCCGCGCCGAGCGCGCGGACGGCCTCCGGTTTCATGGCCTTGACGGTCGCCGCGGTTCCGACGGGCATAAAGGCAGGCGTCTGGATATCGCCGCGCATCATCGTAATCGCGCCGGCGCGCGCGCGTCCATCGGTCGCTTTCAACTGAAAAGAAAATCGCTCGGTCATATGCGCGCCGCGCTTAGACCGCTGTCAAACATCTGTCACGTGTCGGTTGAAATGAACAGGGCCCGAGCAGCATCTGCCACCCGCGCCCTGGAGTTGCGAATGAAGGCTGGCTCAGAACGCCAGAAGCACACCGCCTGTCACACGGGTCGAATCGAACGCGATGGTATCGACGCCGACCCGCAATTTGAGCGGACCGTCACCGATGCCGAAATCCGCGCCCGCTCCGACGAGGTAATCGCCATCGGTCGTGTCGAACCCGGCTGGCAGTGCAACGGGGGCAAACTGCGAGAAATCGAAATCGACTTCCTGATAGCCTCCGCGGACATACACCTTTCCGGTTTCGCCAACGCGCAGGCCCAACCGGGCCGCTACGCCGTATTCATTATCGATGAAGCCATCGCCAAAGTGAAAGTTTGCCTCCGCCCCGACAAAAATCTTTTCGCCAACGGGGACGTCGACACCGGCCACGACGCCGTAAATTCCGCCATCATCATCGGGGAGATCGGTGCCGATATCGTGGTAGCCGATCGACGCCCCGACAAAGGGCTCTGCAGCGCCATCGCCGCTTTGCGCGTGACCAACTGCGGGGATTGCCAAGGCAGCGCAGGTCGCCACAGAGACTGCAGCAGTTTTGAAATACTTCATTGAAATTCCTCCATATGCGTCCGTTAGGGGGACGAGGAGGAATTGCATCTACGCCTCTGTCGATTGCCTGAACGTGGACGTCCATCGGGACCGGATCGACAAGCGGTTCTCACACTCCGACCAACGTGCGAGCTGGCGCGACAAAGCGCTCTATTCGCGCAGCCTCCAGCCGGTCTTGAAAATAAACGCGATGATTGCCGTGCAAGCTGCGAGGAAACCCAAGGTGAGACCCAGGGAAATGCCGATGGATACATCGGATGTGCCATAGAACGTCCAACGAAGACCGCTGACCAGAAAAGCAATCGGGTTTGCGAGCGCGATCTTGTCCCACGGAGCCGGCAGCATCTCGAGCGAATAGAACGTGCCGCCAAGAAACGTGAGCGGCGTAAGGATAAGAACCGGAATGATGCCGAGCTTCTCGAAGCTGTCTGCCCAGATGCCGAGGATGAAGCCGAACAGAGAAAAGCTCGCCGCGACGAGCATGATGAAACCCACTGCCAAGAACGGATATTTAATCTGATAATCGACGAAAAGCGTGGCTGTGGCCAGTATGATCGCTGCGAGGATCAGGCTCTTCGTCGCGGCCGCACCGACAAAGCCGACAAGTGTTTCGGCCACTCCGACAGGGGCCGACAACAGTTCGTAAATGGTGCCGGTAAATCGCGGCATGTAGATACCGAAACTCGAATTGCTGGTCGTCTCACCGAGCAGAGTCAGCATTAGGAGGCCGGGTATGATAAACGCAGCGTACTCGGTGCCCTGGATCGGTTCCATCCGGCTGCCGATGGCCGAACCGAATACGATGAAATACAGCGACGTAGTCAGCACTGGCGCGATCACGGATTGAAAGGCTGTGCGAAAAGCCCGCATCAGCTCACGTTGGTAAATCGACCATGCGCCGCGTAGGTTGAAACCAATCATGCCTCCTCCGTTTCGGAAACGAGGCCCACGAAGATATCCTCAAGCGAGCTGTCGTGAACATCGATACCGCGATAATCGATGCCCGCGCGGACAAGCGCCTTGGTCAGCGCGGCCACATCCTCGCGGCCCTTACCGCTGCCATCGCCGCCGCGGTACCACAGCTCCAGCCCATCTGCGCGAAGTTCTACCGGGAACACAGAGATGCTGGCCGGAAGTTCATCGAGCGGCTGGCTCATTGTGATTACCGCTTCGGTTCGTCCCATACGCTGCATCATCGCGTCTTTGTCATCGACCATAAGGATCTTCCCGTTGCGGATGACGCCAACACGGTCGGCCATTTCCTCGGCTTCCTCGATGTAATGGGTTGTGAGGATAATGGTCGTACCGCGCTCGCGGAGGGCCGCAATCTGGCGCCACATGTCCTTGCGCAATTCGACGTCGACGCCCGCCGTGGGCTCATCGAGGAACAGTAGGTCGGGTTCATGCGCCAAGGCTTTCGCAATCAGCACACGGCGTTTCATTCCGCCCGAAAGCTCTCGAATCTGGCTGTCGCGCTTCTCCCACAGCGAAAGGCTGCGGAGGACCTCCTCGATACGGGCCTTGTCCGGCGGGAAGCCGAAGAGTCCGCGGGAATAACTGACCGCGCGCCGCACGGTTTCGAACATGTCGGTGCTGAGTTCTTGCGGAACGAGGCCTATCCGGCCCCTCGCCTCGCGCCAATTGCGCGCAAGATCCTCGCCAAACGCTGTGACTGTGCCGCTCGTCGGCCGCACCAGACCGCAAACCGCACCAATCAGCGTTGTCTTGCCTGCTCCGTTCGGTCCGAGCAGCGCGAAAATTTCGCCTTTGCGGATAGTCAGGTCGACATCGTCGAGAGCTCTGACGCCGCCTTTATAGACCTTGCTCAGGCCCGAAATTTCCAGGATCGCTTCATCAGTCACCTCCGCCATTTGGCACAGGCGGTCGGGAATGCAAGCTCGCGCTACGGCAGAAGCAGCGAAGAATCTCCATAGGAGTAGAAACGATAATTATTGGCGATGGCGTGATCGTACGCCGCCATCATGCGATCGCGTCCCATGAGCGCGCTTACCAGCATCATCAGTGTCGATTTCGGCAGGTGAAAATTCGTCATCAATCCGTCGACACCTCTGAAGGTATAGCCAGGCGTGATGAAAATGTCGGTGTCGCCTGAAAAAGGCTGGATAGTGCCATCTTTGCCCGCCGCGCTCTCAAGGAGGCGCAGCGCAGTGGTGCCGACCGCGATGATCCGTCCGCCCGCCGCGCGCGCGGCGTTGAGGCGCTCTGCGGTTGTTTCGGTGATGCGTCCAAACTCGGCGTGCATTGCGTGATCGTCGGTGTCGTCGGCCTTCACGGGAAGGAATGTGCCTGCGCCGACATGCAGGGTAAGGGTTTCGCGGTTGATCCCACGCCGATCAATTGCATCGATCAGTTCCTGCGTGAAATGCAGCGACGCAGTCGGCGCGGCTACCGCTCCATCCTCTTGCGCGAACATCGTCTGGTAGTCGGTGAGGTCCTGTTCATCCACACCCCGCTTCTGCGCAATATACGGCGGAAGCGGCATAGTCCCCGCGCGATCGAGCAAGACCTCCACAGGCTCATCACCTTCGAAGAGCAGCGTGATGCTGCCATCCGCGTGGCGCTGTTCGGCAATGGCGGTAACCCCTCCGCCGAACACCAGTTGATCAGTCTGTTTGACGCGTTTCGCGTTGCGGACGAAGGCCTGCCAACGGCGCAAGTCGATCCGTTTGTGCAAGGTTGCGCCGATTTTGGCCTCGCCACCCGCGCGCCGACCTTCGAGCTGTGCTGGGATGACGCGGGTGTCGTTGAAGACCAGGACATCGCCGGGTTCCAGCAGATCGGGAAGGTCGCGCACTCCGCGATCCTCGAATTCAGCATCCGCACCGCGCACCAGCAACATGCGCGCCGCGTCACGCGGGCGCACAGGACGGAGCGCTATCCGGTCCTGCGGGAGCTCGAAATCGAATAGGTCAACACGCATGGCAGCGCGCCTAGCGCGTGTCTCTTATTAGGAAAAGTCTTACTGCTCCTCGATCGGAGCGCTTAGCAGATCGGCAGTGATATCCTGCTCGGGAGGTGCTGGAGGCGCGATGACCGGCCGTGCCTTGTTGTCGCTGGCAATGGAAGCCTGCAGGATACGCGTTGGATCCTGGGGCGGCTCGCCACGATTGATCTCGTCCACAGCATCCATGTTGTCGATCACGCGGCCGAGGTTCGTGTACCTCTTGTCGAGACTGAAGCGCGGATAGAAAACAATGAAGAACTGGCTGTTGGCGCTGTTTTCTTCGGTCGCGCGCGCCATCGACACGGTCCCGCGGACATGCGGCATGGGATTGAATTCCGCCTCGAGGTCGGGAAGCTCGCTACCGCCCTGCCCTGTGCCCGTCGGATCCCCGCCCTGCGCCATGAAACCATCGATCACGCGGTGAAAGATGATTCCATCGTAAAAGCCTTCGCGCGTCAGCGTCTTGATCCGCTCCACATGCTCGGGAGCCCATTCGGGCATCAGGCGGATCGAAACCCGCTCACCCGTCGACAGGTCGAGAACCCAGACATTTTCCGGATCCTCGGTCTCGTCGAAATTCACAGGGACGAAGCTGCGGGTCTGGACTTCCGCCACCGCTTCATCTTGCGCAAAAGCCGCCGAAGGAACGGCGAACAGCGAAAGTGCGGCAAGCGTGCCAAGTGTTTTCTTGATCATTGGGTTCTTCATAAAGCTGAGGGTATGGTTTGGCGTTTAGCCGCGCGCGGCTGACACTTCAATGAACGAAGCTGGTCAATCGACAGGTCCGAATGAGGCCATGCTTGGTCAATAATCGCCTTTGCGCCCGATTTTCTCAACCCTGGCGATGACTTCGTTGCACACAGGCTCGCTGACGAACGGTGTTATGTCCCCGCCGTAGAGCGCGATTTCCTTGACCAATTTCGATGCAATCGGCTGCAGAGATACGTCTGCCATCAGGAATATCGTTTCGATATCGTCGTCGAGTTGCTGATTCATACCAGCCATCTGGTATTCGTATTCGAAGTCTGCGACCGCACGAAGTCCGCGAATAATCACGCTCGCGCCCTGCTTCTGCGCAAATTTCACGAGCAGCGCGTTGAAGCCGACGACTTCGACATTATCGAGGCCAAGATTGTCGACCTCTCGCGCGACCATCGCAAAACGCTCTTCAGTAGAGAACATCGGATTTTTCGATGGATTGGTCGTCACGCCGAGGATCAACTTGTCGACCAGTTTCGCCCCGCGCCGAATGATATCAGCGTGGCCGAGAGTGATGGGGTCGAAGGTTCCGGGATAAATGCCGATGCGATTGGTCATGGATTGATCTCCTCCCATTGGATGCCGCCGCGTCGCTGATCCTCAGCGCGTTCGATCGTTACCGTTTCAAGCGAGTTCCGCTCGCCGTGACGCGTGAACGAACCCGGCCCGGCCTCTTGGAAATCGAGGGCTGCAAGAGCCTTCACGAGGCTGTCGAGACAGGGCGCTTCCGCTGTGAATGTGCGCACGACTTCTCTCCCGTCAGGACCCTCCTTCCGCATAAGCCCTGCAGGCAATGCATTGGCACAGGCTGGCACATCGAACCGATCGACCAACATGTCCACAATCGGGTCAGCCTCGGAAACGGACGCGGTGGAGGCAGCGCCTGCAGGCTCAATGGTGTCCGCAGCCCGATCGTCCGAACACGCAGCAAGCAGTGCTGGAAGGTAAGCAAAAGCCAAGTATCGCCTCACCGATCACGCTCGACGATAAAGCGTGCAAGCGCGCGCAGCGTGTCGGCTTCCTCCCCGTGGCTGCCAAGATGCGCCACCGCCTGATCGACAAGCGCACGGGCCTGTTCGCGCGCTTTGTCGACGCCCATCAATGTGACGAAAGTCTGCTTGCCCTGACGTTCGTCCTTGCGAAGCGCCTTGCCCGCCTTTTCCTGATCACCGGTAACATCGAGCAGGTCGTCGGCAATCTGGAAAGCCAAACCGATGTCGCGCGAATAGGCGCGCAGGTGGGCGCGGCCTTCAGGCGGAACTTTGCCGAGTATGGCGCCCATCTCGACAGACGCGGCGAGCAACGCGCCGGTTTTCAATTGCTGAAGCCGGGTGATCGAATGCAGATCGTATTCCACGCCCTCTTCGTCCGCGACCATATCCATGATTTGACCGCCAGCCATACCGTTCATGCCGCTGGCCGTGCCAAGCGTCGCAATCAATTCGCTCCGCACGAACGGATCGCTGCTGGTTTCTGTGTCCGCGAGGATTTCGAATGCGAGCGCATGAAGCGCATCGCCAGCAAGCACTGCTGTAGCTTCATCGAAAATCTTGTGCAAAGTCGGCTTGCCGTGCCGCAGATCATCGTCGTCCATGCAAGGCAGGTCGTCATGGATCAGCGAATAAGCATGGATCGCCTCGACCGCTGCGCCTGCCCGCAGCGCTGCCGTGCGATCGACGCCGTAAAGTTCCGCGGTGCTCACCACAAGGAGCGGGCGCACCCGTTTGCCGCCGCCGATGGTCGCATATCGCATCGCCTCGACCAGCCTCGCGCGAGTGTCATCGGGCACCGGCAGAAAAGCGTCGAACACCGAATCGATCTCAGCCTGCACCCGTTTGAGCCCGCCGCCGAGCGGGTCGTTTTCGACACCCGTTACGGTCATCTCAGTTGGACCCGTCGAGCGGGGCCGTACCGCTCGGTTTACCATCGGCACTGGTCACGATTTTTTCGATGCGCGCCTGCGCTGTGTCGAGCCGTTTCTGGCAAGCGGCGCGCAATTGTTCGCCGCGCTCGTAAAGCGTGATCGATTCGTCGAGCGGAACGTCGCCGCGCTCCAGCTGCTGCACAATGCTTTCAAGCGCGCCGAGCGCCTGCTCGAAGCTCATTTTCGCGATGTCATCCGCACTAGGCGCGGAACCATTTCCCTCGTCCATGCGCTGGAGCATTGACCGCGCCAGACTGCCCGGTCAAGGCTGGCCAGATACAAATGCCGCCTGAATCGAAGCGCGTGCAACGGGGAACGCACATATGACCAAATTCATCGTCGCTTATGTCTGCGCAGCAATCGTGTTCGGGGTCCTCGACTCATTGTGGCTCCGTTGGGCCGGACCCAACCTTTACCGGCCAGTAATCGGCGAGATCATGGCGAAAGACTTCAACGTCGGAGCAGCTGCCGCCTTTTACCTCATCTATCTTGCCGGCATGGTTTGGTTCGCAATAAAGCCCGGGCTGGACAGCGGCTCGGTCGCGACGGCGCTCCTGAACGGCGCTTTGCTTGGCGCGCTTTGCTATGCAACGTTCGACTTGACTAGCCAGGCGGTGTTCAAGGTGTGGGCCACGAAGATTTCCGTGATGGACATCCTGTGGGGCGCATTCGCGACAGGCACGACCAGCGCTGTTGCTACATGGGCGACTTTGCGCTTCACCAATTAAAGTCAGCGCCACGGGATCAACACCATGTTCATAGGACATTTTGCGCCAGCTTTCGTCGCCGCAGCGATCAGCCCGAGCGGACCCAAACTGGCGACGTATTTCATTGCTGCGCAGCTTGTCGACTGGGGGTTTTTCTCACTCGCATTGTTCGGGATTGAACGAATGCGAGTCGATCCCGGTGCCACAGTGATGGTCCCATTGGACCTTTACTACATGCCGTTCACGCATTCCCTGCTGGGCACGGGGATCTGGGCCATCGCGATGGCCGGGGTGGTGCTTGTCCTGAACCGCAACCTGGTCGGCGGCCTGCTCGCAGGCATGGTCGTCATGTCCCATTGGGTGTTAGACTGGGTGACGCACGGCCCGGATATGACCATTGCGGGCGGCGAGGAAGCCTACGGTCTGGGACTCTGGAACTACCCATATGCTGCCATCCCGCTGGAGGCAGGTATTACGCTCGCGGCTTTTGCATTCTATCTGAAGCGGACCCGGGGTCCGATCGGACCACCGCTTATCCTGCTATTTGTGCTCACCGCGTTTCAAGCCATCAACTGGTTCGGACCTCAACCATCCGCGGCAGGCCCCGTGCTTTATCTTCAGGCGTTGCTGGCCTTTGCAATCGCCACCGCATTTGCATGGTGGGTCGGGGAGAATCGCTATTTCGTTCGACGTGGCGGGTTGGCGACAACGGCGGTCTGAATTACAGGGGCGCGCATGAGCGAAATTACCCCTGAAATCATCGAGCAGCATGGCCTCTCTCCCGAAGAATACGAGCGCGTCCTCGCAGGGCTTGGCCGTGAACCGAATTTGGTCGAGCTCGGGATATTCTCTGTCATGTGGTCCGAGCACTGCTCCTACAAGTCGAGCCGCCTGCATCTAAAGAAGCTCCCGACCGAAGCGCCGTGGGTGATATGCGGTCCCGGCGAAAATGCCGGTGTGATCGATATCGGGGACGGACAGGCGGCGATCTTCAAGATGGAGAGTCATAACCACCCCTCGTATATCGAGCCCTACCAAGGCGCGGCGACCGGAGTGGGCGGTATTCTGCGTGATGTCTTCACCATGGGCGCGCGGCCCGTGGCGAACATGAATGCGCTGCGCTTTGGCCGTCCCGATCATCCGAAGATGAAGCATCTCGTCCAAGGCGTGGTCACAGGGATCGGTGGCTACGGCAATTGCGTCGGCGTCCCGACCGTGGGAGGCGAGACCAATTTCCACCCAGCCTATGACGGCAACATCCTTGTCAACGCGATGACAGTCGGCGTCGCGGATGCGGACAAGATCTTCTATTCCGCAGCCACAGGCGTCGGCAATCCGATCGTCTATGTCGGGTCGAAGACCGGACGCGACGGCATTCACGGCGCGACCATGGCGAGCGCGGACTTCGAGGAGGACGCCGAGGCCAAGCGCCCAACCGTGCAGGTCGGCGACCCGTTCACCGAGAAGCTGCTGATCGAGGCGTGTCTTGAGCTGATGGCGACCGACGCAATCGTGGCCATTCAGGACATGGGTGCGGCGGGGCTCACCTCTTCAAGCGTCGAAATGGCAACCAATGGCAAGGCGGGCATCCGGCTCGACATGGACAAGGTGCCGTGCCGCGAAGAGGGCATGACGCCTTACGAAATGATGCTTTCCGAAAGCCAGGAGCGGATGCTCATGGTCCTAAAACCCGGCAAGGAAGAGATGGCTGCGGCGATCTTCGAGAAATGGGAGCTCGATTTCGCGGTGATCGGCGAAGTCACCGATACGCAACACATGGTTCTGGAATGGCAGGGCGAAGTCGTGTGCGACATCCCGCTCGGCCCGCTTGCCGCCGATGCGCCGGAATATGATCGTCCTTACCTCTCGAAAGAGAAGTATGCGGAGTGGGCCGGTATTAGGCCGATGAAGGATGTGCCCGACACCGACAATCCGGGCGCCGACCTGCTCAAGATGCTTGCCAGCCCCAGCCTCGGATCGCGGCGCTGGATTGCGGAGCAATACGATTCACAGGTTATGGGCGACACGCTGCAGACCGGAGGCGATGCAGCGGTGGTGCGCGTGCATGATACCGAAAAGGCGCTCGCGATCAGCACCGATTGCACCCCGCGTTATGTCCATGCCGATCCCTATGAAGGCGGGAAGCAGGCGATTGCTGAGGCGTATCGCAATTTGTGCGCGGTAGGCGCGCGCCCGCTCGCCGTCACCAATTGCCTAAACTTTGCCAATCCTCAGCGACCCGAAATCATGGCGCAGTTCGTCCATGCGCTGGAAGGCATGGGCGATGCCTGCCGCGCGCTCGATTTCCCGATCATTTCGGGAAATGTCTCGCTCTACAACGAAAGCAAAGCCACAGGCGGCGGGTCGGCAATTCTGCCAACTCCGGCGATAGGCGGTGTCGGAATACTCGACGATGCCTCGAAAATGGTCACGCCAGCTTTCAAGAACGAAGGCGACGCGATCTATCTGCTCGCACCGGAATTCTGGGCCAAGCCTGACCCGACCCGCTCGCATCTGGGCAAATCGCTGTGGCTGGATGTCGTCAAGGGCCGCGATGAAGGCCGTGCGCCTCCCGTAAATCTCGCTCTCGAATTCGGCGCGGGCCAGATCGTGCGCAAGCTGATCGGCGAAGCATTACTCAGCGCTGTCCATGATCTGTCGGATGGCGGCCTCGCCGTGGCGCTCGCTGAAATGGCGATGGCCGGAGGCATCGGCGCAGAGGTCACCGCAAACAACGCCTACTCCGCCGCACAATGGTGGTTCGGCGAAGACCAGGCGCGCTACGTGCTTACCGTCTCTCCGGAAAACGCCGAAGCCTTCAATCGCATCGTGGCCGAAGGGCCCGAAATACCCGAGGCTGAAATGGTCGGTTTCCACCGTATCGGGACGGTCGGCGGCGACAGCTTGCTGGGCGTCTCGCTCGATGATCTGCGCGAGGCGCACGAGAGTTTCTTCCATGCCTGGATGGAGGGGTGAGATTTAAGCACTCCGGCGCGTGCCATTGCGGCGCAATCGGGGTGGCACTGTCGACCGACCTCGCTGCGCACGAGATCGCTCCAAGAGCATGCGGGTGCGATTTTTGCCTGAAGCATCGACCAAACTGGTTCTCGGACCGGTCGGGACATCTAACCATCATCCACTCGATCACGCCCAATCGCTACCGGTTCGGAACGCAAACCGCAGACTTCCTAATCTGCCCGAATTGCGGTGTGGTGGTCGCGGCGGTCTGTGAAAGCGATGGGGAAGCCCTAGGTGTTTTCAATCTCAATTGCCTAGAGGCGAATCACGACTGGTCGCAACGCGCCGTGAGTGTCGATTTCGATGGCGAAGACACGGGTGACAGGCTCGCACGGCGCGCTGCTAACTGGATGCCGGTCGCATTGAAAGATGCCGATTGACCGAAAGCGCAAGTATCATCCAACCCTTGCTCCATTATAGCGGGCACTGGCTCGTTCCCTTCGCGATCGGATGGCTGATCTGGCGCGACAGCTGGCTGCGCGCCGGGGCGATAATTGCGAGCGCCAACCTGATCGACCTCGACCACTTGCTCGCCGATCCGATCTTCGATCCCGGCCGGTGTAGCATCGGCTTTCATCTCCTCCACGGTTGGGAAGCCACCATCGTCTACGCCGCCTTGCTCATGGTTCCGCATAGGTGGGCGCGCGCGTTGGGCATCGGCGCGTTGCTGCATCTCGGCGTAGACTACGGCGACTGCTTGATGCAGAACCTGCCCGCATGACGGCAGGCTACTCAGGCACACCACTGGCGAAGAAACTCACCCTGAAGGACGGCATGCGCGTCTGGTTCGACGATATGCCGGCGTCGATCCGTGCCGAGATAGAGGAATACGGCGTACGCCTGAGCGAACAGAAAAGCCCCGATGACGGCTTCGAAGCTGCCCACATCTTCGTCACTGCCGGAGCCAGCCTGATCAGCAAGATCAACGATTTACGCGGGAGAACGGACAAGAATGGCCAAGTATGGGTGAGCTGGCCGAAGAAGGCCTCTGGTGTCGAGACCGAGATCGACGAGCATGACGTGCGCAAGGCCGGGCTCGATGCGGGGTTCGTCGATACCAAGAAATGCGCCGTTGATGAAACCTGGTCGGGCCTGAAGTTCGTAATCCCCAAGGCTGATCGATGACCACGGCATCACCGGAGATGGGCGCAGAAACAGGCGCCACGAAGGCAACGCTCGGCTTCGTCGCGTTCATCGTATTCGTCGACATGGCGGGCGTCGGGCTGATTATTCCGGTCATGCCCGCATTGCTTAAAAACCTGACCGGGGAATCGATCGACCGGACAGCCGAGATCGGCGGATGGCTGATTTTCGCCTACGCCGTCATGCAATTCCTCTTTGCCCCTATTATCGGCGGACTGTCAGACCGCTATGGGCGCCGGCCGGTGTTGCTGGTTACACTTTTCCTGCTCGGTATCGACTACATCATCATGGCCCTGGCACCAGACCTGTGGTGGCTGTTTGCCGGCCGCATCCTGTCAGGCGCGATGGGTGCCAGCTGGGCCGCGGCCAATAGCTGTGTGGCCGATGTTGCGACACCGGAGGAACGAGGCAAATATTTCGGCATTCTCGGTGGTGCGGGTGCGAGCGGCTTTGTTATCGGCCCCGCCGTAGGAGGAGTTCTGGGCAGCTACGGTGATCGTTTGCCTTTCGTCGCGGCGGCGGTGCTTTGCATGATCGGGGTAGCGCTTGGCTATCTTGTTCTCAGGGAGACGCTACCCGCAAACAAGCGCAGGCAGTTTGCTGTGGCGCGCGCCAATCCATTCGGCACGATCGTGCAGATGGCCAAGACACCGGTTGTGCTCGCCTTCCTCTGCATCATCTTTCTGATGCAACTGGCCTCGCAATCGACATTCTCGGTCTGGGCCTATTACAATGTCCTTGCCTTCGGCTGGGACGAGATCGAGATCGGCCTGAGCGTGGCACTATACGGCTTGTTGCTTGCCATCGTGCAGGGTGCACTGACAGGGGTCTCCATCGCCAGGTTCGGGGCAAAGGCGACGTGCATGCTGGGGTTCCTGTTCGCGATCCCTGCCTATATCCTCTTCGCCTTCGCTCCGGGCAGCTGGGCTATGATTATCGGGATTGTGCTCGGCAGCTTTGCGGGGCTCACCTTCCCGGCCATGCAGCAATTGATGACCGAGCGGATCTCGGACGATGCTCAGGGAGAATTGCAGGGTGCCATCGCCTCGATGGTCAGCCTGACGAGCATCGTCGGACCGATCGTCATGACCGGCTTGTTCGGAGCATTTGCCGACGATCAGGGGTTGTTCTTCCCTGGTGCGCCATTCCTACTCTCAGTCGTGATCCTGTTTGTCGCGCTCGCCGGACTGCGCTGGAATCTTCGCCGAATGCAGCCGGCCTGATCTTCAGGCAGCAGCTTTTCCGCTTAGCGCGAGGTCCTCGCGCCGGTTGCCTTCGCTTTCGAGGATTTCAAGGCATTCTCGGTAGATTTCCGGCTTACCGATATTCAGCCGGGCACGCGCCGCGCCAATGTCCTCGCGCATCACGGCCTCGACATCCATATGCGCCAGCTTGGCCGCGGCTTTGCCGAGCCGCTGTCCTTCGCGGACGGCGGAAAAGAGCGGTGCCTTGGTGCCACTGACCTTCTTAATCTGGCGCGCCCCTGCATAGGCGATGAAGAGCACGCCCTTGTTGTGGTTCTGCGAATAGGAAAAGCCGAGCAGACTCGCCTCGCCCAGCGCGTCGCGGCCATAGCCCGTCAGCACGTGGAACAGATCGTGTGTGTCGCGCAGCCGGTCGAAATACCACTGCGTCAGATCCTGCGGCAATTGTTCTGGCGGCGCCCATTTGTGGCTTTCGGAGACAAGACCCGCAGCGGTCAGCCCTTCGCGCTTCATGAACGCCATGTAATGCTTGCCCACGCTGTTTTCAGGCAGCTCTGCCCAACGCGCGTGATCATCGAGCATGGCCGGAATATCGACCTTCTCCCGCAAAAACCGCTGTCCTTCGGGCGACTTGATGAAATCCCAGCCCTGTCGAACGCTCTTCTTGCCCTTCGTCGCCTCGATGATGTGGAACACCTGTTCGGTGTCTTCCTTGTCCTCGACCAGCTTGCCGAAATGCCGCAGCACCTTAAGCGGCTGGAATCCGGAAATCTCACGGTCAGAGGCAGCAAGTGGTAAATCGATAAGCGCCATCAGACATTCTCCAGCACGATTCAATTTAGGTTCTGGTAATGCAACCTACATCTGTGTCAGTAAATTGTCGAGTCGCCATTACGCTACGTCATACTTTCAATCGGGGTCCGTAATCGGCAAAGCAATTCTATGCGTGACCATGAAACCATACCCTATTCGCTTGCCGCCCTTCCCTCAGAGGAGAGCGTCGCCCGTGCACGGGCCATGCGCGACCGGTTGAAAGTGAGGCGAACCTGCCGATACTTTTCGGACGCTCCGGTCCCGCGCGAAGTCATCGAAGCCGCGATTGAGGCGGCGGGCACGGCTCCCAATGGCGCGAACCACCAGCCGTGGCATTTCGCGGTCATCTCCTCACCGGAGAAGAAACGTGCGATCCGCGAAGCGGCGGAGGCGGAAGAGCGCCGATTTTACGGGACCGATGGAGAAAACCCAAAGGCGAGCGAGGAATGGCTCGGTGCGCTAAAGGATCTGGGGACCGACGAGGATAAGCCGTTCCTGGAAACCGCGCCGTATCTGATCGTCGTCTTTGCGCAGCGCAAGGGTGGGATCGAAGAAGATGGCCAGACGCAGAACTATTACGTCAATGAAAGTGTCGGGATCGCCTGCGGCATGCTTATCACGACGCTGCACGAAGCGGGGCTGGCGACGCTCACGCATACGCCTTCGCCTATGGGCTTCCTGCGCGAAGCATGTCAGCGGCCAGAATGGGAAAAGCCGCTGATGATCGTGGTGGTCGGTCATCCGGCCAAAGACGCGACAGTCCCTGCTCACGCGCTAAAGAAAAAGTCGCTGAGCCAGATTGCAAGCTGGCTCTAGCGGCCTTTTTTGACCTGAATTTCAGCGGCTCAGGCGGACACCAGCTCGTCGCTCGGACTATTCTCGCTGCCGAGCAGGTTGTAGGGATCGATACCCTCTTCCTTCCAGATCCGGTGACAGTCACGATACTTTGTCGGCTCGGGAATGTTGAGCGCCTGGCGCACTTCGTCGATCTGCAGCTTGAGCAGCTCCCGGATCGGTTGTTCGATGAGACGCGACGCGCCTTTGCCGGTTGTCTTGGCTTGCATGACAGCCCCCATGACCGGTGCCTGACTGCCTTTGACCTGCATTTTGATATTAGCCGCGCCTGCAAAACCGATAAGCAGGTGGCCCTGCGTGGGTGACTGCCCGTGCGTGAACAGCAAGACGCACTGCTCGCCCAGCGCATCGCGGCCATAGCCGGTGAGCACATGGAACAAGTCATGCGTGTCGCGCGAACGATCGGCAAACCATTGCACGAGATCGGGATATTTGGGCCGTCCAAGCTTGTCGGCCTCGGCGACGAGACCCGCGGCGGAAAGGCCTTCGGTTTCCATGAAGTCGCAATAAGCATGCGCGAGGCTGCCCTTTGGAGTCTTGCGAAGCGCGGCATGGTCATCAAGGATTTCGGGCAGGCTCGGCTCGGTACGGCGCAAGCGCTCGCCGCGCTCGGACAGAGCGAGGTCGCGGACGCGCGGCATGAAATTGCGCGAAGGAAGCGATTCGTAAATCTTGAAGACGAGGCTGGTGTCTTCCTTGTCTTTCATCAACAGGCGGAAATTCTTGACCGCGCGCGGTAGAGAATAGCGCGGCTGCGGGCGCTCGGGATGACGCAGGACAGTGCCATCGGCGGCGAACTGAGAAGAGAAATCGGGGGCGGACATTTTCTTTTGGCCTCTTTGATGTGTTTCCAGGGCTGTCTAGCAGCTCTTACTTACATCAATGTTAATAACAGATTTCGGTTCCCGTTCAAAACTGTTTTTTCTTGCCCGCGGCTTCAGCCCTTCACCCAGTCTTTTGTCGGAATGCCAAGCAGCGAAAGAACGGCCGTGAGGTCACCGCGATCGATGCGGCCATTTGATGCGGCGCGAGCTTTCGGCTTAGCGCGGTAGGCGAACCCGTAATTTGCAGCCGCGATCATAGGAATGTCGTTGGCCCCATCGCCTGTCGCAAGGCTGAGCGCGCCCTGCCCCAACGCGGCAGTTTCTTCGGTCAACACCGATTTCTTCGTGCTCGAATCGGATATGTCTCCTGCAAGCTTTCCGGTCAGCTTGCCGTCTGTAACGTCGAGGCGATTGCCCACCACGCGGTGGAAACCGAGGCGTTCCGCCACGGGATCCGCAAAATGATGGAAACCGCCTGTCACCAGAACGCATCGCGCGCCGTGTGCGGCGAGCGTGGCGGTAAGCGTCTTAGCTCCGGGAGAGGCGCTTATCCTCTGATCGAGGCACAGCTGGATCGCCGCTTCTTCAAGCCCCTCAAGCAAAGCGACCCTCTCCCGCAGCGCGGTCTCGAAATCGAGCTCGCCCTGCATCGCGCGTTCTGTAATGGCGGCAATCTCTGGTTTGAGTCCGGCATAGTCGGCAAGCTCATCAATGCACTCCTGCCCTATCATGGTTGAATCCATGTCTGAGACGAAGAGATGCGGAACCGCAATCTCCCCTGCGCTCACCAACGCATCGGCCGGCGCGAAGAACTTGTCGAGACCCGCCAGCACGAGCACCGGATCGGCCTCAGCGAAGCTCAGTTGCAGAACCTCGCCACAAAAATCGAGCATCACTGCCGATGCGAGCGGTATACCTTCGTTCGCGAAAGCATCGGCAGCTGCATCAAGCCGTGTTTCAAGATCAGCCATGTCTGCTATCAGGCGGGCAATGAGCACAAAGAAAACTCCGAAATCGTCATCACAGGATCGGCTCGCGCTCATCGCAGGGCCGACCGCCAGCGGCAAGAGCGCAATCGCGCTCGAGCTCGCGGAGGCCCGCGCCCAGGTAAAACTCGACACCTGGATCATCAACGCCGACAGCATGCAGGTCTACAAGGACATCCCGATCCTTTCCGCCGGGCCGAGCGAAAAGGATCGGAAAAAGCATCCGCACCGACTCTACGGCGAATGGGATGGAGCTGAAAGCTGTTCGGCTGCCGAGTGGGCGCGCAGAGCAAAAGACGTCATCGCCGAAGCGCACAAGGCCGGTACACTGCCGGTGCTGGTCGGCGGCACCGGGATGTATATGAGAGTGCTGCTTGAAGGGATCGCGCCAATCCCAGCCATCGACCCGGAAATCCGCGAAGTGGCGCGCTCGCTCGATACGCAGAGTGCCTATTCCGCATTAATGATCGAAGATCCGCAGCGCGCGGCCGAGCTTGAACCGGGCGACAGCCAGCGGATCGCCCGCGCGCTCGAGGTAAAACGATCTACCGGGGTGACGCTGGGCGACTGGCAGCTCGCCAAGACGGGCGGGATCGGTGACTATGTCGATCTCCACGCTGCGGTCGTCCTGCCAGAACGTCAGTGGGTCTACGACCGCTGCGAACAGCGGTTCGAAGCCATGTTGAAAGAGGGCGCGATCGCTGAGGTCGAAGCATTGCTGAAGCGCGACCTCTCGCCTGAAATGCCCGTAATGCGCGCTATCGGAGTGCCCGAGATTGCAGCGTTTCTGGCCGACGAGATCGACCGCGACACGCTGATAGCGCGCGGTGCGCAGGCCACTCGAAACTATGCGAAGCGGCAGTTCACCTGGTTCAGGCGGCAGACGCCAGACGATTGGGCAAATATCGAGTCCGAAAATATCGATATCAAGGATGTCTTTGCATCAATATTACGTGAATAACCGTTGACACGTTAGAATATAACGAATAGCGGTGCGAACTCCGGCCCGACGCATCCCCCCTGCGCCGGGCCTCATCTTTTGATAGAAGCGCCATTCAATCACCGGGCCGCTCCGGCCCGCCAATGACAACGAAGTGAGAGAAGCCCCGTGTCGGATCAGCCAAAGCCGGACAAACAGACTGGTGCCGCCATCCTGACCCAAAGCCTGGTCGATCAGGGCGTCGAATTCGTCTTCGGTTATCCAGGCGGTGCGGTGCTACCGATTTACGACGAGCTTTTCGGGCATGAGCGCCTGCGGCACATCCTCGTCCGTCACGAAGCGGGCGCGGCTCATGCGGCGGAAGGCTATGCCCGCGCGACCGGCAAACCGGGCGTTGTGCTCGTCACGTCAGGCCCAGGCGCGACCAATGCGGTGACCGGCATCGCCGACGCCTTCATGGATTCCATACCTATGGTCGTCATCACCGGGCAGGTCCCCACCGCGCTGATCGGGACCGACGCTTTCCAGGAAGCCGACACTGTCGGCATTACGCGTCATTGCACGAAGCACAATTACCTCGTCAAAGACCCAGCCGACCTCGCCGCGACAATTGAGGAGGCGTTCCGCATTGCAACGACGGGTCGCCCCGGCCCGGTCGTCGTCGACATTCCCAAAGATGTGCAAATCGCTGTCCCTTCGATGAGCCGCGCCTCCAAGCTGACCGCGTCTCACCGCTATGCGCCGCAGATGGCGGCCTCTCCGGAGCACATCATCGAAGCGATCGAGATGCTCGAAAAGGCCGAGCGCCCCGTGTTCTATACCGGTGGTGGCGTGATCAACTCCGGTCCTGAAGCATCCAGGCTCCTGCGCGAATTTCAGGACATCACCGGCGCACCGGTCACGTCCACACTGATGGGCCTCGGTTGTTTCCCCAACACCCATCCAGACTGGCTCGGGATGCTGGGAATGCATGGCACGTTCGAGGCAAACATGGCGATGAACCGCTGCGATGTGATGGTCTGCATCGGCGCGCGTTTCGATGACCGGGTGACCGGCAGGCTCGATGCATTCTCGCCAGACAGCAAGAAAATCCACATCGACATCGACCGGTCGTCGATCAACAAGAACGTACGCGTCGATCTCGGCATTGTCGGCGATTGCGCCACGGTACTCGGTCAGATGATCGAAGCCTGGGGCGATAGACGGGCGCAGGATCTCGGCGAATGGAAGGCCCGCATTGCTGGTTGGCGCGCTCGCGAATGCCTGGCCTATCCGGACAAGTCGAAAAAGAATCCCAAGGCGATCATGCCGCAAAAGGCGGTGGAACGGCTATACGCCCTCACCCACGAACGTTCCCCGATCATCACCACGGAAGTTGGTCAGCACCAGATGTGGGCGGCGCAATATTTCGGGTTCGACCAGCCGAACAAGTGGCTCACCAGCGGCGGACTCGGAACGATGGGTTATGGCATGCCCGCAGCGATCGGCGCGCAGCTTGGCTTTCCCGATGCGTTGGTGATCGACATTGCCGGTGAAGCGTCGATCCAGATGAACATTCAGGAGCTTGGCACGGCGAGCCAGTACCGGCTGCCGATCAAGGTGTTCATCCTCAACAACGAATATATGGGCATGGTCCGACAGTGGCAGGAACTGACCTATGAAAGCCGCTATTCGAACTCCTATTCGGACAGCCTTCCGGATTTCGTGGCTTTGGGAGAGGCGTATGGCTGGAAAGGCATCCGCATACAGGGTGACGATGAACTGGATGCAGGCATCACGGCAATGATCGAGCATGACGGCCCCGTCATTGTCGATTGCTGCGTGGCGCAGGACGCAAACTGCCTGCCGATGATCCCTTCGGGCGCGGCACACACCGAAATGCTGCTTTACGGCGACACCCACGAAGGCACGATGGATGACGAAGCGAAGGCACTGGTCTAAAGCCGCGCTTGAGGGGGAAACCGAACATGAAAATCAAAAGCGCCGCATCGGAGCGCCACGTACTCAACGTGACGGTCGACAACGAACCCGGTATCCTCGCCAAGATCACAGGCCTGTTCACAGCGCGCGGTTACAACATCGACAGCCTCACCGTGGCCGACATCTCGGACGATCACGCGATCAGCCGGATCACGGTCGTCACCAACGGACCGCCCGAAGTGATTGACCAGATCGAAGCGCAGCTGGAACGTCTGGTCCCGGTCCACGGCGTCAGCGACCTCACCACCGCAGGCCCGCATGTCGAGCGCGAGCTGGCGCTCATCAAGGTTGCGGGCACCGGAGACAAGCGGGTCGAGGCCCTCCGTGTGGCCGATATCTTCCGCGCGAGCGTGGTCGACACGACCACCGAGAGTTTCGTTTTCGAGCTGACCGGCGCGCCGGACAAAATTGACAGTTTCATCGCCCTGATGCGCAACCTCGGCCTTGTCGAGGTTGGCCGGTCGGGGGTCGTGGGAATGATACGCGGCGCGACAGGCGCCTAAGGAGAACAGTACACATGAAAGTCTATTACGACGCCGATGCCGATCTGGGTCTGATCAAATCGAAGAAGATCGCCGTTCTCGGTTACGGTTCACAGGGCCATGCCCACGCGCAGAACCTGCGCGAGAGCGGGGTCCAGGAAGTCGCCATTGCCCTTCGCGAAGGCTCGAAGACTGCGAAGAAAGCGGAAGACGCCGGGTTCAAGGTGATGTCGAACACCGAGGCGGCTAAATGGGCCGATATCCTCATGGTTCTCGCTCCGGACGAGCATCAGGCAGGCATCTGGGAAAACGATCTTGCCGGGCACATGAAACCGGGAAGCGCGCTTGCCTTCGCTCATGGTCTGAACGTGCACTTCGGCCTTATCGAGCCGCAAGACGATATCGACGTCATCATGATCGCGCCCAAGGGGCCGGGTCACACCGTACGCAGCGAATACCAGCGCGGCGGCGGCGTGCCTTGCCTGATCGCAATCCACCAGGATTCCAGCGGCAGCGCACATGACGTTGCGCTCGCTTATGCCAGCGGCGTCGGTGGCGGCCGCTCCGGAATCATTGAGACAAATTTCCGCGAGGAATGCGAGACCGACCTGTTCGGAGAGCAGGCCGTGCTGTGCGGCGGTATCACTCACCTAATCCAGGCCGGGTTCGAAACCCTGACCGAAGCGGGATACGCGCCAGAAATGGCCTATTTTGAATGCCTCCATGAGACCAAGCTGATCGTCGACCTGCTGTACGAAGGCGGCATCGCCAACATGCGCTATTCCATCTCGAACACTGCGGAATACGGCGACATCAAGACCGGCCCACGCATCATCACAGATGAGACGAAGGCCGAGATGAAACGCGTTCTCGCTGACATTCAATCTGGGCGGTTCGTGAAGGATTTCGTGCTCGACAATCGCGCAGGTCAGCCTGAGCTTAAAGCGAGCCGCAAGACGGCAGAGGCGCACCCGATCGAAAAGACCGGAGCGGAGCTGCGGGCCATGATGCCGTGGATCAGCGCCAACAAGCTGGTCGACAAATCAAAGAACTGACCCCACCTTTGCGGGCGATATGTCGATCACTCGCAACAATGCCCTGATCCTGTTCGCCTGCGCGGCGGTCTGGTTGCTGATCGTCTTGCGGGTCGCCAATCGCGAGCCGGTGTACGAGCCGCGCCAGACCATCGCCGCGCGTGCGGACGTGCAAACCTATGCGCGCCAGCAGCTGAATGACCTGCAGCGGCGCTCATTCAGCGAAGGGCGCGAGTTTTGCGGCGTCATCGTCGAAGATGAGCGTGGCCAATTGTCGACCATGTCGGTCAGCGAAGGCGATATCGCGAGCTGTCAGTACAATTTTCAAGGCCGCTTCGGACTGACGCCCGTCGCCAGCTTTCACACACATGGCGGCGCCAGTGTCCAGTACGATGATGAGGCACCGTCCCTGCAGGATTTGCAAAGCGACATCGCGAGCCGCATGGACGGATACCTCGCAACTCCAGGCGGCAGATTCTGGAGAATCGATTGGCAGTCGCAAACTGCAAACCTGATCTGCGGCGAAGGCTGCCTGAAGATGGACCCGAGTTACGAGCCCTGCCCCGCTCACGCGCCAGCGGAGCAATACGATTTGAAACGGCTTCAGGCGCGGTATCGCAGCACGCCAGCGTATTGCTGAACATGCGCGCAAATGGCGAACGGCCCGCAAAAGCTTTCGCTCTGCGGGCCGCGATTTCCTCCTAATAGGATGGACCGATAAATGGTCCGGCTTAGTCTAAAAAGGTGTGACCGGAACACCTAGGAGGAAGTATATCCCGGCCACACCTCAAGTGGCGCACCGTCAGGCTTTCGGTGCGCAAGCTCCAGCTTCGCAAGCACTGGCCGAGCATGCGCTCGCTGCACAAGCGCTTGCCGCGCAAGCATCAGCTGCCGCACCGCAGGCCGCCGCGCCGCATGCTGCTGCGCCGCAAGCTGCCGCGCCACATGCTGCCGCGCCGCAGGCGCTGGCTGTGCATGCTGCCGCCGAACACGCGCTCGCTCCGCACGCTGCACCGGCGCAGGCATTGGCTTTCTGCTTCGAATAGCTGCTCGAGGTGCTTGGGCCGCAAGGTGCATCAGCAAGTGCGGGCGTTCCCATGCTGGCGACCGCAAGGCCACCGGCAACCATCAGCATTTTGGCGAGGCTCTTTGAATTCGACATAGTATTTTCCTTTCAGACTTTCGTCTCGTGTTGGGTGTATTCTCGACGTGTTGTTAGTATCGGACACCCCGGCAAAGGGTCGGAGGGGTCAGGGTGATGCCGGGGTGCCCAATTCGTAAATTCGATCAGTCGCCGAAGCGCTTTCCTTCAGGAATGGTTGGCCATGCAGCGTTCGCTTTTGCGATGAAACCGGGAATGTCCTTCAACCACATCTGCTGGACCTGCTTGTTGACGTTCAGGTAGAGCTTGCCGTCGACCAGCTTGTAAACTTGCGGATCACCCGGTGCGAGCGAGCCGCGGCTCATGGCCCAAGCGCAGTGACCGCCATATTGAGGCGCATATGCTGCGGGGTTTTCCTTGAACGCGTCGGCATTTGCCTGGCTCGAGAAATGCCATTCGGCATCCATGTACTCGACCGTGTAGCGAGCGTCGCCTTTAACCGGAACGCCGTCGCCCTGGAAATAGCTGACAGTGTCGAAGCCGCCCACGGCAACGTTGCCCTGGTTGACGCCGACGAAAATGCCGCCATCGGCTAGAACGGGTGCGCTGGTCAGCGCGAGCGGCGCGGTAATCGCGGCTGCTGCAATAAGTAGGGTACGAAACTTCATCGGGGTTCTCCTATAAACTTCTGTGAGGCGACCACTTGGGATGGGCTTCGGGAGGGGTCATCAGGGGGACGCCAGTAGGGGGGTCTGGCTGGGATTTCCTGAAGGCCGCCAAGTGGCCGCTCACATCATGGAGTTCGCCCAGTTCCCGGAATTGGTGACACAGTGTGAAAATTTTTTTCGGAAACTGCGATTATTGTTGCAGCAGCGCCGCTCTCGACACGTTTCCTGCAATCCGCCAAGGCTCAGGTCATTGTTGAACGGGGACCGAATGCGCCTTTCCGATTGCCACAACATTGACGATTTTCGCGCTCTTGCGAAAGCACGGCTGCCCTTCCCTGTGTTCGATTATATCGACGGGGCGGCGGACGACGAGCTTACCAAGGCGCGCAACACCGCCGCCTACGCGGAAGTCGACCTGGTGCCCGATGTACTAGCGGGTGTGAAGGACATCGACACCTCCTGCATGATCCTTGGTCGGCAAAGCGCCCTTCCCCTGATGCTCTCGCCCACGGCGGTCCAGCGCGCGTTTCACTGGCAGGGCGAAACCGCCGTCGCCAAAGCAGCCGACAAATTCGGCGTGTGGTTCGGCATCTCTAGTCTTGCGACGCGCTCCATTGAAGAAGTGGCCGCGCTCACCAGCGGCCCGAAGCTGTTCCAGCTGTACGTGCATAAGGATACCGGGCTCAACGATCACATGATCGAGCGGTGCCAGGCGGCGGGCTTCGATGCGCTGGCGCTAACGGTTGACACGATCGTTTCGGGAAAACGCGAAAGATGCCTGCGATCAGGGTTCACGACCCCGCCCCGTTTCACTCCCGCAAGCATGTGGAGCTACGCAACACGCCCTCGCTGGACGCTCGATTACCTCTTCCGCGAGAAATTCCGCCTGCCCAACCTCGATACGCATGTGGCCGAGGGATCGAGCAAGGCGGTCAGCATCGCCGAATACTTCAACACCATGCTCGACACCTCGATGGATTGGTCGAAAGCCGCCGCGATCCGAGAGCAATGGGGCGGTACTTTCGTACTGAAAGGGGTGATGAGCGCAAACGATGCACGCCGCGCGGTCGAGATCGGCGCCGATGCCATTATGATCTCCAACCACGGCGGCAGGCAGCTTGACGGAAGCCGTTCCCCCTTCGATCAACTGCCCGAGATTGTCGATGCGGTTGGCGGAGAGATCGAGATCATCTGTGACGGAGGCGTGCGCCGCGGAACGCATGTGTTGAAAGCGCTCGCGAGCGGAGCGACAGCGGCATCTGGCGGACGGCTTTACCTCTATGCACTGGCAGCAGCGGGTCAGGAGGGCGTAGAGCGGGCGCTCACAATTCTCAAAGACGAGATAGAGCGCGGAATGCGGCTGATGGGTGTAACGCGGGTGGGCCAGCTGACAGGCGAAAGGCTCAGGCAGCGTTAAGGCGGTTTGGATAAGATGTCAGACCATGAAAACAACTGGTTACTGCGGACTTTTAGCGGGTGTTCCCTTGGCGCTATCGGCCTGTGCGCAAGTGGAAGACGACGGGCCGTCCACCGACGTGCCTCCGTCCGTATCGGTTCCGGCGGATACGCCTCCGCCCATTCCGCCGAGCCCGCCCCTGGCTGAACGGCAGCGAGGCGATCTTCCTCCATGCCCGGGCATCAACCCAGACATCCGCCGCCCGCCGGGCAGCAACTGTCTTGGCATTACTCCCGATCAATGCGGTGCCGATCGCGCGCAGGACTTTGTCGGCCGTCGCGGCACAGATAATCTTCGGCGGGAGATTTCGCAGCTTGCGGTGGGAGGATATCGCTGGATTCCGTATTTGACGCCGGTAACCGACGATTTGAACCCGGTGAGGATGAATGTGCTTCTCAGTGAAGGTGGCCTGATCGACAGGATCGACTGTTACTAAAAATCTGGCAAGGCACGTGCCATCGCCAGACATCGACAGACGATTGCTGTCATAAAAACGAAACCTCGCTGACGCTTTACAGGGTCTCGATTTTCCAAAAGACGGGATCGGTGATGAAGATGCGTCATATTCTTGCGTTGCTTGCGGGGTCGCTGGCTCTGTCGGCGTGTAGCGGTGCCGATGATGAGACCGTTTCAACGGAGGCAGCCGACGATTTCGCCGCGCGCATCAACAGCTCCGGTCAAGGGGCCGCCGCCCCGGTCAGCCCTCCTGCAATAGCGCCCAGCGTCGCACCGCCGGTCGTCGAGACAGTCGTCGAGACAAATGCCCCGGTCGCTTTCACACCCGGCACTGCTACCGATCCGGAATCGGCGACGTGCGGCGCAAATCTGCTCGGATCCTACATTGGTATGATCGCCGATATCACGGTTCGTGCGGAAATTGTCGGAATCGCGACGCAATCGGAAGAAATCCGCTTCCTCGAGCCGGGTGCACCCTTCGTCGCTCCCGATGCAAGCAGCGCGCGGCTTAATGTCATGCTCGACGCGCAGGATATCATTCGGGATGTGCGCTGCGGATGAAGCCGAGGTTTCAATCCACAATCAGTGTGACAAGCGAAAACCCCCGCTAGCGGTAGGGACGCTAACGGGGGTTTTACATGCGACCCAGTCGGGGCTGGGTTGATTGATCAGTCTTGGAAATGCTCGTCCGGAGAGTGCGTCGGGTAGTTTTCGTCACCCGATGCAATAAAGCCCGGAATGTCGGCCTGCCACCGGCCCTGAACATCTTCGCTGAAATTCAGATAGAGCGTGCCATCGACGATTTCGTAGACGTTGGGATCACCCGGTGCGAGTGCATCATTGGCACCGATCGCCCATGCGCAGTAACCGCCATAAGCAGGCGCATACTTGGCTGGGTCTTCGATGAACGTGTTCGCATTGCCTTCACTCGCAAACTGATAATCGTACCCGTTATAACGCACGGTGTAGTCTTCAGAGCCTTCGACAGGAACACCGTCATCGGTGAAATAGCTGACCACGTCGAAACCGCGAACGGCGAGAGTATCACCCTTCGTTTGGGTGTAGACCGGGCCAGCGGGCTCACCGCCGAGATCGGCGAAAAGCGCTGCTTCCGCGGGTGCTTCGGCGGTCATGCTGTCGCCCGCATCGACCGTTTCTTCTGCCGGTGCGCTGCAGGCCGCTGCCGTAGCGAGCAATGCGATTGCAAAAAATGACTTCTTCATGGGGTATTCCTCCTAGAACTTTTTAGTGGGTATTCGATCAAACTCATTGTCATGTACCGGATAGCCTTCTGCCCGGTGACACTCGGTAATTCGCGCGAATGCGACCTGAGGTTACAGGTACGAAAAATTTCCAAGAAAATAAATTGATCGGCCTCCATGCCGCCGCCTTGGAGCTTGCACCCGGCGAAGTAATCGGCAACAACACACCGCAATGACACCGATGACCGGCCTGCTTCTACGACTTACGCGCCCTTGGGCGTGAGCGGCTGCGCATAAAATCGGCGCGGCCCCGCATCCAAGGGAACCGCAGCAGCCACCTTCTCATTGATACCGCGAAAAGTCGTACACCATGACCATGCTCAAGAATCCGTCCGTCAAATACCGTCCGTTCGGCCAGATCGACCTGCCCAATCGCCAATGGCCGGGGCGCCTCATCGATCAGGCGCCGCGCTGGCTTTCCACCGATCTTCGCGACGGAAACCAGTCGATTATCGATCCGATGGACGGGGTGAAGAAAGCGCGCTTTTTCGACCTGCTAGTAGAAATCGGGGTGAAGGAGATCGAGATCGGCTTCCCCAGCGCCGGGGCGACCGAGTTCACCTTCATCAAACACCTAGTCGAATCCGGCACCATCCCCGATGATGTGATTGTCCAGGTGCTCACCCAAAGCCGTGAAGACCTTATCCGAACCAGCTTCGAGAGCCTCGAGGGAGCGCATTCGGCGATCGTCCATCTCTACAATGCTGTAAGCCCGGCATGGCGCGACATCGTGTTCCGCATGTCGAAAGACGAAGTGCGAGAAATAGCGGTCGCAGGCGCGAAGGTTATGCGCGACGAAGCAGCCAAACGCCCCGACACCGACTGGCATTTCCAATATTCACCCGAAACGTTCTCAACCGCCGAACTCGATTTCAGCATTTCGGTGTGCGAGGCGGTGATGGAGGTGCTTGCTCCTACGCCCGAGCAGCCGATTATCCTCAATCTGCCCGCAACGGTCGAGGCGGCGACACCCAACATCTACGCCGATCAAATTGAATATTTCTGCCGCAACTTGCCGAACCGCAATTCGGCGGTCATCTCGCTTCACACACACAATGATCGCGGCACTGGAGTCGCGGCAGCCGAGCTCGGCCTTATGGCAGGCGCGGACCGGGTCGAGGGATGCCTGTTCGGAAATGGTGAGCGCACCGGCAATTGCTGCCTCGTTACGATGGCGCTCAACCTCTACACTCAGGGTGTCGATCCCGGCCTCGATTTCTCAGACATCGACCGCGTGATCGAGACGGTGGAATATTGCAACGATCTGCCCGTCCACCAGCGGCATCCCTATGGTGGCGAACTGGTCTACACGGCGTTCTCCGGCTCGCATCAAGACGCGATCAAGAAGGGTTTCGAAGCGAACGACGCGCAAAACGACGAGTACTGGCGCGTGCCCTACCTCCCGATCGACCCGGCGGACCTTGGACGCGATTACGAGGCTGTGATCCGCGTTAATTCACAAAGTGGCAAAGGCGGCTTTGCTTGGGTGCTCCAGCAAAAGCAGGGGCTTAAACTGCCAAAAGCAATGCAACGCGATTTCTCCAAGCATGTCCAGCGGCTCGCCGACCAAACCTCGCGCGAGCTGAACAGCGATGATATCTGGGACGCGTTCAGGGCAGCCTACCACGTCCAGACGCCAGACAAACACTTCCAGCTAGTCGATTACAACGAAACCCGGGCAAGCGATGGCACCCGCATTTTCAGCGGCACGATAGCGGTCCAGGGCCAGGAACAGAGCGTGAGCGGTCGCGGCAACGGCCTCATTTCAAGCGTCATGGCAACTTTGCGCGAAGTGTTCGACGTCGAACTTGAAGTGGTCGATTATTCGCAGCAATCGCTGGGTGCAGGCACCGACGCGAATGCCGCCACGTATCTTGAATGCGTGACGCCCAACGGAAAGACGATATGGGGCTGCGGCATTGACGAAGACGTAGCGACTGCGAGCGTGCGGGCCGTAATAAGCGCAGCAAACTCTGCGATCGCCCCCAGCGTGGCAGAATGAGCGGCTCGCTGCTCGGTGAGGAAACGCCTGCTGCGGCCGTCGAGGTGCTGCATTTCTGGTTTCTCGAGTTGATGCCGGAACACTGGTTCGGCGGATCGGACGCCGTCGACAACGCCTGCGAAAGCCGATTTGGCGGCACCCTCGCCGAAGCTGCTGCGGGGAAGCTGGATCACTGGGCCGAAACCCCGCGCGGTCTGCTCGCGCTGGTCATCGTGCTCGATCAGTTTTCACGCAACATCCACCGCGACACCGCGCGGGCATTTGCGCAAGATGACAAAGCGCAGGAACTGGTGAGACAAGCGCTCGAGCGCGAGTGGGACGACAAGCTCGGTATGGATGAGCGTCAGTTTCTATACATGCCGCTGATGCACGCAGAGGACCGAACTCTGCAAGAACTCTGCTTAGACAAGTTCAAGGCTATGGCCGAAACCGCGTCGCGCATTGTCGGATTTGCTGAAAAGCACCAAGCTATCGTCGAACGCTTTGGCCGGTTTCCCTATCGCAACCAGGTGCTCGGACGGGAGTCGACAGCTGAGGAACGCGATTTCATCGACAAGGAAGGCAATCCCTTCTCCTGAGCGTGCCGACAATCCTGGCCGCACACAACTGTTCCATGGAGCGGCTGAGGTTCAGCTTTAGCCCTTGGCAGCCTTGCCCTTGTGCGATTTGACCTTGTGTGACCCGGCCTTGTTCGACTTGCCCTTGAACGGTTTGCCCTTTCCTGCGCCGTTGCTGCTCCCCTTCTCTTTCCCTTTCTGGAAATTTCCGGGTTTGCCCTTGCGGAACGGCTTGGCTTTGACGTGGCCTCCCGGTCCGTCTTTGCGGTTGCGACGTCCGGCATCGCGCGGAGCTTCATCCGAAAGTTCGATGTGCACAGGCTTGTCGTCCTGTTCGCTCTCGGCGGTGCGCTGTACGGCGTCGGCAAACTTATCGGCATGTGCACGCGGTATCTGGAATAATGTCTCCGTCTGGGCGATGCGGATCGCGCCGATCTCGTTACGGGTCACATGACCGCGGCGGCAGATCAGAGGCAGGATCCAGCGCACATCGGCGTTTTGGCGGCGGCCTATGTCCATCTTGAACCATACCGTGTCCTCGAAGCCGGGTCGCTCGCGTTCCTTCTGCGCTGCGCGCCGGGCCTCAGGTGTGTTGGCAGTCAGTTCTTCGGGCTCGGGCATCTTGGAGCGATGCGACTGGACAAGCATTGCGGCGATGTCCTCTGCACTGCGCTCGGCAAGTATCTTCTTCGCCAGAGCGCGGTCGGCATCGTCGAAATCGACCGGCGCGAGGAACGCAGATAACAGACGTTCGTGATCTTTCGCCTTGATCGCATCACGGTCTGGCGCGTCGGTCCACTCGGCCGTGATCTTGGCACCGCGCAGCATGCTTTCGACCCGGCGGCGGCGCGAAAACGGCACGATCAGGACCGCAGTGCCCTTCTTGCCCGCGCGTCCCGTGCGCCCGGACCTGTGCTGGAGAGTTTCGGCATCGCGCGGTATCTCGACATGCACAACGAGGCTGACGGAGGGCAGGTCGATCCCGCGCGCGGCAACATCGGTTGCGACGCAAACGCGCGCCCGCTTGTCGCGCAGCGCCTGAAGCGCCTGATTGCGCTCCTGCTGGGAATGCTCGCCTGACAAGGCGACGACACCAAAGCCGCGCTCCTGCAAGGTCGCGTGAAGATGCCGGACCTTGTCGCGCGTTCCGCAGAACAGGATCGCGGTTTCGGCTTCGTGATAGCGGAGCAGGTTCACCACCGCGTTCTCGATTTCGGGCGGAGAGACCGTGACGGCCTGATAAGCTATGTCGCCGTGCCCGCGTTCTTTGCCGATCGTGGCAATGCGCAGCGAATTGAGCTGATACCGGCGAGCCAGCGCCTCGATCGGGCGCGGCATCGTGGCAGAGAACAACAGCGTGCGGCGACCTTCAGGCGTCGCGTCGAGAATAGCCTCAAGCTCTTCGCGAAAGCCCATGTCGAGCATCTCGTCAGCTTCATCGAGCACCGCGACTGCCAATTCCGACAGGTCGAGCGCCCCACGTTCGAGGTGGTCGCGCAAACGCCCCGGTGTGCCGACCACGATGGTCGCACCGCTTCGCAGCGCCTTGCGTTCCTGAGAGGGATTCATACCGCCAACGCATGTCGTCACGCGCCCTCCGGCCTTGCCATAAAGCCATGCAAGCTCGCGGCTCACCTGCAGGGCAAGCTCGCGCGTGGGCGCGATCACCAGTGCTTTGGGCGGAACGGCGAAGGGAACCCTGCCATCCTCACCGAGCAGTTCATCGGCCATCGCCAGGCCGAAAGCGACCGTCTTTCCCGAGCCGGTCTGTGCCGAGACCACGAGGTCGCGCCCGCGCGCCTCTGGTTCGAGAACGGCAGCTTGGACATCGGTAGCGGCGCTGTATTCGCGTTCGGTCAGGGCCTGCTGCAGGGTGGAGGGAAGTTCGGGAAATGACATAGAGTATACTCGGGGCAAATTGATAAGGATCGCACACGCGCGCAAGCGCCGTGAACGCAGGTCAGTGGCCGACAGTTTTCAAGGTGCTGGCGGGCGGGATGCACAGCGGATAGCCGGGCGATCTCGCAGAACGTTGGCGCGCGTATACCCGATGTTTGCCGGTTTGGCTTGTGAAAAATGCTGCAACCGCGAAGTCAGCCTTCGTCTGCCATTCGGCAATTTGATCCAGCGCAATGACGCGGGCCGGAACACGGTGCATCTTGCGGATGCCTTTTGGGAGAGGGAGGCGAGAATATGACCACGCTCGAGAATTCATACGAGCCACCGCAGCCGCCTGCGAAGATCGCCGATGACCTCACCACAAGCGATCTTTGGTCTGCGCTTGCCGCCGGTTGGAAGGACTTCGCGGCGATGCCGCAATACGGGACTGCGATCGGCGGGGTCTACGTCCTAACAGGTCTCGCGCTCGGCTATCTCGCGCTTGTCATGGGTCAAACCAGTCTCCTCATTCCGGCGATGGCTGGATTCCCGCTCGTCGCCCCGTTCGTGGCGGTCGGACTATACGAGGCAAGCCGCCGACGCGAGGCGGGCGAGCCGCTGACATGGGGTAGCGTGCTTGGTGCGTTGAAGGGAAAAGGCGACGAGCAGATTCTCTCGATGGGCGTGATCGTATTCGTGGCCTTCGCCTTCTGGATGATTATCGCCCACGCTGTTTCCGCCATCTTCATGGCCGAGGCAGGTCCAGGTTCGGAATCGCTGGCGTTTCTGGCGACAAATATGGGGATCGCGATGCTGGCCATTGGAAGCGCCATTGGTGCCTTGATGGCCTTTGCTTTCTATTCGATGACCGTCATGAGCCTACCGATGTTGGTGGACCGACCGGTCAGTTTCGCCACGGCAATCATAGTCAGCTTCAAAACGGTGCGATCAAATTTCGCGGTGATGCTTTTTTGGGCGGTGATTATCGCCGCTTTGCTCTTTCTTGCGATGATTCCGGCGTTCCTCGGCTTGATGGTCGCCCTGCCCCTGTTGGGTCACGCGACATGGCATCTTTATCGGCGCGCAGTGCACTGACCAGCAATTTCGCTGGACGACAGCACGCGAAGTCTATCCTAAAGTGCCTCGAACTTGGGAGCATGACAGCATGACAGAAGACATTCTCGAACCGGACCTGCCAATCATCGATCCACATCACCACTTGTGGGATTTGCGGCCGATGCTGCCGATGTTTCCCGAACCCCGCCATCGCTTCCTGGAAACGCTGGTTCCGGTTGCCCATTACACCTTCGACCAATTCCATGCGGACGTGACGACGGGCCACAACATCGTTGCCACGGTCTTCATGGAATGCGGGGCATTCTACAATGCCGACTACGGCGAAGCGAAGAAGCCGGTGGGCGAGGTCGAGTACGTCAACGGCGTCGCAGCACAATCGGCTAGCGGACTTTATGGCGACCTGCGCGCTTGCGCCGGAATCGTGGGCCATGCCGACCTGACGCTAGGCAGCGCGGCTGGAGAGGTGCTCGACGCGCTTCACGCCGCTTCGCCAATGCGCTTCAAGGGCATCCGCCATCAGGGCGCCTGGGACGCCGATCCCGAAGTGCTCGGCCCTCCGTTTCACGCACCTCCAGAGCTCTACCGCGACAGCACTTTCCGCGAAGGTTTTGCAGAGATCGGCAAACGCGGGATGAGCTTCGATGCGTGGATACTCGAGCCGCAGATCCCCGATGTCGTCGATCTCGCGCGCGCCTTCCCCGATACGCCGATCTGCCTCGATCATTGCGGAACTCCGCTCGGCTCGGCGAGCTACGCGGGCAAGTTGCATGAGCGTTTCGACACATGGCGGCACAGCATCAAGGAACTCGCTGCATGTGAAAATGTGGTCGTGAAGCTCGGCGGACTGGCGATGCACAATTGCGCACTGCCCGAGAAGGGGCCCGCCGCGGGATCGACATCCGACCATCTCGCAGGACTTTGGCGCCCCTACATTGAAACGTGCATCGAGGCATTCGGCCCGCAGCGCGCCATGTTCGAAAGCAATTATCCTGTAGATCGGTGGGGAGCGACCTACCCGGTTCTCTGGAATGCTTTTAAATGGCTGACCCACGGCGCGAGCGCGGACGAGAAAGCCGCACTCTATGCCGGGAACGCAGCGCGGTTTTATCGCATTGAAGAGGTGCTTGCGTAGAATTGCAGTGCCACCTACCGCGCTGCAAACGCATTTCAGGAGACATTGATGCCGCTTCCCGCCCCCTTCGACCGCCTTCGCCTGCCGCTGATCGGATCGCCGCTGTTCATCGTCTCCGGTCCGGAACTGGTAATCGCGCAGTGCAAGGCCGGAGTCGTCGGCAGCTTTCCCGCGCTCAACGCTCGTCCGCAGACGTTGCTCGACGAATGGCTTCACCAGATCACAGAGGAATTGGCGAAACACAACCGTGAGCATCCGGACCGCCCCGCTGCTCCGTTTGCGGTGAATCAGATCGTGCACAAATCGAACGATCGCGTCATGGCCGATATGGCAACCTGCGAGAAATGGCAGGTGCCGATGATCATCACTTCACTCGGTGCACGCGAAGAAATCTTTCAGGCAGTGCGCAATTGGGGCGGGATCACGATGCACGATGTGATCAACAACCGGTTTGCAAAAAAGGCGATCGAAAAAGGGGCCGATGGCCTCATCCCGGTCGCCGCGGGGGCTGGCGGGCACGCCGGGGCGCTGTCACCGTTCGCGTTGATGCAGGAAATCCGTGAATGGTTCGATGGGCTGGTCGCGCTGTCCGGCTCGATCGCTCACGGTTCGTCTATTCTCGCCGCCCAAGCGATGCGGGCCGATTTCGGTTATTCTGGCAGCGCCTTCATCGCAACCGAAGAAGCAAACGCGGATCAGGCATACAAACAAGGCATCGTCGAAGGTGACGCGAGCGGAATAGTCTACACCAACCTGTTTACCGGTGTGCACGGCAATTATCTGCGATCATCGATCGAGAACGCAGGCCTTGATCCCGACGATCTTCCGACGAGCGACCCATCGAAGATGAACTTCGGCAGCGGCGGTAACACCAAGGCGAAAGCGTGGAAGGACATCTGGGGCTCCGGACAAGGGGTTGGCGCGATCAAATCCGTCGGCACGGTCGAGGATCTCGTTGCGCGTATGGAACGCGAATATCACGAGGCGAAGGCGCGGTTGTCGGCCAATTCCAACTATTCTGCATGGACTGGCCTGGCAGAAGCCGCGGAGTAACTGCCTAGGTTTCCCTCCAAAGCGTTTCGGCCATTGCATCGAGTTCGCGAAAATCGAACCCGGTACCGAGCGGGTCCTTGCGGTTCAGCACAAACCTCCGCTGTTCCGTCAACAAACGGCGGCGCAGCGCCGATTGGAGGAGCGTCAGCCGAAAGATCGCTTCGCATAAAGCCGCCGCCGGGTCGGCCAAGCGAACTTGCGCCCAGCGGCGTTCGACGCTGCCCACCCGCTCAATGACGATCTCGTTATAACGCCGATGCGGCCCGCGGTGCAGCGGCAAGCCTGTACGCAATGTTGCGCTTTCGGTCGCAGGCAGGAGCAGCCCGTTGCTGCGAAAGTCATCGAAACCGACATTCGCGCGTCCAATCTCATCGAACATCGCGCCGAAGTACCGATATGACAGCAATTGCTTCGGCAGAATGTGATGCCGCTGGAGACTGGGATCGTAGTTTGCGGATAGCCTGCGATTGACCGTTTTAAACGGAATATTCGCGCGCAGAGGCGAGGATGTCTTCGTAGCCCCAAGTACAAGTTCAGTTGAATGAATTGCGACCCCGGCCAACTGCTATTCGCGCCAGACCCGCACAAATTTGGCGTTGCGGGACGGTTTTAAAACCAGCCGGCTGTTGTCCGGAGCCGTGATGCGCTCACTTTCGCTTAGCCCGCCCACGATCACGAGGTGGTTGATAATGCGCACGCCCAGGCGCGTCGCCGCCACCCGGTCATTGGAAATCGGAGGTTCTATGCGCAATTCTTGCCCCGTCCAATGCTTGAGCCCGACACTCTCCAACGCACCGTCGCTGGTTTCACGAAAAGCAGTCAGGCCAAGTGCGGGAAACGCCCCTCCATCGATCCATGCGGTCGCGACGGATTCAAAAAATCGCCGGCCGATCAGACTCTGCGCAGGCTCCCACAGCACAGCTTCCAAATGGTCGAAGGAATGGACAGCGTCGCGCGCGATCTCGACCATGCTCCGCAAGACCGGGACCACACCGGCACCAGTCCCCATATGTTGGCTTGGCAAGAGATGAACCCCTTCCAAGCGACGGGGTGTGGACAGCTGCTCTGTATCGAAACGGTACTTGATTTCGGGAAGCATGCTGGCCCTGCCGGGTGCAAGACCTTCCAGCTCGAAAGTCAAGCCATCCTTGAGAAGCTCAAGCCAGATCGCCTTTTCGGATGTTTGCCGAACTGATGGCTTTTGTTCATCACCTGAGGAATCGGCAGGGACGAGATGAAGCGAGCGTTCGCCACCTGGATCATGCGAAACGACCAGCGACCTGTGACCCTCGGCAAAATCCCGGATCGCAGCGCTGGTTGGCCGTTTGCCGGTCGCAAACAGCAGATGCAGTCCTGCGACTTCCTTGTGCTGCGATTCAAAAATCTTGCAAGACCCCCAAGCCTCTTAGTTCGATGCGCACGTATCAGCGTGAAACCCTGACGCGAAATCTCGATAGCGTCGAGTCCGGTTTACCCACAGAATATTGCGAGTTTCACAAGATCAGAAGATGCCCATTCGCAAACCCTCGGCAATGCCCTCGCCCAATTCCGCGCATTCCTGCAAGATTCGCTCAGAAACCTGTTTTTCCGCGAGAATTTCTTCAGGCGTTTGCGCATCGAAATTGGCGATCTTGGGTTCGGCGACACGTTTCAATCGCCATCCTGTCGCGATTCGATCCAGCTGTCGCTGGGCGTTTTCTCCGTCCGACCCCGCCGCAATTATCGTGGCGTAAGGACGTCCTTCGATGCGTCCGAGCAGTGGATAATACGTCCGATCGAACATCTCCTTCATTTCGCCACTGAGCGATGCGAGATTTTCGGGGCCGACGAAAAGATATCCGGCGGCGTCGAGCATTCTGCCTGCCTCAACTTCGCGCGCGCGGATCAGCACCGCTCCCTTTGCCCTCGCCGCTGCTCGCGCCATCTGCGCACTCGCGCCCGTCCGGCTGTGCCAGATCACAAGCAATTCGGGGGAGGCAGGATCGCTCGGCATGGCGGAGACAAGACAAGAGCGCTGTCGATTGTCAATGCCGGGCGGCTGTTGCGCAGCTCATGAACAGGGTAAGACCAAACGATGGCAACCCAATCACTGTCCCATGTTTTAGGCGTATCGCAGTCCCTTTCGGGTAAGGCGTGGAATTGGCGCGGAGGCAATATGGACCTCGGCAACGCCTTGGCCGGCAGCAACACGCAAGATCTTGGCCATGACATCCTGTCGCAGCTGCTGATGACGCGGGGTGTCGCTGCTGATGACGTCGCCCGCCATGCCAAACCGACAATGCGAAATTTTCTTCCTGATCCGTCAGAATTTCGGGACATGGATCAGGCTGCACAGAGGATCGCACAGGCTGTTCTGACCAATGAGGGGGTCACGATCTACGGTGATTACGATGTCGATGGGGCAACCAGCGCGGCCTTGATGGTCGAGCTGCTCCGCGGGCTCGGACTTGAGGCGGAATACTACATCCCCGACCGCTTGCTGGAAGGATACGGGCCCAGCGGCGAAGCGCTCGTCAAACTGGCGGAGTCTGGGTCCAGCCTGATCGTCACAGTGGATTGCGGTGCCATGGCGCATGAAGCCCTTGAGATGGCGCGCGATGCCGGCGTGGACGTGATCGTGGTCGATCACCATAAGTGCGCCGCTGACCTTCCCCCTACCGCCGCCCTGGTGAATCCGAACAGGCTGGACGAAAACGATCTCGCGGCAAGCCACGGTCATCTGGCGGCAGTCGGGGTCGCTTTCCTTCTCGCCATCGCGCTGGTTCGTACACTTCGTTCCCAGGGGTTTTTCGAGCAGCGCAAGGAGCCCGATTTGCTTGGCCTGCTTGATCTGGTTGCTCTGGGTACAGTGGCAGATGTTGCCGCGCTGCATGGACTCAACCGTGCGTTTGTTTCGCAAGGCCTGAAAATTCTAGCCCGGCGCGAGCGTGTTGGAATGGCCGCATTGCTCGATGCGAGCCGCTTGAAACGCGCTCCGCAGGCCAGCGATCTCGGCTTCGCACTGGGTCCGCGCATAAATGCAGGCGGGAGGATCGGCGAATCGACGCTGGGGGTGCGCCTGCTGACGACAAACGATCCCGAAGAAGCGCGAGAAATTGCAGAGCAACTTTCCGCCCTGAACGAAGAACGCCGTGCGATCGAAGCCGAAGTGCAGGAGGAAGCCGAAGCGCAGCTTTCCGGTCAGCACAACATGTCGGTGCAAGTTCTCTCCGGCGATGGCTGGCACCCCGGCGTGATCGGCATCGTCGCCGGACGAATCAAGGAGAAGACCGGCAAACCTTCGATCGTCATCGCAAACGAAGTCTCCAGCGGCACAGGCAAAGGCTCCGGTCGCTCGATCAGCGGCGTCGATCTTGGTGCGGCCATTATCGCTGCGCGCGAGGAAGGCCTGCTGGTTGCGGGCGGCGGACACGCAATGGCTGCCGGTCTCACGATATCGATCGATAAGCTGGCTGCGTTCACCGAGTTTCTCGACACCCGCCTCGCGCGCGATGTCGAGCGCGCGCGCGTTGGACAATCGATGCAGCTCGATCTTTCACTAGCCCCCGGAGGCCTGACACCCGACCTCGTCACGACACTTGAGACTGCCGGCCCTTACGGCGTTGGCTGGCCGGCGCCGCGCATCGCCGTGGGTCCGGTCCGCATCGTGAAAGCGGATATCGTCGGCACGGATCACTTGCGCATCATCGCATCGGGTGATGACGGAAGGTCATTCAAGGGAATCGCCTTCCGGGCGGCAGAGACCGAGATGGCGCAGACATTGCTCCATCGCAGCAAAGGACGCCGTTTCCACCTCGCCGGGCGAGTGAAGATCGACGATTGGGGCCCGCGCCCCGCAGCAGAATTGCATCTCGAAGACGCCGCTTTCGCCGATTAGTTGCCCTGCCGCGCAATTTTTCGCGAAACGGAGGCCAACAGGGCTTGACCCGTTCCTCGCTCCCTCCTAGATGCGCGCTCTCGCAAATGAGCGTGGCCCCTTCGTCTAGCGGTTAGGACGCGGCCCTTTCACGGCTGAAACACGGGTTCGATTCCCGTAGGGGTCACCACTCTCCTTTTACAGGTTTGGGAAATGGTGACGGCGCTTTTTGTGACGCCTGTGCGCACGCGCGCGCTCTACGCTTCCAACCGGCTGCGCTTGCGGTTAAGGCGCTAGCGCAATGGGCATCAGGCAGACCATCCCTCTCGCTGGCATATTGTTGGCCATCGTGACTTTCCTCGCGATGCTGATGCTTGGTGTGGATCCGATCGTGACAATTGCCGTTCTGGGAGTCTGGGTCGGTTCACTGATGCTGGCGAGCGGTCGCCCGCCCGAACCGCCCAAGGTCGTGGTTGAGCAGTCGTTCAGCATCGAGGCGATGCGCAAGCTGATCGAGAATTCCTCGACGCCCGTCCTCGTGACAAAACGCAACACGATCGCCATCGCCAATGCTGCCGCTCGCAGGATTCTGGGCCAGCACATGGTCGGTCAGGACGCGCGTGTCGCCTTTCGCCAGCCCGAGGCGATTTCCCTGCTGAGCAAGGATCGCAACGGCCGCGCCATTGTTCGCGGTCTCGTTCGGCGTCAGGACATCTGGGAAATCAACCGGCAATCGGTGGACCGAAGTCTCGCTGTGATCGAGCTGATCAATCAGACGGCAGAGGCTGATATCAGCCGCGCACACACCGATTTCGTGGCCAATGCCAGTCATGAACTGCGGACGCCGCTCGCCGCGATCCTCGGCTATGTCGAGACACTGAGCGAGAGCGCCGAGAGCCTCGATTCACCGACATCGCAGAAATTCCTCGGCACTATAGAGCGCGAGGGCAAGCGCCTGCAGAACCTGATCAGCGACCTGATGAGCCTTTCCCGGGTTGAAGCCGAAAAACACGATTTACCAAGCGAACTGGTCGAATTGGGACCGCTCGTCGAACGCGCGGCCCGCGATGCGGCTGGCCCGGGCCGGGTCGATCAGCTCTCGCTTGAAATTGCTCATCAATCGAGTGTCCATGGGGATCGCCAGCAACTAGAACAATTGGTTCGCAACCTCGTCGACAACGCTCTGAAATACGGAACCCCAGGTTCCAAAGTGGAGGTGTCCTTAGACGTTTCTCGGGACAATCAGGCGAGAATATCCGTTGTCGACCAGGGAGAAGGCATCGCGCCTGAACAATTGCCTCATCTCACGCGCCGTTTTTACCGCACCGACCCTGGTCGCAGCCGCGCCTCCGGAGGAACGGGGTTGGGGCTTGCCATCGTCAAACACATTGTCGAGCGCCACCGCGGAAGGCTCGACATCGATAGCGACCTCGGCAAGGGAACGCGCGTCGTTGTGCGAATTCCCAAGGCAGAACAGAAAGATACGGCTGATAACGTCCAAATCACGGCGGATACTTCAACAATTAGCCGAGAATTGTCTTAGCAGTGTCTTATTTTTTGAACATCGCACCGCCAAAGGACTTTGTCTCGTGTGGCTTCATGCGGGCAAAAACCGTTGTTCAGCACCTGCTGCGTAATTCGCTTCGGGTTTGCCGTTCATTCTATCTATCGACCTCGGGCAACTGACACCGCGCAACCAGCGTTCAGGGGAAACAGGTTTAATTCATGTCGCCGATTACGCTCATTCTGATTGCCATTGGGCTCGGGCTTGCAGGCTGGCTGGCTGGCCGCGCCAAGGCATGGAGCTTCCAGAAAGGCAATCCGGACGCGCGTCCGGTCGCTCGCCCGACTTATCATGCCTGGTACGTGGCAATCTGGATCGTCGTTCCGGTTCTCGCTTTTGTAACCCTGTGGTCGTTTATTGCACCGCAATTGATTACACAGAGCGTCCTTGCTTCACCCGGAGCACAAAACCTGCCGGCTTTCGGTTTCGAACGTGATTCGTGGCTTGCGGAAGCGCGCGCTGTTGCATTGGGCAACGCGCCGGGCGTCTTCAATGCAGGCGCGGAACCTCTGATCGAACCGTTCCGTGAAGCGATCGGCAGGTACAATCTGATAGGCGTCGTGCTCACGATCATGATCGCTTTTGCCGGAGGGACGTTCGCATTCCTGAGGATCCGCCCGGATTTCACGGCGAGAACGCGGGTCGAGCGCACGGTGATGATAGTCCTGCTGCTCGCTTCGCTGGTGGCGATCCTCACCACCTTCGGGATCTTCGCGAGCCTTGTGTTCGAAACCTATCGTTTCTTCAGCCTTGTTTCTCCGGTGGATTTCTTTTTCGGCACCTTCTGGGGTCCCGATCCCATGAGCAGCGCAGACAACCCCGATGGATCGCGCTACGGCGCGATTCCGCTGTTCTGGGGTACCCTGTTCATAGGCGCCATCATCGCCATGATCGTCGCCATCCCGCTGGGATTGATGAGCGCGATCTACCTGACCCAGTACGCCGATCCGAGATTGCGCCAGTGGGTGAAGCCCGCGCTTGAGATACTCGCCGGTGTCCCGACAGTGGTTTACGGGTATTTTGCAGCACTGACAGTCGCGCCGGCGATCCGCGATGCGGCCGTTGCGATCGGCATTTCCAGCGCCTCGACGGAAAGCGCGCTGGCTGCCGGTGTAGTGATGGGGGTGATGATTATCCCGTTCGTCTCTTCCATGGCGGACGATTCCATTGCCGCAGTCCCGAGCGCGATGCGTGACGGCAGCTACGCGATGGGCGCGACGAAATCCGAAACCATCAAGAAAGTGCTGTTCCCCGCTGCCCTGCCCGGGATCGTCGCTGGCATCATGCTGGCGGTAAGCCGCGCAATCGGCGAAACCATGATCGTGGTGATGGCCGCGTCGACGGCTGCGAACCTCAGCGCCAATCCGCTCGACCGCATGACCACTGTCACGGTGCAAATCGTCAAGTTGCTGACCGGTGAGCAAAGCACCGACCACCCGACCTATCTGAGCGCGTTTGCTCTTGGATTCGCGTTGTTCCTCGTAACTCTCGTTCTCAACGTCATCGCCTTGCGCGTCGTAAAACGGTTCCGTGAAGCATATGAGTAATTCAGCCAACCCTCCCGCGGGCGCCCTCGCCAACCCTGCGATGTCGCAGTCCGCAGACGATGTCGGCCCGACCCGCACGCCGAAGTTCGAGAAGCGCCTCGCGAAGCGCTACCGGTCGGAGCGCAATTTCAAGCTCATGGGACAGGGCGCGATTGTGTTCTCGGTTGCGGTGCTGATCTTTCTGCTTGGCAACATGCTCCTGAACGGCATTGGCGGTTTCCAGCGAGCCGAACTCGAAGTGCCCATCGACTTCCCCGAAAGCGGCATTACCGGGGACGAAGTCTCCCTGAGCGCGCCCTCTGCGCTCCAAGTGCTCGAAATGCAGGGAATATCGGAAGTCGTCCAGTTCTACGCTGAAGAATCGCTGGGGACGGAAGCAGCAGAGGAACTCAGCCGCGATGCTTGGCGCGATGTGGCGGCTGCCCTGACATCGGATCCGTCGCTTATTGAGCGGTCCGAGACATTCAACCTTCCCGCATCTTCCGATCTGGCGGCCGGCCTTGCCGGTGAGGGATCACCCGAAATGCAGGCGCTTGCGCAGCGGTTGCAGTCCGAAGGTAAGTTGGCGGAAAACTGGGATGCCGGGTTCCTCACACGCTCCGATGCGACCAGCCCGCAGGCAGCGGGTATCTGGGGTGCGCTGAAGGGATCGATCCTCACGATGATCGTAACCTTCATTCTCGCGTTTCCAATCGGCGTTCTTGCGGCGCTCTATCTTGAGGAATATGCGCCGAAAAACCGTTGGACCGATATTATCGAGGTATCGATCAACAACCTTGCGGCCGTCCCCTCGATCATTTTCGGGCTACTCGGGCTTGCCGTATTCTTGTGGCTATTTCCAAATTACCGCTCGGCCCCGCTGATCGGGGGTATGACCCTCGCGCTGATGACGATGCCGGTTATCGTGATTTCGGGCCGCAATGCGATCAAGGCGGTGCCGCCTTCGATCCGCGACGGCGCGCTCGCGGTGGGCGCCTCACCAGTGCAAGTGGTGTTTCACCACGTCCTGCCGCTCGCGATGCCGGGCATGCTTACCGGCACCATTATCGGAATGGCACGCGCGCTGGGCGAGACCGCACCGCTTCTCCTGATCGGGATGCGCGCTTTCGTTGCAACCCCGCCCGATGGCTTTACCTCTCCATCCACCGTATTGCCGATGCAGATCTTCCTGTGGTCCGATGAAATCGACCGCGGGTTTGTCGAGCGCACAAGCGCTGCGATCATCGTCCTCCTGCTGTTCCTCCTGTTAATGAACGGCCTCGCAATCTATCTCCGCAACAAATTCGAGAAGACCTGGTGACTGTCATTCACGAAAATATGGAAGACACCGGCGCCAAGATGAAGGCGCGCGATGTCTCGGTCTATTACGGCGACAAAAAGGCGATCGACGATGTGTCGATCGACATCTCGCCCGACTATGTGACCGCTTTTATCGGCCCGTCCGGCTGCGGTAAGTCGACCTTCCTGCGCTGTTTCAACCGGATGAACGACACGATTCCGTCGGCGAAGGTAACGGGGCTTATCGAGCTTGATGGTGAAGACATCCACTCGAATGCAATGGACGTCGTTCAGCTCCGTGCGCGGGTCGGAATGGTGTTCCAGAAACCGAACCCGTTCCCGAAATCGATCTACGACAACATCGCCTACGGCCCGAAAATCCACGGTCTCGCCGAGAAGAAACCCGATCTCGATGCCATCGTCGAAAAGTCGCTGACACGCGCCGGACTCTGGGACGAGGTAAAGGACCGGCTCGAGGATTCCGGCACTGCGCTGTCGGGCGGCCAGCAGCAGCGGCTCTGCATTGCCCGCGCGATCGCGGTCGATCCCGAGGTGATCCTCATGGACGAGCCTGCATCGGCCCTGGACCCCATCGCGACTGCGAAAATCGAGGAACTGATCGATGAACTCTCGGGGCGGTACGCAATCGTCATCGTGACCCACTCCATGCAACAGGCCGCACGTGTCAGTCAGCGCACGGCATTCTTCCATCTTGGACAGATCGTGGAATACGGTCGAACTTCTGATATCTTCACGAATCCGATCGAAGATCGCACCAAAGACTATATCACAGGGCGGTACGGCTAATGGCTGATCATACGGTCAAAGCATTCGATGAAGACATCACGCGCCTGCGCGGCTTGATCGCCGAAATGGGCGGCTTGGCCGAGGTCGCCATCCAGGAGGCGCTCGATGCCATGGTCCGCGGCGACGAAGAACTTGGCGACAGGGTGGTTGCGCGCGACAAAAAGATCGACGCGCTCGAGACCGAAGTGGACAAGCTCGCTGTCCGCATCATCGCCCTGCGTGCGCCGATGGCCGATGACCTCCGCGAGGTCATCGCCGCGCTGAAAATTGCCGGTGTCGTCGAGCGGATCGGCGACTATTCGAAGAATATCGCCAAGCGCGTTCACATGATCGAGGGCCGCGACCGCTTCGAACCGCTCACTCTGCTTCCTGCCATGGGTGATCTTGCGGGAGAAATGGTTCACGATGTGCTGACAGCCTATGCTGCGCGCGATCCCGGCCTCGCTCGCGAAGTCATCGCCACCGATGCCAAGGTCGATGCGTTCTACAACAGCATTTTCCGCAATCTTGTCAGCCATATGGTTGAAAACCCTGCGACCATTTCGAGCGCGGCGCAGTTGCTGTTTGTTGCCCGAAACCTTGAACGGATCGGCGACCACGCCACCAACGTCGCGGAGATGGTACACTTCGCCGCAACCGGTTCCTATCCTCCGGAGGAAGATCGGCCCTAATTCGAGCCGCCCGGAATAACCCGGACCGCCATGTCATCAAACGGTAGCCCAACTGAAACATATGATGGTCGTAGCTCCGGCCCGCACGGAGCAAGGGGTTAGGGAGGCCATCACCATGTCCGCTGCCAAATTGCTCTTGGTCGAAGACGATCCGGCTCTGTCCGAATTGCTCGAATACCGGTTCCAGAACGAAGGATACGACGTCCGCTCCACCAGTGACGGCGATGAAGCCCTGGTTCTGGCCAGCGAGGACGTGCCCGACCTCATCATCCTCGACTGGATGATCGAAGGCACCAGCGGCATCGAGGTATGCCGCCGCCTGCGCCGCGACAAGGAAACCGCCCACGTACCCATTATCATGCTGACCGCGCGCGAAGCGGAAGACGACCGTGTGCGCGGTCTGGAAACGGGCGCCGACGATTACCTGACCAAACCATTCAGCCCGCGCGAGCTGCTTGCGCGCGTTGCCGCCGTGATGCGCCGGATACGCCCTGCCCTTGCCGGAGAGGTGATCGAAGTTGGCGATATCAAACTCGATCCTGTCGCCCATAAGGTCCAGCGTCGCGGACGCTCCCTGCAGCTTGGCCCGACCGAATACCGGCTGCTGAAGTTTTTCATGGAAAGCCCGGGGCGAGTTTTCAGCCGAGGACAATTGCTCGACGGGGTCTGGGGCACGGGCAGCGATATCGAGCTTCGCACGGTCGATGTTCATATCCGCCGCCTGCGCAAAGCGATCGTGATCGATGGCGCGAAAGACCCGATCCGGACCGTAAGATCAGCGGGTTACGCGCTGGAAGTGAACTGACACCCTGCTACCGGCAAACGCCCGACCACCGACTTTCCTGATCGAGATGGAAATGATCTGAGTGGGCAGCATTGTAATCCGGTGACAGCACTGTCGCGAAAACTCCGCACGCTCCGTCCCGGACTTCGCGCAGGAAGCGGGCTTGCTCATCATCGGCGTCCCAATCGGAAAACACACTGATCCGAGTCCCGTCTTCGAGCACGAAGGCCGAGATATCGATGGCATTGCCAGTCGCGTGTTCGCTCCAAGCGCCTTCTTCGCGTCCATAAAGCCGGCGGCATGAATAGGCCCCAAGATGTTCGATCCGTCCAAGCTCGCTGCCAAGGATATCGCGCGCAGCGGGAGCCACGGTTTTCGCACGCCACAGTTCGAGCGCTGCGGCCACAGGACAGGTCACCGCTGGCGTATCGGGCGACAGCGGATAACTTTCGAGCTGGGTGCGGTCGGGCCGTTCGCACGCACCGTCGCCCGTGCTTTCTAGCGCGCGAAATTCAACATCGCTGCGATCCAGCGTCACACGGCACAGCTCGATATCTTCCTTAAGCGCGAGCAACTTGTTTGCGGTCGCCATCCCGATCGGATCACGCAGATCGAGCGGCGTCCAGGGGTTGTGTTCTGGGTGTTCTCCAAGCCAGCTCCAGCCCGCCACTAGGACAGCGAATACGATCATCAAGGACAGGACACGCCGATCCGCCGTAAAACGGCCTATGCGGCGGCTGATGGAGGGCTTGTTCGGGTTGCTAGGCATTGCAGGCACCTAGTGAAAATCGCGCGATTTAGGAAGTATCCTCACATTGCGCGGATGAACCCTCGTGTTGGGAGCATGCACTCGGCCGCGTTTCGGCGCTACGCCTGCATCGGGCAATTGATCGATCAGGTCGCGCGGGCGGATCGTATCGTTCTCCGCCTCGATCAGATTGTCTCTTGGGTTCATCACGCGTTTCCCGCCAACTTGTGAGGGGAGCGGCGAGTTCACATGATCGGCGCGCGCGATCGGCGCGTTCAGCATATCATCGGACAGTCGGTAAAGTTCATCGGTCGCATCGGTCATGTGATGCGCAATGACATGGATCACTTCGTCATCATATTCGACCCGCCCGCGCACTTCCATCAAGCGCGCGCCCATCACGACGCGGCGCTGCTTCTCCTTGAGATCGGGCCAGACGACGAGGTTGACGACACCGGTCTCGTCCTCGAGCGTGATGAAGCACACACCTTTCGCGCTGCCGGGACGTTGGCGGATCAGAACCACTCCTGCGACCTGCACCATCGAGGCGAACTTGCGATCACGCAGGTCGCATGCCCTTACGAAGCCGCGCTCGCCAAGCGATGCACGCAGGAATGCCATCGGATGCGCTTTCAGACTGAGCCGCGTGGTCTGATAATCGGCCACGACCTCCTCCGACATCGGCATTTGCGGCAGCTGTACCTGAGTGCGTTCCGCCCCCTCGTCACGCTCCGCAGCGGCACGGAAGAGCGGCAAGTCGGGCCCGGCGATCAGGCTGCGCGCATCCCACAATGCCTGCCTGCGCGACAGACTTAGAGACGAAAAGCAATCCGCGCTCGCAAGACGTTCGATATGCGCAGGGGAAAGCCCCGCTCTCTCTCGCAGTTCAGCGGCATCGCGATAGGGCCCGTTCTCCTCACGCGCCGCAACCAGCTGAGCGGCAATATGTTCGGGAAAACCATCGACCTGCCTCAGTCCGAGCCGCAAGGCGATGTGATTGTCCAACCTGTCGGTGCGCCTTGCCTCACCCCCTACTCCTGCTTCGCCGATTTCCTCCAGCGTGTTGTCCCACATGCTGCAATTCACATCCGCCGGAAGCACTTCGACGCCGTGCTCGCGTGCATCGCGGACGATCTGTGCGGGTGCGTAGAAACCCATCGGCTGCGAATTGAGCAGGCCGCATGCGAAGGCGGCCGGGAAATGGCATTTGAGCCAGCTGGACACATAGACAAGATGCGCAAAGCTCGCCGCGTGGCTTTCGGGAAAACCATATTCGCCAAAGCCGCGGATCTGGTTGAAACATCGCTGCGCAAAGTCGCGCTCGTACCCGCGTTCGACCATCCGTTCGACCATCATGTCCTGAAGCTCGTCGACCATGCCGCGCGATCGGAAAGTCGCCATCGCCTTGCGCAGCCGGTTCGCTTCCTGGCTTGAGAATTTCGCAGCATCGAGCGCGATCTTCATCGCCTGTTCCTGGAAAATCGGGACGCCGAGCGTGCGCTTCAGAATACTGCTCAGTTCATCGGGCGGCCCATGCTGGGGCGACGGCGCCGGTATCTGCACCGGCTCCGCCCCGCGGCGGCGCTTGAGATAAGGGTGTACCATGTCTCCCTGAATCGGTCCCGGACGGACAATCGCGACCTGGATCACGAGGTCGTAAAATTCGCGCGGACGCAGGCGCGGAAGCATGTTCATCTGCGCGCGACTTTCGACTTGGAAAACCCCCAGCGAATCGCCCTTGCGCAGCATCGAATACGTCTCCGGGTCCTCGCGCGGTACCGTGGCGAGGGTCAGTGCCCGGCCATGATGCGTCTCCAGCAGGTCGAGGCATTTCTTGATGCAGGTGAGCATGCCAAGCGCGAGCACATCGACCTTCAGAATGCCCAGCGCCTCGATATCGTCCTTGTCCCACTCGATAAAACTGCGATCCGCCATCGCGCCATTGCCGATGGGGACAGTCTCGCTCAGCGCGCCTTCGGTCAGGATGAAACCGCCGACATGCTGCGAGAGGTGACGGGGCATCCCGATCATCTGTTCGGTGAGTTTCAATACGCGTTTGAGGTGCGGATCCGAGATATTCATGCCGGTTTCGGCGGCGTGCTTCTCGTTGATTTCGCGGCCCCAACCACCCCAGACGGTTTTCGCCAGACTCGCGGTGACATCCTCGCTCAAACCCATCGCCTTGCCCACTTCGCGGATGGCCATGCGTGGGCGGTAATGGATGACGGTCGCGGTCAACCCGGCGCGGTGGCGACCATATTTTCTGTAGATATACTGGATCACCTCCTCGCGCCGCTCATGCTCGAAATCCACATCGATATCGGGTGGCTCCTTGCGATCTTCGGAAATGAAACGGTCAAACAGCAGCGCATGCTTGGCCGGATCGACCGAGGTGATGCCAAGGCAATAGCAGACGGCCGAGTTCGCAGCGCTCCCGCGCCCCTGACACAGGATCGGCGGGTCGACCCCATTGCGGGCGTAATCGACGATATCCTTGATCGTCAGGAAATAGCGCGCCAGTTCCATCTTGCCGATCAGTGCCAGTTCCTTGCCCAATGTTTCGCGCACGTAGTCCGGCACACCGGAAGGATAGCGCCAGTCGGCTCCCTTCCAGGTCTCGCTTTCGAGATATTCCTGCGGACTCATCGCGTCTGGGTAGATTTCATCCGGATATTCGTAGCGCAGCTCATCAAGGCTGAAATTGCAGGCATCGGCGACCTCGCGCGCGGCGGCGATGGCGTGCGGCCAGCGTGCGAACAGGCGGACCATTACGTGCGGAGGCTTCAGGTGCCGCTCCGCATTGGCGTGGAGCAGGTGTCCCGCTTCTGCCACCGTGGTTTTGTTCGCGATCGCCGTCATCACGTCTTGCAAGGGGCGGCGCTCGGGCGCGTGATAGTGCACATCGTTGGTGGCGAGCAGGCCAAGGCCACTGGCCTGCGCGAGAGCATCAAGCCGGTCGATCCGGGCGATGTCGTCACCGCGATACAGATAGGACGCTGCGAGATGACGGAGGCTTGGCAGGCCGTACACCAGATGTGGCAGCAAATCAGGAAAAGATCCGCTGATATCACCCTCCAGATCGCTGCCATCGAGCGTCACGACGTTGCTCGCCCAGGCGGGAATGGTGAAAAGCGTTTCCAGATCGTCCGGAGGAAGCAGTATTAACTGGCTGCCCTCGGCATGCTCAGCCAGCATCGCTAGATCGATCTCGCACGCCCCCTTTTCCTGCCACTCTCCGCTGAGCGTTTGCATCCGGCCCTGACTGATGAGGCTGCATAGGCGTCCATAGGCAGTGCGGTCTTTCGGATAGGCAAGGAAGCGCAGCCCCTCGACCGTCTCGATCCGTGTCCCGATCACGGGCCGCAGTTTGAGCGTTGTGGCTTCGGTATGGATGCGCACCACCCCTGCCATGGAATTCGCATCGGCAATTCCGATCGCATCATATCCGAGCGCGCGTGCGGTCATCACAAGATCCACCGCATCCGACGCTCCGCGCAGGAAGCTGAAACAGCTTGCAAGGCCAAGCTCGACGAAAGGCGCACGTTCCGGAACATCGATCAGGTCGGGATCGAGCTCTAACGTACGTTTGTCGGGAGTGAGCGGTGCGTCGGGCATGTCACGCCATCTGCTGCGCGAGCCGCTCTCTCACTGCGAAAAGATCGGCCGCAAAAAGTGCGGCCTGCTTTTCCTGAGCTTCGCCGTCGAGCCTGAGCAGGTAAGAGGGATGCGAGGTCACCCATAATTCTGCCCCGCCCTCCAGCGGGATCGGCGTACCGCGTGCCTTGGAAATGCTCACCGTCTTACCGATGAGGCCTCGCGCCGCGCTTGCTCCCAGAGCCAGGATCACGCGCGGTTTGATAATTTCGCGTTCTGCTTCGAGCCACCAGCGGCAAGTATCGATTTCCTTCGCCTGAGGCGTCTGATGGACTCGGCGCTTGCCGCGCTGAACGTATTTGAAATGCTTGACCGCATTGGTGACGTAAGCGCTGCTGCGGTCGATCCCGGCGCGCTCAAGATACTTGTCGAGCAATTGCCCTGCTGGCCCCACAAAAGCCCTGCCGACCACATCCTCCTGATCACCCGGTTGTTCGCCGACGATCATCAAGGGAGCGCCAACAGGCCCCTCGCCCATCACCGCACGGGTGCCGCATTCGGCAATGGGACAATCACCGCAATCGGCAATCGCCTTACCTATGTCGGCAAGGCTGGCTGGGCGCTGGCGTTCTTCACGCATCCCGGCTGCGACCATCCCAGCCTCACGCGCCTGCGCACCGGCGATCAGGCCCGGAATCAGTTCAGCCTCAGGCATGTTCTTCCAGTATTTCTTGGGCATTTCAGCTAGCATTGCGCCCACTTTCAACCGCGCCGGATTGAAGATCGAGGCGTAATAAGACTTCCACAAATCCTCGACCGGATCGCCTTCGGGGGCATCGCTGCGCTGCGCAGGGCCGCTTTCTCGCATTGTCTCGCCATCCCAATGGATGCAGCCGCGCGGCGTGAGGATCGACCAGTTCATATTGGCGAAGCGGCGCATGAAGAAACTGGCATTGGCCCGCACGATATGATGATCGGGTTCGAACCACGCGACATAGTGTTCTCCATCCTCGCTTTCGATTTCCCGAAAGCGCACGAATGCATGCATTTTATGACTGTCGCGGCGCACCGATTTGTCGAGCTCCTCGATCCGGCGCACGTCCGTATCGGCCTTGTCTTCCATTGCGCGATGGTTGGACTGTAGCCTCCAGAGCATTCGGTAGAGCAGGCCGAAACGTTCAGGGTCGGAATGCAGCGCAGCGTTACGGGCAAGCTTCATGAAGCGTTTGGAGGCGCGGACCGGCCGCGCGTCCTTTTCAGGCACGGGCAGCCGCTTTTCACCGCGAGAGGGGCCTTCAACCGCGAACAGATCGCTCGTCCCGCCCGGCTCGACCCAGCTGACCCGGTCGGGCGGTACATCGCATTGGATCAGCCCTCTTGCCCGCTCACGCCAGAAGGCGAAATCATCAGGCGCAGGCAGGTGGACGACGTAATGCGCTCCCAGTGAAACGTTCTGCATATTCGCTCTCTGCGCCGCCATCAGAACAGCTCCAGCTGCTCTTGTTTGGGTGCCAGCAGCGTGCGCAGGTCCGCGCGGTCGGTGAGCATCGTCGGTCGCCAATCGAGCGCGACAAGGAAAGGGCGCACCTTGGCAATCGACTGAGTCAGCTTCGCCACATCATCCAGTCTCAGCGTGCGATGCCTGCGCGCAGCCAATATGCGCCCCACCGCCGTCGTCCCCAGACCCGGCACCCGCAGCAATTGTTCCTTCGACCCACGATTGACGTCGACCGGGAAACTGCCGCGAAATTTGAGCGCCCATGCAAGTTTGGGATCGATATCGAGCGGCAAATTACCATGGGCATCCGTTGCCTGCGCCACTTCACCGGGAGCGTAGCCATAGAATCGCATCAGCCAATCGGATTGGTAGAGCCGGTGTTCCCGCATAAGGGGCGGACGTTTCAGCGGCAGAACGGCGCTCGCATCGGGGATCGGCGAAAACGCGCTGTAATATACCCGGCGCAGGCCGAATGCACCGTAGAGCTTGCTCGCCTTGCCCACGATATCCGCATCACTGGCATTGTCCGCGCCGACGATCATCTGGGTCGACTGGCCTGCGGGCGCAAAGCGCGGGGCATGCTTGAACCGTTTGCGCTCGTCCTTCGCCTCGATGATCCGTGATTTCGTCTTTGCGAGCGCGCTTTCGATCTGGCGTTCGTCCTTGTCAGGGGCGAGGCGGTTCAGCCCCTGGCGTGTCGGCAATTCGACATTGATCGACACCCGATCGGCATACAACCCTGCCTGATGAATCAATTGCGGGTCCGCCTCGGGAATGGTCTTCAAATGAATGTAGCCGCGAAAGTCGTACTCTTCGCGCAGGATCTGCGCGCATTCGACCATCTGCTCCATCGTGTGGTTCGAACTTTTGACAATGCCCGATGAGAGAAACAGCCCTTCGATATAATTGCGCTTGTAGAAATTGATGGTGAGGTCGGCGACTTCCTGCGGGGTGAATCGCGCGCGCCGCACATTGCTGCTCTTTCGATTGATGCAGTAGTGGCAATCGAAAATGCAGTGATTGGTCAACAGCACTTTGAGCAGCGAGATGCACCGCCCATCGGGGGCGTAGGCGTGGCAGATGCCCATCCCCTCGGTCGATCCCACACCTTTACCACCCAGCGAGTTTTTCTTCGCCGTTCCAGAGGACGCGCACGACGCATCATACTTTGCTGCATCAGCGAGGATTTCTAGTTTCTGTCTCAGAGTGTGTTGCGGCATTGGAACATCCTTATGTTCCTTTTATGTTCTCATGCCGGTTTGAGCAAATGCAAATGTTGCAATTCGTTTGGAACCGATGGCGAAATGGTACATTATCTGAGCACGGACCGGGCCCCTCTGGCGAGCAATCCTGCTCGTGATGTCGGACGTAACCTGCGGCAAAGCCGCTTGTGATACTGGGGGCGCGTCATCGCTCCCAAGGGAGCTAGAATGATGAAATACGCAATACCCCTCTTCGCTACTGCAGCTATCGCTATGGCCACTGTTTCCGCCACGGCGCAGGATTGGGACTATACCGACGGCGAAACGGCCGAGAACTGGTCGGAAGCGAGCCCTGAATTCGCTGCGTGCGATACAGGCATGATGCAATCCCCGGTCGATATCGATTCGATGGGTGCTTACGGAAACATCAGGATCGCCGCCGATTACGGGATGACTGACGGCACACTACGCCTTGGCAAGCATCAGGTTCAGATCGATGCAGCACCTGGCCAAGGAATGGTATCCGGCGATCGCCTGTTCAATCTCGTGCAGGTTCATTTTCACACACCTTCCGAGCACGCTATGAGCGGTGAACGCTATCCGCTGGCCGGACATTTCGTTCACGCAACGCGCGAAGGTACGCTGGGCGTGCTCGGCGTGCTGTTCGAAGAAGGCGATGCCAATGAAGGTCTGCAGATGATCATTGATGCCATGCCGGACGGTGACGGCGCTAACATATCGATCGACATGAGCAGCATGATCCCGGACGAGCTTGAAGTGTACCGTTACATGGGTTCGCTCACCACGCCGCCATGTAGCGAGAACGTAAACTGGCACGTGGTCGAAGACACTGTCGAGGCGAGCGCCGAACAGATCGCTGCTATGGAAGCGGCACTTGGCATGAGCGCGCGTTCGATGCAGCCACTGAACAACCGGTTGGTCGTCGCCCCGGCCGATTGATAGACCCACATTACACAAGAGGGCGGTGCTTTCGCAGCATCGCCCTCTTTCTTTATCGACATATGCGCGGCTTAAAGGCGGCGTTTATCGTCTTTTTCTGTGTCATGAAATTTGATGGACTGGGCTTTGCATAGATGGTCGAGCACAGCCGGGTGCATCTCCCCTTCGAATGCCACGCCGGCCAATTTCCCTTCGATCCAGGCTACCGTGCCTAGTGGAGCATTGACGCCGTTCACTCTCATCGTGACGCGGTCGCCCACATTTGCGAAACCGGCGGAACCCCTGATTTTGCAGCCGCCTTCGGAAATATCGATCAGATCTACATAGACGGGACGCGATTTGACGCGGCCTTTGACCGTCAGGCTAAGCGAGCGGCGCTCCGCAGCGCGCGAGATGCTGTGCATGTTCATAGTTAAGCTCTAGCAAGCAATCGTAAAAAAATGCTGAGCAAGATCGATCTTGCGTCACAGTAAGAATACTGATCGAATTCAAGCATATAGCCCTTGCAAATACCATTGCGGTATTCCCCCGCGACCATCGCCAGCAATTCCGTGGCGGTAAATCCAGTATCGCTGGCCTTCGGTATTCTCGATCCGGTAGTAATCGCGCAGCCGAGCAGTCGATTTCTCACGCCACCATTCAGGTGCAATTCTCTCCGGACCTTCGACCCGTGCCACCTCGCAGACCTGACCGCGCCATCGGAAACGCTGCGGCAAACCATCAGGTGAAGCATACAGCACCGACATAACCTCAGGCTTGTCCAATATTTTCAATGGTCTCTCATGGAATTCTAAAGTGTCCTGCGAACTCGGCTCGGGTTCCAGCGGCGGCTGCCAAGTTTGCGCGTGTTCAGGCAAGTGGCTGGCGCGCGGCACCGGTCGACGGACCGCATGCGCACCGAGGCGGACGGTCAGCCGGTCGATGCAAGCACCCAGCGACGTTCCGTGACGTTCGGATGCCTCTTCGACGTCGTCCTGCGATACATTGAGTGTTTCAGCCCAGCTGGCACGCAGGCGCACCGTCTCGATTCCGAAACCCGCCTTTATATCGTCCAGCCTGCCTGCAAAAAGCCGCGTGATATGGTCCGCTTCCCGCGTCGCCGCTGCCAGTTCGAGCCGCCGCACGATCACTTCACCATCGACGCGCCACAGGCCCAGCTCTAGCCGCCTTGCCCCTTCGCCGCGGGCCTCCAGCTCTCGCACCATGTCCTTGGCAAGATCGGCGAGAACCTGGTCGAGCAGCGAGCGATGCCGGATCGGTTCCATCAACCGGCGCTGCACCAGTGGCGCATGATGCGGGACCACGGGCAGCAGCGGCTCTGGCACTTTGCCCAGCAATTGATCGAGCCTGACCAGCGGATTGGCCGCTGGCGATTTGCGGTTGCGAAACCGGCGGTGAAACGCATCGCGGGCAGCGGCTTCAGTGCGGTCAACCGGACCGGTCGCAATGGCGGTGAGATCACCAAGCCGTTTGAGACCCAGCCTGCGCAAAACTGTCAGCACATCATGGTCGAGCCGCAGCGCAGCAACGGGAAGGTTGCCGAGACGCCGTAAGCAATCCTCTGTTGGATCCAGTATTGCACGGTCAGGGCCAAAATGCGCCAGCGCCCAGGCACCCCCGGCAGTGGGAGCGATCGCACAACGAGTCTGGAGGCCGCGGCTGGCAAAAGCTTTCTTGACGTCGTCAAGCAGCTTTACCTCGCCTCCAACCAGATGCGCGGCTGCGGTTATGTCCACCAGCACACCGTCGGGCGGATCAAGTGCGCTCCATGGTCCCCAGCGCTGACACCAGAGCGCCAGTCTCTCGAGATGATCGAGATCACCTGCCGGATCTGCCGGGGCGGTCCGTATGCCCGGACACAGCGTACGTGCATCGGCCAGCATCATGCCCACCTGCGCGCCCGCCGCGATGGCCGCATCGTTGGCGGCATCGATCCGCGGCCCATGGGCGGTTTCGGTGATCAGGGCAGTGGGGAGAGCATCAGCAGCCTCTCCCGCTTCACATCCTTGCGAAAGCCGCCAGCGATCGACCGACAGTCGGGCGAACCAGATCGCCAATATCCTGCGTGCCTGCTGCGACCGGACCTCCGGTGCGCCGCGCTCGCAAATGTCCGTTGTCATTGTTCAAAATCCATTCTCCGGGTGCATGGCTGCGCGCCCGGAACAGTTCGGCTTTCCATGCAGGCGTACCCGGTGCAGCAGCGTTCCAGCGTGCGGGTGCGGAGGGAGCCGAACTGACCCGCCAACGCATTCGCGCAGAGGATAGCTCCGCCCCGGCATCGAGCCGTACCAGCCACAGCGCTACGTCATGCTTTTCCGCAGCGAGGCTGAGCCTGCGCGAAGCGGTGAAATCGAGCGCACGCGGATTGCCGGATATCTCTCCGATTACGCAGGCAAGATCGCGGCACCGCAGTCCCTCCTCCAATGCGAACAGCGTATCTTCCGGACTGGCGGCTTGCACATGGATCAATCGGTCCCGCAATTCAGTCGGCAAGCCATGGCGATAGGGCCGGCCGCTACGCTGCGCTGCGCCCTTATCCTGTACCCACAAGACCTGGCGACGATCCTCGGCATGCGCCAATGGGTTTGCTGTTTTCACGGCTGTTTGAAGCGCATCACGCGCCAGCGCCAAAGCGAGCCCTGCCCCGCCCGCATCCGAGGAGCTGGAGAAGATTTCGCTATGCAAAGGCTGGTCGGAAAGGCCCGGACGCCAGCGACCTTCACGCGCTTTCGAAAGCGCGGCGATGTCCCTGGCGGAAAGACGCGGCATCGCGGCACGCTCCACGCCGGACGACTGGAAGCAATCCGGCACCGGAAAATCTTGGAGCGCCTTTGCGCCGCTGGAGCAAACGGAAACGGTCATCTGGAACCTTGAGAACACTTGGATGAAGACTCGCCTGAGTCTCATTTGTTCCCAATATGTTCCACACTCGATACTCAGATGCAATGCCCTTTGCGATCCATCCACCAAGAGCCTCATCCTGTCGCCCACCGCGGAACATCGAGCGAGTCTGGCCGTTAATCGAGCAAATATAGGAGATTAGAATGCGCTACGACCAAGGCAACGCCGACGAACTGAAAACGAAATTCTGGAAAGCACTGGACGATTCCCCGTTCCTCTTCCTTCAGCGCGACGGCGAACCGCAAACAGCCGTGCCGATGACCGCGCAGACCGACAAGGAAGCCGATAGCGCAATCTGGTTCTTCACTCAGAAGAACAGCGATTTTGCAAAACTCGGTCCGGTCACCGCCACCTACGAAAGCAAGGGCCATGACGTTTACGCCCGTTTCCACGGCAGCCTTTTCATCGAAGACAACCAAGAACGCTTCGAGCATTTCTGGAACAACTTCGTGAAGGCCTGGTACGATGGCGGCAAAGACGATCCCGACATCCTCTTCCTGCGTATGGATCTGCGCGAAGCAGAAATCTGGAGCGGCGAAATGGGTCTGCTTACAACCGCCAAGATGGCGATGGGCATGACCGTGCATGACGACGTTCAGGACAAGCACGCCGAAACGACACTCTAAAACGAATAGCCGGTAACAAGAACATAATACCGGGCCGCAAAAGGGCCGCTCCTTTCATCGGAGCGGCCCTTTTTTTGTCAGTCGCCGAGGATGGCGGGGAACAGCCCAGTAATCAGGATCGTCCCCACAGCCAGCGGACAGAGCCACGCAATCAGGAAACGCCAGACCGACAGCCAGATCCCGGAAATGCCGGTCATCTTCTCTACCAGGCTGCGATCTGCTTTCCAGCCGACGAATATTGCGGTGAAGAATGCCCCGAGTGGGAGCATCACCTTACCGGTGAAGCCATCGACCGTGTCGAGAATGTCCAGCTCTGCAAACAGTGGCCAGAACGCCAGCAGGCGAACGTCCGACCACACATTATAACCCAGCAGACACGCGATCCCGACCAGGAACGCCCCTCCCCCGAAGATCAGCGAGGATTTGCGACGGCTCCAGCCCATTTCGCCAATTCCCCATGCGGTCGGCACCTCAAGCAAGGAGATCGAGCTTGTAACCGCCGCGACGAGGATCAGGATAAAAAACAGGAGCCCGATCAATGCGCCCGCAGGCATGGTCTGAAACGCGAATGGCAAAGTCTGGAACACCAGCGTCGGACCAGCTGCCGGGTCGAGGCCCACTGCAAACACGATCGGGAAAATCATGAGGCCCGAAAGCAGGGCCACGCCCGTATCCGCAAACGCAATGGTCAGCGAAGTCGGCCCGAGACCCGAAGCGCCCTTGATATAAGAACCGTAGGTAATCAGGCCCGCAACGCCGAGAGACAACGAAAACAGCGCCTGGCCAAGCGCAGTGTTCATCACCTGCGGCGTCAGCTTCGACCAATCCGGAGTGAAGAGAAATGCCACCGCTTCATCCATGTCACCGACGAACGCACCGTAAATCGTGATCGCAATCAGCAGCACGAAAAACATCGGCATCAGGATCGTCGCCGCCGCCTCGATGCCGGAGCCTATCCCACGCGCCACGATGAACAATGTTACGCCCATGAAGGCGAGATGCATGCTGAGCAGCAGCGCCGGACTTGCGAACAGGTCGCCCATGCGTCCCTGTATCGCTTCCTGGCTTTCGCCGATCAGAGCGCCTCGAAACGGATCGCCGGCGAGCAAGGCGCTCACGAAATCGCCCCCCATCACCCCGACATAATAGAGTACCCAGCCAGCGACGACCGAATAGAAAGATACGATCAGAAACGCGGCTATCACGCCCAGAATACCGAACGCCGACCATGCGCCGGACGCACCGGACTTTTCGGCTACTTTACGGATCGATCCCACCGCATCGTCCTGCCCAGTCCGGCCGATGAAGATTTCCGATATGACAAGCGGCAGGCCGAGCAGAAACACGCAGGCGACGTAGAAGAGGACAAAGGCGCCGCCCCCGTTTTCACCGGCCAGTGTCGGAAAGCGCCAGACATTTCCAAGTCCGACAGCCGCTCCGACCGCTGCCAAGATAAACGCACTGCGAGAGGACCAGCCCTCCCGTTCGCCCGAAGCGGTGGATGCTACCATGATCGAAAATATACCCTCTTGCCGCGCGTTCCCGACGCGCAATCCCATATAGACCTCTCTGCAATGTTTCTGGTCCTACGCCAAGGGCTCAAAGAGATATCAACAATTGGCCTTTCCTCCGCAGGCCGTTAAAAGCCGCTGTCATGTCTACGACCTTTCAACTCGATACGAGCACCAGCCGGGCCAATCCCACTCCCAAACCGCGTAAACGGCTGACCGTCCCGCGTATCCGCGACCACAAGAAGGACGGCCAGACCAAGGAACCGCTGGTGATGCTCACCGCCTATACGGCGCGGCAGGCGCAATTGCTGGATGCGCATTGCGATATCCTGCTGGTGGGGGACTCGCTTGGGCAGGTCATCTATGGGCTGGATTCGACCCTTCCGGTTACTGCCGAAATGATGATCGCGCACGGTGCTGCTGTCGTGCGCGGCAGTTATCACAGCCTGGTGGTCGTCGACATGCCGTTTGGAGCGTATGAGAAATCGAAAGAGCAAGCCTTCGACACGGCGAGCAGGATCATGGCAGATACGGGCTGCGCCGCGGTGAAGCTTGAAGGCGGTGAAGCGATGGCTGAAACGATCGCTTTCCTTACCAATCGCGGCATCCCCGTGATGGGGCATGTCGGCCTCACCCCGCAGGCGGTCAATGTTCTAGGCGGATATGCTGCGCGCGGTCGCAGCCAGCAGGAACACGAAAAAATTCTGCGCGATGGCAAGGCTGTTCAGGACGCGGGCGCATTTTCGCTGGTCGCAGAAGGCGTGATCGAACCGATAGCAATCGCGCTCACTCAATCGCTGGAAATCCCGGTCATTGGCATCGGCGCATCTGCTCAGTGCGACGGGCAGGTGCTGGTGACCGAAGACATGCTCGGCATGTTCGAAAGGGTCCCGCGCTTCGTCAAACGGTATGAAGACATTGCTAGCGTGATCGACAAAACGGTTGCAAAATATGCCGAAGAGGTCCGTGACCGCAGTTTCCCCACGGAAGAACAGACTTATCAGCCCAAGGGCTGAAGCACTCTCTCAAGGTTTTCAGGCACATGCAAACGCTGCTGCGTTACTACACATTCTCATTATTGTTCACCGCGGCCTGCTTTGGCCTTGCCGCCTGGTATGGGTGGAGCAGCACGGGCACGCTCGGCGGTATGCTCTCGATCCTCTGGATCGTGTTCGTGCTGTCCATTCTCGAAGTCTCGCTGAGCTTTGACAATGCCGTGGTCAACGCGACCGTGCTGCGAGAAATGGATCCGGTCTGGCAGCAGCGCTTCCTCACGATCGGGATCTTGATCGCCGTGTTCGGGATGCGGATCGTTTTCCCCATAGCAATCGTCTCCATCGCAGCGCAGATCGGGCCTTGGGAGGCCGTGCAACTGTCGCTCGGCAATCCCGAAGAATATGAGCGGATTGTCTCGGCAGCACATATCGGGATCGCCGGCTTCGGCGGCGCCTTCCTAGCCATGGTGGGGCTTACCTTCTTCTTCGACGAGGAGAAGGACATTCACTGGATCGCGGTGATCGAGCGTGCGGTGAACAAGTTTTCGAGCGTGCCTGCGGTCGAAATCGGGTTGGTACTCCTGACGCTCTATGGCGTATCGACCTTGTTGACGCCCGAGGAGGCGCTCACTTTCCTGACCGCCGGCGTCATGGGGGTGGTCACGTTTATCGGTGTTCATGCTCTGGGCGCAATCATCGAAGCATCCGAAGCGAAGAAAAAGGCGGCAGGCGAAGTCGTCCGCTCGGGCCTCGGCGGGTTCCTTTATCTCGAAGTGCTGGATGCCAGTTTCAGCTTCGACGGGGTGATCGGCGCATTCGCGCTTTCGAACAACATGATCGTGATCGCCATCGGTCTTTCGGTGGGCGCGATGTTCGTGCGTTCGATGACGATTCACCTGGTCCGCGCCGGGACGCTTTCCCAGTTCCGTTATCTTGAACACGGCGCCTTTTGGGCGATTATTGCGCTCGGCTTCATTATGCTGGTGTCTGCCAAGTATCACGTGCCGGAAACCATCACCGGTCTCATCGGCGCGGTGCTGATCGGCATATCGCTGTGGTGGTCGATCCGGCACAATCGGCGGCAGCAAACTGCTAGTGCGCAGGCGGGTGCGCCAGCCGAGTAGCGAGGGGCGCGGCGACCAACAATTGCAGCAGGTGATACAGCAGCAATGGCGCGATCACAAAACCTGCCATGGCGGGGGCGAACAGAATTGCCGCCAAGGGAGCGCCGATTGCTACGCTTTTTTGTGGGCCCGCAAACAGGAACGCGATCCTGTCCTCGCGGCTATACCCGCCAAGGCCTCCAACTTTCCATGCAAGGAAATATGCCAGCGTCATGAAATTGAAGGTCACGATGACCAACCACGCGCCTGCGACCGGGGAGATATCGGAAATCAGACCCTGACCAACCGCGCCTGACATGGCGACATAGACGGCAATCCCGATCACGATGCGGTCGAGCCAGACGATCCGCGCTTTACGTTCGATCAGCCAGTCCCGGGTGAAGCCTTGAACCGCTTGGCCAAGCGCGAAAGGCAGCAAAAGGATGACGCCAATCCTGATTATCGTCTCAGTCCCGAGATCGACCGCCTCGCTTCCCGCGATCAGCGCAAAGAGCGGTGCGCTCAAAAAAACGCCAAGTATGTTGATCAGAGCGGCTCCCACGACCGAGAGGGCAGCATTGCCACCGGCGAGCGTCGTATAGCTTGTCGCCGACTGAATGGTCGAAGGTAGAACACCGAGAAAGATGAACCCGAGCGCGATCTCGGGTGGAACAAGCAGGCCAGCAATGCTTGCAGATGCGGCTCCCAACAAAGCCATCGCGCCGAACACGAATAGGACCAGTGGCACGAAGAATCGCCAATTGGCTGCTGCCCGCGCAATCTCGCCACGAGCTATGCGCATGCCGTTGACGAGAAACAGAAGGAAAATCGAGACATTCGAAATCGTCTGGGCACTCTCGCGCGCTTGACCCGTCGCAGGCACAATCAACGCGAGGCCGGTCGCAATCAGCAGAACCGCTATCATCGGGTCCGATAATGTCGACTTCCATTTTGTCATGGAAAAGCGCCCTGCCCGCACTCCCAGCCGATGTCGAGGAGGTTAGCACGGCGGGCCGAGTCCGGGCGCGCCCTAGGCTTCCAGTGTCCGCCAGCGCTGTACGCGCCTTCAGGTTTGAAGATCGTACTGCTTGAGTAAGTCGTAGAGGGTCGGCCGGCTGATTCCGAGGAGCTTGGCCGAGCTCGAAATATTGCCTTCACTCCGAGCGAGCGCGTGACGGATGACGCGGCGATCGGCCTGTTCGCGGGCAAATTTGAGATTGAGCACTTCCGCGCTGTCCTCTTCCTGACCGTCGAAATCGAGATCGCCAGCATTTACCAGTTTTCCATCTGCCATGATCACGGCGCGCTTGATGCGGTTTTCCAGCTCGCGAACATTGCCCGGCCAATCGTGAGCATCGATGGCGGTGAGTGCGTCGGGCGCAAAGCCGGTAACCGCCGGATTCATTTCCTTCGCAAATCGCTTTAGAAACGCCTTGGCAAGCAGGGTGGCGTCGCCGTGACGCTCTGCAAGACCGGGAATTCGAACGACGATCTCTGCAAGCCTGTAAAACAGATCCTCGCGGAAGGTCCCTGCACCGATCATCGCCTCGAGGTCCTGATGGGTTGCGCATACGATCCGGGTGTCGACGGAGATCGTCTTGCGCCCGCCGATCCGTTCAATCGTGCGTTCCTGCAGAAAGCGGAGCAATTTTACCTGCAGCGGCAGCGGAATGTCACCGACTTCGTCGAGGAACAGCGTGCCGCCATTCGCGCTTTCGATCTTCCCTTCCGTCGTCTTGACCGCCCCGGTGAAAGCGCCCTTTTCGTGGCCAAACAGTTCACTCTCGAGAAGATTTTCCGGAATCGCGGCACAGTTGATTGCGATAAAGGGCCCTTCGCTGCGATTGCTGGCGTCGTGCAGACCCTGGGCCAGCAATTCCTTGCCCGTACCACTGGCGCCCAGCAGCATGACAGAAACGCTCGTGCTCGCGACACGCTCGATGGTGCGCGCGACTTTGACCATCTCGGGCGCGCCGGTGATGAGCCTGCCCAGCACGGTCTTATCCTCGCTGGAATGCTCCAGCAGGCGTCTATTTTCCGCCTCGATCTGATGAAGGTTGAATGCGCGGCGAACGATCAGCCCCAATGCGTCGATATCGACGGGCTTCTGATAAAAATCATATGCACCGCGTTCGATCGCCTGCAACGCGCTCTCGCGCGCGCCGTGACCACTTGCCACGATCACCTTCGTATCGGGCTTCAATTCCATGATCGCGTCAAGGACAGCGAAGCCTTCCTTCGTGCCGTCAGGATCCGGCGGCAGGCCAAGATCGAGTGTCACAACAGCGGGAACCTCGCTTCGCAGCGCCGCAATCGCTCCGTCGCGGTCCCCCGCGATCACGACTTCGAAATCTTCGTAAGCCCATTTCAACTGGGCCTGCAGACCTTCATCATCCTCTACGACGAGCAGAGTGGGTTTCTTTTCAGCCATTGGCGACCTCGATCGGCAGTTCGCTGCCTGGATTTGAGTTGAGAGAGAGGCGGTGCGTTTCGGCCACTGGTAGGATCACACTGAAACGGGTGCCGACCCCTTCGCGCGATTCGACCATCAGTCGACCGCCCAGCGCCTGGATCATTTCCCGCGCTTCGAAAGCGCCAATCCCGAAACCGCCATCCTTGGACGAAATGAATGGCTTGAACAGTCCACTCCGAACGAATTCCGGGCTCATCCCATGCCCGGCATCGACGATATCTATCTGCCCATTCAATCCCTCGTGGGAGGCGCTGATATAGACTGGCGAGTTTGGCTCGCTCGCGTCGATGGCGTTCTGGATAAGATGAACGACTGCCTGCTCCAATACTTCCCGGTCGGCCATGACACGAACCATCTGTGTTTGGTTGAAGATGACAGGGTGAACCGGTTTGAATCGAGCGGCCAGCGACCGCCCAAACTCAGCCAAATCGAGTTCCGACAACTTTTGAACAGGCCCAGCGCCATAACGGCCAAGGCGGGCGAGAAGCGCGGATAGTTTCTCGGACGAATTTCGCAAGGTCACGAGCATATCCTTGCGAAAGGCGGGATTGTCCGCATGTTTTTGAGCGTTTGCGGACAGCAGGGACAGTTGGCTGGCCAGATTCTTGATGTCGTGCATCACGAACGCCATGCGCCGATTGAATTCGTCAAACCGATTGGCGTCCATAAGCGCCTGCTGCCCGGCCTGCTCCGCGAGATAGCTTGCGAGCTGCTGACCAACGACCCGGAGAAGATCGAAGTCCTCCCAATCGAGCCGTCGCTCTATTCTGGGCCGCGCAAGGACAATCGCACCCACCAGGCGATCGAAATGGATCAGGGGCACGAGGGCCCAAATGTCCTCCTCCTGTCGCATCCAGCAGGGTATATGCGCCAGCTCACCGTGATGCTCGATACCGGTTCGCACCTCGCCCATGTCGACGATGTGAATGTGCTTTTCGAGCAGGCCGGAAAGGCCATAGCCTCCCGCAACCGCAGGCACCTCAATTGTCGGCCAGTTCCAACGCGCAGTTAGCTCAAGATTGGCTTCTTCATTCGCGACCAGCAGCAATCCGGCGGGGCTGTCGGTGATATCGGCGACCGCCTTCACCGCGCGCTCGTGAAAACTCGCGCTATTGTTCGTGCCTCGACCAATCGTCGCGGTGAACCGCAGCCATTCCTCGCGATAATCGTAGCGATGCTGAAAAAGATGCTTGGTCGCGGTAACGCGCAGCCTGCCTCGAACACCCTTGGATGCGAGGAGGACGGTCGCGGTGCCTATCCCGAGAACCAGAAACAGAATTTGTCCAGCACGAGCGAAATCGCCGCCCAGCAATGTCAGGGACCGCGTCACGAGCGTCATGACGAGCAGATAGCTGCAGATGAACAGCAGCGAGAGCGTCTGGAAGGTGACCGCGCGCGATGGGCGGAATTGCAGGTCGCCACTGGCACCGGTGCCGCCAATGACAAGAACGCCCGCCATGGCGCCGACAAACAACCCGCGGGCAGCGACCAGGTATTCTGGATACTCACCCATGAGATAAGCGATCGTGAAGAGGTTCAGGTCATATGCGAAGATCGCTGCGAGCGCCGCCGCGCTCCAGCGAAGGACCCGCCGGGACACAGCTCCCGCGCCGGCATAGAGATTATGGACGAGCAGCAGCGCGCCGACCGCAACCAACATGTTTAGAACCGCAGAAGCCTCGAATGTAAGAGCTGCTATTTCTGAAACGAGACCGAGGCGGAGGTGGATATAAAGCAACAGCGGCTGAAACAGCTGCACCAGCGCGACAGTGATGATCACGGGGCGGATTGGCTTCAAGCTTTCATCGCGTCCATCCGCCGAAAACAAGCGGAAAATCATGACGATATATGCGAGGTTACGGCCGGTTTCCGCGAGAATCGCCAAAGGGTGGAACGCTCCGAAAGCGGCTGCCAGCCCGCACCAGATCGCAGTTAGCAGACACGCCGCAATGAGCGGCAAACGGTCGTGACGTGTGCGGTCGCCGTATCGGAGGATCCAGACCGCTGGGCCTGTGCTGATTACGGCTCCTGCGAGATAACAGGCAATGCTCACATAGAGCACAAGGCCGGCCGAACTGTCGATCACCGCAGGCTCTCAGCGCGCGAGGCAAATTCGGCTGCGCCACAAGAGACGAAGCCAGACCGCATCGCCATTTGCGCTACCCAAATTTGGAACAGTCGGATCATGCGTGGAAACTCACCGATAAGAACACGTTCTAGCGGCAGTTTTACAGCGCAGACCTTAAGTGTCGGTAAATTTTACAACAGGACCCGAAATGCCTGTGTTTCCACGAAAAGCGAGGTTAATTCGCCTGAAGTTGACCCGTCCAGTTTATCACCTCACGGACCGGATTCGGCAGCTAGCCGCCGCGACGCTGGCGTCAGACAATCGGCACGGCCGCATCGCGGACATCCAACGCCGAGCGGGACAGCATCCTCAGGCGAAAGCGAAATGCCTCTGGCATGAGCCAGTTCGCCTGCAAATCGTGCCTCGAGACCCAGCACCACCACTTTACGAGACGAACACGCCACCCCATCGACTTCAACTGTCCGTGCGATCGTGAACCAGTGCTTAGACACAGACTCGCCTTCGCCAAAAGTCACCGCCTGTGTCAGTAACGAGCCGCGGTTCTCGAACGCCGCGTAAGGCACCCATGCGGGCCATCGCGCGCCATCGATCGGATGGATCGCCCCGCTCGCTCCGGCAGTGAAATGAACCATCCGTCCTGTACGCCCAAAGCGCGCGCTGAAAAACGGAAGACCTCGCTCTCCAACCCTTTGCAAGGTCGTCAAGCGCTGCGCAATCTGGTCGAAGCTGGAGGCGAAACGGCGTTGCAGTATATTCACGTCGTAGCCCGTCTGCTCGCACGCGCGCAGGAACCGGCGGTATGGCATTAGCAGCGCGCCCGCGACGTAATCGGTGACATGCTCGCGAAACGCATCGCGCGCCTCGGAGGATGACAGGTTCGCTCCTTCGACCAGCGTATCGATATCCTCTCGCTGCTCAAGTGCGCCGACTTGTCGCGCGATCTGGAACCGACGTGCGGCTCCGGGAAGCATTTCAGACAGTTGCAATTGGCGCGCGTGAAGGTCGAGCCGGTGCACGATGCCCGGCATGACTTCGGTTGGCAGAATTCGGACCGCGAGCTGATGCTTCTCTCGCAAGCGCTCCATCAATGCAGCCCCTGTGTCACCGCGCGAAAGGCGCAATTCATCCGCTGTCTGCTCTGCTGCATGGTCCAGATCGGCGAAATGGTTTTGCCACCGTTCAACCGCTCGCCGCGCGTCGCCCGCAGGATCATCTACCCGACCAGACCCCTCGCCTGCGGTGTCATACAGCCTTGCAAAAGCGGCGGCCACTTGCGGCGCCGCAGCGAGAAACTCCTGCACCTCTTCCCGGTCGATCCCGAGATCGGCGAAGCGCTTGTCCGACATGCGGCGTACAAGCCCGTCGATCCCGCCGATCGCCTCGTCTTCACGCAAGGATCGCGGATCGAAATCGAAGCGCTCGATCACCTGAACGAGCACGCGCGCAGAGAGCGGACGCTGGTTCCGCTCGATCAAGTTGAGATAGCTTGGCGAAATGCCCAGGGACGCCGCCATAGCGGCCTGAGTGAGCCCTTCACGCTTCCGCAGGCGTCGCAGGGCAGGCCCTGCCAAGAGTGCTTTTTCAATCATCCCGATTCTGTAAATAATTTTACATCATTACACAAGTTCTGGCGCAGTTAGCGGCATATAGACAAGAAAATTTGTAAGTTTTCCTGTTATGTTGCGGCGCAACAGGGCAAGTCGATTTCATAAACCTCCCCACAGATTTTTAGGAGATCGCTATGACCTACCAGAACACAGTCGCCCAGATGCAAAGCGTTATCGAGGCAAACGGCCCGAGCTGGGGCGCCATCGACGCGGAAGCCACCGCGCGCATGGCAATCCAGAACCGCTTCCCGACCGGCCTCGACATCGCCAAATACACGGCAAAGATCATGCGTGCCGACATGGAGGCTTATGATGCCAATCCGGCCGATTACACGCAGTCGCTTGGTTGCTGGCATGGCTTCATCGCGCAGCAGAAGATGATCGCAATCAAGAAGCATTTCGGTTCGACCAAGCAGCGTTACCTTTATCTGTCGGGCTGGATGGTTGCCGCTCTCAGGAGCGAGTTCGGCCCGCTTCCCGATCAGTCCATGCACGAAAAGACCAGCGTGCCAGCCTTGATCGAGGAGCTTTACACCTTCCTCAAGCAAGCCGACGCGCGCGAGCTGGGCGGTCTGTTCCGCGATCTCGACGCTGCGCGCGAAGCTGGCGATCAGATGAAGGCGAAAGACATCCAGAATCAGATCGACAATTATGAAACGCACGTCGTGCCGATCATCGCAGACATCGATGCCGGTTTCGGCAATGCCGAAGCGACCTACCTACTCGCGAAGAAGATGATCGAAGCCGGCGCGTGCGCGCTCCAGATCGAAAATCAGGTTTCGGACGAAAAGCAGTGCGGCCACCAGGACGGTAAAGTTACAGTCCCGCACGAGGACTTCCATCAGAAGATCCGCGCCTGCCGCCATGCTTTTCTCGAGCTGGGTGTAGAAGACGGTGTGATTGTCGCACGTACCGACAGCCTCGGTGCTGGCCTGACCAAACAGATCGCCTACACCAAGGAAGAAGGCGACCTGGGCGACCAGTACAATTCTTTCCTCGATTGCGAAGAAGTCGATCCCGCCAACATCAAGAATGGCGACGTCTTCCTCAGCCGCGACGGCAAGCTTCTGCGGCCCAAGCGTCTTCCATCGAACCTTTACCAGTTCCGTGCAGGCACGGGCGAGGATCGCTGCGTTCTCGACGGCATCACTTCGCTGCAGGCGGGCGCCGATCTGCTGTGGATCGAAACCGAGAAGCCGCACGTCGAACAGATCGCCGGAATGGTCGACCGGATCCGTGAAGTCGTCCCGAATGCGAAGCTTGTCTACAACAACTCGCCGTCGTTCAACTGGACGCTCAATTTCCGTCAGCAGGTTTTTGACGCATGGTCCGAAGCGGGCAAGGACGTGTCGGCCTATAACCGCGATGCTCTGATGAGCGTCGACTACGACGGCACCGATCTTGCTGCCGAAGCAGACGAAAAGATCCGTACCTTCCAGGCTGACGCCGCAAAGCGGGCCGGCATCTTCCACCACCTGATCACTCTGCCGACCTATCATACGGCGGCGCTCAGCACCGATAACCTTGCCAAGGAATACTTCGGCGAACAGGCTATGCTTGGCTACGTCAAGAACGTGCAGCGCAAGGAAATCCGCCAGGGTATCGCCTGCGTGAAGCACCAGAACATGGCCGGTTCCGACATCGGGGACGATCACAAGGAATACTTCGCCGGTGAAGCCGCGTTGAAGGCGGGCGGTGCCGACAATACGATGAACCAGTTCGAAGCTGCTTAATCGATTGAAGTTTCTGCAGGACCGGACCTGATCCGGCCTTGCGGGAACCATCCTCCACCTCCATTAGCTTAACCATCGTCACCACGTCCGCAGAAGGACCAGGGAGAGAGAAACGATGAGCGATACAGATACCCCGAAGACCGAGCCGGCCCGCGCGCGTGCGCTGCTTTCGACCGCAGACATGAAACTGCTGCGCCGTGCGCTCGAAAGCCATGCCCGCGGGACCGAGGACCGGGACGAGCTTGCCAAGATCAACGCGCTGCACCACCGGCTCGGCACCTACGTGCCTTCATCCGACTAACACCGCGTTTGCCCGAACCAGTTCTCCTGGGGAGGAGAATACGGCCGTCGATATGCTGTGACCCGCAGCATGTCGGCGGCCGTTACCTTATCGCATTTCCCATACCGTGATGTCAGGCGGGCAGGCGACCCTGCGACCTGCCGGAACAGGCCAGCCTCACCCTCCGCTTTTCGGCATCAGGTCAAGCGTGGCCGCAGTCATGGCCTCCGTAGCAGTAGCAATCACGGCCTCTGCATCAGGTGCCCAGAATGGCGAATGAAGGCTGACCAGCTCCACTTCACCGCGCTGTGACGCTTGGTATTGTTCCATCGGAACCCCGCCGACCCAGAAGATCAGCGACTCGATGTTTTCCGGGTCCGCGAGGTAGAACTGTCCGAAATCCTCACCGCCCATGACCGGCGGCACCTCCTTCACCCGGTCGCCAAAGCGTTCCGCGAGGCCGGCCATCACCTGTTCGGTAAACTCGGGCGTGTTGTATGTGGACGGAAGGTAAGGTTCCTGCACGGTTACCGTCGGCAGCATGTCGTCGGAAAGCCCTGCTGCCATCGCCTCGGCCCTGGCGATCCGCCTGATCCCTTCGAGCAGCGCAGCGCGCGATTCCTCGCCGTAGGACCGCACCGTCAGCTGGAGCTTAGCCTCGTCCGGAATGATGTTGTGCTTGGCACCGGCAAGGAAGCTTCCAACCGATACGACGGCGGAATCCAGCGGGTTTGTCTCCCGGCTTACCAAGGTCTGCAGCCGCATCACGATCGAGGACGCGATCACGATCGGGTCCTTCGTGGTGTGCGGATAAGCGCCGTGCCCGCCCACACCCTTCACCGAGATGTCGACGCTGTCGACATTGGCGAGCGCGTATCCCTTGGCATAGCCGATGAAGCCAGCAGGCGCGCCAGCGGCATCGTGGAAGCCGAGCACATATTCAGGTTTTGGGAAGCGCTCGAATAGGCCGTCTTCCAGCATGGCGAGCGCACCCAGTCCCAGCTCCTCTGCTGGCTGGAGGATCATCACCAAAGTGCCGCTCCACTCGTCCTTGCTCTCGGCCAGCAGCTGCGCAGCGCCGACCCACGCGGCCATGTGCGTATCGTGCCCGCAGGCGTGCATGATGCCGCTTTCGACACCGCTCGCAGGCACGCCGCGCGCCTTGGAGGCATAGGGCAGTCCGGTCTGCTCCGTCACCGGAAGCCCGTCCATGTCTGCGCGAAGCATCACCGTCGGCCCCTCGCCGTTGCGCATGACGGCGACGACGCCCGTCTGCCCGACTCCCTCCGTCACTTCGAAGCCAAGTTCTCTCGCTCGCGCAGCCAGCTTCTCGGCTGTCTTGAACTCCTGAAAACTCAGCTCCGGATTGGCGTGCAGGTCCTTGTAGACCTCAATCAGGCCCGGCATGTCTGCCATCACTTCAGCACGCAGGTCGTCCCCGCCGTGGTTTTCCGCAAATGCAGGCGATCCCAGTACTACGGCAAACGCCGCCCCTGCTGTCAGTACACGCTTAAGCATCACTCTCTCCCCTTACCTGAAAGCTCTCATGACCGCTCGGTTCGTCGCAGCTGAGAGGCATATGGACCGCATGTTACACGGCCCTAGCGTAGAAATCCGTTCGATGGGAAATGCGCCCAACAATCGATCTTGCCAACGATAAATGCGCGCTGAAATTGCCATGTCGTCTCCGTGGCACAAGATCGCATCCGTAGGAAAGACGCCCTCCAGCGATCACAGGCCGTACCAAAGCACCAGCACTACCGAGAGCGCAGTCACCATCAACGCGACCAAGGGCACCCCGGTCCGGATGTAATCGGCAAAGTCGTAATTGCCCTCCGCCATGATCAGCATGTTGGTCTGATAGGCAATCGGGGTCGCGTAGCACAGGTTGCAGCCGAACAGCACAGCGAGCACCAATGGCTCTGCCGGAAGGCCGAGTTCCGCTGCGATGCTGAAGGCGATCGGGGTCCCGACGGTCGCCGCCGTAGCGTTGGAAGCAAAGTTCGTCAGCACGGTCACGAATGCCATAATTGCGGCCAAGACCAGCGCTGGCGGAAGAAGCCCAAGTCCAAGCGATAATGCTTGTCCGAGCCAAGCCGCTGCACCGCTTTCATCGATGACACGCCCGATGGCGATACTCGCCGCGACAAGTACAATGACCTGTCCCGATAACGCCCTGCCCACACGGTCGAACTTCACGCACCCCGTCACGAACATTAGGATGGCTCCCGCCAGAGCGGAAATCGCGATCGGGAATATGCCGAAAGATGCCGTCAGAACCGAAAAACCCATGATGACGGCGGACAGCAATGCCTTGGATCGCCGCGGCAATTCACGCGCGCCCTCGAGCATCAGCAGACTGTCGGCACGGGCAAACGATTGCAGGTCGTCCTGCAGTCCCATGACGAGCAGCACGTCGCCTTCCATCATCCGCAGGTCGCCGCCGCCGGAATACTGGTCCTTTTCGCCAAGCAATCTGTCAGGGCGGTGAATCCCGAGCACGGCAACGCCGTAGAGATCGGCAATTCCGGAAGACGGAAGCGTCCTGGTGATCAGGCGGGAATCCGCAGTGACGGTCATCTCGACGACCAAGATGTCTTCTCTGGTCGTCGATGCGTTGCGCTTGATCCGGTCGAGCACCCAGTTGGGGGCAAGTTCCCCCTTCAATTCGCGAACCGCATCTTCGAGCGCTTCGTGCGAACCCGAAATATGCAGTCGCTGCTGCACTTGCATCGGGCCGGTTGGCTCTCCGTGATACCGGATGCCCTCGGGCAGGGCGGTTACGAGCTCGGCCGCGCTCTTGCCGACAAGGCTGCTTTCGCTTCCGATCCTCAGCCTGGTGTGAAACCGCCTGAAATTCTGTTGCGCTTCAACCCGGTTATCATCGAGCAGGCGCGGCATGATGAGCCACATGTAAGGGAGCGCGACAAGCGCGGCGAGGAGCACCAGCGGCGTGAAGTCGAATACGCCGATCTCGCGCATGCCGAGATCGACTGCGATTGAGACCACGAGAATGTTGGTCGATGTGCCGATTGTCGTCGCCAGGCCGCCGATCAGCGAGGCCGAGTTGAGCGGCATGAGCGTTTTCGATGTCGGTAATGCGCCGCGCTGCGCCAGCGCCGCAAAGATCGGGATCATCAAAACCAGCACCGGGGTGTTGTTGACGAACATCGAAAGGAAGAAAGCGATCAGCAGCGAAACCAGCAAACCAAGCTGCAAATTCACTCTGAAAACACGCTCGAGAATGCGGGCGGCAGGCTCCAGCGCGCCGGTCACCACGAGCCCCCGGCCCATGACCATCAGAGCGCAAATCGTAATGAGCGCGTAATGCCCAAAACCGCCGAATGCGAGCGCAAGCCCATCTATCGGACGCGTGCCTTCGAGCGGGAAGAAATAGAGCCCGACCGCAATCACCGCGATCGTCAACAACGAGACGATCTCGATCGACATGCGTCCGCGCACGAAACCCACAAACATGAGGATTGTGACCACCATTGCGGCCAGTGCATGATAGGAGGGGAAGTCGATCATGTTCGGTTCCAGCGACTTCTCAACTTAGGACAAGAAGATCAAGCGAATAAAGTCGGGCACCGCGCTTGCGTCGGTTGGATTGCGCGTCGATGGTGACCGGAAAGATCATTCAAGGAAGCATTTCGCATGAAAGCCCTCGTTTTCAACGGACCGCGCGACATCCGCTATGAAAGCTATGCCGATCCGGAACTGCGCACCGCCAACAGCGCCATCCTGAAGGTGGAAAGCTGCTCGATCTGCGGCAGCGACCTGCACATGTATCACGGCGCGCATATCGGCAGCATGGAATACAGCGCCGATGCTCCGAAATTCTGCTGCGGGCATGAGTTTATCGGCGAAGTCGTCGAAACCGGCTGCGATGTTCACACATTTAAGGTCGGCGACAAGGTGCTGGCTGCGGGCGGCACCGGCTGCGGCAATTGCCCGCAATGCCTTGTCGGCAACGTACTGGCCTGCCGGGAGGCCACGGCATTCGGCATCGGGCCGGGGCTACAGGGCGGACAGGCGGAATTCGTGAACGTGCCGAACGCTGATGCGACGCTGTATTCGACAGACGGCCTGACCGCTGAGCAATCGCTGTTGCTGACCGATGGGATGGCGACGGCGTATTTTGGACTGACGCGGGCGGAGCCACAGCCGGGAGGCACTGTCGCTGTAATCGGACTTGGCCCCATCGGGCTGATCGCAGTGGAGCTTGCATTCCTGCTTGGCGCTTCTCGGGTATTCGCGATTGATCCGGTTGCCTCGCGCAGGGACATGGCCGCCGCACTCGGCGCAGAAACCTACGCGCCCGGACCCGATCTTACCGCGCAGATCATGGAGGCAACCGACCGGATCGGCGTGCAATCCGTGTTTGAAGCGTCCGGTGCGAAAGGGGCGATCAATTCGGTGCTCCCGCTTGTCGCGCGGCAAGGGACGGCGAGCTTCATCGGCATTCCCGAGCCTGACGATGTACTCCCGCTGCCGCTTATCCTGTTCAAGAATATCACCGTGCGCGGAGGGATTTGCGAGGTGCAGAACATGTGGCCGCATCTGGTGCCGCTGGTGCAATCCGGGCGGATCAAATCGGCGGGAATGTTCAGCCACACCTTCGACCTCAGCGAAGGCGCCGAGGCGTACAGGCTATTCGATAGCCGCGACGAAGGTGTGATCAAGCTTCGGATAGACGTGAGCTGACGCGCACAGTGGCGATACGTCATGCTGGCTGCCTAGTCCCGAGCCGGGAAGCGGCAGGCCCGCACGCGAATGCGAGAAAATGCGCTCTTGAAGCCCGAGAAGGACCCCGCTAACAGCCGCGCTCTGCTCAGGTGTGCCCCTGTGGTGGAATTGGTAGACGCGAGCGACTCAAAATCGCTTTCCTTCGGGAGTGCCCGTTCGAGTCGGGCCAGGGGCACCAGTTTTTCAGGCGGAAGGAACAGGCTTGGGCCAGCTCAGTTTCCGCCCGGAACCTACCGCAGACTTCCCGCCAGGATTTTGTGAAGACGCGAATGCAGCGCGTCGTTCGCGGCGAGCACCTGCGCAGAATGGATCGGATTGGACCGACCGCGAAAATCGGACACGAACCCTCCAGCCTCGCGGACCAGCAGACAGCCAGCCGCCGTATCCCAGTCGTTGAGCCCGCTTTCCCAGAACCCGTCGAAGCGCCCTTGCGCCACATAAGCCATGTCGAGCGAGGCGGCGCCGAACCGGCGGATACCGGCGACTTCGGGACCGACGGCGCCGAAGATACGGCTCCATTCGGCAAAATCGCCGTGGCCCTGAAACGGAATGCCAGTGGCGATCAAAGCCTCGGAAAGCTGGCGGCGTCCGGATACACGAAGACGCGCATCCTGCAGCCAGGCACCGCGTGATTTTTCGGCCCAGTAGGTCTCGTCGTTGATCGGGTGATAGATGACCGCAGCAGTGACATCGCCCCAGCCCTTCCCATCCAGACGTGGTTCCTGCACGGCGATGCTGATCGCGAAATGGGGTATTCCATGAAGGAAGTTGGTGGTGCCATCGAGCGGATCAACGATCCAGCGCGGCATGCCTTCATCACCTTCGATCACGCCCGCCTCTTCCAGCACGAAACCCCAGCCGGGCCGGGCACCGAGCAGTTCGTCATAAAGAATGCGTTCGGCGCGCATATCGGCTTTGGACACGAAATCCGCTGGCCCTTTGCGGCTGACCTGAAGGTGTTCGACCTCGCCAAAATCGCGGCGCAGACGGTTACCTGCCTTGCGCGCGGCACGTTCCATGACGCGGATCAGGCCTGAAAACATCGACATGCGCGCTTAGCTCGCTTTCCCGACATAGGTCTGTTCGTACACATCGACCACGATCCGTGTTCCGCTTTCGATATGCGGCGGGACCATGATGCGCACGCCATTGTCCAGAACGGCGGGCTTGTAGCTGGAGGAGGCAGTCTGCCCCTTAACCACCGCATCGGCCTCGACGATCTCGGCCTCGACCTGCTGTGGAAGCTCGACACTGATCGGCTTTTCTTCCCACAGCTCCAGCTTCACCTGCATTCCGTCCTGCAAGAACGGACGCGCATCGCCAAGCAGATCGCTGGGCAGGGTTATCTGTTCATATGTATTCTGGTCCATGAAAACCAGCATATCGCCATCTTCATAGAGAAACTGGTATTCCTCCGTGTCGAGACGAACTTTTTCGACGCTGTCGGCGCTGCGAAAGCGAACGTTCGTTTTTCGGCCATCCTGCAGGTTCTTCATCTCAACCTGCATATACGCCCCGCCCTTGCCCGGCTGGGTGTGCTGGATCTTAGCAACTTTCCAGATGCCTTTTTCGTATTCGAGGATGTTGCCGGGACGAATGTCGACGCCGCTGATTTTCATGGGGCCACGTGCCTTTGTATCGGGAGAAACGGCGCGCCGCATGATGGCGCGCGCGGGAATAACAGATGCGCGCCAATAGCGAAGGCCGCTGCTCTCGGCAAGCATCGCAGAGCCACAAACCGCTCGTCCGCCGTTTTCAGCTTCAATTCAGCCTGCGGCCGCTAAACATGGCGTGAACATGTGCGAACCGCTATAAGACGTGGTCGCGGCGAGGGATTCCGGAATGCAGTCGAAACATGTCTTTATGCCAGCGGCATTTGCCGCCTGCCTGATTTTTTCTGGGCCGGCGTTTGCACAAGCGGCAGAGGCCAACCCTCCCGGCGGGATGTTGCGGACGATGCCGCACGGGGTGTACCAATGCGCGCTGCCGGGAGACGCCGCGGCATCGGCGTACAGAGTGGTGGAAGCAGAAGGCTTCACCATTGGCCCGGCGTCGAGCTACACCAGTCCCGAAGGGCGCGGCACCTACATTCTCCGCGGCGATAAGCTGAGCTTTACGCGCGGCCCGAAAAAGGGCGAGCAGCTTCAACGCATTGGAACGAACCAGTTGAAGCGCGGCAAACTGCGCTGCACGCGCCTCGGCGGGACAGGCTGATTATTCCTGAGCGGCTTGGCCGGTCTCCGGCGCTCCGACTTGAGGCATCTCGCCAGGATCGTCTCGCGTTTCAATATCCGTTTCAGCATCCGGGTCCGCTATCGGCGGAGCGGTAGGAACAAATGTCGGCTGAGGAGGCGGCGATGCCCCCGGAGCCACCATGTCCTCGGTACTATCCTGGCGGTCTTTCGCCATTTCCAGAAGCGAGCTTCCGAATACGATCCAGACGACGGAAGTGAGCGTCGCAGTGACAACGATGGTGAGAAGGCGGTCGAAGAATTTCATTCGCCAAGGTTAGCGGCTCCATCGTTTCCGGTCACGCAGCGTTTTCATCCTAACTGTTGCTCAACGTGATGCCAGCGGGAACCTTGGCTACGACAAGCGGTTGTTTCGCTACGTAAATAGTACCTGTGCATTTTTCGCAAAGCTGGTCAACCAACTGACTCTCAGGCGAAACTTAACCTCAGACAAGGCGACAGCTCTGCAAAATCCGACCCGCCTGATCCCGATACTCTTTCTCGCGACGATTGCCTTGGGGACCATCCTGCTCCTGCTGCCAATCGCCCGCGTCGACGAAGGCAGTGCGCCCTTCATGACCGCGCTCTTCACCGCGACCTCGGCCGTGGCTGTCACCGGTCTGATCGTGGTTGATACACCCACCTACTGGACGGGATTTGGCCAGGGGGTCATTCTGTTCCTGTTTCAGATAGGCGGCTTCGGTATCATGACGGCTGCCACCTTGCTTGGCCTAGTGGCGGGGCGCACATTCGGTCTGCGGGACCGCATGGCAACGCAGATAGAGCGCAGCCGGCTCGACATCGGCGATGCCAAATCGGTGCTCAAACTGGTGCTGGCCATCACACTGATCGTCGAACTCATCGTGACCCTGATCCTGACGCTTCGACTGCGCTTGGCGTATGATTACGACTGGGGTTCAGCCTTGTGGAATGGCCTGTTCCAGGCAGTGAGCGCCTTCAACAATGCAGGATTTTCGACCTATTCCGACAGCATGATGGGGTTTCAAAGCGACGCGATCATCCTCGGACCGATCATGATCGCAGTCGTCATCACCGCTCTCGGTTTTCCGGTGATGCAGGAACTGCGCGAACGCCCGTTCGAGTTCGAGAAATGGACCTTGCATTCGAAAATCACGGTAACCGGAACGGTCGTACTGCTGCTTGCAGGCTGGGCTGGCATGATGGCCGCGGAATGGACCAATCCGGATACTCTGGGGCCGATGCAACTGGGAGAAAAGGCTCTCAACGCCGCCTTTCATTCTGTCATGCCGCGCACGGCGGGCTTCAACAGCCTCGATGTCGGTAGTTTCCGCGACGAAACCCTGATGGGCAATTACCTGCTCATGTTTATCGGCGGCGGCAGCGCAGGCACGGCGGGCGGTATCAAGATCACGACCTTCGTGCTGATCCTGGCGATCGTCGTGTCCGAGGTTCGCGGCCAGCGCGATGCGGTGTTGTTCGGTCGGCGCGTTCACCAGGATGTCGAGCGACAGGCACTGTCGGTGGTCGTGCTCGCACTGCTGCTGATCGCGATAGCCACGTCAATCCTGCTCGCGATTACACCTCATTCGCTGCGTGATGTGCTGTTCGAAACCGTTTCCGCGTTTTCGACTGTCGGACTTTCGACAGGAATTACCGGCGACCTGCCTTATCTCGGCCAGCTGGTGATCATCGTCCTGATGTTTGTGGGCCGAGTAGGCACAATCACCGTTGCGACTGCTCTGGCGCTCGGCGCGTCGCGCCGCCCCTATCGTTATCCTGAGGAGAATCCCATTGTCGGTTGATAAGCGCAAACCCATTCTCGTTATTGGACTGGGCCGTTTCGGACAGGCGGTCGCGAAATCCCTGAAGCGCATGGGGCACGAAGTGCTCGGCGTCGATTGCAATCCGCTGAGTGTGCAAACGATGGCGGATACGCTCACCCAGTGTGTTGAGGCCGATACGACCGATATCGAAACCCTCCGCCGGCTCGGAGTTGAAGATTTCGAAGCCGCCGTCGTGGGTATCGGCAGCGATATCGAGGCAAGCGTGCTGACCACCCTCGCCCTGTCCGATCTCGGTGTACTGCAGATCTGGGCGAAAGCGGTCAATGACAATCATGGCCGCATCCTCGACCGCACCGGGGCGACGAATATCGTCTATCCCGAAGCCCGCATGGGCGAGCGCGTGGCCCATATCCTCAGCGGGAAGATGATCGATTACATCGAATTCGACGATGATTTCGCCATAGCCAAACTGGCCTCACCCAAGAGCATCGCTGGAAAGACTCTCGGCCAGAGCGCTATCAGAACGCATCAGGGCATCACCGTTGTCGGTGTGAAAAGCCCGACCAAGGACTTCGAATATGCGCAGCCGCACACGATGATCGAACTTGGCGACTTGCTGATCGTGTCGGGCACGCGGCAGAATGTCGAGCGCTTCGTGGCCGAGGCGGGGAGCTAAGGGGGAACTACAGGCATCGCTTGCCTGCTCACCAGCTCATATCATTCGGAACCGATGGCTTTCACAAAGGCCTCAATAGCGGCAACTTCGTCGCCTTCCCAAACGGCCCCCGATACGGCGAGAAAATCCGCACCAGCCGCGATCAACGGCCCGCAATTCTCCGGATTGATCCCGCCGATGGCGACGCATGGTATTTCGAAGAGGTTGCTCCACCATTCGAGGATTTCGGTCGTCGGCCTCTCGGCATCGCCCTTGTCCTTGGTCGCGCTGTCGTAGAATGCGCCGAAAGCGACGTAATCCGCGCCCGCTTCCCCCGCTTCCATCGCCATATGCCTGGAGGCATGGCATGTAACGCCTATCTGCGCATCGCGCCCCAATTCCTCCCGGGCCTCCCGCGGATCTCCATCATCCTGGCCGAGATGGATGCCGTCTGCTTTCAATCGCTTTGCCAAAGGCACGCTATCATTGACGATGAAAGCGACGTCATGTTCCGCACACACAGCCTGAAGCGGCGCGGCGAGCGTTGCGGCTTCGTGCTGATCGACGCTCTTCACCCGGAACTGAAAAGCCGTGACGATACCTTTCCCAGCGACAATTGCGCGTTCGAGCCGCGCCGGAAATTCGCCGGTCACATCAAGCGGGGAGATGAGGTATAGCTGGGTGGTCGTTTCGCTCATGCGCGCCCCATAGCGCGCAAAGCCCGCCGCGCCAATCGCCGCCAGACCGGGCGGCTAACGCGGCTGACTGTCCCATGGTGAACCAATCGTAAACCATGGAGGATTTTTGGGACCATTCAGGCTATGGATCAGGCAGAAGGAGCAGACCCGATGACCGCATTGACCCGCACCGTTCTTGCCATGACTGGCGCGGCAGCGCTTGCCGCATCGGCGAGCGCTCAGGACACGTATTACACCGTTTACGACGTGGCCTTTTTCGAACGTGTCGCGGTGGGCGAAGTCGAGATCACGCCGTACGGTATCATCGAGGATTCGCGCTGTATCGACAGCCGCATCTGCTTTAAAAATGATCGCCTGGTCATCGCGACAGTGCTGCACCAGGGCACCCGCGTTCGGGAAATCCCGCTGCGGCTGGGTGAACCGACGCTGGTTCCTGGCGGCGTCTTGCTGCTTACGCGAAGCGGCGTCGCGCCGGTCGAGAATGGCGCAATCCCGCTTGGCCGCTACAGCCTCGATATCGAATATATCCCCGACCTCTGATCGCGAGATTGCGCCGCGTCAGCTGGAAACGCTCGCCTCGGCGATCTGGCCAATGGCCTGGCTAAGTGTGTTGTCGAATTCCTCATCCGACTGGCCTTTGCGCAGATCCTGCAGCAGGCCGCGGCTAAAGCTGGCTATCATGCCGCCATTCTTCGCGAGTTTCGCACAGGCCTCGTCGGTCGAATAACCGCCGGAAAGCGCAACAACCCGCAACACATTGGGGTGATCGATGACCGGCTTGTAGTGATCGGGTTTCACAGGGATCGAAAGCTTCAGCATCACTTCGCGGCCTTGGGGCAGCGTATCGAGATGCTTGAGGATTTCCGCGCGCAGGATTTCTTCGCCGTCCGCACGATCCGCCGCGTTGATGTCGTATTCCGGTTCCAGCATCGGCATCAGCCCGGCATCGGCGATCTGGTTACCGACTTCGAATTGCTGCTTTACGATGGCAGCGATACCGGCCGGATTGGCCGACTTGATCACGGACCGCATCTTCGTCCCGAACATGCCCATGCCGACAGACTTTTCGAGCAGCGCCGGGAGCTTGTCGAGGGGCTTCATCAGCTGGACGCCGTCTTTCTCTTCCGCAAGACCCTGATCGACCTTGATGAAAGGGACGATACCGCGATCCTTCAGCGCATCGGCGGTCGGTTTGCCATCGACCGTCCCGTCCATGGTTTTTTCGAACAGGATCGCGCCGATCACCTTCCCACTGCCGAAGCAAGGCGAGGTAATCACCCGGCTGCGCATCGAGTGGATCTGCCCGAACATTTCATCATCGCTCGACCATTCGCTGTCATCGACACCGTATCCCCGCAGCGCTTTCGGCGTCGATCCACCGGACTGATCGAGCGCCGCGATAAAGCCTTGCCCGTTCCTGATCTTGGCGGTCATCTGTTCGGTGTTCATGGAATTCCTCGTCGTTTGCATTGCGCTGCATGAAGTGGTCGCGCGCGCCTTACTAAGGGCACCCGAGTACTGCAACATCGCGACCGGAAACAATCCTCTCTTGAGGCGTAAGTCTTTTGAAAACAGGAGGAAGTGCGATGCTCGATGAAACGCAGGAACGTCTCTGCAAGCAGAACGAAACCGATTTCAGCGATCTGAAGGCGCTGTTCATCAATTGCACGCTGAAATACAGTCCGGAAGAGAGCCACACCGAAACACTGATCGACATGTCGGCGAGCATCATGCGGGAAACGGGCGTGGCGATGGAACAGGTCCGCGCCGCCGATTTCGACATCGCATATGGTGTCTATCCCGACATGACGGAGCACGGCGCGGCGACCGACGAATGGCCTGCGCTTTGGACGAAAGTCGAGGCGGCGGACATACTCGTGCTGGGAACGCCGATCTGGCTTGGCGAGAAAAGCTCGGTCTGTCAGATGATTATCGAGAAACTCTACGCGCATTCCGGTGAGCAGAATGATCGCGGGCAATATGTGTTTTACGGCAAGGTCGGCGGCTGCCTAGTCACAGGCAACGAGGACGGGATCAAGCATGTCGGCATGGGTGTGCTTTACGCGATGCAGCATGTGGGGTTCACCATCCCGCCGCAGGCCGATGCGGGCTGGATCGGCGAGGCTGGTCCCGGCCCTTCTTTCGGAGACAAGCTCGATGACGGATCGCGCGCCGGTTTCGACAACGGCTTCACCCGCCGCAACACCACCTTCATGACCTGGAACCTGATGCATCTTGCCCGCATGCTCAAGGATGCAGGAGGCATTCCGGCGTACGGCAATTCGAAGGAGCTGTGGGACGACGGCTACCGCTTCGACGCGCCCAATCCCGAATATCGTTGAGCCGTCAGCTTTTGCTGAAACGCCGAATGATCCCGGTGAAGCTTAGCGCAGGCTCACCGTCGCCAGTGACGAGGCCGCGCACGAAAATGGTTTTGCCCCCTCCCCGCGTGACCTCACCGCGTGCCTCGACCAGCGCTCCGGATGCGACAGCGCCGAGAAAATCACCAGACAAGTTCATGGTCACTGCATTGGCGCCGTCCAATGCATCGGTCGCGATCGCGAACAGGGCGAAATCGGCAAAAGTCAGCAGACAGCCGCCGTGCATGAAACCAGCGCCGTTCATATGCCGGTCTTCGGCGCGAAACGCGCTTAGATACGAACCGTCGTCCTCGCGCCGCATGAAGAACGGGCCAGAACGCGTTTCATAAGGGTCGTGGTTCCAGTGATGCCATCCAGCGAACTCACCGTCCTGGCATTGAACCGCATTGCCGTAGCCATATTCGGTTTCGCTCATTCGAACATCACTTCCACAATTGTAGCTTCCGGATGCTGTCCCCGAGACTTTCGTCGCTTTCGGTCCGCGCCAAGCTTCGTTCGGCCAGTCGCCAACCTCCGAAGCGAACCTTGCGCCACATGTCCGTAATCATGAACTGGCCTGACCAGTCCCGCGCGCCGAGTTTCAGTTCGAGCTGGGCCCCGGCGACATACCATGCAGCCCGCCCGTATCGACGCACGAGCGACTCGCCGAGGCGAAAGCCGTTGCAACGAAAGCCATGCTCCATCCCCGCGACGAAGCTAGGGCGGTCGAGCAGTTCGGGTGGCCTGGTCCCTATCATCATGGTCAGATCCCGCGTGGCAAGCTTCCGGATCGATCCCGCATCGCGGTGCATCCACGATTGCATGAAATGAAGCTCATTCGCTTCGATGATTGCAGCAATGTCAGCCATAGAACGTATCCTGCGTTCAGCCCTTCAACGCCGCGACGCCGGGCAATTCCTTGCCCTCCATCCATTCGAGGAATGCGCCGCCCGCGGCTGAGATATAGGTTACTTCATCGGTCACGCCCGCTTGGGCGAGCGCGGCAACCGTGTCGCCGCCGCCCGCGACGCTGATGAGCGAGCCTTCCTGCGTGAGCGCAGCCGCATGACGAGCCAACGCCATGGTCGCGGCATCGAACGGTTCGGTTTCGAATGCGCCGAGCGGACCGTTCCACACCAGCGTTCGGCAAGTCTTGAGCACGTCGGCAAGCGCCTCTGTCGCTTGCGGTCCGATATCAAGGATCATTTCGTCTGCCGCGACCTCGTGGACATTGCAGGTACGAAGGCTGCCCGGATTTTCCGCGAATTCCTTCGCGACCACGACATCATAGGGCAGATGCACGGTGCAACCGGCATGGTCCGCCTCATCCATGATCCGGGATGCTGTGTCGGTGAGGTCATGTTCGCACAGCGACTTCCCGACATCTACGCCGCGCGCGGCGAGGAAGGTGTTGGCCATTCCGCCGCCAATGATGAGGTGGTCGACCTTACCGACGAGGTTTTCGAGCACAGCGAGCTTGGTCGAAACCTTCGCTCCGCCGACTACGGCAGCGACCGGCGCTTCGGGATTGCCCAGTGCCGCATCGAGCGCCTTGAGTTCCGCCTCCATCGCGCGGCCGGCATAGGACGGAAGGAAATGCGTAATCCCCTCGGTCGTCGCGTGCGCCCGGTGAGCGGCGCTGAACGCATCGTTGACGTAAAAATCTCCATGCGCCGCAATGGCCTGAGCGAAGTTGGGATCGTTATCTTCCTCGCCCGGCCAGAAACGGGTGTTGTCGAGCAGTCCGATGTCGCCATTACGAAGGATGCCGATCGACTGTTCGACGACCGGACCCGAGACCTCGGGAATGAACATCAACTCTTTGCCCAGCACCCCCTCCACATCGCCAACGACCATGCTGGTCGACAGCACCGAAGACCGCATCCCGCCCGGACGCCCGAAATGCGCGAGCAGCAGCACCTTCGCGCCCTTCTCGCTCAGTTCGAGGATGGTCGGCTTGACCGCTTCGACGCGCGTTACGTCCGTCGCCGAACCGTCCTTCATCGGCAGGTTCAGATCGACGCGGACGAGCGCGACCTTGCCGGTGATATCACCGAGGTCGTCGAGTGTCTTGAAAGCGAGCATGGCAGGAGACTCCGGTTTGACGAATGTTAGAGGAACTTCGCCATGACGCCTGCGGTGTCGATCATGCGGTTGGAGAAGCCCCATTCGTTGTCGTACCAGCTTACCACGCGGGCGAGCTTGCCTTCCATGACGCTCGTTTCCAGGCTGTCGACAGTCGAGCTGGCTGGATGATGATTGAAGTCCGATGAAACAAGCGGTTCGTCGGTGTAATCGAGGACACCTTTCATTGCGCCATCCGCAGCTGCTTTCAACGCTGCATTGAGTTCTTCAGCGCTGGTGTCGCGGCCTGGCTGGAACACCAGATCGACCAGGCTGACATTCGGCGTTGGTACGCGAACCGACGAGCCATCAAGCTTGCCTGCCAGCTCTGGAAGAACGAGGCCGACTGCGCGGGCAGCGCCGGTGGTGGTCGGGATCATGTTCTGTGCTCCACCGCGCGCGCGGCGCATGTCGGAATGCATCTGGTCGAGCATGCGCTGATCATTGGTGTATGAATGGATCGTGGTCATGAAACCACGCTCGATACCCACGGTGTCATGCAGCACCTTCGCCACCGGCGAGAGACAATTGGTCGTGCAGCTTGCGTTCGAGACGATCACGTCATCGCCGGTCAGAACGTCGTGGTTCACGCCATAAACGATGGTCGCAGTGACATTCTTCGCCGGTGCCGAGATGAGCACGCGCTTCGCGCCCGCTTTCAGATGCGGTTCGGCGGCTTCACGGCTCTGGAAGAAGCCGGTGCATTCGAGCACGATGTCGACGCCCTGGTCGGCGTGCGGGAGGTTTCCTGGGTCACGCTCGGACGTAACCGCGATCGACTTGCCATCGACGACGATCGCGCCATCCTTTACGTCGACCGAGCCGGGAAAGCGGCCATGGGTGGAATCGTATTTGAACAGCAATGCGTTTGAATTGGTGTCTGCCAGATCGTTGATCGAAACGAGTTCGAGATCGTGATCGCTACGCTCGAGAATGGCGCGTGCGACAAGGCGTCCGATACGGCCGAAACCGTTGATGGCGACTTTGGTAGCCATGAAAGAAACTCCTGCTTACTTGTTCAATTTGTTCTGGATTTTCGGGACGATAGTGTCCGCTGTGAAACCGAAATGAGCGAAAAGATCGCTCGCGGGAGCGGAAGCGCCGAAGCTATCGATCCCGATATTGATGCCGTCGCGCCCGGTATACCGCTCCCAGCCCAGCGTGCTTCCCGCCTCGATCGAGACGATAAGCGCGTCCGCCGGCAGCATGTCGGCGCGGTAATCTTCGTCCTGCTGGTCGAAAAGTTCGGCGCAGACCATCGATACGACATCGGCACCGACCCCGCCCTGTTCAAGCTGGTCGGCGCATTCGATTGCAAGCGAAACCTCGCTTCCCGAGGCGACGATCACGACCTTGCGATCTGCCGACGCCGCTCGCATCCGGTAAGCACCCTTGGCGCTGCGATTTGTCTCTCCCGACCAATCCGGGTCTCCGTCTCCGCGCAGCTGCGGCAAGCCCTGGCGCGAGAGCGCGAGGACCGACGGCGTTTCAGGCGTCTGCAGCGCCAGCGCCCAGCATTCTGCGGTCTCGATCGTGTCGCATGGCCGGAACACATTGAGGTTGGGCACGAGGCGCAGGCTCATCACCTGCTCGACCGGCTGGTGCGTGGGACCGTCTTCACCAAGACCGATACTGTCATGGGTCATAACATAAACCACGCCGACCTTTTGCAGCGCCGACAGCCGGATTGCATTGCGGCAGTAGTCGGAGAATATCAGGAACGTGCCGCCGTAAGGGACCACACCGCCATGCAGCGCCATCCCGTTCATCGCGGCGGCCATGCCAAATTCGCGAATCCCGTAATAGACATACCGGCCCGAATAATCGTCCGCGGTAAACGGCGAGGTGAACGATGTCTTTGTGTTGTTCGATCCCGTCAGGTCGGCGGAGCCACCGATGAGGTGCGGAATACTTTCTGTAAGCGGTCCGAGCGCCATTTCGGACGCTTTGCGGGTTGCGACCTTCTGCGGCTCGGCTGCCAGATCCCGGACATGCTCGGATAGAGCGGCAGAGGCGCTGTCACCGATACTGTCCATCCGCCTCTCAAAGCGATCGCGCATGTCCGAACCAGAAAGCCGGGTCTGCCACTGGCCATTGGCCTCGCGGCCCGCGTCTCCTGTCGCGCGCCAATCGGCAAGAATATCGGCAGGCACTTCAAAAGGTTCGGCATCCCAGCCCAACGCGTCGCGAGCGCCGGCAATCTCTTCAGGACCGAGCGGAGCGCCATGTGTAGCGGCCGTTCCCTGCTTGGTCGGTGCGCCCTTCCCGATAATCGTTCGGCAGGCGACAAGCGAAGGGCGCTCGGCCGCTTTCGCTTCTTCGAGAGCACGGTCGATGTCGGCAAAATCGTGCCCGTCGCACGACACCACATGCCATCCCGTCGCTTCGTAGCGTGCCTTGATATCTTCGCTCGTAGAAAGGTCTGCAGGCCCGTCGATCGTGATGTTGTTGTCATCCCACAGAACGATCAGCCGCCCGAGATGGAGGTGGCCTGCAAGGCCTATCGCTTCGTGATTGATCCCCTCCATGAGGCACCCATCGCCTGCGACGACCCATGTGCGGTGGTCGACAAGATCGTCGCCGAATTCCGCATTCAGATGCCGCTCCGCCATTGCCATGCCGACAGCCATCGCCAGGCCCTGACCCAGCGGCCCCGTCGTGCATTCCACGCCTTCGAGAAGGAAATTTTCTGGATGGCCGGCACATGGGCTGCCGAGTTGCCGGAAATTGCGGATGTCCTGCATGGTCGGGCGAGCATAACCCGACAGGTGAAGCAGGCTGTAAATCAGCATCGATCCATGCCCGGCGGACAGGACGAACCGGTCGCGGTCGGCCCAGTCGGGACGCGAGGGATCAAATTTCAGATGATGCTGGAACAGCACCGATGCCACATCGGCCATGCCCATCGGCATGCCTGGATGCCCGGAATTGGCAGCCTGCACCGCATCCATCGAAAGCGCGCGAATGGCATTGGCCATGTCTTGCAAGCGGGCAGTATCAATCGTCATGCGGCTCGGGTGCCTCCTGCTGGCGTGCGGCGGGATATGTTTCGCCGGTGGGATTGCCGACCGCGGTTCCGGTCGATTCGATCCGTTACGCGATGCCATTGCCGAGGCCTATTGTGAGGTCAAGCGGTGGGCGCAAGCGCACGGCACTTGCTCCCCGATTGGCAGTAAGCTTTTGGGTTCAAGAGCACTTATCAACAGGCCCCGTCAAAGCTTTGCGCAGCAACGGCAATCTTGGTATTTATGAAGGCATGGGCGAGAGCCGGATCGTATCCGCCATGACGCGTATCGACGCCGCTTTGGAGCGGATGGCTTCTGCGCGTTCCGCGATTTCGGAAAAACGCGATAACACCGCCAACGGCAGCAGCAGCCAGGTAAAGATACTTGCTCTGGTCAATTCTCACGAAAAGCTGCGCGAGGAAGTCGCTGAAACCTTGAGCGAACTCGACTCGGTGATTGCCGAGCTGGAAAGGTGACGAGACAGCCATGAGCGAAGTAACTCTGACTGTCGGTCCAAAATCGTACACCATCATTTGCGCGGACGGTGAAGAGCAGCACATCGAGAATCTCGGCGCCATGATCGCGGAACGATATGCGAAACTGGGCGCGTCGCGCACGCCGCAAGAGGCGCAGAACATGCTGTTCGCGGCCTTGTTCCTGGCCGACGATCTTGCAGAGGCGCGAAAGGTCGCGAAGAAATCGACCCAAAATGTCGAGCACGAGAAAGAGCGATCCGGCGGCAAGAAAGCCGAACTGCGCGCGGAGATCGAAACCTTGACCAAAGCCGAGGCGCGCGCCCGCGAGGAAGTAGCGGATCTGAAAGGTCAGCTAGCCGAGTTGCGCGAAGCGGCCAGCCATCAGCACGACCTCTTCGGCGCTCCATCGGTGAGCGATGAGATCATTGAAAAGCTGGAGGCGCTGGCATCGCGCGCGGAGGAGACCGCTGCGGCGCTTGAAGAGGCGAGCGCGGCGTCCTAAGTTACTTGATGGCGGGGCTGCCCGGCACGAGCCGATTGAACATCCCTGAGGCTATAAGCAATCCATTGGGAGCTGTCCCTGTCCGAGTTTATGGGCCACTGCGTTCTTCGGAATGGAACCTGGGAGCTTGGACATACGGCACCCACCTGACGTTTTCGCGTCAGAGGATTTCTAGCGCAACGACCCATGGTGGTCCCGTCACTGATTTTGTTACGCGCGCCGTCTGGCGGAGCCGATATGATGAATGTGGGATCTTGAGCTTGCCGCAAAGCAAAACCGAACTTCGCAAGACACTTAGGAAAACGCGCCGCGAACATGTCGCAGCGCAGTCCGATGCGATCCGCGCGCTGCTGTTCCACCGCCCTCCAGCACCGCTGCTAGCGAAGATCGGCCATGATGCGGTAATCGGACTTTACAGCGCAGCCGCATCTGAAGCACCTGCAGGCGGCTATGCCCAGTTCTTTCAGGAAGCGGGACACACTATCGCCCTGCCCGCATTCACCGCAGCAAACGCTCCGATGACCTTCCGCGAGCACACTGATCCCTTCGGTAGCGGCGATCTGGAGATGGGGCCTTTCGACATCGCTCAACCTGGTGCCGACGCGCGCGAAATCCTGCCCGACGTGCTGTTTGTGCCGCTGGTCGGCTTTACCGCATCCGGTGAGCGATTGGGACAAGGCGGCGGGCATTACGATCGCTGGCTGACGGAACACCCCGGACGTATGGCGATTGGTCTGGCTTGGGATGCACAGCTTTGCGACACGCTTCCAACCGAACCACACGACATCGTGCTAGACGCCGTCGTAACGCCAACCAGAATGTACGGAATCAGCTGATGCGAGAGACACCCACCTGGCGCATACCGGCAGGGATCATTGGCCTGTTCGTGTTCCTTATCATATATGGAGTGGTGATCGCGAGATACGCGCCGGATATCATCGGTGGCTGGCCCGGCTGGGCGCAGACCGTGATCTACCTCGTGCTTGGCCTCATCTGGTTACTGCCGCTGCGGCGGTTCCTGATCTGGATGGAGACCGGCAGTTGGTCACCGCCGCCCAGCGAGCTTGCGGAAGATCCGGCTGAAAATTGACGCGATAGCAAAGCTGAGACCGAGTTACTCTGACAACGAAGAGGCAGGCGTTTCAGAATGGCGTTCTGCCAACGCGTCCAGTAAGCCATCGAGATAATCGCGTGATCGCAGCCGACCACCAAAAACGACCGCATCGATATCTGCGGTGTTGCCGATGTCAGTCAGCGGATCGGAATTGAGCACCACAAGGTCAGCGATCTTTCCTTTCGCAATCCCCCCGAGATCCGCAGTTCGACCGAGATATTCGGCTGGGACCGACGTTGCTGCCCGCAAGATATCCATCGGTTCCAAACCCGCCTCGGCGAAGCGTTTCATTTCGTCGTGCACGCCAAAACCAGGAAACATCATAGTATCGTTGGCATCTGTGCCGATCATAAGTTTGACGCCCGCATCGCTAGCGAACTTCGTAATCGCGAGACCGTGACGGTAATAAGCTTGGAATTTTGGCAGCTGGTCCGCTGGAATCTGAGCGGTCCGATCGAGATCCTTTTTCCAGTCTCCAACGACGAACGGGTGCATATATTTAAGGCGAGGATCATTGCGGTATGTGTCCTCGCGCGCGCGAACGTCCATTTCGCGAGTGCCATGCGTAGGAACGTAGTAAGTTGAATTGGCGACCAATACTCCCATGACCTGCGCACATATTTCGGGATCGAACTGGGTTACGCTCAGCACACGCAGATCATCCTGCTTAGGCCATGACGCGCCGTCTTCACCGCGCAGAGTTGCCATGTTGCCTTCGCGATAGACTTCCCCAAACCGGCTGCAATCCGTCAGCAAGTCGCGCGCGTGCTCAATCGAGCGATGTCCGAGACGGGATGCCTCTGCGCTTCCGATAAAGATTGGCAGATGTCCGGAAACCTCCAGATCGAGCGCCGAAGCTGCAGCGAGCATTGCGAGATAGGAATCCGGGTGAAATCGATCATACGTTTTGATCAGGTCAACGCCGCGCTGCTTGAGCATCCGCGCGATCTGCGCGCCTTGCTCGGCTGTCGCTGGCGAAAAGGCGGGATCGGGGCTTTCCGGCAATTGCCAGGTCGGCGCGCTCTGCACGATGGGGCTCGAGAGACGCAGTAGTCGCGGGCCGTCCAGCTCGCCTGCCTCGATCTTGCGAGCATATTCTCGCATCTGATCGATACACAGGAAAATCTCCCCCCGCGGCTCCCAGCAATCTGCGCTCATGTCGCGAATGCCCGTGACGCCGTTGGCGAGCATGAGGGCAAATGTGGCCTCAGCCACCGGCGCGACGGCGGAATGCGCGTGCATGTTCATCAGGCCGGGGATCACGAATTTGCCCGATCCATCCACCTCATCCTGAGCGTAGAACCGCTCTCCACCGGCCGGAGCGATAGCCGCGATGCGGCCGCCACTGATCAGGATCGTCTGTTTTGGCGATGAGATGCGCGATTGCGGGTCGATGACGGTCGTATTTGTGATTGCCAAATCATACCGTGCAGGTTCCGGAAGGGTCGCACAGGCTGCGACCAGCAAAGCCAACACGGAAATTAGTATTCGCCTCATCGCATCCCCCCCCCTGCAATCACTCGGCAACCTGCGGTGCTGTATTGCATCAGTGATACAGAGTGACGGCGATCACGCAACCTGTCATCTCGCAGCAGGGGCTAAAGTAGATCACAGCAGAGTCGAATATTCTTCTTCGAGCTCGGTATCACGCACCCAGAAATCGGTTGTGCGCTGTCCGGTGAGGACCTCGGCCAAGAGGTCGAAATGGCTATGCCAACCCGCCAGCACGCCAATCAGCATATCGCGCCCTGCAACTCCCGTGTGAACGAGAAGAAGCTCGGTCTTGCCAGCCTCGCTTTCACGCAAACTGATATCCACCGTGCTCTCACCCTCGCCTTCGGCCTCGAACCAGGTGAAGACCAGATGGCGAGGCGGATCGTAGGTGATGACCTCGCCAAAATGCGTCACGACCTCCTCAGAAGCGTATTTTTTCGGCGGTGAACGATCCGATAACCTCCGGTGGTCGAAGTCGAAGACTATGCGGCCTCCCGGCCGATCTGCTGTCGAGCCGCCACAAAACCACAATTTGCGTTTTTCTCCGTCTACCAGGAATTCCCAGACTTTCGCCGGGCTGGCATCGAACATGCGCGTGAATTCCAGCTGCGTTGGTCCGGTCTGTTTTCCGTAGTCAGTCATCGTTTTCCTCCCTTATCGCAGCTTCCAGCGCGTCGAGCCGGTCGTTCCAGAATGCGCTGTATTTCGCGGTCCATTCGCTAGCCGCGTGGAGCGCTTCGGATCGCAGCCGGCAGACCCGCTCGCGCCCGCGCTTTTCGCGCGTCAGCAGACCGGCCTGTTCAAGCACGCCGACATGCTTCGATGCTCCTGCCAGCGTCATGTCGAGCGGCGCGGCCAGATCGCCGACAGTGCGCTCTCCGCGGCTGAGTTCCTGCACCATCCTCAACCGAGTGGGCTCTCCGAGTGCGCGGAATATGACGTCGATACTCGTGCTATAATCAACCATAAGGTTTAGTATTTCACCGAGACGCGCAAAAGTCAACCAAATGGTTGATAGTCACGCAGCGATGGCGAGAGCCCGCCGCAATGACTTCGCTGTTTTTGAGGTATCCCAAGTGGCGCGAGTGACGAGACTTGAACTCGCGACCTCCGGCGTGACAGGCCGGCGCTCTAACCAACTGAGCTACACCCGCTTAAACTTGACCCGTTTAAACCAGGGTTTGCACCGCTTGGGAGCGAGGCCATTAGGCCCCACAAACTTTGCTGTCAACGGCTCTGACAGCGATATTTCGATCTTTATTCGCCGAGAAGCAAAACCGGCGTTTCAATCAGCTTTTTCATCTCCTGAATAAAGCTTGCCGCGTCGTATCCATCGACCACGCGGTGGTCGCAGCTGATCGATATGTTCATCAGCTTGCGCTTCTCGATTCGCTCGGTCCCATCGGGACCAGTGACGAACATGGGGCGCTCGATAATGCGATTCGGCCCGATAATCGCCACTTCAGGACGATTGATGACCGGCGTCGTCGCAACACCGCCGAGCGGACCGAGCGATGTCACCGTCAGTGTGGAACCGGAAAGCTCATCCGACTTCGCCGAACCATCGCGTGCTGCCTCGGCGAGACGCCCGATCTCACGCGCGAGCTGCCAGATATTCCGGCTCTGCGCGTTCTTGATGACCGGCACCATCAGGCCATTATCGGTTTGCGCCGCCATCCCGAGATGAACTGCGCCGTGACGGGTGACCACGTTTGTCTCGTCATCGTAGCGCGCGTTGATCATCGGATAGTCCGGTATCAGCTTGCAGATCGCAGTAACAAGCAGCGGCAGCATCGTCAGCTTCGGCTTGTCACCGCGGGCGCTGTTCAGATCGGCTCGCATCCGCTCCATGTCGGTGACGTCGCATTCCTCGACATAGGTGAAGTGCGGAATGCTGCGCTTCGACGCACTCATGTTCTGAGCGATGCGTTTCCGCAGTCCGATCACCTTGATCGCTTCGTCCTCGCGCGTCGCGCCCGCAGCCGCGAAACCGCCGCCAGCATTGTAAGAAAGAAACTGGTCGAGGTCGCCATGCCGCACGCGTCCGTCTTCAGCGGCTTTCACATCGGCGAGATCAATGCCAAGTTCGCGGGCGCGCTTGCGCACCGCCGGCGATGCAAGCACCTTGGCCGTCTCGGCCGGTGTGGGCGCTGGAGTTGGTGGGGGCACCGATGGCGGGCTCGGATCGGCAGCATGCGCATCGTCCGCGTCGGAGGCATCGGGAGTTTCAACCTCGATCCGGGTCTCGATTTCCTCGCTGACCGCGGCGGGAGTCGGTTCGGGCGACGATTCTTCCTCGGCTCCGTCAGGAATTTCGCCTTCGACTTCGACGACCAACAGCATTGATCCTACCGCGATCACATCGCCGACTTCTCCGGCGACTTCCAGAACCTTGCCATCGACCGGGCTCTCGATGTCGATGGTCGCCTTGTCCGTCATCACATCGACCAGGTGCTGGTCTTCATTGACAGTGTCGCCGACCTTGACCTGCCATTCGACGATCTCCGCTTCGGCGACGCCTTCGCCCACGTCGGGCATGTTGAATACGAACTTAGCCATTTTCAAACTATCCTTCGAACTGCGATTGCTCGCGCCGTATGTGTAGGGAACGGGTGACAAATATGAAAAGTGTCATGCGGTGCCTACACCATCAATTCTTTGTTTTTGCTTGTGATTATCGGGATTGGCTCGGGTGACACTTTTCCAACTTTTTGCGTTCCGGCGGTTGGTTTCATAGCCAATGCCATGCCACCGGAACGGGTAAGTAGGAAAGTGCCGCGTGCCACCGGATCAATCCTTCAGGATCGCGTCGAGTGCTTCGCCGATGCGAACGGGGCCGGGGAAATAGGCCCATTCGAGGCTGTGCGGATAGGGTGTATCGAAACCGGTGACGCGCTCGACCGGCGCTTCGAGATGATAGAAACACCGTTCTGTGACCAGAGCGGAAAGCTCCGCTCCAAAACCGCTGGTGCGGGTTGCCTCGTGCACGATCAGGCAGCGCCCGGTCTTTTTGACCGAGGCTTCGATCGCTTCGATGTCGAGCGGGACGAGCGTGCGCAGGTCGAGGATTTCCGCATCCACGCCTTTTTCGCGGCAGACTGCCTCGGCGACGTGGACCATGGTGCCATAGGTCAGCACGGTGACCGCCTCGCCCTCGGTCACTCGGCGCGCCTTGCCGAGTGGGATCTTGTAATACCCTTCCGGAACCACGCTGTCCTTGTGCTTTTTCCAAGGTTCGACCGGCTTGTCGTAATATCCCGAGAACGGACCGTTGTAGATCCGCTTCGGCTCAAAGAAGATCACCGGATCGTTGTCTTCGATACAGGAGATCAACAGGCCCTTCGCGTCATAGGGAGTGGCCGGGATCACTGTTTTGAGGCCGGAAACATGGGTAAAAATGCTCTCGGGACTTTGCGAGTGCGTCTGACCGCCGAAAATCCCCCCGCCAAACGGCGATCGAACCGTCATCGGAGCGATATATTCGGTGGCCGAGCGATAGCGCAACCGGGCCGCTTCGGAAATGAGCTGGTCGAGTCCGGGATAGATGTAATCGGCAAACTGGATTTCCGGCACCGGACGCAATCCGTACGCTCCCATACCAACCGCGACGCCGATGATACCGCATTCGCTGATCGGCGTGTCGAATACTCGCGTTTTGCCATGCTTTTCCTGAAGGCCGGCGGTGCAGCGAAAAACGCCCCCGAAATAGCCGACATCCTCGCCCATGACGATCACGTCGTCATCGCGCTCCAGCATGATATCGAGCGCTTCGTTGATCGCCTCGATCATGTTGATCCGGCGCTCTTGCGTGTCCACAGCAGGAGCTTCGGTCTTGGCTTCAGCGCTCATTGTTTCGGCCTCCCCTCGGGCCATTTCGTCTCGCGTTCGTGAGCCGCCTGCGCGGCCTGTTCCTTGAGGTGCCATGGAAGCTCTTCGAACACGTCTTCGAACATCGTGTGGAACGGGTGATGGAGCCCGTGGCCAAGAATGCCGTTCTTCTCGGCTTCCTTTGTTGTCGCCTTCACCTCCTCGGCGCACTTCTTGTCCATCGCCGCCTGTCGATCTTCGTCCCATTCGCCGATCGCGATGAGGTGGTTCTTGAGCCGCATGACCGGATCGCCAAGCGGCCATTCCTCACGTTCCTGAGCCGACCGGTATCCGCTGGGATCATCCGAGGTGGAATGCCCCTCCGCGCGGTAAGTGAAGTATTCGATGAGCGTCGGCCCCTGATTGGCCCGCGCCCTGTTCGCCGCCCATCGTTGCGCGGCATAGCATGCGAGCGCATCATTGCCGTCCACACGCAAACCGGCAAGTCCGTATCCCAACGCGCGCGCGGCGAAGGTCGTGCGTTCGGAACCAGCAAAGCCGGAGAAGCTCGAAATCGCCCACTGGTTGTTGATAACATTGAGGATAACCGGTGCATTATAAACCGCTGCAAAGGTGCAGGCGCTGTGGAAATCGCCTTCTGCGGTGGAGCCTTCGCCAACCCAGGTCGCGGCGATCCGGCTGTCACCCTTGATCGCGCTCGCCATCGCCCAGCCAACCGCTTGCGGGGTCTGCGTCGCGAGGTTGCCGGAAATACTGAAGAAACTGTGCTCGCGGCTCGAATACATGATCGGCAGCTGACGACCCTTCAGCTTGTCCCCCTTGTTCGAGTAGATCTGGTTGATCATCTCGATTAGTGGATAACCGCGCGCGATCAGGATGCCTTGCTGGCGATAGCTCGGGAAGACCATGTCGTCGCTGGCGAGCGCCATGGACGCCGAAACGCTGGTCGCCTCTTCGCCGGTGCACTTCATATAGAAGCTGGTTTTGCCCTGCCGCTGACCGCGGAACATGCGCTCATCGAAAGCGCGGACCATGGCCATATGGCCGAGCATCGTGCGCAAGGTCTCAGGATCGAGCTTCGGATCCCATGGCCCGTGTGCCTTATCGTCGTCACCCAGCACGCGAACGAGACCGTAGGCAAGGTCCTTCATATCCTCGGGCTTGGTGCTTTCATCCGGACGCGGCTGGGCGCCCGCCTCGCCGACATCGACGTCTTTGAAATTGACCGGGTCGCCGGGCCGCGAGCGCGGCTCTGGCACATGCAGCGCGAGCGCGGGCCGGTTGTCACCGGATTTGGAGTTCGGTTCGGCCGGGTCGGCCATAAGGGTGCTCTCCCACCATAGGGTGCGCAGACAATTGCGGAATACAGCGATCAAAGACCGGCTGCGAACGCTTTTTAGCGCTTGAGCGTAAGCGGTTATGTCAGGCTTTCCCCATGGTCAAGCGGGCCAGATCAAACCGCAACAGGAGCCTTGATCGGGGGCTGCGGTGCGTAATCATGCACCACGAAATCCTCTATTCGGTAATCGAATATTGTTTGTGGCTTTCTGGTGATTTCCAAACGGGGATTGCCGGAAGGCTCTCGACCGAGCTGTTCGGTAATCAGGTGCTCGTGATTGAGATAAAGGTGCACATCGCCGCCCATCCATACGAGCTCGCCCGGTTCCAGATCGGTTTGCTGCGCCATCATCCGGGTCAGCAGCGCCGCCGACCACAGGTTGAACGGCAGGCCGAGCGCCACATCGCAGCTGCGTTGATAAAGCATGCAGTTGAGCCGGTTCCCGGCGACATGGAACTGATAGGTCTTGTGGCACGGCGGAAGGGCCATCCGGTCGAGCTCGGCGACGTTCCAGCCCTCGATGATATGACGGCGGCTGCCCGGATTGTCGCGCAGGCTTTCCACGACTTGCGCGACCTGATTGATCCCCTCGCCTTTTTCATAAAGCCCGTCCTTGCGATAGCGGTATGTCGGCCAATCCACCCACTGCTTGCCGTAAACCGGGCCAAGATCGCCCCACCGCTTCGCAAACTCCTCATCGTCGGCAATCCGCTGAACGAAGGCATCCAGGTCGATTGTCTCGCCCGTTTCCTTGACGTAGCGCGCATGCGGCCACTCGTTCCATATCTTCACCCCTTGCAGAACCAGGGGGCGAATATTGGTCTCGCCAGTCAGGAACCACAGCATCTCGCGGGTCGCGGTTTTCCAGTACACGCGCTTGGTGGTGAGCAGCGGCATGGCGCCATCGGCAAGATCATAGCGCAGCATCGCGCCAGCGATCGAGCGCGTGCCGATGCCGGTGCGGTCTTCCCGCTCGCTGCCGGTCTCCCAGATCTGCCGCATCAGATCGAGATATTGCCACTCGGCATGTCCGGGGCCCGTGATTTCGGAAGGAATCGTCTGCGCGGTTTCGAGTGTCGCCATGACCAAAACTATACGCGGCAATTGCCCGCTTGCCACCCCGCCCATCCACACTTATAGGCGCGCCCCTACCCCGCTGAGCCTCGGGTTCAGTGGATATGAGTCGGGAAGTAGCTCAGCCTGGTAGAGCACCGTCTTCGGGAGGCGGGGGCCGGAGGTTCGAATCCTCTCTTCCCGACCAGCTTTTCTTTCAGACAATCGCATCGGCAACGAAACCGAGCAATATCGTCAGCACTCCGAGACCCACCGATAGCTGCACTCGCAGCCGCATGAAGTCTTTCGCGGCAATACCGAGCGCGCGATCGACAAGTGGCGATACCATGATCAGCGTACCAAGATAGATGAGCGCAGGGCCCGGCCATTCCCAGCCGAAACTCCAGGGCAGGAATAGCGCGACGGCGAGGAGGCTGGGAGCGACCGCGACGAGATAGGCTCCGGCCCCGCCCTTGCCGCTCGCAATCGCCTGTCCCCACCAGACACCTCCGAGAAAACTGAAAATGGCTGCAGCATAGGCAAACCCGCCCGCTAGCGCCGAGAAACGGTACTCGTGGCCGCTTACCGCCAGAGCCACGCAGATAATCTGCGGCAGCAATCCGGCATAGCCCAGCCAGCGCGATGCGGGGGTCAATGTCGTATTTCCGTCCATGCACGGTCAAGCGCGCGGAGCATCGCGTTGTTCCCGCAGGCTTGCCCCTCTTCAGGGTTTGAGGCACGTCTGCAATCATGGACCTGTTCGATCTCACCGGCCGCGTCGCGGTCATCACCGGCGGCAATGGCGGCCTTGGACTGGGCATGGCGCGGGGGCTGGTAAAGTCCGGCGCGAACGTCGCGATCTGGGCCCGCAACGAGGAGAAGAACGCTAAAGCGCTGCTCGAACTGCAATCCATTGGCCGGGCCGAGGTCAAAACGCTGGTTTGCGATGTCGCCGAAGAAGCACAGATCGAAGATGCAATGGGCGCGACGCTCGCCGCGTTCGGCCGCGTCGATGCCTGTTTCGCCAATGCCGGGCGCACCGGATCGGGTGCAGGCGTGCCCGACATGACCGAAGCAGGCTGGGACGCGGTCATGGCCGTGAACGCCCGCGGCCCCGCTCTTACGTACAAACACGTGACGCGGCACATGGTCGAACGGGCGAAGGCCGGCGATCCGGGCGGCAAGCTGATCGCGACAAGTTCCGGCCAGTCGATCATGGGCGTCAATCGCAGCTCCGACTATGCGGCATCGAAAGCTGCTATCAACGGCCTGACACGCGGTGCGGCGTTCGAACTTGCCAGGCACCAGATCACCGCCAATGCCCTGCTGTTCGGCTATTATGAGACCGACATAACCGCCGCTGCAGATCCGAAATTTGCGGCATGGATGGAAAAGCGCATTCCATTGCGCCGCCCCGGCGATCACGAAGGGCTGGAAGGTCTTGCGGTGTTCTGGGCATCCCCTCACAGCGATTACATCACCGGACAATGCCTGCCGGTCGACGGCGGTCTTTGTATCAGTTGAACGGGCTGAACGGCCGATCAATCATTCCCGCACAAACGCCAAACCAAGCGATTGGTTCCAAAAGGTTTTTAGGAACGAAATCGGGGTCCGCCCCGTTGATTGGGTGAACGACGACGCAAAACAGCGTCAGATTAGAAACCCAATTCAGGAGCCCCGCTCAATGCTCGAACTTATTGCACTTGTCGCCACCATTCTTCTTCCGCCGCTCGGCGTTGCACTGAAGAAGGGTCTTGGAACAGACTTCATCATCAACCTCATCCTGACGCTGCTGTTCTTCATCCCCGGCCTCATCCACGCCGTGTATGTGAACTACATTGCAGGCGGAACCCGCGCCATCGCGTAATCCGATAAAACAATTCTCTCGACAATTATCGAGCGGCTCGGGCCCGGGATCATTCCCGGGCCCGCGTCGTTTGTGTATGGGATCATAAAGGACACTGCCGAGAACATGGCCGATAAACCCGATCGTTCACGCGAACGCTCCGTTCCTTCGGGGCGCATCTCACGCTTTGCCAGCTTCGGCAGGCTTGCGAGCGGCGTCGCGGGAGGTATGATGGCAGAAGGCGCCCGGCGGCTGCGATCGGGCGACAGCCTTTCGCCCCGAGATCTCATTCTGACGCCCGGCAACGCAAAGCGCATGGCCGATCGCCTTTCGCATCTGCGCGGAGCCGCGATGAAGATGGGCCAGATGATCAGCCTGGATGCGGGAGATTATCTGCCGCGCGAGCTTTCCGACATACTCGCGACCTTGCGCGATCAGGCAAATTTCATGCCCGCCCGGCAGCTCGACAAGGTGCTCAAGGAAGAATGGGGCACCGATTGGCGTAAGCAGTTTCGCTGGTTCAATCCGCGCCCGATTGCGGCAGCATCGATCGGACAGGTGCACAAAGCGCTGACCCGAGATGGTCAGGAGCTTGCGATCAAGGTGCAATACCCGGGCATCGCCGAAAGTATCGACAGCGATGTCGACAATGTGATGACTCTGCTCCGCGTCGCAGGTTTCGCCCCGCCGGAGCTCGAAATCGACATGCTGCTCGCCGAGGCCAAGAAACAACTCCACGAAGAAGCGGATTACCGCCGCGAAGGCGCTCAGATGGCGATGTACCGGGAACGCCTCGCGGGCACGCCCGGGTTTGTCGTTCCTACCTTGCACGAAGGCCTCACGCGGGACCGTATTCTCGCGATGAGTTTCGAGGATGGCGTCAGTATCGAGGAGCTTTCCAACGAAACCGACGAACGCCGCGACGAAATCTATTCTCGGCTGCTGAAACTCGTCGCGCGCGAATTGTTCGACTTCGGCGTGATGCAGACCGATCCCAACTTCGCCAATTTCCGTTACCGCAAGGACTCTGGAGATATCGTGCTGCTCGATTTCGGTGCCTGCCGCGACGTCGATCCCGATGTTTCAAACGCCTATCGGGCGATGCTCAAGGCAGGAATGGCAGGCGACAAGCAGCGCGTTCTCGAAGAAACGATCAAGGCAGGCTTCATGCTGCCCATCGTCGTCGAGAAACACGGTGATCGGGTCGACCGGATGATCGAAATCGTCGTCAACGAAATGCGCGAGGACAAACCGTTCGATTTCGGTGACCGCGCCTTCGTGCCGCTCTTGCGCGAAGAAGGATGGGAGATCGCGCAGGATAAAGACACCTGGGCATTTCCCCCGGTTGAGACGCTCTTCGTCCAGCGCAAGGTTTCTGGCACGGCGCTGCTCGGTGCGCGGCTCAAGGCCCAGGCGAATGTTCGCCGGATTACCGAGGAGGTGCTCGGTTCGACCGAGCCTCTGCCCGCAAGAGCAGCCTAATCCTCGCTCAGTTGCTCCGCGATCCAGCGCTCGACATATTCTTCCAGTACCGACAGCGGTATCGAACCGTTCTCCAGCACCGTATCGTGGAAGGCGCGCAGGTCGAAATCGGCGCCCAGCGCTTCTTCGGCCCGCGTGCGCAATTCACGAATTTTCAGCTCGCCGATCTTGTAGGCAAGAGCCTGACCCGGCCAGGTCATGTAACGATTGACCTCGGCGTCGATATTTCCGGGTGAAAGCGCTGTGTTGTCGAGCATGAAATCCACCGCCTGCTGTTTCGACCAGCCTTTCGAATGGAGGCCGGTATCGACGACCAGACGCGCGGCGCGCCACATTTCATACGACAGCCGCCCCATCTCCTTGGCGGGCGTATCGTACAGACCCATTTCGATTCCGAGCCGTTCCGAATAGAGCCCCCACCCTTCGACAAAGGCGGTGAAGAATGTGCCATTCGCCCGAAGCGGGTGAATGTCGAGTTCCTGCTGGATCGATATCTGGTGATGGTGCCCCGGCACTGCCTCATGCACGCCGAGCGCAGGCAGTTCCCAGAGCGGGCGCTGGTCGAGCTCGGTAAGATTGAGCCTGTATATCCCCGCTTGCCCGGTTTCGAGCGATCCGGGCTCATAATAGGCGGTCGTATTTCCCGGAGCATTCGCGGCCGGGATCGGCAAGACGGTGTAAGGCTGACGCGGCAACCTGCCGAAGAGTTTGGGCATCCACCCGTCTATCTCCTTCGCCAGTGCCTGCGTGTAGCGAAGGTATTGTCCTTCATCGGTCATGTAATATTGCGGGTCGGTCCGCAGATGTTCGATGAACGCTTCTCTCGTGTCGAAGCCGGCTTCAATCGCGGTTTCGACCATCTCGTCGCGAATACGCGCGACTTCCGACAGGCCGAGATCGTGCACCTGATCAGGCGTCATGTCGGTGGTTGTAAAACTACGAACCCGGTAGGCGTAATAGTTTTCGCCGTTGGGCGTCGCGAGAATGCCAGGTGTGCCCGTCCGGCAATTCGGCGCGTAATCTGTCCGGTAGAAACTCAAAAACCGCTCGTAGGCCGGGAACACCGACGTTTCGAGCGCGCTTCGGGCGTCAGCCTGCAACCTCTCCCAATCCGCTTCGGAAATCGAGGCTGGACGGTCGCCTGCAAATGGCTGCCAGAACGGCGACGCAGTATAGTCCTCGGGGATTTGCTGGGCGATGCGAGCGTCCAGCCCCTCCATCGGCACGCACGGCTGAGTCAAGCCGAGCGCCACCGCTTCACGGCTTCGCGCGATACCTTGCGCGTTCATGTCGGCGAATTTGGTCAACCGCCCGACATAGCTTCGATAATCGGCCAGCGTGAACAAGGGCGAACTATGGGGTAGCGAGGCGAAGCTGGAAAACCAGCCGCCACGATTGGTGAAGAGAATATAGCGATTATGATCGAATTCCGCCCCGGCGATCAGATCCTCGAAGCTGCTTTTGAGGATTGCGTAATCGATCTGGAGATCGGCGGGCAATTGTGCCGCATCGATCGCCTCCAGTCTCGCCAGGTGGATGCGAGTCTGCTCGATCTGCCGTTCATATTCTTCCAGCGACAAATCGGCGAGCTGACCGTCACCGCGCCGGTCACCCACGCTTGTCGCCAGCTGCGGTGACGCATCGAGAGCAGCTTGCCAGACTTCTTCACGAAGTTCTTCGTAATCCTCCTGCGGTCCGGCCCATGCGGGGACCGTCAAAGTCGTTGTGGCAAGAGCGATGGCGGCAAAGATCGGACGCATGATAGTCTCCCGTTTGTTGCAATGCATATTGCCTGGGCCACGTACGGTCCAGTAGGATGCACGTTATGTCGAAACCCGCGCTATTGTTTGTCTGCCTCGGCAATATTTGCCGCTCGCCACTGGCTGAGGCGGCCATGCGCCGCGCCGCCGCCAATGCCGGGCTCGACGTGGTCATCGATAGCTGCGGAACGGCAGCCCATCACATCGATTCCCCGCCCGATCCACGTTCCGTCGAGACGGCGGCAGCGAACGGCATCGACATATCGGACCTGCGCGGCCGGCAATTGGTGGTCGAGGATTTCACCCGCTTCACCCACATCTTCGGCATGGATCACCAGAATTTGCGCAATATCGAAGCATTACGGCCCGAACTGTCGACGACGCATGTTTCCCTGCTGATGGACATGGTGCCGGGCCGCGAAGGCGCTGCGATCGCCGATCCTTACTATGACGGCGAGGATCAGTTCGGCGATACCTGGGCCCATGTCTGGATGGCAGCCGAAGCGCTGGTCGAACGGCTCCGTTAGGCGCGGTCGCCGAAAGGCGATCCGCCATAGCGACGCTGGAAGTAGACGAGCATTGCCAATCCCACCAGGACCGGACCTGCCACCAGCAGTGGATCGGGAAGATTGTAGAATCCCGCCGTTTCAAACTCGACCAGCGGAGCTCGCAATACGATGACGAAAGCCCAGACCATCCGCGCAAGATGCCGCTGCACCCGCAGCTTGCCGCGCTTCTGTGGTTTCAGATAGAAGTTCATATCACCGATCAGCAGCAGGATGGGCACGATCAGGACGATACCCGGACCGATCACCGGCACCACGCCGCTGAGCACATTCGGCAAAGCCAGGGCGATGAAGCCGATAACTGCCAGCACTTCGATGGCGGTGAGAACGTACTCTGATCCACGCACCCGCGCCGTTCCGGGTTGCAGCGCCAACCAGGCGGTGAGAACCGCATAAGAGGACGTAACGGCATTGAGGGCGAGCGGCGGAACCATCTCAATCGCGAGCATCACGATTGCCGTAACTGCGACCAGCAGCACCCCCATAATACAGATCTGGCCAGCGCGAATATGGGTTTTGCTGCCCTTGGTCGCGAAGAACGCCACCAATGCGGCGACGAACCAGAGCGCGCCGATCAGCATGTGACCCTGATATTCGAGCAAGCCGTAGGGCAGCGGATCGAAGAAATCGATAGGGTCAGGCGCGAATAGCCGGGTATTCATGGCTGCTTGAACTCCCCCTAATGTCCAGCTCACCTGCTGTAGCATGTTGGTGCGTTGCTTGCGAGATCCAGGCCTAGCCCCCTCGCAGCAATTGCACGCCCCAATCGCGTTCGAACAGGTACAGCAATTGCCTAGCGGCCTCGCCTCTCTCGCTGGTGAGCCCTCCGTCGCGCTCCATCAGCAGGCGCGCATCGCCGTGGGCGACTGGCAGTAGCCTTTGTACCTGGTCGAGATCGGCGATGCGAAAGGCGGCCTCGCCCGACTGACGCGTGCCCAGCAGTTCGCCGCCTCCACGCAGTTCCAGATCCTCTTCCGCAATACGAAACCCGTCCTGCGTTTCGCGCATCAAGGCGAGACGTTTCTGCGCGGTCTCGCTCAATTCCGAACCGCGCAGCAATACGCAGCGGCTTTTTTCGCTGCCTCGGCCCACGCGCCCGCGCAATTGGTGCAATTGCGCAAGGCCGAAACGCTCCGCCTGCTCGATCACCATCAATGTCGAAGATGGCACATCCACGCCGACTTCGATCACGGTCGTGGCCACGAGCAGTTTCGCCTTCCCGTTGGCGAAGCGTTCCATATTGGCGTCCTTTTCCTCGGGCCTGAGCTGCCCGTGGACCAGCACGACGTCCTCGCCGAACCGCTCACGCAATTCTGCATAGCGCGCTTCGGCAGCGGCGATATCGGAGGCCTGGAAAGCGCCATTCATTTCGCGCACCATCGGACAGACCCAATAGGCCTGCTGACCTGTGGCCAGATGACGCTGCACCCCGGCGATCACGTCTTCGGCGCGGTCCTGAGAAACAACCAGCGTCTCGATGGCTTGCCTGCCGGGCGGGAGTTCATCCAGGCGGCTGACATCCATCTCGCCATATTGTGCGAGCGTCAGAGAGCGCGGGATCGGCGTCGCTGTCATTGCAAGGGTGTGCGGCGCGCGCTTTCCCTTGGCTGCCAGTGCCAGCCGCTGCGCCACGCCGAACCGGTGCTGTTCATCAATCACGACGAGACCCAGATCCCTGTAGCTCACGGTGTCCTGAAAAATAGCATGGGTGCCCACGAGGATATCGATCGACCCGTCGAGCAGTCCCATCAATATGCCTTCGCGCTCTCGCCCTTTCGCCCTGCCCGTCAAAAGAGCAACCTCGGCTCCGGTGGGCGCCGCCATTTTTCGCAGAGTTTCGAAGTGCTGGCGGGCGAGAATTTCGGTCGGTGCAAGCAGCGCGGCCTGCTTGCCTGCCTCGACCGCGATCAGCATCGCAGCCAACGCGACCACCGTTTTTCCGGCACCGACATCACCTTGAAGTAGCCGCAGCATTGGCGCCTCCTGCTGCAAGTCACCTTCGATTTCGGCGATCGAACGCTTTTGCGCTCCGGTCATCTCGAACGGCAGGTCTAGCTTCGCACGCATTCCGCCGCCACCGATCAGCGCCTGACCTTTGCGGCGGCGGCTGTCGGCTTTCACCAGCAGCAGGGCGAGGCTGTTGGCCAGCAGCTCATCGTAGGCGAGGCGGTCGCGCGCCTGCTCGTCGCGATCCCTATGGGCAAGATGCAGCGAATCGCGCCAGGTCGGCCACCCCTCTCGCTCAAACTGGCCCGGCTCGATCCACTCAGGCAGTTCGGGAAGGCGCTCCAAAGCTTGCGAGGCGAGCGACGCCACTTTGGGCTGCGTCAGCCCCTCCGATAGTGCATAGACCGGTTCGACCAGCCGGCCCATATGCGCAGCGCTGTCCTTTTCTATGTGGTCGGGGTGCACGATCTGGAGCATGTCGCCGTAGCGATCCAGCCGCCCTGCAACCCAGCGTTTTTCACCCACAGGCAACTGTTTCTTGGCGGAATAGGACGCACGGCCGAAATAGGTCAGCGCGCAGATATTGCCCGCGTCATCTTGCGCGAGAACCCGGTAAGGTCCGCGACCCGGATTCCGGCTGGCCCGGTGCTCGGTCGGGGTGAGAGCGACGATGACTTGTTCGCCCTCCGCGCCTTCATCCAGATTGGCAATCGCGCGGCGCATCACGAAACGTTCGGGCAGATGGTACGCGAGGTCTTTGACCCGCGTCAGGCCGAGCTTTTCCAGCGGCTTCATCAGCTTCGGTCCCACGCCATCGAGATCGCGGGCTTCGGCAAAAAGGGGATTGAGTGCCTCGGGGCGCATACCGGCACTCTATACCGCCTTGAACGCGATTGCCGAGTGCCTTACCGGTCTCAGCATGACGTATATGCCCACATTCGATGAGCGTCTCGCACGGGCCAAGTTCCGCGCATGGCATCGCGGCACGCGAGAGGCCGATTACATGATGGGCGGTTTCTTCGACCGCTATTCTGCGCAGTGGGATGCCGATGCGCTCCAATGGTTCGAGGACCTGCTGGCCGAAGACGATGTCGACGTCATGGCCTGGGCACTGAAGACCGCGCCCGTACCGGAGCGTTTCCGGGGCGAGCAAATCACGAAGATGCAGGCGCTCGACTACGTCGATATCCCGCGCTAATCGCAGCTCTCTTCACACGCCGGGGAACACTCGCCCGTCCCGGCCTTTGACTGGACAGATATGCCCGACCTGAACCGCATTCTGGCGGCGGAGACCCCGCTTACGCTTTCGTCGCTGCCTCGCGGAGCGGTGCCGCTGATCATGAGCGATCTGGCGCGCGCGGTGAAACAGCGTGCCGTGTTCATCGCAGCGGATGATGCGGCCATGCGCGCAGCAGCCGAAGCAGCGCGGTTTTTCGCGCCCGAGGTGGAGGTCATCGAATTTCCCGCATGGGACTGTCTGCCCTACGACCGCGCAAGCCCCGCCCTTTCGGTCAGCGCGGCGCGTCTGTCGGCACTTTTCAAACTGCAGCAACCGGCTGGCGGATCGCAATTGCTGGTCACGACGATCAATGCCGTCCTGCAACGCGCGCTGACGCCCTTTCGCATTCGCGAAAGCGTGCGCGAGTTCAAACCCGGCACGGCGATCGGGCATGAAAGTCTCTCGGCACTGCTCACGCGCCTGGGTTACACGCGCACCGACACCGTGATCGACCACGGCGAGTTTGCAGTTCGGGGGTCGATTGTCGATATTTTCCCGTCCTCGCTCGACGAGGGTTTACGGCTCGATTTTTTCGGCGATGAGCTCGAAAGTCTGCGCCTGTTCGATCCGGGAACCCAGCGTTCGACCGGCACACTCAAATCGCATTTGTTGCTGCCAGCATCCGAAGCGCTTCTGGATGAAGACAGCATCAAACGGTTCCGGTCGCGCTACCGCGAAATGTTCGGCGCCCCTGCGACGCAAGATCCTTTGTACGAGGCGGTCAGCGAAGGGCGGCGTCTCGCGGGCATGGAACATTGGCTGCCGCTGTTCGAAAAGAAACTGGCAACACTGTTCGATTATCTCGGAGCGGACGATCTCGTCGTCATCGATCAGAGCGCGCTCGGCGCAGCAGATGAACGCCTGACCGACATCCAGGATTACCACGACCAGCGTGAGCGCATCGCCGCAGACAAGACCGGCAGTTATCGGCCTCTCGAACCCGGCGCTCTCTATCTGCAGAAGAATGAATTCGACGCCGCCCTGAAAGCCGCTCCGGCGCACCGCGCCAGCGTTTTCGCCGCGCCCGAAAGCGAGGCCAGCATTGACTTTGGATTCAAGGCCGCCCGCGACTTCACTCCTGAACGCGGACGCGGCGACAATGTTTACGAATCCGCGGCAGCCCATTTCAAAGCGGTTGCGAAGTCAGACCGAAAGCCGCTTTTCGCCGCTTACTCTACCGGAAGCCGATCGCGGATCGCGTCCATCCTTTCCGAGGCCGGCTGCGAAAGCGTCGAGGCTGAAAGCTGGCAGGAAGCGCTGGGCCTCGCTGCAAAGGGCAAGATGGCGGCCATGGTGCTGCCGCTCGAAACGGGGTTCGCGAATGACGATCTCGAACTCCTTACCGAACAGGACGTGCTCGGCGACAGGCTCGTCCGGCGAAAGAAAAAGCGCAAGGGTTCCGATGCCTTCCTTGCCGAACTTCAGGCGCTCGCGAGGGGCGATCTGGTGGTCCATGTCGAGCACGGGATCGGCAAATATCTCGGCCTCGATCCCGTGGCAGTCGGGAAGAGCCAGCACGATTGCGTCGCGCTCGAATACAGGGGCGGCGACAAGCTTTTCATTCCGGTCGAAAATATCGACGTGCTTTCACGCTATGGTTCGAGCGAGGAAAGCGTCCCACTAGACCGGCTGGGCGGCGAAGCATGGCAGAAACGCCGTGCGAAGCTGAAGGAGCGCATCACCGCGATTGCCGGCGAGCTGATGAAAGTCGCTGCCGAACGCGCACTCAAGAAAGCGCCCGTTTTCGAGACCGAAGAAGCGAGCTACAACCAGTTCATCGACCGCTTCCCTTGGGAGGAGACCGACGATCAGGATGCGGCCATCGGCGATGTGCTGCGCGATCTTGAAAGCGGGAGGCCGATGGACCGCCTCGTCTGCGGCGATGTCGGCTTCGGGAAGACCGAAGTGGCCCTGCGCGCCGCCTTCGTCGCGGCGATGAACGGGCAGCAAGTGGCCGTTGTCGCCCCCACCACATTGCTGGCACGCCAGCATTACCAGAACTTTTCCGAGCGCTTCGCCGGATTTCCGCTAAAGGTAGGGCGTCTCTCGCGGCTGGTGTCATCGAAAGAGATGTCCGAAACACGCGAGGGACTGACCACCGGGCAGATCGACATTGTCGTCGGCACGCACGCGATCCTTTCCAAATCTACCGAGTTCGCCAATCTCGGCCTTGTCATCGTCGATGAAGAGCAGCGCTTCGGCGTAACGCACAAGGAAAAGCTGAAGCAGCTTCGCTCCGACGTGCATATGCTGACCCTCACTGCAACGCCGATCCCGCGCACGCTGCAAATGGCGATGACCGGATTGCGGGAGCTTTCAACCATCCAGACCCCGCCAGTCGACCGCCTCGCCGTGCGAACCTATGTGATGGAATGGGACGACATGGTCATGCGCGAGGCATTGCTGCGTGAGCACCATCGCGGCGGACAGAGCTTCATCGTGGTACCGCGCATCTCCGACATGGCGGCGGTCGAGGAATGGCTGCATGAAAACGTGCCCGAGGTGAAAGCGATCTCCGCACACGGTCAGATGGGAGCGGGCGAGATCGAAGAGCGGATGAGCGCATTCTATGAAGGCAAATACGAAGTGCTGCTTTCGACCACGATCGTCGAATCCGGCCTCGACCTGCCGAGCGCCAACACGATCATCATTCACCGTGCCGACCGTTTCGGCCTCGCTCAGCTTTACCAGCTGCGCGGGCGCGTCGGCAGGGCGAAACTGCGCGCCTATGCTTACCTCACCTATGAGAAAGACGTGCAGCTATCAGAGGTTGCAGAGAAACGGCTCAAGGTGCTGAGCGATCTCGACAGCCTTGGCGCGGGCTTTCAGCTTGCCAGCCACGATCTCGACATTCGCGGTGCGGGCAACCTGCTCGGCGACGAACAATCGGGGCACATTCGCGAGGTCGGCTTCGAGCTGTATCAATCGATGCTGGAAGACGCGATTCTCGCCGCGAAAGCCGGCGAAATGGGACTGGAGGCGGCGAAGGATAAGGTCTCGCCGCAGATCACCGTCGATGCGCCGATCATGATTCCGGAGGAATACGTTCCCGATCTCGCAGTCAGAATGGCGTTATACCGCCGGCTCAACCAGGCCCAGGACAAGGCCGAGATCGAAAGCCTTGCAGCCGAAATGATCGACCGGTTTGGCGATCTTCCACAGCCGACAAAGAACCTGATCCGCCTGATCGAGATCAAGCATCAGGCAATCGAAGCCAACATCGCAAAGATCGATGTCGGCGCACGCGGCACGCTGGTAACATTCCACAATGATGATTTCCCGGATGGGCCCGGCCTCATCGCCTATGTCGACAGGCTGCAGGGAACGGCGAAGCTGAGGCCCGACATGAAGCTTGTCATCAGCCGCGCCTGGGGCGATCCGCAAAGCCGCCTCAACGGGCTTTTCCAGTTGACCAAGGGATTGTCCGGTATCGTCAGGAAGGCACGGAAGAAAGCTAAAGAACCCGCCTGACCGATTCCGCCGACTAGCCGTGCCCTTGCCCGCGTGCGGTCGCCGCCAATGCGAGCATATCCGCGCTTTTCATCGGCGGTGCGCGCAGAAAACCCTGCCAAAATTGACAGCCCTCGGATTTGATTGCCGCGCGCTGTATCTCGCTTTCAATACCTTCGGCATACACATCGAGTTCCAGCGCCGCGGCGAGCGCAATGATCGCCCGCAAGACCGCCAGCGCCTTGGCATCGCCGGGCACCTTATCGACCATGATCTTGTCGAGCTTGATTGCGTCGAGCGGCAGCTCTCGCAGGTATCGAAAATTGCAGAACCCGGCTCCGAAATCGTCGAGCGCCGTCCGAAACCCGAGATTGCGCAGGGCCTTGAGAGCCTCCCCGGCCTGCCTGATGTCCCGCAGCAGAAGGTCTTCGGTTATTTCCAGCATGAGCCGCTCGGGAGCGATTGCACTTTCTCCGATCAATCTGGCGAAATCGGACGCGAAATGCGGGTCGCCCAGTTCTTCGGGCGTGATGTTGAGCGAAAGCGATAGTTCATGAGGCCATGATGCCGCCTCTTCGAGCGCGCGTGCGACCAGATGGCGCGACAGCGGCGCGACCAGCGCGGCGCGCTCGGCAATGGCGAAGAGATCACGCGCACCGATCTCGCCCAATGTCGGATGCTGCCAGCGGGCCAATGCCTCGGCTCCGACCAGAGCGCCTGACGCTGTTTCGAATTGCGGCTGAAACAACACCTCAATTTCGTCACGATCCAATGCGCGCAGCAAATCCTTATCGCGCGCAGACGAGCTCACTCCCGGCAATGAGCCCTGCAGCGACTTTCGAAGCGATGGATAAAAAGGCGGTTGCTCGTTTGACATATCTTCTCTTTGGCCCGGCCTCTCTTATGCGGCAGTTTCGGACAAGGCTTACAGCATTTGCAATCCGCCCGAAATTGGAACAACAGGATATCATGCAGGATAAGCATCGCCTCGGCCGCATTGATCGAAGCGTATGGACCCGAAAAGGGCGATTTTCGATTGAGGTTGAGGGGGCCTGACCGGTTTATGACTAAGTCGATCAACGGCCATTCCCATCCGTACAAACGGATGGCGCTGCTCGCATCAGAGACGGAGCGCGCACAAGAGGCCTACGCAGCGATGTTTGCGCAGCAGGATTGGGTTCCCATTGAGGAGGCCGATGTCGCCGTGGTGCTCGGCGGGGATGGTTTCATGCTTCAAACACTCCATTCCATGCTCGATTGCGGGCGGGTCATTCCGGCTTACGGCATGAATTTGGGCACTGTCGGGTTTCTGATGAACCGGTATGACAAACGCGCGGTCATCGCCAATCGCTTGGCCAAGGCCAACAGCAAATCGATCGCCCCGCTCAAAATGGACGCTGTGACCCAGGACGGAACACAGCACACGCTTAGCGCGATCAATGAAGTTTCCCTGCTTCGCGAAACCCGCCAGACCGCCAAAATTGAGGTAACCGTGGGAAGCCGCGTTCGGATCAAGGAACTGATTTGCGACGGGGTGCTGGTGTCGACGCCTGCCGGTTCGACAGCGTATAATCTTTCTGCCAACGGACCAATCCTGCCACTGGACAGCGAAGTGCTCGCGCTCACTCCGATCAGCCCATTTCGTCCGCGTCGCTGGCGCGGAGCCATTCTGCCAGACCGGATGCGGATAAAGCTGCGCGTGCTCGACCCTGACAAACGCCCCGTTGCCGCTGTCGCCGATCAGAAAGAACTGCGCGATATCGCCGAGGTCACCTTGGAAATCGCGCACGAGACCGAGCTCGAATTGTTATTCGATCCGGGACAATCGCTCGAAGAACGCATTGTGGCCGAGCAATTCGTGGTCGAGTGACATTTCCGACTAAAACACTCTTGCATTGATAGTGCGCCGCCCATATACGCGCGCTTCGCACTCGGCAGACAAACCGGGTGCTGCTCCCCGATAGCTCAGCGGTAGAGTAGGTGACTGTTAATCACTTGGTCGTTGGTTCGAATCCAACTCGGGGAGCCATCATTTCTTCAACACTTTGTTAACTTTTGCGGCCCGTCCGATCCCGAATTGGGACTGGGGATGGGTTACGCTTTCGTTAACGCGTGCGCGCTGTCTAGGCGGTTCTCCTGTTTTCAAAGGAGCCCTACCATGTCCAAATATACGTTTCGCAGCAGCGCACCCGATCCATGGACCCAGCCCCGCCCGTTCCGCGATCCGACCCTGCGTCGGTATCACTATGGCAAGATTCAACCGATGGAAGAGCCACGCGGCTTTTTCGCGCGACTTCTGCGCGCGAGCTGACAGTCGGGCGGTCAGGAACCGCCCAGCAACCGCAGTCCGACAATCAGCACGAGCGCTGCGGTCAGCCACCTGATCCAGCGTTTGGGCAACACCTTCACCGCCATCAGGCTGCCGATCTGTCCGCCGATCGCCACCGCGATCAGCAGCGGCAGAGCGGCACCCAGGGCGCTGCCGAGTCCGACGCTTCCCGGCTTCAGCAATTGACCTGCGAGCCCGAAGAGTGAGTTGACCAAGATGAAAAAGCTCGCCGTCGCCGCGATTGCGCGCGCGTCGCGCCAGCGGGTGAGGTGAAGCAGCGGCGCGAGAAAGATGCCTCCGCCAATACCGACCAAGCCGGCAAGATAACCCAAAGGCGCGGCGATCAGCGGCATGAAACGTGCGAGCCTGGTCGGCACATCACTCGAATGCTCGCTGACCGGTATCAACATGGTCGCAGCCGTCAGCACCAGACTTGCGCCCAGAAGCAGCATGAAGCCCGATTGACCGATCGGCGTAACCCCGCCCAGAAACGCCGCTGGCGCCGCAATAGCCGTCATAACGATGGCTCCGCGCCACGGTGTCACTCCGGCCCGCGCGAAGCGTACCGAGCTGCCGGCGACCACCACGATATTGCAGGCCAGCACCACGACCGGAAGAAGCCGGTAATCCAACCCTGAAAGCGCGAGCAAGGCAGCATAGGTCGATCCGCCGCCAAACCCGACGCTGGCATACAGCAACGCCGTGACGAGAAATGCCAGCGCGAGCAGCGCCGGGACTGCTCCGATCATCGCGCTGCCCTGCCCTAATTCCGGTGACCGCAATCAGGCGGTCTGCCTCGCCCCAGCGGCGCCGTGGCAATGCTTGTACTTGTTACCGCTGCCGCATGGGCACGGTGCATTGCGGCTGACGTCAAGGTTCGCATAGGGATCTTCGGTGTTCGCTCCGCCCGGCCCCGCCGCCGCGCGAGCCGATCCTGCGAGCGAGCCAAACAATTCTGGCCGATCTTCCGATCCATCACCGTCACCCGAGTTATCAAGGCCGGTCAGCGGATCGATGTGCCCGGTCAGGAAATCAGGCAGGTCCGGCAACGCTTCGGTCTCAGGCTGAGCAAGGCGCAATTCGGATTTGAACAGCAGCTTGGTGACTTCCTCACGCAGTGTATCGAGCATGTTTTCGAACAGCCCGAACGCTTCCTGCTTGTATTCATTGATCGGCTGTTTCTGCGCGATCCCGCGCATCCAGATGACCTGTCGCAGCGCATCGAGCGTTGCGAGGTGCTCCTTCCAGTGGAAATCGAGCTGCCGCAACAACACGTCCTTCTCGACAAGGCGCCAGATCGATGGGTCGTTCTTCGCGATCTTTTCTTCCATCAGCCTGTCGGTCTGTTCGCGGAGGCGCTCTTCGATCAGCTCAGGTTCGACCTGGTCTTCCTCCAACCACTCCTCAAGGGGCGGCGTAAGGCTAAAGACTTCTTCGACTTTCTCCTTGAGCAGCGCGATATCCCACTGTTCGGGATAGGAACCCGGAGGGCACGCGGTTCCAACGATGGAATTGATCGTGTCGTGGCGCATATCGACCACAACATCGTCGACCGTCTCGGAATCCATGATCTCTTCGCGCTGCTCGTAAATGACCTTGCGCTGGTCGTTCATCACATCGTCGTACTGCACGACCTGCTTACGCGTATCGTAATTGCGCGCCTCGACCTTTTTCTGGGCGGTCTCGATGGCCTTGGACAGCCATTTGGAACCGATCGCCTCGCCATCTTCGAGGTTCGAATTCATCATCTTCGCAAAAAGAGTGTCCGGGCCGAAGATGCGCAGCAGATCATCCTCCAGGCACAGGTAGAAGCGCGAGAGGCCAGGGTCGCCTTGACGACCCGAACGTCCGCGCAGCTGGTTGTCGATCCGGCGCGATTCGTGACGTTCGGTGCCGAGCACGAACAGGCCTCCTGCTTCGAGCACTTTTTGCCGCTCTTCGGCTACGGCTTCCTTGATCGCCGCGATCGCCGCATCTTTCTGCGGGCCATCATCCATGTCGCTGGTTTCGTCCTCGATACGGAATTCGACATTGCCGCCGAGCTGAATATCGGTCCCGCGCCCAGCCATGTTGGTCGCGATGGTCACCGCACCGAGCCGGCCTGCCTGCGCGACGATATGCGCTTCGCGTTCATGCTGACGCGCGTTCAGGATTTCGTGCTTTACACCTTCCTTGTCGAGGAACTGGCTGAGCAATTCCGACTTCTCGATCGACACCGTACCGACAAGGACCGGCTGACCGATCTCGTTCTTCTCCTTGATCGCCTTCGCAATGGCGGCGAACTTGTCCAAAGTGTTCTTGTAGAATTCGTCTTCTTCATCGATGCGCGCGACCGGCAGGTTGGTCGGAATTTCGACGACATTGACGCTGTAGATGTCCCAGAATTCCGCGGCCTCGGTCGCGGCGGTTCCGGTCATCCCGGAAAGCTTGGGATACATGCGGAAATAATTCTGGAACGTGATCGAAGCCATAGTCTGGTTTTCAGGCTCGATCTTGACGCCTTCCTTCGCCTCGACTGCCTGATGCAGGCCGTTCGACCAGCGGCGACCGTCCATCATTCGGCCCGTAAACTCATCGATGATCACGACCTTCTCGTCCTTGACGATGTAGTGATCGTCGCGGCGGAACATGTGGACCGCCTTCAAAGCCTGGTCGAGATGGTGGACGACCTGGGTATTCTCGATGTCGTAGAGGTTTTCGGTTTCCAGCAGGCCTTTCTCGATCAGCAAGGCTTCGACCTTGTCCAGCCCATCTTCGTTGAGCTGGATGTTCTTGCTTTTCTCGTCCTTGTCGTACCACTCCTCGGGGATCTCTTTCGCCACCTCGTCCAGCTTCACGTAGAGATCGGACTTGTCCTCAGTCGGGCCCGAGATGATCAGCGGCGTTCGTGCCTCGTCGATCAGGATCGAGTCCACCTCATCGACAATCGCGAAATTGAACGGACGCTGTGCCATCTGGCTGCGCTCGTGCTTCATGTTATCGCGAAGGTAATCGAACCCGAATTCGTTGTTCGTCCCGTAAGTGATGTCGGAATTGTATGCGTCGCGTTTGGTGTATTCATCCATGTTCGGGATGATCGTGCCGACCGACAGGCCCAGCCAATTGTAAAGCTGTCCCATCCATGCCGCATCGCGCGTGGCGAGGTAGTCGTTCACCGTCACGACGTGCACGCCCTTGCCTTCGATCGCATTGAGATAGACGGCGAGCGTAGCCATGAGGGTCTTACCTTCGCCCGTGCGCATTTCCGCGATCTCGCCGCGATGGAGCACGATGCCGCCGATCAGCTGCACGTCGAAATGCCGCATTCCGAACACGCGCATCGACGCCTCCCGGACCGTGGCGAACGCTTCAGGCAGGATGTCGTCGAGCGAACTTCCACTGTCGAGCAGGCCGCGAAACTTGTCGGTCTGCGCACGCAGATCGTCATCGGAAAGCGCCTGCATTTGCGGCTCCAGACCGTTGATTTCATTGACGATCTTGCCAAGCGATTTGATATAGCGATCGTTCGAGGAGCCGAAGATCGATTTCATAAGGGAATCGAGCATGGGAGAGGATAGCCTTGAATTGCGTGCAGCCCGTCAACGGGGCCGAAAAACACATGGATTTGATAAGGGGAGTTCGCGCCGACAATGCGGGCGGGTTACGATAGAATTTCTTGTGAACGCGCTATTCGTATGCGCGTTCGATCCCCATCAGCACGGGCAGGCGCAATGTGCGCGGGCGCGGTGTGCGAAGATCGATCTGCGAACCCTTGGGGTCCGACAATGTCCTGCCTGGACGTTGCCCAACCTGTGCCTGCTCTCCCGCAGTCGCGCTTTCCGAAGCGGCAGAAACGCTGGAATCGCAAGGTGATGGTTCGGACATATAAGACGCGGCGGCCGGTACGCTGAGCGCAGCGAGGCCTGATATCAGGGCCAGAAAGGCTAAAAATCTTCGCGTCATTGCCATGCAAGATAATGCTTTTGGGCCCGCGCGTCCACTTTCTTTGCCGGATTTACTGTGAGCGGACGCTCGCCTAAGCGGTTGCGCTATGGATTTAGCTGTATCCCCGCTCGCCCTCCCGTTCCCGGATATGCCGCCCATCGGAGGCGTGAAACTGCGCGCCGCGCGGGCCCGTTACAAGGATTGGGAGAGGGCCGACCTCACCTATGTCGAACTATGCGAAGGCACTGCGGTCGCGGGGGTATTCACTCAGTCGCTGTGCGCCTCGAGCGAGGTGGAGCTCGGCCGTGAGCAAGTCAGATCGGGCCGCGCGAGAGCGCTGATAGTGAATGCCGGAAATGCGAATGCATTCACCGGCTATCGCGGACGCGAAGCCGTGGAGGCAATCATGGCACAGGCTGCGGATCACATTGGGTGCTCGCCGCGCGAAGTGCTGGTTTCCTCCACTGGCGTGATCGGCGTCCCGCTTCCCAAGGACAAAGCGCAAGACGGCGTTGCCGCAGCTTTTGCCGCCGATGCTGCAAGCTGGGAGGATGCCGCCAAAGCCATTGGAACCACGGACACATTTGCCAAAGGTGCGCATGCTTCGGCCATGATCGGCGAAAACCGGGTCGAGCTATGCGGGATTATCAAGGGGTCGGGCATGATCGCCCCCGACATGGCAACGATGCTCGGCTACATCTTCACGGATGCCGACGTGGCGCCCGCATTCCTGCAAACGATGTTGGATCAGGCGACCGCAAAAACGTTCAATTGCATCACCGTAGACGGGGACACGTCCACGAGCGATACGGTTCTGGTGTTCGCGACCGGAAAAGCGGCGCATCCCTCAATCGAGGATTGGGACAGCCCCGGTGCCGATGCCTTTGCAGCTGCGCTCAACGATGTCTGCCGCGAGCTGGCGCAATTGGTCGTGCGAGACGGCGAAGGGGCGAGCAAGTTCGTCAATGTGCACGTGTCAGGAGCAGCGAGCGACGAGAGCGCGCGCAAAATCGGTCTCGCGATCGCCAATTCACCGCTCGTCAAGACCGCGATAGCCGGTGAAGACGCGAATTGGGGCCGCGTGGTCATGGCGGTTGGGAAGGCGGGTGAACCGGCGGACCGTGACAAGCTCTCCATCGGCTTTGGCGGGATATGGGCCGCGCGCGAGGGTCTGCCGGTCGACGGCTATGACGAGGCACCCGTCGCGGAGCATTTGAAGGGCGAGGAGATCGATCTCGCGGTCGACCTCGGCATCGGCGACGGGCGCGCGACAGTTTGGACCTGCGACCTCACCCACGGGTACATCTCGATCAATGCGGACTACAGGAGCTGAGATGAGCCCGCTCGACGAAGAAATCCGCGACCTCATGCGGTTTGCAGCGCAGCGATCGATCCTGCCCCGGTTCCGAGCGCTGTCGGACAGCGAAATCGAGATGAAGGGCGAGGACGATCCTGTTACTGTGGTTGATCGCGAGGTCGAGAGCTTTCTGACCGAAGCCCTGGCGAAGCTAGCTCCCGGCGTTGCCATCGTCGGCGAAGAAGCGGTTCATTCCGACGAAGGTGTGCTCGAACACCTATCGGGCCAATGCTGGATCATCGACCCTCTGGATGGAACGGCGAACTTTACCGAGGGCAAGGAGCCGTTCGGGATAATCATCGCTCTGGCCGATGCCGGAAAAGCGGTGGCCGGGTGGCTATATGATCCGAACAAAGACCGCCTCTGCCATACGAAGCTGGGCGAAGGTGCGTTCGTCGATGGCGAAAAGATCCGTGCTCAGACGACAGGCGGCGCCCCGCCGGTCGCTGCCATCAGCCGGATTTTTCTGACCGAGGAACAGCGCGCACAAGTAGATAGGAAGCTCGCGCCGCATTATTCCCTGGTCGACATTCCGCGCTGCGCCGCCGAGCAATATCCGCGCCTGGCGCTCGGCGAGAACGACGTGTCGAGTTTCAAGCGTACCTACGCATGGGACCATGCAGCAGGGGTGCTGTGGCTGAATGAAGCGGGCGGAAAGGCAGCGCGGCTCGACGGAAGCGAATACCGCGTCGACGAGCAAGACAAACCAGGTCTAGTGGGCGCGTCTAGCCCGGCAGTTTGGGACGAGTTTGTCGGGCGAGTCCTGAACCCGCCCGAATAATTCACTAGCGGCGATCAGATCTCGCTTTCGATCCAGTCCTTGAGCTGGCTCTTCGGCGCTGCGCCAACTTTGCGCGCGACCGCTTCTCCATTCTTGAACAACACCATCAGCGGAATCGACTGCACACCCATTTCGGCAGGAATGCCGGTGTTTTCCATGATGTCCATCTTTGCGATGGTGACCTTTTCGCCCAGCTCATTGCTGATTTCCTCGAGTGCGGGCGCGATCATCTTGCATGGACCGCACCATTCCGCCCAGAAATCTACCAGAACGGGCTTGTCGCTTTCGAGGACGTCGGCCTTGAAGCTTTCATCGGTCACATTGACGGTGGACATCTTTATTCTCCTGTAACTTCGTTGCCACTTACTTAGTGGGATTCCCCGCTCACTCAATATCGAGCGGAGCATAGCTTTCCTGCGCTGTACCCAAACGATCCTTGTGTAACTCGAGGACGCCAGCCGGAATGTCGATCAGCAGGGGTGAATGGGTGTAGAGGATTGCAGCGCGCACGGCACGGCCGGGAAAGATGACTTCAAGCGCCGCAACGTAGGCCGCCATCTGCCTCAAAGGCGCGGCGGGCACATCATCGAGCCCCTGCGGAGCGCGGCGGGTGGTTTTGAAATCGACCACCGTGACTGTGTCATCACGTACGAGCAACCGGTCGGCAGTGCCTGTGATCACCGTGCCACCAACCGTCGCCGTCAGCGGGACCTCAGCGAGCGCATCCGGAGAGAAAATCTCCTCGAAATCGTCGCTTCCCAGTACCGTGAGAGCGCTCGCGAGCATTTCACGGCGAATATCCTCAGGGAGATCCGAGGCCTGACGCGCCAGCCAGTTCGCCCCCGCTTCCTCGCGATCGGCAGATGCGACATCTGGCAGCCGTTCTAGCAGGCGATGGATGAGCACACCGCGCCGCGCTGCGATGGCCAGGGCATCCGCCGGAAGTGGTGGGTCCGCGCCCTGCTCCTCACCGGCCGCGCTCGGCGACAAAGGTCGCGGCGGGCTCGGCTCGGGACCGATCGGAGTCGTCGCCCAAGCCGGCAAGCGCGGCTTCGCGCTTTCCGCTCCAGGCACATCGGCGACAATAATGGGGTCGGCGCGCCATCCCCATTCGCGCCTGGCGCCCCAAAGGTCATCGGACAGCTCATCATCCTCGAACAAAGGTTCGAGCCGCGCGTACCAGCTGTCCTCGTTAGGCCCCTTCTTCATGTCTCGCGGGCCCAAAGAACCGCCGATGAACAGCGCCTCTTCGGCGCGTGTCATCGCCACGTAGAGAAGCCGCCAATGCTCTTCCATGGTGGCGGCATCGACCGCCTTTTCCGCGTGCTCCACAGGGCCGCGTTTCTCATCCTTGGCGAGCGCAGGCAGAGGGACCGTGCGCCCTGTCGGCTGACCGATCGGGTCATCGGGCAATTCCAGATCACCGCCCTGCCCCGGCGCACCGGTCGCATCGGCAAGGATCACGATCGGCGCCTGAAGTCCTTTCGATCCGTGCACCGTCATCACACGCACCTGCCCGCCCGCGCTGTCGGCATCGCGTTTAAGATCCTCATCAGACGCGTCGAACCACTCGATGAACCCAGCCAGGCTGGGCACGTGCGCGCTTTCGAAAGCGAACGCGGCGTTGATGAGCTCATCCACAGGATCGTTGGCCTCGCGGCCCAGACGGGCGATGAGGCGTTGCCGACCTTGCCATGGCCCGTTCAGCAGCCAGGCGAGCAGCGCCTGCGGAGTTTCGAAATCTGCGCGCGCGAGCAGCGCCTTCAGTTTCTCACAAGCCTGCGCAACGAAAGGCTCGTCATCCGCGCGCAGATGATGCCACAGCCGAACGTCTTTTCCTCGCGGCAGATGAGCGAGCAAGTCGTCCTGCGTCCAACCCATCAGAGGCGAAGACAGGAGGTTCGCCAACGAAAGGTCGTCCAGCGGCTGCGCCGCGAACCGCAGCGCCGCCATCAGGTCTTTCACTGCCAGAGGCGCGCCCAGCCGCAACCTGTCTACACCGGCGACAGCAACACCCTTCGCATGAAGTTTGGCGACGATCTGTGCGGCTAGCGCGCCGCGTTTCCTTACGAGAACCATGACGTCGCCCGGTTTCGCATCACGGTGCGGAACGGCCTTGGCTAGAACAAACGGCTCGTCCCCGGTCATCCATCGGCGAACCTGCTCGGCAATCCTGTCTGCGAGGACGGTTTCGTGGGCGGGCAGCCAATCGCGCTCCTCGTCGTCGTCCGCGCTAACCGCACTCGCCGAAGTAATCGGATTCCACAGTATGACGAGGCCAGGGCGATCCTCCCCGACATGATCTTCGGGAGCGTCCGCAAGGCCGAATTCTTCGTAACCAAGCTCGGCGATTGCCTTGTTGACGAATTCCAGGACCGGGCGGGAGGTGCGGAATGACCTGCCGAGATCGAGGTCGCGCCAGCCAGGAACGCGTCTACCATCGCGCATATTGGCCACGTTTTCGCGTGCTGCCGCGATCGCGGTGCGAACCTTTTCCTTAGCGCGGGAAAAATTCTCCGGACTCGTCCCCTGGAAACCGAAGATTGCCTGTTTGTAATCGCCCACCGTGAAGATCGTCCGCAGCCGGTCACCGCTTGCTCCCTCACCGCTGAAGAAATCATCGATCAATGCGAAAACGATATCCCACTGCGCTTCGTTCGTGTCCTGTGCTTCGTCGATAAGGATGTGATCGAATTGCCGGTCGAGCTTGTAACGGATCCAGTCGGCTGTCGCGCTCTCCTTTAGCAGCGTTGCGGCCTTGCGGATCAGGTCGTCGAAATCGAGCAGTCCCTCGCGCCGCTTCGCATCCTGCCAACGCAAAGCGAAAGCGTGTCCGATTTCGAGTGAAGCCGTCAGCAGTTCGGCAAGCGAGAGCAGGCCTGCACGCTCTTCGACCTGAAGCACCGCATCGGAGAGCAAATCCTGGCTCGCGGCAAAGCCAGCGCTCTCCTCGCGCAGCTTCTTGATTTGCAAGTTGGGCGTTCCGTCAGCCTTTAGCAGAGTGCCCTTGAAGCCTCCGAATGCCTCTATGCGGGCAGGATGGTCGAGGTTCAGCCATTCGCGCATGAAGGGGAGGCATTTTTCAGCAGTTTTTGTGCCCCATTCCTCGAGCGGCGGGATCATGGCGAGGAGATTTTCGTCCGGGAACCAGTCCTTGTGAAGGCCCTCATAGACCCAAGCCTCATCCGCATCCGAAGGCATGTCGAGCAAACGCCGAACGCGTGCGTCCATGGGAGGTTGCCATGCCCCCGGCCCCTCCCACATGTCTTCCGCTTTCGCGCAACGCATCAGCCAGCCATGGAGCGAGCCGGGATCCTTCGCAGTGGTAAACAACTCGACCGCGCGGATCAGCCGTTTGTCATCCGCACTTTCAGCTTCGACGAGCAGATCGGACAAGACCTCACGGGCGAGAAGTTCGCGGGTGCGATCTTCCATCGGCTGCGCACCGGGCGGCAGGTCGGCCTCTTCGGGAAAATTGGTAAGCAGCCACTGCGCGAACGCGTGAATGGTGTCGATCCTCAGCCCGCCGCCCGGGCAATCGAGCACCTGCGCAAACAGGGTCCGCGCGCGGTCCTGTGTTTCCGGGCCGATGTCCGCGCCAAGATCACCAAGCTCGCCGGCAAGCTTCGTCGGTTCCATCCGCACCCAACGCGCCAGAACGGCATTGATCCTGTTGGCCATCTCGGCCGCCCCTGCCTTGGTAAATGTCAGGCACAATATCTCGCCCGGATCGACATCGGGGCGCAGCAGCAGGCGGAGCACCCGCGCAGAGAGGACCTGCGTTTTTCCTGTCCCGGCAGAGGCTGACAGCCAGACATTGTGTTCCGGATCGACAGCATCGCGCTGTTCCCCCGCGAGCGGATAGACCTTACCCTCACCGCTCATGCTGGGCCCTCACTCGTGTCAGCGAGACGAACGACCCACTCCTCAAGCCGCATGAGCTGGTCGTAATCTGTGTAGCCTGGGTAGTCCGGGTTTTCCTTGGCGGTGAAAGGCTCGCTGCCTTTGATGTACTTCGCGATCGCATCGCGCAGGTGGCGTTCATGCTCGGGGAGAAATTCTTCAGGAAGCAGGCCGGAACGCTTTTTGCCGACCTTCATCGGCACATCGACAAAGCCAAATTCACCCTTCTCCTTGGCCAGCGACCAATATTCGAACTGGCTTGCCTGTCCTTTCACAGTGCCATCCTTGCTATCGAAACTGCCGTCACGCGCGATGAGGCCAAGGACACCGAGCTGCAGTGCGTAACCTGCTTCGACTTGCGATGTCGTGGGGGGTCTGCCCGTCTTGTAGTCGACAATCGCCAGTGTCCCGTCAGGCAGGCGGTCGATCCGATCAGCGATCCCCATGACCTTCACGCCTTCGAATAGCATCTTGCCCCAGATTTCGGTCGCAAGCACGTGACGCCCATTACGCGCGGCCTCCTCCACCCAGACCTCGAAACGCTTCAACGCTGCCGAAATCCGCGGTCGCCACAGGCCCCAAAACAGCGGGTGGACCTGCTTTTCGCGCAACTGCCCTTCGGCAAATGGAACGAGAGCAAGCGTAGGATCGTCGATCCGCGCGCGGTGCCAGCTATCGAGAATATCGTGCACCAATGTCCCGCGTAGCGCGGGATCGCCAAACGGGTCAGCGGCCAAGGGGTCGAGCCGTTTCAGGCCGAGGATTTCGCGCGCGTAGAACTGGTATGGATCGCCCAGCAGCCGGTCGAGCGCGGTCGCACTGATTTTGACATCGCGCTGCGTCGCCGACGGCCGCGGTTTCGGTTGCTCATAGTCGTCCGCCCGCCGTGGATCGCGGTCGATCTGAGGCAGAATCGCCGGAATGGACTTTTCGCGGTGCTGCGCTGCCAAGTCTTCGCCCAGCAATGCCTCTACCCTCAGCCAGAACCGCGATGCGAGTGTAGGCCCTTCGCTATCCCTCCCTGCGCGGCTGAGTACGACTTCGGGCGCGCCCATCGCGCCCGCCAGATCGTGCGCCGAAAGGCCGATCCGAAACTCGGTCCCCGGCACTCCCAATGCGCGCAGAACCCTCGGCGCGAGCAATGCGTCGGCAGCGGGAGGCTGCGGCCAACTGCCCTCATTCAGCCCGCCGCAGATGACAAGATCGGCGCGCGCCATACGCGATTCGAGCAGACCATAAATGCTTACCCGAGGATGGCCGCCATAAGGCGGGCGAACGGCGATCTCGTCCATGCAATCGCGCAGCACCGTGGCGATGTCCGATGCCGCGATCCGAGCGCCAACCTCACGTGCATGAAGCCTGAGATCATCGACCATCGAGGATAGCGCCCGGCCATCTTCGCGGGCCCATACCTTTTCGCCAGCAAGCGCTTCGGCCGCGATCGTCAGCAGGTCGAGCGCGCCGGAAAGGGTCGCTTCCGGATCTGACGCCTGCAATGGCAAAAGTACCTGCTCGACCTCCTCCCACCAGCTAGCGACCTTTGCTTCACCAGCAATTTCGCGCAGCGGACCAAGGCCAGGCGCAGGAGACGGCCCACGCAATTCACGCTCGAACCGGCGCAAAGCGCTCAGCCACGCGCGGCGCTGGTCTGCATCATGAGATTGCACCAACGGGTGCGCCAGTGTTCCGACAAGCGGCGCGGGATCGAAACCATCGGACATGATCTGCGCGAGCAGTCCGAGAAGCCTCCCCGCCGGGGTCAACGACAATGGCTGTCCCGCCGTGTCATTGGCGACAATATTCCAGCGTGCGAGATGCTGAACCACACGCCGCGCGAGCGAACGGTCGGCCGTCACCACCGCGATGCGCTTTTCCGGTTGCTCCAGAGCTTCGCGCACCAGCAACGCGATGGCTTGCGCCTCTTCCTCGGCGGTGGCGCTGGTCATCATGCGAATGCCGGAAAGCCGGCGCTTGTCGGCATCCAGCGAAATCCACGACTGGCTGGCCTGCGGCGGGAGGAAAAGAGAGCTGATCGCATGGGTTCGCGCCGGAGGAGCAGCTGCCGCGCCCTTGCGGTGCCATTGCCGCACTTCCGCGCGCGCAATGCTCATACGCTCGATCAGCAGCTTGAGATGATATTGCGGGTGGGTGAGCGCGTCCATCTTGCCGAATACCTGCCCGCCCGGTTCGGGAGAAGCGCCTGCCCGGCCGAGTTCGTCCCATGCCTCATCGCTCATTGCGAGGTCGAGATCCGGCAAGATCACCGCACAATCAGGGAGGTTTGCAATCGCTCTGAGCATCCGCGCCAGGGCTGGTGAAGCGCTGGTAACGCCCGCAGCCACGATCGGGTTCACAGGCGGATCGTTTCGCCACCGGCGCGCGGCGCGCTCGAACAGCATATTGCGCCTTGTCGCGGCATCGACGCGGCCAAGTTCGCGCAGCCGTACCCGCCACCGCGCCTGCACCCGCGCAAACAGACGCAACGATTTTTTCCAGTGTTCGGAAAGCTCACCGAGCATTTCCAGAATGGGCTCGCTCGTCAGCTCATCTGGCGACACGTCCTCGACCAGCAACCGGTCCATCGCCCGCGCAATGTCGCGTGCCTGCCGCAAACAGGCGGCACCGGTGAGCGGTGGCTTGCCCGCCTCTGCATGCTCGATCTCGACAAGCTTCGCGAGTTCCAGCCAGCGCTGCGTCGGATCGACTGCAGGAGGAATGTCGTCTGCACCCAGCGGGTCGAGCAAGGATCCAAGTGCCTCGTCGAGGTCCAGATCACCGACCGTCACCATGCGCGGCATCAGGATACCCGTCTCCCCGGAGTGCCGCACGAGTGCCTCGGAAATAGTCCGGGCTGCGCGCGAGCTCGGGACCAGCAGCGTCAGCCGCGCTAGGCCGACATCGTCCTGTGCGTATCGCGGAACGAGCCCCGCGACCAAGGCGTCGGCAAAACCGCGATGCGCGGCAATCGAGTAAACCGCCGGTTCGGTTTTTTCACCCACGCTTCAAAGCGTCTTCGGTCGGAGCGATGGCCTGCGGCGTGCCGACTTCGAACCAGGTGCCGGTAAAGGCGACGCCGTACAGGCGCCCTTCCTCAATGGCCCTGTTCCACAAAATATTGGTCGAGAATTTGCCATCGGGCGCGTCGCGCAGGAGACGATGCGCAACCAGCTGGATGCCGGTGTAGATGAAAGGCGCGATACGTCCCGGCTCTCTGCGCGACAGATTACCCACGCTGTCCATATGGAAATCGCCCTGCCCTGAAAAATTCGCAGCGCCCGCATGTCCGACGACCAGCAAAAGTGCGTCCATCTCATCCGGATTCCACCGGGCCGAAAGATCGCGAAAGGCATCCCGCGGCCCATCAAGCCAGATGTTGTCGGCGTTGAGGCAGAAAAACGGATCGGGAAGGTTCGGCTGCGCCTTCACCATGCCGCCGCCTGTTTCGAGCAATTCCTCTCGCTCATCCGACACGGTGATCCGGGGCGAACGCCGGTCGAGCACATGCGCCTCAAGCGCGTCGGCAAGGTAATGCACATTGACCACCGCGTTAGCGATCCCGTTTTCATCTAGCCGGTCGAGCGCATGGTCAATCAGGGCCTTGCCCGCCACCCGGACAAGCGGTTTTGGCTGCGAAGCGGTGAGCGGGCGCATCCGCTTTCCGTAACCCGCCGCCATGACCATCGCGGTATCGCTGGCCAATTCCCGATCGATCATGTGATCGTGCCTCCCCCGCTACGGCGCAATTCGCCGGGAATATTGGCATCGAACCAGCGAGCCACCGGTGCAAGCGCCGGATGCTCCAGATCACGCTCCATTGCGCGCCATACACGCGGGATCATGTCGAGATATCGCGATTTCCCATCGCGCTTATAAAGCCGGGTGAAAATGCCAACAATCTTCGCATTACGCTGCGCACCAAGGCGGGCGTAGTCGGCGTCAAAGTGTTCGCCCGGCGAAACCTGCTGACGGTATCGCTCCAGCATCGCCGCTTCGAGAGCTTCGGAGACATCCCGGCGCGCATCTTGTAACAGCGACACCAGATCATATCCCGGATGGCCGACAAGCGCGTCCTGGAAATCGATGATGCCCTGCGGCGCACGTTTCGTCGGATCGCCGAGCAGCATGATATTTTCCGCATGATAATCGCGCAGCACCGTCACACCGGGCCTCTGGCGTTCGAGCATCGGGGCGAGCGTTTCTTCCCAGGCCGCATCAAACCCTGCGACGTCGACATCCATTCCCTGAGCCGGTGCGTACCATTCGGTAAGCAAGCCGGTCTCGCGGAGATAGGTCTGCATGTCATACGCCGGAAACGGTCCCGGCGGGCGTCGGTGCAGTTCAACAAGCGCGTCGATCGCACCTTCATAAGCGGCGTGTTCGCCTTCCGGATTGTCATCGAGCCAATCGCGCATTCGGTCGTCACCGAAATCTTCGAGCAGGACCCATCCTCTCACCGGGTCGGACGCAAGTATCTGCGGTGCTCGCATGTCATGATCGTTGAGCCACGCGGCAACATGCAGAAACGGCGCGGGGTCCTCATGCGGTGGTGGCGCATGCATGAGCATCGCGCGCTCACCCCCATTTTTGCGCAGGCGGAAATAACGCCGGAACGACGCATCGCCGGGGATCGGGTCGATCTTCGCCTCGTCCCAGCGGGCTTCTTCCAGAAACTCTTCGATACCGTCCGGCAGGTCGCTCATGGCATACGCCCTAGCCAATCGGCGCCCGCGCGGGCAATCGCTATTCGCCCGGCATCCTCAGTTTCGGACGCATTCTCGAGCGTGATCGAAAGGCATGCAGTCTCGTGCGAAAAACCGCCTGCGTGATCAGGCCATTCGGCAATCAATGCTGCGCCCTCGCGGTAATCGTCGAGCCCTATCTCATCCACCTCGGATGGGTCGTTCAAGCGGTAGAAGTCGGCATGCACCACGGGGACACGTAGTGGCGGCGCGTCGTAGGTTTCGACTATCGTGAAGGTCGGCGACGGAACTTCTCCCTGATAGCCCAGAGCCGCGATCATGGCGCGCGCCAACGTCGTCTTGCCCGCACCCAAACCTCCTTCGAGCGCAATGACATCACCGGGGCGGATCAGCGCCGCGAGCGCCGCGCCAAAGCGCGTCATGGCTGCGAGGTCGGGCAATTCATATCGCCGTTCTTCGCTCACGGGAGATGGATGATCGCGGCTGTTCCCGCGCCCTCTTCACTCGATATCTCAAGCACGCCGCCATGCGCTGCGACAAGCTGACGTGCGAGTGGTATGCCGAGGCCTGAACGTTTCTCCTCCTCGCCGCGTTCGCCGTCAATTGCGAGGGAAAGTTCCTCCTCGCTCATTCCTGCGCCGTTATCCGATATGACGAAGCTGGCGTTCCATTCGCTGTCGGGTTCCGTCTTGAGGATTTCAATCAGGATGTGGCCACCGCCCGGTGTTCCGGCGATCGCATTGTCCAGCAGATTGCCCACTGCTCTGCCCAATTGACGCGGATCGGCATCGACCTTGTTTCCGCGCTTGCCTTTGAGATCGAGCCCTAGCCCAGCCTTGATGATCGCACTCTCACGCTCGCGCACGAGCTTCGTCAGAAATGGCAGCAGGTCGATTTCTTCCTTGTCGATCGGCAGCAGACCCGCCTCGCTCTGCGATAAATCGAGCACGTTTTCGACCTGTTCGCGCAGCCGCCCGACGGCAGTGAGGATCGAATCGACATACTCCTCGGAGCCTTCGTCCAACTCGCCCGCAGCACCACTTTTCAATAGCTCGGCATAACCGCCAATGGTCGTTAGCGGCGTGCGGAATTCGTAGGACATATTTGCGAGGAACCGCGCCTTTACCGCATCTGCTTCTTCCAGCGCGACGGCCCGCTCGCGCAGAGCCTCTTCGGCTTTTTGCGAGTCGGTTATGTCGAGCACCGTCAGCAAACCGTTCCCGTCGGGCAGCGGAACGCCCCCGAAACGCAGGGTGCGCCCGTCGGACAGCTTGACCAGGCCTTCCTTCTCGCGCCGATCCAGCGTCGCTGCCCGAACGACCGCGTTGATTTTGCTCGCATCCGCTTTGCGAACCAGATTGTCGCCAATCGCCTCAAGCAAAGCATCGGCGCTGGGGTGGGTATCCAGGAATTCGCTGTTCAGCCCCCAGGTCCCGGCAAATCGCCTGTTCCAGAGCTGAACCGATCCATCGGGCGAGAAAATCGCCAGCGCCTCGAACAGGCTGTCGAGTGTAGCGGTCCGGGTCCGCAGCAGCGTATCGCGGGTCGCCGATAGCGCCAGACTTTCGGTCTGGTCCTCGGCAATCAGGACGAGGCCACCATCAGGCATCGGCTGTGCGACGATACGCAGATGCGTCCCGCCGGGGAGCGGCCATGCCTCTTCCTGCATATCTGTCGTGTCGAACCAGGCCGCGTGTTCGCGCCGCCATTCGGGGAAATCGCGTACCTCGGGAGTGCGGCCTTTTTCGCGTGCGTCGGCGAGGAAGCGGTCGAAACGCAATCGCTGGCTGACCGCGCCCTCACCCAGCTCGAATTGCCTGCGAAAAGGTCGGTTGGCAAAGGTAAGCTCTTCGCTTTCATCGAACTGCGCGACTCCCACCGAAAGCTGATCCAGCATGGCGCGCTGCGCATCGCGGAAAGCGCGGAATTCACGGCGAACCTGCTGCTGCTCCTCGATGTCGATCGCATAGCCTGTGACACCCTCCTTGCCGAGCGGCTGGTTGCTGACGCGCAGTGTCCGGCGCGCGCCGTGCATGGTCGCGGTGGTCGTGCCATCTTCGGCTTTCTGATCGACAAACACCTGCCGCGCTCTTTCGGCGGGCGTCTTGCCGCTCTCGGCTTCGAGCAGTTCTATCTGATCGCGCACCACCGCATCGGCGCTCTCCGCTCCAACAGCATCTACGTAGGCCTGGTTGACGAGCTGCAACCGCATCGATTTGCCCCGGAACCACATCGGCACCGGAGCGGCCTCGATCAGGCCGACGAGCGCGGCAAAATCACTCTCCGCGCGGGCTGTCGCGGTGCGCAGGCGGGATAACTCATCTTCGCTTTCGGTAAAATCGAACACCCAGACGAGCGCAGCGCCACCCGGTGATATTTGCGGGTCGGCCAGCGTTCCCTGCATCGCCAGGCTGCGTTTCGACCCGGGCGGAGTGATCGCAAGCTGGAACGGAGCGGCGCTTTTCTGCGTTAGCCGGATCTTTTCAGACAGAGACTGAAGCTGCTTCTCGGAAAGCCCTCGATCCTCACCGTCGCTATCGTCACCGGAAAGCTCGCTGAGATAGGTCGGCATGGTGTCGAGACCCAGCCAGCGCGCCAACCGGTCTGGCGCTTCGATCCGTCCGTCGACACGCACCAACATGGGTATGGCCGGCGCCCCGTCGAGCATGTGCTGCATTCGGTTCAGCGAGGTCCGCAGCGCCTTCGTCCGGCGGGTTTTCGCGCTCGCACGCATTATCATCACCGCTGCCGCCACCGTCCATGCGGCGAGGAGAAGGCCAATGACTGCCAGAGCGAGCGGAGAGAATTCCATTGTAACAGTCAGCTATGCCCGCGCGGCGGACGATGCAATGGCCGCGACCACGAAAAACCCCCGCAAATGCGATGATTTGCGAGGGCTTTTGGATTGGATGCTTCGAACCAAAGCAAATGCAGCTTTTATCTTAGTAGCGGTAGTGATCCGGCTTGAATGGTCCCTCTGCCGGCACACCGATGTAATCGGCCTGTTTCTGGCTCAGCTTGCTCAGTTCAACGCCTAGTTTGTCGAGATGCAAGGCCGCAACCTTCTCGTCGAGGTGCTTGGGCAGAACGTATACGTCGTTTTCGTATTCGTCCGACTTGGTGAACAGTTCGATCTGAGCGAGTGTCTGATTGGTAAAGCTCGCGCTCATAACGAAGCTCGGGTGGCCGGTCGCGCAACCGAGGTTTACGAGGCGGCCCTTGGCGAGGATCAGCAGGTTCTTGCCGTCAGGCATGGTCACCATGTCGGTGCCCTCCTTGATTTCCTTCCAATCGTAATTGTCGAGTGCGGAAATCTGGATCTCGCTGTCGAAATGGCCGATGTTGCAGACAATCGCCATGTTTTTCATGGCTTTCATGTGCTCACCGGTGATCACGTCTTCATTGCCGGTGGCAGTCACGAAAATATCAGCGCGTTTCGCGCCCTCTTCCATGGTGACGACTTCGTATCCGTCCATTGCCGCCTGCAGTGCACAGATCGGGTCGATCTCGGTGACCATGACGCGGGCACCGCCATCGCGAAGCGAGGCAGCCGATCCCTTGCCGACGTCGCCGTATCCAGCAACGCAGGCGACCTTACCGGCCAGCATCACGTCGGTCGCGCGGCGGATCGCATCGACGAGCGATTCCTTGCAGCCATAAAGATTGTCGAACTTCGACTTGGTCACGCTGTCGTTCACATTGATCGCCGGGAACGGCAGTTTGCCCTGTTTGGCGATCTGGTAGAGGCGCATGACACCGGTGGTCGTCTCTTCCGAAACGCCCTTGATGTTCTGGACGCTCTTGGTGAGGTAGCCGGGCTTCTCGGCGACATAAGCCTTGAGCGCACGCTGGAATTCGATTTCCTCGGCATTTGCAGGAGCAGGCAGATCTTCGCCGGCTTCAATGCGCGCGCCCCACAGCGCGAACATCGTCGCATCGCCGCCATCGTCCAGGATGATGTTTGCGGTCAGATCAGGATTCTCGTCGGTCGACCAATCGAAGATCCGGCCAACATAGTCCCAGTAATCGGCGAGCGTTTCGCCCTTGATCGCGAACACCGGGATGCCCTGATCGGCTATCGCAGCGGCGGCGTGATCCTGGGTCGAGAAGATGTTGCAGGTTGCCCAGCGGACTTCCGCGCCGAGCGCGACCAGAGTTTCAATCAGAACCGCGGTCTGGATCGTCATGTGGAGAGATCCGGTGATGCGCGCGCCCTTCAGGGGCTGCGATGCGCCATATTCCTCGCGCAGAGCCATAAGGCCCGGCATTTCGGTTTCGGCAATGGCAATCTCGTCACGGCCGTATTGCGCCAGCGAGATGTCCTTGATGATATATTCCTGATTAGCAGCGAGGGTCGCCATGGATGTCTCCTGAAAATGAAATCGGGGTCATTTGAATTCTTGCGTCGTGCCGTAGCGTTCAGGGCGTCATCACGCAAATATAAAGTTATCTTTATATGTGTAATTGTTGCTCGGTCGACAAGAGGTCCTATATCGTGTCGCGAGACACCCCGCACACGAAAGGAAATGCCAACATGACGATTTCTGTAGGCGACAAGCTGCCCGACGCAACTTTGGTCAAAGCAACCGCGGATGGCCCGCAGCAGGTCCAGGCCAGCGAATACTTCGCAGGCAAGAAAGTCGCGCTTTTCTCCGTGCCGGGCGCCTTTACCCCGACATGTTCGGCCAAACATCTTCCCGGCTTCGTTGAAAAAGCCGACGAGCTCAAAGCGAAGGGTGTGGACGAAATCGTCGGCACCGCAGTCAACGATGCTTTCGTGATGGGCGCATGGAACAGCGCTGCGGGATCGAATGACATCACAATGCTTGCCGATGGCAATGCAGAATTTGCGGACGCTGTCGGCCTGACCATGGACGGTTCGGGCTTCGGAATGGGCAAGCGCGGCCAGCGATTCTCCATGGTGGTCAATGACGGCATTGTCGAACAGCTCAACGTTGAAGAGCCAGGCGACTTCCGCGTCTCGAGCGCGGAGCATATGCTCGGCCAGCTATGAGCCGACAATCAGTATGCCGAGAAAAGGGCGCCCGTTAATCGGGCGCCCTTCGCTTTTTTATCGCGAAATCGCGTGAGCGTTTACTGCAAAACGGGCCAGACCGACTGCGGATCAACATGTTCGCCGTCGCGGATTGTTTCGATATGCACGTGGGGCCCCGTACTCTTCCCGGAATTCCCGACGCGGGCGATCTGTTGACCTGCCGAAACGGTCTGCCCCGGGGTAACCATGAATCCATCGAGATGCGCGAATAAAGTCAATGTGCCGTTGGAAGCGCGATGCACCACCACGATGCCGTAATTCGGCTTGTTATCGAAAAGATTGGTGGCCTCGACAATACTACCATCCGAAGGTGCTTGCACCGGCGTCCCTATAGGGGCGGCGATGTCGATCCCCTTGTGATTGCGTGACTTGCCGCTGCGAAACGGATCGGCAGCCGTGCCGAATCGGGCAGTTATCTTGCCTTCGACAATCCTCACGGCAGGCACGGCCCGCGGTGCCGATTGCGTCACGACAGAGAGCCTTGGCTCCTCATAGCTGAGAGCGTCACCGTGCGCGGAAACCGACATCGCGCCGACCCCCGTGGCGGCGAAAGCCACCGCCGAAAGCGCGACACGCGCCCCGCCACGCTTGTAAACAAGGGGACTACCTCTCATAATCTGCATAATTCTCATCTTTTCGTTCCTAATTCGATGGGTTGAGAAGGAGGCGGCCGGGTATTGCCGTACCCGGCCCGCCATTATGTGAAGCGCCGTGAGCAAGGTTTGCGCGTAGACGCGACGCATTTCGTGAGACTGATCGGCCAGTGCGGCCTCGTCGCATTGAATTTCCGCCGATTGGCTCCACCTCGCGAAGATTAGCTGCATGAATGGATGAACCAGGTGAGTGCGGTCAGTGCGCGCAGCATAACGCCGATCTGGTCATCGCGCCGCCTGATATGCGCCTGCTCATGCCTCAAGATTAGCACCAATTCCCGCTCAGGCAGTTCCTCGATTATCCGCGCAGGGAGGATAATCCGAGGCGCACGGCGGGGTACCACACCGACGATCGCGAAAGCCGTATCGACTTCATGCGAAATCCAGTAGCTATGACCACGCAGTTGCCTGGGTCCGTGTGCCCTGAGCGACACCCCGATAGCTTTGCGCCTGCCTGAGTAGAGGCGTGCAAGGCAAACCACTGCACCCGCGATAATGGCAAACACGATCAACGTGGGCGGAGTGGCTACGTCGCTAGGAGTGGCCGCCGGCCCTTCACCCGGCCCCGCAAAAACAGACAGGTCAATGGGACCGCCAATGGGCAAAAGCAAAGTGCTGGTTGGCTCGAGAATTGGAAACCACGCGCTCAAAGCCGTGAATATCGCGCCGAGCAGCGGGATCGCAGCACTCACAATGAGCGCGGTAGCCCAAAGACCCGACCAATTCCGCGTCGTGGGTGCGAGCCTCGCACATAACACAGTTGCCCCGAAAGCGATTGCACCCGCAACCATCGACGCAGCTGCGTAGAACAGAAGGCCGGTCACGATCCGTCACCTTGCGTGTTCGGATCGCTCTCGCCATCCTCATCGAGCAGGGCTTCGAGTTCCGCCAATTCGCGCGCGTCGAGGATCCGGCTGTTGACGAGGCTCGACACCGGCAACGGCCCTTCCAGTCCGAGGACGTCAGAGGCGAAACTGCGGATCATGCGGGCCAGAGTCGGGACTTTTTTGGCTTTGGCGCGGTAAATCTTGAGCCCGTGCTCTTCGGAGGCGACGAGTAGCCCCTTATCAACCATGCGCTCGATCGTTTTGCGGGTTGAGGATCGGGACCAGCCAGTCTCGCCGCTCACAGCTTGATGAATTTCGCCGACGCTTTGTGGGCCAAGGCTCCACAGATGGCGCAGGATCGGCAATTCGGTTGGTGCAGGCTTCATGTCGCCACATGGTGACAAATGCCACCATGCGTCAAGCAGCATCGTTTCGATTTAGCGAAGCCGAGCCTCGCCTCGCCGGATTTATGGAGCGAAAATAGGCGGCATCATGAGCTTCGTAGCCATCGGCCTTAGATCAGTACCCCATTAGGCTCATAACTTCCTTACGGCTGCGGGGATCTTCAAGGAAGCAGCCCATCACGCGGCTGGTCGTCATGGCTACGCCGGGCGTTTTCACCCCGCGCCCCGTCATGCAGCCATGCTGTGCCTCGATCACGACAGCCACGCCCTGCGGCTCCAGGTTTTCCCAGATGCAATCGGCGACTTCAGCCGTCAGCCTTTCCTGCACTTGCAGCCGCCGCGCGAAGCCGTGGAGTACGCGTGCGAGCTTGGAAATGCCGACCACCTTCTTGTGCGGCAGATAGGCGATGTGCGCCTTGCCTGTGATCGGAGCCATGTGGTGCTCGCACGCCGACTGGAATGGGATGTCCTTGAGCAGGACGATCTCCTCGTACCCGCCGACTTCTTCGAAGACACGGCTGAGGTGAATCGCGGGATCTTCCTTGTAGCCTTCACAGTATTCGAGCCACGCACGGCCGACCCGCTTCGGCGTATCCAGCAGTCCTTCACGCGCCGGGTCGTCCCCCGCCCACTCAATCAATGTGCGGATTGCGTCTTGGACGTAGTCTGGGACATCGGGTTTGTTCAATGGATTTTCGGGATCAATGTCGTGATCGTCAGCGCAGCTCATATCTTCGTCCTGTCCTCAAACGTGATCCCGCCGCGAGCCTTTGCGTAAAACCATCGGCTTCGCAATCGCTTGCAGCGAAAAAGAAGCGCGCCCTCCGCAATGTCGCGAAGGGCGCGCTTTGTCCGATCCGTATCGGCGCAGTTATTCTTTGGCGTTCTCTGCCTTTTCCGGAGTGACTTCGGCCGCTTTCTTTTCAGCCTTTTTCCTCGCGTCGAAGGTTTCGGTCATCTCTTTGTCCATTGCATCATCGATCTGTTCGGCAAAATCGGGAAAGTGATCGTCCTCTTCTTCGTTGATGTGGTGCCGATAGCGATCGTCGAGCTGTTTGAATTTCTGCAGCCACCCGGGCGAAGCCATGTCCGTCGCGGCGAGATCATTGAGCATCTCGTCGATTTCGTGGTGCTCGGCGACTGAGTGACGGGTCTCATCGCTCACTTCGGGGTCCGCCAGCATCTCTGAATAGACGGCCTGCTCTTCTGCTGCGGCGTGGCTCTTCAGTTCCTTGGTCAATTCGGTGAAAAGTTCACGGCGACGCTCGGTGTCGCCGCTCGTATCGGCGATCTGGTCCAGCAGTTTGCGCTGGCGATCATGGTCGGTCTTTAAACGTGTGAGAACAGTGCTCTGCTCGGTCATAAATGGCTCCTTGATTTCTTTACCGTTCAACGGGTGAACGCGTCCGACGTTCCGAAATCTTGCGCTCTCCGCGATCGATCACCAGTTTCATGGGATGAGCAGCGCACAGCCCACTCCCGCCGATTTCGAAGCGGCTGCCCAGCGTGCGCTTGCCCGGATGCCGCAGGAATTCCGCGATCAGCTTGCCTCGGTTGTCCTTCGCATCGAGGAATTTGCGACGCCAGAACAACTCGCCTCTGTCGAAATCCACAACCGCTGGAACCTGAGTGGCCTTTACGAAGGGATTCCGCTGACCGAGCAATCCTCATGGTCGAGCGGCGACATGCCGCCTGTTATCAGCCTGTTTCGCCAGCCGCTGCTACTCGAAATGCGTGAAACCGGTGTCGAGTTTGAGGAACTGGTCCGCCATGTCGTCGTTCACGAGGCCGGCCATCACTTCGGATTCTCCGACGAAGATATGCACGCCCTAGAGGACAGCGTGAAAGACTGAGGTCGTGTCGATCGCCCTTGACTGTGAGCCCTGCGTATCCGGTCCGACCCCCTATCCAACAAAAAAGCCCACCCCGGGAAAGGATGGGCTTTCTTGGCGCGCCAGGAAGGATTCGAACCTCCGGCCGCCTGATTCGTAGTCAGGTACTCTATCCAGCTGAGCTACTGGCGCGCGGTAGGGGTGCCAAATAAGAGGGTCGAAGCGCATTGGCAACCTCTGTTTGCGTATCGAGGGGCGATTATTCAATCTTCCGCAAACACTCTGGCGACCAGCTCATAATCAAGAGGCGGCTTGTCGAGCCGATCGATCTCTTTCGGAGTAAACCACCCGACATCACCCCCTTCCAAAGCGACAGGTACACCCTGCCAAGCGCCAATTTTGTAAAGTAGGATGACAATGGGCGGGCGGCCTGCCGAAACGCGCTCTTCCGCAAAAGCGATCGGCTTGCAGTCCTGTTTGCAAATATCGATACCGAGCTCTTCGCGCAATTCGCGAACGAGAGAATCTACAGGAATTTCATAAGGTTCAACCTTCCCCCCCGGAAATTCCCACAGCCCGCCGTGATGCTTTTCCAAAGGTCTGCGGTGCATCAACCACCGTCCATCGGGCGCTCGCAAAGCACCTGCCACGACTGTAAGCCAACGGTCATTCATGTCGGGATTTTTTCCACCTGGAGCCTCTGCATCAACCATTTCTTAAGCCCCTAGCCCGATATTTGGTCTCGTCAGGAACGTATCCACAGGTGACCCATGAGTTTGACCAAATTCCTAAAGCACATTGGAACGGACAGCACAGGTGCCACCGCCATTGAATACGGACTGATACTGGGTCTCATCGCCATTGCCATGGTCGGGGCTCTCGGAGGCATTGCCAACGGGACGAACGACAACTGGGATGAAGTTGGGACAAAAGTGAATGAAGCGATGACGAATTAAGGATTTCGAAAGGCTCCGAATTAGGAAAATTTCAAGACCCCATCGTTAGACCATCATCTGTCTGTTCGTTTCTTTGAGCGGGCAACGGGTACCGAAGACCAAAACCAGGAGACTACAAATGACCTTTTTCAAAAAGCTGGCTCGTGACGAGCAGGGCGCAACCGCAATTGAATACGGCCTCATCGCTGCACTGATCTCGATCGCTGCAATCACCACGATGGGTCTGGTTGGTAACAACCTGAACAACACGATGACCACGGTTTCGAACTCACTCTAAGTCGTAAGACTTATCGAAACAGAAAGCGGCGGGAGAAATCCCGCCGCTTTTTTTGTGCGCGATCGGAATATCGCGCAAATGGGTTCGAACTCCTGGTGTTTGCCCTTAGCGACCTTTGACCACCAGTTTCACCTTCTGACCCGCTTGAAGGGATTCGTTGGATCCCAGAGCATTCAGAACGCGAAAGCGAGCTTCCTGCCCGGTTTCATAAGCCATCCGGCGTGACAAGGAACTCACCGTGTCGCCGCGTTGGACCGTCACCACGTCAATACGCCGCGGGATAACCGCGTTTGCCTCAGCCTGAGTTATTCTCCGCATGGACTGGAACATCGGTGTGAACGTAGCTGTTCGTCCGGCTGGAGTGATGGCCTGGAAATGAAACGCCTGATTGTTCGAGAACTCATACGCAAAGACTGCGACATCGACCTGGCTATTGCCGTTGTTGACGCGCGCGAGGCCGTAAGCCGCAGGCAGACCATTTATTGTAGTGCGCTCCAAAGTAGCCGGCGCAAGATTGTTGTTCTCACCGCCAAGCGTCCGGAATTGCTGACGAACATAGCTGTCCAAGTCACCGTTGTAGGGCGCCAGAGTTAGCTGCGCCTGGCCACTTTGGCCTTGGACTGTCACGGCCCGGGTGCCGTTGATCATGTAAAATCCCTGCGGCGCAGTGAATGTAAGCCGCAGGTCAGGGTGGATGAACCGGCGACCTTCAACGACGCCTTGCGCAGGATCGTCACCATAAATCATACCGTCGATGCGGGACAGGAAAGTGTCACGGTTAGTGACGGTCCCACCCCGGCCTTGCGCCTTGTTCAGAGCGGTTTGAACCCGGCTAGCTGGGTCCGGATGGGTGGAAGCCCATTCAGGAATCGTCGCGTTGTCGCGCCCCTGAAGCTGCGCATCGAGAGAGTTCTGCGCGGCTAGGCTCGCAAGCACCGTCCCCATGGCGCGCGGATCATATCCTGCGCGGGTCAGGTACTCTATGCCGAGATCGTCGGCTTCGAGTTCTTGCTGGCGAGAGAAGCTGAGCGTGAGGAGCTGCGAACCTTGCAGAAATCCGCGCGAAAGCGTCTCCCCGATACCGCTGTCGCCGAGCAGAACCGAGCTGCCGATAGCGCCGAGCACACCGAGGATGGAATTGCGCTGAGCTGCCTGCTGCCGGCGCTGGGAATGTCGGGCCGCGACATGGCCGACTTCGTGCCCGAGAACGCCTGCCAATTCAGCTTCGTTATTCATCAAGGAAACGAGCTGGCGGGTCGAATAGATATAACCGCCGGGAACGGCGAACGCGTTGTTCACGGGGCTGTTCAACAGACTCACCGTGAAGCTTTCCCGCGCATTGCCAAGGCCCGACTGGACAGCAATATTCTTGCCGACCTGTTCGACATAGGCTGCCTGAGGCCCTGACATCGCGCCGCCAAATTGGGCGAGAAACTGCGGATGATATTGCGCGCCTTGCTGCGCTTCCTGCTGGGTGATTGGCGTCGAAGCCGAAGGAATGGGCCCTCCGCCCATGCAGCCGGAAAGCGTGATTGCAAGCGCGGATACCGTTCCAAGCTTCGCCAGTTGTTTGAATTTGTTCATGTTCTGCGCACTCCTATTATCGTCCCGATCGCAGTTATTGTATGTTCAACCAATACAATCGCGGCCCGGATGTTCCGAAGTGCGCTTCGAATTAGCCGCCGAGCTGCAGAAACCTCTCTTCGCGCGCGCGGATCAGCGTTTCACTGGGAAGGTCGGCGAGTGCGTCGATTTCCTCTCCCAAAGCACTGGCAAGAGCTTTTGCCGTGGCAACTGGATCCCGGTGCGCGCCGCCTGCGGGTTCCTTCACGATCCGATCGATGACTTTCAGCCGCTTGAGATGCTGCGCCGTGACCTTCATCGCCTGTGCCGCTTCGGACGCCTTGTCCGACGTGCGCCATAGGATCGACGCACAACCTTCAGGGGAAATCACCGAATAGACCGAGTGTTCGAGCATGAGCACCCGTTCAGCGCTGGCCAAGGCCACAGCACCGCCAGAACCGCCCTCTCCAACAATCGCAGCGACCATCGGCACAGGCAGCGCCAGGCAAGCTTCGGTGGAACGGGCGATCGCTTCGGCCTGGCCGCGCTCTTCAGCTTCGATACCGGGGAACGCGCCGGACGTATCCACCAGCGTGACCACTGGCAGTCCAAACCGGCCGGCGAGCTCCATCAGCCGGATCGCCTTACGATAGCCTTCGGGCTTGCCCATGCCGAAATTGTGCTTGAGCCGCGTCTGGGTATCGTGCCCCTTCTCATGACCAATCAGCATGACACGGCAGCCATTCAGCTTCGCGAACCCGCCCATGATCGCGAGATCGTCCCCGAAAAGACGGTCCCCGCCAAGCGGCATGAATTCGTCGAAAGCATGCTCGACATAATCGCGAAAATGCGGCCGCGCAGGGTGCCGCGCAACTTGCGTTTTCTGCCACGGCGTCAGGGACGCATAGGTGCTGGCAAGCAATTCCGCGCTTTTCGTTTCCAATCGCGCAATTTCACTGGAAATGTCGACCTCGTCGTTCTCGCTTGCGCTGCGCAATTCGGAAATGCGCTCTTCAAGTTGGGCGACGGGTTTCTCGAAATCGAGATAAGCTATCATGAGGATGCGCTAATCCGATGCGCGCCGGGTAGCAAGAGGGTGACGCGAATTGACCAATGTTACGAGCCGTGCCGCATCGACGTGCGTATAGATTTGCGTCGTTGCAATGTCTGCGTGACCAAGCAACGTCTGCAGGACGCGCAGATCGGCCCCTCCTTCCAGCAGGTGAGTGGCAAAGGCATGGCGCAAAACATGCGGGCTGATCCCGGCTGGATCAAGCCCCGCCCGCACCGCCAGGTCCTTTAGCAGCTGATACAGCCGGACACGGGACAGATGTCTATCGCCGCCCATTTTCGAGCGCGAAGGGAAGAGGAACCACGAATTCGGATTGGCCGGGCGCAGCTTGATCCACTCCTGCAAAGCGCTGCGAGCGCGCTCGCTTACCGGAACCATGCGCGCCTGCCCGCCCTTCCCCATAACTGTGATCAGCGGTGCATCGCGAGGGACAGCGCTCAGCGGAAGCGAAACGAGTTCGGTTGCGCGAAGACCGGAACCATACAGCATTTCGAGCAAGGCCAACTGCCGGACGCTCGCAGCTTTGCCGCTCTCTGCCTCCAGCTCGGCGCGTTCCAGCAAGGTCTCGACCTGGCTGTGCGAAAGGACTTTGGGCAAGGGCCGCTGAGAGCGCGGCGAAGGAAGCGCGCCCGACGGATCGTCTTTTCGCCAGCCTTCATCGACCGCGAAGCCGAAAAATTGACGCAGTGCCGATGCCTTCCGCGCAACGGTGGATGGGGCGAGAGCAGACCAAGCGTGCGCGAGCTTCGCTACGTTTGCACGGGATGCCTGGGCAAGGTCGCCGATTGCTTCCTCCGCCCCTTCCAGATCGCGCCGATACGCCGCGAGGGTGTTTGCCGCTGCGCCGCGCTCCGCAGCGAGCATATCGAGAAAAGAGCGGGTCGCGGCAGACATTCTGATGGCGTCAGCGCCGCTATCAGGCCCGGGCGACGGCTTCGGCAGCGATCATCCGCGCTTCTGCCTCAAGTCCCACTTGTCGAAGCGCGGACACGATGTGGAAGAGATGCAACGGCGTCATTTGCGCCCAGTCGTCTCCCTGCATGCCCAACCCGACAAGCAAGGCGACAAGGGCCGCGTTGCGCGTATCGGCCGCCCGCTCGATCGTGCGGGTCCAGCGGGACTGACGGGCCAAGCTAATACCTGTCCGCTCCGTGAATTCCTCCACATCGTCGGCCGCGATCCGGTCCAATCCGGCGAGACCTGCCACGAGAAACGCGGTAGCGCGCATTTCGCTGCTGTCGTCATTGTCTGCGAAAGTATCGATGGCCTGCTGATCGGCGGGACCAGAAGCGGTGCCGCTCAACTGAAGCAGCGCCCAGCCCAGGCTTCCCTCGGCAATGACGTTGCGCCATGCGGCCGCGTCGCGGTCCAATCCGGCCGTCAGCATCGATGAAATCAATCCGCCGGAATAGCCCGCATACTCTTTGGACGGCGTGATCCTCGCTGCGGCATAAGCTGTGGTGACATGACCCGAATGATAGCCCTGCTCCCCCCACAATTGCTGCATCGCATTGATCCGGGCCTGATCGTCGCTCGCCACATACGCCTCGCGCAACAAAGCCGCGCGATCACCGACTTCGCCGCCGATGGAGCTCGCCGCAAAAATCTGACTATAAAGATCGACCATAGCGCGCGAGGAAAGAATCCCGTCACTCGCCGCGCGCTGAGCATAAGGCTCACGCGATGCGAGCGGGATCATGGGAGCAGTCGCCGCAGCCCAAGCGTAATATCCGCCTTCCGGACCTGCGACCGCTTCCTCGATCAAGCCTTCCGGGATCGGTTCACCGACGGCATTCGCCAGCGAAAACCGCCACGGATTGAGATCCTCGACCTCATCCCATTCCACATCCACCGCCCTGCGACCACGTCCGGCAGCGCCAGCGTATCGCTGTGCGAGCAAGATATCGATTGACGGTGCAAGGTTCTGACCAAGGGCACGGTCAAGCTGCGCTCCAGCGCGAGTGCCTTCTCCGGCGTAAGCGTTGCAGATCGCCTGCAGCATCACCCATTGCGGGTCTTCACGCGATGATCCCTGGAGGCGGATCGCAGGGCATGCGCCGACGAGGTCCGATGCCGCGATGTACGAAGTGAGCGCTTGGCTGGTCAGCGCTGTGTTCCAGTTTTCCGTGTCCACATCCTGCGCCAAGGCACGAGCAACGGTGAATTCCCCCATCCGGTTGAGCACTGCGGCTCGCAAGGCTGTGAATTCAACCGGGTCCATGCCCTCGGGCGCGGTCAGTCGGCTTGCAAGCACCCGCCGCATGAGGATGTGCCCCCAACGCGAAACCATCTGGCGCTGGGTTCCTGCAAGGATTGCGCGAACCAGCCCTGCAGGCTGATTGGCAAGCGAGGCAGTCGGTAAGCCGCCTTCGGCACGTGAGAGCAAGCCGATTTGGGTCAAGGAACGCCGCGCCGCAGGCGGAATGTCGAATTTGGGTTTCAGGCCAAGCCGCTCATCAAGCTCCTCCGGTGAAAGGTCCTCAAGCTCCTCCAGAGAAGGGATGCCCGCAAGATCATCTCCGGTCAGTGTCGGAACATCTGGCAGCGCACCTGGTGCATCCTGTTCTCCCGTTGCCGGGGCTACGGGCGGCGGTGCTGCTGGCGCTGCTTGCGGCGCTGCGGTCGGCAGCGCAGTTGGCACTGGAGTTGGCGTGGGAGCGGGAGCAGGATCGTCAAATCCCGGTGGCAACAGCGACTCGGGCGCATCTTGAGCGGTCGCAAGACTCGCTGCGAATGTACCGCCCAGCGCCCCGATCATTCCGAGCGCAGCTGCGCTTCCAAGCCAGACACTGCTCCGCATTACAGCCTTCCTGACACCGAGCGGGGCATTTCGACCTGCTGTGTAATTGGCCGGATCGGCTCTTCGCCTCCGTCGAAGTATGCAAGTATCAACACTGTGAGAACACCAACTCCTGCGTAAATCGGCAATCGCGCGAGCGGCGGCCTGCGCCTTTTCGAACCTTGGCCAAGGACCCTACCCTGTGCATGAGGATGACGCGACAGTTTTGACATATTGCGCGCGCTCTACCCCATCTATAGGCCAAGCTGCAATGACTGCGGATGCCTCTTTGAACGATGACGATATTGCCCGGATCGCACGACGGATCGACAGGCCGGTCGTGCTTGTCGGGCTGATGGGCGCTGGAAAATCGACCGTCGGGCGCAAGCTCGCCGCCCTGTTGGAGCGCGACTTTGTCGATGCCGACGATGCGATCGAAGACGCCGCGCAGCGAAAGATTACGGAAATCTTCGAAGAATTCGGCGAAGCCTATTTTCGCGATGGCGAAAGACGCGTCATCGCGCGGCTTATCGAAGAGAACAGCGGCGTCATCGCGACAGGGGGCGGTGCCTTCATCGATCCCGAAACACGCGCGCTGATCCTCGACCAGGCAATCGCAGTGTGGATCGATTGCGATATCGACACTTTGGTCGAGCGAACTTCACGCCGCGACCACCGCCCCTTGCTGAAGACGGGCGATCCCAAGCAAATCCTGACCAAGTTGCTCGATGAGCGCGGCGAATTCTACGGCCAGGCGCAGGTCCGCGTCGTCAGTGAAAACGGGCCGCATGCGCAGACGGCCAAGACGATACTCGAGGCGATCGACCAATGGCTGTGATACCCGTCTCCCTCGCCGGGCGCAGCTATGACGTGACAATCGAAAGCGGCGTGCTGGATGACCTGGCGAGCGAAGCGCGCGGTTACCTCAACAGTTTCGGGAAGAACGGGCGCGCGGTTCCATTTGTAGCCGACAACAACACGCATCGCCTTTACAGCGAAGCTATCGAACGAAGCCTTTCAGGTGCAGGTTTTGCAGCGGACTGGTTCGTGGTCGATCCGGGTGAAGCGGCCAAAAGCTGGCCCATGCTGGAAAAACTCACCGACTGGCTGCTCAGCCTCCGGGTGACCCGATCAGACCATGTCTTCGCGGTTGGCGGGGGCGTTGTCGGCGATCTCACGGGGTTCGCTTGCGCCGTGACCAAGCGCGGCTGCGGCTTCGTGCAGATTCCAACAACGCTGCTCGCTCAAGTGGACAGCTCCGTCGGCGGCAAGACCGCGATCAACACGCGCGCGGGCAAGAACCTGATCGGAGCCTTCCACCAGCCTTCCGCCGTCCTGATCGACCCGCTTGTGCTGGGCACCCTGCCCGACCGCGAAATGCGCGCGGGCTATGCCGAAGTCATCAAATACGGCCTACTGGGGGACGCCGAGTTTTTTGGCTGGCTCGAAGCCAATGGCAACAAAGTGCTGTCCCGCGAACCTGACGCGCTAAGCTATGCCATCGCAACAAGCATCCGCGCCAAGGCTCGGATCGTCGCCGAGGATGAGCGGGAAACCACCGGAGTTCGCGCGCTGCTCAATCTCGGACATACCTTCGGGCACGCGCTCGAGGCGGAGACCGGTTTTTCCGATCGCCTGTTGCATGGTGAAGCCGTCGCTGCAGGGATGGTTCTCGCGGCCCGCTATTCCGCGCGGCGCGACGAGATGCCGCAGGAACAGGCGGAGCGAGTCACACAGGCGATTGCCGCGGCGGGACTGCCATCGGAGATAAGCGCGCTCGGTATGCAGGGAACCGGCGACGATCTCGCCAACCACATGCGCCATGACAAGAAGATGGAGAGCGATACCCTGCCCTTCCTGTTGCTGAGAGGCATCGGCGAGGCCTATCTCGCCCGCGATGTCGAGATGTCGGACATTGCCGCTTTCCTCGACGAGCAGCTCAAGGCGCACTAATCTCTCACGATGCCCCGTTTCGTCGACCTTTCCATCCCCATCACCAACGACGTGATCTCCGATCCCGAAGTCATGCGGCCCAAAATCCAGTATATGACACACCAGGATACTTGGCAGCAGATCGCGATGTTCTTCCCCGGCCTCGAAAAAGGCGATCTTCCAGACGGTGAAGGCTGGGCGTTAGAAATGCTCGAGCTGTCCACCCATAACGGCACGCATATGGATGCTCCGTGGCACTATCATTCGACGACGGATGAGGGCGCTGCCCCTGCGCCCAGTATCGACGAAGCACCGCTTGATCGGTTTTTCCGCCCCGGTGTCAAACTGGATTTCTCGCATTTGCCGCACGGCCACGTCGTGACAGCCGACGAACTCGAACACGCATTCGCCGAGATCAACTATGAGCTCGAACCGCTGGATATCGTGCTGATCCAGTCGGGCGCGGTGTACGGCACGGACGATTTCATCGACCAAGGCGTAGGCCTCGGCGCAGATGCAACCTTATGGTTGACCGAGCGCGGCGTAGAGGTCGTCGGAACCGACGCGTGGAGCTGGGATGCACCGTTCAGCCACACGGCAAAACGCTGGGCGGAGACCCGCGACCCCTCGATCATCTGGGAGGGTCACAAGGCCGGGCGCATCAGGCCATATTACCAGATCGAAAAGCTCACTAACCTGGAACGCCTGCCAGCACATGGCTTCATGTTCAGCTGCTTTCCCGTAAAGATAGAACGCGCCAGCGCCGGATGGATCCGCGCGGTAGCGATAATCGGGGAATGAGCGCCAAGGTCATCATCCTCAACGGGGTGAGCAGCGCAGGCAAATCATCGTTGGCAAGAGCGATCCAAGAACAGGCCTATTCGACATTCCTGCACGTCGAGATGGACGCATTCATCTCTTTCCTGCCGAACGGCCACGAGTTCAGGCCGGAATGGTTCAGGCTCGACCAAGTCGAAACAGGATCAGGAAAGCTCCCGCGCATCTCGAACGGGCCGCGCGGGGAGGCGCTGCTCGGCGTCATGCGCTCATTCGTGATCGAAGCGGCAAAGAAGGGCCTCGACCTAGTGGTGGATGAGGTCTGTTATGCGGCAGAGATGGAGGCCTATCGAAGTGGACTGAGCGGATGTGATCCGCATTTCGTAAAGGTCACCGCTCCGATAGACATTATCGAGGCGCGCGAAAGAGCAAGAGGCGACCGACTGATTGGGCTTGCTCGCGGACAGTCTACCGAGCTCCACGAAGGCATCGCTTATGACAGCGAAATTGACACGAGCGGTGCCAGCCCTCGCGAACTCGCGAGCAAAATTCTGGCGCAATTATAATCGGGGGTTTTAGACTGCAGGTCGGCTCGGCAGTTTGGAAACCTTTGCGCTTATGTCCGTCAGCGATGAAGGCGATTTGGCGGGCTCCTGCTCTGCCATCATCTCGTCGTGTTCTTCGAACAAACGCTCGATATCGCTGCGCCGTTCCAGCAGCATATGCGCGATACCCGGCGCAAGGCTTTCTCCGTCGCCGATTTGCCCGAGTAAGGCGGCAATATCGCTTGCCGTTGCGTCGCGCGGAGACTTGAAGAAATTGCCCCTGCGATCGAAATATCCCGTGCCTCGCTTTGCCACTATCCACTCCGCCTGTTTGCCCGTCGCCGCGATGGACGACTCATGACGCAAAGTTTCCTCAAATCGTCTTGGAGATGCGAGTCCGAAGCGCCTAAAAATGCGACGAGCCGCAAAGATTGTCGCTCGCGTACAACCGCTTGGAAATAATCACATATCCGCGGTACGCATTCTTACTTCCATCTTTTCGATTCGAATTCGGTCGCGGCAGGCGAATTACTCGAGTTCCAGAATCACCGCGTCCACGGCAAGGCTTTCGCCTTCCTCGGCATTGATTGCCGCGATCCTTCCCTCTTTTTCTGCGCGCAGGATGTTTTCCATCTTCATCGCTTCGACCGTGGCGAGCGGCTGGCCTGGCTGCACATCTTCCCCTTCACTCACATGAAGCTTAACCAGCATCCCCGGCATCGGGCAGATCAGCATCTTTGACAGATCTGGCGGCACTTTCTCGATCATATGCGCGGACAGCGACGCGATGCCCGCCGGAAGCACCAATGCCTCATGGGAAGCACCGCGTGTGGTCATTCTCCACCGCACTCCGATGCGCTCGATCTGAACGGCCATTTCATTGTCGCCGGTGACCTGCGCGATCGGCATACCGACTTCCCAGTCCCAGGTGCCGCGCAGGGGCTTACCATCGACGATCGCACCGCCTTGTTCGAGCAGGACTTCAAATTCGCGGCCATCGATCTTGACCATCCACAGCGACGGCGGATTGTCGCTCCCATTCAACTGGCCTGAAATCTGGCGCGCACGAACCTGCTCGGTGAATTCCGCTCCGGCAAACAGAGCCGCGAGCTGACGGAGCCACGCATCATCGGCGGGTGCCCCGGTGAAGCCGTCGGGATATTCCTCGGCAATAAAACCTGTGGTCAACTCGCCCGAGCGGAACCGTTCATGCTGCATGATTGCGCTCAGGAAATCGACATTGTGGCCGAGCCCTCGAATGCGGAAATTGTCGAGGGCCTCGATCTGGAGATCGGCGGCCTCTTCGCGGGTGGGTGCCCAAGTCACCAGCTTGGCGATCATCGGATCGTAGAACATCGAAACTTCGCCACCTTCGAAAACACCGTCGTCGACGCGAATAGCGCCCACGCCATGCGCGACACCGCGGCGCGGCTTTCCGGCGACTTCGCCATCGTCGCTCCAGCCTTCGACAGGCGGCTCGTATTCAACCAGCCTGCCGGTCGAGGGCAGAAACCCGCGGTAGGGATCTTCGGCATAGACCCGGTTCTCGATCGACCAGCCATCGATACCGACATCGTCCTGCGTAAGTTCGAGCTTTTCGCCAGCCGCGACGCGGATCATCTGCTCGACCAGATCGATACCGGTGATCGCTTCGGTCACCGGGTGTTCGACCTGAAGCCGGGTATTCATTTCAAGAAAATAGAAGCTCTCTCCGGTCGGATCGGCGCCGCTGACAATGAGTTCGACCGTGCCTGCCGAGTGGTAATCGACCGCTTTGGAAAGCGCGACGCACTGCTCGCCCATCGCCTTGCGCATCTTGGGCGTGACAAAGGGCGAAGGAGCCTCTTCGACGACCTTCTGGTGACGGCGCTGAATCGAACACTCGCGCTCGTTCAGATAAAGTACGTTGCCATACTTGTCGCCCAGGATCTGGATTTCGATATGGCGCGGGTTTTCGATGAATTTCTCGATAAAGACACGGTCGTCGCCGAACGAATTGAGCCCTTCGCGCTTGGTCGCCTCGAACCCTTCGCGCACATCTTTTTCCGACCAAGCGAGACGCATACCCTTGCCCCCGCCGCCGGCCGATGCCTTCATCATCACCGGGTAACCGATATCGTTCGAAATCTCGACGGCATGCTCAGTGTCGCGAATTTCGCCGACAAAACCGGGTACCACGTTCACGCCAGCTTCGCGGGCCAGTTTCTTGGATTCGATCTTGTCGCCCATTGCAGCGATCGCACCGGGGGGCGGACCTATAAAGGCGATGTTCTCCGCTTCGAGCGCTTCGACAAAGCTCGCCCGCTCCGACAGAAAGCCGTAGCCCGGATGGACAGCCTCTGCCCCCGTTTCCTTGCAAGCAGCGATGATCTTCTCAGGCACCAGGTAGCTTTCCGAGGCCGGCGCCGGGCCGATATGCACCGCTTCATCTGCCATGCGGACGAAAGGCGCTCGTGCGTCCGCATCCGAATAGACCGCGACCGTCGCGATTCCCATCTTGCGCGCCGTCGTGATGACACGGCACGCAATCTCGCCGCGATTGGCAATCAATATCTTGGAAAACAAACGGGACCTCCGAAAGGATGGAAAGACGTCGCAACGCCTATGCCGCTCCCGAAGGTCCCGATCAAGCTAACGAATGTGGGCAATCTGCCCCAGAGCTTTAATGCGTGTGTCCCACATGGCGCTGACGCTCTGCAATGAGCGAGGAGAATTCCTCCCACAGCGCCCGCGCCTCATCAGGTCCGCCTGCGATCTCGGCGAACGCATCTCGCCATGCCTTGTCATCGGCGGTTTCGGCCCACCCCATCGATGCAATACCTTCCTTCATCGGAAAGGCCCCGATCATGTGCCACGGGCCGGTATTCATGTGGATCATGATGGGCGGTGTACGACCGACGGCTTCATCGGCTTTTTGAAACATCCCGATGATCTCGCTGGCTCGTCCTTGTTTGCCTTCGTGGAAGCGGACGAAATTCACCCGGTGCCAATCCTGGTCGAGCAGTTCCGGTTCGCCAGCAGCATGGTTGTCGGCAAGCACCGGTGTAGCTGTCATTGGTAATGCAATCGCTGCAGCGATGAGCAATGTCTTTCGCATAATCGTTCCCCTCTTACGATAATGTGACCCTTGCCGAGCATTTCGCCCGCCATGCACTCTTCTACTGTCCTTTCAAAACACGGGAAGAGGGGGCTCTTGTAAAAATGCGCCACATCGCATTTTCACCGATCCCAGTCTTCCAGGTCGCGCAGTTCCTGAGTGCGCGTTTTCGTAAGGGCTGTTTGGCAAGTCGAAACCAGAAGCGGCTCGAGGCTGCCGCCACGCGCAGCATATCCATCGATCCTGCAATGCGCGTCACGAAAAGTCAGCCAGGCGCGTTGCGCCTCCAACAGGCTATCGAACCATCCCGGGCGTGCGTCCCAATCAGGACTAACGTCGTCTCCCCACGCATCGTCTCTCATCCGCATCGCAGCGCTCGTCCGTGCCCACTGCCGATTGAGCTCGGCATCAGCGAGCACGAATTCATTCGCCGCACACCAATTCATTTCCTGCTGCTGGACGGGGTTGGCGCAATCCCAGTCTGGATCGGGAGATGCATCCTGCGATGCGGGATGCGCGAGAAGCAGCAGCGATGTGAAAATTTGCAGCATCATCCGAGACTGTCCTTGGCGAAAGCAATCAGGCTATCGGCATAGGCCGGTGCGCCGCGCCGGTCACCCTCGCCCGCGAGCAGCGTTCGTGCGGCCTGAGCAAGACTGGCAATGTTGTGAGGCCTCAGGGCGCCGAGCGGCTCGACGTAAATGCCGATCGTGAAGAGGATCGCGCTCGTTTCGGGAAGACGGCGCAACGTCTGACGTTCGGATCGCACAAACAGCGTCTCGCCGGCGTTCTGGCGCGTCACATGGGCGAATTGCTCTCCCGGCTTTCCCGCAGTCAGCCATCGCCGCTCTCCCGTCGGCGCGATGAACCAGTTGCACCTTCCGTAGATCGGCCCCGGCTTCAAAGTATCCATGAACCGATCGACCCCGGTTGCGAGTTGTGCTTCGTACCCTGCGATCGGCGCATGAAGCGCGCGCAGCGGCAGGCCGATCTTTTCCTTCGGTTGCCAATCCGTAGGCCACGCGACCGCCGCGCCGATGAGCCGGTACACGTCCTCACCATCCGCGCGGGTCAGCAAGCACATGTCCTCATGCGCAGTCTGTGCAGCCTCGGCAAGGGCACCCTCCACGCCAAGCAGCTTGGCAAGCTCCATACCCGCAGCGCCAGCAGCAGCATCATTTGCCAGCTGGATCGCTTCGGGCCACTCCGCAAATGCTCGCCGCCGGGCGGTAAGATCGGGCGCGGGCTGGAGCCATTGTTCATCATCGATCCGGACGAGCCCCATTTTGAGCTTTCCGCCCATCCGCGCTTTCGGCAGCAACGCATCGACGGAGAAGCCGAGTGACATCGCTCAGTCGTTGAACAGGCGCGCTTTGAGGTAGGCCGTGCGCTGCTCCTCGCTAGCCAGCCTCTCGAAGACAAGCATCGAAAGCGATCCTCCGGCGAGGAAAGCAGCGACCAGCGAAGCGATACCCCAGCCTAGAGGTAGCGAAACAAAGCCCCATAGGCCCATGCCCATGAAACCGAAGAAAACGGTCATTCTGCCGAGGTGCGCTTTCACTCCGCAGGCTCACTCACTTTGCACGCTCGAGCCGGCTCGTCCCCCTGGAGCGCTGTCATGCCAAGCTTCGCGAGCAAAGCACCATCGCTATCATCACCCGCATTGGGCGCTGTCAAAAGCTTGTCACCAGTAAAAATCGAGTTTGCGCCAGCAAGGAAGCACAGGGCCTGTGTGGCCTCCGACATGGACTCGCGACCGGCTGACAGCCGGACCATGCTCATTGGCATCGTGATGCGAGCGGCAGCGACCGTACGCACGAACTCGATATCGTCGATCTTGGCCATCGGCGTATCGGCCAGCATGTCGCCCAGCACAGTGCCCTTCACCGGAACAAGTGCGTTGACGGGCACGCTCTCCGGATGTTCGGGAAGTGTTGCCAGCGTATGGATGAAGCCGACGCGGTCATCGCGGGTTTCGCCCATCCCGACGATCCCGCCCGAGCACACGTTTATCCCGGCGCTGCGCACGTGGCCGAGCGTGTCGAGGCGGCACTGGAAATCGCGGGTCGAGATCACCCGCTCGTAATATTCAGGGCTGCTGTCGATGTTGTGGTTGTAATAATCGAGCCCCGCCTCGGCGAGCATTTCTGCCTGATGCGGCTCCAGCATGCCGAGCGTCATGCAGGTTTCAAGCCCCATGTCGCTCACGCCCTTCACGATCTCGACGATTGCAGGCATGTCGCGGTCCTTGGGGTTGCGCCAGGCGGCGCCCATGCAGAAGCGCTGCGATCCTGCGTCCTTGGCTTGCGCCGCGCGCTGGAGAACGGCCTGCACATCCATCAGCTTGGTCGCCTCGACCCCGCTGTGGGCCTTCACCGACTGCGAGCAATAGCCGCAATCCTCCGGACACCCGCCAGTCTTGATGCTAAGCAAAGTGCAGAGCTGTATCTGTTCGGGCGGATGGTTCTCGCGGTGGATCGTCGCCGCGCGGAAAAGCAACTCGGTAAATGGTAAGTCGAACAGCTCTGCGATTTCCTCGCGGCTCCAGTCGGTGCGGATCGAAAGCATCGTTTCCATCTCAATCGAACCCATTAATCCAATTAGAAAGAAAAAAGCCGGTACCCAGCGCGAGCAACCACATGCAGGCGCCCCGCGACCAATGGACCCAACGGTCTAGCGCCTTGCCTTCAGCACGGAGTACCACGATACGGTCGGCAGCGACGATGGCGATGAACGCAGCCGCCGCTACCACGACGACGATGAGCGCTATCCGTCTTCTGGATAATCCAATTTCAGGCGCCGCCAGCGAAAGCACCGCACCAAGAATCAGCAGTGCAATCGTCGCCAGATACTTCAGAAAGTCATAAAGAAGCAGGTCTGGATCTCGCTCGTCCACCTTTACGCCCAGCGTCTCTTCCGCATTGTCCATCAGATTTCATCCCCCGCAGGCGGCATGTTGTGGCCCAGCAGCGTCAGGATGTCCGCTGCGCATTCGACCACGTTCGAGCCGGGGCCGTAGATTCCCTGCACTCCCGCTTCGCGCAGAAAATCATAATCGCTGGCCGGGATCACCCCGCCGGCTGTTACCTTGATATCCGCGCGGCCCGCTTCTTTCAGCAAGCGGATCAGTTCTGGAATCAAAGTCTTGTGGCCTGCGGCTAGCGAAGAGGCGCCGACGACATCCACATCCGCCTCCAGGGCGGTATCGCGCGCTTCCTCGGGCGTCTGGAACAGCGGGCCGGAGATCACCTCGAAGCCCAAGTCGGCAAACGCGCTCGCGATCACGTTTGCGCCGCGATCGTGGCCGTCCTGGCCCATCTTGGCCACCATGATGCGGGGCTTGCGTCCCAGACGGCGCTCGACCGCGGCCACACCGTCGGTAACCTGTGCCCAACGGCGGTCGAATTCATACGCGCTCTTGTAGACACCGCTGACCGGCTTAGGCGTGGCATCGTGGCGACCGAAGGCCTGTTCCATCGCTGCGGAAATCTCGCCCAGTGTCGCATCGGCACGCGCCGCTTCGACAGCCTTGGCGAGGAGGTTCACATCGCCCTTCGCCTCCATCTCGGCGATCACTTTGGGTGGTAGAGGCACGCCGCGCTCATCGCGGCCATCGCCCAGCGCCGCGCGAGCCGCCGCAGGATCCGTTTCTGCTGCCACTTTAAGGGCCTCAAGCGCAGCCTGGCATTTCTGCTCGTCACGCGCTGCTTTGACCTGTTCGATCCGCGCGATCTGGCCTTTGCGCACTTTCGCGTTGTCGATGTCCAGCGTCTCGATCGGGTCTTCCTTGTCCTTGCGGTATTTGTTGACCCCGACAATCACGGTCTCACCCTTGTCGACGCTCGTCTGCTTTTCTGCCGCAGCGCGCTCGATCGCCGCCTTGGGCGCACCGGTTGCGACATAGGCCGTCATGCCGCCCGCCTGATCGACCTCGGCCATGAGTTTCTCGGCTTCCTCTACCAAGGTGGCGGTGAGAGCCTCGATGTAATGCGATCCACCCAGCGGATCGACGACATTGGTGATCCCGCTTTCCTCTTGCAGCACGAGCTGCGTATTGCGCGCGATGCGGGCAGAGAAGTCCGTAGGGAGCGCGATGGCTTCATCGAGCGCATTGGTGTGAAGGCTCTGCGTCCCGCCGAGCGTCGCGGCCATCGCCTCGATCGTGGTGCGCATGACGTTGTTGTAGGGGTCTTGCTCTTGCAGCGAGACACCGCTGGTCTGGCAATGCGTGCGCAGCATCTTGGACCGGTCCTTCTTCGCGCCCAGCCCGTCCATCACACGGTACCAGAGTGTACGCGCGGCGCGCAGCTTTGCGATCTCCATGAAGAAGTTCATGCCGATGCCGAAAAAGAAGGAAAGGCGGCCCGCAAACGCATCGATGTCGAGGCCGGTCGCCATCGCGCGTTGGGCATATTCCTTACCATCGGCGATCGTGAAGGCGAGTTCCTGCACGGCTGTCGCCCCGGCTTCGTGCATGTGATAGCCGCTGATCGAAATGCTATTGAATTTCGGCATGTTGGCCGACGTATATGCGATGATATCTGAGACGATCCGCATGCTCGGTTCTGGTGGGTAGATGTAGGTGTTGCGAACCATGAACTCCTTCAGAATGTCATTCTGAATCGTTCCCGAAAGCTTTTCTCGCGCTACGCCCGATCGCTCCGCCGCGACGATGTAAAACGCCATCACCGGGATCACCGCGCCGTTCATTGTCATGGAGACGCTCATCGTATCGAGCGGGATCTGGTCGAACAGGATTTCCATGTCGGCAACCGTGTCGATTGCGACTCCGGCCTTGCCGACATCGCCGACGACGCGCGCATGGTCGCTGTCATAACCGCGGTGGGTGGCGAGGTCGAAGGCGACCGAAAGCCCCTTTTGCCCGGCTGCGAGATTCCGGCGATAAAACGCGTTCGATTCTTCGGCGGTCGAGAAGCCAGCATATTGCCGGATTGTCCAGGGACGCCCGGCGTACATGCTCGCTTTTACCCCGCGCGTGAACGGCGGAAAGCCAGGCAGGCCCGGATCGAAATCTGCGTGATCCGCTTCGGTATAAAGCGGCTTGATATCGAAGCCTTCGGGCGTCTCCCACGTGAGGTCACGCCCCTTAGATTCCTTGTTGGCCAGGGCTTTCCAGTCGGCGGGGGTCGGCCGAGATTTGTTTGTATCGGTCATGGCACGCCTCTAATCACACATTCGCCCGGCGTAAAAGGGCGCGGCGCAAAAGAGATCGCCTGCTAGGCGCCCTTGAACTCCGCCTTGCGCTTTTCAAGAAACGCCTTGCCGCCCTCGCGCGCATCCGCGCTTGCGCCTGCTTTGTGCTGGGCCTCGGCCTCGGCCAGCAACACCTGCTGCAGATTGCCATCGAGCGCGGTCGCGATATTGCGCTTCATCGCCGCATAAGCGAGCGTCGGACCGTTCGCGAGTTTCGCCGCCAGAGCGCGCGCTTCGTCCATCAGCAATTCGTCATCGACGCATTTGTAGACGAGGCCCCATTCTTCCGCCTGCTCGCCGCTGATCTTTTCGCCAAGCATCATCATGCGGGTGGCGCGCGGTCGGCCGATGGCGCGGGCGAGCAGCCAGGTCGATCCGCCATCGGGCACAAGGCCGATATTGACGAAAGCTTGCAGGAAATAGGCGCTTTTTGCGGCAATCGTGAAATCCGCCGCCAGCGCCAGACTGCACCCCACACCCGCCGCCGGACCGTTGACCGCGCAGATCACCGGCACGTCGGCGCGGATCAGGTGGCTGATCGCGGGATTGTAATGGTTTGACAGCGCCTCGTGGCTGCCACCCTTGCCGGTAAGCGCATTATCGCTTCCGCGCGCAGAAAGGTCTGCGCCTGAGCAAAATCCCTTACCCTCCCCCGTAATTAGCACCGCGCGGCTGTCGCCCAGATCGTAAAACACCTGCCCGATCTCGTTCGCCATCTGCGGTGGCATGGCATTGAGCCGATCCGGCCGGTTGAGCGTGATGGTGGTCAGCGGGCCGTCTTGTTCGACACGGATGGTTTCGTAGGACATGATTTCTCTCTTTGCGAAGCGCGGATCAGTTTGACCAATGCGCGCCTTCCTTGGGCGTTTCCATGATCTCTGTAAGCATGCCCTGCATATCCTTGGGATGGACGAAAAAGATAGGCGTACCGTGCGCACCGATGCGCGTGGGGCCGAGGATGCGCTTGCCCATGACCTCGAATTCGGCGCGTGCTTCCTCGATATCAGGGACCTCGAAACAGACATGATGCTGCCCGCCGAGCGGGTTTTTCTCAAGGAAGTTGTTGATCGCGGACATCTCGCCCAACGGTTCGATCAGCTCGATTTGGGTACCGTTCATTCCTGAATCGGTGGGCGTATCGACAAAACAGACCTTCACCCCCTGCTCGGGCAGGTCGAAGGGTTTGTGAATAGACGTCGCCCCCATCGTGTCGCGGTAATGCACAATGGAGTCCGCAATGGAGGGCGTTGCAACGCCGATATGGTTGAGACGGCCTAGTTTCATTTTCAGCCTCTTAGCCTATCATTCGAAGGGAAGTGCCTCTGAAGTATGCGCACGATCAGGCTGGCTGCTGTGCCATCGAGCAATTCTGGCTCTGCATCCAAATCTCGATATATCAAAGAAACGATTTGCCCAAAGTCGCACTTGGGGAACTCGAAAACAGCAGGAAAGTCTTCGGCTGCCGAGAATAAAAAATGAGCATCGACCACGGCGGCGATGTAGCCATAGGCGTGTGCGAGCGCCGCGATATAGTCGTCGCCACTCTCAGAAGTTTGCAGTTCTGTTAGAAGATCACCGCCTGTTAGATAGCAGGAACTGAAATCACTTTTCTCAACCATAAAACCTCATCAAAGCGGAATATTGTCATGCTTCTTCCACGGGTTCTCCAACTGCTTCGTCCGCAGTTTCCTGAGCCCTAGAGCGATCCGCTTTCGCGTGTTCCGAGGGTATATCACCTCGTCGATATACCCACGCTGCGCCGCCACAAACGGGTTGGCGAAGCGGTCTTCGTATTCCTTCGTTTTCTCGGCGATCTTGTCCGGATCGTCGCGGTCCTGGCGGAAGATGATCTCCACCGCACCCTTTGCACCCATCACCGCGATTTCGGCGGTCGGCCATGCGTAGTTCAGATCGCCGCGCAGGTGTTTCGAGGCCATCACGTCATAGGCGCCGCCATAGGCCTTGCGGGTGATCACGGTGATCTTTGGCACGGTCGCCTCGGCATAGGCGAACAGCAGCTTCGCACCGTGTTTGATGATGCCGCCCAATTCCTGCGAAGTTCCGGGCAGGAAGCCGGGCACGTCGACGAAGGTCACGATCGGGATCTCGAACGCGTCGCAGAACCGCACGAAGCGCGCGGCCTTCTTCGACGAGTTGATATCGAGCACGCCCGCCAGCACCATCGGCTGGTTCGCGACCACGCCCACGGTGCGCCCCTCGACCCGGCCGAAGCCGCAGATGATGTTCGCCGCATGCGCGGGCTGGATCTCGAAGAACGTCCCTTCATCGACCGTTTTCGAGATGACCTCGTGCATGTCGTAAGGTTGGTTCGCATTGTCCGGGATCAGCGTGTCGAGGCTTTTTTCCTCGCGGTCCCACGGGTCGCTCGTGGGCAGTTCGGGCACTTGCTCACGGTTGGATAGCGGTAGGTAATTGAAGAAATCCCGCGTCGCCAAAAGCGTCTCGATATCGTTTTCGAATGCGATATCGGCAACGCTGGTCTTGGTCGTGTGCGTGATCGCCCCACCCAGTTCTTCCTGCGTAACCTCCTCGTTGGTGACGGTCTTCACCACTTCCGGTCCGGTCACGAACATGTACGAGCTGTCTTTCACCATAAAGATGAAATCGGTCATGGCTGGCGAGTACACCGCCCCGCCCGCGCATGGTCCCATGATAAGGCTGATCTGCGGAATGACGCCGCTCGCCAGCACGTTGCGCTGGAACACTTCGGCATAGCCGCCGAGTGACGCCACACCTTCCTGGATACGCGCGCCGCCGGAGTCGTTGAGACCGATCACAGGCGCACCGACCTTCATCGCGGTGTCCATCACCTTGCAAATCTTTTCCGCATGACGTTTGGAAAGAGAGCCGCCGAAGACTGTGAAATCCTGAGAGAAAACATAGACGAGCCGACCATTGATCGTGCCGCTACCGGTGACGACACCGTCGCCTGGGATGCGCTGCTCGGCCATGCCGAAATCGACGCAATCGTGCTCTACATAGCGGTCCAGCTCTTCGAAGCTGCCTTCGTCCAGCAGCACATCGAGCCGTTCACGCGCGGTCAGCTTCCCCTTGGCGTGCTGCGCGGCGATTCGCTTTTCACCGCCGCCCAGCTTTGCGGCGGCACGGCGGCGTTCCATTTCGGCGATATTGGCAGACATTGCTGCGTCCCCTGATTGGCTTTGCGTTTGCGGGTCGTTGCCTTAGCGGCGCCGGGGCGTCAACGTGTCAAAAAAGAGGAATCGTCAATGTGCGAAGTCGAGACGCTCATCATCGGCGGCGGGATTGCGGGGCTTTCGCTCGCCGCGCAAATTGCGCGCCATGGTGAGACCATCGTGCTCGAGGCGGAGAGCGCGCCGGGCTATCACGCTTCGGGCCGCAGCGTCGCGATTGCGCATTTCGGCCTTGGCGAGCGTGTTGTTCGCACGCTCACCGCGCTTAGCCTTCCCGATCTCGCCGCGCCGCCCGGAGATGAACGGGCGCCTTACGCCGTCAAACATCCAGCACTCCATATCGCTCGGTCAGAGCAGGCGCATGAACTCGATGCGCTTGAAGAAGTGCACCGCGCGTTCGGATGTGACTTCGCGCGGATTTCGGGTGAGGAGGCGCTCACGCTGCTGCCCGTGCTGCGAGCCGGCCCGGAATTTTGCCATGAGGCCATCGTCGATCACGGCGCGCTGAAGCTGGATACCGACGCCATGCTCCAGGGACACCTCAAGGACTTGCGCATGGCGGGAGGCAATCTCCTGACCGGGGCCCGCGTGACGGCAATCGAAAGGGAAAGCGGCCGCTGGGCTGTACAAAGCGCTGCCGGACCATTTCGGGCCAAACGCTTGGTGAACGCAGCGGGCGCGTGGGCAGATGAGATCGCGGATCTGGCTGGCGTCAGGAAGATCGGCATAGAACCGCGCCGCCGAACAGTGATCTCCTTCGGCGGGCCCGGCGGCGTCGATGTTTCGCTATGGCCCTTCACCAAGACAGTTGGCGCAGGCTTTTACATCCTGCCCGAAGGGAACGGCCGGCTGCTTGCCTCCCCGATGGACGAGCACGCCAGCACGCCTTGCGACGCTGCGCCCGAGGAGTTGGATATTGCCACCATCGCTGACCGTGTTCAGCAGGCGACCACGCTCCCCATCCGCCGCATCGCCCATAGCTGGGCCGGCCTGCGAAGCTTTGCGCCTGACGAATTGCCCGTCATCGGCTATCCGCAGGACACGCCCAACTTTTTCTGGTTTGCTGGACAGGGAGGGTACGGGTTCCAGACCAGCCCCGCCCTTGCCCGGATCGGTGAAGCCCTGATGCTTGATAGCGAATGGCCGCGCGATATGGCTGCCGCCGATGTCCACCCAAAACTGTTCGCACCCGAAAGATGCCAGGTCAGAATTTCAGAGTGAGGCGCTTCGCAATTGCGGGCGATATCGATTCCACTCTCCGCAAGAGCCGCGTCATCCCGATATTGGCCTCATCACGGTCATTCTCGATCGCGCTGACTATTTGACGAGCGCATTCCTGCGGTGACATCTTCTTCATCGGATTGCCGTCGTTCATTTGCGTATCCACGACCGGCGGGAGCGCTTCGATCACTCTGACATTCGTTTCTTTCAGTTGCTCGCGCAAAGCCAGCGAGTAAAAACGCAGCCCCGCTTTCGTCGCGCAGTAGACCGGCTGACGTGCAGCGGGCGCGATCGCAAGACCCGAGGTAACGTTGACGATGGCAGATTGCGGCCTCGCTCGGAGCAGCCCGATCAGACCCGTGATGAGTCGGATCGGTGCGCTGAGATTGGCATAGATGCCATCGTCCGCCGCATCCGCATCGGGCGATCCTTTGCGAAAATCATGATCCACCAATTGCCCGGCATTGTTGATCAGCACGTCCAGCTCGCGCTCACCCCAGGCCGCGATCAGCGCATCGACACCTGCGGGATTGGATAGATCTGCAGCGATCGTCTCGAACCCTTCCGCCTCCATCGCAGCAATCCGTTCCGGATTGCGGCCCGTGAGCGCCACACCCGCGCCCTTAGTCTTGAGCTGCCGAGCGAGTTCCTGCCCGATCCCAGCTGTGCCGCCCGTCAGAAGAATCGTTTTGCCAGAGACTTCCATCAGAATTTCACAATCCCGCGCTCGACCAGACTCCGTGTGGTCGCCTCCACACTCTCCGCGGCGGGAATGTAATCGAAGCCCAGCACTTCACTCGCATGCTTGCCCGAAACGTCCCGAGTTCTGCCAAGCTCCCCCTTGATCTGCTTTAGATCTGCGACCAGCGGCGCAAGCAGCCTGACCAGTACACTCGGCAGTTTGCGGCTGGGAACCTTACCCGCATAGGCTGGTGTCCGCTCGCGAATTATCTCGGCGATGTCTTTCATCCAGAGAAACTTGTCGGATACGGCGAAGCGTTCGTTTCGCACGCTCTCCTCTGGTGCGTCGAGCGCCAACAAATGTGCCTTCGCGACATCGCGCACATCGACAATTCCAAACCCGAGATCCGGAATCGCCGGAATCTCGCCGGTAACCAATCGCTGCACGAGCGCAATCGATGTCGACAAGTCATCATTGGGAACAGGACCAAGAACTGCGACGGGATTGATCGAGCAAAAAGCCATCTCGGGCGCATGCGCTGCCACCCAAGCGCGAGAATCGCGCTCGGCGACCGTTTTCGACCGGTGATAAGGCGGCACACTAGGATTATTGAGGTCGGTCCAATCTCTCTCGTCGAACACCGACTGACCTGGTGGGTGGCCGTACGCAATAGCTGCCGCCGAGCTGGTCAGAACGAACCGCTTGATCCCCGCCGCCTGCGCAAATGTGAGGGCCCGCATGGCGCCTGCGCGGGCCGGTTCCACCAGCTCATCGGCGCTTTTCGGAACCGAGATCGGAAACGGTGATGCGACATGCGCCACTCCGTCGCAACCCTCGCAGGCCTCCGTCCAACCTTCGTCATTCTCAAGGTCGGCCTGAAAAACTTTGAGCCGCTCGCCGGCATCAGGCCAGCGCTCGCGCAAGCGTGGCTCGCTCTTTGCTGTGCTGCGGACGGTCGTGTGCACCGTTTTACCGGCAGTGAGTGCCTGATCGATGATCTCCCCGCCGATATAGCCGGTGCCCCCGGTAACTAGAATCGTGTTCGCCATGGCGCTCTCCCCCTAGGTCTGCTGGCAACCTAGACGAATTTCGCGGCTTTGCACCCTAGCGCAGCAGCACCAGCTCTTCGGCAACGGTTGGGTGGATCGCCGTCGTCGCGTCGAAATCGGCCTTGTTCATTCCGGCTTTCACGGCAACGGCAGCCGCCTGCATGATCTCGGGCGAATCCGGACCGATCATATGGATGCCGAGGATTCTGCCATTGGCGTCGTCGCAAATCATCTTGATCAGACTGCGTTCGTTGCGACCGGCGACGACGTTTTTCATCGGGCGAAAATCGGATTGATAGACGGCGACTTTGCCGTACTGATCCTTGGCCTCTCGTTCGTTCAGTCCCACCGAAGCGATCGGAGGATGGCTGAAAACCGCGCTCGGGATACAGGAGTGGTCGACGCAATAGGGCTCCACACCGCCGAACATGCTGTCCGCGAATGCCTGACCTTCTCTGATCGCGACCGGAGTCAGCTGGACTCGGTCGGTCACGTCACCAACGGCATAGATATAGTCGACGCTGGACTTGCTGAACGTGTCGACCTTGATCTCGCCTTTTTTGCCGAGCTCTACGCCGACATTATCGAGCCCCAGCCCCTTGGTATTCGGCACGCGCCCGGTCGCAACCATGACGCAATCGAATTCGCGCTCATCATGATTGGTCATCTTGACGGCAAAGCTGCCATCATCGTTTTTGCGAACATATTCGAATTCCGCGTGGAAGCAGAACTCGATGCCTTTGGTCATGGAAATCTGCATCAAGCGGTCGCGCAGGGAGAAATCATAACTGCGCAGGATCACATCGGACCGGTTGGCAATGACGACCTTGCTTCCGAATTCATTGAAGATACCCGCGAACTCGTTCGCAATATATCCTCCGCCTGCGATCAAGACGCGGCGCGGGATCGCGTCGAGATGGAAAGCTTCATTCGAGGTGATGCAGTGATCGCTCCCCTCGAATTCGGGCACGTGCGGCCATGCTCCCGTGGCAATGAGAATGTATTTTGCCGTCACAACCTTGCCGCTTGCGAGCGTAATTTCATGGTCGCCGGTGATCTCCGCGCGCTCATGGAACAGTGTGACATCGTGCTTGTCGAGCGTATCGGTGTAGATGCTCTCGATCCGGTCGACGTCCTTCATCACGTGATCGCGCAACTTCACCCAATCGAAGCTTTTGCCCTCAATGGTCCAACCAAATTCCTGGCAATCCTCGAGATCCTCGGCAAATTGTGCGCCGTATACGAGCATCTTCTTGGGAACGCAGCCGCGAATGACGCAGGTTCCACCAACGCGGTGCTCTTCTGCCGCAGCAACGCGCGCGCCGTGTGCCGCCGCTACGCGGCTGGCGCGTGTGCCTCCCGATCCGATACCGATTGTGAATAGATCGAAATCATATTCGGGTTCTGCCATGCCTGATGCTCCTGATTGAATGCCTGAGCCCTATGGCGCGGCCAGCAGCAATTGCCAACCACGCGCAGGACAGCTGGCTATTCGAGAGTCAGGTACGAAGAGTTACAGTACGGCTCAGGCTTGAGCGGAGCGTGATCCGCCACCGCCACCCTTGCGGCGACCGCCGCCTCCGCCGCGGCGCTGACCGCCGCCGGGACGTGCACCGCCACCTGCATTCTTGGGCCTGCCCTGCCGGCTCGGATGCTTGCGCTTGGGCTTGCCGCCAGTGGCGCTTTCCCCCCGAGGCGGACCATCGCCGCGCGGCTTCCCTCCGCCGGCAGGACGCGGACGGATTTTCTTCTGCGAAACGCGCGTCTGGCCCTTGGGCGGCGGTTTGGTCGGACCAACGCCCTCGACTACTGCGCGAAAATTCTCGGGAAGGTCGAGCCGTTCAAGCTCTGCGTCCGTGTTGCGCTGAATATCCTTCAGATAAGACCGCTCATCCTCGGCACAGAAAGCGATCGCCACACCATCCTTGCCGGCCCGTGCCGTGCGTCCGATGCGGTGCACGTATTGTTCGGGCACGTTGGGCAATTCGTAGTTGATGACATGGCTGACACCCGGAATATCGATACCGCGCGCGGCCACATCCGTGGCGATAAGAATGGCGACCTTGCCGCGGCGGAATTCGTCGAGCGCACGCTGACGCTGTGGTTGCGACTTGTTGCCGTGGATCGCATTCGATTCAATCCCGCGCTGGCGCAATTTCTTTACCACGCGGTCTGCACCGTGCTTGGTCCGGGTGAAGATCAGTACGCGTTCCAAGTCGCCTGGCACGCTATGCTTGCCGGACAGCATGAGCTCGAGCAGCGCCTGCTTCTCGTCCTGCTGGACCATGAAAAGGTATTGTTCGATCCGTTCCGCCGTGGTCGCCGCCGGTGTCACGCTGACGGTCACCGGATTATTGCAATATCCGCTCACCAGCTCCTTGATCTGTTTCGGCATCGTCGCACTGAAAAACAGCGTTTGGCGCTCTTTCGGCACCAGCTTGTTGATGGTCCGCAGTGCATGGATAAACCCGAGATCGAGCATCTGATCGGCTTCATCGAGCACCAACACTTCAACGCCAGAGAGATTGAACGCTTTCTGGTCGATGAGGTCGAGCAAGCGGCCCGGCGTCGCGATCAGAATGTCCGTGCCGCGATGCAGCTTGTTGCGGTCTTTGTTGACCGAAGTGCCGCCGACGATCGATTGCACCTTGAGCCCAGCGAGCGCGCCGTATTCCTTGGCGCTCGCCGCAATCTGGGTCGCCAATTCGCGCGTCGGCGCGAGCACGAGCATGCGGCAGGATTTGAACGGAATGCGATTGTCGGACTCGCGCAGCCGATCAATGCTCGGCAGCATGAACGCCGCAGTCTTACCAGTGCCGGTCTGCGCGATACCGAGCAGGTCGCGACCTTCGAGCACTGGCGGGATTGCCTGCTCCTGAATTGGAGTGGGAGTGTCGTAGCCCTTCATGTCGAGGGCCTGAAGAACGGGCTGCGAAAGCCCGAGATCTGAAAACTGTGTCAAATAAAACTCGTATAGTCAGCGGCGCGCGGACGGATTCCATGTGGAATCATCGCGCGGCGCGGGGGTAAAAACCGCCCGCGTGAAATGGGAAGCTGTGGGAATTGGGTGAAACGCTGCCGGGGCGGGTTCATGTCAGAACCGCCGCTTCACGCTGGCAGATGCGTTTCAATTGGACTGTAATGTGGATGCTGCATTGCAAAAAGTCAACGTCCATCTGCTCTGGCGCAACGACTATCCGGTGACCCAACCGAGGGCTTCTGGTGCATCAAAGGCAGTCCCCTCGCGCCAGATACCTACCGCCAAAGCGCATTGGAACCGGCTCCATCTTTCCTTCTGCAAATGTTCGCTGTGCATGGATATGCAAGTGAGGCTCCTCTGTGTTGCCGGAATTGCCGACACGACCAACAATCTGGCCCGTCGCAATGCTGTCGCCTTGCTTCACTTTCACGCTGCCTCGCTCAAAGTGCGCCATCAAGACGTCTGCGCCCTCGCACCGCAGCATCACCAGATTCGCGCCGTCGAGCGATCGGTATCGGTGCCCGGCCAACTGATCGGGCTTTCCGTCCACGCTTTCGATGACCTGCCCGTCACACGGGGCAAGGATGGCCGCGCCGAACACCGCGTAATCCAGAGGATCGAGCGGCTTGGGATCCCATGATTTCTCGACGACTGTTCGAAAGCCCCATTCGTTCTTCTGGATCAAGTCAACTGAATGTTTTTCGGACGGTGCAGCCGTCTTCTCGCCTTCGATGTAGTGCAGGTTCAATGCGACGGAGGCCCCGGCGGACAGTGCGCAATATCCCTCGCCCTCGGGTAGCGGCGATGCCAGATCAATAAAGTCACCAGCTGGTGCGATGCGGCCTGTGACACCTTGCCAGCCTAGAAGCGATCCCATGGCAACAAGCACGACCGCGACGATAAAGGCAGGCTGAGAGCGGCGCTCATGAGCGCCCGACGCCTTAAGATAGAAACGCAGAGAGGCGATGAGAAAAAGCGCCACGTAAACCAGCGAACCCCAGAAGGGCGGGTAAACCCAGACGCCCGCCAACATCAGGCCAAGCAAGACCGAAGTTGCCCCGACTATATGGGCAACAGCCGCCCGGCGTGGCATTCCCGGCGAAAGGGCCAAGGCGGCGATCAACGCCAGGACGATACCATTCTGGATGACGAAAGCTGAAAAAAGCAGGAAATCTACTCCGCCCGAAACTCACACAATCTCAAACCAGCCCGGCCGCATCCATCAGCGAGCGGGTGCTCGGATCAAAATCGCCTTCGCCGCCTTCCATGTCTCTGGCCATCTTCTTGCCCAGCTCAACGCCGAACTGGTCGAACGGATTGATCCCCATCAGCACGGCGTTGGCAAACGTGCGGTGCTCATGAAACGCGATCAGCGCGCCCAGCATCCCGGCGTCCAGATCATCGACGAGGATGGTTGCAGAAGGCCGGTCTCCCGCAAAGCCGCGCGCAGGGTCTTTCCCGTCCGCGCTCATATTGCCGCCCGCCATCAATGCTGCGCCTTGCGCGAAACAATTGGCGAGCAGCGCCTTGTGGTGCGCAGGGTCCAGTTCGTCGCCCGCAGCAATGCTGGCGATGAAATCGACCGGGATCACGTGCGTACCTTGATGCAGCAATTGGAAAACGGCGTGCTGTGCATCGGTGCCCACCCCGCCCCAGGTCACTGCCGCAGTCGGTCCGCCGACTGGATCGCCATCGGACGTCACGCTTTTCCCGTTCGATTCCATCTCGAGCTGCTGAAGATAGTCGGGAAACAGCGCGAGCCGCTCGTCATAGGCGAACACCGCGCGGGTCTGGCAGCCGCGCACGCGGGCGTAATACCGATCGGCAAAGGCCGCCAGGAGCGGCGCGTTCGCGCGCCCCTCGGTCTCACGAAAATGGGTGTCGATGGCGTGCGCGCCCGCGAGCATCGCCCTAAAATCATCCATCCCGGTCGCCAGCGCCACGGGAAAACCGATACTCGACCAGAGCGAGTACCGCCCGCCGACGCTTTCGGGAAACGGCAGAATACGCGTTTCGTCGACGCCCCATTCCACTGCACGCTCCGGATTGGCAGTGAGCGCGATTACCCGGCCGCTCGGATCGCCGACGCCGTTATCCGCGAGCCATTTCAGCGCGCTCTCGGCGTTGGTCATCGTCTCGGTCGTGGTGAAAGTCTTGGAGGCGACCGCGATCAGTGTCGTCTGCGGGTCGCAAGCGGCGAAAGCCTGCTCAAGCGCCAGGCCATCGATGTTCGACACGACATGCACATCGACCAGCTCGAGGTCGCGGGTCAGCGCATCGACTGCGAGGTCCGGTCCGAGCGCCGATCCACCAATACCGATATGGATCAGGTGTTTGATTTCGCCCAGCGCTCCCTGATGGATTGCCTCGACCAGCATCCCCATCCGCGTAAGCAGCGCCTCCGCCTCTTCAACCTGCGCTTCGGTCCCGCTTCGGCGCATCGCGCCATGCGTCGCCGGGCGCCCTTCGGACGGATTGACGATGCCGCCATCGAACAAAGCTTGGCGAGCGACGGCAAACCCCGATGCTTCGGCAAGGTCCTCGAACGCATCGAGCAAATCACTATCGAGATGCGTCTTGGACCAGTCGAGAAGCAGCCCATTGATGCCATGCTCGGGAATCTCGAATTCGATCCGCTGGCTGAGATTCTCGACACGCTCCGGATCGGACGCGAACAATTGGCTCAAAGTGCGCCGCTCCGCAGTCTCGAGTTTCGACCAAATTTCGGAGATCGTATCGGCAGTCATTCGGCAAACCCCTTTGCGCGTTCACTCAGGTGCGAGTAAGGGGGCGAGCGATGGATGTTAAGACCCAAACTGCGACTTCCGGCGCAAAGAAGGAAGGTGAAGAGAGCGAAAGCCTGGCAAGCTTCGCCATGTTCATCCTCAAACTCGTTGTCGCCGTCCTGCTCCTTAGGATTCTGGTCTTCTCGCCCTTTTCGATCCCGTCCGAAAGCATGCTGCCGCGGCTTTGGAACGGGGATTATCTTCTCGCCGCGAAATGGTCGTATGGATATTCAGGCAAATCGCTGCCGTTAGAAATGGGGCTTCCCGATGGGCGGTTGATTGCGCGCGAACCGGAACGCGGCGACGTCGTGATTTTCAAGCACCCGATCGACAACTCCGATTATATCAAAAGGGTGATTGCAGTTCCCGGAGACACAATCTCGATGATCGCCGGGCAGGTGATCTTGAACGGAGAGCCAATTCCGAAAGACCCGATAGGGAATTTCGACATTCCTTTTTCGCCAAACACGTCCTGCGCATGGGCGGCAGAAGAGGTCATGATCGACCCAGACAGGACCGTGTGTCGCTATCAGCGCTTTAGAGAGACGTTACCGGGCGGGCGCAGTTACGAGGTGCTCGATTTCGGCGCCGCGCGAGGCGACAACTTCGAAGAGACCATCGTTCCCGATGGACACATGTTCGTAATGGGCGACAATCGTGACAATTCGCGCGATAGCCGCTTTCCCGCGATGTCCGGTGATGCGGTCGGTATCGTGTCGCAGGATGAGCTTGTCGGCAGGGCCGCGATCATTATGTGGTCCACCGATGGCAGCGCGGAGTGGTTGAAGCCGTGGACGTGGTTTTCTGCCGCGCGATGGGATCGGATAGGCAGCACCCTTTGAGCATACTCGAACCAGAAACGAGGGAATGGCTTCTTGCCAACGGCTTTTCCGTCCGCACCGAGGCTCCTTGGCTCGAGGCGCTGACCCATGGAAGCTTCAATGGCGGCGCTGCTCGCGCGAATGAGCGCGATTACCAGCGACTTGAATTCCTTGGAGACAGGGTCTTGGGCCTGTCGGTCGCGAGCTGGCTCTACAGCGCGGGGGATGCACCTGAGGGCCGTTTATCTCAACGTCTCAACGCATTGGTCAGCGGTGCGACATGCGCGCGGATTGCCCGCGCAATAGGTCTCCCGGATCACGTGCGGCTCGGCAAACAGGCGCGCGAAGACGGCGGTGCCGACAGCGCCAACATTCTGGGCGATGTGATGGAGGCCCTGATCGGTGCGAGCTTCATCGAGAACGGGTACGACACAACGAGAGAAACGATTTACGGATTGTGGGAAGCGGAGCTCGACGGCGATTCGGGGAAAGCCAAGCACCCGAAGAGCGCGCTGCAAGAATGGGCCGCCGGCAATCGCCGCGCCATGCCGCAATACGACATCATCGACCGCACAGGGCCGGACCACGCCGCGCGTTTTACCGTGCGGGTAAGCATCAATAATGTGGGCGAGGCTCAGGGCGTCGCCAGCAGCAAGGGCGAAGCTGAAAAGCGCGCCGCGAAGGCATTTCTGGAGGAATACGGGTGAATTTAGAAGCAGCGCCCACGTTTTGCGGCGTCGTCGCCGTAATTGGCGCGCCCAATGCGGGCAAATCGACCTTAGTGAACCAGCTGGTTGGCCAGAAAGTCGCTATCACCAGTTCGAAAGCGCAGACAACCCGAGCACGAATGTTGGGCATCGCGCTTTACGGCCCGGTGCAAATGATCCTGGTCGACACGCCGGGTATCTTCGAACCAAAGCGCCGCCTCGATCGAGCCATGGTCAGCGCTGCATGGGAAGGCGCAAACAGCGCGGACGCGATCATGCTGCTGGTCGATCCGATCAAGCAGCGCCGGCATGAATTGATCCCTCTGTTGGAGTCGCTTGAAAACCGTCCGGAAAAGAAGATCCTGGTGCTCAACAAGGTAGACCACGCCAAAAAGGAGCCGCTGCTTGCGCTGGCCGAGGAGCTTTCGGGGAAGGTCGAATTCGACGAGATTTTCTTCGTCTCCGCTCTTACGGGAGACGGCATAGAGGAGATGAAGGAGGCGCTGGCGAAAGCCATGCCCGAGGGACCGTGGATGTATCCCGAAGATCAGGTTTCGGACGCCTCGGAACGCCTGCTGGCCACTGAAATCACGCGCGAGCAGATTTTCCAGCAGCTTCATGAAGAGCTGCCGTATGACACTGCGGTTCGGCCCGAGCAGTACAAGACGAGGCCCGATGGCTCCTTGGAAATTCATCAGCAGATCGTGATTGCACGCGAAAGCCAGCGCCCGATTGTGCTCGGCAAAGGAGGTCAGCGGATCAAGGCCATCGGTGAGGCTGCGCGGAAGGAACTTGCAGATATCCTAGGCGTGAAGGTTCACCTGTTTCTGCATGTGAAAGTGCTGGAAAACTGGTCTGAAGATAAGGAAGTTTTCGAGGAAATGGGCCTCGATTGGGTGAAATAGGTCAGGCTCAACCCCTACCGAGTTTCTCCAACTTCGCTTTCAGCGTGCTCTCGTCGAAAGGTTTGACGATGTAATCGTCAGCGCCCGCGCCGATGCCTTCGTGAATGTCCTTTGCCTCGCCGTTCGACGTGCAGAAGATGACGATAGGCTCTTTCGGCGTGGGAATGGCGCGGAGTTTCGAGACAAACTCGATCCCGTCCATCTCCGGCATGTTCCAATCGGTTAGAACCACCGCAGGCATCGCTTTCTTGCAGCGGGCCAATGCTTCTTCGCCGTTCTCCGCCTCTACTGGGACATAACCAAGACTCTTGGCGATCTTCGACGAAACCTTGCGGATGACGCGGCTGTCATCGACGATAAGGCAAACTTCGGCCGCGCTCTGATCGGGCACGTCATCACCGAAACGGTCACGCATCGCTTTGGCCGCTTCGACAATAGCCTGCGTGTCGCCAGCGTCGGGTGCGGGAGCCGGCGCGCTACCGATGGCATCTTTGACGTCGTCGGGTGCATCGACGGGCTGCGCATCGCCGCGCGCTTCGGTCAGCCGCTCGGCGAGGCTTTTACCGTCGGTCTCGCGGCGATTGCGGCCAGCCCCGGTGGTGCGTTTGATCAGATTTTGAATGGCTCGTGCTCCCCTCCGAGCGTGGCGAATTCCGCTTCGCCGCTCAGATCATGCGCTTCGTCCTCGTCGACAAGGTCGTTCGTTTCACCCTCTCCGGGCGTGATACGGACATGCAAGTAAGGCATCCAGACGTCGCCGAACTCGGCTTTCTGGTACCAGACGTCAATCACGTCATAGCTCGCCCACATCCCATCGGGCGCGCGCAAGCGAATGCCTTCACCGATGCGCGGAACGGCAGCGAAACGGATTCGCTCCTGGCTCTGATGGGTCTCGTTTTGGACTTCGATTTCGATCACGTGGCGGTGTCCCTGGTCTGAGACACCCGTGATACTCCGCAAAGCTTGACGAAATCCCAACGCCGCAAGGTCAAAATTCACCCTATGATGTTGGTTACTAGGAGGTTTCGCTCTTCTTCGCCGGAGCCTTCTTCTTTGCCGTGGCCGCTTTCTTCTTCGCAGGCGCTTTCTTCTTGGCTGGTGCCTTCTTGCGTTTCTTTTTGGCCGGTCCCTTGGCGGCGCGAGCGTCGATCAACTCGATCGCCTGCGCAGCTTCGATATCTTCCGGCTTCACGTCCTTGGGGATCGTCGCGTTGACGTTGCCATCGGTCACATAGGGGCCGTAGCGGCCCGGCATCACTTTGATCTCGCCGCCGCTGGTCGGATGTTCGCCCAGAGTTTTGATCGGCTCTGCCTTGCCTCTTGATCCGCCTTTGCGGTTTGCAGCCTCGGCCAGCATTGTCACGGCGGCGTTCATTCCCGTGTCGAAAACGTCTCGCGTGCTTTGCAGTTTGGCGTATTTGCCGTCGTGCCGCAGATAGGGACCGTAACGCCCGATGGCTGCTTCGATCTCCTTGCCCGTTTCGGGGTGAGCGCCGACGATGCGCGGCAGATCTAGCAGCTTGATCGCCCATTCGAGGTCGAACTCGTCGAGGTCCTTGGGGATGGAGGCGCGTTGCTTCTTTTCCTCGACTTCCATCTCGACATAGGGGCCGAAGCGGCCCGATTTGCGATGGATTTCCGCACCGGTTTCCGGATGGTTACCCATCAACCCGTCGTCAGCCGGATCTTCGCCGTCTGCGCCCGGCTGGGCAAAGCGGCGCGTGTATTTGCATTCGGGATAGTTCTGGCAGGCGATGAACGCGCCAAAACGGCCGCCGCGAAGATTGAGCTTGCCACCTTCGCGCCCCTCCTGCTCGCACAGCGGGCAGAAACGTGCATCCTTGCCATCTTCGCGCGGTGGAAAGAGGTAGTCGGAGAGATATTCGTCAAGCACCTCGGTGACTTCGCTCGGAAGCTTCTCCATGACCTCTTCGGTCTTTGGCTTGAAATCCTTCCAGAACTTGGCGAGCAGGGTCTTGTACTCCTCGCGCCCGTCGGAGACGACATCGAGCTCCTCTTCCATGCCGGCAGTGAAATCGTAGGCGACATAGGTCGGGAAAAACCGTTCGAGAAAGGCCGTCAACAATCGGCCGCTTTCCTCTGCGTGGAAGCGGCTTTTCTCCATCCGTACGTACTCGCGGTCGCGCAGGGTCTGGATGGTCGATGCATAGGTAGAAGGACGACCGATGCCGAGCTCTTCGAGCCGCTTCACAAGGCTCGCTTCCGAAAAGCGCGGCGGTGGCTGCGTGAAGTGCTGGTTCGCCTCAACCGCCGTTTTCGCAGGCGTATCGCCCTTGTTCATTGCGGGCAGCAGGCCGTCTTCATCTTCGTCCGATTTGTCGTCGAACCCTTCCTGATAGACTGCAAAGAAGCCGGGGAATTTTACAACCTGACCATTGGCGCGCAATTCGTGCTGGCCGGTCGCATCGCGCAGAGTGACTGTCGTTCGTTCAAGCTGCGCGGCGGACATCTGACTGGCCATGGCGCGTTTAAAGATCAGCGAATACAGCTTCGCCTCATCCCCTGACCCAACCTTATCTCTGCTGAAATTAGTCGGACGGATCGCTTCGTGCGCTTCCTGCGCGTTCTTGGCCTTGGTCGAATAGAAGCGCGGCTTTTCAGGTCGGTAATCGTCGCTGAACCGCTCTGCAATGGCGTCGCGCGCAGCCATGATCGCGCTCATGTCCATCTGCACGCCGTCGGTCCGAATGTAGGTGATGGCGCCCGCTTCGTAGAGCGACTGTGCAAGCCGCATTGTATGGCTCGCGGAAAAACCGAGCTTGCGCGCAGCTTCCTGCTGCATCGTCGAAGTCGTGAATGGAGGCGCAGGATTGCGTTTAAGCGGCTTGGTCTCGACTTCCTCGACGGTGAAACGCCCACCTTCGACGGCGGCTTTGGCCTCCATGGCCGCGCCCTCGTTGCCGAGGGACAGCTTTTCCAGCTTCTCCCCTTTGTATCGCACCAGCCGCGCGTCGAACGCCGTCCCGTCATGCTGAAGCTTGGCCAGCACCGACCAGTACTCGTCCGCCCGGAAAGCCTCGATTTCTCGTTCGCGATCGACGATCAGCCGCAGCGCCACCGACTGCACGCGGCCAGCCGATTTGGCACCCGGCAATTTGCGCCAAAGAACCGGGGACAGAGTAAAGCCGAAAAGATAATCGAGCGCACGCCGCGCGAGATACGCATCGATCAACGGCTGATCCAGTTCACGCGGCGATTTCATCGCCTCGGTCACAGCGGCTTTCGTGATGGCGTTAAATGTGACGCGATCGACCTTTGCGGGGAGGTTTTTGCGCTTCTTCAACAGCTCCTGAACGTGCCAGCTGATCGCCTCGCCTTCGCGGTCGGGGTCGGTTGCAAGAACCAAGCGGTCCGCGTTCTTCGCGGCGTCGCTGATCTCCTTAAAGCGCTTTTGTTTGTCACGGTAGAGTTCCCAGTCCATCGCAAAGTCTTCATCCGGGCGCACGCTGCCATCTTTCGGCGGCAGATCGCGCACGTGGCCGTAGCTTGCGAGAACCTTGAAGTCCTTGCCCAGATATTTCTCGATAGTCTTCGCCTTGGCGGGCGATTCAACAATGACAAGCTGCATGATGGTCTGGTCTGTGTCCCTACACGTGTACGTACGCGCGAGAGTGCGGTCGGCGCTCGCGGTGCGTCAAGTGATCATTCCTAAGCGCCGAAGAAATCTCCGAGGCCGCAATCAGGCGTCGCCGTATAAGGCCTTGCCGCACAATGTCAGCTAAGTTCTTTCATTCGAAGACTTCGGCAAGCTCATCAGTATTGCTGTTCAACAGCCTGTAGATCGCCACGGAGAGTGCGACGAAGATGGCAGTGTAGATCCCCTCCGATGCGGCCATAATGATCAGCTCGGGGATCGAAGATGAGCCGCCGATCAGCTCAGTCAGGCCGTCGAGAATCAGCCCAACGATCAACAAGCCAATGAACAGGACGACGAACGCGCCGAAGATCGGCCAGCCATGCCCGCGGGTTTTCTCCCAGCTTTCGCCGAAAGAAGCCATCGCCGGGCCTTTAGCACCGATGACGAGCGGCAGGACCATAGCCCAGCGGACACAAAGAATAATGCCCGGGACGATCAGCATCGCAAAACCGAACAAAATGCCGAGAGATGAAAGGATATATACCCCGAGCCACGGCCAGAACCGTTCGAATCCCGGTGCAGCCGTCCGCCCGACCATGCCAGCGTATAACCAATAAGTGACCACCACTCCTGCGATCGCCGTACCAAAAACCATTGCCACGGCCAGAAATCCTTGCGCCAACAGCGACTGCGTGAGCTGAAATCCGAAACCGAAACCAAGTCCGTAATCCGATGCACCACCTTGGAAGAACGCGGAGACTGCGCTTATGGGAATTAGGATCGACAGGAAGATCGCAACCGTTCTGCGATTTTCGCTGAGCTCCAGAAAAGTTCGGTCTAGGATGGCAGAGACGGTTGTTTGGGAGTTCATATATCGTTGACGCTCTTTACTGGTCGAGGCCTAGTCATGCGCACTGCTCAAGCTGATCAGTCCGCCGGGATGCCGTTCCAATTGTCCGGCAATCTCCATTTCGAGCAGCGCCATGTGCACCGCTGACGCATTCGCCCCAGATTGGCGAATGAGTTCATCGACCGCGATGGGGGCAGTGGACAGCAGGCCGTCGATCGCATCGGCCCCCTCCAGCGGATCGGCGACGGCGATTTCGCTGTGATCGAACTCGGCGTCCTGCGGATCCACTCTGAAAGTCGAACGCGGTGCACCGGTAAAGCTCTGCAGCAATTCGATAACCTCGTCCGGCGTCTGGACCAGCACCGCGCCATCGCGGATGAGCTGATTACACCCCAGCGAACGCGTGTCGAGCGGCGAACCGGGGATGGCCATGACTTCCCGACCGGACTCCCCCGCCAGCCGGGCAGTGATCAGAGTGCCGGACTTTGGCGCTGCCTCAACCACCAGCGTCCCGCTCGCGAGACCGGCGATTATCCTGTTGCGGCTTGGAAAGTGCCGGCCGCGCGGCTCGGTTCCGGGTGGCTGCTCTGCGATCAGCAGGCCTTCGTTCGCGATGCGCTCCTGCAGAGCGATGTGCTGCGGCGGGTAGGTGATGTCGATCCCGCTTGCGATGACTCCGATGGTTTGCGGAAAGGCGCCTTCATGGCTGGCCCCATCGATCCCGCGGGCAAGACCGGAAACAACGGTGAACCCGGCCTTCGAAAGCTCGGACGCGAACTCCCGCGCCAGTTTCATCGCCGCGGCGCTCGCGTTGCGCGCACCGACCATCGCCACGCACGGCTGGGAAGCGAGCGGCAAGTTGCCTCGGCAGGTAACGATCGGCGGCGCGCTTTCCAGCTGGGCGAGAAGCGCAGGATAGTCCGGTTGGTCGTGGAACAGGTAACGCGCGCCGGCTTTGCGAACCGCATTTACCTCAGCCTCGATCCGGTCAGTCGGCACTGGCCGGTAGCGCGATTTTCCACGAGCCGCCAGATCGGGCAATGCTTCAATAGCCGCCGCTGCAGTACCGAACCGAGCGAGCAGTTTCGCGTAACTGATCGGCCCGATATTGGGCGAGCGCAGCAACCGTATCCGCGCAAATGCCTCGTCCTGCGAAAGGGTCACTTCGTGCCGCCGACCTTGGGTTCCTCACCCTTGGCCAGGCGCGCGATGTTCTCGCGGTGGAGATAGATGATCAGGCCTGCAATTGCAGCGAGTACGGGGAAGAATTGTGGAAAGCCGAAAAGCGGCGCTGCTGCGGCGGCAGCCACCACAGCGCTCATTCCGGCGAGCGAAGAAATGCGGAAAATCGCGAGCATCGAAATCCAGATTAGCGCATAAGCAAGCCCGATCGGCCAAGCCAATCCGAAGGCGACGCCAGCGTTGGTGGCAACGCCCTTCCCACCTTTGAATTTCAGCCAGATCGGGAAACAATGGCCCAGCACGGCTCCTCCCGCGGCAAACGCTTTTGCCACGTCTCCGCTGTCCCCGGCCCAGATCATTCCGGCGGCGAACACCGGCGCAAATCCTTTGAGCAGGTCCAACAGCAGCGTGCCTGCCGCAAGCCCCTTGTTCCCGGTGCGCAGCACATTCGTCGCGCCGATGTTCCCGCTTCCGATGCTTCGCACATCTCCAAGGCCCGCCGCCTTCGTCAGCAGGAGGCCGAACGGTATCGATCCGGCGAGATAGCCCATTATTGCGGCGAATATCGGTTCCATCGTGACCCCTGCACAAACGCGGACCATCGAAGCGCGCGCTTTTCTTTTGTCGCTGCCTAAGTAATAGACCGCCCCGCGACAAGTTCACAGCGGACAATTACGACCATTACCGATCCATCCTCCCCGATTTTGCTGTTCGATTCCGGAATGGGCGGGCTCACCGTGCTAGGCGAATTACGTAAGGTGTTGCCGGAATCTCCCGTCATCTACGCGGCCGATCTCGCCGGTCTGCCTTATGGGACCAAAACCGAAGCGGAGGTTGCAGCCCGCGTGTGCGGGTTGCTGGGGCGAATGGCTGAAAGATACCGCCCGCGCCTCATTTGCATTGCTTGCAACACCGCCAGCACGATCGCGCTCGGCATGGTCCGCGATGTCCTCGAAATCCCGATCGTCGGCACCGTTCCGGCCATCAAGCCTGCGGCCGCGCTGACGCGCACGGGCGTCATCGGGCTGTTGGGAACTGCTGCAACCGTGCGGCAGCCTTACGTCGACCGTCTCGAAGCACAATTCGCTGCTAACAAGCACCTGATACGCGCCGCTGCGCCGGGACTTGTCGATCTGGCCGAGGCGAAATCAGCGGGCGAGATTATCGATATCGCCGCGGTTGAGCACGAAATCGCGGGATTGCTGGCAGATGCACGGGGCAAAGACATCGACACTATAGTTCTGGCGTGCACACACTTCCCGCTGCTCGAACCGGAATTGGCGCGCGTCTTCGGCGCCAACGTCCGCTTTGTCCACGGGGCAGAAGGCATCGCCAAGAGGATCGCCGCTCTTACCAAAGGTCAGCCATTCGAGCGCGAGGGCCATGACTTTGCCGTTGTTACGGCAACCACCAAAACGGGGCGGCTCGGCAAGCTGTCAGATATCTTCGCAGGTTATGGCTTGCACGAAGTCCGCCGGTTCTAGCTGCGATCCATTCGCAAAGATCGCGGTGGCAAACCGGGAACCGATTGCCTATTTCCCTCGCTGTTGAGCGCGGCAGGATTGGCCGCAAGCATGATGAAACCGCTCCGAGACCACACGTGAATTACGAACACATCTTCGACCAGGCCATCGATCGTCTCCACGAGGAAGGCCGCTACCGCGTCTTCATCGACATCATGCGGAACAAGGGTGCCTATCCCAACGCGCGGTGTTTTCACGGACACAACGGGCCGAAACCAATCACGGTTTGGTGTTCGAACGATTACCTCTGCATGGGCCAGCATGAAAAAGTCATCGGCGCGATGGAAGATGCGCTGCACGATGTCGGCGCAGGTTCGGGCGGCACCCGCAACATCGGCGGCAACACGCACCTTCATGTCGAGCTGGAAAAAGAGCTGGCAGAACTGCACGGCAAGGAAGGCGCGCTGACTTTCACCAGCGGTTATGTTTCCAACGACGCCACGCTTTCGACGCTTGGCAAGCTCTTGCCCGGATGTGTCATTTTCTCCGATCAGCTCAACCACGCCAGCATGATTGCAGGCATCCGCAATTCGGGCTGCGAAAAACGCGTATTCCGGCACAACGATATGGCTCATCTCGAAGAGCTTCTGGCAGCCGCTGACGCCGAAACGCCCAAAGTCATCGCTTTCGAAAGCGTCTATTCGATGGACGGCGATGTCGCCCCGATCCACGCAATTTGCGATCTCGCCGAAAAATACAACGCCCTCACCTATATCGACGAGGTTCACGCAGTCGGCATGTACGGCGAGCGCGGTGGCGGTATCTCCGAGCGCGACAGTGCTGCGCACCGGATCGACATTATCGAAGGCACGCTGGGCAAGGCGTTCGGCGTGATGGGGGGCTATATCGCTGCCGATACCCGCGTGATCGATTGCATCCGTTCTTACGCGCCCGGGTTCATCTTCACGACATCGCTGAGCCCGGTATTGGTCGCGGGTGTGCTCGCTTCGGTAAAGCACCTGAAATCGTCGACCGTGGAACGCAACGCTCAGCAGCAGGCCGCCGCGATGCTCAAGCTCAAATTCGCCGAAGCGGGCCTGCCGGTGATGGACAGCACCACACACATCGTCCCCCTGATGGTCGGCGATCCGGTGCGCGCCAAGAAAATCAGCGACATCCTTCTCGCCGAATACGGCGTCTACGTTCAGCCGATCAATTTCCCGACAGTACCGCGCGGAACCGAACGCCTGCGCTTCACACCCGGCCCGATGCACTCTGAAGAGATGATGGACGAGCTGACCGATGCCTTGGTGGAAATCTGGGACCGGCTCGAAATGGAATTGGCTGAGGCTGCATGAGCGATATGAACTACGACGAAGTTGTCCTCGGACGGCGTTCGATCAGGGGCTATCTGGAAAAGCCGGTTCCGCGTGAGCTTATCGAGGAAGTGCTCTCGCTTGCGGTGCGTTCCCCAACGAGCATGAACACGCAGCCATGGCATTTTCATGTAATAACCGGCGAACCGCTCGACCGCATCCGCAAGGGCAATACCGAGCGCATTCTGGCAGGCGAACCTGACAGTCGGGAATTCCGGCGCGGCGAACCCTTCGCCGGCGTGCACCGGGACCGGCAGATCGGCGTTGCCAAGCAGCTGTTCAGCGCAATGGGGATCGAGCGCGATGACAAGGATGCGCGCCAGGATTGGGTGCTGCGCGGGTTTCGCCAATTCGACGCGCCGGTCTGCGTCATCGTCGCCTACGACCGTGAACTATCGACCAGCGACGATACCGCCTTCGATTGCGGCGCTGTCACCACGGCTCTCGTCAACGCCGCATGGTCACGCGGACTGGGATGCGTCATCAATTCGCAGGGCATCATGCAAAGCCCGGTCGTTCGCGAACATGCGGGCATTCCAGACGACCAAGTCATCATGAAGGCGGTCGCCATGGGCTGGCCCGATCCCGATTTTCCCGCGAACGCAGTGGTCAGCGAGCGCAAGAGCGTGGATGAAGCCGCGCGCTTCGTAGGCTTTGACTAATCGCCCTGCCGGTCTGAGCCTTCGGTTGCCTGAGTCCCAAAATGCACCCCTGCCCGCGCGGTCTCATCGACGTTGAGCTGAAATACATCCGGCCGCGAATAGTGGCCGACCACGTCGAAATCATAGCGCGCCTTGGCAAGTTCGGCTGTGTCGATTTCGCTCGTCACCAATCCCTCACCCGGATCCATCGGCCCTGCAATGACATCGCCGAGCGGTCCCGCGATCATGCTGCCTCCAGCGATAAGGTCCCGATCATCGTCCCATCCGTCAGCCTTCGTGCCGAGCGCAGCGGGGCTCGGCTGATACTGGCATGCGCTGACGAGAAAACAGCGCCCCTCATGCGCTATATGCCGCATGGAGCTGCGCCAGACATCGCGGTGATCGACTGTGGGCGCGCACCAGATATCGACGCCCTTTGCGTACATTGCGGTTCGAAACAGCGGCATGTGGTTTTCCCAACAAATCGCTGCACCCACGCGCCCGAACGGAGTTTCGAGAACGGGCATTGTCGAACCATCTCCAAGACCCCAGACGAGCCGTTCAGTGCCTGTCGGCATCAGTTTGCGGTGCTTTGCAACCAAACCGTCGTCAGGGGTGAGAAAGACAGCCGTGCAGTAGAGCGAATTGCCACCACGCTCGATCACTCCTGCGACGATCATGCTGCCGCATCGGCGGGCGAGACCCGCCAGTGCCGCGATTTCCGGACCATCGAGATCGACCGCGTTGTCGTAATATCGGGAAAAATGCTCGCGGCCTTCGGGTAGGCGATATCCAAGCCGCGTGCCGAAATCGCTCCCTTTAGGATACCCGCCCAGCAGCGCTTCGGGCAAGACCAGCAGGTCCAATTCGGCACCCGCAATATCGCTCTCGTGCGACAGTAGCTTTTCAAGACTTGCCGATTTCCCTGCCGGGTCAGAACCGATCTGTAGTGCTGCGATTGTGGCTTTTGTCATGTCTCGGAAGGTAGCGCGCAGCATAACCGATCGGCAAAGCAAAAATGCATTACTGCTCTGTTAGGCTTTTACGAAATTGTTGGCCCGACTTGCGGTTCGCAGAGACTACCGGCCGATCCGACAACATTCCGATGGCGACAAACGCCTCGTGCGGTCTCTGAGCGCACCATTTGTTTGACCCTTGCCGTGCGCAATTACCGGATTTGCGGTCAGACCTCGGCGTCTCGCGTATTGACGACGAGCGTGTCCGCGTCGATCGCGCGCAGCAGGTCGCTCGTCACGCTGCCGATGGCCGCCTGCCTGAATCCGCTGGACCCGTGGCTGCCTACGACGACCAGCGCAGACGGATCGAGCTGCAATCCCTTACGGATCGCCTCGCTCGCATTGTTCCTGATCAAATCGCTGGTGGCATCCGCCAGACGCCCCTCCCGTTCTGCAATCTGCGCCATGAACCGGTCCATATCGGCCCGCGCACCGCCTTCGACCTCGTCCGCGACATAGCTGTCCTGCTGCCAAGCCTGAAAGGGAACATGCCACGCGTGGACAATGTGGATCGCCGCGTCCGGGAACATTCGCGCAGCCGTTATGATTGCGTGCGCCGATCCAATCGAAAAATCGGTCCCGGCGATGATCTGACGATACGGCGCATTGGCCCGCATTTTCGCAACGAGAACCGGTTTCGTCATGTTGCGCAGCACGTAGTCGACTGCGGTACCAAGGAAGAAATCGCCCAAGGTGTTGTAGCGCGCCGGTCCTATGACCAACATGGAGACGTCATCACGTGCGCACGCGTTTGCGATTGCGGCAGGCGGTGACCCGGCGGGGAAAACAAATTCAACGCCGTCTTCCTTGTTATCCAGGCCGGTGACCAGACGCATTTTTGTGGTCAATGCCCCTTCGTCGGCTGGATCATCCTCGGGAAGGGAGGTTGCGTGGATGAAACGGAGCTTGGCACCGGCGCTCTGCCGCAATTGCTTGCCCCGGTCGATTGCACGGTCAGCACGGGAGCTGAAATCGGTCGCAACGGCAACGGTGTCTATCGTCATGAGGTCCTCCTGGCTTTCGCCAGAAGTACACGACCTCTCGATTTAAAGCAAATGGTTCGCAATAGCGATATTGCGTCTACTTTATCGCAGACTCACCACGTTGTCGCTCGGCTCGCGCACTCGTGTACCGTTGAACATGCTCAGCATGGGCTCATCGGTCACAACGACGCATTCGGCGTCCCCGAACCCATTGAAGCCGGTTTTCATCGCCGCGCCGTAGGCGCCGAGCATCCCGATCTCGATATAGTCACCCGCCTGGATATCTCCGGGCAAGGCAAACGGACCAGCCATGTAATCGGCATCATCGCAGGTCGGTCCGTAGAACGAGAAATCTTCGAGACCATCGCGCAGATCGTCTTCTAGGGCGTTCACTGGGAAGCGCCAACCAACATGGGCTGCATCGTAAAGCGCACCGTAGGCACCGTCATTGATATAGAGCTCATTGCCGCGCCGCCGTTCGACCTTCACAATCATGCTCGAATATTCCGCGCACAATGCCCTGCCCGGCTCGCACCACAGCTCCGCGTTATAAGCGATCGGAAGCGCGTAAAAGTGCTGGTGGATAATCGAGAAATAATCTTCGAGCGGTGGTGGCTCCATATCCGGGTAAATGCTTGGAAAACCTCCACCCACGTCGATCATATCGATAACGACCGACGCTTCTGCGATCGCTGCGCGGGTGCGGTCGAGTGCCTGCACGAAAGCAAACGGCGTCATCGCCTGGCTGCCGACATGAAAACACACGCCCAGCCAATCGCAGTGCTGGCGAGCTTGCTGAAGAAGCTCCGGCGCTTCGAGCAAGTCGCAGCCGAATTTGCTGGCGAGCGACAATTCGGAATATTCCGACGAAACACGAAGCCGTAGACACAGGCGCAAATCGCTTGCGGCTTGGCCCGTTTGGGGATCGCGGCAGGCCTCTACGATTTTTTCAAGCTCTTCCACCGTGTCGAGGCTGAAGGTTTTCACGCCGTGCTCGAAATAGGCCTCGCGAATAGCTCCGCGCGTCTTGATCGGGTGCATGAAGCACAATGTCGCATCGGGCAGGACGCCGCGCACCAATCGTACCTCGGCAATCGACGCAACATCGTAATGCGTAACACCGGCATCCCAAAGGATTTCGATCAGATCGGGCGCAGGGTTGGCCTTGACCGCGTACAGCACCTTACCCGGAAAATTGCCGACAAAGAACTCGGCGGCGCGCTTGGCTGCGTGCGGACGGTTCAGGATGACCGGCTCGTCAGGCTGAAGAGCCTCGGCTACAGTCTTGGCATCAGGAAAGAAGTGCAATTCAAGGGACCCCCAGAAGGTTCAGCTGGATAACCAAACGGTTTTGAGGCTGCCTTGCGGTGAAGTATGTCCCTTGGGGCAGCGGAAGCGCGCATATAATCCTTGTACGCGCTCTCGCAAGCTCAAATCACGCGGCGGAGAAAAGTTCCACCCTTCGCGTTCCATGGGGATCATGCTCCCGGCAACGCCGCGCGTCTGCAGCGCCCATGCTTGCTAGAGCTCCGCTGTCGCTGGCGTCTCAGCTCAAGCGGTTTCGGAAATCTTCGTAGTCAAAGCGCCTGACGCATTCGAGCGCGTCGGTTTCGCTGTCCCACAGCCAGATGCTCGGAAGCTGCACACCATTGAAAGTGTTCGTCTTCACCATCGAATAATGCGCTTGGTCGAGGAAGGCGAAACGCGCGCCCGCCTCTGCTGGAACCGGCAGGCGATAATCACCGATCACATCGCCCGCAAGGCATGATGGCCCGCCCAGTCGGATAGGAATGCTGTCATCCGTCAACTCGCCGAGCATTGCGGGACGATAAGGCGCCTCCAGCACGTCGGGCATATGGCAGGTCGCAGAGATGTCGGTAATGCCGATCGGCACTTCGTTGAAACCAGTGTCGAGCAGCGTCCCAACCAGAATACCTGCGTCGAGCGCGATTGCCTCACCTGGCTCAATAATAATCTCTGCACCGGTGTCGGCGGCGGCATCTTTGAGCAGCTCAATCAGCTCATCGCGTTCATAATCAGCGCGGGTTATATGGTGACCCCCTCCCATATTGATCCATTTGAGCTGTCCGAACCACGGCTCGATCGCGTCGAAGACACGGTCCCAGGTCCGCTGAAGCGGTTCGAAGGTCTGCTCGCACAGATTATGGAAGTGGATGCCCTCGACCCCTTCCATGTGCTCTTCGGCAAGCTGGTCGAGCGGAAAGCCGAGGCGGGAGCCGGGTGCTGAAGGATCGTACTTGGCGACCTCGCCGGTCGCGACCATCGGATTGATTCTGAGACCTACCGAAACATCGCCGCCCGTCACTGCCGCCTGATCGAGGATCAGCGCCGCGCGCTTCATCTGACTTGGCGAATTGAAGATCACATGGTCGGACAGGCGGCATATTTCGTCCAGATCTTCCGGCTTGAATGCAGCCGAATAGGTGGCAATTTCGCCGTCGTAGCATTCGGACGCGAGCCGCGCTTCCCAAAGACCGCTGGTGGAGACCCCGTCGAGGTATTCGCCGATGATGTGCGCGGTGGACCACATACTGAACGCCTTGAGCGCGGCGAACACCTTGATGCTCGCGCCGTCGCTCGCCGCCGCATCGCGGATATCGGCGAGCACCTGGCAATTGGCGCGCAGCTTCGCCGCATCAACGACGAATGCGGGGCTATCCACGCGTGAGAGGTCAAATTGGGCAAATGCGCCCGGATCGCCGGCTTTGGTTTCCATGCCGGTGCACTTAGTATCACCACAGGCAAAGCGAAAGGCCCGGCCCGCGCAGCAAGCGCACAAGCCGGACCCTCCGCAACGGGAAGCATGCCGCAGGGGCCAGGATCAAGCTTCCCTAATTGCTGCGCGCTTAGCCGATGCTTCGCCCGATCAGCAAATCGCCAATCCTATCTGAGCCGCCGTCGACGATGCCCGCCCTTTCCGGAGCTTTTCGCGGATTGCGATAGGTGCCAAACAGCATATCGAACCACGGCAGATCGGCATAATTGTAGCGGTGAACCCCGCGCTCGTGATGGACAGCGTGCATTTCCGGACGGGCAACAAACAGGCCCAGCCAATGCGGGGTGCTGATGTTCGAGTGTGTGAACATCGCCATGAAACTGCCCATCAGGTTGATGATGACTGCCGCTTCTGGAGAGATGCCGAATACGCCCACGAAAACCAGACTGCCCAATAGCGCCCATCCGGCCATATCGAGCGGATGGAACCAGTACGCGCTCCAGATGTCCACGCGCTCGGCAGAATGGTGCATCTGGTGGAGGTGGCGCCACAGGAAATCGTTTCCGTGCATCGTGCGGTGCCAAGTGTACATGAAGAGATTGAACAGAATGTGCCCGCCACCGACCTGCGCCCATAAGGGCAGCGCGGAACCATCGAGCAGCGTGTAGCGCGCAAGCAATCCGTCCCACAGGAACGGGGCGGTGAACGCGATGAGGTAGTAGAGCACAAACCCGATGACGCCGCGCGTGCGCCACAACTTTTTGTCAGGTTGCTTTCTGGCCGGTGTCACGGTGTCGAACACCGCAAAGAGGATGAACATGGCTGCTAGGGCCGCCAAAAATTCCAACATCGAACTTTTCCTTAATTGATTGCAGAATGGCGGCGCTTGTTGCCTGCAATGGGATGCGCAGATAGGCTGCGGGCCCGATGATTTGCCGATGAGAAACCGATGACGGTCGACCTCGCCAAAAGCCGCAGTTTCGAGTTGGGCGACCTGAGGGTCGAACCTACGCTTCGCTCTGTCACCGCAGGAGAGCGAACCGTGTCGATCGAGCCGCGGGTTATGCAGGTGCTCGTGCTGCTCGCCAGCCGCGCCGGGACGCCCGTGGACCGTGACACGATGGTCGAGGAGTGCTGGGACGGTGTAATCGTAGGTGATGACGCGATCCAGCGTTGCATCGGCCGCCTCCGCCGTCTTGCAGCCGAGATGGGCGGCTTCACGATCCAGACGATCCCCAAGATCGGTTACAGATTGCTCCATGACGGCGAGCAGGATCGCGTTCCCAAGGCAGCATCGGACAGTGCCCCGCCCTCCCCTCCGAAGCTGCGATTTGATCAATCGGTTTTCCGCGGAAACGCGGTGCGAGGAAACGAATTTGCAGAGCTGCTGTCGTCAGACACTGCGGCAGCGCTGAGTATCAATCGAGACATCGTTGTGATCGCATCGGACCGAGATTCCGATGCTAACGAAACCGCCGATTACCGGGCAAAATTAGAGGTGCGAGATAGCGGTAAGGAGGCCCGCGTTCATTGCTCCTTGATAGAGCAGCCATCGGGCCGCCTTGTGTGGTCGTCAATGGTGGATGTAGGCGATGCGGCGGCGCTCGAAAATGGTGTCCCGCCCGACGAATTGGTGCTCGACCTCGCGGGCCGGATCGGCGCAATTATTGTGAGAGAAGTCACGCAATCATCGCTCGCCGCGCCCGAGGCACAATCCGCGTGGCAGGCAGTCGTACGCGCCAACGCAGCCTACCAACGCATCGATCTCGATAATCTTGCCGTCGCCATTGGAGAGGGTCGCCGTGCTGTATCGCTGGATCCAGGCTATGGCGCGGCGCATGCCGCCCTTGCGAACGCGCTTGCAGCGCATTTCGAGCTTGGCGGTGGCTTGAACCAGAAGGAAGCTGAGGAAGCGCGCTCGGCTTGCGATATGGCGCTTGCGCACGCTCCCGAGGACCCGACTGTGCTGGCATGGACAGCGCATGCGCTGATGATGATCACGCGCCCCGCCGAAGGGCTGACGCTGGCGGAAAAGGCTGTCGCCCTCGCGCCCTCGCACTGGATCGCAAATCTCTACCTTGCGCGCCACTACTTGCACCACGGCCGCCCCGCGGACGCAGAGCGCGCGCTTGACGATCACGCGCGCGTCGCTCCGCTGTTTCCTTGGAAATACTTCCCCATCTTAACCCGCGGCCTGGCGCGGTTTATGCAGGGCGATGTCGAGGATGCAGAGACACTGATGCGCGAAGCGGCGCTGCTCAATCCGATTTATCCTTACACGTGGATGTCGCTGATGGTGCTTAGCGCACTCAAGTCGAACACCGACGCGATGCAGCACGCCGCATCGCGGCTGAAACAGATCGATGGAGAGGACTCGCTCGGCTTACAACTCGCGCGGATCGGTCGGAGCTATCCCGATCCGGCGCAAGCGGAAATGGTGAAAAATGCATTCGTCACCGCGTGGGAAGCTTAGCCGAATTCGACCCTTCTGTGCGAAGGTCAAGACCAACCCAGTTATCTCATCGGAGTCCTTCAGCTAGCTGGCTCCGTCGAAACCCATACCTTCGAATGGCCGGACGCGTCGCGTACCGAATAGCTAAACCCTGCGTCATCCCAGCCTGTCTGCGCACCGCCATGTTGGCCGTCGACACCGATTGCCGCGATGCCGCCGCCGAATCTGTATCCACGGTCGGTGATCCGTTTGAGCGCCGCCTGGCAGGCGAGATCGGGCGGCATGCCCTGGCGCATCAGCTCTACGACATGATAGCAGGGCAGGAAGCGCATCATGACATCGCCATTGCCGGTTGCGACTGCGCCGCCAATCTCCTGGTCACCATACGCTCCCGCACCGGGGATCGGGCTATCGCCGACGCGGCCCGGAATCTTGAATTCGCGGCCATTGGTGGAACACCCAACCGACAGATTGCCGTCCGCATCGACCGCAATCGAACCGACGGTGTCGTGCCCTCTCAGGTTGTCCTCTTGAAACGGCTCGGCAGCGAACGCGTCTGAAGGTTCGCCCTTCGCGGCCCATTCCTCCCAACGGGTCTGCGAGCGAACGTTCGTGAGCGAGGTCTCGGAAAAGCCCATGCGCGCAGCAAAGCGCGTAGCATCATCGCCGACTATAAGCGTGTGCTGGGTTTCCTCCATGACCTTGCGTGCAACCGAGATCGCGCGCTTCACACGCTTGAGGCAGCCTACCCCACCCCAATCATGTGTCGGGCCCCAAAGGATCGTAGCATCGAGTGTGGTCTCACCCACTTCATTGGGCACACCGCCATAGCCGACCCAATATTCGTCCGGGAGAAGTTCGACATGGTTGATGGCTTTCTCCACCGCATCAAGCGCTGAGCCACCGGTCGCAAGGATCGGCCAGCCTTTATCATTCGCGCCCGGGCCGAAGTTCCAAGTGGTCAGGATGAAGGGACCGGTCACCTTGCCACGCGTAGCGGTAACGGCTTGCGCAGCGAGCTGGCTCGTGGCCACGAGTCCGGCACCTGCACCAGCTGCGCCTATGAAGCCTCGGCGACTCAGGTTTGTCGTGCCGGACATCAGAAGCCGACAGGCCCATCCAACTCTTTCACCTGCCACGGCAGACCATGCTCATTGAGCATTTCCATGAACGGGTCGGGATCCATCTCCTCCATATTGAAAACGCCTTCGCCCGCCCATTTGCCTGTTACCATCATCGCGCTGCCGACCATGGCAGGGACGCCGGTTGTGTAGCTGACCGCCTGATTGCCGGTTTCGGCGTATGCGGCTTCGTGACTGCAAATATTGTTGATGTAGAAAGTCTTCTCCCCCGACCCGTCGAGAGCTTCGCCAGTTGCGATCACACCGATATTGGTTTTGCCCGTGGTGGTCTCGCCCAGCGTTTCAGGCTTCGGCAGGACGGAAGCGAGGAATTGCAGTGGGATGATTTCCTGCCCCTTGTACCGGACAGGCTCGATGCTCGTCATCCCGACATTCTGCAGCACGGTCAGATGCTTGATGTATTCGTCCCCAAACGTCATCCAGAAACGCGCGCGCTCAATCTCGGGATTGAACTTCGTCAGGCTCTCCAGCTCTTCATGATACATTAGGTATGCCTGACGTGTGCCGACCGCTTCGAAATCGAATGGGGTGGAAATCTGCATCGCGGGCGTCTCGACCCACTTGCCATTCTCCCAATGCCGCGCGGGCGCAGTGACTTCACGGATATTAATTTCCGGGTTGAAGTTCGTCGCGAAAGCCTGGCCGTGATCACCCCCATTGCAATCGAGAATGTCGAGCTCCCGGATCGACTTCAACTGGTGTTTCTTGAGCCACATCGTGAACACGCTCGTCACGCCTGGATCGAACCCACTGCCCAGCAATGCCATCAGGCCTGCAGCCTTAAACTTGTCGTGGTACGCCCACTGCCATCTATATTCGAACTTCGCCTCGTCCTTCGGCTCGTAATTGGCGGTATCGAGGTAATGCGCGCCCGCCTCGAGACAGGCGTCCATGATCGGCAGGTCCTGATACGGGAGCGCCAGATTGACGACCAGTTCGGCACCGATCTTCTTGATAAGATTGACCATTGCTGGGACTTCTTCGGCATCAATTTCGTAGGTCTCGATCGACATGCCGGTGCGCGCTTTTACGCTTTCGGCGATGGCATCGCATTTGGATTTGGTTCGGCTGGCGAGATGGATTTCAGGGAAAATCTCGGCATTCATCGCCATTTTGTGGACGCACACAGAGCTCACCCCACCTGCACCGATCACCAGAACCTTCGACATGTCTACACCTTTCAGGATTCGAATCTTGCGCGCTCCCTAATGGAATGCGCTAAAGCGGACAAATGATCCTGAACACTGATCGAAAGCCCACCGCGGAGGGTGTGCGAAACGCGCTTCGCAGTCTGGAAGACATACCGCTCCCTCAGACCCCGCTCCTCCCGGTCCAAATCAATCGGGTTAGCGCGTATGTGAAGTGCGAGAACCTGCAGCCCATCGGAGCATTCAAGATCAGGGGAGCATGGTGGCGACTGAACAATCTCGACGATGATCACGCCGTCGCCGTCTCCAGCGGAAATCACGCACAAGGCGTTGCCTGGGCTGCGAGGCGTCTTGGCATCAAAGCGACAATCGTCATGCCCCGCGATGCGCCAGAGGTGAAGCTCGCAAATACGCGTGCCCTCGGTGCAGAGGTCGTGCTGTACGATCGTCCAGGTGAAGACCGCGATGCGGTGGCTGCAAAACTGATCGAAGAACGCGGCGGAACACTTGTCCATGCCTTTGGTGATCCATGGGTAATGGAAGGACAAGGCACGGCCGGATTGGAAGCGACGCAGCAGCTCGGGCGTGAGCCAAGCCGAATAATCACCTGCTGCGGGGGCGGAGGTCTGGCCGTTGGTCTCAGTCTCGCCTGCCCGAGCAGCGCGGTCCATGTGGTCGAACCGTATGGCTGGGACATGGTCGGTCAGGCGCTGGAAGCGGGAGAAATCGTGCGGGTATCGAGCACCCCGCCCAAGACGATCTGCGATGCGTTGCAGCCAGATGCGACCAAGCCGCTCAATCTGGAAATGCTCATGGGCCGAGCTGAGCCCGGCACGACTGTGACCGATCAAGAAGTACGCGATGCGCAGCGCTGGGCCTTTGCCAACCTGCGTATGGTGCTTGAACCCGGCGGCGCAGCGGCGCTTGCGGCAGCGCTGGCGGGCAAGGTTCCGGTCGACGACGGCACGGTCATCATGCTGACCGGCGGCAATGCCGATCCGGGCGCTTTTGCAAAAACCATTGCATCAGGTTGAATTGACAATGACCGCGCGGTTTCGCAGGAAGCTGCACAAGGGAAGAGTTAGGGGATCGCTTTCTTATGCTTGCGCAGATGCTCGCACCCGCAGCCGTGCTGGTGCTCTGGACGTTGATCATGCTGTTCTGGACCGCTGGTACACGGTTCCCGGCGTTGGCAAAGCTTCAGGACAAGTCCGGCATCGGCAAGCCGGGTGGACGCGGACAAGACCTGGAGGGGGTGCTTCCCGACCGGGTCAATTGGAAATCGCACAATTATTCGCATCTCGTCGAGCAACCGACGGTCTTCTATCCTGCAGTCCTGATCCTTGTCCTGATGGGTCCGACCGAAATCGACGTACTGCTCGCTTGGATCTATGTCGGCCTGAGGATCATTCATTCGCTCTGGCAAGCTCTGGTGAACCGCATTCCAGTGCGTATCCTGATATTCACAGCTTACACCATTGTCCTTACCGTGCTGGCCATACGTGCGGTCCTGGCCACCGTGTTCGCCGACCCGAGTGCCGTCTCCTGAAAAGCATTGGAATTCGAAAATGATAGGAATGGATATTCTTCAACCCGCGGTCGCTCTGATGGTCTGGACCATGATCATGTGGGCATGGATGTATGCCAGCCGCATTCCCGCGATGAACAAGGCGAATGTCCAACCGGATGACGCGCAGGTCGTTGGCCTTCTCGATCAGAAGTTACCAAGCAAGGTGCAGTGGAAAGCGCACAATTACAATCACCTGCACGAACAACCTACCGTCTTCTATGCGGTCGCGATCGTGCTCGCGCTCTTAGGCGCTGGCGATGGAATGAATGCGTTTCTCGCATGGATTTACGTCGGACTGCGGATCGTACACAGCGTGGTACAGGCTACCGCTAACAGAGTGATGGTTCGCTTCGTACTGTTCGCCTTATCGAGCGTGATCCTGATCGCGCTGATCGTGAGCGCAGCCATGATCGTGTTCGGAGCAGGAGGTCAGCAAAGCCCGTTCGTGACCGCTTAGACGGCGAGCAGGAAACTCACTCTGCCGCTTCGGTTTCAGGCTCTGCCGTTGCCTGTTCCATAGTCGCTAGGAAACGCTCTCCATCGAGCGCCGCCATGCAGCCCATACCTGCGGCGGTGACGGCCTGACGGTAGACGTGATCGGTCACATCGCCAGCTGCGAACACACCAGGCAAGGCGGTCTTTGGCGTGCCGGGTTCGACGTCGAGATAGCCGCTGTCGTCCATCGCCAGCTTGCCCTTGAACAGCTCAGTCGCGGGTGCGTGGCCGATCGCCACAAATGCGCCATCGACTTCCAGCGTGGAGCTTTCGCCGGTGACGGTATCCTCGAGCACGAGATGATGCAGCGCACCGTCCTCACCTGCTTCAAAACGCTTCACGGTCTTGTTCCAGAGCGTCGAAATTTTCGGGTGCTTGAGTAGTCGGTCCTGCAAGATTTTTTCCGCCCGCAATTCGTCGCGGCGATGGATCAGGGTCACGTTGTCGGAATGGTTTGTGAGGTAGAGCGCCTCCTCGACCGCGGTATTGCCACCGCCGATCACCGCGACCTTTTTGCCGCGGTAGAAGAACCCGTCGCACGTCGCGCAAGCCGATACGCCCTTACCGCCCAGCTCCTGCTCGCCTGGAACTCCAAGCCATTTGGCCTGAGCACCGGTGCAAATGACCAGCGTGTCGCCGATATATTCGTCGCCGCTGTCACCGATGGCCTTGTAAGGGGGGCCGTTTTCCAGATCGACAGAAACGATCGTGTCCCACATCATGCGGGTGCCGACATGCTCTGCCTGCGCCTTCATTTCCTCCATGAGCCACGGCCCCTGGACCACGTCACGAAAACCCGGGTAGTTTTCGACATCGGTGGTGATAGTAAGCTGGCCGCCCGGCTGAAGTCCCTGAACCACGATAGGCTCCAGCATTGCGCGCGCGGCATAAATGGCGGCGGAGTAGCCCGCAGGGCCGGAGCCGATGATCAGCATCTTGGTGCGATGGGTAGCCATGTTTCGTATTCCTATTGACTTCAAATTCACGACTTAGGCGTTTGGCAGCGCCGCTTCAATTCGCACCAGCGAGGATTGTATTACGCATCCACAAGCTGTTCTTTTATCGCCGCACGCTTCGCCGCATCGACACCCAGGATCTGCTCCAGATACGCGTCGGCGGAACCGAAACCGTCGGTCATCGACTTGCGCGCCGCTTCGAGGAACTCGGCATCCACCGCCATCAGCACGCGCATGGTTGCTTCGTCCCTAGCGCCATACTTACCGCCCATGAGCGCCATCCCGTGGGCAATGCGCTCTTCATTGCGCGGTGAATGGTTGGTCAGCAGGTAATCGTGCATTGCATCGTCTGGATGCACGCCAAGAAGGTGGTGAAGCAAGTCCACCGCAATGCCGGTTCGATCCTTCCCAGCCGCGCAATGGACGAGACTTGCCCCTCGTCCCGAGGCCAATGCGGTGAAATAGTCCCGCAGGATCGAATTCAGGCCGGTCCGATCGGGGAGTGCGCCATAGAGCTCGACCATGGCGTTATGGGCAGTCTTCGCATCTATGTTCCCCTCTGCGGCCTCAAGATGCGGAGCGAGCCCCGCGGTCTCTCCCTCAAAGAAAAGCACTTCGGCGGCGAACCCTGCCGGCCGGCGACAGGTATGGCGTTCACGTTCACTGTCTCCACGCAGATCGACCACGTGCTGCAGATCAAGCTTGGATATGAGTGCAAGATCGCTCTCTGAGGCCTCTGCATGGTGGCCCGAACGAAAAAGCAGATCGGTTTTGACTCGCCCGCCGCCCGTGACAGGATAGCCCCCATAATCGCGCAGATTGTGGATTGCTTCAGTGGGAAGGAACGCGCTGGTATCTGTTTCTCGAATCATCGCCGACGAGAGTGGCAGCGCGCTTGGCCACGTACAACCGCGCGAACGCTCGAACGCGAAATAAGCAACAGGATCGCTACGTATCGATGCGTATCCTACCGAAAACACGGAAGTGGTAACCGTGCGGGTAACCACCACGCCATCGCTTCGAGTCCAACTTCAAACGGGCGAGTCCAACTTCAAACGGGAAGGCATCGCAATGGCATATGTACTCATCGCCGACGATGATGAATTGATCGCCGAGATGGCGTGCGATTTGCTCATCGATGCAGGACATGCGTGCGGCTGGGTCACCAGCGGTGAGGAAGCGTGGGAGCTGATGGCGAAAAGGCGGCCGGACGTCCTTCTATTGGATCAGGACATGCCCGGTATCTCGGGCGTCAGTTTGCTGCGAAAACTGCGAGGGTCTGCGATATTCTATGATCTGCCCGTAATCATGTTCACCGCGATGAGCGGAGAAGCTGATGAAAATCGAGCGATTTATGCCGGGGCGCAGGACTATCTTCGCAAACCTTTCAGCCCATCAGATCTGGTCGACCGCATTAATAAGGTTTTGGCCAAGCGAGGCGAATTCAGGCACCTCGACCTCAAGACCAGAGTCGCGCGAGAGGCCGGCTTTCTCGATGAAACGAGTCCGTTGGAGCGGCGCTGGGTCTAGTTCGCCGGTAACAGGTCGCCGGCTAAATCACCGCAGAACGTCTTCATCCAAGCCTGCACATTTTCATCCCGCACAGTTCCGATCATAGCTTCGTAACGGCTTTTGCGCTCGTGCAGCGGCATGTCTAGCGCCGCCTCGATCGCGCGGGCGAACGCATCCGGGCTATGCGGATTGACGATCAACGCACCCTTCCCATCACAATCAAGTTGATGCGCAGCTCCGGCGAAATCCGACAAGATCAGTACACCGGGATCGTCAGGATCCTGCGCGGCGACGTACTCCTTGGCCACTAGGTTCATGCCGTCGCGCAGCGGGGTGACCAGCCCAATTTTTGCGGCGCGAAAGAAACCATAAAGTTCGGCATGGCTATACCCCTGGTTCACATAGCGAATGGGGACCATGTCGACTTCGCTTCTTGCGCCGTTGATCTGTCCTGTTTTCTGTTCGAGCTCGGCGCGAATTTTCTGATAGCTTTCGACGTCTTCCCGGCTCGGCGGGGCGATCTGTATGAAGACGAGGTCCCGCACGCGCTCCGGGTTCTGGTCAAAGAAGCGCCCAATCCCGTCGATCCGTTCGGGAAGGCCTTTGGAATAATCCAGCCGATCGACACCAATCATCCCAGTGCGATGGCGAGTGGAGGCAAGCAGTCTTTGCGTCGCCTGGCGAGCCTCACCGGTATCACCCTGGGCTTGGAAATGATCCCAATCGATCCCAATAGGATAGGAACGCGCTGTCGTGGTGCGTCCCTCGTGGGTAATGCGACCGCTCGCCTTGTCGACATCCGCACCCAGTTCGGTTTCGCAATAATGCACGAAGCTGGAGAGCCATTCTTCTGTCTGGAAGCCGATGAGATCGTAGCTGAGCATGGTCAGAACCAATCGCTCGTGAAAAGGGAGCGATGTGAGCAACCGCGTCGGCGGCCATGGTGTGTGGAGGAAGAAACCGATCCGGTTTTTGGCCCCATGTTCGCGCAAACGGTGCCCAATCGGGATCAGGTGGTAGTCGTGCACCCAAACGATGTCGTCTTCTTCAATCAACGGCATTACGCTTTCCGCAAAGCGCTCATTCACCCTCTCATAACCGCGGCCGGTTTCGTTTTCGAATTCGGCCAGGTCGATCCGGTAATGGAACAGCGGCCACAGCGTCGAATTGGCGTATCCGTTGTAATACTCATCCACGTCACGCGTGCTCAGATCGATGGTCGCTGTCGTCACGCCTCCGTCCCGCTGGACGTTCATGTTCCCGGTGCGATCTTCGCTTTCCTGCCCGGACCAGCCGAACCACAGACCGCCGCGGTCTTTCAACGCCGCATTCAACGCCCCTGCAAGTCCGCCCTGCGCGCCGGCCGCCCCGCGCGCTTTGGGTACGGCGACGCGGTTCGAGATGACGACAAGGCGGCTCATGGATAGGTTATCGCACTTCACTCCAGGATTTGGACAGCAATCCGGCGCAGTTGATTACTCCTACCAGCGAGTAGGTCTGCGGGAAGTTCCCCCAAAGCTCGCCCGTTTCATAATCGAGATCTTCCGATAGCAGCCCCGACTGCGTGGTATGGCTCAGCATGGTTCGGAACAGCTTGCATGCCTCGGCATCGCGTCCGGCGAGATGGAGCGCTTCGATCAACCAGAACGTGCAGACATTAAATGCCGTCTCGGGCGCGCCGAAATCATCCTCGGCAGCATAGCGCAGCATATGGTCGCCGCGCCTCAGATGCTCTTCAACGGCGGCGAAGGTCTGCTTGAATCGCTCATTGTCAGGCGAAAGGAAGCGCAATTCGACCATTTGCAGCAAACTAGCGTCGAGGTAATCGCTTTCGAAACTGGCGCCGTAATGCCCGCCTTCGCCGTTCTCTTTCCACGCTTCGGCTTCGATTTTCTCGCGGATGGCGTCCGCGCGTTCACGCCATAGCTCGGCACGGTCGATCTTGCCGATATGCTCGGCGACATTCGCCAGCCGGTCGCAGGCGGCCCAGCTCATCACCGCCGAATAGGTGTGCACTTCCTGCCGAGTACGGAATTCCCACAGACCAGCGTCGGGCTGGTCGTGCATGGCCCAAGCCATCTTGCCAACCTGTTCCAGGTTCTCGAAATCGTGGCTGTCTGCCATTCGCAGCAAGCGTGTATCGAAGAACCCTTGCACACTTGGCAGCACGATCTGGCCATAGCAGTCGTGCTGAATCTGTTTGTAGGCCGCATTGCCGCGCCGAACCGGCCCCATCCCGCGATAGCCAGCCAGATAGCTTGCGGTGGTCTCGTCCAGCTCGCTCTCACCCATGACCGAATAGAGCGGCTGGATCTGTCCTCCACGAGCACCGTCAACAATGTTGCGCAGATAGGAGAGGTATTTCTCCATCACGTCGAGCGCGCCTAGACGGTTTAGCGCCTGAATGGTGTAATAGGAATCGCGGATCCAACAGTAACGGTAATCCCAGTTACGCTCCGAATCGGCAGCCTCGGGGATTGAGGTCGTAAGCGCTGCAACGATTGCGCCGGTTTCTTCGTGCTGACACAATTTGAGAGTGATCGCGCAGCGAATGACCTCTTCCTGCCATTCCAGCGGAATTGCCAACATTCGCACCCAGCGCTGCCAGTACTTGCGCGTCGCCTGCTCCATAGAGCGGACTTGCTCGCGAACATTGCCGACAAACGGTTCGTCCGGGCCAAGAAAGAAATGGGTGTCTTCCTCTATGCGGAAAGTGCGGCCCTCCATGATGTAGCCGACAGGTGCATCGGTCGAAAGGCGCAGTGCCTGCGGGCCGACGAGGTAGCGGATGTGATTGGTCCCGTGCGTGGTTTCCGCGACCTGTGCACCGTAATTCTTCACCGGCTTCAGCACCACACGCACACGCGGGTTCCCGGCGATGGGGCGGACGATACGAGAATAAGCGACCGGACGGTACATCCGGCCAGAGCGTTCATATCGCGGGCAGAAATCGAGGATTTCCACTACGCTGCCGTCTTTCCCCTCGAGCGTGGTTACGAGGTTGGGAGTGTTGCGAATATACTTCTGTTTTGCACTTACCTGCCCCTCCAACTCGAACCGCCAGATGCCGGCATCGCGTTGGTCACCATTGAGCAGGGCCGAAAACACCGGATCGCCATCGACGCGTGGCACGCAGCCCCACACCAGCGCGCCCGTCTGATCGATCAAGCCGGATACCTGGCAATTACCGATAGGCCAGAGTTCGAGATTAGGGAGACGCTGCTCGGTCATAATTCCAGCCATTCGTGTACGGATTGAACATCAGGGAGGAGGTATCGCGCGCTCGTGCTGCGCGGTGAGCCGACGAGAATGCCCGCCCCGCCCAATTCATAGCAAGCACCAAAGCCCGCCTCATCGGTGAGATCATCACCAATGAAGACCGGGTGCGATCCTGCGAAAGGGCTTTCCGCCATAAACGCGGTGACCGCTGCGCCCTTGTTCGCGGACTTTGCAACGATCTCAACGACAGCCTTGCCATGCTGTGCAGCCCAGCCATGCTGTGTGGCCAGTTCCTCGGCAAAGGAGCGTGCTGCTTTGCCTGCGCCGGGACGGGAGCGATAGTGGAGCGCTGCGCCGTGCGGCTTTTTTTCGTAATCGATCTGATTTTGGGCGGCAAAGTCGCGCATTTCGCGGTCGATCAGAGCAGGTACATCCAGAGCGCCCGGCCCCAACGCGGTTCCATCGCGCCGCCGCATATCCGATCCATGCGATCCCGCAGCCGCAACAGTCAGCGGGCCCAGATGTTTCTCGATATCCGTAATGCCGCGGCCGCTCACCAAAGCGCAGCGCCCCTCCAACCTGTCGGCAAGCGCCGAAAGGTATTGGGCCAGCCCCGCGCGCGGATTGATCGCATCTGGGCCAGGCGCCAGTTCTACCAGCGTCCCGTCGAAGTCGAGGAAAAGCGCAACTGGCTGGTCCGCGATCAGCGAAGTGAGCGATGGCGGCGGACCAAGAACGACGCTGGAATGCATGGAGCTTGGCATAAAGCGTCAGGGCCATGCGTCAATGAACACGCTGCACTGCAGCAGGTGCTAATCTCGCTATGCCGAAAGCAATCCCCGACCGATAACCTGCGCCTGTATCTCCGCAGCGCCCTCGAAGATGTTGAGAATACGCGCATCGCACAGCACCCGACTGATGGGGTATTCCAGCGCGTAGCCGTTCCCGCCATGAATCTGCACAGCGTTGTCGGCTGCGCTCCATGCGGTACGTGCGGCGAGCAGTTTCGCCATCCCGGCTTCGATATCACAGCGGTTGCCGCGATCCTTTTGCCGCGCCGCGAAATAGGTCAGCTCGCGGCTCATGACGATCTCGACGGCCATTAATGCCAGCTTGTCCGAGACCCGCGGGAACCGGGTCAGCGGCTCGCCAAATTGTTTGCGTCCCTCGGCATAATCGAGCGCAAGATCAAACGCGTTCCAAGCCACGCCAATCGCTCTCGCAGCGGTTTGAATCCGCGCACCCTCGAATGTCCGCATCAGTTGTTTGAAGCCCTGCCCCTCGGCATCGCCCAGCAGGGCATCGTCCGCCACGGCAAAGCCATCGAAACCGAGAGCATATTCCTTCATCCCGCGATAGCCGAGCACTTCGATCTCGCTGCCGTTGATGCCGTCATCGGGAAACGGGTCGGAATCGCTGCCGCGAATCTTTTCAGCGAGGAACATCGATAGTCCCCGGTAGCCCGGTTGATCCGGGTCGGTGCGCACCAGCAGCGTCATCAGATCGGCCCGGGCCGCGTGGGTAATCCACGTCTTCGCGCCATCGATGCGCCAATCACCGCCTTTCGTTCGCCGCCCCCGGGTGCGCACGCTGGCGAGATCGGAACCGGTGTCCGGTTCGGTAAAAACTGCTGTCGGCAGGATTGATCCGTCCGCAATACCCGGCAGAAACTTTGCCTTCTGCGCGACGGTGCCGTTTTCGCCGATCAACTCGCCCGCGATCTCGGAGCGTGTGCCCAGCGATCCAGCACAAATCCATCCGCGCGAAAGCTCTTCGGAAACGATCGACATGGCAAGCTTGCCAAGGCCCAGACCGCCATAGCTTTCATCGATACACACTCCGAAAACGCCAAGCTCGGCCATTTCGGCGATGACGCCTTCCGGGATGAGGTCATCTTCCATGTGCCATTGATGTGCACGCGGCGTTATCCTGTCAGCAGTGAAGGAACGAAATTGCTCACGAACCAAGTCCAGTGTTTCATCGCCAAGGCTTTCGTCGGGCCTCGCGCCGCTGCTCAGCAATCGTGCAAATTCGGCGCGCGTTGCCGCAGTGCTTCCTTCGACGAGGAAACGCCGTACCGCCGGATCGCCGCCAAATACGCTCGCAGCCCCTTCTGCGCCCAATGCCTCGGGACGCACTACTTCGCTGGCACTCATTTGCACACCGTGCACTAGCTGAGCGCAATACTCCCCAAATCCGATACGGAGGGTCAATTCCTCGATCTTCCCAATCCGTCCGGAAACTTCACCGCGTGCGCACCAGTCGGCCGTCGCCTCCATTGCAGCGACGCTTGCCGCAACCCAGGCAAAGCCGTGCACCGCATGCTGCTCTGCCGTCAAAAGCGCGGGGTCTGCCGCAACCCGCGCCTGCACAGCCTCTCGCACCTCATTGGAGTAAGTCTGAGCCGCCTGCGTTGCATCGCGCGCTAATGATATCCATTCGTTCATAGGGCGGCGTGCTAGCAGAGCTTTCGCATCAGCGGGACCGATTGAATTTGTGAGGCGCGGAAAACATTTTCAGAGAGCATGCGCCTTCAGCGCTTCGTAGTCGGCGCGGCAGGCCTCCGCCACCTTTGCATAATCTCCGTCCAAGTCGGGCAGATTCCCCGGCGCTGCGCCAAAACCGGTCGACGCGTTCACCTTGTCATACCAATGTGCGCCCCAGACACCGTCCTCCGCATGCGGTCCCTTCTCCCAAGACAGCATGGCCGGATCCCACGCAATTCCGAGCGCACCGCATAGACTGGACAAGGTACCCTGAGGATCGCGAAGGATGTCGTCTGAATCGAGCACCGGTGGGGACATTCCGGTTCGATCGCATTCGAACTGAAAATATTCTCGCAATTTCGCAAATCCCAGCATTTCGGCGCTGCGAAGCTCATTCTTGTTGCGATAGCTCGCGACCACACGCTCGGGCGCACGGATCAGGAAAGCGTGGCGATGGTTTGAGAAATCAGCAATCGAAACCGGACCGATCATGTGATGCGGCATATGCTTCTGATACCAAATTGTCTTCCCGCGCGGAGCGATCCCGGATTGAGCCTGGACGATGGAGTGCCAGTCGCAATCCATATCCGCGATAGTTTCCGCAGCCAACGGATGCGGCTCGCCGCTGTCTTTCAGGAAACCGCCATAAAACGGCTCATCGGATACCGCGCAATCGCTGCGCGCGCTAAAGCTTCGCATCATGGCGGTCGATATATTTCGTGGACCGCTCCACATCGCGATGCGAACGGTCATGCGACATCTCGCTCCATCAGCGCCTTGTACAGACCCTGTAATCGTTCGACCATCGGCCCTCGCCGGTCGGTCAGTTGCCGGCCGTCAACCTCTGTCACTGGAACGACGCCGGCAAAGGTCCCTGTGACAAAAGCCTCATCCGCGCCGTAGACATCCGTGAGCGAGAAGTTTTTCTCAAGCACAGAAATGCCCTCTTCGCAGCAAACCTGGATGACATTGCTGCGAGTAATCCCGCCGAGGCAATAATCCCCGCTCGAAGTCCAAACCTCGCCTTTTCGGACGATGAAGAAATGCGTCGAGTTGCACGTCGCCACGAAGCCATGCGGATCGAGCATCAGCGCTTCGTCAGCGCCCGCCTGCGTCGCCTGGATGCACGCCGTGATGCAGTTGAGCTTACTGTGCGAATTCAGCTTCTGATCCTGCACCGCGGGGTCGCCGCGCCGGACGTGAACGGTGAACAGTCTGATCCCCGATTCGATCGTCGATGGAAGCGGCGCCTTATATTCCGGGATGATCACGATGGTCGCTGGAGAAATTACAACGCGAGGGTCCTGATACGGTGTCGAGCGGACGCCTCGCGTCACCATCAGGCGCATATGCACACCCTCGGCGCCGCGCATTCCGTTGCTGTCTATGGTCGCGTAGAGGCGGTCTGAAAGGTCGCTGCGGCATAAGCCAATATCCATCGCGATCGCCTTCGCGCCCTCGTAGAGCCGATCCAGATGAGCATCCAGAAACGCAATTCTGCCGCGATGCAATCGCAGACCTTCCCATACCCCGTCGCCGAGCATGAAACCGCTGTCGAAAACCGAAACAGTCGCTTCCGCCCGGGGCACCAACGTGCCGTTCACATTGATGAGTACCGTCTCGTTGCGCGGATCGGGCGCGAAATCGTGTGTCCCCTGTGCCATCGAGCCTGTTTAGGCGGCTGAGAGCTTCTGACAATAGCCTGCCGTTTCAATATTTCATGCTCACCATGGCTTCATTCGAGCTCATTAAGGCCCGACGATATTCTTGAGTTCGTGGCACGGAAAACCGTAATTCGTCGAAGAATTCAAAGCCCACAGGTTCGTCGGGAGTCTGCAGATCGATAGCAACCTGCCCGAAGCTCTGTTCGATCTTCATGCCGCGTGAGCTAGCGCGCAAATCGTCCGCGACACTTAGTTTTAACAACAGCTTGTCGCTCCGCTTAGCGATCATCTCAATCGGCTGGACCACGAACAAGAACTGCTGCCCGATGGCGCCTCGATTGGCGGACCCGCAATGCTGTCACAGGCCCAACGCTGCTTCCTGCGGACCAAGACAATTCGATCGCGCCATCGGCACGGAATGGCAAGGACGCAGAACCGAACAGAAATTGGTGAGTTTCCGTTGGTAGCGGAGGAGGGAAATATAGAGAGCATATAACGTGCTGATTTACCTAATAAACTTTTTGAGTCGTCTTGCAAATACCCCCATCAATACCCCCAAAATCGGACAGATGAGATAAAGCGCCTTTGGCAAACGACGACTTGTTATTCGTAGTGACTGGTAAAACGAGCGTCGGCCGTTTTTGGGCCGATCAGAAGGCGAAACGCCAGGTCACGATCCATGCGCCTGATCGGACATCGAGGGCATGTCATGGTCGGGCATGGATGGCATATAGTGGCCCGCATGAGGATCGGGTGTGTTGCTAGGCTGGGCATTCACCGGCGGGGGAGTGGCCGCAGGGGACGACGCTACTACCGGAGTGCTCGCCGGTCGGTCTGGTTGCCTACCGGCAGTCGCAGCTTCACCCGACCGGTTCGTGTTGGCCTCTCCAGCGGGAAAGGCAGCGTTGTCTCTTTCGCCTTCGCCAGCACCTGTGCTCTCGGTCGGCGGGGCCGTATACAGTGGCAAGGCTTCAGCTTCTGATGAAGTGTCCTGCGTCTGATCACAGGCAGCGAGCCCTAGCCCCAATGCCGCCGCAGCAAGGGGGGCAACAAACGCGTTCCGATTTGATCTGCGCATCATTCTATCCTTCAAAGCCAGGAGATACCAAGATGATTGGCACCGTGCGCAAGCTCGCCGCCCAGAAATCCCTGCACCAGCACTAGAGCGGCCATGGCAAAGATTGCGGCGCGAAACGCGGTCCGGCTCGCGGAAGCACGGCTCGCCAGATAGGCCATCGCCAGACCGAGAACCGCGATCAGCATTCCGTTCCAGCGATGAACCTGCATCGCAGTATCTCCGCCGAACCAGAGACCGGTATGGATCCAACCGAATATGGCCGCCACGACCGCCCCGGCGGCACCGCCATAAACAAGTACGCGCACTGCCGACTCTAGGCCTGTGCCCTTCCGTGCGATGACGAATAGCTCGGTGAGAGCGGCCATAAAGAACAAGGCGATCGGAAAGTGTACGGTGGCGGGATGCAGCGACTTGAGCACACCGACCACGCCCTTGTCGCCTTCGTCTGCATCTTGTCCCTTCGCCCCGTCATGATCAGCAGCCGTGTCGCCGTGCCCCTGCGCAGCCTGGATATCTTTTGACGCCGCATCGGAGACGACAGCACTGGCCGCTTCGCCATGTTCCTCGTCGCCATGGGCCTGGGCCGGACTTATCCAGAGCAGACTGGCGGCCACAATAGCCATGAATTGTATTCGTTTCATTCTCTACGGGCTCCGGTCTTGGCGATGGTCGTGCAACCTATTGTGTCTGTAATGCTCTGCGAACCTTCATCTCTTGCGGTGATAGAGCGCGGCGATCGTCGACGCGTGAGGGTTCAAATTTTACTCACGAGATGGTCGGACCTCCTGCCTTGCACCGCGCCCTGGTAAGAGTGTGGCCAGGCTCAGGCACAAAGCGAGAGCCCGGCCACCGCCTCCTAATCGTCTTGCGCCATGTTCTCGTGAGCCGCCATCTGCTCCATCATGTCATGCATCATCATCATGTGCTGGTGACAGGCCGCCATCATATCGGCGTTGTCCCCCTGCATCATGCCCGCCATGTGTTCCTGCATTTTTGCACGATGTTCGGCCATAAGCCTTTGGCGTTCGGCAGGATCGCTCGCCGCGTGGGCCTGCTGCATCAGCGCGCGCATTTCAGCCATCTTCTCGCGGTGGGCCGTCATGGCCGCCGAATCCTGCATCATATGGCCAGCGTGTGACTGCTGCTGCGCCGCCGCTTGATCCCCGTGGTCATGCTGTTGCCGGGCCATTGCCGGGGTGGTTGCCAGGCCGGTGGCGAGCGCGAAAGCTAGAACTGTCAGTTTCATGGTCGATTTCCTTTCGTCGGTCTTGCGGTGGATGCTGTGTGCAGTCATCCTCTTTACGCAGCCGCCATCTCTTCCCCTCAAACAATCCGCAGCAGCGGTGGGGCTGGTGGGCCGAAGCACGGCCGGTTGCAGCGGTGCTGTTTTTCGGCCACCTTTTTGAGAGAAGCCGATAACGACGAATGGGGAGTATCATGGTGCCAGCAGAGCCGTCGGAGAAGCAGTCGTGAGCACGGTCAATGAGAACGGCAGCTGGGATATCCCGGAGCCCGATCATGCCGAACTGGTGCAAATGCGCATTCGCCTCATAACTCTCGAGAACATAGTTCTCGGCCTTTTGTCCGGGGCGAGCGATGAACAGATCGAACAGATCAGGAAACGAGCGGACATGATCGAACCGCGCCCTGAGGCGAGCCGACATCCGCTTACCGAACTGGCAGCAGGTGACATGCGGAAATTTCTCGAACGCGCTGCTCGCATGGCCAAGACCGAGAGCCGCGAAGACCGTGACTGATTCACGCTTCGGGGCGCCAAGGACTCTGTCCGGGACCTGGAAATCCGGACGATCGCTATTTGCTTGCGCAGATTTTTCGGGCGTACCTGCAGCATGACCAGAACCCATTGGCTGATCTTTTTTTGTGGAAGCCTGATCGCGTTCGTCTGGGAGATTTTCCAGATGCCGTTTTTCAAGCCGGGAAATCTCGAGCCTTATGAGCAGACCATTCGCTGCGGCATTGCAAGCCTGGGCGATGGCGTGATCCTGCTGACAGCGTATAGCCTTGCAGCATTGCGCGGCGGGCGCGCGTGGCCCTGGCAAGCCGCCAAAATGCCCTATGCGGTCTATTTCGGTTTCGGGCTTGTCGTCGCCATCGCCGTTGAAATGATCGCTACTTCGCTTCCGGCAGAAAGCTTCCTGAGCTGGCGCTACAGCGATTTGATGCCGCAGGAGCCAATCACGGGTCTGGCGCTGATTCCGATCGCGATGTGGACGATCGTGCCGGCGCTCACGATCCTTCTGGTCCGCTTTGCCCGAGCCGAACCTGATTAAACTGGGAGCGGCTTCAGGGGGCATTCGGCACATGTTTCGCCCGCCGCCTGATCCAAGGGAACCGGTTGGCAAGCAAGACAAAGCCCGAAACCGCGATGATTGTCCCGCCGATCCCGAACAACAGCAGCCACCAGCTGTTGATCCGGTCGCGCTGCGTCCAGTCCATAATATGCAGCCCCCAGACAAAGTCGAACAAGCGCCAGGTGTCGCTGCGGGCAGCGAGCACCGAGCCGCTGGATGCATCGATGTAGACGCGGGTATTATCCTCATCGCCGTAAGTGATCTGCCACGCCGGGAACGGACCCCGGAATTCGGTCCCGACAGCGTCTTCGATGAGGCGTGTGGTCGCTACGGTGGTCGGTGGCCCGGTCCAGGCACGTCGGGCGATGGCCCGTGCGCTCGCGGCGGGAAGGGGCGAGATGAGCATGCCGCTATCCGGGTCGCGGAGCGTGACGCTTCCATCGTCCCGGCGGACCTCGGTTACGGCCCTGCCGGCGACCGCGCGCGTCGCAAGGGAAACCACCCCCTCTCTGCTATCGAGCCATTCTGGCATGACAGCATCGGCGGGCAGAACCTCCGGCGCGCGCGAAACGACATGTTCGGACCGAACCTCTTCGATGTCGAGGAACGACATCAGCGCCCCGGTGATCATCCACAGTAGCACCTGGACGCCGACAAAGACTGCCAGCCATTTGTGAAGCTTGCTGCCCAGCACATGAAGACGCAGCTTGAAAGAGCGTGTCGCCAATCGGTGTTCCCCCGATCAGATCAGTTATTACGCGGTGCGCGTGACGATGAATGGTACTGAACGATCTTCCAGCCATCTGCATCATGGGCGAGGACCGAGGTCGCAACCCCTTCGCGGTCGATTACGCGACCGTCGGCCAGTTCGATCCGATAGGTGTACGTTTCGCGGCCATACGCCATATGTCCCATCCGGGTGACTGCGAGCGTCGGTTCGCCGAAGGTGAAGCTGGTTATTGCATCGAGTTCCGGTCCCAGGTGATGCTCCATGTAATGCGTGAAGCTGCCTTCCGCCTTGCCGTTTTCGTAAATGAAGGATTCCTGGGCAAACAGCGCAGCCATGGCCTCTGCATCGCGCGACGTCAGGGCATCGCGATATGATGTCAGAATTGCTTCTGCCCCAGCAACGTCATCGTTCATCGCAGCCATATGCTCGGCATGGTTCATGCCCTGCTCCGTATGATCCATCGGCGTTGATACCGAATGTTCCGAATGCGCCGAATGGTCCATGGATTGTGCCAGGGCGGGAGTGCCGCCTGCAGCCAAGGCCAGGGCGACCGCGCTTAGAGATAGTCTTATCCTCATTGGATATTTCCTTCCTTTAAAACCAGAATCGCAAGCCCACGACGTAATTCGTCACGCTCGCGTCTTCCCCTGCGGCGCGTGCAAAATCGGCGCTTTGTCCAATCCGCCATTCCTGGGAAACGCCGACATAAGGCGCGAATTCGCGTGCGAACTCGTAGCGAAGACGCAGACCTGCCTCGATCCGGTCGAGACCTGAGCCGATACCCAGTTCAGGAATATCCTGCGCCGAAAGAGCGATTTCGGCACGCGGCTGAAGGATCAGCCGCTGCGTGATGCGCTGATCAAGCTCGCCCTCAAAGCGCGCCGTTACATCGCCCTTGCTCGATACGAACGCCGCGACGTCGATCTCGAACTGGTAAGGGGCAATGCCCTGGACACCGATGACCGCATGGGTGCGCTCGGGCCCCGTCAGATCCTGACGGACACCGGCTTGGAAATCGAAGAAGGGTGCGATGGCGCGGCTCCAGAGCGCCTGGACCTCGGCGCCCTCGACGGGCTCACCGAAGCTGCCTTCACCCTCGGATTTGAACCAGAACTTGTCGATATCACCGCCATAATATCCCTGGATATCCCAAAGATATCCATCAGCTCCTTCGCGTGCGCGATACTCAAGGCGGTCGCCCTGAAACCAGAAGCGCATCCCGCCGTCGGTCTCACGGACAAGTTCGCGCCGCGCTTCGTTCATGGCTTCCTCGCCCCAGATCGCAACCGCCGCGCGCGCGGGACCGCTCCCAGCTTCGGGAGGAGGCGGCAGCAGCGGGATATCGTCGTTCGAGCCCATCTGCATCGCCGAATGGTCCATGCCCTGCATGTCCTGCGATCCCATCTGCCCATGGTTCATCTGGCTGTGATCCATCTGCCCATGGTCCATCGACGAGCTGCTGGCTTCCGCCTGCCCCATGTCGCCGCGGTTCATTTGCGAATGATCCATCGCGCCTTCGTCAGGCCTGCCCTGCGGCATCGAACCATGATCCATCGTCGAATGGTCCATCGCAACTTCAGGCTGGGCAGCGGGGCCGCAAGCCCCCTCTGCTACCGGATGCCCCATCGCGCGATGGCGCTCGGCTGCCGCCTCGCACTTTGTTTTGGCGTCAGCCTGCGCCTCGGCGCTCTGCTGCGGTTCCACTGGCGAGTGACCCGCATGCTGCGCCGCGGCGGGGGAGGCGAGAACCGAACCCGCGGCGGCCGAGGCAAGCAGGCTGATGATAGATATCTTCATGCGCCCTCTCCGGCAGGATTGGCAACCGTGACGATCTGAAACATCCCGGCATGCATGTGATAGAGAAGGTGGCAGTGGAAGGCCCAGTCGCCCGGCTCGTCCGCCGTCAGGTCGAACTGCGCGCTGCCACCCGGTTGCAGGATAACCGTGTGCTTCAGTGGTTGACGGTTTGGAGGTGCACCGTTGACCAGCTCGAAGAAGTGTCCGTGCAGATGGATCGGGTGTGCCATCATCGTGTCATTGATCAGCTTTACCCGCACGCGTTCATTATAGGCAAAGCGGATCGGCTCCTCGGAGACGGCGGAGAATTTCTTGCCGTCGAACGACCACATGTAGCGTTCCATGTTCCCGGTAAGATGGATTTCCATCCGGCGCGAAGGGCTTCGCGAGTCCTTGTTTGGTGTCAGCGCGCGCAGCTTGCGATAGTCGAGGGTACGGTGCGGGACATCGGCAAGGCCAATCCCGGGATCGCCCATCCGGTCGACCGGGTTCATCGACACCATGTCGATGCCCGGTCCGACCTTCACATCGGGAGGCAATAGCGAGGTATCGCGCATCTGCATGCCTCCCGCCATGCCAGCCATTCCGGTCATCTCCGCCGAACCGCCATCCATACCGGACATCCCGTCCGCGCCAGCCGCTCCGCTCGATCCGTGATCCATTCCGGCCATCCCGCCAGCGCCATGGTCCATGCCGGCCATACCAGCATCGCCGCCGGAGCCATGGTCCATACCGCTCATGCCCATATCGGCCATAGTGAGCAGCGGGGGATCGCGCAGCGGCGGGATGGCCGCACGCGCGCCGGGCGTGCTCGCCAGCGTTGCGATGCCCATACCTGACCGATCCATCGACTCCGCCATCAGCGTGTAAGCCTGCTGCTCACCCGGCGTCACCACGACGTCGTAGGTTTCCGCGACGCCGATCTGGAACTCGTCCACTTCGACCGGCTCGACGTTCTGCCCGTCGGCTTGAACCACGGTCATCGGCAGGCCGGGGATGCGAATATTGAAAAATGTCATGGCGCCGGCATTGATGAACCGAAGCCGCACACGCTCGCCCGGACGGAAAAGATATTCCAGATTGTCGAGCGGTCCATGACCGTTCAGCAGATATGTATAAGTTGCGCTCGACACATCGAGGATGTCGGTTGGCATCATGCGCATTCTGGCCCACATCCGGCGATCCTCGCCCGAGAGCGGATAGTCGTCGGTCCAGGTATTCTGGTTGTAGTTGAAGTAGCCTTCGCCCTTCTTGAGCTTGTCGAATATCGTGTGGGGCGACATTTCGCTGAACTCGCTCAGCACCACGATATATTCGCGGTCGGCCTGCACCGGATCGGGACCTGCGGGATCGACCACGATCGGACCATAATGACCGGCCTGTTCCTGCAGCCCGCTATGCGAATGCCACCAATAGGTGCCTGCCTGCCGCACGGGAAATTCCGCTGTGAAGGTCTCGCCCGGCTTCACGCCGGGAAAACTTACGCCCGGCACGCCATCGAGCTGGAACGGCACGAGCAGGCCATGCCAGTGGATCGAGGTGTCTTCCTCAAGCTGGTTATGGACGTTGAGGCGGACGGTGGTCCCTTCGCGCAGGCGAAGGAGTGGCCCAGGGATGCTGCCATTGACGGCAATCGCGCCGCCACGCCTGTTGCCGGTGGAGAAAGCCGAGCGCGCAACCGTCAGATCGATATTCGGTCCGGTCGCCTCATCGATACCTCGCCGGGCGGCCCCGGAGAGCAGATCTCCGCCTCGCGCCCAAGCGGGAACGGCACCGCCCAGGCCAAGCAGGCCCAGCCCGCTGGCACTTGTTCCAAGAAATTTTCGGCGATTGACGGCAGGCATAGGGGGCTCCTGAGAAGGCATATACCGTCACTTACGCGGCCACCTGCGCTACCCCTCAAAGTTTTCGAACCGCTCCTTCAGCCGGTTGCGCGCACGATAGATGCGCGTCTCGACAGCTTTCTCCGTGGTGCCGAGCAGCTCGGCAGCCTCGGCCTGGCTGTATCCCTCGACAGTGACCAGCACGAGCGCCTCTTGCAGCCGCACCGGCAAGCGCCCGATTTCGGCCTGGACCAGCCGCAGCTGTTCGCGGGCTCCGGCAACATTTTCGGGATTGGGGGCATCGTCGGCAACGGCGTCGGCTTCCCGCCCGTCCGGCAAACTAAGGAAGCCCGCAACTTTCCTCCGGCGGAGCCTGTCGCGGCACCGGTTGAGAACGATTGTCGTCAAATAAGGACCGATGGGCTTGCTCGGATCGAGGCGATGCCGTGTCAGCCAGACCGAAGCGAGACTGTCCTGGACGACATCTTGGGCCCGCGAGGGTGAACCCAGCATACGCGTGGCGAGCGCAATCAACCTAGCGATCTCATGCTCGACCAGAGCTGTGAACGCCCGCTTGTCACCGGCTATCGCCCGCCCGATCAGAGCTTCGTTCGAAGTGTCATCCACCACTGCCAAGGCTGATCAGTCACGCGGATCGCGCGTGAGGGCCGCGGACACTTTCCGGTCGAACTGAAGCTGCTGATCGGGATCGAGAATTTCCCGCATGTCGAAGACGTGGCGCACGGTCGCTTTTTGCAAATCGCCCATGCGCGCATGCACCTCGTCGATCGCGGCACTGACTTCGGGCCCGTATTCGTGCTCGGTTTCCATTGCCTGGGCGAGCTGGGCGTTGGCTGCGCGCGCAGAGGCTTCGAGCCTTGCCTGTTCTACCGCGAAACGCGCTTCGAGCGCGTCGAGCCGCTGCTCCTGATCAGCCGTGAGCGAGAGTTCATCGTGCACGAACTGGTGCAGGCTACCCTCGGCATCGTTGTTGGACCAGCGATCGGCGGCAAGCGCTCCGAGGCATCCGGCGAGCGCCGCCAGCAGGACCGCGAGGACAAGGTGAAACTTCTTCAACGCCTATGACCCCACATGAAGCAAAGCAGCGGGCGACAGGGATTCTCCGCCAACGAGGCTCTCGCCAACAATTTCTGTAGGAGCGCCATATTCGGACGGCCATCCGCTGGTCCCTGCGCCTGCCGCCAGGCCGACGACAAACAGACCGGCGAACAAGGCCATTCTGCGTCGCTGATCGGCAATTTCGCCAAGCTGTCCTGCGCGCTGCCAGACGCCGTTCATGAAGTCGGGCGGCACGTCGCCAGCCTCCTGCGACGCCATCGTGCCGAGCATCGCATCGAGTGTCTGATTATCACGCATCCCTTGCTCCTGTCGGTTGCACGGTTCCTATACGCGACACTTCGCGCAAACCCTCAAGATAATTTGAGGGCAAGAAGCAATTGATGCGTAAAGGCATTGAGTCAAAAGCACGCGTCGTTTGCCGGCGCAGAATTTGCGCGGACACATTCTGGCAAAGTCATTCTGCTCGGCGCGGCCTCAGGAAAGGCAAATGTAAATGAGTTTCATCAATCCATCAAAACCGTTCAGTCGTTCGCTGGCGGCTTCGCTCCTCCTCGCCCTTGCAGCCTGCTCGAATGCGGCCCAGGCCGCGACATACACGATGTACCGCGACGCAGGGTGCGGGTGCTGTCTTAACTGGGCCGGTCACGTAGAACACGGGCTCGAAGCGGAGGTCGCCTCGGTCGACTCCGACGACATGGCTGCACTAAAGACAGCCAGGGGTGTACCGCAGGATCTGTGGTCGTGCCACACGATGGAAGTCGATGGCTATATCATCGAAGGCCACGTGCCGGCCGATGCCGTCGCGAAGCTATTACGCGAACGCCCCGAAGGAGTGGCAGGCCTGGCCGTGCCCGGAATGCCGCTTGGCTCGCCCGGGATGGAACTCGGGGACCAGGTGCAGCCCTATGATGTCATCGCCTTCGGCCCAGGCGGGCGGAGCGTGTTCGCATCCTACCCGTGAATATGGGCAGCCCTTTTTGCGCCAACTCTGACGGAGGACCATCATGTCGGACTATTCGGTCAAAACCTCAATTTTCATATGGGGCTGGACACTCAGCCTCTTCCTGCTTTTCAGCTACCTGATCTGCATCGGTTTCGGCCTGCTCGCGCCCGAACAGGCGCACATGCACGAAGCGTGGGCGCCGCTGCTTCCCGGTTTCGAGTGGCTGACCCTCTCGGGCTTTCTGGCAGGCGCTCTTGGAAGTTTTTTGTATGGTTGGTATATTGCTTTAATCGCGGTGCCGCTTTTCCGATATTTTCAGAAGCGTTTCAGTCGATAGACAGAGCTTGTCGCGGTAACTTGGTCCAAGAGGGGCAAGGCCTCGTCTGGCTCATTTCGATCGCATATTATTACTGGAGCTAGAGCCATTCCCAGAACTCCGTCCCAAGGAGAGAGGCGATCCCTGTTAGTTCACGTCGCCATCGGCGCTGTTCTGGGTGTAGTGATTCTTCACCCGCTCACGACGCTCGTCTTTTGGTACGAGTTTGGTGCCTTGGCCTTTGCCGACCAAGACAGCGCACTCAGCTTCATAATCGACCGGACTCTCTCCGCGTTTGCGTTCGAAATGTTTGCAATGAGCTTGATATATGCCGCGATCGGCGGCGCGATCGGACTGGGTTTTGGAGTGTATCATGTTCGGCTCGTGCACGAGCGGTCCAGAGTTCGCTTTCTGGAACGCGAACTCAATGAAGAACTTCCATTACTAATAGCTCGCGGCGAAAGCGAGCAGCTGGAATTCAAATCTTCCTTCCGTTGGGACAGGCGTCAGGAGAAAGTCAACCGCAGCTTGCAGCAAGTCATCGTCAAAACCCTGGCGGGGTTCCTCAACCAAGAGGGCGGCACTCTCCTTATCGGTGTCGAAGATGATGGCAGCATCGCGGGCATCGAGGCGGACATGCAAACGCTTAAGCCCGCCAACCAGGATGGCTTCGAACGTTTATTGATGGACACAGCAAAAGAGGGTCTTGGAGGACACGCGTGTGCTCTGATCCATTGTAGGTTCCACAAACTCGAGGAAAAGATCGTTTGCCGAGTTATTGTGGAGAAGAGCTTGGAGCCGATCTATTTTTCCGAAGGGAGCGTGGCCCGGTTCATGCTGCGAGCAGGCAATAGCACGCGTGAGCTCGATGTGCGCGAAGCTCAGGCTTATCTCCAGCATCGCGGGAAAGTGAGCATCTAACCGCTGGTCTGTGGGACAGCACGCGTGTTCGGAGCGCTTTGTCGATCGGCTCAGTTCCTGCAAATTTATGATGCGGTTGGGGCTTCGCCCCGCCACATACTCAAAAATATTGAGGGATGAGCCCCGACCGAACGTACTGTCCGGCATGATCTTTCTTGAACGGGAGACCATCGACAGGGGAAAGTCTTGCAAGACCATGAGCACGAGAATCAAAGCGAAACAGCTGGCTCGATAACCCTGCTGGGCGGCGTGGCGATGGGAACCGGCGTCATGATCGGTGCCGGCATATTCGCGCTGACCGGGCAGATCGCCGAGCTTGCCGGTCCGCTCTTCCCCTTATCCTTCATCGCTGGCGCGCTGGTAACCTCGCTGGCGGCGTACAGCTATATCAAGATGTCGAACAAATGGCCGTCTTCGGGCGGCATCGCGATGATCTTGCAGAAAGCATACGGACCCGGCGTGATCGCCGCCTCTGCCTCGCTCCTAATGGCGCTGTCGATGGTGATTAACGAGAGCCTCGTGGCCCGCACCTTTGCCACTTACGCGCTGCGCCCGTTCGGCCTCGAAAGCAGCGGGTGGCTCGTTTCTCTCGCAGCGCTTGCCGTCATCATTTTCGCCTATCTCGTCAATGCAGCGGGCAACAGGTCGGTAAGCGGCTTCTCGCTTATCATGTCCGCCATCAAGATCGGCGGCATCGCGCTGTTCGCAGTCGCCGCGATCTTGGCCAGCGGTTTTTCATCAGGCGCATTTTCGCAGCCCGTCTCGCTGACCAATGCAGAAGCCCTGCTCGCCTCGGTTGCTTTCTCGATCCTCGCCTTCAAGGGCTTCACCACGATTACCAATAGCGGCGGCGAAATCGTCGACCCGCACAAGAATGTCGGCCGGACGATCATGATCTCGATCGCGGTCTGTATCGTGATCTATCTGCTTGTCGCAGTGGCGGTGGGTTCGAGCCTGAGCATATCCGAGATCGTCGAGGCGCGCGATTATTCGCTCGCAGCAGCGGCGCGTCCGGCGCTGGGAGAACTGGGCTTCTATTTCACCGTCGCGATCGCGATCGCCGCAACGACTTCGGGCGTGATCGCGAGCGTATTTGCCGTGTCGCGCATGCTTGCGATGCTGACCGACATGAAGATGATCCCGCACAGCCATTTCGGCATGAGCGGCGGGATACGCAGCCACATGCTGGTCTATACGGTGGTCATTGCCGGGACGCTTGCCGTCCTGTTCGATCTGTCGCGGATCGCCTCGCTGGGCGCCTTCTTCTACCTCGTCATGGATATGCTGGTGCACTGGGGCGTCCTGCGTCACCTGCGCAAGGAAGTCGGCGCGCGAGCATCAATACTTCTTACAGCACTCGCGGCAGATGGCGTGGTCCTCGCAGCCTTTACCGCGGCCAAATTGCGCAGCGATCCTGCCGTTGTCGCCTATGCGGCGATCGGCATCGTCGCGGTGTTCGTGGGGGAATGGATCTACCTCTCGCGCAATTCCGAAGCGCCCGCTTCTCACAAAGATGATCGGTCAGGAGAGAAGAGTTGATGGCACCTTCTTCAACCAGCTTTGCCGCTTTTACGCCGGGCTTTTTCGAAACCGTTTCCCGAAAACCTGAGTTGACGAAGCGAAACGTCAAGAAAAACAGATGGAGCGATTCATGACGACCCGAACAGCGGCGGTCTACCGCATGGTGATGGAGGACCATGTCTGTCCCTATGGCATCAAGACGGTCGATCTTGTCAAGCGGCAAGGCTTCGAGGTCGACGATCATCACCTGACCAGCAGGGAGGAAACCGATGCGTTCAAGGACAAGTACGACGTCGAGACCACCCCGCAGACCTTTATCGAAGGCAAGCGCATTGGCGGCTATGACGATGTCCGCGAATTCTTCGGCAAGAGCCGCTCGCAGCCTGAGGAAGGCGAAACCAGCTATCAGCCGGTCATTGCGATTTTCGCGGTCGCGCTGCTGCTCGCGCTAGGGCTGAGCTGGGCGTTTTTTGACGACCTCTTCACTGTCCGGGCCGCAGAATGGTTCGTGAGCCTGTCGATGACCCTGCTCGCCGTTCAGAAGCTTCAGGACGTGCGCAGTTTCTCGACGATGTTCCTCAACTACGACCTGCTCGCACGGCGCTGGGTGCCCTATGGCTTCGTCTACCCGTTCGGCGAAGCCGCTGCCGGCATTCTCATGACCGCGGGCGCGCTGACCTGGCTCTCGGCCCCGCTGGCATTGTTCATCGGCACAGTCGGCGCTGTCAGCGTCTTCAAGGCTGTCTACATCGACAAGCGCGAGCTTAAATGCGCCTGCGTGGGCGGCAGCAGCAATGTGCCGCTCGGCTTTGTCTCGCTGACCGAAAATCTGTTCATGATCGGAATGGGTCTGTGGATGGGCGCGAAGCTTCTCGCATGATCACCGCGCTCCTTCTCTCCGTCTTTCTGTTCCTCTCGGCTGTCGCTTCGCACCTTGCCATTCTGGGTGTCGGTCACCGGCTTCTCGACCGGCGCCGCGATACGCAGGCAAAGCTTGCCGTTTCGCTGCTCGTGCTCGCGTCGCATTTCCTCGTGGCGATCCTTTTTGCCGCAGGTTTCTGGCTGGGCGCGCAATGGGGCCTGGGAGGTTTCGACAAGGCGCCTTCCATGGACTGGATGGACTACTTCTATTTCTCGCTCATCAACGTGACCACACTGGGCCTGGGCGACATTTATCCGACCGAGCACCTGAGAGTCCTGGCCGGCGTCGAGGCCCTCACCGGCTTCGCTCTCATCAGCTGCTCGGCGCAGCTATTCTGGACCATGATGCACAAAGGAGAAAAAGCATGACTGAAAAGACGACCCACTCGGACAAGGGAGGGGGCGGCAGCTACTGGCGATTCATGGCCATGGTGTCGACCTCGACCGTGATCATGTTCTTCCTGATGTATGCCAACACCTTTACCGTCGATGATCTTTTCTGGAGCGAAACGCGCTTCTGGATGATGTTTGTCATGGGCGCGATGATGATGGTTGTCATGCTGCTCTTCATGTGGGGCATGTACAAGGACCGGACCAAGAACTTCATTATTCTGGGCGTCGGCGCCTTCGTGTTCGCCCTCGCGCTGTGGCTGGTGCGCAGCCAGACCACCGTCGACGATACCGAATATATGGCAGCGATGATCCCGCACCACTCGATCGCGATCATGACCAGCGAACGCGCGAGCCTGAAGGATCCTCGCGTGCGCGAACTCGCTCAGGCCATCATCGTCGCCCAGCGCCGCGAAATCGCCGAGATGAAATATCTCATCGACGATATCGAGCAGAACGGTCCTCGGACCGAAGAACGCCTGCCCGAGGAGATGCAGCCATGAACAAGATAGCTTTCACGGCGCTCATCGCGCTACCGCTTGCCGCCTGCAATTCGAACACCGCTCCGGGCAACGACCGCGAAGCCCAGCTCGACCCGCCTGCCACTGCCGCGCCGATCGAGGATGCGGCCAGTGCACTGGCAAATGTTGACTCAGGCCTGATGCTTCCCGGGACCATGAATGACGCGGATCTTGCTGCTCTGGGCGCAGGACAGGCCTGCCAGTTCCGCCTGACCGAAGTGGCCTTTCCCTCATTTGTCTATGACGGCGACGGGGGCGGAGCAATCAAGATCAATGGCAAATTGATCCCCGTCACTGCCGATGGCCCCGGCAGCTATTCGAACGGTGAGCTTCGGATCAGAACCCGCATGCTGGATGATGAAGGCGATGCGAGCCTGCAGATGCAGGAGATGATCGTGGCAGCGCCAAGAGCCAAGGATGAGTTTGGCTTTTGGGGCTATACCACCTGTCCAGCCGAGGGAGCCTGATACTGGCAGGGCGCATGGGCGGGCCGTCGGTTACCCCATGCGCCCGCGCCTCCGCCCTTCGTCGCCCTCACCAGTTTTAACAGGAACAAGCAGATGACCGATACGAGGCCCATCGCTGTCTTCGGCGCAGGCGGGAAGACCGGCACCGAGCTACTGAGGCATGCCCTTGCCCGGGACATACCGATCCGCGCCTTCGAACACACGGTGCCCGGACCAGACGAGCGGGTGGGCGACTTCGAATATATCGAATGCGATGTGCTGTCGGACGATTTCGCTGGCGATCTCGATGGCTGCCGCGCGGTTATCTCGACCCTCGGTGTCGCTTTTGGTCCGGGCAATGCGATCGATCCACCGCCGCTTTATACCGATGGCACGCGCAACCTGCTCGGGGCGATGGCACAGACGAAGATCGACCGCATTGCCGTGATCTCCGCTGCCTTTGTCGAACATCAGTCGAGCGTCCCGGCCTGGTTTGAGCTCACCGCCAAGCCTGCATTGTTCAATATACTCGAGCAGATGCGCGCCATGGAAGCGATGCTCAGCGACGCCCAAGGTATCAAATGGACGGCCGCACGGCCGGGCTGGCTGCTGGATGAGCCTTACACCGGCGATGCCGTCATTACGGACGAACGCTTGGCAGAAGGCTGTTTCCGCTGCCGTCATGCTGATCTAGCGGCGAGCCTGCTTGAATTCGTGTGCGAAGATACCTGGATCAACGCAAAGCCTGCCATCGGCAGGCCCGAAGCCGAACGTTTCGAAAGTCCTGCCGCCATCAAGGCCGAACTCGGGATCGATTAAACGTCGTAACATTTTTCAATCTGTAACGAGCCCGAACGTTACAGACTTTGAGCAACAGACAAGGAAGTCGCATGTTTCTGGAGAAAATCAAAACCCCCGGTCTCTCACACCTTTCCTACATCATCGGCTCGGGCGGAAAGGCAGCGGTCATCGATCCGCGCCGGGACTGCGAGGTCTATGTCGAAAAGGCCCGGGCCGAAGGGCTGGAGATAACGCATATCTTCGAAACCCATCGCAATGAGGATCTGCTCAGCGGCTCGCCGATCTTGGCCAATTTGACAGGAGCCACGGTCTATCACGGGCCCAACGCGGCAGGCGAAGTCATCTTTGCCAGGACCGCGCGCGAAGGCGATTGTTTCGAGCTGGGTCAATTGAAGATCGAAGTGCTTGAAACACCTGGACACACCGACGATCATCTCGCTTTCGTCATCCATGACAGCGAATATTCCGAGGGGCCGGTCGGCGTCTTTACCGGCGATGCCCTGTTCGTCGGCGATGTCGGGCGCACCGATTTCTATCCCGAGCGCAAGGAAGAAGTCGCGGGCCTTCTATTCGACTCCCTGCAGAAACTTTGCGGCCTCGGCGATCAGGCGATTATCTACCCGGCGCATGGTGCGGGCTCGGTCTGCGGGTCGGGAATGGCGGACCGGGAATTCTCGACAATCGGCCACGAGCGGCGCAACAACCCGCGCCTGCGCATCTCCGACCGCGACGAGTTCATCGAGGCGAAGGTAGCAGAGCACCACTACCAGCCGCCCTATTTCCGGCTGATGGAGCGGCTCAACCTTGCAGGGTCCGATGCCGCGCCGCGCGTCATGCGGCCAAGGCGTCTGGGGCTGGAAGACCTTAGCGAGAGCGGCGCCGATCACCTGGTCGATGTGCGCGAGCCGCTCGCCTACGCTGCCGGCCATCTGCCGGGTGCCATGTGCCTTCCGGTTGGAATGATACCGGCCTTTGCCGGATGGTTCCTCGGTGAAGGCGACAGGATCGCCCTCATTGCTTCCGAGGAAGGCCAGCTAGCCCAGGCCATGGCCCATCTGGTGCGCATCGGTCTCGATAATGTTGTGGGCGGCTATGTCGGCGTGGTTCCAGCCGCCGCACAGGGCAAAGCGATGCGCAGCATTCCCATGATTGGCACCGAGGAAGTCGCGCGCAGGCTCGATCAAGACAGCGGCGAGTGGACCTTGCTCGACGTGCGCGACGCGGACGAACGGCAAGAAGCAAGCATCGACGGCTCAGGACATATCTATGTCGGTGAGCTCAACACGCGGTGGGAAGAGCTCGACCGCGACCGCCACTACACGCTGATGTGCGCGAGCGGCATGCGGGCGAGCGTTGCGGCGGGTTGGCTGGCCAGCAAGGGTTTCGAGCACCTCGATATCTATCTGGGCTCTATGGGGGCGTGGACAAACGCCTCCGGCTGAAGCGCCAAAATCTTGAAAAGCAAGCCAAAATCTTTTGCGAGATTTTGCTCGTATGTGGTAGGTGAGCTTGCTCTTCGCTCAACGAGCAGCGCGACCGGGCGCTTTATCCATCGAGTGACTTCCTGGTCCTCGAACGAAGACGAATGCCAGCGCCCCCAGGATAGCGATATTTTTGAGCAAAGGACCTGTGTGACCTGGGGCGATATGGATCGCAAGAGTTATCGGAACGAGGGTAAGAAATAACGCGGTGCATGAGAGCCGGGTCATCCACCCCAAGGCCAGTGATGTTCCTGCACCGATGAAAACCAAGCCAGACAGCCACAAAAGAATGGACGCATCTCCAATTAGAGCAACGTGATCTTTCCATGGCGACAATGCCATCCGGCCCAGCATATATTCATGCGCAAGAAAATGCCCCAATCCGCCTATGATGAATATGAGGCTCAAACAGAGGCGGAAGACCGGATCGATCAATCGCACTTTTGCGGCCCATGTCGCTAGGCTGTTTTCCATATTCCGGATCATAGAGTTCTTTCCCCCTCAGGTTGATACGTCGATGGCAGACTTATTGGGTGCGCGGACCAGTTTCTTCGGGAGGCGTCTGTGGTTCACCCAAAACGTTGACCGGCAGTTTCAGATAGATCGTACCGTTTCCTTCTGCGCGAGGCATATTCCCTCCGCGAATGTTGACCTGGATTGATGGCAGGATGAGGCGCGGCATACCCAGCTGGTTGTCGCGCTCCTCACGCATGGCTACAAATGCATTCTCGTCGACCCCGGCATGGATATGAATGTTGCTGTGCTTTTGTTCTTTCACCGTCGTTTCCCATTGGTGCTGCGAGCGGCCCTCCGGCAGGTAGTCGTGGCACATAAACAGCCGCGTCTCCTCCGGTAGCTCGAAAATCCGGCGAATAGAGCGATAGAGCGTGCGTGCATCGCCGCCGGGAAAATCGGCCCGCGCCGTGCCGTAATCGGGCATGAACAGCGTATCGCCGACAAAGGCGGCGTCTCCGATAACATAGGTCATGCACGCGGGCGTATGTCCCGGCGTATGGAGTGCCTGGGCCGATATGGCGCCTAGGTCAAAGCTGTCATTATCGGCAAACAAATGGTCGAACTGGCGTCCATCGCGTGGCAGGTCCACTCCGGCATTGAATATCGGCCCGAAGGTGTTCTGCGTGACGGTGATCTCGCTACCAATAGCAAGTTTGCCGCCTAGTGCGCGGCGGATGTAGGGTGCGGCGGAAAGGTGATCGGCATGGACATGGGTTTCCAGGATCCACTCGCACTTGAAATCCATTTGCCGGACGAATTCGATCACTTTATCGGCGGACTTAGTCGCCGTTCGCGCCGCTGCGGCATCGAAATCGAGCACCGGATCGATCACCGCGCACGCCTTGGTTGCAGGATCGGACACGACATAGGTCACGGTGTTCGTGTTCGTGTCGAAAAATGCCTCTATGTCGGGTTTCATCGAATAGTCTTTTCGTATGCTGGTTGAGAGCGGTTCTGCGTAGGTCAGTCCTGCGCCCGGTCGACGTAATTACGGACGAAGTTTTCCAGCGCCGGTTCGTCGCACACGAAGCCCATATCCGCCGCCTTCTGTAGGGTCGCATCGCCGCTCATTCCCTGCTGCGACGCCAGATGCATTATTGTGAAGGCTCCTGCGCGCTTGCCCGAGGCGCAATGGACCAGCACCGGCTTCGGAAGCGCTTCGACACTGGCCCTGAACTCATCGACGAGCTCGTCCGATATGGTGCCGCCCGCCACCGGCAAGTGACAATATTCAAGGCCGAGCGATGCCACCACTTCACCTTCGCGGTCCGGGGCGAGAGGCTGATCCGCCTCATCCTGGCAGCGCAGGTTGACGACCGCCTTGTAACCATCCTCCGCCAATGCGCGCAGGTCGCCCTCGGAAGGCGGAGCGGTCGAGACGGCGAATCTGCCATTGAGGATCTTGATTTGGGTCATAAGGCATCATCCTGGTTCAGGTTCAAAGGTCCGGGTCCGCGATTGCGCGGCAGCAGATTACGATTGACTTTATATTCATACCTTCGCATATATGCAAGTATGAAAGCCGAAGATATTCGCGATCAAGCCGAAAAGGCGGTGGCATTGCTCAAGGCGCTGGGCAGCCACAACCGCCTGATGATCGCCTGCCAATTGGTTGAAGGCGAGCGCAGCGTGGGCGAGCTGGCCGAACTGCTGGAACTTCGGGAAACCGTGGTTTCGCAGCATCTGGCGCTTATGCGGAAGGATGGCCTGGTCGCAGCGCGGCGCGATGGCCGCACGATCCATTATTCGCTTTGCGGCGATGCGCCGCGCCGGGTGCTGGAAACGCTCTACGCCATCTATTGCAGCTCCGCCGACGATACGACCGGTCCAGCAGACGGCCATTGAACAGGCTTTCAGTTATGTTGGACAATCCCGGATGATGGATATCGGCGTCATCGTGGCGCTCCTATCGCTTACCTCGGGCCTCCTCGTGGGCTTTTCGCTTGGACTACTCGGCGGTGGGGGATCGATCCTCGCAGTGCCGTTGCTTGTGTATGTCGTCGGTGTTCACGACACCCATGTCGCTATCGCCACGTCCGCTGCTGCGGTGGCGGCCAGCGCCTTGGCAAACTTATTGTTCCATGCGCGAGGCGGCAATGTGAAGTGGCGCTGCGCAGGCCTATTCGCAGCATTCGGCGTTGTCGGAGCTGCCGCCGGATCAAGCCTGGGAAAAATTACATCGGGCGATCTGCTTTTGGGCCTGTTCGGTCTGGTGATGATTGTCGTCGGCCTCTCGATGCTGCGCGAGAAATCGGGCGGATCCGACCCGGATGTCCAGCTCACCCGAGCCACGGCGCTGCGCCTCACCCCGCGCCTCGCGTTCGGAGGATTGCTGGTAGGCGGACTGTCCGGTTTCTTCGGTATCGGCGGGGGCTTTCTGGTGGTGCCGGGTCTGGTTGCCGCGACGGCCATGCCGATTCTCAACGCGATCGGCTCCTCGCTGGTCTCTGTAGCCGCTTTCGGTACGACCACAGCCGCCAATTACGCCCTCGACGGACTCGTCGATTGGGAGATTGCCGCGTTTTTCATCGGCGGCGGCGGTATAGGCGGCTGGCTGGGTACTCGCGCATCGAACCTGTTGGCTAAGCGCAAACGAGCGCTGAACTTTATATTCGCGGCGGTCATCATCCTCGTTGGCATCTTCATAAGCGGCCAATGGGCGATAACAGCCATAACGTGATCGCTGCCTTTTCGAACCGAATTGTCCGAAGGATCAACACTGCTGTTCACCGGGCGAAGCTCAAGCCGCGCAGACGCAGGGCGTTGCCGATCACAGACACCGAAGACAAGCTCATCGCCGCTGCCGCGATCATCGGGCTGAGTAGCACTCCGAAGAATGGAAACAGTACGCCTGCTGCGACCGGAATGCCGAGCGTATTGTAAGCGAAGGCGAAAAACAGGTTCTGCCGGATGTTGCGCATCGTTCCGCGCGACAGCACGGTGGCCTGCACCACTCCTGTCAAATCACCACGAACCAGTGTGACCCCGGCGCTTTCGATCGCCACATCGGTACCAGTGCCCATGGCAATACCAACATCGGCGGCAGCCAGCGCAGGAGCATCGTTGATCCCGTCCCCGGCCATGCCGACCCGGCGACCTTGCGCTTTCAGCTCTTCGATCTTGCGGTGCTTGTCTTCGGGCGAGACATTGGCGTGTACCTCGTCGATACCCATTTCGCGCGCGACCGCTTCGGCAGTGCCGCGGCTGTCGCCCGTGAGCATAACGACCCGGATATCGCGCTTGTGCAGAGCCGCAATGGCCGCTGCACTGGTAGGCTTGATCGGATCGGCCACCGCGATGAGCCCTGCCGGACGGCCATCGAACGCAACGAACATCACCGTCTGACCCTGCTTGCGGCCATTTTCGGCCGAGCCGAGCCAGGCCTCGTCATCGATCCCGACGCGCCGCATCATCTTTTCGTTGCCGATCGCAACCCGGCCCCCCTGGACATTGGCTTCAACACCTTCCCCGGTCGTCGAAGCGAGATCCGTGGCATTGGCGGGCGAGACGCCGCGCGCTTTTGCGCCTTCGACGATGGCATGGGCCAGCGGATGCTCGCTGCCCATTTCGACACCTGCAACCGCTGCCAGGAATTCAGTTTCGTCGATGCCGTCTGCAGGCTTCACCGCCACCAGATCGGGCTTGCCTATCGTCAACGTGCCGGTCTTGTCGACCACCAGCGTATCGATCTTCTCGAGTGTCTCCAGCGCTTCGGCATTGCGGATCAGGATGCCGTGCTGGGCACCCTTGCCTGTGCCTGTCATGATCGACATCGGCGTAGCGAGGCCAAGCGCGCAGGGACAAGCGATGATCAGGACCGCAATGGCATTGACCAATGCGTAGGCAAGCGCAGGGGCGGGACCCCAGATTGCCCAGACCACGAAGGTGGCGATGGCGATCACAACCACCGCAGGCACAAACCAGCCAGCCACCTGATCGGCGAGCCGCTGGATCGGTGCGCGGCTGCGCTGCGCGTCGGCCACCATCTGGACGATCTTGGACAGCATCGTGTCCTTGCCCACGCCGGTTGCGCGCATGACGAACCCTCCAGTCTGGTTGACCGTGCCGCCGATGACAATGTCGCCAGCCTGTTTGGCGACCGGAAGCGGTTCGCCGCTGATCATGGATTCATCGATCGCGCTCGATCCCTCCTCGATTTCGCCATCGACGGGAACCTTGTCGCCGGGTCGAACGCGCAGACGATCGCCTGTGGTTAGCTGATCGAGCGGCACCTCGCGCTCGTCGCCTGAGCCAAAGATCTTGACCGCGCTGGGCGGTGCCAGCTCGAGCAGTGCGCGCAAGGCGCTCGAGGTCGAACCCCTGGCCTTGAGCTCGAGGACCTGTCCGAGCAGAACGAGCGTCGTGATGACCGCTGCCGCCTCGAAATAGACCCCGACCCGTCCCGAATGGTCGCGGAACGCTGCAGGGAACAGATCGGGCGCGACCGTCGCCACGACGCTAAAAAGATAGGCGATGGCCACGCCGAACCCGATCAGGGTGAACATGTTGAGATTGCGCGTCTTGAGCGACTGGATGGCCCGAACGAAGAACGGCCAGGCGCCCCATAGAACCACCGGGGTTGCGAGCGCAAATTGCGCCCACTGCGCCCAGGCCGGTTCTATCAGACGGTCGAAACTGAGCCCCGGTGCCATGTCGCTCATCGCATAGACGAACAGAGGCAGCGTGAGCAGCGCGCTCCACCAGAACCTACGCAGCATGTCGACCAGTTCGGGGTCGGGGCCATCGCCCAGCGAAACGGTTTCCGGTTCGAGCGCCATGCCGCAAATCGGGCATGAACCCGGCCCGGGCTGGCGGATTTCAGGGTGCATCGGACAGGTGTAGATCGTGCCTTCGGGCACATCCTCGACCGCGTCGAGATGCGCGCCCGAGAGATAGAGCTCGGGATCGGTGACGAACTTGTCGTGACAGCGCGGCGAACAGAAATAGTGTGTCGCGCCCTCATGCGTCGCGATATGCTGAGCCCCGTCGATTGCAACGCTCATGCCGCATACCGGGTCGATCGCGGTACCCTCGATCACACTCTGGTCCTTGCTCATCGCCTGTCCTTCCTAGCTCTTCACGACTACGAACTGCCCCATCATGCCTGCATCCTCGTGTTCGAGAATGTGGCAGTGATACATGTAGGGCAGGTCTGGGTCGGTGTGTTCTTCAAAACGCAGGAGAAGGCGTACCTGCTCGCGCGGGTTGACGATCACGGTATCCTTCAAACTGGTTTCCAATGGTGGGGGCGCTCGGCCATCGCGGTCGATCACACGAAACTGGACGTTATGGATATGAAACGGGTGGGCCATCATCGAAGCGTTGGCGATCTCCCAGATTTCCCATTGGCCGACTGGCACACGTTCGTTGATCACATTCATGTCCATCGCAGCACCGTTAATGGACATTCCGCCGCCCATCATGCCCATGTCGAGAACGAAACGCCGGGTTCGGACGGCTGACGACGGGTCGGTTGGAGCAAGCGATGCCAGTTGTGTCGGCACCCTGATGCGCTGGGCCGAACTTGCCGGCCTGATATCGAGGATTTGAAACACGTCTGCGGAAGCATCGCCGCTATCGCCGCGCCCCATCATCCCGCCGCCCATCATTCCGCGTCCGCCCATCATGCCCATGGCGTTTTCGGGACTGCTGGCAAGAAGGCGAAGCGGGCGTCCTTCCGAGAGATCGATAATTACCTGCGCGCGCTCCCCCGGGGCGAGCCTGACCGAGCGGACGATGTGCGAACGATCGAGCAAGCCGCCATCGCTCGCGATCAGTTGCATCGAACGATCACCTTCGAGCGAAAAATCGTAAAGGCGGGCGTTCGATCCATTGAGGATGCGCAGCCGCAATTGGCCTGTCTGTGCGTCGAACACAGCGTTTTCAGTGCCGTTGACGAATATCCGGCTCCCGCGCACGCCCATCATCCGCGCGTGCATACTCAGCGGGTACACCAAGCGGCCGGATCCATCGATCACGCGGTCCTGCACGATCAGCGGAATGTCGTCGACGCCATAGTCGCTCGGCAAGTCGAGGCGCTCTTCCTCGTCGTCGCGAACATAGATCGGCGCGGCGAGCCCGGCATAGACCTGCGGCCCGGCTCCGCGCTCCAAGTGTGAATGATACCAGTAGAGCGAAGCCCGCTGGCGAACTTGGAAAGAAGGCCTCCAGCGTTCGCCGGGACGGATCAACTGATGCGGTCCGCCATCGGCTGCGGCAGGAAGTTCGAAACCATGCCAATGGACCGTAGCGCCTTCGGCCAGCTTGTTGTCGATATGGAACTGCACCCACTCGCCCCGGCGCATTTCCAGCGTCGGTCCCAGATAGGGTGCGTCGATGCCGATGGTGGGCGAAGCAACACCGGTGACGAATTCCTTCTGGCCTGGGGTCAAAGACAAGCGGAAAACCCGTGCGCCCTGCTCAATCTCGCCACGCTGCAAGGGCGGTATAGCGAGCAAATTGGATCCGTCAGTGCTGTCCAGCATCGATGCGTCTTGCGCTTTGCATCCCGCAAGCGGGAACGCGGCAAAGCCTGCAGCAGCAAAACCAGCGCTTTTGATCAGTGTGCGGCGGTCCACGGGGAATGCCTGGGTTATGCGGGGTGTCCGGATCATGCTCCTCCTGTTTCGCGATGGGCGGCACCAGATTTGCCTGGCACCGCCCAACCGATTTACTCCTTCGTGATCGACGTGATCACACTGCCTTCAGAACCAGTACGAAATTCAAAGGCAATGCCCTCACCGACGCTTACTTCGCTGCGCAGTTGCTCATCGGCTTCGAACGCCATGGTCATTGCCGGCCATTCGATTGCGGGAACCGGGCCGTGGTCGACGGTGATCGTACCCGCTTCGGCGTCGATGGCGGTGACGGTGCCTTGCGCACTCGCGGACTGCATTGCGTTGCCGGTATCCGCCATCGGCATATCCTGGCCGTCCATCATCATTGCATCTTCAGCCATCGGCATGTCCTCCATCTCGGCAGTGTCCTGGCCAGAATCGCAGGCTGCCAGCGCCAGCGGCGCGGCCAATAGGGTTATGAGGGTTGTGTGACGCATTCTTCTTCTCCTTGGGGTTGGGTTGGCCGTTCCGGCCGGGGACGACGCAGCAACAGATAGGCTGCGGGAAGCACGAACATGGACAGGAGCGGCGCGGTGATCATCCCGCCGATCATCGGCGCGGCGATGCGGCTCATCACTTCGGAGCCAGCCCCAGTGCCGATCAGGATCGGAAACAGGCCGGCGAGGATGACCGCGACGGTCATTGCCTTGGGCCGGACGCGCAACAATGCCCCTTCACGGATGGCGGCGGAGACTTCCTCCGCATCCGGGTCCTCACCGCGCCGCTCCAGCGCAGCTTTCAGATAGATCAGCATGATGACGCCAAATTCGGCTGACACCCCGGCCAGCGCGATGAAGCCGACGGCGGTCGCGACCGACTGGTTGTATCCCATCAGGTAAAGCAGCCAGAAGCCGCCTGTCAGCGCGAACGGCAAGGTGCCCATGATGAGCAGCGCCTCGTCGAACCGGCGGAAGATCAGGTAAAGCAGCAGGAATATGATCGCGAGCGTAGCCGGAACGACGATCTGCAGACGTTCGTAGGCCCGCGTGAGATATTCAAACTGCCCGGCATAGGACAGGCTGACGCCCGGAGGCAGATCGACCTCGGCCGCGATAACCTCCTGCAGATCGCCAACCACAGAAGACAGATCGCGCCCGCGCACATCGATATAGACATAGCTTGTGGGACGGCCCTGTTCGCTCTTGAGCATGGGCGGGCCGCTGGTCACACGCACCTGCGCAACGGTACCAAGCGTGATCTGCTGACCAGACGGGGTCAGCACCGGCAGATTGCGCAGCTCGTCGACACTGTCGCGGATCTCGCGCGGATAGCGAACATTGATCGGGTATCTTGCGAGGCCTTCGACTGTACGGGCCACATTGGCACCGCCAATTGCGCCGGAGACGATCTGCTGCACGTCGGCGATGTTGAGACCGTAGCGGGCCGCTTCCAGCCGGTCGATATCGACATCGACATAGCGGCCTCCCGACAGCCTTTCAGCCAGCGCAGAACTGACGCCGGGAATGTTCTTTGCCGCCTGTTCGATCTGGAGCGCGACGCGTTCCAGCTCGCCGAGATCTTCGCCCGAAACCTTGACCCCGATCGGGCTCTTGATCCCGGTTGCGAGCATGTCGATCCGGTTGCGGATCGGCGGCACCCAGACATTGGCAAGGCCAGGCACCTGCACGGCGCGGTCCAGTTCCTCGACCAGCATATCCGGTGTCATGCCCTCGCGCCACTCATCGCGTGGTTTGAAGCGGATGGTCGTCTCGAACATTGTGAGAGGGGCGGGATCGGTGGCGGTATCGGCGCGCCCGGCCTTGCCGAACACGGTTTCGACTTCCGGTACGGTCATGATCAGCCGGTCGGTGCGCTGTAGCAGCGCTGACGCCTCTCCGGGAGACAATCCAGGCAGGGCGCTGGGCATGTAGAGCAGGTCGCCTTCGTCGAGCGGCGGCAGGAATTCGCCGCCAAGCCGCGAGAAGGGAACGAGCGTGGTCAGGAAGACCAGCCCAGCGATGACCAAAGCGGTCTTCGGGCGGCGCATCACCCAGTCTAGCCCGGGCCGATAGGCCCGGGTCAGCACGCGATTGACCGGGTTGCTGTCCTCTGCCGGAATCTTTCCGCGCACCAGCCATCCCATCAGCACCGGAACCAGAGTGATCGACAGGATCGCAGCAGCCGCCATGGCATAGGTCTTGGTAAAGGCCAGCGGTGCGAACAGCCGTCCCTCCTGCGCCTGCAAGGTGAACACCGGCAGAAACGACAAGGTGATGATCAGCAGGCTGAAAAACAGCGCCGGGCCGACTTCCTTCGAGGCATCCGCGACGATCCGCCAGCGCTCCTGGACGGACAGAACCGTGTCAGGGTTCTCCTCGGCCCAGCGCTCCAGATGCTTGTGGGCGTTCTCGATCATCACCACCGCAGCATCGACCATCGCGCCGACCGCGATGGCGATCCCGCCAAGAGACATGATGTTCGCGTTTACGCCCTGAAAGCGCATCACGATGAAGGCCGCGAGCACGCCGAGCGGAAGGGTGACGACCGCGACGAGTGCCGAGCGCGCGTGCCACAGGAACAGCAGGCACACCAGGGCAACGACAATGAATTCCTCGATGAGCTTGGAGGTCAGGTTTTCGACCGAAGCATCGATCAATTGCGAACGGTCGTAGGTGGTGACGATCTCGACCCCTTCGGGCAGGCTTGCCTGCAATTGTTCGAGCTTCGCTTCGACCGCCGCAATTGCGCTGCGCGCATCGGCGCCCTGGCGCAGAATGACGATACCGCCGGCAACCTCGCCTTCGCCGTTGAGTTCCGCAATGCCGCGCCGCAGCTCCGGGCCGATCTGGATATTGGCCACATCGTCCAGCGTTACCGGAGTGCCGCCCGCTTCGGCGCGCAAGGGTATGCTGCGAAAATCCGCCAGCGTGCCGAGATAGCCCGAGGCACGGACCATATATTCGGCCTCGCCCATTTCGACGATAGAGCCCCCGGTTTCCTGATTGCCTGCCTGCACCGCGCGGACCACTTGCGCGTGCGTCACGCCCAGCGAAGCCATGCGATAGGGGTCGAGCACGATCTGGTACTGCTTGACCATGCCGCCCACGCTGGCGACTTCGGCGATGCCGGGAATGGTTTTCAGCTCGTAGCGCAGGAACCAGTCCTGCAGGCTCCTGAGCCCGGCCAAGTCGTGACCGCCGCTGCGGTCGACCAGCGCATATTCGTAGATCCAGCCCACCCCGGTTGCATCAGGGCCGAGTGTGCTCTGAACCCCGTCGGGCAAGCGGTTCTGGACCTGGTTCAGATACTCCAGAACGCGAGAGCGCGCCCAGTAGAGGTCGGTCCCGTCCTCGAAGATCACATAGACGTAGCTGTCTCCGAAAAAGGAATAGCCGCGCACGGTCTTGGCACCGGGGACCGACAGCATGGTCGTGGCCATCGGATAGGTCACCTGGTCCTCGACGATACGGGGCGCCTGACCTGGATAGTTCGAGCGGATCACCACCTGTACATCGGAAAGGTCCGGCAGGGCATCGACGGGCGTCGTCCGTACCGCCCAGAAACCGGCCAGCGCCAACCCGATCGCTGCCAGCACCACGAAAAAGCGGTTGGCGATCGAGCTATCGATGATGCGCGCGATCATTGGCCGATTTTCCGGATCGAGACGATGCGCGGCCCCGTACTGGCTTGCACAAATGTGAAGGAGACCCGGTCGCCGCGCGCAAAACCGCGCAGCTGTTCCGGTCCTTCGCTGGCAAAGGGCATGGTCATTGCCGGCCATTCGAGCGCAGGCACCGGACCGTGGCGCAAGGTCACGCTGTTGGCGTTTATGCGCTCGATCGTCCCGGTCGCGCGATAAGTCTGCGGTTCATCTGCATCGTCCGACCCTCGGTCTTCGCTCGCACCGGATGGTGCCTGATCGACGGGACGCACGTCGATGCCCGCAAGGCTGGCTTCGGAATCGAGCAGGAACTGGCCCGAGGTGACCACTCTCTCTCCTGCAGCCAGCCCGGCAAGGACTTCGGTCCGTCCGTTCGCTTCGCGGCCGATACGGATTTCGGCGGGCCGATAGCCGCCACCTCCCTGCGCGATCATCGCCAGGGTCCGCTCGCCGGTGCGAATGACAGCTTCCGAAGGGACCAGCAGCGCTTCGCGCCGTTCAGGCGCGAGCATCACTTGGGCAAACATTCCCGGCTTGAGCCGCAGGCCCGGATTGGGCATCGCTGCCCGCACGGTTATCGTGCGGCTCGCATCTTGCGCGCTCGGCAGAATGGCGATGATGCGTCCGGCAAACCGTTCGCCGGGAAAGGCAGTGAGCGTGGCGCTCACCGGCTGCCCGACACGCGCGTTGCCAGCCAGTGCCTCGGGTACCGCCGCCTCGAGCCAGATCGGACTGTACCCGCTGATCTCGGCCAGCGATTGGCCCGCCGCCACGGTCATGCCCGGCCTTACTGCGAGCGACGTGATCGCGCCCGATTGCGGTGCTGTGACGGTGATGATCGTTTGCGGTCTTCCGCTTCGGGTGACCGAGGCGATCATCGAGTCCGGCATGCCAAGCAGCCGCAGGCGCTCGCGGGCGGCCCGGGTCAACGCTTCGTCGCCGGTTGCGGCAACAGCAAGATACTCGTTTTGTGCGCCGCCCCATTCGGGCACAAGAATGTCGACGATCGGAGCGCCTCTGGCAATCAGGTCCTGCGGTGCATGGCCGTAGGTCCGCTGAACATAGCCGCCGGCGCGCGGCTGAACGATCGCCATCTCGCTGCCGTTATATGCGAGCGTGCCGGTGACGCTGATTTCAGGCTCCAGCACGCCATATTCCGCTTCAGCAGTCCGGATCCCGAAATTCTGGACGAGCGTCGAATCGATACTCACACCCCCGGCGCCCTGCGCGTCGCCGCCCGCGCATTTGGGGACCAGCTGCATGTCCATGAAAGGAGATTTGCCCGGCTCGTCGAAGCGCTGGTCAGGGACCATCGGATCGTACCAATAGAGCACGTCCTCGCAGCCCGTATCTGTCGCTGCATCGCCGCCGCTCTCGCTGCCGAGCATTGAGAGACCGTAGCCCGCCAACAGACTGACCAGAGCAATGCCAAGCCCAGCCGCATACATGCGCTGGCGCGGTGTGAATCGTTCGAGCGCGGAGTTCATGGCCTGCTCTCCCCGTAGGTCAGTCGCAGCCTCACCGCCGCCTCGACAGCTGCCTGTTCGCGCTCGAGTATCTCCAGTTCGAGCAGCGCGAGCGCGGATTTCGCCGCAATCACATCGACGAGATCGGCACGCCCGGCCGCGAAACTCGCTGTATCGAGGTCCGCGCGGTCGCGCGCCAGCGGAAGAAGCTCGTCACGCGCGCGTCCCCATTGCCGCACTGTGCTGCGCCAGGTTGCCAGATCAGCTTCGAAACCGGCAACCAACGCGCGCCTGCGATCCTCGCGCTCGGCCGATGCGGCAGCGGCTTCGGCTTCGGCAGCGGCAATGCGCGGATTCTGCCGCCGGTCGGTAAAGATCGGCAGTGTAATGGACCCCATGATCGACACCGCATCGCCGAAATCAGGATTGCGGCGACCATAGGTGACGCTCACCCCGAAATCGGGTCGTTTCTCGGCGCGTGCGAGCGCGACACCGGCTTCGGCCCGGCCTCGTTCGGCATCGGCCAGCAGGATTTCGGGATTGCTCTCGAGCTCGAACCGCAGCCGTTCCTGATCGAGGACAGCCGATGGCGCGGCACCCAGAGCAACCGGATCTGCGAGCGGTACATATCGGGAAATCTGCGCTTGCGCCGCGTCGCGCTCGGCTTCGATAGCGGTAATCGCATCCTCAATTCCGAGTAGCTCGCGCCGGATGGCCAGACTCTCTGCCGGGCGGGCCGACCCCGAAGCGACAGCACTGTTGGCCACCGGAACGAATGCTCTCAGTTCGTCGAGCGCGCCTTGGGCAAGATGAAGCCGCGCTTGCGCATAATGGAGCCGGACCCAGGCCGTTCCCGCATCGGCGAGAAGAATACGCTCGGCCATGCCAAGGCGTGCCTCGGCGAGGCGCACTTCCGAACTGGCAACGCCGAACCTCGCCCGTCGACGGGCGAGATTGGGGATTTCCTGCTCGATACCGATTGCGATCTGCGTGGGGAGTTGCCGGTCTGGGTCGAACGCGGCAGGTCCGGTCACAGGAAGGTTCATGATCCCTGCACGCACACGCGGATCGGGAAGCTCGTCCGCCGCTTCCGCTGCCTCGCGCCGTGATTGAACACGCAGCGCGCCAGCTTCCAGAACGGGCTGTTCGCCCCGTACCGCTGCAAGTGCTTCCTCGTATCCGACAGACTGTGCTTGTGCAGTCTGCGCGGCGAGCAGGGCCGAAAACGGCACCCAGCCAATTCGCCAATCCATAATTCTCACTCTTTCAAAGCAAGCTGACCGGGAAGGTCCACGGCGCACGCGGTCAATCGACCGGGCGCTGGGCCTGTTTATCCGTCAAGCTCGCAAGCGATGCGATGCACCGCCCGGGAAATGCTAGATGGTGAGCTGGCGTTGTGGAGGTGGCGATTCCGGCGGTAGCGGCTGGCTCTCGAGCCTGCTGGCACTCGCGGAAAGGTACTGAGGCGCAACAAAAAGCGGTTCTGTATGCGCCAGTCCCGAGCCGGTAAGCGCCAGGGGCGGAAAACAATTCATCGCAACGAGACAATCGAGTGTCATCTCGCAGCAAGGCCCGTGCTGCTCGGCATTGTCCTTATCGGCCATCACCTGCTCGGGCATTGTGTGATTGGGCATGCCTTGCACCATTTCAGCGCAATCAGTCGTTCCGGCCACTTCAATCTGCGGAACAGCTGCCTGTGCTGCGTCCTGCACAAACAGGCCGAAGCTGAAGCAGATCAAAGTAAGAGCACGAATATACGTCACCGGTTTGGGATAGTCCGAACGCATACGATGTGCAAGTCGGTTATCAGGCTGAAGACAAAGGTCAGATTTATGTTTTCGCTTCAGCAAACCCGAAGCCCAAACCTATTGCTCAAATTTGCCTAACAGCAACCTGACTTTGACGCTTCCTCGGTGGGTTCCGATACCTCACGCACCAGATCGCCGGTCTCTTTTTCGTTCGCGTGCCGAGCAATGTCGGCTTGTGAAACGATGCCGCAACATTTGCCACTCTCGTCCACAACAGGAAGCCGCCGAACTTTGTTGTCCTCCATTTTGCTGCGACAATCATCGACACTCGTGTCGGGTGTGACAGTAATCGGAGAGCTTGTCATCACGTCTTCTACCGACGTGTCAGAAGACTTGCCGTCTGCGACGCAGCGACAAGCAATGTCACGATCGGTAATCACTCCGACCAGTGTGCCGGAATCATCTACAACCGGAATTTCGCCGCAGTCGTTTTTCACCATGAGATTAGCGGCCTCCCGTACCCTGGTCGAAGGATTGCAGCATGCAGGATTCGAGGTCATCACATTCTTGGCTTCCATGATATGTCTCCAATTTCTATTAAATACCTGAATATTTGCGTACCATTGCAACGGCGAGGCGCCGGATAATGTTCCTCTCGCATTTCCGGATGAAATCGATATGGACGAACGGGCACGGTCATGCCGAACGAAAGCTGTAGAATGGCATTCGCCACCTCATGGAAGGCGCTAGCATCTGAATAGGCCTTACCCAGAAGCCCAGGAATACAGAAGTATGGGTCCGCCGAGAGGCGTGAGGCACAGGCACCGGCCCGCTTCATTGCTCTTCACAGTCTCCGCAGCGATAGCCGCCCTAATGCAAGTGTCTGCCCGCTTTATGAAGAATTCGCGGCCATCTCTCGTCTCAGTCTTCATGATGTTGAAGATCGGGTAGCAGCGATAAGTAACTGCTTTTTCAATAGTCCGTGTGCGGGACAATCATCGAACGCTCCTATCGATCTGATCGAAAACCATCCTCTGGCCAGTTCCAGACGGCCATTTTCTCAAGGCTCATATCCTCCATCGTATAGGCGATCCCGCCGACGCCAAGCCCGGAGCGGCGCAGCCCTGCAAAAGGCATCCAGTCGACGCGGAATGCCGTATGGTCGTTCACCATCACAGCCGATCCCGCCAGAGACTGTATGCAATGATTGGCGATTGACAGCCGATCGGTGAATATAGCGGCCTGAAAGGCGTAAGGCAGGGCATTGGCCTGCTCGATAGCCAGGTCGATATCGTCATAGCCATACACGCAGATCACGGGGCCGAAGATTTCTTCCTGGGATACCTTGGCACTTTCGGGAGGATCGACAATGACGGTCGGGGAGAAAAGAGTGTCACTCAGACGGCTTCCCCCGCACACCAGGGTACCGCCTGCTGCGATGGCTTCATCGACCCAGCGTTCGACGCGGTCGACTTCCTCCGTCCGGATCAAGGGGCCGCATTGGGTTTCAGCATCGGCGGGATCGCCCACGACCAGCTTTTCGGCAGCTCGCCCCAGGTCATTGGCGAAGTCTTTCAATTCTGCAGCAGGGACGAATACGCGCTGCACGGAAACGCAGACCTGACCCGAATGATAGAACCCGCCTTTGAGCAACGAGGCGATCACTGCTGCGCGCTCCACGCCGCTGTCCACGATGACCGGCGCCGCGCCGCCGTTCTCGAGAGCAATGCGGGTTCCCGGCGCCAGCTTCGAGCGAAGCATCCAGCCGATTTTCGCAGAACCGATGAATGAGAAGAACGCCGTGCGCGAATCGGTTACCATTCTTTCGGCGATGTCGTTGCCGCAAGGTGCGAACCGGCACCAGGCCTCAGGCAGGCCGGCTTCATGGAGAATGCTCACGAAGCTCTGGCATGACAGAGGTGTTTCCAGCGCAGGCTTGATAAGAACGGGGCACCCGGCTGCTACCGCCGGTCCAACCTGATGGACGATCAGGTTGAGGGGGTGATTGAATGCCGAGATCGCCACGACAGGACCGATCGGCTCGCGGAATGTATACGCCGTCCTACCCGCACCCGCTTCTGTCAGGTCCATGGGGATCTCGTGGCCCCCGCCATCGCTCAGCGCCTGAACGCACAAGTCGACGCTATTGATCGCGCGACCGGCTTCCACCCGCGCATCGACCAGGGGCTTGCCGCCCTCCCTGACGATCTGGAGAGCCAGTTCTTCGGCTCGTTCGCGCATGATATCCGCCGTTCGCCGGAGGATGGCGATACGCTCATGCACAGCAAGCCAGCAACTGCGTTCGCGGTGGAGCAACTGCGCTTCATTCAGCCATTCATCGATTTGAGCCCAGTCGACAAGCGCCACTTCTGCAATCGGCGAGCGGTCGAAGGGATTGTGAACGATCGTTTTCATAGCTCGCACACCTTCGCGCCGAGTTCGTCGATCAGCACTTTCTTGTTTTCGGAATAGTCGACGGGCAGGTCGACAAGGTGCACGCCGCCAGCCTCGAATGCGGCGTTCAGGACCGAAACCAGATCCGCGCTTCGCTCGACACGGTGGCCGGTCGCTCCATAGCTCTTGGCATAAGTGACAAAGTCGGGATTGGAAAAGGTCAGGCCGTAGTCCGGAAAGCCGAGCTGGCCCTGCTTCCACCGGATCATGCCGTATGCCGCGTCGTTCAGGATGAGCACGACGAGGTTCAGGCCAAGCCTGACGGCCGTTTCCAGTTCCTGCGAGTTCATCATGAACCCGCCATCGCCGCACACCGCGAGAACCCTGCGCCCGGGCGTGAGAATCGCCGCCATCATGGCGGATGGAAGGCCCGCGCCCATCGTCGCCAATGCATTGTCGAGCAGAATGGTGCCAGGCTCATGAGCGATGTAGTTTCTAGCGAACCAGATCTTGTAGATGCCGTTGTCGAGCGCGACGATATCATCGCGTGCCATTACGCTGCGAACGTCGGCAACGACGCGTTGGGGAACCATTGGAAAACGGTCGTCGTCGCTGGTTTCGGAAATGTGCGAAGCAATCTCGTGATGCAGGGCGGTGTAGTAGCTGCGATCGCACTGCAAGTTGCCATCCAAACGGTTTCCCAGCCGCTCGACCGAACCGGCAATGTCACCGATGACTTCCAGCTGCGGGAAATAGACCTGATCGACTTCGGCCGCCTTGTAATTGATATGAATGACAGTCTGACCGTCCGGCTCCATGAAGAATGGCGGCTTCTCCACCACGTCGTGACCGATATTGACGATCAGATCGGCCTTCTCGATCGCGCAGTGAACATAATCGTCCGAAGATAGGGCCGCGGTGCCCAGATAGAGTTCGCTATCTTCGTCGACCACGCCCTTGCCCATCTGGGTGTCGAAAAAGGGAAAACCGGTATCGGACACGAATTTCCGCAGCGCCTTCGAAGCGCGGCGGCGGTTTGCTCCGGCTCCGATTAGCAGCAGTGGCCGCTCAGCCGCGATGATCCGCTCGGCCGCTTCGTCGAGCGCCGCATCTCCGGCGACCGCATAACGCCTTTGATGCGGCGGTATGACCGGTTCGATCGTTTCCTCTTCAGCAATATCTTCCGGAAGCTCGAGCAGCACAGCGCCCGGTCTTTCTTCCTGAGCAAGTCGGAAACCTTCGCGAACGAGCGAGGGGATGCGATTGCCGTTCACGATCTGGGTCGAAGCCTTGCATAGCGGAGTAAACAGCGAAACAACGTCGACAATTTGGAACTGCGCCTGTTTCGATGTCTTTATCGGTTTCTGCCCGGTGATGATGATGAGCGGAAAGGCCCCGAGCGCGGCATAGGCCGCCGGAGTTGTCAGGTTCGTCGCACCAGGCCCGAGAGTTGCGAGGCAAACCCCCGCCTTGCCGGTCAGACGGCCATAGGTCGCCGCCATAAAGCCCGCACCTTGCTCATGGCGCGTCAATACCAATTCGATTGAGGACGTGCGCAGGGATTCCAGCAGGTCGAGGTTTTCTTCGCCGGGAACGGCAAAGATGTATTCCACCTTTTCAGCCTCTAATGCAGCGATAAACAAGTCAGAGGCTTTCATTTTCGATATTCCCTTTTCAGAAGCATGAATGCCCTACGGCAATGCTTTCTCACTACAACCGCAAAGAGAGTCACAGACGCAAGGAGCCTCGCCTCATTCGCACCATGCCGTTCAGCGAATGTTCTGAAATGCGCGTAGCCGCAAAAAGTATCCTAAAAACATGACCTTTGGATTTGGCAAGAAGGTAGGGACTCCGTTTCTTGACATTCCCACCGCCGCAGTATGAGTCCGCGATCCACCTCGTGTGCCCCCACGCGAAACCGGTGCAATTTGCGACATCGGCGAAAATGTTTTGCTTGCCCATCAAGGCATGGCGGAGACAGATATTTTCCCGCGCTGGGATCACGTGCCGATGACATTCGGATGCCTGAATGGCTGGGCCAGTGATCGGCGGGACAGTTGACCTCTCTGCATTGACATGATCGATGAGTACCGGGCCCAGACCTGATTTCTATCGTCCAGAGAATCAGAGATATCTGCCGATCATCCAAGGAACCAATATGTACCGAAGTCTTGGTCTTTCGATCGCCGTCGCAGTCTTCGCGAGCGATCTCATTTCAAAATGGCTTATTGTGAATGTGGTCATGGACCCTGCCCGCGTGATAGATGTTTTTCCATTCTTCAATCTGGTGCTCGGATATAATCGCGGTGTTACATTCGGCCTCCTGAGTTCCGGCAATCCAATCGCGCCCTATTTGCTGTCCGGGTTCGCGCTTCTTGTCGTGGGCGTTCTGGCCAGATGGCTCTGGCGCAGTACCGTACGCCTCGAATCCGCCGCGATAGGTTCGATCATTGGCGGTGCATTGGGTAACGTTGCCGACCGACTGGCGGACGGAGCGGTCACCGATTTTCTCGACTTCTATGTCGGCGGCTATCACTGGCCGGCGTTCAATCTCGCGGATGTCGGAATAGTCCTTGGAGTGGCATTGTTTCTCGTTACCTGGTGGTCCGGAGAAACGCAGCGCGACGATGGCACCGCGCCGAAAGTGTAGATTCTGCGCTTTTGCCAAGGCAATCTTCAGGCGGATTTTCTAGCAAGCCCGCCGATGATGCCGCAGTCGGTGGCAGTGCCCCCATCGCAGGCCCGTGCCAGGCCGATCAGTTCCTGTCTCATCGCCTGCAGCTGTTCGATCTGCTCTTCCACCCGGCGCAAATGATTTCGTGCCAAAGTCGCAGCGTCCTTGCAATCCCGGTTTGGTGCGTCCGACACTTCGAGCAGCGAGCGAACTTCGGACACCGAAAAGCCCAAACCCCGAGCCCGCCGGATGAATGCGAGCCGTTCGACATCGGCGTCTGCGTAAATCCTTCGTCCCGACTGGGAGCGCGGAGCGGGCTTCAGAAGACCGATCTCTTCATAATAGCGAACGGTGTTGACTTTGGTCCCGGTCGCGCGGGCAATTTTTCCTATCTGCATTCTTTAATCCTCGATGATGGCCATCGCAGGGTGTGTGTCTCCGCGACGCAATCGCACATCGGCCGTCAGACTTTCTGCGAAAGGTGCGCAGAAAGTCCTTGATCCTCCAGTAACTGGAGATTGTAAAGCTCAAAAATCATGAGTTTAGATGATTCGGAAGACTGTGGTTGCACCGGCGACCCCGAGAGGGCGGTTGACGATCCGCAATACCGCCGCGCGCTTTGGATCGTGATTATCCTCAATGTCGGTTTCGGCATGATCGAGCTGGCCGCCGGGTTTTTAGCCGCGAGCCAGGCGCTCAAAGCCGACGCGCTGGATTTCCTTGGCGATGGCTCGATCACCTTCATCGGACTGCTTGCGCTCGGATGGACGGCATCGACGCGTGCTCGGGTGGCGCTCGCGCAAGGTTTGTTTCTGGCGGCGCTTGGTGTGAGTGTGATCGGCGCGGCGATCTGGCGCATGTTCGATATGGTGCAGCCGGAAGCCGGCATCATGGGCTGGGTGGGTTTTGTCGCCCTGCTTATCAACCTTGCCGCCGTTTTTGTGCTCGCTCGCTTTCGCAAAGGAGGCGATGCTCAAGCGCGCGCGATATGGCTATTTTCACGCAACGATGCCCTGGCCAATGTCGCGGTCATCGTCGCAGCCGGTTTGGTTTATTGGTTGGGAAGCGCATGGCCTGATATCATCGTGGCCGCTGCGATTGCGTTTTTGTTCCTCCATTCGGCTCTCGAAATTATCCGCCATGCGCGCAGCGATATGAAAACGCAGCAGATTGCATGATGAAATATTTGGCGCGCCTGTCCGGCATTTGCCTGGCCCTTCTGTTGTCGTTCGGCAGCGCGCAAGCGTTGGCGGCAGAACCCAACACGATCTGGCGCCTGCTCGATTACATGGCGGTAGATTATGCAGCTGCCGTCGAGGACGGCGAAGTCGTCAACGAAGTCGAATATGAGGAAATGGTCGAATTCGCCGGTACGGTACGATCGGGTATTGCGGAATTGCCTGAACGCCCCGGTCGCGTTCGGCTAGAGGCAAACGCGAAGCAACTTGAAGCCGATATCCTCTCGATGGCCCCCGTTGATCAAGTTGCCACGGCAGCCAGAAAGCTCGCTGCGGATCTCCTAGCCATCTATCCGATCACGCTCTCGCCTTCGAGGGCGCCCGATCTTGAGCGCGGAAGACTGCTGTACCAGGAGACTTGTGCCAGTTGCCACGGGGTGTCAGGAAACGGTCGCGGGCCGGCGTCTGCGGGCCTTGATCCACCGCCGATCGCATTTACCGACGTCGATCGCGCGCGTCAGCGCAGCATTATGGGTCTCTATCAGGTTATCGACCAAGGGATCGATGGCACCGCCATGCCCGGTTTCTCGCAGCTCTCCTCCGACGATCGTTGGGCCCTGGCCTTCTATTCGGGATCCGTCGCCTTTGAGGCGGTCGACGAAGGGGCGCGTCTATGGAAGTCAGATTCCGAACTACGCAAACGCTTTCCCGATCTTGCCGCTCTCACGAAGATCACGCCGGACGAACTGGCAGGAGAGATCGGGCAAGTGCGCGCGGACGCGCTCATGGCCTATCTTCGGGCCAACCCGTCGGCGATCGCCGATGTAGCGGGGCCTCTTGGCATCACACGTACCCGGCTCGCAGAAGCTGAACGCGCCCACGCGAACGGGAATATTTCCCGGGCCAAGGAGCTCGCACTGTCGGCATATTTGGACGGGTTCGAACCCGTCGAACCGATATTGGCGACACGCAATCCGGATCTTCTGGTGCGTATCGAGAGCGGGATGATGGACTTGCGTGCAGCCATCGACGCAGATCTGCCGACCTCTGCGATAAGCGAACGGATCCGGGCCATCGAGGGTTTGCTCGTACAGGCTGAAAATGTCCTTGCGCCGGAATCTGCGACGGGCTGGTCAACCTTCGTGGCATCTTTCGCGATCCTCCTCCGCGAGGGTCTGGAGGCATTGCTGATCGTGATCGCCATGATCGCTTTCGTGAGGAAGGCGGGACAGGATCGGGCATTGCGATTTGTTCATGGCGGGTGGACCGGTGCGCTGGTGGCAGGCGCGCTTACTTGGCTTGCGGCGACCTATCTTCTCGACATCAGCGGTGCCGGCCGGGAATCGATCGAGGCATTCGGTTCGCTGATTGCAGCGCTGGTCCTTCTGTCGGTTGGCGTCTGGATGCACGGAAAATCACAGGCAGACAATTGGCAGCGCTATATCCGCGACAAGCTTGGCAAGGCGCTTTCGCGCGGATCGCTCTGGTTCCTGTTCGGGATCGTATTCCTTGTCGTCTATAGAGAGGTCTTCGAAACCATCCTCTTTTACGCTGCGCTGTCCGCTCAGGGAAGTACGGGCTATCTGCTGGCGGGCGCTGCCACGGCCGGTTTGCTCCTTGTCGTCATCGCCTGGCTGCTGCTGCGCTACAGCCGGACGCTGCCGATCGGAAAGTTCTTTGCCTACAGTTCGGTGCTCATCGCCCTGCTTGCGATTGTCCTGATTGGCAAAGGGATCGCGGGCTTGCAGGAAGCGGGTGTGATCGGAATTGCGCCGATAGCCGGCGGTCCGCGACTAAGTATGCTTGGAGTTTATCCGACGTTCCAAGTGATTGGCGCTCAACTTGCAATGGCATCCGTACTTTTACTTGGTTTCTGGATTAATCACACCCGAGCATCAAACAATGACCGGTCACGCGATGCAGTGTGATATTATATCTTTCTATTACGGCGTTTGTGTCGACCCAGGTCGGTACATGAATAGCGCATTTGTTCGTTCTTATGCATTGAGCTGCGCGACGGCTTCGGAATTCGAAGAGAATATCGACTTGTGCCATGTGATTGGTCCTGCTAGCGGGGCCAAAGTGTCATGACCCTCCGTATGCCCCTTCTTGCCTTGAAGCCGTTTTTCGCCATGCTGATTCTCTTCGGCCTGGTGTTCAGCGTAAGCGTGGACGCGGCGGTATGCGGGCCTGAAATTGGCGAACTTACAAGTGTCGAAGCTGCAAGTAGCGAGACTGGTCAAGACTTGCCGGACAGCCCGAATGAGCAGCATGGCATCTGCGCCCACGGCCATTGCCATCATGGAGTCCAATTTGCAGGCAATGCGGATATCGGGGCCGGTGAGCGTTCATCCGGTGCACAGCATTTCTTCGAACCCGTCGGCCTGACTGCAGTCCAGCAAGCGATTTTGACGCCCCCTCCTCGAATCTGACGTCCAGTATTGCCGCCGCAATGTCGGCGCGCATTCGGCATGTCAGTAGAGGAAAAATCAATTCATGTTTGCCATTATTTGGCGAGGCGCCCTTTTTGCAGGGCTGAGCCTCGCAGTACTGCCCGGTGCGGTGCGTGCACAAGAACGCGCGGTGTTGACGCTCGACGAAGCTCTCGCGCGTGCGGGTGTGGACGAAAGCGCGCAGGTGCAATCAGACAATCCGCGTTTGATCGGGCCGCAGGCCGAAACGGACGCGGCACGCGCGCTTATCGATCAGGCACGGCTTCGGCCAAATCCTGAGCTTGCCTTTGAAGCGGAGAACATCGCAGGAAGCGGTGCCTTTTCAGGGCTGCAAGCAACCGAATATACGCTGTCTTTGAGTCAGCGCCTCGAGCTAGGCGGCAAGCGGGGCGCACGCATTCGCTCGGCCGAGGCCGAGGCGCGCGTGGCAATGCTTTCTGGAGAATTGTCGGTCGCTGAGCTGAGTCGCATGGTGCGCGAACGCTACATCGAGGCGGTCGCTTCAGCTGCGCGACTGGAACTTGCCCGCGACGTAGTCGAACGCAATCGCGAACTCGCGCGTATAGCTGGCCTGCTTGTCGAAGTTGGCCGCGAGCCGCCGCTGCGCTCGCTTCGTGCAGAAGCGGCCCTTGCTGAAGCCGAGGCGGAGTTTGAAGCCGCGCGAGCTTCAGAGATAGCGGCGCGGAGCGCGTTGGTGGCGCTCTGGGGTGAAACGTCCCCTCCCCCGGACGTGCCATCGGCGTTTCCCGGGATCGAACCTCCTGCGATGCTTCTTGCATCGCCTTCTGCTTTGCGTCTCCAAGTCGCGCGTGCCGAACGCGAGGCGGCGGACGCTGCGATCGACAGGGAGCGCTCTTTGGGTGTTCCCGATCCGGCCATCTCCGCCGGTGTCAGGCGGTTCGAGGAAAGCAGGGATCAGGCCTTCCTAGTGGGCGTCTCGATTCCCCTTCCTTTCCGCAATCGCAATCAGGGTAACATCGCCGCTGCCGAGGCCCGCTTCCGCGCGGCCTCCGCACGCGAGGCTGTCGCCCGCGCGGATTTCGAACTCGAAGTAACCCAGGCGCGCGGCCGCTTTCTCGCCGCCGAGGCTCGTGTAGAGACTCTGTCCCAAACCTCCCTGCCTCAAGCGGAAGAAGCCTTGCGCCTCGTCCGGATTGGGTATCGCAACGGCAGGTTCCCGCTGATCGAGGTTCTGGCTGCGGCCGAAGCCCGCGATGCAATCCGAGAAGCCTTGATCCAAGCCCAGGAAGATCGCGGTCGCCTGGCGGCGCAGTTGATCTGGCTTGGCGCCCAATGAGGAAAATACCCATGAACCGTAAGCGTTTGGCCGTACTGATCGGCCTGATCATTCTTGTTTTTGCGGCTGCTGTAATGCTGTGGCCGGACAACGGCGCAGAACCGCACAGCGAAGAGGAAACCGAAGAAAGCGATCTCCCGGAAGGACTGGTCCTACTCGGCGAAGAGCAGATTCGAAGCTCCGAAATCATGGTCGAGACCGTTGGTGAGGGCTCGGCGGTAGAGCTAGTGTTCCCAGCCACAATCGCCGCTAGCCCCACAGGCAGCGCGCGGATCGATGCGCGAGCGGCGGGCGTGGTGCGGAGCGTTCAAAAAACGCTGGGTGATTACGTCCGGCAGGGTGAAACCATTGCGCGTATCGAAAGTGCGGAAGCGGCAGCTTTGGCATCGCAATTGAGCGCGGCGCGCGCGCGCGTCAACGAATTGTCAGCCGCCTATGAGCGCGAACGCCGGCTTTTCGAAGCCAATGTTACGGCGCGGCAGGATCTCGAAGCGGTGCGCGCCAATCTCCAGGTCGCCCAGTCAGAACTGTCCCGCGCGCAGGCAGCGGTTGCGGCAGCGGGCGTGAGTGGCGACGGTCGGTCTTTGGCGGTTACCAGCCCTCTTGCAGGACGGGTAACGGCGGCGCCTATTGTCCTTGGTTCGTTTGTCGATGCGGGAGAGGAACTCTACCAAATCGTGAATCCTAATGCGATGCAGATCGAAGTCGCGCTCCCCTCTGCAGAAGCGAGCCGTATTCAGCCAGGCGATGAAGCCACGCTGGAACTTGCAGAAAACCGCGAGATCGGAGCGCGGGTCCGCTCCGTCACGCCATCGCTCGATCCTGAGAGCCGCAGCGCGACGGCAGTCCTTTCGCTCACGCGGTCCATCCCCGGTCTTCAACCAGGTGCCTTCCTGCAAGCGCGCATCCGACCTTCGGGCGAGGTCGACACGGGCCGCATGTCGGTGCCCGAAAGCGCGGTGCAGTCACTCGACGGCCAGGAAGTGGTTTTCGTGCGCACGCGCCGCGGCTTCCAGACCCGTCCGGTGGTGACCGGCGCACGTTCCGCAGGCCGCGTGGTGATCGAATCCGGTCTCGAAGCGAACTGGCGGATCGCAACCGAGAATGCCTTCCTGCTCAAAGCCGAACTCGAAAAAGAGGAAGCCGAACATGGACACTGATCGCATGCAGGAAACGGAGCACTCGCACCGCCACGGCCTGATCGGCATGATCCTCGACATGGCCGTGCGTTTTCGCTGGGCCATGGTCGTTTTGACGATCGGTGTCGCCATCTATGGCGTGATGAACCTTCTTCGGCTTCCCATTGACGCCGTACCCGACATTACGAACGTTCAGGTGCAGATCAATACCGAAGCGCCCGCCCTTTCCCCCTCCCAGGTCGAAACGCAGGTAACCTATCCGGTGGAAACCGGTCTCGCCGGGATCGATGGTCTGGAAATGACCCGTTCGATTTCGCGCAACGGGTTCAGCCAGGTTACTGCAATCTTCGAAGAAGGTACTGACATCTATTTCGCGCGGCAGCAGGTCAATGAGCGCCTGACGCCGATCACCGCTTCGCTGCCCGAAGGAGCAGAACCGGTAATGGGACCTATCTCGACCGGTCTGGGCGAAGTGCTCATGTATACGATCGAGTTCGAGCATCCGGGGGGCAAGGAAGCACCGAAGGGCAATGCGGTCGGTTGGCAGTCCGACGGAAGCTTCGTTACCGAACGCGGTGACAGGCTGGATAGCGATGTCGCTAAGGCTGCTTATCTGCGTACCATTCAGGACTGGGTGGTCGCTCCACTCATGCGGTCGGTCGATGGCGTCGCCGGTGTCGATTCCATCGGGGGTTTCCGAAAGCAATATCTCGTACAGCCCGATCCTGCTCGCATGACAGGCTACGGGCTTTCATTCGATGAGGTGATCGATGCGCTGGAAGCCGCCAACCTTGCCGAAGGCGCGAATTTCGTCGAGCGATCAGGAGAAGCCCTGCTGGCTCGTGTCGATGCACGGCTCGGCAGTGTCCAGGACATCGAGCAAGCAGTCATATCTACACGTGGAGGCGTTCCCATTCGCGTGGGAGATGTCGCAACGGTCAGCATTGGCGGTGATCTCAGAACCGGGGCTGCATCGCTGAATGGCGACGAGGCTGTGGTTGGTACCGTCCTCATGCGGGCAGGAGAAAACAGCCGCACTGTTTCAGCCCAGGCCGCTGAGAGGCTTGACGAAGTCCGCGCCTCCCTGCCACAAGGTGTGGTAGCCGAAATCGTCTACAATCGTTCGTCTCTCGTCGATGCAACGATCGCGACCGTCGAGAAGAATCTCGTCGAGGGTGCGCTGCTGGTCATAGCCATCCTGTTCCTTTTGCTCGGCAACATACGGGCCGCAATTATCGCCGCTCTGGTTATCCCTTTTTCGATGCTGATGGCATCGATCGGCATGAACCGGCTCGGAGTGTCAGGCAATCTGATGAGTCTGGGCGCGCTTGACTTCGGTCTGATCGTCGATGGGGCCGTGATTATCGTCGAGAATAGTGTGGCACGTCTTGCGGCCAGACAGGAGCATGAGGGCCGGCTCCTGACACTTGGCGAACGGCTGACGGAAACGCGGCTTGCCGCGCAGGAGATGATCAAGCCGACTGTCTATGGTCAGGCGATTATCCTTCTGGTGTTCGCACCGTTGCTGACCTTCACCGGAGTCGAGGGCAAGACGTTCTCGCCGATGGCCATCACGGTCATGCTGGCGCTCGCGTCGGCATTCGTACTCTCGCTGACTTTCGTCCCGGCGATGATCGCGATCCTGCTGAACAAAAAACTGACGGAGAAGGAAGTCAAACCGATCCGGATCGCCAAGGAACGCTATGGGCCTCTTGTCCGCAAAGCCATCGCCCGCCCTTGGCCGGTGATCGGGGCCGGTGCCGGCATTTTTGCCGTTGCTGCTCTGGTGTTCAGTTTCCTTGGCAGCGAGTTTACACCGCAGCTCGACGAGCGCGATATCGCGGTGCAATCATTGCGAATCCCTTCCACATCTCTCGAGCGGTCTCTGGCGATGCAGCGGCGAGTAGAAGATCGATTGGAGGAATTTCCGCAAGTGCAGCTGGTATTCTCACGTACCGGTACTGCGGAAGTGGCCAGCGACCCGATGCCGCCCAACGCCTCCGATGCGTATGTGATCCTGAAGCCGCGCGATGAATGGCCTGACCCGGATCTTTCGAAAGATGATCTGGTGGCAGAAATGGAGAGTGCTCTGGGAGGCCTGGTTGGCAATCTCTATGAGTTCAGCCAACCAATCGAACTTCGCTTCAACGAACTGATCGCTGGCGTGCGCGGCGATGTCGCGGTCAAGATCTACGGCGACGACCTGACCGCCATGACCTCGGCAGCGAACGAGGTCGCCGGGATTTTGCGCGAGGTCGAGGGAGCTGCGGATGTTAAAGTCCAGCAGGTCACCGGTTTCCCAACGCTTGATATTGCCTTCGATCGTCCAACGATCGCTCGATATGGGCTGAAGGTCGAAGACGTCGCTCAATCCGTCGCAATTGCTTTGGGCGGGCGGCCTGCCGGGCTGGTCTTTGAAGGCGATCGAAGGTTCGAGGTCGTCGTTCGGCTTTCGGATGCGACACGCGATGATTTCGATCAGCTTGGTGCATTGCCGGTGCTGCTTCCGAACGGAGCGACCATACCGCTGCGCTCGGTCGCCGAATTCCGGGTTGTGGATGGCCTTGCCGAAGTCCGCCGTGAACAGGGACGCAGGCTGGTGATCGTTTCCTCCAACGTGCGCGAGCGCGATCTTGGCTCCTTCGTTGAGGAAGCGAGGGCGAATGTCGAGGCGCAGGTCGAATTGCCCGCTGCAGCCTTCATCGAGTGGGGCGGCCAGTACCAGAACCTTCAGGCTGCGCAGGAACGGTTGCAGATCGTTATCCCGATCGCTTTCGCGGTTATTCTCCTGTTGCTCTATATGGCAGTCGGAGGCTGGGTTCCCGCTCTGGCTGTTTTCAGCGCGATCCCGCTCGCCCTCGCTGGCGGCATCTTCTCGCTGGCTCTGCGCGGAATGCCGTTTTCGGTTTCGGCGGCAGTCGGGTTCATCGCCCTCTCGGGCGTGGCGACCCTCAACGGTCTCGTGATGGTGACTGCAATACGCCAGCGTCTGGACAAGGGGATGGCGCTCGATGAGGCCATCGTGGAAGGCGGACTGGCGCGCTTGCGTCCAGTATTGATGACGGCTCTGGTCGCGTCGCTCGGGTTTGTCCCCATGGCGATCGCGACCGGCACTGGAGCGGAGGTTCAACGGCCTCTGGCAACGGTGGTCATTGGCGGTCTGATCACCGCCACTGCGCTCACCTTGTTCGTCCTTCCCGCGATCCTGAAGCTCGTCTTCGCCACCAGAAAGGATGACCGGACGTGGCGTCAACGCTGGTGGGACCGCCTGCGCCGCAACGTCACTCCCGAGGAACGGCAAGAGCTGCAAGAGGTTACGTGAATGGAGAGCATCAATGATTAGTAGCCAGCTCAGTGTGACTCTTGCCGGCGCCCTGATACTTTCAAGTGTTCCAGCATCGGCGCAGGATCAGAGCACGCTTGTTCCGATCGCCGGTGTCTGGAGCCTTGGTGAAACGCGGTCTTGTGATAGCGGACCGGCCTGGGTGTTTTTCGCAGATGGCTATTATGCCGAAGTGCAGCTTCCGGACGGTGGCCCCGCCGCCGTCGGAATTTGGCGAGACGAGGGCGATGCCATCGCTTACACCCACGCGCACATGCCATTTGAAGGTCATGAACGGCCGATGCGGGTTCGTCATCTTACCATCGAAGAGCGCACCGCCGAAAAACTGACAACCCGCAATTATCGCGGTGTCACGCGCACGTTTCACCGCTGTCCAGCGAATTCGCTGAAAGTGCCGGCAGGTCAGGACGCACATTGACGCTTTCGTTACGCAATATGCGGGCTTCGCTAGTCCCTATTCGGGTTTCGCGAACCTGCAAGCTTACGGGTCTGCGGCACCGGGAGCGGTCAATTTCCAATGGGAAGCAATAGGCAATGACGCGAACCATCGAACTCGAAGTCTCACCGCTCCTTCCCGACATCCCGAGCGAAACCGATCATTGCATCGCGCGCTTGCAGTCTTTGCTCAGCTCGCGGATCGGCGTGCACGAGGTCACGATATTGCCCGGCGAGAAAGATGCATCCGCCCGACTAGCGATATCATACGATGCCGATCGCCTGACTGTCGCCCGCATCAAGGAGTTGGCCCATGTGGCCGGAGCGGAAATCTCCGAACGCTACGGACACGTTGTCTGGCAAGCCGATGGCATCAATTCCACCCGCCGTGCCCAAACGGTCGCGGACCTGCTGGCGAGCAAACCCGGTATCCTCGAAGCAAATGCTGATGCGAGCGGGAGGTTCATCGCCGAATACGACCGTCAGCTAACCGATGAGCCTAGGATTGCGGGCGAGCTCAAGAACCTCGGCGTGTCGGTTCTGGCGGGCGATGTCGTCAGGAACGCCGAGCACTCTTCCAAAGACCATAGTCACGATGATGAAGATCATGCCGGACACAGTCATGGCGGAATCTTCGGCGCGAACACCGAACTCTATTTCTCGCTCGCCTCGGGCGCATTTCTCGCGACCGGGTTCGGGATTGAGAAACTATGGTCTGGGCATCCCGGATGGCTGCCATTCGCGTGCTATCTCGCAGCGTATTTCTTTGGCGGATTCTTTACCGTCCGAGAGGCGTGGGACAATCTGCGCCTCCGCCGGTTCGAAATCGACAGCCTCATGCTTGTCGCTGCTGCGGGCGCCGCCTTTCTTGGGGAATGGGCCGAAGGCGCGCTTCTGCTGTTCCTGTTCAGTTTCGGCCACGCGCTCGAACACTACGCGATGGGCCGCGCCAAGAGGGCGATCGAGGCGCTCGCCGAGCTCGCGCCGGAAACGGCACGAGTAAAGCGCGGAACTGACGTCGTTGAGGTTCCGGTCGAGAAGCTTGCGATTGGCGACGTGGTCATAGTGCGTCCGAATGAACGCCTTCCGGCCGATGGTTTCATCCTGGACGGCGTCAGTGCCATCAATCAGGCTCCGGTGACCGGTGAAAGCGTGCCGGTCGACAAGAGCGCGGTTTCGAATATCGCTTCTGCGCGCGCCAATCCTGACAATCTTGCGGATGACAATCGCGTCTTTGCAGGGACGATCAACGGATCGGGCGCGCTCGAAGTGGAAGTGACCCGGCGATCGAGCGATACGACGCTCGCCAAGGTCGTCCAAATGGTGAGCGAAGCCGAGGCTCAGCAATCTCCTACCCAGCGTTTCACGCAGCGCTTTGAGCGAATTTTTGTGCCCGCCGTGCTCGCTCTGGCCGGCCTGCTCCTTTTCGCCTGGGTTGTCATCGACGAGCCGTTCCGCGACAGTTTTTACCGGGCGATGGCGGTGCTTGTGGCTGCCAGCCCCTGCGCTTTGGCGATCGCCACCCCGAGCGCGGTCTTGTCCGGAGTAGCCAGAGCAGCACGCAGCGGTATTCTGGTAAAAGGCGGAGCGCCGCTCGAAGATCTTGGTGCGCTAAAGGCCATCGCGTTCGACAAGACGGGTACGCTTACAAAAGGTGAGCCCCGGATTACCGATGTTGTGGCAGCGCCCGGCGTAGCGGAACGGGAGTTGCTTGCGATTGCGTCCGCCGCCGAAAGCCTGAGCGATCATCCTCTGGCACAGGCGATCGTCAAGGATGGCCGCGAGCAGATCGGCGATGAGACACTACCCAAAGCGCGCGATCTTGAAAGCTTCACAGGCAAGGGCATCACCGCAATTGTTGGCGGGGAGCGGGTGTGGATCGGCAAGCTCGAAATGTTTGGCCAAGACGGCGTTCCTTCGCTCAGTGAGGGCCTGTCGGGAGAAATCGAGGCCATGCGCGAGCGTGGGCGGACAACAATGGGCGTTCGTTCGGAAACGCGCGATCTTGGAGCGATCGGTTTGCTCGACACGCCGCGGGCGGCAGCAAAGGCGACGCTCGAAGCGCTGCGCGGCCTCGGGATCACCCGAATGATCATGATCTCGGGCGACGATCAAAGAGTGGCCGATGCGGTTGGAAAGGATGTCGGCCTCGATGAGGCCTGGGGTAATCTCATGCCCGACGACAAGGTCGAGGCCATCCGCAAGCTTGCCGGTCAGGACAAGGTTGCGATGGTCGGAGACGGGGTTAACGATGCTCCTGCCATGGCGAATGCCACTGTCGGGATAGCAATGGGCGCTGCAGGCTCGGACGTTGCATTGGAAACAGCCGATGTCGCCCTTATGGCTGATGATCTTGCCCGGCTGCCTTTCGCCGTCGATCTGAGCCGGCAGACCCGCTCGATCATCCGGCAGAACATGATCGTCAGTCTCGGAATTGTCGCTGTGCTTATTCCGGCGACTATTTTCGGTCTCGGGATAGGCCCCGCTGTCGCGGTTCATGAAGGTTCGACATTGATCGTGGTCGCCAACGCGCTCCGGCTTCTGGCGTATAAAGAGAAGAGCGGTGCAAAGGCGATAATGGAGACGCAAGCATGAGCGGCGATGATAACTTCAATCTGGATACGTCTGACAAGCGCCGCACATTATGGATCGTCTTATGGCTTAACGTTGCGATTGCGGTCGGGTTTTTCGTCATGGGCTACTTTGGCGACTCGAATGCGCTGCTGGCCAACGGACTCGACAATTCGTCGGACGCGCTTGTCTACGCTCTCAGTCTCCTTGCGCTGAGTCGACCGCGCTCCTGGAAGCGAGGCGCAGCGCGCTTTTCTGGCGTCATGCTTTTGATCTTTGCCGGCGGAGTGATTGCTGATGCCGTCAGGCGGTTTGTTGAAGGTTCTGAGCCGGGTGGCATCCTGATGATCGCGATGGCTGCCGTCGCGGGCATAGTGAACCTCTATTGCCTTCGCCTGTTGCAAAAGATGCAGAACAAGGACGTCAACATGCGGGCCGCCACCACATTCAGCTTCAATGACTTCATTTCGAACGGCGGGATTATCATCGCTGGCGTCATCGTTATGATCACAGGCGCGAACTGGCCGGACCTTGTGGTCGGCATCGCTGTGGCTGGCATAGCTCTTTACGGCGGGATCGATATCCTGCGCGACGCGCACAGTGACAAGCACGACGAAGCGGGAACGGTTCATGGCGAAACACGGGAATGAGCCTCGTCCACGAGATATTTGTAACTGAGGATTTGTCGGCGATCCTGACCTTGGCGATGCTGGCAAGCCTCGGCCTGGGTGCTGGCGTTGTCTGGGAAGAAAAGCACGGGCCTACCCCGAACGAAAATGGGTTCGCGGCGGCCGTCCACTCTGGCGCCCTTGCCGCACTTGCGCTTGTTTTGACCGGTCCTGCAGTTGGACAAGCAAGGGGTGACTTCATAGACGCAGCCCTGCTCCCCGCTGGCGGGACTCTCTATCTTCTGGCGGTGCTGATCGGAGGCTGGGCTTCGCATCGCGACTCAGTTGGAACCCTGTCCGACGCCGTGGGAAGACGCGGGCCGAAGATGACCATTGCGCTTCAAGGCGGTATTGCGCTGGGGTTTGGTGGCATCGCTCTGGGTGCAGCAGCAGCCGTGTCTGTCTTCGCCGGTTTCGCAGCAACACTAGGGGTTGGAATCACCTTTTTCCTGGTGGGGCGAAAGACAACAGCCGGATTTCGCGACAGCGCGATGAAACGCATGGATCGTCTGGCGATCCATGTTTTTCTGTCACTCGCCTTTGTTGCCGCAGCGGTAGCCGGGTTTTGGCTTCTCCACGGCATGAGCGAAACAACCGACGCGCGGTTGGCAATTCTACTCGCAGGATACTTTCTTATCTGGTCGGTTCATTTTTTGCTGCAAATCCCGGGCAGACTGGGAGGTTTGAATTTGGCAGCACTCGCGGCCTTCATCTCCGGGCTTGCGATGTTCGGAATGATTGCAGTCGGATTTAACGCCGCGATCGGAGCAATCGATAATTCCGATGCGATCCTTCAGCATCCGGATACCGCCGGCAACGAAATCGTAAATAGCGGAGAGAAGTGATGGCGCACTCGCACGATCATACTGGCCACAGTCACGGCGAGGAAAACCTTAGCGATCGTCAGCTGATCCTCGCGGTCGCGATCAATGTCCTCCTGACCCTTGCCCAGATCGTCGGCGGCATCCTTTCGGGGTCACTGGCGCTTATCGCGGATGCATTGCACAACTTCAGCGATGCGGCCTCTCTTGGTCTTGCATGGTTTGCGCGGCGCATAGGCCGGCGGCCGGCGGACAAGCTGATGACCTTCGGCTACGCCCAGGGAGAAGTCGTCGCCGCGCTCATCAATCTGACGACCTTGCTGATCATCGGATTCTATCTGATCGTTGAGGCGATCAACCGTTTCGCCGCGCCGCAGCCGGTCGAAGGCTGGACCGTGATCTGGGTTGCCGGGATCGCACTTGTCATCGATCTCGTCACCGCATTCATTGTCTATCGCGGCGCGCATGACAGCATTAACATGAAGGCTGCCTTCCTGCATAATGTTTCGGACGCGCTGGCCTCGATCGGTGTGATCGTCGCCGGAGTGCTAATCATTCTATACGATCTCGTCGTCGCCGATCTCATCATCACTCTCATCATCGCGGCCTATGTCATCTGGCAGGGCGCGACGCTCCTACCGCGAACCGTTCGTCTGCTGATGGGAGCAGTGCCGGACGAGGTGGAATTTGATCAGATGGTTGAAAACCTGCGCGCGCTTGGCGGCGTGCAGGATATTCACCACGTCCATGTCTGGAATCTGGGAGAACATCACCGGGCGCTCGAAGCCCATCTCACTCTTGTTGATTACTCCCAAACAGCATTCGAGGGAGTCAAGCGACGCGCGCGGGCGATGCTGGAAAAGGATTTCGGCATCGCACATGCCACTTTCGAGCCCTGCCTCGCTACGGACTGCGATGATGCGCTGATCCCTGCCCACCCGGCACCCAACAACGGGAAAGACACGGCCGGTGATTAAGCTTTCGCTGGCCTGTTCCTGCCCGGCCGTTCGCAGACCCTGAGCCCTCATCGCGCGCCGGTCACGGACGGTATTGCAGTCCGGAACCGATGCACCGCGAGCCGCCCTAACCCGATATGGGCATAAAAGCCTACTACTGCTATTGCGAATACGTCTCAATAGCAGTAGTAGGCTGGTAAATGTCTCGAAAGGATTCTTCACAGGTATCGCGCTACCGCCTCGCTCATAGCAATTGCACTGGCCGCCCCTGCTTACGCCAATGAAAAAGACCCGACCGATGAGCGGCAATCGCAGGACGGGATAGCAAACCCAAGCGAATCGATTATCGTGATTGGCGGTCGCATCGATGCGTATGAAGTGGCCGGTGCGGCGGACCTAATCGATGGCGAGGAACTGAGCGAATTCGAGCATGGTGACGTCAACCGTGTCCTGCGCCAGGTGCCGGGGGTCAACATTCAGGAAGAGGACAGTTTCGGGCTATTCCCGAATATTGGCTTGCGCGGCGCGCCGGTCGAACGGTCGAGCAACATCACCTTGATGGAAGATGGCGTTCTTATTGCCCCTGCCCCCTACGCCGCTCCGGCCGCGTATTACTTCCCTGCGATCGGTCGAATGGATGCAGTCGAAGTGATCAAGGGCGCGGGCTCGGTACGCTATGGTCCTCGCACGATCGGCGGGGCCATCAATTTCCGATCGACTCCGATACCGACCGAGAGCCTTGCTGGCGAAGCCTCCGGACAGCTTGGTTCTCGCGGCTATTATCAAGGTCATGGCTGGATTGGCGCTAGCGCCGGCAATTTCGGGGCGCTGGTGGAAAGCTATCAGCAAGGCAGTGACGGGTTCAAGACGATAGATGGGCTTCCCGGCGCTGAGACCGGTTTTCAACGTCAGGACTATCGCGCCCGCTTCGCCGTCCACACCAGCCCAGATTCGCCGGTCGATGCGCGCCTCGAGTTCGCCTATGGTCGATCAGAACTTGAGGCGAACGAAACCTATTTGGGCCTCGCCGACGCGGATTTCGCGAGCGATCCGTACCGGCGCTATTCGGCCAGCCAACGCGACGTTTTCACGGGCGAGCACGATCAATATCGGCTCACCGGCACCCTCCGGTTGCCCGACGACACGCAGTTCGCGGTTACCCTATATCGCAACGATTTCACACGAAGTTGGTCGAAGCTACAGGACATCGATTTCGATGGTGATGGCAGCTTTGATGCCATCCAACCCGTTTTCGATGCTCCCTCCTCAAACGAGAGAGGCCTCGCAATCCTGCGAGGCGCAGAGTGCGCTGAAGGTGCCCTTCGCATTCGCAACAACAACCGCGTCTATCGGAGCGAAGGCGTCCAGCTTTCGTTCGAAAGACCTTTCGAGACCGGCGAGGTCAGGCACAACCTGGCTGCGTCGCTCCGGTATCACGAGGATGAAGAAGACCGGTTGCAGAATGAGGAATTCTATACGCAAACGGATGGAGATCTCGTTTTCGTCCGGCAGACGGCTCCGGGCGCTCAAGCCAATCGCGAGGCGAAGGCGAAGGCGATCGCTTTCTATCTGGAGAACCGGATCGAGATCGGCGGGCTTACTCTGACACCCGGCATTCGGTACGAAGGCATCGACCTTACTCGACTGGACTATGATCGAGCCGACCCCGCTCGTCTCGATGGACCTGCGCGCATACGCAAGACCAACGTTGACGAATGGCTTCCCGCACTCGGTGCAACCTATGCACTGGGAGACGTGCTGTTGATTGCAGGCGCTTCGCGCGGTTTTTCTCCCCCCGGGCCCGGAAATCCGGAGGCACGAGCCGAGAAAAGCTGGAACTATGAATTTGGTGGGCGTTTTCGGAATGGCGCCATTCAAGCTTCCGCGATTGCGTTTTATTCCGACTATTCCAATCTGCTCGGAAACTGCACACAATCCGTGGGGTGTAGCGTCGGGGATATTGGCGACCAGTTCAATGCTGGGGCCGTCTCCGTGAAGGGGTTGGAGCTGGCAGCTTCGACGGAGCATCAAGTGGGTAGGGAAATTTCTATTCCCTTCTCGGTGGTTTACACGCTCACCGACGCGCAATTCGAAAGCAGTTTCGAGAGTGCGTTCTTCGGTTCCGTGTCCCAGGGCGACGCACTCCCCTACATCGCTCGCCACCAATTCTATGCCGAAACGGGGCTCGCATTTGGACCGGCATCCTTGCTCGTGAGCGCCAATTACACATCGCAAGTACGCACCGAAGCAGGTAGCGGGGATATTTCGCCCGATGAGCGTATTGACGAAAGGATTGTCTTTGATCTCGCCGGCCGGTTTGCGCTGACGGAAGGTCTCTCTTTGTTTGCCAGAGTGGATAATCTGTTCGACAATGCTTATGCTGTAGCGCGTCGGCCTTCGGGTTTGAGACCGGGGGCTCCCCGGCGCTTCGTAGCAGGCGCTAGCGTGCGCTTCTGAGTATCTACGCCGGCCGATGATCGCGCAATCTTGTAGGAGGCGGGAGCGCCAGTGAGCATTTCCGCCTCACTAAATGCAGGTGAGGTCGAGACTCACGCAATCGATTGCGCCGACATTCGACGTGCCGCAGGCCACACACCCGCCAAAATATGAGGACGGCGGACACCTCCCCCAGAATAAATAGGAGTTTTGACATGACCCTCTCCATTGGCTCGACAGCTCCCGATTTCACAGCGGAAACGACCCAAGGCACCATCACCTTCCATGATTGGATGGGCGACAATTGGGCTATCCTGTTTTCTCATCCAAAGGCATTTACCCCGGTTTGTACGACCGAGCTGGGTTACATGGCCGGTCTCGGCGAGGAATTTGCCAAACGCGACACCAAGATTCTCGGCCTGTCGGTCGACAGCAGCCAAGACAATCGCGACTGGCTACCCGATATCGAGGCGGTCAGCGGCAATAAAGTCGATTACCCGGTGGTCGGCGACAGCGACCTGAAGGTGGCCAAACTCTACAATATGTTGCCCGCCGAGGAGACTGGCAGTGCGGAGCAAAGAACCGCAGCCGACAATGCTACCGTTCGCGCCGTCTATATCGTTGGCCCGGACAAAAAAATCCGTGCGATGCTACTCTATCCGATGAGCAGCGGACGCAATTTCGAAGAAGTGCTCCGATTGCTCGATTCAGTCCAGCTCACCGAAAGTAAAGGCGTGGCAACCCCGGTCAATTGGCAGAGTGGGGATGACGTCATCATTCCACCGTCTGTTTCCGATAAAGAAGCGAAAGCGCGCTTCCCGCAAGGTTTCACAACGCTGCGCCCCTATCTGCGCACGGTTAAAATCGACTGACCAGCGCAAGCGGATGTGGTGTATTTGGGCTCGAACTCAACAGGGGAACCCGCATGAAGCTAGACAAAAGCAGTCACGCAACTGCGGCTTCTGCCGCATTACGATTTGGCACCGACGAATTCGTAAGCGCATCCTGCCAGAAACTCGCGGAAATGGAGTTCGTTCAGCTCTCGGCGGGCTGGTAGCCACGGGCGGAATTCTTCGTATTCGCGCGAGACGCCGAACGGTTTCGTAGCGAATATTCCGATTTCAATCAGCCATCGCGGCCAGCGCTCGGGGTGCTTCAGGCCAAGCAGGGCCATCCGGCCACCCGTCGGGAGAGCAGCTGAGGCGCGCTCGATGATCGCGGCGTAGTCAGGTGGCATTTCCAGTCGAAAGGTGCTGATGACTGCGCTGGTCTCGCTCGGAAAGCGGAAGGCGGCTACGTCTGACTGCACAAATTCGACATTGCTAGCTCGCAGGCGCTTCGCTCGTCGACGGGCTTGGTCGAGCATGCCTTGCGAAAGGTCGACCAGCGTCACCTTGCCGCTTGGTCCTACTCTCTCAAGCAGAAACGCGAGGTTTGCGCCGGTGACAGCACATAGATCGATCACATGGTCACCGGCCTTGAGTTCAAGCCGGTTAACCAGATCGCGTCGCCAGCGACCAAGACCGGCCCACCGAAACCCCGACACCAATCGGTCATAGATTCCCGCGTTCTTGTCGTAGAGACGTTCAACCTGTTCGTTGGATAGAATTGCCATGGCGCGTGCTAGCGAACCTCGTCCGAAGAGATGGTGAAAACCTCCGCGAGGTCGTCCGGGTATGGCATTGGCGCGAATGCGCTCACGTTTGCGCGTCCGGTATTGCCCCAGGGGAGCCGTCCGGTGAGATTACCAAGGGGAGCGAGCGCAAGACGTATGACCTGCCCCAGAACTTCGCGGCCATCGCGGGTTTCAACTGCATAGCCCAGCATCGTCATATGTGAACGAAGGTGCGGCCCGAAGAAGCCCTGGCCCAGAATATGTTCCCGCTCGAGCGCGGTCCAAGCCAAAGCCCGGTCACCAGACTGCCTGGCGGCACGGAAAACGCGCCGCTCAGCTTCGATAAGTTCAATAATGTCCTTCTTTGCCACAGGATTTTACCGTTCTGCTTGCATCTTCGAATCGTCTTATGCACCTTGTAGTGGCTACAAGGTCAAGCATTGCGAGAAACCCATGAAGATTGGTGCCCTGGCGCGGAAGACCGGCACGACCGCCGAAACGATCCGCTACTACGAACGGACCGGATTGCTGGAGGAACCACCACGCACCGCCGGAAACTACCGGGACTATGGCCCGACCGAATTGGCCAGATTGCGGTTTATCCGCCGCGCACGCGACCTCGGCTTCACCATGGCGGAGGTGCGCCAATTGCTTTCTTTGTCGGATGATCCATCGCAATCGTGCGAAGCCGTGGACTCTATTGCCAGCCTCCACCTACGCGAAGTGGATCGGAAGCTTGGTGACTTGCGAAAACTGCGAACCGAACTGCGCCATATGGTCGACGACTGCCAGCACGGAGCGGTTGGCGAATGCCGGATAATCGAAGTGCTTTCCGGCTAGCGGGACAGCGCGCGTTTATTCGAGCGGTGACGGGACGCAAACCATGATCATCTCGAAATTCGGGGCGTGTTCTGACATATCTCGTCGGTGCGTTCGACAACAGAACCGATCCAGTCATCGATCTCGGCTTCGACCCAAACCGTGCAACGGGGACCGAGCGAACGCGACTTTGGAAAACGGCCTTCGCGCATCCGCTGATAGATTGCCGTTCGGCGCAGGCCCACGCGCGCCATGACCTCGGGAAGACGAATGAGCCGGTCTGGCGTTGGCTCGACAGGAACGGCTTCCGCGTCCGTTTCGAGACCAGTCGTCATTTCAGAGAGCGAAGCTTTGTTCATCCTGCCGCTCCAGTTGCGCGAGGTGATCCGACAGGAGACCGGCGGTGCGGTGAGCGGTCCCCTTTGCCCAGCGCGGTCTCACATCGAGCAGCCTCTCGCCCAGCGCTTGATCCAAAGCAGACGGCAACTCGCTTATGAAGGTTTCAAGAAATTCCAGCACGCCGCTATTCTGCCAATCCTTGCTACGCTGCGAGTACCCCGCGAGTGCCAGCATCAGGGAGGTGCGCGGCGCGTGACCGCTCGCGTCAAGGATGGCCAGCGCCTCAAGCAGTGTGGCTGACCTTGTCCCGGCGAGGATGCGTCGGAGCGCGTCCTTGTTGATATTCGTCTGTGCGGCAATCGTCCGCCGGGACTTGCCACTTTCGTCCACGGCATGGTCGAGGAAAGCGGCGACTCCTCGCGATAGTTCTCCCCATTTGTCGTTTGTGTTTCGCGCCATTGTTCCTGCTTCCGGTGATCTTTAGCGAATCACCAACAGGCTAGGCGACGCGTCAAACTGTAGGAAAGGAAAAAGAACAAATAAGGAACTCGTAGGAAACTGGCTCATCGTCACACGATTTGATTCGCGCAGAGTCCGGTCCCTCGATCTCAGATTTCGGTATGGGTGGCGCAATGATCGGTATTCTTGGCCGCAATGTCTGCACCGGTCGCGCAAAGCCCGGTCAGATTGCCCAGAATCGACGATTTCTCTTGGTCGGAATGCCGCGTGCGGCAGTTTCCGTTTTCCTACACCCTGCCTTCCAATCGAGGAAAGAACATACAGCGAACGCATCGCTGCCAATGTTCGAAACGGAGTTCCTCGATGAACAATGCAATCACCCTTCCCCGCCCATCCGTCAAAGGCATTCGTGCCCGCGACTATATTCTTCCGGCCGCGATTGCGGTCGCCTGCGCCGGTGCCGCCTATGCCGGTGCCGACACGACCTTTGATCCGGCGCTGCAGAAGTTCACTGACTTCCTCGAAGGTTCGGGCGGCAAGATCATCACCGTCCTCAGCCTTGCCGGCGGTTTGATCGCGCTCGCCTCGGGCCGCTTCGCCCTTGGGCAGGTCGCGGTCCCGGTCGGTGTCGGAATTGGCGTCGGCACAGGCGTGCCGATCGTCACCTCGGTCGTGACCGCAACCATTTGATCGCGGTCTAACGACGGGAGGGCGGCATGGCCGACAGATACCTCGTTCCACGGCGGCTCGACGACCCGGAGCTCATCGGCTTCTGGACCATCGACGAGTTTGCGGGACTGCTCGTCCCCTTCGCGTGGGGCATCCTTTCGCAGCACATCATCATCGGCACCGGCCTATCGGTCATGACCTGGTTCGCCCTTCGAAAGGCGAAGGCATCAGGCGCAGGGTCGAAACTGGTCCATGCTGCCTACTGGTATCTGCCGGGGAGCTTCCTCGGGCTGAAAGCCACGCCGCCCTCCCACTGCCGCCTGCTCGCAGGCTGAGGGAGGACCCAAGTGAAACACGAATTCGCCTATGAGGAAGCGCAGCGTCACCTCAAACAGCGCAACCGCTTCGCCGCGCTGTCAGCCGTGCTGGGCCTTACCAGCCTGCTGGCGGTCGGCGCGGCGGCGACGCGCGAGGAAAGCGTCATTTTGGTGCCTGTCACGACCGAGCGCCTGACGCTCGGGAGCGGCGGTACCGATGCGCACTACCTCGAACTCGTAACCCGCGACACCGCGCTCATGCTGCTCAATCGCGCACCCGAGAGCCTCGACTACTGGATGGAACAGGTCCTCAAGGTGGCAGATCCGTCAGCGCACGGGAGCCTCAAGGCCGAGCTCGTCAAGATCGTCGACGAGCAGCGCGGTTCGGACATCAGCCAGGCCTTCGTCATCTCGCGGATGGAGGTCGACCCGCAGGCGCTCACCGCGACCGTCACCGGAACGCTCAAGACCTTTGTCGGCGCGCAGGTGATCGCGAGCCAGCAGCGCAGCTTCGAATTCAGCTGGAACCGCCGCGGCCTCAGCCTCGGCCTCACCGGCTTCCGCCAGCTCCCAACCGAAACCGAGGAGGAGAACCCATGACACTCCTATCCCGCCCCTTCCCCGCCGCGCTGACCAGCGTTGCGCTGGCAATCGCCACGGCCGCCTACGCTTCACCGGCACATGCCGACCAGTTCGTCGAGGCCGCTGATGGCGCCGCGATCGATTGCGTGCTCGCGCGCGGCGCGCTGACCCGTATCGCCCTCATCGAGGATGGTTTCGCCAATGTCTCGAAGATGGCGAGCGGCTATCCCTACAACGATTTCGAGGTGACCCACGAACCGGTGCGCGGCGACATTTATGTCTCGGTGCCGCTGCAATATGCGAGCGCCAGAGTCAGCTTCTTCGCGACCAGCAGCGCGGGCTATGTCTATAAGTTCGCCTGCCGCGTCGATGGCGAGGAAGCGAGCCAGCTCTTCGTCACCAATCCCGCGCTCGCCAAGTCCCAGGCGAGCGAATGGGAAGGCTATGCAGCGACGCGCGACGAAGCCGCGATCCGCCTGATCGAGGCGATGGCGAGCGACGGTGTTCTGCCGGGCTTCCGGGCGCGCGCCGAACTCTCGCGACCACGCCGCACCGACAGCCTCGAAGTGCAGCAGGTCGCCGAATATGAAGGTGCCGAGCTGATCGGTCAGGCCTTCACCCTGCGCAATCTCGGCCCGATGCCCGTCGACCTTGCCGGTGAACGCGAGGCGCCCGCCGGGGCGCTGGCCTTTGCCTATGGCCGCGACAGTCTCCAGCCCGGCGAGAGCACGCAGGCCTTCCTCGTCTTTGCGAAGGGAGGGCTCGAATAATGGCCGATACCGACAGACACGATACGCCCGCCGCAGCGCCCAAGGACGAGACGCGCGGCGAAGCCCGGCGCAATCTCAACCGCACGGTCGCGCAGCGCCAGAAGCTGCTGCTCGCCGGCATCGGCGGGGTGGCACTCATCTCCGGTTCGATGTTCATCTTCGGCGGCGAGGATGAAGCCGGCGCCGGCGGCGCGGGCGCGACCACGATCGAGACCGGCGCGCTGGTCAATCGCAATCTCTCGCAGCGCGAATTCGTCGCCACTTATGGCAACCGTCTTGATGCGCAGGGCCGCGCGATCAAGGACCTGCAGGAAAGCCAGCTTCCCAAGGCCTCGATCGAGCAGGAGCTCGAGACATTGCGCGGCGAAAACGCGCGGATGATCAGCGACGGTCAGGCGGCGATCGATGCGATCTCGGCCGAGAACGCCGCCTTGCGCTCGGAACTCGAGACGGTGCGCGCCAATCCCCCAGTTACGCCGGTTCCCTCAGCCGATCCGCGGGCTCCGGGCTTCCCTCCCGGAGCGCTCGAGCCACCCAGCGAACCCAAGGCAAGCCTGCTGAGTTTCTCATCCGACAAGCCGGGCGCCGCCAAGACCAAGGCAATCGAAAGCGCGCCGACGCTGCTGCTCGAGGCAAGCCGCGATTACCTGCCGCCCAACAGCTATGCACCTGCCACCGTGATCGTCGGGGTCGACGCCTCGACGGGCGTTACCAGCCAGAGCGATCCGCTGCCCGTGGTGCTGCGTATCACCGGTCCGGCGCGCTCGGTGCTGCAGGGCAACAAGCTTCTCACCACCGATCTCACCGGCTGCCTCGTCAACGGCGCGGCGCGCGGCGATCTCTCGGCCGAGAAGGTTTACGTCAAGCTTGTGCGCATGACCTGTGCGCAACCGGGCGGACGCTTTGCGGTGAGCGAGGTCAAGGGGTTCATCGCCTTTGCCGGCAAGTCGGGCGTTCGCGGCAATGTCGTCAGCCGCGAAGGCAGCCTCGTCAGCCAGGCGCTGCTCGCCGGGATCGTCGGCGGGTTCGGACGCGGCTTCTCGGCCAATGCCAACGGCATCTTTGCGCAGCCTGTCGGCAGCGACGGCAGGCGCGACGCGCTCTCGCCGACCGACATTCTCGCAGGCGGCCTCGGCCAGGGCGCGGGCGAAGCCGCCGACACGGTCAGCAAATACCTCATCGAACGCGCAGAACAGTACCAACCCGTCGTCGAGATGCCGACCGGCATCGCAGTCGAGATCGTCTTTCTCGACGGCGTCCATGTCAGGAGCACACCCCAATGAACTACTCGAACCAGCGGCCCGGCCTCAAGGCGCGCGCCGCGCACATATCGCTCGCCGCCGCCAGCGCAGCAGCCCTCCTTACAAGCGGTGTCGCGGTAGTGACCGCCATGCCGGCGCAGGCCGCGATCACGCAGAATGTGGTTGAAGCGCTCAAGCTTCGTCTGCCCAAGACACCGATCGACGCGCTCGATTGCAAGACATTCGCGCCGTGGTGCGAGGTCGTCTCGGGAGAGACGCTGTTCTACATCGACGAAGCGGCACGCTACCTCTTCGTCGGGCGGCTCTACGACATGGAGGAGCGGCGCGACGTAACCGCCGCGCGCCTGCTTGAACTCAATCCCGACCTGCTCGCCGCCGGCGCAGCCCGCGCTGCCGGCGAGGACACTGCCGGTCGGCACGACGTTGCAGAACCCCGCGACAGGCGGGCCGCGACGCATGTCGATCTCAAAGTCTTGCCCGCAGTAGGCGCGATCCTGTGGGGCAATCCCAAGGGGCCGAAGCTGGTTGTCTTCTCGGATTTCCAGTGCGGCTACTGCAAGCGGCTCACCGGCGAACTCGAGAAGGCAGGCGTCCTTGTCGAGGAGCGGCCGATCTCGATCTTCGGCGCATCGAGCCGCCGCATGTCCGAGGCGGTGCTGTGCGCCGCCGATCCGGTCGGGGCGCTCCATGCCGCCTACACCGGCAAGCACCTCGAACCGCGCGCTGCCTGCAAGAAAGCAGCTGCGCTCGATGCCAACGAAGCCTTTGCACAGGCCAACGGCTTTGCCGGAACCCCGGTGATCGTCAGAGCGCGCGACGGTGCGGTGCTGCACGGCTACCGCGATGCAAAGACACTGCGCGCATTTGCCAATGCCAAGACCGGATCGAAGCAATGAGCGGCCGTGTGACCCGTGTCGGAGCGACGGCAACCCTCTCCTTGATGATCGCCAGCTGCGCGACGCTTGGCGGCAACGTCAAGGGCGACTTTTCCTGCCGCGCGCCGGAGGGAAGCTGCGCGCCAACCTCGATGATCGACGATGCCGCCACCCGCGCTTCACAGGCAGAACGGTCCGGTCATGCCTCTGCGCGAGCGCACGGGGTCGGTGATCGCGAATTGCGGATCGTCGTTGCGGGCTACCGCGACGAGGCGGGCCGCATCCACGAGGCCCGGGTCGTTCATGTCGTGCTGCCCGATCGCGCTGCCGAGCGCTGGCGCGCGCCGCGTTCGACCGGCGACGTTCTGCGCGCACTGGCGCGCCCGGCTGAAGCGGAAGGCCCGCCGCCCGCCGCCGCAGAAGCACGTCCATTCCAGCATTCCAATCCCTCCCCCCAGCAGCCTCCCGATGTCCTGGTCATCCCCTCACAGGATCTGACGGAGCTGCCCGGTGCCAAAGCGCCGGACCCCGGGGCACCTGGTCGTTCCCCCTCCCCCGGCCAGGTGCCCCACCCTGTTCTGCCCGAAGGAGAGCCCAAGTGAACCTCTCGCTATCCTCTGCGCGCGACGCGCTCCTCGCTGGCCTGTTCGGCGATGCGAAGAAAGCCGACCATGCGCAGCCGCGTTTCGCGCTCGACATGCTGTCGGACTGGCTTCCGTACCGCATCTATGACGAGGGCCCGGGGCTCTACCGGAACGCGCACTCGAAGGGCTTCATTCTCGAAGTCACCCCGCTCATCGGCGCCGATGAGCGCACCGGTGAAATCCTCGGGCAGTTCTTCTCCGAGAGCCTGCCGCAAGGCGCCTGTTTGCAGGTGCTGAACTTCGCGTCTCCGCGCATCGGCGCCATCGTCGGCCCCTGGTTCGCGCCGCGCTACGAGCAGGGCGGGATCTACGAAGCGATCGCGAAGGCCCGCACCAACCGGCTCTACGATCTCGTCTGGAAGTCGGGCTCGGCACACGCGCCGTTTCATGCGCGCCATGTGCGTCTCGTGCTGTCGCTGGGCGTTCCGGTGCCCGGAAACGTGACCGATGCAGAACTCACCGAATGCCGCGACGGGATGGCGGGGATGCTGAACTCGCTCGGCCTTGCATCGAACAGGCTCGAGCCCGCAGGCCTGCTCGCACTGGTCGACGAACTCACCTCGCCGACGACAGCGCGCGAACCCGATCTCACCCACTGGAACCGCGAGGACACGCTCGACGCGCAGGCCATCCGCCGCGATATCGAACTCGAGGTCGAGGACGACCGGCTTATCTTGCGCACCGAGCGCTTCCGCGAGACCGGGCGCTCGCGAGATGGCGTGCCTCAGGTAGGTGAATGCTATCCCGACCGCTTCGATGTGCGCCATTACGGCGTGCGCTCTACCCCTGAGCGCTGGGCACCGTGGGAATGCGCGCGGCTCATCGGCGACATGTTTACTGACAAGCTGCGCTTTCCCTGTCCCGCCGCGACAATGCTGTGCCTGCACTATCCCGACCAGGAGGCCGCCTCGGCGCGCGCCGGCTACAAGTTCATGCGCACCACCAGCCTGTCGGAGACCAAAAGCGCGCGCTTCCTGCCCAAACTGTCGGAGCAGTCGGCAGAATGGAGACACGTCCAGGCCGAACTCCAAGCGGGCAAGAAGCTCGTCAAGCTGTTCTATGGTCTCACCACGATCTCGCCGCTCGGCGAAGGCGATGCGCATGAGCGCACGGTCAAGGCGATTTACAAGGCGGCCGGATGGGACCTTGCCGACGAGCGCTTCCTCCAGCTCCAGGGCCTCGTCGCCTCGTTCCCGTTGAGCCTCGCCGATGGTCTGGTCCACGACCTTGCGCGGCTCAAACGCTTTCGAACCATGCTCTCGACCACCGCGGCCAATATCGCCCCCCTGCAGGGCGAGTATCTCGGCGGCACGATCCCGCACCTGCTGCTGCTCGGACGGCGCGGCCAGCCCTTCTTCTGGTCGCCCTTCGAGAACAAGGCGGGCAACCACAACATCGCGATTTGCGGGAAGTCGGGCTCGGGCAAGTCGGTGCTGCTGCAGGAGCTATGCGCCGCGCTGCGCGGCGCTGGCGCCAAGGTCGTGGTGATCGATGACGGCCGGAGTTTCGAGCACTCGATCAAACTTCAGGGCGGCCGCTTTGTCGAGTTCACGCTCGCCTCGGGATTCTCGCTCAACCCGTTCTCGATGGTCGACGATGCAAGGGCGCATCAAGACGAGGATTACCGGCTCGACTGCTTTGCGATGATCAAGGCGATCGTCGGCCAGATGGCGCGGCCAAGCGCCGCGCCCTCTGACACCGAACGCGGCCTCATCGATCGTGCAGTAACACAGGTCTGGAATGCGCTCGGCAGCGGCGGCGCGATCGACGATGTCGCGCATGCCCTCCATCAAAGCGAAAACGAGGCGGGCAGGGATTTGGCGACCGCGATCGCGCCTTTCTGCCGCGGCGGCAGCTATGCCGGGTTTTTCTCCGGCAAGGCGAGTTTCGCGCTCGAAGACGATTTCACCGTCTTTGAGATGAGCGACCTTGCGTCCCGCGAGGAACTGCGAAGCGTTGTCCTCTCGGCGATCATGTTCATGACCGGCCAGGCGATGACGCGCAGCTCGCGGTCCACCAAAAAGCTGCTTTTGATCGATGAAGCCTGGGCCATGCTCAAGGGTGGTTCGATGGGCGAGTTCGTCGAGACCTATGCTCGCACCGCGCGCAAGTACGGGGGTGCGCTCGCCACTGCCACCCAGTCCTTGAACGATTACTACAAATCCGACGGCGCGCGGGCCGCGCTCGAAAACAGCGACTGGATGCTGGTGCTCCAGCAGAAGCCCGAGACCATTGCCGATTTCCGCAAGGAGGCCCGGCTCGACATGGACGACCGGACCGAGACGCTGATCCGCAGCCTCAAGCGCTCGGGCACCGAGTACAGCGAGATCTACCTCAAAGGTCCCGAGATGGAAGCCGTTGGACGCCTGGTGCTCGACCCACTCTCGGCAACCATCTTCTCCTCCGATCCTGACACCTATGCCGCGATCCACCGCCATGTCGAAAACGGCATGCCGCTGGAGCGCGCAGTCGCGCTGGTCGCGGGCGTGGAAGGAGGCATGTGATGGTGCTCGAGACCACCACGCTCGTAGATCGCGTGCCGCTTCCGTCAGTCAGACAAGCCCGCGACAAGCACCGTGTGATCGACTGGCTGGCGCTGTTCCAGGGCACCTGCCTGGTGCTGATCGAAACGGCAAGCTTCGCGGCGAGCACGCTGCTGCTGGTCCTCGGCCTGCCGCTGTTCGTGTTCCTGGCTGTAGCAGGCTGGGATCTCACGGCGCTGTTCGCGCAGCTCGGCAATCTTGCCGACCATTACCGCACCGCTGAACCGGTCGCGCGCCGCTTCTTTGCCCAAGACCTCCAGATCGCATTCCTCATCGCAGCCGGCGGCCTCGCCCTGCTGCGATTGCCGGCTTTCCTGCGCCGCCTCGATCGCCGCCTCGCCGAAGGATCTCCCCGCCATGGATAAACTCAACCTCCCGCTGCGCCTGCTTGGCCCGAAACTGCTTGCCGTAGCCTTGCTCGTTGCTGCGCTCTTGTGGGGCGCGTGGCTTACCCAGCAGGTCACCAGCGCCCCCAAGCAGCGGATCGTCACGGTCCGGCTTGCCGAGACCATCGGCACCTTCGTCGAGGAGGCCGCGCGCGCCGATGCCGATCCGGCGGTCGTCCAGGCGGCAAGCCTCGCCTATCTCAAGGCCGCCGAAAGCGCCGTTGCCGACATGGGCCATGACGGCCGCGTGGTGCTGGTTGCCGAGGCCGTGCTCGCGGGCGCTGCCGACGACGCAACCTCCGAACTCGAGCAGCGCATTGCGGACAAGCTCGCCGGGGAGAAGCAGCCATGAGCCTGACCCGCACGATCCGCCGTTCGCTGCTGCTCTCGGGCCTCGTCCTGCTGCCGCTCGCCTGGGCGCCGCTCGATGCCTTCAGCAAGGACCACGCGTTCCTCATCAATGCGAGCCCGAGCCTGCCCAACTGGGCGTTCTGGCTCGACAAGCACGCGCCGATCGAACGCGGCAGCCTGATCTTCTTCGAGCCGCCGCAAAGCGAGCTGCTCGAAAGGCATTTCGGAAAAGGACCGCAGATGTTCGGCAAGCGCGTGCTTGGCATGCCGGGCGATGTCGTGCGCCACGAGGGCGATGCGGTCTTCATCAACGGGAAGCAGGTCGCGAGCCTGCTCGAGGTCACCCGCCTTGGCGTGCCGCTTACGCGCGGTCCCGAAGGCGCAATACCGGAAGGTTGCTACTACACCGGAACCGACCATCCGCGCGGGCTCGACAGCCGCTACGGCGCAATCGGGTACGTGTGTCGCGGGCAGATCCTCGGCAGCGGGAGGGCAATCCTGTGATGCGCTCCTTCCTTCCGCTCGGCGCCTTTCTCCTCGCTGCGCTCCCGGCCAGCCTGCAAGCACGAGACTACGGCCAGCGCGGCGCGGTCTTCCCCGTGATCGAGCGCGACCTGCTCGAACAGATCCATACGCGCCTCGCGCAGATGGAAAATTCGGGCGAGACCGCCCGCCTCAATCAGGAGCTCAAGCGTCGTACGATCGCCCGCGTCAACCGGCCTGATCCGGTTGCCGGCGTGATCCGCGCAAGCGCAAGCCGCCAATGGGCCTTCGATCCGACAATTACGCTTGCTGCCGATATCCGGGGCGCAAAAGGCGAGCTGATCCATGCCGCCGGAACCCGGGTCAATCCGCTCGACAGCGTCAAGCTGCGCGGCGACCTCCTGTTTCTCGACGGCGACGATCCGGCGCAGGTCGCCTGGTCGCTGAGGCAAGATGCCAATGCCAAGCTCATCCTCGTGAAAGGCGCACCGCTCGAGCTGATGAAGGCCCGCCAGCGAAGGTTCTATTTCGACCAGGGCGGCAAGCTCACCGACAAATTCGGAATTCGGGCGACGCCTGCGCGCGTGCGCCAGAACGGCCGGATGCTCGAAGTGAGCGAGATCGCGCTGCCGCCCCGGAAGGCACAGCCATGAGCAGCATCCGCGCCTTCCTGGTGCTGTTCACGGCGATGCTATCGCTGGTATTCGCATCACCGGCTTCGGCCGATGCCGGTCCGGGCAAGTGCACCGGGCAATTCGTCAACCCGATCACCGACATCTGCTGGTCGTGCCTGTTCCCGATATCGGTCGGCGGGCTCGAAATCTGGCCGAGCAATCGCCCCGATCCCGACAATCCGGACCTACCGGTGTGCCTGTGCGGGCTTCGGCCCGGCATCGCGATGGGGTTCTGGGAGCCGGTCCGGCTCGCCGATGTCAGTATGAAGCCTTGGTGCTTCGTCAACCTCGGCGGGATGAAACTCGATCCCGGCTTTGATATTGGCTTCCGCTCGATCTCGGGTCCTTCGGCGGTGGGGGGCGCAAGCCAGTATTATTCGAGCTGGCATGTCCACTGGTATGCCTATCCGCTGATCTACTGGATGGAGATCGTCGCCGATTTCCTGTGCCTCGAGCCCGGTTCGATCGACATCCTCTACATCTCCGAGATCGATCCGCTGTGGCAGGACAGCGAGCTCACCGCGATCATCAACCCCGAAGCGGTGCTCTTCGCCAACCCGCTGGCGCTTGCCGCTTGCGCTGCGGATTGCGCGGCATCGACCGCCAATTTGCCGCTCGACGAGATGTTCTGGTGCGCGGGCTGCCAGGGTTCGATGTACCCGATGAACGGCAACGTCTCGGCCTCGATCGGACATGTCCAGGCCTCGCGGCTCGTGCTCTCGCGCTTCGCCTACAAGCTCCACCGCGAACTCGTTTCGTGGGGCACGATGGGATCGAAGGGCCTGTGCGGCAAATACCTGATGCCGGTGATGCGCAAGCAGCAATACCGCTTCCAGGCCACCAATCCCAATCCGGCAACCAAGGGCCGCTTCGCCTGCCCGCCTATCGGTGCCTCCACCACCTTCCAGTCCCCCGGACAGGTCATCCCCGCCATCGGCGAAGACATGGGATACCTCGTCTGGCGCAAGAGGAATTGCTGCGCGCTATGAGAATCGCCTTCCCCCTGCTGGTCGCTATCAGCCTTGCGACCGCCGCCGCCTTTGCTGCCGCGTCTGCGCAAGAGAGTTCGCCCGAACTCGATCTTGCCGAAATCCGCGCGCGCGCCAGCGAGCATAGCGCCGATGCCGAAGCGCTCGCCACGTCGGTGAAGACAAAAGCCGATGCGCTGGCAGAGGACGCGCGCGCCGCTCAACAAACGGCCCACGCGAACCGCGCAGCCTATGCAGAAGCGGCGCAAGCGACTGCCGATACCGGCCCGCTCGATCTCGATGGCATGATCCGCGCCCAGGCCGATGCCGAAGTGGCGGCAATGGGCGAGACGCCCCGGTTCATTGCCTTTGCCTCGCTGGGAATGCCGGAACGCTCGCTCAAGGCGCTGGTTCACGATGTCGCGAGGGCGGGCGGCGTCACCGTGCTGCGCGGGTTCCCGCAAGGCGACAGCGCGCGCTTCAAGAAACGCATCGCCGCGATCTGGAGCGATGGCCATGAAGCCGGCGCGCTCGGGATCGACCCGCGCCTGTTCCGCGCCTTCGATATCGAGGTCGCTCCGAGCTTCGTGATGATCGCGAGCGACTTTGCCCCCTGCGACGGGTTCGACTGCAGCGACATCCTTCCGCCGCACGACCGCATCGCTGGCAATATCAGCGTGGCCGAAGTGCTCGACACCTTTGCTTCAGGAGGCGGTCCGGGCGCGCAGCTTGCACGTCTCCATCTCCGCCGCCTTGAAGGAGAGCGGCCATGAGGCTCACACAATCGCTTCGTCTGGGACTGCTCGCTCTTCTCGCCGTCGCCGCGCCCCTCTCCGCGCAGCAGCAGGATGCGCGGGCTGACGGCAAGGCCTTTGGCGAAAGCCTGCGCAGCGAAGCGCAGGCAGCCGCCAACTCGCAGCACGACGCATCCACCCTCCCCAATTACGATCGCAATGCCGTGCGTGACCTCGAAACGCTTGCCGACGATCCCGACCGGATCGAGAGCAATGCCGCGGCGGTGGCCACCGGGCACCAGGGCTATCGCGCGATGCGCGACAGCATCGCCAACCGCGCACGCTTCGATCCAGACGAGATCGAGGATGTGATCGCGCGCAGTCTCGCGATCAACGAGACGCCGCTTGAATACACCAGCGGCATGGATATCTCGGGCGGCCAGGGCAATTGCGTCCCGCTGCCGCCCGGCTCGGGCTCTGCGGGAACCTACACCGCGACCTGCAACACCGGCACGCGGATCGACCAGTCGGCGGGTCAATGCGCGGTGCCGCTCGTCGCCAGCGTGACGCAGCGCCAGCAATGGCATTATCTCTGCAACGACACCGGCATCTACCAGGGTCTTCCTTGGTGCTCGGCCTTCGATGGCGGCTCGTGCCGCATCACCGGCTATCGCCCCGGCCCGTGCCTCCAGTGGTGGGACAACGGGTTCAACCGCTTCTGCTCCGAGCCGGGCGATCCGATTGCCGAAATCTCCTGCAATGCGCCCGATCCTCGCTACACGCCTTATGCGGTCACCACAGACAGCACGGTCGATGCGGTTCCAGACGAGAGCCAGTGCACGGGTTTTGCCGACAATGGAGACTGCACGCTCGATGTAGAGATTTGCACCGATGCCGATCCGCAGACACGCGTGATCGACGGCGTCTCGGTGACGCGGCCCTGCTGGGAATGGCAGCGCAGCTACACCTGCACCTCGCGCGAAGCGGCGACCGATTGCTCGGACATCGAGAGCCAGGGCACCTGCCGCTTCGTCCGCGAGGAATGCCTCACCGACGAACTTCCGTGCGAGACCTGGGAGCGCATCTACGAATGCCCGTTGCCCGATACCGAGAACACCACGCAATATGTCTGCGATGGCGATGTCTATTGCATTGATGGCAGCTGCGAGACGATCGAGCGCACCGCTAATGACGAGTTCAAGGATGCAGTCACCGCGCTCCATGCGATGGACGAGGCGCGCGGGCAATTCGACCCGAACACGCTGACGCTGTTCCGGGGAACGCGCAACACCTGCTCGTCCAAGGTCTTCGGCGTGCTCAATTGCTGCAAGGGCAAGGGTTTCCCGCTCATTCCGGGGATCAGCCTGCTGGTCGCGCTCGGCTGCGACCGCGAGGAAGTGTTGCTCCACCAGCGCGATGCGCAGGGCCTGTGCGCCTTTGTGGGCACATATTGTTCAAAGAAGTTCCTTGGCGTCTGCCTGACCAAGAAGAAGGCCTATTGCTGCTTCGAGAGCAAGCTTTCGCGCATCTTGCAGGAACAGGGCCGCAAGCAGCTTCCCAAGCCCTGGGACAAGCCCAAGGAAGAACAATGCGAGGGCTTCACCCTCGACGAGTTCGCTCAGCTCGATCTTTCCCGCATGGATTTCAGCGAGGTTTATGCCGAGTTCACCGAGGCCGCGCGGCTGCCCGACGAGCTCGAGACCTCCATCCTCATCCAGCAGAAGATCGACGACTATTACGCAAGGGGCGGTCAATGACCCATCTGGACTACCTGACTGCGCTCGCACTCAGCTTCACTGCGCTCGCCGCCGCTTCGGCGCATGCCCAGGAACCTCGGGAGACGGCATCGATCACCGACGCCGACGCGCTCTACTGCGAAGAGCGAAAGCTCGGCTACTGGTTCTACTGCGTCAAACCTGTGCCCGCAGAGGAACCGCAAACGCCCGAAGCCGAACCGGTCGCGGCCAGCCAAGAACTCGATGCGATCACCTCCGAATTGCGCGAGTTGAAGGCGCGCGCGATCCTCTATCCGACCGAAGCGAATGTCGCAGCCTATATCCGTTTCCAGCGCGCGCAGCTCGACCGCGCCTCGCTGTTCTCCGATGTCTGGCAACGGGCGATCTGGCAGGACCCCGAACTCGACTACACGCTCGAACGCCCCGTCGGAGCGGTCGCCAAGAAGCAGTGGCAGGACGCCCGCAGCGCCGAGCGCGACAGCGTCATGGCACGGCTCTCCGAGCGCTACGGCCTGTTCTATTTCTTCAGCGCCACCTGCGGCCCGTGCGAAGTGATGAGCCCCATCGTCAAGGGAGTCGCCGACCGCTGGCGGATCACTGTGCGCGCCATCTCGACCGATGGCGGTCCTTCGCGCCATTTCCCGGACTACAAGGTCGAGACCAACCAGCGCGCCAGGCTCGGTCTTGAAGGCAAGGCCACCCCGGCGCTCGTGCTGTGGGACAGCGCGACCAAGCGCCCGATCCCGATCGGATACGGCGTGCTCTCGGCCGACGAGCTGCAGGACCGCATCTATCTCCTCACCTCGAAGGAAGCCGGACATGATTACTAGCATTCGCAACGCGGCGCTGACCCTCGCCGCTGCCAGCATGGTCGCATCACCCGTCGCCGCCAATGTCGGCGACAGCATGGACCGGTTCATGGACGACATGGGCGCGGCGGCCAATGTCATCGGCCCGACCGCTTTCGAAGGCCAGTCGGCGGGCTATTACAGCCTCGGCAATGTCTGGACGCGCTTCCCCCAGAAGACCACCAACGTGGCCAACCTACAGCTGCCCCGCGCCCGCGCGGGCTGCGGCGGGATCGACATCTTCGCGGGCTCCTTCTCCTTCATCAATGCGAGCGAGATGGTCGCGCTCCTGAAAGCCGTGGCGAACAACGCGGTCGGGTTCGCCTTCAGCCTCGCGATCGACACCGTTTGCCCCGAGTGCAACAAGATCATGCAGGAGTTTTCGCAGAAGGCGCAGCTCATGAACAACCTCTCGATCAACTCCTGCGAAATGGCGCAGGGGCTGGTCGGAGGCCTGTGGCCCAAGGGCGATCTCGCCGACAAGGCGATCTGCGAAGCGATCGGGAATTCCGAAGGCATCTTCACGGACTATGCCGCAGCCAAACACGGCTGCGGCACGCGCGGGCAGCGCGCCTCAACGAATGAAGGCGCCGGCGCCGACTACGCCGACATCAATCCGGGCGTGGCGCGCAACTACACCTGGCACGTTCTGAAAAAGAGCGCCTTCTTCAACCCCGGCGGCACATTCGACCGCGAGCTTGCCGAATACGCCATGACGCTGATCGGCACGGTGATCTATGTGCCGCCCAAGGACGACGAGGCAGGCAAGTTCGTGCCTTTCGCAGGCGATGCTTCATCCACCCTGGTGAGCGCACTGCTCGACGGGACGCAGGGCCAGACTGTTCGCGTTTTCCGCTGCGACGAGACCGATCTTTGCCTCAATCCCACCTTCGAGCAGATGAGCCTATCGAATGCAAAGGCCATCCGCCCGCGGGTCACGCTCCTGATCGGGAACATGGTCGATGCGATCCGGGCCGACACCGCGATCGGCAATGCCGAAAAGGAATTGCTGCAGGTCGCCTCGGTCCCCTTGTACAAGATCCTTACCGTCCAGGCCGCCTATGGGCGCGGAATGCCGACTGACGACCGCGACACGCTCGCCGAGATCGCCAGCATCGACCTGCTCTATGCCATCCTCGACCGGATCGTGTCGGAAGCCGGGCGCTCGATGGCGAGCTTCATCGCCGCCGACGAAGCCAAGCTCGCGATCTGGCGCGGCCAGGTTGCTGAGGTGCGTTCGGGGCTCGTCCAGCGACAGGCCACCGGACAGGCCAAGGTCTCCGCTATCATGCAGATCATCGAGAAAACGGCGATGATCGAGAACGCCCTTGCCGCCTCGATGTCGCCCTCGATGTCGGCAGCGCTCGACTGGTCGCGCGGGCTCCAGTCGCGCTCGATTATCCCCTGAGGCCGCGACATGGTCGAGATCTTCACAACCGGCGGCGGCGAATACATCGTCAATGTCTTGAACGCCGTCGCCGCGTGGACCGGGGCCGGTGGCTACAAGAGCCTGATCCAGGTGGCGCTGGTCATGGGCATGGCGCTTGCGGTCATTGTCGTCGCGTTCAACCAGGACTGGCGCGCCTGGCTCAACTGGTTCCTCGGCGCGACACTCATCTACATGTGCCTGATGGTGCCGCGCATGGATGTGCAGGTCACCGACCGTGTCAATCCGAGCCTCGCTCCGGCGACAGTCGCCAATGTCCCGCTCGGGCTCGCGCTCATGGCAAGCTTCACCAGTCAGGCAGGCGACTACCTTACCCGCTCCGCCGAGCTCGTCTTCGGCCTCCCCGACGATCTCAACTACTCGAAGAACGGCATGATTTATGGCGCGCGCCTGCTCGAAGCGACACGGTCCCTGCGCATTGCCGATCCCGAGTTTGCCGCCAATTTCGACGAGCATGTGCGGCAATGCGTGTTCTACGACCTGCTCCTCGGCCGCTACTCGATGAAGGAACTGTCCGAAAGCAACGATATCTGGGCGACCATTGCGCCTGGCAGTGCCGCGCGGGCACAGCGCTTCCTCACCCGGCAGGCGGACGATAGCGTCACGGCCACGATCATCACCTGCCGCGAAGCATACACTGCGCTCTCCAACCAGTGGGCCGGGCTTATTGATGAGATGACACGGGTCGCCGGGCGCCAGCTCTACCCCCGGCAGACCGAGGCGCTCGCGAAGGCCAAGCTCATCGCAGACCTGCCGATTGCCTATCAATACCTCACCGGCGTCTCGAAGGATGCAAGCAGCATCTTCCGCCAGGTTCTGACCATCAACGCCATGAACCAGGCGATGCATGGCTTCGCCGGAGCTAGCGGTGCATCGAGCGTCGATGTGTTCGCGCAGACCCGCGCCGACATCCAAACCGAACGGACCTATTCCTCGATCGCGCACAACGCGATGAAATGGGTCCCGATCCTCAATGTCGTCCTGACGGTCGTATTCTACGCGCTTTTTCCGGTGCTCTTCCCACTGTTCCTGATGCCCAAGACCGGACCGATCGCTCTCAGAGGATACGTCACGGGCTTCTTCTATCTGGCAGCTTGGGGGCCGCTGTTCGTCATCCTGCACATGATCCTGATGCTCAAGGGCGCGAGCGATGTGGCGGCAGCGGGCGGCGCGACCGGTCTCAGCCTCGCGACCTTCTCCGGCATGACCGACGTCAACAACGATATCGGGATCCTGGCCGGCTACCTCGTCGCATCGATACCGTTCCTTGCAGGCGGCGTCGCCAGGGGCGCGCTCGCAATATCGGGCCAGGCAACCAGCTACCTCAATCCGAGCCAGAACGCGGCAGAAGAGGCGGCGCGCGAAGCGAGCACCGGCAATATTTCGCTCGGCAATTCCAGCCTTGAGAACTCGAACGTGTTTTCGCGCCAGTTTGCGCAAGCCAGCCTTGCTCCCAACATTGGCTACGGCGCCGCGCAGACGCGAACGACGGGCGAAAACGGCACCCAAACCACCGGCTTCCCGCAGGCCGAGTTCGCGACTGTGCCGACCTCGAGCTATCCGTTCACACCAACGCTAGGGCAGGACTTCTCGAGCCGGCTTGCGACCATGGCGAGCCAGAGCCGCGGCCAGAGCGAGACATTCTCGAACCTTGCCCAGCAATCGACGAGCTCGGCTGTCACCCGCTTCAGCGAGTTGCGCGATGCCTACACCCGCTCGCGCTCGAACGAGAGCGTCAGTGGCACGTCAACGAGCGACAGCATCGGCAGCGCCTTCAGCGAAGTCGACAACGCCTCGAAAACACTCCAGCAGCAGTTCGGGCTGTCGCGCCGCGCGGCCGACGACATTACTGTGTCCTGGTTCCTGAACGGGGATGCCGGTCTCGGGGTCAAAGGAGAACGAGGCTCGATCAAGGGCACCCTCGGGTTAAAGGGTGGTCGGAACCAGACCTGGACTGACAGTGATATCGGGATCGCCTCCGAGGATCGCTCGCGCATCATGGGCGCGCTGAGCCAGATCTCGGACAGTCGCAGCTGGTCGAGCACGCGCGAAGGCTTCCTGCGTGAAACGAGTTCGAGTTCGGAGGCGCTGGTGTCAAGCAGCTCGGCCGGGATCACCACGTCGATCACCGAAGCGCAGAGCTACACCCGCGAAGCGCGCCGAGCCGAGGAGATCGCCAGCCGCCTCGAGAACCAAGCAAGCTGGTACGAAAGTGCCAATGCCGCAGGCACGCTCAACCTCAGCCAGGCCTATCGCGAATGGGGCATGGCGGAGATCGATGGTAACCGCGACTACTATGGGCCGGTGCGCTTCGACGACATCGATTTCCAGATGAGTGCGCGGGGCCAGAAACTCCAGGCGCGGTTCGTCGAAAGCTATGCGAACCAGCTCAATGCCGAGATCGCGGATGACCTGGCTCTGCCGCCCTTTGCGTCCGTCGCTCGACCCGCTGTGAGCAGCGCAGATGGCGTGCGGGGATCGGTACGGCTTGGCGGGGTACCAGGGAGCCTTGGCGCCCCCTCAAGCGAGCGTGAAGACATCGCCCGGAATGTAGGTCGGGTCCAACAACAAGGGGACCGGCGGATCGGGACCGTCAAAGGATACCTCGATGGCAAGACTCGCGATGCCAAGGGAGCCTCGGCTGAGGCGGCCGACGATGTGAAGGAATGGTAGCTCAGATCAGCCCGTCGTAGATGATCACATAGATCAAAAAGGCGAGGAACAGGACCCCGAACAGGATCAATCCAAGCTTGCCCCACGGGTCAGCCCAGGTCTTTTTCCAGGTGTAGGAAGTGAGACGGTTCTCGGCGATGGCCCGATCTACTTCGCGGAAGCCCTCCCAGCCCTCCTTGCCGCCCGGGGGTGTGTCGTCTGGATCGTTCATCGCTCATTCTCCTTCACAAGAAGGGAGCCGCCCTCTCCTCTTCTCAGCCCCATCTTGTTGCTGAGAAAATAGCCGAAAATCATCGGAAAAGCGAGCACGGTATCTTGGCTTGCAGGCCCGAAAATGAAAGGAGTTGGCATGGCAGGAAGATCACCTCAGAATAATGTCTTCGATTTTCACGCAGGAGTTCTCCGACAGAAGCAAGGCAAACGGCGCGGCCTTGCGCTGCTTGTTGCCGGAGGCTTACTCGTTGGCATTCTGGGCGGCATTCTTGGCATCTACTGGCCTTTTGGTTCGGCGATCGCTGAGGCACGAACCAAGCACAGCTTTGCCGTTTGCGGCATGGTCAGACGCACTTGTGTCATCGATGGCGACACGATCTGGCTCGAAGGCGTGAAGATCAGGATCGCGGATATCGACACGCCTGAAATTTCGCAGCCAAGATGCGATATCGAATACGATCTCGGCATAAGGGCACGCGACAGGTTGGTGGTTCTGCTCAATCAGGGAGAGTTCTCCGCCGTTCCAATCGGTAATCGAGACGAAGACCAGTACGGTCGTAAGCTCCGTGTCCTGATGCGCGATGGCCGCTCGATCGGCGACCAATTGGTCGCGGAAGGACTAGCACGAACCTGGTCCGGACGCAGGGAGCCATGGTGCTGATGCGCATCTGGCCGGACAGTGACGATCCCTTGCCGGGCAACGAGCGGGAATGGAAATTGAAGCTCGAAGCATGGCTGCTGGGTATTCCGATTGTCCTTATGCTCATCGCAGGCATCGGGTCACTCTTCTGATGCTCACCCGTGATCAGGAGCTTTGGGGCATGGCGCTGTGGGTGGATAAGCACCATGGCGACGCCGGAGGTGAATTCATTGCGTCGAAGATCGATCAGCTATACCAGGCCGGCGAGCAGGACGGGGCAAGACTTTGGCAGAATGTTGCCCGTCGCTATGAGCAACTTGTCGAGCGCAGGACCTATTCCTGATAGAACCTTGAGGATCTCTAGCGTCGACTGACTGCAGATAGGCTTCCAGCCGTTCAAGCGTTCGTCGACGCGGCCTTCGCCCTTGCCTGAGATCGAGTACGAATCGAGGATCGCCAACTGCGCGCCGGCCGAAGCGCGTTGCCGAAATATGGTGATCTTTCAGATGCTTTTCGATCCGTTCCAGCAAGGTCATAACCCTTTCGCTCCGACTCGCAAATCCCTTGTGTTCTTGTTATGTTCTTAGTAGGATCACATCCGCGAGTCTAGGAAAATTCCTACAATTGAGATTCGAAGGACAGACAGATGGAACATGTCAGGGAAGAGCTCGACCGGCTGATCCTCAAGGGCGGATATGGCTACGCCTCGATATCGCGGCTGCTTGGCCGCAACCCTGCCTATGTGCAGCAATTCATCAAGCGCGGTTCACCGCGAAAGCTCGATGACGAAGACCGAAAGACACTTGCCTGCTTCTTCGGCGTCGATGAGCAAGTGCTCGGCGGTCCCGCCAATCCAGTCAATGATGGTATGGTCGAGATCCCCGTTCTCGATGTGGAAGCATCTGCTGGATTCGGCGCGGTAGCTGCCAGTGAGACTGCACACACCCGGTTCGGGTTCGATGAGCGGTGGCTGCGGCACCTGACGTCGGCCAAGAGCGCCAGCCTGTCGATCGTCGGCGTAAAGGGTGACTCGATGGAGCCCACGCTCAGCGATGGTGACGAGGTCCTGGTCGACGCGTCAGACCATGGCTCACGATTGCGCGATGGAATCTACGTTTTGCGCGCTGATGATGCTCTGGTCGTTAAGCGTATTGCTATCAAGCCTGGTGGCCGACAAATCACAATCGCCAGCGACAACCCAGCTTATCCAACTTGGCACGACATGGACCGATCTGAGGTGCACGTCGTCGGTCGGGTCATCTGGTTTGGCCGAGCCTTGTAACGGCAGGACTTGGGCCGGAAGCGGAAAGGCAGCTTTTATATCTTTGAGCGGATTAAGCGGACAGCGACTACTGACCGAATCGCAAGCCGGTGCATTAGAGAATGGTCTGGAGAAACCCCTCTTGGCATAGACTTTTGCCGTCGTTGAAACGCCCCTGCAGGACAGCCAACACGGAGCCGAGAGCCACAAACTAAATTGGTTTACTATTTAGCGCGCCTTTCCTACCATCCGGAGATGGCGAGAGAAACCTTTACGATTGAGGGCGCAGGCGCGATTTCTCTTACAGCCGAGGCTGAGGGGGATGCCTACGCTAAACCCGTCCTTCTTGCGCACGGCGGCGGGCAGACACGGCGCGCGTGGAGAAGGGTGGTCAGCGAGCTGGCTCAAGCCGGCTTTCGCGCAATCGCCTTCGACATGCGCGGTCACGGAGACAGCGATTGGTCGCTATGCGGAGCTTATGAAATGCGCGACTTCGCGGCGGATCTGGTCGCTGCAGCGTCGCGCCTGGACCAGAAGCCAGCGCTGGTTGGCGCTTCACTGGGCGGGCTCGCTGGACTGATTGCCGCAGGGGAGCTTGCTCCAGGTAGCTTTGCTTCACTCACATTGGTCGACATTGCCCCGCGCATGGAGCCCAGCGGTGTGATGCGCGTGGTTGGTTTCATGGAAGAGCATGTCGATAGCGGCTTCGCCTCACCAGAGGAGGCGGCCGACGTGATCGCTCGCTACATACCGCATCGTCCCAAGCGGGGCGCGAGCGATGGTCTGAAAAACTATCTGCGGCAGAAGTCGGATGGGCGCTTCTATTGGCACTGGGACCCGGTGTTTATCCGTAATATAATGTCAGCCAGACAAGGCGACCCAGACAGCCAAGAACGTCAATCGGCAATGCTGAGCCAAGCTGCGGCGAATCTCACGCTTCCGCTTCACCTCATCCGAGGCGGCTCTAGCGATCTTGTTTCCGAAGAGGCCGTTTTGCATCTGCGACAACTCGCCCCCCATGCAGAATACACCGATATTGCCGATGCCACGCACATGGTCGTGGGCGATGCGAACGATGCCTTCTCCGCCGCTATCGTCGATTTCCTACGAACCCATCACTCTTGCGATACGGCTCAACCACAGGGGACGAGGGAGCTATGATCGATCGAGAGCGCTTGCAGGAAATGCTGAATATCGCGCCGTTTCATCGATGGCTTGGGCTGGAGATTGCAACATGCTCCGACCAGGGAATCGCGATCACCATGCCATGGCGCGAAGAGATCGTGTCGAACCCTATGATTGGGTCGGCGCATGGAGGGATCCTGGCTTCACTGGTCGACCTCACCGGGCTTTATACTCTGCTTGCCGGGGGCGTCGCGGCGAGAGCGACGGCCGATCTGCATGTCGATTACCACCGTCCTGCAACCTCAGGACCTCTCACTGCTCACGGACAGATCGTGAAGATCGGGCGACAGATTTCGGTGGCGGAAACCCGGGTTCTCGAGCCCGACGACAAGTTGGTCGCCAGCGGCAGGGGCGCCTACTTCTCGTCAACCGGATCACTTGATCAGCGCGGCGGGACTATTGATCTCGAACAGGCTCTTGCCACCCAAGGCCCAGCGACTTCTGCAGCGCGATCCACGCCAGCGTAAGGGCACCTTTTGCCCGGACGAGGTCTGCTGAGGCCTGCTGCTGTTCTCGCAGGGCCCGGTTGAGGTCAGCCTTCGAGATCGCTCCTGCGGCAAAACGTTGGCGGTTCAGGTCCGCCGCGCCGTCAGCCTGCTTCTTGATTTGCATACTGGCAGCGAGCGCCACACGCTGCTGGCCGAAGCGAGCCAAGGCACGTTCGGCGTCTTGCAGTGCCAGAAGCACCGTCTGCTGGTAATTGGCGACTGCTTCGTTGCGCGCCGCCCCGGCTTGGTCGATCGCAGCGTCTACCCTGCCGAAATCCAGAAAATTCCACTGGAGGCGTGGGATCGCGAGTGCGGAGAAATCGCCGACATCGACAACGTCGTCCAACGAGGATCCGCCGAGGCCCAGGATCCCCGTGAAGGACAATTTCGGGAACCGCGCCGCCTCGGCCACCCCGATCCGCGCCGTCGACGCGGCAAGAGACCGTTCGGCCGCCCTTATGTCAGGCCGACGCGCCACCAGGCTTGCCGGATCGCCGATCGCGACCTGCTCTGGCGGCATGGGAATGGAATGCGCAGTCGTGAGCGCTGCATCAACTGATCCCGGCACCTGTCCGGTCAGTATAGCGAGTGCATCAGACAGGACTGCGATATCCGCTTCAGCTTCGGCAAGTTGTGACTTGAGCATCTCCAGTTCGGCATTCGCGGTGCCTACCGGGAAAAGCGGCAATGCACCGTGCTGATAGCGTTGGTATGTCAGCGCCAGGATCTCTTCCTGCAACGAAATCTGCGCCTCAAATTGCTCTGCGCGGAATTGGGCCTCCCGCAAATTGACGTAGGTGCTGGCCACTTGGGCAGTCAACTGGACCTTTGCGTCCTCTGCATTGGCCACGGTTGCAGCAGCTTGGGCATTGCTGGCTTCAATGCGCCTGCGCGAGCCACCGGCGAACTCCAGCTCCCAGTTGGCGTTAAGGCCCACATTGAAAAAGCTGAGCGAGTCATCGGTTTCTGCGTCGGAATTGGTTTGCTCTGACGGGGGGGGCGCCCCGCCTTGAATGTCGAGACCACGAAGCCGGCCCTGCACGGTGGTGGCCTGTGCCCCAAGCGATGGCATTCGACCCGCACGGTCTTGCCTGATGGATGCCCGTGCCTGGGCAATGCGCGCCTGCGCTGCGGCGAGCGAAGGGTTGCCGGACAGCGCAGCCTCCACCAGCCGCGTCAACTCGGGATCGCCGAGCAGCAGCCACCATTGAGCGACAACCGGATCAGATGCGCTCACATCACTGCCAGCGCGCACAAAGCGAGTGCCCGTGTCTGCTGACACAACTTCCGGGGGGCCTGCATAATCGGGCCCAGCCGTGCATCCAGCTAGCAAGGCGATAGTGATAATCGGAGGTAGCAAGTGGCGCATAATCTCGGGCTCAGTGCATCGAAAGGGAGACATTTTCCGGAAGCGGCTTGAGGAACAGAACAAGCGGGACTGTCGCGAGTGTGAGAAGTCCCATCACCAGAAAGACATCATTGTAGGTCATGATGAACGCTTCGCGCTGGAGAGTGCCGCCGAGTGCCGCCATCGCTCGTTCCATATCGCCCAAGCTTCGCGCCAGTCCGTCGAGATAGGTCTGCAGCGAAACGCTGTTCGCATTCAGCGTTTCTTCCATGCGCCTCGTATGGTGCCAAATTCGCTGGTCCTGGAACGAAGCGAGGGCCGAGAGGGCGAATGATCCGCCAAGATTGCGGGCCGCGTTGAAAATGCCCGAGGCATCGCCCGCGTCTTCCTTGGCCACCGACGCAACCGTTGCCTGATTCAGGAACATCATCGCAAGTATCATTCCGGCCCCGCGGATAAGCTGACTTTCAGTGAAGACAGCGCCGCCGGATTCGGCGGTCAGACTCGTGCTGACAAAGCAGCTGATCGCCATCAGCAGCATTCCGGTGCCGACGGCAATGCGGATGTCCACCTTGCGGATCATCAGGGGCAGAACCGGCATCAGGAGAAAGGCCGGGACACCCATCCAGAAGATGACCAGTCCCGTCTGAAAAGCATTATAGTCAGAGATGATCGCCAGAAACTGCGGAATGACATAGGTCGAACCATACATCACCATGCCCAGGGCGAGCGCCATGATCGCGACGCTGGCGAACTGTCGATTGAACAGGAGCTGCAACTTCAAGACTGGCTTGCGTGCCTTCACCTGTCCGTAAATCAAACAGGCAAAGCCGATAATGGTCACCACCGTTAGCCAGCGAATGAGTGAGGACTCGAACCATTCCTCACGGTGCCCTTCCTCGAGTACAACAGTCAGACCGCCCAGTCCGAGGATCAGCCCGAGAATGCCAGCCCAATCGGCGTCCGTGAGATATTCCCACTTGGGCTTCTCGTGAGGCAGCCCGATAAACAGCAAGAGCAGCAGGATTGCGCAGACTGGCACATTGACGAAAAAGGCATAGTGCCAGCTCAGGTTCTCGGTCAGCCAGCCGCCGATCAATGGCCCCATCACGGGGCCAAGAACCACAGTCATGCCGAACAGGGCCATTCCGATTGGCTGTTGGTGCGGCGGTAATCGTTTAGCCACAATAGTCATTGCGGTCGGAATGAGGACTCCGCCCGTGAATCCCTGACCCGTTCGGCCGATGATCATGGTCGTAAGGTCGGTTGCAATCCCGCATAGCACCGAAAATGCGGTGAACGCGCTAACCGCGATGATGAGGAGGGTTCGCAGACCGAACAGCCGTTCGAGCCAAGCGCTCAGCGGAATGACGACGATTTCAGCAACGAGAAATGACGTAGCAATCCAGGTGCCTTCGGCGCCTGTGGCACCGATCTCGCCCTGAATGACGGGGAGTGCGGAATTGACGATTGATATGTCCAGCGTCGCGAGCATGGCGCCAAGCGCGCCCGCGGCCACAGCGACCCAGGCAGTCACGTCTGCGTTCTTTCGGCCCCCGGCCGGCCCGATCGAAGTGTCCTGCGCTGCCAGTATCTCGGTCATTGAGTCCGACTCGAGATCTCTTCCAATTCGCCGGCAGCATTCCGGGTGTCGACCGTAGCCACTACCGACATGCCGGGAACGAGCAGACGCCGCACTTCAGGGGGAGCATCGATACCGATGCGGACGGGTATCCGTTGAACGATCTTGGTAAAGTTGCCGGTGGCATTTTCGGGGGGGAGGATGGAAAATTCCGCGCCCGTTCCCGGCGATATGCTGACCACTCGCCCCGCGATCTCAAGGTCGGGTAGGGCGTCAACTTCGAGCCTGACGCTTTGGCCGGCCCGGATCAGGCCGACCTGCGTTTCCTTGAAGTTTGCCGTCACGTAGATCGCCCTCACCGGAACCACCGTCATCAAACGTTGACCCGGTTGCACGAACTGGCCCACCCTCACCGAGAGATCGCCGACGCGGCCGGCCTTGCTGGCGCGCAGCAAGGTCGATTCAACCGTAAGGTCGGCTGTTTCCAGCTGAGCGCGAGCAGCGTCCGCCTGCGCCTGGGTCTGGTTGATCTGCTCGAACAGGGTCCCTCGGCGCGCGGTCGCGGCAGCCACCGCTGCCTGCGCGGCGACGAGTTCGGCCCGCGCTTGCCGCGCCTGCGCCTCATACTGGTCTAGCTTTTCCCGCGGTTCGGCTCCTGTCGCGGCAAGGGGCCGATATCGCGCCACCTGGTCGTTCGCGAGGTCCAGTGCTGCGCGCGCGGCGGCGAGTTGGCCCCGCGCCTGGCGAATGGCTGCATCCTGTTCGGCTACCTGAGAACGGATTGTGTCGGCACCGGCCAGGGTCGCAGCGATCTGTGCGCGCGCCTGTTGCGCTTGCGCCTGATAATCCCGCAGATCCAGTTGTACGAGGGCTCCGCCGCGAGCAACCTGCTCGTTCTCCCCCACGAAGACCTCTTCGACGTATCCCGCTACCTTGGAAGAGATAACGACGCTGTCGGCAGCGACATAGGCGTTATCGGTCGTCTGCATGTACTGTCCGTAGGTTACGTGCCGGTAGTACCACCAGATCCCGCCAAGCAGCACGGCAAGACCAACGATGATTAGCACGATGCGCAAGCCACGCCGCGATTGCGGTTTCGTTGGGGTTGTGCCCTCCTGCTCCGGTTGGTTGGAGTTATCGGTCATCTGACTCTTTCGGCAGCCTCAGTAAAAGGTGAACGCGTCTCGCGCCCTATGAGCCGTGAGTCAGATAGTAAAGGCATTTAGCAGTTTGCATTTGGGCATCCGAGGCTATCCGACTACACAGCGCTATGGATGAAAAACCAGATACCATGTCACGGTCTCAGCGTCGGCAGAAGTTCATCACCGATGATGACCGCATTCTCTATCTTATGGACGAGATCAGTCGCGGCGCGCGCAGAGTGTACGATGCGAGGGTCGCCAGGATCGGTCTCAATCAGACACAGTGGAGGATCATCGGACAACTTCTTCGCGATCCTGCCCTTACGCAGGCTGAAATCGCCAAGAAACTGGAACTGGAATCGGCGACCATCGGCCAGGCGGTTGCAGGTCTTTGCGCACGCGGGCTGATGAAAAGGCTTCGAGCTGAGACGGATCGGCGAGCGTGGCAGCTCATCCTCACGGAGCAGCTTGACGATCTGCTGCCCGAACTGAGAGGCTCCGCGGATAGGCTTCATGGTCTGCTTTGGCGCGACATTGCCGCCGACGAGAAGCAAACGTTGCAGCAGACTCTTGAAAGGGTATCGGAAAATCTGGACCAACTCCGGGCCGAGGCTGAGTAAAATCATGGCATCGCCCCCGGAAAAGCCTATCAGCAGCATCGCTCGCGCCGCGGAGATCGGCCAAATCCTAATGAGGCACGGCGCGAAGAATCTCGCCGGAGCCCTCGGATTTATTCCCTCTTCGAGCAATGTCATCGATCCTCGCGAATTTCATCCGGCTGCAGTTGTGGCGTTCCTCCGTGACATCGGGCCAGTCGGCATAAAGCTGGGGCAACTCCTCGCCACCCGAAGCGATCTGTTTACCGAACACTGGATCACGGCATTCTCAACCCTGCACGATCAGGTGTCGTCAGTGCCCTTCGCAGATATCGAGCCCGTACTTGCTTCAAGCTGGGGTGAGGACTGGCGGAGCGACTTTGCGCAGTTCGACGAAAAGCCTTTGGCCTCTGCCTCCATAGCGCAAACCTATTCCGCCAGACTGCGGGACGGAAGCGAGGTCATCGTGAAGGTTCGGCGGCCAGGCACTGCCGCTCGGATGGAGGCTGATGTGCGCCTCCTTATACGCCTTGCCGGGATCGTGGAAGCACGGTCGCCGGACATCGCGCGTTACCGGCCAGTCGAGTTTCTGCGGACCTTCGGCCGCAATCTTGCCTGGGAGATGGACCTCGCTGCGGAATCCCGAGCCTGCGAGCGGATCGGCGCATATCTCGATACCATCGGCGTCAGGTCCCCGGCCATCCATTGGGAACTGACCGGGCTGCGGGTGAACGTTCAGGAACGCCTGTACGGCAGGCCCGCGTCTTCGCTGGGCAGCCCATCGGGCGACCCGCGGGTGGCGGCTTTCGCTAAAAGCTATGCCAACGCTGTCCTGCGGATGATCATCCTGAACGGCGAATTTCACGGCGACCCCCATCCCGGTAACGTCTTCATGATCGGCGAGCAGGATGTCGGCTTCATCGACTTTGGATCGGTCGGGACGCTCACCAAGGCCAGGCGCGACGAGATCGTCCGCCTCGTCCTTGCGATCGCTGGTGAGGAAACCAGCGATGTCGCGAATGTCCTGCTCGCATGGGCGGGGGAGCCGAAGGTGGATCGCGATGCGCTCGCGGTGGATCTGGATCAGTTGATCGGAGAGTTCAGGGGGACCGTGCTATCTGGCATCGAGTTCTCGCAGATTTTTTCCCGCGCTTTCGACCTGTTGCGGGATTATCGACTGGTTCTGCCACCTGATCTGGCCATTCTTCTGCGTACCTTGTTGACTGCAGAGGGCTTCGTCCGATCGCTGGCACCGGACTACAACATCGCCGAAGAGACCCGGCCGATCATCACGGAGCTTCTCGCCGAGCGGTTCTCGCTCGGCAGCGCTCGGTCGGGTTTGAAGAGACTTCGCGGTCAGCTGCTGGGTTTGTCGGCGTCCTTGCCCGACATACTTGCCACTGCGAACTCGATCGCAAAGTCAGGATATGTGCCGGTTCAGCTCGATCCGCTCAGTATCGAGCAGCTCGCTGGACTTCGCAATGAGCGTCAGTCCTTGAAAGGCCCTCTAGCTGCCGCATTGATCATAGCTAGCGCGTTGCTTGTCGATCAATCCTGGCTTCTGGCTGGCGGCGCGCTTGTGATTGCTGGGGTGGTGCTCATCCGAAAGTCATAATGAAGGAGCAACTTAATTCGTGCACGGTCACGATACGGCAAAGCCGAACTTAACGAGGATTTCATGCGCCTCACTTCAGCGACCAAGACGCATCGCGAAGAAAATTTTTCGACCTATTGCGATTGAAGGCTTATTTTCCCTCAATCAGACGAAACTTTGGAACGGCAGCTTTCAAGCGTGTCCTGGCCTGACTTTATGGCCGCTATTGGGGCGCATAGCTGCCATCGACGCTAGTCTGAACCAACGGCAGCTTTTGGGCGAAAATCGTGACTACTCGAATGACCGGGATTAGGGCGCATTGCCGCCGTTGGCCTTCCTGACTGAATGGCAGATCTCTGGGCGAAAGCTCTGTCATCGAAAGAGCGGGAAAAGGCTCTTTGAAGTGACGACGGCTCACGCTTTATGCGCGGCAAACACTACCCATGATATGCAATGGCCTATCATGGGTAGTGTATATATGCCATTGCATATCTCTATTGCCTTTCTCAACGATCATGGTATATGCTAAAACATATAGACGTAGGCCAGCATATGTAGAAACATATTTATGAGCACGACAATCGAGGACATCGCCGCAAGCATCAAAGCGGCACGGATAGCAAAAGGCTTTACCCAGAAACAGCTGGGTGAACGGGTAGGCTTGCCTCAAAGCCATATCTCCAAAATCGAAGGCGGGAGTGTAGACCTACAGATTTCCAGCCTCGTCGAAATAGCGCGCGCGCTCGACCTCGAACTGAAGCTAGTGCCTCGAAGGACCGTACCGGCGATCGAAGGCGTAGTTCGCTCACAGCGCGAAAGAAGCGAGGCAAGTCGAGTGCTCGCAACGATTGCCGAAACCAACCGGTTCGCCGAGCGAGTACGGGAGAGCTATCCGAGCGTCACCGAAGTGACCGAGCTTCAAAGCGCACTTAAGGATATCCAGGCCGTTAATTTCACTCCCGAAACGCTCAAAGCCATCGAGCAGGCCTTGCAGCCCGTCGCTCATCTGAAAAAGCATCTCCAGGATCTCGGCTGGGCGCTTGAGCAGCAAGAGGGAAGGAAGAAACTCACCCAACAGATCGCAGCATCCACGCGTGCCCTCCAACACGTCAGAAACTCGCAGGTTCAAGCAATCGGTCAAGACAGTGCCTCAAGACGGCCTGCTTACCGCCTTGGGGACGACGCCACATGATCGACGCAGCTGCTCTCGATATCTTTCTGGGTAAGACGCGCGTTGGAACCATTGCGCGCCTCGATGGAGATGCGAGCATCTTCACATTCGACGAAGTCTACCTTGCCGACCAGGATCGGCCAACGCTGTCGCTGGCCTACAAGGACGCGAACGGCGAAATCATTGCCGAGACACGCAGCTATCGAACGAAGATTGAGCCGTTCTTCTCCAACCTCCTTCCCGAAGGCACGCTTCGCGACTACCTGGCCCGCCGCGCGGGCGTGAAAGCCATGCGCGAGTACCACCTTCTCGCACAGCTCGGGCACGATCTTCCCGGCGCAGTGCGCGCCGTCGCCGTCGATGCCGAGGAAACGGAGGCCGACGAGCTAGATGAAGAAGCGGCGGGGAAGCAGGCAGAGCGCGCGCTGCGCTTCTCGCTTGCCGGCGTGCAACTCAAATTCTCGGCGATCAAAGCCCAGGGCAAGAATGGCGGACTGACGATCCCAGTCACAGGCAGCGGCGGCGACTGGATCGTCAAGCTGCCCTCTGCGAGACATCCGGACGTGCCCGAGGCTGAATTCGCAGCGATGAAACTGGCGGCAAAGATCGGGATCGACGTACCTGAAATCGACCTTTTGTCCCTCGATCAGATCGATGGCATACCCGAAGGTATCACCCGTTACGGAGAGTCCGCTTTTGCCATCCGGCGCTTTGACCGGGGGGAAGAAGGACCAGTGCACACCGAAGACTTCGCCCAAGTGTTCGGTGTCTTTGCAGACGATAAATACGAGAATGCGAGCTACCGCCAGATCCTCAATGTGCTGGCGATCGAGACCGATGAGCAAAGCGTGGTCGAATTCGTCCGCCGGCTCACCTACTCGGTGCTGATCGGTAATGGCGACATGCACCTCAAGAACTGGTCGTTGATTTATCCGGACCGGCGCAACGCGCTGCTGGCACCTGCCTATGACTTGCTTTCGACGCTCGCCTATATCCCAGGCGACGATGCTGCGCTCAAATTTGATGGCTCGCGCGAGTGGGCGTCCTACACCTATGATGTACTCGAGGCGATCGCCGACAAGGCAAGGCTGCCTGCAAGGCTGATCACCGCGACAGCGAAGGATGTCGTTGCACGGTTCGATGACGCCTGGAGCAGCGAAAGCGGACACCTGCCCTTCCCCGACGATGTGCGAAGCGCGATTGAGAGGCATCGCAAGACTCTTGCGATCTGAGAGTAGTTCCGAAATCCGGCCGTTCGCGCGCGGGCACGACCCTAAAGTACTGCCGGACCCAACGCGTCTGAAATTTGCTGCGCAAGGCGGCCTTTCAAATCCCGAAATCCAGTGTCTTGCTCTTGCTTCGGGCGATTTCCTTTTCGGCCTTGTTGGCCTCTTCCGGTTTCAGCTGATCAAGTTCGCCGTTTTTCTTTTCTGTCGGGGCCACCTGTGCGGTGACCTCGAGGGCCGAGGCCTTCTCTCCTTTGTTGCGTGCCACGGCTGCTCCGAGCCTGTCCGAACTATCGACGACCAGTGTCAGGTGATCGCGCAGCCTCGTGATCGTCACCAGGAACGTCTTCTGGTTCGACAGGTTGCGCTCGCGGCTGTCCATGACGGCTATGCCGCGATCGGATGTCAGACCCTGCGCCATGTGGGCGTTGAGCGCATAGGCAAGATCGATCCGCTTCAGCATCGGATCGTCCTTTTTGAGCTCGACCTGGTCTCCCTTGGAAGTTTCGAAAGTGACCTTCCCGCCGACAACGGCAACCACCCTGGCCTGGTCGGCATTGAACAGGCCGCGGCGATGATCGTTGCGGGTCCATCGGATCCGGTCGCCTTCATGGATCTCGAGCTTCCTCGGCTCATGCAAAGTCAGATTCTGGTCGCCCTTCCCTGCCCTGATCCGTGCCGGGTCGAACCGGAACCGCTTGCCGCGCTTGTCCGCAACTTCGACCTGCCTGCCCTTCCGGTCCTGTCCCAGGACACGATACTCGCCCGCTGACAGTCCCAGGGCCTGTTGCTTTCTCGAGACCTCGAGCACCCGGCCAGGCTGGTAGGCTGACAGATGTCGCAGTTCTTCGCGGGTCGTGTTGACGCGATCCAGCACTCCAAGCTCGGCCTTGCCCGGTCCGATCTCGCCATTGGCGAGAAGTCCCTGCTGGACGGCAGCATTGACCGCAGAGCGGATGGCGCGGCCCGAAGCGTAGATCGAGGTGCGCGAGCGGGTGTCCTTGTCGAGCGCCAACCAGGTGTTAGCCGCGACCAGCGCGCCATCGCCCCTGGCCTCGAGTGTGTGCGGCTGCAGGTGACGCAGCGCCGTGCGCACATCGCCCGCCTGCGCTGCCGCCTGCGCCTCGCGAACGACAGGGTCGCGCGCGCGCAGGTTGGTCGCCATTTCAGCGCGCGCCATGCCTGTCCGCTGCAGGAGCGCGAAGGGTTTGCCCGCATCGACTGCGCCGAGCTGCTTGCGGTCCCCCATCAGGACCAGGCGGTGAACGTCAGCCAGATTGGCGAGACGGACGAGCTTTTCCTTGTCCTCGTTTGAGACCATCGATGCTTCGTCGAGCACCAGCACATGGTCTTTCAGTGCCGCCTTTGCCTCCGCGCGAAGCGCCGCGTTGCCGGGATCGTCGAGCAGCTTTTTCCAGCCACCAAGAAAGCGGGCCAGCGTCTGCGAGCCGATACCGGTGTCGCGTTCGAGCATCTGGACGAGAGTGTTTTGGATTGCGAGGCCAATGACCGAGTGGCCCTCGTCGCGCAGCACCTCAGCGACTGGCTTCAGAACACTGCTCTTGCCGGCACCGGCAATTCCCTGGACCGCGATCGTTCGATCCTCGGACGTCAGGATCAGCTTCGCCGCCCCGAGCTGACCCTCGTTGAGACGGAACCCCTGCCCTGTCATTGCAGCGGCCTGGACACGATCAGTCGCGCTTTCCGGCTCAACTGCAGATGAGCTCGCACCCTTGCCGGCGGCAACCTCGGACACGATCCGCTGCTCGGTCAGCACCTCGTCACGCGAGGCGAGCCAGTCCTTGTGCTCTCCCATCCCTGCTATGAGATCGCCAGAGCGCACCAAGGCGCGGGTCCGTTTCTCGATATCAGCAATCGTCGCTGGCAACCCGAAATCGAGCGCAGCCTTGTAGAGCGCGGTGCGCTCGAAGGCAGCCTCGCGCTGCGAAAGATGACGCACCGCCGAAGCGACGGCCTGTGCCGCTGCGATCGTTTCACGGTCCTGTCTGAGGACCGACTTGGGCACAAGCGGATCAGCCGGATCGCCCCTGACATGCGCGACGAAGCGTCCCAGCCATGCGCGCCCGCGCTCGACAAGCGAGCCGAACCTGCCAGTTTCGATCGACTGTTTCAGTGAGCGGGTCTGCGCCCGCTCGACCAAGGGCGCGAGGTCCAGCCCGATCGATTTCGCGGTGTCGCTCCATTGCATGCCGAGGGCCTCGCGGTCCTCGATCCCGTCCTTGCTCGCGCGCGTATCGAGCGCGGCAATGCGGCCCGCTTCAAGACCAGAACCGCGCCGTGCATCGAGCACTTCCTGGCGGCGGCTCGAGAACGCCATGACCTGTTCGCGGGTGATACCGCGCGCTTCGAAATTGCCGTGCTTGAGGGTCGGTCCCGGCTCATAGCCAAGCTTCTCGACCGCGACGCGAAAGCGCGCCATTGCGATAGAATTGAGCGTGGTGTTGAGCTGCCAGAGCCGATCATTCTTGAGCGTTCGCCACTTGCCGTCCTTGCCTTGCGTGACATTGGCGATGACCGCATGGAAATGGAGGTTCGGCTCCTGGTTACGGTTGGTGTCGTGCTGGAACAGGCCGATCGCGAGGTTCCCGGTGGCCTGTGTGACGGTTTTGCCTTTCTCGACCATCCGGGTCTCGGCCGCATTCTTCTCAGCCCAGTGCAGCGCTTCGAGGACGGCTTCGCGGTAGGCGGCAATGATCCGCTCATCCTTCCCGACGAGCGCCAGCAGCGACCAGCTCTTGGGAACGGAGAAAGTGAGGTCTGTACCCGGGCGGTGTGCCTGCCCGGGATTGCCGACGCTGCTGCCGTCGGGCAGCTCGCCTCTCAGCAACGCGTCGAACGTTTGGGCCTCGACCTTGCCATTGAGACCAAGGCGCTTTGCACCCTCGCCCACCCACTGCCCCGAACGGTCGGCATCGGCGCTCGCGTAGTAATTGTCCGAGGCGAAGTAGCTCGCCGCGGCCGAAGGCGAGCGGACATTGGCGACGGAAAGCATGTGCTGGGATCACTTTCTCTTGGCCCTCGTCCCCTCCCCTGTTGGGCGTCACATGTCCGGATCAAAGTCCCCGTAATCGTGACCATGGTCCTGCCCCTGATCGGCATCGCGACCCTGCTTCGCTGCACCGCCAAGCAGCGACTTCTGCTGCTCTTCCTGGAGCCTCTGGTCAGCCTTGCCGCGCGCATCCTGCGCCCGCTGATGCGATGCGGGATCGGGAATGTCAGACCTCGCTGAAGGTGCATCCCGTTGCTCCTTGCCGCGTTGCTCCTCGGCTTTCGAAGACAGAGGAAGGTCGGATTGAGCCGGCCGCTGAGGGTCTGATGTCCCCCTTTCCTCTTGCGCATTCGGATCGCGACGCTTCCTTGTCTGGTCCGGTCGAGCCTGATCGCCCTTGTTGCTGCGACGGGTCCGGCGCAGTTCCTTTTTGTCTTCCTGGTCGGCTTTCTTTTCAGCGCTGTCGGAGCGATCGTGCGCGACCCTCAACCGTCGAGGATCACCATCATTGTCGCCTGTTTCAGAGGCTGCTCCGGCACCGCCACCTGCTCCTTCTTTGTCATCACCGTGGCGGGCCTGTGGTGGTAGCTTAGGCATATCCCGGGGAATGAAGCCTTCGGCCACCCGAGGCCAGTTGCGCGGTTCGAGGACCACGGGTGCCGCCGGAAATCCTTCGGGAAACTTGATGAAACCATGTAGGTTCTTGAGCTTCATCAGCTCGTCGGGAAGCAGCAGTGGGACGACCTGGCGCCGGGGCGTCAGGCTGACCGCATCGCGCGCATTGTTGTAGCCGTAGCTGTATCCTTCCTCCATCTCGCGAACCTCGCGGTGGCCGATAATATCGGAACACCAGGTGGCGGTCTCGCGGTCTGCTGTGCCGAGGATCAGCTTGGTTCGGGCAAGCGAGGACAGGGTCATGGCCATGTTCTCGCCGTAGACATCCTTGAGCTTGGCAAAGGCATGGATCCCGGTGACGATCGCGCCCCCGAAATTGCGCGCGGTCTGGAGGCCCTTCTCGAGCGAAGGCAGGCGATGCAGCGCGCCAAGTTCGTCGATCAGGAACCAGAGCCTGATGTCCCGCGAGCGCTGGCCCGCCATCAGCGTAATGATCGCGGTGTCGAGCCACAGGGTGAGCAGCTGCGAGAGCACGCTCATGTCGATGTAGCGCGCGGACAGAAACAGGATAGAGCGCGGTTCACCTGCCCCGTTGACCCACTCGCGGACCGAAAAGGGCGTCCCGTCTTCGGGCAGCATCTGGAGCGCCTTGGCGTTGACATTGAACACTGCACGCACCGATTCCGCCATGCGCGCCGCGCTCGGCGTGCTGATGGGACCGGCCATGGTATCTTCGACGAGACGGTGCAGATCGGAGAGATCGGCGTTCATGAGTTCGTGGGCGAGCGCGGCGTTGGTGCCCCGCCCTGCTTCGGCGAGCTTGAGACAGGTCTCGACGAACAGCGTGCGCGCGGCGAGCACCCAGAACTGTTCGGCGCCGCCCCCATCGTGCGGGACGAGGGACTCCGCTGCGGCATGGAATTCGGCACGCGTGGAGCAATCGTTGAACACGCTCCAGGCGGGGCAACGCGCGTCGAGCGGGTTGAGAATGATGTCGCGTTTGGGATCGTAGAAGGTTTCGACAAAGGCCCCAGTAAGATCGAAAATGACCGCACGTTCGCCCCGTTCACGGATCTCCCTGGTAAGCTCGGTTAGGACGACGGTCTTGCCTGTCCCGGTTGTGCCAACAAGCATCGCGTGACTCTGCTCAAGCCGCCAGGGCCAGCTGACCCCGGCCAGATGCGCGGGAGAATAGAAGCCCGCATCCCGCAGCGAAGCCGACCCGGCCAGACGCCAGCGCCAGCCCAACGCATCGCCATACTCGCGGGCACGGGCATCGCGGTTGTGTGCAGCGATCTCGCGGCTAAGGTCGCGCAAGGTAGCAAGCTCCGCCCCGCGTACATGCTTCTTTTGTTTGGACTTCTCGCCGAAGCGTTCGGCAACCCACCAGAAGAGCGCGAAGAGCGGCGCAAGAATGAACCCTGCAAGCCACAAGGCGCTGATGACCGCGCTCTGGAAAAGCGCGACCGCTTCGCGCATCGGCGGGTAATCGGTCACCACGGAAATGGGAAATGCGACGAGGCTCCCATCGGCCAGCTTGAGGTTCACAAGCTTGTCTGGATCGAACTCCATGAAGGCATAGCCAGAGGCATAGGCATGCATCCACAGGAGGTAGACATGGTACTCGTCTAGCGCCCCGCTTACGTCCCAATAGACGAGGCCGAGAACGACCAGGAGGGTCACGATCAGGGGCCCCTTGAGGCCTGCGGCAAACATGAAGCCGAAATGCCCGAGGAGCTGGCTGCCACGGGTGAAGTTGACGAGATTATGCTTCATCATCGCCTCCCATGGGTCGGGGTGCAACGATACCGAGGCGCTCCAGCCGGCGCTGGTAGGCTGCGACCGTTCTGTCGCGCAGTGTGCTGTCGGGATGATGCGTAAGCAGCGCATCCAATGCGACCGTGATGAAGATGTTCTGGCGCACTGGATCGGTCGCCGGGGTCCTCAGATCAGCTTCGGTTGCGCGCTGCCAGGCATCGAAGATGCAATCGCAAACAACGATACTCGCGCTGACCCTGCGCTCTTCTGCTTGTTTCCTGATCCATTCGGCGATCAGGGGCGTGACATAGGTCACGAACCGGTGGTGTCTTTGCATTTTTCCAAGTTCCTTGTGTTCAAAGAACCTGGCTCACCCTTCGAAAGGCAAGTGCCACTCTAGGCCGCAGCATGGGGTGTAGGAAAACGGAAAATTCACATCGCTTTTCAGCAGATTAAACGGATCTGTGCCGACTCGGCACGGACGAGAAAGCAAGTGGACCGCATCCGGCACAGAAGATGGTATCAGCGCATTTTCGTGAATTCGTGAAGCAATTCCGCGCCTTCCATTGCAGCACCCGCTGCGTACGGTGTGCTGGGTCAAGCCCATTCTCAAGTGCACGTCATTGACCAGGAAATTTGCCCGAAAGAATCCCGCAGAAAATTGTTGGATTTCAAGTTGGATAGGCGGCGGCGCGCGACAAACGAGCGCCATGTTTCCTCAAAAATGCGCGTCCACAATCGGCCCCAAGGTTCATTCAATGTTCCAGAACGGGGACCAAATAGCCAACACCAGTCCTGAAGCCAAAGACGCCGCGCTTCAATTCCAATGAACTTCGCAAGCGAGGTATTCTCGAAGCACCATCCTGACCCGCAACCCTGATTCCACCGTGACCTTAAAACGGTAGCGACCAGGTTGAATATCCAGCCAGCCTTCGCTGAAGGCATTGTCTTCGGCAATTAGGAGGCGATGCATCCCGCGGCTGCCCACTTCGGGCCAAACCGCCACATCATTTTGATCGTTCTCGAAAGCATCTAATGCCTCTGGAGCCATGAGGGAAAATGGCTGAAACCATATACCATCCGGCTTGTCGATCCGAGGTTCATTCATCTCATATGCAACATGGCAGCGAGCCAGCTTCAGCACCACATTTTCAATTCGTTTTTGGTCAAATGAGAAGACGACGCATTCATCTTCATACCGCTTCAACGCGGCTATTTCGGCTGTCAATTTGGGTCTGCCGCGCATCAATGCAGCGATTTTCTCCCTTTGCACTAACGCAGGGTTAGCATCCCCTACCATAACGCATTCCAGCAGGCAGGCGACGTAGGCTTCATCATTCGAGAAACCCTGGTTACAAGCCGCGCAAGAAGGACTGGCTGGCAAATCAGGGGGCAGCGGTTCGTCCAGAAAGACGACGGAAGGAGCGTGATCGCGAGTCTCGTTGGGGCCTCCGCAGTGCACGCAACTTCCCTTGTTGCGGTTGTCTCCCAGGTTTTGGATTTTACGCATCAATCACCATCTTCGAGGAACGAGACGAGATGTGTCCGCGTTGATATCAGCATTCCCCAGTTCGCACTCCCAAACAATCGCCACGGACCAACCAAGGTCCTTCAGTGCCTCTTGTGAGCGAGCGCCTCATGCGAGGTGCCGTTCACCTTCACCGCACGGATTATTCGGCTGCGGACGGGATCGGCTTGGTCCATCTCCTATGAGCGTCTAATCGCGGTTGGTCCTGATTGTTGTGCGATTGCGCCATCGCGCGTTATCGTCGTAGTCCTGACGGTTTCGGAACCTTGATGAGCTACTTTGAAGTCAACGTAGCTCACTTCGGCATCATCGCCTCCGAAACATTTATGGAAGGCATTGAGCAGCTCAACATCGTCCAGCTTCTGCGCTGGTGGGTGTGAGTTATTTCTCGGGCTAGGGGTGGTCGCGGGCATCACATAGATGCATGCGGGCGGGAGCGAGAATGGGCCAACTTCTGTCGTTCGTTCAGGCTGGTTCTCAAGTTTCGGGCACGGGCGACCCAGAGTGCCGCAGACCATATCCCAAACGACAACACCGTCTACCCGTTGTTCCCGATAAATGATTTCGGCACTCAGGCGGGTATGGATGCCCGACCAAGCGTTATGGCGTGGATCGGCACCAGGATTTGTGCAGACGCTCCAGATAATGAATTCTTGGGCATGGGGCGGGCGCTCGAATATGTTGGTGTTATTGCCATCCAGACAGCCTTTGAGTTCGATCACCGCAGTCTTGCCGCTATTGAGCTTGACGGCATAGTCATGACGGTTGGCCTCCCCCGCAGACTCCCAGTCGACGATAAAGCCGCCATCTTGCATATAATTCAGGACGTGCTTTACGAACTCGCGCTTGTCACGCATCGTAGCGGAAAACTGACCTCGAACGCGTTCGATCGCCCCGCGAAACAAGCCGCTGTTATAGAACTCCTGATCATCCAGTCCGTGATCACCGAGCTTATGCGCTTCGGTTTTTAGTGTCTCCGCGAACGCCTCGATCTTCTTGCGAAGCTCCGCGTTCTGACAGCATGGAATTACACTCACGCAGCCTCCTTCATGTCTCTTGGCTGCGCCCTCAGAACAGGCTCGAATATGTGTGCTGCCAAATATCTGACCACCGGTGCCACAACGCCATCGCCCGTCAAATGGTAAGCTTCATTGTAACGTGAAGGAAGTATGTAGTCGTCAGGCAAGCCCATTAGGCGAGCAGTTTCACGCGTTGAAATGAGACGCGATTTTACCTTGTCACCATCGACTACCATGATGAGTTGCCGGCTCGAACCACCTGCAGGAGTTCGCAAACAGCCGGCCACTTCGTCGAAACGGATCTCGGCCCTTTGGACCTTTGCGCCGGTTTCGTCGTGACGGGTGCGTTTGTAGATTGCGCCCACCATTCGACGACCGACTTTTTTGGCAGCTTTGACCTTCTCAAGGTTCACTTCGCTCATCATTGCAATAAGCTGCTTGGTCTCTGCTGCGGTATGCCAGCTTACGCTTTTCGGATTGTCTTCGATCAGATCGGCGAAGCGAGAATTCCTCACTGGCGGGGTCGGCATCGTCCACCACAGCCAGCTGCTCTTCGCTACCGGCGAAAGCTTTGCATACGCATTGCGCAAGCCTTGCGTGTGCCAACCGCTCGTGGGCCCGCTTGCGATCACGCCGTCGGGCAGGATCACATCATCGCGAATACCAATTATGAAAAGCCTTGGCCGTGATTGCGGCACGAAATTCGCCGCGTCTATTACCATCGCCCCACAGCGATAGTTCTCACGCGCGAAGGCCGCGCAAATGGCAGCGAAGTCCTTGCCCTGGTGCGAAGTAAGCGCACCACAGACGTTCTCAAGCACGATGATTGATGGCGCGCGGTCTTCACGCATTAGCGATTGCATCAAGCGCCAGAACGGCCAGAATGTGCCCGAGCGTTCGCCTTTAAGGCCAGCCCCACCGCCAGCCAGCGATAAATCCTGACACGGGAAAGAGCCCCAGACCAAGTCCGCTTGGCCAGGGAGGTCTTTCGCTTCGACCTTTTTCACATCACCGACCGTAAGCGCCCCTACACCCCAGTTGGCTTCATAAATTTCGCCCTTCTTACGGTCGAAGTCGTTTGCGAACAGACATTCCCAGCGGCTGCCAAGACCGGCCCGCGCCATGCCTCCACCCGCAAAAAATTCGTAAAAGTTAGGCATTGGCGACTCTCCCGGCACGAGCATTAGCGACATCGCGCTCCAGTTTCTCAAGGACCGCTTCAGTTATCCACGTATTGCGTGAGATACTGCCCGGTCGTTCATCTCGCGCCTGATCGATCCTATCCCACAAGTTTTTGTCCAGCCGGATGTTTTGACGGATACGTTCGCCTCTCTTTGGCTCAGCTCTTGTCATAGCGGTCTCCATCACCCGACTAGGCGCCCTTTTGGCGCCAAAATCAAGAACAATTTAGGAACATGCAGCAATTTCTGGCACAAGACACGCCAAGCGGCACCGCTTTGTTGACATTGGTCTGTGTACGCCGTACACAAATGTGTACAACGTAAACAGAAGGATTCGACCTGTGGAGCATGATATTGTTGGCATTAACGAGATCGCCGAGATGGCAGGTGTTTCTCGTCAGGCGGTAGTTAACTGGCGTTCACGCGCGCCAGATTTCCCACGCCCCCTCAAGGAGTTGGCCTCAGGTCCCGTCTTCCGGCGCGCACAAATCCGCGTCTGGCTCCGGCGCAACAATCGAAAGTTGGACGACTTGCAAAAGGGTCCGCAGTTCTACGCTCGCTTGAAGAGCTTCCGCAACGACAGCGACGAACTCGCCGAGTGCATTGAACGTGTTGTCGATCAGCTAAACAGTTCGATGACCTCCGACAGCCTTCCCGGCATGCTTCTCGGAAAGATTCAATCTGGTAAGACACGTGCATTCGTAGGTGTGATCGCAGGCGCATTCGACCACGACTTCGACATCGCACTTGTATTGACTAAGGGCACCAAGACACTTTCTGCGCAAACCGTATCGCGCCTTAATGCCGACTTTGCCGAGTTCATCGAAGAAGATGAGTTGATCGTGCTGGACATTATGAACCAGCCGGGCAAGCTTACCCGTAGTGAACTTCGTCGCAAGATCGTCATCGTGGCGAAGAAGCAAGTTCACAATCTTGCAAGACTGATCGACTTTGTAAAGAATCAGCCAGGTCTGCAAAAGCGCAAGGTCTTGATTGTCGATGATGAGGCCGACCTCGCAAGCATTCGCTTCGTCAAGAACAAGGATGATCCTGACATCGCTCAGGGGCGTATCGCGTCGCAAATGGACGAACTTCGCGACTTGAGTGACGGTATCGCTTTCTTGCAGGTCACCGCGACACCGTATTCATTGTATTTGCAACCAGCGAACTATGAGGATCCGGCTTCGCAGGCGAATTACGTCTTCAAACCCAAGCGCCCTGCCTTCACCGAACTGCTACCGATCCATGGTGGCTATGTCGGGGGAGATCATTATTTTGGATCTTTTGACGACGACGATCCCAGCTCACACTTGATTGTCGAGGTGGCCGAGCACGAACAAAATGCTCTCCGCAAGATGGATTTGCGGCGTATCAGTCAAGATCGCGTCCTCGATAGCGACAACACCACAGGCCTTCGCCGCGCCATTACAACATTCGTGGTCGCCGCTGGTGTTCGGCAGTGGCAACAGCGCGAAAATGGGGACCGGCAACAGAAGTATTCGATGCTCATCCACAACGATACGCAAAAGGCTGCCCATACATGGCAGAACCAAGTGATCGACTGGATTTGCGAAGAAATCATCAAGGCAGCCGAAACTGATCCAGCACGTTTGCGCCCTCTTTTTGATGAGGCTTATGAGGATCTTGAGTCATCGGTTGTGGCGAATGGCGGGGCGATGCCGCCGCATGACGAGGCATTCGACGAGTTTATTGACGCCCTGCAAAACGATGACATCGTGGTGGAGAAAGTGAACTCAGACGGTGAAGTTTCAGCCCTGCTGGACGAAAAAGCCGAATTGAAGTTGCGCACGCCCTATAACATTTTCGTCGGCGGTAACATTCTTGACCGAGGCATCACGATTCCTAACCTCATTGGATTCTACTACGGTCGAAATCCAAAGACCACACAAGCAGACACAGTCTTGCAGCACTCGCGGATGTACGGAAACCGTCATTTGGATGACGTCGCGGTCACCAGGCTCTATATTTCGCGCGCCGTCTACGATCGGCTATTCGCGATCAACGAGTTTGAAAATGCACTGCGCAATGCGTTCGAATCTGGCGCGCACGACCAAGGCGTCGTTTTCATTCAGACCGATAAGAAGGGGCGGATCCGGCCATGTGCTCCGAATAAGGTCTTGCTGTCCGATGTCGTGACGGTTTCGCCCAAGACCTTGTTGCTGCCGTCAGATTTTCAGACGCGCGGTGGCAAGCGCATGGCCGAATTGCAATCGAAACTCGATGTTCTGATCCCCCTCGCTTGGCGAGACACTGGTGAGTTTGTCGAAGTCGACCGTGACACTGCTTATGAAATCATCGCTACAATCCAAGAGACGATGGAATTTGATAGCGTAAAGTTTGAATGGGACGCCATGCGAAGTCTCATCGATTATTACACGGAGAATGGCGAAACAATTCTTGTCCACGCGGAAACCGGCAGAGGGCTGGATCGCGCCAAGTCGGGCGATAAATCGGGTCGTTCTATCCTCGGTCCAGTGCTGAGAGGGAAAATCTTCGGTGAGCGGAGAACCAAACCTGCATTGGTCTTGCTGCAACAAAAAGGCGGTCGTGAACGGGGCTGGACAGCACATTCCTTTTGGTGGCCGCTGCTTGCGGCGCCCACCGATGCAGAACCTTGCGTTTTTGCCGCCAAAGCAATGGCCTAAGGTCTAAGGTATATCTCACTCTGGCGTTAAGAGCCGTTCGAGTAAGATGCCCACCTGCTGTGCTGATTTAAGTAGGTGCGCATCGTCAAGGTGGGCGTACCTCGCGGTGGTCTGCACGTTGGCATGACCGAGCAGGCGTCCGATCATCGGCAATGTCTCTTTGTTCATCGCCGCGTGACTCGCGAAGGTATGGCGCAAGTCGTGGATGCGAACGCCGGGTAGTCCGGCTTCTTCTCTGAGCCTGCGCCAGAAGCCATTCACGCATCGAAGGGGCTTGCGATAGCTGTAGTTCCAGAACGGATATGGAATCCTCTCGAAGCGCGGTAACGCGGCGATCACCTCGCGCGCTGCCGATCCAAGCCAAACCGTTCGCGGCCCGGTCTTGCTGTCGCGCAGGTGTAGCCGGTTGCCCTTGATGTCGCCCCATTCGAGCGTGAGGATTTCGCTCTTGCGACAACCGGTCAGCAGCAGGAGCGTGATAGCCGCACCCGCGCATTGCTTCGTGCGATCGTCCGATGATCGAAGCTTCGCAAGTTCAGCTCCCAAGCGAGCAAGTTCTTCGTTCGTGAGAAAGCGCTCGCACTGGCGCTTGCGGTTGGGCCTCACCGACCGGCACGGATTCGTATTTTCGAGCCGGTAGCCCCATTCTTCCGCCTTGTTGAGCATGTGCTTGAGGATCTCGAACGTCCGGTTCGATGCTCCGGGCCCGGTCCGATTGTTGAGGTCTGCGAACCAGCTCGTGACGTGGCCCTCGTTCAATTCGTCGATGTAGACGCCAGCAAACGCATCATCGAGATAGCGGCGGCGATAGCCGGTGTGCGTTTCCAGCGTCGACGCTTTCCAGCGCGGCGCCCAGCGATCCCAATACTCGGTCACGAAATCGGCGAAGCTCGGCGCGGACCGGATGCGCTGGCGTTCGGTCGCTGGATCGCGACCGACCTGCGCGTAAGCGATGACGCGGCGCGCGACCATCTGCGCCTGGTAACGAGTAAGGACCGATGCAGGCCCGATTGTGACCGTACGCATACGGCCAGCCATGCGGGTCTGCACGATGTAGACGTTGCGACCGCTCGGATAATGCCGGATGCCAAAGCCGTGCTCAACACCTAGCCAGGTCGTGGTCCGCGCCTTTCCCTTCGGAACGAGCTTGAAGTTTACGCTTGCCCCGACCTCGGCAAGCGCCTCCTCGACGATCCGCTTGAGACTGGCGGCGGTCATGGCCTGAGGCCAATCGCCTGCGCCAGAGAACCAGAAACCCGCTCGGCGGCTTCGCCGATCACGTCATCGGAAAGGTGGGCATATTTCGCGGTTGTCTCGACGAGCTTATGTCCCAGTAGCTTGCCGATGGTCGATAGTGGTACGTTGTCCATGATCGCGGTCGAAGCGAAGCTGTGGCGCAGATCGTGGATACGAACGTCAGGCAGAGCGCATCGCCGCCGGAAACTATACCACCACATCTCGAAATTGACCGGGCGCTGGCCGGTCTGATTCGGAAACACCAGCTCGCTGTCTTCGCGCCGCTCGATCCCCGCAAGGATATCCTGCGCCTGCGTGTTGAGCCAAATCACCTTGGGACCGGTCTTGCTGTCAGGCAGCATCAGTCGGGGCGGTTTCACCCAGCCCCAGCGGAGATTTGCAATCTCGCCCACGCGCGCACCGGTGAACAACAGCAGTCGAGCGATGGCAACTTGTGCAGGCTTATCGACCTCGACCTCGCGCAAGGCAGCTCCGATCCTGCGATACTCGGCTGGCGTCAGATAGCGCTCCATGCTCGGCCGCTTGTATCGCGGCATCCCTCGGCAGGGGTTCGAACCTGGCCGACGCATCTTGAGCGCCTCGGCATACTTGAACAGCGCGGAAAGTACTGGAACGGCACGGTTGTACTTAACCTCGCTCTCTCCCGCGCATCCATCGCGCCAGCGGTGGATGTCTGGCGGAAGGATGTCTGCTACGCGCGTGTTGCCAAATGTGGGCTTGATGGTGAGCCGCCATGCAGCCCAGTTGCGCTTCGTAGTAGATGGCTTCCAGACGCGCGAAAGATCGTCCCAATAGGCCTCTACGAAATCGGTCATCGTCGGGGTGGCCTTCACCACCGCGCGCTTGGGCAAACCATCGAGCGCGGCTTCGGCGAGGATGCGGCGGGCCTGTGCCCTCGCCAGCCTCGCCTCAAGCTCATCTGTTCGCCCAAGGGTGATGCGGCGATGCTTGCCGCGATGGCGCAAGCGAACGAACCAGAAGTAGTTGCCGCTCGGCCTTACACGCAGTCCGAAGCCCGCAAGCTCGGTGTCCCAGATGCAGTATTCGTGTTCGCGCAGCGGCAGTTTCCGACGCGCGAAATTACCATCGAGTAGTGCCCGGCGTGCGGGCTTTCGCCGCTTGGGGACCATATGGCATTCCCCCTTACTCGAACTGCCCTCAAATGTCGCCAGATTCCCGTCATTTGCGGGGACCGGGCAGCATTCAGCAGTGCCCTCTCTGCCGAGCACCTTGAGCGTTTCGCGCACTGATTTTATTGCACTTTTCCCCAAAACACAGCAGTGCTACTGCGTACGGTGTGCCAATTCTGTTCCCCATTGTGCGGCGAAATCCAGTGATCATGGTCGCTCCTTTCTCTAAGGCATTTTCCAACTGAGCCCTCGGAGGCGCGAGCATCCAGTTCGCGACCGTAATTGAGCCTGATCTGCGTTTGAATGAATACCACGCACAAGGACCGCACACCCCGCAAAGGCGGCGGCAAAGGAGCGCGTGCGGTGCCCGGGACCGGGGCCTGTCGGTTCCCGCGGCACCGCGCCGGTCCGACCCGCTGTCGTTCGGGCGTGCGTGCGGGGCCCAGAACAAGAAGGCCGCGCCCGCAGGAGCACCGCCGAAGGCGGGGCGGGACCGAGCGCGACCCCAGCCCCGCTCCGCTTTTCGTCCCGCTCCAGTGCCAGCGAACACGAAAAAAGGCAGGAACCGTCACCGGCTCCTGCCCTCGTATGGTCGTCAGTATTCGTCCAGCATGGCTCCATGGACCGTGTGCACCACGCGGCTGGCGAGATGCGCAGGCAGTGCGTTGTAGTCACCCTCGTCCAGGGCGAAGTAGCCCAGGTCTTCATCTTCCACCACGTGCTGGTCGAAGAAACTGTGCTGGGCGCGCCTTTCGGCAACTGCAAGCGCTTCGAAATAGCTGTGCGCGTTCATGTCCAAGGTGCTGAGTGTAGTCATGATATCCTCCTGAAACCTGTCGCTGAGACGACAGGAAACAGGCGGAGGGGCATGGGGCCGGCGGGTCAGGGATCGCCCCGAGGGCGACCGCGAAGCGGCGGTGGGGGCAACGATTTTGTCGGACCGGAGCAAAGCGCAGGGGAGGCAAAATGGTGGGGCCCCGCCGTCCTTGACGCGCCGGCCCCATGCCCATCACCCTTGGAATTCGGTGAGCCAGCCCCCTCCCCCGCTCCGTTACGTAGTGCAAGGGACGACCAGCGCGATTGGACTTTCCTACAGGCTGTGCCCGGGTGCATGTTGATCGAAGGGAGGAACCACCGAGGGGTGCAGGAAAGGAACCCCGATGCCAACCAAACGAAGCGCTGTCGCAGCACTCCGGAAACTCGAGGCCGACCGGCTGGCACTTGCCGAGCGCCAGAAGCTACTTGAAGCTCAAGCCGCCCTAGAACTGGGACGCATCATCCTGGGAACGGGGCTTGAGACCTTCTCGAAGAAGGCGCTCGCAAGAGTTGCCGGAGAGCTCGGAAAGCTCGGTGAAGAGGCGTCTCTGCAGAAGCTGCTTCCACCGGCTCGCTCGTCTCCTCGCACCGAACAGCCATCCGGAGAGTAGGAACAGCAAGAAGGGGCCCTGTCCGGTTGGACAGGACCCCTTCGGGAGGGAGATCGACGGGAGAGTTCAGTCGATCTCGGGAGCATCTTTGTTGTCGTCGTTCTCGCCGGAGCCGTTGCCGCGGGAGAGGAAGTCGACCTTGTCGGCGAGGATTTCGGTGCCGTAGCGGGTGACCCCGTCCTTGTCCTCCCACTGGGTGTAGTGGATGCGGCCCTGGACGCTGACCAGCTGGCCCTTGGAGCAGTACTGGCCGACGGTCTTGGCAAGGCCGTTGAAGCAGGTCACTCGGTGGAACTCGCTTTCCTTGGCGGTGTAGCCGTTCTCGTCCTTGTATGTCTTGCCGTCCTTGTCCCGTGCTGGGCGATCGGTGACGACGGTGATCCCGGTGACGTTGGTGCCGCCCTTGGTCTCGCGGGTGTCGGGCTCGCGGGCGATGCGACCGGTGAGGATTGCGATATTGGTCATGGTGTAAGTCCTTCAGTTCCTCAAACCGGAGACCATCTCCGGCTTGCGAACATCCAGAAGAAGCAGGGCATGGGAGGACTGCACCGCAGGAGCGAAGCTCCAAGGGAAACCTGTTCATGACGGGTGGTGCGGGCAGGCGCGCGAAGCGCGACAACACGGCCGTCAAAGGAACGGGTTGCTGTCCTCAGCTGGCCTGGTTCAGGACTGTTCGCGACAAAAGCCGGATGGGTATCGGGTGCGGGTCTGAAGGCTCGCGTGTTCCCGATGCAATCAGCTTGCCCCATCGTCTTCCGATGCCGCTAGGAGATCCATAAAGTTGCGCGCAGCTTCCCGGTCTTCCTCGTTCTCGAACGCCACATCGAGGTCGGGGGCGGACCCGAACATGTGCAGGAACGACCACAGTGCAAAGCGCTTGCCCCGGTCCTCCTCAAGGCCGAAATCGACCCGGCAATGCTCGATGCCGGCTGCAAATGTGTCGGGAGCAACCGCGGAGAGGTCGGTGGTAGCAAAGTAGCGCTGCAGCAGATCGTCAAGTTGCATGACCTCATGCATAGTCGGGTCGGCGCCGAATGCACATCCAGGCAATTCTCATGCAGATGATGAAGGGCCCCTCAGGACCCGGGAGAGGTGCCCAAGTGGCCACGACGATCGACCACGGTGATCCGGCGCGCCTTGGCATCGATGACGAGCCGTTCGGTCACGCCATTGCCCGGAAAGGCGACAACGTAGCGCGGATTGAGCGAGAGCATCTGCTCGTTGCGCTTGAATCCGGCGCGGGCACCAAGCCGACGATCAAGTGAGTAGGTCAGTTGCTGTACTTCGCGGCGCTCGGCCCAGCTCGCGGCCAGGCGATCGGCACCCTTGCCGTCGCCACCATGAACCAGGAAGAGATCAGGAACCACATCGCGAACCTTGTCCAGCGTCGCCCAAACATTTTCGGCATAACGCTTCGCATCCTCGGCGCTCTCGAAGCTTTGGCGACCACCGGCAAAGACTACCGGAGTGCCCTCCGGAATCAGGGCATGACGCCGGTTCTCCGCGCGTGCGCGGAGGAAATCGCGGGCATCGATCACGGCCGATGTGAGATTTCGCGAATGGTTCGTGCGCGAGCCGGAAACGGGCTTCCACGAGGAACCGGTCTCGTCGCGATAAAGTGCTGCCGTCGCCTCGCGCATTTGCTCGAAGGCCAGCATGCTGGCTTCGGCAGCCTGCGCGCGCTCGACCTGCTCTTCCAGATTGCTCGAATGCACTTCGGATCCATCAGCGGATGCCAGCAGAGTCCGGATCTCGTCGCTGGCCCGATCCAATTGAGCCGACTTACGGCTGGCTGCGCGGTGAAAGAGATTGACCATGCCCCAGGCAATATCCTCGGCATCAGCCTCCAAAGCAGTGTCGGAAAACATCGCGAAAAGGTCGGACCATACGGCGCCAAGTGTCTGGTCGATCGCGTCCTCGCAGGGAAAGTCGGTTGCATTGAATGGGGCGGGCCTGATGCTGAGGCTTGAAAGGTCAAGGCCGCTCAACTGGTCGATGAAGCTGTCGTACATGGGGTGTCTCCTGATCGCGGGGACAAGGAGAGGAGGCACCATTGCCTCGGCCCTGTCCGCCGGAGCCCGATCAGAGCCGGGAGAAGGGGCGAGACGCACCGCGCAGCGGGAAACCTGCGGCCCTAGGCTGGCGCGGGCAACACGGGCCGACGGGCCGCAGGTTGCGGCTCGCCACGACCGGCCCAAGGGCCTCTCCCGGCGGACTGGGATGAGGCAGGATCAGGACCCGCTGTCGCAGGTGGATCGGGAGCGCTCGAAGATCGCTTCACCATTCGAGAACCGCCCAACCAGGCGCAGCTCACCAAACAGGTCGATGAACTTTCCTGACACCTGGGCGAGCCAGTGCCGTGCCCTTGCCGTTCTTGGGATGTAGAAATCCGCCTCCCAGTACCGGGCATCATCGCGTTCGGCGAGCCAGATCGCGGCGAGCCCGCAATAGGTCGATATGCCGCAATCGGCGAAGGCGTTTCGCAGGAGGATGCGGTCCTCGCGGCCGCGCCATCCATCGAAGCGTTCAAAGGAAGGAAAGGTCGCCTTCGTGATATCGATGACCTCGTCGACCAGGCACTCGTAGACCCAGTCGACATCGCCGCCTTCGCCCTCATCAAGCAGGCGAAAGGCCACCACGGAGCCAGTTGGATAGCTGACGGAACGTCCCATCTCACTGCTCCTCAGGCTGCATCAGAGAGATCGATGTCGGCCTCGCTATCGCAGGATTGGTGACCCCCAAGCTCGAGCAACAGGCTTGCCGCTTCCTCGGCCTTGGCCGCAGCGGTCAAGATCGCGCGCTCGTCCGATTTGAGGATCTTGAGCCAAGACGCGATGTAGCTGGCGTGATGGTCGAGATGGGTAACAGGAAGACCCAGTTCTGCCCCGAGAATGGCCGAGGAAAGTTCGGCGATCAGTTCCTCGGCGGCATAGGCGTCGCTGCCGAAGCGGTTCTTGAGATCGCGGTCGAGCCGCGAAGAGTGACCCGTCCAGTGCGAAAGCTCGTGTGCGAGCGTCGCATAGTATTGGTCGTAGGCTTCGAAGAGTTCGGCTGGCGGCATGGTGACCCGGTCGCGCAACGGCTCATAGTAAGCCTGCGCGCCATGGTGGCGCAGGTGTGCGCCGACATGAGCAAAGAAGGTATCAAGGCGATCTTCTCGTCCATAGGGCTCCAGCGCGGCAACCAGTGGCTCTGGATGGTAGAAGTCGGGGAGGCCGTCGCACTGGTCGGCATTGAACACGGCATAAGCCTTGAGCACGCGCCGGTTCTCGGTGTCAGCTTCGCCTTCGGCGCTCTCGACCTCCTTGGTGTAGCTCTTGTAAAAGATTGCGATGGTCGACTTTTCGCCCTTGCGGACCTGTCCGCCGAGCTGCTGGCACTGGCGGTAGGTCATCCAGTAGGGCGAGGCGTAGCCACAGCCATCGGCCACCGTCCACAACCAGAAGGTGTTCATCCCGCGATAGGGGGTCCCGCAGGAGCGTAAGGGCCGCGAAACCGGTACGCCACGCCACGGCTTGACCCAGGGCTTTGTGCCTTGCTCGAGCTTTTCGATGATGGCAGCGGTAATGCGCTGGGCTGGCGAAGTCGAAGCACTGCGGCGATACTTGGTCATGGGAGTTCTCCTGATGGCCGGGACGGACATATCCCGGCTCAGGATGAGCAAAGCTGCCTCCTCTCTCCTTCAATGATGACCGTTATGCGCCCCAATTCTGGTCGTAGGCCGCACATTGCAAGGTGCCCGAAAGCGGACCGCTTGCTTTTCTGATCCGGCAGGCTGCGCCAATTTTGAGTGCTGGGTGGAAACCCGTTGGTCTGTAGCTTGAATTCGCTGGGCTAGCCTTCGCCCGCGAGGCTTTCCAATACCGGGCACCGATCATTGCTCGTGGTGCCACATTGCTCGATCAGTTTAGCGAGAGCGTTCTCCATACGCTCAAGGTCGGCCCGCTTCGCACGGATGTTTGCGAGGTGCTGTTCGGCGATCGATTGCACCTCATCGCAACGCACTTCCTGACCTGGCGTTAAGTCAAGCAATGCCCGCACCTCTTCGAGGGAAAATCCGAGTTCGCGCGCGCGCCGAATGAAGCGGAGGCGCTCCGTGTCGTGAGGACCATAGTCGCGGTAGGCGCCCCTTCTCGGCGGAGCATCGATAACGCCTATCCGTTCGTAATACCGGATTGTCTCGATGTTACACCCGGTCCGCTTCGCCACTTCGCCAATTTTCAAAGCCAACCTCTTGAGTCTGTAGTTGCTACAGACTGTAAATAGGTGTGCGAATCGAGGTTTGCAAAAGGACGATCGATGCGCGGCATCAGCACATGGTGGAACGGATTGGCGACGGGCGGAGGTATCTTTGCAGCCTTCGGGGCAGCTGCATGCTGTGCACTGCCCTTGATGCTCGCGTCGGTGGGTGTGGGCTCGGCGTGGCTTGGCAGCATCTCGCCGGTCCTGGCCCCCTATCGCGTCCCGTTGCTGACCCTGGCGTCGGCTCTTCTTCTCGCTGCGACCCTCCGTTTGCTCTGGCAGTTTCGGCAGGCACGAACATGCCCGGCGGACAGTGCATGCGGATCATCGACTTATCGAGCGCTGACCGCCATAGGAATTGCCATCGGTGCGGCGCTGCTGACAGGTGCCTTCCTCTATGGCTGATCCGATCCTGATCTCGCGCTTGCGCTGTCCCGAATGCGGTCATGAGGAGGACATGGAAATGCCGACCAACGCTTGCCTGTTCTTCCATAACTGCGCGGGTTGCGGCGTTCGCCTTCAGCCGCTCCAAGGCGATTGCTGCGTGTTTTGCTCGTACGGCACCGTTCCCTGCCCCCCAATACAGGAAGGGGATTGCTGCCATGGCTGAGGCTTTCGATTTCGTCGCCATCGGATCGGGAACTGCTGCGCAGGTCGCGGTCCACCAGATGGCCAACGCCGGGAAGCGCTGCGCGGTTATCGATTATCGGCCTTACGGTGGCACATGTGCGCTTCGAGGGTGCGACCCGAAAAAGATGATGGTGAGCGGAGAGGAAGCGCTCGCGGCATACAGGCGAATGAAGGGGATGGGCATCAAGGGCTCGGTTTCAATTGATTGGGCCGACCTCCAGGCATTCAAGCGCAGCTTTACCGACCCCGTCCCTGAAAAGCAGGAAGCTCGCTACGAGCGTAAGGGCGTCGCGACTTTTCACGGCGCGGCACGCTTTGCTGGCCCCGACAGGATCGTGATAGGCGACCGGGAACTGAGTTTCTCGCACGCTCTTATCGCAACGGGAGCAGAGCCTCGACCGCTTGGGATCGAAGGTGAGGAATTGCTGATTCACAGCGATGCATTCCTAGAACTCAAAACCCTTCCAGATCGGATCGTATTCGTCGGCGGCGGATACATTGCCGCAGAATTTGCCCACCTCGCCGCGCGCGCCGGTGCAAAGGTCACAATCTTCCAACGAGGCCGCATTCTGAAAGCCTTCGACCCTGACACGGTCGATTGGCTCATGCCAAGTTTCGATGATCTCGGCATCGAAATTGTGGACGCTGAAGTGGACCGCGTAACGAAGAAAGGCAGCGTGCTGACCGTCCATGCTGGCGACCGCAGGATCGAAGGGAGCCTGGTGGTGCACGCTGCCGGAAGAATCCCTGCGATCGGCTCGCTCGATCTGGAGGCGGGAGACGTCGCCTGTGACGCGGGTCGCTTGGCACTTACCGCCCAGCTACGGAGCCAAAGTAACCCCAAGGTCTTCGCGGCAGGTGACGCTGCTGCAAATGGCCCGCCACTGACTCCAGTCTCCAGTAACGATGCCAAGGTCGTGGTAGAAAACATACTCGATGATACCGGTCGAACTCCGAACTATCGAGGGGTGCCAAGTGCACTTTTCACGGAGCCGCCGGCGGCCAGGGTCGGAATGCTGGAAAGCGAGGCGCGTGAGGCAGGGCTGGATTTCACGGTGCATGCTGGCTCGCACCCTGGTTGGTTCTCGGCGAGGCGGCTGAACGAAGAGATCTACGGCCACAAGCTGCTGGTCGAGAACGGAACGGGACGCATCCTTGGAGCCCACTTGGTCGGCCCTGACGCCGACGAGCTCGTCAATATCTTCGGCTTGGCCATGCGCCATGGGCTAAACGCGGACGACATCAAATCTACCATGTTCGCTTATCCGACGGCGGCCTCCGATGCAGGGTATATGTTGGGATGAGCAACGCGGAAGCCACCAACAAGCGTGACTTGGCCGCCAACCGTCTGCACCGTATCCTAATCTGGGGCGTGCCGTTTGCGGCGCTAATCGGCCTAAACTTTACCGCAGAACTTCTGCAACCGAACGAGAGGGTGGAAATCGCGGCGGTGCTGTTCCTATGGATGGGGGCGGCGTGCTCGTTAAACGCTTTGCGTTGCCGTCGGCTTCACTGCATGATCGCAGGGCCAGCATTTCTGATTGGTGCTGCGCTTTTTGCCATGGTGGCATTCGGCTTGGCTGATTTCGGGAAACACGGTCCAAGCGTCATCATCTGGGTCACGTTTGGGGTAGTTGCTGGCAGCTTTATCGCCGAACGGATAGCAGGGAAGTATTGGCGAAGACCGGCGTAAGCTCAGGTTTCTGTTCACAGCGAAATAGAAACGAGACCCTCTCCACCAAGAACCTTTTCAAAGCGAACACGAGCGGGTGGTCTCGATCAAGCAGACTGCCGTCTGCTTCTGCTGCGCAGTCGCCTGGGAGCGGACTGTTAGCAACCGGCCCAAAATTTGACATGGAAAAGGCGGCCCGTCCCGATTGGGACGGACCGCCCGCCGAGTGACCTGGACCTGTCAGGAGGGGTCAGGCAGCCTGCTCGGCAATTTCGTCAGTTGCTTCCACGTTGGCCGCCTCGTCGCCTCCGTGGTCCGCCAGTTCGGCTTCTTCAGAACCGGCGAAACGCATTATAGGTGGAACCCAGGCCTGCGCCCGTTCCTTGACCTCGGGCTCGCCAATGAAGTTGCCGGAGAAGATGCGCTCGGCAGCGCTCGCCAGTTCGGCCTTCTTCGATGCGGCATAGCGACTGACGAGTTCGGGACCGCCGGCGCCATCGAGCGCTTCGAGCGTGCGAGCCTTGGCCACGCGGTCGAAGTAGTTGGCCGCCGTGGGACGCCACCAATGCGCGGTCTCGATTTCAAGTAACGAGCCAAGCGCCTCGTGCAGCGGCACCGAACGTTCGCCTTCGCACGCAAGGCTTGCAACTAGAGTGCGCGAGACGACATGGCCGAGCCAGGCCGAACGCGCCTCATCGGAAAGCGCCCGGAACCTCGCAAACCGCTTCACGTCGCATTCACCAGCACGCCAGCTTTCATCGAGCGACCCGGCAAACTCGGCCAGGGCAGCGCTCGCCGGCGCATCCTTGGCCTCAAACCCGGTGACCGGGCCGGAAGCGACAGAGCCGACCAGCGTCGACGCTTTCTTGGCGCGCCAGTCATGTCCATCGACATCGGCAAGCGTGAAGACCATGAAGTCGAGCGCCAGTGCCGGATCGTTGGCGAGATGGATCGCAAGGATGTCGCGGCGCTGCATGGCCAGTTCGTCGAGCAGGCGCTGGGACAGCGAGCTGCCCTTGGGCTTCGCCGCACCGCTCTCTTCAATGGCCTCGATCACGCCTTCGTCAGCGATGACTTCGGTCTCGGTGTAGAACTGCGGGACCAAGGTCGGCTCGCCATTGCGCGAGAGGACTAGGAAGGCACCAGCCTCGGATTTCAGTTCGTCAGCGAGGACCGGCGGCCGGTCATTGAGCGCGCGCATGGCGCGGTCGATGACGACGAGTTCCTGTTCGGCCTTGGCGACCTCGTCCTCGTCGCTGTCTTCGTCTTCGAGCACGGCGGCGACGCGGTCGTAGTCGGCCTCGAGCTCACCGAGCTCCTGCGCTTCCTGCTCGGTCATTGGCGCAGGCTCGCAGGGCAAGCGACCGAGACCTTCAACAAGGTCGTGGCTGACGTAGTTGCCAAGCGTCGGCCGGACCCAGGCAAGGCCAAATTCGAGCGCGGTCTTTTCTGCGGCTTCGTCCATGGCCTTGTGCGCGAGGTCTTCGAGCAGCGCGACATCGATCCAGCTCTCGCTGGCGTCATCGTCGAACAGTTCGCGCTCAATCCGGCCGCCTGCGGCGAGATAGGCATCGCGTCCGACAAGCACGGCCCGCGGATCGGAACCACGCACCGTGGCATCAAGCACCATGCGGCGGATCGTGTCAGGCGTGATCTGGTACCAGGCATCCTGCAGCTCGGCATAGACATGCGCCTGGCGCTCGACGTCGGAGATCGCGCCGTAGGCCTTGGCCATGTCGAGCGTGATCGTGCCTTCGGCGAGCGCTTCGAAGACGCAGGGTGCCAGACTTGCCAAACGCAGGCGCCCTTCGACGAACCGGACGGTGAGGCCGAAGCGTCGCGCTACGTCTTCCGTCGTAGCTCCTGCTTCGATGATGGAGGCGAAGGCCTGCGCCTCGTCGGCCGGGTTCATCGCGAGTCGCTGGAAGTTCTCGGCGAGGCTGGCTTCGCGCACTTCGCTTTCCTCGCCTTCGATCACGAGGCAGGTGACTTCGTGCGTGTCAGGCAAGGTGCCCTCTTCGGCCAGCGCCTGCAGCGCGGCGAGACGGCGACCGCCGGCCTCGACTTCGAATTTGCCGCGCTTTCCTTTGCGCACGACGAGGTTCTGCAGCAGGCCGCGCGCAGCAATGTCTGCCCGCAGCTGGAGGTCGGCCAGCACGTCGCTCGACTTGCGAACGTTGCGCGGGCTCGGGACGAGCTTCTTCAAGGGAATCGAATGGATCATGGGTGTTCTCCTGATGGAATGAAGGCGCAGGTGAGGATCACGAGGCCCACAAGCCCAAAGGGCTCCCTCCACTCTCATTCTGAGATTGGGGTCTGCCCTAAGGATCAGGCGGCAAGCGCGGGGAGGACCGACGAGGCTCTCGACACCGGGACGAACAGCCGCGTGCGGTAGCGGATGATCTCGGTGAAGCAGCCCTTGTTCTTGTACCAGTCGAGCCGATCGGGGGAGAAGCCGATCAGTTCAAGGCGCTGTTCGCCGCCGACCAGCGAGCGTTTCACGGTGAGTGGATCATGGCTAGCAAGGCCCAGCGGTTTGCCGCTGGCAATCACAAGCGCGCCGATCTGTTCTGCCGATGGTCCGGTAACCCCGGATAGACCAAAGGTATCGGCGATCGCAGCGAGATCGATATCGAGCACTTCGCGACCGATGATCGACTGACCATCTTCGGCAACGAGCCGGGTGACCCGAACATGATCGCCTGGGAGGCGCTTCCAGACCGGAAGCAGAAGTCCGGTAGCGAAATGGACTCGCTCAGTGACCGGTGATTTGGCCGCCTCTTCTTCCTCGGCCCGCCAGGCGCTGGTGAACGCAGAGACGCCAATTTCCTCCCAGTGGCTCTCAGCGAGTGCCTCAAGGGTCCAGTTCGCGGACTTGAGCGGGCGCAGCAGGCGCCTGCGTTCAATCACGGCCCCGTCGTCGGCGATGAGGCGACGGGCTGGAACCGACAGCGCGACCTTGCCTGACCGCATATTGCGCATCGGGATCGCGTGCCGACTGCCGATCTCGTGCATCCGCACCAGGCGCTGCAATTGCAGAGGCCGAAGGTGCCTCGTCACTTCGAGCGAGACGAGGCGGGTCTCGGCTCGGGTCACGGGATCGGTGCGCAGGAGTTCATCTGCCAGGACCGTAAAATGATCGACCCTCACGGTTTCCAGTCCCTGGTCGAGCGTTCCGGCCTCGCGCGCAGCTTCGATCCGCGCTTCGACAAGTCCGAGATACTCCTCGAAGATCGCGTTCTGGAGCGCGATCGGCAGCGCAAGAATGCGGTTGAGCCAGCGTTGGATCGTGGGGAGATTGTCGGTCAGTCCACCATCTGGACTTTCGAGCCGGAGGCCCGTTCGCTCGACGAAGTTGCCGAATGTGGTGGCTTCGAGCCTGCCGTCATAAAGCAGCTGGAACCATCGGGTGAGCGCGTCGCGCGCATAGTCGCTTTCGAGATTGTCTGCCGGGTCGAACAGGTTTTGTCCGCCGGTCTGGCGCTGGCCGCGCGTCAGCGCGCCTAATGCGTCGAGCCTTCGCGCAATGGTCGATATGAACCGGCGCTCGCCCTTCACGTCGGTGGTTACCGGCCGGAACAGCGGAGCCGAGGCCTGGTTGGTGCGGTTGGTACGACCGAGACCCTGGATAGCGTTGTCGGCGCGCCAGCCCGGCTCGAGCAGGAAATGGACCCGGCGTTGCTGGTTCCGGCAGCCGAGGTCGGCATGGTAGGAACGCCCCGTACCGCCCGCATCCGAGAAGACCAGGATGCGCTTGGTCCCTTCCATGAAGCTTTGGGCTTCGGCGACATTGGCGCTGGGGCTACGCCGTTCGAGGCGCTGCTCACCATCGCGGCCCAGGACAAGCCTGCGGGTCCGGCCCGTGACTTCGGCCACGGCGTCGGTTCCGAAATGTTCGATAATCGCATCGAGCGCAGTGGCGATGGGCGGCAGTGCGCAAAGCTGTTCGATCAGCGCATCGCGCGCAGCAATTGCGCGCGGGCAGAAAACGGGATTGCCCTCTCCGTCGCTCATCGCCTCGGAGCGAAGATTGCCGTCCTCGTCGGCGAAGACCTGCATCAATCGTATCGGGAAGCTCTTCGTAAGGTAGTCGATGACGTATTCACGCGGGGACAGATCGATATCGAGAGCTTCGCGTTCTTCCACGGTAAGGTCGGCAAGGCGCCGGTCGAGCATGGCCTCGGCGGTCGAGACCAGCTGCACGACAACCGAATGCTCTTCGCCAAGCGCTACTTCCATCGCGGGGATCAGGCTCGGCAATTTCATCGAAAGCAGGAGCTGGGCAAAGAAGCGCTGCTTGGTGCCTTCGAAGATCGATAGCGCCGCAGTCTTGGCATTGCGGTTGAGCGTGTCGCCGCTGTCCTCGTCGACCACGCGGGTTGCTTCGAGCGCCGCTTCGAGGTTGCGGTGGATGATCGCCCAGGCATCAGCATAGGCATCGTAGATCCGTACCTGTGCTTCGGTCAGGCTATGTTCGAGGATGTCGTACTCGACCCCGGCGAAGGACAGCGCACGGGCAAGATAGAGGCCCTGGGCCTTGAGATCACGGGCGACGAGCTCCATCGCCGCGACGCCGCCAGCGCGGATCTCGGTCATGAATGCCTCGTGGGTCGGAAAAGCGGTCTCGGGTCCCCAAAGGCCGAGGCGGGAAGTGTAACCGAGGTTGGCAATATCCGAAGCGCCAGTGGCAGAAGCATAGAGCACGCGGGCGCGCGGGAGATGGTTCTGCAGCCTGAGGCCCGCCATCCCTTGTTCGGAGCCCTTGGCCTTGCCGCGGATTGAAGAGCCCCCGAGCGCATTGGCCATGGCGTGGGCTTCGTCGAAAGCGATCACGCCATCGAAATCCTCGCCCGCCCAGGCAAGGATCTGGTCGAGCCGCGTATCGTCGGCGCGCCCCGAGCGCAGCGTCGGGTAGGTGACGAAGAGAATGCCTTCGGACATCGTGACGGGCTGGCCGAGTTTCCAGCGCGAGAGCGGCTGGAGATCGAGCGGCAGCCCGCCAAGCGCTTCCCAGTCGCGGCGTGCATCTTCGAGCAGCGCCTCGTTCTTGGTGATCCAGACATGGCGGCGCTCGCCTGCGAGCCAGCGATCCATGATGACTGCGGCGATCTGTCGTCCCTTGCCCGCTCCGGTTCCGTCGCCGAGGAAGAAGCCCTGTCGGTAGGCGTGCCCATTCCCCGACAATTCGAGCGAGGTGCCTTCCTGGCTGACCTTGAAGCGCCCCGGGAGATCGCGTGCGAATGCCTGGGCAGCATAGACCAGTGTCTCGCATTGCGCTTCGGACAAGAGGCCATTGGCCTGCCAATTTGCGGGGAGACGCGGGCTAACGTTCGGCTGCGGAGCCGCAACCGACCCCATGGCGACCGATTCCACGAGTGGGGTGGGATGAACCGGCGCGCCTTCGAAAGCGATTCGGCTTGGCCGGTAAGGTAGGTAGATGCCTGTCTGTTCGGGCACCGGCGCGGGTTCGGCGAGGACCGAATAGGTGAGGTCGATCGCATTCGCTGCGGCTTTTGATGTCGCTGCGAAAGGCGCCAACGGCCGGACCGGCGTGCGTTGGTTCGAAGTCTTGCCAACGAGGCGCAATGGTTTTCCGACTGGCAGGCGATGGAGGTTGGCGGATATATTCGCCCTTGGCGAAAGCTTCGTGACAAGCGCGTGGAGCGCGATCAGGTCGCAGGTATCCCCGTTGATTGCGGGCGAAGACGCAGTCGGCGTCTTGTCGATGACGACCAGGCGAACGGCAATCCCCGTCCCTGTCCGGCGAAACATCTGCTGCAAGCGAACATGGAGGAGCAGCGACGCTTCTTGCTGTGACTTGGCGAAAGTGGAAGCATCGAAGCCTTCGGGCATGATGGCGACTATCCTTGCGCCACTGGCCGCGGCCCGGATTGCACTACGAAGGTGGCGCTGCGCCGTCTCGCCATCCTTGCCGCGTTCTTGGCTACGCGCGAACGGCGGATTCATCAGGACGACCGACGGAATGGGGCCGCGATGCAGGTCGGCGATCAGTTCCCCGTCATGCGCAGTGATCGTGGCCGAAGGGAAGATGTGGGCCAGACCATCTCGTCTTGCCGGATCGATCTCGTTGAGGAGCAGCGAAGCATTCTGGAGGGAGCTCCAGAGAGCGAGGGCGCCATTGCCGGCGGATGGTTCGAGGAGTGTGTCTTGCGCGCATAAAGCTGCAGCCTTCGCCATCAGCCAAGCCAGCATCGGCGGGGTCGAGAACTGCTGGAGCTCGACCTGTGTTTCGCTGCGCACATGCCGCGGCGGCAAGGCTGCTTCGAGCCAGTCGAGCCGCGCGTCGGCTTCGTGCACGCTTGTTGCCAGATCGATGCATGAGGACTCCCTAAGCCAGAGCAGTGCGCCGATCTCGACCGCGTTGTTGTAGTCATCGATGGTCCAGGCGCTTCCCCAGTCCGGGGTGCCGGTCTCTTCGGCGAACAGCCCGGAAATGTCGGCACGGGTAAGATGCCGTCCCGAAGCGAGTAGTTCGGCAACTCGGGTGCCGATAGCGTAGGCCAAAGGCATTGACGGCAACTGCTCGCCGGTGGGAAACAGGTCTGATTGAAACATGGCAATTCGTCCTCCTGATGAAGGCATCGGGACACGCCCTCTGCCGGATCAGGAATTCGAGAATCCCTCTCTCCTCTACGGCGCCGCCTTGCGGCGCAGCCATGCCGTGAGTTCGTCGTTCCAATCGGTGTCGCGTGATGACGGTTTGCGGACATGTACCGTGCGTCCATCGCAAGCATAGGCGGACAGGCCACGCGACGCAGCCAGCTCGCCGCCAGCGTCGTGATCGACGAAGAGATGAAGCTCGGTCACGCTCTCGGGCACACTGACGAGGCCGAAGCGCTCATTCCCGAGGGTCGCCCAGACGGGGACACCGGTGAGAGCATAAGCCGACATTGCGCTTTCAATGCCTTCAGCAAGGCCGAGCTTGCCAGAGGCCGGAGCGAAGAGGCGGACAGCAGATTCACCGAGCGCGCCAAGCGCGCGTTTCGGCTTGTCGAAAGCGGCCTTGGTATTGCCCGAAAGGAACGTGCGATGGACGGCGACCGGCCCCTCGTCGAGGCTGACTGCCGCGATCAGGGCGGGCAAAAAGCGGGTCCGTCCTTTTGGACCAAGCGGCGTTCGTGGATGGAAGCGGAGCGCTGGAGATGCGGCGAGGATGCCGCGGCTCTCAAGATATTCCTTTGCCGGACTGGCACGCAGTGGCTGTGCATCGCGCCAGATCCTCAGCGCTGCCGCCGAGGGTTTGCGGGTGCTGGTCGGTTCGGGGCCGTTGGTGGTCGCAGAAGCTGAAAAAAGCGCCGGTGCCTCGAATCCTTCACGCGCCAATGCAGACAACACGCTCTGCTGATCGCATCCCGCAAAGCAATGGAAGAGGATGGCCTGTCGGCCGAGCGACACACCGAGTGACGGCGTGCGATCATCATGCGCAGGGCAGCAGGCCATGCCCTTGGTGCCGGACCACTTGCCGCCCCGGCTTTCGCAGATCTTGCGGGCGGTGTCCTCAAGCGAGGTACGTGACAGGGTTGAATTCGAAACGGGCATACCGGCTCCATCGCCTCACAATTGCCCCTCCAACCGACCCTCTCTCCTCTCGGATAAGCACGCAAAAAAGCGTTTTCCTACACCTATTTGTTCTATTTATGTTCTCTTGCAGATCGAGGCAAGGTGAAAGGTTATGCGATGCGAATGTATCTGGTGGCCTGCGGTTGCGGTGCGCTAGCGATTGCGATAGCGATAGCGATTTCCGGGTCTGCGCGGGCGCGGGAGTTTCAAGTCTTCGACCATGACCTCAGCAAAGTTGAGGTTACAACCGACAAAGGTCTTGGCTTTAACCCGACTGCAATCGACTTGGCCAAACCAGAAGGCGGCAAGGCTTATATCGATAGAAGCTTCAAGGAAGCTTTGTACGAGCCACTCATCCGGCAAGCTGAAGCGCGATACCAATTACCGCCTCGACTGCTTCAGGCCCTGATTTGGCAGGAATCGCGGTTCAACCCGATGGCGATCAGTCCGGCTGGCGCCGCTGGTCTCGCTCAACTGATGCCGGGAACGGCAAGAGAACTCGGTGTCAGCAATCGCCACGATCCGGCTCAGAACATCGACGGTGGCGCGCGGTATCTGAAGCAGATGCTAGAGCGCTTTGGTGCGATCCATCTCGCGCTGGCCGCCTACAACGCTGGACCCGGCGCCGTGTCGCGAGCCGGCGGGATACCGAAAAATCGGGAAACGCCTGGATATGTGAAGAGCGTTATCGACCGATGGATGGCATACAGCTCGATATGACTACGAATCGGAAAAGGATCAGCGGACGGCTCGAGCATCTTCCTCGGGGAGCTGCAATTGTAACCGATGCCGGTGATCACTGGGTTCTTGAAGACTATGAACCCTCAAACGATGACTTCGGATTTGAAGTTACCGCAGAGGGTATTGTCGTCGGGTTCGACCGGCTTCGCGTCGAATGGCTTGGTCAGGTGTCCGCTTAGGAGCAGGTCAAGCGGCCCTCAAGACCGCAATGTTTTGCGGCTTGCCGCCGATGGAGTCGAGGAAGTCTGCCCAATCCTGCAACATTGCACGCCGAGGAGCGAGATATTCGGCAGCATTGTATGCTCCGCGAACTTCGTTTTCTTCGCTGTGTGCCAATTGCAGTTCGACCCAGTCTTCATGATATCGACGGATCCACATCGGGGGATCGCCGACCTCGACAAGCTGCTCATTCGCCCAGGTGCTCGCCAGACCCCTGAAGCCGTGAACAGTTTGCCGCCCGTGGTAACCGAGCCGATAGAGGCCATAGATCATCGTATTCTCTGAGAGCGGCATCTTGGGCTTCTGGCCTGGAAAGACGTATTTACCTTCGGACTTGCTGATCAAATCCTGAGCAAGAGAAGCGGCTTGTCGCGACAGTGGCACGATATGCTCGCGGCCCATTTTCATCCGGTCAGCGCCAATGCGCCATACTGGTGAAGGTCCACCCATATCTTCGAACTCGTGCTTCTTGGCGAATCGAAGCTCCTTCGTCCGCACCCATGTAAGAAGAGCGAAATTCAATGCTGCCCGGGTAATCTCGGAGCGTCTCTCACCCTCTTCTTGATATTGCCCGATCTTAATCATCAGCTCGGGTAGCTGCGCGAGAGGTAGCTTCGCCATATGCTTGACCCGAGGCCGTGGCTTCAGTGCCCCGCGAAGATGCGCAGTAGGGTCGGAATCACAAAGGCCGCTGGCAATAGCGAACTGGAACACCTGTCCAATACATTGCTTTGCCCGCCGACTGATGTCGAGCGCGCCGCGCTCTTCGATTTTCCGAATGACCTTTAGCACTTCTGGTGGAGTGATCTCATGCATCATGAGCTCGCCCAAGTCAGGAAACACATCCTGGTCCATGCGTGACCAGACACGCTTCGCATGCGCGGGATCGAGACTACTTGCTCTGTTCTGATGCCACATGGTGGCGATCGCCCTGAAGGTCTTGGCCTCTTCGAAGTCCCGACCCGGTTTGTGGACCATCGGGTCCCTGCCCTCAGCCAGCACACCTTTGGCAACTTTCTTGAGTTCTCTTGCTGCCGCTATTCCTACTTCGGGATAGGCGCCGAAAGAAAGCAGCTTCTCCTTACCGTGGTAACGGTATTTCAGCCGCCAGAGCTTCGAGCCGTTCTTTTGAACAAGGAGGAATAGACCCTCCCCATCCGCAAGCTTGTATGGGCGCTCTGCCGCCTTCGCTTTTTTGATCTGAATCTCACTCAAGGCCATTGGGGGTATCGCTCCTTTTCGCTACCCCCGGAAAATACCCCCAAAATACCCCCACACCAAATCCGGCTTCAAGCGAATGCAAGCGCACGCAAGCGGACGCGAATCGCTCACATCATTCTGTTTTAATTGAATTTTGCGGATGCATGCGGCCCCAAGCGAACCCATGCGGATTCGAGAATGGTAGCGGAGGAGGGACTTGAACCCCCGACACGCGGATTATGATTCCGCTGCTCTAACCACCTGAGCTACTCCGCCCCATTCGGGCTTCCGAGTCGATTATGACGACAGGGATTCGCATGGGCTTTGCCCTCAGCGAGCGGCGCATTTAGGGCGCGCCTTCGCGATGGTCAACCGTTGTTACGCCAACCTACGCTTGCAGCATTACGGGCGGGCGCTACCGCGGAACGGAATCGTCTTCACCGTCTCCCACGGCCCGCCAAGATATCGGTGCAATTCCAGAGCCGGGAAGTGGAACCTGCGAGGTTCGATTATCGAAGCCAGGTCGGCTTGAAGTGATTGCGCCTCTTTCCTCGTCACTTTGTTCTGGATCGTGATGTGCGGACGCGGCTCGTGCAAATCCTGGTCGGTCAGGCTGCCGTGAAAATGCTCGGCAATCATCGCCCTAAGGGCCAGTAACTCCGGCGATTCCAGTCGGATTGCGGTGCCCTTCCCCAGATCCATCAGGCCAGTGATCCGCGCTTCTGGCGGGGCGTACTCGCGCGCAATCTGGGGCAGGAAATCCCTCAGTTCATCAAGCAGGGAGGGCGCAAAAGCGTGAAACATCGTGACATGCGCGTGAAGGTGGTTCCGTTCTGGCGGAAAGTGCTTTCGCCGCAGGGCATCGGCCCAGCCGTGAATGTTTGGCGGCAGTTTGGCGGTGACGATGAAAGGTTGAGGCATAGCGCCGACTACATCTCGCCTCTTTCCCGGCGAAGGGCGTACCATTTTGCGACCGCCGCGTTGTGGGCATCGAGCGTTTCGTTGAACTCATGCCCGCCGGTACCGTCTGCGACCATGTACACATAATCATGCTCTTCTGGGTTCAGGACAGCGGCGATGCTCTCGCGTCCCGGATTTGTAATGGGGCCTTCCGGCAGACCCACGCGGGTGTAGGTGTTGTAATCGTTGACGGCATCGATTTCGGATCGCCGGATACGGCGGCCTAGCGGCTTGCCCTTGGTAATCGGATAGATGATCGTCGGGTCAGCCTGAAGCATGATGCCGCGCTTTACGCGGTTGGAGTAGAGGCCTGCGACGGTTCTGCGCTCGGAAGCTGTTCCTGTCTCTTTCTCGACGATCGAGGCGAGGATCAGAGCGTCACGCGGATTATCGACTGCAATGTCTGGTGCGCGCTCCGCCCACGCTTTGGTAAGAAACGCATCCATGGCTGATCGCATCTGTTCGATGATCTCTGCGCGGTCCTGACCGCGCTCGAAGGCATAGGTGTCGGGCAAAACAGAACCTTCTGCCGGGACAGCGATTTCTCCCGTCAACAGTTCCTCTTCCATCAGTTTTTCCCAAACGAGGATTGACGGCATACCTTCGGGAATGGTGACGAACCGGCGGATCACGTCGCCGTTCTGGAACGCGGCGAGGATATCGCCCTGGTCCATTTCAGGGGTCAGCTCGAATTCGCCCGCCTGAATTGGCTCAGCGGAACCGAACAGCCGCGCGCGCAGCAGAAAGCCGTCTCCGGAGGAGATCAGCCCCTCTTCTTCAAGCTTGTAGGCGACCTTTCCGAGCGAGGACCCGGCCGGGATCGTGAACGGTGTCTCTTTTTCGATCGTCGCGTCGCCAAGATACGAATTGGCGAGGATCAATCCCACCGCCGCCAGCATGAAAAGGCTCACGACGAACAGACCGAGGCGTTTCACCGGATCAATCGACCTTTTGCATGATCAGCGAGGCATTGGTCCCGCCAAATCCGAAACTGTTGTTGAGCACGGCGCGCACTTCGCGCTTTTTCGCCTTGAGAGGGACGAGATCGATACCTTCAGTGCCGTCGTCCGGGTTGTGAAGGTTGAGTGTTGGCGGGACGATCCCGTCACGCATCGCGAGGATACAGAACACCGCCTCAACTGCGCCAGCCCCGCCGAGAAGGTGGCCGATAGCCGACTTGGTCGAGCTCATGGATGCACCGCTAAGATCGTCGCCCAGCACGCGCTTGACCGCTGCGAGTTCGATCGTGTCCGCCATCGTGCTGGTGCCATGCGCATTGACATAATCGATATCTCCCGGCCCCAGGCCAGCTTTTTTCAGAGCCATCCTCATTGCGAGTTCGGCACCCTTGCCCTCCGGATGAGGAGCGGTGACATGATAGGCATCTCCCGACAGGCCATAGCCAGTGACTTCGGCATAAATGGTCGCCCCGCGCGCCTTGGCTCGCTCGTATTCCTCAAGCACGACAACACCTGCGCCTTCACCCATCACGAAGCCTTCGCGGTCCTTGTCATACGGTCGGCTCGCCTCGGTCGGGCGGTCGTTGTAACCGGTGTTGAGCGCGCGCGCCTGGGCAAAACCTGCAATGCCCAGAGGGTTTACTGTGCTTTCCGCGCCGCCAGCGAGCATAACGTCGGCATCGTCCATCGCGATCATGCGCGCGGCATCACCGATCGAATGCGCGCCGGTTGAGCAAGCCGTTACGACGGCATGGTTCGGGCCCATGAACCCGTATTTGATCTGCACTTGGCCGGTGACGAGGTTGATCAAGCGGCCATGCACAAAATGCGGGCTGACACGGCCCGGGCCGCGCTCATGCAAATTGACACTTTCGATCTCGATACCCGGGAGTCCGCCAATGCCAGCCCCAATTGAGCAGCCGGTGCGCTCCTTTTCGGCGTCGGTCATATCGGTTAGGCCCGCATCTTCCAGAGCCTGTCCAGCAGCATCAATGCCGTAGACGATGAAGGGGTCTACCTGCCGCTGTACCTTGTGATCGACGCGTTTATCAGGATCGAACCCCCAGAGGTGATCCTTGCCCTTCACTTCGCAGGCGATCGTTGCCTTCTGCCCTTCGGGATCGAAACGCGTGATCTGCCCGGCACCGCTTTCACCAGCGATAAGATTCTGCCAACTGGTTTCGACATCACCGCCAAGAGGGGTCACCAGACCCAATCCGGTTACGACAACACGGCGCATTCAAATCTCCAATTGCATTCCGGCCAATCGCCGGTTGGGTGTCCTACGGGCAAATCGCAATGGCCCTGAAACACTACAGGCCCGGGACCCTCTGCTAAGAGGGCACGGGCCTGTCGGTCAGACGCCCGCGAATGCGGGCGAACTGAGGGCGATTAGCCCTTATGTTCTTCGATATATTTGGTGGCATCGCCGACCGTGCTGATCTTCTCAGCTGCATCGTCGGGGATTTCAACGCCGAACTCTTCTTCGAACGCCATAACCAGTTCCACGATGTCGAGGCTGTCTGCGCCAAGATCGTCGATGAAGCTTGCTTCTTGAGTTACTTTATCGCCTTCAACACCCAGGTGCTCGACGACAATTTTCTGCACGCGGTCGGCAGTATCGCTCATGTGTGTCCCTCTTGTATTGGGGTTAGAATATCAAAAAGTGCCCTAAAGGCCGGTTCGATAGAGCGCAAGTGTAGATCACAAAAGCCCCCGTTCCCGCGCTTTTCACCCGAACAGCGAACGGGCCGATGTCAGCTCGATATCGCTGCGCAGCATCAAGGCGCGCTCGATCATGTATTTATGCCATGCGCCGAAGATCACAAGGGCTTTGAGGCCTTGGCCACTGATCCTGTCGAGCGCATCCTCGATCAAATCGGTGTGCGCACGGTTGATCCGCGTCCACCCACCCGGCCCAAGATCAGGGTCGAAATAGACCTGATATGGTGTCTGCGCCCGCTGGACCAGAACGTCATATTCGGGTGTATGAATGAACTTGGGGTCTTGCCCGCTTCCATTGATCGATTGCGAATACTGTTCCCTCGCCGCCTGGTGCTCCGTCCATTGCGAAGCGCGTGCGGGGTCGTTTTCAATTCTTGTCAACGCGGCCGACCGGTTGGCGGCCAGCTCGCGCGTCCAACCGGCGGTTCCGGCGATGGTGAAGTCCATCTCGCGCGAAAGGGGGAACACGACATCGGTCAGTTCGGGAAATACCCGGGTGCGCTCTTCGGTGACCTCGCCGGTTTCGGCAAAACTCTTGCGGGCTTCCTCGATCCGGTCGGGAGGTATCTCGCTAAGGACGATATCAGGCTCGAACCTCTCCACAGCTTTGCGCAAGACCTCCAGCGAATACTGACGGCTGTCGCGGTGCGTCCCGTGGATGGCGCCGATAACGGAAACGGATGTGAGGGTGTCCGTCGCCGCTTCATCGAAGCTGCAACTGGCAAGGGTCTGAGAGGCGGCGCTTGCCCCGGTTGCAGCGGCGAGGCTGCCGAGCATCGCGCTGCGGCGGGTGGTTTTCATATCGATCCGATCGCCTTTTAGACTTCGACAAAGTGCAGTGTGCGATCCGAGGCGGCTTATATCAAGCCTTTGGCAGCCAGCTGCCATTCACCGCGTTTGCGGTTCTCGATGCGGCGCAGCCCAGTTTGCGGATAATTCCTGCCAGGATCGGCAATCAACGCCCGTTCATAATATGCAGCGGCTTGATCCAGCCGATCTTCTGCCTCTTCGCATAGTCCGATATTAAACAGGACCGAGACATGGCGGGGATTGCCATCCTCCAATTGCCGAAACAGCAGGCATGCGCCGAAGGGGTCGTTCTTGGTCAGGCGTAATGCTTGCTTGAAGACACGGCGATCCTGTTTGGACAGACCCTTGCGCCGCTCCAGTAGGCGCGGATCGGAACGTTTGAATTCAGGCAACAGATCGCGGCGCACACTCTCAGCATAACGCGCGGCGAGTGCACCGATCATGGCATCTGGATCGGGAGAACTGTCCCCGTCACGGCAATAAGTCTGTGCGCTCGTTAGAACCGCGCTGTCATCGTATACGCGCGTGCCATCGGCCTGTATGATCGCGACGTGGGCATCGTAAGCCACTGTCATTTCACGGCAGGGAATCTCGACCTCTTCGTGCTCAATGCATTTGTTCTCACCATCGCGGCGGATGCATTCTTCGACCGTCCTTGGCGCGGCGTGTACATCATTGATCCTTGAAAACGCCGCTCCCTGCAGCACCGCGTCAGGCGTTTCGCGGCGTCGATCGGTGACCTCGATGAAGGGCACTCCGTCGCCGCTCGTTGCGGCCGAATCAATGACGTAAATCCTGTCGCGGGCAGCGAGAGCCGCCGGGATGACCCGAAAGAACGGCGCGTCGGCAATGATCGGCTGAATCAAAAAGCCGGTCACGCTCTCCTGCAGTCCATAGCCCCAATCGCCGGCAAAAGGTTCGGCCACGAGCACCTCGATTTCGGCAGGGATATCGGCTTGGGCGCCATAAAATCCCTCGACAGACAGAGTTTCGGCGAACGCGGGACCACCGATGACCAAGACCAAAGTTGATAGGAAAGCGCGCAACATCGCGCAAAAGCTGACTGACGTGGAATAAGGCATGACGCACCCCTGCTTGCCATGTCGAACCTGTCGCGGGTCCACTTTATACCGGGTGAACGCGCGGTAAATCAAAGAGAAATCCGGTGATCTGCATCCCTGAGCACGACTCGTCGCGGCTGGTGACCGCTTCAGCGAACCATCGGAACAATTATGTACGATGAGCCGTTAAGTCATTGAAACCGCAATGCAAAAGGCTTGCGGATCATTGATACAAACCGATCAAGGAGATCCATGACTAATACAGTCGAAATTCTGAAGAACCTTACCCAAACCACATTTGATTCTGTCGAGGGCTATCGCAAGGCCGCAGACAAGGCCGACAGCCCGACCCTGATCCAGGCTCTGGAACGCCGCGCAAGCGAACGTTCGAAGACACTGGACACGCTGAACCAAGCACTGACATTGCGCGGTGAAGACCCCATCAAATCGCCGAGTACGATGAGCCAGATGCACCAGACATGGTTGTCGATCACCGAATCGTTCTCGAACGGTAACGAAGCTGCTGCCGAGCGCGTGGAAGAAGGCGAAGATTATCTCGTCGAACAGTTCCGCGATGTGCTCGAAGATGACGGCAACGAATTTGACAGTTCGACCCGGATGTTGATCCAGTCGGCCTACCGCGAAGTTCGCGAAGGTGAACGCTTTACCGATATGCTTGAAGAACAATTTGCATAATCGCGACGGCAAAGGACGCGTGGATGAGCGTCCTTAGGGTGTAGAGCGCCGCAGCATTACGTTGCGCCGCGCTCCGCCCGCAACCGACACGGGATTGGCGTTGAGCACGCGAACTTATTTGGGGAGCGCTGTCTTCAGCGAAACGCGCTGCTCCGCCAAACCTCTTTCATCCCGATCTGGAATGCGCTCGGTCTATCGACCGGGCGCATTCTTTGTATGAAGACAGCTTATCTAGCTGTCCTTCACCGCATTTTGGGCAACGATCCCATCTTTCTTCGGCGGCTCAACAGTGCGCAAGAACAGCTCGCGCAATTGTGCGGGCTCGGCCTTGCTCGGCGCGCTCATCATCAGGTCTTCGCCTTTCTGGTTCATCGGGAAGGCGATAACTTCGCGGATCGCTTCTTCGCCCGCGAGCAGCATTACAATGCGGTCGATACCAGGCGCCGAACCACCATGCGGAGGCGCGCCCAGCTTGAACGCTTCGATCATGCCGGAAAATTCGCGGTCGACCGTTTCCTTGTCATAACCGGCGATTTGGAACGCCTTGTACATGATCTCTGGCTTGTGATTCCGGATTGCGCCCGAAGAAAGTTCATAGCCGTTGCAGACGATGTCGTACTGCCAGGCCTTGATCTCGAGCGGGTCCATGTTCTCCAGCGCTTCCATCTCGCCTTGCGGCATGGAGAAGGGGTTGTGGCTGAAGTCGACCTTTTTTAGCTCCTCATCGTACTCGAACATCGGGAAATCGACGATCCAGCAGAACTTGAAGCAATCCGGTTCGATCAGCTCCAACTGCTCGCCGACCTGAGTGCGCGCGGCACCAGCCAGCTTGGCTGCGTCCTTTTCCTTGCCCGCTGCGAAGAACAGCCCGTCGTCGGGGCCAAGGCCGAGTTCATTGTAAAGCTCTTCCATGCGCTCCGGCCCGTGGTTCTTGGCAATAGGTCCACCAAACTCGCCTCCCTTGCGCGTGACATAACCGAGCCCGGCAAAGCCTTCGCTGCGCGCCCAATTGTTCATGTCATCAAAGAACTTGCGGCTCTTCTCATTGGTTTTCGGAGCCGGAACCACACGCACCACGCCGCCGCCGCCTACGATCTTTTCGAAAAGGCCAAAGCCCGACTTCTCGAAATGGCTTGTCACATCACTGATGGTCAGCGGGTTACGCAGGTCCGGCTTGTCCGTACCGTATTTCAACATCGCCTCAGCATAGGGAATGCGCGGGAAGTCACCTGATGCAGTAACGGTCTTGCCGTCCGCGAATTCGGCGAATACGCCAGCAAGCACAGGCTCGAGTGCCTGGAACACGTCTTCTTGGGTGACGAAGCTCATTTCAAAATCGAGCTGGTAGAATTCGAGGCTGCGATCGGCGCGCAGGTCTTCGTCGCGGAAACATGGTGCAATCTGAAAGTACCGGTCGAAGCCCGACACCATCAACATCTGCTTGAACATCTGCGGCGCTTGCGGGAGAGCGTAAAAATTGCCCGGATGCATGCGAGAAGGCACAAGGAAGTCGCGTGCGCCCTCTGGCGAAGATGCGGTCAGGATCGGCGTCTGAAATTCGGTAAAGCCCTGACCAATCATGCGCTGACGCAGCGAGGTGATGACCTGGCTGCGTAGCATGATGTTGCGATGCATTGTTTCGCGCCGCAAGTCGAGGAAACGGTATTTGAGGCGGATTTCCTCCGGATATTCCTGCTCGCCTGCCACTGGCATCGGAAGCTCTTCCGCCGCGCTTTGAACGGTGATCTCACGAGCAAATACTTCGATCTCGCCGGTCGGCAGGTCCTTGTTCACCGTCTCCGGTGTGCGTGCTTTCACATCGCCATCGATCGTTACGACCGATTCGGTCCGCAGCTTTTCCAGCACCGGCAATGCTGGCGAATCCTCGTCAGCGACGATCTGGGTGATGCCATAATGATCGCGCAGATCGACGAAGAGAACACCGCCATGATCGCGTTTGCGATGGACCCAGCCCGACAAACGGACGGTTTCACCGACATTTTCAGCGGAAAGCTGTGCGCAAGTGTGCGTACGATAGGCGTGCATCTAAACTCTTGTCCTGTTTGAGCGTATGGCGCTAAAGGCGCGCCAGCATTTTGCGGGCTTCCGAAAGCCTCGCGGATATGGGCGCGCTAACAGGGCATGACCCGCACTTTGTCAAGACGGCAAGGTGCACCGTAGCAAGCCTCTGGGACACTACCCGAGAGCGGTACTCCGCTCAAAACAACAAGAAGACAAATGAAAATACACGAACTGATCACCACCACCAAAGCTCTCACTGACTTGTGTGAGCGTCTCTCCCAATCAGAATTCGTTGCGGTGGACACAGAGTTCATGCGCGAAAACACGTACTGGCCTGAACTCTGCCTCGTGCAGATTGCCAATACGGAAGAAGCGGCGGCCATCGATCCGCTAGCCGAGGGTATCGACCTCACGCCCCTGCTGGATCTGATGTGCGAGAACGAAGATGTGCTCAAGGTCTTTCACGCGGGCGGTCAGGATGTGGAAATCATCGTCAACCTGACGGGCAAGACCCCCTTCCCGATCTTCGACACACAGATCGCGATGATGGCGATCAGCCAGTCCGAACAGATCGGTTATGCGAACCTCGTGGACACTTGGCTCAACATCACCATCGATAAAGGCGCGCGCTTCACCGATTGGAGCCGCCGCCCGCTAACCGACCGACAGATCGAATACGCCATCGGCGATGTGACTCACCTGTCCGAGATTTTTCCGAAGATCCTCAACAAGCTGATCAAGACAGATCGTGGGAATTGGCTCAATGCGGAGATGGAAAAGCTGGCGGACGCGAGCAATTATATCATAAATCCGGATACCTCTTGGAAGCGCATCCGGTCCCAAGGCCGCAATCCTCAGGTGCTGGGCCGGCTGAAATCGCTGGCCGCCTGGCGCGAGGGCGAAGCGCAGCACAAGAACATCCCACGCGGCCGGATCATGCGCGATGAAACGCTTGCCGACATCGCCAGCCATCCGCCAAAGAAGCAGGCGGATCTGGCCAAGGTGCGCGGACTTTCCGCCGCTTGGCGCGACAACGATATTGGCAAGCGGCTGATGCGGGTAATCGCCGATGCGGAACCGCTGCCGAAAAATGAAATGCCGGCGAAAATGAAACGCGGTGCCCCGCTGGGAAAAGAGGGCGCGCTGGTGGCTGACCTGCTCAAGCTGCTTCTAAAAATCCGGGCACGCGAAATCGACGTCGCCACACGTTTGCTGACGCGAGCAGACGAGATGGAAGCGCTCGCGGCCGGTGTTCGCGATCTCAAAGTGCTTGAGGGATGGCGCTACGACGTGTTCGGCAAGGACGCGCTTCAACTGGTCGAAGGCAAGCTGGCCTTCGCAGTAGAAGGCGGCAGGCTCAAAATGACTCATATCGACGACATGCAGGCCAGCATGGAAGAAGCGTTGGCTGCAGAATGATTGGGGCGGCGAAGTAGTTTGAGCACGTATCTGCCCACGATCAAGCAGCTGCAGTATCTTGTCGCTTTGCACGAGCACGGTCATTTCGGTCGCGCCGCCGACGCAAGCTTCGTGTCTCAATCGACGCTTTCGTCCGGCATACGCGAGCTTGAATCGCTTCTAGGAGTGACGCTTGTCGAGCGTAGTCGGCGGGTTGTCCGCTTTACGGCTCTGGGGGAGCAGGTGGTGGCCAAAGCGAACCGATTGCTGCGCGAAGCCGAAGAGCTGTCTGATCTGGTTCAGGCCTCGGGTAAACCATTGTCCGGCCAGCTGCGAATGAGCGTGATCCCGACAATAGCACCGTTCATGATCCCGCGTATCCTGCCCCGGCTCAGAAAAGAACGACCCGACCTCCAATTGATGTTGCGCGAAGAAACGAGCCAGGACGCGATTGAATCGCTCCAGCATGGCCGCGTAGACTGCGTGTTACTGGCCCTTCCCTTCGACACGGGTGATGTCGAGGTTGAACATATTTCCGATGACCGGCTCTATGTCGCTTTTCCGAAAGACGATCCCCGCGATCCACCGGCCCAGATTCCGCCTGACATGATCGACCAGGGACGATTGCTGCTGCTGGAAGACGGACATTGCTTGCGCGACCATGCACTTGCCGCATGCAATCGCAGCGAATTGCGCGGAAGCGCGTCGATGATCGGAACCAGCCTGCATACGCTGGTTCAAATGGTCAATAATGATCTGGGACTGACAATGCTGCCGGAAATGGCGATCGAGGCGGGCATCTTGAACGGCACCGATGTTGTCGCGCGCCCGGTCGAAGGCGACACCGCTAAGCGCGAGATCGTATTGGTCTGGCGGAAGAATTCCCCGCGCGAGGCCGACTTCAAACTGCTCGCAGAGGAACTGCGCGCAGGCTAGGCTGGCTGGGCCGCAGCTTTGCGTTGCACATACGCATCAAGCTTTTTGGCGGCAAGAAGCGGCACGATCACCGAGAGCGCTATGCCCGCAAGCGTGCTGAAACCGACCCATAGCGCTACGAGCGATCCGCCGGATTGAACCATCGCATAAAGCACCGGCACGGCCAGAATAATGCCGCGAACTTCGTTGAGGACCAGCGCGACTGCGCCCATCTTTAAAAAGGCGCTGAGGAATGTGGGAAGTGAAAAGCTCATATTTCTCACCTAACTCCGAAGAGTTTAGAGAGAGTTGACGACGTCTCGTAATGTTCTTGCGTAGGCGCGCGATCATTCATTTTACATTCCGGGAATTCCAGCATCGGTTATGTCTAACCAATTAGTGCTGAACCCCCGGAAAGGTTTCACCCCGTCCGCGAAAGATTAGTGATGTCGCGCCGAGTTGAAGCTTTATCGCGTTGCGCTGAGACTCATCTACGGCCGCTTCAATCCATGTGTTTGAGGCCCACCCTTAGGTAGTCCCAGCCGGTGACACAGGTGAGCACGGCCGCGGTCCAAAGGCTGACCAGTCCGACGATATGTATCCAGCTTTCAGTGAGGGTTGTGCATGGAACACCTAACGACTGGCACGGCTGGCCGTGCACTGCGCCGCCCGCGATAAGAGCACCGAGGGCTATCAGCTGGAACGTCGTCTTCCACTTGGCGAGCCGGGAAACGGGAACAGATACCTGCAACCCGCCAAGAAATTCGCGCAGTCCCGACACCGCGATTTCGCGCATCAGGATGACAAGCCCTGCAATGACGTGAAAGTCCCCGACATATGGGCCGCGCAAGTACCCCTGGGCGGTCAGAATAAGGATCACGGTGGCCACCATGATCTTGTCCGCAATGGGATCAAGGAAGATGCCGAGTTTCGACACCGTCCCTTGCGCCCGAGCCAGATAGCCATCGAAGAAGTCGGTTATCGCGATCAGGCAGTACAGAGCGAAGCCGATCGCATATCCGAGCTGCCACTGCGGCCACCACAGGAAAAAGGCCAGTAACGGAAGCGCGAAAATGCGCGAAAGAGTCAGGATGTTGGGCACAGTCAACATAGCGCCTACCGCTCTAACCTCCCTTTCGACCGCGTAAAAGGCTCCTCGCACCGCTTGTGAACGCTCTTGTCATCACCCTTGTGCATGTGAGCGCGTTCGCTATGTGAAGAAATCGAGGAGCGATTTCGACATTCTGATATGACCACTACGACGCACCTCATGCGCTCCAAGCGCTTCCTGCCCTTAATGGCGACCCAGTTTTTCAACGCATTCAACGACAATCTCTACAAGACCGCACTGGTCCTGTTCGTTGTGTATTCGGTATACAATTCGGAAAAGCACGAGGCGTTTTTCAGCGGTCTCGCTTCGCTGGTGTTCATCCTGCCATTCGTGTTGCTGTCCGCCCTGGCGGGACAGTTGGCCGATACACGCGACAAGGCGCGTATCATCCGTATCGTTAAGCTCTGCGAGATCGGCTGGGCCACACTGGGCGCAGCCGGGCTTTTCATGGCGTGGCAGGGAATAGCGGTTCACATGTTCGCGATCCCGCTGTTGCTGTTTGTCGTTTTCCTGGCGGCGGCTCAATCCACCTTCCTTGGCCCGATCAAGTACGCGATCCTGCCGCAGCACCTCAAAAAAGACGAAGTCCTTCCGGGCACCGGGCTGGTCGAAGCGGGCACGTACATTGCAATCCTGACCGGCACGATCCTGGCCGGATTTATCTATGTCGAGATCGCGATGGTCCTGATCATCGTAACGGCGGTCGCTGGATATTTCGTCAGCCGCTGGGTGCCCGATGCTCCCCCGCAGAGCGATTACGAGATGCACTATCCACTGCTCGAACCCTATGCGAAAAAAGTGCGCAATCCGGTCCTTCGATGGCTGGGATATGCACCTGTCGCTGTTGCTGATCAGGCAGTCATGAGCTGGCGGCTTGTTCGCGATACCATGCACAACCGCGAGATTTTTCTCGCGATTATCGCCATCAGCTTTTTCTGGACCATCGGCGCCGTTCTTTTCATCCAGTTCCCGCCGCTGGCGAAAAACCAATTGTTGGCTAGCAAGGAGGTCGCCAGCCTCTTTCTCGTCATCTTCTCCATCGGCATTGCCATCGGATCGGTCGGCGTAAACGCATTGTTGAAAGGCGAAGTCTCCGCTCGGTTTTCACCCGCATCAGTCGTCGTGATGGGCGTTTTCGTGATCGGGTTCTATCTCGTTGCCAAGGCGTGGTCGCCCAACGCTGCCGGCGAGCTGCTCGGCGTGGGCGCGTTCATGATGGAACCGCTTGCGATCCCGTTGATGCTGATGCTGTTGGGTATCTCGACCGCAGGCGGGTTCTTCGTGGTGCCGCTCTACGCTTTCCTGACGACCCGGTGTGCGCATGATGCCGCATCAAGGACGATTGCAGCCAACAATATAGTCAATTCGCTGTCGATGGTTGTAGGCTCGCTCATCGCCATCGGCATGACTACGGTGGGCATCCCGGTCGCGGAGCAATTGTTGCTCGCAGCCGCCATGTCGCTAATTTCTGCATGGCTCGGCAGGTTGCTGTTCAATGCCGAACGAGCAGCGCTCGCACCAGCTTGAAGCGCCGCCTAGATCAAAAGATAAACACCAGAATTGCCGCTGTTGCCGCGACATAGGCGCTAGCGAAACCGCGAACATCATTCGTCGTCAGCCGCCAGAGGCTCTCTGCCGGAATGTCGATGATGTCGTTGGCTACGTGCGGCGGCAAAGTCTTCCGAAACGGATGACGATTTGTCTCATTCGTTAGCACCAGGCTTCTGCGCATCGTTCTCTCGACTCCTTGCGTCCCGATAGTGAGGATACGCGGCTTTAACGATTTATTAACCCCTTGGTGCCGGACCTCTTTTCATCTGTCGCACAGTGGGACAGAACGGGCCTTGCGCTAACCACCTCGTGTTGAATGCGGCGGTACGTTGCGCGCACACGCGGCTGGGTCTAAGCGCGGCGGCACATAACCTATGGGAGAATTCATCCGTGAAAAGCGCCGCTGAACTGCTGGTCGAATGTCTTGCCGAACAGGGGACCGACCGCATCTTCACTGTGCCGGGCGAAAGCTTCCTTGCAGTGCTCGATGCGCTGCACGAGAACACGGAAATCGAAACTGTCACGTGCCGGCAGGAAGGCGGGGCGGCATTTATGGCATGCGCCGACGGAGCGATGACCCAGCGCCCTGGCGTCGCATTCGTGACACGCGGGCCGGGCGCAACAAATGCAAGTATCGGCGTGCATGTCGCGCATCAGGATTCGCAGCCGATGATCCTTTTCGTTGGCGATGTCGCGCGCGGAATGCGCGACCGGGAAGGGTTTCAGGAGATCAATTTCGAGGCGTTTTTCGGGCCGATTTGCAAATGGGCCGCGCGTATCGATGACCCTTCGCGCATTCCAGAATACGTTGCGCGTGCTTATTCGGTAGCAATCAGCGGTCGCCCCGGGCCGGTTGTGATCGCCCTGCCCGAGGACATGTTGTGCGATCCCGTGGACTCGGCAATCGCACCGAGACCGCTGGTCACGCGCCCTGCGCAAGCGGCCTGTCCCGATGCGATGCAAACCCTTTTTGGTCTGATCGCCGATGCAGCCAGTCCCATTGCGATCATCGGAGGTGCCGGATGGAATGCGAAGGCGCGCGACCATTTCCAGCAATTTGCGGAAAGCATTGGCCTGCCGGTCGCAACCGCTTTTCGCAGACAAGATGCGATTGCACCCTCCTCACCGGTCTATGCAGGTAATCTGGGATATGGCCCGAATCCCAAGTTGGTTGAACGGGTCAAATCATCCGACCTCGTGATCGCTATCGGCGCACGATTGGGCGAAGCCACAACCGACGGATACGAACTCCCCACGCTCGAGCACGCTGACCAGTTCCTCGTCCATGTCCATCCCGACCCGGAAGAATTAGGACGCGTCTACAAGACAGAGCTCGCGCTATGCTGCGCGGTCGACGAATTCGCTGAAACTGCTGCGCTCTGGGAAGATCATTCGATCATCCCCTTCGATGCCGGTGGAGAAGCTCACCTTGAGTGGGAAGAATGGTCAGCGGCAAGAACGCCCGACAATCCACCAGCGCTCGATATGGCAGCATGCGTTTCCTCCATGCGTGAAGTCGTGCCCGCCGACAGCATCATCTGCAATGGAGCGGGCAATTTCGCGGGCTGGTGGCATCGCTATTGGCGTTACAGCGGCTATCCGAGCCAGCTCGCGCCTACGGCAGGGGCGATGGGCTATGGGTTGCCCGCCGCAGTTGCAGCGAGCCTCCGCGAGCCGGAACGCACGGTGATTGCCGTGGCAGGCGACGGGGACTTCCTCATGAACGGGCAAGAACTCGCTACCGCCGCCCAACACGGTGCGAACCTGCTGGTGTTAATTGTCGATAACGGCGCATACGGCACCATCCGGATGCATCAGGAGCGCGAGTATCCGGGACGGATATCTGGCACTCAGCTTTCAAACCCCGATTTCGCAATGCTGGGCGCAGCCTTCGGTGCATGGAGCAAGGCGGTATCGACGACCGATGAATTCCGCCAAGCGCTTATCGAAGCGAAAGAACGCATTGGCCTCAGGTTGATCCATATGAAGATCGACGTGGAGCAGCTCGCTGCCAGCGGCGCGACGGTCAGCGGGCTGCGCGCTCGCTGACCGCAGACATCGAAGTTACCGCATCGTCATGCCGCCATCGACCATATATTGCGACCCGGTGACGTACGAACTCTGGTCCGACAGCAGGAACAACGCCACCTGCGCAACCTCGTCGGCACTACCCAGCCGGCCAAGCGGAACCGCTGACTGGATTTGATCCAAGAATTGGTCCTTTTCCTCTTCGGAAAGACCCATACCGTTCATGAAATTCGTATCGATCGGACCCGGCGCGATGGAGTTGACGCGGACGCCCCTGGGAGCGAGCGCCGCCGCCCAGCTACGGGTCAATCCGGTCACCGCGCCCTTGGTCCCTGCATAAACTGCACCTTCAGCCTGCCCGAGATAGGGAGAGACTGAAGATGTCACGACGACCGAGGCATTGTCGTTTAAAGCCGGAATCAGCTCAGCCATCTGGAGCACGGGACCGCGCACATTCACGTTGTTCATATGGTCGAAGAAGTCGGCGTCCATCGCATCATTCGGCCCGAATTTGCCATATCCGGCATTCAGCCAAAGTCCATCGATGGTGCCCATCTGATCCTTGACCTTATCGCCAAGCTCCTTGGCGGCAGCGGGGTCGGCCGCATCGTTTCGCAGGACAAGTGAGCCCGAAGGCAGGCTCCGACCTGCTTCGTCGAGGTGGTCCTGGCTGGTGCCAGTAACCGCGACCTCACCGCCTTCGTCCACGATCATCTTGGCAGCGGCAAGCCCCATACCGCTCGTGCCGCCAGTGATAAGAATGCGTTTGTTTTCGAACCTGCTCATGATTGCTCCGATGATTTGATATCTGTTTTCAAACCAACGAGATATTCGTCAGGCAAGTTCCAAGCTTTTTTCGGAAGTCCCCGTAATCAGCCTTCAGCCATCTTGCAAATCATGTCCCATTCGGCCGGCTTAATCTTCGCGACGGACAGGCGTGACAGGCGGACGAGTTCGCAGTCGGCCAGTTTAGGCTCGGCCTTGATCTGTTTGAGCGTGACTGGATTTTCGAACTTACGCTTTGGCTTCACTTTTACTGCCGCCCATTTGCCAGTCTCATCGGTGGGATCGGTGATTCCAGCGACGCTCACTTCGCAGATACCAACGATCTCCAGCCCTTCCCTTGAGTGATAGAAGAAGGCCTCGTCGCCAACTTTCATCGCCGCCAGGTTGTTCTTCGCCATATGGTTACGCACTCCGTCCCAAGTGCCCTCTTTTTCAGCGACCAGGTCGTCCCAGCTGTACTTGAACGGCTCGGATTTCATCAGCCAGTAGTTGCGGGCGGATCTGGTCACGGGTGGCACTCCTAAATGGGTCGAAAATATATTCGGGATTTAGCCCTCTCACGGCGCACCCACCAGCCCTGATCGGGACATGCAGCTCAATTAACCCGATTTTTATTGGATCCACTCATACCAGCACAGATTTTGCACTTCTTGTGGGGGCAACCCGATCATCGGGGAGGGATCGACCGCAGACGGTTCGGGTGAGATGGCAGTGGACGCAAAAGAGATCGAGAATAAAGCATTCGGCAAAGCCGAGAAGGACTTCGTGGCGCTCGGCATTGCAACGGCCGCCATCATTCTTTTCGTCGGAACCGGGGGCTCGATCCTGCCCAGCGTGATCGACGCTGTATTTTCCGATGGCAAGGGACCGGACCGTCTGCTTGCCTCGGCTCTGCTGCTCAACATCGCTCTCATTATCTTCGGCTGGCGCCGATACCGCCAACTCGCCCACGAGATTGCCGAGCGCAAACGCGCCGAGAGCCAGGCCCGCGAACTGGCGGAAATCGATCCGCTCACGCACTGTCTCAATCGTCGCAGCATGACAGCAGCAACGCAGCGGCTGCGCGAACTGGCAAACGATCGCGGCCAGGCAGTCGCGTACACGATGATCGATCTCGACAATTTCAAACAGATCAATGACATGCATGGCCATTCGATCGGTGACCAGGTGCTCGTCCTGCTCGCAAAGCGGCTCAAGGACGAATTGCCCGATGAGGCTATCCTTGCGCGCCTAGGCGGCGACGAGTTCGCATTCGTCATCGCATATGACCCGTATCAACGGCGTCGGATTGATGATCTAGTCATTCGGTTGTTCGATCAGGCTATCCTTCCGTTCCGGCTGGGTAACCTCGTCATCGATGCAACCATGTCGATGGGGGTTGCGACGGATCACGAGGAAGCGGGGCTAAGTCCCATACTCGGCGATGCAACGCAGCTCATGCACCGCGCAGACATTGCGATGTACCACGCTAAAAAACAGGGCAAGAATCGCTATTTCTGGTTCGAGGCGAGCATGGAAAACGAGCTGCGCTTTCGCAATGAGCTCGAACTCGGCATCCGCCGCGGAATCATCGAAGACGAGTTTGTCCCGTATTACGAACAACAGGTCGATCTCGAGACCGGAGAACTGGCAGGCTTCGAAATGCTCGCGCGCTGGGAATCGCCGCAGCTCGGCCTTGTCAGCCCCGAGGTCTTCATTCCGATTACCGAGGAAATCGGGATGATTGCGGAACTGTCCGAAAAATTGATGGATCGCGCTTTCAAAGACGCTCAGGATTGGGACGAAGCGATCACATTGTCGGTCAATATCTCACCGGTCCAGCTGCGCGATCCATGGTTCGCACAAAAACTTCTGAAGCAACTCGTAGCCAGCAATTTCCCGCCGCACAGGCTGGAAATAGAGATCACCGAAAGCTGCCTCCATGAGAATGTGGGCATGGTGAGATCGACGATCACGAGCCTTCGGAACCAGGGCGTGAAAATCAGTCTAGATGATTTCGGGACCGGTTATTCGAGTCTCGAACAGCTCCGGTCGCTACCCTTCGATCGTCTCAAGATCGACCGGTCATTCGTTCGTGAACTGCGCGGATCGGAAGGGTGCAGCAAGATCGTGGACGCGATTATCTCGCTAGGACGCGGGCTCGGCCTGCCTATCACCGCTGAAGGTATCGAGAGCGAAGAGATTTTGGCCACTTTGAAGGATATGGGCAACCTCAAGGGCCAAGGCTTTCTCTACGGCGAGCCGGAGACTGCAGAAGAGGTCTGCGCCCGGCTGAAGAAAATCGGGCGACTGTCGAAAGCCTCGGAACCCGCAGCGGAGCCAGTCCCGTCCTCCGGATCTGAGTTCATCGAAGTCTCGAAAAGACAAGCGAGTTTCTGAAAGGCGCGCGCGCCACCTTGCAGACAGTCTGTCGAGCCACACTAGACGTAGCGGTTGACCATGCATAAATGCGCGCAAGCTATGCGCGTATCCTTCATCAAAATGCACGGACTCGGTAACGATTTCGTCGTGCTCGACGCGCGCGAGGATGCCTTGCCTGACATAAGCCGCAAGATGGCTGCGAGGATTGCAGACCGGCGGGAGGGGATCGGCTGCGACCAGTTGATCGTCCTCGAAAGGAGCGAGAGCGCCGCCTTCCTGATGCGCATATTCAATGCCGATGGCGGCGAGGTCGAGGCGTGCGGCAACGCGAGCCGGGCGGTCGCCTTGCTACATGGCGAAGCGGCCACAGTCGAAACTGCGGGTGGCAATATCTCGCTGGAGCCGACCGCTGGAGGCGCGAGCGTCGATATGGGCTCGCCACGCTTCGATTGGGATGCGATCCCCCTTGCCTACGCCGTCGATACTGCTGCGATGCCGGTGGCGTGGGAGCCGTTACAACAGCCCATGGCGGTCAATATCGGCAATCCGCACGCGGTTTTCTTCGTCGACGACGCGGATGCGATCGATCTCACCGCTCTTGGTCCCCTAATCGAAAACGACCCGCTTTTTCCCGAACGCATCAACGTGAATGTCGCTAGCCTCGTTGGCGAGAACCACCTGAAGTTGCATGTGTGGGAACGGGGTGCCGGATTGACGCGTGCGTGCGGCACCGGTGCCTGCGCAACCGCTGTCGCTGCAATCCGCAAAGCTGTCGCCCAAAGCCCGGTGACAGTTACGTTGCCCGGCGGCGATCTAACTATCGAATGGAAATCGGGCGGGACGATCCGCATGACCGGACCTGCGGCAGAGGCATTTCGAGGCACGTTTGAGTGGGACGACTACGCGTGAGCGCGCCTGTGGACATCAAGCCTGAGATTATCTCGCTCGGGTGCCGTCTCAATATCGCCGAAAGCGAGCGTATGCGTGCGATGCTGGCGGATGCGGGCGATGTCGTCGTCATAAATTCTTGCGCGGTCACGTCAGAAGCCGTCCGTCAGACCCGCCAGGTTATTCGCAAGGCTCGCCGGTCGCGTCCAGAGGCGCGTCTCATCGTCACTGGCTGTGCTGCCGACATCGAACGCAATCAGATTGCGGAAATGGCCGAAGTCGACGGCTTGATCGCAAATAGGTCCAAACTCGACCCCAGAGCGTGGAATGTGCCGGCCGACGCAGCTCCGCTCGCACCGACCAAGACCCGCGCCTTCATCGCGGTGCAGAACGGCTGCGATCACGACTGCACTTTCTGCATCATTCCGCAGGGCCGCGGTAAAAGCCGCTCGCTCTCTGTTGCCGACGCTCTGAAGGAGATTGAGCAGCATCTCGATCTTGGCGCGAAGGAGGTGGTGCTGACCGGCGTCGACCTCACGTCCTGGGGTCACGATCTACCGAACACCCCCCAGCTCGGCGCACTCGTTGCTGCTATACTGGACGCGTTTCCCGCGCTCACCCGCCTGCGCCTTTCTTCGCTGGATGGAGTCGAAATCGACGAAGAACTGTCCGAGCTCTTCGCCAGCGACACGCGTGTCATGCCGCATCTGCATCTATCGCTTCAGCACGGCGCTGACCTCATCCTCAAGCGCATGAAGCGCCGCCACCGGCGCACCGATGCCGTCGACCTGGTCCGCGGCCTGAAAGCGCGCCGTCCAGACATCGCCGTCGGTGCAGACCTGATGGCGGGTTTCCCAACCGAAACCACCGGACATCACGCCGAGAACGTCTCGATTATTCGCGAGCTCGAAATCGTCCATGGTCATATTTTCCCCTTCTCCCCGCGCCCTGGCACACCGGCTGCACGTATGCCCCCGCATGACCGCGGATTGATCAAGGCCCGTGCCGCCGAATTGCGCCATGCCGTGAGCGAAGTTCGCGCGGAGTGGCTTGGCAGCCTCGTCGGACAAAAGCTGCCCATTCTGGCCGAGCGCGACGGTACCGGTTATTCGCCAAGCTATGCTCGCGCTACTGTGCCAGAGGGGGTAGAGGCAGGCGAAATAGTGAACATGAGGGTGCGCGGCATCCAAGAAGGGCAACTGCTATGAGCGATGCAGGATGGAGCGAGAAGCTGCTCGGCGGCTTCCGCAAAACGTCTGACCGCTTGTCCGAGAACCTCACCGGCATCACCGGAGGAGGAAAGCTCGACGACGCGACGCTTGACGAAATTGAAGATGCGCTCATCATCTCGGACCTTGGACCGTCGGCGGCGTCACGCATACGCGGGCGTCTGGCGGAGAAGCGGCTTGGAGCGCAGATAACCCAGATCGGGCTGAAAGAGGCTGTAGCCGAGGAAATCGCGGACATCCTGCGCCCGGTCGCGAAACCTTTAGAAGTGACGGCGTTCCCTCGTCCTCAGGTCATCCTTGTGATCGGGGTCAACGGATCCGGCAAAACGACCACGATCGCGAAACTCGCGCATCTTTTCACGGAAGATGACTACGGAGTGCTGTTGGCAGCGGGCGACACCTTCCGCGCCGCGGCCATCGGCCAGCTCGCGACATGGGCGGAGCGCGCGGGCGTCGATCTTGTCCGCGGTCCCGAAGGCGGCGATCCGGCAAGTATCGTTTTCGATGCGGTAAAGCAGGCAACCGACACGGGCATCGACGCGCTGATCGTCGACACCGCAGGACGCCTTCAAAACAAGCGTGAGCTGATGGACGAGCTTCAAAAAATCCGCCGCGTCCTTGGTCGCCTCAATCCCGAAGCACCGCATGATGTCGTACTGGTGCTGGATGCGACCAATGGGCAGAATGCGCTGTCGCAGATCGATGTTTTTAAAGAGGTCGCGGGCGTAACCGGCCTCATAATGACCAAGCTTGATGGAACAGCGCGCGGCGGCGTGCTTGTCGCGGCGGCCGAGCAATACGGCCTCCCGATCCACGCAATCGGCGTGGGCGAGAAAATGGAAGACTTGCGGGCCTTCGATCCAGATCTTGTGGCGCGTGTGATAGCAGGGGTGGCCTGATGGCAGATAGCGAAGCGAAAAAGGCCGGTTCGAGCTGGCTGAATGTAGCGGTCGATTACGGCCCGCTGCTGGTCTTCCTGGCTGTGTATCGCCTCAATGCGCCCGACAATCCCAATCCTGCAGGTGAGCTACTCGCCATCATGTATGGCACCGGTGCGTTCATGGTTGCCGCGGTCAGTGCGCTGATCATTTCGAAGTGGCGGCTGGGCAAGATTTCGCCAATGCTCTGGTTCTCGACCGCGTTAATCTTGGGCTTTGGCGCGCTGACGATATTCTTTGGCGATCCGCGCTTCGTGCAATTGAAGCCGACGATTATCTATGCGGTCTTTGGCGTCGCTCTTCTGGTCGGCTTCTTCGTGGGGCGTCCGCTGTTGAAAATCCTGCTTGAGGCAGCTTTCGAGGGGCTTTCTGACGCAGGCTGGCTCAAACTCTCGCGCAATTGGGGCGTATTTTTCCTGATCCTTGCAGGGTTGAACGAGGCCTTGGTCGCCAACATGACCTTCGAAGGCTGGCTTTGGGCCAAGCTATGGGTGTTTCTTCCGCTCACATTCCTCTTCACGTTCTCCCAGCTACCCATGCTGCTCAAACACGGTTTGGATGTCGGACAGGAGGAAGACGTGGTGAAGGACGAACCTCCAACAGCTTAGACGCGCTTAGTGGGCGACGATTTCCCAGCCGAGAGGTGCGCGGTCGCAATCGGCATAAAGAGCGCGGCGAGCGCGTTCCTGCAGCATCGCGGAAACCACCAGTTCCTGATTGTCTACTGTGCGGCAAGTACCCACGGGAGTCAGATAGCTGCGATGGCCATTGCTCTGCTCGGCGGGGCCTTGGGCGAATACTCGGAAAGAAGTCATTGCATAATCCCTCGTCACTAGGTTTCCGCTCCAAAAGGGAAAGGAGACCGATGCGAGGTGTTACGTTCCAAGTCGGGAATACGTTACAAATCGGGTATTTGCAGGACGGCGAAGCACAGGCCATGGTGGCGCGACCAGGCTTGCACCAGATCGGAGCGTGGTCAGAAGGCCGAGAGAAATTCGGCCGTGTTTTGCCCCAGCGTCTCGAGATCGTAACCACCCTCCATCACGATCACACTCGGCAGACCCAGCGCCGCAATATCGCTCCCGATCAAGCTGTAGTCGCCGGCTTGCAGCTCGAAGTGCGAAATCGGGTCCTGCGAAAATGTATCAGCGCCAAAACTGATGAGCAGCATCTCGGGCTTGAATTGCTCGATCCTTTCCAGCGCTTTACGCAAAGCTTCTTGATAGCCAGCGATTTTCGTCCCGCGTGGAAGGGGATAGTTCATCGTCGAGCCCGCACCCGCGCCCTCACCTTGTTCATCGGCATGACCCCAATAGAACGGGAAGTCGGTTGCTGGATCTGCGTGTAGCGAGGCGAACAGGACATCGCCCCTGTCCCAGAAGATGTCCTGCGTTCCGTTGCCGTGGTGGTAATCCACATCGAGGATCGCGACCCGCTTTCGCCCGTTATCCAGCGCGTGCTGGGCGGCAATCGCGACATTGTTGAGGTAGCAATACCCGCCGAGGTAGTCGCGCCCGGCATGGTGACCTGGCGGACGGCACAGTGCGAAAGCGGACTTGTCACCGGAAAGAACCGTGTTGGCGGCAGCAATCGCGCATTGCGCGTTCCAATACGCTGCTTCCCAAGTGCCCTCGGTGAGCGGTGTCGAGGCGTCCATGCTGTATTGCCCGAGATCAGCATCGATGCGCCCGAACTGGAGCGCGCGGCGCCGCACGACGGGCCAGACATACCCAATGGCATCGCCGCTCCGCCCGGCTTCGCGCCAGCGTGTCATGGCTGTCTTCAGGAATTGGATGTATTCTGGTGAATGCACGGACGCTATAGGTGCCTCACCGAAATCGCCAGGCGCGTCGGCCTTGCCAACAGTCGAGCCGATGGCGCGTGCCCGAGATGCGGATTCGAAATAATCGGTCCAATCGCCATTGTGGAGCTCGCGCTTGGGATCATGAAGGCACTGACGGTCGTCGAAAAAAATCTGCATCGGTCCAAACCAGGTTGCGCTGCTATCGGGCTAAATCTCGACCTGGCTACCCAGCTCCACAACACGGTTCGTCGGCAATTTGAAGAAATCCATCGCGCTTGCAGAGTTTCTGAGTAGCCACGCAAAAATCTTCTCTCGCCAGATGGGCATGCCCGGTTTGTCGCTGGCCAGCAGCGTCTGGCGCGAGAGGAAGAAACTGGTGTGCATCATGTCGAACTCACCGCCGCAGCGCTCCATTTTCTTGAGGCCGATGGGAACGTTGGTTTCCTCCATGAAGCCATAATGCAGCACAGCCCGGTAAAACCCGTCGCCCATGTCGGTATACTCACATCGCATGTCGGGATCGACGTACGGCACGTCCTGAATATCGACGGTTAAGATGACAACACGTTCATGCAGCACTTTGTTGTGCTTGATATTGTGAAGCAGCGCCGACGGAACACCCGAGCTGCTCGACGCCATGAAAATTGCGGTTCCGGGGACGCGGAGCGCGGAATTCTTGGCCGATTTCGCGAAAATTTCCATCGGCAGCGCGTGTTCGCTCATCCGTTCGCGCATCAACTTGCGTCCACGCGCCCAGGTTGTCAGCAACAGGAAGGCGACAAAGCCGACCATCAACGGGAACCACCCGCCTTGCGGCACCTTGGTCAGGTTTGCCGCGAAATATGCCCCATCGACGATCAGGAATACCAGCACGACCGGCAGCGCGTACCACCACTTCCACTTCCAGACACCGACGAACAGGACCGCCATCAATAACGTGTCGATCGTTACCGCTCCGGTCACGGCAATGCCGTATGCGCTCGCAAGGTTGGACGAATTCTGGAAAGTCAGGACGAGGATGATGACCGCAACCATCAGCGCCCAGTTGACTGCGGGGATGTAAATCTGGCCGCCCTCGGTCTCGCTCGTATGGCGGATATTGAGACGCGGTATATAACCCATCTGGATGGCCTGATGCGTGATCGAGAACGCACCGGAAATCACCGCCTGGCTTGCGATAAAAGTCGCCACGGTGGCCAGGAATACAAGCGGAAGGCGGTATTCCTCCGACGCCAGGAAGAAGAAGGGGCTCTGGATTGCCTCTGCCGCCTGCTCCGGCGGAAGGCTGATAATCATCGCTCCCTGCCCGAAATAATTGAGGAGCAGGCATGGCATGACGAAACCAAACCATGAAAGCCGCATCGGTCCGCGTCCAAAATGCCCCATGTCGGAATAAAGCGCCTCGGAACCTGTCACTGCAAGCACGACCGACCCGAGCGCGAGGAAAGCCAGCCAGCCATCGAGGAAGAAGAAGTTGATCGCGTAATAGGGATTAAGCGCCCACAGGATTTCCGGCATGTTGACGATCTGCCAAAGGCCCATGCCGGCGATGACCGTGAAGTAGATAATCATCACAGGCGCGAACAGCGCGCCGACTTTCGCCGTCCCGCGTCTTTGCAGGACAAAGAGGAACACCAGCAGCCCGAGTGCGATCGGGATCACGAACCGCTGCAGACCCGGATCGACAACCGTCAGTCCCTCGACCGCGGACAAGACCGAAATCGCAGGCGTAATCATGCTATCGCCATAAAAAAGCGATGTCGCGAACACCCCGAGGAGGATCGCGACCCAGCCGTATTTGGATTTTGAAATGCTGCGCGAAATCAGTGCGACAAGCGCGAGCGAGCCTCCCTGCCCCTTGTTGTCGGCGCGCATCAATATCGACACATACTGGATCGAAACGACAAGCGTCATCGACCAGAAAATGAGACTGATTACGCCGAGCACATGCGGAGTATCAAGCGCGAGAGGGTGCGGCCCGACAAACGTTTCGCGAAACGCGTAGAGCGGGCTGGTACCGATATCACCGAAGACAACGCCGATTGCGCCAACGGCCAATGCCTTCTTCGAAGCATTGTGGCTGTGCCCCCCTGTCGGAGGTTGATGGGCCGGGGACGCCGACGGTAATGCTGGTGTATCACTCATTCTATCTGGATTTCCCGAACCCGGTACTGCCCCTACGCGCCGCTATTGCCCGATGGCGCGCCATTCGAAATGCGGTGTTCCGCAAGGTGGCGGCCCCTAGCACCGCCTTTTCGCGCTCGCAACAATTCGCCTGCCCCCGACTGTGACACTATTGCAGCATCGGTGCGTTGGCGATCATCTGGTCGAGTTGTTCTACACGCGCCGCAAGGTCTGGGCGCCAAGGCGCATCTTCAGGTGATCTTTCCAGCAGATCGGACCAGACACTGCGCGCCTGACGAATCTGACCGCTCTGCAAATATGCAAAGCCTAGGAAAAAATCACTCGCGGGGTTCGCAGGATCAATCGCCCGCGCCCGATCATAAGCGTGCTCTGCGGCAGGAGTGATCGTTCCATCGGCATGACCGGTTAGCGCCATGGCGAGCGCTAGCCACCCTTCGAGATGATCGGGGTTTTCGGTGAGGCCGCGGCGGAGCATTCCGGCCGCATCATCGAACTGGCCGCGCCGTGCAAATGCATCAGAGGTTAAAAGGTAATTCGGTGTCCGCGCGTCGTCACCAAACAGGGTGCGTCGCGCTTCGACCATGCCTTCGCCTGAGCGCGGCTCCTGAACCTGTGCGGCTTTCGGACTGCCGGGCTGCTCGGGCGAGCCTTGCCACGCATAGCCGGCAAGGCCGAAAAGCAGGACAGAACCGAACAGCGCGTATCCCTCTCGGGGCAACCGCAAGGCTGTGGCAGCGAGCGTGAATGCAGCCAGTGCAAGCGCGAGAACGGCGATCCAGCCAGCCATTAGGCATCACCGTTCTTGTGCCGCCGACCCAGTCGGCCGAACAGCACCAAGAGTGCGAGCAGGATTAGCGCGATCGGAACAGCGAATAACGGCCAAGTCGTCGAGCTGACCTCGGGCTGATAGCTGACATAATCCCCGTAGCGCTCGATCAGCCACACGCGTACATCCTCGGGGTCTTCCCCCGCAAGAATGCGCGAGCGAACCTGATGCCGCATGTCACCCGCCATTGGCGCGTCGCTGTCGTTAATGCTCTGCGATTGGCACCTCAGGCAGCGGAGCGTCTCCATGAGAGCGGTTGCCTTCGCCTCAAGAGCAGGATCGTCCAGCTGCTTGTAAGCATAAGGGGCCGGCGGTAGGGCATCCTGCGCGAGAGCCGGGATCGCCTGCATTGCAAACAGAAATGCGATCAGCCATCGCATCAGCGCACGTCCTCCAGGATTTGCAGCAGCTTTGGCACATCGTTTTCGCGAATGTCGCCAATGTGTTGGTACCGGATGTTGCCGTCGCCATCGATCACGAAGGTTTCCGGCACACCCGCGGCGCCGATCTCTATCTGCAGCGCCGAAATATCATCCGCACCGATCCGGGTATAGGGATTGCCGTGGCGCGCGAGGAAATTCGCCACGTCCTCCGGCTTGTCGCGGATGGCGATGCCGATGATCTCCACTCCCCGCTCCTTGAGTGTCTCCAATTGCGGGGCCTCCGCGATGCAGGGCAGACACCAGCTGGCCCAAACGTTGAGCAACTTTGGCTCCCCGCCGATAAAGTCTCTCCGAGAGGCACCGGGGAGCCCATCATATGCAGGCTCCAGATTGAATTCGGGAAGTGACTTGTCGATCATCGCAGACGCGACTGTCTGGTCCTTTTCCTGCGTCAGCATGTATCCCGCTAGTCCCGCGAAGAACAGGAACAGCGCCAACGGGATGAAGAAAATGGTTCTCATCAGACAGGCTCCGGTTCTGCTTTGGGCGGAGAGGCAGTCTCTTCGAGCGCAGCCTGGTCAGCGCGGCGCTCGTTGCCCAGCTGCACGGCCCTGCGCCTTCGCAGATCGACGCGAACGCGGCCAATGATCGCCAATATACCGCCCAGCGAAATCAGCAGCCCACCATACCAGATGAATGTCACGAACGGTTTCCACCAGATACGCAGCTGCCAGCGCTGGTTACCCTCCGCATCGATGCCAGCTGTATCGCCGATGACCGCATAGAGCTGCCCGTCCCACCGAGTGATCAATGCGCTCTCGCTGGTGGCCTGGGAGGGTGCCCAGAAATTGCGCGCCTGCGGGGTAAGGCTAATCGCCTCTCCACCGTTTCTGCTGGCGGACAAGCGCGCTTCGATTGCAGTCCAATTCGGCCCAGCGACCGGATCCACGCTGTCGAGAGTGACCGTCCAGCCGGCGATTTCTTCAGTGGTCCCGGGCGCCACAGCTGCCAGGCGTTCCTGTGTGAATGCACTTTCGCTGGCCATGCCGAACAGCGACACCGCGACGCCGAGATGTGCCATTATCATGCCCCAGGTGGACAAAGGTGTTCGTCCTATCTTCCGGCCTCGCAGCGGCAGGAAGGCTGCCGCGCCGAGCGCAACGGACAGCGCGAGACCGAGGACCGCCAGGACTGAGTAATCACCAAGTACCGCAATGAGCACGACTGCTCCGATGAGGATGGAGGCAATGAGAACAAGCTCAACCTTGATGCGCGCAGGCTTGTCGTTTTTCCAACGCAGCAGCGGTCCGACGGCCATGACGAGAAACATCGGGACCGCGAAAATTGCACCTGCAGGGTTGAAATAGGGCGGGCCGACCGAAACCCGCACATCGAACGCTTCCGTTAGGAGCGGATAAAGTGTTCCGAGCAGGACGATGGCGAGGATAGCGGAAAGCATGACATTGTTGAACACGAGCGCGCCTTCACGGCTTGTCGCGGAAAATCGTTTACCTTCGGCAATCGAGCTCGCGCGCACGGCGAAGATTGCGAGGCTCCCGCCGATATAGAGCCCGAGCAGGACGAGAATGAATGTCCCACGCTCAGGATCGACGGCGAAAGCATGAACGCTGGTGAGAACGCCTGAGCGAACGAGAAACGTCCCGAGCATGCTCATCGAGAACGCCAGCACCCCAAGCATGATCGTCCATGTCCGCAAGGCATCGCGCGCCGCCAGAACGCTTACCGAATGGAGCAGCGCGGTAGCCGCCAGCCACGGCATGAGCGAGGCGTTTTCGACCGGGTCCCAGAACCACCAGCCGCCCCAGCCAAGCTCGTAATAGGCCCAGTATGACCCCGCCGTAATACCGAGCGTCAGGAAGACCCAAGCAAACAGCACCCAAGGCCGCATGACTTTGGCGAAATCGGGCGTCACCTGTTTTGTGGTCAATGCTCCCATGGCAAGACTGAATGCAACAGACAGACCGACATAGCCGACGTAAAGCGTGGGCGGATGGATGGCGAGGCCGATGTCCTGCAACAGCGGGTTGAGGCCCGACCCCTCGAATGCCGGTATCGGGAGCCGCTCGAATGGGTTCGATGAAAGCAAAAGAAACGCATAAAAACCCAGCGCGACGAAGCCCTGCACCGCGAGCGTCGCACTCATCGTGCGTTCTTGCAGACGGCGCTCCAACCCCGCTAGCAAACCGCCGGATAGGGCGAGGACCGCAACCCACAGCAGCATCGAACCTTCATGATTGCCCCAAGTTCCGGTGAGCTTGTAAATCAACGGCTTCATCGAATGCGAGTTGGTCGCGACCAATTTGATCGACAGGTCCGTGATCGCAAAAGCCCAGAGCAAGAGGCCGAACGACAGCACAGCGAGAAATGCCTGCACGACAGCCGCCTGGCGAGCATAAGTTGAAAACGCCGCCATTCGCGCATCGCTGGTTTTCAGGCCCAGAACACCCGCCACCAACTGCAGGATGGCAAGTGCGGTTGCGAGCCACAATGCGGCGAGGCCAACTTCGGCGATCATTGGCCGTCGGAACCTCTAATCGATGCCAACAGTGGTATCAGAGGCATAATCAGCAGCCTGATGACCTTCGAGACCTTCCAGCTCACGCGGAACGTAGTTCTCATCGTGCTTCGCCAGCAGATTGGTCGCTTGAAATACACCGTCCGGGCCAAGGCTGCCCTCGGCCACGACGCCCGATCCTTCAACAAACAGATCTGGGAGGATGCCGCTGTAGCGTACGGGGACCGAGCTTTCGGTGTTGCCAGTCACCGTGAAGTTGACCGTTATGCCATCCGGCAGGGTAGCAATCGATCCCGGCTGGACCATTCCGCCAAGACGGACTGCTTGGCCAACAGCAGGCGGCTGGGCCGTCATCTGTGCGGGAAGGTAGAAATAGTTCGCTTGATTCCGCAGCGTCCAGGCCGCCAACAATCCGGCCGCCACGATGGCGACCAAAGCGAAAACCACGAGGGTCATTCTCTGATGCTTAGCCTTCACCGCTGAGTCCTTTGACGCTTGGTTTCGTCGCGGCGCCGTTCGGCGCGCCGCATCGCCTGCCAGCTCCATGCAATCAGCAATCCGAGTGCGCCAACTCCGATTGCGTAGGCGGCGATCACGAAATCCCAATGATCCAGAGCTTCACGCATTTCGCACACCCATCATGAATTGACCATCGCTGGCGTGCCAGCATCGGGGACATCATCGGCGAGTGCACGGCGCCGAAGGCGGGCCTCGACCTGCTGTTCCGCTATTAATGCACGCATCCTCATCAGCACGATTCCGCCGAACAACAGCGAGAAGCCGACGACCGCGGCGAGCAGCGGCCACAGAAACACCCCGTCGATCGCGCTGTTTCCAGCAGTGATACTCGGGGGCTGGTGCAGAGAATTCCACCATACCACCGAGCGGTTGATGATGGGGATGTTCACGGCACCCACCAGACCGAAAATAGCGGCAATCTTTGCCGAGCCACCCTCGCGGACCGTAGCCTGGGCAAGCGCGATATAGCCAGCGTACAGGAACAACAGGACGAGCATCGACGTCAACCTGCCGTCCCATACCCACCATGTTCCCCAGGTAGGCCGCCCCCATATCGATCCGGTGATCAGACAAATGGCAGTAAAGGTCATTCCAGGCAACGCGATTGCTCTTGCGGCGATGCTTGCGAGGGGATGCTTCCAGATCAGCAGCATGGCGCTGGAAAGGGCGATCCCGGTCCACCCGCCCATGCCGAGCCAGGCGGCAGGCACGTGGATGAAGAGGATGCGGACGCTTTCACCCATTAGGCGGTCCGGAGGGACCATGAACATGCCCCACGCGATAGCAACGCCCGACAGCAGCAAGCCGCTCCAAAAAAGGAGCGGCAGCAGCCACTTTGCCAGCGACAGGAAGCGTTTGGGATTGGCGTAGATGTGCATGCGTTGGATCCCTGGGACTGTATTAGCCCGCCAGCCGCTCCCCGCAAGGTCGCAAATAATGCAATGACCTATCGCTTCGTTGCAATCGACGGCGCCAACCTCGCCAGATCAACCTCGACCGATCAGGTCCTGAGCCATCCTGTCAGCGACGATATCGGGCGGAGTGTTCGTGGAGTCGCTCGCGTCCCAGATCTGCTCCAGCCTTGCCGGAATTGTCGCAATCCGATCGTGAACCGCCTGCACGTTGGCCTCCTTGCCATCGCGGCGCGCGAGATATTCGGTAGCGACCGAGATGATCCCGCCGGCATTGATAACGTAGTCAGGCGCGAACAGAATGCCGCGATCGAACAGCGTCTTTCCGTGGTGCGCGCGCGCAAGCTGATTGTTGGCGCCGCCCGCAACGATGGCGGTGTCGAGTTTTGCGATGCTGTTCTCGTCAAGGATCGCGCCGAGAGCATTGGGACTCAGCACATCGCACGGTGTCGAGAGGATGGCGTCGGCATCAACCGAGCGTCCGCCGAGCTCTTCAGCGAGCGCAACAGCCCGGCTCTGGTCGATATCAGCAACAGTCAGTTTGGCACCGTCCTTGGCCAGCAGCTTCGCAACGCCGCCCCCGACACTCCCGATGCCCTGAACGGCAACATGGACACCCTCAACGCTATCCTTGCCAAGTTTGTGGCGCACAGCAGCTTTGATCCCGAGATAAATACCCATCGCCGTGAAGGGACCGGGATCACCGCCAGCGGCATCATCGCCAGTGACCGGAAGCCCGGACACATGGGCAGTACGCTTCGATACGGCCACCATGTCAGCTTCGCTGATCCCGACATCTTCGGCGGTCACGTATTTTCCGCCTAAACCTTCGACAGCGTCGCCAAATGCGGCGAGCAATTCCGGCGTTTTCGTCCGCTTATCGTCAGCAAGGATGACCGCCTTGCCTCCGCCGAGGGGCAGTCCGGCCATCGCATTCTTGTAACTCATCCCGCGAGACAGACGAAGGGCATCGCGCAGACCGTCTTTCGGATCGGGATAATGCCAAAACCGCGTTCCGCCAGCGCCCGGGCCGAGGTGCGAGGAATGAACCGCGATGATCGCCATCAGCCCGCGCTTGCGATCGCGCACGACATGGACGATCTCATGGTCGTCGTAATCAGGCTCGGTCCAGAATGCGGTCATATGCGAAAAATCCCCAACCTTCTGCGCATAAGGCGCTTTGCGAGCGGATGCCCGGCACACATCGAGAGACGGGGGAGATGGGGCGATCGAGGGGTCTCGAACCCCCGACCTCCGGTACCACAAACCGGCGCTCTAACCAACTGAGCTACGATCGCCACAAGCCCTTCTCAACGCAACCGTTCGGCCATTGCCAAGTCCGCGCAGGAGGGGCGGTTTACGCGTGTTGCGCCGCCGGTCAAGGCTACGCGAACGCGGCGCGAGCCTGTTGCACAAAGTGCCTCCCATTGGAAGCGAAAACTGTTTCTGCAGATCGATGACGCAACATTATTTCTCGCAGTGTCTCGTACCTTGGCCACGAAGTGGCGAGACGGTATCTCACTTTCATGGTCGGTCCCGGCGAATCCTCAATAGATTTCCTGCACGCGCAAGACGGCGTAAAACGAGTGCCGTCGTCCAAGGTCGAAATGATCGTTAAGTCGGATTTCCTTACCCCGGAACACTGCGAGGAGCTGGTCGAGCTGATCGATTTGGATCGGCGGCCATCCACCCTTGCCGATGCCAACGGCGATGCGGCATTCCGCACGAGCGAGACGTGCGACCTAAAACCAAGCGACGTCGCGGTGCGAAGGCTAGAAGAAAGGCTCCAACAATTCACGGGCATCGATCCTGTCTACGGCGAACCGTTGCAAGGGCAGCGATACGAGGTGGGACAGGAATTCAAGGATCATACCGACTGGTTCAATCCAGGAGGAGAGGATTGGGAAAAATACTGCGCCAAATCAGGTCAGCGCACGTGGACCTTCATGATCTACCTGAACGAAGTCGGCGCCGGAGGCGCAACGCGGTTCAAAGTCATCAACAAGAAGGTCCAGCCGGAGCTCGGAAAAATAATCGGTTGGAACAATCGCACTCCGGACGGCGGGGGCAACGTTTCGACCCTCCATCACGCGATGAAGGTGCGAAAAGGCACGAAATACGTCATCACCAAATGGTATCGCGAGAAGCCGTGGCGCGGATAAGCGTGCTGCGCGGCTGGGATGAGCCGCTCACTCAGCAGAACTAGGCTGATGACTGCGACGTCAGGTTGAGACCGACCGCCCCGATCAAGATCATTGCGATAAACACGAATTGCAGTCCGCTCAGACGCTCATCGAAGGCGTACAATCCGATGATGCTGGCTGCCACGATCCCGACGCCGGACCACACCGCGTAGACGATCCCGACCGGCAGCACTTTCATCGCCGGGGCAAGCACCCAGAAACACGCCGAGTAACAGGCAATCGACAACGCGCCCCAATGCCATTTCTCGAATCCGTCGGACAACTTGAGCAAGAATGTGCCGACAACTTCAAGAGCTATGGCAATGGCGAGATAGATCCAGGCGTTCATGCGAACAGGAATACGCTCACAATCGAAGGAAACAAAGAAAAAGGCGGCCCCGTCGGACCGCCCTTCCCTAGCAGCCCGAAGGCTGCAAACTGGTGTTTCGCTTACTTCTTGAGCGAAAGTCCGCCAAAGCGCTTGTTGAACGCGGCAACGCGGCCACCTTCCTGAAGCTGCTGCTTGCCACCGGTCCATGCCGGATGGCTGGTCGGGTCGATATCAAGCGACAGGGTGTCGCCTTCACTGCCCCAGGTCGAGCGGGTTTCAAACTCTGTACCATCGGTCATCTTGACCTTGATGGTGTGGTATTCGGGATGCCCTTCGGCTTTCATGACTAATTCCTTTGAAGCTTTCGCCGGTTCCGACCGGCGGCGCTATAAAATCCGGAAGCGGCGCAAATAGCGTCGTCGCAGCAAAATGCAAGCGATCTTCCGCTCAATTGTCCGGAGGATCGGCGATCATCGCGGTGAATTCAACCTCGCATGAAGTCTTGCCCTCGACGCTCGCTTTGCCTTTGAACTTATAGACCCGGCGGCGCTGCTGGAGAAACTCCACTTCGAGATCGAGCAGGCAGCCGGGCGTGACCTGACTGCGGAACTTCGCGTTGTCGATGCCCATGAAGATCACGAGCTTGCCTGTGCCCGCAAGCTCCAGCGTCTCGATCCCTAGGATAGCCGCGGCCTGCGCGAGCGCCTCGATCTGCAAGACGCCGGGCATTATGGGCGCTCCGGGGAAGTGACCCTGGAAGAATTCCTCATTCATGCTGACCGCTTTTACGGCGTGGATACGGTCACCCAGATGGATCGCTTTCACCCGGTCGACCAGCAACAATGGGTATCGGTGAGGCAGGGCATTGAGCACCTTGTGGATGTCGTAATCCACGATGGGTTCCGAAGATTTCGGTTCGTCGCTCATACCCTGCCTCTCTTACGGTTTACCGAACGACCTCAGCGGCCCTCTGGTGCCTGCGTGCTGCCCTGCTCTTGCTGAGCTTGTTGTTGCTGGCGCAGCTGAGCCGCGATCAGGGTCTGCTGGATTTCCTGAAATATCTGGGCGCCATTGCGGGTCGGGCGGTACCCATTCGGCGGGACGATGCCCACGGTCGGCACCTTGGTATTCAGCGATGTGGTGATTTGCGGCGTGATATCCGCGCCTTCACCTGCGTACTGGATCGCTTCGGGTTGAAACACCACCGCGATTTGTTGAGCGGCCGCAACTTCCTGAAGCGCGGTCGGGTACTGTGCAAGAATCTGCTCGACCGCAAAAATGCGGGCATTGTTCACCTGACCGTTGATCGTGGCAATCTCGCCTTCGAGCGTCTGAATTTGCGTGAAGCTCGGCGAGTTCTGCACCGCCGGCAGTTCCGCGTCGTCGAGCTGGCCGTTGCCGTTCTGGTCGAACGGCTGAAGCAGCGTCGCGAGCTCCTGCTGCTTCGTCGTGCGGGTTTCGATCTGGGCGGCGTACGTCGTGTTGACCTGCTGATAGGCAGTTTGCAGGGCGGTAGTACCGAGGATTGCGCGTGCGATGTTGGCCGTACCGATGCCGCCCTGGACCTGTGCAGTGGCCGGAACGGTGGCAGCGACCGCGGCGAGCGCGAGGCCTGCGGGTGCGAGGATTTTCATGATATTTTTCATTAGAACTGAGTTCCTACGTTGAACGTGAAGGTTCGGTCGTCATCTCCCTCGACCTTTCGGATCGTCTGGGAGAAATCGATACGGAACGGCCCGAATGGCGAGTTCCAGTTGACCCCGATGCCTGCGGTAATACGCGGGCTGGGTGTATCCCCGAGGAAGACCTCTCGGATGGCGCTGCCATTACGGATGCTGGGAATATTTGCCGTAACGCCATCGGCAGCGATGGGATTGATCGTTGCAATTTGTGTGGCGGTCACCGAACCGTCCGCATTGGTGACGAAAACAGTCTCGACAAAGAGCGGATTACCGCTCGCATCGAGGTTTTGAATTCCGTTGGGATTGTCCTGCAGAATCGGTTGCTCGACGCCCCAGAGCGCACCGACATCGACCCAGATCGACGGACGCAGACCAAGCTCGCGAGCCCCCGTTCCCAGAGGAATTTCGAGTTCGGCTCGCGCGAGGTAGTAATTGCGGCCGCCAAGAGCATCGTCGCGCACCGAATCGCGGTCGGTAATCACGATTGGATTCCCGTTCTCATCGAGATCGGTCATGCCCGTCGCCGGATTGAAGCTGAATGGCTGCGTCAGGATGCGCGGTCCGACCCCGCGAAGATCAAAGCCGCGGAATTGCGGTTCGCCGAGGAAGAAGCGGTCTGTGAGGAGAACGTCATCGACGCCTTCCCCTTCGCGCTCACGCAGCGGTATGATCGTGCCGCCTTCCGCAGAGACCGAGAAGATGAAGCCGCTATTGGCGACGTTCCAGAATTGCTGTGCACGCCCGCGGAACCTGAGGTATCGCTGATCGCCGCCCAGCCCTGCAAATTCTGTGCTGAGGGAGACGTTGCGGCCGCGCGTCGGGCGCAAGCGAGAATTGAGCGTATTGTAGCTCAAGCTCAGGCCAAGGATCGAACTGAGTCGATCGCCCAGAGCATCGCAGAGGAAACGGCCCGCAAGCAAGGGATCGCACTCGGCAATCCCATCCCCGTTGATGTCGGAGAAGAACAGGTTCTCATCGAGGCTGACCTGTTCGTAATTCAGCGTGTAGCTGCCGACGAGGGACATGAATTCAGTGAGCGGCACGCCAACCCGGACAGCACCGCCTGTCGTCGCCTGTTCGAAAGTCGTATTACGATCACCGCCGAAGCGGTTGAAGCTGTTGAAGTCGCGCCGATAAATATCGATGCCGGACGAAATATTGCGGTCGAACAGGTACGGTTCGGTGAAGCTGACCTGCGCGGACCGCGAGAATTGCGAATAGTTCAGGCTGAGGCCAATCGTCTGGCCGCGTCCGCGAAAGTTCCGTTGCCGGATGCTCCCCGCAAGAATGAATTGCTCGATCGAGGAGAAACCTGCCGAGAACTGCAATTCGCCGGTCGGTTGCTCTTCCACGTTAGCTTCGAGAACGATCCGGTCGGGCGCGCTGCCTTCGACCTGGTTGACCTCGAAATTCTCCTGGAAGTAGCCGAGCGAATTGATACGCGCGGTCGTCCGCTGAACACCCAGTGAGTTGAACGCATCGCCTTCGCTGATGCGGAATTCACGGCGAATGACCTTGTCCTGCGTCAGCGTGTTGCCATTCACGTCTACGCGCTCAACATACACGCGCGGCGCCTGGCGAAGGATGAATGTGATATCCATCGTCAGGTCGTCTTTGTTGCGATTGAAACGCGGCTGCACGTCGGCAAACGCATAACCGAAACGCCCGGCCAGCTCGGTCAGCTGCTCGACCGTATCTTCCACGGCTTTCGCGTCGTAGTAATCGCCGGTCTGCATCGCGAGATTGCCGCTCATGACATCGCTGTCGAAATCGCGGAGCTGGCTTTCGACGATCACATCGCCGAATTTGTAGCGCTCGCCTTCTTCCACCACGTAGGTGATGATGAAATCTTCCTGATCCGGCGTCAGCTCGGCAACGGCCGAAACCACGCGGAAATCGGCGTAACCTTCAGTCAGGTAAAACTGCCGAAGCTTCTGTTGGTCGAACGCCAAACGATCGGGGTCGTAGCTCGTATTGGAGCTGAAAAAGCGGTAGAAGCGCGATTGCTTCGTAACCATTTCGCCGCGAAGCTCACCGTCGGAAAACTTCTCATTCCCGATGATGTTGATCTGACGAACTTTGGATTTGGGCCCCTCGGTGATCTCGAATACGACATCGACACGGTTCTGCGGAAGTTGAACCATCTGCGGCTCTACTGTCGCAGCGAAACGGCCCTGACGCTTGTACAGCTCGATAATTCGAGCGACATCGGCGCGGACTTTCGACCGCGTGAAGATCTGTCGCGGCGACAGTTTGATCTCGGGCAGGATCTTGTCGGCATCGAGTCGCTTGTTGCCCTCCAGCACGATGCGGTTGATTACCGGGTTTTCGGTGACCGAGATAACGACATTGCCATCGTCATTTCGGATCGAGAAACTGGAAAACAATTCCGTCGCGCCAAGATCCTTGAGAGCCTCGTCAGCTGCGGCGGAGGTGTATTCATCTCCGACCCTCAAGCGAATGTAGCTCAGAATGGTGGTCGGCTCGAGGCGTTCCGATCCCGACACACTGATCGTGCGAATGACATCGGCACTCTGGGCCGGCGCTGGCGCAGCGGCCGGCTCCGTAGCAGGCTGGGTTTCTGTAACAGGCTGTGCGTCCACCGCTGGATCGGTTTCCGGTTCCGCATCTTGAGCGGAAGCGGCGAAGGGAACACCGGCCAGCATTGTCGCACCGGACAGCGCAATAGCCAGCCGCCCCGTGCGGGAAATAACCTTTGGAGTGACAGTAACACTGCCCGTCTCGCTGCATCGATTCATGGAGTAAAAAATCCCGTTCAACCCGTCTTTGCCACGCCCGAAAATTATGGGCACGCCATCCCCTTGGCGCTTAACTGGCGGTCCCAATCGGTCCGCATTCGCCTCTGCCCCATGCAGCCTTTGCAATCAAGCCGACTCCCCGGACAATCCCGGTTCGTCCGTTCCCTTTCCCCGGCTAACTGCCGAACAGCGATCCGAAGAACGCCAAAGAGGTGACATCGTTGACCGTCACGACGACCATAAACACCAGAACAACAGCGATGCCGGTGCGGTAAGCCCACTCTGTCGCGACAGGACCCACCGGCTTCCTGCGGACCGCTTCGGCTGCATAGAATGCCAGATGACCACCATCGAGAGCGGGGATTGGCAAGAAGTTGATGAATGCCAAGTTAAGCGAGATCAGTGCGGCAAAATTGACGAACGCCACCAGCCCCAAACTCATCTGTTCTCCGGAATATTTGGCAATCTTTACAGGGCCACCGAGCTCTTTGATCGAACGCTCCCCGGTCACGACCTGCTTTAGCCCCGTCAGCATCATCTCCAGCACGTCCCAGCTGTGAGCGAGCGCAAGCGGAACCGACTCAAACACGCCAACCGGTTCGATTACGTATTCACCGTCGGACGGTCCGACGCCAATCTGGCCGATAACGCTGGTGTTTCCGAAACTGTCGCTGACTTCGACGCGTTCGGTAGTCATGCTGAATTCGCGTTCGACACCGTCGCGCATCGCTGTGACGATTAAGTCCTTGGAGGGGTAGAGAGCGATCTCGCCCCTGATTTCGTCAAAATCCTCGACAGGCACACCGTCGATGGCGATGATCCTGTCACCAATCTCCATTCCGGCTGAGGCTGCGACGGAAGTTTCGGAGAACTGTCCAATGATCCGCGAATCTTCTGCTGCGACAATGGACGGCTTCCCATAGATAGCAAACAGCGACGCGAAGATCGCTATTGTAATCAAAAGGTTCGCAACCGGCCCTGCCGCGACGATGAGCGCACGTTTCCATAGCGCAGCGTCTTGGAAACTGCCGTGTTCCACCGATGCATTCGGGTCGGGGATCGATGCGGGATTCATATCTCCGCGAAATTGGACGTATCCTCCCAAAGGGAGCGCAGACAATTTCCAGCGAGTGCCGTGACGATCCGTGTATCCGGCAATTTCTTTCCCGAATCCGACCGAGAATGCCTCGGAGCGCACACCGAACCAGCGGGCGACCAGGTAATGACCAAGTTCATGGAGGGTAACGAGAGGCCCCAGCAACAGCAGGAACCCGACGAGATACATCCAGAAAGGGGGAGATTCAAACAAGAGCGCGGCTTTCCAGGGATTGTTTCGCGCGCATGCGGGCTTGCGCGTCGATGTGCAGCACGTCGTCTAACGTGCCGGGAGCTTTCGCAGCATATGTGCTTAGGGTGCTTTCCACCACTGCCGTGATGTCCATGAACCCAATCTGACCATTCAGAAACGCTGCGACCGCAATTTCGTTCGCAGCATTCAGGATTGCCGGGGCCGAACCGCCAGCTTCGATCGCTTCGCGGCAAATGCGCGTCGCCGGGAACAAGTCTTCATTTGTAGGTTCAAACGTCAGCTGGCCGATTTCCGCCAGATTCAATGGCTTAAGGTCGGTCTCCATCCGCTCGGGCCATGCAAGGCACGATGCGATCGGCACCCGCATATCCGAAGGGCCGAGTTGGGCGAGCGTCGAGCGATCGCGATATTCGACCATCGAATGGACGATGCTTTGCGGGTGGACCACGATCTCTATCCTGTCGAGACCGACCGGGAACAGATGATGTGCTTCGATGAATTCGAGGCCCTTGTTCATCATTGTTGCCGAATCAATAGTGATTTTCGCGCCCATGTCCCAGTTCGGATGCTTAAGAGCCTGCTCGCGAGTCACAGTCTTCAGCTGCTCTGCGCCAAACGTCCGGAATGGGCCGCCACTCGCCGTCAGGATGATACGCCGAACGTTCTCGATGCTATCGCCTGCAAGGCACTGAAAGATCGCGTTGTGCTCAGAATCAGTGGGTAGCAACGTCGCACCCGAGCGTTCCACCGCCGATTTGAGTATCTCGCCCGAGGAAACAAGTGCCTCCTTGTTCGCCAGCGCTATCGTTCCGCCGCGCTCGACAGCAGCCATAACAGGTTCGAGACCTGCGCAGCCGACAATGGCTGCAACAGTGACGTCCACCGGAATACGTGCCGCATCGCATAATGCCTGCGAACCGCCCGCTGCCTCAATTGCCGTGCCAGCGAGCGCTGCCTTCAGGTCTCCGAGGCAAGCCTCATCGCCGACGACCGCAAGCTTTGCGTCGAATTCCCGCGCGAGCCTGGCCAGGTCACCGGCAGAGCAATTGGCTGTCACTGCCTCCACGCGCCAGAGGTCCGGGTTGCTCCTGACCAGATCAAGAGTTGATGCTCCGATCGATCCGGTCGCGCCGAGTATGGTGATCGAACGGGTCATGTCACAGTCCCAGCGACGCGGGCACGACCGCGATCAAAAACACAACGAAATAGACTGCAAGGAAGCCATCGGCACGGTCGAACACACCGCCATGGCCCGGGATCAGATTGCTTGAATCCTTTACCCCGGCGCGCCGTTTCATCCAGCTTTCGAAGAAGTCGCCCGATTGCGCGAGTACTGCGACCAAAGCGCCTGCGGCGATTGCGGTCACAACGTTCAGCCAGGCGAAGCCTTCGAACGCCGCGGGACCGAAATCGGTAAGGTCGATACCGATACCAACAGCGCCGGCGGCGAGCGCGCCGCCAATTAGCCCGGCCCATGTCTTTGAAGGGCTTATCGATGGAGCGATCTTCGGTCCACCCACTGCGCGCCCCATGAAATATGCTCCGACATCGACTGCGACTACGGGCGCAAGGAAAACAAGCAGAACCTCCAACGGTCCGTAGCTCATGCGCACTTGCATCAAGGCATAGGCAGCGGCGCTGACATATGCCGCGCCGAAGAATGACCACGCCACCTCGCCAAGCGCGGTCAAACCGAAAGCGCGCACAAGCCTGTTCCATTCCCACAGCACGAGCCCCGCCAGCAAAGCCACGAAACCGACCCACCACCAGCCGCCCAGCCAAAGCGCTACGCTGACGATTCCTACCATCACGATGCCCGAAACAAACCGAACCGGAAGATCGGCCAAGCCCTTTACGGTATCCTTGGCACGCTGCCGTTTCGACATCGCCTTATCGTCCGCCATAGCGACGCTCCCGGCGGGCAAAGTCATCAAGTGCCTGTGCAAGGTGTTCCGGCTTGAAATCCGGCCAAAGGGTGTCAACGAAAAGCATTTCGGCATAGGCCGCCTGCCATAGCAGGAAGTTCGATAGGCGTATCTCTCCGCTTGTGCGGATGAGCAGGTCCAGCGGAGGCAAATCGCTGGTGTCCAGCTGCGCCTCGATCGTCGCGGCGGAAATTTCTCCCTTGGCGGCCGCCTTCGCTGCGGCGCGGGCGATTTCGTGCTGCGCTCCGTAATTCAGCGCTACAGCCAGTTTCTTTGTGCCATTCGCCGTCTGCGCAAGCGCATCCTCAAGCATGTCGACGATATCGGGCGCCAGCGACTGCCAATCGCCGATGATATGGAGCTTCACATCATTGGCGACGAATTCGGGCAAGTCGGATTTGATGAATTTGCGCATCAGGTTCATCAGATCGTCGACTTCGTCCTCCGAACGTTTCCAGTTCTCTGACGAAAAAGCGTACAGCGTCAGGCAGTCGAGATTGAGAGGTCCCAAGCCGCGCACGAGCCGACGCACGGCCTCTACACCGCGCTGGTGACCGACCGAGCGAGGCAAGCCGCGCTTTTTCGCCCAGCGACCATTGCCATCCATGATGATGGCTACGTGACGGGCGCCCGGACCATTGTCCTTGAGATGGGCGTGACCATCAGACTGAGCGGGCATATCGCCCATTGGCTGTCCCCCGCCCTACGCAAATCACTGCGTAAGGATTTCCTGTTCTTTCTTGGCTGCCGCGTCGTCGGCTTCGGCGACGTATTTGTCGGTCAGCTTCTGAACTTCGTCCTCCATTCGCTTGCGATCGTCTTCGGAGATGTCCTTTTTCTTCTCATCCGTCTTCAGGTCTTCCATGCCGTCCCGCCGCACGTTGCGGATGGCGATCTTGGCTTTCTCGGCATATTGCCCGGCGAGCTTCGCAAGTTCCTTGCGCCGTTCTTCCGTAAGGTCAGGCATTGGCAATCGCACCGTCTGGCCGTCCGTCATCGGGTTGAGACCGAGGTTCGCTTTGGTGATTCCCTTTTCGACCGCCGCCACGTTTGACTTGTCCCAAACCTGTACAGCCAACATGCGGGGCTCCGGAGCGTTCACTGTCGCGACCTGGTTGAGCGGCATCATCGCACCGTAAACCTCGACCTGAACCGGGTCGAGCAAGCTCGTATTGGCCCGTCCGGTGCGCAGGCCCGACAGGTCGCTTTTCAGCGCGTCGACCGCGCCGCTCATTCGGCGCTCGATATCTGCCTTGTCATATTGCGGCATGGATTACGCTTCCTTCTGTACTATCGTTTGCGTGCCCTTGCCCGAAAGGACAGTGGCGACGTTGCCTTTTTCACGGATCGAGAACACCACTATCGGAATGTCGTTCTCACGGCAAAGCGCTACCGCTGTCGCATCCATCACTTTAAGATTGGCGGACAGAACTTGGTCGTAGCTTATCGTATCGAATCGCGTCGCATCAGGGTTGTATTTCGGATCGCTGTCATACACCCCATCGACACTCGTACCCTTGAGCAAGGCGTCGCAGTTCATCTCGGCTGCCCGCAAAGCGGCGCCGGTATCGGTGGTGAAGAAAGGATTGCCGGTGCCGGCCGCGAAGATGACAATCCGGCCCTTTTCCAGATGACGCTCCGCTCGGCGGCGGATGTAGGGCTCGCATACGCTGCTCATCGGAATGGCCGATTGGACCCGCGTTGGGACACCCTGCTGCTCAAGCGCGTCCTGCATCGCGAGCGCGTTCATCACCGTGGCCAGCATGCCCATGTAGTCGCCGGTTGTTCGGTCGAGACCGCGCGCCGCCCCTGCAACCCCGCGAAATATGTTGCCCCCGCCGATGACGAGGCACACCTGAAGCCCTGTTTCCTGCGCGGCCTTCACTTCTTCGGCAAGGCGCGCCACGTAAGCTGGATCGATCCCGTATTCCTGCTCGCCCATAAGCACCTCGCCTGAAAGCTTCAGGAGGACGCGCTTGATTTCGGGTAAGGCCATGATCGGGAGTGTCTTTCGCTGAGAGACGGGACTGCGTTGCCCTTATCCGTGAGGGGCCGTGCTGCCAAGAGGGATAGCGCGCTCAGGGGAGAGATCATCGGCCCTCGCATGGTTATGGGTTGCTCCTACCAAACGCCCCATCTGGCCATTCAAGCGCGCATTTTCATCGATGGTTTTCAGACCGTTGGCTGCACATGGTTCACGCCGATCCAAAAGTCCTACACATCCAAAAACGGCCGCCGCAGCGTGTTTCGCTGCGGCGGCCGAGTGTTTCGAGTGAAGTCGGAAGACGCTTAGCCGCCGACCGCTGCTGCGACCTCTGCTGCAAAGTCGCTTTCTTCCTTTTCGATGCCTTCGCCGAGCTGGTAGCGAACATAATCCACCAGCTTGATCGACGCGCCAGCTTCGTTGGCGGTGCGCGCGACATATTCCTCGACAGTTGCCTTGCCGTCTTTCACGAAGATCTGGCTGAGCAGAGCGTTTTCCTTGGCGTACTTCTTGACGGCACCTTCGACCATCTTTTCCTGGACGTTTTCAGGCTTGCCGCTTTCGGCTGCCTTTTCCTGCGCGATGGCGCGTTCGCGCGCAATCACGTCAGCGTCGAGGCCATCGGCGTTGAGAGCCTGCGGGAACATCGCTGCTGCGTGCTGCGCGATATCTTTGCCCAGAGCGGCCAGAACATCCTCGCTTGCATCGCCTTCGAGAGCGACGATCACGCCGATCTTGCCAAGGCCATCCGCTGCGGCGTTGTGCACGTAAGGCACGACCGCACCTTTCTCTACCGACACGATCCGCATGCGGCGGATTTGCTGGTTTTCTCCGATGGTCGCGACATTTTCGGTCAGCTTGTCAGCAACAGTGCCGCCATCGGGATAGCCTGCGCTCTTGAGCGCATCGACATCATCATTGTCCAGTGTCAGGGCAACTTGTGTGGTCTTGCGTACGAAGTCTTGGAACTGGTCGTTCTTGGCGACAAAGTCGGTTTCCGAATTCACTTCGACGGCGACGCCCTTCGTGCCTTGAACGGCAACACCAACGAGGCCTTCGGCTGCGGTCCGGCTCGATTTCTTCTGAGCTGTGGCGAGGCCTTTCGCGCGGAGCGCGTCGACAGCGGCTTCGATATCGCCGCCCGCTTCGGTCAGCGCTTTCTTCGCGTCCATCATGCCTGCGCCGGTTTTTTCGCGCAGCGTTTTCACGTCGGCGACGGTGAAATCAGCCATTCTTGAATTCCTTTAAGGATTTGGGCGCCGGGCTCATAAGCGATGCCCGGCGCGATAGTATCGAATTGTGACGCGCATTGGAAACGCGTCGCTAAGGGGTGAAGTTTAGGCTTCGGCAGCCGCTTCGACGGGAGGTTCCGCCATCGCGCCAACGTCTTCGCCCGAATCCGCCTGCGCACCGCCCTTACCGGCATTCGCCGCATCGCTGATTGCCTGGCAATAAAGCCGGACAGCACGGCTCGCATCGTCATTGCCCGGAACGGGAAATGCGATGCCGCTGGGATCGACATTGGTGTCGAGCACGGCGATCACCGGAATACCGAGCACTGCGGCCTCCTTGATGGCGAGGTCTTCCTTGTTGGCGTCGATCACGAACATCACGTCGGGAATGCCGCCCATATCGCGAATGCCGCCAAGCGACATTTCAAGCTTGTCGCGCTCACGCGTGAGCTGAAGGACCTCCTTCTTGGTGAAGCCGCTGGTGTCACCCGAAAGCTGCTCTTCAAGGGTCTTGAGACGCTTGATCGAGCCGCTGATGGTCTTCCAGTTGGTGAGCATGCCGCCCAGCCAACGGTGGTTGACGAAGTGCTGGCCCGACTGGCGGGCTGCTTCTGCGATAGGCTCCTGTGCCTGGCGCTTGGTGCCGACGAACAGAACCTTGCCGCCGGACCGGACAGTTTGCTCGACGAAATCCAGAGCGCGCGCGAAGAGCGGCACAGTCTGTGACAGGTCGATGATGTGAACACCGTTGCGGTTGCCGAAGATATACGGCTTCATCCGCGGGTTCCAGCGGTGGGTCTGGTGGCCGAAATCCGCGCCGGCCTCGATCAATTGCTGCATTGTGACGGTGGTGCCCGCCATAAATAATTCCTTTCCGGTTGGTCCTCTGGAAGGCTTGGAACCGCTGGCGGAGATCCCGCTTGCGGCACCGGTATGAAGCGCCTTCCATGTGAATTTCGCCGATTCGCCAAGGCCAGGTGCCCGTAGAGAACAGCGAGGCCGCGCACTTAGCGATGCCTCGTCCAGAAATCCAGTCTTTTTCGGAAATTCGCCCCTGCGCCAATTTTTCTCTTGACCGAACGGAACAAATACGGAACATAGCCGTGAGAACAAAGATGGTACGCAATTCTACCGATATGGTCCACCTGTTTCGCGGTTCCGTGTCGTCAGCATGAGGGGAATGACCATGATTGCAGCAACGCTTTCCGTATTGATAACCGTGGTTGTCATTGCCACGATGCTTGCTCTGGCCGACTTCTGGCTGCGCGCCAGCAGCGCTTATGCTTCGCTTAAACGGCAGAGTGATCTGGTGAAAGCAGGGTTCGTTCCGCAGGTAGAGGCGCAAATAATAAGGCTTCGCCCTGTCGCACCCCGAACGTCACCTTCCGCTACGCGCCCGTTTGCTACGCGCCTTCCGCGCCGCGAGATGACGTCTTCTCGTTTGCACGGCGCCGCTTGATCCTGCCATATTTGATCAGCGCATATGGCATCAGCGCGAGATAGACTGCACTGATCGCAGTGAGTGACCACCATGGCTCCAGCAGCAACGCAGCGAAAGCCAGTGTCATCAACGCGATTAGCCAGAGCCTGATACCGCGACGCGGACGAATGGCAGCCCAGCTTAACGTGGCCATGTTGGAAATCAGCAGAACCGCCATCAGGCTGATCCAGATCGAAAGAATGATCGGATCGCGGAAGAATTCTATCCCTGTTTCCTGCCAGAGATAAAATGGAGCGAACGCGAGTCCTGCCCCCACAGGTGCCGGAACTCCGGTGAGGAAGCCTGCCGATTTGTGCGGTTGCTCATCGACATCGATCTGTGCGTTGAAACGAGCTAGGCGCAACGCACAGCAGATCGCAAATGCCAGCGCGGCAAACCAGCCGAAGCGGTCAAGTTCCTGCAGCGACCACATGTAGAGAATGAGCGCGGGGGCCATTCCGAAAGAGAGCGAATCCGCAAGGCTGTCCAACTCGGCCCCGAACCGGGATTGTGCGTTCAGCAATCGGGCAATGCGGCCGTCGAGACCATCGAGGACTCCGGCCAGAATGACTGCCAGAATTGCAAAGGACCATTGCCCTTCGACGGCGAACCGGATGCCTGTAAGCCCGGAGGACAGTGCCGCCGCAGTGATCGCGTTGGGTAGCATGGCACGCAAACTAAGAGGACGAGCCTCCCCGATGCGTTCCGCATCGTCGTCCTCTGCGGCTTTCGGGCCGAGCCTGGCGCCGGATTGAAGATTGTTTGCTCTGGCAGGCGGTTTGGTCAAGTCACATTCCCGGAAGGATGCGTCACTGCGAAATGCCTTCGAGCAAGCCTTGCGTTCCGAGCTCTGCCAAGATCGTTTCACCGGCGATGCAGCGCTGGCCGAGCAGGATTTTCGGATCTGTTCCTGCGGGAAGATACACATCGACACGGCTGCCGAACCGGATCAGGCCGACGCGCTGTCCCTTGGCCACGGTATCCCCCGGCTTCACCGAGGGAACGATGCGCCGTGCAATAAGACCCGCAATCTGCGTAAACCCGATCGCGATCCCGTCATTGCGCTCGACCAGGATGTGCTGGCGCTCATTTTCTTCGCTGGCCTTGTCCAGATCGGCGTTGACGAACTTGCCTGGAATGTAAACGAGCCGCCGGATCGTCCCGGCAATCGGCGCGCGGTTTATGTGAACATCGAATACACTCATGAAAATGGAGATGCGCGTAACCGGACCTTCGGGAAGACCTGCGTGACCCGATCCGTCATCGATCCGAAGCTCGGGCGGAGGCTCCACAGTCGTAATGAGCGATACGATCCCGTCCGCTGGCGCGACAATCGCGTTGTCAGCTTGCGGAACCACGCGCTCAGGATCCCTGAAGAACGCGAATACGCCCGCCGACAGCATCAGGAGCGGCCAGCCGATTATCTCCCAATCGAGAATCAGAAGCGGGACGAGACTGATTGCCACGGCGATCACGCCATATTTGCGGCCTTCGGGATGGATCGGCGGCCAGCTCCAGCCAGCATCGCCGCGACCTTGATTATCGAGAATTTCACCTGCCATGGCTTGCCAGATAGGCGGACCGGCCCAACCTCGCAAGCGATCTGAGCCTGAGTTTTCGGTCCGCGTCCGGTCAACCCACTGATTTTTTAGGGCTGAGCTCCGTCACGTTCACCGTGTGAGCATCGCAAATCGTCAATCAGGCAACTTTACGCACGAACACAGTTCCTGCTGAGTAACCAGCACCGAAACTGCAGATCAGGCCGGTATCCCCCTCTTTCAGGTCATCGCTATTCGAATGAAACGCGATAATCGAACCCGCGCTTGAGGTATTGCCATAGGTGTCGAGCACAGTCGGGCTTTCGTCATCATCCGCTTCGTGCCCCAGAACACGCTGCGCGATCAGTCTGTTCATCCCTGCATTAGCCTGGTGCAGCCAAAGCCGCCGAAGGGTCGTCGGGTCCATCTGCAGCTTCTCCGCCTCGTCGATGATCATTTGCGCGACCATGGGTACGACTTCCTTGAAGACCTTGCGGCCCTCCTGAACGAAAAGCTTGTCGGCCTTATCGGAAGTTTCGGGGTGCGCCCGATTGAGAAAGCCGAAATTGTTTCGAATGTTGTTGGAAAAGACGGTCTTGAGCTTGGTGCTTAGAATGTCCCAGTGCTGCGCCGGCGCTATCGCCGCGTCTTCAACCAGCACCGCTGTTGCCACGTCGCCGAAAATGAAATGACTGTCACGGTCGCGCCAGTTTAGGTGCCCGGACGTGATCTCCGGGCTCACGACCAGAACGCTTTTCGCATTGCCGGCGCGCACATAATCGGCGGCCGTCTGAATTCCGAATGTTGCAGAGGAACACGCGACATTCATATCGAAGCCGAAGCCGTCGATCCCCAGCGCTTGCTGGATCTCGATCGCCATCGCCGGATAGGCACGCTGCATGTTCGAGGCCGCACACAGCACTGCGTCCACATCCTTCGCGTCGCGCCCCGCTCGCTCAAGCGCCTCGCGAGCTGCGATCACGCCAATCTCAGCCATGATCGATAGCTCGTCATTGGTGCGCTCATCCCAACGCGGGCTCATGACGTCAGGATCGAGCACCGGCTCTTTCGCCAGCACGTGCCGCGATTTGATACCGCTCGCTTTCTCAATGAATTCGACCGAGGATTGCTGCAGCGGTTCGACATCGCCCGCTGCTATCGCATCGGAATTCTGCCGGTTGTAGCGATCAACATATTCGTTGAAGCTTTCGACAAGCTCCTCGTTCGAAATGGAGGCCTCAGGCGTAAACAGGCCGGTCGCGGAAATTACGGGACGATGGGTAAGCTGCACGTTCTGCCTGACCTTTTCTTATCGGGGGGTGCGGGCAATAATGCCCTGCCCCCCTGCTAGCAAGAGCGAGTGCATAAGCAGCCTGCCGATTGACAATGAAGGGCGGTGGTGGCAGGGCTTGAATCGAACCGGAAAAATAACGCTTTGATATCAATCCTGTTCTTGGAACAAAGACAGACTCTCCCCCACACTCTCCCCCACATTTTCGTTCATTTAACGGTGGTTTGGTTCAACGTTTTGGCCGAAAAGCTGAATAAATGGGCGGTTCGCGGAGCGCCTGATCGCAACATAATAGCACGTTCTGACACTGTCCAATTGCGGGTTAGCGGCCTAGTCAGTTCAATGCCCGATGCCGCTCAACCAGCCTATGCAAACTAGCGGTCGTGATGCGCGTTGCCTTGCCGATCTTGATCGTTTCGAGTTCGCCCCTGGAGATCAACTCGTAGAGCTTTGTGCGCCCGACGCCGATCATGCGTGCAGCATCATTCACCCTGACGCAGATCGGCTCGACGGATTGTTGATCACTCATTCCGCCGCTTCCTCTTCACGATAGTGAGCGGGATCAGCGATCCAGCGATTGATGGCTGATTCATGCCATCCTGCGCCATGTACGCTGATCTTTACCTGTGACGGGAAAGTGCCCTCGGCGATCTTGCGGTAGATGGTGGAGCGGGAAAGACCGGTGCGGTCGAGCACTGTCTTCAGTCGGATGATACGTTCGGTATTGGACATTGGGCGTTCCCTTTTCTGACACTAGCAGCCCCTCCGGGGAACATAATGAGAACTTTTCTGTAGCGCGCAAGGGCCAGATTCAGTTGAAACTCGGAGAATTCTTCAACGATTTGCACGATTTGAACCGTCTATGGACGGTTAGAGACTTTTGCGGACAAGCCGCTCCGATGCCCTCGGCGCGGAAGATTTTTTTGCTCCACCCGATTTTGCGGCAGACATGCGCTAATTTGAAGCGGCGAAGACGGATTTCCGCGCCAACGTTGCTCGATTCTGCGCGATTCCGGTTGAATATGTGCCGCTAGCCCGATCCTTGCTGATTTTCTAATTTGCATGGGCGAAAGAATTCTCTGCTGTCGAACCTAGCCGCGCGCAATGACGGAAATTGGGCCGAAAGCGGACGGTCGGATCTTGGTGCTGCGACCACAGAAGCGGACATACGACTTCGACCCAAGTGTGGACGCGAACCACTAACTCACTTGCGCTGAATAGAGACACCGAGCGCAAGCAGTCATTCAACAGGTGGCTGTTCGGCAAGCAGTGCCTCCTGACGCGCCATCGAGTCGTCTAGCAGCAGTCTTTTCGCTACGATTTGCACGTCCTCCACGGACGCCTGGGCCAAACTCGCACTAGCAGGCAATTTCAACTCACGCTTCATCGCGGCGATGACCCGCCGATTGGCAAAACTATGCGCATCGGACGGGTCGTCGCTCTGGTTGGCTTCGAAACGCGCTATTAAACGGTCACGGCTCTCGTACGCTATATTGAGCTCCACGAGCTTGGCTCGGTATTCAAGCTCCCAACCCATCAAGTCTGGAAACATCCTATAGTCGCGGAAATGCTGGCTTTCATGCGCCAGAAAGCTGACTTGGAAGCGTTCGTCTTCCAAGCTTTCCCAGCGAGGTACGACAACATAGAGAGCGTCTGGTTTGGCCCAGCCGCCCGTGCCAGCGCGATTGCAAGTGAAGTAGCTGCTCCAGCCACCGCTGACGAAGTCATCGAGATAGACTACACGCGTTGTCACCTGCCCCTCTGGCAGATCGACAGTGTGGGTCCGTTCCGCTTGGGAGCGCCAAATCATCAGCTCACGCAGTTTGCCCGTTCTTCCTTGGAGCGAGTGAAACCCTTCGGCAGTCAAGTGCGCTGCGATAGCTTCTTCAAGCATCACGATGTCATCGGGAGCCGTCAGGTTAAGGGTGCGAGAAACACTTTCAATCAGGCGCTCTCGTGCGTCATCTATAGGCATCGCGTGATTTAGGCTGTTCTTCCAGTATGCACGATAGTCGGCAAGAAGTGAGCGAACGAGTGGACTTGCTACTTCACGTGGGAATGACGATGGATTGCGCGATCTGAGTTTGTCGAGCGCACATGTTGCGAAAGCCTGATCATCTGCTGATAGATCCTCTAGCTCTAGGCCTGAGAGGATTCGAATTGCCTCGCCGCCATCGGCGCGAAGGATGGCCCCTCGCGCGCTCGACAAAGCGCGCTCTGCCTCCATATTTGTTTCGTCATGTGGTGCTGTTTGGAGACCAAGCAGCAGTGTTGCGGGCACAGCCCAGTCGAACGAATAGATCACGATACAGCACTCACCTTTGATCTGCCGAGGTGAGGTGATCTAGCTATGCTGCAGAAAGACGATCTTGAACGGTTTTGATTTTCCGCCATTTGCCCGGCGTGCGTCCGGTAAGCGCGGTAACGGCGCGAGACATATGAGCCTGATCCGAAAAGCCGGTCAGATAGGCTATGTCTGCCAGGCTCTCGTGACCGTTCAAGATGATACGCAGCGCCGAACGTGTTTGCGCCTCGCGCCGATAACGAGCTGGTGTCGTACCATACACCCTGCGAAACCCGCGGCTTACCGTTTCGAGTCTCAGGCCGGCTTTCTCGGCCCAATCCCCCAAATGGATCGGCGCGTTGAGCAGGTCATGGGCCAGCAAATCCGGCCAGTCTGTGATAAGTTGCTGTTTGATCTCGCTAGGAATGAGATGGCGCGCGATCGCTTCGCCATCGTTTGCCGCCGCCTTCAAAAGTTCGTCGGGTCTGTTGATCTTGAAAACCGCTGGAAGAGACAGATGCTGCGGAACATCAATGTTTATGATTGCGCATTCGGAGCCAATGAAGTTGCGATGCGCTTCGAACGCGGAATGGTACACGACATCACCCTCTTGGACTTGCCAATGACCGGCATCGCCTATTTCCTCATACTTGCCTGACAGTATGAAGGCCGCGTAGCCGATCTTATGCCGATGTCTCGGTCGCGCGCCACGCTCCAGATATTGATGCCACATGGAGAACGGCATATCATTGGATTAGAGGGCTGTCTGTATCGTGAAACGGACTCGCCCAGCGGCCTGACCTCTCCATCTCATTCTCGATCCTTGAGCATTCGCTGAAGTTGGGCCGTAAGCGGTCGGTCGGCTATTTGGCTATTGCTTATATGGAGCGGACATTCGGCTGGCTAATGAGACGCCAGACGTTGCCTTCACCGGTTTTGATGTTAGCTTCTGATAATGGAAAGCCTTCAAGCCGCGATTGAATTTGTCGGTGGACCCGGGACGCTCTGGGTTCTCGCCGGAGTCTATTTCGGGAGCGTCATCCTTGAACGCCTCTGGGCGATCCGGGGCAATCCCGAATATGATAACGCCGACGCGCTTTGCTCGATTGGGCTGAACCTCATTTCGAGCGTTCTCAATCTCGTGATCGCGATTCTGGTCCCGCTGGCGCTGTACGTACTGGTGTTCGACAACTTGCGGTTGGTAGGCGACCTTTCGCTGTGGCTAGCGATCCCGCTCGCCTTCATCATTCACGAGCTCGCGTATTATTGGGACCACCGCCTCGGCCATCGCGTTGGGCTGCTGTGGGCGTTTCACGCGATCCACCATTCTTCCAATGAATTCAATCATTCGACCGCGGCGCGCGGCTTCTTCCTCGATGGCCAGCTCAAGGGCCTGTTCGCGCTGCCTGCCGCCTTCATCGGCGTCGATCCGGTTGTCTTTATCGCGGTAAGCGTCCTCACAAATTCCTACGGTATCTGGAACCATGCGAGCTATGTACCGCGTCTGGGCTGGGTCGACCGAACCCTAATGACGCCTAAGATGCATAAGGTCCATCACGCCAATCAGCCGCAATATATCGATCGCAATTACAGCCAGGTGACGCTCATCTTCGACCGGTTGTTCGGAAGCATAGCGCATATCGAGGAAGAGCCTGATCCCGGCCTCGTCAAGCGCGTCTACGACAACAATCCGTTCACCGCGCAATTTGCCGGTCTCAAGCAGCTGAAAGACCGCATGGACACGGCCGGAGATTGGCGCGACAAACTCGCCTATCTATGGCGTCCGCCCGAATGGTCGCATGACGGCATTTGTCGATCAGACTGCGCCAAGTATGGGAACGTATCGCCTGCTTAAACCCTGTCGCAGGCTTCAAGATCCGCATTGGGGCGAGCACGCCGCACAAGTGGACGCGGCGCTTACCCGGTTGAAGCCTCTTTGGCTTCCGCGAGTTCGAACGCGCCCTCGATACCGACGCCGAAGTATCGCGCGGTCGTTTCTATGTTCGTTTGCCCCAACAAAATATGCACCACCCACAAATGACCGATCCCCTTTCTATATCTGCGCAGTTTTGGTCCACCTCAGATAGTGCTTGCCATAGTCTCACGGTCGCAGTCCTATGGCACTGACCCACTCATCAACGAGGCCCACGTACTGGCGCGGGCTTAGCGGCGAGAATGGTCGACACGGGTCGGGTAGCGTACTCGTCGACGCTACCTCCGCGCTCCTCCAGCCAATATTCGGGGCGCATAGTCAATCTGAGCCCAGCGACGGTTGACGCAATTCACGCACTTGTTGATCTCGCCTGGTCTCGCTTCATCAAAGAAAACGGGATCGGCAGGCCGGTCGATATCGCTCGAGGCGACTGTGTGACGGCAGGCGATCTCCCGGAGTGGCTTCGCGCGAATGGTCGATTGCAGGGCACCCACCAAGCGCACATTCGTTCTGACATCAGCTAGAAAACAAGCTCTAGTTTCGGCGACGGCGGGCGACATTTTTCACCAAATGGATGAAAAATCATCCGTTTGGATCGAAAATGATAGTTTCGGATAAACTCAACTAACCTAACATCAGTCCTGCACCACAAGGCGCGCCGGGGAAGCGGCTGTCTTTGCCCCTTCCTTAGAGCGCGCAGTGTGCAACCAAGGGAGAGGGCCATGGGTAAAATTAATACTTGCGCGAGGTCGCTGTATCGCGCTTCGCTACTTGTCACGGGGGCAGTGCTCGCATCGGTGATAGGCGCGGGTACAGCGCACGCTCAAAACCAGGAAATCATCGTTACAGCGCGTAAGGTCGATGAGAACATCCAGGACGTGCCGATTTCGATCACCGCGATCACCGGCGAGACATTCGAAGAAGCGGGCCTCACCGAATTCGCCGACATCGCACAGCTCACTCCGAACTTCGACGTCCGCCCGAATGGCGCAACAGGCGCGCTGTTTGCGACCTTACAGATCCGCGGTCAGGTCGGAGGCTTCCTGACGCTGAACGCCGACCAGGCCGTCGGCATCAATGTCAACGGCGCGCCCATCACGCGCGGCACCAGCCTCTTCACCAATCTGTTCGATATCGAGCGGATCGAAGTGCTTAAAGGTCCGCAAGGTACGCTGTTCGGCAAGAACACGACCGGCGGCGTGGTCAGCGTGGTGACGCGCGCTCCCGAGCTTAACGAATTCGGCGGCTATGCCGAGTTTACCTATGGCTCGTTCGAGCGCACCGATGCCGAATTCGTCGCCAATATCCCACTGGTCGACGATATCGCCGCTTTGCGTCTTGGCGCGGCCCTCACCCACCGCGACGGTTTCGGTGAAGGCGGACAGGGATCGACCTTCCTGACAGGTAACGAACTTGCAGATGACAACGAGGTGTTCCTGCGTGGATCGCTGCTGATAGAGCCAACGGGTAATGTCCGGATCAGGATCAACGCGGATTACCATGATGTCGACGAGACCGGTTCGATCTTCCGTTCGCTGCGTTCAGCAGGCGGCGGCTTCATCGCGCTCGAATCGACCAATCCCGATATCTTCGTCGGCAACGTCTTCCGCGATGAAGCCCCGTTCACCGTGGCCGAGGAATACAACATCAACGCTACGATCGAGATCGATTTCGACGCGGCCACGCTGACGTCGATCACGAGCTACCGTGACCAGAACAGCTTTACGCTGGTTCAGAGCGCGCCGAGTACGGCCATCGAGCTGGGCCAGGACGCGGATATTTTCGGGCAAGAAGTGCGCCTTAGCGGATTGACGCTTGGTGAGCGACTGCAATGGCAGGTCGGCGGGTTCTACTCGGAAGAGGAAGGCATCGATATCGATAGATTGCCAGGCTTCTTCCTCGACACCAGCACCTTCGCGCGTAACGAGACGATTTCCATCTTCGGACAGGCGACCTTTGCGCTGACCGAGCAGGTCTCTCTGACTGGCGGCATCCGCTATACCGATGAAAACCGCGAGGTTTCATCGCTGGTATTTCCGCTCGCGAACGAAGCCGAATTCGACGGTGTGTCCTGGCTTGCGAGCGTCGATTACCGTCCTTCCGATCTCGTACTTCTATATGCCAGCGTCTCACGCGGGTTCCGCAGCGGGGCGATCGACCAGGACAACATAATGACGGTTGTGGAGCCTGAATTTGTCACAAACTACGAAGTAGGTTTTAAAGCGGATGTATGGGACGATCGAATCCGCTGGAATTCCGCTTTCTTCTTCAGCGACTACACCGATATTCAACGTACCGCATTCGATCCGGATGCGCCGCTGCCCGTCACGGTGCTGCGCAACGCTGCAGAGGCGACAATCTGGGGCTTCGAAAGCGAGCTGCAGATTAATCCGGTCGAAGGCCTCTCTTTCGGCGGCACCATCGGTTATACCAATGGCGAATTCGACGAATTCCTCGATCAGGATGCCGCCGGCAATGTTATAGACCGGAGCGATGAGCCGCTGGCCGAACCTGAATTGCAAATCAGCATTAACGGCCGGTACGAGCGCGATTTCAGCGACAATCTGACAGTCGGCGCGCAGGCCAATTACTACTATGTGGGCGAGCAATTGCTCGTTGATCCTGCCTTTGCTGCGATACTCGGTCCTGGTGAGGACGTGGTCGATGCCTATGGCGTGCTTAACGCCCAGATCGATTTCGACATCCGCGATCTAGGCGGGAATCTAGGCGGGCTCAACGTCGCGCTGTTCGGCACGAACATCACCGATAACGAATATTTCGTCGGGGGTATCGTGCTGGGGCTGTTCGGCGGCGTCTCCAACCGTATTGTCGGGGAACCCCGGCAATGGGGCATCCGTGTAACCAAGGAGTTCTAGGGCCGCGATCGGCGGTTCCGCGAACTCCCATTATAAGGCTGAATTGATGACACCCGATCTCCAACTCGACACGCGATCAAAGCTGCTAAAAGCGGCGGTCACGGTGTTCGGCAAGAACGGCTTCGAGGCATCTTCGGTGCGTCAAATCGCCGATCTTGCAGGCGTCAATCATGGATCGATCAAGTATCACTATTCATCGAAAGGCGATCTGTGGCGGGCGAGCGTGTCTTACCTTTTCAGCCAGATGGAACAGGCGGTCCACACCAATGAGGCCGCCTGGTCAAAAATGACATCGCGCGAACGGCTCAAAGATAGCATCCGCTCATTCGTGCGCTATCATGCTGCGCACCCTGAACTGAACCGCATCCTGACGATCGAGGCTATCGCCGGAGGTGAACGTCACCAGTGGGTAACCGACAATTACACTCGGCCATTCGCCGATCGCGCCGTCGCCGGGATCGCGCTGGCTCAGGAAGATGGCATCTATCCCAAAGAATTGCCCGCGATGAACCTGCATTACATGCATGTCGCATCGGGTAGGATCATCTTTCTGATGGCGCAGGAAATCCAATCGATATTTGGTGTCGACGTGTTCGCCGCGGAAGAGGTCGAACGCCATATCGATACGATACTGACGCTGTTCATGGGCGCCAGCGATCTGAAGCCAGGGAGCGCCAAAGAAAGATCAGGCGAGCGCTTGGAAAACTAGGCAATCGCGCAGCGCTACAATTACAGTTTTATGAAGGGTTGGACAATGTTGGACGTGGTCATCAAGGGAGGAAAGCTGGTCGACGGTTTGGGCGGCAAGCCCTATGCCAGCGATATCGGCATAAAGGACGGTATGATCGCGGAAATTGCGGCAAATATCACGTCCGCTGCGCAGCAGAGCATCGATGCCAGTGGCGCCATTGTGACGCCGGGCTATGTCGATATTCACACGCATTATGATGGGCAAGTCTGCTGGGATGACACGCTCGACCCTTCTGCAAGCCATGGTGTCACGACGGTGATCATGGGCAATTGCGGTGTCGGTTTCGCTCCGGTTCCGCCGAGCGGGGAAAGCGATCTCATCAGCGTCATGGAAGGGGTCGAGGATATTCCCGGTACCGCCCTTTACGAAGGGATCGATTGGGGGCGCTGGGAGACCTTCCCGGAGTATCTCGACTATCTTGGTAGCCGCGAATACGCGCTCGATATCGGCGCACAGGTTCCGCACGCGGCGCTTCGCAATTACGTGATGGGCGAGCGCGGCCGTTCCAACGAGCCGGCTACCGAAGAGGACATGGCCGCCATGGCACGGCTCGTCGAGGAAAGCTTCGAGGCCGGTGCGGTCGGGTTCTCGACCTCGCGCACGATCGGGCACCGCGCGATGGATGGACAACCGATCCCCGGAACTTATGCCGCCGATGACGAAATCATGCATTTCGCCGAAGTTATGCGCAAAGCCGGAAAAGGTGTCTTCGAGCTGATCCCGGCTGGTTGCATCGGCGAACTCGAGGCGCTTGGCGGTGAGATCAACACTCCCGAGCAGGAAATCGCATTGATGGACCGGATAGCCCGGACCAGCGGGCAGCCCGTTACCTTCACCACCTTGCAGCACCGTGAGGAACCCGACGCCTGGAAAACGGTGCTGGCGAAATCCGCAGAGCTTAATGCGAGCGGCAGCCAGCTGTATCCGCAGGTTGCCTCGCGGCCCATCGGACTCGTCACGAGCCTTAAAACCTATCACATGTTCGAGCGGCGGGAGACGTTTCTCAAGCTTGCAGATTTGCCATTCGAGCAGATCGTCGCAGAGATGGAGAAACCCGAGGTGCGTAGCGCGATTCTCTCCGATCGCGACATCCCGTCGGGCCAAGCAGGTATGATGGGCAATGCGCACCTCATGTTCACTGGCGCTGCGCCGCTTCTGTTCGAACTGGAACAGCCGATCAATTACGAACCTAAGCCGGAAGAAAGCTTCTCCGCGCAGGCGCAGGCGAAAGGGCAGAGCGATGAGGAGTTCATGTACGATTTCCTCGTATCGAAAGGCGGCTCGCGGTTCGCCATCCTGCTCGGCAGCAATTTTGCCGATCACGATTTCAGCGCTATCCGCGACATGTTGATGCACCCCGAGACAGTTATCGGCCTCAGCGATGCAGGCGCACACGTAAATCTGATCTTCGACGGCGTCGCGCCAACTTACCAGATGACGCACTGGGGCAGGGACAGGACGCGCGGGGACAAAATCCCGATCGAATTCCTTGTGGCCAAACAGACGAAACGGAACGCCGATCTCTACGGCCTTTGCGATCGCGGCTCCCTGGAAGTGGGCAAACGCGCCGATATCAACGTCATCGATTTTGCCAACCTACACCTTGGCAACCTTGAGGTGCGGGACGATCTGCCCGCCGGCGGGCAACGCATCCTCCAGCCCGCGCGAGGCTATATCGCCACCTTCGTCAAAGGTGTGCAGACGCGCAGTAATGACCGCGATACCGGGCGCCGCCCCGGCCGATTGATCCGGGCCTGATGCTTAAATTCAGTCCCCTGCAATTGATCGGTCTGCTGGCCGTGATGCTCTCGTGTTTCACCGTCTCGATCACAGTTGCCTACAATATCGGCGCAATCGTATCGGGTTACGGCGCGTCTCCAGCGCAAGCCGGATTGGTAGCGACCGCCCAAGGCCTGGCCACCGCCGTTGCAGCGGTACTTGCATCTCGGTTTGCAGGCAACGTCGGCTCGCGTTGGTTCTTCCTAGCTGGGCTAGGAGTCCTGGTGATCGGCAACGGATTCTCGGCGCTTGCACCAAATGTCCAGCAACTGACGGCGTACCAAGCGCTCGGAGGTTTTGGAACCGGACTTGTGCTCTCGACCGTGATGTCGACTGCCGCTCGCACCGCCAATCCGGAAATGACCTACGGCATCATCAATGCCAGTATGGGCGGTTATATCGTGGCGCTCGGATTTCTTGTCCCGCGTGTCATTCTGGCGGGCGGGGTCGAGCAGCTGTTTTTGGTCTATGCCGCGATCGCAGCCGCCGGGTTCATTGCAGCTTTCGCCGCGCCAAACAGCAAGGCACCCGAAGACGCCGCCGCATGTGCGCAGCATGCTGGCGAAGGAGGCGATCAGGCCGACAAAACGAGGCGACAAGCAAAGCTCGTCGCTTTCATCGCACTTACCGGCTTCGGCGTGTTCTTCTTCGCACAAGCGGGCCTCGGCGCATTCGTCGAGCGGATCGGGGTCGGATCGGGCGTCCCGCTCACCGCGGTCGGGTACGTGTTTGCGCTCGGCGGAGTGCTTACCATTATCGGACCCTTGATCGCCGGGTGGATCGGCGCGCGTTTCGGCGCGACGCTGCCGCTTATAGTGGTAACGGCGGCGCTCGGCTGCGTGGTCTTCGCACTCGCAGTGATCGCGTCTCCCACGACGTTTTACACCGCGACACCGCTCTATACGGTGCTTCCGGCAATGCTCATGCCGTCTTTCCTCGGTGCGCTCGCAGTTGTCGACCCCAGTGGCAAAGCCGCCGGACTCCAGCCCGCGTTCGCGACGTTGGGCGGAGCTCTCGGTCCGGCAGCATCCGGCGTCATAGTACAGCAAAACGGATATGGCGCACTGGGCTGGTACGCCATTGCAGTGTTTGTCACAGGCGCAGCCTTGATGGCGGCTGCGACCATCGCGGCTGACCGCAAGCGTAAGGGTGCAACCGCGACAGCAAGCGCGAACGCTCTGCATGAAGGGATCGCGGCACCAGCAGCGCCCACAATTGCCGTGCCACCGTCGGCAGGCAGATAACCAGAAGAGGGGAATCGAGTTGGCAGGAACACTTGAAGGTAAGGTCGCGTTCGTCGCTGGCGGATCGAGCGGTATCAATCTTGGCGTCGCCCACGGGTTTGCCGAACAGGGCGCAAAGGTTGCGCTGATCAGTCGCTCGGAAGAACGGATCAGTGCAGCGGCAGTGGAGCTAACCGATCGCGGCTTCGATGCGATCGGCATGGCCGCCGATGTCCGGGATTACGCGGCAGTCGAACGAACGCTGGCGCAAACCGCCGAGAAATGGGGTCCGATCGACATCGTCCTATCGGGGGCGGCGGGAAACTTCCTGTGCGATGCAAAGGATCTGTCGGCCAATGGTTTCAAGACTGTGGTCGATATCGACCTGCTGGGCACGTTCAACGTGTTTCGGGCGAGTTACGACCATGTTCGCAAGCCCGGCGCATCGCTGATCGCGGTCACCGCTGGTCAGGGCGACCGCCAGATGAAGCAACAGATCCACGCCTGCGCAGCAAAAGCGGGCGTCAACATGGTGACGCGCTGCCTCGCGCTGGAATGGGGCAATAAAGGCATTCGCGTGAATGGCATTTCACCCGGACCGATCGCCAACACCGAAGGCGTGAAGCGCCTGACCACCCCCGAAGACCGAGAGGTAGACCATAGCCGGTTCATCCCGCTCGGTCGTTTCGGGGAGAAGCGAGAGATCGCGGACCTTGCCGTGTTCCTGTCCTCCCGCGGTGCAAAGTACATAACCGGCGCGATCGTCGAGTGCGATGGCGGAACCGGGCTGACCTGATGGGTCCTGCCGTATCTCGGATCAGGCGCGTGGCGGCACCATGCTAGACCTTGGCGGCGGGCTTATCCGTTATCCGATCCAGCAATACGGCTATGTCGTGAATGACCTCGAACAGGCAGCGGGCTATTGGACCAAATTCTTCAACGCCGGGCCGTTTCTCATCTCGAAGCATCACAAGTCCAAAGACGTGCGTTACCGGGGTGCGCCCTGCGACGCCGATCTCAGCTACGCTTTCGGACAGGCGGGACCAGCGCATATCCAGCTGATTCACCAGCACTGCGACACCCCATCCGTGTACCGCGATATCTTCGCGCCCGGCCAGCAGGGGTTTCATCATGTCGCGCTGTTGACCCCCCAATGGGAGGAAGAACGCGCCCGCTTCGAAGCGGAGGGTTGCCCTTCGGTCATGGAGTTGGTGTCAGGCGCGCGTGTTGCCTATATGGACGCGCGCGGCGCCATCGGCTGTTTCGTCGAGCTTTATGAAGACAGGGGGCTGGTGCAGGGTATTTTCGATGACTGGAAAGCCCTCCACGAAGGCTGGGACGGCCAGACCGATCCGCTTCGCCCGCTTTGAAAGGCCAGGGAGTAATCGAGCAGGAGACAGAATTCGAAGCTCTTGCGGGTACTGTCGGTGTGACGGGAACTCCTCCTCGTTCCCGCGAGGCCTGGAGTCCTTGTTCTGGTTCAGGCCATCAAGCATCGCCGCTCCATCAGAGCGGCGGAAAGGGCTTCGTACATCTGTCCATCGGTCAAATTGCGATTGAAGCTGAAGCGCTGCAGCACCTTGTTGCTTGTTCGCATGGGCAAGTGCGAGTTCACCACCCCGTTGTTGGCTCAGCAACCAATCTCATGCCGACCCCTGCCATTAAGCTCATCGTTTACAGTTTTCTAGCAAGTCAGCCGAATGGCCGGTTTCAGGCGTTTCAGAGGTGGCTGCGAATGACCGAAATTGGGCCGAAAGCGGTCCGTCCGGTTGTGGTCAGGTAAGAGTAAACCGGACATTTAGATCGCACTATACGGAACCGGACGAGTGGTAAGCGATAGCTGAATTGCCCTACCCCGACATCTTAAATCCGCAAAAGGTACAGTTAATCTGAAAATCCCATTTGTCGGATCACCTCGGGCGATGAATTGGAACGTTTGAAGCGGTTGACTGGTTTCGCTCGTGACCTGCGGCTCATACTTCGCCGCTGGCAGCGATCGGCCTCGCTTGCCATATTAGTCTGACAACACTCGGCCGACAATTAATCTCCAACTAGCGCAATAACTTCTCGCCGATGCACTTGGTCGAAGATTTGAGAGATTTAGTGGGGCCAGTTGGCTTGGCGCTCGACTTGCGGCTCATGAACTGCCGCAAGCAGCCGCTCGCGATATTGGTCTGACAAGTTCGTCTATTGTTGCTACAGTCCTCACAGATGAAAACGTCGACTTTGATGTACAGCAACTCCATTGCACTTACCCACCCTTAACCATCGTTCGCTATGAGTGCTCAATGATTAATGACATGACGATAGCGTCAGCGGAACGGCTTTGGGAATCTTCTGTTTCCACGGAACGCACCATCGCGGACGACTATCTAAGGCAACTTGGCGCGTCGCAGAACGTCAATTCCGTTCGATTCAATATCGCTTGCCAACCAACCAATTTTGCACGCGGGCGGAAATTTCCTGCTGCATTGTTCGGTTTCCGAAACATCAGAGGGGACCTACTGGGTGTCGAAAGGCATTTTCTCGATCCCGATACCGGGGAGGTTTTATCTCGTGATTATATCGGCCGAAGTTCCTTTGCATACTGGTTTACGGCGAGATTCGATGAGCCGCAGGGCTTTCCGTTTGTGGGAACGATGTGCGTTACTCAAGGCATCGAGCGCGCTCTCGAGCTTTCGAACCAAACGGGCTGCATTTGCGGAGCCGTCCTTGACATACCACTCTTGAACGACATGACAGCGCCGGCCGACATATATGAGGTGTGCTTCGACGATGAGAATATTGAGTCAGCTCTCTTGGCCAAGATCATGTTAGCGTTCCGCGGTCGGGCCTATGTTACGTCGACGATCAGTGAGCGCTTCTCTCAAGAGGCTCCGGCTGTCGCTTAATGCGAACGTCAAACCATCATTAACCACTATTTAGCGGAAGTCTGCGAGTTTTTCACAACGAGTTCGGGTGAAAAGCAAATGCGCTTAGATTTCTGGAACAGCAGCATAGTTCGGCGCATCCGCTACGTCTTTGTAGCTGGTGCGCTAGCGCTATTCGTTTCAGTTGGGAACTTGCTGAGCCCGATTGACCTCGTGTCATGGACTTTCCAGGCGAAAGTTGGCGATCACCCATTGTCAGGCGATATCGTTTTTGTCGAGGTGCCAGAGACTGTTCTAGAAGATCCTATAGAGAGCGATACGCTGCGTCGCTCGATCGACGCTCTCGATGATGCCGGCGCAGACGCAATCTACCTCGATTTGGCGAGGTTGGAGCCAAATACTCCGCACGTTTCCGAGCAGCTGATCGAGCGCATTTCTGCGAGTGATCGCGTTTTCTCCGTCGGTCGTCACTTCATAGACAGAAATCGGGACAGGATCATTTTCCCTTCGCGGAGCGTCTTGGGTGATGCAAAGCGAGTCGTTGCCGTTCACGAGCCTGATTTCCTGGGGTTTGTTTGGCGTGTTCCGACGTCAGTCATTGTTAACGGCGTAGAGTACGATTCCTTTTCGAGGAGTCTTGCGGGTCTCGAAAGCGAAGACTCAATTGAAATCGATTACCATTTCGATGCGAGTGACGTTCCTGTTTTGACAGCCGAGACGGTTCAGGATGCGTTGGAGACTGAAGGCTATGCTGTAGGGAAGGCCTTTGTTTTTGGGTATCCTCCTGGCGCCTCTGATGTTGCCATCGACTTGCCAGGATCGCTTGCAGCACCGCAAAGTTACGTGGCAATTTTTGCCGCAGAGACACTGAAAAGAGGTGGTATGTTGAGGGTGGGAGCGCACCTTCGGGACTACGTGCCGTTTTTATGTTTTTGCATAATCACGATATTGATCAGCATCCCTTTCGGCAAACGCTCACGGCGCATCGGTTATGCAATGGCTTTGGCTGGATCAATTTTTGTCGTCGTCGGTCCGATCTTTCTTCCATTCCGAACCGGTGGAGCGGCAGGTTACTTCTTTCTGTCCGCATATGCGCTTCAGTGCGCGATCCATAGTTGGCGGTCTCGCCTCAACCTTCAATCCGCTGAAACGGGTTTGCCTACGTTGCAGCGTTTGGAGAAAGATATCGAAGCGCTACCTCGAGCGTCTAGGAAGGTTCTGGTTGCTGCCAAGCTCCATAACTTTTCCGAGGTGATGGCGACGCTGCCTGCCTCGTCCAAGGTTGAGTATTTTCACACGGTCGTAAAGCGTCTTCGCGTTGCGGACACCAGTCTGACTGTCTATTCAAACGGTTCAGACAGGTTGCTTTGGCTGCAGGAATTTGAAACTCAGGAAACGGTCCGGTCGCACCTGGTTGCCCTCCTTTCAATCTTCAAAAGCCCTCTGAGGCTAGATGGGAAACCGATCGACATCTCGATCACCTGCGGTGCTGACTTCAATTTTGGTGGTGAAGGTCACCGGCGTATTAGCTTGGCTGAAGCCTTAACTGATAAGACATCTCTCTCCGCACAGCCTATCCTGTTTGGAGCCGAGCCGGACGGTGCTGATGAAGAGTGGCAAGTCTCCCTTCAATCGAAGATCGACGCAGCACTTGAGGCCAATGAGATCTATCCGGTCTTTCAGCCCCAGGTTGCAGTTGATGGCCGAAGAATTGTGGGCTTCGAAGGTTTGGTTCGTTGGAATGATTCCAAACGCGGTTTGATTAGCCCTTCCTATTTCGTCGAGCAGTGCGAACAGGCCGGGAGGATGGAGAAGCTGCAGCAGTTCATGCTTAGAGAGTGCATTCGTCGATTTATGAATTCCAGTGCGCTGCAGACTGATGCGTGGCTGTCTATCAACGTGTCTGCAACACTTCTTGCAGATACATGGCTTACTCAGTTGGTGAGCCACGTTTTGGACGAAACGGGGTTTCCCGCTCATCGGCTTGTTTTAGAGATCACAGAGACTGCAAAAATTCATGATTACCAAACCGCTTCCGCAGTGCTCGGTGCTTTAGCTGATCTTGGTGTCGAGCTTTCGCTCGATGACTTCGGGACTGGTTCAGCTGGTCTCGAGAACTTTTTCCGTCTGCCCTTCTCAGAGCTGAAAGTAGATCGATTGTTCACCGCATCGGTGACCGAGAGCAACAAAGCCAGAGAGATCGTTGGAAACGCTATTTCTCTGGGCAAGTCGCTTGGTGTTCGGGTGATCGTAGAAGGGGTTGAGGACGAGAGGACTTTATCGATCCTTTCCTCGATGGGATGCGAATATGCTCAAGGTTTCCTGTTCGGAAAGCCTGATTATGATCTCAGCGCCTTTGAAACCTGCGAGGTGCAATGGTTAAAGTCGTCCTAAGAAAAATCCTTTACAAATCATTAACCGCGTGCAAGCGTAACCTGTCCACCAAAACAGGAGATCGCACATGTTTGATTTTTGGAACTGGCTGTTCCGTTAATCGGAAGCCACTTTAACTAATTCTGGAAGGGGAGCTTTTGCTCCCCTTTTCTGTGTTTGGACGACCTGCAATTTGGGTAGGAAAAGCGTCTTGCCATCCGTGCAACCGCTCCACTTTTCCTCGAGGATTCTCAGTCTGACGGGAACTCGTCTCCGCTAGGCAAAGAGCGCCCTGCCCTAGGCCAAGTTCAGGCCATGAGGCCTTGCCACTCAGCCAGAGCGGCGGAGCGGGTGGTCTTGTAAATCTGTCTATCGTTGAGGTTGCGTTCGGAATTGAAGTGGTTGTGGAAGTCAGCGTGAACTGAGGCGAGTTTCTGTAGCCTCTTCATTCGCCAGAAGCGTTGCATAACAAGTTTTCTCAGTCGCAATGGTGATTGCGAATTTTCAGCTCGATTGCTCTTCCACCGCCCCATCTCTTGGCGATCTTCTATGCTAAGTTCGTCCAGAGCAGCAGGATATGATCGAAGGCCATCGGTTACGATTTGAGTAGGGCGACCGTTGTGCTTTAACGCCTTCTTAAAAAAGTTCAGAGCCGCGGATTTATCGAGCTTCTTGGTGACATAGCCCTCAAGCACCTGACCCTCGTGATCCACCGCACGCCCGAGGTAATGCATCTCTCCGTTGATCTTCACGAACATCTCATCAAGGTGCCAACGCCAGTGACGGAAATCGCGCATCCTGCTGATACGCTGCCGCTTGATGTCTGCTGCGAACATCGGACCGAACCGGTTCCACCAGTAGCGAGCCGTCTCATGGCAAATGTCCATCCCGGGCTCAGCCAGTAGGTCGTCTACGTTCCGCAAGCTTAGCGGAGAGCGGACATACATGATCACCACAAGACGAATGACCTCGGGCGACGAGTTGAGGCGTTTGAAGGGGCTCTCTGGTTTGCGACGTCTGGGCATTCAATCGCCCTAACCTCGCCGCCTCAATCCGCAACAGGTACACTTAGTCTGACAGGGCCGGGCGAGCTAGCCCACAACTTCATCTGCCATCGACCAATCAGCAGCGACTTGGCAATGGATTCGCGCCGTATCGTAGATCGGTAGGACATTCGCATCGACGTCGACAACAAGATCCAATTCCGTACATGCGAGAATCACCGCCTCCGCCCCCGCTTGTTGCCCCACCGTGATGGCCGTTCTTACAGTACGCTCTGCGTTTCGGGTGGCTTTGCCAAGTTTCAACTCCTCCACAATGGAACGGTGGATTTCCGCAGAAGCGGATGCGCTGACAGGCACCAGCTCGATCCCGCGCTGCTCAAAGCGATCCCGAAAATATCCTTCCTTAATCGTGGACCGCATACCCAAGAGCAATGCCTTGCCAATCCGATCGCCTTCCATCTTGTTCGCCGTACAATCCGCGATATGCAAAATCGGTGTGTCAACAGCGGCCGCTACTTCGTCATACACCCGGTGCATCACGTTGGCCGCGATCAAGATACGTTCCGCACCGCTCGCCTCAAGCAGCCTAGCCGCATCCACAAGTTGCGATGTGCCGGTATCCCATTCTTCTTCACTCTCAAGATTCGACAGCAATCTATAATCAAGGCTTTCGATTGCCATAGGGACACTGGCGTGCTTCCCAAGTTTTCTTTGCACGAGATGATTGATCTGCTCGTAATAGGTGCGCGTTGAGATCCAGCTCATGCCGCCAATCAGACCAAGCTTGCGCATCGGTGAACTCCCAATTCGTTTCCGTTTGTCGCAAGGTAGTTCGGGGCGAAAGGTCAGTCCACGGCCGAATTGTTTTCGGAAATCGAATTGCTTGATCCGATTTCTTCAACTGGGCCGGAAGGAGACTGTCCGGTTTTGGGAGTCAAATCCAGCAAAGCTGTCGTGCCACTTTCGACCCAAATTCTGAAACCACAATGCTTGAGGCCCAGCACCTTGTTGCCGAGCCCCTATCTGCATCAGTCGAGAGGTTGTGTTCTAGGCTGCCTGCGATTTGCCCGTCGCCATGTCATGCACATCGGACGCGAAAAGCATATGCCCACCGATGCCCCAGTTGCCTTGCTCGAATTCGTTGATCCGCACCCACGTGACCGACCGTAGCGCTTCACCTTCAAGCGCAACCATCGTTTCTGTCACCCTTTCGATCATCTCCGCTTTCTGAGCGGGCGTGAATACGTCTTTGATTACATCGATTGTTACCATTGGCATTGCACTTCTCCTGTCGTCTTCCGAACCATTCCGGCGATAGGAAAACAATGGGGGATCAGCGCGTTGAGGAGTAGTCCGCGAAGCAAAGCAGGGGACTACGCCGCGCGTAGAAACCCGCTACGTTTTGCGTAGTAACAGCTTTGGCCCTTCGTAAGTTGCAGCAGATCGCGTATCGTTGGTTCGCGCTTCAAGCCTGAAGGGGATATCGATGAGCACTGCCGGGAGCCTATGCCCTGCTATCAAGGCGGCTGACATGATCGGCGATCGCTGGGTCTTGCTTATCATGCGCGAGTTCCTTCTGGGCGCGACCCGCTTCACAAATTTTCAGCGCGCTTTTCCCAGGATCTCTCCCACTGTGTTGAGCAACAGATTGAAGCAGATGGAAGCAAAT
>NZ_JAGSPB010000004.1 GCF_019204025.1 Erythrobacter ani
GTCGATGTTGACGGCCACGTCCTCATCCGTGGTCGCCGTGTCGTTCGCAGCAACCGGCGGCGGGTTGGTCACGCTGAATGTAATCGTCTCGGTGGCGGTGCCGCCATTGCCATCGCTTACAGTAATGGTGGCGGTGTAAACGCCGCCTGTACCGCTCTGGCTCGCATCGGACGTGATCGTTCCGCTGATCAGGCCGCTCGCCGGATCGATGCTGAGGCCCGGCGGCAAGCCGGTAGCCACGAAGGAAAGCGGATCGTTTTCCGGATCGCTGAAACTGCCCGCGACCGAGACCGAAACCGCCTCGCCATCCAGCACGTTTTCGCTCGGGATCGGTGTCGGAACCGGATCGTCGTTCACCGGATCGACTGTGACGGCGACGGTCGCCATCGAAGTCCCGCCTTCGCCATCGCTGATCGTGTACGTGATCGTGTCGGTGCCATTAAAGTCGGGATCGGGCGTGTAGGTCAGCGTTCCATCCGCCTCGATCACGACCGTGCCGCTGGCGGCGCTCGCCGCAATCACGCTGATCGTATCGCCATCGGGATCGGCGTCGTTTGCCAGCACATCGATATTGACGGCCACATCTTCATTCGTGCCGACCGTGTCGTTTGCCGCGATGGGCGCCGGGTTTGTGACCGTCCAAGTGAAACCTTGTATCGCCATTAATCCGCCCGCATCGGCGGCGGTCACAACCACGTCGTAGACGCCGCCGGCGCCGCCTTCGCTCGCGGAGTTGTCTATGGTGCCTGTGATCTCGCCAGTTGAGGGGTTAATCGAGAGACCCGGCGGCAAGCCTGTGGCGCTGTAGCTCAGGCCTGCATCGTCGACATCGGCAAAGCCGCCTGCGGTTGCGACCGAAATGCCCGCGGCCGCATCCTCGCTGTTCTGCGCCGGCAGCGTACCGACAGTTGTCGGCGGGTCATTGTCAGGCGTCACCGTCACCGTCACCTGAGCGGTCGAAGTCCCGCCTTCGCCATCGCTGATCTGATAGTTGATGGTATCTGTGCCGTTGAAGTTGTTGTTCGGCGTATAGGTCAGCGTTCCATCCGCCTCGATCACGACCGTGCCGCTGGCGGCGCTCGCCGCAATCACGCTGATCGTATCGCCATCGGGATCGGTGTCGTTCGCGAGCACATCGATATTGACCGGCGTGTCTTCGATGGTGTTTACCGTATCGTTGACAGCAACTGGCGGCGGGTTGGTCACCGTCCAGCTGAAGCTCTGGCTTGCCATGCCCCCGGCACCATCATTGAGTGTGACCGTCACGGAATAGACACCGCCTGAACCGCCCTGGCTCGCGGAGCTGTCGATTGTTCCGCTGATCTCGCCCGTGGCGCTATTAATCGATAGACCTGGCGGCAATCCGATCGCGTTATAGGTTGCCGATGGCCCATCGATATCGTCGAACCCGCCAGCTGTAGCAACGCTGACCCCGCTATCGGCATCCTGGTTAGCTTGCGGCGGAAGCGAGCCTACTGCCGCTGGCGGGTCGTTCTGCGCATTCACGAAAATACTGAACACAGCAGTGTCGGTGCCACCTTCGCCGTCGCTGATCGTATAGGTGATGACATCCGACCCGTTGAAATTCAGGTTCGGCGTGTAGGTCAGCGTATTGTCGGAATTGATGACGACCGTGCCGTTAATCGCGCTTGCCGAAATGACATTGATCGTATCGCCATCGGGATCGAAATCATTGCCGATGACATTGACCGTAATCGGGGTGTCTTCAACCCCTGCGCCGCCATCATTATTGGCCTCGGGAGGAGGGTTGGTAACGGTCCAGGTGAAGTCCTGCGTGGCTGAAAGACCGCCGGAATCGGTCGCGGTGATAGCTACGGTGTAGAGACCGCCCGCCCCGCCCTGGCTCGCGGAATTGTCAATCGTGCCGGTGATGAAGCCGGTGCTCGGATCGATTGAGAGGCCGGCGGGAAGATTGCTGGCCGCAAAAGTCAGGTTCGCATCTTCAACGTCGGTGAAACCGCCCGACACATCGACGAAAATTCCCGCCTGCGCATCCTGGTTGGATTGGGATGGCAGGCTGCCGACCGTCGTCGGCTGATCGTTTACCGCATTGACCACAATCGGGACGATCGCGGACGAGGTGCCACCCCGACCATCGCTGATCGTGTAGGAGATCGCGTCGTTTCCATTGAAATTGGGATCCGGCGTGAAGTTTAAGCTGCCGTCGGGATTTATCGTGACTGTGCCATCGTTGGCACTCGCGCTAATGACCGTAAGGCTATCGCCGTCACCATCGAAATCGTTGCCAAGCACGTCGATGTTGGTGATCGGTGTGTCCTCGTTCGTGGACTGCTGGGTTTCGTTGACTGCAGTTGGCGGGTCGTTCACCTCGATCACCTGAATAGTCGAGACCGCGATATTCGACGAAAGTGAAGCGTTCTCGAAACCGATTTCGATAGTGCGGTCGATTTCGCTTGGGCGCTCACCGAGCGACTGAAATGTGATTGCCTGAAGTGCAGCTTCGTACGCCGCCGCATTCCCGCTGCCAGTAATCACGACTTCTGTGGCAGTTCGCGTGTAGTTCAATGCACCGCTCAGTGATCCCGAAGCGGCGGTTGAACCATTTACTAACAATTCGTCGCCCGCCTGCGCGTTTGTCAAGACTATCGTTGCGCCGCGCACTGTTCCGTTGGGGTTGGTAACTTCGACATCGCTATCGACTATGCTAACAGCCCCGCCGTTCTCGACAAAAGATCCAAGATAACCAGAGCCGCCAATCGTACTGTCATCGTCGTCGAGATCAAGGCGTGGTATCGAGACCGTGACCCCCCCGCCGCCAAGATTGAGATCAGCATCGCCATCGTGAGAAAAGACTGCGTTCGAGGCAGCGGTCGGCACAAGGTTGTAAGTAATCGTCCAGCTATTTGTTTCGAGCCAGCTGAAGCGAGCAGCTGAAGGCACTCCTCCGCCTTCGTTCTGGGTACCCGATGCAGTAATTTCGCCCGGGACCGAAGTATCAAACAGTACGTTCGAACCGTTAGCAGCTTGGAACGAGGACAATGTGTCTGTGTCTACAACCACGAATTCACGGCTGCGAGGAACGTTGCCCGAGCCATCGAGGTCAGCAACGGTAAAATCGATATCGATTTGGGCTGGGGCGCCTGTGTCAGTAAAAAACACCTCCCAAAGTATTTCAATCTGGGCGTTTTGGTTCGTCGGCCCGCCTGCAAACACTGCGAAAGTCGGGTCATCACTAACCACGCCGGGACGCTCGAAGCGGATGCTGTCCCCAGCGGAAAGGCTGACCACGGTCGCACGCAGGCTTATTGACTGGCCGCTGAGCGCACCGACATTATCCCACGTCGCGGTGCCACCCTGCGGAACCGTAGGTGAGAACCGTCCGAAGGCGGTAAAACCGGCCGAACCTTGGGCGAGGACGTTGCCGTTCTCGTCGCGCACGGTGAGGGAATCGTCGGGCGCCGAAATCGTCGTCGGCATCAGCAGGCCGTACCAGTTATCAGCCGTTAGCGCCTCGGCCTCAACCACGCCCAACCGACTTTCCAGCGTCCAGTCACCGCCGCGCAGGATCGTTCCGGTGTCATCGATCGACGCAGCGATGTCCGCACCCGTAATTGCTGCGAGATTATCGAGCAGTTCCTGCCCCGCGCCGCCTTTGCCGACTTCGCAGCCATATATAAGAATGTCGCCGTCACTCGCGAGCTTGGAGCCGATCGCCGCGAATGCCTCTGCGAGCTCACCGGTCAACGCATCGCTATCTACCAGCGTATCGCCGAGCCAGAACAACCCTTCCTCGCCGTGGCTGACAATGTGGATCGCGCCGATATTGGTCTCACCCACCAACGCGGCAAGGACTTGCTCGACCCCGTCGGCGCTCCCATCGATCAAGACGATCGTGCCGCGACCGTCCCAAGTTTCGACCAACTCCTGATAACTATCAACGCTGGTATCGATGAAGATGAACTCATTCCCAGCTTCGGCGCGAGACCCAAGGAGCAACGCCTCACTCGGATCGAAGGCTGCGACCTCATGATCTAAACCAGCGATCTCTAGTGGTTGCGACCGCCCGTACGCAAAACCGTCATCTGGCACCGAGAGAGCCAATACACTCGTGCTTAAGGCGCTGCGATATTCCCCCGCAGCGATTCGACCCTGCAGCCAACCAAAGCTCGAAGACCGAAAAACATCCACCGGTGCGATGACCTCTGGAGCTGCATAGCTGCGAGGATACCCCGAGGTGAGCACCCCGAGAGCATCACGCCCAGAGGTAGCACGAGCAATGTCCGCGTCACCTCTTATCAGCGCCGGCCCTACGCGACCGGACGCTTCATCAGACACCAGCTCTGCTGAGAGATCTGTGCTTGATGAAATGTCTAGGTCGGCAATTGGCCTATTAATCGCCTGCAGACCCGAAACGCCAATCGCGCGCGAAACATCCCCGCGGCTGTCGACTGCGATTGGCGCAATAGCTGCGCTATCGTATGCATACTTGATGCCGGAAAAATCGGAACCACCCACGTCGATTGCAGCAACCGTTGCAACGCCTGCTGCATCGAACATCATACGTGGTTCAAGCGGTATTATATGCGCCTGTGAGCCAAGCCCTTTTTTTGTCGCGATCCCGACCAATATTTTACCCTCAAGACAGGAGCAGACACCGGCACCGTCGTTCCCAGCACTCCTGCAATCATTATTTTTAGGTGTTCTAGCACACCTTGGCTGTATATGAAATTAATTGCTGCGAAAAAGTCGGAGCGCTCAGCAGAATTCGCCGCGCAGATTAGCGGGTCAAAAAGCTCAATTTCTGGTTCCAGCCCGAGCCGCTCCGCTGCAATGCAGCAAGCGGCGATGATCGCATTCTTTTTGGCGAGCCCTTTTCGTTGCCTGATGGGGAAATGCTTGCCAAATTTGAACATCGGATCATATAATAATGCCAAGGCATTCGTGCTTGCCGTGATAGTCTTAGAGCTCGATGGCCTTCTCGATCCATAACTAAAAGTTGCCGATCTGAAAGTAGTGCTTGAGCGAAATGAGGTTCTCAAATAACTAGTGTTCGCACGTGATCCTTGCCCACGCTTTGCTTCGTGTTGATGGCCCGGTGACGGCGAGGAGAATCAAGACGCCAATAGATCATGACCTCAGATCTTTGGAAAAATCTCTGCCAGCGAAGGATAAGCGACAAGCAACCAGGGCGAGGACCTAGCTTGTATTTTTTCGTAATTCGTGTGTAAGCGTTTAGCTATGCACCAATCACGCTGGCTCAAAGCACTACGATCTTGGATACTGGCCCGATTTGGTATTGCGAGTGATGAAGCACGCGCAGGAGTTTGGTGGGAGACTGACCTAATTTTAGTTTTCTACATTGGCACGTTCGTCGTTGCCTTTGCCGCCTTACTCGATCTTTAGATCCGACCTGATCGAGAGCCTGGACATACCTATGCCGTCATTCCCTCAGAGCCTGTCACTTCTCGATGCTTCTGAAGTAGCCGCCATTCTCGAAAACCTAGCAAGCTCACGCCAGACGGAAAACGGTCCTCCAGCGCGGGTAGTTCCAGCGAAATTGTGTATGGAGCTTGAAACGCTTCTCGAACTCATATTGCGAGAGCTAATCGAGGCTTCGAAAATCCACCCCGAGCCATGAATAATAGCAGCGTGTCAATCTTTGCGCCTCGTTTTTGAGTCAAGGATCCGCTAGGCTCTCCCGTCGGAAGAAGTATCCGGGAGAAGGCGCGATTGCCGTTTGATTTGGGTTATCCATCACACGATTACTTGTCTGATCGTCCCGGATATCGCGGGACCAGCCTCCAATCAGTCTTCGCGCGGTTTCCAAGTGAATCTAGCTGTTTAAAATACGTTTTGGAAACGCGGTTTGGGCACATGCCGATTTGCCGATGTTGTGGACAAGCAAAGCGTTTTTATCGGCGCTCCACTAAGCGATACTTCCAGGCTGTTTGCGGCGACGCCATTTCTCCCTTGGCGCACACCATATTTCATGCGACGAAATTGCCGCTCTCGCTCTGGTTTTACGCAATGCTTCACGTCTCTAACTCCGCCCAAGGCGTAAACGCGCTTTTTCTTGAGCGGCACCTAGGCATCGGGAGCACGGCTGCGGTTCGAATGCTAAAGCGCATTCGCTTGCATCTCGCCGCCATCGATACTGGAACGCTAATTGACCCGGTCGATAAGCGAATTGAAATCAGGTTGGACAGGTGGCGAGTTGTTCGTTCGATCAATCGCAGAAGAAACAGAAACGCGACGGTTTGCTTTCTCAGCAATGGAGATCGCGTGGATGCAACAGTCGTCACTCGTCCACGCCGACCAGATTTGCGGCGCTTAATGAGAGATAAGACCATGAGCAGCATGATCCCATTTACAACCTGCTATCAAACTTATCGGGCTTACACGCACTATGGGTTCCGAGATTCTGGTATCGAATATCTTCCGACATACTATATTGACAAACCCAATGCTGAAAATGCCATTCAATCGTTCCTGAACTATTCAATGCAATCATTAAAGGGGCAGCACAAGTGCGTTTCCCAGGCAAATCTTTGGCTTTACCTGAAGGAGTTCGAATTTCGTTTCAATCGCCGATCCAAATCGCATCGAATTTTTTGGGAAATGATTGGTGCATTCCCTATGCTGGGCAATGAAAGAGCTACTGAGCTTGCCACCTGGCATTCGCGATGACTGCTGTAAAGGGAACAAGCATCAGCCAATTTTTCGAAAGCTTTTCAGACGAGCAAGCATGTCTCGAACAAATCGTTAGCGCAAAATGGGGAAACCACTCTCCGTGCCCTGGATGTGGCGAGCTTGGACAATGGTTCCCCGTTCGCAATAGCAAGAAATATCGTCATAGCTGCAACCTTCAGTTTTCGCCGCTCAAGGATACAGTTATCTACCGCTCGAATCTGTCGCTCATTGCATTCTTTTATGCACTCCTACTGTTCTGTAATTCTGCATACGGTATGCGATCAAGCTTCATCCGCAAACAACTCGGGATCGGGGTAAAGAGCGCGCATAGGCTTTGCAACAGAGTGCGATTGCACATGTCCGCATATAACCGCGCATCAAAGCTGGGTGGAAAGGGCAAGACAGTTTACGTCGATGAAGTATATCTCAGACGGATCGTCGACCTCCAGTCAAGCCGACGAAAAGGGGCTTTTGTCCAAGGCCTTAGGTGCGATGGGCAGCTTTTGATGGGAATTGTCGCAGACAGGAAAAGGCGCTCGTTAGTCGATAATATCGAGCGCCTAGTTTTGCCCGGATCGCGGATAATTACTGATAGCTACGGCAGCTATCGAGCCCTTGGAGATAAAGGTTGGGAGCACATTCGCATCAATCATAGTCGCGCGTTCCACGATTTTCATGGTCATACGACCAATCCCATTGAATGCTGCTGGTCAGCCCTAAAGCGTAATCTTAAGAGCTACAGCCAAGTTGGGGAGCATAATCTTTGGCTCTTTCTTGCGGAATTCGAATGCCGATTCAATTTACGGTCTGAAACGACGTCTTGTTTCGAGCAACTCTGCAGTCATTTTCCACCTATTAATGAAGAAACCCAACTTGCATTGATTAAACGCTTCGATTGGAGGAGTTTGGATTCCAGTTTTAAGGCATAGATCCGGCAAAGGACATGGTGGCACCTTCGACAGAGAGTGAGCGACTTAGTCATGATAAATGGTGGCAGGGCCTGTTCCACTCCAGGGTATTGGAAAACCCGACCCGACCGATGGTTGACCTGATTCAAACCGAAACAGACTGCCGAAATGGCACGTACTGAAATAAAAATCGTGAATTACAATATTCAGAAAGCTATCGGGACTGACTTCACTCGCAGGCCCTTACGCATTCTCAGAGTGCTGGGAGAGATCGATGCCGATTTCGTCGTGCTCAAGAGGGAATCGCATTTAGTCCATTTTCTATTATACTTCAACCACTTAAAGCCCTAGCATCAGAATAGGCATCGCACTGACGGCGTAAGATGCCGAAATATTTTGCTATTTTCTCTTGGCTTGAGAAGAAAGCCCGCAAATAGCCCCACTCGATCTTGATTGAACGACGCAACCATCTGATTTTTATTGGAATTCTAACTTCATATGAGACGCATAAGGTTTGTATTTCGAACGACCGCTTTGCCCCAATTGCGGTCACAACCATCGGGCACTTTGATCGCCAAAAGCGGACACATTTCTAGCTAACTCGAAATGTCGTACAGTCGGGAGAAACGTGTACGGACCAAGGTATTGGCTTTCATGAACGCCTAGGTGAGTCACCCGGGAACTTCGTTGCCATGCTGCATTGAGGCCATGGTCTTCATCGCAACCCGTATCAACTCTCCGAGTTTTGCCAGATCGTCGCCCGGATCGACACGCATCGATAATCCAAGCTCATTGCTAATCGAAAAGCTGATATAGCAGCCGAATATCGGACTATCTGGGCCTGGCTCGAAATCGTCACTGCTTCGGCAAGCAAAGGGCATGTGCTTCATTTGGCCGTCGCTGAATTCAGCCTGCGCAGAAAAATTGTACTCTCTATATATCGAGTTTGGATCATCGGGCCCGGGTGTTGGTCCGCGAACTTTGAGAGACTCAAACTTACTGAAATCGAGGGGTACGGGCTGTTCCTCAAACGGCACAAGATCGCTGGTTTCGAGAATGCTTAAGCTCAAGCCAGACAATCCATCATCAACGACCGTTATCGATACGCTTTGCGCAACTATGGGATCAGCTTGAGTCCCAACGCCCAATAGCTTTTTTTGATAGAGATCTCGCGCTACCATCTCACCGATATACGGTTCGTACTCGAATGGGACTTGAAAAGTCGCGGGTCCAACCATCACGCTGAGCATCTCGCCTTCCGGTATCACGACGTTGATGGGTTTCGAACACCCACTGAGCGCACCAAAAAGTGCGAGGCAAGCCGGTAGTGGCAAAAGACGCTTTATCATCCGCTTTGAGATAGCACTGAGGCTCGTGGCAGCAAACGGGGTCGTTTGCATCCATGACGTTTTAGGTTTGGACGCGTCTGCTTTCCCGCTGTTCGTTTCAAAAGCGGACGGTCGCGAAACCACCCATTGTCGGACAAACTGCTTCCGACCCTAGTTTCGGCCTTTCCCACGCTCTGCCGAAGTCCGAAAAGCGGACATCCAGCCACTACGCCGGACGTCCGCAGTCGTGAAAATTAGGCTGCGCGATGCTCGACGCGCATCTCACCATCGTGCAAGTAAAACCGTCTATCAAAGGCCTCGATGGGAACTGGATTGGGGAGACGAATGTCGGCTAAACTTGGCATTTTGCGTTGTGTAGGATCGAATGAGCGGTCGATCTGAGATAGAAAAATCAAAACGATTTGTTTGCTCGCTGCAAACAGTCGCAATTTATCGATCTGCTCTGCAAGTTCCGGCTTGTCTCGGCATGCGTCCAACAATTGTAGATAATCTACAACAGCGATCGTTCGTGGAGCGGCTTCGGCCAACGCTGCGATGATGAAGTCGGCATCGATCTCATCAGAGGTTTCGACATCTATCGATTTGGCTAGCTCTAAGTTGCTCATGTCGGTGAGGCGGTCTCTGGCCTCATTCTCAGTCATGTCTAACGTAAAGAAAAACGAGCGCCTGTTCTCCCGCCGCGCATCAAGTAGTGCTTGAAGCCCGACGATTGTCTTGCCGTGACCAGGGCGCGCAGCGAGCAAAACAAGATCGCCGCTCTCCACCTGACCAAGCACGTCGGTGACCAAGCTGGTTGCTGCCTTTGAAGAGAGCAAGCTCCAAGTCGCAAATCCCTCCATCTGCGCGATGCGGTCTTGCGCCTTGTGAAGCGGGATGCCCTCTTCTCGTGCCATCGATTTCGCACGGTGCTTAAGCTGATAAATCGGTGAAGATAGTTTCATTATGGTGTCTCCGTTTTTGAGCCGGAAACGCAACCCCTCCTTATACGCATGCTCGAACGGTTTTCCAAAGACTATCAATACCCTACACGAACAGTGCTTCCCCAGGTGGAGGGAGGAGGCTTGGGTTAGCCGAAGAGAATTCTATCGTGCGCCTCGCGACCGAGCAATAGGTCGCTTGTGCATATCCTGGCACCTAAGGCTGAACTGACTTTCATTAGCGCGCCCACGAAGGCATCCATAGCGTCAATCACTGAAACGATCGCGAGTCGCCTGCTTTCATGTTCGTGGGCGCAGTGAGCAGACAGTCCGCTTCCCACCCACTCTCGGTTATTTCGTTGCTGCGATGTGTCACCTGAAATCGGACACACGAGTCATGGTGTCGGCCCCATAGGCAACGCCAGAAGTAAGCTCCTCGTTTGTAAGGCGCAGGGTGGAGACCCGCTCACCAAAAAAGACCCCGCACGATGGCGGGGCCTAGTGATGTCGGGCCAAATTCGAATCAAGGCCCTTCGGGTCGCAAGGGCTTTATGGTCCAACACTGTTGCAGGTGCGAGAAGAAAGGCGGGGTTGTACAACTCTGGGACCCTCAGGGTCCGATAGTTAAGCAGGAAAAAATCCAGAGCAGCACTACTCGGCTACAGCAAGGCTTGCTTCTGGTGCCGCTTGCGCCTCTTCGCTCGCTTGGAAGATGACCGATAAAGCGTTCAGATACGACAGTAAAACGATAGCAGCGATCACCGCTGCCCCGGTCTTCTTGGTTTCCAGTTCCAAACCGCGCCCCCTGTTTCCGATTCCTGGGCACTGTCTACAAAGACAAGGGGCCTGTAAGCTTCAGAATAACTGAAGGGCTGCGGGTAAGGGCCTTGTTCAGAGAGCTTCCCCCGAACTACTCCAGAGCCGTACTCCGGGTTAATCGTGTCGGAGCTGATAGTTGACCGAAAGTATCTGAGCGCGCCGCCCCTTCAGCGCACAGTCATAGCGCTCACTGACTCTATTCCTACGGAGGAGAAACGGTCAGGTAACCCTATCTGCGCTATCCTTGGGTTACATCAAGAATGGGTCACGCGCTTCCGATGCTAATCTTTGGTCTTTTTCCCTCAGTCTTTCCAGCAGGACAAACATTCGAGTGCACTCCCACCCATGTATGGGATGGCGATGGGCCGATATGGTGCGAGGAAGGTCCGCGCGTCCGGCTGGCCGGCATCGCAGCACGCGAATTGGACGGGTCATGCAGTCCCGGTCACCCCTGCCCCTCTGCTAGCGCTACCCAAGCACGCGATGGACTAGTGAGCCTGGTGGGCACTGCGCAGGGAGTGGGTCAGCATGGCCATATCCTCGTCAAAGGGCCGACGATGCGCTGCGTGTCCGACGGTTCGGCAGGTGGCTCGCGAACTGCGGCATGGTGTGTTTCACCAAGGGGCGGTGATCTAAACTGCGTAATGGTAGCGCGCGGCTGGGCCGCAAGGTGGGATCATTATTGGAGAGGGCACACTTGCTAATGAGGGGACAGGCTGATCACGATAAGCAAAGCGCAATTGGCGCTCGCATCGAGTTCGCGGCGCTGCTTGCTGCGTGGATCATGAGCTTCGCGCTATGCTTATCCTCATTCGTCCTTACGTCCAGCGCTGGTGCCCATCCGGGCGGACTTGCAGCAGACGGCTGCCACAATGATCGCAAGAATGGAGGGCGGCATTGCCATAGAGGCCCAGACGCCGGAAAGGTTGTTAAGCGGCCTGCCGATGGGAAGACCTATTATCCCAATTGCGCAGCTGCACGTCGGGCGGGAGCGGCACCGATCTATCGAGGGCAACAGGGTTATGGTAGTCACCTTGATCGCGATGGCGACGGAAAAGCCTGCGAATGATTAACCGAGACAAAGAGCTTTGGGCGATGGCCTTGTGGGCCGAAAAGCACCACGGCGCTGGCGGCTGGCTCTACATTACCCAAAAGCAAGACGAGCTTCTCGCGAGGGGCGAGGACGCGGGCGCTGATCTTTGGAAGAAGGTGGGCGAGCGCTTCAAGGAAATTTCCGGCGATAGCGAAGTCGCGGTGAGCCAAAACTAGCCTATCTTAGGCACTGGCTGGTTGTCGATTGTGGGTTATGCCTCGACTTACACCACGCTAGTTCGAACAACGGCAACGGGTGATGGTGTGATTGAAAAACAAGAAAGGAAACGCAATCTGAAGAATGCGGTTCCTTTCTTGGTTTTCAAAAGTACCCTCGCAAAAGCCATGCAATCGCTGTCAGCATAAAGCACAGGCCGAAGATTATCCCTATCGCAAGCAGTTACAACCAAATATTTTCATCGTCCATGAGCGCCCCTCTTTGATGATGAAGGCTAACTCGCATCTTTTCCAACTGCCCCAACCTTCATTTTTTCTTTAGTGTTGCCGAAGAATGGAGAGTACGACTGGCTGTTGGGGACTGGCTTTCTCATATCGATTTGCGCAGGTCGCTAAACACGCCGCGATCGGCTGGCTCATTCTCGAGCGTCGTTTGGCTTACGTAGTCCTGCAGTTGCAATTCGTCGAAGTAGGCAAAGCACTGCGCCGCCTCGGTGAGAGATCGGAAATAGAGCGTTCTCTCGGCCGTGTCTGTTGTGGAGCTTGCCAGCGTGGCCACCCTGCCCCGGCCAAGTGTCTCGACCGCCCAGCGCTCAATCGCTTCTAAAGTTCCAGGAAGCGTTCGAGGTCCAAAGGTAACGCGCACACGGATCGGGAAACAGGCTTCAATCGTTTTCGCTTTGGATCGGGTGCGTCGGACCATGCACCTCCTTAATCATATGTTCCCATAATGTTCCAGCCTGTTTGACTCTCGTGCTTTGGATCGGTCTGTGGGCAGCATGTGCAATCTGTACCGCATGACGAAGAGCCCCGACGAGGTGGCGCGCTGGTTCTCGACCGTCAACGAACTCGGCTCCGTCAACATCGGTTCGGAAGTCTATCCCGGCTATCCAGGCATCGTGATTGCAGGGGGCGAGTTGCGACAAATGACATGGGGCTTCCCCCTCACCTTGAAGAGCAAGAAGACCGGGAAGCCGCTTAAACCCAAGCCGGTGAACAACACCCGATCGGAAAAGCTTGATAGCTTCATGTGGAAGTACAGTTTCGAGGAACGGCGCTGCCTGATCCCGCTGACAGCCTGGGCCGAAGCGGAAGGAGCTAGGGGTGCGAAGACGCGCACGTGGCTGAGCCTTCCGGACGCCGAACTGTTCACTGTCGGTGGCATCTGGCGCGATAGCGACGAGTTTGGGCTATGCTATTCCATGGTGATGACGGATGCCGCCGACAATATCTCTGAGGTGCACAACCGGATGCCGGTGATACTTGCCCCAGATGAGCGCGAGATCTGGACACATGGCGCGTCTGAAGACGCTCGGGAGCTGTGCAGGCCCTGTTCCGGCGACTTTGAGATAGCGCAGACCGATGATGCTTGGCATCGGCATACTGGCGAGACCTGAGCGGGGCACGAGGCAGGGAGGATATTGAAGATTCCAGACAGCATGATCCGTCAGTCCAGCCGCGATTGACTAGCACTTTTCTATTGCTTGGCCGATTTCTCGTCACTCTTTCCGAAAGCTGCTCTTCGGTGCTGTCAGTCTCACGCGAACTCGTCTCCGCAAGACAAAGAGCACCCTACCCGCGCCTACGATCAAGCCATGAGATTTTGCCACTCCGCCAGAGCGGCGGAGCGGGTGGTCATGTAGGTTTGTCTATCGGTGAGGTGGCGATCGGAGTTGAAGTGGTTGTGGAGGTTGGCGTGAACGGAAGCGAACTTTTGCAGAGGCTTCATCCTCCGGAAGCGCTGCATCACTCGTTCTCGTCGTCGGAAGGGAAAGTGTGAGTTCTCTACCCGATTATTAGCCCATCGGCCGATCTCTTGGCGATCCTGGTTTCCAAGTTCGCTCATGGCAGCCTTGTAGGAAGGCAGGCCGCCAGTTGTGATGGCCTCGACGGGTCCGTGGGTCTTCAGCGCCTTCTTCATGAAACTCAGAGCGGCCTTCTTGTCGCGCTTTTTGGTAACGTAGCTCTCAAGAACTTCTCCCTCTTGGTCGACCGCTCTCCAGAGGTAGTGCGTCTCTCCATTGATCTTTACGAACATCTCATCGAGGTGCCAGCGCCACTGCCTAAACCCACGCATGCGGTTGATCCTCTGCCGTTTGATGTTCGCTGCGAACATGGGACCAAATCTGTTCCACCAGAACCGTACCGTCTCATGACAGATGTCGATCCCTCGTTCCGCGAGAAGATCCTCAACATTCCGCAAATCAGCGGAAAGCGGACGTACATCATAACCACAAGACGAATGACTTCGGGTGAGGAATTGAAGCGCTTGAACGGACTGTCTGGTTTTGCTCTCGATTTGCGGCTCATACCGCTCGGCCAGCAGCGACCTCGCTCCCCTGCCACGTTAGTCTGACAAGGCCCTAAGTTCTATGCGGCAAAAATCTCCATTATTTTATATGATCTTTGCCCAAACTGATCGAACTGAGGCGCCGAGCTCGCCCCGAAAGTCGCCATATCCTGACGGATCATGGCAAGCTTTCTACTTATGTCCTGGTCGTCTTGAAGGCTCGACCCATTGGTTACATTGCCTGATTCAAGTATTGTATCTGCTTCTTCCACGTATTCTTGCGGCCAACTCCAAGCTATTTGGCTTTCAACAAGATGCCTAGAATTAGCGACTTCATGTTCAGGAAAGCGAGATGGCACATCCCTTTGCAGCAAGACGGGCAATTCAGCCTCAGCTACTCCATCTGCTTTGACCAAAGACTGAGCCCTATCATTCACAGTTTCACTCGCCAGCATGCTCGAGTTCTGCGACATCGCGACCAAATCGGCATGAGTGAGGATCGTGCCATCGGCCAGCTGGACCTGCTCGATCCGCGTCCGGCTGCTGGTCAGCGTGTTCCGGATCAATACGCTATCACTGGTGCCCGCGATCGAGATCAACAGGTGATCGGCGGTATCGCTTGCGACGACGAGGTCCTCGAGCGCGATCCCGGCGCCGAACGCAAGCGTGTCGTTGCCCCCCGAACTGCCGAGCCAGCCATCTGTGATCGTGTCGTTGCCATCGCCCAGGTTGAAGACGTAAGTGTCATCGCCGCTCCAACCGACCAGATAATCATCGCCCGCACCGCCGATCAGCGTGTCGTTGCCGGATCCAGCCTCAATGCTGTCGTCGCCCGTGCCGCCATCAATGGTCTCGCTGTTATAACTTCCATAGAAGGTGTTATCGCCGTCATTGTCGGTGAACGACATCGCGACCAAATCGGCATGAGTGAGGATCGTGCCATCGGCCAGCTGGACCTGCTCGATCCGCGTCCGGCTGCTGGTCAGCGTGTTCCGGATCAATACGCTATCACTGGTGCCCGCGATCGAGATCAACAGGTGATCGGCGGTATCGCTTGCGACGACGAGGTCCTCGAGCGCGATCCCGGCGCCGAACGCAAGCGTGTCGTTGCCCCCCGAACTGCCGAGCCAGCCATCTGTGATCGTGTCGTTGCCATCGCCCAGGTTGAAGACGTAAGTGTCATCGCCGCTCCAACCGACCAGATAATCATCGCCCGCACCGCCGATCAGCGTGTCGTTGCCGGATCCAGCCTCAATGCTGTCGTCGCCCGTGCCGCCATCAATGGTCTCGCTGTTATAACTTCCATAGAAGGTGTTATCGCCGTCATTGTCGGTGAACGACATCGCGACCAAATCGGCATGAGTGAGGATCGTGCCATCGGCCAGCTGGACCTGCTCGATCCGCGTCCGGCTGCTGGTCAGCGTGTTCCGGATCAATACGCTATCACTGGTGCCCGCGATCGAGATCAACAGGTGATCGGCGGTATCGCTTGCGACGACGAGGTCCTCGAGCGCGATCCCGGCGCCGAACGCAAGCGTGTCGTTGCCCCCCGAACTGCCGAGCCAGCCATCTGTGATCGTGTCGTTGCCATCGCCCAGGTTGAAGACGTAAGTGTCATCGCCGCTCCAACCGACCAGATAATCATCGCCCGCACCGCCGATCAGCGTGTCGTTGCCGGATCCAGCCTCAATGCTGTCGTCGCCGCTATTGCCAAGGAGAGTATCGCGGCCGTTGTTGCCATATAAGTAGTCGTTGCCAAAACCGCCCTTGATGACGTCGTCTCCGCTCCCTCCTGATAGATTATCATTGCCGCCAAGTCCGACAATGCGCTCACCGGCCCAGCTTCCGACAATAGTGTCATCATTTTCAGTGCTCAGGGTGGCAAGATAGATGCTCGCGATATCTCCCGCAAAAATCGGAGTTTCGCCGACGAAAATGAATTCCTCGACAGCTGAAGCCGATGTCGACCATTGATCCTGCAAAATAATTCCGGATGCGGGATCTCCAAAATGGATCTGGAGATCGTCGGTTCCGCCCAATCGGAGAACTTGAAGGTCACTGCTGCTTAGGCCAGCGGCAAAGAAAATGGTATCACCTTCCCCACTTTCGTCGAGAATTCGATCTAGGCCATCGCCATCACCATAGATATAGTCGTCGTTGCCTGAGCCTCCTTTGAGTAGATCGTTACCCTCCCCGCCAATAAGCGCGTCATTGCCATCGTTGGCGATAATTTCGTCATTTCCCTCATATCCATAAATCCTTTGACGTTTGGTCGAGACATACGGCATCTGCGAGTTATCAGTTTCAATCATCGTCGTTGTGAATGCGAGCACGTCATCGTTCTCCGTGCCATCGTGCTCGCTCAAGTCGGAAGAGAGCCAGCTCCACCCTGCAAGGTCGAGGATCGTTTCTTCAGAAAGTCCGGCCGCAGCTCCGATGGACAGGAGAAGCCGCCCTTCCTGCATGAACCAAACACTCCAAGGGTTGATTTCCTCCAAGAATTCGAGCGTTTCTTCTGGAGGGAGAGTCATAGTCGCTTTCGAAATAGCACCACCACCGCCACCACCGCCACCACCGCCGCCGCCACCACCGCCGCCGCCGCTACTGGCTGTTGAGACACTATAAACTCTGAAATCTGGCTGGTCGGCAGTAAAGTTTTGTACGAACGCTGCAAAGTTCCCCGTTAACTGTCCAGTTTCGGGATTTAGCGACAAGCCGGTAAATCTTTCCAAGTAACTATATGCAGGGGATATCGCTTCCCTCGCCTGCGCCGCATTCTCCGCTAAAATGCTGGCATCGCTGATGTAAGTGTTACTGGTCGGATCGAGAGAGGCGATGTCTCGCGTGAGCTGAAGGAACGGCTCGTAGGATGGGTTTCGGGCAGCTTGAAAGAGAAAGGGAATCGCAAGCCCTTGAACAAGCTGTGGCCAGACTTCGGTCTGTACCTCTGCTGCCTCTCCAGTATTTAGATCGTCGAAAGGGCGGCCCATGTAGGCGGACAGGAATTGCAAACTATGCGGCAGTTCATCTTGACCGGGAGGCGCGGACGCGTCGATGCCTGCCCACCTATAAAGCACATTGATGAACTCAGGTTCGAAATCGGAGAACCTCTCAAAAAGCTTGTTACCGGTAGTCAAATCTTGAACCATGGATTTGAGAACCGCATCGCTGTCCATCGCTGTTCTCAAATCCGGCACGCCGGTGAAGCCGGGAAGATTAGGAAGTACGATCAGATCGTCGACATTCGCTTGATCTGGGATCGGAGTGTGTGGTTCTTGATCGTCGAGAGCAAAGTTGACGCTGCCTGTGGCGCGGCTCGTGCCGTCGAGCCTTGTAAAAGTGCCGGTCCGCGCGATGACGTTGCCCGCCACCTCATTGCCACTTGCAGTATACGCCAAGCTTACACTTTCGATACCTGCCTGCTCGAGCGTGAAAAGCTCCGTCGCCATGGACACTCCATCCGAATTGAAATCTCGCCAGACGAACAGATTGGAAAACGCGCTGTCACGCGCATCGATCACACCGTCTAAATTACTGTCAATCGAGGGCAGGACATCAAAGGCATCGGTATTGGCATCTCCGAACAACTCATGAACGCCGTCCACTTGGCCGTTTCCATTTTCGTCATGCACGAGAAATCCATCGTCAGCGCTCAACCAACCGGTCCTTTCTGCAAAGCCATCATTGTCCAGATCGAAGAAGGTAGCGCTGGTATCGAGCGACGTGAGCTCAATCCCATCCCCGTCGAGATCGAGAACAAGGGGATCACCCAAAACATCGCGAAACAGCGCTGACAGATCATCAAGTAAGCCAGCCAAGCTGATCCCATGCTCGCTTAAGCCACCAAGCAGCCACTTACCAACTTGGTCACCGCCTATCGCTCCTATAATACCGCCAAGAATAGCCCCCAGAATGGTCCCCGGAAGACCAAATGCGCTTCCTCCTGCTCCGCCGGCGACAACCCCGGCGAAAAAGCCTCCGAACGCGCGCCCAATAAGACCACCCAGAATTTCGTCGGCTTCGACCAAATCTCCTCTGGCTAGTGCATCGGCGAATCTTGGCTGTGTCAAACCTACATCAAGCCCGAGAGCGGCGAAGCCGACAAATTCCCCGGCAAGCACAAGCTTGTTGGCTTTGACAAAGTCGCTCAGACTGTCCCACGTTGCACCATGAGGAAGTGCCAAAGCCCCGCTTTCATCGGCCCCGAGCGCCCTCAGGCCATCCCCCCATTGAAAGTTCCCACTGCCTAAAGGTCTACCGAAAGTTCGATTTCCCGCCTTTAACGGATCAGATACCGGATAATTGGTTTGGGAATACCGCATGTGATCGCGGACATATTGAGCCGCGTGCGCATAGTCCGCATCAAGTCGACCATTTTGGTCCCAGAGCTCCTCAAAAACGCCCGGATTATTCCTGTGATTGCCTTCGCCATATCCAAGGTCTTCAAACCACTGTTTGTTTGGCAGAGTTTCGTCTGAGATAAATCTTTGATTTCCAATATCAGTGGTGAATTCTGGATTCTTGGCGGTTCTTTCTGCGAGGGATCGCTCGCCGCGATCTTTCCCGACATTATCGAAGTAGTGGTCCACGATGGATTGATCCATCCGGTCAAGCTCTATCCCGTTGCCTATTTTGGATTCGATCCAGTTTCTTAGAGCCTGACTCTGGCTATCATTCCCTAGTCTAATCTCTTCAAGAATTACGCTATTTGTGACGGACCGATTATTACCTGATATCAAGTCTTCAAGATACCGAAACGCCTCCGGCGGGATTGGGTCACCTTCGCTCCAGCCGGGGGGCAGACCTGCTTCAAGTGCATGGATCAGGCTGTTGGTATCGAGATAATTAACGGTCATGACCTTTCTCCCTTCAAATCAGAGCGGACAATTTCATGCATAAGACTTTGAAAGCTATCGAAACCAGCGCCAAGATCAGCGAAGTCTTCGTGTTCGGTCCGTGTAGACAAGAACGCATAGACTGTTTTCGCAACTTTAATCATTGTGGGATTTTCCTCTGTGGGGTCTTTTTTGGGACGATCCGGAGTGCCCGAGGTGTAGCTGTATTCCCATTCGGCATACCATTCTCGAAACGTGTCTGGATGCGTCCGCCTGAACTCGTCGAAGAGCGGGCGAATTTCGTCGAGCGAATGGGTAGGGCGAGGGTATGTCAGTTTTATCATCAGTCACTGTCCTTGTTTGGAGACTTGAGACACTCGATTGCCAATTGCATCAGGTGCTATTCGCAAACCGAAAGGGTCTATGCTTTCGCCCTTTGAAATCTGCGAGATGCTCATATTGTATCTCAATGTTTCCAAGCTCCATTCCCACAAGAGCAGGTCGGCTTGATACATCACCTTTCCCGTCCCGCTTCACTTACCGCCCGGCTAATGGGTGACAGGAGATACTGAATAATTCGCCGCTTTCCGGTTTTAATTTCCGCTTGCACCGACATGCCCGGCTGCACTTGGTCGCAAAGAGCATGGCGTGCGGGATCGTCCGGACCGCAGGCGAGATCGATTTTAGCGGCGTAGACAAGGCCAGGCTGGACCGGGCGACCGCTCTCATCGCGCGTGTTGCCGGTGGGTTGCTGGCTCTGGTCGATGGCATCGCGGCTGATATTGGCGACCTTGCCTTCGATAAGTCCGTAATCGGTGAAGTTGAACGCCTCGAGTTTGACCGCGACTCGGTCGCCCACGCCCACGAACCCGATGTCCTTGTTCTGGATGAGCGCCTCAACCGTGATGCCGCTATTGCAACTGGCCGCGTTCGCCATATCGCCCGAGGTACATGGGACGACCACCATCAAGGCTTGCGCGGGCTGCACCACGCCGCCGACCGTGCTGACCGCGAGCTGCTGGACTACGCCATTCACCGGACTGCGCAGTTCCTGATAGCGGCGGCGGCGCTCGGTCTTGCGCAGTTCCTCGCTCGCCATTCCAGCGCGCTCGTTCGCCTCGGCGAGATCGGTCATCGCGGTCTTGCCAAAGCCTGCCCTTAGGCTGCGCAATTCGGCCTCAAGCCGCCCGATCGAAGCCTCTGCGCGCATTCGGTTGGCCTGCTGCACTTCGATATTGCGCAAATGCTCAGCGCGCAGCTGCTCGTACTCGAGCAGCTCAAGCTTCGCAAAGAACCCTTTCTCGGCAAGCTCCGCGCGGGCATTGAATTGCCGGTCGATGTAAGGCAGCGCCTCGTCAAGCTTGGCGATCTCAGCTTTTGCGCCCGCGAGATCGGCGCGCACTTCCGCGCGCTGCTGCAACAGCGCCGCGCGCTCAGCTTCATATTGCGCGATCGCATTGCTTACGAAAGCCTGTTCGGTCTGAATTATGCGCTGGGGCGTGCCTTCAGGTGCCACGAACCGTGAGGGACGACCTTCGAGATGCGCGAGCAGCGCATCGTTGCGCGACTGAATCACCCTTGCCGAGAGAAGCGAATGTTGACTTTGCGCCTCGTCCGCACTGGCAAGCGTCGGGTCGAGTTCAATAAGCAGGTCGCCGGCTTCCACGAACTCGCCATTGCGCACATGGATCGCCCTGACAGCACCGATTTCGATCGGTTGGACGATCTTGACGTTCCCACCCGGCACGGTCTTTCCCGAAGCGGTTGCAACCACGTCCACCTTGCCCACGATTGCCCAGATCAGCGCCAGGACGAACAACATGCACGTAAGCAGCATCAGCCATCGCAGGCCAGGGCTGGCGGGCTTCTCCATGATCTCGAGCGCGGCGGGCAGGAATTCCAAGCCCTCTTTTGGCTTGAACGCTTGATCGGCTGCATTCTGGTTGCGCCAGCTCTCGCGCAGCACGCTCGCGTGCCTGGACATGGTCGGAAAGCGGTCGGCAACGGCGTTCATGCAGGCTGTACCTCGCGCGGATCGCTCATGCCGGTTTGCTTGGCGTGGAGCTGGGCATAGCGACCGCCCGCCTGCAGAAGTTCATGGTGGGTGCCCACCTCGGTAATCCCGCCCGCTTCCACTGTAATGATGCGGTTGCAAGGGCGGACCGCCGACAAGCGGTGTGCGATGATAATCACTGTGCGCCCTTGCGCGATTCGGCCGAGATTCGTCTGTATGATCTCCTCACTTTCGGCATCTAGCGCGCTGGTCGCCTCATCGAGGATCAGGATACGTGGATTGGTAATGAGCGCCCGCGCAATCGCAAGGCGCTGACGCTGTCCACCCGACAGGTTCGCACCGCGCTCTTCGATCACCGTGTCGTAGCCATGAGGCAGCTCGAGAATAAACTTATGCGCACCCGCCAACTCGGCAGCGGCGAAGACTTTGTCCATAGCTATGGTGGGGTTCGCCAGCGCAATGTTCTCGCGAACCGTGCGGTTGAATAGGATATTCTCTTGAAGCACCACGCCGACTTGCCGCCTGAGCCAGGCGGGATCGACCAGCGCGAGATCGGTGCCATCGACCAGCACGCGCCCCTGTTCAGGTACGTAGAGCCGTTGCACCAGTTTGGTCAGCGTTGATTTGCCCGAACCCGAAGGGCCAACAATACCGAGCATCTCGCCAGCATCAATGCTGAGGCTCACACCGCGCAGAGCTTCGGGCGCATCGGGACGGTAACGGAACCGCACCTTGTCGAACTCCACGCGACCTTTAATCGGCGGGAGACTGGCGCGATTGGGATTGTGCTCGGGCTCGGCGGGAGCGTTTAGGATATCGCCCAACCGATCAACCGAGATACGCACCTGCTGGAAGTCCTGCCATAGTTGCGAAAGCCGGAGGATCGGCTGCGCGACGCGCCCGGCCAGCATGTTAAAGGCGACCAGCGCACCCACTGTAAGCGTTCCATCAATCACCGCCTGCGCGCCGAAGAACAAGATCGCCACGGTCGTTAGCTTGCTGACAAGCTGGATCAAATGACTGCCCCAATTTGACAGTACCGTTACGTCCCATCCGGTCTGGATATAGCCCGCAAACTGCTTCTCCCAGCGATCGCGCATACGCGGTTCGACCGCCATCGATTTGAGCGTTCCAATGCCGGTGACGGTCTCCACCAAAAAGGCCTGATTTTCCGCTCCGCGCTTGAACTTCTCGTCGAGGCGGGCACGCAATGGAGGCGTGATGGACACCGAAATCGCCATGTAAAGAGGGATCGTTAGCGCTACGACAAGCGTCAGCATCGGGGAATACAGGTACATCACCGCGAAAAAGACGACGGTAAAGAACAGATCGATGACTAGCGTGACCGCGTTGGAGGTGAGAAAATTGCGGATGTTCTCCAACTCTCGCACCCGTGCTACGCTATCGCCTACGCGCCGAGCTTCGAAGTAAGAAAGCGGTAGCGCGACGAGATGCCGAAACAGCGATGCGGAAAGCTCCGCATCAACCCGGTTCGAAGTGTGAGCAAACAGCCATTGGCGCAGCGCCGACAGCAGCGTCTCAAAAATCAATACGGTCGCCAAGCCCACAGCAAGCACTTCGAGCGTGGTCATTGACCGATGCACCAAGACCTTGTCGATCACCAGCTGAAAGAAGATCGGGGTCGCGAGACCCACGACCTGCAGGAAGAAGCTACCGACCAGCACATCGCGCAAAGCCCGGCGATGCTTGACCAATGCTGGGATGAACCAAGAGATGTCGAACGCGCGCTTCTCGCCCGCAATCCGCTCGCGGCTCGTCATCAATAGCATGTCGATCCGACCGCGCTCAATAATGAGCTCCTGCTCAAGGCGCTCCTGGCTCCAGACTTCGGGCCGGTGCCGATCCGGCAGCAGCACCATGTAACGATCACCGGAATCGGCACTTTCGTCAATCTTGAGCAGAATCGCCGTACCGCCATCTTGTAGTCGCGCCAGGGCCGGAAGCGGGTGTTTGGCTAGATCAAAAAATCGTATGCGCTTGCGCCGCGCAAGCAGCCCCAGCTTCTTCGCGATCCGCACGAGATCGTCGAACGTATACGGACGATCGCCCTGTCCGCGATCATGATGGATCTGCGAAGGTTCTGCGGGAACGTCCAGAAACTGTGCGAGGATTATAAATGCAGCAAGTGCGCTATCCGCGCGCTCAGACGTCTGACCTGTGCTAGTCGCTTCCATCGTGTCGACCCGACCCCCGAAGACTCGTTATTACTTTCGATTCTCACTTGTTTTAGTAATCAATTATCGGACAATGTCACCAGTCCACATCCAATTCGCCGAAAAAATGCCGAGACGCCTGCAAAATCGGCATTCGAAGATGCGCGATAAGTCTTTCAAGCACGAGAATACTTAACGTATAAATCAGGTTGATCCGCTTATTAGGGCCTCCGGCGCTATGTCTAGATTTATCCCCGTACCGTTGTGAACAGAAATTCAATTCTGTTATGCCCAGTTAACTGAAACGAGTTTCCATTCCGCGCCCTTCTTTGAATAGGCGATACAGTCATTTTAGCTAAGTCACACTATGCCTTGGCTCAATCTGTTACGCCCGCTTTCAGCGCCAAAAAGCTCATTCGGAAGGTACGCAAATGGGGCGTTAGCTGAACGACAGCTTTCCTGCGTCCGGGAGCCGTAAGCGGACAGTCCGCTTACGGCCCACATTGAGCCGCAACTCCGTGGCCAAGTTGTGGTGGAGATCCGACGTCTAGCTTCCTTCCAGCATTCTCTTCGGGCGGACATTCGAATAACGTGACTGCGGGAACCAGCTCGCAATGGTACGTAGCAGATGCTGTGAGCCAGTCGCCTTCAGGCCGTTCTGAGAAATGGCATCTCTCACATCGACATCGCCCATCCATATTTCTGCAATCTCAGCGATCTTGGAATGCAGATAGATATCCACTTCTTTACCGGGATCATCGGTGCACAGGTCCACTTCGCCTGCTTCAGCTATGAGCCACCAACGTCCGTGTTTCTCGACATCGTCAAGCGTCACGCTGATCACTGTTTCGCCGTCCGGCAACTCTTCAGTCCTAAGCGATCTGTGGAAATCCCACATGAAGCTCCCTGCATCGAGATCTTCGTCGCG
>NZ_JAGSPB010000005.1 GCF_019204025.1 Erythrobacter ani
AATATATATTATCAGTTTTAGCAGTGCTAGCACCCTTCGATGGCGGCTTAGCACTGGCTACTGCGGATCGGCGTTCACTTCCTGAATGAAAGCTTTGACGTCCGCCATTCGCTCCTCGCGCACCCAGAACGTGGTCTGTTTGAACCCCGCCTTTTTCATCCGAGTGACGTATCGCGCATGGCGGCTTTGCCTTTCCGCATCGGCCTGCTGTTGAGGCTGTGACTTGCGGATTTGGTAGCTCGATTCGATCAATTTGCTGGCTCGCCATAGCAGTAACCCCCGTCCAGCAACAACCCCCTCGGCGTCGCAATAAACGGTGATTAACAAGCATCGCGATAAACGCAAGACTTATGTTCAATTATCGTTGGAAAACTTCTCCGGGAGGTGGCGCCGGGCGTAGTACGGGACCACGAAACAGCCGAGGAGCGTAAGGGCGTTCAGGTAACGCCATCGCCATCGGAAGCTATCGAACATGCCACGCACATTAAGCAAATGTGCTTAACTTACAGTTTACTACGATCCATCCCGGCGATCTTTTACACGCCCGACAATCTCTTCGAGATATTCTTGCGGCTCGCCGCCGAACCTCTCAGCAAGCCACTCACAATCCGCCCAGAACGCCGCAAACCAGCCTTGGTCTTCAGGACCATCGGATACCGGTGCACGCGTCATTCTTGCGCCTCCGGGAAGCCAGCAAGGACACCTATTGCGTGTCCAAACTCACAGAAGTCGCTGTCGCAGTCTTCGAACCAACCACGCAAAATCCTCGCATATTGCTGCGCCATGAGCCTACGCGAGCGCTCATCGTTGCTCACACGCTGATCGCGGATCGACACTCGCTTCGCTCCCATCCCTAGGACGCGGTCTGCGAATTGCCGCGTCCAGTCCGTACTGCCCCACATCTCCGGTCCGGTGATCGTCGGAGCCAGCGCTTTAGCAGCCTTCGTCTGCGGCTTAAACTCTAATTCGATCCGCACCAAGTCACGAAGGTCAGCGGTCAGCGGAAGGCCATTTTCCTTAGCGGTTTTGATGCCTTTCTCATACACCCGAACGAAGACCTGCGACGTTCGCGAGCCGATGTAGACCGTCCGCCCTTCATACTGGTTTGCCCAGTCACCAGCGAACGAAAGCTTAAGCCGATTGGAGCGCGCAAACCCCCGCGCGAACTGGGCGATCTTGTCGAACAGTCCGAAGTCCCGAATGTCCATCGCGTGGTCGATGCGCGTCGGCTTATGCTCATAATGCTCGCGCAAGTACTCCGCGAGAACCGGAGACGCCCTGCCAGTGCATTCAACATGCGGATGCGGGTTCGACCCCCCCGATTTCAATGCAAGCAACTGGTGACCTTTCTCGTCGATTAGTTGACGATTGGTGGCGTAGAACCGTGCCTTTAGCCCATCCTGCGCCTTAGGATCGAGCCCCGCGCTCTCCATGAGGCAAAACAAGTCATCAAAGAGGGCCTCGGCGTTCGCGTACACAGTGGCCGAATAGGCATCGAATTGGCCATTTTGATCCGCCTCATTCATGGCCAATTTCCGATTTTCCCACTTTCAATGATTTCAATGGGTTGGGAGAGTGTAACCCCCCTATTAGACATGGGGGGTCAACCGACATCGAGAAAGCCTTTCCGCCGCGATCCTCCCTCGCTCCGCTCGCTGCGGTTCGCGACGGGAAGGCTCAGCTGCGAAGAGCGGCGCGCGTCCCGATGTTCATAGGCGGAGATAAGCCGCTCCAGATACCGCACAGTTCGCCGAGCATCTGCTAGCCGTTCCACGAGGCTTTCCCTCGTTTCGGCCCCCAGCGGGCAATCTGGTGCCGTTTTGGACCCTTTCAGGCCCTGCACCGCTTCCCGAAATCCCTCAAGCTGCAAATAGTCCACGGCAACCCTCCTTATCTGTCCAAACATCGGGAGTTGATGGCCCATCAGCCTAGCCCGGTGCTCACTCTGTCAACGCGCAAACGCGTCCTTCACTGCGTTACGGCCCTACGGGTGACTGACGCTGCGCGCCGGTCGATTCTGATTGCGTCGGCTCCGAGGAAGTTTGTCGCTTCATCTCTCCAAGGAAGTTGTCCGGGAAAAGCGTGAAATGTATCTCTGCCTCGCTGCCCATCTCGACCAAGCTTGCCTCGACCAGAACGATTATCTGGCCTTTCGTCTGACTGTTCGTGCGCGAGCGGAAAATGCCCCCGAGGAACCCGCTCTGCGTCTCTTCAATGCTCTGCTGATCTAGCCCCGCCACCGCCGCCACTTCACCGGGCCGGAGCATGACCGTTGAGCTTGTCGTGGAGCGGTTCAGCGTCGGACTGTCATCCACGCCCGTCGTGGTCCGCTCGAAACTGGATCGCTCTTGCGTCACGGCCAATTGGATCAAGTCACCGCGAACCGTTGGCGAAAACTCGATATTGAGGCCGCTATCCCGGTACTCAATGGAGCGAACCGGCGCACCATCCTCAGTGAACGAGATAGCCCCAACAGTCGGAACCTGCGCCCCGGAATTGAGCGTTGCCGTGGTGCCATCGAGAGCGGTCAACATGGGCTGCGCAATGAGCTTGAAACGGCCATCGCCGCTCGTCCTGGACAACACCGCCCGCAGTCCACCAACGGCGAACCCGACAAACTGCCCACCCGGCGCCAACGACGCCTCCGAGCCGAACGTAATACGGCCATCAAACAGGTCCGCGAGGATCGAAAGCCCGCCTGACTTGTTCCGGCCTTCTCGAAATTCGTAGACGGCCGCACGGATGAGAACTGCCCTCGGCGGCCGATCCAGCGCCCGCAATATCGACATTGCCCGGTCCACCTGCTCGCCAGTGCCACCCAGCACCAATGCAGGCGGCGTTGCCCTTGACAGGATTCGACCGCCCGATGGGTCCGAGCCTTCTCGAGCCGCAACACTCAAATCCGGCATGACAGATTGCAGCATGTCGCCCAGCTCGGCCACATCGCGATGAGCAGGAACAGCGACCAGATGCGCCCTGACAGGCGGATCGACCGGACCTTGATCGACCTCGCCTACTGATCCCGGCAAATCCCCCAGCGGCGACCCACTTGGCGAGACGACGACAGTCCCGGCCTGCAACTCGACATTGTACCCGAGTGACCGGATATAGCGCACCACACGCTGCGGAATCTCAGCGCGAGGCAATTCCAGATCAACCGAGACAAGCCGCTCATCGGCCAACACTTCGGGCGCGATCATGTAAGGGACACCCATCACATCGCGCAGAAGCATGACAACCAACGGGCCAACCTCAATCGCATCCACCTGCACCCGCGCTGGAGAGACAACCCTTTCAATTCGCTCGTTTGGACCCGTTTGAGCAACGACCGGAGCGCAATATACTGTCGCACAGGCCGCGAAAAATAACATCGATCTCGCAACTTTCGGTAAGCCGGCAGATCCCGAATTTTTCCGTTTGTTACTCACGGCGCTAATTCGATCATGCCGGCATCCCGCGACACATGAACGCGATCCTCGGCATAGATCGCTTGGCCGTTCATATTGCCAGCGACCGGGCGACCCTTGCGGAACTCGCAGCACGACCCCTCTAACAGCCTCGTCGCCGTGCCATCGGAAACGACAACAAGCGGCCCTTCATCACCGACCAATTGGCCGACAATCCGCCACCGACTGGATGGAAGCGGCGCTTGCTGCGGTTGATTTGAAGGCATGACAGGCGCGAAGCCGAGAGGAGCTTGCTCAGGAACCGGAAGCGCCTCGGTCGCGCTGGTGAAGAAGCTGTAGACGCCATATGCGCATACACCCAGCGCAGCGACCATTCCGGCACAGCCGAACGCTAGGCCTTTGCTCCAAATGGTCGCCCGCGCATCGGTGCCCTTCTCCTTTGCATCAACCCCACCGTCATAGCTTGAATAGAGCGCAAAAACCTCTTTCTTGTAGCGCCCATTGCCCTTGTCGTACTGGCCCCCCTTCGGCTGCAAATGCCCCTCGAAAACGTCATACTGATACGTTTTCTTCATGCCCAGCGCGGACAGTTTCCGGAACTTGTACGAGCGTTCGATCAGGCCGCGATAATCGCCATGGACGTCAGTCGCCAACTGCGTCCCGATGACAACATCACACGTTCGGCCTTCCTCGTCCGTGAGGTGCCGGTGCCAGCGTAGGAACTTCTCCAGATCAGCATTCGGATGCTGGCCACGGCGCGGAAAGTACAGCCGCCATTCGTCGAAAACGAGCAGATCGCCGCCTTTGACGAACGTGTTCTCATCGGAAATCTCTTCGGTCGGAAAGAAGCCCGGTTTCTTGGCCTCTTCGCCGTAGAACAGCACAACGTCCCCGAGGTCACCAGTGGCGCTCTTATCGGCGTATTTCCGAACCTTTGCCGGTTCCACCCCGTCGATGTTGGTGACGACGCGCCGCCCCGCGGCCACAGCGGGCACGATGACCTGCGAAATCATCGCATACGACTTACCCGCACCGGGAGGCCCCGTGTAGGCCGTGATCGCCATTATCCGGCGACCAGTTGCTGAACGCTCGGGCTATACAGCACGAGGAACACAACGAGCCATCCGAAGAAGACGACCCACAGCTTGATGATCGCGGAAGCCCTCATCAGCCAATCACCGGCAAACGGCGGATCGAAAAGCGGACAATCCAAGCCCCCAGCAGTATCGGCATACCAATGTCGATTCGCAGCACCAGCAGGAAGAACAGCATGTCAGCAGGGAGGCTGGAAATACCATCCCCTGCGCCTTGGAGATCGACCGCACCACCAACGAAATCGAGCGCATATGTCCAAATGATGGCAAGCAGACCGGCGAAAATCGTCACGAAGAGCGCTTTGCCGAGGACGTACGAAATCAGCCACGTGAACGCGGCGCGAAGAATGGCAAACATCGGCTAGGCCCTCAGTACGATGAGCGCTGCACTGAGCGAAAATATCACCAGCATCAGCGAGGAAATGACCGCCTGATTTTCGGCAATCAACGGGCAATGGATATCGAGGACTAGGGGCTGTTCAAACGCCTCCGCCTCATAGGTCGGACAAGTCGGCGACCCCCACGAAAAAGTCGGCAAATCGAACCAGTCCGGAAAGTCTAGATCGAGCGTGCCGGGTTCCTCGACAACAGGCGCGCTGCCCCAATCCGGCCACTCCCACCACGAGCCGCCACCGTCACCGGGATCGCCGCCGCCACCGTCGCCGGAGCCGGGAGGCACGCCATCGCCGGGATTTTCGGGCGGCGTCGTCGGGATACTCGGCGGTTCGGCCAGATCAGCTATCTGCGGAGGATGACCACCGTCCTTAACGTCGGGAACATCTACGTCTGGAGCAGCTGGCACGCCGGGCTCGTTCTCGACGCTTTCCCAGAGCGCCTGCGTGAGTTCAGCAATGAAGATCGGATTAAGGTAACAGGACAATGTGCTGTCCGGCATTCCCTCGGGGTAGTTCTTCCATTCGGTAAACGGGATCGCAGTACTTGGCGGGTAGGCATATCCGGTCGGCCCCAATCCAAAATTGGGGACGTACCAAATGCACTCGTCTGACTGACGGTGCCAATAGAAGTTGAAGTCGCCGCCCACTGAGCCACCAACCGGACAGGGATTTTCCGCTAATATGATCTGATTATTGACCCAGTTCACTTGCTTCGAAAAGCTACCGCGCTGGACTAGCGTCGGCCCCTGATAGAACGCTGTCGAGCCGCCGATAAACGTGCGCCGCTCGCTGGTATCAAAGCGGACCTTGTAATACGCGAACTGCACCCGCCAATCGCTGCCACGGGTGAGATTTTCCTTGTGAGCCGCCCAGAGGGCAACGGAACTCGGATCGGGCGTGTGGGCGTTCACGAAGCCGCCCCCTTCCCTAGCACCCGCCGTCCAGGTGGGCGTAAATGTCTGCGGGTTATTGTCCATCGGCGTGGCGTTGCCGCTTAGTTTGAGCGACGGCACGATGAGGTTGTTCTGCGGGTCTAACTCGAACACATGGTTGCGGCAGGCATCTTGCTGCGCATCATTCCAATAGCCGGGGTCTTCATCACCGAATTCATACCGTTGGTTCGGGTTTCCGCGCGGCGCATCTGCCCCGAGCGGGAGCGTCAGCGGAATACCAACGAGGCTCGCGACACAGAGCCACGTGCCGCCCGAGCATGACACTACCGACCCGGCGACCTTGACCGCGATCGCGTCGAGCAGCGACAATTCCTCCTCTGGGGTGCAGCCAGTCCTATCGCAGGCGGACGAAGCCGTTGCTGCGATGGCCTCACCTACGTTAGTCGAGCCGTCTTGCGCCGCCGCTTGCGAAGCCAACAGGGCCGCAACCGATAAGCCAATCACCGATTTCCGCATGATACCCCCAAGATGAAAGCGAGCGCGACGATTGCGCCGAAAAAAAGACCACCGATGTCGAGGATCACTTGAGCCATGGCAGTTGGGGGACGACCAACGCCGCCCCCCTCCCTATTCGCGGTTAACCGCCACGAACCATACGCATGATCTTGCGCGCGCCCATCACGGCGAGGCTGACAAGAATCATGATTCCACCAACCGACAGGATCGCCGCGACCGTGGTGGTCACGTCGATTGCATCGGTGATGGGTGCAAAATCGGGGCCGGTCGCACCAGCAGCAAGCGCCGGAGACGCCAACACAGCCGCCAACAGACCGGCCCACATTACGCTTAGTTTCTTGAGCATATCTAGCTCCCTTATTGGCCGGATCATCCGGCGGTTCATGCGGATCGAATGACCCGCATCATCGAGCCGACCACGAGGCCGACAACGAATACAATGAGGACGAGAGTGACCGCGTTGACGTACAGGTCAGCCGCGAGGTCGGAGGTAACAGGAGCTTCCCCGGGCAACTGGACGACGACCGGGGTAAGAGGTTCGCCATCCACGGTCCCGCATGGTGCCACAGCCACGCCATCGGTGGCTGAAACACAGGCGACCACTCTCGTCACCCTTAAGCCGCCTTCTCTTTAGGTCCGGCAGCGCCCTTTGCGGACGCCGCCAGAGTGAGGCGGTCTAGAACTTCATCGGCATCGACGAGGTTTAGCTCGCGGGTGCCTTTGAACTGCACACGGCCATAGTCACCAGCGGAGAAGATCGGCCCGCCGAGGAAGTACATTCCCGGCGCATATGGCCCCTTCTCCGTGGGGAAATCGACACCGACTTCCACCGGGTACTTGCCGCCCTGCCAGATGAACCCTGTTTGCCGCCCGGGGAGCGGCTTGACTTGACCAGTCAGCTTGTCCGTATAGGTACGAGCCTGCTCGACCCCCGAACCGTCAATTTCCACGAGAACAAGGCCCGCTTGCTTTGCAAATTCTTCAAGGTTCACTTCACTTCTCCAAATTAACCGGGAACAGCCCGGCCTACAAAACCGTTGGATTACGCGCGCGCAAACAAATCGCCCTGCCATTTCGGCAGGCATTCACAGGCGGTAAAGAATTTCGGAAAGAGTTTAGTTGCGACTTCGTTAAGAGCCGCATCGTTCATCGGGTGTTTGCGAAGTCCGCAACTTAAACACCTAG
>NZ_JAGSPB010000006.1 GCF_019204025.1 Erythrobacter ani
GAAGCTATCGGTCGCAATCGAAACGGACTGGCTGTCCTCGTTGGTCACGTTGGGGATCGAGGTCGCGATTGGATCGTCGTTCACGGGCGTCACGGTCACGGTTAGCGTTGCGGTGGCGACCCCGCCCTCGCCGTCACTAATCTCGTAAGTGACGTTCGCTTCGCCATTGAAGTTCGCGTTCGGCGTGAAGGTAAGCGTGCCATCCGCATTGATGACGACGGTGCCATTGTCCGCGCTCGCGCTGGTGATCGTCAGCGGATCGCCATCGGGATCGCTGTCATTGGCGAGCACCGCCACCGTTACCGACGTGTCTTCCGCCGTGGTCGCAGTGTCGTCCTGAGCGATCGGAGCAACATCCTGGACCGAGTAGATAAACACAGTGCTAACGACGCCGCCATTGCCATCATCGGCAGTCACAGTGACTTGGTAGACACCATCGCTGGCTGGGCCGCCCTGCGATGCGGACGGATCGATTGTGCCGGTGATGTTTCCGAAAGAATCAATGGCCAAGCCCGGCGGCAGGCCCACGGCGCTAAAGCTCAACGTGTCTCCATCGATATCGCTGAATGCGCTCGCTGTCGGAATCGTAACGACCTGACCATCCTCACCACTTTGGTCCGGCAGGCCAACCGCGACC
>NZ_JAGSPB010000007.1 GCF_019204025.1 Erythrobacter ani
CGCGGTTGATGACACGGCGACCACCAACGAAGATACGCCGGTCACTATCGGGGTGCTCGGCAATGACAGCGATGTCGACGGTGATACGCTGACGGTCACATCGGCCACCTCGCCAGATGGGTCTGTAGTGATCAATCCCGATGGTACGATCACCTTCACGCCGGCGCCGAACTTCAACGGCCCGACCACGATCACATACACGATCAGCGATGGCAATGGCAGCACCGCAACCGCCACCGTCACTGTAGCGGTCGATCCGGTTAACGATCCGCCGGTCGCGAACCCGAGCAGTACGACCACGGATGAGGACGTGGCCGTCAACATCGATGTGTTGGCGAACGACACCGATTCGGATGGTGATCCGCTGACTGTGACGTCTGCGGCAGCAGCCAATGGCACGGTGGTGATCGAGGCGGATGGAACGCTGACCTACACGCCCAATCCCGACTTCAACGGCAGCGATACGATCACCTACGAGATTAGTGACGGCAACGGCGGGTTTGCGACTTCGACCGTCACTGTTACCGTCATTCCGGCCAATGACGACCCGGTGGTAGCAACGCCGATCGCGGCGCAGACCGATGATGATGCAGACACGATCGCGCTCGATGTCTCGGGCAAT